>JACPUU010000010.1 GCA_016192075.1 Bacteroidota bacterium | reverse complement strand
GAACCTGGTATAATCCGGATGTAGCACCGGGCAATGAGGTAAGCAATGTGATAGACCTGACAGGTGTACCAGCCGGAACATATCCGTTCTATTATGTAGAAGGAACTTCTTGCGGAACTGATACTGTTGGAACAACGATAAACATTCAAACCGCTCCAAGTGCTGGTAATGATAATACCGTTACAGCTTGTAACTCGGGTGATATTTACCTGATCCAAATGTTGTCAGGACTTCCTCAAATGGGTGGAACCTGGACAGATGATGATGCTACAGGTGTAATGGTAAATGGTATTTTCCAGTCAGATATGTTTGCAGCCGGAACCTATAATTTTACCTATACCGTAACCAGCACAGGTGCATGTGCAGATGCAGTAGCAACTGTAACAGTAAATCTGGATGATTGTGTAGGATTAGGAATTGCAGATAATGCTTCTGAAGTATTATCGGTTTATCCAAACCCGGTAATGGATGTATTGACTATCCAGAATCTGAATATCACTTCAGGTGTTATTGATGTACTCGATGTTCAGGGTAAACTGGTTAAATCAATCGTGATTTCAGGTGTTACCGGAAATTATAACCTTGACATGAGTGGTTTTGAAAGAGGTGTTTATGTAGTGCGTATTACTACAGAAAATACCATTCAGGAAACACGTGTTGTTAAACAATAATCGTTAGAATTAAAATTCCTTTAAGCGTCCCGGCTCAACAGCCGGGACGCTTTTTTTTGTTACCAGGCAAAATGATTTTGTGTTTCAGATTTCTTTCATATCTTTACCCTACCTTAAACAAATTCTATTTATGAAAAAACTTTATTCATTGTTTTTTGCCTGTTGTGTCTCCGGTTTAGGTTTTGCGCAGCCGCTCTCAAATGTTCTGGCTGATCTTAACGCAAACTATACATCAGTGACATCACAGATTCCAAGTATGTATACCTTTGCCTATGACGGTGGTGGAAACAGTATTAGTGATGGGGGTAATGATATGTATGATGGCGGAAATTACCTGAATACAAACTTTCAATCGGCAATCAGTTACTCTGATAACGTTATTACTGCGAGTGCGGCGTTTGGTGCCGGCGGACAGTATTTTACCAGACATTTACCGGGATTATTTGTAATGGGCGCTGATATCAATGCTGTTACATTATTCGAACTTACTGGGAACAATGGTGCAGATGGAGGCGGACTGGTAGATTCATACACGTTCACAACATCGGTGAATTGTCAATCGTACAGTGTCTTTGTAAAACGTGTTTACAATGCATTCGATCCATCAATCAACCAGGTAATTATTGTACCTGAAAACCCTTCAGCGTCACATACCTATTCTACAAACTCTGATAACACCCTGCATTCACTTACAGGCATTGGTACCAACACCCGTATTTATTACTTGCTTTATGCCGGTTCAAGCGGACTTTACATCGACAACCCGACAACTGAAACAATCGTTGATTCGTTTTTAGGATTGGTAAGTTCTTATTCAGGTGTTACTGCTTCACCTATTACAAATTCCGGTGCAACTATTTCATGGACTGATTTAGGTGGCGGAACAAGCTGGGATGTTGAATACGGTCCTTCTGGATTCCCGCTTGGTGCAGGAACAATTATAAACACAGCTTCTCCTACAGTTAACATTACCGGATTAAATGCAAGCACTGGATACGATGTTTACATTACTTCTGATTTGGGTGACTGCTATGGAGCACTTTCATTTACAACATTAACATTATGTCCTGAACCTACTTCACCAAACGTTACCGGTCTATCGGCATCAGGCGCCACACTGAACTGGACAGCAGGTGGTATGGAAACAATCTGGGATGTAGAATGGGGAACTTCAGGCTTTTTATTGGGAGCCGGTACACAGGATTATGGCTTGCTGACTAACTCAGATGGACTGACCGGATTGACCGGATCAACAGATTACCACTGGTATGTTCGCGCAGTATGTGACTTAAACGTAGGAGATGGAGTAGATACCATGTCTTATTTTGTAGGT
>JACPUU010000011.1 GCA_016192075.1 Bacteroidota bacterium | reverse complement strand
GCGGCTTTTTCAGCGCGATCAGCGGGGAAACTGAATTTTTGTGATTGGATTTTCCCGCAGATCAGCGCAGATTTTTTACGCAAATTTCCGCAGAATAGGATGAGGCATAATTGAGTCTGCTTTAATCGGCGTTCATCAGCGCATTTTTCAGCGCGATCAGCGGGGAGACTGAATTTTTGTGATCGGATTTTCCCGCAGATCAGCGCAGATTTTTTACGCAAATTTCTGCAGAAAAGGATGAGGCATAATTGAGTCTGGTTTAATCGGCGTTCATCAGCGCATTTTTCAGCGACAATCCGCGGGAAAATTTTAATCACAGAATCAAATTTAAACAGCCTTTTAAGCGGACAGGTTTACAGAAAACCCAGTTCAAGCTGGGCTTCTTCACTCATCATGTCTTTTGACCACGGTGGATCAAAGACAATATTTACCTTGCATTCCATAACGCCGGGTACGCTTTCAATTTTTGTTTTGACATCATTAGGCAGTGATTCTGCCACCGGGCAGTTTGGTGAGGTGAGTGTCATATCAATTTCAACCTGGCCTTCATCCTTGATTTTTACTTCGTAGATGAGTCCCAGTTCAAAAATATCTACCGGTATTTCAGGATCGTAAATTTGTTTCAACGCGGCAATGATCAGCCCCTCGAGCATCTTCTTGGTTTCTTTGTCCATATGTTCTCCGTTTGAAAAAATCATGACTTCATTTTAAGTGCCAGCGCATCTAATTTCATTTGTTTCACCATAGCAAGCAAACCATTGGATCGGGTGGGTGAAAGATGTTCCTGCAGCCCTATTTCTTTTATAAATTTTAAATCAGCGTTGATAATGGTGTCTGGCTTTTCGTTTGATAAAACCTGTATCAGCAGGGCAATTAAGCCCTTGGTTATAATGGCATCGGCATCGGCAGTATAAACCACCGTTTCGCCAGCTTTTTCAGCATGCAGCCAAACAGTAGACTGGCAGCCCTTAATCACATTTTCAGGTACTTTGTATTTTTCTTCAATGGGTGGAAGGTCTTTGCCCAGTTCAATGATATACTCATACTTTTCCATCCAGTCTGTATAAACCGAAAAGTCATCAATAATTTCGTTTTCTTTTTCAGCCAGTGTCATGAGCGTAACATGTGAACAGCACGTTTAAGTGCATCTATGAAAAAATCAACTTCTGTTTTGGTATTGTAAAAGCAAAAAGAAGCGCGTATGGTTCCGGGAATTTTAAAATAATCCATCACCGGTTGTGCGCAATGATGGCCTGTGCGTACAGCAATGCCCTGCTGGTTTAGCAAGGTGCCCACGTCATAAGGATGTGTGTCCTTCACCAAAAAAGAAAGAATGCTGCTTTTGTGAGCGGCTGTGCCATAAATTTCAGCACCGTCTATCTCCATTAGTTTGTGTGTTGCATAATCCAGCAGGTCCTGTTCATAAGCAGCTATGGCCGCAATGTCCAGTTTTGACAACCATTCAATAGCCGTTCCAAGTACAATGCCCCCTGAAATATTGGGTGTACCGGCCTCAAATTTATGGGGCAAATCATTGTACACCGTTTGAGTCATGCTCACCGTTTTAATCATATCACCGCCGCCCTGGTAAGGCGGCATGGCGTTGAGCAGTTCTTCTTTACCGTAAAGTATACCGGTGCCTGTTGGGCCAAAAACTTTATGACCTGAAAAAACCATAAAATCACAATCCAGCTGCTGCACATTTACGGCAACATGCTGAAGCGACTGGGCCGCGTCAATTAATACCCGCGCACCTTTTGCATGTGCTTTGGAAATTAATTGCTGAATGGGGTTAATGGTACCAAGTGAATTTGAAATGTGTGCAACAGATACAAGCTTTGTGCGTTCGTTCAGCAGCGTATCCAGTGTTGAAAGATCCAGTTCACCCCGCGGTGTAATAGGAATGTAGCGCAGCACCAATCCCCGTTCTTCGGCCAGCATTTGCCAGGGAACAATGTTGGAGTGATGTTCCATTTCTGTGATCAGAATTTCATCACCCGGCTTAAGCAGTTTACCAAAACTATGGGCAACCAGATTTATGCCGCCGGTTGTGCCGGATGTGAAAATGATTTCATGACTGTGCCGGGCGCCCAGGTACGTTTGAATGCAGGTTCGTGCATTTTCATACAACTCAGTAGCAAGCTGACTCAGGTGATGTACACCCCGGTGAATATTTGCATTTTGACTGGTGTAATAATGAGTGATAGCATCAATTACCACCTGCGGTTTTTGTGAGGTAGCCCCGTTGTCAAAATAAATCAGCGGATACTTTCCAAGCTGGGTTTTAAGTATCGGAAATTGGGTTCGTATGGCTTCTGCGTTAAACAATGTTCTGTTTTTTATGCAAATCTACTCAGTAGTATTGGGATTTTCAAGACTTATTTAGAATAATTCTAAGTAATCGAAAATAGAAAAAAACAAAACTGTGTATCTTGTAGCACCAACCAATTAAATCATGCAATCCAAATTACCTCATGTAGGAACCACTATTTTTACTGTAATGTCAGCGCTGGCAGCCGAACATAAGGCGATCAATTTATCACAGGGCTTTCCTGATTTTCCGGTTTCTGATACGTTGAAAGAACTGGTTAAAGCGGCCCTTGATGCTGACCAGGTGCAATATGCCCCAATGGCCGGCAGGGTTGATTTACGGCAGCAGATTGCTGCACTCGTATCTGCCCGGCACGGTATTGCGGTAGACAGTGACCTTGAAATTACCATAACAGCCGGTGCAACGCAGGCTATTTTTACAGCCATTGCAACGTTGATTAACCCGGGTGATGAAGTAATCCTTTTTGACCCGGCTTATGACTGCTATGATCCGGCGGTGATTTTGTTTGGTGGTAAACCGGTTCACCTCGCCCTTCGTTTTCCGTCGTACCAGATTGATTGGGAACAGCTGGAGCAGCAAATTACAGCTAAAACCAGGTTGATTGTTGTAAACAATCCAAATAACCCGGCCGGTTCTGTCTGGAGTGAGCACGATTTGAAAGAATTTGAGCGCATTCTGGCAAAGCACAAAAACCTCTACGTAATTTCTGATGAGGTGTATGAGCGTATTCAATTCAGCGGTCAGCATCAGTCTGTATTAAAAAGTGAACTGCTCCGGAGCCGTAGTTTTGTAATGTACAGTTTTGGTAAAACACTGCACGTAACCGGGTGGAAAATTGGCTACTGCATTGCCCCTGCAGCGCTTACAGCAGAGTTTAGAAAGGTACACCAGTTTAATGTTTTTTGTGTGAATAACACCATGCAGCACGCCATTGCGGCCTATCTTGAACGGTTTAATGACCTCGATACCATTGCGGGCATGTACCAGGCAAAAAGAGATTTGTTTACCGGCGCCCTAAAAACGTCACGGTTTAAAATAATGCCGTGTGAAGGCACCTATTTTTGCCTGCTTGATTATTCACAAATCACCGGGGAAAGTGATGTTGACTTTGCCCGGCGGCTGACCATAGAACACGGTGTGGCATCCATTCCGGTGTCGGTTTTTTATCAGCAGCGCACGGATCATAAAGTCCTTCGTTTTTGTTTTGCCAAAACCGATGAAACGTTAATTACCGCAACAGAAAAATTATGCAAAATCTGAGAATTGCCATTATACAAACCAATCAGTTTTGGGAGGATAAAACGGCCAACCAAAACCACGTTGAAAAAAATCATTTTTCAAAAATTGCGCCGGGGTCTTGTGATTTGATTTTGTTACCTGAGATGTTTAATACTGGTTTCAGCATGAATGCAGCTGCTTTGGCAGAAGATATGGAGGGCCCGTCGGTGAAATGGCTCCATAATTGGGCTGAAAAGCTTGATTGTCAAATTGGTGCAACCCTTATCATAAAAGATTCCGAATACTTTTATAACCGGTTTGTAATCGTTTCAAAATCGGGTTTAATGACCTTTTACAACAAGCGGCACTTGTTTCGGATGGCTGGTGAAAACGATTTTTACACGGCCGGAAAAGAACGTATTTTGTATGATCTTAACGGGTGGAAAATATTGCTTCAGGTTTGTTATGATTTAAGATTCCCAGTATTTTCCCGGAATAAAACAGTGGGTGACCGGCCTGAATATGACCTGGTTATTTACCTGGCCAACTGGCCTGAAAAGCGTGCAGAAATATGGTCGGTTTTACTCCAGGCAAGGGCTATTGAAAACCAGGCATTTTGTATTGGTGTAAACCGCGTTGGGCAAGATGGTAAGGGAATCAGTTATTCCGGTGACTCGGCGCTGATTGACCCCTGGGGCAACCGTGATTGTCAGCTGACAAAAAACCAGGAACAGGTGAAAATTTTAACCCTTTCATACGATTCATTAACCGCAGTAAGAACCCAATTTCCGGCTTTCAGAGATGCTGATTAAGCCTTTTTACCGTTTAATCAAGATTTATAACCGTTCAATCAAGCGGGTAATCTGTTGTTAGGATATAATTAATTTTTGATTTACATTTACGCTTTACTAATACTAAAAACAAGAAAAATGAAAAAGGTTTACTTCGCTGCATCTGCGCTTTTTGTTGCAGGTATTGCCGGTGCCCAGGTTCAATCGCAACAAGCGGTTCATACTATTGCACCATTTACAAAAGAAGTCCGCTCTGAAATGACCGCTGGTCAGGACCGTATGGGTGGAGATCCGATCCCGGGTGGTACGGATGACTTTGATACACCTGCTAACTGGACAATGCCAACAGATGCGAACGGGCATGCATGGATTCACACGTCAACCACACCAAGTGACGTAAATACGTATATGGGAGCTATGGCTTCTACAACTGCTGCAAATGGTTTTGCCGCTTTCAATGGTGTTCAGTACCTGCTTGCAGGTGTAGTAGATCCGCAAGATGCGGTTCTTAGCTATACACCAGCTATTAACTGTTCTACATTCCCTGCTGTTACTTTAAAATTCCAGCAACGTTACAGAGCATTTAACTCTGATCAGACATTTGTTGAGGTTTCCGGTGATAACGGAGCAACTTATACCCAATATGAAATCAACACTGCACTTGCTACCAATGGGCCAGCAGTTCAGGAAACAGTTTCTTTGAACGTATCTGCCGTTGCTGGTAGCCAGTCACAGGTAAAAGTTCGTTTCAGATGGCTTGAAACTTCAGGCGATGATGCTTACGGTTCAGGTTATGGATGGATGGTTGATGATTTCGGTTTGTATGAAGCCTATAACTACGATCAGGAAATTACAAAAGGATTCATCCGTTCAGGAGTTGTTTATGATCCGGGACTGGATTACTACATGATTCCAACTACTCAAATCACATCAATTGATTTCTCTGCTACACGTTGCAACCTGGGTGCTGTTGGTCAAACAGGATCTAAACTGAATGTTACTGTTGACAAAGGTGCAACTGTATTCACTGGTACTAGTACTCCAGGTACACTTGCTTTCGGTGCTTGTGATTCAATTGGTCTGACAACTACTTACACTCCTGCTTCTGGTCTTGGTGTTTATGACATCACTATGTGGTTAGATCAAACCAATGCTGAAGAAATTACAAGCAATGACTCAGTTTATTCATTCATTGAAGTAACTGATTATATGTATTCACGTGATAACGACGATGTAAATGGTGCTATCAGTGCAGTTTCTTCAAATCCTGAAGGAGCTTTGATGATTGGTAACGTATTCGAAATTTTCGCAAACGACCAGATTGGTGCAATTCACGTTTATATTTCTGATGCTACAACAAACGAAGGTCAGTTGGTTTATGGCCAGATTTACCGTTTTGATGGAACTGACTATGTATACGTAGAAGCTACACCAGATTATACAATTGGTGCCGGAGATGTTGACAACTGGATGAGATTGGTATTGAACAACCCGGTTGATGTTGCTGCTGGTGATGACCTGTTGATCGTTGCTGGTCACTATGGTGGAACTGATCCTGTTGAGTTCTATATGGCTCAGGCTGTAGACGAAGGAACTGTTCTTGGATACATTGATGGTTCACTTTTCCAATTGACAAGCCCTCAGGCTATCATGGTTCGTACAGATTCACGCGACTTCACCGGAATTGATGCTGCTACAGCTACCAATTTCTTTGTTGGTCAAAACATGCCAAACCCTTTCAACAACACATCAATGATTTCTTATTCATTGAATGAGGCTTCTAATGTTTCTGTAACATTTACAGATGTAACTGGTAAAGTGGTTAAAACAGTGAACCAGGGTACACAAGATGCTGGTAACTATACATTGACTGTTGATGGTTCTGATATGGCTGAAGGTGTATATTTCTACACATTCACAATCGGAGACAACAAAGTGACTAAACAAATGATTGTTTCTAAAAAATAATTCAGGTTAAATCTTGAATAATTAACCCTCCGGAATTTTTCCGGGGGGTTTTTTATTCTCTAAAGGGTTACAATACCCCGAGGCTCGCCTCGTGAGTGAAAATCAGAGTTTGAAAACGAAAAGTTATTTGCAATTGAATGCCGCGCAGGCTTGCCTCGCGGATTTTTACTTCTGAATCATAAAGTCAAAACTAAATTCCTGGGCCCCGGAATTTTTAGGTATTGCGTGATACGCTGGCAGAAGCCGGGTAAAGCATACCAGCAGCATAAATACAATACGATCTCTTGGGACGAAGCTTTTAATTTCCGTAAATTAGCCTGACAAATACCTGAACCAACCCTGTATGACAATTCTTAGACTTTCGCTGTTTGGAATGCTGTTGTTCACTTTTTTGGGCAGCTGTGCCAAAGAAAATCTGCAGGCAACGAATCCCTACGCCGTGTATAAATTTCCTTTAAAAAACAGTTTTATAGCGCTTTCTCCATTGCCCGGCAGGGTTGATCTGGAGTCAGATCTGAATCAAATTACAACAAACGGTATTACAAATGTTGTGACACTGGTTTCTACGGACGAATTAACGCATTATGGCGTTCCAACTCTACTTGAAAAATACGAAGCATCAGGTCTTGAAGTATTGCATTCACCCATTCCCGATTATGGATTGCCGTCACCAGACCAGATGAAATCCATTTTGATTTGGGTACACAAAAAAATCAAGGCAAAAGAAAATGTGCTGATACACTGTGTCGGTGGGTTGGGTCGCAGCGGAACCGTAATGGCTGTTTATGCAAAAACCTATTTGGGAAAATCAGGTGAAGAGGCCATTCAATATGTGCGGTCAATTCGCGGTGAAGCCGCTGTGGAAACGAAGGAACAGCAAAATTTTGTAATCAACTGGGAATAATCAGATAGTGTCTGTGTTGATATTCAGAAAGTCTGTATACGCTGAAAGATTGGCTTTTGCCTGAAGCTCCAGGTATCGCTTTTCAAAAATCTCTTCATTGGGTGCCGCATTCAGATATTCCATGCGGTATTTGTCAAAATTTTTAAGTGCTTTTTCTTCTTCAGGTGTCAGTGGAATATCTTCAAAATACTTGTCGCGGATATCGTTGATAGATACCGGAAGCCCGTTGACCTGTTGTTTGTGAGAAGAGAGTTTCATCCGGAGCAAATGTAGGAATTATTGGTGCAACCTCCTTACGCGTTCGTCTAAAAAAATTAACTGTTAAGGGTTCGTTTCTGCAACTGATTAATTTCATCTGAACCTTTTAGCAACTTATTTGTACATTTAATCGAATCTAATTTCAGCATCATGAAACGTCTTATTCCTGCAGGCCTGGTTGCCTTTATTCTTATCCTGTTAATCGTGTCTTCTTCAGCCAGTTCAAAAACGCAGTGGAGCGGAACCGATCCCGATTATAAAACACAATGGGGTAAAGTAGACTCGCTGGAGCGTAAAGGACTCTACCGCATGGCATTAACAGAAGTGGGACTCATTTTTGACCAGGCAGCTAAAGAGCAGAATCACAACCAGGTAATTAAATCAGTGTTGTATGAGTTAAAATACAATTCATACCTTGAAGAAGATGACTATGTGCTTGGTATTTACCGTTTAGATGAGCTGGTAGCCAAAGCTCCGTCACCTTCTAAAGAAATTCTGCACTCTCTTATTGCTGAGGTTTACTGGGGCTATTATGCGTCAAACTCCTGGAAATTTGCTGACCGCACCAATGTGGTTGAAATGGATTTGAAAGATATACGCACCTGGGATTTAAAACGCATTGCTGAAAAAATCAGGTACCATTATTTTTTATCACTGATGAATCATGAAATTTCACAGGCAGCGCCCATTTCTGATTACAGTGAAATTGCATCGTATACAACTGAATCAAATGAAATCAGGCCCACTCTTTTTGATTTTTTAGCACACCGGGCACTTGATTTTTTTAAGAGTAACACCTTTAGCGTTCCGGGTCCGGCTGAAACATTTGTAATTGAAGACGAGCGTTATTTTGGCAGCAGCTCTACGTTTCTGGCGCTTAAACCTGAAACAAATGATTCATTGAACACCCAGTTTTTTGCAATACGTTTATTTCAGGAACTGACACGTTTTCACCTGGAAAAAAATAATCTGAATGCCTTGTTTCAGGTTGATCTGGAACGCATGAAATACCTGCAGTACAAATCGGTATTGCCTGATAAAGATGAATTGTATTACAAAGCCCTGCACCGTTTAACAGAGACGTATACAAACATTCCCTATGTTTCTGAAGCCTGGTATGAAATAGCGCTGGTGCATTCACAGCGCGGTGATACCTACAATCACCTGGCTGATACCACCAAACGCTGGGACAAAAAAATTGCCGTTGAAATATGTGATAAAACCATTGCCAAATACAAAGATTCATACGGGGCAAACCAATGCCAGGCGCTTAAATCAACCATTGAACAAAAAAACCTGATGCTTTATGGTGAAGAGGCCATAATTCCAAAAACAAATTCTAAAATTCAGCTGCAGTTCAAAAACGTGGATAAGGTTTACATGAAAGTTGTACCGTATGACTACAAAAAATACAACAATAACCGCCAGGATTACGACAAGTTTATCAAAGAACTCCGCGCACTGAAAGGCATTTACACCAAAGAGCTGGAGGTAACAAATCCGGGTGATTATCAAAACCACAGTTCTGAATTCCTGGTTCCTGAGCTCGACAAAGGGTTTTATTTTGTGGTGGTTGCAACAGCGTCTGACTTTTCAGAAGGCAAAAGCGGTTTTGCATTTATTCCGCTTTGGGTTTCAGGCATTACGTATCAAAGCCGCACGACAGATGCAGTGAGCCAGGTTATGGTATCTGACCGCGCAACCGGTATGCCCCTGGTTGGTGCTAAAGTGCAGGTTACGTATGAAGAGTATAATTACAAACTGCGTTATTACGAACATAAAACACTCGGTAATTACACCACCGATGAAAACGGACTTATTTCTTATCCGGTTGGAAACGATTACCGCACATACCTGATTTCGGTGACGCATAACGGCGAAATATATGCACCAAACCAGGGCGTTTATAACTACAATTATTACGGATATTATGATACCTATTCAAACTATCAGACACAGTTTTTTACTGATCGTAAAATGTACCGGCCCGGTCAGCCAATCTATTTCAAAGGTATCTGCATTAATTATTCGGGTAAAGAGCGCACACTGCTGAAAGATTGGGAAACCAAAGTCACGCTGTACGATGCAAACGGACAGGTGGTGGCTGAAAAAAATGTTACCACCAACCAGTTTGGTTCATTCGAGGGAACGTTCACCGCACCGTATGATGTATTAACCGGAAACATGACCCTGTCAAATTCATACGGCAGCACTTATTTCAGAGTAGAGGAATATAAACGCCCTAAATTCAACGTGGAAATGAAACCGGTTGAAGGGGAGATTATGGTGAATGAAAAAGTCACAACTACTGGTTTTGCGCAGGCATTTGCAGGTAACCGTCTTGACGGGGCCAAAGTAAAATACCGCATTACCCGGTCTACCGGTTTTCATTGGTCTTATTATTCGTATTGGTATTGGTGGAGACCGTATTACCAGCCAAAAGAAATTGAAAACGGAGAACTGGTAACCGATGAAAACGGCGAATTTAAAATTGAGTTTACAGCCCTGCCGGATAAAGCCGTTGACCCAAAAGATCTGCCTTTGTTTACCTACACAGTTTATGTAGATGTTACAGATATTAACGGTGAAACACATTCAACTTCATCAAGCTTCGTGGTTGGGTATCAAAGTTTGCAGTTGGGAAACAACTTTTCACCTGATATGAATAATGAAGAAGATTATTTTCTGCGATTGGCTGCCACCAACCTTAACGGCCAAAAGGTACCCGCTACCGGAAAAATCACCGTTACCAAACTAAAAACACCTGACAGGCCTTATTACAGCCGAATGTGGGAGCAGCCTGACCTGCAGATATGGGATGAGAAAAAATTCAGGGAATTATTTCCGCTGGAACAATACAAAAATGAAAACGACATTTATACCTGGGCAAAAGAGAAAAAGGTATTTGAAACCGGTTTTGACACAAAGATAACCGATAGTATTGCTATTGGAAATTACAAGTCCTGGGATCCCGGCGTTTATTTGTATGAGGCAGTTGCCAAAGACAAAAACGGAATTGAGGTAAAAGACGTTTATTATTTTACGGTTTACAATCCAAACGCAACCGTAGCACCAAAAAATGATGTACTCTGGATTAAAAACATTCAGACAAAAGCAGAGCCAGGCGAGGTTGTAGACATTTTACTGGGCACCAAAGAAAAAGACCTTTCTGTTTTTTACGACCTGGAGGTTGGCAATAAAGTGGTGGAAAGTAAACGGTTTACCCTGAGCAATGAGCAGAAAAAACTGACGTTTGGGGTGAAAGAAGAGTATCGCGGAAACTTCACCATTCATTTTACAGCAATCAAAAATAACCGCCGTTTTTCACAGTCCATTACGGTGATTGTACCTTATACCAACAAAGAACTTGATCTGTCTTTCTCAACATTCCGTAACAAGCTTTTGCCGGGTGCTGAAGAAGAATGGACCATGACCATTAAAAACAAAAAAGGCGGGGCAGAAGCGGCTGAATTACTGGCAACACTTTACGATGCCAGCCTTGATGAATTGTATACGCCAAACTCGTTCTTTCTGAATGTATGGCAAACCTATTATGGCAGCGCGTATTGGGGTGATGGTGCAGGTATGAGACAAATCAGCGCCTATAACATCAATTACTATTGGAATGAGTATGTCTATTACCCGTACCGCTATTTTCCAATACTCAATTACCAGGGATATAATGCGTATTATTACGGCCGTTATTATGGATATTATGGTTATGGAGATTCTGATTATTATGTTGATGACGTCACCCTGTCAAGCAAGTCTTTAGAAGAAAAAGAAACAACCGGTAAAGACCGCTCAAAAAATGATGAAGGAGCGCGGTTAGAGGTTGCAGAGTCTGAAGTGGCATTGGATGGTTTCGCAACAACTACAGTAACAGGAGCAACCATGCCGGTAAGTGCAAATCAACAAGCTTTAGGTGGAGCTGTTAGCGGAGAAGACATGAATATGCGCGGTGATGGAAAAATAATGGATCTTTCCAACATTACGGCGCGCTCAAATTTCAATGAAACGGCATTCTTTTATCCGCAGTTGACGACCGATGCAAACGGAGATGTAAAAATTAAATTCACCATCCCGGAGTCGCTTACCAAATGGAAATTCCTGGGATTGGCGCATACACAGGATCTGAAAATTGGTACCATTCAGGAAGAAGTGGTGACTCAAAAAGACCTGATGGTGGTTCCAAACGCTCCGCGCTTTTTGCGTGAGGGTGATAAGATTACCATTGCAGCTAAAATTTCAAACATTTCCAAAGAGAATCTGGAAGGCCGTGTACAGCTTGATTTGATTGATCCGCTTACCGAACAGTCGCTGAACGATGTATTCAAATTAAAAACAGTGCAGTTGCCTTTCAGCGCTGAGGCAGGTAAAAGTACCGTGGTTTCATGGAGCATTGAAGTGCCTTATACATTAAGTGCCGTGAAGTATAAAATTGTGGCAGGTGCCGGTAATTTTTCAGACGGTGAAGAAAATGTGCTGCCAATACTTTCTAACCGCATGCTGGTTACTGAAGCTATGCCAATGCCACTTCGCGGTGAACAAAGCAAAACCTTCAAATTTGAAAAACTGCTCACCAATAAAAGTAAAACGCTGAAACACCACCGGTATACACTGGAGTTCACATCCAACCCGGCCTGGTATGCCATTCAGGCAATGCCGTACATGATGGAATATCCGTATGAATGTGCCGAGCAGACTTTTACGCGGTATTACTCAAATGCTATTGCATCACACATCATGAACTCCAACCCAAAAATCAAAAAAGTAATTGATGAGTGGGGCCAGAGTTCGCCTGATGCGTTTTTGTCAAACCTGCAGAAAAACCAGGAATTAAAATCAGTTATTCTCGAAGAAACGCCGTGGGTTTTAGATGCTAAAAATGAAGAGCAGAGCAAACGCAACCTGGCTGTTTTATTAGACATGAACCGTATGTCACAGGAGCTCGACAAGGCGCTGAGTAAAACCATCAAAGCACAATCTGTAAACGGTGGCTGGCCGTGGTTCCCGGGTATGCCTGAGAGTCGTTACATTACGCAGCACATCATTACCGGTATGGGTCACCTGGATCATCTTGGAATTAAAGATGTAAAAGAAAATCACAAGGTTTGGCAGATGGTGAAAAAAGGAGTGGATTACCTGGATGGTGAAATTGTAACCGATTATAAATATGCCAAACGGTGGGATCCGGATTACCTGAACAATCAGCATTTGGGATACATGCAGGTGCAATACCTCTATGCCCGCTCCTATTTCCCGCAGCTTGAAATGAATAACGAAACCAAAGAAGCCGTGGGTTATTACAAAGACCAGGCGGTAAAATTCTGGTTGAATTTTAATGTGTATGCAAAGGGAATGATTGCATTGGCAGCTCATCGTTTTGAAATGACGGAGCTGGCTACCGATGTCGTAAAATCATTGAAAGATAACGCTATTCGTCACGATGAATTTGGCATGTACTGGAAAGAATACCAGGTTGGTTTTTACTGGTACGAAGCGCCTATTGAAACGCAGGCACTCATGATTGAAATGTTTGATGAGGTTACTAACGACCAGGAATCTGTCGAAGAGTTAAAAATCTGGCTGCTGAAACAAAAACAAACCACCAACTGGAAAACCACCAAACAAACTTCTGAAGCAGTGTATGCACTTTTATTAAAAGGTTCTGATTTAATTGCAGACGATCAGCTGGTAGATATCACCGTAGGTGGTGAAAAAATTCAGTATGTAGATAAGCCTGACCCTTTGAATCCGTACCAGGTAAAAGCACAGGCCGGAACCGGGTATATCAAAACCGCCTGGACCGATGACCAGGTAAAAGAACAAATGGGTGAAATTACCCTGAAAAAAAGCAGCAAAGGTATTGCCTGGGGAGCCGCGTACTGGCAGTATTTTGAAGACCTCGACAAAATCACATTTGCAGAAACGCCACTGAGTTTGCAGAAACAATTATTCCTGGTAGAAGTCACCAACCAGGGCGAACAACTCAAACCCATCACAGACAAAAATGTGCTGCACGTGGGTGATAAAATTCGGGTGCGTATTGAACTGCGAACAGATCGTAACCTGGAATATGTACACATGAAAGACATGCGTGCATCCGGCTTTGAACCAATCAATGTTCTGTCAACCTACAAATACCAGGATGGTTTAGGTTATTACGAAGCCACCAAAGATGCAGCCACCAACTTCTTCTTTGACTATATTCCAAAGGGCACATACGTATTTGAATACGATTTGCGCGTACAGCACAAAGGTGATTTCTCAAACGGAATTACGACCATTCAGTGTATGTATGCACCGGAATTTACGTCGCATTCGGATGGTATTCGGGTGATTGTGGAGTAGTTTATCTTTTTCTTTAACCCAACGGAGCTTTAGCGAAGTTGGGTGTTGGGCTTGCTGTATGTTGTTACTGATAAGCAGGATTTTTGTTTTACAGGTGATATTGCGGGAATTCCATCATTTTTCTTAATTTCGGGGACGCACACTCAGAGCGTCATCCTGAACTTGTTTCAGGATCTGCGCTGAGTTATCAAAATGCCTGATGAAATACGGATTCGTTTATATAATGTCCAATAAAAACAGAACCGTTTTATATACGGGTGTTACAAATAATATTGAAACACGTGTAAAGCAGCATAAATCGGGTTGTGGTTCTGTGTTTACAAAACGATATGCTATTGTTGATCTCATGTATTTTGAGAAAATTTTGGGATTTGGGTTGGCCATTGACCGGGAAAAACAATTAAAGAACTGGCATAAGGAGTGGAAATGGAATTTAATCAAAACAGAAAATCCTGAATTAAAAGATCAGGCAGCAGATTGGTTTACTAATGCTGATCTGGAAAGCTGTTTGTAGGAATTTAATGCTTCAAAACAATTGAGAGACGCTGAAACAAGTTCAGCGTGACGTCCAAAAAATAAAACTTCTGAAATGACCAACAACGACATCCTGAAAAAACTACGTGTAGCATTAAAGCTCACCAACAAAGACATTGTACACATTTGCGGCCTGGTTGGTTTCCGGGTTTCAGAAAGTGAACTGGGGGCGCTTTTCCGAAGTGAAGATCATCCGAAATACCGCAATTGCGGTGATCAGTTTCTGCGCAATTTTCTCAACGGACTCGTCATTCACATGCGTGGTGAAAATCCAAATCCACCGAAAGATCACGATGCCAAAAAGAAGAAACCCGAAGCTGATCAGGCTGAATGAATACCGCTGAGCATATAGACAAACCAGACCGCAACAGTATTCGTTTCTGGTTGTTTGTGGCTGCGCCGGTTCTGGCTGTGTTGATTATTTTGTTTGGTGATCTTAATCCCGGCAACCCACAAACCACATACATGTTTGCCATTACGGTGCTCATAGCGTTGTGGTGGGTGACAGAAATTATTCCGCTGGGTATTACCTCGCTTTTGCCGGTTGTCTTATTCCCGGTGTTCGGAATTATGGATGGTGAAGCTGTTTCGGCAGTTTATTTCAACGATGTTATTTTTCTGTTTATGGGTGGATTTCTGATGGCTCTGGCTATTCAGAAATGGAACCTGCACAAGCGTATTGCATTGTGGATTCTGAAAAAAGTAGGGGTTAGTCCGGCGCGTATTTTGCTTGGTTTTATGCTGGCCACCACGTTCATATCGATGTGGATTTCCAATACAGCCACCACCATGATGATGGTACCGATTCTGATTTCAATTCTCGCTAAACTGGAAGAAATAAACGGATCAGAAAAAATATCCCATTATTCGGTGGGCATTTTACTGGCCGTGGCTTACAGTGCAACGGTGGGTGGTATTACAACGCTGGTTGGTACGCCGCCTAATTTATCGTTTGCCCGTATTTTTAAGGTTTATTTTCCAGAGGCACCACCCATTACATTTGGTGACTGGTTTATTTTTGCGTTCCCGGTAACGGTGGTTTTGTTCCTGGTATTTTTTGCGTACCTCTACTTTTTTTACGTGCGGAACAAAACAAACTGGAATGCCATTTCACGGGCAGAGATAGAACGTGATTATCAAAAACTGGGAAAGCCTTCACACGAAGAAAAAATCATCATGGTTTTGTTTGTGTTTATGGCAATGCTCTGGTTTTTCAGGGTAGATATCTGTATCGGCAATTTTGTGATTCCCGGATGGTCGCGCATATTTCATTATTCCGGTTTGTTTAACGACGGTACTGTAGCCGTGTTTATTGGCGTATTGCTGTTTATCATTCCGGCAAAAGCGGCTAAAAAGCGCCGGTTAATGACCTGGAAAGATGCCGAACTTTTGCCCTGGGAAATTATTTTATTGTTTGGCGGTGGTTTTGCGCTGGCAAATGGTATGCGTGAATCAGGTCTGGCAATGTGGTGCGGCAGTCAGCTGACGTTTTTGGGTGAATTACACCCCATGCTGATCATTTTACTGATTACACTTTTTATTACTTTTTTGGGTGAAATTTCATCCAACACCGCCATGGTTGAAACTTTTTTACCGGTTTTGGCGGGTCTGGCGGTAACGCTGCAGGTAAATCCGCTGTTGTTTATGATACCTGCAACGTTGGGTGCTTCCATGGGTTTTATGCTGCCTATAGCAACGCCTCCCAATGCCATTGTGTTTGCTACCAAACGAATTAAAATGGGGCAAATGATGCGTACCGGTTTTGCACTCAATCTCATTTCGGTAGTGATCATAACCCTTTTTATGTATTACTTCGGTACCTTGGTTTTTGGAATAGAGATGGATGTTTTTCCGGATTGGGCAGATTAAAATTCCAAACTGGTTGTGCAGTCATCCTGAACTCGTTTCAGGATCTGCCAAACACCTTAAACGGATGCTGAATCAAGTTCAGCATGACCCCATTGACAGGATTGGTTTGGAATTTTACGGTTACCTCTGCCGGAAGTTTTGAATTTCCCTGATCTATTTCTTTTTGGATTTTTTTGACTTTGGGTTTTCGCCAGCTTCTTTCATCAGCGTTTTCCAGTCCTGCTCGGCAGGGTCATTAAACGTGATGGTTTCATTGTATTCTGATTTATCTATTTTCAGTACTTCAACGGGTTTGGTGATGTAATTTTCAATTTCTGCCAGTAACGGTTTTTCTTCTTTGGCACAAAATGAAACAGCTTGTCCTTTTTGGGTTCCACGACCGGTTCGCCCAATGCGGTGAACGTAGTTTTCGGGCTTATCCGGTAAATCGTAATTGATCACAAAATCAACATTGGGCACATCAATTCCCCGGGCGCTCACATCTGTTGCAATCAGAATTTTTAAATCGCCTTTTTTAAAGCGTGATAAAACAGCTTCACGGTCTTTTTGTTCCTTGTCTCCGTGAATGGTATCGCTTTCAATCTGCACACGGTCCATGGCTGATTTTACGCGTTCAGCCCGCACTTTGGTGCGCACAAAAACCAGCATTTTGTAGGTTGGGTTTTCACGAATTAACCGCTCCAGGAAAAAGCGTTTATCATCCATTTCTATAAACGCAACGGCATGTGATACATTTTTGGAAACCGGGTCTTTGGGCGAAATCTGAATGCGGATAGCATTGCCCTGAACCAGTGAATATGCCAGTTTTTTTATTTTCTGATCAATAGTTGCTGAGAAAAAAAGCGTTTGTCTTTTTTTAGGCAGGTATTTAATCAGGTCTTCGATATCACCATAAAATCCCAGTTCAAGCATACGGTCGGCTTCATCCAGAATCAGTATCTGTACATTGCCCAAACGAATGTATCCCTGGCTGCCCAGGTCAAACAACCGGCCTGGTGTTGAAACTAAAATATCGATGCCATTTTCAAGCGCGGCAATCTGTTTATCCTGTTCCACACCACCATAAACACAAAACGTACGTATTTTGGTATTGCGCCCCAGTTTGTGAAAAACCTCGGTAATCTGCAAGGCCAGTTCACGTGTTGGAACCATAACCACGCATTTGATGCCGTCTATTTTTTTGCGTTTCAGAATCTGTACTTTGTCAATGACCGGTATGGCAAAAGCGGCCGTTTTTCCGGTCCCTGTTTGCGCAATGGCAAGCAAATCTTCGCCATTCTGAATGTGTGGAATGGATTTAAACTGAATATCAGTAGGCCTTACAAAACCCATGGCATTCAGATTTTCTTTTAGTTCGGGAGATATACGGTATTCATCAAAGCGCATGGTACAAAGATACGTGCAAATCTGTTAATGAAATGGCTACGTCAAATTAACATGCATTCCGTACCGGCGGCCTACTTTTATACCGGTCAAAATTCAAAGCGGTTTATTCTGTTTTGAATATGCGTACAGCCCGAATCTGCAAACGAGCGGAGCTTATCGGTAGTTTATTCATGGTTAAAATGCTCCGGTTTTGTCTCTCTCTTTCTTTGCGCCGGGGCATTTTTTTTGTATTTGATCTATTCACGTTCCAACAGTCGCATTTTATGGATAAGATCCCGACGTAAAATCGCCGGGACCAATTCCATCAACGTCTCAGCCTGCGCATGCTTGTCTTCACCGGATGTCATTGGTTCATGGTTAAAATGCTCCGGCTTTGTCTCTCTCTTTCTTTGCGCCGGGGCATTTTTTTTGTATTTGATCTATTCACGTTCCAACAGTCGCATTTTATGGATAAGATCCCGACGTAAAATCGCCGGGACCAATTCCATCAGCGTCTCAGCCTGCGCATGCTTGTCTTCACCGGATGTCATTGGTTCATGGTTAAAATGCTCCGGCTTTGTCTCTCTCTTTCTTTGCGCCGGGGCATTTTTTTTGGATACGGATAACCGGTTACCCGGATCGCATTAATTTGTGTACATTCGGTTTCATGGATGCTATACTGGATTATATTGTCTCAGAGACCTGGGCGTTTATGACCGTCTTCACTTTTCTGTGCCTGGTGCCCACGCTGATGATTATGCGCAGGCCATTCAAAAACCTGGTACTTGCACGGGTTACGCAAATTTCGGTGAGTCTGCTGGCTTTTTGCGGCCTGATGTACATGGTCATGAGTGACCACGGTTATGCCGGTCATTTTATTGGGGGATTAACCAATGGAAGCGAACTTTGCCTGGTTGAAGAACATTATCAGGGTGATGGTGACGGTGGTTCGTGGGAGGCTTACCGCCTTTATGTGTTGGATTTGAAAACCGGTGCGCTTAAGTACCGCATGAATATTGAATCACCTGAAATACTGGGTATGTCTGAAAAATCCGTTTTCTTTTTTGAATGGACCGGGGCAGTAGAATATTCATTGGAAGATGGTTCAAAAACAGGTGAACGATCGAAAGAAAAGGGATTTGAAAAATTTCCGGAACTGAAGGGTGGAATTATGGATTTAAACCGCAGTTCAGAAGCGTATCAGTTCAAAAATGAGGCATGGCTGACCATTACCGCCAAAGATGGGCATTTCTATTGTTACAATTTGCTGACAGATGAATTAGTGGCGCAGCAGTATCCGCCTGACCGGTATACGGGTGGATTTAAATTGGATGAATATGAACTTCGTTACACAGATCCTGCCGACACTAAATCCTGGTGTTTCAATTTTGAAACAAGTACGGGTGAAATTGAACGATTGGTTTTTCACGATAAAAATTACGAGGTACTGAATTTTGAGGGGGAGTTTCTGGATCCTGAAATTGTCGCTTATAATGCCAAAAATCGCTTGTTTGTGATTCGCCATTATGAAACCCTGGAGCGCACGCACGCCCTTTTTTCAGCGGTTAGTTTTGATCTTAAACCGCTGTGGCGTCAGGAACAGCGCAAATTTGCCGGGGCAGATAAAGTAACACCTGATCCGTTACCCGGTATTGCATTTGCCAGTGAAGATAAGCTTATCACAACCTTCGGCGGCACCGTTGTTTGTTTGAATATATTGGATGGAACGGTGATCTGGAAAGTGAGTCTTTAAAAAAATCAGAATGCAACCAGGTGTTTTTTGGTCGTACAAGTGGATAACAACATAATGCGGTACCACAAATTTTCTGAAGAAATACGGATGGCAACCTGTCATTGAAAAAGCGAATTTAAATTAATCAGCAAGGGCATTCTGTAGTTGACCAATTGACAGATTCCATTTCACTGAATCCTTTAAAATTGATTTCATAAATTGCTGTTGTAGCAAAGCCACTCATTAAAAGTTCAGGATACATGTCACCATCTACATCAATCAGATCGTGAAAATAAAACGGTATGGGGCCCTCTGCTTCACGCACCCAGTTACCAGGTGTTACGTGGTATAGTGCGGCATAACTTTCATCAAGGCTTCCGCACATGCCAACACAATCATACTTCACCAGGATGTATTTTTCATTTTTTCGAAATTCATAAATGTTCACAGTCGTCTCATCATAATCAAAATCATCGGTTTTCTGAGCACATTTTTCACGGACTAATTGGTATTCGTATAACGAATCAAAACGGGTGAGGGCCGTTTCTGAAAGCAAGGGATCTTCAATCGGACTGAACGGGTACGGATTCAGTTTTTTATTGGTAGTTGCCCAGGCATAATTCAAATACGTATTTTCAGGAATTTCAAGTACCGCAGCCAGGTAAGGGTCTGTATAGGCCTGATCAGCTACCAGCACCAGTTTTGAAATTTTACAGGTAATTTGCGTGCGGTCACCGCTATTAACCACTACCGTTCTGCCTACAAAATCTTCATACTGCAAAGCCAGCGTTGAATGGTCAATTTCGTAAACCCGGGTTACGGCAGATGCAATTTCAAATGCCGGTGTAATGTCTTTGTAGTTGGCCAGTTGCCCCTTTTTGTCTTCGGCAAAATCAAGAAAAAGAAAGCGGGAATGCGTTATCAGACGGGTTTTGATGCGGAACGATTTTTGCCCCGAAACAATGGTTTTAACCTTTTGTGAATGCCCTGCATGGATACCTGGCAGGTATTGTAAAACCTGAGCTTTTGTGATTTTTCCGGATAAGGCTGAATTGGAATCGGCCGGATAATTCAGATTACAACTGCAAAACAAAAACACAAGGCAAGAGACAGAGATGAAACGCATACAATCCGATTTTGAATCGAATATGCGTTGTTTTTTCTGGTTTAACAGGGGCGCCGGTATAGATTCAAAGCACTGCTTATTAAGTGATACCGTTAGTTGATTATCTGTTCCGGGGCGGAGTCAAACACATCTGAAAATCCTGCGTTTAGTATCTGAAATCAACCTAACTTTGTACCATGTCAGCCGATGTGCGTGAAAAATTAAAAACCCTGCCCAACAGTCCGGGAATTTATCAATACTATGATAAAAACGGAACGATCATCTATGTGGGCAAGGCCAAGGATTTGAAAAAACGCGTTTCGTCGTATTTTGTAAAGGCGCATGACAATGCCAAAACCAATATCCTGGTCAGTAAAATTGCCGACATCAAATACATGGTGGTAGACACGGAATTGGATGCCTTGTTGCTGGAAAATAACCTCATAAAAAAGTACCAGCCGCGCTACAATATCTTACTGAAAGATGATAAAACGTATCCGTGGATTTGTATTAAGAATGAAGAATTTCCAAGAGTTTTTTCTACCCGCAGGGTGATTAAAGATGGGTCTAAATATTTTGGTCCGTACGCTTCGGGCAGAATGATGCATACACTGCTCGACCTGATTAAAGAAGTGTATCCGCTCAGAACGTGTAATCTGAACCTGGCACCCAAACACATTGAACAGAAAAAGTACAAGGTATGCCTTGAGTACCATATTGGAAACTGCATGGGGCCGTGCATAGGCGCGCAGCAGGAAAGTGAGTACGGTGTGTATATTGACGAGATCAGGAATATTCTGAAAGGCAATGTAAATGCCGTTATTGCTGAGTTGCGGCAAATGATGAAAAAACGTGCTGAGGAAATGAAATTTGAAGAGGCACAGGATATTAAAGAACGGATTGACATGCTGGATAATTATCACAGTAAATCAGCTATTGTGAGTCCGACCATTCACAATGTCGATGTCATCAGCCTGGTAGAGGATGAAAAAGAGGCCTATGTGAATTATCTCAAAATCAGCAACGGCGCCATTATTCAGGGCCATACCATGGAAGTGAAGAAAAAGCTGGATGAGAAACCTGAAGAAATTATTCCGCTGGTATTGGTTGAAATGCGCGAGCGATATGGTGAAGAGGCTAAAGAAATTATAACCGATACCAACATTGAGGCTATTTTCGAAAACCTGGTAATTACGAATCCGCAGCGCGGTGAAAAAAAGACATTGCTGGAATTGTCACAGCGTAATGCCAAATTTTACATGCTTGAAAAGCACAAGCAAGAAAAACTGGTGAATCCTGAACGGCATACTGAGCGCATCATGGAAACCATGAAAAAAGACCTGCGCCTGAAAGAGTGGCCGGTGCATATTGAATGTTTTGATAATTCCAATTTCCAGGGTACGAATGCTGTTGCGGCCTGCGTGGTGTTTAAAAACGGAAAACCGGCAAAAAAAGACTACCGCCATTTTAACATAAAAACGGTAGAAGGTCCCAATGATTTTGCATCCATGGAAGAGATCATTTACCGTCGTTACAAGCGGTTACTGGATGAAGGGGAATCATTGCCGCAGCTGGTGGTGATTGATGGTGGCAAAGGGCAGTTGAGCGCAGCTTTAAAAAGCATTGATGAATTGGGATTACGTGGAAAAATATCCCTGATTGGTATTGCCAAAAAACTGGAAGAAATTTTTTATCCCGGTGATTCAGTTCCTATTTACATTGATAAACGCTCTGAAACGCTCAAAATTATTCAGCACATGCGTAATGAGGCACACCGGTTTGGTATTACGCATCACCGCAACAAACGCAGCAAAAATGCATTGGGAACCGAGCTCACGCAAATAGATGGCGTTGGTGAAAAAACCGCGCAGGACCTGTTGAGTCATTTCAAATCAATCAAGCGGTTGAAAGAAGCCACAGAAGAAGAAATAGCAGTGGTGGTTGGTCCGTCAAAAGCAAAACTGGTGGCGGATTATTTCAAACAGCCACAATCATAAGGCAACTTTGTAAGAGAGACGATTATTTCCCGCAGATTCACGCGGAAAAGGAACGCCGATAACGCGGATTTAGAATAATAGGATATAAAGATCTGCGTCAATCAGCGGAATTTTAATCTGCGGCAATCTGCGGGAAAAATCAGGTATTATTCCGAGAAGAATAATCCTGAATGAGAGTGTGTTCTGCTACTGTCAACAATATTTTCGTACCAGTTTTTTGGCTCGTTTACTGTTATACTGTGCGGCAAGGCTCATGTCAGAGCAGAATTTTCGCATATTGTTTTGTTCCAGATATATCAGGGCCCGGTTAAAATAGGCATCACCATCTGTTTCATTCAGGTCAATAACCGCAGTATAATCTTCTTTGGCCCCTTCAAGATCTCCTGCATCTGTGCGTAGCATGGCTCTGTTAAAGAGGGCATCAATGTCTTCCGGATCTATTGCGAGTAATGCATTGTAGTCATCCATTGCAGCGGAAGTTTGTTTAAGATCTTCATACAACAAGGCACGGTAGAAAAAGGCGTCGGTGTAGAGCGAATCAGTTTCAAGAATTTTTTTATAGTCGTCCAAAGCGTTGGAATTTAACCCTATTCCCTGATATATGCGGGCGCGGATGACATAATAATAGAGATCGGTGGTATCCCTGGCAATGGCCTGGTTTATTACATCCAGGGCTTCAGAATAGTTGCGCAGGGTTAGCAACAGTGCTGCCTTTTCGCCATAATACAAGGGTTCGTTATTTTCCATGGCAATGGCCCGGTTATAATTTTCAAGTGCTTTGCCCGATTTATTGCTGTATTCATAGCAAACAGCAAGGGCATAATATCCGGTAGCGTCCTCTTTCAGTTCATTCGAAATTTTCAGGTTTTTAATAGCCTCTTTATAATGCTGATCATCCATGTAAAACAAAATCTGCCCCTTCAGGTAATAATTCACATCATCAAGTGGATCAAGTAGCAGAGCCTGGTCTATTTTTTTTAGGGCCTGCTCATAATCTTCCCGGTCAAAATGCCATTCTGCAATAGCCTGGTAGGTGACTGAATAATTCGGAAACCGTTCTCTTGTTTTTTCGTAGAGTATACGCGCTGTGTCAGCTAGCCCCATTTCATAGTAAATATCTCCCTCCATGATGTAACCGTCTGCCTCTTCCGGGTAAAGCTGCTGGTAGTATCCAATATCCCTGAGGGCATCCTGAAATTTTAGCTCTGCGTTATTTAACATAGCCAGGTTGTAGTACGCATATCGGAAGGATGAATCAATGCTCAGATTCAAATTATAGAAATACCTGGCTGAGTTGTATGATTCACTCATAAAATGGGAAGCACCGCAGGCATTTATGGCAACCTGGTTGACTGAATCCAGGACTAAAATTTTTCGGGCAAGTACCAGGGCTGTATCAAAATCACCCAGTGACATCTGAATTCGTAGATAGAAAATTTGAAGACTGGTATCGCTTTCAAAAGCAGTACATTTTTGAATATCCTTTTCAGCTTCTGCAAATTTTTTCTGATCAAAAAGAACCTGAATTCTTGAATAACAATTTTCTTCATTTTGCGCAAGAGCAGAAAATATTGCCAGAGAACAGATAAGAGCGAATTTGAACTTCAGCTTCATATGGATTACTTTTTCTCCCGGACTTTTTTATAGATCTTGATTGCAACCATTAAGAGTACTCCAAAAAGTATAAATCCAACCGTTCCGTAAATCCAGTTAACCTGGTTTTTCATGACGATCAAAAATACAATAGCCACCAGCAAAAGAGTCGCCACCTCATTCCAGATTCTGAAAAAGCCCGAGGTGTAACTACCGGTTCCGAGCTGTAGTTTTTTAAACATCCGGTGACAGAGCAGGTGATAGCTAATTAGTCCGGCGACAAACGCCAGTTTGATATACATGAAATTCATATATAAAAGACCCTGGTTCAGGTATAGCAGCCAGGGACCAAAGATCAGTGTAAGAATAAAAGAAGGCCAGGTAATGCCATACCATAGTCGTTTAGCCATAAGCCGGAATTGAGGTTCCAGAATGCTGCGTTCCAGGTCTGATTTTTCACGCGCTTCAACCTGGTAAACAAACAGGCGCACAATGTAAAACAGGCCTGCAAACCAGGTAACAATAAAAATAATATGCAGTGAAAGGATGGTGGGGTACATTAGTGATCAAGTTTTAGTAACCCGATTTTCTCATTAATACCTTTGGCGGTATAGAGCAAAATTCTATTGCTGTCCGGCATATGAGAGAATTCCGGGCGAATGAGTTTTCCGTTCCGTGCTTGTTTGATCTCATATAAAATTTCTGATTCTCCCTGATCTGAAATGGACATTATTCTTGTGTTTACGACCGGTGAACTGTCTTTAACTTTTTCAATTTCATTGTAAATCAGGTAAAGTTTCCCGTTAAAATAGTTCGTATAGTAGCCTTCACTCATCTCGTAAGGGTGATTACCCTCCTTGTCCGTATTCAAATTCCAAAACACGTTTTTTTTCCAGATTAATTCGCCACTTTCATTTATTTTAAGAACAATGAGTTCATTGTAAACTGCACCTGGGTCGTAAACCGTGTCATTGGGATGTTCGAGCCCGATTTTATGAAACACCTTAGTTACCATCACAATTGAATGGTCTTCGCAAAAATAAACTTCGGGTGAAAGACACCATTCATATGCAGGGTCAGCACCAATTCCCTTTTCTGAATTGTTCTTGGGCATTTTTTCCCAATGTTCCCTGATAAAATCTGCATCGAAAGGATATAAATCAGGTTGATTTTCTTCACCATCAGCAATGATAATTGAAAAAAATCCATCTTCATCATATCGCTTGTCTCCATAGGTCCCGACAACCAAAAATTTTCCGTTTTCCAAGGTATAAATGGAAGTATTACGCACGAATTTATCATCTATATTAATTTGTTCTGATTTGAAACTGTTTTCAGATGTATAAATGATATAGACTGGATTTTCTTTCCCCGAGGCATCATCTTTGTTGTTATAGCCATATCTGTATGGATAACCAAGTATTCCAAAATCTCCGTTCTCTGCCACCGTCATGACGTCAAATCCAAAGTATTCATAGCCTGATTGATAAACTTGCTCTGTCCAGGTATTTGTTTCAGCATTATATATTTTGATCTGGTGTGTCAGCTCTTTTGTGGACTGGGGAGACCAAATGGTATAGTAGGCTTCGACATTTTCTGATTCTGAATCAAAGCTGTAAAATCTAAGGGTACCACCTGCTGTGCCGCCATTTTCAGAAGTTCCAACATGAATTGCATCCTCACTAATATATGGTTCTTCAAAGTTCAGTTTTCGCAACAGTACATTTGAAAGTTCATTCGATTCATTAGGAGCTGTGGTGATGAAGTAAATACCATTGTTGTGGCGTGTAACTCCTCCATAACCCTCATTGAGACCAAACGTTTTTGTACCAGCCAGATCGATGGTTTTGACAAGTTTAAGATCAGTTTCGTTGTAGATGTGAATTCGAATATTAACTAGCCGTCCACCATAGGAATATCCTTCCCAAGGATGACCGTCCATTATTTTGATAATGTATTTATCATCCAAGCCTATCAGACGGTAGCTGGGCAGCACACTTTCTGATAACAGTCCGTTTGGGTAATCAGGATCAACCCGTTTTGTTGAATCGCTCCAGATCAATTCCTGTGCATGGGATACGGGGAAGCAGCAGAACACTGTAAAAAGACAAAAAAGCAGTAGTTTCATAGCTTATAAAAATTCATTTCATCCACATACCTGAAAACGGGATCAGTTAATAAATAGCGCACATCTTTGCGGTTTTTGATGGCTTCCCTGATCAGGGTCGACGAGATATTAATGACCGGTGCGTTGCAGTGATGAATCCGCGGTGATTTTGAGAAATCACGGACATCTGTTTCAGTAACGGTTTGCACGCGGGGATACACATAGATCTCAAAATGCTCCAGGATGTATTCATAGTTCCGCCATTTGTGCAGCGTACGCATATTGTCCTCGCCCATAATGAGTGCAAACTCATAGTGCGGGTATTTTTCTTTCAATGCCTGAAGTGTCAGAACGGTATAGGACGGTCTTGGCAAATCAAATTCAATGCCGGATGCTTTGAGTTTGGGATTGTCTTCAACCGCGCGCTGAACCATGGCCAGCCGGTGATGATCTTCGAGCAGCGTATTTTTATCTTTCAGCGGATTGTGGGGTGAAACGATAAACCAGACCTCACTTAAATCTGAATTATTGGCCAGGTAGTTGGCAATAATCAGGTGCCCTACATGAATGGGATTAAATGTTCCAAAGTAGAGGCCTATTTTTTTCATTTTTCAGCAATAAATTCCAACACTTTTTGCCTGGCTTCCAGGCAGGCTTTTTCCAGGTTATCGTTCAGCAGAATATAATCAAACTGATCGGCCCGGCTTAGTTCCCGGTTTGCTTTTTCAATGCGCATGCGTATGTTTTCTTCGGTTTCAGTGCGGCGATTGCGCAACCGTTGTTCCAGCACAAACAAACTTGGAGGTTTAATAAAAACAGACAGAGCATTTTTGCCAAAAATTTTCTTCAGGTTTATACCACCTTCAGCATCCACATCAAATACAACAGTTTTACCCGCTGCCCAGTTTTTTTCAATTTCTGATTTCAGTGTCCCGTAAAAGTTGTTGGCGTAAACTTCCTGCCATTCAACAAACTCATCGTTAGCAATTTTTTTTCTGAATTCTTCTACTGAAAAATAGTGATAATCCACTCCCGGAATTTCGCGTCCCCGGGGTTCCCGGCTGCAGGCAGATATAGAAAAGGCCAGTCCGGGAATTTCACGCAACAGGTAATGTACAATGGTGGTTTTGCCAGCACCCGATGGCGCTGAGAAGATAATGCATTTGCCCTGGTGTTTCAGATTCACGTGCTCAAAAGATTTTACAGATGCGCCAAAGATAGGGATTTTCCCCGACCTCCGGCTAGTAGGTGTGGAGCCTATTCTGAACCGTTATCTCGACCGCATCTCTCACTCCACTATGCTTCGTTCAGGAAGTCGTTTTCAAATCAGCCGGGTAATGGCTTTTATCAAATCCCTTTCATTGGTTGACTCAGACACGGTTATTTGAGTAAATCCCAATTCGTGTAAATGCCCCGCAGTGGTTTCACCAATGGCCAGTATTTTTGTTTGAGGGGACATCGTATTCTGAATCAAAAAGCCGTCTGCATTTGAAGGACTTGTAAATAAAACAAGCGTGGGGGTGTATGATAGTTTTTCGGTTCTCAGTTCGGTTTTATACGTGATCAGTTCGACGACTTTCTGCGTAGTTTTTTGAGATGAAATGTTCTTTTTAGAAATATCGCTCAATGGAAAAAGTACCGTTTGGTCTGCACGTATCTGTTTAAAAAAAGCTAGCCCGGTTTCTTTGGTTGATGCGGCAGAATTTCCGGTAAAATCGGCTGTATGTCCATATTCTGAAAGGGCTTGTGCTGTGCCTTCTGACAAGGCCCCAAGCTTTTTAGCTTTGAGCGGATAGTGTTCAAAATAAAGCCTGACACCCTGCGGCGATGAAAAAAACACCCAGTCCGTTTCTGGAATAGAAAGTCCGTTTACGGCAGCTGTTTGAATGAATGATTTTTCTATGAGCTGAACGCTATTTTCCAGGGTCCATTTCCGGATCAGTGAATCATCACGGAGCTGGCGGGTAATAAGTATGGTTTTTTTATTTTCCACGCTTAAGGTCGTTCACAATTTTTTCAGCCAGACCGTTCGTGGATGGGGCTTCATAACGCAGAACACGGGCCGGTTCAGTTGCAGTTTTGGCGTAACTGACCAGAACATGAAACTGTGTATTTATTTTGGTGCAAAACACACCCAGCGGTAACTGGCATCCGCCTTGCATGAGCTGCATTACATCCCGCTCAACGCTGATTGTTTCTGCTACATCAGGGTGGTGAATTGCTTTAAGAGCTTCAGCAAGTGCGGTATCTTCAGCCCGGATTTGTAATCCAAGAACGCCTTGTGCAGGGGCAGGAATAAAATCTTCAGCAGCAAACTGCAGTGTTCTGATTCTGTTCAGGTCAAGTTTCAGACGTTCTACACCGGCTGCTGCCAGAACAATAGCGTCGTAATGACCATCCCTTAGTTTTTGAACCCGGGTAGGTACGTTACCGCGCAGGTCGTTGATGGTACAATCTGGCCGCAGGCGCAGCAATTGTGATTTACGACGCGCAGCAGAAGTACCAATAACTGAATTTGTTTTGAGCGAAAAAGGTTGTGATGGGTCAAATGCGCTTTGGTGAATCAGCAACAAATCGGCCGGGTTTTCACGGTACGAAACAGCTCCGATAATCAACCCGTCGGGATTGGTGGTTTCCAAATCTTTGTGAGAATGTACGGCTAAATCAACTTCGTTGCGCAGCAGCGCTTCTTCAATTTCTTTGGTGAAAAAACCTTTGCCTTCAATTTTGTCAAAACTCAGGTTTTGAATACGGTCACCTTTGGTAACAATAATTTGTATTTCAACTTCATGACCAAGATCTTCCAGTTGTTTTTTTACAAAGTGCGCCTGCCATAACGCTAAATCGCTGCCGCGTGAGCCTATTCTAATTTTCATTTTTTTATTCAATTACCTCGTGATCCAAATGGGTTCTGTTTGTTTTTTTATAAACCGATTCTGCTATAAAGTCCGGTCGCCTCCACGTAAACCTGTTTTCATTTTAAAATCAATTACCTCGTGATCCAAATAGGTTCTGTTTGTTTTTGTATAAAGCGGTTCTGCAATAATGCCCGGTAGCTTCCAGGTGACCTGTTCTTTTTTAGTTTCAATTACCTCGTGATCCAAATGGATTCTGTTTGTTTTTGTATAAACCGGTTTTATTTTTAAATTCAATTACCTTGTGATTCAAATAGGTTCTGTTTGTTTTTGTATAAAGCGGTTCTTCAATAATGCCCAGTAGCTTCCAGGGGACCTGTTCTTTTTTAGTTTCAATTACCTTGTGATCCAAATGGGTTCTGTTTGTTTTTGTATAAACCGGTTTTATTTTTAAATTCAATTACCTTGTGATCCGAAGCTCGCTTCAGGCGAGCGTAGGATCACTCTTTTTTCATCAACATTTCTTTAGCCATCAGCATGGGTACGCTGACGTATTTTTTTTCCATGTAATCCAGAATTTTATCCAATACCTCTTTAGAACCGGCATCCAGCTGGCTGAGTTCTTTTGAAAAAACCTGGTTCACGGCGGTTGAACGAATTTCTTTTACGCGCTCTGGAATGGAACGCATTTTTAATTCAACCTGCCGCATTTTAAATATTTCTTTGAACTCTTCAACGGCCTCATAAATGATCTGGCGTACTTTGATCAGTTCTTTTTTACGTTCTTTCAGGTTGGCGTCTGCAATGGTTTTTAAAAACTCTACCGAAATGTGATCGATTGCAAAGTCTTTAACCAGTTTGGGATCCAGGTCACTTGGAATAGCCAGGTCAATGACTACTTTTTTAGAATCATCTTTTCCAAGCAATTGTTTATAGATAGCCGGCGTAATAAGATGATCTTGTGAGCCCGTGCAGGTAACCAGAATATCAAATCCACCGGTGTGGTGCGGAAGTTCTGTCAGTGGCTTTGCAATGCCGCCGGTAAAGCGTGCAAGTACTTCTGCTTTGTCTACTGAACGGTTGTAGATGGTGTAATGTCTGAAACCGTGTTTTTTCAAAAACCGGCACATGTTGGTATTTGTTACACCTGCACCAACAACTACCACGCGCGCATTTAATTCCAAGTCTTTTTCATTCAGACTGTGATAGGCCAGTGAAACAACCGATACCGGTTTGGTTGCAATGGTAGTTTCAGTGTATACTTTTTTAGCAGTTTCAATCGTTTGGCGAATTACCACCCGAATGATGTCACCTGATAAATTGTGCTTGCGTGAGAATTCATACGCATTACGCACCTGGGTAATAATTTCACGCTCACCAATTACCATAGAATCTACCGACGAGGCTACTTCAATCAGGTGATTGACCGCATTGATTCCATTCCAGGTTTTGGCTTTTTCAAGGTAGTTTTGAATGCGATGATGATCCCAGTCTGAATTAAAGGCTTTCAGAAATAATGCCAGAAAATCTGCATCCACTTCTTCTTCTGCAACAAAAATAAATTCTACGCGGTTGCAGGTAGACAAGTACATGATCTCAGAGATGTTCATGTCCTGTTTGACTTTATTCATGCGTGAAACCACTTCTTCGGTTTCAACGTGAAATTTTCCAATTTCATCCAGGCCAATGCTGTTGTGTGTAAATGCTATAACGTTAAATCGAATCATGCTTCTGAATTGATGACAAAAATCCCCATTCGGTGTGCGGGTTTTGTCATAGAAATGTCAAAGATATTGCAAAAATGAGGAAAGTCATGGAAAGGGCCTGATGATAATGTTCCATAAAAATCTTTGCGGGCGTCAGGCTGAAACCGGTTTTTCAATCATAATCCTGTGAGTGAGTGGATTGTTTTTTATGTTTTAAAGCAGATCAACTGATCAAAGTCGCCGTAGATCAGGCCAAATGTCACGCCGCTTGCGGCTTTGCGGGTGTATCTTTGTGACAGAAGAGTTATTGATTCATTTTCTGAACTTAAAACATAACGTTATGAGATGTCCATCATGTAAATCAGCAGAGCTGATCAAAACTGAACGGCAGGGTTTTCTGATTGATTATTGCCCTGATTGCCGCGGCATTTGGTTTGAGCGGGGTGAACTGGATAAGATTATGCAAAAACTCGGCGAGATTGATATTCCGGTTCAGACAAAAAAGGAAGCAGAAAAAATACCGGAAACACAAAAGGAAAAGTCATCTCCAATTATGGATAGTATTTATGCCAGTAAGGAGTTACACCATTTGCACAATTTACCAAAAGACAAACATCCGCACTGGATTCACCGGTTGTTTGATTGATCTGAAACGGATTGAAATGGAATTAATGCACAGCGCGAATTACTTTATTGATTCACGCAAAATTAGGAATGTCAATTAGAACATGTTTTTAAATTCCTCGTACCGCTGTTCGTATTTTTCCCTGCCAACACAACCTGCTTCTGTGGCCCAGGTATGGTAATTTGTGATGCGGTTTGCAGGGCTTGGGTGTGTGCTTAGCCATTCTGGTACACCAACACCGCCTGAGGCTTCAATTTTTTCAAAAAATCCGGCTGCACCGTCTGCAGGCCAGTCTGTTCCGCACAAATATTCCACGGACATGCGATCAGCTTCTGTTTCATGATCACGGCTGAATTTAAGGCCCAGCAAACCGGTTGTAATTTGCGCAACAGCAGATGAGTCACCAAGAGCTGCACTCATCAGAATCTGTACCCCAAAAATTTTGGTCATCTGGCGGGTAGAGTGTCTGAGGTCTGCGTGGCCCATTTCATGACCCATAACACCAGCCAGTTGTGCTTCGTTATCGAGGTATTTAATAATTCCGGTATAAACGTAAATGAATCCGCCCGGGGTGCAAAATGCATTTAGTGTTTTATCATCGTTGATAATGCGGATGCGCCATGCAAATTCACTTTTGTGTTTCACCTTGCCGGTAGCCAGAATTTTATTGCGGATATCGTAGATGTATTTATACGCTTTAACGTGAGTGGCTGAATCCAGTATTGGATATTCAGTTGGGTTGCCTTCAATTTCCTGAGCTACCTGGTGGCCCAGCTGTTTGTCCTGATCAATGGTGAAAAGGTTAAAGCCACCATCCGGCACTTCATTCTCATCTTTGGTGATACCACATGAACCAAGAACTGCAGATACGGCCAGTGTGGCTATTAAAAGATACTGCTTCATAAACGGTTAATAATAAAGTCCAAATTTAACACAAAGGTAGATTCCGGTGAAACCGATGAACATCCCCAGCAGCACTTCTTGCAAAGAGTGTGCCTTTAGAAAAAGGCGGGCTGAAACAACCAGGCCGCTGACCAGGATAAAAAACAGGATAATAGCCAGGTTGGGCAGTTCCAGTTCTTCAAACCGTGATAGCTGGCTTTGATTATACGCAATGAGCAGCGCAGCAACACCAAAGGTTGCAGTGGCATGCGCACTGATTTTGATTTTGGTATTGAAGAGCATGGATACCAGGTTTACAACCACCATTCCAAACAAAAAGCCCAGCAGAGCGGGGTGCTGTAATTCTTCAGGCCACTGATACCGTACAAAAACGTAAGCGAGCAGGTAATAAAACGTCACAATAAAGTACGGGTAAAAGCGCTCTTTGCGTTTTTCAAGATGCAGGCTGGTGATCATACCGTTCCAGTACATAATCAGTAAACTAAGTAATGGCGCTGCAAAAGTAAGTACACCCAAAACCAGGTACAATCTGAACTTGGCTTCATCCGGAAAAAAGTAAAGCGCATCATACAGGTAAAGGCTGTCCGGAATGGTAGGTAATTCCATTAAAAAATACAGGCCTAAAACCGGCATTAAAAGCGGATGAAAAATATAGGAGAGAGCCCTGAAGAATGATTCGGTCATAATTCTTTTCTGAGCCGGGCCACCGGAATGTTCAACTGTTCACGGTATTTGGCAACGGTGCGTCGGGCAATATTGTATCCTTTTTCTTTCAGAATTTCAGTTAATTTCTGATCGGTGAGTGGTCGTTTTTTGGTTTCGGCGCCAATTGCTTCAGAGAGAATTTTCTTTACTTCACGGGTTGAAACTTCTTCTCCGCTGGAAGTAGAAAGTGCTTCAGAGAAGAAAAATTTCAGTGAAAGAATGCCGTAAGGTGTTTGAATGTATTTGCTGTTTGCCACGCGGGATATGGTTGAAATATCCATGCTTACAATGTCTGCAATGTCTTTCAGAATCATAGGGCGCAATTGTGTCTCATCACCCGTGAGAAAATAGTCACGCTGATAATCAATAATGGTTTGCATGGTTAAAAGCAAGGTCTGCTGACGCTGGTAAATGGCATCAATAAACCACTTGGCTGAATCCAGTTTCTGGCGTACAAACTGAACGGCTTCTTTATCTGCTTTGCTTGATTTTGCACCTTCAGCGTAAGAGCGCAGCATTTCTTCATACGTTTTGCTGACACGCAGCTGCGGTGCATTGCGGGCGTTCAGCGTTAATTGCAGTTCTCCTTCGTCTTCAGTGAGAATAAAATCAGGAATAATCTGCTGAATATTTTTGGTGTCGGTAACTTCTTTGATCGAACCGCCCGGTTTTGGATTTAATTTAACAATTTCATCAATGGCATCTTTGAGGTCATCATCTTCAATCTCAAATTTAGCCATGATTTTGTCGTAGTGCTTTTTGGTAAATTCGTCAAAGCACTTCTCCAGTATTTTTTTTGCAGTGTGTATAGCAATGTCTCCGTGGTGTCTGCGTTCAAGCTGCAGCAACAGACACTCTCTCAGGTCACGTGCACCAACACCAGCCGGTTCAAAATCCTGCACCAGAAAAAGGACATCTTCAATCTCTTCTTCACTGCACTGAATGTTTTGTGTAAAAGCCAGGTCATCTACCATGGCTTCAATTTCACGGCGAAGGTAACCGTCTTCATCAATGTTTCCAATAATGGTTTCGGCAATGGTTTTTTCTTTGGCCGTTAGTTTGCGCAGGCCTAGTTGAGACAGCAGCACCTCTTGAAAAGAAACGCCTCCGGAAATAGGCATGGAACGATCTTCATCGTCTTTACTGGTATTATTTACCGATGTTTTGTATTGCGGCAAATCATCATCCAGGTAATCGTTTATATCAAAGTCCCGTTCAGCCTCGGTAGATTCGTCCCGCTCTTCATAGTCTTCGTTTTCATAAGACTCGTCTTCATCAGCGCCTTCTTCCAGGGCCGGATTTTCTTCAATTTCTTCTTTGATCCGCTGATCCAGTTCCATGGTTGGCACCTGCAGCAATTTCATTAACTGAATTTGCTGGGGAGACAATTTCTGCAGGAGCTTCTGGCTTAACGTTTGTTTTAACATTGCGGATGTGCGTGATATGCTTCAAAGTTACAAAATTCCTGTAATTTTCGGGTAAAATTTGAAAGGCTCAAAAATCGGTGTATTTTTGGAGTCATAATGGAGAGGATATGGAGCAGCGGATATTTCAGATTGCATTGAGTTTGTTGTCGGGCATTGGACCGGTTAAAGCAAAGGCGTTAGTTGCCCACGTGGGCAGTGTTGAGGGAATTTTTAAGGAGAACGAAAAATCACTGGGCCTCATACCGGGCATTGGCGCCGGCGTTGTTAAATCACTGAATCGCAGTGCATGTCTTGAACGGGCTGAACAGGAGCTTGTTTTCATTGAAAAATCAGGAATTGATTTGTATTATTATCAGGATGAGCGTTACCCTGCTTCATTGAAGTTTTGTGATGACGGGCCCATTGTTCTGTTCACCAGGGGCAACGTAAATTTCAATAAAAAAAATGTGGCTGTGGTTGGTACGCGCAAAGCAACAACGTATGGAAAATCAATCACGCGGGAATTAATTGCGCAACTGGCTGACCAGGATGTACAAATTGTGAGCGGCCTTGCTTACGGCATTGATATTGAAGCACACAAAGCGGCATTGGCAAACGGACTTTCAACGCTGGCAGTTTTAGGGCATGGCTTAGATCTGATTTATCCGGCGGCGCATAAATCCACAGCGCATTTGATGCTTGAAAATGGCGGATTGGTGACAGAGTTTTTAAGCAACAGCGCCGGCGATACATCTAATTTTCCAAAAAGAAACCGCATTGTTGCCGGGCTGTGCAATGCTACTGTGGTTGTTGAAAGTGCTTTCTCCGGCGGATCACTTATAACTGCAAACCTGGCCAATGATTACAGCCGTGATGTTTTTGCTTTCCCCGGAAATGTGACTCAGGAATATTCCAAAGGATGCAACAGTTTAATACAGCAGAATAAAGCACATTTAATTACATGCGCCGCAGACCTTGTTCGTATTATGGGGTGGAAACAACGGGAAATCAGCAATTTTTCGACCATTGATAACACGCAGGGCTCACCGGTAATGAAGCAGACGCCGGTTATTCAAACACAGTTATTTGCTGAACTGACAGATGAAGAAGATAAGCTGGTACGTGTATTGCGTGAAAAGGGTGAAGTGGATATTGACAACCTGGGTTATGCTGCACAAATGACATCAGGTATGCTCTCTGTGCATTTATTTAACCTGGAGCTGAAAGGGCTGGTAAAAGCTGCACCGGGAAAAAGATACAGTCTGTTATAAAAAAAGGGAACCACTTTTTGAGCGATTCCCTTCCCGTTTTTTTTCAGTTTTTTATCAGATCACCGAGAGGACAATCAGCAGCGCGTAAATGACAGATGCCAAAAGTGCTAATCCGGCAATACCGCTTAAAAGCCATCCAACAACAGCGATTCCAATAATGAATAGTATTAAATCAATCCAGAATCTGCCTGAAGCACCTTCAAAAATGAATACAGCCAGTGGCGGAATGATGAAACAAAGAATCACCAGCAGAACGAGCATGAGATCAGCTGATGGTGAATTTGAGGTAATTGGCTGAACCGTTCTGACCGGATTTTGTCTGCCAGGTTTGAAGGTTACTTTTTCTTCAGTTTTGGTTACGTTCAACGGACGTGAATGTGATTTATCGGTGGAGGTATAATCATCAGCCGTTGCTGTTTCAGAAATTGCATTATCAGTTGTTCCGGCCGGAATCATTTGCTCAGCAGTTACCTGGTCGAGTGCCGGTGTTTCGGTTTCAACAGCTGCGGTATTTTCAGAGTTTGCTGGTATTTCAGCGACATCGTTTGGCACAAATGAAGTTTCTTCAGCTTTTGCTGTGTTTTTGAATTTGTTGCCAAAAGAGAAGTAGTATCCGTCGTTGTATTTTCTTTTTTGGATGCTTCTTCCGCTAACAACATCATTACCGGTTGAACAGGATGCAAGTACTGCGACTGCAATCAATCCTAGAATTCCTGATTTTAGTGTCATAGGTATTTGGTTTTAAGTTGTTTGTTTCGTTATTCGGGTGTGACCTTGTCCGCCTCAGCGGAGTCTTTCAAGGGTATAAAAAACTCAACGTACTGGTGCCTGGTGGTCCGGTGGTTGAGCAGAGCCGAAACCACCGGATTATAAAGCAAATTTATAATCCCAACAATACCTGCACCGGATCTTTTCCGCCGAAAATCATTCGTTCAGGATTCTCCAGCATCTCTTTTACTTTTACTAAAAAGCTTACTGATTCTTTACCATCGATAATGCGGTGGTCGTATGAAAGTGCCACATACATAATGGGTCTGATTTCTACTTTTCCATTAATGGCAACCGGGCGCTCAACCACATTGTGCATACCTAAAATGGCTGATTGCGGTGGATTGATAATAGGTGTTGAAAGCATTGAACCAAATACACCTCCGTTGGTGATGGTGAAAGTTCCTCCCGTCATTTCATCCGGGGTAATTTTTCCTTCGCGCGCTTTAACGGCAAGGCGTTTAATTTCAGCTTCAATTTCAGCCAGGCTCATGCGTTCAGCATTGCGCACGATTGGTACCATCAACCCTTTTGGAGATGACACGGCAATACCGATATCGGCATAATCGTGGAAAATAATTTCCTTGTCATCAATTTGTGCATTCACTGCCGGAAAAAGGTTCAGCGCTTCTGTCACCGCTTTGGTAAAGAAAGACATAAACCCAAGGTTAACCTGGTGCAGATCTGCAAATGCTTTTTTGTATTTTTCACGAATGTCCATGATTGGTTTCATGTCTACCTCGTTGAAGGTAGTAAGCATGGCCGTTTCATTTTTTACAGACACCAAACGCTCAGCCACTTTGCGGCGAAGCATGGACATTTTTTCACGATTTTGCTCACGTGTTCCGCCCCAGCCTTGTGTTGCTGAAGCTGAGAAACCACCGGCCATAGCAGCAACCACATCTGATTTGGTGATGCGTCCGCCTTTGCCTGATCCGTTTACCTGCCCGGCAGAAATTCCGTTTTCATCCATCATCTTTTTAGCAGATACAGATGGGTGACCGGCAGCATACGATGCTTCAGCCGGTTTTTTAGTTTCAGCAACCGGTCCCGGATTTGGTTTCACTTCTTCTTTCACCGCAACTTTTTCAGCAACCGGAGCCGCTTTTTCGGCAGCCTTTTTAGCTGCACCGTTCGATGCACCTGCAGGTTTTGCTGCTGACGTATCAATTAAACAAACAACGGCACCTACTTTAACGGCGTCTCCTTCTGAAGCCTTCAGGGTAATAATTCCGGATGCCTCTGCGGGTAATTCCAGCGTTGCTTTATCTGAATCAACCTCAGCTATGGCCTGGTCTTTTTCTACGTAATCACCATCTTTTACAAGCCATGAGGCAATTTCAACTTCGGATATTGATTCTCCCGGTGAGGGAACTTTCATTTCTAATACAGACATTTCCGTTTATTTTAAAATTTTGAATGAATCCAATTTATTTACCGGCAATTTTACTGAACAGACGGTCGTACAATTCAGCCAAACGCTTTTTATGCAATGAGCTGGAACCTGCAGCCGGTGCGGCAGATGGACGTCCTGCGGCAAAATCAAGGTTGTATTTTCGAAGAGCCAGTGCCATGTATGACCATGCTCCCATATTCTCTGGTTCTTCTTGTGCCCAGATAAAACGTTTTGCATTTTTATAGCCTGAAAGCACTTTTTCCAATTGTTTTTCAGGGAGCGGATACATTTGCTCAAGACGAATATAGGCTGCGTTGGTAACGCCTCTTTTCTCAGCCTCATCTTTCATTTCATAATAGAATTTACCAGAGCATAAAACAAGGGTATCTATTTTGGTTTTTGCAACAGTATCGTCCAGAACTTCCTGGAATGAACCGCTTGCCATGTCTTCTACTTTAGACACCGCTTTAGGGTGACGCAGCAATGCTTTTGGTGAAAATACCACCAGCGGTTTTCTGAATTCACGGTGAATTTGCCTGCGCAACAGGTGAAAATGATTGGCCGGGGTTGAGGTATTACAAACCTGTATGTTCAGATCAGCGCACATCTGAAGGAATCGTTCAATACGGGCACTGGAGTGTTCGGCACCTTGTCCTTCATACCCATGCGGAAGCAGCATAACTAGCCCGCTTTGAACCCACCATTTGTCTTCACCGGGAGCGATAAACTGATCGACCATAATCTGCGCACCGTTAAAGAAGTCTCCAAACTGAGCTTCCCAGATGGTCAACCCTTGTGGTGTTGCCAGTGAGTAACCGTATTCATATCCCAACACGCCATACTCTGAGAGCAGGGAGTTGTAGATTGACATGGGAGCTTGTTTTTTGTCGAGAAGATTCAGGGTGATGATTTCTTTTTCATCGTCTTCAGTTTTCACAACAGCATGGCGGTGTGAAAATGTTCCGCGTTCCACATCCTGTCCTGAAACACGCACGGGGTGGCCTTCTACAAGCAATGAGGCATACGCCATCATCTCAGCCATTCCCCAGTCAAGGGTATCGTTTTTCAACATTTCCAAACGATCTTCCAGCAATTTTTCAATTTTCCGGAAGTATTTGTTTTCTTTTGGAAGTGTCGCCAGTTTTGTTCCCAGATCAATCAGTTTTGCTTTAGCAACGGCTGTTACCGGAGACTGATCAAAATCTTCTGCTTTACCATGGCGAAAACCTTTCCAGGTGTCTTCCAGAAAATTCAGTACAACGCTTTTTTCCAGCTTGCGTGATTCATCATAGGCTTTATCGAGTTTAGCCAAATGATCGTCTTCGTATTTTTGTCCCTCTTCTGCGCTCAGCACACCTTCAGCAACCAATTGTTTCAGGTAAATTTCACGCGGGGTAGGGTGCGCCGCAATGGCTTTGTACAATTTAGGTTGCGTGAATTTTGGTTCGTCACCTTCATTGTGACCGTATTTGCGGTAACCCAGTAAATCAATAAAAATATCACGTTTAAAATGCTGACGGTATTCTACTGCAATTTTCACAGTTTGAACAACCGCTTCAATGTCATCACCGTTAACGTGGAAAACAGGGCAGAGTGTTGTTTTGGCAACGTCTGTGCAATACGTGGATGAACGTGCATCAAGGTAGTTGGTGGTAAATCCAACCTGGTTGTTTACAACAATGTGAATGGTTCCGCCAACACGGTAGCCATCCAGCTGCGCCATTTGAATAACTTCGTATACAATTCCCTGACCCGCAACAGCGGCATCACCGTGAATCAAAACGGGAATAATGGCATTTTCATCTTTCAGGTAATGATCCAGTTTGGCGCGTGAAATACCTTCAACAACCGGATCAACCGCTTCAAGGTGTGACGGGTTTGGAGAAAGTGTGATGTGTACATTTTTTCCATCGGTTGTTTTAATATCGGTAGAATATCCCAGGTGATATTTTACGTCACCGTCAAACGATTCATCGGTATCAAAATGTTTTCCGTCAAATTCAGTAAAAACTGATTTGTAATCTTTTTCAAAAATATTGACCAGGGTACTTAAACGCCCGCGGTGCGCCATACCCACAACCACTTCTTTAACTCCCAGTTTGGCACCGTGCTGTACAATGGCATCCAGGCTTGGAATCAAGGACTCACCACCCTCCAGTGAAAAGCGTTTTTGCCCTACGTATTTTTTGTGCAGGAACTGTTCAAAAACAGTTGCATTGTTCAGCTTTGAGAAAATTCGTTTTTTATCGTCAGCGGTAAATTTTGGCCTGTTTTTTAATTCTATTTTGTCTTTGAACCATTGAATACGATCAGGTTCACGCATGTATACAAATTCAATACCAATAGACTGGCAATAGGTTTCTTCCAGGTGATGAATAATGTCAGCCAGTGTTGCCGGACCAATTCCCACTTCATTTCCGGCCTGGAAAACAGTGGTAAGGTCAGCCTGCTCTAATCCAAAGTTTTCGATGGAAAGATCAGGTGAGTAGTGCCTGCGGTCCCTGACCGGGTTGGTTTTGGTAAACAGGTGCCCGCGTGAACGGTAGCCATTGATCAGGGTAATAACCTTAAATTCCTTTTGAAAGTTTTCAGGAATGCCGCCTGACGTAAAATCAGTTTTTACAAAATCAACACCTTCAAAAAAACGAGCCCACTGAATATCTACTGATTCAGGGTTTTTGAGGTACTGGTTGTACAGGTCGTCAATGGCGTTTACATCGCTATTGCCGAGATATGTGAATTTATCCATCATTTAGTTTGAATTCTACCTGTACAAAGCTAAAAAATATCTCAATACAGAGGGATTTTTGGCGCCGGAATATCTTAGGCAGTGCTATCGCAAAGCCCTTTTTGAATTGCAAAATCAAATCTTTCACCCGGTTAGATTTGCAAAGGCATGGTTGAAAAAAAAAATCCCGGACAATTCTGAAAACTGCCCGGGATTGGTTAACTGCTGTATTGGCAGTGCACTAGTGTGTTACTGTAAACCGGGTAACAACAGGCACATCGTCCGCAGTGCAGGTGATAAAATAAATTCCGTTTTCCAGCTCTGAAATATCAAAGGTTTCAACCGCAGAATGGATTGTCTGCACCCGGACGACACGTCCGTTTATATCAGAAATGGTAACAGTAAACGGGTTGTTGAATTTAGTGGCGGTGAGCGTTAACGTGCTGCCGGCCGGATTCGGATAAACCCCAAAAATCAGTGACTCGTAAGTTTCTGTTCCAAGTCCGAAAATAGTATAACAGGCCGATGTATCTTCACAGCCGTTTCCGTCTGTCACAAGAACGGCATAATCTCCGTCGGTGACCGGGTTGAAAACCGCAGCAATGGCACCTGGTACCGGTGTATTTGCCGGACACACAACCCATTGATAAGTTGCGCCGGTAGCATTGGCAGTAAGCGTATACCCGGTTTGTGTAACAGAAATATCTACCGGGGTTGCATTCAGTACAACAGCGTTAAACGTATTGGTGCAGTTGTTGGCATCGGTAATAACTACGTTGTAGGTTCCGGGAGCAAGACCACTCAGATCTTCCGTGTCATCTGTATCTCCTGTACCGTCATTGTCCCAGTCAAAGGTATAACCCGGCGTACCGCCTGTTACGGCAAGGTCAATAGAACCATCAGTATCACCCACGCAAGAAACGTTGGTGACTGCAGGTGTTGCGTCCAGCACAGCGGGTTCTATAACGTCTGCAATTAACTGGGCAGTACACCCGGCTGCATCGGATACAGAAAGCGTATAACTTCCGCCAGTTAAACCGGTAATATCATCACTGTCATCATTGTCACCAGTGCCGTCATTATCCCAGTCAATCACATAGGGAGATGATCCGCCGCTGAGGGTTGTATAAATGGCACCATCAGCATCACCGTTACAGGTAACATCGGTTACAGAATCAAGCGTTATGGTTAATCCACCAACACTTTGAATGGTAATGTCGGCAGTACATTGGGCGGTGTTTCCGTAAATATCAAGCCCGGTCAGTATGATCTGATTCAGGCCTAAATTTGTACAATTGAAACTGGTTTGTGAAATCATCTGGGAGAATAGTCCGCAGCCATCAGTTGTACCGGCGTCAATGTCAACCACGCCAAGGGTCAGGTTTCCGGTCATGTCCAGGTTAAAGGTAGCTGGTGCCACACAGGCCATGTTGGGGCCGAGTGTATCAAAAACAACAACAGAAGCATTGCATGTAGCCACATTTGCAAACTGGTCAGTTACGGTTAGTGTTACAGGTATAAAGGCAGGCGTTGTATACGTTCCAATGGGTATTGGAGTGGGCGCTGTTCCATTGGTAACAGCAGGGTCCAGGGCATCAGCACCGCTTAACGTCCAGTTGCCAATTACAAAGGTTGAGCCGTCGGGTCCTGTATTGTTGTTGCGATAGGCAAAGCCATCAGAATAGCCCCAGGGTTGTGCACCAACGTAAGTGATTTCACCAAAAACATCAATCACACTTCCGTTTTCAAAAAGCTCGATGGCGTCATCACCGTTTACATTTACAGCACTGGTTGTATAGTCTGGTGAAAAACCAAAAAAGCTGGTAAACCCGGTGCTTTCAGATGCAACATAAATATAGGTGCCGGCAGATACGCTAACAGCGGGAAAAGAAAATTCTTCACCGTCGGTTCCCAGCCCGTTATTGGCAGATCCTAATCCGTAGATGCTGAGATCGGGAATATCATTGACCGTAAAAAGTTCAACGCCTTTGGGCAGACCGCCGGTGAGGTTACCATCAAAAACGGCAGTCAGAATCAGTGGTGCACCGGTTGTTGGGACAATATCAGAACAATCAAAAAAACTCTGTGATAAACTATAGGCCAACGGACCGCCGCAATTGGCAACGGAACCGTTATTTACCAGTGTTGCACTCAAGGTTGTCTGACCATTGGAACCCAGGTAGGCTACAGCGTTCTGGCAGCTTGCTGTTGGCGGTGTAGCGCAGGAATAGGTTATGGAAAGTACCGGATCAATGCCGCTTTCTTCACTGCCAAATCTCCGGGCAGTGCAGGTAGCCGTTTCATCGCCAATCAGTATCCAGCCATAGTTGGTTGCAGGGGTGTTAAGCCAGTTTTGAACATTGATAACCATTGCGGCAGATGACCAGTTGTAGTTTCCCAATGCTGCGGTTAACGTGGTTGTTGCAACGGCCGGGCTAAAGTCACCGCCACTGGTTGTCCAGGGTGTGCCCAGTATGCCGTCATTCCATGTCGCATCCGGAAATACGGCTGGAGCACCGGTTCCTGAACCAAATGAAGTTCCCTCTCCCCAGTTGGCTGTTACGGGATGTAATGTATAGTCTTCTGAAATGGAACTTCCACCGGCATTGTTTACATTTAATGTCAGTGTCACAGCAGTAATGGTGGCACCTGATGGAATGCTGCCCGCAATATCAAAATGAATCAATGTGCGGCGCGCTTCACCGGCACAGGTATAACCTGAAAACAGCATACCGGTTCCGTTGGAATTAGTGCTTTCAGAATAAATGGAATTGTCCTTGTCCGGTGTCAGATTTACCGTTACCTGGCTGAATGCATTTCCAATAAAACAAAAGGCACAGATAGTGAGTAGAATTAGTTTCATTTTGGTCAAAATTTGATTTGGTTAAAGGTATTGAAATCTATTCGAAGTAGCTTGTCAATAGCGCATTATTAAATCATTAGGATTATCTAAAACCGTTCAGAAAACTTTATGCGCAGGTAAACTTTCATCGCTTCACGCTCAATGATTAAAAAAGCAAGTTTTTTGAAGCTTGCGTCTGCTGTAAGGGCATCAAAAAATTTAGTTTCACCTAAATCAACGCGGTAAATAAATTGAGACAATTGTTCGGGCTGTCGTTTTGAAAGCTCTATGAGAACAGGTGCAAGTGAGGTAACCAATTCTTCCAGCAGATTTTTTTGTGAGGAGTCGCTGAGTGAAAAATCACCGTAGTAAAGCCCCAGCAGATCTTTGTTGATTTGCGCAACGGTAGACTCAACAAATGCTCTTTGATCAAAGAATGATTTTAATTCGTCGCTGGCAGGTGTGGGCAAACTCATGACTGCAAAGTACAACGTTTTTTGTGAGCCGGTGAATATCTCTGAAGAGAAAAAAACAGGGTTTCATAAAAATGCAGCATTTGAATCAGCATTGGCATAACTGCAATTTTTCTGTTGCAATTCCGGGTAAAACCTGTAACTGGTTTTACCCGGAATTGATTTACTCTTTCTTACCACCGGCAAGTGTAATGGTTCCCTGACCTTTAAATTCGGCTCTGTTCTGCGCGGCCCCTTCGTAGGTGTAAAAATACACTCCGTCTACACAGGGGCTTCCGTTTTTGTCTTTGCCATCCCATGAATCGGTTATGTCATCCATCTCATACATAACAATACCCCAGCGGTCAACAATGACGCAGCTGAATTCAGCTACTGCAAAAGATTTGAAGTAAAATGAAAATCCGTCATTAATACCATCGCCGTCTGGTGTGAAAACATTGAGTGGGGTAAAAATCATTTCGTCATAAATAACCAATGGTTTACACAAGGTGTCAGAGCATCCGTTTTTATTCAGTGCCACCAGGCATACATCGTAGGTGCCGCCGTTGAGGTAAGTTGAATCAAAGGTTTCGTTTACATCGTGTGAAATAATCCAGCCTGAGGTTGGTGTATTAAAGTTCCAGAAAAAGGTGGTATCTGCATTTGGATCATACAAATTGGCGAAATACATGGATTGATTAATAAAGTGAACGTCAACCGGTGCCGTTCCAAAATAATTGGAGGTAAATTGCGGTGAGGTCATTTCAAAATCAGCAATTGGATTCAGTGAGTCGAGTTGAATGACATCGGTTAAAATACACCCGTTGTCATCCAGCACAAAAATGGTATACTCACCCGGGTTTAAACCGCCCCAGGTTGAGTTGTCTGATGACTGATCAGTTTCATAGTTAACCCAGTTGTAACTGAAATTTCCGGTTCCGCCTGCTGCTGCGGCATAAACTACACCATTCCCGCTTTGATAACCAAACATGCGGCAATAAGCAGGGTGGTAACCAATTTCACTGAAGTACATGGAATCAGGATAGACAATATCAAAATCAAACTGGCGTGAACATCCGTTTTCATCATTGATCGTCAACACATATTGCCCTGCAGCAAGACCTGAAAGTGTATCCGCTCCAAGCCCGTTAGTTCCACTTGGGTTTGGTGCCCAGTAATAACCAATGTTGTTGTACGAGCCGGTGTAGTTATAAACCGTATCAGCAATTGCAACACCGGTAATATAGCCGTAGCAAAGGGGGTTGATGATATTGAGGTCAACATCCAGTTGTCCGGGCTGATCCACAAAAACAGAGTCCTCTGTCATACAACCTACCACATCGGTTATGGTTGCATAATACCAGCCACTGGTTAACTGATTAGCTGTATTGGAGTTTCCTGAATTGATCTGCGTTGCTGATTCGTTTAAAATAACAAACGTATTGCCACCGTTACCCCCGGTTGTATTAATGGTGACAGATCCATCGTTGAACTGGTAGCAGGTAGGGTCGTTGGTATTAAATGCCAGCGTTAATTCTGCAGGTTCAAAAATTTCAAAAAGCTGAGACCAGGCGCAGCCTTCCTGGTCAATAACAGAAACAACCCATGAACCGCCGAACAGGTTATCAATGTCATCACTACCGCCCGGCATTGCTGACCCTGATGCATACAGGCCTGAGGTATGGGTCCACAATACGTCATACGGCGGCAATAAACCACCATTGATATTATTGACATAAGCGCTTCCGTTAAAATCACCAAAACAGGTCACATCACCAAGGCTGTCCAGCACAAAGCTGGCAGTAACAGCGTTTGATCCCAAACCTACGGTAACAGCGGTATCAATTTCACATCCGGCATCGTCGGTTACGTTGATAAAATAAATAATTCCACCGTCCAGGTTGGTGAACGAATTGGAGGTTTGCGGCCCTATAGTCAGCGAACCACCGGTTAAGGTATATTCCCACGTTGGGTCAGCCGGGTTTACGATGATTGAACCCGGTGTGCCCGGTTGCCCGGGACAATTGGTTGCATCGGTTACCAGAATAGAGGTGATATCAACGGTACCAATTTCAACTTTCACAGAGTCGGTTACGGTTTGACATTCATCGGTCACATCCACGTAATACCAGGTAAGTGCATTGGGTGAAACCGTAATGGTATTGGTTGTTCCCGGGTCAGGTGACCAATCATACGTTACATTGCCAACAGTGCCGGATGGTGTTGCTATAATGGTTGCATCGTCATTCGGACAAATGGTAAATGTATTTTGATTAAAGGTAATTACCGGTGGTGGTGGTGCGGTTATGGTATAGTTGGCCGAGATTAAGTTGTAATCAAATTCACATTCCAGAACCGGGTTGCCCTGGTTAAATAAATCAGCGGGTTGAAACGTTGCCGGAATAACTGTTCCGGGAGCGCCGGCAAAACTACCATTGTCATTAAGCACTACCGTAATTGAACCAGATGATGCACCACCCAGTGAGGCAATGTCTACTCCAAATGTAAAGGTGGCACATTGACCCTGTTCAATATTCAGGTTGTACATGTCAGTTTGTAAATAAATTGCTGTCGGGTCGGTGGTTGGGTCACCGTAATAGAATGAAATTGGAACGGGTTGTGTTAAATCGCTTCCGCCGGAATTGCATATTTCCATGTCAAAATAAGCACTGTCACAACCATCACTGATAGATGTGTTTTGATCAAAGGTGCTGTATACCAGGTTCACTTTAGATCCAAGAAAAGTGATTTGCAGTGTACGCTCATACGCAATGTTGTCATTGGTTAAGTGAACCCTGAAAATATCCGGAGGAATGATTTCAAAATTGATACGCTCATCGCTGGTTGGTAACTGACCGTAAATACCGGTTGTGGTTAAATCAACGAGTGGATTAATGGGCACCTCCTGCCAGGCGTAAAGTTGTTGTTGTGTAGCAGTGGTAACGGTAGCATAATAACCGGTGGTGGTGTTCAAATCAAAATTTACCTCTGTAAAGGCATACATCTGGTTACCGTTGGTTTTAGTGGTGTTGGAAGGTGCCGGGGCATAAAAACTGGATAGTGTAAAGGGCATGTAATTTCCATTCGCGCGCACTTCAAGGTAAGCTCTTTTAGAGCCGTTTGGAATGGTAAAATCAACGTATCCTGAAACGCCTACACCGTTGTTATTGGCGCCTGAGTCAAAGCTGATGTTGTCTGGTCCGCTGTAAGCATTTTCGGTAATAAAAAAGCTGGATGAATAGGGCTCATCGGTATATTTCAAAAACTCAATGTAGTAGATTTCATTGTAGTCATTTGCATAGGCAGATTCGCGGGTCATGATTAATTGATTGCCGACAATTTCGAGTGTCATATCGGCAATTGAAATCTGGTTGGGTGCCGTTTGATTGGCCACAATATCTCCCAGCGTGGTGGCGTTGTTCAGTATACTTTGCCCGCTGGTGAGGTCATAATCTTCAAACGTATAGGTAGAGGCCATGTCCGGAATGTTACCGTTGCTTATGGTAACTGCACCTGAAGCGGTGAGGGTATTCAAATCAAGCAGCATATACTTGATAGAGATACATTCTTCACGCACATCTTCAACCAATACACCGGAGTTGCCGTAACGGTTCTGATTGATTCCAACTGCGCGAATCTGGATGTAATCCGGATCATTGGGCGCCGCTTGCAGATCAATGGTTTGTGTTATGTTTGCAGGCAGCGTACCCGAATCAAAATAAGCCGGATATTGGGACGGGTTAGCGCCATCAATACGCGTCAGACTCTGGGTGGTAAAATTTCCATAGAACACGGCATAATAAGAAATATCGATTTCTGGTCGGGTGCAGCCAACCACCAGGTTTGATCCTACCTGGTCAAAAACAAATTCATAGGTCAGCAGTTCGTTCAGATCATACCCCACACGCACATACGTTGCTGTATTTGCCGGACTCATAGGCTGGTCTACCCATGAGAATCTGCGCGATTCATGATTATTTACCAGGTACTCAACCCAGCCGGATGAAATATCGTTGTCGAGATCCATTTCAACACGGCCCCAGATCACGCGTTCTTCAGCATGATTAAGGTCATTCACCCCGGTGCCGCCGTTATTCACTTCGCCCTGGTAACAACCCTGGATAACGAGTGAAACACGGTTTGAATTAGGAATAATGGGTATGTTTACATCTGCCGTTGAACCTGCCTGGCGATAGGCACCATGCGTACCGGTGATATCCGGATAATAGCCAATCGGAAGACATGATCCCGGAAAACCAAATGCAGGACAATCAGGACTGGACATACAATCCGGATCAAGGCAATCAATAAGCCCGTCTGCATCATCGTCAATATTGTTACTGCAGTTTTCCTGCGCAAATGAATGGGCAGAAATGAAAACTGTCAATACTGTTAAACTAAATTTTACAGCACTAAGCATTATGTGTTTTTTCATGTTGGGTCAGGTTACTTTTCAATGACGTTTACCGGTTGTGCAATGTTGCACAGGTGCATTCATAATTCAATCATTGACTGATAAATATAGAAATCTTTGATAGAGTGGCAAGGCGGCATTTGAGAGACTGGCAAAAATTCACAAAAAATAGCCCGATCGTGATAAATAATCGAAATCAGGGGAATGATTGAACGTACAAGCCTGTATCGTATTAATTTCGCGCTAAAATAGAAAAGCATGCGCGTATTTAAATTTGGAGGAGCATCAGTCAAAGATGCTTCAGCAGTGAGGAATGTAGCAAAGATTATGACCCTTTTTGCCGGTGAAAAACTGGTGGTTGTTATTTCAGCCATGGGTAAAACAACCAATGCGCTGGAGGCCATCATGAAATCGTATTGGAACCAGGATGGAGAAAGTAACCGGTTGATTGATGAATTGCGCAGTTATCACCTGCAGATTGAAAAAGCCTTGTTTGAGGGAACAGCCAATGCGGTTACGCAGGAGGTGGATGCAATTTTTGAAGATTTGAAAAACAGGTGCAGCCAAAAACATGCTGACAACTACAATTTCGAATATGACCAGGTGATTTCGTTGGGTGAGGTGGTTTCTACCAAAATAGTAGCCGCATACCTGCAGCAACAAAACTTTAAATGCGCCTGGCTTGATGCCCGCAAAATGATTCGCACCACAGATCGCTGGCGTGAAGCAAATATCAATTGGGAAAAAACAGAAGAGCTTGTTACAAGTGCGGTGAATAAACCCTTTTCTGAGGGCATTGCAATAGCTATTACACAGGGTTTTATTGGCCACACGGCAGAGGGATTCACCACAACACTCGGGCGTGAAGGATCTGATTTTACGGCAGCCATTTTAGCATTTGTTTTAAATGCGGAAGATGTAACCATCTGGAAAGATGTTCCGGGAATGCTTAATGCCGATCCTAAATATTTTGACAACACCGTTCTGCTTGAAAAAATTTCATTCCGTGAAGCCATTGAGCTGGCTTATTTTGGGGCGTCGGTTATTCACCCTAAAACCATTCAGCCGCTTAAACGAAAAAACATTCCGCTGCACGTTAAATCGTTCATTGATCCTCACGCAAAGGGCTCTGTAATTCAGGCGTCCGAAGATTTTGACGCCAATATACCATCGTTTATTTTTAAGATGAACCAGGTATTGATTTCGTTAACGCCCAAAGATTTTTCATTTGTGGTGGAAGAGAACCTGGAAGATATTTTCAGTTACCTGAGCAAGGAAAATATTCGCATTCACCTGATGCAGAATTCAGCAGTGAGTTTTTCGTTTTGTGTAGATGCTGATAAGGTAGATCTGCAAAAAATATTCAATCATTTTACAGCGCAGTATTTTGTGAAATACAATGAAGGACTTGAGCTTGTAACCATTCGTCATTACGATCAGCCAACAATTGAACGGGTTACGGTAGACAAGAAAATTTACCTGGAGCAAAAATCACGACACACGGCGCGTATTGTGATGAAAGATGTGTCCTCGGCTACGCTCAGACACCCATAGTTTTCCGGACACCAGCAGTCTGGGAAACCTGGAGTTTATGCAGACATGTTACGCCTGACGGCCTGGGTCTTCAAAACATAAATTCAAATGAAAAGACGAATGAAAATTAACCTTTTTTATGTAGATACATCCGTGGTGACCGAGCGTAGCCGAGGTCACCAACACAATTAAAAATCAAATTTAATTCCCTGTGCAAGCGGAAGTGTTGTAGAATAATTAATGGTATTGGTCTGGCGGCGCATGTAAACTTTCCAGGCATCAGAACCTGATTCGCGCCCGCCGCCGGTTTCTTTTTCACCGCCAAATGCACCACCAATTTCAGCACCTGAAGTACCAATGTTCACGTTTGCAATTCCGCAATCTGATCCGGCTGCTGAAAGAAACAATTCTGATTCACGGATATTGTTGGTGAAAATGGCTGAAGACAATCCCTGGTCAACCGCGTTTTGCAGTTTAATGGCATTGTTTACCTCACCGGAATATTTGATGAGATACAGCAGCGGCGCAAACGTCTCATGCTGTACAATTTTATATTTGTTTTCTACTTCTGCAATGGTAGGTGATACATAGCAGCCTGATTCATAACCCGGGCCTGAAAGTACTTTTCCTTCAACCAATACTTTTCCGCCTTCGGTTTTTACTTTTTGAATGGCTTCCAGGTAAGTCTGAACAGCATCTTTGTCAATCAATGGTCCCATGTGGTTTTTTTGATCCAGCGGATTACCAATTTTTAGCTGACCGTAGGCTTTCACCAGGATATCTTTTACCTGGTCATAAATAGAATCATGAATAATCAGGCGGCGGGTTGAGGTGCAGCGTTGTCCGCCGGTTCCAATAGCGCCGAATACAACACCCGGAATTACCAGTTTCAAATCGGCACTTGGAGTAATAATAATGGCATTGTTTCCACCCAATTCCAGCAGGGCTTTGCCAAAACGTTTGGCCAGGGCTTCACCAACAGCTTTTCCCATGCGGGTAGAACCGGTAGCAGAAACCAGTGGAATTCGTTTATCGGCAGTCATCAGCTGACCAATTTCCGGTCCGCCGATAACAATGCCTGAAACACCTTCAGGTACATTATTTTCTTTGAAAACTTCAGCGGTTATGCGTTGGCATGCAATGGCCGTAAGCGGTGTTTTTTCAGATGGTTTCCAAACACAAACATCACCACAAACCCATGCCAATGCAGTATTCCAGCACCAAACCGCTACCGGAAAATTAAAGGCAGAAATAATGCCTACTGTCCCCAGCGGATGGTATTGCTCATACATGCGGTGCGCAGGCCGTTCAGAGTGCATGGTAAATCCATGCAGCTGGCGTGACAGCCCAACGGCAAAGTCACAGATGTCAATCATTTCCTGAACCTCACCCAGGCCTTCCTGCAGTGATTTACCCATTTCATACGATACCAGTTTTCCAAGCGGTTCTTTATATTCTCTCAGTTTTACACCAAGCTGTCTTACCATTTCACCCCGTTTTGGGGCCGGTACCAGGCGCCATTCCAAAAAGGCTTCCTGTGATTTAAGAATGGTTGCCTCAAAATCAGTTTCTGACGCACTGTGAACCGATGCAATCAGTTTTCCGTCTACCGGCGAAAAAGAATCTATTTTGGTTCCGCGGGTGGCAAACCAGTATGATCCGGTTGAGGCACCTGAGTTCATTTCTTTAATTCCTAGTTTTTCCAGAATGGATTTAATCTCTGATTCTACGGCAACTGCTGACATAAGACATGATTTGAATGAGTGGCGCAAAGGTACTCATAATTCGCAGAGAATTTAACCCTTTTAGAAAAAATTAAGGATGACGGATATCAGGTATGGTTTGTGCTAATGCGCTATATTTGCCAAAAATTTTGATGTTATGAAAAAGTGGTTATTGATTCCGTTTACAGCCGTTCTGATGGCTTTTACTATTTCAAATGAAGGTTCCGGTGGCTGTGATGGATACTACATGGTTGAGAAAGGCGTAACGCTGGAGTACAAAGATTACAACGCAAAAGATAAACTTACAGGCAGTCAGCTGAGTACAATTACTGAACTGGTTGATGTTGCCGGTGTTTTAAATGCAACAGTTCATTCCATCACAAAAGATGATAAAGACAAGGTAACGACAGAGGGAGATTTTAAATTCACCTGCAAAAACGGGGAGATCACCATTGATATGAAATCAATGATGGATCAGGAAATGGCAGAAGGTTTCGAAGACATGGAAGTGACGATTGATCAAAGTAACCTGGTCTATCCTTCAACATTTACTGAAGGGCAAACCTTGCCAGATGGCACAATGACCATGAAAGTTTCAAGCAGCGGTATGGTTATTATGACCATGGTGATGCAGGTGGTTGAACGCAAAGTTGAAGCATTTGAATCAGTGACTACACCGGCCGGCACTTTTGAGTGTGTCAAATTGAGTCAGGTTACAAAAACAGAAATGATGGGCATGAAAACTTCAACCAAATCTACTGACTGGTTTACAATGGGTGTTGGTTCTGTTCGTCATGAGATGTATGACAAAGACGGCGCACTGGCGTCTTATCGCATTCTCACCCAGATCATCGAATAAAAAAGCAGTTTTCTGAAACAACCGGATTGGACATCCTATAGAACAATTTTAATTGCGGCATTGATTATACGGGTCATTGCTGCAATTTTTTCACAGGGTTATGGCATGCACGATGATCACTTTCTGATCATTGAAGCAGCTTCTTCCTGGGCAGACGGGTATGACTATAACCACTGGCTTCCCTGGTCGCCTGACAGCACCGGTAAACCGGAAGGGCATAGTTTTACCTATGTGGGTTTGAATTTTGTCTATTTCTACTGCATGAAATTTCTGGGAATTGCTGACCCTAAAATACTCATGCTGATTAACCGGCTTTTGCACGCCCTTTTTTCCATGCTGATTGTTTATTTCGGAATCAAAATCACCGAAAAAATTTCAGCACCATCGGGTGAAAAGACGGCCAGGAAAAATGCAGTAATTGTTGGATGGATACTGGCTTTGCTGTGGATATTGCCTTTTCTCTCGGTCAGAAACCTGGTTGAAATGACCTGCATTCCGTTTATTCTCTGGTCTGTCTGGCTGATGTTGAAAAATGAAAACAAACGCAATTTTTTGCTGGCAGGTATTCTGATGGGTATGGCTATCTCATTCCGCTACCAGGTAGGCGTATTTGCGTTTGGATTTGCAGCCGTTTATTTTTTTCAGTTCAGGTGGTCGCGGTTTTTGCTTTTTTCTGCCGGTGTTACGCTGACATTTGCGTTGACCCAGGGACTGGTAGATTACCTGATCTGGGGGTATCCGTTTGCTGAGTTCACGGGTTATTTCACCTATAATTCCAATGAAGGAACCGCATACATTCCCAATGAAAACTATTTTATGTACCTGCTGGTATTAATGGGGTCGTGCCTGTTTCCGCTTGGGTTACTGCTGGGAACCGGCTTTTTTGTTTCAGCCAGAAAGTACTTTTTACTGTTTGTTCCGGTTATTTTATTTGTGCTGTTTCATTCGGTTTATCCCAGCAAGCAGGAGCGGTTTATTCTGCCGGTATTGCCCTTGTTTATTATTTTGGGTGTAGTTGGTTATAACCTCATTTCCAATACTGCTTTTCGTCAAAAAATCTGGAATTTTTCATACCGGTTTTTCTGGATTCTGAACATTCCGCTTTTGCTGGTGGTATCTGTTGCTTATAGCAAACAATCACGCGTTGAGGCTATGTATTATTTTTATGAAAACAACGAGAAGCCGCAAAAAATTCTGCTGGAAGCAACCGGGGAAACAGGTTTATCCATGACACCCCGTTTTTATTCTGGCCAATGGCATTATGGAATGCTTGAGCGCACTGATACCAGCCAGTTATTGACCGTTTATCCAAACTACAGCTATGATTTTATTCTTTTTTACGGTGAAAGAGACCTGGATAAGCGCATTGCGCAGTATAAAAAACTTTATCCTGAAATGGAACTTGGCAAGCGGTGTGAACCTAGTTTTACTGACCGTTTTTTACGGCGGTTAAATCCCCGGAATTCGAATGAATATATTGAAGTCTGGAAAACAAACGCACCCGCCAGGTAGCCTGCTTTTGCAACCTCTTTCCGGCTTTATTTTACGGCACAATTCTTGTTTAAAACTTGTGTGAAACTTCACCTCAAAAACGACTGATTTTTTAAAAAATCAAACGTTTTAATGAGTAGTTTTAAACATCTATGCGAATTAAACTGATTGTATTGTTGCTGGTTGCTTTCCTTGTTGTTTCCGGAATACTGGCTTAAGCCTGGCAAAAGAAGAATGTTTCTCTGAGAAAGGGTGAAAAAATCAACCCTTGTAAGCGGTTCTTCGTATTTCTGAAATAAGTTTTGTTTGCGCGTCTGAGACGGTATTTATCTCTATAAATTCTCCACCACCCAATTTCACGATGTTTTGCATGTGTTCAGCCACAAAATCAGTTGTTTTTATACCAACCACACTAAAGCGCGTACCGTAGGTTTTGAAGTTTGATTCAATTGTTGCGTCATAGTCGGTTGCGCCTTTATTAAAAACACCGTCGGTAATAATAATAATCAGGTTGTTGCCGCCGGCTATGAATTTTTCCCGGTTCATGGCATACGCTGTTTTAATAGCATCGCCACCCGCCGTAGAGCCGCTGGTTTTAATGCCTTTAATAGCCGCAATAATTTCATCTTTTTTATCTCCTGAGGTGTGCTGTAATACCAGGTCTACTTCAGCCGCATATTTTAGCACGGTTATATTGTCTTCAGGCCTGAGCATTTTGACCAGTTCAATCATGCTGAGTTTGAGCAATTCCATTTTTCCCGAAGAATTCATGGAGGAGGATGCGTCCAGAATAAAGGTAATGTTGCTGTATTTAAAATAGTCAGGGTCAAGCAGGGTGTCTGGTATAGCTGTCAGCGGCGGAATAATTTCGGGTTCAATAATCACCGGTTCCGTAATTTCGGGTACACTGTCCTCAGGTACTTCAACAATTTCAACATCCTCAATGGTCACCGGGTCTATGGAAATGGTGTCAACATCCGGTGCTGTATAATCGATTGTTTCAGGCTCTTCGTAAATGACCAGTTCAGGTTCCGTATAACTCAGTTCTATTTCAACATAGTTGCGCGTGGCATTCACGTATCCTTCAAAATAATTGGAGGTGTATGGGTTTTTTTCAGCGGTGATAAAATAAAATCCAAGCGGTACATTTTTGATGACAATGCCTTTCTGATTGGTTGAATAATTGCCCACCAGTTCACCCCGTTCAACCAGGTAAACCTGTGCATTTGGAATAGGTTCACGGGTAATGGAATCAATGACCTTAACAACCAGTGAAAAGTTGAGTTCGCCGGCCGGCGGATTGCTGTTAAAATCAGGGCAGTCAGTCAGCGGATTGCCGGTGGTTTCTTTAATGTTACCGGTAAGTATAATTGGAATAGGGTCGGCGGAATCGCTGAAATAAACATCTACCTGGTACGTGAATTTTCCTTTGATACCGTCATTGATTTTAAAACGGATAACGATAGAACTGTCTGGCAGTAATTTTTTGCCGGAAAAAATGTAAAAAACATCCCGTGGTTTATCAATGGTCAGCAGGTATTGTGGTTTCGCTGTATTATTCGTAAATACAATATCGGCATAGGTTTGCGTGTCAGTATAAATATCCCCGAAATCATGTGTTGTTTCAGACGCGGTAATCTGGCTGAAAAGAGAACGCGTCAGCAATAGAGAAATGAGGAGCAGGGTAAATCGCATGTACTAATATACGTGAATAGCAGAAATGGTTACAACAAGAATGATACCGTAAAAAAAACAGCTTATTGCTGAATTACGGCTCCGTCTCCGTTTTTTTGTATGTCCAGCGTGTCTGGTGTGCCGGTATAGATAACATTTCCCGTTCCGCGAATGATGACAGAAGCAACAGCCGAATCAAGATTAACTGACAAATTTGCTGTACTGTTGTGATCAATGGTAAAATGACCGCATTTTAGTTTAGCGGCATCACCCGATGAGCCTGTCTGTACGCGTAAATCAGCATATTGGGCATTACCTGAAACCGTATAATTTCCAACCCCGTTTGAGGCAATCATCACCAGGTATTTTGTTTTTACACACAGCTGCACCGCGCCGCCTCCCTGAACCTGTTCAACGTGCAGGGAATAGTCTGTAATAGTATCATGAAAAATCAATGAATCGTCTGTTTCGGAATAGAACTTTTTGTAATACGGATAGTGAATTTCCACAATTATTCTGTTGTCAAAATCACGTAAAAAATTACACTTGTTTTCATTGCGTATGGAAAGTACATAATCGTCAGTTGCAGCAGCAACCAGGGGAACGACGTTTTTACCGCCTTTTACAACCAGTTTTCGCAGCGTGTCCTGGTACACATGATAGGTGATGTTTTTATACAGTCTGAATTCCTTCACTGAATCCAACGGAATTTCCAGCGCGGTTTCATCACCAAATGATTTAAGGCAGTTGCGCTGACTGGCTTTTTTGCATGAAATCACAATCAGCAGAATACCAAAAACAAAAACGAACTGTTTCATCACCACGTTAAAAATTTATACCCGATTCCAAATTCAAAATAATCGGCTTTTGCATAATTGGCCTTAATATTAAACAGGGCAAACCAGTTGGGTTTAAAATAATACCGGTACCCAATGCGGTTGTACATGCGGCCTTCTGCAAGTATGTGATCACGCACATACCAGCCCAGGCCAAAAGCAAGTTGTGATTTGTAAAACCGGATAAATGTGCCGGCGTAAATACCAACTTGTAGAATATCGTTCCTGACAAAGGTAGTGTCTGCGTATTTGTGAAAATTGGCTTCGTTGTGAATTACATCAATGGCTGCTTCAGCACCCCACAGGCCGTTTTTGGAATAGGTGTATGCCAGGCGTGTGGCAAGCACGGGGTAACGCTTGGGAAAATAGGGTATAGCGCCAATTTCTTTAGCAGAGGTAATCAGTTCAAGTGTCAGGTTATTTGGTTCGGGTAATTTGGTTTTGACAATTTCAGACCGGCTGACAGCCTGCACCCTGTTTTGAACATTGTAGCCAAGTTGTAAAAAAACAGAGGGTGAATTTAAACCCAGGTTAGGTGTTGTAATGCAGCCGTTTGAAAAATGCATAAATTCAATTCCGCCGCCCAGGTGTGTTGTGCGGAAATATTTAAGCACTGAAAATTTGAGATTAACGCGCCCGTTCCATTTAGAGCCAATGGCATTGTTCAGCGGATTTTCGACCGGATCATAACTGCGCGATAAATAGCCGGCGCCTGTGCCAACAGTCAGATCAACAAACAGGTTATTTTTTGTCTGAAGAAGTGGAAAAACCATGTAACCGGTAATGCTGATTGCTTTTCCAAGCACTTCATCGTATCCAAAATTGCGGTATTCAACTGAAATTCCCCGCAGCGGATTTCGCAGCCGTTGCGTATGTTCATCGTTGTTGATAACCTGCTGCCACGCTGCAAATTCAAACGAGTAGGCATTTTTTCGCACCAGGTGTGACATGGCAGGCCGGTGTGCAATCAAAAAACCTTCTTTCGGGCTTAATGAAAAGAATACGGGTTCCGCGGTTTGACAATCGGCAGGGTGTACTAAAAACAGGAGCAGAACTGTAATTACCAGGTTGCGCATAAATCCAAATATCCTGAAAAAATACCGGATGGTCAAGTCCCCCTGCCTGGTTCAGTTGTACAAAGGCGGCCCGATTTTTGGCCGGACTTCTGAAAATCGTACCTTTCAGCGTGAAAAAATTTTTGTTGACCCTTTGTTTATCTGCCGCTTTTTTAAGTGGCCGGCCGGCTGATATTTTTTACGGTTTTTCGGCCGGAATCAGTTTTGATTTCGGTACTAACGTAAATCGTTTGGGACTTAGTGGCGGGGCTTATTACGCATACGATTTTGCGCAGGTAAACATCAGCCTGAAGGCCTATTACAATTTTCAGTCAATCGGTTTAAAAAAGAAAACGCCCGAAATAGTGCTGGCAGGTGGCATCAATTTCTGCTATGGAAAAAAAGATACCGTGCGCAACCGGTTTACAGGTCCGGGTGAAAACAATACAGCTTTTCCACACGCATTTGGGTATAGCTATTTGCGCTATTGGGACAAAAATCAAACCTCCCAGTCAACCGGCCTTTTTAACATTCAGGCAGGGCAATTCCGCTTTTTAACAGAGAATGATTTGTTTGCAGGCGGCAAAGGCTGGCGTGACCGGTTCAGAACCGGTGGATTTAAAGTTGATTATACCGTAAATGATTTGCGTTTTGCACTTACATCAGCACTGTGGACCGGTGATTTTATTGGCTGTGATATTGTGAAAGATTCGTTGTACCCGTCGCGCTTTGGTTACCGGCGTACAGAACGATCGCAGTACGGAAATTTTTCATTGGGTTTGCTGAGCGCACAGGTCAACTGGCTGTTGCCGGGTGTGCCCCTGAACCAGGATGCACGGCTCAACCTGGGGGTAGATTCTGAATGGGTCAGGCATGTGCTGCAAAACAAACTGGTACATGATCAATGCTATCTGCCCAAAAAATGGATCAACCATGAAAACCCGCACATACCTATGCTTTCTGATAAAGGTGATCCGTATTTATTTGATCCGGCACAAAAAGTCAAACCGGCCTCCTGCTATTTTAACCTGGGACTGAACAGCCCGGTCTTTTATTAAAGCAGCAGCGCAATCTACGGTATTTACCGTATGGAATTACGTGATAACACCGACTTTTACCCTGCACCAGAACAGTCACATTTGTCTTAAAGACAGATGTTATGATTACCTTTTTTTATTCCAACCCACTCAGAAAATGCCTGGTGGTTTTTTTCCTGGTTTTTTCACTTAGTGGAAAGACTCAGATGTCGTATGAAGAATTTCATGCCAAATATGTACCGCATTATGAAACCATTGCTCCTGACCTGGAAACAGTGACTATTACCAATGGGTCTGATGCTGCAACAGGTGCATTAATTGTACAGCTGCTAATGCAGCAGGCTGATGAAGGCGATGAAGATGCGCAGTTAAAACTAATTGCAATTCTCACCAGTTGCAAGCGTGATGTGGTTGCAAAAATTCTGCATGAATTGAGCACTGAATATGCCGTAAAAGCAATGAATTATATCAACTTTGAGTGGCAACGTGAAATCATGTATTTTGTAGATAAAACAACCTATCACAACCTGGCTCCTAATTTATTTTCCATTTTGTTGTGGCCCGGTCCGCAAGGCCCGTTTGGGCCGGAGCTCGGCAACTTTGCACCAGCCTATGCCGGCCTGGCACTTGACCTGGGTTATGGTGGCTACAAAGGGGTTAACAAATACATTGAAGCATACAATGCGTGGCCGCAGAAAGGAAATGCGCCGGTATACTATTTAGATACACCTGTTTCAGAAATTCATGGCTCTAAAGGCATTACTGCGTTTGGTGCTTTTTACATCAAGGGCAAAGGGTTTCTTGAAATTGATCTGACATCACGCTCTGCCCGGGCAGAAGGGGGTGGCACTGTTCCGGAAACATGGACCAAGGAATTTAAATTCTCATCACAATCGGTTGGTATTTCATACCTCAAAACAGATGGAGAATACAATAAAAAAGTGCGTTTTGCATACGGACCCGGATTGCATTTTCAATACGGTGGAGCCACCATGCGTAACTCTATCACCGGTACCGGCGACTGGATGAAAATGGATAAAAAATTTACCGCCGGATTGAATTACAACCTGGGTCTCTACATCAATCCGTTTGAAAAAATTCCGGTCATGTTTGGCCTTAAAACCTATGTGACCATGAACCTGCTTAAATACGACGTTAATTACCTTGAAGACTCAAGCTCACAACTGCCGTGGACTTATGGTACCGTGGTGCCTGACGATTTAAAGTCAGTGATGAACATGATTGGTTTCCAGGTGCAGGTGATGTATAAATTTGGCAAAGAAGGTGATGACCGTGTGTTTACTGATTTTGATTCAGAAGTTGTGCAGAATGCGGACAAACACGTCAATACAACCTATACTGAAATTTTGCCGGTGATTTCGCCGGATGGAAAAACACTTTATTTCATTCGTTCAGATCACCCGATGAACACCAACGGTTCCTACGCCTCACAAGATCTTTGGGTGGCTGATATTTCAAACGGTATTGACAATGCAACGGCTGAGCACATGGCCAAAGACCCATTTAATTCACAACAATACAACATGATTGCAGGGGTAAGTCCGGATGGAAATACCATGCTCATTAAAGGCGTTTTCAATGCAGAAGGTGAATCCGTGAAAAGAGGCTATTCAGTTATTTACAGAACCAAAACAGGGTGGACCAAACCAGAAGCGCTCAACATTGATTCGTACGATGAAATGAGCAAGGGAACCTATACCGGTGCCTACTGGACACAAGATGGTAAACACATTGTTTTGTCTATGTCTGAGGTGCAGGATGACAGCAACCAGGATCTTTACGTGACCCATTTAAAAGAAGACGGCAGCTGGACAAAACCGGTATCACTCGGATCAACCATCAACAATGCTGAAACCGATGAGCATTCTCCTTTTCTGGCATCTGACGGTAAAACGTTGTATTATTCATCAGACCGTGAAGGCGGTTTAGGCAGCAATGATATTTACATGATCAAGCGTGAAGATGATACCTGGACCAACTGGTCTGATCCGGTAAACATGGGTGAAGGGGTTAATACCGATCAGTGGGATGCCTACTACACCATTGATGCGCAGGGTAAGTTTGCCTACATGTCCAGTGAAAAAAATTCCAAAGGAAAAAATGACATTGTGCGCATTCAGCTGAAAGAAGAAGTACAGCCTGATCCGGTGGTGCTGATTACAGGAAAAGTGCTCAACAAAAAAACAAACGAGCCGCTGGATGCAACCATTGCTTACAATGGTTTGACTGATGGAAAAAATTATGGAATTGCCCGCACCAATCCGCTGACAGGTGAGTATACCATTGTATTGCCGTATGGTGTAAATTATGATTTTTCAGCCAACGCTGCCAACTTTATGGGAATCTCTGAAAACCTTGATTTAACAAGTGTTGGCGAATACCAGGAAATTAAGCGCGACCTTTACCTGGTACCCATTGAAGTGGGTGCTACCGTGCGGCTGAACAACATCTTTTTTGAAACAGGCAAATCGGAACTTAAATCAGAATCGTATTCTGAATTAAACCGTGTGATAGACTTTCTGCAAAAAAATCCAAACGTGCGCATTGAACTTTCTGGTCACACAGACAATGTGGGCAACGCTGATTTTAATAAATCACTTTCACAAAAAAGAGCTGATGCCGTAATGGCTTACCTGGTTTCAAACGGAATCGATTCTGCGCGCCTGGTAGCAAAAGGTTACGGTATGGAAAAACCTGTGGCAGATAACACCACAGAACAAGGAAGAGCGATGAACAGAAGGGTAGAGTTTACCATTCTTTCAAACTAACACGCTTTTTCATAACAATCTGTCGCCATCCCGATGTAAAGTCGGGATGGTTTTTCTGCCAGCTTTTCGTTTAACCCGATTGAAAAAACCGCCCTATATGAGCGGTTTTTTGTATTCTTGCGGTCATGACAGCTGCGTTTAAAAATAAGCCGGCACGGCGGCACGGGTTATCATTTTTGATAATTGCAGGCCTCTTCGGTTTATTTCTGTTTCAGAATATCCGGCTGGCCGAACAGTATCACGGCAAATTTGGCGCAGCAGGTGTAATCTGGTCTGATGCATATTGCTATTATGAATACCTGCCCGGAATTTTTATTCGTGAGCAGCCTACCCGGTTTAAATCGGGAATGCGCCTTCGTCCCGGCTTTTCGGTAAACAAGGTAACCTATGGCGTTGCCCTGTTACAGGCACCGTTTTTTTTCAGTAATCATCAGGTTCAAACCTGGCGCGGATATTCCGGCACCGGCTTTGAAAATTCATACGGCTACACCATCATTGTGGCAACATCAACCTATGCCTTTTTGGGTTTGTGGATGGTTTTCAGTCTGCTGAAAAACTGGTTTAATTTGCTGACCGCAGCTGTTTCAGTGATTGGTGTTTTTTACGGAACCAACATGTTTCATTATTGTTATGCTGAGCCCGGGATGTCGCATGCTTATTCATTCTTCTGCGCTGCCGGACTTTTGTTTTTTACAGATCGGTTTTACCGCAATCAAACATTCAGCTGGTCATTTATGGCGGTTGTGCTTTTTGTTACACTGGCAGTAATTATCAGGCCACTTAATCTATTTATGGTATTGATTTTTGCGCTGTACAATTGTTACTCATGGGCTGATTTCAAAAACAGATTTGTGTTTTTGTTTTCGAAAATCTGGATTGTACCGGTATTTGCACTTGCCGGGTTTATCATTTTTCTGCCGCAGTTCTATTACTGGTATATCACCACCGGAAACTGGGTTGTTTCGCCCTATAGCCTGAATAATGAACATTTTGAATACCTGTCAAACCCTAAAATTTTTGAAGCACTTTTCAGCCAGCGCGGCGGTTGGTTTCCTTATTCACAAATTATGCTTCTTTCCATGATAGCACTTCCGTTCATGATCTATAAAAGACGTTATCACGGCTGGATGATTCTGCTGGTATTTGTGCCGGTACTCTACCTTTGTTCAAGCTGGTGGGCCGTCAATTTTATGTGTGCGCACGGTTACCGCAGTTTGATTGATTATTATCCGGTTCTCATTATTCCGTTTGCCTGGTTGTTTTACACCATCATGACCAAAACACCGCGGTGGTCACATATTAGTTATACCCTGATTGTAGCTGCGCTGATTTATTTTGCGTGCTGCATGAATCTTGATTTTTCTCCGGTAGAGCAATGTGAAGACAAGTCCTGGACATTTTACGAGTACATCAAAATGTATGACAGGTATTTTTGATTCTGAATGTGATGGTGTATGAATGGGTTTGCTTACAACACTTCCTCCTGGCGGTAAACGGTATCTACTTCGTCGGAATCTGAATGCCCTATACCGTATTGGGTTTTATTATTGGACAATAAAACAATCAGCAGCACCACGTCAATGACCAGGCCCAGAATAACGTATACAAGCAGTCCCATAACCATTATAGACGGTCCGCTGGTAGTAAGTAAACCAGTAGTAATGGCATTGAGCAGCAGAAATCCAATCAGGCTGTATTTGGCAAAATTGTAATTGGCCGGTTTTGGACTGAGCAGTTTGGCACCACCCACAATATAAACGGCACAGGCAATAAACCCAAGCAGCCCTGAATAAAGCAGCACATTGGCCTGCAGTTCACTGAGCCCCATAATCTCATTCAGTGCAAGGCCTGAAGTGCGAAAAGGGTTAGGTTGTTCATACGTTTCAAGTTGTGAAAACGAATTCATCATCTGGTTTTGCATTCTCAGAATCTGTGGAATCATGATTTTGTAGATCTGGATAAAAACCCCCAGTGCTCCAAAAACAATCATCAGAATACCGACCGCTTTACCCCATCCCGGAGCCGTTTTGTTTTGTGCCATATGCGTTGCTTTTTTGGCAAGTTAATGAATATTTTCAACTTTGTGTAACAGTGATTGGTGAGCCTGCTGTGAAGCCCACAAGCCGCTGTTTAAAAGTATCTTTTGAGTGTTGGAATGGAGGGGCTCTGAATAACTACCTTTATTGGTTTAAAAGGAATTATCATGAGCTATACAAACTTGCTGACCGAACAAAAAGGGCAGCTACTGATTATTACCATCAACCGTCCAAACCAGTTAAATGCCCTGAATAAGGCTACCATTGAAGAATTGAATCACGTTCTGGCGGCGGCCGATGCTGATAAAAATACCGGTGTTATTATTCTTACCGGGTCTGGTGAAAAGGCCTTTGTGGCTGGTGCAGATATCAAAGAGTTTGCTGATTTTTCAGTTGAAAAAGGTAAAGAACTGAGTGCTGCAGGTCATCAGTTATTGTTTGATTTTATTGAAAATCTGAACACGCCTGTTATTGCAGCCGTTAATGGTTTTGCATTGGGTGGCGGACTTGAACTGGCCATGGCATCACACATTCGGATTGCTTCAGACAATGCAAAAATGGGACTGCCTGAAGTGTCATTGGGTGTTATTCCGGGTTACGGTGGAACGCAGCGCCTGGCACAGCTGGTGGGTCGTGGAAAAGCATTTGAAATGGTTACCACCGCCGGTATGATCAGTGCTGAAGATGCCTTGAAATGGGGGCTGGTGAATCACGTTGTTCCGCAGGCTGAACTGCTGCCGCTGGCTGAAAAAATGGCCGCCAAGATTCTGGCCAATTCACCAAACGCTATTGCAGCCGCCATGCGCTCAATCAATGCCAATTACAAAGACGGTGTAAACGGTTACAAGGTAGAAATTGAAGAATTTGGTAAATGTTTTGGAACAGCTGAATTTAAAGAAGGAACCGGCGCATTTTTAGAAAAACGCAAACCAAATTTCAGGGGGTAAGTATTGCTGCCCTTTTTGACCCTTTGTGTCAGCTTCGTGTTTCTTTGTGGAACAACTCCCACTCAGGTATGAAGCTATAACACAGAGGTGCGCAAAGAAGCACAAAGATTCACAAAGGAATGTAAATGACAGAGGATGAAATTTCAAATAAAATAATTGGTTGTGCAATTGAAGTGCATAAAAAGTTGGGACCGGGATTGTTAGAGTCCGCTTATCGGGAATGTTTGAGTTATGAGTTGATTCAGGCGGGGCTTGGAGTAGCAAAAGAAAAACCGATGCCCATTGTCTATAAAGAAGTTAAACTGGACCACGGTTATCGCATGGATTTACTGGTGGAGAATAAAGTAGTGATTGAGATTAAGACAGTGGAAGCTTTAACAGATGTTCACACCGCTCAAATCCTGACTTATTTGAAACTGGGAGAATATAAACTTGGACTTCTGCTGAATTTTCACACAGCAGTTTTGCGGAATGGAATAAAACGAATAAAACGGTAATATCGCTTTGTGTTCCTTTGTGGAACAACTCCCACTCAGGCATGAAACTATAGCGCAGAGTTACACAAAGAAGCACAAATATTAGGACTGGGACATGACTGAAGTTGAAATTATCAAATAGAAAAAAAATGAAGATTGCTTTGTGACCCTTTGTGTCAGCTTCGTGTTCCTTTGCGGAACAACTCCAACTCAGGTATGAAGCTATAACAGCAGGATTCACAACGAAAAACAAAATGAGCACCCTCAAAAAATTAGCAGGCCAAACGGCCATTTACGGTCTCTCGTCCATTTTGGGGCGCTTGCTGAATTATTTGCTGGTGCCCGTTTATACGCTTTCTTACACCACAGCTGAATACGGTATTGTAAGTGAGTTTTATGCCTATGTGGCTTTCTTCACGGTGCTGCTGACCTTTGGGTTAGAAACCACTTATTTCCGGTTCATCTATAAAAGCGAAAACAAAGAAAAAACGTTCAATGAAATTTTCTCGCTGGTATTGATCATCAGCGGTATTTTTTTGGTGCTGATCCTGGTTTTTTCACAGGGCATTGCCAACCTGATGCTTTTTCCGCAGTACCAGAATTTTGTCATGTGGTTCGGCTGCATTTTGGTGTTTGATGCAACCAGCTCTATTCTTCTGGCAAAGCTGCGGTACCAGAACCAGGCCCGTAAATTTGCACTGATCCAGTTATCGTCCATTGGGTTAAATATTCTGCTCAACCTGATTTTTGTTTTGTATGCAAAACGTGCCGTTGATGCCGGAAATACAGATGGGTTAGCCGCAGTGATTTATTCACCGGCTATTGGAATCGGGTATATTTTTATCGCCAATTTCTTTTCAAGTCTGCTCAAACCCCTGCTGCTTTATAAAGAGCTCAGCATGTATAAATTTACGGTTTCGAAAACACAGGCCAGAACGCTGCTGGTTTTTGCTGCGCCACTGGCAATAGCAGGTTTTGCGGGTATTGTAAATGAAACTATAGACAGGCCCATGATTAAATACCTGGTGTATGCACAAAGCGGTGATCTTGAATTTGCAGAATCGCAGGTAGGTATTTATTCAGGAAATTACAAACTTTCAATCCTGATCACACTTTTTATCCAGGCTTTCCGCTATGCTGCTGAACCGTTCTTTTTTGCGCAGGAAAAAAGTGAAGACAAGGCAAAGGTGTATGCAAAAATCATGACCTGGTTTGTCATTGTGGTAACGCTGATCTTTGTGGGAGTATCATTGAACCTTGATATTTTTAAATGGTTTCTGCCAAAAGAAGCTTACTGGGTTGGCCTTAAGATAGTCCCCGTTTTATTGCTGGCCAATGTTTTTCTTGGCATTTATTACAACCAGTCTATCTGGTATAAACTGGCTGACCGGCCTATGTTTGGCGCGTATATTTCCATTGGCGGTGCTGTGCTCACCATTGTACTCAACCTGGCACTGATACCATTGCTGGGCTATGTTGGATCAGCCTGGGCTACGCTGCTGGTTTATTTTGGAATGTCACTGGCTTCATGGTATCTGGGTCAGCGGCATTACCCAATCCGGTACAATATGCGCAAGATATTGCTGTACCTGGCATCTTCCGTAGTACTGGTTTTGCTGGGCTTGGTGATTCAGGGTGACAATGTAATGGTTAACGTGGCAATTGGTCTTGCTTTTTCAGCTGTTTTTCTGGGCCTCGTATTCTTTATAGAAAGACCGCTGTCAGCCCTTAAAAAGCGATAATTTTACGTACTTTTGAAAATTTGGTGTTACAACATGAAACTTGCAATAATTAATAAATCAAAACACCCGCTGCCGAAATATGAAACATCCCTTTCAGCAGGGGTTGATTTGCGTGCCAACCTGGATACGCCGGTTATACTTGAACCGCTTGAGCGTGCGCTTGTAAAAACAGGTTTGTTCATTGCCCTGCCAGAAGGGTATGAGGCCCAGGTAAGGCCCCGCAGCGGGCTGGCCTATAAAAACGGGGTTACGGTTTTGAATGCGCCCGGAACCATTGATGCTGATTATCGTGGTGAAATTGGTGTAATTCTTGTTAACCTGTCCAATGAAAATTTCACCATCAATGACGGTGAACGCATTGCACAGCTGGTTGTAGCAAGATACGAGCAGGCTGAATTTTTGGAAGTAGACGAATTGAATGAAACAAGCCGCGGTGCCGGCGGATTTGGCAGCACCGGGGTTAAATAGTTATCCTCCTTTACGAAAGCTGCGGACAAGGAGAAAAAATTTGAAAAACGAATGAAGATAATAGTTCCAATGGCCGGCCGCGGAAGCCGGTTAAGACCACACACGCTTACTGTACCAAAACCCCTGGTGCCGGTTGGTGGCAAACCCATTGTACACCGTTTGGTTGAAGATATTGCCAAAACATTACCGGAGAAAATTGATGAAATTGCTTTTGTCATTGGTGATTTTGGAAAAGAAGTAGAACTGGAGCTTATTGCCGTTGCTGAAAAGCTGGGTGCAAAAGGCAGTATTTTTTACCAGCATCAGGCCCTGGGTACAGCACACGCTGTATTGTGCGCTGAACCGTGTTTAACCGGTCCGGTGGTAGTGGCTTTTGCTGACACCCTTTTCAGGGCAGATTTTACCCTGGATAAAAATGCTGACGGAATTTTATGGGTGAATCAGATTAGTGACCCATCTGCCTTTGGCGTAGTGACACTTGATAAAGACGGTAACATCAATGACTTTGTGGAGAAACCCAAAACATTTGTGTCTGACCTGGCCATGATTGGAATTTACTATTTCAAAAACGGAGATCAGCTTAAGCACGAATTAAAATACCTGATTGATAACAACATCATGAAAAGTGGGGAGTATCAACTGCCTGATGCATTAAAAAATCTGACACAAAAAGGGGTAAAATTCAAACCCGGCAAAGTAATAGAATGGCTTGATTGCGGTAATAAAGAAGTAACGGTTTACACCAATCAGCGCGTGCTTGAATTTGATAAAGACACAAAACTGGTGGCAGATGATGTGCAGCTTGTGAACGCAATAATTATACCCCCGTGTTATATTGGTAAAGGTGTTGTTCTTGAAAATTCAGTCGTTGGTCCGCACGTATCTGTTGGTGACGCAACAAAAATTTCGGGCAGCGTTATAAGCAATTCCATCATTCAAAAAAATACCGTTATTAAACAGGTGGTTTTAAAAAATTCCATGATTGGCAGCCACGTAAACCTGAAAGGCAAGGCAAGTGATGTAAGCCTGGGAGATTATACGACACTGGATTAATGATAAACCGGCTGCACATACAACGAATGCGTGAAACTGTTTCTGCAAAACGGTGCAAACACTTTTTTGCAGCTGCTTTTCCGGCATTTATGCTGCTGGTATTTTCGTTTTTAATGACAGCGTGTAAAACAGTAGCAGAGGCCGATCCAACACCAACCGTTACCAATTCACGCGAACAATTTAAGACGCTTTTTCACGAAGCCATGAGTGAAAAAATGCTCGGGCATTATGACCGCGCCGTCGTGTTGTTTGAACAGTGTCTGGTGCTTGAGCAAAACAATGGGGCAGTTCATTTTGCGTTGTCTGATCTTTATAAAATAGCGGGAGATGCTCCCAAAGCAATTCAACATGGCAACAGCGCGTTTAATTCAGACAAAACAAATAAATGGTATGCGTTAAATCTGGCACAATTGTATTATGCCGTTTCAGATTATAAAAACAGCGCGGTTTATTTTGATCTTGCCATTGGTGAAGAAGAGCAAAACCTGGAATTAAAGTATCAGTATACTGAGGTGCTCATGATCAGCGGTGAGTATGAAAAGGCAATTGCAATGATCAACGACATTGAGGTTGAAACCGGCCGTTTGCCTGAACTGACACTGGCTAAATACGAGTTGTATCGTGCGTTGGGTAAACCTGATCAGGCTGAGGCAGAAATAGCGGCATTGCTTGAAGAGAATCCGGGGAATATTGATTATCGGGTTACGCTGGGGGGGTATTACCTGGGGCAGGAAAACTATGAGAAAGCCAAGGAAATGGGTGAAGCCATTATCCGCATTAATCCTGAAAACGGAGAAGGTTATTTTTTACTGGCAGATGCTGAAATGCGTTTGAAAAATACCCGCCGTGCATTTGACTTATACAAAACCGGGTTTGCCAAAGAAAGTGTTTCCATGGATCGCAAGCTGGAATTAATCTGGCAATTAAGTGCGCTGCCGTTTGATGGTTCCAACCCCAATGCAGCCATTGCCGAAGCAGGGCTGGCAGAATTGTTTACACTCATTTACGATCCGTCACTTAAAAACCTGACGCTCCATACCTATTACGGTAGTTTTTTACTGAACCAGGGTAAAACAGAAGAGGCGTTGAAACAATTCAAAATAGTGTGTGATCTCAATGCATCAGATTTCACATCCTGGAATCAGCTGTTGTTTCTGGAATCAGGACTGAATGCGTATGCTGATTTGTATACCGATGCGCAAAAAGCCATTGAACTTTTTCCGTCACAAGCTGTTTTCTATTTGCACGCGGGCATTGGAGCCTATGAAACTGGAAAATTCAGCGAGGCTGAAGAATTTTTGTTTCTCGGCAAAGACCTGGTGGTAAATAACCCTGAACTGCTTGGTAATTTTTATTTGCATTTAGGTAAAATGGAGTGCCGGCAAAAGAAAATGACAGAAGGGTATGCCTATTTTGAGCAGTCTAAAAAAGCCAATCCGGCCGGTGCAAAGGTGTATGCTGTTGAAGCACAAATTCAGTTTGACGAGGGAAAAATTCAGCAGGCAGAGGCTACCGTGCAGGTAGGCCTGTCCATTAACCCTTACGAACCCGATGTATTGCATATTCAGGGCTTGATTTACCTGCACAAAAAAGAGTATAAAGCGGCGCTTCAGGCACTGGAAAGTGCTGCGGTGCATGATAACAAAAACGGACTTGTTTTAGAACATTACGGCGATGCCTTATTTCTTAACGGACAAAAAGAAAAAGCACTCCAGATGTGGATAGAAGCACAGAATCACGGAAACCAATCGGAACTGTTAAAGCGCAAAATTGCCGACAAAAATTACTATGAAAATTAAATCACATTCACTATTCACCATTTTGCTGGGAACGCTTATTTTAAGTTTACATTCATGTCATACCGCAGAAGAGGTAATTGACGATCAGCAGCAAAGAAGGCTGAATGAGAAAGAAGCAAAAGAATTGTTGTTTGCCAAAAGTCAGATTCCGTTTTATTGTTTTTACTCCAAAGTAGGCATTGATTTTACAGATAGTAACCGTTCCAATTCATTTAAAGCAACTGTAAAAATGCGGGTAGATTCTGCTTTTTCAGGTACCTTAAGCGTTGGGCCTGTGATTGGGGCAAGTTACCTGGTAACCAAAGATTCTGTCTTTTTCACTGATAAAATGAAGAATTGTTATTTCAAAGAGAATTTCAATTACCTCACAGCTATTTTCGGTACAGAGATAGAATACCAGTTTTTTCAGGCATTGATGCTGGGTTTGCCCCTTGGTTTGGATGAAGAAATAAAATATAATTACAAACATACCCGTGACTATTACATTTTATCGTCTTATAAGAAAAAAGACCTGCGCAGAATTGAAGGTGAAGAAGATGCCATTTTTGTTCAGTATTACCTGAATACAACCACGCATAACCTTGACCGGATTGCTATCCAGGTGCCATCTGACACAGTTGCCATAGAGATTGATTATCAAAACCGGATAGCCTATGATAGTTTTATGCTGCCCGAACAAACACATATAAAAATCGTACAACCCAAAGATTCTATTTTAATAAACCTTGATTTTGGTTCGGTGAAATTGAATGAATGCAAAGAAATTGATATAAACATTCCTGACTCGTATGTTAAATGTAAATAGCCTTTTCGTATCACTGCTGCTGTTTGTATCACTGGCTTCGTATGGCCAGCAGAAAGACAGCGATCGTTTGAAAAAAGAACAGCAGGACCTTCAGAAGAAAATTACGTTTACCCAGAATTTGCTTGAAACAACCAAAGAGAACAAAGAAAATCTGACTGAAAATATCGGGCTGATTGAGCGCAAAATAGAATACCGCAATGACTTGCTGAATAACCTGGATAATCAGCTTAGCCAGCTATCACTTGAAATAGAAGATCACAAAAATGAAATTGAAAAAGTGCGGCAGGAAATTGAACGGCAAAAGGCAGCCTATAAAATTATGCTCATTCATGCGTATAAAATGCGCAATTCAAGTGCATCGCTGATTTTTGTGTTGTCATCAGAGTCGTTTAACCAGGCCAGTAAACGCATGGCCTATCTGAAACAGTTGTCCAAATTCAGGTCTGATCAAATCCGTAAAATTGAACTGTCAAAGAAAAAACTGGACGATGAACTGACAGCAATGGAGCGCAAAAAGAAAGACAAAGATGATCTGGCGATGAGCCAGAAACAAGAACAAAGTCAGTACATGGCTGACCGGGAATATCAGAAAAAACAAATTGAAAATTTAAAAGGAAAAGAAGTTCAGCTGCAAAAGGAACTGGAGGCGCAGAAGAAAAAATCAAAAGAACTGCAGAATGCATTAAACGCCGCCCTCAACAAAGAAATTCTTGACAAGAAAAAGAAAAACGATGACAAGCCGCTCTCTGATAAAGAAATCAAAGAAATTGAACTGAGCAACAAAGGTTTTGAGGCTGACAAGGGAAAATTGCCCTGGCCGGTAAGCAAGGGAGAAATTACCAAAGGTTATGGAAAACAGGCGCACCCGGTACACATCAATGTTTACACCTATAACAACGGTATTGACATAACAACGGTTAAAGGATCTACCGTGCGGGCCGTGTATGCTGGTGAAGTAACCAGCGTTATTCTGATTCCGGGTGCGGGTAAGGCTGTCATTATTGCGCACGGTGATTACCGGTCTATTTATTCCAATTTGCAGGAATCTTATGTCAGCAAAGGAGACAAGGTAGAAACCAAACAAAACATTGGGGCATTGCTGGTGAATGAATCAGGCACTTCAGACGTGCATTTTGAAATTTGTAAAATCACCGCTGAAGGAGACATTGTGCATGTCAACCCAACCTACTGGATTGTGCCAAATTAACGTGAATTCAAGATACCTGAAGTCCGATTACCGGTTAGGTTTTTTTACCGCATCGCTTTCGCCAAAGCTTCAGCGACGGCGCAGAGAATCCACGGAGTTTTGCGCTGAGGTCCGCTGAGTGTAGACGTCAAAATGTTCTCTGTGTTGCCTCGGCGCCTTCCCGGCGGCCCTCAGCGGTTAAGAAATAACGTCCTGCTATTTGTACAGCAAATCTCTGTGCTGATCAATCTAACCGGTAAACTGAATTTCCGTCTTTCAGGCTAAAATTAAAATAGAGCTCAACCGGTGCCAGAACTGCATTTCCCTGCGAGTCGGTAGCGGGTATCCAGATTGGCATAATACGTACAATTCGTTCTGCTTCACGCTCAAAAAGGTTCGCAATTTTTTGATTCAATACTACCTGGGCTGAACTCAGCGGTTTGTCATTTTCATCGCGCATGTTAAAACAACTTGCCTCAATAGAGGTTCGCGTTCCTTCAGGTGTAACCAGGAATTTTACTTTTACATTGCCTGATATTTTTTTCTCTCTTGCCGTTCCCGGAAAACGCATGTTGTCTTTGATAAATTCTTTTAATGCCAGATCACCTTTGGGATAGGAGGCTATCCGGTTTTTAGAAACACGGTTCTCAGTATCTTTAGTATCTACAACATCAGAGGCCTGATCGGTGGCATCATTTGCCTGAACAACCAAACGGTCAGCCGGGTTATTATCTGTCTGTATATTGCTGTTTGCTGAAACATGATCCGTAACAGGGTTTGTATTCGCTGACTGATGTGAAAATGCCGGTTCTGCCTGATCTTCTGTGCCGGCTGCGGAATCCTGGTAAGCGTAATACGTATTATCAGATGAAGTTTGATTACCTGTTAATGCAGGGGAATCAACCGGTGTGGTTTGTTCATTTGCCAAAACAGAAGTTTCATTTTCAGCGTCGGCTGACATAAAATAAATAAGTGTAGAAACACCCCCTATAACCAGTGCAGCACCCGTAACCGCTACAAACGGATTGGCATACCAGGGCGCACCTCCAATACCGGCAACGGCATGAATTTCTGCCATAAGTGCTTTGCGGTTTACTGTTTGAATCAACAGCTGCTGATCAGTGACCAGTGATTGTAATTCAGGATTTGCAGCCAGCGTATTTTCAAATTGACGCAATTGTTCACCGGTCATTTTTCCCTGGAGATAGAGGTCAACTTGTTCCATGGTATGTAAATCTGCTCTCATTCTGTGGCCTGTGTTTGTAGTTCGTTTGCTGATAACTGGCGCGCCAGTTCAATGGCACGTTCCATGCATTTGTATTTTTGTGTTTTAGCTGAATTTACGCTTGAAAATTCAAGTTCCCGCGCAATGGTATTCATGTCTTCTTTTTTGAAATAAAAGAGTTCAAATATTTTTTTGCAGCGCTCTGTTACCTGGCTCAGTACTTTTTCAAGCAATTTTATTTTTTCTTCTTTTTCCTCGCTATAACCCAGCTCTTCGGCTGAAAGTATGAGGGTGTCTTTCCACTCCAGTTCCGGATTTTTATTCCGGCGGCGCAGTTCATTTTTCCATAAAAACCGGTTGATTCCAAACAGGTACGTAGACAGTTTGGAAGTTAATTCAAACTGTGGGTTACATACTTTTTCAATCAGTAGAATAAGACTGTCATGAAAAATTTCACGCGCAATTTCAGCATCACCACCACTGTAAATGATGTTGCCCCTGATTTTCGGAAACTCTTTGTAAAGCTCTTTAATAGCTTGTTCCCGCTTTCCAAGTCTGATATACGCTATGACTTCCTGGTCGGTCATTCTCTGCTCTTTCTATAAGTATATGTCCGTTTTTTGAAAAGGTAACCCGGCATCCGTTTCTTTTTTGCTGGTTTGGCCTGAAAGTACTTTCCAACTGGCGATTCAACAAGTTTTTTCCAAAGTGTTTTGAAAAGGCGTTCATCTTCGGTAGAATATTCCAGAATCAGTTTCAAACCAATAAAAAAGGGTATAAAAACGACCTTGTTTTGTGGTAAGGCAGCTAAAACAATCAATGCCCCAACGATGTACAAATGTGAATACAAAATTCGCCGGATAACCCGCCAGGTGCTGTTTGCAATATGGTTGGTGTCTTTGGCTTTTCGAATGTAGTAGGTAATTAACTCAAGTATAAAAAGTGTTATGAACGGAAAAAGGATTTCCATGTGCCGCAGTTTATATTCAAACAAATCTGTCAGGTCTGAGGTGCGGCTCATAGGTGGCGTGATAATCACAAAAATAATCATGGCACTGGCATACATCAATGTTGAAAATGTGAGCATGGTAAATGCAAACTGAATTAATGCAAAATGAACCGGAAACCGGGTTCTTTTATCAATGAAGAAAAGGTCTATGTCAAAAACAACGTAGACGCAAATTGTTTCCAGAATATAGGCAATGGCAATTTCAAATAATTCCCAGTCAAAAAAAATCACACCAACTACCGGAACCAGGTTAACCAGAATAAGTCTTAGGATTGAAATTTTAAGTGAGAGAGGCATAATTTGGTTCTTAAATATACGAATCACAAGTGGGAATGGTGCTTTTTTTGTACCTTCTGCTAAAAGTTTCAGGTATGCATAAGACACTTGTTTTTATACTTGCATTGTATGGCCTTTCCGGTTTCATGTTGGCTGACACGGTTTCGGTAAAGTCTGATGTCAGGTTGGTTAAATTAGAACAGGCTTTACCTCAAGGCTGGACCATGGCCGTTTATTCAGATACGCTGGTGATTGAAAACCCCGAACCCGTTTGGGTTTTAAAATCCAATTTTATAAATGTACCAGCAGAAGCGTTGGAGCGTGATGAGGCCAATAAACAAAAGATTATGGAATACGGTGTTGAAACCCGCGCATCGTTTGTTTTTAGTTTAAAAGACCTGAATCTTTTACAAAAGGCTGAGTTTGAAAAGGCGCATTATTTTTCAAAACGGTATGCCTTGTTTGAGCTCAGTGCAGTTGGTTTTGATACACCCTATGCCCGTTATTATCCTTACGCTATTGAAGAACAGGCTTCTCAAATTTACAATGTACTGCTGCGTGAAAACCTGAAAATGGGGATTGGCCCGGTTTACCCAACCGTCAATTATTCAAGACCTTGAAAACAGCAGGTTTATAGATACCACCAAATCAGGCAGGATTTTTGCTGGCTGAGTCAACGAAAGGTACATTTAACGCGTCTATAACAAACAACACGCTATTTTGGTTAAATTTGAGGCTGGTTTTGAAACAATTACTGCTCATAGGAATTTTAATGGTGACTGCGGTATGGGGCGCTAATGCGTCACATATTGTTGGCGGCGTTATGTATTACGATCACCTGGGTGGAACACAATACCGGGTTACACTTAAAATTTACCGTGATTGTGCGTCAACCGGTGCCGCTTACGATGATCCATTGCCGGTTACTGTTTTTGATGGTACAGGCAGCCAATTAACCCAGTTTAACATTGGATTTCCCGGAAGTGCGGTTTTGCCCGTTATCTTCAGTAACCCATGTGTCACCATCCCTTCCGGAATTTGTGTGGAAGAAGCTATTTACACAACCATTGTAACATTGCCGGCTTCTACTACCGGATACACCCTTTCTTATCAGCGGTGCTGCCGCGGCCCTGCGGTCACCAACTTGTCTGTTCCTGAAGACCAGGGCCTGACATTGACTGTTCGCATTCCGCCCACCACAGAGGCAATTACGAACAGCAGTCCCCGGTTCACCAATTATCCGCCCTTATTACTTTGCGCCGGCCAGCCCCTGGTTTTTGATCATTCCGCCACGGACCCTGATGGAGATGTAATTGTCTATGAATTGGTTCAACCCTTTCAGGGAGGAACCAGCGTTGCACCAGCTCCAAATCCGGCTTCTGCACCGCCTTATACACCGGTTGTCTGGGCCGGAGGCTATTCACAAACGGCTCCTTTTGGTGCTGCTCCTATTTCAATTAATCCAACCACGGGTTTGCTTACCGCCACACCGGCCGTACCGGGTCTTTATGTGGTTGGTGTTGCTGCAAAAGAATACCGCGCCGGTGTTTTGCTGAGTACCACGGTGCGTGATTTTCTCTTCAAGGTCATGAACTGTGAAATTCAGATGGAGGCTGAGGTTGTTCCACAAATAGACATGAGCACCTTTGTTTCTTATTGCCAGGGATTAACCATCAATTTTGAAAATGACAGTTACGGGGGCACCAATTATTCGTGGGATTTTGGTGTGTCAGGCACTACATCGGATGTAAGCACTGCATTTGCACCAACCTATACATTTCCTTCAGCCGGCACGTATGATGTGATGCTGATTGTAAACCCGGGCTGGCCGTGTACAGATACGAGTATTGAAACCTTCATTATCAATGAAGCAATTACCGCCAGTTTTGTTCCACCGGCACCGCAGTGTATTACCGGCAATAGTTTTGATTTTACCGGGCAGGGACAATACCCCGGCACCGGCACTACCTTTCTGTGGGAATTTGGTCTCACAGCAAATCCTGATTCAGCATTTACCGAAGATGTCAGCAATGTTGTTTTTACCGAATATGGATACCGGCCCGTGACCTATACGGTTTATTATGACGTTTGCGAAATCAGTTACACCGACTCTGTTTTTGTGTATGCTGAACCAACCATTGGTTTTACCATTGAAGACGAACTGCGCTGCGCGCCTTACCTGGCTGAATTTGTGGATACGTCGTTTGCACACACCCAAATTTATTACCAATGGAATTTTGGAGATGGTACGGATTTGTCTCCGCTTCAAAATCCGTCGCATTTATATACCTCACCGGGCGTTTACGACGTAACATTGACAATCTGGACAGTTGCAGGCTGCATTGATACCCTCACTGAAACCAAGCCCGGATACATTGAAGTTTTTCCAAGTCCGGTATCGTCGTTTGAGGTAAGTCCTGAAGAGGCAAGTGTATTTAATCCGCATTTTTATTTTGAAGATTATTCTACAGACAGCCAGCAGCATTATTATTATTTTGACGACGGTGCATCCACGGCTGAGCGTTTTGTCTGGCACTCTTATGTTGAGTCAGGCTGGCATTATCCATATCAGGTAGTCATTAATCAGTATGGTTGCCCTGACACCAGTTATCAGTCACTTTATGTGATTCCGTTCACCACCATTTTTGTTCCCAATTCATTTACGCCGGATGGAAATGGCCGCAATGATAGCTGGAAACCGGTTGTGTATGATACCGAATTTTACGAGTTATGGGTATTTGACCGCTGGGGACAACCCATTCTGAACAGTACTGATGAACAGGCCTCGTGGGATGGTACCATGAACGGAAAACCAGCACCGGTTGGTGTCTATGTTTATTTAATCAAATACGTTGATCACGAGACAGGCCTGCCTGAAGAAATCCGCGGGCATTTTAGTTTGATACGGTAGGACTGTTTTATTTTTCTGGGGCGGCAAGATTAAATTTATTTTAGGAATTTACGAATCAAATACACAAATAGGGCTAGTCTCATAGCATGGATCAACAAGTAAACCGTAATTCCAATTCCCAAAATTGACCAGCGGTATTCCACAATCTTCCATCCTGTTAAAAAGTAGATAGAGGCAATAAAAGTTAGCAGAATCAATTTGGCCTTTATTACTCCCCGATCTATTTTAAACATTGATGTTTTCTGATCCGGAGAAATCCAAAAATAAACGCCCAGCCTACGAAATTTATTTACACGTCCCGCTTTGTTTGCCAGAAAATTTAGACTTCGGGGTTCAAATTCTAAACCGGTTATACGGTTACTGCCAATAAACCATTTAAATTTAGGAATTGGATTAATCACCGGGGTATAGTTGTTTTCTCTCCCCAGAAAAGCAGTATTTGCGATGATTTTTTGGTACATTACGGTGAAGGTAGTAATTGTGCTAAAAACTCTAAGTTCGAGCAGGGAAATCTGCGGGCATTTTAGTTTGATACGGTAGAAATTTCTGCGTTCGCTTAAACTTTTCGGGTTCTCATCCGTCCTATACAAAACCAAATAAGTCAAGCCAATTTTGACTAAATTTGGGTATTCTGAAAAAGCTGATCTACATAGCATTATTTAGTTTAACCGGCATCCAGGCAAAGGCTTCGCACATTGTAGGCGGAGAGATTTTCTACGATTGTATGGGTGGCACTACCTATACCATCACCGTTAAACTGTATCGTGACTGTAACTCAACAACACCGTATGACACCGATTTGCCAATGACCGTTTTTAACGGATTCGGAACGCAGATTGATGATTTTTTAATTCCTATGCCCACACCGGTTTTGCTGGACGTGGTTTTTAACAATCCGTGTGTCAGTATTCCATCCGGAATTTGTGTGGAAGAAGCGGTTTATACCAAAACAGTGACGCTGCCGGTTTCAGCCAGCGGGTATACACTTTCCTATCAGAAATGTTGCCGCACTTCCAGTGCACAAAATCTCAACAACCCGGGTGACCAGGGAATCACACTGACAATTGATATTCCGCCGGTGGCAGATGCTATATGCAACAGCAGTCCACGCTTTGACAATTACCCGCCCTTGCTGTTGTGTGCAAATGAACCGTTGATTTTTGACCATTCAGCAACTGATCCCGATGGTGACAGCCTGGTATATGAATTGTGTACCCCTTTTCAGGGTGGCGGCACCACGTTATTCCCGCCCAATTGCGGTACTTGTCCAAGCCCTATACCAGCTTTGCCACCGCCCTATACCTCGGTAGTATGGGCCGGCGGATATACACCGCTTAATCCATTTGGCGGCGGCCCCATTGCTGTAAATTCAGTTACCGGTTTGCTAACCGCTACTCCGCCTACACCTGGTTTTTTTGCAGTGGGTGTTTGTATCAAAGAATACCGCAACGGTGTTTTACTCAGCACCAATGTGCGTGATTTTATTTTCCAGGTAATGAATTGCAATTTTTTGCTGGAAGCACAGGTTACACCGCAAATCAGCATGCCTGGTTTTACATCTTTCTGCCAGGGGTTGACAGTGACCTTTGACAACACCAGTATTAACGGAACCGATTATGTGTGGGATTTTGGTGTACCCGGTATAACTACCGACGCAAGCACAGCATTTGAACCAACCTATACTTTTCCTGCACCGGGAACGTATGATGTGATGCTGATTGTAAACCCAAGCGGAGCACCTTGTACGGATACAGTGGTTGAAACATTTACGGTGTATGATGAGCTGATTCCTGTTTTTCCATTACCGGCGCCGCAGTGCATTATTGGAAACAGTTTTGATTTTGATGGGCAGGGTCAGTTTCCGTCAACCGGTACAACTTTCAGCTGGGATTTAGGACCAGATGCCAGTCCTGCAACTGCAGCAACAGAAGATGTTTTGAATGTGGTTTATTCAAATTACGGTTTTCAGCCGGTTACGTTTACACTCAATTATGAAACCTGCCAGGAATCAGTCACCGATTCAGTTTTTGTTTTTGCTGAACCTACCATTGGATTTGAAATCAGTGATGAGCTGAAATGTGTGCCTTACCTGGCATTGTTTAATGATACCTCGTTTGCAAGCACTCCCATTTTTTACATGTGGAATTTTGGAGATGGTACCGAATTATCCAACATGCCTGATCCGGCGCATTTATATGAAAATGTGGGGGTGTATGATGTAATGCTCACTATCTGGACAACATCAGGTTGTATTGATACGCTGACATTGACCATGGCAGATCTGATTGAAGTATTCCCGAGTCCTACTTCTGCATTTACTGTCAGCCCTACAGAAGCAACGGTTTTTTATCCTAATTTTTTCTTTACCGATCAATCACAGGAGGGTGTTTCACAAACATTTTATTTTACAGACGGGTATTCAAGTACTGAAACGGCGGTGTGGCATTCATTTGTTGAATCCGGTTACCATTATCCGTACCAGGTGGTGTTGAATGAATACGGATGCCCTGATACAAGCTGGCAGCAGATTTACATTATTCCGTTTACATCGGTGTTTGTTCCGAATGCGTTTTCTCCAAACGGTGATACGCGCAATGATATCTGGCAACCCGTCATTCATGACACCGAAACGTATGAAATATGGGTCTTTGACCGCTGGGGCCAGCTTATTTTTAATTCAACCGATGAAAATGCCAACTGGGATGGAACCAGGGGTGGTAAACCATCACCGGTAGGGGTGTATACCTATTACATCAAATATATTGATGTGCTGGATGGGTTGCCGTATGAAGTGCGGGGGCATTTTAGTTTAGTGCGGTAGTTTTAGGAAAGGGCAGGAAACATTGGGGTAAAATTGTGAAGCGTCATCTCGAACGCATCGCTTGCGCTAAAGCTTATGCTTACGCCGGAGCTCGTTGCCTTCGCGCAGCCGCTACGGCATAGCAAGGTCAGCATAGGCGCACAGCGACGGCGCAGGGATAGATCTGTTCGTGTTTATCTGAGGTAAAAAACGCTGGCAGATTTCTCTCTTCATTACATTCCGTTCGAAATGACTTACAGCGTTGACCTTAATCATTCCGCTCAATGCAAACCTCTGAAAAAGCTTTCCGCTGTAGCTTGCATTTCACCCAGCCCAGGAAATCAAAGTACTCAAAAACCACTTTCTCTTTCGGGTCTTTAGCGAGTGTCTGAAGCTCTTTTTCAACCGGTTTTAATTTGTCTTCAAGCTCAAAAAAGTTTTCTGATTTTGAAAGCTGGTTAATGAGTTTCAGAAAGAGTGCTTCAAACTGGTAAATCTGGTTACGGCTTTTGAAATAACGTTTGACAGAATGAAGTGCGTAAGGCAGGTAATCTGTATTTTTCAGTTCGTAATGAAGAATCAGGCTGATCAATAATGAGAAACAATAAATATCCTGCTTTTGATCAATTTTAGATTCATTGAGAATACCGTTAATCCAGTTAAGTGACCTGGAGTATTCACCCCGGTAAAGGTAAGCAACGGCAACTTTAAAATCAATGTACGCCTTGCGGATTGAGTTGATTTGTGAACCGTAAAGGGCATATCCTTCTTCAATTTTTGGTACCAGTTCAATGACTTTTTTATAATCGTGCTGTTCACTTAAAAGAAAAAGTTCAAGGCTATAGGCAGATGAAAAATATTTGATCTCCAGGTCAAGCGTTTTGGTAGATTCGTCGTTTGACCGCAGCATTTTCAGTTTGTCAAGATAGGTACGGGCCTCTGCATAAAATTTCAATTTGGTGGCAACATGAATCAGATTGGTCAGCAGTGAAAAATAGTAATTGGGTTTGTCTTCTTTCAGCATTTCATGTTTCTCAATCAACGCAAAATTTGACTTCAGGTGGTGAAATGAACATTCCAGGTCGTTCAGCGCAAAGTAATAGGCCCCTTTGGCGTGGTGGTAGAGGTACCGTGCATTGACAGAGGCATTGGTCATATCCGTTTCATCCAGTTTATCTGCAATGGCTTTTACCTGGAGAATGGTTTGTTCATCCCTGATTTTTCCTTTTTGATTGATTTCATGAAACAACAGACTTTTGATATGCCAGAGTGTGTTGCACCGTTCAATTTCTTTCAGAATTTGTTTTTCCTCGTCGTAAAACTGATTCAGTTTTGTGGCATCGGTTCCGGTGTACATGTTATTTTCCAGCAGCATTTTCTGCCGGTTGCGGATTTCCATCAGCAAGTACAGACGTTCATATTTTTCAGCCTGCTTTTCAACACTGCTCAGCAGCTTTTCGGCCTGGCCGTAAAGCCCTTTGTTAAAGAGAATATCTGCGCTGTGAATTTGTCTGAAAAGCTGGGCGTCAATCGATGAATTGGAGTAAAAAGAATCCAGACTTTTTAGAATGTTGGCATACAAACGTGCCTTGGTAATAGAGAATTTATTAATAAGCGCCTGCCCTTTAAAGTCTTTAAACAAAATATCCTCGTCATACGATTCCATTTTTTCAATGTAATCAAAGAGTTTAATATAGCCGTTTTCTTCACCAATGGTATGGCGTGACGAATACACCTTAAAGTATCTTTTTTCTGATTTATTCAAACTCTTGATGAGTTCAAATAAACTGTTTGACGCTTTGTTAGACATAAGTTAGACCTTGAGTTTGCAGTTAAATATACACCAGTCTTTAAGCCTGACTCAGGAAAATGAGAGTAATGACCTGTTTGTAGAGTTAAAGTCGTGTTTTGTTGATTTAACGGTTCTTTACGGGAATGGCCGGGAACCAATAAGGAAGAGGGGTAATTCAGGGTTTGTTTAACGCTTACGGTATAGCGTTTTCGTTATCACGCTTCCCTCCTTTTGATTATCTTTGTGCCATGTTACACCCTGGTAGCAAAGGCTGGATAAAGAAGTATTTCTCGCTCATGGAAAATTATGAGGAGTATCTGAATAAGTACCCCGGAACCATTCTTTGTACCGAAGAATTAATTTACGGATACCTTCAGCCAACCGGTATTCTTTACGGTTACCCTACATCACTGCTTTTTCTGCAGGATGAGTACCTGTCTAAATGGACCAGCGAAGAAACATTTAAAGTATTGCTGCTTGAAGGGTTGATATTGGTAGATCACATTCAAAAAGGAAAATTTGATCAGCAATCGCTTGAAAAATCCCTGGCGGCTTTTGTAACCTTCTACGAAGAAACAGAGCTGGAGAAAGCAAAAAAAAGCTGGCTGAGTTTTAAAGGCCTCACCGTGTACGAAAAACTCGAATCAATTATTGATCAGCGGGTCGATATTAAATCCAGTTTTGCAAATAAAATATGGACCAGTTACCTCTATAATTCACTCTTATTTCATGATTTACTGCTGTACCATGAGTATCAGCTTGGTGCTGATCCGGGGTTGCTGCGTGAAAAACGGGAGGAGGTTTTGCTGGACATGGTAAAAGTGGTGGCTGCGGCAGCCAATGTTGACGGAAGTCCACAGGAAGAAGAGAATAATTTCTTTGAAATTTTCATTGCATCTGCTGACCTGGACAGTGAACGTCATGAATTGGCTGAAGACTTTTTTCACAACCGAAAAACGCTCGATGACATTGAATTCAAATACGAAAAATCCTGGTTACTGTGCCGCTACATTCTGGAGCTGGCCATATTAACCGTTTGGAGTGATAATAAAGTGGTTGATTCAGAACATGCGTTTTTGAACCGGCTGGTTGCGCGACTTGGTATTGCAGAAGAAGAAAAAGATAAATCATTTGTGGCTATTCAGTCTTTTGTCAATAAAAACCTGGATAAAATTCCGTTTCTGCAGGACAAAAATGACATGGCTATGCTGATGAGTGGTGCTACTGACCGCTGGGCTAAAATTCTGGGGCGCAGCAAAGATAAACTGGCACTGGAATTGTCTCAGAGCAAAGAGCTGGTGAGCCTTATTGCAAAGTCAGCCAAGTCAGATTTATCGAAAGACGAAAAAGAAAAACTCAAAAAACAATTTAAAGATCTGGCCCGCACCATTCCGTCACTGGGTCTTTTTCTGCTGCCGGGTGGTAGTTTGTTACTACCGATTATACTTAAAATCATTCCTGATTTAGTACCCAGCGCCTTTCGGGTTAATGAGGTTGATGATGAGCCTGAAGAGGAGTCACCCAAAAGTTAAGAAGGAGTTTAAGTTTTAACGGTAGTTTATTGCTGTACTCACTCAGACAATAGCAATAACAAGGCTGGCAATAAAGTAAGCGACGCCAACTCCAAAAAAAAGTGCCCAGGCAATTACCGTTGCACGTTTGGATGCAAAACGCATTTTAATCTGACGTTTATAATAACTGCGGCGGTTTGAATTAAACCCTCTGAAATCTAAATTGGAAGTGTTCATACGTGTATCATTTTGTTGAGACAAATATCCGGCAGTAAAAACGGCTTTTGAAATTGAATTTTGCAACCGCAATGGGGTATTTGCGATTTTCGCAAAAACAAAAAAGATCAATCTCCAAAAAACTCACTATAGAATGGAATCCAGTACTCATAGACCTTTGCTTTGTTTCCGAATACTCTTTTGTTTCTCTAATAATTGTCGGTTTCCTCAAAAAGCAGGTATGCTTTAAAAGAAGATCAAAAGTCCAACATACAGCAATATATTTACATTGTTCTATTCTATTATTGCCCCGGGGATGGTACTAGCTATTGTACCTTAGGTACAATAAGGTTAATTTTGCGCAGTTAAAGTATTTTTTAATTATTCAATGGTATCAAAAGAGATCATAATTATCGTAATAGTTGCGCTTTCACTAAGTATGTTCTCTTCTTTTTTCCTGTTGCTCAATAAAAAGATGCAAATTTTGCACAATGCTTTCCCGGGGCGGATAAAAAGGACACATACCTTTCGATTTGACTTCAACGCCGAGTTTTTTAAGTTGTCGTTGGATGAAAAATTTTGGGTTATGATGCCACTTTATTATAGACTGAAATCGCTAGGAGATATTGGGATAAAAGAGAGGAAAATGCTGATAATTTATGCTGTTATTTGCATTACTTCATTCTTTTGTTTGCTTATAATTCCTGGCCAATTGCATAACTTTCTTTAAAGGGTAATAAAAAATGAATGGCATAATTATTTAATGCTTGTTCAAATACCATACCTTTTTGCATTACCGTTTAATAACGTTCAATACTTCATTAAAGGTCTCATTTTGCACTTTCATTAAATAAACCCCATCTGCGAAACCACTCAAATCCACCGAAAAAATAATTGGGCTGGCAATATCAGATAGGATAAGATTCCCGGCTACATCATAAATTGAAATATGAGTTGTGTCAATTTGGCGGGTCAAATCAATATAAATAAATTCGTGTGTTGGATTTGGATAAACTGAAATGCCTGCGGGCTTAGTAGATAATTCTTCTGTTGAAAGGATACATTCATAACCCGGAACTAAGGTTGTACCCAACGTACCGCTTTCAGCATACCAATAGTACCATTCACCGCCGCTGCCCGTTTGCCAGGTATTCAGGTCAAAATAATTTGCCCCGGTTGAGGTACCGTTTATTTTGTAAACAGCAAGCGCATTCTGATTGGCCGACCACGTAAAAGGCATACCGGGTGAACAAACCTCCGGAGATGTGGGCGTATCAGCATGATCACAATTGGGGCGTATAAAGTAGGCCTGTTCGTCGTAGGTCGGATAGCCGCCGTAAACGTGCGCTATACCTGAGGTGTCTACACAAACAGCTACATATTCTTCGCAGGCAATTCCATAAGGCTGCATGCCATAATCTTCAAGCATCCGTCCCAGAAAAACAAAATGCCGTCCCCGGCGGTCCGGATTATCGTAATGCGTATCTGTAATTACCTGGTTCATGTAAGGAATGTCTAAAAAATGGGCACTGTCAATGGTTGCTGTTGTTGCATACGGATTGTTTAGTGCCGTTGCAGAAGTGACCGTTCCGTTTTCTGCTGTAAAATAAACAGCTCCTAAAATAGCCATACCGGCAGATGTGCCACCAATAACAATGTTTCGTTCTGAAATGGCCAGGTTAATTAAACTATCAATGGCCGTATTCCGCCAGTATGATACATAGTTCCATTGATCGCCGCCGGCAAACCAGATAGCCTCAGCCTGTTGAATTTTTTGTTGAATATAGGCTTCTTCTGAAGCGGTGGCATCATTAAAAACAATTGATTCAACCGAGTTTACAGTAACACCCAAGTCCGTATAAAAATACGCATTGTAGCCATCAGCCCCTGACGCGCGTAATACCAGAATATCACCGCCATTGGCCTGCTCCAGAAACCAGATCATGGCATTATCATCTTCAGTAGCACCACCCATCAGGCAAACACCGCCATTTGGTTGTGTCTGAATGTCGGTAACATTCCCGGTAAAATAAGAATCGTAATTCTGCGCATATATCAGCTGTGGCAGGAGTAGGAGCAGAACCAGGTTTTTCATAGGGTTGATCTTCGGTGCAAGTTCCAGAATTTTTTTGGTATCTGCTAACAAACGTTAAAAGAAATCAGAATCAAAATGAAAAAAAAGCGGACAACTCTGAATTTTCATTCATTTGACAATGAACGGCTTTCGGGCTTTAATCCGATTTTATGAAAAATGCATTTTACGTTTTGACTATTGGCTTTGCTGCCACCCTGGTAACCGCTTGCAGTGAAGAAACGGTGGTTACTCAGGAAAAACCCATACCGCAACTGATCATTGGTGACCCGGCCGATTATGGGAGTGATAGTTTAATTGTTTTTCCGGTAGGGATGACGTATATCGTTCCTGAACAGAACGGCGAAAAGAAGCTGGAAAACGGATCGGACGCTGAAGAAGGATACGAAACAGAACATTATGCGGCAGATGAAGTGGTGAATGAAGCCAATGGCAGAACCACCTATAATTACAATGTCAAAATGCAGGACCAGGGATTGTCTTCAAACAGTTATGGTTCTTACCAGGTGTATGAAAACCTGGATGTTGAAAATGTTGACATCCGAAACCTGATTTTTTACAACAAGTTTACCGGTGAAAGCAAAAAATTGCTGGATGAAAAACTGCACATAATTTCGTTCTCCATTCACTATGAATTTGGAGATGAACCCATCATTATGTATGACGTGGTGAAAAATGATTACAACGAAGATTCACTCTATAACAGCAGTGACCCGGTCATGTTGTTTATTTCAGACATGAGCGGGGCAAATTTTACGCAGCTCACGCCTGAAGATGAAACTTACCTGACGTATTTCTACTATTCTGAATCAAACCGCCTGTTGCTGAAAGTGAGCAAAGACGGTGATGGTAACAAAGCCTTTGATCCGTATGACCAGACTATTTTCAGAGAAGTTGACCTGAAAAATCCGGCCATGGGTGAAACCCTTTTTGGTGAAGACATGATTCAGGATCTGATGGATCAGCTATAGGCAATGAGACCATGATTTTGTGAGGCTTTGCCAAAACAGCGTCATTATTCAGGAGTTTTTACAGAACGTTCAGAAAAATGATTTTTGATAACCGGGGAAGGGTAAAAAAATCCGTATTACATTTGAAGAAAACGTTTGTATGCAAGATGCAGATTTTCTAAAAATGATAAACCGCTCGGCTATAAAAATGGGTATTATCGGATTTTTTGTTCTGGCTTTTGGGTTGTTCATGGTCTGGTTATTTTTTTCAGGTGCTGATCCTGAAGCGCAGGAGCTGGGCACGGCGGGCAAGGTAACCGGGTTTATTTTTGCCGGCATATTTATACTGGTCGGACTTTTAATGCTGCTAATACCCATCAGGGCGTCTTTAAAAATCAAACAGGGAAAACATCCGCTGGTAAATGCAGTTACCTCCAATGACCCGGCTTACATTTTGTGGTATTATGAGCACATCACGCATGTGAAATCGGGTCCGGCCAGAAATACAGCACATACCATCTGGATGCTGGGCCGTGATAAAAAACAGTATACCTTAAGTGTCAAAAAGGGAAAGGTAGAAGAGATATTTAATTACCTGGCATCAAAATTCCCCAGTGCGCTGGTTGGCTATTCAAAAGAACTTGAAACAGCATACGAGCAAAAAGTAAAGGAGCTTAACGGATAATAAGTCAATAAAACCGCTTAATCACTTTTTTTCAGATTGCAGCATAATCAGGTGTGCGCGTAGCAAATTCGCCTATCTTTACTTCATGCTCAAGCGTTTAACCGATATTCTGGGTGCTTTAACAGGCTTGCTGGTTGTTTCACCGGTATTGGTCATTTGCATGCTGCTGATTCTGGTTATTGACCGGCAGAATCCGTTTTTTATTCAGGCCCGGTTGGGTAAACACAAACGATTATTCAAAATTATCAAACTGCGCACCATGAAAAATAGCCAGGTTACCGGCCTGGGAAAAATGCTGCGCCGCACCGGGCTTGATGAATTGCCGCAATTACTGAACATACTTTTTCTGCAGATGAGTTTTGTAGGTCCGCGGCCCTTAACCCCGGCTGATGTGGAACGGTTGGGCTGGGGTGATGCCTACCATGAAAGGCGCTGGCAAGCCAGGCCCGGAATTACCGGTTTAGCACAGCTTTCACCCGTTTGTCATAAAAAAATGAGCTGGTTTCTGGATCAGAAATACGCAGCCTGCAGTGGATTTTTCTTCGACCTTAAAATTTTAGTTTCTTCTGTGGCGGTATTGTTTGTGGGTAAAAAAAGAGCCGTTCAGTGGATGCACATAAACCGGAAAAATGAACGTACTCGTTAACGGAATTGGAAACATTGGCACAACTATTCTGCAGTTGCTGATTCACTATCAGCGTGATTTTGGAATTACAAAAATCTATGCCAACAAAAATAACCTGAAACCCTGGCAGCAGCCCGAAATGGAATATCTCAGGGCCCAGGGAGTGGTATTAACTTCACCTGAAAAGAAACCGGGTTTTGAATTGTTCGGTGAAATTATTCAGCGGGTTGATTATGTGTTTGAGTGTGGGTCAAACGGGTCAGGTATGCGCAACCGTGATTTGTATGAATCCGTAAAAAACATCCGCGGTATTTCAGCGCAGGGCAGTGAAAAAGGGTTTGGAATTTCGTTTCTGTCCGGAATCAATAATGCTGAAATAACGGGCAAAAAGTTTGTACACATTGTTTCATGTAATACTCACGGTACAGCAGCTATTCTTGCAACGCTTGCCGGTAAAAGACTTGAAAACCTGCTGTCGGCTGACTGTGTGGTAGTGCGCCGGTCTGAAGATTTGGGGAACCATGAAAGGCTGGTTTCGGCCAACGTGGTGGCGCGGCATCTCAACCCGCAAATTGGAACGCACCATGCCATTGATGTGGTTGACCTGTTTAAATCGGTTGGTGTTTTATGCAACCTGACATCGTCTGATATTACAACGCCGAGCCAGCTGATGCATGCAGTGCGCTTTCATGTAACATTGAAAAAACCGCTTTCGCAGGCTGAAATTGATAGCTGCTGGAAATCGAATCCCTACCTGGCAACAACCCAAAAATTCGACTCCAATATTATTTTTGAACAGGGCAGACGATATGGGTTTAACGGCCGGATTTTTTCACACGCCATTGTTGTTTCTGAAAACCTGTTGATTGCTGAAAACACCATTAAAGGCTGGGCCTTTGTACCGCAGGAGGGCAATTCCATTCTCTCTACACTCCATGCTTTTTTGCTGCAGATGCAGGTAAAAAATGAAGCCGAAATGATGCAACAGCTTCAGGCCGCTTTGCTGCGGAAAGAATGGTAACGTAATGTGAGTTCGATCTGATTTTTTCCAGTAAATGATAAACTGAAACTGAACACGGATGAAACTGATTTTATAGATTATCACAGATATTTTTCGTTGCTGATCACTTATACAATACCCCGCTTTTTGCATATTAAATCATAAGCTCCAACAATCAGTTTAAACTTTTCAGCAGCAGTTTTTTGCGCATTTTCACCCAGGTGTGCAACCTTGTCAGGGTGATGAATAATTGCCAGTTTTTTGTATGCTTTTTTAATTTCCTGGTTGGTGGCAGCTGCTGTGATTTCCAGAATTTTGTATGCATTTTCGAGTTGACTGGTAGTGGTGGTTTTTTGTTTTTTGTACTGGTATTCAGTGTACTCATGCCTGAAACGGTGCATGGCCAGCAGTGAATCCAATGTGCGGTAGGGTACGCCAATTTTTGCGGTTATTTGCTGAAGCAGGTGGTTTTCAGTAGTAGTCAGCAATCCATCCGCTACCGCAATTTTAACCAATAAATGCAGCAATTGAATTTTTTCACTGGCCGAAAATTCCACCTCAATGATGCTTGCCGGATCGTCAATATTCAGTGTCGTTTTATCAAGTTCAATTTTTAATTTTTGAGCAGCCCGCTTATAGTCGCCTGAAGTATATTCTGCTTTTAGTTTCTTTTCAACAACGTCAATTTCTTCGGCCGAAACTTTGCCATCTGCTTTTACCATGGCGGCCACCAGCGCAATGAGCGCATCATCAAAAAAATCAGTTTCACCATAAGGGCTTGAGCGGCGCGAACTGTCTGGCAAACCGGCTTTGAGAATGCGCAGTGATAGCAGAAAACCCCCGAATCCAACAACAAATCCGCCAGCCAGTTTTTGCGAATAGGTCAGGCCAAAAACAAAACCAATGAGTGGAAGAATCCAGACAAAGTGATACCGGCGCGTTCTGAACCAGGATCGGATTGAGTCTATAATTCCGGAAAAATCGGGTAAAGGCATTTTGGGTGAATGAAGGCCCAAAACTACATAATATTTTCAATCGTGAAAAGTAGCTTCAAGCACGTGCAGACTTTCCAGGTCTTTGAAATGATCAAAAAGCATGCGGTAATAATTGAGCATTTCATACAATGCCTTGCGTCGCATTGCGAGTGGATATTGATACGGATCACTGCCGTCTAGTTTGCAGGTCATCAGCTGCATAATAACGCGGCTGGTTTCTTCTGAAACATAAGCGGGATGCGAGGGGTGGTGTTTTACAAAGATGCCCTCACGCAAATCAAAATAGCGTCCGCCTTCATTTATTTTTGGATAAAAACCCAGGTAATGGGTAAGCTGAATCAGAAACAATACCGGAAAATTGCGTGTGTTGGTACTTAGATCAAGAATGGCCACAGCGCCTTTGACAAAATGGTACAGGCCTTCATTGTCTTCCTGCTCCTTAACGGTATTGTTCAACACTTCGTTCATGAAAAAAAGAATGCCTGACTTATAGGGATTAAATGGGATGTCACGCAAAACCAGCAGCGGTTCTATTTCACGGATAGATGCCAGGTTGTGATTGGATTTCTGCGTGTACGAGACGCATACCAATGAAAGCGGAATCAACGTGTTTCCATGTTTTTTTTTGCTTTTACCGCCTGGAAAAATGAAACTTTTTACGCCCTCTGATTCGGTTAGCAACCGCACAATAATACCGGTGTCAGAATAGTCTGTTTTCTGCAAAACAATTCCTTCAATCGTTCCGGCATGCATCAGTTCATGAATAGAATTTTGGCCACTTCTTTTCCTTTACCGTCAACAGATGCGGTCCATATTAAATAGACACCAGACTGCACGCGTTCACCGGTGAGGGTTTTTCCGTCCCAGATAACGGTACCTCCGTTGGACGTGGTTTTGTACACTATATTTCCAGAGATGTCAGTTACCTTCACGTCTGACTGATATCCGAGTCCCTGAACGGTAATGGGTCCTGCATAATCAGGCCGTACCGGGTTAGGAAAAACAGTTACGTTACTGAATTCTTCATCAAAAATACTGGCATCTGAACGAAAAGAAACCAGTCCTTTGTCTGTTGCAAAATACACTTCACCGCTCAGGTGATCAATGCGGATATCAAGCACGTTGTTTGAAATCAATGGTGAATTTTCGGCCGTGAAACGGTAAATTTCTTCCATGCCATCCGGCGACAGGCAAAATACGCCGGAAGAGCTGGTACCAATCCATTTACGGTTTCCGCCATCAACTGCAATAGAAGTGATATAGGTTTCACCCAACAGGTGTTCTACTTCACCTTCTACTTCTATCAGAATAAAATCAAAATCATATTCACCGTAACCGCCATCATACAAATTGGCGGTTGAATAAAGGACTACCATTCCTTCTTCAGTTCCAATCCAGATTTCACCATCGAGGTCTTCAGCAATTCCTTTCACAAAAACAGAAGGTAAATTTCCGTATCCTTCAGACGTGGTAAAGATGCGCATGTCATCATCACTTGCATCTGCAATGGTTCCGTTTTCATTAAAAGCAATGAGGCCGGCATTGGTTACGGCAACCCACTTGTTACCGTTGCTGTCAATAAAAAGTCGGTAGGGGTATTTGTCTTTGGCAGCTGATCCCAGTGAAAAAGAATACCAGTCTCCGGCAGGTGTTCTTACTTTCAACGGTTCAACACCGGTACAAACAACCCACAGGTTTCCGGCGTCATCGAATTTCATATCACCCACTGCGTATTTGTTGCTGGCTGATTCAAGGGTTGAATTGGATTCGGTATAAACTTCACTGATGGTAGCCCCGTCTGCAATGTATTTGATTCCACCTTCTGAAAAACTTGAAAAAGCCATTTGATCTGTATTGTTGGGGTTAATGGCAACACTTACAAAATCCCAGTCTTTATTGAAATCAATACTGTCTGACGTTTCATGATTAAAATTGGTCCAGGTTTCATTTTCAAAAAGGTAAACACCGTTTCTGAAATAATTATTGACCAGGTTATGCGTTAAACCGCCCCCGGCAACCAGTACTTTTCCGTATTGAATGTCTAACCGGTAACAACCATCAGCATAAGGTGAATTGCTGTAAATAACATCATTGCTCCAGTTGTCCGTTACTTTTACAAGACCATGATTACGGTCAGCCACCCAATAAAAATTATTGAAACGGATGCATGACATCGGTTCCGGAATACCTGCCAGGTACTGATAAATGAAAGCGTCCTGTGTCATAGCAGTGTTAAGCAGATCAACGCCGCCGTAAAGTGCTACCAGCAATTGGGTATCACTCGTTTTAATATCTGAAATAGTCAGGCCGGCGGTGCCATATTTGCTCAGCGTATTGTTTTCTGAAAAATAAAGTGTGTCAGCATCAAACGCCGTGGAGTTATAGGCAAAAACAAGTTTACCGGCAAAAGAATTAATTTCAGTAAACGGTCCGTTGATAACGGCAGCAGGCAAATCCGTTTTTTTAGTCCAGTTGTTCTGATCATTCAGAAAAGGTTTGTCAGCGCGCGCAAAATAAATTCCCGTTTCGGTGGCGCAATAAAGGGTATCGTTATAAATGCAGCTTGAAAAAATAGTTGGATTGGAATAGGGGTAATAGGTGTCTTTCACTTCGGTTTTTGAAAGGTCAAAAACAATCAGCCCTATACCACAGCTGATGTATACCAGGTTGCCGTCAAAGTTGGCTGAATGAATGGTTTTATCGCCTGAAATATCGGCCAGTTTGATCCAGGGAATATTGGTAATGGTGTTGCCTTCTATCAGGTCTATGTTTCCGTTTGAATAGCCTACCAGTATTTGGGTACCGTTGCCGTCAACAGACGAGATGCCCAGGTCGCTCAGCCCGTTTGCCACGGTGATCATTTCAATGGAATTGTCGTCGGTGTGATACTGTACAATACCGTTAACCGCAGCCATGTAAACAGAGCTGGCATCATGCGCAACACCAATGGCATTGTTGACAGAGAAATGTACACGCCAGTCCAGCATGGGAATCTGGGCAAATCCTGAAATAGCGGAAAAAAGCAACAGTGTTATAAGGGAATGTCTGAACATGCGTATCAATTTCAATCGTGTATAGTTAACCCAAAAGTACCCGTTTTATTGTGTTTCGGCTGAATCATCCAAATACCGCCCGTATGGCATCTTCAATTTTTCCGGCGGTTACAATTTCAATCGTATAGTCTTTTTTGTTAATTCCCTTGGCAAATTTGGAGATAATGATTTGTTCAAAGCCCATTTTTTCAGCTTCTGAAATGCGCTGATCAAGCCGGCTCACCGGGCGCACTTCACCTGACAAACTAATCTCAGCAGAAAATGCAATTTTTGAATGAACGGGCAGGTTGGCGTTTGAAGACATAATGGCGCAAACAACAGCCAGGTCAATGGCAGGGTCATTCACTTTAATACCACCGGCAATGTTCAGAAATACGTCTTTGGCACCCAGTTTAAAACCACATCTTTTTTCCAGCACGGCCAACAGCATGTTAAGCCGGCGTAAATCAAAACCGGTTGAGGAGCGCTGCGGTGTTCCATAAGCGGCAGTACTTACCAGGGCCTGCACTTCTACGAGTATAGGTCTGATGCCCTCCATGGTAGAGGCTATGGAAATTCCGCTCAGGTTTTCTTCATTGTTCGAAATCAGAATTTCAGACGGGTTTTCAACTTCACGTAAACCGGCACCATTCATTTCGTAAATACCCAGTTCATTGGTTGAGCCAAAGCGGTTTTTTATGGAGCGAACCAGCCGGTATACGTGATTGCGGTCACCTTCAAAAAGCAGCACCGCGTCTACCATGTGTTCGAGCACTTTGGGCCCTGCCAGCGAACCTTCTTTGGTAATGTGACCAATCAGAAAAACCGGTGTGTTTGATTCTTTGGAAAAACGCAGAAATTCAGCTGTACATTCCTTGATTTGTGAAATGCTTCCGGGTGATGATTCAATCAGGGCAGACTGCATGGTTTGAATCGAATCAATGATCAGTATGTCCGGTTTAATTTCGTGAACCTGTGCAAAAACATTCTGGAGTGATGTTTCAGTGAGTACAAAACAGTCGGCATTTTCTTTGCCAATACGGTCAGCACGCATACTAATCTGCTGTTCACTTTCTTCACCAGAAACATATAGAATGCGTTTTCCTTTTTCACGAATGGCCAATTGCAGCAGCAAGGTAGATTTGCCAATACCCGGTTCGCCGCCAAAAAGAATGATAGAGCCCGGTACCAGTCCGCCTCCAAGCACGCGGTTCAGTTCTGCGTCACGAAGCAGAATGCGCTCTTCCGGTTGTTTTTCAATTTCGGTAATGCGGTATGGTTTTGAAACACGCTGGTTGCTTTTTCCGGCAAACAGAGAGGCCGCCGAGGGCGATTTTTCAATGACCTCTTCCACGTAGGTATTCCACTCTCCGCACGAAGAGCATTTGCCAACCCATTTGACAGATTCAGCACCGCAATTGGTGCAAAAAAAAGCAGTTTTTACTTTAGCCATGGTTGCTGTCTTATTCGGTGATCCGCGTTAAATAAGCATCTGTTTTCATACTGACGGAATCGTTTTCCAGGATGGTGGAACGCAACTGCAGCTTTTCAGCAGTCAGCATTAAAATTTCATAATCGTTGGGCACACCCATCAGCACCACAAAAAGAGAATCGGTTGTATTTGAAAAAGTGCCGGGCATGGTTACTGAATTTACCACGTTGTATGATCCGTCTTCACCAAAGGTCCAGGTTGTTGAAATCAGGGGTGCTGAAACAGTACCGCGAATGCCGTCATTAATGAACACGGAGGAATCCATGTTCCAGTTGCCCAGTATCGGATTTGTTGTTGGCTCAGCTTTTTCAGCAGGTTCAGCGGCACCGGGTTCTGAAGTACCGGTACAGCCCAGGGTAAGAAAAAGGGGAACTAAAAAGGTTAGCTGGCGCATAGAAATGTCAAAAAGTTAAAGTTAATCAATGGGTGCCGAATAATCAGAATGTTGGTTTAAATTTGTTGAAAGCGCTCGTGTATGAGTATAAAAAACCGTATTTCAATCAGTTGCCTGCTACTGGTATTGGTTTGCTGGGTTTCTTTTTTCAGTTTTTATGAACTGGCAATGGTGGCCGTTATTGCTGCCCCGGTTTTTGCCCTGGTTGGGTTTATCGTTTCGGTGTCAGCGGTGCGCTCAAAACAAAACAGGGTTCTTTCAGTAATTATGCTTTGCCTGCACAGTGTTGTTATAGTAACCTACACCGCAGGTTTTATTTACATGGCTTTTTTCTGGAATCCACGCTTCTTTTGATTTTTTGAATCTTTCAGAATGGGCTGACTTGGAATTTCAACAGAGCTGGTTATCTTAGCAACATGTCTACTTTTTTATCATACAACGTAAACGGCATTCGCGCGGCAATGACCAAAGACTGGATTAAATGGCTCAAATCAATCAATCCGGATGTGGTTTGCCTGCAGGAAATAAAAGCGCAGCCAGATCAGCTTGATCTTTCAGTTTTTGAAGCACTGGGGTATAAAACATACTGGTATCCCGCACAAAAAAAAGGATACAGCGGTGTAGCACTTTTTTCAAAAAAAGAACCTGATCATGTTGAATACGGTTGTGGCATTCCCAAATACGATGATGAGGGACGAATTTTGCGCGCTGATTTTGGTGATTTTTCGGTATTGAGCTGCTATTTTCCAAGCGGCAGCAGCGGAGAAGATCGCCAGGATTTTAAAATGGATTTTCTGGCTGATTTCACGCCTTACATTGATGCACTTAAAAAAACACGCAAAAAATTGCTGATTTCAGGTGACGTTAATATTTGCCATGAAGCTATTGATATTCATAATCCGGTCTCCAATAAAAATTCCAGCGGCTTTTTGCCTGATGAGCGTGCATGGGTTTCAGCCTTTTTAAAAACCGGTTTTGTAGATACCTTCAGGCATCTCAACAAAGACGGTGGAAATTACACCTGGTGGTCATACCGGTTCAGTGCCCGCAAAAAGAACCTGGGTTGGCGTATTGATTATCACCTCATTTCAGAAAATTTGCTGCCGCATTTAAAACAATCCGTTATACTGGCTGATGCCGTACATTCAGATCATTGCCCCATCCTGGTAGACCTTGACGTAAAACTTTAGTTCCGTCACTGATAACTATCAGCGGTTATTTTCGTAGTATTAAGGTTAAAGCGGTTATTTTTGTTTGAATGTCAGAGGTAATTATTGTTGGAATCGGTTATGGACTGTTACTTAGTGTGATGGTAGGTCCGGCTTTTTTTGTCATGATCGAAACCAGCATTACCAAAGGTATAAAAGCCGCCTTGTTTCTGGACCTGGGCGTTTTGCTCAGTGACCTCATGTATGTAACCATTGCCTTTGTCTTTTTCAATGAAGTGCGTGAGTTGATGGCAGGTGAAAATCAATTTATCCTGAAAATTGTAGGCGGCGGTTTTTTCATTATTCTGGGTCTGGTTCATGTACTAAAAAAGAAGACCCTGTTTATCTCCAGTGATTCCATGGCAAAACCACTGAGTTTATCAGCAAGCAATTACATCATGACCCTTTTAAAGGGCTTTACCATTAATGCAGTTAATCCCGGGGTATTGTTTTACTGGCTTACGCTGATGTCATTGCTGCCGGATACACCGCCGGAACTGGCCTTAAACAGAACACAGGGATTGATTATTTACATTGCCATAATTCTGATCACCTTCTTTGGCCTGGATGTGCTGAAAATTTTTGGCGCCAAAAAACTGAAAGAAATTCTGACCCCCCAGTGGATGTACGTTGTTAATTTGGTGTTAGGAATTATCTTACTCGTCTTCGGGACCCTCTTTCTCTTTAAGGGTATATTTGCACTGCTGCGATAGTTTTTTCGTAACCTATAGCCGGTAAAAAGTTATAGACCAAACAAAGCGTAAACCATGCGATTCATCCTTTTCCTGATTCTTTCTTCCTCTACGTTATTTCTTACCGCTCAGGGTGAGAAACCAAGACCGGTAATGGTCAGAACATACTGGGATTTTAACAGCACCATACTTCAGAGTGAAGGGTATTATTTTGCTGACGAGTTTTATGGAGAAACAACGTTAAAACATGGCCGCTGGAGGTATTGGGACCGGAACGGGAACCTGGAAGAAGAGCAGAATTATTTTATTGGTGAACTGCACGGGTCTGTCACAACCTTCTATGCAAACGGTAAAAAAAAGGAACAGGGTTATTTCAAATACGGTGTTCAGGATTCTGTCTTTTTTGCCTGGCATGATAACGGCAAAGTAAGCGAACAGGGTTATTTCACCAAAGGCTCACCAACTGGTGAGTGGAAGTATTATTACTACAACGGCTATCACATGTCTGAAGAAAAAATCATAGACTCGGTAACCTATGTCATAAACTTTTGGAAAACAGACAGCACTCAAACGCTGAAAGAAGGGAACGGACGCACCATTATCTATTATGAAACCGGTTTTTTGCATGAGTTTTATACCTATAAAGACGGGCTGAAAAACGGTGACTTTGAAGAGTACACCGCTGCCGGAAAACCTTTTGTTATCGGGCAATACCTGGATGGTAATGAGCACGGCGAATGGACATTTTATTATTACCTGGGCGGTGTTGACCGAAAGGTAACTTACGTAGAAGGAAAACTGCATGGGCCCTACGAAAAAAATTACGATAACGGAAAACTCAACGTCAAAGGAGAATTCTACAATGGTTTAAAAACAGGCCATTGGACCTGGTATACCAATGTTGGAACGGTTGACATGTCAGGTGATTTTGTAAATGGTGAGCAAGACGGTTATTGGGAATACTGGTATCCCGGTGATACGGTTCACCTTGAAAGCAAAGGATATTTCAAAGAAGGGCTACGAAACGGCCAGTGGGAATTTTACTATAAAAACGGTGCCAAATGGCGTGAAGGCACCTATGAGCATGATCTTGAAAACGGTCATTGGAAAACCTGGTATGAGAATGGAAAACTACTCAATGAGGGTGATTTTGTAGAAGGCAAAGAGCATGGTTTCTGGCAGCAATACTGGGACAATGGTAAACTGAAAAATGAGACCACCTTTGACATGGGAAAATTGAGTGGGGTCTGGCGGTCATATTCCAAAAAGGGGAAGCTCACGTTGGAAGGTGAATATAAAAATGATTTGAAAACGGGGCTTTGGACAAGGTATACTGAAAAAGGTCAGTTACTCGAAACGGGCTACTATAAAATCATAGAAGTCAAAAAACACCACGTGAATTATGGCGTATTTGCACACCGCGTGGTAGAAGAAAGTGTGAAAGACGGACATTGGGTATGGTTTAGTGAAAAAGACGGCAAACGTTCACACGAGGGCAATTACAAAGAAGGCAAAGAAGACGGTACCTGGGTTTATTATTTTCCGGGTGGTGATAAACCATTTCAAATGATTGAATACAAAGACGGGGTGCTGAATGGGAAAATGCTCACCTTCGAATGGCGCCCGCATTACATTCAGGCCGAGGTTAATTACAAAGACGGGGTTAAACATGGCAAGTCCATGATCTTTGACAAAAACGGAAAAGTGCTGCGTGAAAAGAATTTTGTTGACGGTGTGGAAGTAGGGCCAAACGGTAGCCCGAAAGTGTTTGCGCCTTAATCACGGCTTGTCTCCTTAGCAGTTGATTTGAAATATTGAACACAGAAGATCGGATGTGGTTTCATTTCATTTATTATTCGATCGTCTCCAAACGATTACAAATCCTTAAGAAGTCTGTTAGCTTTTACTGGAATAGGCCATGAGTTTTTTCAGGTACAAGTCAGCAAGATCAAGTTTATTTCCGGTTAAGGTTGCGGTTTTGGAGCGAAAATCTATTCCCAGTTCTTTCAAATAATTCTTTGGTGTATTAGCATCTGAGAACCCCAGAGAAACTTCTTGTGCGGCAATTTGTGCCCAGCTATCTATAAATTTTTTATCGTCGTGATTCAAACATGAAAAGAAATCTAAAGAGTGGTTATTGACATAGTCGAACGCAAAAAAAGCATAGCTTTCAGCAAGAGCACCGTCGACTTTTTCAGAATATGAAATGAATTTATAAAGGAGTTTTTTCCGGTTTTCAGAAGTCGAATTTGTAATGGAATCCATACAGTTGTGTACTTCATTTTCAAGTATTTCCCAACCTGCAAAGTTGCGCTGATTGGTATTCGTATCAGGGACAATGAATAGGTCTTTATTCTTTTGTTCAAGCCTGTTACTGCCTGCTGTTGTATGAGTGGTGTATAGAATCAGAAGGGAAAGGGTAGAAATAAAAAGGCGCATAATTCGGTTATATTCTGGTTAATCTTAGACGGGTCGCGGTGTAAATTTAGCGATACAAAATTGGGATCAATAGACAAATTTAAGGGTTTAGTTTTGGCCTCTCAATTCTAACATCATTAGTTCTCCACATTCCAGAAGTCTGTCTATGATTATATAGTTTGGATCTGTTGATACAAGGGTTGAATTTGAATATGTCTTCATTTGCACAGGTGAGGTCATGTAAATGATGTAAGTTGTATCAGAATATTCAATTTGGTGTGAAATTTCATCAATGGTTTCTGATGTGTCATTCGGAAAATCCAACTCGTATTTTTCCCAGTTTGGAATAAATTCATGGTATTCTATCTTAATAACGGAATTCATGTTTCGGTACACTTTCAGATTGGAAGCGTATAATTCAACGGCAAGGTGTGACTCAATAAGAACCAGGCTGCTATCAGAATAAAAACCTTTAATTGAACCGCCACAAATTGATCTGTTTGGATAGTGCAAGCTATCGATTTCTTTCCTGGTTCGGGACTTATCAATTTTATTTACACATTTGTCGATTGATTTTTTAGTAGGATTTTGGGCGAGTCCTATTGCCGCAAGAGAAATAACAAAAAGTATCAAATATTTTAGCTTCATTTCACTTTTCAAATGATTCAGAATAGGTAAATGCTATACCTGAGAGCGGAACAAGGCTCATTCTCCCTATAAAAAAGCTGTCCGCAAATATCTTCTCAAACAAACCTGATTTCAGATAACTCTTTTCCAATAGTGTGTATCCCATGCAGAATCTTATCGGTTTGTTTGGCAGATGGGTTTTTTCTGCCTTGAACATAGTGTGACAAAAGGGTGGGGTTCATGCCAATGCGTTGTGCCAGAAAATTAGCATTTAAAACCCTGTAATATTTAAAAAATTGTTGCAGATCAAGGTTGAGTTTAATGTTGGATTGGTCTACAAAATAACCAGCTTCTTCATAGAATAAGTTAAGCGCTTCAATCAGGTTTTTGTAGAGTGAAGGAATGTCTTTGGCTGTTGAAAATACCGCCAGATCTTCAGCGTAAGCAGAATAACCGGTTTTTGTTTTTTCTACAGTCACATTGATTTTTTTATTCAACTTTTTCATACGTCTACTTTTTAATGCCTGCCTGTTTAAAGATTTTTTTCTCCAGGCCGCGTCCAAGTTCCTGGCTTCCATGATTTGGAAAAATGATAATGCCACCTTTGGTGTCATGAATTAACTTCATGTGTGAGCCACTTTGAGATATGGCGTACCATCCGTCTTTCTTTAAGATCCTTAAAACTTCCGAACATTTCACATACAAAGGTAAATAATAATTTACTTTTTAGCAAATAATCTGAACTGGATTTTGGAACGAACGGCAAATTATTTGTGATGCCGGTATAAAATTTTCCATCAGAGCATTCCAAAATGTACATCCATCCCTTAATAGTATCCTTTTCCTTAGAAACCGTTCACTTCGACTGCGCTCAGCGCATGGTTCTCCTAAATAAGTTTAGATCCTGATTAAAGCCGGTAGCGAAGCGTAACCGGTAGCTGCTTCGCCGTCGGCAAGCCTTATGCTTACGCCGTAGCTCATTGACTTCGCGTAGCCGCTATGGCATAGCAAGGTCAGCACAGGCGCATGGCGGCCGATGGAGCGCAGCCGACAGTTGGTAGCTGAGCGCAGCCGAAGCTACCGCAAAATTTCCTTCACATTCGCCTTGATTTTAATACAAAGTTCATCTGTCGGTAAATCGTTGTCATCACGCCCAAAGGGGTCTTCAATTTCTTCTGCCAGAATTTCAAGACTTACCAATACGTAAAAAATAAAAATGGCAACTACGCTGGAGTAATACCCGAAAATGTGAATGAATGCCAGAGGAACGGTACATACGTAAATGAAAATAAATTTTTTCAAAAACATGCTGTATGAATAGGGAATGGGTGTTCCCTTGATTCGTTCACAGGCACCGGTGATTTCAGAAAAAGAGCGCAGGTTGTAATCGAGTGATAAAAATTCTTCCTGCGAAATGATGCCGTCTTTTTTGAGCCGGTGCAGTTTTTCATACATCAGTTTGGCAATGTAGCTTGTTTTGTGATTGACCTTTTCAATCCCGGCCAGTTCTTCGTCGGTAAGTTCCAGTTCTTCAGGTTTTACACCACCGCGCAGCTGTTCTTTCATGGCAATGGCATAGTTGGGAATCATGCGTGCAAAATAGTGTTCGGTATCTTTGTTGGTAGTCATAGAACCAATTTTAATGGCCAGGTTGCGGGTATTGTTCACCAGGCTTCCCCATTGTTTACGACCCTCCCACCACCGGTCATACGCCGTATTGGTGCGGAACACAAGCAGCAGCGAAAGCACAAAACCAACCAGGGTAAAAATCTGCATCAGGCTTGATAATTTTTCACCGTGGCGCAGGTAATGAATTTCAGCATAGGCCAGGCCCAGTGTAAACAAACCAATCAGAACCAGCTCTTTCCAGAGTATGTAAAACGTATCACTTTTGTGAAAGGCAAAAATATGCCTGAACCAGGTTTTGGGGTTGTATTTAATCATAGCAGAAAACGAAGTCTAAATTAATCAATAATTCAGAACTCATTTCTGCCGCTTGAACCTGCAGTGCATAATACCTATTGCCGAATTTGTTAATTTTAGATTATACAGCCACATTCAGGCACTGATGAATCATGTATATTTACACCATTGAAAAACCTGGTTGAAAAAATAAAACGTTTCGTCCGCATTTTGCGGGTAACAATTGTCCGCAGAACTATTCACGTTTCGCGGCGAATTGTTTTACCCGGATTTGAAGGACTGTCGCTGTGGGAGGTTATTTTCTTTTTTGCCTGGTCCCTGCGAAAGGGACTTATTACACAACGCGCCGCTTCGTTGTCATTCAACTTTTTTCTGGCCATGATTCCCTTTGGCCTGCTGCTGGTTATTCTGAGCGCTTACCTCCCTTTTTATGACATTGAGCAGGATATTGTCCCTATTCTGGCAAGTTTTATTCCCGGACAATTGGTGAGTAATTTTTTAGAGAGCATGCATGAATTTGAAAATTCCAGTGTGAGTTCACTCATTTCATTTGGATTTTTGCTCTCACTTTATTTTGCCTCAAACGGCTTTGCCGTTATGATTAATACCTTCAACACCACCCGGCAAAAATTAAAAAAGCGCAGCTGGTGGTCTGTACGGCTTGTTTCAGTTGTTTTTGTGGTTGTGTTCCTGGTTGGTTTGCTGATCAGCTTTTTCATTCTGCTTACAGAAAAGCGGATGCTGAATTCACTGGCAGACCGAAGCAGCTTTATTGATTCACACTATTACACCTTTTTTATTCTGCTCAACAGTTTGTTTTTTGCCGTTGTACTTTATTTTGCCATTGCGCTGATCTATTACTACGGTCCGGTTCGCAAGGGTTCCTTCCGCTTTTTCTCTGCGGGTGCTACACTGGCTACGCTAATGATCATTCTGATTTCGGTGACGTATGTCTATTATGTCAATGAATTTGCCAAGTACAATGAACTTTACGGTTCCATAGGCACCATTATGATTTTGCTCTTGTGGATCTATTTTGTTTCCATTGCATTGCTGGTGGGTTTTGAACTCAATGCCAGCATTCACGGCGCTTTGCTTAAAAAACACCTGAACCAGTTGGGGGATATAGAAAAACGGCAGGAGAAAAATTACTAGTTTACGCGTTTCTCCCTGCTTTTTGGTTAATTTTGGGATAGAATCAAATCCTGAAAAAAAATGAAAAAATCAATTTATTATTTTGGTCTTCTTGGTTTTGCTCTGGCGTCATGCGGTGGCGGCGAGTCTGAATCAACTGTGGCAGCAGATACGGCTGAGGTTTGTACCTATTCATACGATTCTTCATCCACTGAACTTACGTGGACAGCATTTAAACTGACAGAAAAAATAGCGGTAAATGGTACATTTAATGAAATTAATGTGACTGCAAAAGACAGTGCATCAGACATGTTTGCCGTATTAACCGGTGCAACGTTTGATATTCCTGTAGCATCCGTCAATTCACAAGATCCCGTGCGCGACGGAAAAGTAAAAAACAGCTTTTTTGGAAACATGGTTGAAACAGCTTCCATTACCGGAACTGTAAATTCGCTTTCTGCATCAGGTGCATCCATAGCTATAACCATGAATGGTGTAACCAAAGATTACAACGGTGAAGTTACGGTAGATGGTGAAACAATTACGGTAACAACCACGGTTGACATTGTTGATTTTAATGCGCAGACATCGCTTGATTCACTGAGCGTGGTTTGTGCTGAAAAACACACCGGTCCTGACGGAGTTAACAAATTCTGGTCGACCGTTGATGTGGCGGTTAAAACAACATTGGTAAAAACCTGTAAATAATTACAAGGCAGCGGGAGTCATTTTGAACCATGCGGTAAATGACTCCCGTTTTTTTATCTGATTCGCAAAAATGAGTAAAAAAATCATTGTTACAGGCGGCGCCGGTTATATTGGATCACACACCGTGGTTGAATTAATGCTGGCAGGTTTTGAACCTGTTATTATCGATGATTTCAGAAACTCAAAACCCTGGATTATTGATCGTATTGCAGAACTTGCGGGCCGGTATCCGCTGGGGCATGCCATTGACTGCACCAATGAACTGGAGGTGTTGAGCGTGTTTAGAAATTACCCTGATATTTTTGGTGTAATTCATTTTGCAGCATACAAAGCAGTAGGCGAATCGGTGCAAAAACCAACCATGTATTATCAGAACAATGTTGGCTCTATGTGCGCTGTGCTGAATGCCATGAAAGAATGTGGAATTGAGAACCTTGTTTTTTCTTCATCGTGTACCGTGTATGGTGAACCTGAAACCGCAGAAGTTACAGAAGCGACCCCGGTTCAAAAAGCCACATCACCCTATGGGGATACCAAAATTACCTGCGAAAAAATAATTCAGTTTGTAAAAGATTCAGGTCAGCCGCTTAAGGCAACACTGCTTCGCTATTTTAATCCCATCGGTGCGCATCCTTCAGCAAGGCTGGGTGAGTTGCCGAGCGGAATTCCAAATAACCTGGTTCCCTACATTACGCAAACGGCAGCCGGTATTCGCAGTCAATTGACCGTATATGGCAATGATTATAACACGCCTGATGGCACCAATGTTCGAGATTACATTCACGTGGTTGACCTGGCAAAAGCCCATGTAAAGGCTACCGAATGGCTGTTGCAGCAGCAAGGGAGTGTTTGTGAAGCATTTAACCTGGGAACCGGCAAGGGAAGTTCAGTATTGGAAATAATCCATAATTTTGAGAAGGTGAACGGGCTGAAACTGAATTACGCCATTGGTCCCCGCAGGGCAGGTGATGTGGAGCAGATTTATGCAAAACCGGCCAAGGCAGAAAAAATGCTGAACTGGAAATGTGAATATACGGTTGCAGAGGCATTGAAACATGCCTGGAATTGGGAAAAGACACTTTGATTTGAAAAAACTGGGTTACATACTTATTCTTTGTTTTTCTACGGGCGTTTTTGCGCAGCAAGATCCGTATGAACATCCGTTTCATAAAAGACGCCCCGGCTTATTCAGGTTGTATACCGGACTAAAGGCACCCGGTGAAAATTCACCGGAAAAATTTGACAGGCTTAATACTGATTTTTACTGGAACAACTGGTTGGGTGACCGCGGTGGCACAACCACGGCGTTTTATGCATTGGGCCACAACATTAACCTGATGTTTGATATACCGTTTCAGAAAAAATCTGTTTTTGGAATTGCTATCGGCCTGGGTTATTCTCATTTCTGTGTGCGGCATGACGGTGATTTTGCTTTTCTGACAAACACATCCGGCCAGGATTATACTGCCCTGACACTGTATACGGGTCCTTCACGCTGGATCAACCGCACCGTTTTTAATTTTGTTGAGGTACCGTTTGAAATCAGAATCCGCGCAGCGCGTGAACGTGGAAAATTCAAGTTTTATCCCGGGTTCAAAGCCGGATTTATGGTAGAGAATTATCACAAATGGCGCATTGGTCATGATGAGTTTAAAGAATTTAATTTTCCTGATCTCAACCGCATTCATTACGGCCCAACGTTGCGCATTGGTGTTGATAACGTGATGTTGTTTGGCTATTATGACATGACAACACTTTTCACCAATGCAAGCAGCAATAAGCTCCAGCTGTTTTCGGTCGGTATCAGTATCGGGTGGTTCTGAGAATCCAAGCGCACCCCTTTTTTTAATAATGCGTCGTGACTTTTTCCGTATCTTTAAGGTAGAAATGAAATTGGTTTTCTTCTCCATAGCACTGTTTCTGGTTTCCTTAACCGGGCGCACAACTGTTATTCTGGACACGTTGTATATCAACAGCGGTAGTTTAACCGTGGTAGATTATACCCTTCAAACCTGTGTTTTTAATGACTCAGCCAATTTCTTCAAACAAAACAAAATTTTTGAATTAAACAGCGGTGATGAACTGCTGCTGCACGTCATTAATAATGATGTTGTTGAACATACGTTTACAATTGATGGTATAATTGAATCAGGTAATGTGATTGCAGCCGGTGGCAGTGATGATTTTTTTCTGAGTTTTCCGGCAAACGGGGTGTACCGGTTTTATTCAGATCGTCCGGGTGGTAAGCTTTTGGGAGCATCATCGATGATTCTGGTAGGGTATGAAAATTATGCCCGTTATTACTGGAATTTGTTTGAGCAGCAGGATACGCTGACAGATAAAATTGATGCCGGAACCGAGACAACAATTCCGTTGGATTATACCCCCGATATTTTTTCCATTAACATGAAAGTTCCGCCTGATCTTGATTCTGACACGCTTTCATACATCTACCAGATGGTTGGAGACAGCCTTGTAATTGCTGTGGTGAATTCAGGCAACATGCATCACAATTTACATTTTCACGGGTATCATGTAAAAATACTCAGCACTGAAAAAAACACACACCTGACCGGTTGGACCAAAGACAGTTTTCCGGTGGTGGTTGGTGAAGTAATGCTGTTGTTGCTGGTACCTGATCAGCCGGGTATGTATATGGTGCATAACCACAACATGATTACCATAACAACCAATGGTGTCTATCCGGGTGGAATGATGAATATGATTGAAATAATGCCATGAGATATTTTTTGCTTCATATCATTTTAGCGGCTGGCCTGGCCGGGTATTCACAAACAAAAATTGTGCACCTGGCTGCTGAAATGAATGAAACGCATTTTCTGGATGGCGGCGGTTCTGTGGAAATGTGGGGGTATGGAATTATTAAGCCATCGGGCGCATACCAGGCACAATTACCCGGACCAGTTTTGGAATTTAACCTGGGTGATACGGTTGAAATTCATTTTCACAACATGTCACCTGAAGACCACACCATTCATTTGCATGGGCTCGATGTAAGCACGTCTGAAGATGGTGTACCTGCAACCTCTCCGGCAGTGGACCCCTGGGACTCGACAGTATATCACTTTGTAGCCAAAAACACCGGATCCTTTTTATACCACTGTCACGTATTAACAACCCTGCACCTGACAATGGGTATGTATGGCGTTATTGTGGTAAAGAATTTTCCGGAGCAAAATTTAATTTACCCGGGCGGCCCGTCATATCAGAATGAATTTGTTTTTCTGGCAACGGATATGGACAAATCACTGAATGAAAATCCGCTGAGTCCAGGCCCGCTTAACCTGTTGGTGATGGATTATTTTATGATCAACGGACTCTCCGGAAATTCACTGACGACGGATCCGGATCACCAGGTTACAGCCTATCCCGGCGATTCTGTTTTATTGCGGCTGAGCAGCATGGGGTATTCTAAAACACGTTACATTTTTCCCGAAGAATTGAATGCCATTGCGTACCTCAGTGACGGGCGCATTTTGCCGGTGCCGTATGCCTGTGATACACTTTTTGTTTTTCCCGGTGAGCGGTATGAGGTACTGCTGACACCCACTGCTGTAACAGATGTAGATATTCAGGTAGGCTATTTTGAGTCCAGAAATGATCAGTTGCTTTACACCAATTATATTTCAGTGAATGGAGATGTCGGGCTGCAAACTAAGTTGCAAACAGCGTTTAAATATTACCCCAATCCGGTAAACGATCAACTCAGTTTCAGTACTGAAAATCCTGGTTCAATGCTGCGGATAATGAATCTGTCAGGCCAGCTTGTGCTGGAAAAACAAATTGTAAATCACAACACGTTATTAGATCTTTCTTCTCTGTCAAAAGGCATCTACCTGCTTACCTACGACGGCATTTCGCAAAAGATTGTGAAATTGTAATGGTTCTTTAAACACGTACAATTTTCGTGAATTCAACGTAGTTTTTTTTGAATGTAATGGCAACAATCAGAAAAATGCCCGCAGCTCCATTCCACCTGAATGAATGGCATTATTGCCCTCTGATTTACGCCCGGTGTACGTAAAATTCAACTGTAAATTTTGTGCAACCTTGCGTTGGTAAGATATGCCCCAGGTCAGGTTATTACCCGGTTTCAAACCCTCCAGCATTTCAAACGCAAGGGATGAATTGGTGTTACCGTTATAGGAAATAACAATGAAATTCAGCTGTGCTGAAAAACTGCCCTTTTGTGCCTGGTTCAAACGCAATTCAAGTCCCACGTTACGCAAAATGGCGGTTTCAGCAAGGTCAGAGTTGTTGGCTTTTTCAGTGTATTTTCCGGTAATACCAATCCTGAATGCCGTGCCTGGCTGGTATGAAAAAGCCGGCTCAATTTCAAAATATTCAATGAAATAGTCACGGCCGGCAGCGTAGTCACTTGAACTTTTTTTGCGGCCGAGTAAGCCATTAATACGCAGGTTATATACTTTGCTGATATTCCATCGCAGCCGCATGTCATGAAAGGTGTGCAGGCGTGAATCAAACCCGTTTGACAATAAAATTTTGGAGCCATTTTCCTGGTACGAATAGGTAGCACCAAAAACAGAACTGGTTTTGTTGAAATAAAAGGTATTTCTGAATGATGTAGACATGGCAACCAGGCTGGTATCTGCAATGGAATATAAAAACGGATTCAACGCCTCCAGGTTATTTTCGTAGCTTGTTTTCCGGTTGATTTTATAGATGGTTTGATTGCTGAAACGGGACAGAATTTTCTTTATTCCTTTGGATGAATTCCAGAGCCTTTCAGGACTTAAAATCAAACTGGTTGAGAATTGGTTGGAGTAGGTGCGCACATAGGTATTGGTTGGAATGAAAACACGAATGTAATTTCCCTGATCTGTAAAAACGGCAATTTCAAATTCACCCAAATCTTTTATACCATCACCGTTATAATCAATCCAGGTGTAGGTACCTTGTCCGGGGTTTACCTCCAGGTAAATAAATTCACGTTTAAGTTCAAGGCCTGATCCGGCTTCGTAAAATGTAGTAGCAAGTACAGCACCTTTCCACAAACGGGCCATGTGCTCAAGCCTTCCCAGCAGCGTATTTTCGGGTTGTCCGGTAAAAAGGGTGGTGTCAAGTACATCCAGAAAACGGTAGTTGAGCGTGATGCGTAAATTGGAATTTGGATTTCTTCCCAGGTCAGATTCAATGCCAATATTTTGTGCGCGTGTGGCCTGATTCAGGCGTGTTGAATCACTGAACCAGTCATACCGCTCACGGTAGTAAATACCAATTTTGTTTTGGATAGAATCAGATGTGGAGAGTGATACTTTCCAGTCATAAAACCGATACGATGCTGTAGAAAGATACGACGTGCTGTCGGTCTTTTTTTCATTCCATTCGTGAATGTCTTCAAAACCAATTTTGATAAACCGGCTGTTGTGTGAAATGGTTTGATTGTGGCGCATGTAAGATGTTTTTTGCGTACCTGAAGAGATAAGCCAGGAGGCATCTGCCAGGTATGAAAACCCCTTTTTGTGCAGGTTGATATCGAGGTTATTCCGGTACCCGGTATAATCTGTGCCCCAGGTAAAATTTTCAAAATCATAGCCAATACCACCGTTGTTTTTGCCAACCAGTTTCAGCCCTGCTGAAGATAAAAACTGATGTCCGGTGTAGGGCAGGTTTCGCACATTCCAGTCGCGGTCAAATTCTACATCACGAAACCACTGAATGGGTTGAAAGTTAACATCTGTAAATTCAAAATTGGCGTTTGATCTGAGCGTCCACTTTTCACCCAGCCCGTGATCTGATTTCCATTTCCATTTAACGGCATAACCCCGGTTGTCATCATTGTGCAATGCTGAAAATGTGTTTTTATCAAAGTCAGACATGGCTATTTCAACAGACGATTGCATGTGCTCATTAAACTGGTAGGCTGACCCTACCACATACATTTGTTTGCGCTGCGGAGCAATTAGCAGCTGAATGGGCGCATACTCTCCCTGTGAAACACCGGCAATTGGCATAACCCATTTGTACACTTTTCCATTGGCAGTAAAGCGGTCAAAAACGTAATCACCATTCCCCGCACCTACATATAAAAAAGACGCCTGGTAAAAAGCAGAATCAGGATTAACGGTAAACACCAATACAGAATCATAACCCAGGCTGTCAATCAGGGCATAAAGTACACGGCCGTCGTAAAACCCAACGCTGTCAATGCTGTTTGAGTAGGCGGCCAGCAGGCTGTCACCGGCATCAGCCAGTATGGTGCGTTTGTCGTCTGTCAGGTTTTGCTGAATGGTTTGATTTTTGGCGTCCTGCTCTGAATAAAAATTAATCCAGGTGTGAATTTTGTCTGTTTTAAACTCAGCACTGTAAGCAAAAAGTGATCGTGCATAATTGAGGTCAGAATATTGAAATTCTACAATGATCCGTTTATCTTTTGTGATCAGCTGGTTGGCGGTAAATGTAATTTCAGCGGTATTATAATCAATCACGTAATCAAACTCCTGCCCGCGGGTTAATAATTTACCATCTACGTATACCTTTTCAGTTCCGGCAAGCACAACAATATACGTTTCGTTTTCAGCACCTTTTAATTTGTAAGGTCCCTGGTTACCTTCAATGCCCTGCACAATGTTGCGTGAAAATTTGCCCTTCGAAAAAGCACCGCTTATTTTATGATTTGCTTTACCGTCAGCCAGGCCTATCGTTATCGGGTGATAGGCCTCCAGCGAAACACCCTGTGTTCGTTTGGTATAATTCAGAAAATAGCCGGTGGGTTTATACAGCCAGAAATCACCGCCAATAACGGCAAAATTGTCATTGTATACTTTCAGGTAAACCTGGTCAAACTCCTGCAGTTTTTGGGTATTGCCTTCGGGCTGAAACGGAACGTTGTCATCTGAAATAGATCCTTTCATGTACAGGTTGGGTGCAATTTGCCCGTCTAACTGCAGGTTTAAGGTTGATTGTAAGGAAAGACTTTGCGCGTTGCCTACCGTAATACCGCGTGAAATGCTTCCCTGTTTATTCAGTTTGGATGATCCGAATAAATCATCGGTTGTATTGCCGGTAGAAACAGAATAAATAAAGGGTTCAAAATTCTGAACCGTATCTGAAATAATAAGGTTGGTTGATTTGTGATTGAAGGCCATGCTGAAATCAAGCGGCATTCGCTCATAGGTCACTGTAAAAGTTTCTGACACGGGTACTGTTTTAAACACCAGTTTTGCGTGTATGGGATCCAGGTAATAATCTGTTTCGGTGAGCAGCGTTTCACCGGTGCGCAGCTCAAAACCCGTGCGGTAAACAGCTACCGTGTCAAACTGAATCGTATCACGTGATACGGCCATAACTTTTGTAATGCCTGTCTGACCTGAACCAGACAAGCAACACAGCAAAAAAACAGCACCAATGATATAGCGTAAATTCAGATTCACAGAGAGGAATAGGTATCCTAAAGATATACGTAAATCTTCAAAGGAAATTTTGCAGGTATTGAAACTTGAGACTGGCAGCACGGTTCTTAAGGATATAGCATCCTTCAGAAACCGGCTCCGTCTCAAATCCACCGCTATAGGATATAACTGCGGTAGATCACTCAGCGATTGCAGTCCCCACTGCAATCAAACCCTCCTCATTCGCTTCTATAACGATTCCTTGAAAAAGGTTACAGAAAAGCCTACCTTAGGTTAAAATTGATTTTTGAGCGTATGTTCTCTACAAAAATGAAATGGTTAAAACTGGCCGGTTCACTGGATGAAATAGAGCAACGCATGCGCGGGAAAGAAGTTCACCCGATTTCGTTTAACAACCTTTCGCTGCTGCTGGTGAAACACCGGGGTGAATTTTTCCTGGTAAAAAACAAGTGCCCGCACCAGGGAATGCGGCTGGATGAAGCAAGTTGTGAAAACGGCTATATCGTTTGCCCCTGGCACCATTATGGGTTTGATCTAAAAACCGGCCGCGGCGGCGGTCTTTACCTGGACAATTATCCGCTCGAAAAAAGAGAAGATGGTGTTTATGCCGGCTTTGAATATTTCAGCTGGTTTTAAGCCGGCAAAACGCAAAACGTGTTTGCATACTACCCGCTGGTCTGATTATTCCCATGCTCGTTCTCCCGTTGATTTTTTCCTCTTTCCTTTTCCCTTTTGCCTCTTCCCTTAAAAATAGATACCTTTACCGTATAAAATTCAATCAAAATGTATCTCTTTCCAAAATTTGCTGCAAAAGCACAATCAGAAAATACCGTTTACCTGGTAAACGAAAAAGATAAATTCGACGGGTATAAATTAACCAAAGATCAGGTAGCTTTTTTAAAAAGTACCCTTAAAGATGACAACTTTGTTTTGCTGAATCAGTTTGGTAAAGTAACCATGTTCTGCAAAGTAGAAGATCTGAAAAAAGATGCTGCAAAAGAGAAACTCAGACACCTGGGGTTTAAAGTATTTGAAGCAGCAAAAGACACCTGTGAATCACTTCACATAACAGGCGAATCTTCAAAAGCGCAGGAATTATTTATTGAAGGTTTTGTGCTGAGTTCGTATGAGTTTTCAAAATATTTTACCAAACCCAAAAAACAAAAAATCAAAGCGGTTTCGTATGACAATAAAGCGGTAAATGCTGACCGGCTTGAAAAAATTACAGACGCTACGCTTTGGGCCAGAGATCTGATCAATGAACCGGTATCCTACCTGACGGCTGAGCAATTAGCTGCTGAAATAGTAAAAAAATGCAAGGGTACAACGGTTAAAGCAGAGGTATTGGGTCAGGCAAAAATTGAATCATTAAAAATGGGTGGATTGCTGGCCGTAAACAAGGGTTCGGTTGACCCGGCCACATTTACCATTCTGGAATATAAACCAAAAAAATACACCAATAAAAAACCAATCATACTGGTTGGCAAAGGGGTTGTTTATGATACCGGCGGGTTGAGTCTTAAACCCACCAAAGGATCTATGGATTCTATGAAATGTGATATGTCAGGTGCTGCTACCGTTGCTGCAACAATTATTGCCGTGGCAAAACTGGGCTTACCCCTTCACATTATCAGCCTTATTCCATCTACGGATAACCGCCCGGGTGGAAATGCCTATACCCCTGGAGACGTTATTACCATGTTTGACGGAACAACCATTGAAGTATTAAATACAGATGCTGAAGGCCGCATGATTCTGGCAGATGCATTGGCTTATGCAAAAAAATACAAACCTGAACTGGTAATTGATGCTGCAACCTTAACAGGTGCTGCCGCTGCCGCCATTGGCCCGCATGCAACCATTGCCATGGGAAATGCTGACCAGGAAGAATTTGATGCATTGAGTAAAGCCGGCTTTGCAACACATGATCGCGTGGTACAATTCCCTTTCTGGGATGAGTATAAAGATGAAATGAAATCAACCATTGCGGACATGAAAAACATTGGCGGTTCTTTTGCCGGAATGATTACTGCCGGCAAGTTTCTTGAGCATTTTACAGATTATCCGTACATTCACCTGGATATTGCAGGCCCCGCATTTAACAATGCAAAAGACTCATACCGCGGACTTGGGGGAACCGGCTGCGGTGTCAGATTATTAGTAGAATTTTTATCCGGAAAATAATTCATGGAGAATAAACCAGTCAGAGTAGGAATAACTGTTGGAGATGTCAACAGTATCGGTATTGAAGTAATTATAAAAACCCTGAATGATCCCTTGGTTTATGCCAACTCAATTCCGGTTATTTATGGCAGTTCCAAAACCTTTTCGTTTCATAAAAAAGCACTTAACCAGAATGAGTTCAATTACCTGGTGATTAAAGATGCAACAGAGGCAAAGGCTAAAAAAATTAACCTGATCAATTGTTGGGATGAAGAGGTAAATATTGTGTTGGGTGAAAAAAATGCCAATGGCGGTAAATATGCGCTGAAGTCTTTGCAGGCTGCGGTAGCTGATTTAAAAAGTAACCGTATTGATGTATTGGTAACAGCGCCTATTAATAAAGATTGTGTGCGTGAAGCCGGTTTTGAATTTCCCGGTCACACCGAATATCTGGCGCATATTTCAGAGGCTAAAGATGTACTGATGCTAATGGTAGCGGGTGATTTAAGGGTAGGGGTTGTAACAGGTCACGTTCCGCTGAAAGATGTTCCGGCTTTGATCACCAAAGAGCGCATTGAGCAAAAACTGCGCCTGTTGCTGGCCACGCTGAAAAAAGACTTTATGATTAATAAACCGCGCATAGCCGTGTTGGGGCTAAACCCCCATGCCGGTGACAAAGGTACCCTGGGCAATGAAGAAATTGATACCATCATTCCGGTGGTTCAGAAATTCAGAGAAGAGGGTGAGATCGTTTTTGGGCCGTATTCAGCAGACGGTTTCTTTGGCTCATCAAACCTTAAAAATTTTGATGCCATATTGGCTATGTATCATGATCAGGGGCTTACAGGCTTTAAATCCATCTCGTTTGACGAGGGGGTAAATTTTACAGCCGGCCTGCCAATTGTGCGTACATCGCCTGATCATGGAACCGCGTATGACATTGCCGGTAAAGACAAAGCATCTCCAAACTCCTTCAGAAATGCCTATTACCTGGCACTCGATATTTATGAAAAAAGACTGAATTACAAGAAGTTGCAGGACGGAGCATTGCAAAAACAGGCCCCGGTCAAGTAGAAATTTTAGGCCGGGAGGCTGAATTCAGGATTTTATTAATACCTTTGCGCTTCTCTTTTTGGGACGTGGGTAAAAAAAGTGAATACAAAATCGGATTTACTGGCCTTACAGACGGCAAGCACGAATTCACGTTCGAAATAGGGAAAAAGTTCTTTGAGCAACTTGATTACTCTGAAATTAAAGATGCAGCATTAAAAGTCAGGCTGGTGCTTGAAAAAAAGCCAACCATGATGATTGCAGACTTTGAGATTGCAGGGAAAGTAAATGTAATGTGTGACCGGTGTACTGATTATTTTGACATGTCCGTTAACGGCAGTTCAAATTTGATCTACAAATTCGGTGATGAAGAGCTGGATGATGAAAATGTGGTGGTTGTTTTTCCAAACGAAACCGAAATTGACATTACCCATCCGGTTTATGAATTTACATGTTTACTGCTTCCCGTGCGCAGAGTACATCCTGAGGGCAAATGCAACCAGGAGATGTTGAAGAGTATGGACAAGTACCTGATGGTAGAAGAGCAACCGGCTAAAAAAGTCCGTCGGTCTGGCAAACAGGAAAACGAGTCAAACGTATCAAAGAAAGAAGAAGAAGAAATAGATCCGCGTTGGGCGGCGCTTAAACAGTTAAAGAAGAATAATAATAACAAGAATAAAAAATAGCAGGCAATGGCACATCCTAAAAGAAAGATCTCAAAAACCAGAAGAGATAAAAGAAGAACTCACGATAAAGCCGTAGTGAATAATATTGCTACTTGTCCGACAACCGGGCAACCACACCTTTTTCACCGTGCACACTGGCATGAAGGTAAACTTTACTACAAAGGAAAAGTAGTAATGGAGAAAGAAGTGGCTATCTAAACCAGCCTTGCCTGTTAGCTTTAGGCATACAGGGATAATCTACAATTATTAAAGAAAGGGTAGTTGCATCTGCTATGAGCAGATTGCAATTATCCTTTTTTGTTTTTAGAAAACATCAATTTTAGACCAAAAACGAATCAAAATCGACCAAAAACCGATGATTTTTCGATAATTTTGCCCCTCTTTTTACATTTTTGATACATTTGTATCAGTTCAAACTGTATACCAAAATTTGACCTACTTTATGTCTAAGACCACAGCCGCTATCACTGCAGTTCAGGGTTATATTCCTGAAAGAATCCTGTCTAATCATGATCTGGAGAAAATGGTTGACACAAACGATGAGTGGATTTTTAGCCGCACCGGGATCAAAGAACGCCGAATGGCCGCTAAAGGTGAAGCGTTGTCTGATTTTGGGGTAAAAATCATTGAAGGTATCTGTAAAAAGCGCGGAATTTCTCCGCTGGAAATTGACATGGTAATTGTTGGTACCATTACCGGTGATTACCGTTTTCCAAGCAGTGCCAACGTTATGTGTGACAAAGCCGGGTGTAAAAACGCCTGGGGATTTGACCTGAGCGCAGCCTGTTCAGGCTTTATTTACGCCCTTGATATAGGCCGTGTTTACATTGAAAACGGCACACACAAAAAAATTATTGTTATTGGTGCTGACGTTATGTCCAGCATTATCAATTATAAAGACCGCGCCACCTGCATTATTTTTGGTGACGGTGGTGGTGGTGTTTTACTGGAACCTAACAACGAAGGCGTAGGTGTTATTGATTCAGTACTGAGATCTGATGGTGCGGGACGTGAATTCCTGCTGCAGTCCATTGGTGGTTCAGCTGAGCCAATTACCAAAGAAAATGCCGAATCAGATGGCATGTATGTTTACCAGGAAGGTAAAACCGTATTTAAACACGCGGTTCAGAACATGGCCGATGTAGCGGTTGAAATTATGGAACGTAATCAACTGACGGCCGAAGATGTTGCCTGGCTGGTTCCACATCAGGCAAACCTGCGTATTATTGATGCAACAGCAAACAGAATGGGCCTTGGCAAAGAAAAAGTCATGGTGAATATTGAAAAATATGGCAATACAACCGCGGGCACCATACCGCTTTGCCTGTGGGAATGGGAAAATAAACTGAAAAAAGGAGATAACATAGTCCTTGCATCCTTTGGTGGTGGATTTACCTGGGGGGCAATCTATCTGAAATGGGCTTACAATACCAACTAAAAAATAAAACGTGCAAATTATGAGTATGGATATTAAAGAGATTCAAAACCTGATCAAGTTCGTTTCAAAAGCAGGAGTGAACGAGGTAAGTATTGAACAAGGTGATTTCAAAATTACCATTAAAACAGAATGTGGTGGTACCGGTTCATTTGAACCCATGATGGTACAACAGGCGCCGGTGGCCGTTCAACCGGTAATGCACCAGGTTGTGGCTGCACAGCCCCAGGTTGCAGCAGCCCCTAAAGAAGCTTCCCCGGCAGTATCAGGCGCTGAAGGCAACTACATCACCATTAAATCACCCATGATCGGAACATTTTATCGCCGCCCGTCGGCTGACAAAGACCCGTTTGTGAATGTGGGTGATTCAATTTCTGCCGGTACCGTTTTGTGCATTGTTGAAGCCATGAAACTGTTCAATGAAATTGAGTCAGAAGTGTCTGGCCGAATTGTGAAAGTATTGGTAGATGATACGTCGCCAATTGAGTATGACCAGCCATTATTCCTGGTAGATCCGTCATAGGTTCTGCTGCAGATATGGATTACTGACCGTATGAATCTGTTAAAGGATTTTCGTTCAGGACACAGGTCAAGACATTCAATGAGTCATTAACATTAATTTCAGGAACGCATGTTCAAGAAAATATTAGTAGCTAACCGGGGAGAGATTGCACTTCGTGTAATCCGCACCTGTAAAGAAATGGGAATAAAAACGGTTGCCGTTTATTCGACAGCAGACCGTGACAGCCTTCACGTAAGATTTGCAGACGAAGCGGTATGTATAGGTCCGCCTCAAAGCTCACAATCTTACCTGGACATGGTAAAAATTATCGCAGCCTGTGAAATTACCAATGCCGATGCCGTTCACCCGGGTTATGGTTTTCTCTCAGAAAATGCCCAGTTTTCAAAAATATGCCAGGAAAATGGCATTAAATTCATTGGCGCATCTCCTGAGATGATTAACGCAATGGGTGATAAAGCATCAGCCAAAGCAACCATGATCAAAGCCGGTGTGCCCTGTGTACCTGGTTCTGTGGGTTTGCTTAAAGACATTGCTGATGCAAAGGCAACCGCCAAAAAAATTGTTTACCCCATCATGCTGAAAGCAACTGCCGGTGGCGGTGGAAAAGGAATGCGTGTTTGCTGGGATGACAAACAACTTGAAGAGGCCTGGGAATCGGCCCGGAAAGAAGCAAAAGCCGCTTTTGGAAACGATGGCATGTACATGGAGAAATTCATTGAAGAGCCACGTCACATTGAAATTCAGATTGCCGGTGACCGGTATGGAAATGCCTGTCACTTGTCTGAAAGAGATTGTTCTATTCAGCGCCGTCACCAGAAACTGGTTGAAGAAACGCCGTCTCCGTTCATGACCTCCAAACTGCGTGATAAAATGGGTAAAGCTGCTGTAAAAGCAACAAAAGCCATCAAATACGAAGGGGTTGGTACCATTGAGTTTCTGGTAGATAAAAACCGCAATTTCTATTTCATGGAAATGAACACCCGTATTCAGGTAGAGCACACCATTACCGAAGAGGTGATTAACTATGACCTGGTAAAAGAACAGATTAAACTGGCAGCCGGCGAAAAAATTGTAGGTAAAGAGTATTTTCCGCAATTACATGCCATTCAGTGCCGTATTAATGCTGAAGATCCTTACAACGGGTTCAGACCTTGTCCGGGAAAAATTACCAATTATCACCAGCCGGGCGGCCACGGTATCAGAGTAGACGCACACGTCTACGCCGGATATGTAATTCCGCCGTATTATGATTCACTGATTTCAAAACTGATCACCGTTGCACAAACCCGTGAAGAGGCCATAACCAAAATGGAACGCGCGCTGGAAGAATACTATATTGAGGGCGTAATGACCACTATTCCGTTTCACCAGCAGCTCATGAAAAATGAAGATTTCCGGAAAGGGAATTTCACCACCAAATTCATGGAAACATTTGTGATGAAAAAATAGAATTTAAAGCCATTGAATTTTGAAGCCGGTTGTGTCGAAAATGTTCACACAACCGGCTTTTTTATTAGCCAAAAAGTAACAAATAGGTAACTTTATCAGTTATAATGAGTATATATTCTACCTTCTGATACAGAAACTTTTCTATATCGCACTTTTGGTTTCACCTGCACTGGCATCAGGTCAGGATATTCATTTTTCGCAAACCACACGGTCTGAATTTCAGTTAAACCCGGCATTTACAGGCGCTTTTACCGGAAATTTAAGAGCTACGGTGAATTGGAAAGACCAGTGGCAATCCATTAACAAAACGTTCCGCACCTATTCCAGCTCATTTGAATATTCGTTTGGCAAAGGCCGTGCGCAGAATCCTACCTTTTTTGCACTTGGACTTTATGCTTACAAAGATGTGGCGGGTGATGTAGAGGTGGGCAATACCAATGTTGGCTTTTCATTTTCAACCCTGGTAAAAATTGACCGTAATTCACGGTTTATTGGCGGTGTTCAGGGTTCTTATGGTATGACGGGCCTCAATGTTTCAAAAATGCAGTGGGGCTCACAATACAACGGCATTAACTTTGACCCGTCACTGACCAATGGTGAGGGAACTGAGTTTCAGTCTTACAATTATGCAGATGTAGCTTTGGGTGTGGCTTACTGGTACTCAAAAAATGATAAGAATGTGATTCACCAGGCCCCGGCTGACGCCAAAGTTGGAGTGGCCGTGTATCACCTGAATAAACCACATTATACCTTTGATCCAAAAGGCATTTCAAAGTTGCCCATGCGGTTTGTTATTCACGCTTCAGCGCTTTTTGGAACGCAGCAGGAAAACCTGTATTGGTATCCTAACTTCAACCTGGTTTTCCAGGGCAAGCAGCATGAAGTCTATTTTGGTTCATTGTGGAAATACAATCTGAAATCTGCGTCAAAAACAACGGGTTTTATGTCAGAGGTATCGCTGGCGGGTGGTGTAAACATGAGGGTTACCAACGTAATTGATGCAATTGTGCCGCAATTGATTGTGGGTGCGTATAACTGCAGCATTGGATTATCGTATGACATCAATATTTCCAAACTGAATGCAGCATCGGCTTACAGGGGCGGCTTTGAATTCTCGCTGCGCTTTACAAACCCTGATGCTTACATACACCGCAACCCGTTCAGAAACTCGCCTTCAATTTAAGCAGTGCCGTTTGTACTGCCGGGGGTTGTTTATTTGCGGAATTGTGCGCCGCTCTTCAATTTTTTAAGTGCGTTTATGAGATTTTTATATATTTGTTAATTACCTAATAGAATTTTAATGAAACAGCTTACATCGATTCTCTGTGCCTCTTTTTTAATCGTATTACTAACAAATTGTGGCGGAGAAACTCAGGTTAACGAAGCGGCCATTGATCCGTCTAAAATTGAGAAAGTAGAAGGGGGCAAATACAGAGGTGGAATTTTACGCCTGAATTCGATTGAAGATTACACGTCACTTTTCCCGGTTGCAATCAATGACATTTATTCAACACACATTGCAGGCCAGTGCTACGAAGGGCTTTTTAAATTCAACCAGAAAACGCTGGAGGCAGAACCATGCCTGGCAGAAAGTTTCGAAATTGACAATACCAAAAAAATCTATACGTTTCATTTGCGCAAAGGCGTCCTTTTCCATGATGATGCCTGTTTTCCTGAAGGCAAAGGCCGTGAGGTAAATGCCAATGATTTTAAATATTGTTTTGAGTTCCTTTGTTCAAGTCATGAAGAGAACAAATGGCCAACCCTGTTCCGCGACCGCCTGGTTGGTGCAGCCGCTTATGCCAATGGTGAAACAAAAACGGTAGCGGGCATTAAAGTAATTGATAACCACACCTTTCAGCTGGAACTGGTTGATCCGTTTGCCGGGCTGCCAGACCTGTTAGCTGTTTTGGCCGCAGCCGTTTATCCGAAAGAAGCCATTGATAAATACGGCTATGAGGGTATGCACAACTACATGGTAGGTACCGGACCGTTTATTGCCACAACACTTAAAAACGGAGAACTGGTCGAGTTTATCCGCAATGAAAAATACTGGAAAAAAGATGAATTTGGAAACCAGCTGCCATACCTGGCAAAAGTGACCTTTTCGTTCATCAAAACCAAACCTGAGGAACTGAAATCATTCCAGGATGGTAACCTGGACATGGTCTGGGGCCTGCCGGTTGAAGAAATTCCAAACATTATGGCCTCTTTTGAAGAAGCACTCGAAGGTAAAAACCGTGAGTTTGATGTGCAATCTGTAAACAGCCTCAACATTCAGTATTACGGGTTCCTTTTTACGAGTGAAACCTTTAAGGACGTGCGCATTCGTAAAGCATTCAATTATGCCGTTGATCGTGATTCACTGGTAGAGTTTGTTTTGCAGGGCGAAGGTATTCCGGCTCATCATGGCTTTGTACCGCCCATGTCAGGCTATCCAACCGAAAACGTGAAAGGATTTACCTACGATCCAAAACTTGCCGCTGACCTGATGAAACAAGCTGGGTTCCCGGGCGGTAAAGGTTTTCCGGAGGTGACACTGCACCTTAACAGCAGCGGTGGTACCAATGAAAAAATTGCGGCATACATGCAGGGTATGTTAAAACAAAACCTGGGTGTTACCATAAAACTGAACGTAATTCCAATGTCTGAACTGCACCCGATGGCAGAAAAAGGACAGCTTGATTTCTGGCGTTTTGGCTGGATTGCTGATTATCCCGATCCGTCTAACTTCCTATACCTGTTTCACGGTAAAAACATTGATTCAACCAAAGAGTCATCCATCAATTATTTCCGCTATACAAATCCGTTGTTTGATCAATATTACGAGCAGGCATTAAAAGAAATTGATGATAAGAAACGCATGGAGCTTTATGCCCAGTGTGATCAGTTATTGATTGATGATGCGGTGGTAATGCCTTTGTTGTTCAACGTAGATTTGCGCCTGATTAATCCTGAAGTAACGGATTTTGACATTAACGAACTGGAGTATCGTGATTTGTCTGTTGTCTATTTTACCGTTGAGAATAAATCAAACGTTCGTGTATACGACAATCTGATTGAAGAAGGAACAGAAGAAGTGGTAGAATAGCCCCCTGATTTCAATCCTGACAGTGGATTTTAAACCAATTTCAGCATCTTTCAGTATTATTCCTGGCAGAGGAATAATTTACAGTACACCTCAACTGGTTTTGAGCCACTGAATTTTTTACAATCGTGTATTAACTTTAGAACACCGGCTGTAGAAGAATAAATCCCTTTATCATTTTACATTTAATATTCGATATTTTCAGGCTTCCACCAGTTTTTTAGCCACCAGATATTGCGCAATCTGCACCGCATTGGTAGCTGCGCCTTTGCGTAAATTATCGGCCACAATCCAAAGATTAAGAGTATTTGGCTGAGATTCATCGCGGCGTATTCTGCCCACAAACACATCGTTTTTACCTTTTGCATAAAGCGGCATCGGGTAGGTGTTTGTTTCGGGAAGATCCTGCAGGGTAACGCCAGGCGTTTTACTAAGAATAGTACGTACCTCAGCCAGGTCAAAATCGGTTTCAAACTGAATGTTCACTGCCTCTGAATGCCCGCCTCTTACCGGTACCCGCACTGCGGTTGCAGTTACATTGATGGCAGGATCGAGGATCTTTTTTGTCTCATTGGTCAGTTTCATTTCTTCTTTGGTATACCCGTTTTCCAGAAATGTATCGCAGTGTGGCAAACAATTCTCATTGATGGTGTACGGATATGCCATCTCCCCTTTTATGCCGGCTTTTTCATTGTCCAGTTGTTTAATGGCTTTAACCCCTGTGCCTGAAATAGACTGGTAGGTTGAAACCACTACGCGTTTTACTTTATACCGGGCGTGCAGCGGCGCCAATACCATTACCATTTGAATGGTTGAACAGTTTGGATTGGCAATAATTTTATCAGTATCGGTTAATTGATCTGCATTTATTTCAGGCACAATTAATTTTTTGTCAGGGTCCATGCGCCATGCGCTGGAGTTGTCAATAACCGTTGTTCCGGCTGCTGCAAATTTTGGAGCCCATTCCAGTGATGTTCCTCCACCGGCTGAAAAAATAGCAATATCGGGTTTTGCCGCCACTGCCTCATTCATACCAATAACGGTGTATTCCTTTCCCATGAAAGTCATTTTTGTTCCGGCTGACTTTTCAGAAGCAACCAACAACAATTCATCAATCGGGAAATTAAATTCGGCAAGCACCTCCAGGATCACATTCCCCACAAGTCCGGTGGCACCAACAACGGCTATTTTCATATTAAATCTGTATTTATGCGTTTAATCACCCTGCAAAATTACTATATTTAACACGCTTACTCTGAGGCTCGATGCGATATTATTTAACTCTTTTATTATTTGTTGTTAGCAGGCTATCGTCTGCCCAGTTTTCAGACGACTTTTCGGATGGCGATTTTACAAATGCTCCGGCCTGGAGTGGCATGACAGCCAATTTTGAAGTGAATGGATCCGGCCAGCTGCACCTGCTTGCACCCGCCCTGGATGACACGTCATATTTGGCTGTACCAACAACAAACATTGCTACTACCTGGGACTTTTTTGTACGCATGGAGTTCAACCCCTCATCGTCTAACCTGGCCCGTATTTACCTGGTATCAGATAATGCAAATCTTACCGGCAGCCTCAACGGTTATTTTGTGCTGGTTGGTAATACAACCGATGAAATTTCGCTCTACCGGCAAACCGGTACAACCGTAACTGAAATTCTGGATGGGGTAGACGGAACGGTTAATACTGATCCGGTAAATGTGCGTATCCGCGTTACGCGTGATGTTGCCGGAAACTGGGAAGTTTTCAGAGACCTGACGGGTGGTTATTCATTCACATCAGAGGGTACTGTAACTGATAACACCTATTCAGCCACCAGTTACTTTGGCGTTTTTTGTAAGTACACATCAACCCGCTCACAGCTTTTTTATTTTGATAACTTAGGTGATCCATACATTGATGCGCTGGCACCAACGGTGCTTTCAGTAACACCAGTTTCAGCTACGCAATTGGATGTGCAGTTTTCAGAACCCCTGAACCAGGTGCTTGCCGAAACACTCAGCAATTATTCAGTAAACAATGGTATTGGAACACCTTCAACGGCGCTGCTGGACGGGGTTGACCCTTCACTCGTTCACCTGACATTTGCAACCGCTTTTTCAAATGCAGTCAATTATGAACTCACGCTAAACAACCTGGAAGATCTGGCGGGCAATGTGCTGCTTTCACCAACCGTTGAACCGTTTTTTTATTTTGTGCCGGATATACCTGCTGCCAATGAGGTAATCATTACTGAAATTATGGCCGACCCAACACCGGTTGTTGGTTTGCCTGAAGTTGAATTCATAGAAATCTATAACCGGTCAGCCAAATACTTTGACATTTCAGGCTGGACAATAGGTGATGCAACATCAAATGCGGCAATAGGCTCCTATGTGCTGACGCCTGGCTCGTATGTCATTATTTGCGGTTTGGGAGACGATGGTTTGTTTGCCACATCCAATAAAACAGTTGCAGCTTTGCCGGCATATAACAATGATGCAGATGCTGTGGTGTTGAAAGACAATCTTGGAAATATGCTTGACTCAGTCTATTTTGACCTGACCTGGTATGATGATGCCGTTAAGGATGATGGTGGCTGGACACTGGAACGCAAACACAATGACGCCCCCTGCAGTGATCAGAATAACTGGTCTGCATCGGTTGATGTGCTGGGCGGCACGCCGGGCTCGCAAAATTCAATCTGGACCAATTCAGACGACAGCCTTGCACCGCAGATAACCTCGTTTGATGTGATCAGTGCGGGTGAACTGGTGGTCTATTTTGATCAGAACCTGGATACACTGGTGCCTGCAGGTGTAACCATCAGTCCTGCTGTTACCGGGTTATACTGGAATTACAGTGCCCTGAATGCGCTGCATATTTTTCCAACCACGCTGGTTGTAAACATACTGTATGATGTGACCGTGAGTTTAGCGGCAGATTGTTGGGGAAATGTCATGAATCCCGAAGTGCTGAAACTGGGTTTACCAGATTCGATTGAGCCTGAAGATTTGATTTTAAATGAAGTGATGTTTAATCCATTAACCAACGGATCAGATTATGTAGAGATTTATAACCGCTCAGAAAAAATTCTGGACCTGGATGAACTTTACCTGGCTAACTGGGATGATTCTATTGCCAATTATGAAAACGTTTCATCCGATCAGCGTTTGATTATGCCGGGCGAATATGTTTTACTGACAGAAGATTCAACAGACATTCAAAATGATTTTTCGATTTACGGAGTGGGTACTTTTCAAGACATGGATTTGCCAACCTACAACGATGATTCGGGCTCTGTTTATTTGATCAGCAAAGATTTTGGAATACTGGATTACCTGCAATACAACCAGGATATGCACTACGATTTGATTACAGATAAAAACGGAAAGGCACTGGAACGTATTACGTTTGAAGGCGGCATGAATAATCCCGACAACTGGCACACCGCTGCCGAAAATGTGGAATGGGGCACACCCGGTTATGAGAATTCGCAGCTGATGTATCCGGCTGTTACCGGAACGGTATCTTTAACGCCTGAAATTTTTTCACCCGACAACGACGGCAACAACGATATTCTCACCATTAACCTGCTGTTTGAAAACACCGATAATGTGGTAAACATTGAAATTTTTGATAACCGCGGCAGAAGAATCAAGGAATTAAAAGACAGTTATTACGTGGGCAATTCAGCACTTGTTACCTGGGATGGTTCTACCGACGAAGGCACCAAAGCCTCCATTGGAACCTACGTCATTCTTGTTTCTGTTCTGGAAGCAGATGGCTCACGCAGTGAGTATAAACTGGCGTGTGTGGTTGCGGGGCAGTTTTAATGTCGTTATTCCAGTGAGATTTTCTTGTGCGTAACAAATTGAAAATTCATTGGTCAAAAAACTACCGATGCAGACTATTACGAAAGTTGCCACTTAGGTTCTAAGATGCTGGCATCACAAAGAAAACCCAAATCTGCAACCATCAGCGGCCTTTTCCGCGCCGCGAGACTTTGCGATCTGGCTCCTGCGCTGTAACTTTGGCGCAAGCGTTGCGGGAATTACGAATCAAATCTTCGATTTCAGCCGGCTCAACGTCTCTTGTGAAATATTGAGATATGAAGCCACTATTTTATTTGGCAAACGCATGACTACAGTTTGATTTTTGCTCAGCAATTGTTTGTATCGTTCGGTGGCATCCATTGTTGTAAAAGAGAGCAAACGCGAAGCAGTATTGACGTACGCTTTTTCTAAATATTTGCAATAAAATTTTTCCCAGGCCGGAACAGTTTTCCGCAGCGAATTAAAATCTTCGTGCGTGATGTATAAAAGTTCAGACGGTTCAATGGCCTGAATGTATTCGAGAGAGGGCTGCCCGGTAATAAAGCTTACAAGCGCCGTAGCAAACATATTTTCAAACGCAATGTAGCGTGTTGAATCTTGTCCGTTTTCATCTTTGAAATAAATGCGCAAACAGCCGGTGCCAACAAAAAAGCTACGTTGACTGGTTTGCCCTTCTGATAAAAGCAATTCATTTTTTTGCGGCTTCAGTGTTTTGAAAAAGGAAAGAACGTGTATTAATTCGTCATCCGTAATTTCAACGGTTCGTTTTATATATGCGCTGAGTTGGTCTTTGATCATAATACATAATCTCTGACGAATTTACGATAATGTACCAGGTCTTCAATCGACAAAATAATCAGGGTATGTTCCTGTGCAAATGTTATAAGGTCGGGCAACCGGGCAACAGTGCCATTTTGGTTCATCAGCTCGCATAAAACGGCTTGTGGCCTTAAATTAGCCAGTTTCATTAAATCAATACTTCCTTCGGTGTGGCCATTGCGTTCCAAAACACCTCCTTTTTTTGCCCGTAGCGGAAAAATGTGTCCGGGTTTTGCAAGGTCAGTTGGAAGTGCATTTTCAGCACATGCGGCGCGAATAGTCTGAATACGGTCTGAAGCCGAAATACCTGTGGTTACTCCTTCTCTGGCTTCAATAGAAACAGTGAATGGTGTCTGGAAACGACTTGTATTTTCATGGACCATGTAATTTAATTGCAGGGAATCTGCTTTTTCATCGGTCAGGCATAGACAAACTATACCACTACATTGATGAATCATCAGGGCCATATCTGCGACTGTCATGCTTTCAGCCGGAAAAATAAAATCACCTTCATTTTCACGATCCTCGTCATCTACCAGTAAAACACCCTTACCGTTTTGAAGAGAGCGTAATGCATTTTCAACGCGTGTTTTGGCATCCACTCCAAATTGCGTTAATGGCGAAATGATTGTTGTTGATTCCATCGGATAGATTAAATGATTCCTGCTGCGAAATTCGGATGATTCTTTCACGTGATAATTGACTTATGTCAAAAAATGAAAGTACAGGTCGTTTTTGCGGTTTCTTTTGGAAGAATAATATTTGAAAGGCAAAAACTATAACGGTAGCCACGAAGGCACCAAGACTCGAAGTATCATAAAGAAAAATCAAATCTGCAACGATCAGCGGTCTTTTCCGCGTCGCGATACTTTGCGATCTGGCTCCTGCGCTGACCTTGCTATGCCTTGCGCCTATGCTGACCTTGCTATGCGTGCGCCTATGCTGACCTTGCTATGCCGTAGCGGCTGCGCGAAGGCAATGAGCTCCGGCGCAAGTGTTGCGGGAATTACATCTCAAAACCCCAGACTTCAGCCAACTCAATATTTCTCCGGATAAATTTAAATTTTCTGCTTCCTGAAACCAGGTGTATTTAAGGTGAAAGAACCACCAACAAAAAACTCTTCAGCAAATGCCAAAGGGTTTAAAAACGGAGACGTTTAAATTAATCTAAAATCTGATACCTGCAGAAAATTCTACAAAGGGTGGTAATTCAATTGGAATAGCAACACCATTAGCGTCAGTTGCAGGGAAACTGAGTCCGAATTCACCAAATAGGTGAGCAAAATCAAGGGAATAATCATACCCCAAAAAAGCCCTGACCATAATTTGTGCGGCAAACTGTTTGTCTTCTTCATTCGCCATGCCAGTTACGGTGTAGATATCCGAACTGTAAATTCCATAGTCGTAGTCCGCTTGTGTCATTGCAAAAGTGTATCCTGCTCCAAGTGTGAAATAAAAACCGCCGTCATCATAATCTGAATTACCAAAGTATTTTTTTCCGTCAACGTACAAATGAAGAAATGATGCTTTGAAATCTCCATCAACCTGGATACTTTGGGGAATCGAATAATTGTTGAGCGCATGAGCGGTATAAATATCTGAGACAGTATTTGGTAAACCATAATTAAGGCCAAACCGAATACCAACTTCATCACTTTTTGACCATTCGCCAAATCCGCCCAGCGCAACTGTTTTGATACCGCTTCCTCCAAAATAGAGGTCATAACCAAGTCTGGCTCCTCCGCCAAGTTGTGCATTTGCATTTATGCCGGTAGCAAGGCCTGCCAGGGCAAAAAAGAGTTTCATTTTTTTCATAAATCGTGGGGTTAAATTTAAAATTGGCGCAAAGTTATAACTAATAATCTCCTGAATTTGCCGCTGTCGAAATTTTTTGATTCATTGATCGTGCAATCTTTTTCCGTGCTGAAATATCAAATGCGGTTTATTTGCGTCCCTATCATCGAAATGCGGAAACAAAAAAGCCTTTGGTAAATCACCAAAGGCTTTTCAAAACGATAAACAGATCAGACTAACCCCTAAATCTGGCTCAACTTCACCATATTCGATTTCCCCTTTTCTTCAATTGGAACTGAAGCAACGTTGATTACGTAATCTCCTTTTTTTACAAGGTCTTTATCTTTCAAAAATTGCTGGCAATCTACAATGGTTTGATCAGTGCTGCCCAGCTTATCGTAGAAATAGCCTTTAACACCCCACACAAGGTTGAGCTGCGTTAAAATGCGGCGGTTTTCAGTAAAAACATAAATGTCTGACCGCGGTCGTTGAGAGGAAAGTTTATACGCCGTGTATCCTGAAAATGTCATGGTAATAATGGCGTTTGCCTGTACCCGTTGCGCCAGGCGTGTTGCGTTGAAGCAAATAGAATCGGTAATGAAGCGTTCTTCACTGCGTTCAGGCAATTCTTCTTTGTGATAAATCTCGTCGTTCTTTTCAATTTCCAGCACAATTTTGGTCATTGTTTTAATCACTTCAACCGGGTATTTTCCAACCGATGTTTCACCAGAGAGCATTACGGCATCAGCACCGTCCAAAACAGCGTTTGCTACATCATTCACTTCTGCCCGGGTGGGTGAAAAGCTGGTGATCATACTCTCCATCATCTGCGTGGCAACAATGGTTGGTTTGCCAAAATTGCGTGATTTGCGGATAATCATTTTCTGAATATTCGGCACTTTTTCAGCCGGTAATTCAACGCCCATATCACCGCGTGCAATCATCAGCGCATCGGTTGTGCGAATGATGGCATCAATATCTGCAACGGCCTCAGGCTTTTCTATTTTAGCAATGATTTTAGCGTGTTTGTTTTTTTTGGTGATCAGTTTGCGCAAATCATCAATGTCTTTGGCTGAGCGTACAAAAGATAATCCAATCCAGTCTACCTCATGCTCTAAAGCAAATTCAAGATCACGCAAATCTTTTACGGTCAGGCACGGCAGTGATATTTTGGTATTGGGCAGATTCACCCCTTTTTTAGAGCTTAGAATGCCGCCATTGAGTACTTTGGTAATGACTTCATCTTCACGGTTGGTGCCGGTTACCTCCAGTTGAAGTTTTCCGTCATCCATCAAAACACGGTCGCCAACTGCCACATCTTTTGGAAACTCTTTATAGGTCAGAAAAACGCGTTCTTTGGTTCCAATGCATTCTTTGGTGGTGATGATCAGCTGTGCGCCGTCAACCAGTTCAATGCCGTTGTTTTCAACTTCACCAATCCGAATTTTGGGTCCCTGTAAATCTGCCAGCAGGGCTACATCTACATCCAATTCAGCGTTAATTTCACGCACCATTTGAATGGTATTTAAATGGTTTTCGTGTTTACCGTGTGAGAAATTCAGCCTGCATACATTGGTTCCGTTTTGAATCATTTCTTTCAACACCTCTTTTGAGCTTGTTGAAGCCGGCCCCATAGTGGCAACTATTTTGGTTTTTTTCATGTTATAAATTAGGGTACAAATATAAGCTATCTGTGATCAAATTTCAGAACAGCAGGTTTGGTTTGGATTTCAGTTCGTCGGGGTCAAAAATAAACGCGGTTAAAATACTTTCGTTTGACCGCAGTGCTGTTAAGATATCATCAACAGCATGTAATGTATTATTCTTTATCACCAGAAAATAATCAACCTGGTCTTTTTCCGGAATCAGGTGCTTGTAGGTATTGGATACATTTTTAATCAGGTAATATTCAGTCAGGTCATCTGCATCCGTAAACTGGTAAAACGAATGAAAACTTTCACCGTCTTTTTTTGACAATAGTGAATAATCATCTCCTTTGCTCAAACCAATCTGAAGGCATTGATTAATATTCCAGCACAAGCGGTAATCGCTGTTGTTGGAGCAAATACCAATCAGCTCAAATTCATAATCGTCTTCTGCAAAGAGTTTGTGTTTAGCCATACCGTTTGTAGAACGAAATTACAATTTTTTCAGCTATGGTGTGACCATTCCGGCCTGAACATTGTGAGGGCAAACCGCTAACAGGTGTGGTGAATTTCCGTTACATTTGACCAATGCAATTATATCTTGACCCAGAAACGTATATTGACACCGCGGCCGGAATGGATATTTCAATTCCCCTTTCTGCCGATTCTGATTCAGTCAGAGCCTGGTACTGCGACCCTGTAAAAATTGAACCGGTAATTACTGCACAGTTTGTGGGAGATGTGAACCGCGGCGGCAGTGTTAATTTTCGGAATATTATGCTTAACCCGCATGGAAACGGGACGCATACAGAATGCGTGGGCCATATCTCAAAAGAAAATTTTACCATTAACCAATGTCTGCGTGAATTTCATTTTAAAGCACAGCTGATTTCAGTAGCACCACAGGTTGTCAAAAATGAACAGTATAACCAGCAGGACCAGGTTATTACCAAAGAACTGGTTGAAGAAGCTGTCAAATGTGCGGGCAATGCAGCAGGCTGTAATGCTTTGATTATTCGAACAGCGGATAACACCACTGAAAAACGCCACCGCAATTATTCAAACACCAACCCGGCTTACCTCACCACCGCGGCCATACAGTATATTCTTGATTTGGGTATTGATCACCTGGTGGTTGATTTGCCGTCGGTTGACCGTGAAAACGATGGCGGCGAATTGGCGGCGCATCATTTGTTCTGGAACTATCCGCAAAATCCCTGGCTTCATAAAACCATTACCGAAATGGTATTTGTGCCTGATGCTATAAAGGATGACGTTTATTTTTTGAATATCCAGATTGCAAGCCTTGAAAGCGATGCATCACCGGCTAAACTGGTTTTGTTTGAGATCCGGACACGCTAGCACGCCGCAATCAGCCCTCAAAGGCACAATATCCATCTTAAAACCAGAAACTTTTACGGTTTTTTGGTCGTTTGATCAGAAAATGCGTATATTTGCACTGTAATATTTATTTATACATTGATGAGAGGGGACAACAGTCCCCTCTTTTTATACGCAATGATTAATAAAAGCAGAATAGAAGAACTGGCACAGGAGCGAATAGCAGAGCATGATCCGGCATTATACATTGTCGAAATCAAAATCAGCGGTTCAAACAATATCCTGGTAGAAATTGACCGGGAACAAGGCTCGGTTTCTATTGAAGATTGTGTGGCCGTGAGCAGAAATATCGAGCATAACCTCGATCGTGAAGCTGAAGATTTTGCACTGGAAGTGTCGTCAGCCGGAATAGATCAGCCGCTGCGGGTGTACAAACAATACATCAAAAATATTGGCCGCCCGGTAAAAGTTAAATTACCCGAAAAAGGAAGCCTTGAGGGAACAATTGTAAAAGCAGACGAAACCTCTTTTGTAATTGAAACCAAAGAAAAAAAGGCCATTGAGGGCAGAAAGAAAAAAGAATGGGTTACGCAGAGTGTCCCGCTTAAATACAATGAAATCAAAGAAACAAAACTGGTTATCACTTTTTAATTAATGTAGTAATGTAGATTATGAATGCGCTGGAATTAATTGAATCCTTCTCTGAATTTAAAGAGTTTAAAAACATCGATCGGGAAACCATGATGAACATTCTTCAGGATGTTTTTCGTTCAATGCTGAAGAAAAAATTTGGTAATGACGAGCATATCGATGTTATCATTAACCCTGATAAAGGAGATCTTGAAATATGGATCAACCGTGAAATTGTGCCTGATGGTGAAGTAGAAGATGAAAATCTTGAAATTGCGCTTTCAAAAGCAAAATTAATTGAGGCTGATTTTGAAGTAGGTGAAGAAGTTGCTGAAGAAATTAAGTTGGGTGATTTTGGTCGACGCAACGTATTGGCTCTTCGTCAAAACCTCATTTCACGTATTCTTGAACTGGAAAAAGATCATATCTATAAAAAATACCGTGAACGTATTGGTGAAATTATTGCCGGTGAAGTTTACCAGGTGTGGAAGCGCGAAATTCTGGTATTGGATGATGAAGGCAATGAACTCATTCTGCCAAAATCAGAACAGATCCCATCGGATTATTTCAAAAAAGGAGAATCAATCCGCGCGGTTGTTGCGCGTGTAGATCTTAGAAACAATACACCGGTAATTGTGTTGTCCAGAACAGCTCCTGAATTCCTCGAGCGCTTATTCGAATTGGAAGTACCTGAAGTTTTTGATGGTTTGATCACCATTAAAAAAATTGTGCGTGAGCCAGGTGAGCGTGCCAAGGTTGCCGTTGAATCGTATGATGATCGTATTGATCCGGTTGGGGCCTGCGTAGGTATGAAAGGTGCGCGGATTCACGGAATTGTACGTGAGTTGAAAAATGAAAACATTGATGTAATCAATTACACCAACAACGATAAATTATTTATTCAGCGTGCACTTTCTCCGGCTAAAATCACATCCATTGAATTGAATGAAGAAAGTGGCAGGGCTGAGGTGTATCTGAAACCAGACCAGGTTTCCCTGGCAATTGGTAAAGGCGGTCACAACATTAAACTGGCCGGCAAATTAACCGGGTATGAAATTGATGTTTACCGTGAGGGAGCTGAGGATATTGAAGATGTGGATCTCGATGAATTTGCAGATGAAATTGAAGGATGGATTATTGACCAGCTGAAAGCAATTGGTCTGGATACCGCTAAATCTGTCCTGGAATTGAATAAAGAAGAATTATTGAAAAGAACGGACCTTGAAGAAGAAACAATTGATGACGTACTGAACGTACTGAAATCAGAATTTGAGGAGTAATTTTCAACGTAACAAAAAACGAAAATCCACAGCCCCGCTATCGGGAGCATTACGTGGAATTAGAAAAAGAAAGAATTATAAAGAATGTCGGGAAAAAGATTAAATAAGGTTGCCAAAGAGTTCAATATTAGTATTGCTACTATTATCGACTTTTTAGGAACCAAAGGAGTAAAACTCGATTCGAATCCGAATACAAAGGTCGAAGCGGAAGTGCTCGCTATCCTGGATGAGGAATTTGCAGATGACAAGACAGCCAAACAGGCGTCTGAAAATGTTGCAATTTCCCGTGAAAAACGGGAGTCACTCTCATTGAAGGACGTCAAAAAAGACAAAAAATCGGAAGATACCGAAGAGGAGGAAGAAGAGCTGCCAAAACCTAAACGGGCACGTCCTGTGGCAGAGAAGAAAGAGCCGGTTGAAGAGGTAAAAGCTGAAGTTGAAAAAGTGGTTGAACCGGTTGAAAAACCGCGCGTGACTGAGGGACAGGCTAAAGTAGCCGTTGTAGGTAAAATTGACCTCGATGCGCTGAATCAGAAAACACGTCCGGACAAAAAGAAAAAGGTTGTAGAAGAAGAGAAAAAGGCAGAAGAGGTTGTTCCTAAAAAAGAAGAAAAACCGGTTGTTGAAGCCCCTAAAGTGGTAGTGCCTGAGCAGATTGAAACCATTAAAGCAAAAACCGAAAGACTGACTGGTCCTACCGTAATTGGTAAAATTGTACTGCCGGTAGCCAAAGAAAAATCCAACAATGAATTGTCTGAGGCTGAACGCAAGAAAAGAAAGCGGATCAAGAAAGTCAACATTGAAAAACAAGCTGCTGAAACGGCACCGCGCAAAGGCATGCCAAACAAAGCCGGTGGTAAATCACGTGTTGACAAACCGCAGGTAACAGAAGAAGAAATTCAGAAAGAAATTAAAGAAACACTGGCCCGTCTTCAGGGTGGTGGTGGAAAAAGCAAGGGATCCAAACTGCGTCGTGAAAAGCGTGAATTATTTGCGCAAAAACGTGAGGCTGAACTGGAGCGTGAAGAGCAGGAAAAAGGTATTCTGAAACTAACAGAATTTGTAACCGTTTCTGAGCTTGCTTCCATGATGAGTGTCTCGGTTAACGAGGTCATCGCAGCCTGTATGTCACTGGGTATTTTTGCTTCCATCAATCAGCGTCTTGATGCTGAAACCATTCAGATTGTTGCTGCCGAGTATGGATTTGAAACACAATTCATCAGTGCTGAGGTACAGGAGTCAATTAAAGAAGATACCGATTCACCGGAAGATCTGCAGTCGCGTCCGCCAATTGTTACGGTAATGGGTCACGTCGATCACGGTAAAACATCCCTGCTCGATTACATCCGTAAAGCAAACGTAATCAGTGGTGAGGCCGGTGGTATTACCCAGCACATTGGTGCTTATTCAGTTGAAACTAGCAGCGGCCGGCACATCACGTTTTTGGATACACCAGGTCACGAGGCATTTACCGCCATGCGTGCCCGGGGTGCCCAGGTAACCGATATTGCCATTATTATTGTTGCCGCTGATGATGATGTGATGCCGCAAACCAAAGAAGCCATTTCGCACGCTCAGGCTGCCGGTGTTCCAATGGTTTTTGCAATCAATAAAATTGATAAACCGGGAGCCGATCCTGAACGCATTAAGCAGCAACTTTCTCAAATGAATATTTTGGTTGAAGATTGGGGTGGAAAATTCCAGTCCCAGGAAATCTCAGCCAAAAAAGGAACCAACGTAGATGCCTTGCTTGAGAAAGTATTGCTTGAAGCAGATATTCTTGAACTTAAAGCCAATCCGGATAAAAATGCAGTTGGTACCGTAGTTGAAGCTACGCTTGACAAAGGCCGCGGATATGTAACCACCCTGTTGGTAGCAGCGGGTACATTGCATGTTGGTGATTTTATTGTTGCCGGACAGCATTACGGAAGAGTAAAAGCCATGCACAATGAACGTGGGCAGGCACTTAAAGAAGCCGGCCCGTCTACGCCGGTATCAATACTTGGATTTACCGGTGCACCAAGTGCCGGTGATAAATTCAATGTCTTGTCTGACGAAAAAGAAGCGAAACAAATTGCAGCCAAACGTGAACAATTGCACCGTGAACAGGGCTTGCGTACACAAAAACACATTACGCTTGATGAAATCGGGCGCCGTATTGCAATCGGAGACTTCCAGGAACTTAACATCATTGTCAAAGGTGACGTGGATGGTTCTATTGAGGCCTTGTCTGATTCCCTGTTGAAATTGTCTACCCCTAAAATTCAGGTGAATATTATTCACAAAGGGGTTGGTGCCATTTCTGAGACAGACGTTACGCTGGCTTCTGCATCCAACGCAATCATTGTTGGATTCCAGGTACGGCCATCTGCAACAGCCCGTAAACTGGCTGAAAAAGAAGAAATCGACATTCGCCTGTACTCCGTCATTTACCAGGCTATTGAAGAGGTTAAAACAGCCATGGAGGGAATGCTTGCGCCGGAATACAAAGAAGACATTGTTGGTACTGCTGAAGTACGTGAAACATTTGATATTTCTAAAATCGGAACCATTGCCGGATGTTTTGTTACCGAAGGAAAAATTCTTCGTGGAAATGAAATTCGCCTCATTCGTGATGGCATCGTAATCTATACTGGTCACCTGGGCTCACTGAAGCGTTTCAAAGACGATGTGAAAGAAGTGAAAAACGGATACGAGTGCGGTTTGAACATTGATAAGTTTAATGACATCAAAGTAGGTGACACCATTGAAAGTTACCAGATGGTTGAAGTCAAATCAAAATTATAATTCAAGTCAAAACATAAAAAATCCCGGTTCATTTTTGACCGGGATTTTTTTATTTTATGGCTGCGGGTTATTCCGTTGATTGGTTCCTGATAGTTTCTTATGGATTTGTAGCCGGAGCATTCAGGTCAGGCAATTGAATTTTGTCTGAAACCACAATGGCGGTTGGAAAAAGAGGCAGAATTTCCTGTTTCAGTTTTTCAGCTTCAAGTTCAGTTCTGAAATTTCCGACACGCACCCGGTAATTTGGTGCCATGTAATCAACATATGCTTTATGCTGGTTATACATTGAAAGAAAATAAGCTTTCTGCTGTTCAACAACTGTTTTTGACATGTCAAAAAAAATCAAAACACGATAGCCGTCTATTTTTACACCCTCAATGCTTCCTTCACCGGTGCGTACAAAATCTTCAATTTTGGTAATGCGTTCATCTTTGTATACACTTAGTTTACCTGGTTTTGAGGCAAAATTGAGTGTATTCTGCACCTTTGGAAGGGTATCAGTTCCGGTTGGAAAACCAAGACTTTGATCTTGTGCAAAAAGCAAATTTCCGAGACAAAAAACAGTGAAAATCAGGGTGAAAAATTTCATGAAATATTTCGATTTAGAACAAAGGTAGGGATTTCCGTTTTGGTGCCGGTAATTTCAATAAATAATCGTTCTAAAATTGATCAAAGAATGGCTACAAGTGATTATTATCGAAGAGTTTGTGATTATTTGTCTATTTAGAATCATTTTAAATTAGATTTAGCTGCTCTAAAAAGTGGTTGGATTAGGTTTGGTAAATGGACATTCTTATAATTTTGCCTGTGATTAATCAACGTGTACACAACAGCAAAAAGCCTAAAATTTTGCAAATGAAAATAACTAGTTCGTTCATCTCTAAGACTTTCAAATCGTTCTTCGTGGTATCAATCGTCCTCTCAATGGGGTACAATGATCGTGCCATTGCGCAAGACGGTGAAAAATTATTCCAGCAAAACTGTGCGTCTTGTCACAAGCCTGACAAAGACATGACCGGTCCGGCACTGAAAGGTGCCCGTCAGCGCTGGATTGACAATTCCTCTGAGGAAAATATGTATAACTGGGTGCGTAACTCAGCCGCAGTAATTGCTTCGGGTGATTCATACGCCAACAGTTTGTTCAGCAAATGGAACAAAGCTTCCATGACTGCTCAGAACCTGACCAACGAACAAATTGATGCGGTTCTGGAATATGTTGAAGCGTACACTCCTCCGGTTGCGGTTCAACCTACAGAAAATGTTGCTGAAGTCGGAACAGAAGAATCTTCTTCTTGGTTCTGGTGGGTAATCGGCGGTCTGATGATTGTGGTTATTTTCACAGTAGGCGGCATTAAAGGTCAGCTTAATAACATTTCACGTGAACAAGATGGTCAGCAGGTATTGCCGCAAGAGTCTATTACTGGTTCTTTCCGTCGCTGGGCCTGGGATAACAGAGGCTTTGTCGGTGTTTCTTCTTTTATTCTGATGATTATTCTGCTCGTTGCCGGAATGTTGGATCTGATGGAAATTGGTGTTTATGAAAACTATAAACCGGAACAGCCTATTGCTTATTCACACGAATTGCATGCCGGCAAACTCGGCATTGACTGTAAATATTGCCACAGCTCTGTAACCAAATCAAAACATGCCGGCATTCCTTCAGTGAATGTTTGTATGAACTGCCACAAAGCTGTTTCAGAAGGTACAACAACCGGTACTGCTGAAATTCAGAAAATTTACGACGCTGCCGGATTTGATCCAACCACAATGACTTATTCAGGCGTTGAAAAACCAATCAAATGGGTTAAAGTACACAACCTGCCTGATCACGTTTATTTCAATCACTCACAACACGTAGTTGTTGGCGGACTTGATTGCCAGGCTTGTCATGGTAACATGCGTAAAGAAACAGTTGCCCGTATAATGACATCAGCTGATCTGAATGCAGTTGGTACCACTGAAGCAGATAAAACTGCCGGCCTGCAGGAAAATGCAGTGAAATTCACACGCCCTACCTTAACAATGGGATGGTGTATTGAATGCCACAATAACTCAAAAATTGACATTGCCGGTGCTGCTCAAAATAACCCGGACTCCTATTATGGAGTAATTCATGAGAGACTATTGATGGACAAACGCACCTACCAGTCTTATCTTGAAGATGATGTGGTAACCGTTGCAGAGTTGGGTGGATTGGAATGTGCAAAATGTCACTATTAATATTGATTTAAGAGCCTTATTATAGATATGGGAACAACTAAAAAATACTGGAAAGGTCTTGATGAATTAAATGCTACTCCGCAATTTACGGAGCGTGCTGAAAGAGAATTTCCTCAGGAGTTAACCGTAGATCAGTTCCTTGCTGATGATAAATTGAAAGAATCATCAACAGGTCGTCGTGATTTCCTGAAATTCCTCGGGTTCAGTGTGGCTGCTGCAACAGTGGCTGCCTGCGAAGCTCCGGTTGTGAATGCAGTACCCTATGTTGTAAAACCGGAAGAAGTAACGCCGGGTGTTGCCAACTGGTATGCCTCATCGTATTACGACGGATATTCGTATGCCAGCATTCTGGTAAAAACGCGTGAAGCCCGTCCTATTCACATTAAAGGAAACCGCGATCATGGTTTCACCAAAGGATCAGTAAACCCGCAAATTGCTGCTTCTGTACTTTCATTGTATGACGGAGAGCGTTTGAAAGGACCGCAGATGACAGGTGCTGATGCTGACTGGGCAGGTGTTGATGCCAATATCATTAAAGGATTAAATGACGCACAGGCAAAAGGTAAAAAAATTGTCCTTTTGTCAGGTACCGTAATCAGCCCGTCTGCACAAGATGTTATTTCTCAGTTCATCGGTAAATTCGGTGGTACTGTTGTTACACCGGGTGCTGCCCCTGCTGAAGGTGAGGCTGCTCCGGCTGATGCTGCTGCAATGCCGGTTAATGCATCGTCTGATAAAGTAGAACACATTCAATACGACGCCGTTTCATATAACGGTATCCGTGAAGCAAACCTCGCTTCTTTTGGAAAACGCATTATTCCTGATTACGATTTCTCTAAAGCAAAAGTTATTGTTTCTGTCGGAGCAGATTTTCTGAATGCATGGTTATTGCCAACACAATTTGTAGGACAATACCTGGTAAACAGAAACCCTGATGGTGCTTTTATGTCACGCCATTTTCAGTTTGAGGCAAACATGTCTGTTACTGGTTCAAATGCTGATGTACGCGGAATGGTTAAACCTTCTGAGTATGGAAAAGTGCTGGCTTTCTTACACAAAGAAATTGCCGGTTCTGCAATCAGTGGTGTTGATACCGCTTCATTGTCTGAAGATACCGTTGCCAAATTAAAAATGGCAGCTGAAGAACTGAAAGCAAACAAAGGTACATCCCTGTTGGTTTGCGGTTCAAACAGAAAATCACACCAGGTAGTTGTCAATTCAATCAACTACGCACTTAATAATTATATCTCTGCCATTAACCTGAATGATCCGATTAATTTATTCGTTTCTGAAGATGAAAAAATGGATCGTCTGGTAAAAGAGATGAACGAGAAAAAAGTAGGCGCGTTAATTATGTGGGATACCAATCCTGCGTATTCACACGCAAACGGAGAAGCTTTCAAAACAGCACTTGCCAATGTTGAGCTGACGGTTTCAATGGCCCGTTATGCAGATGAAACAGCTACTGCTTGTCAGTATATTTGCCCGGATCATCATGCCCTTGAATCATGGGGTGATTTTAATCCGAAAATGAGCCATTATTCACTGGCGCAGCCTACAATTCGCCCGTTAAACAATACACGCGGTTCAATTGAATCACTCATGATCTGGTCTGGTCAGGCATCCCATGTTGGTCCTGATAGCACCAATCTGCACGACCGCATTAAATACAACTGGGAATTATATGGTTTCCCGCAACAAACAAAACACCTTGATTTCTTCAGTTACTGGAATGAACACGTTCACAACAGTTGCGGTGATGTAATGGTGGCTGTTCCGTCTGTATGGCCGTTTACCGGTGATCTGGCTGCTGCCGGAAAAGACATGGCCGCTGTAACAGGCAGTGAATGGGAAATTTCATTGTATCAGAAAGCATCTATCGGAACAGGTATTCAGGCCGGCAACCCATGGTTGCAGGAAATGCCTGATCCTATCACCAAAGTAAGCTGGGACAACTATGTAACCATGTCTCCGGCTGATATGAAAGAAAAAGGACTGAGCACTGAGGTAGGACAAGAAAGCCCTTCTTCAGTAGTTACAGTTAAAGTTGGCGAGAAAGAATTAACACTGCCGGTTTATCCACAACCGGGTCAGGCACCAAAAACAATTGGTATTGCCTTGGGTTACGGACGCGGTGAAGGCGGAGAAAAAATTGGCCGTTCAGCATTCCATACCACTGAATTTGGTAAACATGAATCAGGCTCAAACGGAGGCCGCAAAAAAATCGGTGAAAACGGATATAAAATTGCAGCAAATGGAATTCTCGAAGTAAATGCTGACTCAGTTACTAAAACAGCAGATGTGTACCACCTGGCCTGTACACAAACACACAGCACCGTAATGGCGCGTAACTCTATTGTTAAAGAGACCACGCTTGAAATTTATAAAAATCAGCCTAAATCAGCCTACAACCATGCACACATGCTGCATTCAGGTTGGAATCACGATGAAAAACACATCAGTGAATTTAACCTGTGGGATGAACACCCGGTTGAACACGTAGGACACCGCTGGGCAATGACAATTGACCTGAACTCATGCATCGGCTGCGGTTCTTGTTTGATCGCTTGTCAGTCTGAAAATAACGTACCGGTTGTTGGTAAAGATGAAGTTCGCCGTGGCCGTGATATGCACTGGCTGCGTTTGGATCGTTATTATGCATCAGATGCTGAACCAACTGTTGGTACACGTGATGATGCAGCATTTGATAAAGGTGGATTTGGCGCGCTGGAAATTCCGGCTGAAAATCCAAAAGTGGTTCACATGCCAATGATGTGTCACCACTGTAACCACGCTCCGTGTGAAACAGTATGTCCGGTAGCTGCAACCACTCACTCCAACGAGGGCTTAAACCAGATGGCTTATAACCGCTGCATTGGTACCCGTTACTGTGCAAACAACTGTCCATATAAAGTGCGTCGTTTTAACTGGTTCAACTATCCAAGCTACCGCAAATTTGTTGAAGTGAATCCTGCACAGGATGACCTTGGACGTATGGTACTGAACCCGGATGTTGTTGTAAGAACACGTGGGGTAATGGAAAAATGCTCATTCTGCGTTCAGAAAATTCAGGCCGGTAAACTGGTTGCTAAAAAAGAAGACCGTAAAGTAATGGACGGTGACGTTACAACTGCTTGTTCAGATGTATGTCCTACCAATGCAATTACAGTTGGTGACTGGAATGACGTTGAATCAATGGTTCGCAAAAGCTCACAGGAAGATCGTTCATACCAGGTACTGGAAGAAGTTGGTACAAAACCAAATATCTGGTACAAAGTAAAAGTAAGAAATGAGCACAATGAGGCTTTGGCTCTGATCCAGACGGCACACGAAGAAGCCGGACACGGTGAACATGCAGAAGAGGGACACACGGACGAGGGGCATACTGAACCAAACCAGGAAGAAGCACATCATTAATAAGAATAGTCAGATTAACTAAAAAAGAGCAAGAATGCATAAAGAATCTGCAATAAGAGAACCGCTAATTTTAGGTCACAAAACGTATCATGATATTACAGAAGACGTTTGTAGATCTATTGAAGGAAAAGCACCAAAAGCATGGTACATCATGCTGGGTATTGCAATGCTGGTTGGACTTTACGGAGTTGGCTGTATTGTATACCTTTTGGGTACAGGTATTGGTACCTGGGGATTGAATAAAACGGTAGAATGGGCCTGGGATATTACCAACTTTGTATGGTGGGTAGGTATCGGTCACGCCGGAACGCTGATTTCAGCGGTACTCTTGCTTTTCAGACAGCGTTGGAGAATGGCTATTAACCGCTCTGCTGAGGCAATGACCATCTTTGCCGTATTCATGGCCGGTTTGTTCCCGCTCATTCACATGGGTCGTCTTTGGGTAGGTTACTGGGTAATGCCAATTCCAAACCAGTTTGGTTCACTTTGGGTAAACTTTAACTCACCGCTTCTCTGGGATGTATTTGCGATCTCAACCTATCTTTCGGTATCCCTCGTTTTCTGGTACATCGGTCTGATCCCTGATTTTGCAACCATCCGTGACCGTGCAAAAAGCCCGGTAGCTAAAAAAGCCTATTCCATTTTGTCATTCGGCTGGTCAGGAAGAGCAAAACACTGGAACCGTTTTGAAATTGTTTCCCTGGTTCTTGCCGGTCTTGCTACACCACTCGTATTCTCGGTTCACTCCATTGTATCGTTTGACTTTGCTACTTCGGTAATCCCGGGCTGGCACACCACCATCTTCCCTCCATACTTCGTAGCGGGAGCCGTATTCTCCGGATTCGCCATGGTACAAACCCTGTTGCTGATTCTGAGAAAAGGAATGAAACTGGAAGCATACATCCACACCCGTCACGTTGAGTACATGAACATCGTTATCATGGTAACAGGTTCAATTGTAGGTGTTGCTTACCTGACTGAGTTATTCATCTCCTGGTATTCAGGTGTTGAGTATGAGTCGTACGCATTCATTAACCGTGCAACCGGTCCTTACTGGTGGGCTTACTGGTCAATGATGACCTGCAACGTAATCTCTCCGCAGCTGATGTGGATCAGAAGACTCAGAAGAAGTTTGTTATTCACCTTCTTCATTTCAATTGTAGTAAACATTGGTATGTGGTTTGAGCGTTTTGTAATCATTGTTACATCAATCCACAGAGATTATTTGCCATCTGCATGGAGCATGTTCTACCCAACCTGGGTAGATATCGGAATCTTTATTGGTACATTGGGATTATTCTTCTCATTCTACCTGTTGTTTGCCCGTTACTTCCCTGTACTGGCAATCAGTGAGCTTAAAACTATTTTGAAAATTTCAGGAGAAAGCTATAAGAACGGAACCGCTCCGGGACACAGCGATCACCATTAATATTATAACGAATTTAATAAGTTGAACAATGGCAGACAGAGTTATATATGCAACTTACGACGATGACGAAACGTTGAAAAACAGCGCCCGGAAACTGGTTTCAGGGGGTGTTCATATTTCAGATGTTTTTTCTCCGTTTCCGGTACACGGAATTGATCCGATCATAGGGGTCAAACACACACGTCTTGGAATTGTAGCATTCATGCTGGGTTTAACCGGATTGATGCTGGCCGTAGTTGGTTTCAAGTATATTATGATTGATGACTGGCCAATGAATATTGGTGGTAAACCAAATTTCAGCCTGATGGAAAACTTCCCTGCATTTGTTCCGATCTCGTTTGAGTTTACAGTGCTTTTTGCTGCACACGGTATGGCAATTATCTATTTGCTGCGTAACAAAACCTTGCCTGGTATGCCGGCAGATAATCCATATCCAAGAACAACAGATGACCGTTTTGTAATGGAAATCAGGTTGTCTGAAAATCATGGTTTGAGTGCATCTGAAATTCACTCTAAGATTAAAGAGACAAGCGTTATTGAAATTGAAGAAAAAGATTACGTGGTTATTAAATAACTCGTCGCAATTATGAAATTGAACACACTAAAATTAAATGCCGGTGCTTTTATTCTTTTCGCAGGAGTGATGGCATCATGCGTTGGTGATCCAAACTCACCCGGATTGGAATACATGCCGGATATGTACCGCTCACCTTCCATAGAAGCGTATGTTGATTATGCTGAAGTACGTGGTTTATTCAGACCTGAACTGGTTGGTGACAAAGTATCATTGACACCGCCGGCTGGTACAATTCCATATTACGGCACCGGTGATAACGTCGCTATTATGATGCCTTATCGTTTTGGAGCCCCTATAGGCGCTGACAAAACGCACGGTTTGTATGGAACAAGCCAGGATTCAGCCGGATATGCCAATTCTGCATTTGACAAAAACCCGATTCCTTATTCAGAAGAAGCGGTAAAAGAAGGTGAAAAACTGTATGGCCTTTTCTGCTTGCATTGCCATGGTAAAACAGGTGATGGCCAAGGACCAACAGTTGCTAACAGCGCCGGAAAATTCCCGCCGCCACCTGCGTATAATGGTCCTTTGAAAGATCTTCCTGCCGGAACAATTTTTTACTCGATTACATACGGTAGAAACATGATGGGGGCTCACGCTTCTCAATTGAATAAAGAAGAGCGCTGGAAAATCGTTCATTATGTAGAGAAATTGCAGGGCAAACAGCAAGGGGCAGCTGCAGTGACAGCTGATTCAACTGCTACAGCAAGTGCTGAACCGGCTGTTATTCCGGCGGACGTTGTTGCGCCTCATTAAGAAGTATTAAAACGAAAAAGAAGAGTACATGGAATTTCAAATTTCTTCCAAAGCTAAAAAGACAATTTTCGGAGCCATTGCCGTAGGCCTGATCTCCGTAATTATTGGAGTTGTTGTGCACATCGACGATGAGCAGTTCAAGACACGGATTCTTTCCAATCTGCTTATTGACGGCTTCTACTTCTTTGCCATTGCACTGGGCGCATTGTTTTTCCTGGCGTTGCAATATGCTACTGAAACCGGCTGGTCTGTAGCTATTAAACGGGTGGTAGAAGGCGTTGCTTCTTACGTGTATGTAGGAATTGCCGTATTACTCGCGTTGTTCGCTTTCCTGACACTGACTAAAGGAGGCTATACCGAAGTGGATGGTCATCACCTGGGTCACATTTATTCGTGGATGGATCCGCAAATTGTTGAACACGATACCATCATTGCAAACAAAGCTCCTTTCCTGACCAAACCTTTTTTCTGGGTTGTAACAGCACTTTATTTTGCGGTATACATTCTTTTCTACAGAGGTTTCCGCAAACGCAGCTTGCAGGAAGATGTTGAAGGCGGCACAAAAATCCACTATAAAAATTATGTAAAAGGGGCGTTGTTCCTGGTACTGTTCGGTTACTTTTCTTCAACCTCAAGCTGGCACTGGCTCATGTCTATTGACGCACACTGGTTCTCAACCTTGTTTGGCTGGTATGTTTTTGGCGGAATGTGGTGTACATCTATGACCACTATTATGCTGGTATTATTGTATCTGAAAAAACACGGATACCTGCAGCAGGTAAATGACAGCCACATTCACGATGTGGGTAAATGGATTTTTGCAACCAGCTTCCTCTGGTCTTACCTTTTCTTCTCACAATTCATGCTTTACTGGTATGCAAATATTCCGGAAGAGGTTATTTATTTCGATTTCAGAATTGAAAATTACAAATTCACCTATTGGGCAATGTTCATGGTTAACTTCATTGTTCCAATGGTTGTTCTGATGTCCCGCGAAGCAAAACGCAATACCGGTATTTTAGCGGTGGTTTGTCTGATCATTCTGCTGGGGCACTGGACAGATGTTTACATGTTAATTACACCAGGCACAATGGGCGAGTTCGGATGCATTGGATTTATTGAAGTCGGATTCCTGCTGTTATTTGCCGGAGTATTTACCTTTTTCATCCTGAATACGCTTACCAAGGCTCCGTTGATGCCTAAAAATCACCCATATCTGGACGAAAGTAAACACCACGAGATTTAATTATTGAAGCTTAAAAAGAATTTATCATGGAAATGAAATTGATTGTTTTGGTAGTAATCGTTCTGGTTGCAATAGCCGTTGCACAGTTAATGCGCGTTTACGAACTGACTTCAAAAATCAGGAATAGAAGAGAAGAAGACATTGATCTTCGTGTGAATAACATCAATGCGATGATGATGATTCTCTTTCTCGCTGCATTTTTTGGAAGCGGAGTTTACATGCTTTATGAATATGGAAACGGAATGTTGCCTGAGGCAGCTTCTTTACACGGTCAAGATGTAGACTGGTTGTTCAATATCAACTGGATTATTGTATTAACCGTTTTCTTTGGTACCAATGCTGTCCTTTTCATCTTTGCATACAAATATGCATACGATCCAAAACGTAAACCGTATTATTTTCCGCATGACAACCGTCTTGAAATGATCTGGACCGTTATTCCTGCAGGTGCACTTGCCGTAATCATTATTTTAGGATTGATGACCTGGAATAAAATCACCGGTAAACCATCGGATGATGCCGTGATTGTTGAGCTTTATGCTGAACAATTCAACTTCACCGCACGCTATTCAGGTGACGACAACAAATTGGGTCATGCAGATTACAAACTGGTTACTACCTGGGTTGAAAATCCAAATCCACTTGGAATCATTACCAAAAATAACATTGAGTGGAGATTGAAAGAACTTGACAGCACAATTACTGCAATGCACAATGACATTGCTGCTGAAGAAGCCAGTCAAAAAATATTCTCAGTTGCCGCATCTGAAAAATTAAGATCAAAAGTGGAAAAGCTGGAACGCATTCGTGAGCGTGTTGTTTTAATGCAAAGCAACTATTCTGATTCAACAGATGTGTTGGCAGCAGATGATTTCACGGCAAAAGAACTATTTCTGATAAAAGATCAGGAGTATCAGTTCATCATGCGTTCACGTGATGTTATTCACTCAGCTTATTTTCCGCACTTCAGGGCACAAATGAACTGTGTTCCGGGGCAGCGTACAAAACTTAAATTCACCCCTATTTATACAACTGCTGAGATGCGTGAAAAAACCGATAATCCGGAATTTAATTACATTCTGTTGTGTAACAAAATATGCGGTGAGTCTCACTCAAACATGAATATGCGTGTGATTGTGGGAACACAGGACGAATATGAAAAATGGATTGAGGAAGGCAACACAACCAATGTTGTAGCCTCAGTAAACTAAGAAATTAACAGAGTCAAAAATTAACCAAGAATAATAATTATGTCAGCAGCAGCTCATACTGATCACGGACATCATCACAAGGAAAGTTTTATTACCAAATACATTTTCAGCCAGGATCATAAAATGATTGGCAAGCAGTTTTTGGTAACAGCTATTTTCATGGCTTGTGTTGCCGTTATCCTTTCTATATTGTTCAGAATTCAGTTGGGATGGCCAGGTGAAAGCAGTGGCGTTTTATCGTTTTTCCTTGGCGATACCTGGGCCCCGAATGGAATTCTGCACCGCGGAATGTACCTTGGTCTGGTTACCATTCACGGTACAATCATGGTGTTTTTTGTATTGACAGGCGGTCTGTCGGGAACATTCAGTAACCTCCTGATTCCATTGCAGTGCGGTGCACGTGATATGGCGTCTGGTTTGCTGAATATGATTTCATACTGGTTGTTCTTTATCTCTTCAGTATTGATGTTGTATTCCCTGTTCATTGAAACAGGCCCTGCTTCAGCCGGTTGGACAATTTATCCACCGCTTTCTGTATACGAAGAAACAATTCAGGGTTCAGGTGCCGGTATGACATTGTGGTTATTGTCAATGACCATTTTCGTGGCATCATCACTTTTGGGTTCACTGAACTACATCGTTACTGTTCTTAACCTTAGAACAAAAGGTATGAAAATGACAAGATTACCTTTGACCATCTGGGCGTTCTTTGTTACTGCTGTTCTTGGGGTGCTTTCTTTCCCGGTACTTGTATCGTGTGTAGTACTTCTGTTAATGGATCGTACACTTGGAACAAGCTTCTATGTAAATGATGCCATTGTAGGGTCTGAGATTCTTGAGCAGTCAGGTGGTTCACCAATTTTGTTTGAGCACTTGTTCTGGTTCCTGGGTCACCCTGAGGTGTACATTGTACTCTTACCTGCACTTGGTCTGACTTCAGAAATTGTTGCCAACAACTCACGTAAACCAATTTTTGGTTACCGTGCAATGATTGGTTCTATTCTCGCAATCGGATTCCTGTCATTCATTGTTTGGGGTCACCACATGTTTATTACCGGTATGAATCCATTCCTGGGTGGTGTATTTGTGTTTACAACATTGCTGATTGCTATTCCATCAGCGGTAAAAGCATTTAACTACCTGACCACACTCTGGAAAGGGAATATCCGCTTTACACCGGCCATGCTTTTCTCGATTGGTCTCGTTTCGTCTTTCGTAACAGGTGGTATCACAGGTATCATTCTGGCAGATTCAGCTTTGGATATTCAGGTTCATGATACGTATTTTGTGGTTGCTCACTTCCACGTGGTAATGGGTCTGTCGGCAATCTTTGGAATGTTTGCAGGGGTTTATCATTGGTTCCCTAAAATGTATGGCCGTATGATGAACTCCAAACTTGGAATGGTTCACTTCTGGCTGACATTTATAAGCGCTTATGGTGTATTCTTTCCAATGCACTTTGTAGGTATTGGCGGGGCACCTCGCCGTTATTATGACTACAGTGTTTACGAAGGATTTGATTCAAATCAGTATGGTATGATGGTTGACCTGAATGTTATTATTTCAGTGTTTGCAGTAATTGCGGCCATTAGCCAGTTGATTTTCCTTTTCAATTTCTTCTACAGCATTCGCCGTGGCCAGGTGGCTACTCAAAACCCATGGAAAGGTAATTCACTGGAGTGGACTACACCGGTTGAACACGTTCACGGTAACTGGCCTGGAGCGATACCTGAAGTTCACAGATGGCCTTACGATTATTCTAAGCCCGGCATGGAAGAAGATTTTGTGCTTCAAACCGTACCGGTAAAAGACGGCGAGGAAGAACATTAATTCTTAAACACGCATTATAAAAACCCATTCGATCTTTTTCGGATGGGTTTTTTTATCTTTATAAAAAAATCAGGTTGGAATCATTTGATTACAGAGATAATGAGGCTTTACGGAAAGAGGAGGAAATTGATAAAGTTCTCCGGCCTAAGCAGTTTGGTGATTTTGCCGGGCAGGGTAAGGTCATTGATAACCTGTCCGTATTTGTAGAAGCTGCCCGCCGGCGAAAAGAGTCGCTCGATCATGTTCTTTTGCACGGCCCCCCGGGTCTTGGAAAAACAACCCTCGCAAATATTATTGCCAATGAACTTGGTGTTGGCATCAAAATAACCTCAGGCCCTGTTTTGGATAAACCAGGTGATCTGGCCGGTTTGTTGACTAACCTTCAGGAAGGTGATGTGCTGTTTATAGATGAAATTCACCGCCTGAGCCCCGTGGTGGAAGAATACCTCTATTCTGCCATGGAAGATTTCACGATTGATATCATGATCGACTCCGGCCCCAGCGCCCGCACCGTTCAGCTAACATTAAACCCTTTTACCTTAATTGGTGCTACCACCCGCAGCGGCTTGCTTACGGCTCCGCTAAGGGCACGTTTTGGGATTAACAGCCGGTTAGAATACTACGATGTAGAAGTGCTCTCACACATTGTTACACGCGCAGCAGGCATTTTGAATATTGGTATCTCAGAGGAGGCCTCGATTGAAATTGCCGGTCGCAGCAGGGGCACACCCCGCATAGCCAATGCATTGTTGCGCCGCGTGCGTGATTTTGCACAAGTAAAGGGGTCAGGCACAATTGATCTCAAAATTGCTCATTTTGCGCTGGATGCACTGAATGTTGACCAGTACGGACTGGATGAAATGGATAACAAAATTCTCTCTGTATTGATTGATAAATTCAACGGCGGCCCGGTTGGTTTAACAACCATTGCTACGGCTGTTGGTGAAAATGCCGGAACCATTGAAGAGGTATATGAACCTTTTCTGATCAAAGAGGGCTTTTTGATGCGCACACAGCGCGGCAGAAAGGCTACCGAAAAGGCGTACAAGCATCTTGGAAAAGACCTGGGCTTCTATCAGAGCGGACTATTCTGATGACAAAAACAGACCTCACGCTGAAAATAAAAGAAAAAGCAGTAGCGCTTGGGTTTATTTCATGCGGTATATCCAAAGCCGGTTTTTTAGAAGAGGAGGCCCCACATCTTGAAACCTGGCTGCAATCCGGAATGCACGGCAAAATGACGTATATGGAGAATCATTTTGATATGCGCCTTAACCCGGCACTGCTGGTTGATGGGGCGCGTTCGGTGATTTCGGTTTTGCAGAATTATTATCCTAAGTCAGCTGTTTTTGAAAACAGGCAGTATAAGATCTCTAAATATGCTTACGGCGAAGATTATCACCAGGTAGTAAAAGATAAACTGACTGCACTGCTGGATTTTATTGTAACGCTCATTGGCCCCGTGAATGCACGCTGTTTTACAGATTCTGCGCCGGTTCTTGAAAAAGCCTGGGCAAAAAAATCTGGCCTGGGCTGGGTTGGAAAAAACGGCAACCTGCTGACCCAGAAAGTAGGATCATTTTACTTCATTGGTGAAATTATTATTGATTGTGACCTGGATTATGATTCACCGGTTGATGACCATTGTGGCACCTGCACCAGTTGTATTGATGCATGCCCAACCGGGGCAATTATCAAACCCTATGTGGTAGATGGTTCAAAATGTATTTCGTACCTGACCATTGAATTGAAAGATGAATTTATACCGCAGCCGTTTAAGGGTAAAATGGAGGGCTGGGTTTTTGGCTGTGACATTTGCCAGGATGTTTGCCCCTGGAACCGTTTTTCAACACCAACCTCTGAAGAGCGCTTTACCGCTTCACCCCTGAGTGTGAGTGACGAGCAGCTGGCTGATTTATCGGAGGAATATTTTAAAGCTACGTTCAAAAATTCACCAGTGAAACGGGCAAAATACAAAGGCCTGAAAAGGAACATCACGTTTATTGACCTGACCAAAAAATAATGGGCCCCCGAAGAGGCCCATTTACGATCATTCTTATTTTTTTAATCAGGCGCGCTTAAAAGCTGACCTTAAGATGTCCGGGTAGGTTTTTCCAAAAGTAGATAAACACCAGTCTCTGAAATAGTCTAACTCTTCTGATTGTAACCATTTCAACGCCTTATTCAACTCTTTCTGAAATAATAACCGGTCAAAACTAACCTTTGTAAGTATTTCCTTGCACATTTCTAACATAGGCATATGTTATGTTTCTATAAAAATAAAAAAAATAGCTTCAGAAGTGAAAAATAAACCAATGAATTTTATTCACAGGTTGGTATTCATTTCTGTCCTTAGAAGACGCAGGAATTTGCGGGATATTTTACCCGATAAACTAAAAAATCTTAAAATGGGCCCGGTAAAACCGTTTTAGGTCTAAAACTCGTATTTAATAACCTGAAGCACTTCGTACGTAGCCACATCGTAAGCATAGATCAGGAAATGAAAATCAGTATTAACCTGGCCTGTTGGAAACTCGTAGGAATAGTCATAATACGTTTTTTCACCGGTAGTATGATTTCCGGTTATACTGCGTCCCCATGGAAGGCCATCAATACACCCTCTTAAAATGTTTTCATGACGGTAGTCTTCCAGAATAATGGTAGCGCTGTCCTGAAAATCGATCACTTCATTTTCGAGTACATAAACAACCAGGTTGTATTCCCCGGTCATGTCCTGAAGAAATTCAGACTCAACGTGCAGATACATACCATTTGTTTCAGGATAGTAGTTGGCCTGCGCCTGCAGGTTAATTTTCAGATCATTTGCTGTTAGCACTTCATCCACCCTTGTTTGCCAGTCTGTCGAAAACTGAAACATGGATGATCCGCTGAACGTAATCCGGTTGATCGTACCCTGTGGATTTCCAAAAAAACCATACCCGGTTTGAAAGGCGGCACCGTAAGCCAGGCTCTCGGTATTGTAAAAAATGGTACAGAATTCATTGGTTGGATTGGTAATGGTACCGCAGTCAGATGCCAATTGCTGAAAGCCAGACAATCCGCCGGGTCCGGCATGAACAGAGGCAATAAAGACACGGCTTGCGTTTGCAGCTTCAATAGCTTCTCCAACGCTTGCAGCGGCCGGACAGTTAGGGCAACGGTGGCCCGTATAATCTTCCAGCAGCACGTTGCGGTCTGTATTGGTATTTGCAGTAAACGTTGGATACGGATAATCATCCCAGTTTCCCGGGTATAAATTTGTATCAACCAATATGGCCGGTTTAATAGGGTTTTCAACTTTGTCGCAGGCAGCTATGGTAGCTGCAAACAATGCCAGGGTCAAATAAACAGCTGAATTTTTCATACGTCAGAAGCTTGTGGTAAATGTTATAGTGAGACCATTGGTTGCAGGAACGGTGCGGCATACACCCCCGATACAAAAAATACCCTCACGTTGTTTTCCATATAAAACTGAAATCCGGCTTGCGCCAAAAATATAGCCGGCTGTTCCAATCAGGTAATGTACACGTCTCGATTCAATAGGGTTGCCATAATTGTATTGATCCATAACCGCAAAGTAGAATTTAGGCGAAATATTATACTCAAGCAGAAAGGTTGCCCAGTCTCCTTTATCCTGTTTGGTTGGCACACCGCTTATATCAACGGTTCGGGTCCAGAGCCCTTGTAATTCAGTGCGTAACGAGTGTTTTTTGTTTATTTTAAACTGTACGTCTACAACGGCAATGTGACAGTTAATCATGCCATGCGCATCTTTGGAAACCACGGTAACGCTGTTGTTGAAATCAAAGTGAAAATATTTTGCACCTACCTTCCAGCGTTTGTTGAGGGTGCGTTTTATTTCAATGTTGAAGTCACGGTAGTACAGGCTATCGCTTTTATCAAACAGGTTGGTCTGGTAAGTTACCCGGGACGAATCAGCCAGATCAACACCCGATGTATGTCTCACCGGCCGGTAAGATGTAGCAAAATTGATGTTGATTTCAGTGCCATACTTACCGCCGAGTTTTGTTTCTTTTGGAATTTTATAGAAAATATCGGCCTGGTAAGCCACTTCACCCACTGGTTGTGTAGCATAAGGGTACAGCGTAGCCGCCAGGTTTTCAGTATGTGATTTGGTAAGTGCCGGTAAAAAATTTATGTTCAGATCAGTCAGGGATGCATCGGGATTGGCCCTGAAGCTCATATTGTCAATGGATTTGGCATAGAGTATAATACCCAGTCCCTTTTGCGTATAGCCCAGGTTTGCATACGCAGCGTGACCGTTGTTGAAAATGTAATTATTGTCAAACGAAGGGTCATTTTCTTTGATGATGTATTCGGCATTCATAAAAAACCGGCCGTATTTCATTTCAACCCGGCCTCCGTAAGAGCCAACATTTTGAGGCATATTGTACAACGCATGGGTTGCTTTTTGGTATTTGCTGACAAAGCTGCCTCCAATAACCAGTTTGAATTTTGAATCAGCCAGCAGATTGTAAAAATTACTGAAATCAATAGATCCGTCAAATCCCCGGACAATACCATCAGAATTTACCAGTTTTCCATCTGTAAAACTATAGCGCATTTTTCCATAAACTGCTTTTAACTCAAAGCCGGGTACCGGACGAAACCGGAGGTTTAAACCATCCATGCAATTGTCAATACCTAACTGGCGCTGCTCATACGAGCGAAAGATCATACCATTACCGAATTGCTCGTAAAAATTACCTACCGTAAAATCAAGCTGTTCGGTTGAATAACCGGCATAACGGTAACCAATGCCAGAGCCTGAATAACGGTCAGGATATCCCAGCAAATGCGGAAGATAAGATTCAAAACGGGTACCTGCTCTGAAATTTTTATACGTAAAATTAACCAGTGCGTAATTGTTCAATACGGCCTTTTCAGCTGGTTGTTTGGCACCAATTAACGTGTCTTCATTCAGGTATTGAAAGGTGGTTTCTACGTTGCCGGTTACGTTTAAACCTTCTTGTTGCGCAATTGCAGAAAAAGTGCCAAGGAAAATTGGCAGTAGAAGTCGTTTCATGTTAACTAATAGTGGATTTGGGGATATGGGGGCGAATCAGACAAAAGAGCGGCTATTTTTTGCTCACTTCTTTCACATGTTCGTATAAAACTTCTTCATCGCCGGGTACAAAATTGTTGTGTGAATAAACAATGTTTCCTTCACCATCCAGCAAGAATGTATGCGGTACAAAGTTTACACCCAGGGCACGTTTAAAATCACCGTTCGGGTCCATCCAGATATCATATTCCCAGCCGGCGGCATTTACAACCGGTTCAACCGTATTGGTGGTTTTTTGATCATCGACAGAAACGGCAATCAGTTTTACACCGGTTTCTTCCTGCCAGGTATCATACTCTTCAGCAATAGTATTTAATTCAAGTTTGCAGGGTTTGCACCAGGTAGCCCAAAAAGAAATAACGATCGGGTTGCCGTCATTTGTTACCTCTGCTGTATTAATGGGGTTTCCGGCCATATCCTTAATGTTCACGGCAGGCAGCTTTTTACCCGGGTCTGTTTCATCATTCGTTGATGGCGAAAATGCAAACAAGGCAATAGCAGCAATGGGAAAGAAGAATAGTTTTTTCATGTTGTTTAAGTTTTGTTGCTGGTCATTCAAAAAACAGACCAAATTTTTTCCAGATGAGTAAATATACTCGAAATAATAAGTTTGATGCGATTAAGAGAGGTGAAATAGTTGGAATCCCAAAATCAGCCAGAATGGGGTAGTGGTAAACAAAAAGCCCGGTAGCAGGGCTACCGGGCTCTTCAGTCAAGTGACTATAATTTATTTCGTAACAGAAACACGTTTGGTCATAACATCACCGTTAACAGTAATGTTGATCAGGTACATGCCAGCTTCAAAATCAGTTGTGTTAACAACCACTTTCTGAGCTCCATTTACTTCACCCATGTTGTTTACATAAACAACTTGTCCAAGTGTATTGATTACCTGAATAGTTACTTCAGAAGCAGATGTAACATTGAATTCAATGTTAGTCATGTCTACAGCAGGGTTTGGATAAACTGAAGCAGAAGATACAGTTGTAGCTTCTTCAATTCCTGTAAATCCACCGTTACCAGCAGTTGTTACTTCAAAAGCATAAGTAGCCCATGAACCGTAATCTACTGCATAACTTCCGTTGTATCCGCTTTCAGACTCAAGGTTGATAGCACCGTTGCTTGGGTAAGTGATACCGTCACCGTAATCATCAAACATGATGAAGTGGTAGCATCCGGCAGCCAAACCATACCAGTCAACATTTCTTACAACACCAGCACCTGAACCTGAACCAGTCCATGTACCAATTGCCTGAAAGTCGATCAGACCAGTATAAGTTCCACCGTTTCCGGCTGAATAAGCAGCAGCAGCATCAGTCAGGTATGGAGAACCTGAAGCCATCAGTACACCTACTTCTGATCCGTAGTTGTCCATGGTGATGTGAAGAACCAGGTCACCGGTTCCAACGTTTGCAGCATTTGTAACTGTAACAGCTGTTGGTGTACCATTGTTGGTGATATCATCATCACTGTTTGTAATAACAGTAGTGTAGTTATATGTACCAGCAGCCAGGTCAACAGGCACAGAAACCAGCATACCTTCATAAGGAGCCAGGCTAACTGAAACGGTAGTTGAACCAATGGTAGTAACACCGTCCATAACAGAAACTGTTTTTGATCCTGTAATTGTAGCAGTACTGTAGTTTTGAATTGCAACGTCAAATGAAACAGATGTAGTTCCACCACCGCAAGTAATTGCTGTAGTTGCAGTTTCATTTGATACTACGCGTAAATCGTTTGCGTCAGTAGCAACACCACCGCATGCACTAACTGCAGCTTCCCACTGAGCTTGCGTAGCCTGGCCAACTTCGGTTACAGTTCTGTCAGGGCAAACCAACAACAATGTTGGGTAATAAGCCAGGTTCATCATACCAGCAATAGCATCGTTATTTGCCATTGGATAAGCTGTACCGGTTACCCAGTCACCTTGTGATGATCCACCGCCGTCCATGTCAGCTTCTGGAGTAGAAGCATCGGCCTCAACACCAAAAATTTTAACCTGACCGCTGCCGCCGTCTCCAATGCTGTTGTATACCGATTCCAGTGTTCCACCGGTGTGGTATGACCAGCATGGACCGCACCATACGGCAAACATATCAATGATTACCGGAGTACCACCGTCCAATATCGCATCGATATCATGTGTTCCTCCGCCGAAATCTGTCAATACCAATCCCCCCGGATAGATACCGTAATCAGGTAATTGTGCGTTTGCCTGACCACCAATGGTAAGAGCTGCAACAAAACCTAAACTTTGTAATGTTTTCTTCATGATAAATCAATTATTTAAGATTAGTGCATCAAATATAAAATTTAATCCCGGTAATCTGCCATTCTAAGATTCCTGATTCTTGGGTTCCTAAATTCTGGGAATCCAACCTGTTTTGCTTTTGGAATGAACTTTGATTAAAAGTTTTCGTACATTTACATATCAGATCAACCTAACATTATGAAACACATTTTCTCTTTTATTGCTTTGGCGTCTGCCCCGGTTCTTTTTGCACAGACCCTTGAGTTTCATGAAAACGGAGTTCCGATTTCAGGTACCGTTATTACAATTGACAGTGCAGCCACAGCCGACCACACACTTGGAAATTATTACCTGGTAAATAAAACATCCGGGCCTTTAACCATAACCTGGTCGCGCACCCGCCTGGCACATACCAGTGTTTTTACTGATCAGATTTGTGATGATGTGCTTTGCTTTGATGCAACCAATACAACTGTTTACAGCAGACCAACCACAATGAGCATTCCGGCTGGTGATTCAACCGTTTTCCAACCAAAAGTGTATCCACACGCTACTGCCGGTTGCGCTATTTACACCTATAAAGCCTATACAGGCCTGGGAACTTTTCAGGATTCTATCCAGGTAAAATACCGTTTCGGTGGTCAGGATTGTTTTTTGAGCACCCCTGAAACACCAATTGTGTATTCGGTTTATCCAAACCCGGTTTCTTCTCAGCTGAACATTCAGGTTACTACCGGTGGAAACGCGGTGCAGGTAAAAATCTACAACATTATGGGTGAACTGGTAGAGAAAGCAGTATTGGTTGACGGCCAGAACAGTATTTCGGTAACGGACCTGACCAATGGAATTTATTTCTACTCCATCCTTAAAAACAATGAGGTTGTAGAAACTAAAAAGCTAATTGTAAGACATTGATTTTATAAATTCATACGAATTAAAAAAAGGGCCATGAAAATGGCCCTTTTTAGTTTTGTTTTTTTCCGTTGATCAGTTTATCTACCAGTTCAGGAACCCGCTCTGAAGCTTTTCCTTTCAGGTGCTGCAGGTTTTTGTATTTCACGTTGGTCAGTTCATTCAAATCAACAATGAATTTTTCGATGCCGGGTGAGCAAACGTAAATTAAATTGGCTGCCGGATAGACGTTAAGCGATGTACCAATTACAATAAAAATATCAGCTTCACGCACAATATCTTCAGCCTCGTACATTTTGGGAACAGGTTCACCAAACCAAACCACGTGGGGTCTTAACTGATGGCCATCCGGGGCCAGATCACCCCATTTTATTTTTTTTCCGCCAATGTGATACAGGCTTTCAGCGTTCTGAATGCTGCGGGCTTTCAGAATTTCACCATGCAGGTGAAGAATGTCTGAAGATCCGGCACGTTCATGCAGATCGTCAATGTTTTGCGTAATGATTTGTACGTCAAAGTGTTTTTCAAGCCTGGCAAGCGCAAGGTGAGCGCTGTTAGGTTTGGAAGTAACCACCATCTCCCGGCGTTTGTTATAAAAGTCAAGCACCAGTTTCGGATTTTTTATCCAGGCTTCAGGGGTTGCTACATCGTTGATATCGTGTTCGTCCCATAGTCCGCCCTTGTCCCTGAAAGTGCCAAGACCGCTTTCTGCGCTAATGCCTGCTCCGGTAAGTACAACAATTCGTTTTCGTTTTAAGGACATGGATGTAAAAAATCGATTCTAAAATTAGTCAAATATTTAACCTGATTTAATGTCGGCGTGAATATTACGCGTTACCGGCTGGTTTAATAAACGTACACGGCCCTTAAGGTCAGTTCATTGAGCGGGTAAGGCGGCCTGGTTTTCTGCCTGAAATTACAGAAAGCGCACAATCTCTTCATTTTGGGGTGATCAAAAGGGGTCGTTTCGGTGAGTTTTTTTATCTTTACCGGCTTATTTTAACTCAATTTCGAATGGCAAAAATCAGACAACAAGATGCACTCGAATACCATTCCAGCGGAAGGCCGGGAAAAATAGAAGTAATTCCTACCAAGCCAACAAGTTCGCAGCGTGACCTTTCGTTGGCTTACTCGCCGGGTGTTGCTGACCCCTGCCTGGCTATTGCAGAAAATAAGGCCGATGCATACAAGTATACAGCCAAGGGAAACCTGGTGGCCGTTATTTCTAACGGTACGGCTGTGCTTGGGTTGGGTGATATTGGTCCTGAAGCGGCCAAACCGGTGATGGAAGGTAAGGGACTATTGTTTAAAATATTTGCAGACATTGATGTTTTTGACATTGAGGTAGATGCAAAGGACCCTGAATTATTTATTGCAACCGTAAAAGCCATTGCGCCGACTTTTGGGGGAATTAACCTTGAAGATATCAAGGCGCCGGAATGTTTTGAAATTGAACGGCGGTTAAAAGAAGAGCTGGATATACCGCTCATGCATGATGATCAGCATGGAACGGCAATTATCACCAGCGCAGCTTTGCTGAATGCGCTTGAGCTTGCTAAAAAGAAAATTGATAAAGTTAAAATTGTCATTGTAGGCGCGGGTGCTGCGGCGTACTCCTGCACCAAACTTTATGTGGCCCTGGGTGCTAAAAAAGAAAACATTTACATGTATGACAGCAAAGGCCTTTTGACTAAAAAAAGGAAGGACCTGGATACGCATAAAAAAGATTTTGCAGGTCACCCCAATGATATATCACTGATCAAAGCCATGGAAATGGCCGATGTTTTTCTCGGTTTGTCCAAAGGCGGCCTGGTGTCAAAAGCCATGATCAAGTCAATGCCTAAAAACCCGATTGTTTTTGCATTGGCAAATCCGGTACCTGAAATTTCGTATGAAGAAGCCACGTCTGTCAGAAAAGACATCATTATGGCAACAGGCCGCTCTGATACGCCAAACCAGGTTAACAACGTGCTTGGTTTCCCATTTATTTTCAGGGGAGCGCTGGATGTAAGGGCTACCTGCATTAATGAGGCTATGAAACTGGCCGCGGTAAAAGCTATTGCGGCGCTGGCTAAAGAACCTGTGCCCGAAGAGGTGAATGAAGCCTATGGAGCAAAAAATATTTCGTTTGGTAAAGAGTCAATTATACCCAAACCGCTTGACTCACGTTTGCTCACAACCGTTTCACCAGCGGTAGCCAAAGCAGCCATAAAATCAGGCGTTGCGCGGCATATTATCAAAGACTGGGATGCTTACGAAGATGAGCTGAAACACCGCCTGGGACTAGATAATAAACTGGTTAACCTGCTAACTGAAAAAGCCATAAAAAATCCAAAACGCGTGGTTTTTGCCGAGGCAGATAATTACAAAGTACTGAAGGCTGCCCAAATTGCGCAGGAAGAAGGATTTGCCTACCCGATTCTCCTGGGAAGGAGAGATCGTATCATGGAGCTGATCAAAGAAAACAACCTGGAATTTTCTCATCTTGAAATTATTGACCCGAAAGAAGAATCACAGGTTAAAAACTGCGAGCGCTACGGAAAATTATTTTTTGATCGCCGTAAACGAAAAGGAGCCACCTTATTTGAGTCAATCAAAATAATGCGTGAGCGAAACTATTTTGGATCCATGATGGTTGAAACCGGTGAGGCAGATGCCTTTATTTCGGGTATTACCCGAAAATACGGTGACGTAATTAAACCGGCATTGCAGACAATTGGTATACAGGAAGGCGTTTCAAAAGTAGCCGGCATGTACATTCTGGCAACAAAACGCGGCCCGTTATTTTTGGCTGATACAACCGTAAACATTGACCCTACTGCTGAAGATATTGCTGAGATTACCGGCCTGGTGGCAAAACAGGTGCGCAGGCTGAATATTCAACCACGCATTGCGTTGTTGTCTTATTCCAACTTCGGGTCTTCCCAAACACCCGATGCCATTAAAATGAGCAAAGCAGTTAAACTGATTAAAGAGCGCTACCCGACACTGACGGTAGATGGTGAAATTCAGGCAAACTTTGCATTGAACAATGACATGCTGGTAGACAAATTTGATTTTTCAACGCTGGCAAATAAAAAAGTGAATACACTTATCTTTCCATCGTTGTCAGCCGGAAACATTGCCTATAAACTGCTGCAGGAAATGGTAGAAGACGTAGAAGCTATTGGCCCTATTTTGCTGGGAACAAAAAAATCAATTCACATTCTGCAGCTTGGAAGCTCGGTCAGAGAAATTACCAACATGATTAAAGTGGCCGTTCTCGACGCCCAAACAAAATAACGTATGATTACACACCTGAATGGACGCCTTGTAGAAAAGACACCCACCTATATTGTAGTGGAATGTGGCGGTGTTGGTTATTTTGTCAGAATCAGCCTGAATGCATATTCCAAAATAGGCAATGATGAAAACATCCGCATTCTGACGCAACTGCAGGTGCGTGAAGATGCGCACGTGCTGTATGGTTTTTATTCAGAAAAAGAACGGGAAATGTTTAATCACCTGATTGCTGTGTCAGGCATAGGTGCTAATACCGCTATGCTGATGTTGTCTTCATTGAGTTCAGATGAAATTGCCACAGCTATCCTCACAGAGAATGTTGGTTTAATTCAGAGCATCAAAGGAATTGGTTCAAAAACCGCACAGCGCGTGATACTTGACCTCAAAGACAAGGTAGCCAAGTCAGATTTTGCTGCCGGAAATATTTTTAAGCCAAACAATACAAATCAAAATGATGCGTTAACAGCCCTGTTAGCGCTCGGTTTTGATAAGAAAAAGGCAGAAAAGGCAGTAGAAAAAGTAGCAGCAGAAAATCAAACCGTAGAGCAATTAATTAAAGAAGCGTTGAAAGTATTGTAGAAAAAGCGTGAAGTACATTTTAACCATACTCATAATTGTAATTGCCGGTTCCAAGCTGTCTGCACAAACTGATACAGGAGGTGTAACCCTGCCTTTTCCGCTCTATGATTACTATGATTATACGCAGAAAAAAAATTCGCCCATAAATCTCAGTGATCCGTCTAACCTGAATACAGAGATTATCTACAACCCAATTACCGGCCAGTATGAAATCTATCAGAAAATAGGCAGCATATATTACCGGTATCCTACTTCCATGACCATGGATGAGTACCTGGAGTATCAGCGCAAAGAGGCACTGAATGGGTACTTTATGGAAAAGGTAGACCAGGAAAATGCCCAGCAGCGTGGTAACCTCATTCCGCCCATTAAAATGAAAAGTGAGGCGTTTGACATTATTTTCGGGGGAGATGAAATCAATATCCGTCCGCAGGGATCAGCTGAACTTTCTTTTGGCGTAAACATATCACGGTATGACAACCCGGTTTTACCGGTTAAACAACGCCGTGTTGCAACATTTGATTTCCAGCAAAAAATCAACCTGAACCTGGTTGGTCAGATTGGAGATAAACTAAAACTAACCATTCAGCAGAATACAGAAGCCACCTTCAATTTTGAGAACGTGGTTAAAATTGAGTACACCGGTTATGAAGATGAAATCATACAAAAAATTCAGGCCGGAAATGTGAGTTTGCCGCTGAACTCAACCTTGATTCAGGGTTCACAAAGTTTGTTTGGTATCAGAACAGATTTAAAATTTGGTCCCTTAACCGTGCAGACTATTTTGTCACAGCAACGTGGAAAGCAGCAGGAGATTAATGTTTCAGGCGGTGCCCAGGTGCAGGATTATGAAGTTTTTGCTGACAATTACGAGGCCAATAAGCACTACTTTCTGAACTATTATCACCGTGATCATTATGATACGGCCATGCAAACCATGCCTATTGTAAACTCAGGGGTCAATATCACCAAAATAGAAGTTTGGGTAACCAACCGCATTAATAAAGTAGAAAACACACGTAACATTATTGGATTTACAGATTTGGGTGAAACCAAATCAGAATATTGTGAAGGAAATCCCATTCAGTTTTCGGGTCAGTTCCCTGACAACGCCGCCAATGAATTGTATGGTATTATGTCCGGCTCGCAGGAGATCCGCGATTTTTCCAATGCAGTAGCATACCTTTCTACCTATTCAGGTGTACCGGGGCCATTTGCCCAGTCACAGCATTTTGAAAAGGTTGAAAATGCACGTCAGTTGAGTGATCAGGAATTTACCTATAACTCGCAGCTTGGATACATCTCTCTGAAATCACCCCTGAACCAGGATGAGGTACTGGCGGTTGCCTACCAGTACACCTATGCCGGAAGAACGTACCAGGTGGGTGAATTTACGACCGATGTTCCGGTACAGGAAGGTTCAAAAAGTGCATTGATTTTGAAACTGATTAAACCAACTGTTATCAATCCCAAAAATAAAACGTGGGACCTGATGATGAAAAACGTTTATTCAATTGGAGCTTACCAGGTAAGCCAGGCTGATTTTATTCTGGACGCCTGGTATAATAACCCAATGACCAGTACAGATATTAATTACCTGCCATACGAAGGCGTTGACAATAAACTGCTCATGCAGCAGCTCGATCTTGACCGGCTTAACCTGAACAACGGCATTGCATCAGACGGTCGTTTTGATTATGTACCCATTCAATACGATAATAACCGGGCCATTAATGGCGGAACAATTGATCCAAAAACCGGGCGTATTTATTTTACCACCATTGAACCTTTTGGAACCACGCTTGAACAAAAAATGGCCGCACAAAGTACTCTTGCACCAACGCAGATTGAAGCCATTGTTTTTCAGGAACTGTATGATTCTACTAAAACAGCTGCGCAGCAAATACCGGGCAAAAACAGGTTTAAATTAAAGGGCAGTTATAAGTCATCTGTCAGTTCTGAAATTTCACTGAATGCGTTGAATATTCCTGAAGGTAGTGTTGTTGTAACCGCCGGCGGACGGGTGTTGACAGAGGGTGTTGACTATACGGTTGATTACAACCTGGGCCGGGTAAAAATTCTGGACCAGGGAATTCTCGAAGCGCAAACACCAATCAGCGTAAAGCTTGAAAGTAATTCTGTTTTTGGATTCCAGTCCAAGTCCATGGTAGGGGCTCACTTTAATTATGAGTTTAATAAAGATTTTAATATTGGTGCAACCGTTATTAACCTGACTGAAAAACCGCTCACACAAAAAGTAAATATTGGTGATGAACCAATCAGCAACACCGTTTTGGGAACTGATTTGCGCTACCGCGGTGAAGTACCTTTTTTGACAAAAGCAGTAGACTTTTTACCGGTTATTTCTACCAAAGAAAAATCATACATTACCGCCAACGGTGAATTTGCATACCTGATTCCGGGTACACAACGCGCAATCAGCAAAGAGGGTATTTCATACATCGATGGGTTTGAAGGCAGTCAGAGTGCCATAGATATTAAAACATTCGGAACCTGGAAACTGGCTTCCATACCACAGGGACAATCTGACCTTTTTCCTGAAGCGTCAATCAAAACAGGGCTCGCTTCCGGCTTTGACCGCGCACACCTGGCCTGGTACGTGATAGATCCAACAGCATTTTATCAGAACAGCAGCACAACGCCTGAGTACATGGTAGACAATCCGCTTTACACAGAGAGTTCACTCATGCACATGGTTGCGCAGACAGATTTATTTCCGCAGTATAATCCACCGCAGGGAACGCTGAATAACATTCCTATTTTTGACATGGCCTATTATCCAACGGAGCGCGGCCCTTATAACTACGACACAGTTGGTGCATACATTGATGCAGACGATCATTTTATAAATCCTGAAGACCGGTGGGCAGGTATTATGCGTTCACTCACCACCACCAATTTTGAGCAGGCCAACATTCAGTTTATCCAGTTCTGGTTGCTTGATCCGTTCAATGATGATGCAACAGACAGTGGTACCGTAAACATGAACGGTGGTAGTTTGTATTTTAATCTTGGAAATATTTCAGAAGATATTTTGCCTGATTCACGCAAAAGTTTTGAGAACGGTTTACCTGCCAGTGCCACGTTTGATCCCGGTGATTATGACACCACGGCCTGGGCCGCTATTCCCAACCAGCAGGTTATTGTCAACGCATTTGACAACAATTCATCAGCCCGCGTATTTCAGGATGTTGGTTTGGACGGACTGAGCAACGATGCTGAAAAAAACCATTTTGATGAATTCATTGCCTGGGTAAATGCCAGCGGCCTGACACCTGAAGCCAAACAAAAATTGCTGGATGATCCGTCAAGTGATTATTACAATTATTACCTCGATGATGATTACGATGCAGCTACGCTGGATATTGTTGAACGGTACAAATATTATAACGGTACTGAAGGTAACTCACCTACGTCAGATATGGCTTCGCAAATGAATTCAGATGGCTATCCGACACAGGCAACCACCACGCCCGATATTGAAGATCTGAACCAGGATAATAACCTGAGTGAAACAGAAAGTTATTTTCAGTATGAGGTAAGTCTCAGACCGCAGGATTTGGTAGAAGGACAAAACTATATAACCAATAAAACGGTAGTCACAATCAATGAAGACACCGGTAAAAAAGAAACCTGGTATCAGTTTAAAATTCCAATCAATGATCCGGATGCCGTTATCAATGGCATTTCAGATTTCCGCTCAATACGGTTTATGAGAATGTATGTGACAGGTTTTGATCACCCCGTGGTGCTGCGTTTTGCCAAGCTGGAATTAATACGTGGTGAGTGGAGAAAATACCTGAATAATATTGATGAGCCGGGTGAACAAATTCAGGATGATCCTAACTCAACTGAGTTTAATGTGGGTGCTGTAAACCTGGAAGAAAATAATTATAAAGAACCGGTTAACTATTGCATTCCTCCGGGCATTCAGCGCCAGCAGGATAACGCCTCCATTAATTACCGTCAGCTGAATGAGCAGGCGCTTGCATTGCAGGTGTGTGGGTTGAAAGACGGTGAGGCACGGGCTACCTACAAAAACGTAACGTTTGATGTGCGTTCGTATGAAAAACTGCGCATGTTTGTTCACGGTGAAGCGCGCAATTATGAAAACGGACTGCAGGACGATCAGCTGACTGTTTTTATCCGGCTGGGAACTGATTTTGAAAACAACTATTATGAATTTGAAATTCCGCTAAAAGTAACTCCGTGGGGAACTACGTTTGAAAATGACCTTGCCATCTGGCCAGAGGCAAATAACATCATTGTTGCATTTGATTCACTGACCAACATGAAAATGCAGCGGAATGCAAGCGGTATTTCAGCAACATCTGAGTACGTGATTACATTGCCGCCTGACCCGACAACCGGAGTTGTTTCACGTATTAAATTAAAAGGTAATCCAAATCTTCAGGGATTGAAAGTGATTATGATCGGCGTCAGAAACCCCGGAAAAGATACCAATCACCCGTGGATGTATGCAGAAGATGGTCTTGAAAAATGCGCTGAAATATGGGTAAATGAATTGCGGCTGACTGATTTTGACCAGCATGGCGGCTGGGCATCTACTGCGCGGGTAAGCATGCAGCTGGCTGATTTTGGAAATGTCAATGTTGCAGGTTCTTATTCTACACCAGGGTGGGGAAGTATTGAGAAAAAAGTAAGCGAGCGGCAGCGTGATACCCGAAGTGCGTTTGATGTTTCCACCAGCGTGGAGCTGGGCCAGTTTTTAGGCAGTAAAGCCAATGTTCAGGTACCATTCCTGTACGGTTATTCAGTAGCGGCCATTGACCCGCAGTATGATTTGCTGGCGCCTGACGTAAGGCTGTCTGACTATGACCTTGCAACCCGGCAGGAGCGTGCCAGAATGTCCCGTGATATTACCATCAGGCGGTATTACAATTTTACCAACGTAAGGCGTGAGCGGCCCGCCGGAAAAGAAGTACACGTTTGGGACATTGAAAACTGGTCAGCAACCTACTCGTATAATGAATTGTATCAGCGGGACCTGAATACCGATCACGATCTCACTAAAACTTACCGCGGTGCGCTGAACTACACTTTTTCAGGAAAACCAATTGCCGTTGAACCATTTAAAGACAATGCCTTTTTCAAAAAATCAAAATGGTTCGGACTTATTAAGGAATTTAACTTTTTCCTGGGGCCTAAATCCATTGCATTTAGTTCAGAGCTAACACGTATGTACAATGAACGGCAGAATAGAAACCTACTCGATACCATGTTTGTATTTCAGCCGACGTATCTGAAAAATTTTACCTGGAACCGGAATTACGATGTGAAGTATGATTTGACCAAACAGCTGAAATTTACATTTACCGCTATAAACAGTGCTATTATTTATGAGCCTAACGGAGCCATAAATCCGAATGCCGAAGCTGGCTCAGCCGACCATGCCAATTATTTACTTTACCGTAACGGAATTGACAAGGCATTTAACCCGTTCAGCACATCGTCAGATACCAATAACCGTTTTGGCGGTTACACCCTGGGGTATAATCACAATTACAACATCACCTACAAGATACCATTTAACCAGCTGCCGCTTACAGACTGGCTCACAACCAATGTCAAGTACCGCGGAAGTTATGAGTGGTTAAGGGCACCTATTGCACAGCCGGCGTATGGTCATACCATTCAAAACTCATCTAATTTTAACATCAGCGGGCAGGCTGATTTAACGAAAATTTACAACCGGCTTGAATTCTTCAGAAGAGTAAACGGCGGTAACCCGCAGCGTGGGGGTAGAACATCAACCGGTAAAGAGGGCAGTGACAGTGATCCAAAAGACATTGAAGGTAAAAAAGACGATAAGGAGAAAGAGAAAAAAGAAAAAGGAGAATTGCATCCGGTATGGAAAGTAGTCGGGCAAATGATTATGACCGTTCAGTCAGCCAACTTTACCTATACTGAAACAGATGGAATGCTGCTGCCTGGATTCAATAATCCGACAACCATGCTTGGTATGAATAATTTTGGAGCACCGGGCTTTGCATTTGTATCCGGTCAGCAAAACTACAACCTGCTTGGACGGCCAACAGATGCCTGGGGACAGTATGGTACTTTTGCACCGTATGCCGCCGCAAACGGATGGCTGGTTTCAAATCCGCTGTTGAATGTACAGCATACGGTGACACACATGCAGTCGTTTAATGGAAAAATAACACTCATGCCATTTAAGGATTTATCCATCAACCTGACCATGGACCGGAAATACACCAACAATGAAAACGGGTATTACCGGTATAACGATACAATTTTTTCACCTGAAGGTATACCGGGTTATTGGGAATATCAGAACAGGGTCAATATGGGTTCTTTAACGTTTACAACCATTACCTGGAAAACAGCTTTTTCAAAAATGGATTCAACCTATTTCTCTGAATCATTTAATTCCATGCGTGAATACCGTGATGAAGTTTCTGCGCAGCTTGGTATGCAGCAGGGAACAAGTTATGTAGACAGCACCGGTTTCTATGATGGTTTTGGAAACAACCAGCAGGATGTATTGATAGGTTCATTTTTTGCTGCCTATACCGGCAAAGGAAGCGGAAGCAACTTCTTTGATGTGTTTGGTGCCATTCCATTACCAAACTGGGATATCCGTTACAACGGTCTTTCCAAATTTGACTTTTTGAAAGACCGGGTGAAGAATTTTACCATTTCACACGCGTATCGTTCAACCGTATCGGTATCTAATTTTCAGACAAACCTGGCAGCGTTTGATCCTGACGGAACACAGAACAGGGATGCATCCAATAACTTTATACCGGGCCGCCAGATTCAAAGTATTACCATTACGGAACAGTTTGCTCCACTTATTGGACTTGATGCTACCTGGACAATCGGACAAAACGGGTTGATCACCAAACTGGAATACACCAAAGACCGTTCACTGGCATTGAATATTCCAAACCTGCAGATTATGGAAATGCGCGGCTGGGAAATTGTGATTGGTTCAGGCTACAAATTCTCAAAAATTAAATTGCCGATTAAATTTATGGGCAAAACACCGGAGAGTGATTTGAATATTCGTTTTGACCTGAACATCCGTAATAATTTATCCATTGCACGTAATATTCTGGAAGACACAAATCAGCCAACAGCAGGTACCAAAACCTATTCGTTAAAATTCAGGGTTGATTATAACCTGGGGCCAAACCTGAATGCTGCCGTTTATTTTGACCGTGTGGTAAATACCCCGGTTCTGTCTAATGCATATCCAACCGCAAATACCAGTGCCGGAATTTCATTGCGGTTTAACCTTGCCCAATAATTCAAATGAAGGCGGATGATGTAATTATTCGTACAGCTGAAAAACGCGATATGCACGCCGTGCTGGATTTAATTACGGAACTGGCGGTGTATGAAAATGCGCGTGACCAGGTACGTAATTCAACCAATCAGTTAATTGAAGACGGCTTTGGAAACAACCCTGCTTTTGAGTGCCTGGTTGCTGAATCAGCTTCGCATGGCATAATTGGGTTTGCACTTTTTTTTACAACGTATTCTACCTGGCGCGGCAAATGCTTATACCTGGAAGATTTGTGCGTTACTGAAAAATTCCGACGGGCGGGAGCAGGCAAAAAATTATTTGACCGTGTGCTGCAAATTGCAACCGAACGGGGTATGAAAAGATTGTCTTGGCAGGTGCTGGAGTGGAATACGCCCGCTATAGCATTCTACAAAAAGTATAAAGCCAGCCTTGATCCGGAGTGGGTAAACGGTAAGTTGGTTCTGGATTAGTTTTCACGATTCATCAGAAAAGAAGCCAGTTCATAAAATGGCTTTTTGTGTTCTTCAGAAATTTGTAAATGCGCTAAATTTTTCATGGCTGTTGTATAGAACTCATTCATTTTTGCCATGGCTTTTTCTTTGATATGTAACGTTGCAAAAAGCGCAACGGCATTGGTTACTTTTTGGTCTGATTCCTTTTCCTGAATTAACGCAGAAAGCGCTTTGTGCTGATCAGGCGTGGCGTCTTCAAATGCTTTTAACACCAGGTATGTTTTTTTGTTGGAACGTATATCACCGCCTATCTGTTTGCCAAATTTGGCCTGGTCGGCATACAAATCAAGAATGTCATCCTGCAGTTGAAAAGCAATTCCAAGGTTTACACCAAAATGGTAAATGTCTGTTTGATTTTCGGCAGATGCGTTGGACAGAATGGCCCCCATTTGCAAACTGCATCCCAGTAACACGGCGGTTTTTAAACGAATCATATCCAGGTATTCGGGAATTGAAACCACGGTGCGTGATTCAAAATCCATGTCGTATTGCTGGCCTTCGCAAACTTCTGTTGCGGTTGTGTTAAACAGCTTTATCAGGGACTGGCTTTTTCCGGCATCGTACGTTAAAAGCAGTTTATACGCTTCAATAAGCAGTGCATCACCACTCAGTATTGCTGTATTTTCATTCCAGCGGGTATGTACTGTTTGTTCACCGCGGCGCAGGGGCGCCTTGTCCATAATATCGTCGTGAATCAGGCTGAAATTGTGAAACAGTTCCACTGCAAGTGCAGCATTTTGTGCGTTTTTATAATCAGATCCAAAAGCGTCGCAGGCCATGAGGGTAAGTACCGGACGCATTCTTTTTCCGCCCAGGCGCAGTATGTAAGACATGGGTTCGTAAAGTGACGCAGGCTTTTCAGGAAAGCGGACAGCTTTAACGGAGTCTTCTATAAACTGAAGGTATTTCTGCAGATTACTCTCCATCCGGTTGAGATTTGGCATCCTCTTCTTCGTACTTTTTCACGGTACGCTCAATTTCAAGGCTGTCAAGTTCAATATCTTCTTCTTCGTTATAAAGTTGCAGCAAAGGTTCACGCAATGCTTTGTTGGTTATCTTTTTGTCCATCCACAACAACAGGGTTGGCAATACAATCAGGTTAGAGAACATGGCAACACCCAGTGTCAGGGAAATCAGTAAACCAAGCGCTTTGGTTCCGCCAAATTCAGAAAACGTAAACATCAGAAAACTGAAGAAAAGAATAATGGAGGTATAAATCATACTGGCACCGCTTTCACGCAGCGCTACCAAAACGCAGCGTCTGAAATCATGCTCGTGTGTTTTTAATTCCTGTCTGAACTTGGCCAGAAAGTGAATGGTGTCATCTACTGAAATACCAAAGGCAATGCTAAACACCAGCAGGGTAGAAGGTTTCATAGGAATTCCAAAATACCCCATAATGGCGGCGGTTGTTAAAAGCGGAATAAAATTGGGAACCAGTGAAATCAAAACCATGCGCCATGCGCGGAACAAAACAGCCATGATTAATCCAATCAGAATAATGGCAATGGCCAGTGAGCTGAACAGGTTTGAAACCAGGTATTGTGTTCCGTTTGATGCAACAACTGAAGTTCCGGTATATTTTACCTCCCACCGGTCACGGTCAATGGCTTTTTTCAGACTGTCATTAAAACCTGCCTTGTCATAAAAAGAATAAATTTTGGAATCATCCATCATGAATTCATCCATCTTGTTTTGATCACCGGCAGCATAAATTCGTTTCAGGTTAAATGAAACCGCAGAATTCAGGTTGAACAGATTTTTTACCTGTGCCAGTTTTTTGTCTCCTGATTCTTTCAGAATGATCTGGTAAACGCTGTCAGTGTTATGATGTTTCGGATTCAGTATGGTATCAATTACCGGTGTAACGCTGTCAATAATTTCCTGTATTTCATAAGAACCAATGTCCTTAATCTGCATGGTAATGCGCGTAATAATTTTGGTAGAATCCAGGAAAGCATTTGAACCCGTTTGTGATGCAGAGTTCATCAGGTAAGGTAAAATTTTTCCCAGTTTTGTCAAGGATGGAATAACGTAGCGTGAAGAGTCATTCCCGCTGTAAGCCATGTTCACTATTTTAACCCCGTCTGCCGCTGACAGTGATTTTGAAAACTGATCAAAACCATTCAGGTATTTTTGTACCCGTTCAATTTCTTCAAAGCGTCTGAAGAATGAGTTGGTGTCTTTGGTGTCAATCAGCAAATCAAACGGAATAGAGCCGCCAAAATTTTCTTCAATGAATTTAAGATCTGTGGTGATTGGATCATTCTGCGGCAAATCACCGGTAATATTTCCGGTTGTTTTAATTTGCAGAATGCCTATAACTGCTGTAACTGCAATGAGGCCCGTACCTGCATAAACCCATTTTCTGCGGTACATGCTCAGGTATTCCAGTTTTTCCACAAAATAAGTAAGCCATTGTTTTTCGAGGTGCTTCAGGTGTTTTGTCTGCGGCACTTTGGAGTAACTTAAAATAATCGGCAGCACGGTCAGGCAGAGTACAAAACAGGCCATGATGTTGATAGAGGCAACGACGCCAAATTCAAAAAGCCGTTCTGAATTGGTAAAAATAAAAGTACCAAAGCCCAGTGCGGTGGTCAGGTTTGTAAGGAATGAGGCAACTCCCACTTTTTGAATAATGCGTGAAAGGCCTTTGATTTTTAGACCATGTTCTTTAATCTCCTGGTGATACTTGGTGATCAGGTAAATGCAGTTAGGAACACTGATAACAATAATCAGCGGCGGAATAAGCACCATCAGAATAGAAAGCTTGTAACCAAACGCAGCAATGGATCCCAGTGAAAGAATAACACCAATTGCAACCACGGCAATGCAAATCAGAACCACGCGTATTGAACGGAAGAACAAGAAAAGAATCAGCGATGTCACACCAATTGACAGTGCAATAAAGAACCCAAGTTCCCCCTCCAGTTTTTTACCAACCGCAACACGTATGTGAGGCATACCTGAAACGCGTATTTCACCTAGAATTGGCTCGTATGCGTCTGCAGAAGCTTCAACATCAAACAGCACTTTTGCCGTTTTCATATCACTCATGATCTCTTCATTCACAAAGGCCATCATGAGTGATGCATCGGTTTCTTTGTTGTAAATAAGCCCGTCAAAAAACGGGTTGCCGCGTATAATTTTTTTCAGACTGTCAACTTCTTCCTGCGTCTGGGGCCGGTGTTTAACAACCTTGTCAAAAAAGAATTTTTCGTTGACCGTATCTTTTTGAAGGTGGTAGATATGCGCCTCTGAGAAAACAGAATCAATGGCATCAAAAGAAGCCACTTTAACCCCAAAATCATACCAGGCATTAAATTTTTCAAGTGAATAAATATTCTCGGTCTTAATTGCAAAAATCAGGAGCGATTCACTGCCGCCAAATGATTTTTTTAAAAGCTCATAATCTTTTTTCGGTTGGGAATCCTTTGGCAGCATGGTGCCATAGGTGTTGTCCATTTTAATATTGGTGAGTGCAAAGTATCCAAAATAACTGGTGATAAGAAAAATGGAGACAAGAATGGTAATTCTGTTACGTAGAATCAGCTGGGATACTTTAAACCACATGGGGCAATTTAATTTTAAGATTCAAAAGTAATACAATGGCTTTAGATATTAAGAAGAAAAATCTGCTGAAACGCGTTTAAATTAAACCTGCCGGGTTTTCCAGACATCAAAATGAAATAAATTCCTGCGGGTTCAGCGCATTGCCTTTTTGCCAGAGTTCAAAATGCAGGTGTGGCCCTGAGGTGTTTTCGCCCGTGTTTCCAACAATTCCAACCGGGTCGCCGGTTAGTATTTTGTCACCTTGTTCTCTCAGCAGTACAGAGCAATGCTTGTAAACCGATATAAAATCGTTGTTGTGCTGAATAATCAAAATATTGCCTTCACCGGGAATCCATCCCGAAACAATGACAGTTCCATCCAGGCAGGCTTTAATGGGTTCATCAGCCGCCGTTACCACATCTACCCCAAAATGATCTTTCTCACTGTTGAAAGACTGTGAAATACGCCCGTTTACCGGTGGAAAGAAAAAGTCAATGGCATAGCCGCTTTCCAATGGTCCGCCGCCTTTCATGTCACGCTCCACTTTCTCACGCAGCAGGGAATCTTCTCTTGACTTGGAAAAATCGGGAGTATAATGCAAATAGGTTGTATCCTGCTGCCGAAGACTAATGCTGTCATCAAACGGCTCATCGTTCAGCAGTTTTTTAAGATTGTCCAGGTATTTTTCATTGGACCCCGTCACAGCATACAGCGAATCAATGGATTGTGACTGTTTTTCAATCAGGCTGCGCGTTTCATCGTTGTCATACGGGTTTACAAAATTGTTCAGGGAGGTGTACCTGAAAAGCACCATGACCACCAAAACGATAACCAAGGTATAAACCAGCACCAGTGAAATCAGGCTGAGGCTTGACACGTTGAAGCTCCACTTTTCATGGTAGGTGGTATCGTCAATATACGTCAGCTTGTGCTTTTCACGCAGCTGGTCAATATAATTCCGTATTCTATCTGATATTTTCAAGACTGACAAATTTAAATCAAATTAAAGAATCAGGTCTCCCCGTGTCAGCTATTCTGCCGGTTTTTGATTATTTAACAAGAGGGAGTGATTAATTGACAGGTTCTGATAAAGGTCAGTTTATACGAAAAACCAGGCTGGCTCTGCCTTAAAAACGGTAATAACCAACACTTAACTCAGCCAGGTGCACATTTGGCTCGTTTTTTGCTTAAATTTGACAACTAAGGCTTTGATTTTACGTCTTATCAGTAAAGGAAAAGAATAGTAGAAAAATAACCCACTTTGAACAAACAGGTCAGCATAGTATTTTTTTGCGTTTCGTTGTTGATGGCTTCTTCTGTAAAAAGCCAGTTGACAACATCAACGTCTATGACACCTGCACAACTGGTTGAAAATGTTTTGGTTGGTAGTGGTGTTGCCGTTTCAAATGTAACCTATACCGGAAATGCTGAAGCAATTGGCTCATTTACCGGCACGGGTACCAATCTGGGTTTAACCAGCGGAATTGTAATGACTACCGGAACCGTGCTCAATTCAGGCGGTTTATTTGGTGGAAATGGCCCTCACGGCCCCAATGACAGTGGTTCAGCCGGTACTGACAACGGTGAACCGGGGTATGGTCCGCTCACAGCGTTAGCAGGTGCTGATACGTATAATGCAGCAATACTTCAGTTTGATTTTGTTCCACAAAGTGACAGTGTGCGTTTCCGTTATGTTTTTGGTTCAGATGAATACCCTGAGTTTGTAGACGGCGGATTTAACGATGCCTTTGCGTTTTACATCAGCGGCCCTGGTTTTGGCGGCACCTATAACATGGCTACAATTCCTGGCGGCGGCGGTGCCGTTTCAATTGACAATATCAATAACGGAACGTCCAATACCGGTCCCTGCCAGAATTGTTCCTATTACATCAACAATGGTACAGGTTCAAATGCACCCTATAATTCAAGTGACTTTTACATTCAGTACGATGGTTTCACAGTTATACTGGAGGCTAAGGCCCAGGTTGAGTGTGGTGAAACGTATCACCTGATTATTTCAATTGCTGATGCCGGTGACGGAGCCTACGATTCCGGTATTTTTCTGGAGGCCAATTCACTGGCTAGTTTTGCGCCTATTGAAATGAATGCAGACCTAAGTCTTGACGCTTTTGGTGACAATTATTCGATGGCTGAAGGGTGTGAAACCGCAACAGTTACCATTACCCGTGCAAACTCCATGGCAGCTACGGCACAAAGTATTCCGGTTATTGTTTCAGGAACGGCTACAGAAGGGGTTGATTATTCAAACATACCTCCAACCATAAATTTTGCTGCCGGCCAGACAACGGTAACATTCAACGTCGATGTTTTTTCAGATGCCATTCTGGAGGGTGATGAGACGGTTGTGATACAGCTTGACCAGCCTGATCCGTGTGGCGTTACCAACTATATTACGCTGAATCTTCTGATCAAAAATACAGCGCCGGTGCAGGTTTTGGTACCCAATAACAGTGTCCATTGTCCCGGTGAAGAGATAGCGATTGATGCAACCGTCACCGGAGGCTTACCGCCTTATCTTTATAGCTGGAGCACCAGTGAAACAACCGAGGATATCGTTGTGAGTCCGGCTGCAACCACTACCTATACACTTACGGCAACAGATGCCTGCCTCGGTGTTCCGGCAAATGGCAGCGGTACAATTACGGTCCCGGTTTATCCGCCAATAAACATAATCACTTCACCAGATACCTCGGTTCTTTGCCCGAATACACCGATCAATTTATTTGCTGAAGCTACCGGGGGTGAAGGCAGTTTTACCTATACCTGGATGGATGGCACCACCGTTATTGGAACCGGTCCGGTTATAACTGTTTCTCCAATGGTAAGCACAACTTACACGGTACAGATTGAAGATGGCTGCGGCACACCAACCCAGCAAACAATTACGGACAATGTTATTGCCTCTGTTCTTGAACTTACCATGAGTCCTGACCAGTTGATTTGCCCTGGCGATACGGCCAACATTTATGTGATTGCTTCTGAAGGACTGGGCAATTATACTTATTACTGGCATCACTCCGGTGAAACAAATCCGTCTGTTTATGTTTCACCCAATTACACGCAAACCTATACCGTTTCAGTTGAAGATGATTGTCATACCTATCACATAGATGGTATCACCGTAGTAGAGGTGGTGCGGCCAAATGCCAACTTTGCCGTTTTGACAAACAATCCAATGGTTGATTTACCGGTGGCATTTCAAAACCTGACCACCGGCGGTGTCTCCTGGTTCTGGGACCTGGATAACGGTGAAACATCTACCATGAATTCACCGGTTACAACTTACGGCCATTGGGGCTGGTATGATGTAACGCTGATAGCATACAATGAAATTGGCTGTACAGATACGGTTACCAAACCGGTGTACATTAAACCTGAATTTTATTTTTACGCACCAAATTCATTTACACCCAATGCTGACCGGTTTAATAATACCTATGAAGTAAGTGTGGTTGGTGCAACTGAATTTTTGTTCCAGATCTATGACCGCTGGGGTCAGCTGATCTACGAAACAACAGACATGTACTTTCAGTGGGATGGACTTTATAAAAATGAAATTCCATACGACGCTGTTTTTATTTATAAAGCCCGTGTAGTGGACCGTGAATTGGTTCCACATGAATATACAGGGCACATCGTTGTTTTGCGGTAATATTGTACATTTGGTTTACTGAATGTTAACCAGCATGCTACGTCACCTGAAAAGTTTCCTTTTCGTTTTTGTTTTGCTTTCCTTTTTTCTTTTTTCCTGCGGCGGTGAAGAAGAAGTTTCTGTTACCGCTACTCCCGAAGATCTTACCGGAACGGTTTGGGCTGATTCTATTTTAGGCGGGTTAACTGAACAGCAAAAATATTTTCAGCACCTGATCATTGAAGTTCCCGCCAATTACCAGTTTGCGCTGGACAGTCTGAGCCAGTGGATTATTGCCAATCAACCCGGTGCCCTTTATTTTTCAGGATGGGATGCTGACAGTGTTCAACGCATCAAAGAATGCCTTGACACACACAACCTGGTACAACCTTTTTTCTTTGCCAATTATTTTGAATTGGTGGGTGCCGTTCCCTATCCGTTCTGGCAGGTCAATAAACAAAACCGCAATCCCGGTTTCACAGATTTTTTTGACAAAGCCGGATACCATTTGCTGAATTTTGAATTAACCGTTGACCCTGATAAATCAAACCAGATCTGGCTTGATACCATTTCAAAAAAACAGGGCCTGATACCAATAGTTGCCACGTATAGTGACAACCATGCCGCTGAACAGTTTGATGATTTTATCACCACGCTCAAATCAACGCATCACGGGGTACTGGTTAATCTAAACAGGTATGACACGGTCAATTTTGAATCATACCGCATGGCCAATGATTACAACGGACTTTTTTTTGTAAAAAGTAAAGAGCAGGCAATTAATGAACTGCTGAAGCACGGGGCCGATTTTGTTTTCAGAAGGCTGGAAGCAGCAGAGACCTTTTCTGCCTGGAAACCGGCTGAAGAAGACCTGGTGGTTTTTAATGAAAGCACGCGCCGCATTTTGATTCGTAAAGCGCTCCGCAATCCTCATCCGGTTAAAGTAAATGCTGCGCCTGAGTTAAGCTACATTCGCCTGAACATGCAGGTAAAATCCACAGCACTTATTCGAAATGAAAAAAAACTGGTTCCCTTTAAATCCAAATTTACGGTGTATGGTGAAAGCGAGGTTCACCTTACTCAAAAGGTGCGGAGTGATTGTGGTGTTTCTTACGTCGGCCGTAAGCTGGATGTTTTGGCAATTGATGAAATTTCAGGTGCAAAGGGCAATAAAGTAGTTCTGCTCAATGATACCTGCAGTGCTGAGGTGCTTGAAAAAATTGCCGCTGTTAAAGCAGATAAAAATGTAGTGGTGGCTTTTTCAAACCCTGCTCATTTCGAATCGCTTTCTGCTTGTCCGCACCTGGTTTATTATCCGTCACTGACTGATTTTAACGGTGATTTATTTGTGCAGCAACTGTGTTCAAGGCTGCCGCTGTCTGCTGATTTTGCTGCGCCCGATTCATTGATACGGGGAATTTTTACGGAGAAAAAAGTATTGGCCCACACAGATCCTGAATTTTGCGGACTGGATAAAGATACCCTGTCTGCCATTTCAGGATTGATGAACAATTGCATGAGTAATCATGCTTTTCCCGGTGGTCAGGTAGTAATAGCCAAAGACGGGTGTATAATCTATGACCGGGTTTTTGGAAAGTACACCTACGCCGGTCAGACACTTGTCTCCGAAAATTCAATGTATGACCTGGCGTCATTGACTAAAATTGTGTCTACCACCCTGGTTGGAATGAAACTGTATGAAATGGGACTCTATGAAATGGATGACAGTCTGAATCAATATTTACCAGATTCGCTGCGTCAGCATTTACCATATCCAAGCACCATCCGCAACATTACTTTCCAGGAATTGTTTACGCACACCAGTGGTTTGCCGGCTGGTTTTCCCATCATTAAATACATGCGGTACACGTCTCCTGAAGTTGGACGGTACGACCGGTTTTTTTGTGACCGGCCTGATTCAGTTTATAATACCGAAGTTGCCGAAGGATTTTACCTGGAACGTGACCAGCAGGATTCAATGTGGCTGCGGTTGAACCAAATTTACCTTGATCCCTCAAAGCCTTACAAATACAGTGATGTAAATATGAACACGCTTTATTTTATGTTCAAAAGCTTTATTGAAAAAAGTCCTGAAAAATTTGGTTTTACACAAAGCAGAAAACAGTTAAAAGATAAAAATCTGTACGAAGAATTTTTGTACAATACGTTTTACAAACCGCTTGGTATGAATCACACGCGGTTTCGTCCGCTGAACTATTTCAGCCGTGATCTTATTGTACCAACAGAAAATGAAACCTATTGGAGAAAACAGCTTTTGCACGGACATGTACATGATCCAAATGCAGCGCTGCATGGAGGCATTGCAGGTAATGCCGGTATTTTTTCAACGGCGGGTGATCTGGTAATTCTGTGCCAGATGTGGCTAAACAAAGGTGTTTATAACGGGCAGCGTTATCTGAAAGCAGAAACAATCGAAAAATTTACAGCGCGACAGCAAAATTGTTTCCGCGGGTTGGGGTTTAATAAACCATCCATGGGGTCTACTTCATTTGGTATGTCTGAAAACGCGTCTCTTGGCACGTACGGACATACCGGTTTTACTGGTACCTGTTTGTGGGTTGATCCGGAACATAACCTGATTTACATTTACCTCTCCAATGCGGTTCACCCGGATGTGAATAACAAAACGTATGAGTATGGTATCCGCAAAAAAGTGCATCAATGCGCATACGATGCCATGATGCGTGAAGATTTTTAAAGCAATGTTTCAGGCTTAATGTTACAAACTTTTTGTTCTTCCGCCGTCAACCGGTACATTAACTCCGTTAACATAGCTGGCTGCCGGTGATGCTAAAAATGCAATTACATTGGCTACTTCTTCCGGTTCGGCAATTCGTTTCATGGGTGACTCATCAGCCATGTGTTTCAGAATGGCGTCGTAAGCTTCACCGGTTTTTTGAGCCTTGGTTTCAATGATAGATTTTAAGCGAATGGTATTGGTAGCACCAGGCAGCACATTATTTACGGTAATATTGAATTGTCCCAGCTCATTGGCCAGGGTTTTGCTCCAGTTGGCAACCGCGCCGCGTATAGTGTTTGATACGCCCAAATTTGGCAGGGGCTGTTTTACGGAGGTAGAAATTACATTAATGATACGGCCGTATCCGGCTGCAATCATTTTGTCTTTAACCGCTGTTACCAGAATGTGATTGCAGATCAGGTGCATGTTGAATGCCACTCTGAATTCTTCTAATGTGGCCGTGTTGACGGGTCCGGCTGCCGGGCCGCCGGTGTTGTTGACCAGAATTTCAACGGGTTTGTCTTTCAGAAATTCAGCTAATTTTTTTTCAAGTTCAGCTGTTTGTCCAAAGTCGGCAGATAGATAGGCATGCTTTTGTCCGCGGCTTGAATCCAGTTCAGCCAGTGTGGATTTTAATTTGACTTCATCACGCGCAAGCAATAGAATGTTGGCGCCCAGTTTGGCAAGTTCAAGGGCTGCTGCTTTACCTATTCCCTGTGTGCTTCCGCATACAAGCGCTGTTTTGTGCTGAAGATCTAAATTCATGACTGATTTGTTTTTCTCAAAAGTAAGAACAATTTACATAGACCAAAAGGTTGTATGGTTTTCATCCATTGGTTAGGGTATCACCTGCAATTTCTGTTGCTGGTGGTACATTCTGCAAACAGGCATGCGTGGCAGATTGACCGGGCCTTTTTTGAATCTCAAAAAAAGTGTAAGTTTACATAAACACTTTTTTTATGGTGAACCGTTATTTGTTTCTGGCCCTTATACCAGTTTTAGCGGCCTGTTCCGGTAACAACACCCATGCAGATCAGGCGGATGATTCAACTGCATTCAAAATGACCCTCACAACACTTACGCCTGAAGAGTCAGGAATTAACTTCACCAATACAATTACAGAAACAGATTCATTTAATCTCTTTAATTACGAATACATCTACAACGGTGGCGGCGTTGCGGTTGGTGATATCAACAATGACGGCTTGACGGATTTGTATTTTACCGGCAACCAGGTTTCAGATCAGCTTTACCTCAATAAAGGAAACATGCAGTTTGAAGATATTACGTCAAAGGCAATTGGTGATAAGGCGCATGAGGGGTGGCGCACGGGTGTGGTAATGGTAGATATTAATAACGATGGCTGGCTTGATATTTATGTTTCCCGCTCAGGCTTGCCGTCAGATAAAAATCTGCTGGCAAATTTACTCTATGTCAATAACGGTGATCTGACATTTACAGAAAAGGCGTCAGAATATGGAATAGATGTTAAACGTAATACCACCCAATCTGCTTTTTTTGATTACGATAATGACGATGATCTGGATTTATACGTGATGAATCACCTGTACAACCAGGTTAATCTCACCAACGGCCAGGCCGGCACTGCAAATAGTGAAACCATTCAAAAGGCGTACGATGCTTTTTCAGATGTTTTGTTGCGCAATGATGGCGGCCGGTTTACTGATGTTTCCAAAGAAGCCGGCATTTATAATTACGCATTTGGTCTGGGCCTGGCAATAGCTGATCTTAACAAGGACGGGTATGAGGATATTTATGTTTCCAACGATTATTCAGCACCTGATTTTATGTACATCAACCAGCAAAACGGCACCTTCAAAAATGAAATATGGCAACGTACACAGCACATTTCAAATTACTCAATGGGGAATGATGTAGCCGATTTTAATAATGATGAACTGCCTGATATTATGACGCTGGATATGGTAAGTGAAGATCACGCACGTGCCAAACGAAATATGGGCGGCATGAATACACAACGGTTTTGGGAGTCCGTGCGAAATGGATTTCACTACCAGTATATGTTCAATGCCTTGCAACTGAATAATGGAAACGGCACTTTTTCTGAAATAGCACAACTGGCCGGGGTCGCAAAAACAGACTGGAGCTGGGCACCGCTGTTTGCTGATTTTGATAATGACGGCCGGCTTGATCTTTTTATTACCAATGGCTATAAACGCGATGCCCGTGACGTGGATGCAACGTTGAAAATCAGGCAAAATCAAACACAGAAAACCAACTTTAAGGCCGCACTTGAACTTTTGCCCGCAACAAAAATTCAGAATTACATGTTTCACAATTCCGGCCATCTGAAATTTGAAAAAGTAACAGATGCCTGGGGGTTGAGTCAGCCCGTGAATTCAAACGGTGCTGCATTTGCTGATTTTGATAATGATGGAGACCTTGACCTGGCGCTGAATAACATGGATGAGGTTTCATCCATTATCCGCAATGATCTCAAATCACAGAATCATTATTTGCGTATTAAACTCAAAGGGTCTGAAAAAAACAGAATGGCAACCGGTGTGAAACTGCGGGTGAAAACAGGTAATACGGTTCAGTACCGTGAATTTCAGGTTGAGCGGGGTTACCAGTCAAGCGTTGAACCAATTGTACATTTTGGATTAGGTGAACATACCGTGATTGACGAACTCGAAGTAATCTGGCCGGATAACAAGTCGGTCAAAATGCAACAGGTAAAAACCAATCAGTTGCTTGAAGTAGATTATGCAGATGCAGAATTGACAGAACCAGCAAAAAAAATAACCGAACCTGTTTTTGAACTGCTAATGGACCGGCCGGTTAACTATGTTCACCGTGAAGTTTTTTTTGATGATTTTAAACGGGAGGTTTTACTCCCTCATAAAATGAGTCAGCTGGGTCCGTTTATGTCCAAAGGTGATTGTAACGGTGATGCGCTGGAAGATCTTTATATTTCAGGTGCTGCCGGTTTTCCGGGTGCACTTTTTGTTCAGAATGCGTCCGGCACGTTTTCAGAAATAAGCGGACCATGGAAAAAAGAAGCTGCGCGTGAAGAGTCGGGCTCTCTTTTTTTTGATGCTGACCAGGATGGTGATCAGGATTTATATGTGGTAAGCGGTTCAAACGAATATGCTTTCAACGCACCGCAAATGCAGGACCAGTTATACATCAATGATGGAAAAGGCAATTTCAGCAATGAAACAGCTGCACGCCTGCCTGAAATGGAAACATCCGGGCAAAGTATCTGCGCCGGTGATTTTGACCAGGACGGCGATGCCGATTTGTTTGTTGGCGGCAGGCAGGTACCGGGCATGTATCCGTTTGCACCGCGAAGTTTTTTATTGCAGAATAACAGTGGTGTTTTTACAGATATTACAGCTCAATCTTCAGATCTGATGAGTCCGGGAATGATTACCGCTTCCTTGTTTGATGATTACGATACAGACGGCGACCTTGATTTGATTTGTGTAGGGGAGTGGATGCCCGTTTCATTTTTTGAAAATACCGGTGGTGTGTTCGTAAATGCAACTGCCAAACAGGGATTGTCTCAATCAGAAGGTTGGTGGAATTCAATTACAGCCGGCGATTTTAACGGTGATGGTAAAAATGATTACGTGTTGGGCAACCTGGGTGAAAACAACAAATTTAATCCTTCCGTCAGTCACCCGCTTGAAATTTACTGCGCAGATTTTGATAACAACAAAAGCTATGACATTGTGCTTGGAAAATACCAGGATGGAGTTTGTTATCCTGTCAGGGGAAGGCAATGTTCAAGTGAGCAAACACCATTTATTGAACAAAAGTTTCCTACCTATACCGATTTTGCAGGTGCTGATTTAAAGAAGATTTATGGTGATGATAAGCTGAACAGCGCACTTCATTATACGGCACATGAATTCAGGTCATGTATTTTATTAAGTAAAGGTTCGTCGTTTGTGCTTACGCCTCTTCCGGTTTATGCTCAGTTGGGTCCGCTCAATAAAACGGTTGCGGCAGATTTTAACGGTGATGGAAATTTGGATGTGCTGGGGGCAGGCAATAATTTTCAGGCTGAGGTAGAAACCATTCGTTACGATGCCGGGCGTGGAATTTTACTGCTGGGTGACGGGCAGGGTAATTTCACCCAGCTTGCACCTGCCGAATCAGGCTTCTTTGCAAATACTGATGTACGGGATATTTTGATGATTGGAAAAACAGTTTTTGTTGCATCAAATAATATGCCGGTTTTTGCATTCAGTCAGCTTAAATAGATTGCGAACAGTACTTAATTGTTAATTAAGCCAGCCTAATTTAGAAAATCGTGACCCGCTTATTGGAGAGCTACTTGTATATGATTCTATCAGATGTTTGAATTTTTGATAGAAAACAAACAAATCCCGTTTTCAATTCGGTTTCCAAACGTAAAACCTGCTTTCTGTAAAAAGCTGTTAATCGGGCCAATTTTAATGACCAAAATCGATTTAGTATTCGACGAAATGAAATGGCTTGAAACAAAAAAATTTTCTAACGAAATTTAAATCGTTTCATCAGATTGCTTCCTTAAAAATTGGATTTGCAAAAAATCTTACTAATTAACAATTTGCACTTCACACTAAAGGGTAGCCTTACCTTTGCTCCGAACTTAAACTTATCTATCTATTATGAAAAGAAAATTACTACGGTTTTCCGGAGGAGTTTTGCTTTTGGCTTTGGTTGCCAATACTGCTTCAGCGCAGTATTGTGCATCCAATGCGACTAGCGTCTACGACACGGAAATTTGGAATGTGACACTCGTCGGGCAGTCACAAACAATTAATCAATCATCCGGTGCGCTCGGGGCTGGTCTTAGCGGTACGTATACAGATTATACAGCGCAGGTTGCAGATGTTGCACCGTACCAGTCTTATACCATTTCTACACTAACCGGTGATGATGGCAGCGGGCCAACTTATTACAGCAGAAGAACGGCTGTTTACATTGACTGGAACCAGGATTTTGACTTCCTGGATGCGGGTGAGTTGATTGGAACATCACCGTATGCCGGTGGAGCTCCGATTTCATACAATTATGCACTTACTGTTCCGGGTACAGCTGTAACCGGTAACACGCGCATGCGTGTTGTTTGCCGTGAAACAAGTCTTGTACCTGCTTCATGCGGAACATATACTTATGGTGAAACAGAAGACTACACACTCAACGTGTTGCCTCCTCCAACCTGTCTGCCGGTAACATCGGTTAACGCAAGTGCTGTTGGTGCTACTTCAGCAACAATTGGCTGGACACTGCTAGACGGGCTTCAAACCAACTGGATCATTGAATACGGTTTTGACGGTTTTACCCCGGGAACAGGAACACTTGTACCGGTTATTACAAACCCATACGTTCTTACAGGTCTGAATCCTGAAACGGTATATGATTATTATGTTTATGCTGATTGCGGTGGTGGTGATATTTCATACCCAAGCAATGTTGGTACATTTACTACAACACCGTTGTGCCCAATACCAACTGCACCAAATACTACAAACCTCACGTCTTCTTCAGTTGACCTGAACTGGACTGCAGGTGGTTTGGAAAGTTTGTGGGATGTTGAATGGGGAACTTACGGATTCTTACTTGGAACAGGTGTTCAGGATTTCAGTTTACCTTCAGCTACAGACCCGCTGAGTGGACTGTCTCCAAATGAAACTTACCACTGGTATGTAAGAGCAGTTTGTGATTTGAATACCGGTGACGGAGTAGACACAATGTCTTATTTCGTTGGGCCGCTTTCATTTTCTACACCTACTGCATGTGCAAACCCATCAGCACTTAACGTAACCAATGACAACGGATTCCAGGCTGACCTTGGCTGGACAGCCGGTGGTCTTGAAACAGCATGGAATATTCAATGGGGTGAGTCTGGATTCCCACTGGGTGGAACCGGATCAAACCTGATCTCAAATACCTCATTGGTACCAGCACCTGTAACAGGTCTTACACCTAATACATCGTACCAGTTTTATGTACAGGCTATTTGTGGTCCTACACCAGATGAATTATCAGGCTGGGTTGGTCCTTTTACCTGGACCAGTGCAACATTCTGCGCAACACCAAGCAGTCTTGGAACATCTATTATTGGAACAGACAACGCTGTAATTGACTGGACAGAAAACGGAACATCAACTGACTGGACTGTTGAATACGGTGTTTCAGGTTTTACACAAGGCACAGGTACTTCAGTAGCCGTTACAACTACACCAACAACAGTACTTACAGGCTTAACCGCTGATACAGACTATTGTTTTTATGTACAATCCAATTGTGGATCAACGTCTGATTCAGCATCAGCATGGGCTGGCCCTTATTGTTTTACAACAAGCGCAACGTGTCCTGCACCATCTAACCTGAACGCAATTAATATTACCAGCAGTGCTGCTAACTTATTATTCCAGGCAGGTGGTTCAGAAACCATGTGGGATATTGAATGGGGACAACCTGGTTTTACACCTGGTACAGGTGAAGAACTTGGAAGTGTAGCGTCAACCGTTGACAACCCTTATTATGCAACCGGCTTAAATGAAGCTGCACCATACCAGTACTATGTTCGCGCAGTTTGCGGTGGTACAGACGGTAGCTCAACATGGACCGGACCTTATTCATTCAGTACATTGCTGAAAAACAACGTACCGTGTGAGGCTATTGAAATTGTGGTAAATGCACCTCAGATTCAGCACTACAACACCGGCGCAACAGTAGATGCAGGTGAAGTAGTTCCGCCAATTGTTACCGGACAATGCCTGAGCCAGACTTCATGGTGTTCTGCTGTAAGCGGAAAAAGTGTTTGGTTTACATTTAAAGCGCCTTCAACCGGTGCTGCAACCATTTCAACTTTTGGTGATCTGACAAACCATAGAACACAGGTTGCTGTTTACACAACCGGTGATTGCAGTATTTATGCAAACTATGACCTGATCGGAGCCAATACACTTGATCCGGCTTCTACACAACCACCTTATGGTTCTACACTGACTTTGTGCTCACTCATCCCGGGTGATACCTATTACATCAAAGTGGATGCAGCAACTACAACTGGTCCTGGTAACTTTGGAATAGAAGTTTATTCTGTTGATCCTGCAATCAGTGCCGGAAGCAGCCTTGGAGCAGCAATTTGCGAGAACACAGGTTCATTTGACCTTTTCCAAACCATTACTGGTAATACAACTACCGCTGGTACCTGGTACAATCCATCACCAGGTGTTGGAAATGACCTGCCAAACGTAGTAGACTTTACAGGTGTTGGTGCAGGAACATATCCATTCTTCTATGTGGATGGTTCAGTATGCGGATCAGACACTGTAGAAACTTCAGTTACCGTTGAAGAAGGCCCAAGTGCTGGCGGAGACAATGCAATCACCGCTTGTAACAGTGAAAACATTTATCTGATTCAACACCTGACAGGCGTTCCTTTCATGGGTGGTACATGGACAGATAATGACGCTACCGGTGCATTGGTAAATGATATTTTCCAATCCAACATGTTTGTTGCCGGTACGTATTCATTTACGTATACTGTAACCAGCACAACCTCATGCCCGGATGCATCTTCAACACTGACCATTACACTCGATGATTGTGTCGGACTTGGTATTTCAGAAGAAGAAAACAACGGATTAGTGGTTTTCCCTAACCCGGTTTCTGACCACCTTACAGTTCAAATCAGCGCCGTTGAAAATGGTGTGATTGAAGTGTTTGATTTGCAAGGTAAACTGCTCTTCAGTCAAAATATCGGAAACTATTCAGGCAATTATATCCTGGATATGAATTCGTATGAAGATGGTGTTTACATGATCCGCGTAAGTTCTGACAACAACATGCAGGAAGTACGCATTGTGAAAAACTAAGATTTTAGTAGTTAAATGCAATCGCCCGGGTCCGGTTATCGGATTCGGGCGATTTTTTTTTCAGCATCCAGGGCGTATTGTGCTTAAAATTCAGCATTGCACCTAATTGGGTTGGTATTTCGTATTTTTGCCGGGTAATCTTCAGTTTTATCATGAAAAAGTGTTTTGCCATTTGTTTTTTGTTTGCCGGTTTAAATGTGTTCAGCCAGGGATTTGTTAAGGTTGGCAGTGAAAAATCCGGTATCACTTTCAGTAACACCATTACTGAAACAGATATGATCAACGGGCTAACCTACGAGTACCTGTACAACGGTGGCGGGGTTTCGGTTGCTGATTTTAACCGTGATGGCAACGAAGATCTTTTCTTTACCTCAAACCAGGGCGCCAATAAACTGTATCTGAATAAAGGAAACCTGGAATTTGTAGATGTCACTCAAAAATTTCTCGGTAAAACGCAGCCTGAAGGCTTTACTACTGGTACCACGGTAGTAGACATTAATAATGATGGTTTCCCTGATCTGTATGTTTCCCGGGCAGGTTATCATGACAATGTTCAAATGCGCAAAAATCTTTTGTATGTAAACCAGGGCGGCAAAAAATTTGTTGAGCAGGCAGCAGCTTATGGTATTGCTGATTCATCCAATACCACGCAGGCTGTATTTTTTGATGCAGATGCAGACAATGACCTGGACTTGTATTTACTCAATCACCCGGTCTGGAGAAAACGGTTTCAGGGAATTCGTTTTGATCAGCCAGATTATCAAACCGGGGGTGAAGATGTCTATTATGAAAACGTAAACGGCAAATATGTAAACGCTACCGAAAAAGCCGGGCTGCGTGATGCCGCAACATTTGGACTGGGCATTACGGTAAGTGATTTAAACGATGACGGATATCCGGATATTTACCTGACCAATGATTATTTTGAGGCTGACCGGTTTTACCTCAATAACGGAAACGGCACATTCCGGAATGTGATCAAAGAAAAAACACAGCACATTGCGCTTTATGCTATGGGTATTGACATTGCTGACATCAACAACGATTTGCTGCCGGATATTTTTACGGTAGATATGGCCAGTGAAGATCACGTGCGGTCTAAAAAAAACATGGCCGGTATGAGTACCAAAAATTTCTGGTATTATGTCAATGTGGGGCATCATTATCAATACATGTTTAATGCACTTCAGCTTAACCTGGGTGATTTGCATTTTGCTGAAATTGCGCAACTGGCGGGCCTTTCAAAAACTGATTGGAGCTGGGCGCCACTGCTGGCTGATTTTGACAATGACGGATATTCAGATGCCTTCATTACCAACGGTTATAAAAGAGATGTGCGTGACAATGACTTTCAGATTTATTACTCAACACAGGTAAAAGGTGCCTCTGAACAAATGAATTTTGAAGAGGTTATCAGCAAAGCCCCTGCGGTGAAAGTGCCCAATTATATTTTTAAAAACAACGGTGATCTTTCATTCTCCAAAATGGTTTTGGAGTGGGGCATGTCTGAGCCGGTAAACTGCAATGGCGCGGCTTATGCAGATTTGGATAATGACGGAGACCTTGACCTGGTAGTTTCGGCCATGGACGATCCTTCATTTATTCTTGAAAACAAAATCAAAGAAACAAGCAATTATTTCAGGGTTAAGCTCGGCGGCATGCCAGGCAATTCCATGTGTTTGGGTGCCAAAGTAATTATTGAAACCGAATCCGGAAAACAAATCCGTGAAATGAATCCTACGCGTGGTTTTCAATCGTCCGTGTCACCCATCATTCAGTTTGGTTTGGGGAATGATCAGCTCATAACCAAACTAACCGTTATCTGGAATAAAGATGAGCAGACCGAACTGGTGCAGTTAGACGGAAATTCAACCCTTGAATTAAATTATACTACGGCGGTAAAAGTAAAACGTGAAAAAGCAGTTACCGGAAATTTTGTGTTTAATGAAACTCATATTAAAGGACTTGATTATAAACATGAAGAAATGATTTCAGAAGATTTTCAGAAAGAAGTGCTGCTGCCGAATAAAATGTCTGAACTGGGACCGTTTATGTCAGCCGGTGATTTAAATGGAGATAAACTGGATGATCTTTTTATTGGTGGTTCGCGCGGGTATCCGGGTGAAACGTTTCTGCAAAATGCCGATGGTACCTTTCAACGTATCGATCAACCGGCCCTTTTGAAAGACCGCAATCACGAAGACATGGGCTCTGTATTTCTGGATGCCGATAATGACGGTGACCAGGATTTATACGTTGTTTCAGGCAGTAATGAATGCCCGGCCAATCATCCTATTTTAAAAGACCGGTTGTATCTGAATGATGGTAAAGGTACGTTGACTGCTGCCGCAGATGCTGTTCCAAACATTTATGAAAGTGGTCAAAAAGTAGTGAGCCATGATTTTAACAAAGACGGGTTTTTGGATCTTGTTGTATTTGGCCGTCAGGTGCCTGAGAGTTATCCCAAAACACCCCGGTCAGTTATTCTGCTGAATCAAAACGGAAAATTTGTAGAATCAACTTCCGCATTTGCTCCTGAACTGGAAAATGTAGGCATGGTAACCGATGCCATTTTTACTGATTTTGACAACGATGCTGATCAGGATTTACTAATGGTAGGCGAGTGGATGCCGGTAACGGTTTTTGAAAATCAGAACGGAAAATTTGTGAATGCAACCGTTAAATATGAATTGTCAAATACCGTTGGGTGGTGGTCAGCAATTTCTGAATTCACCAAGCCGGACGGATCAAAACAGTACATTCTTGGAAACATTGGTGCAAACAATAAATTTCACCCGTCTGCCAATAAACCGCTGCAGATTTATATGAATGATTTTGATGAAAACGGCACCAATGATATTGTACTTGCCAAATACCAGGGCAGCATTTGTTACCCGGTCAGGGGGCGCCAGTGCTCATCTGAGCAAATGCCTTTCATTAAAGAAAAATTTCCAACCTACGATCAGTTTGCAACCGCAGATCTTACTCAAATTTATACCAAAGAAAAACTGGAATCGGCTGTGCATTTTGATGCCACCATTTTTGAAAACTGTACCATGACGCTTGTCAACGGAAAGTTTATGTTGACCAAACTACCCAATGAATGCCAGTTTGGTGCCGTTAACAGTATTTTGTCAGATGATTTTAACCACGATGGCATTCAGGATATTTTAGTACTGGGTAATAAATACGAGGCTGAGGTAGAAACCATTCGTTACGATTCAAACTTTGGCGTTCTGCTGGTTGGACAGAAAGATGGCACCTTTTTAACACAACTCAGTTATCAGAGCGGTATTTACCTGGGCAAAGACATCAAAAGCGCCCTTATTCTGAAAAATGCGCAGGCGCAGCGTTTTGTTGTAACATTGCCAAGCCGCGAAAATTTTTCAGTATATTCATATTAAAATTTTTTTCATGGATAAAAAAAGCAGCACTCCAACCAGCCCCTATTTTGCAGCAGCAGCTCTTTTTATTCTGGTAACTTCCTGTGGTGAAAGCGCTGAACCTGGTATGCACTCAGATAAAGATTCCGTGCTGCATTCCATGCATTTTGAAACGTTAACTCCGGCCCAAAGCGGCATTGATTTTACCAATACCATTGTTGAAACAGATTCATTCAATTATTTCAACTACGAATACATTTATAACGGCGGCGGTGTGGCTGTAGGTGATATTAATAACGACGGTCTCACAGATATTTATTTTACCGGCAACCAGGTTCCTGACAAATTATACCTGAATAAGGGAGCCATGAAATTTGAAGACATTACGGCAACTGCAATTGGTGTAAAAGCAGGTTCAGGTTGGCGAACCGGTGTTGTAATGGCAGATGTTAACGCCGATGGTTTTTTGGATATTTATGTTTCACGTTCCGCATGTCCTGATCAGGATACGCTGCGTTCTAATTTACTCTATATAAACAACGGCAATTTGACTTTTACAGAGCAGGCCCGGCAATACGGCATTGACTCTGAACGGCCCACCACACAGTCAGCCTTTTTTGATTACGATAATGATGGTGATCTTGATTTGTATGTAATGAATCACCCGTTTCAAACCGGCCGTACACAAAGTGTTTCGGTAGCAGAAATTGAAACCTATGCCCAGGCCGGCAGCGCTTTTTCAGACCAGCTTTTCAGAAATGACAATGGGCTTTTTACCGATGTCAGCGCAGCGGCAGGTATAAAAAATCATGCTTTTGGTTTGGGCCTGGCTGTTGCTGATGTGGATAATAACGGGTATGAAGATCTTTATATTTCAAACGACTACATGGCGCCTGACTATCTGTACATGAATAACGGTAATGGTACTTTTTCTGAAGAAATAAAAACACGGACAGGCCACATATCTTCTTTTTCCATGGGCAATGATATTGCCGATTTTAACAATGACGGTTTCCTGGATATCATTACGCTGGATATGGTGAGTGAAGATCATATCCGCTCCAAAAAAAATATGGGCGGCATGAGCACTGAAAAATTCTGGAATGTGGTACGTGCCGGTTATCATTATCAATACATGTTTAATGCGCTGCAGTTGAATAATGGCAATGGAACTTTCAGTGACGTAGCACAGCTGGCCGGTGTTGCCAAAACAGACTGGAGCTGGGCTCCGCTTTTTGCTGATTTTGACAACGATGGGTTTAATGATCTTTTTGTAACAAATGGTTACCGGCGTGATGCACGTGACAATGACTTTTTATTGGAGACAAAAAAGCGCGACGGCAACTTTGCAGATTATGAAGAGGCACTTGAACTGATGCCGGCAACAAAAATCCGTAATTACATGTTTCAGAATACCGGTGATTTGCACTTTAACAAGGTGATGGATGAATGGGGTTTTGATCAGCCGGTTAATTCAAACGGTGCAGCCTATGCTGATTTTGACAATGACGGTGATCTTGACCTGGTGGTGAACAATATGGATGAGGTGTCTTTTGTGATGCAGAATGAATTGAAAACGTCCAATCACTTTCTCAAACTAAAAATAAAAGGCAGTGAAAAAAATAAATTTGCCTGCGGCGCAAAAATCAAATTGCAAACCAGTTCGGGCATTCAGTTCAAAACAGTTCAGTTAACCCGTGGTTATCAGTCAGGCGTTGATCCGGTTTTGCATTTTGGGCTGGGTGCGGTTTCTGTTGTAGAATTAGTGGAAGTATATTTTGCAGACGGAAAAAAAATTGAGCGCAAAAATATTCAGGCTGATCAGTTACTGGAGTTAAATTATGCCGATGCTGTTCCCGCAGAAATGACTGCACCAGCCAATCAACCACTCTTTGTAAACGACGCCGGCAAAAAAATAAAACACCGGCACCAGGAAATTTTTGCAGATGATTTTGAGCGTGAAATTCTGATGCCGCATAAAATGTCTCAACTGGGGCCTTTTATGTCTGGCGGAGATGTAAACGGAGACAAACTGGAAGATTTTTACGTGTCCGGCTCACTGGGTTTTGCAGGTACGCTTTATAAACAGAATGCCTCGGGAGACTTTGTGAAACAACCCGGTCCCTGGGAAAAAGAAAAAAACCGGGAAGAACTTGGATCAGCCTTTATAGATGTGGAAAATGACGGCGACCTTGATTTGTATGTTGTGAGCGGTTCTAATGAATACATGTATAATTCAACCTTTATGATGGACCAGTTATACATCAATGACGGAACCGGAAAATTTGTAAATGAAACAGCTACCCGTTTACCCCTGATGGAAACATCAGGACAACGTATTGCCGTAGGTGATTATGACAACGATGGCTACCAGGATATTTTTGTAGGTGGCAGGCAAACACCCGGTTTTTATCCGTTTGCACCGCGCAGTTATTTGCTGCATAATAACAAGGGTGTTTTTGAAGATGTTACCAGTACTTCACCTGATTTAATGGGGCCGGGTCTGATTACAGAATCGCTGTTTGATGATTTTGATGCAGATGGAGATCTGGATCTCGTATGTGTTGGAGAGTGGATGCCGGTTTCCATGTTTGAGAACAAAGAGGGCATTTTTACAAACACTACAGCAAAATACAACCTGCAAAAATCTGTTGGTTGGTGGACCTCTGTTTCAAAGGGAGATTTTAACGGAGATGGTAAAAATGATTACGTAGTGGGTAATATAGGAGAGAACAATAAGTTTCATCCGTCCGAAAGTCATCCGTTGGAAATTTATTGCCATGATTTTGATGGAAACGGATCGTATGATATTGTATTGGGTGAATACCAGAACGGGGTTTGTTATCCCGTTCGTGGACGCCAGTGTTCATCGCAGCAAATGCCGTTTATCCAGGAAAAATTTCCTACATACAATGAGTTTGCCGTGGCTGATCTTGAAAAAATTTACGGAAAAGAAAATCTTGAAAAAGCCCTTCATTATTCTGCCACAACATTTTCAAGCGCATTGTTGTTGAGTGATGGCGGCGGTTTCAGGTTAGTTAACCTTCCGGTTTTAGCCCAGTTAGGCCCTTTGAATAAAACCATTCTCAAGGATATTAATGCCGATGGTAAACTGGATATTATAGGTGCCGGTAATAACTTTGCAGCTGAGGTAGAAACAATTCGCTACGACGGCGGCCGGGGAATTGTCCTGTTAGGTCGCGGTGACGGAACCTTTGAGGCATTAAATCCTGTTGAGTCCGGGTTTTTTGTAGACGGTGATGTGAAGGATCTGCTTTGGATCAATCAAACCTTAATCGTTTCAGAAAATAACGGTGAAATCCATTGTTTTGATAAGAAATAAACAAAATTAGTTGTTTTTGATCGCAAAAAAAACTATTTATATCAATTAAAAAGATGATTGGAATCATTGTATTTCCTTACATTTGTCTCACTTAAACTTACCTATTTTTATGAAAAAACTCTACTCGGTTCTGCTTTGTAGCGGTATTTTTTTCTCTCAGGCGTTTGCGCAGGGAGACAATTGTGCTACAGCTGTACCCGTTACTGCCGGAACGTATGTGGCAAATGGTCCTTCCGTTGGTGGTGGGGCTAACAACAGTTGTGCCGGTTACGGCGGAGCGAATGCCGACTGGTATTCATTTGTGCCGTCATGCGACGGTTCTATCAACGTTAACTCGTGTTTTGGTGGTGCTGATACAAAACTTCAGGTGTATAGCGGAGACTGCGGTACACTTTCGTGTGTTGGTAGCAGTGATGACTTCTGTAACACAGGGTTTGGTTCATTTTACGCATCTCAGGTTACCGCTACGGTAACTGCTGGTGTAACCTATTACATTCAGTGGGATAACTACTGGACAGGTGCCGGCTTTACCTGGTCGCTTTCCTATACACCAAGTTCTAGTGCAACAGGTATCGCTACCAGTGCTATTACTTCAACAGGAGCTACTTCCACCTGGACTGACGGTACTGCAACTGACTGGACCATTGAATATGGACTGGCTGGCTTTGTGCTTGGTTCAGGAACATCAGCAAACGTTCTTACACAATCGTATAACTTCACAGGTCTGCAGCCTGAAACCAGCTATGAATACTATGTTCAGGCAGGTACTGGCTGTTTTGTAGGACCATACTCCTTTACAACATTACCTGTCTGTCCTGTGCCCACCTCACCAAACGTTACCGGTCTATCAGCATCAGGTGCCACACTAAACTGGACAGCAGGCGGAATGGAAACACTTTGGGATGTAGAATGGGGAACTTCAGGCTTTTTATTGGGAGCAGGTACACAGGATTATGGCTTGCTGACTAACTCAGATGGACTGACCGGATTGACCGGATCAACAGATTACCACTGGTATGTTCGCGCAGTATGTGACTTAAACGTAGGAGATGGAGTAGATACCATGTCTTATTTTGTAGGT
>JACPUU010000009.1 GCA_016192075.1 Bacteroidota bacterium | reverse complement strand
GCCGCGGTTATGCCTTAAAATTCGTTCATCAGGATCATTTGTATGACCTATATAGAATTTATCAAGTAGTTGGCTATGGAGAATGTCTAGACAGTACATAAAACACAAATCCCGACAGAAGTCGGGATTGTGAGCGCGGAAGGATTCGAACCTTCGACCGCCTCCTTAGAAGGGAGGTGCTCTATCCAGCTGAGCTACGCGCCCATAAAATTCTTTTTTCACTTCGACCGTCCCGACGTAAAGTCGGGATGCCCTATCCGGGCTGCCTGTCCCGATACTTCGGGAAGCTACGCGCCCATAAAATTCTTTTTCACTTCGACCGTCCCGACGTAAAGTCGGGATGCTCTATCCGGGCTGCCTGTCCCGATACTTCGGGAAGCTACGCGCCCATAAAATTCTTCTTCACTTCGACCGTCCCGACGTAAAGTCGGGATGCTCTATCCGGGATGCCTGTGCCGACACTTCGGGAAGCTACGCGCCCATAAAAATCTCTCCTGTCATCCAAATTCATCCGCCGGAGCTTGCGGAGGTGGAAAAAAATAAAGGAGATGAAAAAAATCATCTCCTTGTCGGGGTGGCAAGATTCGAACTTGCGACCTCCTGGTCCCAAACCAGGCGCGATAACCGGGCTACGCTACACCCCGATGCCCAAAAGGCGGTGCAAAGATATACAGATATTTATTCTTTGCAATATTTCAAACTTTATTTTGAAATTATGATGGTCAGCTTTTTTTACAACTGCTGAAAATCAGACTTCAAAACATTTTTGCGGACTTGTCCGCTGCAAGTCGCTTTAGCGACTAAAAGCGGAGAGACAGGGACTCGAACCCTGGCACCGGTTTCCCGGTGACAGTTTAGCAAACTGCTCCATTACCACTCTGGCACCTCTCCTTTTTTCAAATAACAGGGTGCAAATATACAAAATCCAAAAGAATTCAGCGGGTAATTTTGTAAATTTTAAAGTGATTAGCGTTCAATCAACACTGTTTCAAGAACAAGGTGCTGTATCTTATGCTCTTCGGGGTTGTCAAACCGGTCGATCAGCAGTGTCACCGCTTTTTTGCCCATGGTTTCAATGGGTTGTGAAATTGAAGAAATTTTAGGGTTTGCAATGTCAAATACCTCAATGTCATCAAAACTGATAATGCGGATATTTTGAAGACTATCCTGACCAACAGAAAGTTCACGCAAAATAGCTTTTGCAATGTTGTTGTTCACACAAAAAATACCATCATAGTCCTGATGCTTCAGTTCTGCCAGCGCGTTGGCCACACCTTCTTCAATGTTGTTGTGCGGAATCTGAAATAATTTGGCATCCTGCTGGTCTTTAAGCGCCCCCAGGTATCCCTGAATACGCTCTGAAATTGAACTTACGTAAACGGGTGATATGGTAAAGCAGACTGGTTTTTTTACGCCTTTGCTGTATAGAAACTCAATGGCTTTTGCCGCACCTTCACGGTTTGATACCGAAATGGAATCAACTTCAAAATTCTCAAATGTACGGTCTACAAGTACCAACGGAAAATCATTCTGACGCAGGTTGTCTATTTCATTTTTATCATCAAATGAAGACGCAAGAATAAGCCCGTCAATGTTGCGGTTGATCAGATCACTGATTAATTTTTTCTCTTTCTGCGCATCTTCATACGTATTGGAGATAATGAGATTGTAACCGCGCAAATAAGCCTCCTGCTCAATGGCCTTGCACAGTTTTCCGTAAAAAATGTTTGAAATGTCCGGAACAATTACACCAATTGTATTGGTACGGCCAATGCGTAAGCCTCGTGCATATTGGTTTGGAATGTAGTTTAACTCTTTTGCTTTGAGTTTGACTTTTTCCTGAGTTTGGCGATTTATTCCGCGTTCATCTCCCTTGCCATTGAGGACAAGAGAAACCAAAGCCTTCGAAACGCCTAAACTCTCAGCAATATCTTTTAAAGATGCTTTTTTCATTAGACTTAGAGATTATTGACTTTGGGTGTTACTAATATAACTAAATCTTTCAGAACCGAACATCTCTTATGGAAAATATTCAAACGATTCAAGCAGCGAAACAAGCAAAAACTGGTACGACATTACCCGTAATACCTTGTTTTTCAGTTCTGATCCCCGCTGTCCAAAAATGAAAAACGTTAGGCAAAAAAATTGGAAGCAAAGTTCCTGCAGCAAAAAGTAGTCTGTGAAAAATAAGAGTATGCATGCAGAAAGTGTTGAAAAAAGCACAACTGAAACGATTTTTTGTTTGGTATTCCGGTAAAAAAAGTAAACGGCAAAAGCCAGAAAGCCGAAAAAGACAAGAAACGTTAGTATGCCGGCGGCCGTAGTTGTGAGAAGTTCGTATGCCGGTGAGCCAAAAGCACGCGTCAGCAGACCCATGACAAATTCATCTGTCAGTGCAAAAAACGTAAATGCAACAGCATAAAGGATCAATGCATAATGCTGTTTCTGCTTCCGGTTCAGAATTGCAAAAAAAACAGCCAGTGAAACAAAAATGAAGGGAGAAAGAAAAACGGGTGCAATCAGTGTTTGCGTGTTAACCAGTGAAGTTATTCCATATACCAGGTAGATCAGGAAAAATGAAATAACAAGTTTGAGTTCGCGCTCCATTTATTTAACCGCAAGGGCTTCTTCAATATAGTCGAAGGTTGAAAGAATCACAGGTTTACCATCTACCACCGCAACATCGTGCTCAAAATGCGCAGACGGCAGCCCGTCAGCGGTCAGAATAGTCCAGCCGTCTTTCAACTGCCTGATTTTTTCAGTGCCCATGTTGATCATGGGTTCAATTGCAATGGTTAAACCGTTTTGTATTTTTTTGCCCCAGCCGCGTTTACCATAATTTGGTACCTGAGGATCTTCATGCATGGATTTGCCCAGGCCATGGCCCACCAATTCACGCACAACACCATACCCGTTTTTTTCGGCATGCTGCTGAATGGCCCAGCCTATATCTGAAATACGGTTACCTACTTTGGTTTCCGCAATGCCAATATAAAGACACTCTTTGGTAACATCCAGCAGTTTTTGGACTTCGGGTTTAACATTTCCTAAGGCAAAGGTGTAAGCATGGTCACCGTAAAACCCATTCAGCAAAGTGCCGCAGTCAACTGAAACAATATCGCCGTCATCAAAAGGTTTATTCGATGGAATGCCGTGAACAACCTGGGCATTGGGTGAAATACAAAGGGTATTTGGAAAATCATACAAGCCTAAAAAGCCGGGCTTTGCACCGTGATCACGAATGTACTCTTCTGCCAGTTTATCCAGCTGCAGCCCTGTTACACCGGGTTTGATAACCTTCGCTATTTCTCCAAGTGTCCTGGACACAAGCAGGGCGGCTTGTCTCATCAGTTCAATTTCTTCGGCAGACTTGTAAATAATCATCGGGCAAATTTAATACAAAATAAAAAACCCGTTCTGCCACAGCAAAACGGGTTTTTGGAAATTAATTTTCTTTAACTACTTCAATACTGATTTTACAAGGTCTGAAGCTTCCTGCAAAAGAACGGCCGAGTGTACGTTTAAGCCGGATGCATCAATCAATGCTTTTGCTTCTGCCGCATTGGTACCCTGTAAACGAACAATGATAGGTACCGGTATGCTTCCCATGTTTTTATAGGCATCAACAATTCCCTGGGCAACACGGTCACAGCGAACAATTCCGCCAAAAATATTGATCAGAATAGCTTTTACATTTGGATCTTTGAGGATAATACGGAACGCTTTTTCAACACGTTCAGCATTGGCTGTTCCGCCCACATCCAGAAAGTTAGCCGGGTTTCCGCCGGATAACTTGATAATATCCATGGTAGCCATGGCAAGGCCGGCTCCGTTAACCATACAGCCTACGTTTCCATCCAGTTTTACATAGTTAAGACCTGCTTCACCTGCTTCCACTTCGGTTGGGTCTTCTTCTGTTTTATCACGCATCGCAGCATAATCAGGATGACGGTCAAGTGAGTTACCATCAAGCGACACTTTAGAGTCAACAGCAATAATTTTGTTATCGGATGTTTTAAGTACCGGGTTGATTTCAAACATCGATGCATCACATCCTACATAAGCGGCATACAATGCATTTACGAATTTAACCATCCCTTTAAATGCGTCACCGCTCAATCCCAGGTTAAATGCAATTTTGCGGGCCTGAAATCCCTGCAAACCAACGCGCGGGTCAATATCTTCTTTAAAAATCAGGTGAGGGGTGTGTTCAGCTACCGATTCAATATCCATACCACCTTCGGTTGAATAGACAATAACGTTTCGCTCTTTCTCACGGTCAAGCAGCACAGACATGTAAAACTCTTTAACCTCTGTTGGGCCCGGGTAATAAACGTCTTCAGCCAAAAGAACCTTGTTTACGCGTTTACCCTCTTTACTGGTTTGTTTGGTTACGAGGTGTCCGCCCAGAATGCCTTTTACTTTTTCCTCTACTTTGTCAAGGCCTTTTGCCAGAACAACACCGTTTGAACCGGTTTCAGTAATAACACCTTTACCACGACCACCAGCATGAATTTGGGCCTTTACCACAAACCATTCGGTGCCGGTTTGTTTCGTTAATTCTTTTGCTTTTGCAACTGATTCTTCAACACTGTCCACTACAATTCCACGCTGAACGGCTACTCCGTAGTTGGCCAGAATTGACTTTCCCTGATATTCATGTAAATTCATCTGATGTTTTTATTTAGGTCGGGTAAAATTAATCTTATTCATCAACAATACAATTGAAATGTTCACTTTTTAATAGGGTAAGTTCAAAATTACGTAGTTTTGAAAAATTAAATCTTTCATTATGAGCCGGCTGCTTTGTTTTGCTTTTTTTCTGCTAACCACGCTTGTGTCAAATGCCCAGTATAATGACACGCTTTATTTTGAATCAGGTATGGTTAAGTCGGTGACGGTTCGTGTTCACGATGAAAAATTCATTACGTATGAATACCGGGGCAAAGGGGGGAAGCTGGTTGAAAACCGCATTCCGCTCAGCAAACTTAAGTCGTTTGTTATTTACGACGAATACGGAAACCTGGTGTACAACTCTAAAACCGCTAAGCGTAAAGAAGAATAAAATTTCTGTTTACGTTCAGTCTCTTCTGAAATCAGGGTTCAGCATGTACTTTTTTCAGAGATAACCCATTATGGAATAGGTGAGATAGCCCAGCCATTCGTGAATGAGTTTACTCCAGTCTGACAGCACACTTTCATTGGGTATCAGCCATTGATCAAACCGGTAACCGCGTTCACGGCCTGTATAATGATCGGTGGTGAAGGTGGTCATATTTTCAAAACCTGCTTTTATGAAACAGGCCTCGGCACGGTTCATGTGCAGGGCTGATGTGATCAGTAGAATGCGCTGAAGTTCAGGAAACTGATCGATTATTTTTTTTGATTCAACGGCATTTTCGTACGTATTTTTTGAAACCGAATCAACCAGGATATCGCATGCCGGAATGCCATTGTCAATAAGTACTTCTTTGAACTGAACCGCTTCCTGCAGCCCTTTGTCAATCAAATCACCGTTGGCACCTGAAAGCAGCAGTTTATCCACTTTACCCAGGTGATACAGGTGAATGGCCTGCCAGATACGGTCGCTTCCACGGCGCATACTCAGCCGGTCAAGTGAGCTGTCATATTCTGCCATACCACCCAAAACAATGGCTACATCATAATGCTCCAGCTCTTCCATCTTTTTGCCATCGGGTTCCCAAAGCCTTGCAAATTCGCAAAACAAGACGGTATTTGTAAAAAAGACCAAAAACCCAATGCCTGTCCTGAACGTCCACTTTTTGAGGCGTTCTCTTTTAGTAAACCAGGAAATCAGAAAAAGAATAACGATCCAGTAAAATGGGTGTGTTAAAAATTCCAAAATTTTAGACAGGATAAAGAACATACAGTCAAATATAAATGATGTTTCAGACATACCGGTTACCGGTCTTTACTCATTTGGAGTTCAAGAATTGCCATTAATTTGAATCACCGGCCGTTTGCCATTTTGCTTTTACGGTGCTTCTTTTTTTTGTAAATTTGTTTTTATGAAAAGATCAATTGCGGTTTTTTTGCTGTTTGTTTTCTGCATTTCGTTGCCGGGATATTCCATTGAAGTGCATTTTTGCAAAGGCAAAATTACGGATATTGCTTTTTTTGGTGATGCAGCCTGTCATTGTGAAACACCCCAAACCCCGGCCACTGTATCAGCTGAAGATACCATGAAATGTCATAAGCATTGTCATGAAAAGCAAACCTCAAACGCAAAAAAATCAGTGCAGGTGGCTCAAAAAAAATGTTGCAAAACGCAGCATCTGACACTCACATCTTCAAAACTCAAAGCATTTTCTTCGGTTAAAACAAACCAGGTAGTATGGATGGCGCTGGCCATACTGAATCCATACGCTGTCACAGAGCGGCTGGCCTTGTCAAAGCAAAATTACAGACCTTATCAGCCTCCGTATATTGACAAGGACCTGACCATTCTTAACAGGGTGTTTATTATTTGATTTTCTGCAGTTGTTTTTGATTCTTCTACCAGGAATTGAAAAATCACAAAAAGCAGTATAAATCAATTTAATAAACATGAAAAATAGTCTCATTTTAAGTTTTCTGATCTGTATTTCAGCCGGCGCCCGGGCGCAGGAAAATAATCAGATCGTTCATGGCAGAATTGTCTCCATGACCAACGGCACCGAAGAACAAATTCCCGGTGCAAAAATCAAATGGAAAAAAGACACGCACATGGCTGTCTCCAAGGTAGACGGAACGTTTGAAATTGAGGTGTCGGGGCTTCCGGATACCCTCTTTATCAAAGCAGTCGGATACCAGGTACTGGCCTTTGAAGTACGTGATTCAAAGATTGACTACACTATTAATCTGACAGCCGGACAAATGCTGAGCGGTGTTGAGGTTGTAGCTGAAGATGTCAACAAGTCTATTGACCTGCTGGACCCGTTTAACATTGAAAAAATAGGGCAGGATGAATTGCGGAAAGCAGCCTGTTGTAACCTCTCTGAATCTTTTGAAACCAATGCATCTGTTGACGTGAATATGACCGACGCCATTTCAGGTGCAAAAAAAATTCAGATGCTGGGGCTGGATGGAATTTATACGCAAATTCAGTATGAAAATCTGCCCATGGTGCGCGGTCTGTCCAGCTCATACGGCCTCAATTCAACGCCCGGTACCTGGATTGAATCTATCCAGATTACCAAAGGGACCGGTTCAGTGGTTAACGGCTATGAGTCAATGGCCGGCCTTATAAACCTGGAGCTTAAGCAGCCTGATAAAGGGGAGGCGTTTTACGTGAATTTTTATGCCAACAAATTCTCCCGTATGGAACTGAATATACACGGTGCACATAAACTGAATGATAAATGGAGTACCATGACATTTGCACATGCGTCCAATTATTTTGTAGAGACCGATGTAAATAAGGATGGTTTCAGAGATTATCCCATTGGTTATGCAGGCGCACTTTTGCACCGGTGGAACTATGCCGGCAAAAACTACGAAACCAAATTCGGTATCAGGGCCAATTATGCAAACCAGGTTGGCGGCCAGCTGGGCTATAATCCGTCAGATGCATCCTCAGGTCTTTACCAGGGAATTTTCAAAACTGAACACGTTGAACTTTTTTCCAAACAGGGAATTTTTATCAAGGGTCGTCCGCAGGGCAGCCTGGGACTGATCAATCAGCTGGAGTATCACCACATGAACAATCAGTTTGGGAACAATACCTATGAAGGAACGCAAAAGAAATACTATTTCAACAGTATTTACAATGACATTCTGGGTAATACCAATCACAGCTATAAAACCGGGCTGAGTTTTGTGTATGATAATTATGCGCAAACCTACAACGATTCTGATTTTTTTAAAACTGAAATTGTTCCCGGCGCATTTTTTGAATATACCTATAACCAGTTGGACAAATTCATTTTGGTTGCCGGTGTAAGGGGTGATTATCACAATATGTACGGTGAACTTTTTTCACCCCGGTTGCACATTAAGTGGAATATCAGCCCAAAAAATGCGTTAAGAATAAGTACCGGCAGAGGGTACCGCATTCCAAACCCATACGCTGACAATGTCAGTTACATGGCCAGCAGCCGGCAATGGATTGTGTCACCAAACTTCAGGCCTGAAGATGCCATCAGTTCAGGAATCACATTTACCCAAAAGTTTCTTACCCGCAGTGAAGTATCAACCATTTCAGTAGATTATTTCTACACACATTTTAATAATCAGCTGGTTGTTGATATGGATTATGCACCGTCACAGCTTTATATTTACAGTACCAGTGCGCGTGCTTTTTCACACAGCCTCCAGGTTGAACTGATGGTGAAACCGGCAAAGGGACTTGAATTAAGGGCCGCATACAAATATTACGATGTAAGGTCAACCTATCATGGTGCACAGCATCAAATGGCTTTTGTACCAAAATTCAGGGCACTTTTTAACGCTGGTTATACAACACGCAATAAAAAGTGGAGTTTTGATGCCACCGGAAACTGGGTTGGTAAAAAAAGACTGCCATCAACTGCTGCCAACCCGGTTGCCTATCAGCGTCCGTTAATTTCTGAGCGATACTGGATTGTAAACAGCCAGATTACCTACCGCTATAAAAAATTCAGCTTTTACGTAGGCGGAGAAAATTTGCTGAATGTGATTCAAAAAAATGCCATTATTGGTGCTGATGATCCTTTTGGTGCATTTTTTGATGCAACACAGATGTGGGCCCCGGTAACAGGGTATAATATTTATGTAGGGTTTCACCTTGCAATTAAACAAAAACAAGAAAAATAAAATCTGAAAACATGAAAAATACATTGTTTGTTTTAATAGCACTGCTTACGTTGAGTATGACCAGTGCACCCGTTCAGTCTTCAAAAACACGCACCATTTCATTCATTACAACAGCTATTTGTGAAGAGTGTAAAGAGCGTATTGAAGAAAAACTAAACTACACCAAAGGCGTTTTGTTTGCTGAACTTAATCTTGAAAACAAAATGCTTACCGTTAAATATAAAACTGAAATAATCACGGAGCAGCAGATCAAAGAGGTGCTGGCTAACCTCGGTTACAGTTCTGATACCGTTGTGCGCAACCGTGAAGCTTACCTGGCGCTGCCAAAATGCTGCCAGGGATCAGAAAGCTGTGAGCCTGGTAAATAAGGCTGAGTATATACACATTAAAAATCCATTGTATATTTAGCACAAGCTAAGTTACAATGGATTTTTTACCCGATTCAATAGATGAATATGCCCGCAATTTTAGTTCTGCCGAGCCTGAGCTTTTGAAAGAACTAAACAGGGAAACACATCTCAAAGTTTTGTCACCGCGTATGCTTTCAGGGCATTTACAGGGACGTTTTCTAAGCATAATTTCGAACATGATCAGGCCTGACCTGGTTGTAGAAATAGGCACCTATACCGGTTATTCGGCACTGTGCCTGGCCGAGGGGCTGTCAGAAAAAGGCCGGCTGATTACGATCGACAATAACCGGGAATTAAGACCTTTTGCTGAAAGTTATTTTGCCAGGTCACCACACGGTTCTAAAATTCAGTTTCTTGCGGGCAATGCAGCTGACCTGATCCCTTCCTTACCTGATCAGATTGACCTGGCCTTTATTGATGCGGATAAAGAAAACTATTCCCGTTATTTTGACCTGTTGATTGATAAGGTCAGGCCGGGCGGATTTCTTTTGGCAGACAATGTACTCTGGAGTGGTAAAGTGGTTCAGCCGGTGAAAGAAAATGACCAAAGCACAAAAGCCATCTGTGCTTTTAATGAAAAAGTAAACCGCGATCACCGGGTTGAAACAATGCTGTTACCATTGCGTGACGGAATAATGATTATTCGCAAAAAATAAACAATCCATGAAACTTTTGTTTTCTCTTTTTCTTTCCCTGGGGTTCTTTGTTGCCTTTGCGCAGCAAGACAGTGTGTCATACCAACGGGCGTTTGATTCAATTATGAAGCTGCCTGCAGATACCAGTAAGGTAAGGGCGCTGAATGACCTTGGCTGGCAGGGAAAATACATAAGCCTTGAGGTTACTGAAGATATTGCTGATGAAAGTATTCGCATTGCAACGCAAAAGGGATATACCGCCGAGGCTGCCTTTGCCTATAAACTCAAGGGCATAGCACTTGATGAAAAAGGCCTTTATACAGCGTCTGTTGATGCCTATCTCAAAGCCATTGATGAATATGAAAAAATAAATGACTCATTGGGTGTAGCCAAATGTGAAGCCAATATTGGAATGATTTACCGCAACATGAAAAAGCAGGACGTTGCAATTGATTATTTCAGAAAATCATTGAAAACATTTGTTCAGTATGAGTTTACCCGGGGCGTTCAATTGTGTTATGCAAATATTGGAATCTGTCAGATGAATTTAGACATGCATGACAGTGCTGAGGTCAGTTTGAACAAAGCGTATGAAATTATGATTGCCTCAGGTGCTTTGGATCCTGATATTTACGGAAATCTTGGACTCATTTATTCAACAACCGGCCGTCACGAAAAGGCCAGGGAATATCTTGAAAAGTGTGTTGAGATTATGGAGCTGCAATCTCCCAACGACCTTTCACTGAAAATATGGTACCAGAATTTAGGTGCGGTATACCTTGAACTCGGACAAGTTGAAAAGGCCATTCAAATGCTGAGCAAAGCAAAAGAAATTGCGGGCAGTAATGTGTATACGCGTGAAATGACGTACCTGTTAAGAACACTGATCCGTGCCAGCGAAATGAAAGGCAATTTAAAAGATGCCAACACCTATTTACATCAGTTGCTGGATGTAACAGATTCTATATACAGTGTTGAAAACCTGTCGCAGATTAATGACTTGAAAGAGAAATATGAGACTGAAAAAAAACAGCTGCAGATAGAAAAATTAGACAAGGAAAATAAGCTGGAACAATCCAAACGTGAGCAGCAGGAGGCGCGGTCCCGTTATATTTTGTGGAGTGCCATATTGCTGGGCATGTTGTTACTGCTGGTAATTGCCGGATTTTTATTGAAATCACGCGATAACAAAAAAATCAAAGAACAAAACAATCAGATTGAAAGTCAGCGGCAATCGCTGCAATTGAAAAATGAAGAAATACTTTCATCGATTGAATATGCCAAAAGAATTCAGACAGCTATTTTACCGCCTGATAAACTGGTTAAAGAATACTTCAATGATTCGTTCATTTTTTACCGCCCCAAAGACATTGTTGCGGGTGATTTTTACTGGATGGATAAATTCAAAGACGTGTTGCTTTTTGGTGTGGCTGATTGTACCGGGCACGGCGTTCCGGGTGCTATGGTGAGCGTGGTCTGTCACAATGCGTTGAACAGGGCGGTGCGTGAGTTTGGATATACCCGGCCCGGTGAAATTTTAGACCAGACCAGGACTCTCATTGCTGAACAATTTTCAAAATCAGAAGAGAATGTGCGTGACGGAATGGATATTGCGTTGGTAGCATTGAAATTTCTACCTGATAAATCTGCGGTGCTGGAATATTCAGGTGCCAATAATCCCCTGTGGATAATTCGCGGCAATGAAATAACAGAACTTAAACCAATGAAACAGCCGGTTGGCAAACATGAGTACATGACACCCTTTGAAACAACCACCTTTAATTTACTGACCGGTGATGTACTTTATCTTTTTTCAGACGGATACAGTGACCAGTTCGGGGGCCAGGCCGGAAAAAAATTCAAGTCAGGTTCATTGCGTAAACTGTTGATTGAGGTGAGTCAAAAACCAATGGGCGAGCAGCGAAAAGAGATTGAAAAAGTATTTGATACCTGGAAAGGAGAACTGGAACAAATTGATGACATTTGTGTTATTGGAGTAAGAATTTAATGATTGTACCATGGCAGTTGATTTAAGAAGTGATACCGTAACCAGGCCGACTAAGGCGATGCTTGATTTTATGCTTGGAGCTCAAGTTGGAGATGATGTTTTTGGAGATGACCCAACCGTTATTGAACTTGAAAAATACGGCGCTGCGCTTTTTGGAAAAGAGGCAGGCTTATTTTGTTCCTCCGGTACACAAACCAATCAGATAGCTATCAATGTGCATTGCAAACCCGGCGATGAAGTCATTTGTCATGAAGAGTCTCACATATACCGGTATGAAGGCGGCGGAATTATGCGTAATTCAGGGGCTTCTGTCCGTTTACTGCGGGGTAACAGCGGGCGCATTAATCCGGATGAAATTGCGGACAACATTAATCCCGATGATCAGCATTATCCGGTTACCAGCCTGGTGAGTATTGAAGATACATCCAACCGCGGAGGCGGTGTCGTATACAATTTTTCAGACATTCAGAAAATCAGCCAGATCTGTAAACAAAAAAAACTGGCATTTCACCTGGACGGCGCCCGTGTTTTTAATGCGCTTGAAGTAAGCAAAACGGACATAAAGACCTACGGCTCACAGTTTGATTCTATTTCCGTATGCCTTTCCAAAGGGCTGGGTGCACCCGTGGGTTCGCTGCTATTGGGTACCTCTGAATTTATCAAAAAAGCCCGCAGAGTCAGAAAAGTAATGGGCGGTGGTATGAGACAGGCAGGCATCATAGCCGCCGGAGGCCTGTATGCTTTGAAAAACAACATTCAGCGCCTGGCAGATGATCACCGGAGAGCCAAAGAACTGGCACTGATTCTGCAAAATGTTGATTGGATTGACACTGTAATTCCGGTTGAAACAAACATTGTGGTCGGGCATGTTAAAACAGGCCTCAGCGAGCAGGCGGTTGTTGAAAAACTCAAGGATGCCGGAATTCTGGCCGTTACTTTTGGTAAAGGCCGCATTCGTATGGTTGCCCATTTGGACATAACCGACCAGGATATCGAATTTGTTCGTAAAAACTTGCCTAACTCCTTCTGAATCAAGGTGAGTGGTCCCCCCTCAAAAAAACGATTTAGCTAAATTTAATTAGCTGATATATAATTATTTATATCTCTGATTGTCAGGTTTGTGTACTTTTTTACACGATAGGGGGCATTTTTTTTTTGGTCCTAAAGCAACCCGGGAATTCCTTAATCGTTAAATTTGAAACAGAAGCCCAATAAAATGTTCATGAAAAAAATTACCCTTGCATTACTCATTTTTGTAGGATTTAGTGCACTTGCCCAGTTTCCGGGATGCCCCAACATCGTTGCTGATCCCAACCAAGTATTGCCTTGTACACAAAACTGTGTCACGCTAAATGCAACTCCGTTTGCCGTTGGTAACACCACAACCTACACCGTTAGTTCAATACCGCATTCACCGCCAATTTCGTATACAGCTGCCGGTGGTACTGCTGTATCGGTAGGGACAGATGATATCTGGAGTCCAAACATTGCACTGCCGTTTCCGTTTTGTTTTTATGGGACAACGTATAATGATTGCCAGATTGGATCCAACGGTTCAATTGACTTTGGCGGACCTTCTACACCGGGTGGGTTTTGTCCCTGGTCATTTTCTGCCGGTTGTCCGGCGGCGGCACTAACCTCTGCCGGTGACATTTTCGGGGTTTATCATGACATTGATCCAACAGTTGCCGGTACAGTTAAATGGTATCTGCAGGGAACTGCTCCCTGCCGCATTCTGGTTGTGGTTTTCAACAACCTGGGACACTACAGTTGTACATCCATGCGCAGTACCCACATGATGGTACTTTATGAAACAACAAACGTAATTGACGTCTATATTAACCGTAAAGATCTTTGTACCACCTGGAATGGTGGAAATGCTATTGTCGGAATTCAGAATCAGGCAGGTACAGCAGGTATGGCTGCACCCGGCAGAAATGCCCCAACGCCTGACTGGTCTGTTAGCACTGCCTCACCTGAAGGCTGGAGATTTACACCAAATGGAGCCCCTATTTACACTGTTGAGTGGGTTACAGGAGCTGTAGCCGGAGTAGGAGGAACTGTAATTGGTACAGGAAACTCAATTAACGTTTGTCCAAATGGTGTAACTACCACGTACACAGCCCGGGTTACTTATACCCGTTGCGATGGTCTGGTAATTACAGATTATGATGATGTAGTTGTTTCCTATTCTTCATTGCCTGCGCCTACAGTTAATGCTGTGGCAGAAACCTGTTCAGGATATAATAACGGATCTGTTACCATTGATAATGCAGTTGGTTCTGGTCCTTACACCGTAACCATCAACGGTCCAACTACCGGTTCTGTTGTGGAAGCCAATACAGTTGGTGCCGTAGCGTCATTCACCAATTTACCGGATGGTAACTACACCTATACAGTAGTTGCAGCCAACGGATGTCAGTATAACGGAACCTTCAGTATCACTGCCGGACCGACCTGCTGTACTGTAACCGCTACCTCTATACCAGCCCTTTGTTTTGGTCAGGCCAGTGGTACAGCCACTGCAAATCCGGCCAACGGCGTTGCACCTTATACCTATGTCTGGTATAATGCAGGTATGGTTCCAATCGGGCAGACAACACAGACAGCAATTAACCTTGCTGCCGGTACGTACAACGTCACCATTACCGATAATACAGGTTGCACAGCAACTACAAGTATTGTGGTAGGACAACCCGCGGCAGCACTTGCTGCTACAGCAACACCAACCAACGTTACCTGTTTTGGACTCTGTAACGGATCTATTCTGGTGAACGCGCCTACCGGTGGTACACCTGGTTACACTTACTCTAATAACGGCGGTGCTTATCAGGCCGGAAATACATTCTCAGCACTTTGTCCCGGTGCCTATACCATTTCTGTAAAAGATGCCAACGGATGTCTGCTGTCACTTACACCAAGTATTACACAACCTACTGATTTAACCCTTGCACAAACTGCAATTGCTCCGTCAACCTGTGGTTTAAATAATGGTTCTGTGACGGTTACTGCCGGCGGCGGAACACCAACCTATACCTATACATTGGGTGTAACAACCAATACAACAGGTGTTTTCACCGGCCTGACCCCAGGCGCTAAAGTAATTACCGTGACTGATGGCAACGGGTGTACTGAAACACTCAACGTGACAATCGTTGATGCTCCCGGACCGGTTCCATTTGTAGACGTTCAGACAAACGTGGCATGTGCCGGTGCATTAACCGGTTCTGTTACTATTGGTGTAACCGGTGGTTCACCAGCCTATCAGTATAAAATAGATGCCGGTGCTTTCCAGGCCAGTAATACCTTTAACAGTGTTGCTGCCGGAGCGCATACCGTAACTGTTCAGGATGCCAACGGATGTTTGGGTACAGTGAACTTTACCATTACGCAACCTACAGCGCTCACATTCACTTCTGTTGCTGTTGCTGCGACTTGCAATGGTGTATGCGACGGGCAGATTACTGTAAACGCTTCCAATGCTACACCACCGTATGAATATAGTTCAAATAACGGGTTGACTTTCCAGGCATCTAACGTGTTAACAGGTTTATGTGCGGGCAATATCAACGTGGTTGTAAAAGATGCCAACGGATGTTTGGCCAATGCGGTTGTAGCAATTACCCAGCCACCGGCACTTACCTCAACACAAGGCTTTGTTGACCCGGCATGTTATCAAACCCCTACCGGTGAAATTTCGTTCACACCTGCTGGCGGAACTCCAGGGTATACCTATAGCGTAGACAATGGAGCCACTTTTGGCGGTACCACGCCCGTAACCGGTCTGATGGCCGGTGTTTATGATGTGGTGGTAAAAGACAACAACGGCTGTTTATTCAACAGTACTGTTACGCTGACTGATCCACCTGCATTTTCATTCAACTTTATTGCCAACAACCCCTCTAACTGCGGCGCCAATGACGGAAGTTTCGAAATTGTAGCCAGCAATGGTCTCGCTCCATACTTCTATTCCATTGATGGTGGTGTAACCGTTCAGGTAAATAATGGATTCTTTGGCGGACTTTATTCAGGCCTTTATAACCTGGTGGTTGAAGATGCCAATGGCTGTATTGACTCTATTTATTCAGCACTTTCAGACAACGTTATGACAACCCAGGTTGATCTGGTGGCAGGTACAACCTGTTACAATGGTACTGACGGTTTGGGAATTGTATCTCAGCAGTTTGGTGCGCCACCGTTCACCTATACAATCACACCGGGAGGTACAACCAATTTCAGCGGTGTATTTAACGGGCTGTCTGCAGATACCTATTATGTAACTATTCAGGATAACGGTCTTTGCATCGGTATTCAGCAATTCACAGTGACCGAGCCGGACTCCATAACATTTACACCAGTTGTAACAGACGTTACCTGCAACACCGGAACGGATGGTGAGATTACGATTACGGCTCCTCTTGGCGGTGATGGTGGTCCGTATACCTACTCAATTGATGGCGGTGTAACGTATCAGGCCGGTGCAACCTTTACCGGACTGGCTGCTGGTACGTATTCAGTTTATGCACAGGATGGCAACGGCTGCCTTGGAGCAATGGATGTTGATGTAGAAGAACCTGTTCCGTTCAACGTTGTAATTAATGCAACCAACCTTACGTGCAATGCCAACAACAGTGGTTTTGTGCAAATTGTAGCAGCAGGATCCAACGGCCCGGCTTATACTTACACCTTTGGTGCAACCACCAACGGAACCGGAATTTTCCCAAGTCTTGCAGCGAATACCTATAACGTGGTGGTAACTGATCCGCAGGGATGTACTTACAATACGACGCAGGTGATTACTGAACCAGCTGTACTGTCAGCAACCTATGTTATTACCAATACACTTTGTAACGGATCATGTGATGGTGAGATAGCTGTAACAGCAGCCGGCGGAACACCAACCTATCTTTACAGCAGCAACGGCGGTACAACCTACCAATCCGGTTCTACATTAACCGGCTTGTGTGCAGGTAACCAGAACGTGATGGTGAAAGATCTCAATAACTGTACCCTGGCAGCAGTTCAGGTGGTAGGAGAACCAACACCATTAACTTATACTACAGTTATAACACCATCTACCTGCAACTTACCAAACGGTGAAATACAAATCAATGCCAATGGCGGAACACCGGTATATAGCTACAGCGCTGATGGTGGTACATCATTCCAGCCTGGCAGTTTAATTACAGGGCTGGCTTCCAATAACTACAACGTAATTGTTGAAGATCAGAACGGATGCCAGACCACTTCAGTTGAATTTGTTCCAAGCGAAGCTTCTCCGATTATTACAGGCCTGGTGGTTACCAACGTGACCTGTAACGCTGCCTGTGATGGTCAGTTTGATGTTACCGCTTCAGGCGGAACCGGTGCGTTGTCTTTTGACATTGGCGGTGCCGGGCAGGCTTCAGGTACGTTTGCTGGGTTGTGTCCAAACACGTACACCATTACTGTAACAGATGCCAATGGCTGCACCGATACGCAGAACGAGGTTATTACTGAACCAACGGTATTAACACTGGCAACTATAAATACAGATCTGTTGTGCTTTAACGACAACACCGGCAGCATTGATGCCGATGCAGCCGGAGGTACAGTACCATACATGTATAGTTTTGACGGTGGTGCAACATTCATTGTTCAGGATCTGGCTCAAAACCTGGCTGCCGGTAACTACACCATTCAGGTGCAGGACGACAATGGCTGTATTGCTGCGCAACCTGTGACATTGGTTGAACCAGCACAATTAACCATTGTTACGCAGAATGCTACAGATGCATCGTGCTTTGGACTTTGTGACGGTTCTGCTACATTAACCATTGCCGGTGGAACAGGAGCCTATACCTATATCTGGGCTGGCGGTGTTGCCGGAATCGGATCTAATTCAGCCATCAACCTTTGTGCCGGTGGATACGATGTGGATGTTACAGATGACAACGCATGCCTGGTTTCAACCACATTTAGTGTCAACCAACCAGCCATGTTAGGCTTTAACAGTGTTGCCGGAACCGATATTACCTGTAACGCAGCCTGTGATGGAACCATTACCATAAATGCAGCCAATGCAAGCGGTTATAGTATTGATAACGGTGTTACGTTTACTGCCGGTAATACATTTACCAACCTTTGCGCCGGAACGTACGACCTGGTTATCCAAAACCTGGCGGGCTGTACACAAACACAGCAAATAACACTGATTGAGCCAACCCCGGTTGTTCAGGATCCGATTACAGATATAACCATGTGTTATAACGGATACGGCGTTATCTCATCCAATGCAACCGGCGGAAGCGGTGCCTATTATTATGTCTGGAATACCGGAGACACGGCCCAATATTATACCGTTAACCTGACTGTACCTACCACATTTACCTGCACGGTTTATGACATGAATGGTTGCGTTTCAAACGTTGAGTCTGTAGATGTAAGTATTATTCCTCCGTTCTTTGAAACTGTTTCTCCTGATCTGACACTTTGCCCGGGCGACCTGGCAACTATTTCAGCCCAGGGATTTGATGGGGTACCAGGGTATACATTTGCTTTCCTGAATTCAGCCATGGATTCAATAGGCGTTACCAATCCGTTCTCATACGTACCAACACAGGCAGAAACTGTTTATGTCGTTGGAACAGATCAGTGTCAGTCAACAGATACCCTGGCGGTTGCGGTTACATTTAACGGTGTGCCGGTACCTACGTTTGATGCAGTAAACATAGGTTGCGCCCCGCTCATGGTTTCCTTTGAAAATACAACTCTGAACACCCTTGCAGGATCAGAAATATGGACCTTTGGTGATGGTAATACCGGTGCAGGTATGATTGATTCAAACCTCTACGTGAATCCGGGCTGTTATGATGTAACACTGACCCTCACTTCGCTGGATGGTTGTGTCGGATCAACAACAATAACAGACGCTGTTTGCGTAAACCCTAACCCGGTAGCAGGATTCTACTGGACTCCGAATGATCCGACCACGCTTGAGCCTACGATTAACATTGTAGATATTTCATCGGGTGCGGTATTCTACCAATATAACTTTGGAGGGGTTGGAACATCACTTGAACAAAATCCGGAATTTACATTCCCGGTTGTAAATGAAGAAACCGTTTACAACGTTTGCCAGATTGTTACATCTGTTGACGGATGTACTGATACACTTTGCCAGGATGTGACTATTTACGAAGAAATTTTCTTCTACATTCCAAATGTGTTTACACCAGACGGAGATCCGAATAACCAAACATTTAAACCAGTAATAACATCGGGTATTGATATGTATGAATATCACCTGACCATTTTCAACCGCTGGGGTGAAATAGTGTTTGAATCATTCAACTATGACTTTGGCTGGGATGGAACGTATGGTGATCAGGGACTGGTTGAAGATGGCGTTTATGTTTGGCAGATTGAGTTTGGAGAAAAACTCTCTGACAAAAAACAAAAACACAGAGGACATGTCACCGTTCTGAAATAACTAAAAACAAAAAACAGTATCACAAAACCGCTCCCATTCCGGGGGCGGTTTTTTTATGAATTGAATCCGGCGTTTTTAACCAGGTTTAATGCTTCAGAAAGAAACTGAGGTATGTTTGTTTTGGGGCCATCGAATTTTAGAAGCACTTTTCCACGATTCAGTTTAAAAGCATAGACCGAATGGGTTTTTACGAATAATGCCAGCTTCTGAATGGTATCTGCCGGGCAGTTTTTTGTCCAGAACAGGTAAGCCGGTTTTGGAATAATCATCCGGGCTTCGGGGGTACTGAACAGCCGCACCAGGCCTGATTGCCCTAAACGGATCGTGAATGCGGTACTGAGTCCTTCTATGCGCAATTGGCCAACCTCTGTATTAACAGCGCCGGGATTAAACATGACGTTTCCGCCCTGGGTACTTTGATTTTTTTCGAGTTTGAGGTTAAGGCTCAATCCCTCTTTCTTTGCCTGGGCCAAAAGTGTATATCCATAGCTGGAGCAAGAACCCTTAATGCTATAGCCCTTATCTTTCAAAGCAGCACACGTGGTTTCACAGTACATTTTGTTGGAAGTAAAAATATCAGATTCAGAGGGCAGGTAGTCAATCATAGCGCATAAAAAAAGCCGTTCAGTGGAACGGCTCTTACTAATATTATTTTTAGAATTACAGGTAAGAGTATAAAATCTGGATGATTGTATCCAGCGCTTGTACTGTTCCTTTGTATTCAAGATCGGTAATTCCAATAGAAAGCAACATTTTGTGAACGTATTCAGGATGATTCTGATGATTTACCGTAAAAACACAATCGTATGTATTGCCTGATCCTTCAGATAATTGAAGACCAATACGGTCAGCCTGATTCTGAACTTCAGCCATAATAGCTGATAATTCATTGGATGTGGCTAGGAGTTTAAACTGCAGTGAATAACCTGTTTCCGTTTGTACATAGTTTTCCTTTTTGTCTTCAAGAACAATGCGCGGTGCGGCAATTGACTGAATTCCAAGAGCCAGAAAAAGGAAAGAGGCTAAAATCAGTTTTTTCATAAATAATAACGTTGAGTTTCTCGGTTTAGACGGTTAGTCCCATCAAACAGTTGCTTGTAAAGATAAGAAATTCAGGCATAATCTGTACTTTTTGGGATGATTTTCAAAAAAGTTAAACTATCGGGTCGGTTTTAACGTAAACAGTGGTGTAAAGCTTTGTTCATGGGAATAAAACAACTTCTTCTTTTTGCATTGGCCGCTCTTTTGGTTTCCTGCGGGTCAGGCAGCTGGCCTTCTGAAAAGCAGGATGAGTTTCTGGATGAGTGTGCAGCAGAAGGAGGGGGCAGATCGTATTGCCGGTGTTACCTTGATCAGGTTATGGAAAAATATCCCAATGCGGACGATGCTGCTAAAATGGACTTTGAAACGGCTGTTGAACTGGCAGATAAATGCGAATGAAAATAGTAACGACACTCATAATGACCCTATCTCTTTTTGCTTGTGGAACAAAGGAGCAGGAACCTGAATTGATTTCATTTGAAGACCTGGCAGGGGAAACCGGCACTGAACAAAGTGCACCCGCTGCAACTGGTGCTGACCCATATAAATACGCCCCTGAATTTCTGGATTTTATTAAAAGCCAGACTTCGCAGCTTGATACAAGTCAGAATCTGAGTCCGCATCCGCTGGACCGTTTTGGTTATTCAACGGCTATTAAACTTGACTTTAGCAGCAGGTTGGTTTCAGGTAATCCGGAGGCGGCAGTTTCCAAAGCCTCTGTTTATTATTACACTTTTACAGACTCACTCAAAACAAAAAATGCGTTTTACAATTGGCTGGATTGTTTTGGCAGCGCCTGTGAGCCTGTTCAACTCAACCGCAAACTGGATAAGATTCAGGCCAATCCTTCTTTTACACTGGTGTATGACACCACCATTGTAGCCGTTGAATACGCCTGCTCAGATCCTAAAAATACCTGGAGAAGTTTTCAGGATTCACTGCTTGCCAGGTTCGGAAAAACCTACAAGTACAGGCTTGAAGTGAAATGCAACGGACCGGTTGAATGGAAATAAATCGTGATGAACAAAATATATTTCGTAAATTATAAGGACATATTGGGTCCCGGTTAGTACTTTCACCCTTTTCACACTAAACACCATTCACCGGCAACCTGTAACGCACCAATTGGCATGAAGAACCTTAAGAAATTCAGCCTGATCATGATCCGGTTTTTTCCGGTACAGCTGCTGTTTTTACAGTTCAAGAAAAATCACCTGCTTTTACTTTTATGGTTGGTTTTGTTTGGCTTGGTAACTCAGAATGTTGGGGTAAAAATGGGGCTTCCATACCTTTTTTTATCGCCGGAATACCTGGGGCAGGTTGACTGGTTGTCTTTTTTGATTCTGGGATTTTCAATAGGTGGTTTTTTTATGGCATTCCACTTATACAGTTACATCATCTTCGGTCCGTCATTTCCATTTATTGCAACGCTTTCGCGTCCGTTCTATAAATTCTGCATCAACAACTCCAGCATTCCAACTATCTTTTACCTTGTAACGCTGTTCAATATATACGATATTCAGGCATATGAGGAACTCAGGGGCTGGAAAGAAATACTCGTAGACATGGTTTCCCTTACCTGCGGTATTGTTTTATTCATTACCATTTCAGTGCTCTACTTTTTTAAAACCAATGTTGATTTTCAGAAAATCAGGTTTAATAAAAAGAAAAACCTGTACGCAAGCACCGGTACACTTTTTGCGCGCCGCAATTATTGGTTTGAGGGACACGATGTACACACCTATCAGCCGTCGTATTATTTTTCATCACTGCTAAAGATTCACCTGGCCCGTGAAGCAAAGCATTATGACAGGCATATATTGCGTGAGGTCTTTAAACAAAATCACCTGAATGCGTCTGTCTTTGAAGTGGCCATGATTCTTTCGTTTTTATTGCTTGGCATTTTTCAGGATTTCAGCCCGGTTCAGATTCCTTCAGGCGCCAGTGCCATTCTTTTGTTTACCGTAATTTTAATGGTCATTACCATTTTTTACTCTTGGTTTAAAGGGTGGGCTATATCTGTCATTGTTCTGGTGGTTTTAACCATCAATTTTGTTTCAAGAAACACGTCTTTTTTTCAACCTAAAAACTATGCGTATGGGTTGAGTTATGGCAACAAACCGACCTATGATCTGGAGCATTTGAGCCGGGTTCAGTTTGACTCAGCAAGCCTGGCCAATGATACCAAACATCAATATGCCATTCTGGACAACTGGTATAAAAAGGCAAGCATTGAGCAAAATAAAGTAAGGCCCAAACTGGTGATCATTAATTCATCCGGAGGTGGGTTGCGCGCAGCCATGTGGACAACATACATTATTCAGCAGTTGGATATCCGTTCAGAAGGCAGCTTTTTTCCAAATGTACACATGATTACAGGTGCGTCCGGCGGAATGATTGGAGCCTCTTATTACCGTGAACTCTACCTGCAGTCTCTTTCTGATTCTACCATCCGGTTGTCTGACTCTGCCTACCTCAATAAAATTTCGCAGGATCTTTTAAACAGTGTTGCATTTAACCTGGCATCGCATGATATCTTTTTGCGCTTTAAAAAGAAACAGATTGATGGCAAAACATACCTGATGGACCGCGGATATGCTTTTGAACAGCAATTGAATTTTAATACCGACAGTGTCCTTGATAAACCGTTTGATGCTTATGTAATACCTGAATACCTGGCGGAAATACCGCAGATGATTTTTTCTCCAACCATTATTAACGACGGGCGGCGAATGATTATCGCCACGCAACCCATGGCCTTTTTGAATGGGACTGATTTTACAAACAAAACAACAGGTCCTGAAAACATTGAATACATCAAACTGTTTGAAAAAAATGAGGCGTTCAGAACCCGGTTTACATCCATAATCCGCATGAATTCTACGTTTCCTTATGTATTGCCAATGGTGTCATTACCTACCTTACCTGAAATTCAGGTAATGGATGCCGGTATCCGCGATAATTACGGTACCAAAACAACGGTGCGGTTTATTGCCGGAATTAAAGACTGGCTTGCAGAACATACCAGCGGTGTGGTAATTGTTGAAATCAGGGATATTAATAAAGATTACAACATGGTTGGTCCTGAGCAATCATCGTTGTTTGACCGTTTAATTAAGCCAATATCCAATTTCTACGGCAATTTTCAGCATGCCCAGGAGTATAATGCCGATGAGCTTTTTGAGGGAGGTTATTGTGATAATGTACCGGTTGAACGCGTGACCTTTATTTTGCGTAAAGATCCGTCTGAATTAATTTCACTGAGCTGGCACCTGACACAGCGTGAAAAAAATGACATCAAGCGTATCTATAAAAATGAGTACAACACAAAGCAGGCTGAGAAACTTTTTGAATTGCTGAATTTAGAGTAAATTCGATCTGCAAAATCTACTATCTTATTCGTCTGGTCATTACATCTTTGCTCTTTTTTGCGGTTAGCCTGGTCTATTCTCAAACCCGTATTGGGGTCAGTTTGAATAGTGGCTTCAACCGGGTCGGGCTTTACGCAGATGCCGGGTTAGAGCTGGCAATTCAGTCACACCAGGTTCACCTTGGCGCACGTTATTATGGACCCGATTATGTTTTTGAGTCAGATGTTTTAGGGGTGAGCCTGGGGTATACATACTCCTTTTCAAAAAACAGATGGTGGTTTGGTCCCGGTGTATCGGGCGGTTTTTTTCATGAAACCAAGTCTGCATCTGAACTTTTTTTGTCTGAGTTTTTGTTGCGCAATACACTGGGATATGAATTTGGCAAACCATTTGCCGTTTATTCATCCATTGGGCTGGGGGCGGTGATGAATACATATCAGACAGTAAATACGGTTTCAAAATCAACTTCGGGTTACATCAACTATGAATTTTCGATTGGCATTAAATATTACTGGCATACTTTTTCTGGCAGGTAATTTTGCCTGCAAAAAAGAAGAAACCTATGCTGATTCGCTGGTGTACGGTCACGCCGGAACTACAATCTATCCTGAACGGTGGGTGTATCCGGCCAATACAGCCGAATCGGTCATTTATGCCCTGGATGTGCTGGATGCCGAAGGGGTAGAGGTAGATGTGCAAATGACAAAAGACAGTGTGCTGGTACTTTATCACGATGCTTACCTGGATGAAAACACACATCTTACCGGTTGCATTCCAAACTATAATTTATCACAACTCAGCAACCTCGATCTCTATCATAGCCGTTATGAAATTGCCACCCTGGATGAGGTTCTGCAAATTTGCACAGAGCGTCATAAAAAACTTTTTCTTGACCTGAAGCCTTACCATTATTGTGATTCTGTTGACATTGATTTTGCTGTTTTTAACCGCGCATTGAATAAATCAATGGCAGCCTTTTCTGCAGCAGAACGTTCAGACATAGTTGTCAATAGTCGTACTGCAGACCTTTTGATGGCTCTTACAGATAGCAGCATTGTACGCTCATTTGAAACAGAAAATATCGGGCTGGGCATTGAAATTTTTGAATCAGGCGCAGCGCGGGAACTTTGTATTTCACTTACGGCCATGAATGCCGGGGTGGTTCAAACCCTCCAGGGGGCAGGAATAAATTACAGTGTTTTTGGTGTCAAAACGCGCGAAGAAATAGAGAGAGCCCTTACCTTTGCCCCGTTGCGGATTATTACCGATAACGTTGCCTATACCCAAAAATTAACCAGGTAATTATGAGTAAAAAGAAAAAAGAACGCATTGACGTGGTTTATTCAACCAATCCTGATTTTGAATTTTCGTATACGTCAGCTGATGATGCTGACACACTTCCTCCACAGCAGCAGGATTTGCGTGTACAGCTTGACCGCAAGCAGCGGAACGGGAAAGAGGCTACGCTGATTACCGGTTTTATTGGAAAAACAGAAGACCTGGAGGCTTTGGGAAAAACGCTGAAACAAAAGTGCGGTGTAGGTGGCTCAGTCAAAGACGGTGAAATTCTGATTCAGGGAAACCAGGTTCAAAAAATAATAAATCTGCTGGTTGATCTGAAATACAAAGTGAAGAAAATAGGGGGTAGTTAATTCAGAATTCACTAAGTTTTTGTCTTTGTGTTTCCCTGTCTGTTTGCTGGCAGAAAGGTATCTGTCTTTGTGTTCGTTTTTAAGCTAATCCCTTAGATTGCAAGACTATTCATGCCCCCGTTTTAAAAAATGACAAAAGCGTTCAATTCAAACGAGTTCAATATCTTTTCAGATACTCCCGCAATCCGTAACTGGCAACCACGCCCTCCCCGGTTGCAGCCGCGACCTGGGCAATGGCTCCTTTTCTGCAATCTCCGGCGGCAAAAATACCTTCAACATTCGTATGGTTTAATCCCCGGGTTAATATATGCCCGCTTTCAGAAAGATTCAGAAGACTTTTGTAAGGATTTGTATTTGGTACAAGTCCGGCAAATATAAAGACGCCATCGGCCTGAATTGTTTTTTCCGATGCGCCTGAATTACTGATGAGTTCTATTTGCTTGAACAAACCCTTGTCATCTGCAACAAATTCTTTGACACTATGGTTGAGATAGGATTCAATATTTGAGAATGAATTCAGCTTTTCAATGTATGTTTCAGTAGCATTGAATTTCTCAGACCGATGAATGATTGTTACTTTTTTACAAAACCCGGCTAAAAACATTCCCTCTTCCAACGCGCTGTTTCCGCCACCGACAACGATTACCTCTTTATCACGATAGAATGCACCGTCGCAGGTTGCACAGAAATGAACTCCGGCACCTATTAATTCAGCTTCTCCCGGAACACCTAATGTTCGATATGTACTACCAGTAGCTATAACAACAGATTTGCCTTTGTAATTTTGTCCTTCTGTGTAGATTTCAAAAAAATCTGCTTTCTTTTCGATATAAGAAACTTCAATTCCGGTTTCAATTTTTGCACCAAGTACCAATGCCTGATCTGCCATCCGATCCATTAATTCAGGCCCGGATATCTCTTTGAATCCGGGATAATTTTCAATTTTTTTTGTGATAAAGGCATTTCCACCAACATTCTTTCTTTCCAGAATCAGTGTGTCGAATTTATCGCGTTGAGCGTAGATCGCTGTAGTCAATCCAGCCGCACCGGCACCGATTATAATTGCATCGTAAATCCTGTCATCGCTGGGTTTGTTTAATCCTAAAATTTCTGTCAGCTGCACATTAGAAGGGTTGGAATATGCTAAACCGGCAATTTCAAGAGTAGGGATTATTCTTTTGCCGTTATTTATTTTAGTTACTTTATCTGCCGCGGCATTGTCCGTATCAACATCAACGAATTGGAAGTATTGTCCGTTATCCTGCAAAAACCGCTTTGCGCGCCTGCAATCCGGACACCAATCTGCTCCGTAAAAAATGATTCTACCTCCTTTATTTATTCCAAGTTTTTGTGACAACAGGAGATTGTCCGGGTTAGAATAAGATTGCCCATCAATCAGAAGTGTAGGTATAATGCGTTTACCATTATTGAGTTTTTCTACCAATTGAGATGATTCAGCACTCAGATCTACATTGATATACTCAAACGCTACATTGTTGCCCTTTAAAAAGTCTTTGGTTCGTCTGCAATCAGGACACCATTCCGCACCGTAAAATTTTATTTCAGTCATACGTTTCTTAAAAATCAGGTATCGTTTGGACGTAAATAAATTCTTACCCTGACAAACAATAGTTGAATTTATGTGTGCTTCATTGCAAATTTGGTCTGTAACAAAAAATAAATCAGATGAAGATGTAAGAAAATGAAAAAATGCCGTCTCAATTCGAAATGCCTCCTATGAAAATTCAAGAAGAAAAATTTGAGTACTCTTATGCAACTGAAGATTTGAGAACGATTGAAAGACTCCTTAACGGCCTGAATGAAGACGCGTATAGAGAGAAAATTAAGTTGCTTTCTGATTACAGTATAGGAAGTCATGTGCGACATATTCTTGAATTTTATGGGTGTCTGTTGATCCAAAATGCGGGTGGTTTAATTTGTTATGATAATCGTGAACGCAATGGTATTTTAGAGACAGATCCCGGATATGCGCGGGCGTATATTGCCGATTTAATCCGATACGTTGATTCAAATATTGAAGATAGCGAACTAATACTCGAAGCGAAAACCGGCTTACAGGACGATTCTAAAGTGAGACTGAGAAGCAGCTATTCCCGCGAACTTTATTATTGTTTTGAACACAGCATTCATCACCAGGCGCTAATAAAAGTAGCATTAAATGAAATGGATCTGGTTGAAATGGTCTCTGAGGATTTCGGTGTAGCCCCTTCGACCATCAGATATCACAAAAAAAGATAAACAGAGGGCTCTTCAAAAATTCAGTTCTATATCTCCAACTTCTGGTGTTATAATTAATCTGTCGAATCCGGATGAATATAAATACTATAAAACCTGTTTTCGCTAATGGATATGACCTCGTTGAGTTTCATGCGAACCAGGTTGTTAAAGGATGTGACGCGCATGCAACAAAGTTCGAAGAGACTCTTTTTTACTTCAAAGATGAGTCAAATAAAAATAAGTTTGAGGCGAATCCTGTACGCTATTTACCGCAATATGGAGGGTTTTGCGCAATTGGTGTGTCAGATGGAAAATTTTTGAATCCCAATCCGGTTAGTTATATTCTCGAGGGTAATAAGTTGTATTTTTTTTCCCGGATGCTTTTTGGACTTATCGATGCAAAGCGACAATGGGTTAAAGACCCGGCTGAGAAACGTAAACTCGCAGATTCACAATGGTCACGATTTATTTAGTTGGTTTGGTTAAAACAACTGCGCAGTTTATCAAAGGGGCAGTCTATCATGAGCTGTCCCTTTACTTTTAGATATATGTGTAATTCTGAGGGGGTTCGGTCAAAGATCTTTTTCTTCACAATCTGTTGCCGCAGTTTTGACATCGTTTGAAATGAATTTTCCGGCCGTTTTGAATAACCGTTACTTCATTGCAATGGCTTGGGTAGACGATTTCAAAAGAAATAGTTTCTATGAAAATTTTGTCTGAGCGGAACATTGAAGAACATTCCATTTTTCCAGAAGGATTATACCGGTTAATTTGTGAAAGAGATTTAGCCTGATCTTTTACAACTATCTCAAACCATGAACCGGCACCCTCACCGGAAAGCCATTGCGAACTGACCGGAGTTCCTGCTGGTCTTTCAGGAGCAGGAAGTACAGAAGGTAATTTTGGAAATGCTTTTTCAGCAATTCGTTTTAGGATAGATCTTTTTGTTGTTGCATTGTGAATGCTCATGATTGAACTATGGGTTGACTGATAATTTTACCGGAAACCTGAACATTCCAGACAGGAGTTGGAGTCAGCATAACAGGAGAAAAAAGCGAAAACTTTATTTTTGTACTTAGGACTCCTGATCGGACGACAGAATTTATAAACCTGGAGCAATTGGTTCCGTTCGGAATAAATGGACCATATTTTATAAATATTCTTTCCTGCAACTCATTCGCTTTGTTGAAGCTGGAATGAAAATTTATTTTTACAAGTGAAGAAACCAGCGGGCCATTTCCATGGCATGATTCATTAGAATTAAGTTCACGAATTAATTCATGAATATTCAGTATCTGGTCATTTCTGAATTTAATCTGAGTTTTCAATTCGAGGTCGTGATCGGATATTTTGCTTCGCACCCTGCCATATCCTTTTGGTGCGTGATATCTTCCAAAATCGAAATAATGAGTTTCGCCGGTTGAACCATTAATGAGTACAACGGCGGCATGACCAACTTTGTAATACCCATTATCAGCAATAGAAAGCAAATTCAATACCGGATCATACCACGATCCGGTTTGCTTACAATAGGTTTCTGGCCAGGCAATAACTAATGCATAATCTTTTTCCATGTCAGTTCATTATGTATAGTCCGCCCTAGAATGAAGTCATAGTAATCAAATGCTGCTCCGGATCCGGCTACAATAATCTGGCTTGTACTTACCGTTTCTACAACACTTGTTCCCGGGTAACGAAACCCTTTTTCTGAATGTGACCTTTGATGCAGGTTTAATATTTTTGAAGCATGGTTGTCTTGCAGATCAATTAATTCATTCATAAACCACTTTCTTCTTTCCTCTTTGGCTTGTGGGGAGTAGAGGGTAGCAGAAGAAAATAAATGGGGAACTGAAGGTGACAGTTCGTTCCAGAACTTTTTTTGACCGTCCCATACAAAATGATAAAGTTTTTTGTCTTTGTAAATGATCAAAGTAAATGGTTCGATATCATTTAAGTCAAACGTGTCAATAAATTCAATTTCCCCTCCATTATTGAAAAATTCGGGTATTATAACTCCTCGGCTATGCCGGTACTTTGGCTGACGTTTATGTTTTACAAAGGCGCCATTCATGAGAAAAATCAAAATTCCTGTATTTGAAATGCCAAGCCAGGTTCCATAGGCTATTAGGTCAACCGGTGCAAGATAGTAAAACGATTCCTGTATAAATATTTGCGGCGGAGTGCTGTCGCGGAAAGGGCTTTCATCCCGGTTAAAGGTGAAAATTAGTTTGTTGTTGGCAGGTACTGTGCTCAGGGTACACATAGTATTTTTAATAAAAGTAAATTTTTGCGGTATAGCTTTGTTGTTTAGACGCTGGGTGTATCAATTTCTTACATCCTCTTCGTTAGATGTAATATTGATTATAAGTCAAGAAATTTTTTGAACTGTTTTTGTCTTATGAAATAGGCATTGAATGAAAACAGAACCTTGAAGATTACCGCTACAAAAAATAATAAAATGGCTAGCAGCATGACAGGCTTATCCCAGGATGGATTAGTTGGATAAAATGAACTTATTATTGCGTTTAGAATTAGAACAACCAGGCTCAGGTACATCAGAAATATGGAAATACTTAATCTTTTCAGTTGTTTAATTTTAAGCGGCAGAATTTCACTATAGGCTTCCACATTGACAGATAGCCGCACATTAATCTCATCTGTAAGTCCTAACGCCATTCGGTTGGCACTTGTTAGTATCACAGCAATGCTGGGAATAAGCGACAGGTTAATTTGCCAGGTTTCCATTTCTGATTTGATTTTTTAATTCTGGTATAAGTGATTCTATTTTTGAGCATTCCGCAAAACTTGATTCATAGCAAAACAGAAGTTCACGGCAATACGTAGTGGATACCATTGCGATCGTTTCGCCTGTATTTGAATTAATCCGTTTCACGTTCAGAGCAAAATTTTTGATTTTCCGGGGAATGTTTGCCTGGATTTTTTGAAGTGTATAAATTGCATGCTTTAATTTTGATTCAGAAACACTTTCCTCTTTTCTTTTAACTTCATAGCACACTGTACCGGCTGACGCCCCCTCAATCAAGCATAAATAAAGGCTGGTCGTAAAATCGATCGTATCGGCCAGCGATCCTGAATTTAATTTTTTGTGTTCAATAAAATAGTCAGCTTCTGTAATTTCAAGAAGAATGTTTTCTAAAGTTTTTAGCTTATTAATGCAAAGTTCCTCAACTGTCATAAATTAAATGGAGTGTTTGGTCTTTTCAGGCACATGTGTCAGACTCTGAATCATTTGTTGTAATAAGTTCCGGGTCAAGATCAAGCGCTAAAGCGATCCGGTTAATGTAATTAGCGTAAGATGAAATCAGAACAATATCAAGTATTCCATCATCGCTGAATCCTGTTTTTTTAAGATTTTCAATATAACGTGGGTTTTCAAAATCTTCTGGCATCATTGTAAGGTGCTTTGCAAAATCGCAAAGTATAATCTCTCTGGGTGTCAAACCGGCTTGTGTATAATCATTGAAAACACGAATAATTTTTGCCTCGTCTTTCCATTCAAGATTCAAAAAATCCGCGTGTCGGAATTGACTATAGGCGCATCCGTTGCACAAGGAGACGATAACAATAATTAATTCTTTTTCTGCACGGGTAATCTCAGAGTGAGAATTAATCAATTCTGCATGTAATTCAATATGAGCCAGTAATATTGAAGGTTTCAGACTCTGAGCTTTATAAATAGAGGCCATTTTTATGCCGTACTTTTGTTGCACAGTGTAAATTTCTTTCAATCTTCCCTGTGCTTTTGATTCGTCTATAATTTTAATTCTGGTCATAAATTAAAGAAATGGATTGACTAAGGTTTGATGGGTAAATTGTCCAGAATATCCTTAACCGATGCCCGCTTTTTATAATCAGGGTCATAATGCCTCCAGCGAATTGTATGATCCTGATTAATGATATATGTTGCGGGAACAGGCAATTCTATTGTTCCGGAATTTTCGTGTGCCGAATTTAAATCTGCATTCAGAAAAGTGTTGTACTTTTTAACTGTAGTTTCATCCGGAATAAATGAAACCCCGAACATTTTTGCAATTTTATAGTTCTCATCATAGAGCAGCGTGAAGGTTGTGCCGGACTTCTTTTCCATTGCCATCAGTTGTTCGGGTTTTTCAGGTGATATAGCTATAACCGTCGCTCCACGCTGAATAACTAATTCTAAACTGTCTTGCAGTTCACTGAGATGTTTATTGCAATAAGGGCACCACTGTCCCCGATAAAAGACCAATACGATAGGTGTATTCTTTAAAACTAAATCTAAATTAAACAGTGAATCATACTGATCTTTTGCTGTGAAGTTCAATACAGTATCTCCAATCTCTGCCGGTGAAACGGATGTCGTTTGTTGATCTGTCTTTTTTGCGCCAATGAGCGAAAGAAATGTTATAGAAATAAGCATAAAAATTAAGTGCCTCATTTTTTTAGGTTGGATACAGTTTTGATGTTGGACGTAAAAAGACAAATTCCTGACATAATCGGTAGGAATTGTACCTGATCTTTTGGTTTTTCGCCATTACTATGAATGTTATATCCTCTCCTGCTGTTTACGAGTGATGCGGCAACTCAAAATTGAACGAATCGAAAAATATTTTCAAAAATTCGTCAGGAATCGAATGTTCCTGATTCTAATTTTCAGGTGCGGATGTGTCTCTCACACTCTTATTTGACCGGAGTTATGAATTGTAAAAAAGCGACTGAGCTTGTTGAAAAGGGATTTATTCAGCCATTGACCTTAAAAGAGTTTTTGGCATTGAGAGTTCATTTGTCTTTATGTAGCGATTGTAAAAATTATAAACATTACAGTGTCCTTTTAGAAAAAGCAATTCGGCCAAAAACCGACCATGAACATGACATAGCATATCGGCTGACGGATGCTCAAAAAGAAGAAATTAAATTGAAACTCAATCAATCAATGGAAGACAAGAGTAAAAATTCAGGAATGTGATGAACCAAAACAAGCGTAACAGATGGATCGTGCTGATCTCAAAGATTAAGGCCTGGTGGGTGGCACCGCTCCTGTTCACCGTCAGTATTCCTTCGGTTTACATCCTTTCAGGGCTTTCATTTGAATATAATATTGAGTCTTTTTTTTCTGGAAATGATCCTGAAGTTATTGCCTATCAGCAATTCAAATCTGAATTTGGGAATGAAAATAATTCAATACTTATAGGAATTGACAACGGAAAGGTAGTTGACAAGGAATTTCTGTCCCAGATAGCCATTTTGTCTGAGGAACTGAATAACCATCCATGGGTAGCTGATGTTCAATCTATCGACCGGGTTTCGTATAAGATTAAAGTTCCGATCATTGGGTTTATCAGTAGAAAATTAATCCGGACAGATTCTGACATTACTGTATCTGAAGATATAGGTTCTATGTTGAGTCGCAATTCTCCCTTTAAAGGATTGATTTCAGAGGACGGAAGCGCGGTTCAGATTGTTGTTGAGTATAAGCCGGACCTGACGCGAACTGAATCGGAAGCCTTTTTAAAATTCATTCATTCAACGGTTGAAGAGAAAAATTTTCACGTCTTTCATTTAGCAGGCAGGTTAGTCACACAGGATTATTTTGTGAGTCAAATGAAGTCAGAAATGAAGTGGTTTGGGTTGATTTCTGTATTCACATTTATCATGGCTCTAAGTTATTTTATCCGATCCTTTTTTCTGGTGGTCGGGGCATTGGTCACAATCGTTTTATCGAATCTGTTTACATTTGCGCTGATTGCCATGAGTGGTTATAAGGTTGAATTAATGATTACCCTTATACCTGCCATTGTTGTAATTACCGGTACTTCATTGTTTGTTCATCTTGCTGCAAAATTCAGACAGAGTCGTGGGTTTCAACGTACAATCGATGACCGTATTTACTATACTTTGAAGGAAGGATTGCTACCCGCCGGATTAAGTCTGTTAACCACAATTGCCGGGTTTGCTTCTTTAGCATTTGTACCAATCCTTCCAATCCGGTTATTTGGTCTTTTTACAGCATTTGGTATTTTAATAACAGGTATCATCTCGCTTCTGATACTTATTCCGGTCTTCAAAAAAAATGTGGTTAGAGACCGGGAGATAAATACAAGGATAGCTGATCGATCGAATTCCAGGAATGGCGCATTAAAAATGCTGGTTGTAATTGTTTTTTTAATACTGGGTGTTATTTCTGTTTTCCAGGTTCAGAGCGGAAATAATTTTCTGGATGATCTTTCAGAAGACAATTCGTTAAAAACATCATTGAATTTTTTTGAAAAAAAATTTTCGGGAATCCGTCCGGTTGAAATTTTGATTAAAGGTGATCCTGATCCATTCTCCTCATTAAATAAATTAGAAGCGTTAGAAGATAAATTGGCGGAAATTTATGAGACGAAAATTTCGGTTTCTCCGGCTTCAATCTATAAATTCACGAATCAATGCCTTCATGGAGGAAACTATAAGGCGTATCGGATACCGGAAGATACAGATGAATTCCAAAGCCTGCATAAGACGGTTGAAAAGTATGATCTGCTGAATAAATCAACAAAGTTGTTCTCTGAGAGTCAAAATGTTTATCGGATTTCGTTCCGTACCAAAGATCTGGGAAGCAGCTACCATTTTCAGCGTATAGAAGAGGTGAAAAAATTTGTGGCAGGGCAGTATCCTGAAACAGAACTTCGCATGACAGGGGTAGCCAACCTGATAGACGAAATGAATCGCGGTTTGACAAGCCAGTTAATGCAGGGATTGATTATTTCATTCATTCTTATAACACTTTGTTTGTGGTTAATCACCAGAAGTATTAAAATGGCACTGTTGTCTTTGATTCCCAATATTATTCCATTGTTGGCAATGACCATTGTTATGTGGCTCTTTGATGTTCCGTTGAAAGTGGGCACAGCTACTGTTTTTACAATCGTTCTTGGCCTGGCTGTTGACGATACTATTCATTTCCTTGTCGGATATGGTATAAATAAAAAGAAATTCAGGTCCACTTTGGAAGCGCTGCACCAGACAATCAGCGAATACAAACGCCCCATACTTCATTCTTCGTTGATTCTTGCTTTTGGCTTTTTCATTTTTTCATTTTCTGAATTTTTCAGTATTAGTTATTTGGGAATGATTGTTTCATTTGCTTTGTTATTGGCATACTATTGTGATATTTATTTGCTGCCTTCGATTATTCTTTTTTTCGATAAAAAGTCACATATAGAAAACCACTCCCGTTTTAGAAAAATATTTTTGTCAGGATTTAAAAATGCTGACGTCAGAATCGAAACTTTTAAGGAACTATGAAAAGGAAGATTTTAAAATGGACGCTGCTCGTTTTTATACTTGGTGCAATAGCAGCCGTTAGTATATTTTTATATTATTGGTACATGCCGCACCGCGATATTCAATCGCTCCCGGTAGATATTGAAATCACGTCCGAAGACCTGGTTTCGGAATACTTATCAGACCCTGCTGCTGCTAATCAGAAATATCTTCAGGAAGAAGGAGATTCAAAGATAATTGCTGTTACGGGTAATGTTTTTTCAGTAGAGAAAGATATGAATAACCAGTATGTTGTCTATTTAAAAGAACCGGAATCTGAAGTGGGAGTGAGGTGTACATTTATGACTTCCACGAACGAAAATGCGGCAAGCCTGAAAACAGGCCAGGATGTAACAATCAAAGGGGTTATCCGGTCAGGAGCAGAGTATGATGAAGATCTTGATTTATATGAAGATGCAATAATTGAAAAATGTGATATACTAAAATAAAAAGAGTTATGAAAAAACGAATGAAAAATGCCGGTATTTATTTTGCGATTCTCGCAGCAATAGTTTTAACGTCGCTAAGCGCTCCCCCTTCCGGAAAATATGTGACCAAATCTGCACACATCAGTTTCTTTTCACATACAGATATTGAAGATATCAGTGCGAATAATTATGCCGTAATTGGTACAATTGATCCTGCTAGCGGAGACGTCTCTTTTTCAGTACCGATGCAAAGTTTTGAGTTTGAGAAAGCGCTGATGCAAAAACATTACAACTCTCCTGATTTTATGGATACAAAAGTTTATCCGAAATCAAAATTCAAGGGTACAATAACTAATTTGTCAGAAATTAATTTTGACAAAGATGGTACCTATCACGCAAAACTTGAAGGCGAGATGACAATCAAAGATGTCACAAAAAAAGTAACAGAAGCCGGTACGATTACCGTTCAGGGAAATTCAATTACAGTAGATGCCAAAACAGTAATAGTGCTGGCAGACTATCATGTGGCTTTTGAAAAGGGAAAGCCTTCTACAAATATTGCAAAGTCGGTTGAAGTAACTGTCAAAGCAAAATATGTTATTGAATAATATTGTTTAATAAATCTGTTTTTGATGAATGCAACGTCCCGGCGTTGCATTCGCTTTTGAAAAAAGTGGATTAAAAAGAATACATTCGACTCCTATTAAATGGGTTGGTTATAATTTCTGATCTGGTAAAAAAGTATGGCACATATCAAAGTTATTCAGCATGAGCAGGCAACAGGCTTGCTGAAGAAAACGTATGATGTTTTGGTTGAAAGCAGAGGAAAGCTTGCCGAAGTACATAAAATTCAAAGCTTAAATCCGGAGTCAATTATCAAGCACATGGATTTGTACATGTCCATTATGTATGCAAGGTCTCCGTTGTCCAGGGCACAACGGGAAATGATTGCTGTGGTTGTCAGTGTTACGAATAAATGCAGCTATTGCAGGCAGCATCACGCAGAGGCACTCAATCACTATTGGAGGGATGATATAAAACTGAAGAAATTCATTAATGATTTTACAAAGGCAGATTTAATATCACCGGATTTATTACTCTGTGAATTAGCAGCACAATTGACAAAGTATCCTGAGAAATCGACGGAATCTTTAATTGAATCGTTAAAAGAACTTGAAATAGATGATCGGGCAGTACTTGACGCTACCCTGGTGATCGCCTATTTTAATTTTGTAAATCGCATTGTTTTGGGATTGGGTGTTGAACTGGAACAGGATGATGGGCCAGGGTATAAATATTAGGTGGAAGAAAAGAAATGCCTGCAAAGAATAAAATTTCAAACAATTTATAATGCTTCATGACTATAAAATCAATCTCCACAAAAATTGCACTGATTAGTATGCTGGAGAATGGCATCATCAAAGTACATGGACATTCAAACGTCCATATTACAGTTGAATTTATGATTGAAAATGATCAGGCATTCGAACAATTATTGCAAGGTCGCGAGGCACTTTTTCTGACGATACTTGGAGAAAATGCAACAATAGACAGGGATGCTGAGAATTATTTTTCAGATAAAGACCGGACAAAAATGATTATTGCGGAAGCATTACTGACAAGCCAGACCCATCATAAATTGATTATACTAAAACACATTGTACATTCCAAACCTGATTATGCTATTAAAGCGTTTAAAATTGATCAGGAGAGAGAGGCAATTCAATGGTTGCTGGAAAGAAAAACCGATAATTTATTTTGAGATATGAGTACTCTTGAAAAGCGTATACCCGTTCCTCCGTTCACGGAAGAAACCGCAAAGCAAAAAATTCAAATGGCTGAAGATGCCTGGAATAGTAAAGACCCAGAACGTGTTTCCAAGGCTTACACCCCAGATAGCGAATGGCGAAATCGTGATAAATTTATAAACGGGCGTGATGAAATAGTCCGGTTTCTGACTGAAAAATGGAAAAAAGAAATTGATTATAAACTCCGGAAAGAATATTGGGCCCATACCAATGACAGGATTGCAGTGCGATTTGAATATGAATACCGCGATGCTTCCGGACAATGGTGGAGGGCTTATGGGAATGAGAACTGGGAATTTGATGAGAACGGTTTGATGAAAAAGAGGTTCGCCAGTATTAATGATCTGCCGATTCTGGAATCTGACAGGAAGCTTTGATAGATTAAGATTCAGTTTGGGGCACCGAAAATTTTGTCGAATCTCATTTATCAACTTATTTGCTTATTTAAGCATTTGCTTAAATAAGCAAATTGACTATATTTGTCCTATGGATAACAATTCATGTATACGACAACAGGCTGACATTAAACAAATCAACCGCTGCAAAGACCGGGTTTCAGAACTCAATGACGCGTTCGGCTATTTATCAAACAGTCTTGAATTGGCGGGAAACAATGTAAGACTGAAAATTCTCTTTCTGCTTTATGAAGAAAAACGGCTTTGTGTTTGCGACATCAGCGACATTCTCGGTATGACAATTTCGGCAGTTTCTCAACATTTGCGAAAACTCAAAGATCGTAAACTGATTCTAACAGACAGAGAGGCGCAGACTATATTTTATTCCATTACAAAAGAATATGAAAAATTGTTGAAACCGTTTTTTAAAATACTTGACAAAAACAAAATCATGGAAATAGTATGAAAACCGGCAATAAACTAATCGGAGCAGGACTTTTGACAGCTATTGCGGCTTCATTATGTTGTATCACCCCTGTTTTGGCAATGATAGCAGGAACAAGTGGGCTTGCCTCCACTTTTTCCTGGCTTGAACCATTCAGACCGTATTTTATCGGATTGACAATTTTGGTCCTTGGATTTGCCTGGTACCAAAAGTTAAAGCCTAAAAATCAAATTGACTGCAGCTGTGATACAGAAGAAAAACCAAAATTCATTCAGTCAAAAAAGTTTTTAGGAATTGTAACTGCATTTGCAGTCGTTATGCTTGCTTTTCCATATTATTCAGGCATTTTCTACCCAAAGGCGGATAAGCGAATCATAGTAGCAGACAAATCCAATGTGCAGGAGGTGGAGTTTACAATTAGCGGAATGACTTGTGCAAGTTGTGAAGAACACGTTAACCACGAGGTAAATAAATTGACAGGGATAATAAGTTCGGGCGTTTCATACGAAAATGGAAATGCAGTTGTAGAATTTGACAATTCCAAAACGACCATTGATGAAATTGAAGAAGCAATTAACTCAACAGGATATTCTGTAACCGGTATAAAGGAAAATTGAAATGAAACCTTTTATAGTCCACGAACACCTTATAAATTTAATATAAATGAGTAAAACTATATTACAATCAACAATCACCTGCCCAAACTGTGGACACAAGAAAGAAGAAACAATGCCCGTTGAATCCTGCCAGTTTTTTTATGAGTGCTCCAACTGCAAAAGAATACTTAAACCTAGTGATGGTGACTGTTGCGTGTTTTGCAGTTATGGCTCAGTCAAATGCCCGCCAGTGCAGGAAGAAGGGAATTGTTGTTCCTGAATTTTACCATATTCTGGCCAAATGATTAACTTTGAATCGTGGAAGATCAAAAAGTAGCATCAGAAAAGTCAATTCTCTTCAGAACCTGGGTTGAAGAGTACTCAGATATGATGTATAACTGGGCTATGCAACGATTGTCTTCCAAAGAATTAGCAGAAGATCTTGTGCAGGATACATTCGTTGCCGCGTTTAATTCATTTGAAAAATTTGAAGGAAAGAGTAATCCAAAAACCTGGCTTATTGCCATTTTGAAAAATAAAATTACCGATCACTATAGAAATTCATTCAAAAAACCTGTTGTTAGCGGTTCAGAATTTATGGATGTCTTCTTTGATGAAAACGGAAGCTGGAAGGCTAACCAGCGCCCTTCTGGTTGGAACACTGACGAAGGACACCTGCTTGATAATCCTGAATTTTCAGAGGTGTTAGGTCAATGTATGAAACATTTACCAGAGCATTATGCGGCTACTCTGCATTTGAGATTTCTTGAGGAAAAAAAGACCGCTGATATTTGTCAGGAATTGAATATTACAGAGTCTAACCTTTGGCAAAAGATTCACAGGGCAAAAATTCAATTAAGAAAATGCCTGGAAGAATATTGGTTTAAAAAGTAAGGATATGAAGCGATTGATGCGAAAAATGATGATTTCATGTCAGGTTGCAGGTGAGCTTGTTACTAAACGGTCATTTCGTAAATTAAGCCTGAGAGAACGCATTATGCTGCGATTGCATTTAAAAGTATGTGGTGCATGTCAGGCTTATGAAAAGCAGAGCATTTTGTTGGATAAAATTTTATATTCAAAACTGAATGATAAAAAATTATCCGATATACCTTATTCAACCAATGAGGAGTTGAAAAAAAGGATTATTTCTTCGTTGTAGTCTATGCCTTAATGCGCTTGATCCCTTTCATTCGCTGGTTCGAAAGGATTTTACATAAACCGCAGGTATGAGATTTTTACTTCTGATTTGTTCTATATCTGATTTTGCTCTGTCACAGAGTATTTCTTTCAGTCCGGCTATGCAGTCAGAAAACAGCGTTTCTCTGACGTATTACGACACAGAATATATCTTTATAACCAATGAAGGTGCAGAAACAATTTCATTAAGTTTTGAGTTGATTGAAAATACGTTGCCTCAGGAATGGTCTGTTTCCGGCTGTACAAATATAATTTGTTACCCAGGGGTCCCTGACGATGGCATTTTTGGTGAAGTGTCGCCCGGAGGTCAGGCTTACATTGCAACGAATCTTGGAACAAATGATGTTGCCGGAAGCGGGCAGATTCGTTATCGGATATTTGACAAAGTTCATCCGGAAATTAATGATACGCTGACGTTTGTATATGAGGCAGGAAAAGAGACTGTAACTGAAGTTCAGCCCTGGGCCAAGATTAATTTTTCGCTTAATGTGGTAACTGTATTTCTTGAAAATGAAAACGCAGGGGCATCGCTTCGTGTTTACGATATTTCCGGCAAATTGGTTTTGTTAATGAAACTTGAAGCCATTAGTTCTGTATCGTTGATTAATTTTCCAGAGGGCGTTTATTTCGTTGAAGTAGTTGCCGGAAATGGAAAACGGATTGTTCAAAAAATCAGGGTAAGCCAGTTATAATCAGGTCATGATCGTTGAGCACAAAAAATATACTCTTTTTGGAAGAATGGTATTTGAAAAAATGGTTGTTAGGCCTCCTTTCCGCCAGTCAAACCAGATGACTGACGAAGCTTGTTTTTTTTATGTGATGAAAGGTCAGGGTGATACTGTTTCAGAAACTGAAATGAATAATTTGAGTCCTTCCGGTTCCCTGCTTATGAAGTGTGGAAATTATATCCTGAGGGCCCTGCCTGTTGATCATGAACAAACATTTCAGGCCGTAGCGATACATTTTTATCCGGAGGTACTGCAAAAGATATATCGAAACGACCTGCCTGATTTTTTTATTCAAAAACCTGCTCAGAGAAAATCAAATGCAGTTAGTATAAATACAGACTATCTGCTCAGGATGTATATTGAAAGTATGGTATTCTATTTTGAAAATCCGGATCTGATAAGTGAGGATTTATTAGTCCTGAAATTTAAAGAGCTCGTTTTACTCCTGCTGCGCACGGAGGAGTCAAATGAAATTCAGTTGCTTTTCAGGGAACTTTTTTCGCCAACAGAACGCAGCTTTAAGCAGATTATTGATGCCCACCTTTTTCATGATTTGAATCTGGGTGATCTGGCCACACTGACAGGTTGTAGCTTATCCTCCTTCAAAAGAGAGTTTGTGCGAATTTTTAACGAAACACCGGCTACCTACGTTCGAACTAAAAAACTGGATAAGGCATGTGAATTGCTACGGTTGTCAAATGAGCGAATATCGGATATTGCCTTTACATGTGGGTTTTCTAATGCCGATAATTTTTCCAGGTTATTTATGCAAAAATTCGGTGTTACACCTTCAAACTACAGATTGAACCAAAAAGCCGGATTGTTGAACAATTTTCACTAAAGACCGGACTTGAATTAACCGAATTTTGTTCTGTATTAGTATTAAAAAATATACAGGAATGAAAAATTCAAGATCTTTTAAAACAAATGTTGTCACAATCCATTCGTCCACAGAAACTATTTGGGATTTACTATTCAATCGTTTCGGAGAAATTCATTTATACAATCCGAACATTGAAGGCTCGCATGAATTGAACAATAAACAGGGTGAAGTTGGATGTGAACGTGAATGTAGCCTGGATAAAAAAACATTCATCAGGGAGCGTATTGTTAACGCCGACATGTATAAATCGGTAACGATTGATGTGATTGGTGGAAATATGCCCATGGTGCATGAAATGCGGTTGAAGTTTTTAATCTCTCCGATTGGTGTCGGGAAAACCCGGGTTCAATTGGAAGTGGAATACACGACCAAACCTTCCTTCATGGCAGTATTGGTTAAAGGAATGTTCAGAAAAATGCTTTTTAAAGTACTGGTGGGCTTAAAGTACCATCTTGAAACCGGAAGGGCGGTTTCAAAATCAACCTACAAGCCTGTTTCAAAACAATTTTCAAAATTACATCCTGAACAAGCTTTTCAGGGTATATGAACCTTTAAAGTTGATCCATTTTACACTCAAGAGTCTGCCTTAATCCCTTGCTGATGTGGAAGAGTAGTTATGCAGGTGAAAGATGGACTTTACAAAATTTCGTCGGAATTGCCTTTAATAAGAAAAAGGGCGGGTTTTATTAAAACCCTGATTCCTGAAGAGAGAGAAATACGAGTAACCCCGGTCCTGAGCATTGTAAAGTACGCCGTGTACTGTTAACCAATTTAAACCCTATGAAAAGAAATAACACTCAGAACCGGGACTCATATAACATGTAAGAACTAAATCTTAATGTATAACCCTTGATGTAAAGGTAGTAATACATCGTTCGCTGAAAATAATTATCCTGTCAACGGTAGTTTCTTTTGAGTAAAGTGTCAGATTTTTAATTCTGCGGTTTTTTACCGGTTGGTTTTCCGAATAATGCCGTTATAATATCCGTTCTTTTTTCCCGGCTTACCGGTATCTGAACACCTCCCAGGTCAAGCTGGTTGCCGTCAATAGACCGGACACAGGCCTTTGAAACAATGTATGATTTGTGAACCCGTATAAACTGGTCAGGGGGTAAAGACTCTTCCAGGTTTTTCATGGTTTCAAGGTAATAATACCGTTTGTTTTGAGTAAACAGTTTAACATATTCCCGGTCACTTTCAATGTAGCGTATTTCAGCGAATGGTATTTTGTACAGGGCCCCGTCTGATTTAACCGTCAGTGTACCTGTTTCCGTTTTTTTGAGATCAGGTGAATTGTTTCCGCGCTGAAAAATGTCATTGATTTTATTGATGGTTTTCAAAAAGCGTTCGAACGGAATGGGCTTTAACAGGTAATCCACAACGTTGAGGTCAAATGCTTCAACAGCGTACTCAGAATAGGCGGTGGTAAAAACAACAAGCGGTGGTTTTGACAATGATTTTAAAAAGCTGGTGCCGCTGATTTGCGGCATTTGAATATCCAGAAAAATCAGGTCAACCGGGTTTCGCTGAATATAGTCAATGGCTTCCAGCGGATTTTCAAATGTTCCGCACAGGTTCAGGGTCGGAATTTTTGAAACAAAATTTTCCAGCACCTGAATACCCAAATACTCATCATCAACAATAATTGTTTTAATGGCCATGCATTATTTTAAGGTCAATTCTAAAAATACCGTTTTTTGCAACATGTTTAAACTCAAAATTTCCGGGGTATAGAATAGACAGGGTTTCTTCCAGGTTTTTCAAGCCTATTCCACGGGTGGTGTCTTTTACTTTGTTTGGGTTGAATGAATTTTCGGCTGAAAAATGCAGCACGCCTTTTCGTGTTTCAAGGTTAAAGTGGCACGTGGCATTCGCGTTTTCTGCAATATCACCGTGTTTAAAGGCATTTTCAACAAGGCTGATCAGCATCATGGGCGGAATCTGGTACTCTTCATCATCCAGTGCCTGCACCCACAGTATAGGCAGCGGTTGTTTGCTGCGCATGCGAAATAATTCAATGTATTTTGAAACCTGTTCCAGTTCCTTTTTCAGATTTACGTTTGAATCCGGTTCCTGGTAAATGGCATACCGCAACAGTTCTGAAAGTTTGACCAGCATTTCAGGAGCCCGGTCAGATTTTGCTAAAACAAGCGCATAAATATTGTTGAGTGTATTAAACAAAAAGTGCGGATTAATTTGTGCCTTTAAAAATTTAAGCTGTGATTGCTGCAATTGATTCAGCTGTTCAAGATGCCTTTTTTCAGCTTTGTTTCGGTTTTGCATAACCGCCAGCAGGCTGCTCAGAATGTAGATAATGATTGATGTAATGCAGGTGACAGCAATATAGACGATGGGTTTTTCAGGAATGGTGGCTGAATCGGTGTAGGTTGCAAAAACGTAATTCAGTGTTATGCGAATAGCCATGATAAACAGCACAAGCAACGTGCTTAGCAGGTAATAGTATTCTTTTCTGCCGTGCTCATAATAGCGGGCTATCAGGTGAATGTTTGTGTAAAAAAGCAGGGCCAGCAACCCCACGTTAACAATAGTGCGTGCAAAGGCGGTGTCAGGATCAATGAATTGCGCATAAACCGAAAATCCGGCTATAAATGCCAGCGCCCAGGCAAGGGAATGAAGTGCACGTATAATTTTCTGGTTCACGTTTCAAAAGTAAGGGATTGTTTTTTGGTAAACCAGTCCGGACAGCGAATAATACATCAACTGCGTATTTTTATCTACGAACTGTTTTTAAAGTACACTTGCTGCATTTTGCAGATCAATTGATACCGCTTGCAGATCAGATTTTTTTTCAGCCTGATTCCGCTCTAAACTTGTCTCAGAATTTAATTGTATGGACAGTCAGAGTTTCGTGCTTAACCTTACCCCAATTGCTTTTTTGACATTGAGTTCTGTTTTTATGGCCATTCGTTATTTCCTGATAGCGGGCATTGTTTTCTGGCTTTTTTATAAGTTATTCAGGTCTCAGTTTATCTCACGCAAAATTCAAACGGCCTTTCCAAAACGCAGGCAGTTTAAACGTGAAATAACCAGTTCGGTCATTACTATCCTGATTTTTTCTGGTTTTGCCCTGCTTATCCGGTATATGCGTATAAATGGGTTTACGGCCATGTATACAGATTTTGAGGCTTACTCCAGTCTTTGGTTTGTGTGTTCCTTTTTTCTGCTGATTCTGTTGCATGACGCTTATTTTTACTGGATGCATTTTGCCATGCATCAGTCGCGCTGGCTGATGAAGTTTCATGCACACCATCACAAATCATTTAATCCAACACCATTTACATCGTTGTCATTTCACCCGGTTGAGTCGGTTTTTGAAATAGCCTTTTTTCCACTTATTATTCTTATTCTGCCGGTACACCCCATTGCCCTGGCACTGGCCGGTACCTGGTCTTTGCTTTTCAATGTACTTGGTCACAGCGGGTATGAATTGTTCCGCTCGGGTTTCCTGGAAAGGCCTCTTTTGAAATGGCTGAATACACCCACACACCATAACATGCACCATCGTTTTGGAAATGGCAATTACGGTTTGTATTTCAATTTTTGGGATACGCTGATGAAAACAAATTTTAAGAATTACAAACGCGATTTTGAGCGCGTGGCCTCCTCAAAAAAAATTATAACTGAACACACTAAATTCTAACCTTAAAACAATACCTATGAAAATGAAAACAATGCTCCTTGCTGCGGTATCACTTATCTGGATGACCTCTTGCAAAAAAAATGAAGAACCTGTGCTGACCGAAGAAGAATCGGCCGATGTGGTTGAATCTACCATGTCTACCAAAGATGCCGGGGTTTGTGAAGACTATACTGAAATGGCTAAAATTGCCGTAGATGATTATACACTGTACCAGTTTGATTGCAGTTATACAGACGATACATCGTATGCCATTTACCAGTCAACCGGTACCCGAACATACGACATGACGATGAATTTGGCATGGACCGTTGATTGCAGTGGCGGACAGGTAAATGCCGTAACGTTTGATTACAGTCGGAGTGGTTCTTATTCAGGTCCGCGCCTGACCCGCAGCGGAACAGAAACAGGTGCACTTACCTTTACAAACCTTGACCCGGCTGAAACATACCTCGTGGCAAATGGAAATTTAGTGGCAAACGGCACATCTGACTTTACTGCCCAGGGAACTGAAAAGTCAGTTTCAACGGTAGTAACAGTGGGGCTTTCAGGTTTACATGTAAATAAAACCACCTATGAAATAACAGAAGGAACGGGTACATTGACCATTGACGCTACCGGTGAAGAAAATTCGCTGACATTGACCGGCAGCATCACCTTTTCAGGAAACGGACAGGCGACGGTGACCATTAACGGAACGGCCTATACCATTGATTTGTATAATTAATTCCTGTTCACTCTGCAGGGCTAAAATCCCGCTGCCTGTCTGCTTGGGTGGCGGGATTTTTTTTCAATCTGAAAATCTATCTGTTGAAGGTACTATACCACCTCATGAAAAAGCGGATACCTTTTAGACTGGTTTGCCTGAAAAATGCAACGGGTTTACGTGTGTGAAAGAAGCCATTTAAAGGCCTCTGCTTTATTTTTGAATGCCTTGGAGGGTATGGTTAATCCGTAAAATTTCAGAAAAAAATTATACATAATTTTTTTAGCCAGGTTATCAATTTGAACCGCGTTAGCCAGTGTGTATTGCTGCGCTTCAGGTGTAGCTGTAAATTGTTTGGCATCTTCACTGACCTCCATAAAAGCAAATGTTGCAACGTAAACCGGCATGCGTTTGCCCTGACCAAACTGGTACAATGCTTCTTTGACATTTTCAAGAACCTGAAGCGTGATTATACGAATATCCTTATCCCATACAAGTTCTACAATGCCGTTTTGATGAAACAGGGCCTTGAATTGTCCCTCATAAATGATTTCATCCGCCAGCGTTTCAAAATGATTGGTTTCTGTCATTGCACTTACAAAATGCGTTTGATGGAGTGAAACGCGTGGGTTTGTTTTTCGAGATCAAGGTTGTAAATGCCGTTTTGATCAAACCGGTCTTTGCGCACCCGCCCTGAGGCATGAATTATTTCGTGCGGGCTGGTTAACATACCCACGTGATGAATTTTTCCGCTGGCATTGATAAAAAAAGCAAGGTCACCCGGCCGCCGGTCAGCAAAGGCAACTTCTGTTCCTGCCGTAACCTGGTCAGATGCGTTGCGCGGCAGGTCAAAACCGCAAACTTTAAAAACCAGTTGAATGAGTCCTGAACAGTCAATTCCAAAAATTGATTTACCGCCCCAGAGGTAGGGGGTGTTGAGGTAAATTTCAGCTACTTCAAACAAATTTGGCTGAATGGTCATATCAACCGGTGAGAGTACGGTATAGATTTCAGAACCTAACCGGAGTTTTCCGTCTTTATAAAAAGGCAGGTCTGACCCCAGCATAATGTTTTGAATTCCTTTAGGGCCTTCAAGCTCTAAAATTGGCTCAAAAAGTACTTTCTGACGCTGTGAAATTCCGGCATCATAAATTTCTTTGTCTACATAAACCAGTTGTTTAAAATCCATCCATCCCTCATAATTATCACGTATAAACCTGATTTTGATCCAGGGTTCACCTTTTTCAAGTATCTCCACAAAATCTCCGAAAAGCAATTGGGTAATAATCTCTGCCGTATCTGAAGCCCCGGCTCTTACCGGAACAATTGAAAGGTTACAGATACCGTAATCTCCAATGGTTATCATAGTCAAAAATTTAAAGTCAAATATCCGCCAATGTAGTCATCATTCCAGGTAGGTATAAAACCAAGCTGTGTTTTGTTTTTTTTCGTCTCTGAATTCCGCCGGTTAAACAAACGGGGAGTCCAGTTTTTTAGTGGTTCAAAATAATAAACGGTATTGGTAACCAGCATGGCAATGCCTGCCCCCAATAAAACGTCTGGCACCCAGTGACGGTTGTTTACAATGCGCAGCGTTCCGGTTGATATGGAAAATAAAAAGCCGCTGCAGGCCAAAAATTTATTGGTTTCACGGTATTCATTAAACAGCACCTGGCTGGCGACAAATGCCTGTGAAGTGTGCCCGGATGGATATGAGTTATACGAGCCGTTATTGGGCCGCTGTACTTTTAAACTGTATTTCAGCAGTTGCACAATGGCCGACGTTCCCAGTTCAGACATAGCCAGAAATTTGGTTTGATTCCAGGCATTGTTTTTTGCTGGTACATGAAATAAGTCAGCGGTGTACATAAGGGCAATGGGTGCGTATTGAATGTAATCATCCAGGTTTGTTTCATAGCCGTTAAAAGGCTGCCTGATTAAGGTTTGCAGACCGTATTTGGAAGAATCTGTCATCAGGCTTACGCTTAAAAGACTTAATCCAACCGGTGCCCAGGTAACGTCGAAATAAGAACCACGGGTGTTTTTTTGTATAGGCTGCGGTTCATTTTTTGAACTGTCCTGCTGCGCATACATTCCCTGGTTCATCATACAGATGATTAGCCAAAAAACAGAAAGGTTGAAAATTCTCATTGCCTAAATTTAAGCATTTAGTCTTTTGGTTTTAATTTCAGCAGCGGAGCCTCCATAAATTTATAGCTCAGGGCAGCACATAACACGGTACCTGCCAGAGACACCAAAAAATAGAGGGGAATCAGGTAATAACCGGTTGGCAGATAGGTCTCAATCAACCGGCATAATACAAACATAACAATGAGATGATACATGTAAAATCCATACGAGATTTTGCCCGCATCATTCAGCAGTTTGAACTTACCGGCTTTGATAACTGAATTTTTACCCAGGCTCTGGTCCAGAATAATAAATCCAAAAAATAAAGAGAGTACAAACCGTTCTGTTACCTGCAGATCACCGGCAAAAATTTTGTTTTTACCCAGGCAGATCAGAAATCCGGCCAGGTAAATCAACACCAGGCTCCATTTGGGAAGGTTGGTGAGTGCGCTGATCCACCGCTTTCCGTTAAATAACGACAATCCAATAAAGGCGCCGGTTAAAATATCCTGGCAGACAGAAAAGGTATGGTAGTATATGACCCGTTCATTGTCCAGGTTGATCCATCTGAAATAGAAGGAGGCCAGGTATAGCACCAAAATCAGATATTCCAGTCTGAACGTTTTGATTTTGAGCAGGGGAAACAACGCCAGGCTCCAGAACAGGTAGAATTGTTCTTCAACAGCCACAGACCAGGGAGCCGTCAGAAAATTAACAGAATCATTGGCACCATGGTAGATTTCATCAAAATTGGCCAGAAAAAACAGGTACAGTGTTGGGTTGTGAACCGTGTGGTATGAATCAAAAAGAACCGGAAAGAGAAGAAAACCAATGGCAACTACCACAAAATAAACCGGCCATATACGCAACGTACGCCTGATCAGAAATTTGCGCAGGGAAAAGTGACCGGTTCGTTGTTTCTCACAAAGAATCAGATACGTAATGAGAAAACCCGATAAGACAAAAAAGAAATTAACGCCCAGTCCGCCCTTATCAGCCACCACCAGCAGCACATCAAAAAGCCGGTTTGATTCTATGCCCGGGTAAAAAGACCGGATATCTCTGAAATAATGGAAAACAAAGACACTAAAGGCTGCCAGAAAGCGAAGCGCATCCAGGTTTGGAAAGTAGGCAGGTGTGATTTTTTGACCGGTTGGATTAGACAAAGTTGAACTTTGATTAGTTTTGTACTCAAATTTAATCAAATTGGAAAACAACGATCTTTTTGATGTTGCAATAATCGGTGGTGGAATCGTCGGTGCCGCAACGCTCTATAAATTGCAAATGCGCAATCCCAATCTTAAAATCGTTTTGATTGAAAAAGAGAAAGTGCTGTCAGGGCATCAGACCGGGCACAATTCAGGAGTCATTCACTCAGGCCTCTACTACAAACCCGGGTCACTGAAAGCCAAAAACTGTGTTAAGGGGCGGCATGAACTTGTTGCTTTTGCCAAAGAGCACGGTATTGCACACGATGTTTGCGGTAAAGTGGTGGTGGCAACCAAAGAAAGCGAGCTCGAATTCATGGATAAAATTTATGAAAACGGCATTGCAAACGGAACCGAGGGGCTTGAAAAAATTGATGCCAAACGCTTAAAAGAAATAGAACCCTTTGTGGAAGGTATTGCCGGCCTTTGGGTGCCTTGTACCGGAATCATTGATTTTGTGGGGGCCACCAATAAAATGGCTGAACTGGCGGTGGCCAAACAACCCTTATCCAAAGTGGTTTTAGGTGAAAAAGTGATTGCAATCAATAACAAATCCGGTCATCATGAAATTGTAACCGAATTTAAAGTATTCAAGGCCAAAAAAATGATTTTCTGTGCCGGATTGCAGGCTGATCGTCTGGCAAAAATGGATGGTGTTAAACTCAAAGAACGGGTGGTTGGTTTCAGAGGTGATTATTACGAGTTAACTGAAAAAGCGCATCACAAAGTAAAAAACCTGATTTACCCGGTTCCAAATCCGGCGTTTCCGTTTTTGGGGGTTCACTTTACACGTATGACCGATGGTGAAATTGAATGTGGTCCAAATGCGGTGTTTACCTTTAAACGGGAAGGGTATGGCAAAACTGATTTCAGTTGGAAAGATACCTGGGATGCATTAACCTACCGCGGAACCTGGAAATTGTTTTTTGGAAATGTCCGTTTCGGAATCAATGAATACCGCCGGGCTTTTTCTAAAAAGTTATTCCTTAAAACACTGCAAACCATGATTCCGTCACTGACGATGGATGACATCAAACCCGGCCGCTCCGGCGTGCGTGCTATGTTGTTGGGCACAGACGGTGACACGCGGGATGATTTTCGGATTGAGCACCTTGAAGACAGTATTCACGTATTGAATGCACCATCACCGGCTGCCACCGCTTCCCTTGCCATTGGCGAGTATGTAGCTGAAATGGCTGAAGAAAAGTTTGGCTGGAAAAAGTAATTTCTCCGCTCCAAAATTTCAGGAATCAATCAACCGCTCAGAGCATTGGTCACTTTTATTGCAGTACCATTTTTCCTTTCTTTTCAACGGTGTTATTTGATTGAATATAGTAAGAATAGACACCTCTTTCCAGGCCTGATACTTCAATGCGTTGATTCTCTTGTGTAATCACTTCGGTTAAACGTACTTTGCCAGAAAGATCAATCAGTACAAACTCAATGGTTGCTGCAGCTTCTGACGGAAAGTAATTCACGTAGACAAACTCAATAGCGGGTACCGGATAAACGGGAGTACCAGTAGCTGTAAGCGGTTCCTGTAATTGAATGCCAGATCCGGACGAGTTAAAGAAGATGGTATCCAGCAGGGTGCCGCAGAAGTTTGATTCAGAAATAACCAGGTAACTGTTGCCAATTGTTCCGCCTGGTGTTGCGCCCGGGAACGTAGAAGTGAATGCGCCGGTTTGCGGGTTATAAGAGCTGGTGTACTGAATACCGTCCATGGTAAAAAGAACGCCGTACGTTGTACCGGTGGTAAAACTGCTGGTGGTTGAAATTGACAAAACAGTTAGTACGGGGAGTGGGCATGGCATATCGGTAGTTGTTGATATATCTGTAGCGGTGGTATCGCTGGTGCCAGCAGTTGGCGTACCGGCAGCCCCGGTTGGTGTTCCGTCATTTCCTGCACCGCCGGTTCCATTTCCGTTGTCATCGTCGTCATCATCATTTCCATTACCGCCGTTCCCATTTCCGTCATCGTCGTCATCATCATTTCCACTGCCGCCGTTTCCATTGTCATCATCGTCATCATCATTTCCGGTACCGCCGTTTCCATTTCCGTTGTCATCGTCGTCGTCATCATTTCCACCGCCACCGCTGCCACCACCGGTCTCATCATCCACATCGCCTGAAGGGTCGGTCTCGCCATTCGGTCCGCCGCCTCCCTGACCTGGATTGCTCACATCCACTCCGTCTTCGTTGTTTCCGTTTCCATTGTCACCATTCGGGTTTCCGCCGCCGTTTCCGTTGTCATCATCGTCGTCATCATTTCCACCGCCACCGCTGCCTCCACCACCGGTCTCATCATCCACATCGCCTGAAGGGTCTGTCTCGCCATTCGGTCCGCCGCCTCCCTGACCTGGATTGCTCACATCTACTCCGTCTTCGTTGTTTCCGTTTCCATTGTCACCATTCGGGTTTCCACCACCGCCATTTCCATTTCCACCGTCATCGGGTACAACCACAATAACTGTATCGCTGGTTTGTCCGCAATCATTCAGTGCGGTTACAATAATTTCATTTTCACCGGGTGTTATTTCAAAATTGGTAGTTAACGTTCCGCTGGTGGGATCATAGATATACACATATTCAATTCCGTTGACCATTACTACAATATTGTAGGTTGTGCCAAACAGGGTGCTGGTAGTTGAAACGCCCAAAACCGTTAAAACAATTGCGCCCGAATCATCTGTAATGGTGATTGAAGATGAAAGCTCTGTCATGATGGGGGTAATGCAATCAATAACATCAGCCTGTTTAGGCAGGGTATTTATTTCACCTTCAAAACCGGAATGATTTGAGGTATATGCAGCGCCAGCAGTGTTTGTAGTAAGCAGCAACGTAAGCAGGGGGAGGAGGTAGTAGTTTTTCATAACGCGGCGTATTAAGTTTGTAATGTGTACTTCACCAAAAAACCTGCGATCAAAAAAAGTCTAACATTTAACCTGTTGCGAAATTCATTTTCGGATGGGGATAATTTTGGTGTTTTGTTTGGTATAAGTTACGCCGAAAAAGATCCCATTGCAATTTAAAAGTGGTCTTTTCGACAGTTTCAAAAAAGCGTTAGACGAACGGCCTGATTCAGGCTATGTATTATGTGTGCATAATAAAATGAAAAATAACGTAATTAGTAATATGCTGATTGTTATCGTTTTGTGTTTGTTTTGTGGAGCGCCTTAGCTGAACCAATACGTTGTCGTAAAAAGCTGTTTGCAGTTGAAAATACACAGAACGTGTATTCGAATGATTGTCGGAATGAATAACGTCAATTAGCCGGTTGGGTGATTACGGTTGTGATCAAAACTTCAACCGCGCATCTGCAGCAACGTCCTGTCCCACAAATTCTTTTTTCAGAAATTTATAGTAGCCGGCAATGGCAATCATCCCTGCGTTATCGGTTGTGTATTGAAACGGTGGAATAAACGTGCGCCAGTTTTCTTCTTTTCCAATTTGCTCAAGTTCAGCGCGTAATTGTGAATTGGCAGATACACCGCCGGCAATAGCCACATCGCTGATTTTATATTCACGGGTGGCTTTAACCAGTTTCCGGAACAGTGTTTTAAGAATGGTGTGTTGATACGAGGCACAAATATCCTTCAGGTTTTCAGCAATAAAGTTTGGATTTTTGGCGGTTTCTTTTTGCAGAAAATAAAGAATGCTGGTTTTTAATCCACTGAAACTGAAATTGTAATCCGGTATATTCGAGACCGGGAATTGAAATTTAGCCGGGTTTCCTTCACGCGCATATTGGTCGATCAGGGGTCCGCCGGGGTAGGGAAGTCCCAGTATTTTAGCCGCTTTATCAAAGGCTTCACCGGCTGCGTCATCAAGGGTTTGCCCCAGAATTTCCATGTCAAAATAATCCTTAACCAATACCAGTTGAGTGTGTCCGCCTGAAACGGTCATGCAGATAAACGGAAAATGCGGATAGTTTGCGTCAGCATTTTTGATAAAATGCGCCAGAATATGACCCTGCATATGATTCACCTCAACCAGCGGTATGTTACGTCCCAGCGCAAAACTTTTGGCAAAACTGGTGCCCACAATTAACGAGCCCAGCAAACCAGGCCCACGGGTAAAAGCAACGGCGTGAATGTCTTTTTTCGAAATTCCGGCTTCGCGAATTGCGGTATCAACGGTTGGTATAATGTTCTGCTGATGCGCCCTGGAAGCCAGTTCAGGCACCACGCCGCCAAATTTTTCATGAACTTTTTGCCCTGCTACAATATTGGATAAAATTTCTCCGTTTTTAAGAATAGCGGCAGAGGTATCATCACACGATGATTCAATTCCCAAAATGATGATGTCTGAACCGTTCAAATGATTATTTTTGGTGAAAATTAAAAACCATCGCAAAAGTAAAGAAAATACTGAAAGGATTGGGGCGAAGCATTCACGTGTTGGTCGAGTTACTGCTGGTATTTCTGATTTTTCTTGCTTTTGCTGTTCGCACATCCTGGTTTCAAACATGGGCTGCACAGCAGGTAGCCGCTTACCTGAGCAGTGAGTGGGGTACTGATGTGGCTATCGACCGGGTAGATATTGTTTTTTTTGACCGGGTAGACATTGAAGGGGTTTACGTTGCAGATAAATTCAATGATACCTTGCTTTATTCCGGGTTGATTCATGCAGACATTGCTGACTGGAGCCTGAGAAAATCATTTGTAACGCTGGAGCGGGCTGAACTGAATGATACGTATTGCTATATCCGTAAATACCAGGGTGATTCAACGTTCAACTTTCAGCACATTGTTGATTATTTTGCCAGTGATGAACCAGAAGATACCACCAAATCTGCCTTTACGGTAAACATCAATGCCATTGCATTAAACAACATCAATTTTATTTACCAGGATCAGAATGCAGAAAAAGTCAGTCACGGAATGGATTTTGCAAATCTTCATTTTCAGAATTTGTCCGGTGAATTTAACGAATTTGGCCTGGTGGGTGATTCCATTTCGGTAAACATTTCAAATCTGCGGTTTAAAGAACAAAGCGGGTTTACCTTGGCTGAACTTAGCACACGGGTTTTGTACTGTCCTGAAATTATATCACTGAACAAGCTGAAACTGGCGTTTAATAATTCCCTTTTGCTGGCAGATTATTTTGAGCTGCAGACTCCAAAAGGCGGAACTGAGTTTTCAAATTTTGTAGAAGAGGTTCGCTTTAACGCGTACCTTTCAAACTCGCGCGTTTCAATGGCTGACGTGGCTTATTTTGTGCCGTCACTCTGGGGTATGGATGATGTGGTTAAAATTGATAACCTCAAAATCACCGGGCCCGTTTATGGTATGCGCTTAAAAGAAACCCGCATCCGCATGCTGGATCATACGCTCATTGCCGGAGATTTTCAGATTCCGAAACTGAATGACATGAATTCGGCCATTTTCAGTGAGCGTATTGACACGTTCAGAACCAGTATTGGTGATATTGAAAAACTAAACCTTTCCCCGTTCCTGAAAGACGGTATGAAACACATTGAAGTTCCTTCAAACTTTGAAAGAGCACATATTGTGACACTCACAGCCGGGCATTTTGACGGAGGACTGGAGAGTTTTGTCGTAGACGGTGATTTGAATTCAGGATTGGGTTCTTTAAAATCACAGTATGGAATTCAGTTCACCAAAAAAGAGGATGGACTTTATTATTATGACGGTCCGGATGGAAATCCACATGGTGAAGATATTATTGTCAGCAACGTTAATCTGCGTGCCATTTCCGGTAACCCCATGCTGGGAGATATCAGCGGTTACCTGGACATTGACGGAAAAGGGTTTTCAGAAAAAGACCTGAGCATTAATTTTGCCGGTAACCTTACCACTATAGGCCTTAACGGGTACAATTACCATGGTATTAAAGTCAAAAAGGGAAACTTTGCCCACAATGTTTTTACCGGTGTTATTGATATTGAAGATGATAACCTCGCACTCAATTACGATGGAAAAGTAGATTTGAACGGTTCCATGTTTTTTGATTTTACCGTAAAAATTGACAGTGCCCACCTGGCTGATCTGAATTTTACCAATGACAGTATTGCCAACCGGTTTCAGTCAAAAATCAAAGTGCAGGTGCGTGGAACGTCGATGGATAACCTGAGTGGTGATGTGCGCATTTCAGACCTGAGCTACAAAGAAAAAAACATTGACTTTGAAATGGACACCCTTTCACTTACAATCCGCCGGTCAAAAGAGTCAGACACCATTAAATTATTTTCACCTTACCTGACGGTAGACCTCACCGGTAAATTTGATTTCACAGACATTTACCCGGTATTGCAAACGCAGCTTTCATACGTGGTTGATAACCTGGTGCCGCCAAAAGAAGTTGCCAAAACCAAAAACAAATATTTTGACCTGGACATTCACTTAACCAATGTGAACCCGCTGCTGCAGTTTTTTGACGACCAGATGTATATTGCCGAAGATTCCAGAATTCAGTCCTATTACAACGTATCGCAAAAGCGGTTTGCGCTGGATGTGAATGTAGAAACGCTGTTGTATCATGGCATGTCATTGAATGAAATAAAACTGGAAAACCGGTTTGACAGTCTTAAAGCAAGTGTTTATTACCAGGCACAGTATGCAAAACTGAATGACAGTGTTCAGGTGCGCAATCTGTACATTGACTCTTACGTTAAAAACAACACCTTTTTAACCAACCTCGGGTGGGACGGTTATAAAGGAACAGAACCGGCACTTTTTGCCTTCAAAACCGTGGTTGATCAGCAAAAAAATGTCCTGACAGATTTTGATCCGTCCTTTTTCTACCTGAAAGAAGACAAGTGGGAAATTAACCCGAGCTCCAAAATTCTCTGGAATCCTGATTTGATTCAATTGTCAAAATTCAACATTTCGCATGACGATCACCTGGTGAGTTTTGACGGTAAAATTTCCAAAAACCCGAATGACTGGCTCTATTTCTATGTCGAAGATTTTGACCTGAGTGATTTGAATGGTATGCTTGGCGGTGACATTACCCTGGGAGGTATTCTGAACATTGATGGCGGCGTGGCAGACGTGTATGACAACATTCGTTTTCAATCGGTGTCTGACGTTACCAACTTTGTGGTTAACGGTGAACTGGTGGGTGATCTCATGGTTGGCAGCCAGTGGGACAAAACAACCAACAGTATTGGCGTGCTTGGAAATCTCAAACGTGATAAAAGTGAAACATTCCGTTTTGAAGGAAACTACTGGATGGATAAAGAAGAAGACAACATACAGCTGGATCTGCTTTTTGATTACACCGATATTTCATTCTTAAATGCTTTCGAAGATCCGGAGTTGTATACCGATATTGAAGGTATTCTGAACGGTGAACTCAAAGTTACCGGTGAACTTACAAACCCGGTTATTAACGGAGACCTGGATATTCTGATGGCAGGGGTAATGGTGCCAATGTTCAACGTTGGCTTTGGTTTTTCAGGGGGTGTTGAATTTGGTGAAGGTGAAATTATTGTAAACCACATGGATCTTTTTGACCAGGAAGGAAACCAGGCCTATGCCAACATGCAGATTTATCACGATGACTGGAGTGGCTTTAACTACGATGTAACGCTTGATATGGAAGATCCCTCCCTGTCTGAAAAATTCCTGGTTATGAATACCGTTTATGAAGAGGGCAGTTACTATTATGGTAAAGCTTACATCTCAGGGCTTGTCAATATTTTTGGGTATGATGACCTGGTGCAGATTACGGTAGACGCTACTACTAAAAAGGGAACAGACCTGGTGCTGCCGTTGTATGGTACTTCTGAACTTGAAGAAACATCGTTTATCAAATTTACCAAACCTGAAGATACAACTGCAGTGACCATTGTGGAAGAAATAGAGCGTATGGGAATGACGCTTGATATGAAATTTCACGTGACACAAGAAGCCCAGGTGACTATTGTATTTGAGCCGGTTTACGGTGATCAGATTGTTGCACGCGGTGTCGGAGATATTGAAATAGCAATGGACGATTACGGTGAAATGACCATGTTTGGAAAATACCAGATTCTGAAAGGCGTTTACAACATGCGCATGAAAACACTGGTGCGTGAAGATTTTGCCATTGACCCTGAAAGTACTATTCGCTGGACACGTTCACCCTATGATGCAGACATTGATATTACAGCAACATTTGACCGCACCTTGTCATTGCAGGATGTTATGCCGCCGGGCACAACTCCCCGCGGAAACAACAAAGACCTTGTAAGAGGATACCTGCTGATGAGCAAAACATTAATGGCACCGCAGCTTGATTTTAATATTGATGCACCTGAATCAGACCAGGAAGGAAAAGATGCCGTAAAAGCACTTACCGCTGAAAAAGACATGCTCACCAAACAGTTTTTTGCAATACTGGTACTGCAGCGTTTTATTCCCGTTTACGGAACAGGTGAAGCCGGCAGCGGTGCATTGGGTGTGCTGGAAGATCAGATGAATGCCATGTTTGATGCTATCAGCGGTAACTTTAAAATATCGGCCAACCTTACCGGTACAAAAGGATTCCAGGTTCAGCGTCAGCTTAGTGATAACGTAACTGTTTCTGTCAGCGGCGGTGTGGTTGAAGGGGATGAGCAGTCAGCCAGCACAGTGGTTGGAGATGTGAGGGTAGAATACCAGTTGAATGAAGACGGTACATTCACCATGAACTTTTTTAATGAGTCTAACTCGGGTGCTGAAACAGACCAGGGCGCTTTCACACAAGGTGTCAGTATGCACTACCAGGAGACTTTTGAGACCACCAAAGAATTTAAGTTACTGCAAGGCTTCTTAAATATTTTCAGACCTGAATCAAAAGACATTAAAATCAGGGATGCGTCTAAACCTAACCGCAGAAGAACACCTGTCCCTGCTGAAACAACACCAACCAACACATGAAAAAAGTACTCATAGCAAACCGGGGTGAAATAGCACTTCGCGTAATGAAAACGCTGAAAAGACTTCACATTGCCAGTATTGCTGTCTATTCTGAAGCAGATGCAGATGCTCCCTTTGTAAAGTTTGCAGACGAGTCCTATTGCATTGGAAATCCAACACCTTCTGAAAGTTACCTGAACATGGATAAAATTCTGGCGGTTGCAAAAGCATCCCAGGCAGATGGTATTCATCCGGGATATGGTTTTTTATCAGAGAATGCCGTGTTTGCTGAACGCGTGGCAAAGGCAGGGATTAAGTTCATTGGCCCCACGCTTAAAGCTATTCGGGTAATGGGTGATAAGCTGGATGCCAAACAGGCCGTTAAAAAGTTTGATGTACCTATGGTACCCGGCACTGATGAAGCCATTACCGACATTGAAACCGGAAAGAAAATTGCAAAAGAAGTGGGGTATCCCATTTTGATTAAAGCATCAGCCGGCGGCGGTGGAAAAGGAATGAGAACCGTTGAAAAAGAGGCTGATTTCAAAGAGCAGTTTGAGCGTGCTACCTCTGAAGCCATTTCATCATTCGGAAACGGAGCCGTTTTTATTGAAAAATTTGTGCAGCAGCCTAAGCACATCGAAATTCAGGTGATAGCAGATCAGCATGGGAATGTCATTTACCTGAATGAGCGTGAATGTTCTGTCCAGCGCCGGCACCAGAAACTGATTGAAGAGGCACCGTCTGCAGTAGTTGATGCTGCATTGCGCAAAAAAATAGGTGAGGCAGCTGTCAATGTAGCCCGTTCGTGCGATTATGAAGGGGTTGGAACAGTTGAGTTTTTGCTTGACAAAGACAAAAATTTTTATTTCCTGGAAATGAATACCCGTTTGCAGGTAGAACATCCGGTTACTGAAATGATTACCGGCCTTGACCTGGTAGAAGAGCAAATTAAGGTTGCCCGCGGAGAAAAGCTGGCATACACCCAGCAGGATGTAAAACTGGACGGACATTCCATCGAAGTTCGTATCTGTGCTGAAGATCCTGAAAATAACTTTTTACCTGATTTAGGTAAAATTGTGCGCTATGTAAAACCAGTTGGCATCGGCGTGCGTGTTGATGATGGGTATACTGAAGGAATGAACATTCCACTCATGTACGACCCCATGATTGCCAAACTGATTGTTCATGGCAAAGACCGTGAAGAGGCTATTTCAAAAATGCTGAAGGCTATTGATGAATTTGAAATCTGCGGTTTTTCAACCACCCTTGGATTCTGTCGTTTTGCACTCGATCATCCTGAATTCAGATCCGGAAAATTTACCATCAATTTTGTACCTGAATTTTTTAAACCAGAATACCTCCGGTCTGAAATCAGTCCTGAATTGGCTGAGGCTGCGTATACAGTGTTTAAAAAGATCAGAAATGACGCGGAGCCGGTTTACCTTGACCAGAAATATTCAGCCTGGAAAACCAACCGGTAATACTTAGCCGGCCAGTATTTCTTCAAACAAGCGTCGCGTTTTTTTGATTTCAAAAATGCACATCGATGTATAATAAACAAACAGGGCATAACTAAATTCCGGCGGATAATCGCGTGGAAATTTTTGACGATCCATTGCCAGTTCCACAACAATACCCAGGGCAAAAACAACCAGGCAAAACCAGGCCAGTTTATCAGGACTGATTTTATAAGACAGACTTTTCGGTGAGGTGCTGATTTTTACCTGAACCCGTGGAATAAGTATGCGCAGCAATCCATGCCTGGGAAGTCTGCGCACGCGTGAAACAACAAGGACGGTTCCGTTGTCGGCAACGTCGACATTTTTTCCGGTTCTTATCCGCTGCCGTATTTTTTGCTCCGTGTCAGGGAAAAGTATGTCACGCGTTTGAGTTGTCATTTAAAAACGGGCTTTTGTTTTCAGGCTTCCTGATTCAGAAAGAACCACAGCAGCAAAAATAACGCAAAAAGAATCTTCCGGCTGCAGGTGGCACTATTCTGGTAAAAATGCGTATTTTTCGGTGAATGAGTGATAAAGCAGCATCTCCTCCGGCATTTGCCTGGGACGACTGGTACAGCGCAGTTGGTGGCAGAACTATTCACATTGATGAAGTGGAGCGCATGCTGAAAGAAATTCGTGAAGATCAGTACCGCCGGTTTGATTCACCGGTAAATTCCCATAAAACCATTTTTAAAAACCCGCAGGAGGCAGCTGCCCACATTAAATCAAAAGCGCTTGAGTTTGGGGCAGACATTGTTGGCATTTGTGAAATTGAACCCGGTGATGTATACAAAGGTAAAACCGTTCAGGAACCTTTTGCAATTGCATTGGGGCAGCGTATGCGCTGGCGGGAATTTCAGGTTGTACCCTCGCGTGAATCAGCCATTGAATGCATGCGGATCTACCATTCCCTGGGTGAGGTAATTATCCGGCTGGCGGCTCACATCCGAAGCCTGGGATATCCCTGCAAAGTAGAACACCCCATTGGAGACAGTGATTTGCTGCACATACCTATTGGACTGAAGGCGGGTTTTGGCGAGTTAGGCAGGCATGGATCCATTATTCATCCCAAACTGGGACCACTTTTCAGAATGGGTAGCATTGCTACACCCATGCAGCTGCAAATTGACCATCCGGTTGATGCGGGTATTGGTAAATTTTGTGAAAAGTGCAAAGCCTGCCGTATTTACTGTCCGGCAAAAGCCATACCAGATAACCGCAGCGCTGAAGCAGGAAAAGATCACCTGGGGAATGACCGGTATGTAGTAGACACGGCCCGGTGTTTTCCGTATTTTGCCAAACACAATTACTGTTCTATCTGCCTGCCTGTTTGTGTATACAATCACAAAGAATGGGCAAAAGATTTTGAAGGCTTTCAAACCAGCCTTTTTCCTGAAATAATAATGGAAGAGCCACCACCGCTGGCAGATGATGTGGATGATGCCAAAAAACACGCGTACAATAAACTAAACCGCCCGTAGGTTAATTCACTTCTGTTTTGGTGCTGACCGGGTTTTCAAACGGCAGCGGTTTTGCTTCTTTTTTTACGGCTGTATTTTTATTCTCCTCACTGGTTTTAATGGAAATTGTTTTTTGGGTAACAATTGAATTGGGAATGGTTATTTTTTCTCCATCAGTTGTTTCAATGTGCATAAAAAACATGGATATATCGGTTAAAATACCTTCTACGGGAGCTTCTTTATCCATTATTTTAATGTGATCACCAATGTGCAGCGGGTGATTGAAATACAGCAACAGGCCTGATGTGATATTGCTTAAGATAGACCAGGTGGCAAAAAATCCAACACCCAGCACGGTGAGCGTAGAGGTGAGAAAAACAAACAGCTCTTTTTGATCAAGCCCCCAGATACCCATAATCGAAATGGCACCAACCAGTAGCAATAAAAGGTTTACAATACGTGTTGTGATACGTCTGCGTTCCAGCCCAAGGTGAAATTTTTTGGCAATTCTGAAACTCCATTTGCGAATGGCAAAATTGATCAGGATTAAAATGCCCAGAACAATTGCTGTTTCAAGAATCTGAGTCCTGTATTGTTCAATGATTTCCATGATTAAAGGTCCTAATTTTCAGGCATCAAAGATAGTTAATTTGCCTGACCCGGCAGAAATTAAGTACATGGAAACAAAATCACGTATTGCAAAAATACGGCGGCTACACGGCTTAGAAATCCGGCACAACCTGTTTGCAGACAAGGCAACAAGCCTGAAAAGACCTGTGTTTCAGAAGCGCACGTTTATTATCCCAATAACTGGGAAATGCGGCTCAGTAAAACCAGTTCAGATTTGTTTTTACTGTTGGATGAAGAAGCAATATCTTCGCAGGTTTTCCAGATAAGTTCTTTAACCGGTTTTGTAAAAATGCTGTCGTGTTTTTTGCGGAAAGTGGCAAAATCCTGGTAACATTTTTCAGAATTTGGCATTTCTTCAATTAACCAGTCAAAGACAATTTCAATCTGAAAAGCGGCGTCAGAACCAAAGTAATCGGTCGAATCTTCAAGTGCCAGCCAGTACTTTGTAACATCGGCTTTCAGTTTTTCAACTTCAGCTTCACTTACTTTCTTATCAGCCGCAGCAACTGCATAAAAGAGTTTACCCAGATTCTGATAAAAGTGATTCATAACTTCGGCGGTATTTTTCATAACCATCTGTTTTTAGAAGCGTAAAATTGCAAATTACGAATTATACCGTTACCACGGTTTGAAAGCAGATGAACTGATCTTTGTCAGTTATGCCGGACTCTCGTTATTTTTTTGTCTCAAGCCTGATTGCCGCTGTGTGAATGCCTTTTTTGATGTCCGGCTGATACAATACCTGTGTAAGCGGTGTATGAATCCGCTTCAGCTCAGCCTCTGCAAACGAAAAAATTTCAATGCCTTGTTTTACCTTTTCTGAATCAAAAGATCCGCCCACGTATGACCATCCCAGGTGAATCAGGTTTTTAATGTAAACATATTCATCACCCTGTTCTTCAAATTCACTTTTGCAGATGTATACTTCGTTCAGGTACCTTTCACGATGAAGCAATACACTGAGTGAATCTTCAAGCGCATATTGTTTTTCAGAAATGGTTGGTGACTGGCTCCAGAATTCACGGCGTGATGCGGGACTTTTCAAAAGTTGCCATCGTGGATCGTTTGGATAATGGGTTTTGATAAATTCAGACGGGTCTGCAAAAATCCAGGACAGTTCGCGCGTCTTTTCAAAATCAGTGTGTTTCATTTCGCCGGATGCCCAGGTAACATCCAGGAGTTTCCATTGTCCGTTCAGGTAAACAACATTCCAGGCGTGCCGCATGTGCGCCATCGAAAACGCACGTTTTATAAAATTACCGTAGCCATGGCCGTATACCACATAACAGGGAATTTCCTGGTCAAGGCAGAACTGCTGAAAAAGTATGGCATACCCTTCACACACCGCATTCTGGTTTCTCAAAACTTCGTAGGCCGTTTTATTGGTACGGTGGTGTTCACGGGCCTCTTTCAGGTTATAGGAGATGTTTTTTGCAATCCAGTATGAAAAAATGAGCACTTTGTCCTCGTCTGTCTGAGCACCTGAGGCCAGGTATTTACTTAACCGCTGGTGACTGATCTGTACTGCTTTGCTGCAGGAATCAGCATGCGCAATCAACGATTGGGGAATAACCGCTGCACTTGCTTTTGAAAAAAGGCAAATTGAAAATACTATTGAAAGCAAATATTTCATCAATCGCGTTTGATAGTGAAACAATTTTGCCGGCTAAAAGTTACAAGGAGCGCCTGTTTTGAGAGCTATAGTTCTGTTTTTCAGTCGTTTATTCAAATTTAAAATAATAAGGCCCCATCCGGTTAAGAATGGGGCCTTACTGATCAAAAGCAAAAATTATTCTTTTACAAATCGTGTTGTTGAAATTCCGCTTTCCGTTTGAACCTGCAAAACATACATTCCGGCCGGAAGGTTTTCTACCGGGAAACTGTTTTTTACTTCAGTTTGAACAAGCGTTCCGGTTGAATTAAAGATCCGGATAAATTCAATGGGTTCTGTTATTTCAATGGTCAGATTTGTTTGTGCCGGATTTGGAAAAACAGCAAGCCTGTTTTGCGAATCGTTATTCAAACCAAGTCCCAGAATGGTGGTACAAACAGATGTGTCAATGCATGCTCCGTCAGCGACAATAACAGCATAATCACCGTCAGCGGTTGCTGTAAAACTTTGATTGGTTTCACCAGAGATTGGTGTATTTGTGTTACAGTCAATCCACTGATAAGAAGCGCCGGACTGCGTTGCTGTAATGATCATGTTTGATTCGGTAACAGCCGCATTGACCAGGCAGCCGGTATATTCAAAAAGTTCTTCACCAACAACACCATCGTCGGCAGCTAAAATCAATTTGCCATTTAATACCACCATTCGTTTGGTTGTATTCAGATTCCAGTCTTCCGATGAATGTGCCGTACCAGGATTTATATCAACAATAAAAACAGGATTATTTACACCATCCCAGGCCCACAATTCTCTTCCATGTGTTTCATCCTGCGCTCTGAAATAAAGCAGGTTGTTGTATTCAATAAAATGGCGCGGATGTGAATTGTGAAGGCCAATGGACGGATTGGTGTTGATGTCAAAAACCAGTGTTGGGGTATTGACTCCATCGTATTGCCACAGTTCATTTCCGGCAACAGCATCAATGGCGCTGAAAATTAATTTGCTGTTATACACATAAAAATATCTTGGATCAAAAGAACCTGAACCAGCGATCATATCAACAACCATAGCCGGAGGGTTTGTTCCGTCATACATCCATATTTCTGTTCCGTTAACACCGTTGTCAGCATTGAAATAAAGTTTATTGTTGTAAACTTTAAAATACTGAGGAATGGAATTATTTGTACCTGGATTAATGTCCAAAAGCATGGTTGGTGGATTTGTTCCGTCATATTCCCATAGTTCAATGCCGTTTACGCCATCATTTGCACTGAAGTATAATTTTCCGTTAAATTCGGTGAATCCGGCGGGAAAAGAATTTCCGGTTGGATTTATATTAGCTACCAATGATGGCGGATTAATACCATCGTAAACATAAAACTCATAGTCATTACCCGGGCCTACTCCATAAAAGTAAAGTTTGCCGTTAAAAACGGTCATCCCGGTAGGAATTGAATTGGCACTACCTGGATTAATATCTGAAATTCGCACAGGTGCATTTATTCCGTCGTATTCATAAAGCTCATTGCCATAGACTGACTCATATCCTGAAAAACAGAGCTTACCATTGAATTCGCAGAAGTGGCCGGCGGTTGCACTTGAGCCGGATGTGTTTACTTCATAATCGAGTTGTGGTGAAGCGGATCCGTTGTACTCCCAAACTTCAGCGCCAAACGTTCCATCATCGGCGGTGTAGTAGACTTTGTCATTGAATACGTAGAGAAAATCCGGTATAGAACTTGTTGCACCCGGATTCATGTTACTCACAAGATTAAGTTGCGAATAACCGGAATTAAAAATAAGCGGAACTGCAAAAATGGAAAGTATAAATTTTTTCATATTTGTTTGGTTTATATACCACAAGAATAGAGCAACGCCGGGTAAATACCGTTTTAACTTTCAGCAATAGCCAATTGAATTCAGTAATAGCAAAAAAGCCCCATCCGGTTAAGAATGGGGCCTTACTAATCAAAAACAAAAATTATTCTTTTACAAACCGGGCAGTTGAAATTCCGCTTTTGGTTTGAACCTGCAGAACATACACTCCTGCCGGAAGGTTCTCTACAGAGAAACTGTTTTTTACTTCTGTTTGAACAAGCGTTCCGGTTGAATTAAAGATCTGGATAAATTCAATGGGTTCTGTTACTTCAATGGTCAGATTTGATTGTGCCGGATTTGGAAAAAGCGCAATTGAAGTAGCTGAATGTTCGTCTATTCCAACTCCCACAACTGAATAGCAGGTTGACGTGTCTTTGCATCCGCCTTGCGTAATAATTACCGCATAATCACCATCAGATGCAGGCGTCAGACTTTGTGTTGTAACCCCAATGGTTGAGAACAGGTTGCAGTCCATCCAGGCATACGTTGCTCCTGATTGATCAGCCGTTAACGTAACTCCTGATGTTGAAACAGAAAGATTCAGGCTACATGTACCATACCTGGCAACAAAGTTGTCGGTGCTTCCATTTGATGTTAGTGCGTATGTATCCGGGGCAGGATTAAAATCGACGGTACCGTTAAAAAATCCGGCTATGTAAAACTCATCTGAACTCACCACAGAAATTGCTTCGCCGCGGTCATCAGTTGTTGTTCCAAACGTGAAAGAGGACTGATATAATCCATCCGGATCCAATTTCACCATAAAAACATCGTCAAAATTGTCAGAGCTGGTATGATTTACTACACCAACTCCCGGGTCAAAATCAGCTGTCATGGAATAGCCACCAACAACATACAGGTTGTCGTTTTCATCCAGATCAACCGATCGCGGACGATTGTAACCATTTTCAAACGTCTTTGCCCAGACAAAGGTTCCGTTCCAGGAAAGTTTGATGAGAAATGTGTTTTCATTGGACCCAATCGAATAATTGGCTGTACCCGCTCCCGGATCAAGATCAATATCCTGCCTGAATGACCCGGTAAAATAGATGTCTTCGTTCGAATCTGCTACTGTGGCAAAACCATAATCTCCCCAGATACTGCCGATGGTTTTTGCCCATAGAAACATACCGCCTGATGTCAGCTTCATAATAAATGCATCATCATATCCCTGCGAAACAACGGTTTGATCACCAGCCGTTGGATCAAGGTCTGCGGTTCCGCCAAAAGACCCTGTCAGAATAATATTGTTTGTTACATCCAGTGTAATATCCTCTGGAAAATTGTTGCCGCTTGTGCCTCCGAATCCATAAGCCCAGCTAATATCACCCATGGTGTTGTAACTGGCAAGAAAGATATCGTAGTTGGTTGTCATATTGGCTGTAAGATTGGTTGTTCCGGCAGCCGGGTCAAAATCAACTGTACCGTAGAACGTTCCTGAGATGATTGCCTGCCCGTTAGGCTCAACAGTTATTACAAGACCCTGGCTTGTTCCGGAGGTTATACCCATCCAGTTCACCCAGGTAAGATCACCATCGGAATTTAATTTGAGTAAAAATACCTGGCCGGCGTTAGTGCCCCAGTAACCGATCGTGTAATCTCCCGGACCCGGATCGAAATCAACCTCATATCTGAATACACCGGTTACATAAATGTTGTTTAATGCATCAACACCCACGCCGTATGCCGCATCACTGTCATAATCACCAATGTTGTAAGCCCACAGCAAATTTCCATCTGAATCCTGCTTCATAATAAAAATATCTGAAGCACCATTACTGGTCAGGTTATGAATGCCGGGTCCCGGATCAAAATCAACGGTATTGGTGAACTGACCAACAGAAATAACATTGCCTGCCTGGTCTGTTATCATATCACGGACCATTTCAAAATCAGCACTGCCTGAACCATTAGCCCATATCAGATCAGGCGATTGGGCTCTTGAAAAGAATGCAAAAGCACTAATGAAAATTATGCCAGGTATAACTTTTTTCATAATCAATTGATTTGTTTATCCGGCAAGGATAGGGCAACGCGCTTGATTTCAAAAGTTGTTGTTCAGCAATAACCAATTGAATTCAGCAATGGATTATTTGACCACCGGATAAAAAAAACAGTCAACTTCGTTTTGAAGTTGACTGCTGGTAAATTTTGTGCGTATGATTTTTACAGAGTAAGCAGGGCAATTGCTTTGTTCGTCCTGAATTCTGTGATGGGTTGAATCCCCAAATTGCAGGCCGTTCTTATAAAACTGATTTTAAACAAGTGTCCTTTTTTAAAGAGGGAATGTTACCGCGGCAGATTCCTGTATGTATTCACCGTCTCTTCCGGCCCGGCCATCGTAACTGGATGTTGTACCTTTACCGGCTTTACCGCCACGATTGGAATAATCCAGGTTGAACGTTTTCACAGATGGATCTTTAATTACGGTCAGGTTTCCGCCGTTACCACCGTCTTTTCCATAACCATCATCGCTACCACCATATCCTCCGTTGCAGTAAAAATGTAACGTCTGATCAACTCCAATTTTAAATTGCGCAACCACCGTTCCCGTGGTTACGTTTGTGATTCGGACAGCATTTAATAACGTACCGTTTACTTTGTGTTTTACCTGCTTTACTTCTATTTTAAAATTATTGGCAGATTCACCGGCTGATCTTGACCATCCGGTTGCTGTGTAGTTGAATGAAATATCCTGGTTGTATAAAACCACAACATCGGCGGTAACTTTATCTGCCGGATTGAATTTTGAGACAACCGTAATTGTTATTTTATCATCCTTTATAAATGTGCCCTGAATTTTTCCATCCGTATATTCACCTCCGACATAGGTAATTTCATAGTCTGACCGAAAACCGCCGTTGTCTGTAGACAAAACGGAACCATCTTTTAACGTTGCTTTAATGTCGTAGGTAAATCCAACATAGTGACCAAATTTTTCGGGAATTACAATGTTGACTATTTCAAGTTTGCTGACTTCTTTGTCTTTGATTGAGAATTTTTTCTCCTTTTCCAGTTGCGCAAGCCGTGCTTCTTCGGCCATCTTCTCATTGTATTTTTTAATGTCTTCTTCTTGCATGACTACAGATTCAGTTAAGAAGGTTTCGATCGTTGTTCGTGCGGCGATATTGCCTTTTGCACCAATACTCCCTTTTATCGTAGTAGAGCCCGGCGATTCAAACTGGTAGATGGTTTTGGGAGTAAAGTAAAGACAATATCCGTTATCAGATTGAAAATAACGAACGAATTCAGATTTGCCGGATTCATCACCCCTGTAGGTTAAGTCATCCAATGTAAATTCAATAACTTCTCCTTTTTCATTTTTTGTAAACGTGAGTTTTCTTTTCTCCGTCTGTTTTACAAGAATATCGCCTTGTCTTTTGAAAAAGGCGTATTCGCCATCAAGCCAGGTTGAAGCTGTGACTGATTGGCTAACGAGGGCAGTAGTGGCGGCTACACTGGATTTTGCAAAAATGGCCGCTCTGAAAAATGTTCGTGCATTCAGCGGTTGAAAGGCTAAAATGCAAAGTAAAAGGGTGACGTTTATTTTTATTTTCATAATAAAAAGATTTTTAGGATAGACCAAAAATAGGGTCCTGTAGCTGTGCTTTTGGATAAAATTCACCAACAGCCGATTTACCTCATGAATAGCATTCGAAAGGACTATTGAACCTGCCCCGTGGCAGAAAGAGACGGAAAGTACAAAAGATCGGGTGCGATCAATTAACGGATGTTTATTCAGATACTAAGAAAGAATTGCTTTTTCAAACTCCTCTTTTTTGTATTTGCTCAGCCTGGCAATAATATTATTTGTGAGCGCAATGGTAAAGTTTGATTTGGAATAGTGCAGCATGTGTTTGCTGTTGATAACCCAGGATTTGTGCGTGCGGAAAAATTGTTTATTTCCCTCCAGAATGGTCTCAAAATGTTTCAGGTTTTTACTGACCAGGTATTTTTTTGAAGACGTGTAAATCTGGCAATAGGATTCCTGCGCTTCAATTGCAATGATTGTTTCAACCGGAACGATGTATTGCTCACCCTTATCCGTAATGACTATATTTTTGACAGATTTGGATTCCAGCACCTGGCTCAGAATACTAAGCTGACCGGCATTGCCTTTGCTGATTTTTTTACTCACCCTTAAAATGGAGTTTTTAAGCCGCTCAATGTCAATGGGCTTCAGTAAATAATCAACCGCAGCAACTTCAAACGCACGAATAGCGTGGTTGTCATAGGCCGTTACAAAAATCATTTCAAAATAGACGTCATCAAAAAACCGTACAATTTCATAACCGGCGTACTGCGGCATTTCAATATCCAGAAAAACGAGGTCAGGCTTGTGTTTTTTGATTTGCTCCACTGCCTGAACGAGGTTTTCGCATTTGCAGATTAATTCTACCGCAGGGCAAAACCTCAGCAGTAAATTCTGAAGCACATCCCGTGCACTTTCTTCATCGTCAACTATAATCGCGCGTATTTTTTCCATGCTTAATTTTGTAAACCTATCAATTGTCAGACAATAAATGCTATTTTTTGAACCAACGACCCTGTTTTTTCAGCAATGGATTAATATTTGTATCTAACCGGAATCTGAAGAATGACCCTTGTGCCTGATGGTTTCGCATTTTCTTCCAGATCTTCGTAGGTATATCCAAGTTCTCCCTGAAAATGGCTGCTCAGAATTTCAAATCGTTTCCGGATGGCCTGACCTGAAAATGATTCGTGATCAGTTCGTTGTCTTTCTTTAATGGACCGGGCTTTATTTCTTCCAATTCCATTGTCTTCGATAATGCAGATCAGGTGATCGTTTAATCTGAACGAAATTTTCAGTCGTTTTTCACCCTCTTTATGCAACAGGCCATGCACCAGGGCATTTTCGATAAAAGGTTGTATCAGCATAGGCGGAATCTGGATGTCAACAATACCATTGGTTTCAATTACATAGTTAAAGTCTTTTTTGAATCGCAGCTTTTCTAACGAGAGGTATAGTTCCAGCAATTTTAATTCCTGTTCAAAATCAATAAAATCCTTGTCAGAATAGTTCAGCGTTCTGCGCACCAGGTTTGAGAATGTTGTAATGTAAGAGTATGAATTTTCTACATCACCTTTCAGAATCAGATCCTGTATAGAGTTCAGTGAATTGAAAATAAAATGCGGGTTCATTTGTGATTGTATAGCGGTTAATTTGGATGCATTCAGTTCATTTATCTGCTGTGCTTTGATACGCTGCCGGTTAAGTTGCTTTTTATAGACAAGCAGAACAATACTGAGAAAAGAAAAAACCAGCAGTGAAATAAACCACCACGTAATGTAAAAAGGCGCTGAAATTGAAAATTTATAACTGACCGTTTCGCTGAATTTACCCTGGTTTTCTGCCTTTACCTTAAATTCATAAGCTCCGGGTGCCAGGGCATTGTAAAGTATTTCATTTGAAAAATAATCATTGACCAGCCAACCGGTGTCGTAACCTTTTAACTGGTAGTGATAGCGGATGGATGATTTGTACCGGAGCGTTGGTGATGAAACAAAGAATTTAAATTTTCGGGTATCACTGTCAAATTCATTTTGTGCGCCGGCCTGCACTTCGGAATCATTGGCATAAATGTGTATGATTTTGACCAATGGAACGGGAACGGGATTACCGGTGTAGTTCAGATCAATACTTTGCAAACCGTTGGGGGTACTGATCCATAGTTTATCTTCTTCCAGTGTAAAATCAAGAATACGCCTGTTTGCCTGGCCGCCTGAATTGGTAAACGAACGGATCATTTTTCCGTTCATATCAAACTGGCAGACACCCGCTTCAGAATGGGCAAAAATGGATTTTTTATGAACCCTCATTTTGAAAACCAGGACGGGTTTTCCGTCAATTTCAGGTTCAATTTTTCGAATAACCTGCCCGTGCTCCAGAATTAAAATTCCGGGTTTGGTTAACGGTGCATAAATGAAGTGACCATCTGAACACAGGGTAGAGGAGAAGATTGACTGGTTATCGTGTTTTAATTCGGTGACATGGTCCAAACTATCTAAAACAAAGAGCCCGTTAATGGTGGCAACATAAAGGGTATTAGCGCTGTCCTCTTTTTCAACAGCATAGTTTCTGAAGTGAAGTCCGGGTACCCAGGTTGTTTCAAAATTCCCTGAATTTTTCCGTTCACCGCGCATTAAGCCGTTGTTTGTACTCAGGTAAAAGGTAGTTGGATTGACAAATACACCGTCTTTCAGTGAGGCCTGAATAATTCCATAAACACGCCCGTTTTTTTTGTCCAGGGCCCTGATGGAACCATCGTCAAAAATAAGAAACGGAGCCTTGTTGTTGTCAATAATTACTTCAATGGATCTTTTTCCGTTTTCATGAATGATGTCAAATTTTCCGTTTTTGAAAGTCACCAGTTTTCCCCGGGAGGTTCCTAAAATCAGGCCCAGGCTATCGTTTTGCGTAATTACACCCACCGGCTCATCCAGAAAGTCTTTGATGAGATCCGGAATTTTTAAATCGGGAATAACATAGACACCATGGTCAAAGGTACTGATGAGTATATTTTGTTCATTGTCTTCATAAATATCTGAAACAAACACATCGGTATAAAACAAACCGGCGGTTTTTTCTGAAAGGGTTTTATCAAATGATGCAACACCAGGCAGGGTGCCGGCAGCCCATAAATTGGCAGATGTAGCGTATAACCGAAGCGACTCGCTGCGCTTTAACACATCATAGGTTTCAATGGCCGTGAGGGTGTAATCTGCTTCATTGAAAAGAAACAAATCTTTGCTTTCCATATTTATGGCATAGGCGGTATCTCCAAAACGGAAGAATTGAAGTACTTTTTTTGTTTTGGGTGGCGTGTTTGTATATATCAGTTTGCGTTTTTCGAATTTTCCGTTTTGACAGACAGCAACCGAATCTTTTTGTGAAAGCGGGTAGAGTATACGTTGATCCCGGGTCGTAAATGGTACACCAACGTAATTGCCCGTGAGGTCGTAACGTGCAGTGACAGAGCCATTTTCAGCGGCAAGAATGAGTTTTCTGCCGCCAATGAGAATGTGGTTTTCTGGGGTGACTGCAAGACTAAGATCGGGCTGAATTTCATCGGGCTTTAATTCATAAAGCAGGGAGCAGGTTTGATTTTTAATTGCAAAAACCTGGTTGTTGAGGTTGTTGCAAAAAATGGTTCCGTTGCCGTTAATGACAAAGTTGAAAAAGGAGATGCTTTTGGAGGCGTTGCATTCTATTTTGCGATACCGGTAATGGTCATAGAAAAAGAGACCTTCGTTTGTAGAAAACCAATAATTCAGGTCCTGATCCTGGATAACATCATAAATCCGGGCTCCCTTAAACTGATCTTCTCCCAGAATAAAGTAGGCCGGCTGCCGGCTTTGACCCATGGCAGAAGTGAGAAGCAGAAATGTAAAAAAACAAATCAGCTGCTTAAATTCCGGTTTATAATGGAAACTCAAAAGAGATACGGTTGATTTAGGTGTCTCCGAATGTAACTAAAACCAATCAACAGATCTGTATGAATCTGGTAATGGATGAATTTATTCAGGAATAGAGTCCGGGTACGACAGCTTGTAGTTCCTGGTATCAGTCCCGTATGTAAATTCCGTTTGGTTTTGTTTCTACGGTTATGTCTTTGATTTTGACAAATGTGGTTGGGTTTATGACGGACACATTGCCTTGTCCCTGGTTGGTTACGTATGCCTTTGAATAATCTGCATTAAACGCAATGGCATGTGCATTGGAGCCGGTAGCAAGAAAAGCCTGTTCAACCCATGAACCGGCCACCAGCTGATAGTTGTGTACGCCACCGTTTTGTGCATCTGAAACCCAAAGCTCAGAAAGCGTTTGGTTGTAAGCCACGTATGCCGGTGTGTAAGTAAGTGCAATGGTATCAGTAACGGTAAGTGTTGTTACATCAATTTCATAAATCTGTTTGGATACTTCACAGTCAACATACATTTTATTGTTTGACGCCGGCCATGCACCAACAGGTTCAAGCCCTACCGGTATGGTTTTAACCACTTCACCGGTTGCCGCACTAACCACTGAAATGCTGTTGCCTGAACCGTTTGCCACAAATACATACGTTCCGTTCGGATCTTTGGTAATTTCAAGCGGGGTTGACCCCACAGCTATTGAACCTTTTTCTTTCAGTGATTTGGCATCCAGTTTTAAGATTGTTCCCTGGTCTTCCATTTCTGTAATCCAGACTTCTTCGTCTGAATTCATAAAAATAGCATTGTGCGTTGCCGAATTTGTTTTTGTACAGGCAAGTATTTTCAGGTTTGATGCATCCAGAATCATCAGGTATGAATCGTCTGCCTCACCGTGGCCCGCGTGACCGCTGCTTAAATCAGTACCTACCAGTGAAACAACCAGTTTATCCTCGGTCGAATTGCTGTAAATGTGATGCGGCCAGCTTCCTTTTTTGAATTGGCATGACTGAACCAATTCATCTGACTCAATATTGATGATGGAGATACTGTTGCTTTCACCGTTGATCACATAAGCGGCCGGATAATCCACAGGGGCATCTGTTTTTTCAAGTTTAGAACAGGCTGAAATTAAAAACAGAAAAAAGATACAGTAACCAAAAAGTGCAGTTTTCATGTAGGCTTGATTTATAGGTCAAATTTAGTGATCCGGAATTTAAGTATGCAGTAAAAAAAAGACGTTTGCTTGTGATCTTAAAATCAGTTTTCAGCATACCGGCCGGTTGCCGGATGGAACGTTTGCCAACTGTGCCAGAATTCCTGGTAAGCCGGTACCCGTTTCAGCACATCGGTATTGTCTTCATAATTTACACCCGCCAGGTTGTATTTGCGGTTGCATACAAAAATGGTATCCCCTTGTATGGTTGCTATTTCTTTATCAGGGCGCTGAAAGGCAGCAAAACTCTGCAGGTCTTCAGAAAGTACCAGCATAATGGCAGTCTCTCCAATCTGATCGTTGATGATTCTTTTTTGTTCCAGGTCGTTCCAGTCATACGCCTTTGATTCTGTTTCAAGTGCAATGCCTACCACCCATGATTTTTTTTGCCATGAAGCGGGGTCTGTGCCGGTGAGTGAACTTTGACTGAGCCCTTTTTCATACCGGGCTTCCGGATCATAATTTGAAACAGATGCCGGATCAGGCTGCATAATCAATGAATTCGGATATAATTGCAGCCACTGCTGCAGCGTCATTTGCACCGAAGGAAATTCAGGCAGTTTTGAACCTTTGAGGCTGCCGGTAATGGCTTCACCGCTTACCTGTCTCCACCAGCTGCCGGTAGTTTCATCTTCAAACATGGCGTTGAAATGGTCCATTCCAACCAGCCGGAATTGCTCCGGTTTTCCGTCAACCAGCGGCTCAAAAACACGGCCCGTGCGGCAGACACTGCAATAGGTAACAATAACCGATCTACCGCCAACCACGTCTTGCACCTGGTGATGGTAAGCCAGGTATTCAATGGGGTATGCTTTGGCTTCGCCATCATGCACAATTCCCAGCACAATCCGGTCAAGCGGCACTTCATTTTCGGCAGCATTTTTTAAAATCAATTCGGCCGGCTGCAAAAACATTTTATCTGCCACCATCACAAAATTGAAAAGATAGACAGCCGCCAGCATCGGAATCAGCGTAATCATGCGAACCCATTTTCGCGGACCATTCCAGGTTTTAACAAAACCAATGACCACTCCGGCTCCCAATAGAATGCGAAACAGCCAGCGGTAGGTATACAAAAAATAAGCAATGCCAATGCTGTCCATTTCCTGGCTGCCGGGCATGGGCATAATGAAGTACACATTGAAAATTTCAAATGCCGTTAAAAACAGCACGCTTAGGTAAAAGATTGTTTTCATGATGGGGTCAGGATAGTTCTTAAAGGTAGTTAAAATTGAACTTGCCCTGTGCTTTCAGTACCATAAAATCTGGTTTGTCTTTCCTCTTCATAGACATAAAACGGTTGAAACAACCCTGCCGCATTTGGGGCGGTTAATTTTTTTGGTCGGGTTCCAGTTGAAAAATGTGCATCAGACGATGAACGATGGGTGCAAAAAAAACAGCCGTAATACTTAAAAATGCAATGCCGCTGTAAAGGGCATAAAATGCTGAAAATAGTTTGGCTGATTCCGTGGTCATGGTTTCAACAGGGCCCATACCTGTCAGAATCATGGCGCTCATGTAAAAACTATCCAGCCAGCTTAAATTTCCAAAATGGTGGTATCCCAGCATCCCTAAGCCAATTGAGAATACAACCAAAATTCCGGCAAAGGCTGAATATTTGCCTACGCGTATTACAAATTGTTTAAGCGGTACAATCTCTTCTTTTTTATGTTCCAGTTTCATAGCACACACTTTTTTCAGGTTGATTTATGCTGACAAGGCTACTTTTTGAAAATAAAATAAACGGCCAGTATCAGAAAAATGAATCCAATTACGTGATTCCATTTGAATACTTCTGTTTTGAAAACAACCAGTGTAAAAATGGTAAATACAATCAGTGTTATTACCTCTTGCAGAACCTTTAGCTGCATCAATGAAAAGGGTCCGCCGTTACCTGCGTATCCGATACGGTTTGCCGGAACCTGAAAACAATATTCAAACAAGGCAATTCCCCAACTGATAAAAATAATGGCAACCAGTCCCAGTTGTTTAAACCATTTCATTTCATGAAAACGCAGGTGGCCGTACCAGGCCAGGGTCATAAACAGGTTAGACATTACCAGAAGTCCGATAGACAGGATTGCTTTCATACCATTTCGTTTTGATAGAACGAAACTACGGAATTAGCCCTCTTTCAAAAAGTACGGCCCGGTAAAACTTTCAACCCGATGATGTTTGCTACCGGTTATACAATTGGTGCGTTCTGCGGCTATTCGTCGTCCAGGTGAAATGATTCATAGAGTTGCGGAATGACAACTTCCCATTTGAGGGTCGATTTGATTTTTACACGAAACGTATCGGTCTGGTGCGGTTCACCGTGATTGAGAAAAACTTTTTTAGGTGCTTTTTTGAATTTTGACATCCAGTCCAGCATCTCCTGCTGATCACCGTGGGCTGACATGGATGTGATGGATTCTACATGGCATTTGACTTTTTTATAGTCACCAAAAAACTTAATTTCCTGTTCACCGTGTAAAATGGCACGCCCGCGTGTACCTGCCGCCTGAAATCCGCAGAACAAAATGGTGTTGTCCGGATTTTCAATGTGATTATTCAGGTAATGCAAAATCCGGCCGCCCTCGAGCATACCACTCCCTGCCAATACAATTTTTGGTTTTTTGTCATTGACAACAGCCCTGGATGTTTCATAATTGTCAATGAAATGGATATCGTCATACATTTCATTGAAATGGGTTTTCGGCAAATTCTGCCAGGTTGGGTAGTGGTCATATACCCCGGTAGAATTAATACCCATGGGTGAATCAAGGTATATTGGAATTTCAGGCAGACGCCCTTCTTCTTTCAGCAGATAAAGTAGGTAAATTAATTCCTGTGCACGTTCAACTGCAAAAGACGGAATCATCAGAATTCCATTGCGCTCAGTAGTTTCATAAATAATCCGAAGCAGTTCGTTCTTCACATTTTCACACGTGTGTACCCGGTCACCATACGTAGATTCCATAATCAGGTAATCGGTTTCATTAATGTGTTTGGCAGGGTAGAGCAGCATTGGATTTGACCGGCCGATATCGCCAGAAAAAAGAATTTTTTTGTCTGCAACTTTCAGGTCAACAAAAGCTGAGCCCAGAATGTGGCCGCTGTTTAAAAACTGAAATTTCATGTCATTGTTGATCAAAACCCATTCAGAAAGATCGTGGCTCACAAACTGAGTCATTGCCAGTTCTACATCCTCTGGTTTGTACAGCGGTTTTGCCTTTTCATGTGATGAATACGATTTTCTGTTTGCACGTTCAGCATCTTCAACCTGTATTTTGGCGCTGTCTTTGAGAATGATCTCCGTTAATTCACGGGTTGGTTTGGTACAGTGAATAGGACCGCTAAATCCGTTTTTTACAAGTACCGGAATATAGCCGCAATGATCCAGGTGGGCGTGGGTGAGAATCAGGGCATCAATTGTTTTTGGGTCTACCGGAAACTCACTCCAGTTTTGAAGCCGCAACTCTTTTAATCCCTGAAAGAGACCACAGTCTATCAGAATTCGTTTACTGTTGTATTCAACCAGTGTCTTTGAGCCGGTTACTGTTCCGGCTCCTCCTAAAAACTGAATTCGTAGTGCTGTCATGGTTTTGCTTTAGTGAAGCCAAAGTACATATTTTAGCTTCAGACAAAACTGATAAAGTTCAGGACTAACCTGATATTTGGCTGAGTTTTGGCAGCTTATGGGTTCAACTGAAGACGCAACCAGTGCAGGGCTTCATTACGATCTGTAAAAATGCGTGTTTTGATAAACGGCCTGTTTACGGTCAGGTAAAAATTACCGACAATCCGGTGGCCCAGTGATTCAACCAGCAGAGCTTTGGCCAGTGTCCGGCCAACAAATTCTTTACTGGCAACCACTTCACGCGCATTTTTTGAAACGGACGATAAGTGCCCAGAAGATATAAGTACAGCATACGTCCTGTTTCCCATCAGATCCTGATTTATTTTTTTCAGGTTCCATACATCGCGGGTTTCCATGTGCATTCCAGGCTTTACATGGTCCTCAACGATTCCGGGTTCCAGTATCGTGACAGTAAATTTTTCGAGCTCTAATTTTTTTGTAGTCAATTGGGTCATAGAAGAACGTTCCTTATGTTAAATATCGGAAAATTCACGTAACCTGCCCTGGAAAACGGAACTCTTCTTTCGTTGTTACTCAGCGGGCATATCAACGTGGATTTTATCCTTCCGAACGATTTTGTACGCCACGCTGAAATTAATTACATAATCCGCAAATGCGGCATCACCCTGTTTAAATACGCCGGTGTTTTGCGTATCAAGTTTGTCCTGATAACTTTGAACACGGTTTCTTTCAACAGCTACCGGCACTCCCAGGTTAAATACCAGGTTGTTTTTGATATAGCTGACACCCGGATCAATGGAAATTACATATCCCGGACGACGGTAACCGGCACTGCTGCCAATCAGGTCATCTGACGGAACGCCTTCCCATCTGCCACCCAAAGAAAGTATCAGCCCTTCAACCGGACTTGCATATGATAATCCAAGACGTGCGGCATATTGATCAGGACATGAAAAATACTGTGATCCGCTGCGTGTAAGTACACCATTGTCTGTCATGGGGTTGCTCATGTAATATAAATTGGTTGTCAGAAACAGTTTTTTTGTCAGAAACTGAAACCCCTGGATATCGATTGTAATACCATATCCGCCGTCACCCAACTGAATGGATTGATCAACAACCATTACTTTAATAGAGTCTTTCGTTGTTCCCTGGTTGTAGAATTCATCGGTAACATTGTAATTACCGGTTGGCAGTTTAACACCCAGGCCAACAGAATAATTAAACCGTTCTTTTTTAGATGGATCAAAAAGCCAGAAGCCACCACCCAGTCTTATGTCAGCCAGACCGAATGAACTGGTTTCATGACGTTCACCTTTGCCGTTTGGCGGGTTACCACCGTGTTCATACATCGATGAGCGCAGGTGATAAGCTACCGGAAGGGTAAAAGCACCATACCAGCGGTTGGTAATTCCATAATTCAGGGTAATATCACTAAAAAAAGAGTTATTGATTACTTGTGTACCCTTTTCAACCCGGTCGGTTTCTTCCGTGGTTCCGCGAAAGTGTTTATACGATTCAAAATAGCGGAAATTGGCAGAAGCAAGGAATTCTCCTTTTTTCAGGATAGATCCGTTTCCGTTTGAGCCACCGACACCACAATTGGAACGGATAGCAACACAGCCTTGAGATAATGAATTTAGGGAAAACAAAAGCAGTACAACTGCTGTTGTGAATTTAAAGGTCATACATGAGAGTTTTTAGGTAACGCAAAGATAATATTCTCCCTGTGAAATGCTTCCTGATTTGAAAAGCAAATTCAAAATCCCTTTAATAACTCGATTTAGTAAGATTTTTTTCGTCAAAACCAGGCCGTATGAAAAACGGTGCATTTGGAAAGTCAATCAGTATCCGTTTGCGAATCCGGTCAAGCTGCATCTGAAATGTCCGGCATTGGCCTGCCACTTCAGGAAATAGTTTCAGCAGAATTTCCCAGGCTGCAAAGCTGTCTTCAACAACTAACAGCACTACTTTGGCGTTGCCGTTGAATTCGTTTTGTACCGGATCAGAAACAGTTTCGCGCTTTTCAGCAGAAGAGATGTAGGCACAACTGATACGGACAGGCAGGTGCTGCTCATAGTTGTCAATGGTATCAACCGCGTATTGAAAAAGGTCTACCGCTTCCAGGTTTGCTTTCATCTGAAGTTCAGCGCGCCCGGTTGTGTGTTGATTGAAACGCTCAAATACCGGTTTGTTTTTGAATCTGAAATCAGACCACATGACCCGGTATTCATTCGCCAGCCTTGACGTTTCACTGGTTCGTGGATTGGTTTTGTTTTTTTCACGCCGTTTATTCTCTGCTTCCGAATCCGGAATCAGCTGTTCCAGCGTAATTTTGTTTTCAGAAACCCACAGGTGAAATTGTTCCAGTGCTTTTTCAAAATTAAGCGCCGCAGCTTTTCCGGAAAGGTCCGGCAGCACACGTTGTTCATCCGCAACAAAAAGTGTACACCGCGCGGTCATTGCACAGCGTTCACACCACCGGTCACAGTAATTGTGTATTCCTGCTATTTTGTCTTGTGTTTTGATAGCTAACTGTTTACGGCGGCGAATATAGGCAAAATTCAATGTTTTACAACGGCCCCTTGTAACTAATTAATGGTAAAGATCAGTAAAAATTGCCCGGGGTGTGCGTTTTTTTTAATCACCGCACAGCAAACAAATCTCCCAGTTCAGCCTGGGCCTCTTCAGGTTGGTTTTTGGTTGCCTGCGGATTTGCTTCACGTTCTTTTTTAGAAAGCCGGTTTGATTTAAACGGCAGGTAAAATGCAGGAATGTTTTTTTCAGTCTGATGAACCATTTCAAAAGCAATGGCATCGGTTGTTTGATTTTCAGCCAGCTGAACTTTTACTTCGTAAGAAAGGCAATAGGCCCGCATACGGTTTTCGTTCATTTCTCCTTTACAGTATATAGTGAGGGCATCAATTACTTTTTGAATCTGCGGAACGTTTTTTTCGTCAATCTCCATTTCCAGCGGATGTACATTTCCAACAGTATCAATGTAGGCAGCAAACGGATAACAATCTCCCGTTTCCAATAATAATTCGGACGCATATTCAACGGAATGGTCCAGCATTTTTTTCAGGTCTTCGTTCATGTAAAAATGTTATTTAGCGGCTAATTTTTTTTCCAGCAGAAACATTTCATCACGCAGCCGCGCTGCTTCAATAAAATCAAGTTCTTTGGCTGCTTTTTCCATGTCTTTTTTAACCTTTTGAATGGTTTGTGAAAGCTGGTCACGGGTCATGTATTCTATTACCGGATCGGCAGCAATTGCGGTTTCTGTATTAAAAGTGTATTCTACCGGAATATGGTCACGATCTGCCACTTTGGTTTGTTTCATAATGGCTTCACGCGATTTTTTAATCTGTGTTGGTGTAATGTTATGTTCGGTATTATACTCTTCCTGAATTTTACGGCGGCGGTTGGTTTCATCAATGGTTTTTTTCATGGAATCAGTAATACGGTCAGCGTACATAATGACGAGTCCGTTTACATTTCGTGCGGCACGGCCAACGGTTTGAACCAGGGCACGTTCTGATCGCAGAAAACCTTCTTTGTCAGCATCCAGTATTGCTACCAGTGAAACTTCAGGCAAATCCAACCCTTCACGCAAAAGGTTAACACCAATTAAAACATCAAATGTACCCAGCCGCAGCTGCCGGAGTATTTCTACCCGCTCAAGCGTGTCTACATCGGAATGGATATAGCGGCAGGGAATTCCCAGGTTGTCCAGGTATTTTTGAAGTTCTTCTGCCATTCGTTTGGTAAGGGTGGTTACCAGTACCCGCTCATCTTTTTCACGGCGCAGCTGAATTTCTTCAATCAGGTCATCAATCTGGTTCATGCTCGGGCGTACATCAATTTTTGGATCAAGTAAGCCGGTTGGCCGGATAATTTGTTCGACAATAACACCTTCTGATTTCTCCAGTTCATATTCTGCCGGTGTGGCGCTGACATAAATAGTTTGCCCGACAACGGCTTCAAACTCTTCAAATTTAAGCGGCCGGTTATCCATTGCGGCCGGCAGCCTGAAACCATATTCCACCAGGTTTAATTTACGTGACCGGTCACCGCCGTACATGGCTTTTATCTGGGGCATGGTTACGTGGCTTTCATCTACCATCAGAATAAAATCATCCGGAAAATAATCAATCAGGCAGAAGGGTCTTGTACCCGGGGCACGTTGATCAAAATACCGCGAATAGTTTTCAATACCGTTGCAGTAACCCAATTCACGAATCATTTCCAGGTCATAGGTAACACGCTCTTCAATGCGTTTTGCTTCCAGAAATTTTTGTTCCTTTTTCAGGTATTCCAGGTGTTTGCCCAGGTCCAGTTCAATGTCACCAATTGCTTTATTGATGGTGGCCTGACTGGTCACAAAAATGTTTGCCGGAAAAATGTTGATTTCAGAAAAGGTTTCCAGTTTTGAATTGTTGATGGGGTCAAGGGTATAAATTTCTTCCACTTCATCTCCAAAGAAAATAATACGCAGGGCATAGTCCGCATACGCCAGAAAGACATCGATGGTATCTCCCTTCACCCTGAAATTACCCCGTTCGGGTGTTGTGTCGTTTCGTGAATACAGGTTCTCAACCAGCTTCAGCAAAAATTTATTGCGGCTGATAATCATTCCCTTTTTGACCGGAATAATACTTTCTTTAAACTCGGCCGGATTTCCGATACCGTAAATGCATGAGACGGATGAAACAATAATAACATCACGCCTGCCTGAAAGCAGGGATGAGGTAGCAGCTAATCGCAGTTTCTCAATTTCATCGTTGATGGCGAGGTCTTTTTCAATGAATGTATCGGTAACCGGCAAGTATGCTTCTGGCTGGTAATAATCATAATAAGACACAAAGTACTCCACCGCATTTTCAGGGAAAAACTGCTTGAACTCACCGTAGAGCTGTGCCGCAAGTGTTTTGTTGTGTGAGAGAACCAGGGTGGGGCGTTTGACATCCCTGATCACGTTTGCCATGGTAAATGTTTTACCGCTACCGGTCACTCCCAGTAACGTTTGGGCCGGAAGTCCCTGGTTCAACCCTTCAACCAATTGACGGATTGCTTCAGGCTGATCACCGGTAGGGGAATAGTCAGATTGTAGTTTAAAGTCCATTAACCAACTGCGCTAAAAATTGAAAATACACCGGTTCCCGGGTGCCTGGTCATAAAAAAAGTACTGTTGCATTCGCTGCTGCCATTTGAGATATAGAAAACAACGTCGTATTGATTTTTATCTTCTTTCGATGATGTGTAACTGATGAGCCTGACGGTTGTAATCTGGTCAAAAGGAATGGCCGGACAAAAAAATTCAGTCAGAAACTGAAGTGTTCTGCCTTCCAGAAATTCATCGTGCTGTGAGCGTTTATAACCGGGCTCCATGTATACCATCAGCTGGTCGGCGTCATGCGCCCTGACCGCTTGTTCTACTTTTCGCAGAAAGATAACTTCATCTGATTTTTCTTTCAGTTTTACAGGTTTGTCTGGTTGGGCCAGCATCGTAAAAGGCAATGCCAGCAACAGAATCAGTGCTAATTTCATACAGTCAGTTCATTTAATACATCATCAATCAGGCGGGTGTTTTCAAAATAGGTGAGCAGTTTTTGAATAACACGGTCTACGGTTGCATCCGGACACGAGGCTCCGCTTGTCAGTATAATCCGGGCATGGCCCGCGGGTAAATAATTGCGGGTTTCTGAAACAGTTCGCTGGTGTAAATCAAAATGGTGGATTTCAGAAGAGCTGATTATTTCAGTTTCATCTTTGATAAAATACGTTGGAAATTTTGTTTCACACAATTCCACCAGGTGTGAGGTATTAGAACTGTTATAACCGCCAACTACAATAGCAAGGTCTGCTTTTTCTTCAAGCAATTTTAAGGTTGCTGACTGGTTGTCATTGGTTGCATAACAAAGGGTATCACGCGTGTTGGCAAAATGAGCTCCTGCATTTCCGATGCCGTATTTTTGATTGATTACCAGGTTCAGGTAGTCCGTTATTTCCTGCGTTTCAGAAGCCAGCATGGTTGTTTGGTTTACCACACCAATTTTTTCAAGGTCTTTTGTTGCATCAAAGCCTGCCGAAAATCGTCCTTCAAAAACGGTTTCAAAATCAGCTTTGCTTTTGGTACCCAGTATTACTTCACCCAAAATACGTGCCTCTGCAATGTCTCTGATAACAACGGCTTTTGCAAATTCATTGGTGTGTGAAAATGTAGCCCTGGTTTCTTCATGTTTATCTTTACCGTGAATGATCACCGTAAATTCATCCTGTCCCAGTTTTTCTGATTTTTTCCACACGCGCTGCACAAAGGGGCAGGTGGTGTCATACTTTTCCAGCTGAATGCCGCGAGATTTTAAATCGGACTCAATTTCCAGCGTTGTACCAAAGGCCGGAATAATGACAACATCATCTGGCTTGAGCAGGTCCCAGGAGATAAGCTGATTGCCTTTGGTATCCTGCAAAAAAAAGACACCCCGCCTTACCAGGTCTTCATTCACTTCAGGGTTATGAATCATCTGGCTAAGCAGGTAAATTTGCCTGCCTGGATTTTCCTGAATGGCTTTATACGATATTTCAATGGCATTTTCAACCCCGTAACAGAATCCGAAATGGCGGGCAAGAACAATTTGTACCGGTCCAAAATTCAATACCGTAGGCGTAAAATCCTTCTTAAGTTTATCACCTGCGCTCCTGAAAGCTTTCACACGGCTGATGATGGGTGAACGGTAATAAGATGGAATTTCAAAGGTTTTCAAATGGAAACTTTTTGCAAAGTTAACGAATTATAAGCCCTTATTGATCAAGTGATTTTAAATAATCAAGAGCCGTATAGTTTAACTCATCCCCGGTCCAGTGGTTGACGGTAGTGCCTTTTGGGTCAAGCAGAAATATAGACGGAAATGCCCCGCCCGAAATTGTAATAAATGCAGAATCATTGTCAATGAGTCCGTAATTGAAATTTTCACCCTGGTAGTTGTCCAGGAATTTTTTTGCATCTTCTTCGGTTGATGGAAAAAGAATATTTACGGGTACTTTTTGCCCGCCCTTAATATTGGTTCCGAGTCTTTCTGAAGCTTCCATGCAATGCGGGCAGGTGGTGGTGAAAAATCCGTAAATGGTGTATTTGCCTTCTGAATCAGGCAGGCTGGTCAGGTGCTCATCCACAAACGGCTTGTTTTGCATGGCAAAAGTGTCACCCAGCATGCCAAAGTCAATGTTGTAAATGGGGTAGATAAACGAAAGTCCGAAGCCCGGAAGTATGGCAATCAGAAAGCTGTAGATGAATTTTAGTTTTCGTTGTTTTAAACTCAGTTTTAGCAGATGATGCAGAAATACCGCGAATAAAACAATTACCAGCAGGCGCAGAACAATGTTGCTGAAAAGCCAGCCAAGTTTTAAACTGCCAACCAGGAAAAACAGGCTATCCCTGAAAAAGAAGGGTATGATAACTGCCAGGCCCAGGGCCAGAATTAAGAGAAGAAGAGACAGGGATTTCATAGAAACAAAAAAGGTCTTCATGTTTATGAAGACCTTTCAAAATTACGAATAAAAATTATTTCAACTCGCAGGATTGGTTATTGTCAGTCCCGTAAGAAAAATCCCAGGTGTCACATTTTGCTTCAGCATCTTTTTTGGTCATATCAGCCAGCGTTGTATCAGCACCGCTGTATGAAACACCCAAAACAGTACCTGAGCAGGTACAAACGTAATCTTTTTTACACGAGGTTAAGGCTGCAACACCACCTAGGATAGCAACCGCTAAAATCATTTTTTTCATTGTGAATTGGTTAAATTGGTTAGTAAATTTATTTTAAGCTGCAATCAGCATAGTTATCAGTGCCATAGCTGAAATCATTCAGGTCACATTTAGATTCAGCATCTTTTTTAGTCATGTCAGTATAAATGGTATCGCTTGCTGTAAACGGAACGCCCATAATTTGTCCGGTACATTCACAGGTCCAGTCTTTTTTGCAAGATGTTAAAGCTGCAACTCCACCAAGAACAGCAACTGCAAGTATCATTTTTTTCATGTAAATTTTTTTTAGATTTATGTTACAAGTATAGTAAAAAAAACGTTCGGTAAGAAGGTTGATTGTCAATGGGTTCTGAAACAGATGGACAGAAGCGTCTGAATACCTGTTGTAAGTGCATTTTCATCAATGTCAAAGCGCGCGTTGTGCACGGCATGTACAATGCCCCGTGATTCGTTTCGAACCCCCAGCCGGATAAAAGTAGCCGGAATTTTTTGGGCAAAAAATGAAAAATCCTCCCCGGTCATGCGCAGCGGTAAGTCAATGACATTGGCCTCTCCAAAGGTTTTTTGAAGTGTTTTCCGGGTTTTTTCAGTCAGGGCCGGGTTGTTCTCCAGGTAAGGGTATCCGTTTTCAACCCGCACGGTTGCTTTTCCTTTAGCCTCAGTGGCCGTTTCAGCCGCAAGCTGCCTGATCAGTTCATGCGCTTTTTTTCGCCATGCTTCATCCATGGTTCTGAAAGTGCCCTGAATTTCTACTTTGTCCGGAATAACATTGGTAGCGCCCAGCCCTTCAATTCTTCCAAACGCAAGTACACACGGAACCCCCTCAGGGCAATGTTTTTCAGGAATGTCCTGCAGTTTGAGCAGCAGTTTTGCCGCAATTAAAACGGGATCAATATTCAGCGCCGGCATGGCTGCGTGTCCGCCTTTGCCCTCAACAGTGATGTAAATTTCATCACAGGATGCCATATACATACCTGATCGGAGTCCTACTTTTCCGGCTTCCAGTTCAGGAAAAACATGCAGGGCATAAATTTCTTCGACCGTTGGATTTTCGAGTACCCCGGCCTGAATCATCAGGTTGGCCCCGCCGGGTAATTTTTCTTCGCCTGGCTGAAAAATAAGTTTGACCGATTGTGATAATTCACTGCGCTGTTCGTTCAGTATTTTGGCTGTTCCAAGTAATATGGCCGTATGTACATCATGTCCGCAGGCATGCATAACCCCGGTATTTTGAGATTTGTATGAAACCTCATTCAGCTCTGTAATCGGCAGGGCATCCATATCTGCCCGCAGGGCAATGCAGCGGGAATTTGCCAAGGGTGATTCAATCAACGCCACAATACCTGTACCCGCAATGTCTTTTTGAAATTTAATACCCCATGAACTGAGTTTACGCTGTATGTATGCTGACGTTTCGGTCTCCTGAAAAGATAATTCAGGATGCGTATGCAGGTGACGACGAATTGAAACAACTTCGTCTTTAATTGCTTCGGTTTTCTGTTGCAGAAGTGGATTCATTGTTTTTTAATCCGGATTTTAAACTGGTATAGATCATTCTGACGGAGACGTACAACATAAAAATTCCGAAAATCAGTTTGACCATGTTGGCATTTAGTTTCAGTGATAGTTTGGAACCAAAATACGCGCCGATAATAAAGGTTGACGCAATAATGATTCCATACGTCCAGTCAATATGCCCGGCCTTGTAATAGTTCATCACAGCCAGAATTCCAATGGGCGGCAGCATGAGCAGCAGGCTGGTACCTTGTGCGGTGTGCTGTGAAACTCCCAGAAAATAGACAAGTGCAGGTACAATAATAACACCGCCGCCAACACCAATAAAACCACTGATGGCTCCGGCAAAAATACCAATGAGAACAAGAATAATAACGGTTTGAAGGGTCATATATCTTTGGATAATGAGAAGTAGGTAATTGGTTTTTGAATTTCAAGATCTTCAATGCCCCAGGCAAAATCAAGCCGTACAAAATAGCCCCATATTCTTGAGCGGAACCCAAAGCCAAACCCGCCAATGATGGGCTCACGGAGGTTTTCTACGTTAATGGTTACCGGCTTATCATGAATCATCTGGGTGTTAAAGTAATTTTCAGAGCTGAATGGGTTGGGGCCGGTCCATGCCGTTCCCACATCACCAAAAGCAACAACCTGAAAATGCCGCATCAGATCACTTTTAATCGGGTAGCTTGAAAAGAAAGTGAAAACAGGCAGGCGCAGTTCAGTGTTGTAAACTACAAAACTGTTGCCGTTGCGCACATTCTGTATAAACCCTCTGACGGGTGTTGCAATGGTTTGAAACCCAAAATTCTGAGAAGGGTCAACGGTTATGGATTGGTCAAAATCAGGATTTGGGCGCAAAATCCAGTTATCAACGCCGCCCATGTAGTAAAGCAGTTTACGATCACCCAAAGAGGTTGCCCCTGCCAGCCGGTTTACCCAAATAAAGTTGCGGGCTATGCGGGTGTAGTTTCTGAAATCAAGCCCCAGGTTAAATGTAGGATCATAATTTCCACCCAGTTCCTGCAGGTACTCAGCAAATAGTTTAAACCGTGTACCGCGCATAATGTTCAGTTCAATGGGAATGGTATTATCAAAAACCAATTCCAGATTGAGGCCTGAATTATACTTGTTTCGTGATTCAAGCAGCAGGGAATTGTCACTGTAGGGAATAAAAATTTGCCTGTCTTTGCGCAGGTTAACGGTTGCCCGCACACAAAAAATTTCAGAGAATGGGTACGATATCCGGTACCTGACATCATGGGTCAATGATTTGTAAAAGCCAGAAGCGTTAATGGTTTTTTGCCGGTATACCACTAACCTGTGATCAAGCCGCTCACGCAAATGCTGAGCCATAAACAGAAACTCGCCGCCGCTGGTAAAACTGGTAGGAATCCGAACCCCGCCCAGCAGTTTATAATCATCAAACAAATCACTGGCGCCAATTTTGAAAAGGGCATTCATTCCCGGGTTAAAATAAACCGAACCAGGTCCGGCGTAAGGCTGATAGTTTGGAAAAAGAAAATTATTATCGAACTGTGAAAGCACAAAGTCTTTGGCAAAATTTACCTGGTAAATGCTGTATTTGGGCGGGCTGAATTTGCTTATCACCAGCAGGGTTGAATCGGTTGTTTTGGAAATGTTTGGATTCGAAATCTGTTCACCTGTGCTGCCAATTTCGACAATAACACGCTGGTAATTCATGTCTCCCACCTGAATGGTATCATCCGGGTTATTCTGAATGGTGTTTTTTTGTTCCTGCCTCTCACGGCGTTTCAGGCGTTTTTCAACGTACGTAGTGTTCCAGAGCACATCAATTTTAGTAGTATTTGCTGCATCGGTAATAAACTTGTACTGGCTGTTCTGATAGATCAGGTATACCAGCTGATTGTTTTGATTGATGTTTTGTTCAAGAATGCTGGTGACATAGTTTGTCTGCGGTGAGATAACCGTTTTGTGGCGGTAGTGAATGGTGGTGTCAATGTGACTGATAACGCTGTCACGCTCTGCAATAAACCGGTTTGAAATACCGTTTTGATCACTCAGAAAAATGTATTTTTGCGGGCCGATGGCATAGGGCTGTGTTTCATCAAAATCAGGCGTTTGGGTAACCTGTTCCAGCATTTTATAGGTGTGATCTGCATCCCGCAGGTTGTAAATAAAAATATCATTTCGGGTATCTATAAAATCAATATCGGGCTGTTTGAAAATGGTATCGCTGGTTCGGTTTGATGAAAAAATAACGCGGCTTGAATTGTCAATAAATTGCGGGTTTAAATCATCGTAAATGTCATTGGTGAGTTGTTTTCTTACCTGTGATGACATGTCCATCAGGTAAAGGTCAGACTGACCGCGGATCACCCCTGAAAAAACCATTTTTTTACCGTCTTTAGAATAGGCAAAATCCAGAATTTTATCCAGTTCTTTTATTTCTTTTTCTACCAGTGATTTGTCTTCAAACGTATAAATGTACATGTGAAGTGCACCTTTGGATTCAGCAAAAAAAGTCAGTGCTTCACCACTCGGGTGCCAGCCAATGACGGGGTAGGAGTGATCCTGAATGCGCTCCATTTTAGGCTCTGCCGCAAAAATCTTTTGGGTTTTACCGGTAAGGGTGTCCAGTACTTTTACGCGGTAACGGCCAAGTGTATTTTCTACGTAGGCAATTTTTGATCCGTCTGGACTTATTTTAACGTCATAATAGACCGATTCTTTTTTGATTTTGTAGTTCTGTTTGTCTCCTTCAGGCTCTGTTTGATTTTTGTATTCTTCAACGTAACGTGACCGGTAAAAGGCAATGTAATTTTTATTGAGTTTAACAAAATCCATGTTCAGCAGGGAGTAAAACCCACGCTCAATGTTTTTGGTGACCCGTGTAATGTAGATGATGTTTGGAATGATAGATGAGCCGTGTGTTTCAGCAATGTAATTCCATACGGCATGCCCGGCATAGGCTTTTTCTTCTTCGGTCAGTTTATTGAACCGGTCTATTTTTTTTGTCAGAATCAAATCTTTTACGCGGCTTTCTGTTTCATCGTCCCATTCTTTTACAAAGTATGAAATGAGTCCCTTTTCAAGCCAGGGCGGAATGCCGGAGTTCATGGTTGATTTGAGCTGATCTTTCCAGTCTCCGCCAAAAAGCATGTGCATCAGCAAAACTTCATAGACGGCCGCCTTTATATTTTGATTGAAACTTTCATGATCACCTTCAAAATACATGAATATTTTAGAGCCAACAATACGCGTTGTTCCGCCTACATTGCTGTAATCTTCATTATTTACCCCCAGGTTACTTTGTCTGAATTTGGATTGGCTCTCATAGACAATAACGTCCAGCTTTTCAGGGAACACATAATCCAGCTTTGATTCAGCCTCACCCAGGTAATGATGCAGTGTGCGTGCTACGTAAACGGCAATATCTTCGTTAATGCCTGAATAGTGAATTTTAAAACGTTGGTAGTTATGGTATTTCCAGCTAAATCCGTTGTACTGAACTCTGTTTTTGCCAAATTCCTGGTACGACCCCTGGTAAAACTGACCGTAGCTGATTGAAAAAATCAGGCAGAACAACACGGTATGTAATGCACGTTTTGACATGTCAATAAGTGTAAAGATACAAATATCAGGGCATGTTTGCTACCTTTGAGGATATAACGCAAAAACCAATGATTAAAGTTCATAAACTGACGTTTAATCCGTTCCAGGAAAATACCTATATTCTCAGTGATGAAACGCAGGAGGCGGTTATCATTGATCCCGGTTGTTATGAGCGTTCAGAGCAGGCATACCTGTCGGCCTACCTTGATAAAAACGGACTTAAACCCGTAAAGCTGGTCAATACCCATTGTCACATTGACCATGTGCTGGGTAATTATTATGTGGCTGAAACCTACAACCTGCCTTTGGGTATTCACCGCAATGATCTGGCTACCTTACAGGCTATTCCCAATTATGCGCATGTATATGGTTTTGACGGCTATCAGTTGTCACCTGAACCTGCTTTTTTTCTGGAAGAAAATGAGTTGTTGGAATTTGGTCACTCATCGCTGCAAATCATTTTTGGGCCGGGTCATGCGCCGGGTCATGTTGCTTTTTTCAGCGCGGCTGACAAGTTTGTAATTAACGGCGATATTCTGTTTCAGGGAAGTTTTGGAAGGGTAGATTTGCCGGGTGGCAGTTTTGATGTACTGAAAAAAACAATCCTGGAAAAAATGTTTGGCTTGCCTGATGATACCATTGTTTACTGCGGTCATGGTGCTGAAACAACGATCGGGCAGGAGAAAAAGACCAACCCGATCCGCTACATGGAGATGTAAACTCTGGTAATTGGCTTTTGATCTATTCCACCACAAAAGCGCGCTGAGGTTTTAGCGCATCACGTATGATTTTGACATCTTTTTCCGGAATGGTCAGGTAGGCCATAAAATGAAAATCAGCGGCAGATGAAACTCCCGAATCCAATAATTCCAGCTTGTGTTTGTCCATAAACTCGCGCAAATGAATTTCGTGGTGAATGGCTGTTTTTTCAGCTTTATCACCGTAAAAATCCCAGATTATTTTTATTTTCCGGCTCACTCCACAACTATTTTTTGGGTGGTTGAACCTTGTTCGGTTTGAATAGTTAACAGCCAGGTTCCGCCGGGAACGTGGTTAATTTCAAAAGGAGCAGCAAGTACCTGGTTCAGGGTATAGGTTGAAATCAGGCGTCCGTTCAGGTCAAAAATCCGGATTGTCTCAATTGCCGCAGATCCGGTGTGATTGACATAGATGGTATGGTCTGAAGCCGGCACCGGGTAAATGACAAACTCTGAAACGGAGACCTGTTCAAAACCAAGTCCGCCCCAGGTATCTTCAGCCGGTGTTCCACCCCATATTTTGGTAGCTATATAAGGGTTGTCAATAAACGGGTTGCGGTTTCCCTGCCAGCTTTGAATTTCATCGTTCCGGTTTTTTTCCAGTTGCGAAACAACATCTTCTGCATTCCAGTCCAGTAACACATTTACCATATTTGCGTCAATGGAATTAGCTGTTCCTGATGCGCAGTAATAAGGCCTGCATTGTAACCCATACCGCAGGTACATGTACATGATAATCCGCGCGCAGTCACCTTTCCATTCATCACCCGGATACCAGTATGCACCGGTTGTACCGGCATTTCCGCTGCCATCAGCAAATAACAAATTACCGCGGCTGGCATTCTGGTCCACATCACTTGCCCGCAGGTTGTGTGCGTCGCTGCCAGGGCCAGAAGTACCCAGGTCCGGTACGCCCAGTGACTTGGCAAAGGTGTGCTCGCGGTTCCACTGCCCGCTGGAACCGCCGTAATTTGTTTTATCACGGGTGCGGTCATTAAAAATATTTCCGTCTGAATCATTGTACCCATACGCCAGTAAAACCTTGGCGCTGTTGGTTGGGTCAAGATCCGATACCTGCAAAACAGTCCATACATCAGCGTACGAAATGGGGGTGGTGTGCGTGTTGGTAATAAGCGTTGCCAGCTGATTTTTCAGGGGCAGACCGGTTTGTGAGAAATCAATGGAGCTATAATAGGCCGGTACCTGTGCTACCAAAAGCCTGGCAGGAATCAGGAAGAATAACCAGAGAAAATTTTTCATGTATGATTTATGTCACGTAAAGATACATGTTTTCAACATGTGTATTTAGTTTTCAACTGACATTATTTCTTAACGAATCCCGATTACATTTGATTCATAAATTAAACCAATCTATGAAAAAGAAATTATTGATTATTTCGCCCATTGCGTTGGGCGGAATGCTTGTTGCATCCCTGAATACGTCCTGCGGTGGAGGTGAAACTACAGGTACTGACACAACTAAAAAAGATACCGCAGCTACGGTTGATACGGCAGCTGCACTGGCACCGGGCATGACTCCGTGGGATTTTCCAACGGTAGCCATTACGTCTGAACCCGGAAATGCTGTTCTTTGTCCGTCATGGGGAATGTACCAAAGTATTTTTGAAGAAGAAGTTCCGGCTGATCAAACCCTTATTTTCTATGATGCAAAGATGTCTGCTGCCGGAGATGTGGAATCTGACGTTGAGTTTACCTTTGACGGTGTTCAAAAAATGCCAAATTCACTGTTGATCAATATTCCAAAAGGTCAAACGGCTGCAGTTGGTGACATTGTACTGACCTGGTGGCAAACCGGTTCAGGCTTGCAACGTGCCATTGTAACAGATGCTACTGACCCTGCTTCACCAAAAGTACGTTACCTTGATCTGGCCTATGATAATCCGGCTACAGATGATGAAAGCGGAAAATCGATTGGCGCAACAGAATATCAGTTAGCACCCGATAGCTTTGTTAAAATTACCGATGACTGGCAGGAAGGGAACACCATTGCTGTAAAATCAGAGTGGGGATATGAAGCGGCTACCATCATTAAAGTTTCTGGTGACAAAGTTCTGACTTGCGGTTTTGCAGGCAAAATGAAAGTGTATTCAAAAGCAGACTGTAAAGTGGTTCCACGAGTTCCGGTTGTAAAAGCGGGTGACAAAGTATGGGCTATTACATCTGTTTCATACAGTGAAGCTACTGTTGTGAAAGTAGATAAAAAATTAGGCGTTGTTTTTGTAAAAGCTGGTGATACAGAGTATCCCGTTTCTTATGGCGAAATTACAACTGAAGAATTGAAATAGCCGCATTAACCCTTGAAAATGAAGAAGCCTCCTTTACCGGGAGGCTTTTTTTATGCGCTGTAAAACGGAACAAAAAAAGACTGCGGGTATCGCAGTCTTTTTCAAATTCCTTTAATACGGTCGATTAGTCAAATGTCTGGTTGGCATTGGTTGACATTTCAAGCAAACGTTCATAGTCTTCACTGTTGACGTCTGAATGGAAAAAATGAATCGGGTTAATTTTAACACCGTTTTTTTCTACTTCATAATGCAAATGCGGTGAGGTTGATTTACCGGTTGACCCAACATAACCAATCAGCTGCCCGCGGGTAATTTTGTCGCCCACTTTTACGGTGTAACCGCTCAGGTGCGCATACCGTGTGGTATACCCAAAGCCATGATCAATAATTACCGAGGTACCGTAACCCCATAGTTTTTCTTCAATCAGTTTAACAACACCGTTTCCGGTGGAATACACATTTGTTCCGGTTTCTGCCGTAAAATCAATGCCCCAGTGCATTTTTTGCGTTTTATAAATAGGGTCAATCCGCCAGCCATAGCCAGATGACATGCGGGTTAAATCTTCATTGGCAATGGGCTGAATTGCAGGTATACAGGCCAGCATTTTTTCTTTTTCTTTCGCCAGTTTAATCACTTCATCAAATGAAATAGACTGTGCATAAATCCGTTTCTGGAGTTCTTTTAGTTTACGTGAGTTGGCAATTACTTTTTCTGAAATATCATACCCTTTCAAATGATCATATTCATCTGTACCACCGGTACCCAACTGGCGCATTTCGTCCGGAAAGCGATCAGCGTTAAACACCACCCTGAAAATTTCATTGTCGCGTTTTTCAATGTCATCCAAAACAGAAGACATCAAAGCCATTTCTTCATTTATATGATCCAGCTGTTCATTCAAAAATGCATTTTCTCGGTCCAATTTTTGCTCAGCCGCTGATGGAAATATGGCCGCAAACAAAAACTGGAATACAAACCCAAAAAAGATAGCTGGTGCTATTACCAGTAAGGTTTTCAGAATACGTTCTTTCCAGGTTATCTCAACCGGCACATACGATAACGTCTCCGGGTTGTATCTGAATTTTTGTTTTTTCATAGGCTTGGTCGTGTAGTTGTTCCGGTATCCCTTAGAAAGTTTAATTGCTAAGAAAAGTCAGAAGGCGGGTGCAAATTTACCGAATAAGCCTAAATTTGCCATTCCAATTAACAATCGTTAACAAAGGACCAAATGAAAATCAACGACATACGTAAGGCTTACCTCGATTTTTTTGAAAGCAAAAAGCATAAAATCGTTCCATCTGCTCCCATGGTGGTAAAAAATGACCCTACCCTGATGTTTACCAATGCCGGAATGAATCAGTTTAAAGATTTTTTCCTCGGGTACAGTGAAGCAAAGGATAAACGCATTGCCAATACGCAAAAGTGTTTGCGCGTTTCAGGTAAACACAATGACCTGGAAGAAGTGGGGGTAGACACATACCACCACACCATGTTTGAAATGCTTGGCAACTGGTCGTTTGGTGATTATTTCAAAAAAGAATCCATTGATTGGGCCTGGGAATTGCTAACCAAAATTTATAAAATTGATACCGATCGTATTTATGTAACGGTTTTCAGAGGCGATGAGCAGGACGGCGTTCCGGCAGATACAGAATCTGAAGAATACTGGAGGCAGTATATGCCTGCTGACCGGATTCTTAAAGCGTCTAAAAAAGATAATTTCTGGGAAATGGGAGACACCGGTCCGTGTGGTCCGTGTTCTGAAATTCACGTAGACATGCGTGATGAGGCCGACCGTAAAAAAGTTGACGGAAAAACACTGGTTAACAATGACCACCCGCAGGTAATTGAAATCTGGAACCTGGTATTTATGCAGTTTAACCGCAAAGCAAATGGTGAACTTGAAAAGCTGCCTGCTACGCATGTTGATACCGGAATGGGGCTGGAGCGTTTAGCTATGGTGCTGCAGGGTAAAAAATCGAATTATGATACGGACATGTTCCAGTTTCTGATTCAGCATTTGGTAGAATTGACCGGCAAAAAATACGGACAAAACGAATCGACGGATATTGCCATGCGTGTGATTGTGGATCACATCCGCGCTATTTCATTTTCAATTGCTGATGGCCAAATGCCGTCAAACAGCGGGGCTGGATACGTTATTCGCCGGATTCTTCGCCGCGCAGTGCGTTACGGCTATCAGGCACTGGACCTGAAAGAACCTTTTTTATGTAATCTTTCAGTGAAACTGGGGCAGGCTATGGGTGATGCTTTTCCAGAACTTAAATCACAGGGTGAGCTCATTCAGAAAGTGATTTTTGAAGAAGAAGCCAGTTTTTTCAGAACGCTGGAAACCGGAATTAAACGCATCAACGACCTGATCACAAAAGCCAAAACAGAAGGTAAAAATGAACTTGCCGGTGCGGCCGTTTTTGAATTGTACGATACCTTTGGATTTCCGTTTGACCTTACATCACTTATCGCGCGTGAGAATAACATACTGGTAGATGAACGCGGGTTTGAGCTGGAACTGGCTAAACAAAAAGACCGTTCACGCGCAGCTACCCAGGTAGAATCAGATGACTGGGTGATTTTAATGAATGATGACCAGCAGGAATTTATTGGGTATGATTTTTTGAAAACAGAATTGTACCTGGTAAAATACCGCAAGGTGAAACAGAAAAACAGGGAATTCTACCAGCTTGTATTTAACGTAACACCTTTTTACGCTGAAGGCGGAGGACAGGTGGGTGACCAGGGAACATTAACCAATGCGGCAGAAACAATTGAGATTTTTGATACTAAAAAAGAGAATAACCTGATTATTCACCTCGCTGAAAAACTGCCAAAAGATCTGACTTCCTTATTTAAGGCTGAGGTTAAATCACACAAACGCAAACTCACACAGGCTAATCACAGTGCCACGCATTTATTGCATCATGCACTGCGTGAGGTTTTAGGCAAACACGTTGAGCAAAAAGGATCATTGGTAAACGACGAGTATTTGCGCTTTGACTTCTCCCATTTTGCAAAAGTAACCGATGAAGAACTGGCTGTGATTGAACAAAAAGTCAATGAAAAAATCAAAGCCGGTATTCACCTGGATGAAAAACGCACCGTGCCAATTACGGTAGCTCAGGGAATGGGAGCCATGGCTTTGTTTGGTGAAAAATACGGTGATTTTGTACGTGTCATTAAATTCGGTGATTCAGTAGAGTTGTGCGGCGGATGCCATGTAAAATCAACCAGTGAAATTGGTTTGTTTAAATTGGTTTCTGAAGGGTCAGTTGCTGCCGGAATCCGGCGTATTGAAGCCATCACTTCTGAAAAGGCTGAGCTTTATTACAAAGAGCGTGCTGAACAATTTGAAAAAGTGTCAGCGCTGCTGAATAAGCCGGCTGATCTGGCGGCAGCAGTTGAAGATTTGCTGAATAAAAAAAATGCACTGACCAAAGAAATTGAAAAATTACAACGCGGTCAGCTTGTTGGTATCAAAGAAGAGTTGAAAAAGAAAATTCAGGATTTGGGAGGGGTGAATTATGCGTCTGCAATTCTTGAACTGGACGGCGGCTTAATCAAAGATCTTTGTTTCCAGCTAAAAGGTGAAGTAGAAAATTTAGTACTGGTTGTAGGTGGAAAATCAGACGGAAAAGCAACCATTTCAATTGCCATTTCAGATGATCTTGCCAAGGCAAAAAACTGGCATGCGGGTAACCTGGTTCGTGAATCAGCCAAATTAATTGGCGGCGGCGGCGGCGGTCAGCCTTTCTTTGCAACGGCAGGAGGTAAAGATCCAAATGGTTTACCTAAGGCTATTGAGTACGTGAAAGCTGAATTGATTAAGTAGGTAAGGGGGCTCGCACAGCTAATAGCGAATATTGAACAGGGAATTTCGAATACTGAAATGACTAAAACGCTTCTGCTGTAAGGATCTATGGGGCATTTTTTTGTGCCTCTTATCTGAAAAAGTAAATTTAATTAAATCCAAAACGCCTGAATTATGGAAAACAAATCTTCCAAAACAATCTGGATCATTGTCATTGCCGTTTTACTTTTTGCGGGCGCCATGTATGTACTTGCCCACTTGTGGGAATTTGTGATTGGCGGTGTGGTTGGCTTAATCTTTGGCTATTATTTTGGTTATTCCAAAGGCAAAGAAAAGAAAAAACTATAGTTTCAGACTCACCCCCAAACCGGCATGAAATGACTGGATACTCCGGTTAAAATCAAGCCCTTCGTAAAGCTGCCCCAATGCCGGATGAAATCTGAAAGTACCTGTCAGGTAGAGTTTTTCAAAGAGTTGGTAATGCACGGCTCCGCCAATCATTAAATCAATGTACCAGGTTTTAAAAATTTCATTTTGAGTTTTGGTAAATGCCATAAAAACATCATTCTGTAAATAGCCTCCTGATCCATTAATGAGATAATTGAAACGCCCCATGACAAATAAATCAAACCGGAATTTGTTGCGGATAATCTGGGTTCCAATACTGAATGGTATCTGCAGATACGTGGCTTTGGTAGTACCGTTTTCATTGTACAACGTTATTTTGGTGCTGTCATACGTTGCGGTAGAAGTGGAATCGATCCCGATAAAAATAGTGGTGTCCAGCAGCGAGTCATATTGGTAAACATTCTGGTATTGCCAAACAATGGTTGTATCAATGTCTACAGATTCTTTAAAGAAATTGTAATTTTCAACGAGTTGGGAAATGCCTGCACCTGTTCCAAAGGTCAGGCTGTTTTTGAGCCGGTATTTGACATCCATGTTTCCTTCAAAGCCGGGTGCCATAAAGGTGGAGTTATCGTAATAAATTTTTTCAGTGTTGGTTTGAAATGTATATTTTGACTGGGCAAAGTTGATCCCCGCCGTAGCTGATATCATCCATGGATTATAATATTCTCCGCGTTCAATGAGCGTGGCATCGGGTATGTTTGTTTTCGAATCTGTTTTAAACCAATTCGAAGTTGAAACGGGGCCATGAGTTATTGTCAATGCCGTTTGTCCGTCATTTTTTTCCTGCGCACGATATGCCAGGTTAACAGGTGTTTTGTAGCTTCTATCAAAAGTTGAAGAGGTATTCTGGCTGCTTTCAGTTGCGTTGGTTGAGGTGCTTGTAACCGCTAAAGTACAGGTAGTTTCTGATCTGTCAGCACCCGTTGGTTCTGATGTGGCAGTTTGTTCCGAAAGTCCGGCCTGTTCTGACGTTCCGCCGGGTTGCGTTTCATTTTTGCCAGACATAGAAGTACTATGCGGGTTGGTGTGCCGCTGGTTTTTGGTTGGTTGAAATGTACCGGAAGAATTGGAAACAGCTCCGCCTGAGGCGTCTGTTTCTGCCATGCCTGAACCTGAGGACAGGCCAGAAGCGGCAACAGGTTCAGTGTTCGTTTCAATTGTCAGAATCTGATCTGTCGTGTTTGTAGGGTTACTGTTTTGAGCAGAGATGGATGGTGTTTCAGCAGGCTGGTTGCCTGTTGTTTGCGTGGTGTTTTGATCAACAGACAGCTGCGTTTTTTCAGGATCACCTGAAAACCACAGCACGCCGGCTGAAATCAGTAAAAGGCCAAGAAGCGCAGTTCCCCACTTCCATCCGGTTTTCTTTTTATGAAACCCCAGACGTTCGTCAATGTTTGATTTGACAAAGGCCGGAACATCTGCTTGTTCGTCAGCAAATGTTTCTCTGAACAGGTCGTCCATATTTTTAAATTCCTTGCTCATCTTTAATGCTTGATCGGGTTATTTTTCGTTCTTCCAGCTTTTGACGAATCAATTTGCGTGCTTTCAAAAGCTGTGTTTTGGAAGTGTTGACAGATACGCCCAGGTACTCGGCAATTTCCTGGTGTGTGAGGTTGTCAATCACGTACATGTTAAATACGGTTCGATAACCTTCAGGAAGCTCTTGCAGAATTGTCACAAGAGCTTCCCGTACGTTATTTAAATCTTCAATTTCAAGCGTTTCTTCAGGTTCTTCGAAGTAGCTATCATCTTCAACCAGTTCAAACCGTTTGTTTGACCGAAAATGGTTAATAGCCTGGTTGATGACAATGCGTTTTACCCAGGGACCAATTTCATAGACAGGATTAAAGAGTGATCTTTTTTCGTAAACTTTAATAAAAGCCTCTTGTAAAATATCAGCTGCTTCGTCCTGATTTTTAGTATAGCGCAGGCAAATAGCGTACATACCTTTAGCGTAATTGGTGTAAATCCAATCAAAAGCCGCTTTGTCTCCGCGGATAAATTCCTGTGCTAATTTTTTTTTGTCCAATGCTGAATAAGGTTTAGAAGCCCTAATGTGCAGACGAATGATTATCCTCCAAAGTTGGTTGAATCACCCCAGCCGGTTGTATCACCCCAGCCACCGCCGCCGTATCCGGTTGTATCACCCCAGCCGCCACCGCCGCCATATCCTGTAGTATCTGTACCGCCGCCGCCGTATCCTGTGGTATCTGTACCACCGCCGTAGAAGGTTGAATCATCGTTTGTTCCGCCTCCGCCACCGGTGCCTGTTGTATCATTCGGGTCCTGCCAGATTGAATCAATCAGTGATGGATCTCCCGGTACCGGTGTTTCAGGTTCGCAGGAAGGAAAAAGGATTGAAATGCTTCCGGCAACAATTGATGCGATCATTAATTTTTTAGTTTCCATATTCTCGTAGTTTTTAGTGTTTCTGACCTAAATACAAAGACAAAATACAAGGGTTGTCTGGAAATGAAAATAGATTGATTAATCAGCGGTATTTATTGAAACAGCCAAGGCAGCAGACATGCTGGATGCCCGACCAATGCTGCTTTTAATGTGCGATAATAAGTTTTTTTGTTTTATCGCCAATCCGCACAAAATAAACCCCTGATGAGAGTGAAGAAACAGGTATCGTTGTTTTTTCTGTAATCCAATCTGAAACTAACAAGGTGCCGGCGCTGTTATAGATAACGTATGTTTTTGGTTCTGTAAAATCAGTTGCAATGGTGATAAAATCAGTTGCCGGATTCGGATAAACGGTAAAATCTGTATTTAATTCCTGGTTGCTTTGATCAATTGAAACCACTTGTGAATTCAGTGCATTGTACGATGGATAAAGTTCCATAAAAGGTCCGGTTCCGTTTGGATATCTGCCAAACGTAATATCTGCACCCAAATCAGAAAAGAGTATTTGATCAATTGATTGAAGTGCTGTATCTGAAAGAATAACTGCTTCACCTGAGGCAGCTAATTTGAAATTGGTGTGGAGCCCGAAAATTTGTGTTGAATCGGCATCGGTCCATACAATCAGAAAATCTCCGGCTTCAATTACAGACCCGGCCGGAAAAGTCCATTTAGCCGGATTCAGAAGATCATCACTTAAATAGTATCCGCCCAGGTCAATGGGTGAAGATGAGTTGTTATAAAGTTCAACCCAGTCATTGTATTCGCCGTAAGAATCAGGCTGTGTTGTTTGGTTATCGGCCATAATTTCATTTATCACAACGCCTTTTTCAGGTTCTAAAAGGTAATATTCGTATTCAGCACGTTCAGGTGAAAATACTCCGGCACTTGTATTTTCTGCATAGATATAATATTGGGTGCTGCCTGACCCTACCGCAATTTCAACACCAAATAAATTATCCCCCGGCGCACCATCGCCGTGAGCTCCGTCATCAAACATCGGCTGGCGAACAAATTTTTCAGTAATAGAATTACGGGTTCCGATAAATACACCGGAAGTATTGCTGACATCAGCTGTTATAAAAACGGTGCTGTTCATGGGCGGCGAATCGTCAGACGAAGTGACTGACGCAATGACCGGGGGTATTTGCTGAAATTCAGTGGTGCTGTTCAGAAAAGAAATTCGCTCTTCCATCAGGTAAGTGAGGCCGGGAATTGTTTTAGGGCCATCTATCACATTGTCTGTCAGGTTTGATGTAAACTCGTAATAGCTATAAAAGGCATTCAGATCTGACTGATAAGCGGTATCAATAATTGCCTGAAGATTCTGGGTGAAATTGTAATACACTGAATCCACGAAATTTTCGTTGAGAATAGTGCGCATGTGGGCAATGTACATTTTACGGTACATGGGCACCTGCAATAAATTACTGACCAGTGGCCACAGCGAATCTGTTGCGTGAAGGGTGGGTGAAAGTGTTTGCAATTGTGCAACCGATAACCCGGGGCCCGGGGAGGCCTGGCTGAACCCACCCAATCCACCGTTTAAATCCCAGACAATTGGATTAAATCGTCCGTTTTCATCCTGGTAGAGGTAATAATTATGTTTTGAATTTCCGAGGTAACTGTCAAGTGTAACCGTAACGTTGTCAAACGCAAGCATCCATAAGGTCCGGTCTACATCCAATATGTTTTCTATTGCGGCGCCGTTATTTTCGAGCGTATCGCAAAGTTGTGAAAGGGCGGCGTATCCATAGTCTGATTTGAGTGTGTAAGGTGTGTAATACAAGGTTGAGTCGGAACCTGGAAAGGTAAGGCCGCATCCACCGCTGTCAGCAAAAATAAATGGATTGTCCTGGCTGAAAAAGTGATCAGCTAAAAATGTACCGGTTATGGCTTCAACATTGGTGTAAAGCCCCATGGGCTGACCATTGATTATTACCTGTGTGTAATTTGCCCGGGGTGCAGGCATGTACTGGCGGGCAATGTAGTAGAGGTATACTTCCCTTACCGTTGACGGATCATGAAAACCGTTACTTAATTTAATATCCTTGGTTCCATTATAGTCCTGCGATTTAAAATGATCAAGTTCTATATGCAGTGGATTTTTTGTGTTGGTAGCGTTGTAAGAACTGTTTCCTTTATATTTTACGCCTACGCTGTCAAAGTAAACACCGTTAATTTCAACCCAGTCAGCCAGGGTATAACTGTCTGATCCGGTTTTGGCGGTGTCGAGAATATAGTCCCAATTGCTTTGCGAAAAGGTTATTTCAATGTGCTGTATGGTAGAAATATCGTAAAAATTCTGGCCATAAACAGCCGGATGAAGCAGAAACGGAACAATGCCTGCAAGTAATAGTGATTTCATAGCTTTTGAGGTAATAACAAAAGCTTCGACTCATTAAATAAACAAAGGTTTAAAACGAAAGAGACTATTTCTGGTCCGGGAAAACAGCCAGTGAATTCCTATTCAATCGAAACTACACGTACATCGTAAACAATGTCGCTATTTTCAGGCACCAGGTCAAGGAGTCCTTTTTTGCCGTAGGCCAGTTTGGCTGGTATTTCAAAGTAGGCATTCTCTCCGGCTTTCATAACACTCATACCCTGGTGCAGCCCGTCAACAACACCTGCATTTTCAAATTTGAATGAAAAAGAAACACCGTTTTTAAAAGAATTGTCATACAAATGCCCATCTTCTCCTTTAATGAAAGCAAAGTAATCAAACGTGATCAGTTGGTTTTTTTCAGGTGTTTTGCCGGTGTCAGAAGTTTTCCATTTATACACTTTTACACCTTCTTCCAATACTATAGGGGTAATGATGTCAATAATTTCAATATCTACAATGATATCTGCCTTTGGCGGCACTTTATCCAGGTAGCCGTCTTCACCATAAGCCATCGCATTTGGAATCATGATGCGCCCCTTATCTCCTTTGTGCATGAATAAAAGACCTTTTTCCCAACCTTCAATGAGCATTCCAATATTGGTTTTTACCGGTACCGGTTCACCTATCGGGTCATTGGAGTCGTATTCTTCGCCGCCGGCCACGCGCGCATGATAATTAATCATGACCACATCATTTAACCTGATTTGCTGAGCTGTTGTGTTTTTTTTGGTCCATTCTATACGCAGGCCTTTTTCACCGTTGTAGACCATTTGATTGGGCACACCATTAACGCTGTCTGACAACATTCTGCCGTTTTCATCCAGTACCACATTTTCTCCCACAGTTACTTTTACAGAATCTGTTGTGCCGGTTTCTTCTCCGTCATCAACCCCTTTTAGTTCACATGAAACAAGGGCAGTAAATGCTGTTAAATAAAGCATGTATTTCATGGACGTTCTATTTTTAATACCTGAATATCGTAAACAACCGTGGTGAGGGGCGGAATTTTTTCTTCGTCACCAATAAGGCCATGGGCCATGCGGCTTGGCAGAATGAATTTGGCTTTGTCACCGGTACAAAGCAGTTGCATGGCTTCATGGAGTCCGCTTTCAATATCAGCGTGCTCAACCATAAAACTCTCTGGTCCGTTTTCAGCTGATGAATAGCAAACGGAGCCATCGAGCAGGGTAATTTCAAAATCAACAGTAGCAATATCACCTACGCGGGCGGTGTCGTGATTTTCAGATTTGAAATAGATAAAATGGCGCAGCCCGGTTCCGGTTTCAACTACCTTCCAATCCTGGTGACGTTCTACAAACAAGTCAATTTCATCTTCTTCTTCAGCGGCAAAAACCTGGTTCATGTCTGACGAGTTGTCCTGCGTCCAGTCCGGATCAATTACCGGAACCTGCTCTTGCTCCTGTTCAGCACAAGCAACCAGACACATTAAGCCAAACAGAAAAGGGGAGAGGGTTTTCATTCAAAAAGGGCTTTGTTTTCTTCAACGAAATTAGGAAGAATGGTTACAAATTTTTGCACGGCATCTTCAATTTTACCGACATATTTTCCACCTGAAGCATTCAGGTGACCGCCGCCTTCAAAATGCATTTTACACAACTGGTTGGCAGGTATTTCTCCTTTTGAGCGGAATGATATTTTGATAATCTGGTCGGCCTCTTTAAAGAAACCTGCCAGCCGGATGCCTTCAATGGAAAGCACCTGATTTACCAAACCTTCGGTATCTCCTTTTATAACCTGAAAGCGTTCTTCTTCTTTACGCGTGAGCCAGATATAGGCAGTTTTGTATTCAGGCAGTATAACCAGTTTTTCAAGCAGGGCATAGCTGACCATTTTCAGTTTATTCAATGAATTGGTGTCAAACAGGTTTTCATGAACCTGCCATGTTTTAATTCCCCGGTTAATGAGGTCACCGGCAATATGGTGGGTTCTGGCAGATGTTGCAGAGAAGCGAAACGACCCGGTATCGGTTACAAGGCCGGTGTAAATACACGTGCCTGATTTTTCATCAATCAGATCAAGCCTGTCCAGTGCTTCAATGAAGTCATAGATGAGTTGGGAAGTACTGCTGGCGGTGATGTCTGAAAAAAGCAGTGTTGCAAATTCCTGGTCAGGATCACGGTGATGGTCAATAATAATTTTACCGGCCTTTGAAGCAACCAGCAATTCCTCCATTTTACCAGTGCGTGACGGGTGGTGATAATCCAGGCAGAAAATAAGGTCAGCATTTTCAAGGAGTTTTTTTGCTTTTTCGGGTTCTGACTCCAGTAGTACTATATGCTCTGAGCCCGGCATCCAGTGAAGGAATGAGGGAGCCATGTCAGGGTGGCAAACCGTTACCGGATAACCTTGTTTCAGCAGAAAATGGAACAGTCCCAGGGAACAGCCCATGCTGTCTCCGTCAGGTGATTTATGCGATGTAATAACAATGGATTTGGCCCGGCTCATCAGCCGGACCAGTTCAGTCATTTTTGATTCAGTAAAAATTGTTGTCATGAAATCAGGCTCTTAAAAATGAAAAAACCGCTCAGGCAGGCCAGAACGGTTTTTTACGGAATGAATTTTTTTATCAGAAACCAAGTGATGCAGCTTCTTTATGCTCTAACAACACACCAACACATACATTGTCTGTTTTTCCAACAGCTTTGTCTGAACTGGTTCCGGTTGCCGGAACATTCACTTTAACATAGATTTTTTTTGTTTTATCGGTTGTAAAAGTGATTGAAGGTTTCATACCATCATCAGCGTTTTTATAGATAGATTCTTTTGTTTTTTTGATGTTGGTGTTGCCGTATTCGTCTTTTACACGAACAACTTCATCCTGCAGCATTTCAAACGATACTTTTTCTCCGCCGGCAATATCAGTGCAGACCGAAAGTCTGTAATCATATCCTTTGTAGGCAATAAAGCTCATTTCATATATCTGACCTTTAGCAAACATGGCGCTTTGAGACTGGTTATTGAGATTCCAGAATTCAGCCTGTTCTTCTTTGGTTAATTGTGCCGTACAGAAATAATGCGTTTTCTGACATTGGGAGTATGCCTGAAGCACAACAACAACGGCTAGTACTGATCCTAAAATAATTGCTCTTTTCATAATCGATTATTTAGTAATATTTTCTCTGAGTTCTTTTGCTTTTGCTGTAATTTTCTCAAGTGAGTTTTTAGTCATTTTATAAGAGCCTCCGCCTGAAAGAACCAGCATGTTATTTTCTCCTTTATCAATACTTGTACCAGACTCTTCAAACTCCATACTGGTCTCAAATACCTCGCTTAATGAAATAAGATCATCCATTACTTCAGACACACTTGGATCGTCAGAATACTGAAGAATAAAATCAAGCAGGTTTTCAAGTACCAGTTTCTGATCACCGATTTTTTCAATAACCGGGTCTCCTTCTTTGTATTTATCAACCAGGCTGCAAACGATGTAAAGTGATTCAATATAACCACCTGCCATAATCAGGCAAAGTTCAACGCCTTTATCATTCTCTTCAAGATACAGGTAACTGTCATAATAGCTTTCATTGGAAATGGCAAAAAGAGAATCGGTATCTCCTTCGTTGTTTTCAATACGGCCCATTAATTCTTCATCAAAGGCTCCCTCAATTCCCAACTCAGTACCTATTTCTTCAATTGCTTTGAAATACATCAGGAATTCTGTACCAATTCCAAAGCAGCTCATATAAGCCAGGTCAGCAGAATAGACACCAAAATTTAAAGCTTTTGATTTTGTTTCGACATATTTACTGCGGTTGTCAAGCGGATTGACCAGGCCAACGCGTTGTTCACCACCCTGTATTTTAATGATTTCAAATAATTCATTTGGGGTAGGAACAGCGTACTCAACAGCAGGCTGTTCAGGTTGTACATTGGTTTGAGCTGTATCGGCTACAACCACATTTTGTAACTCATCTTCACCGCTACCACCGCAGCTCATCATAAACCCTGAACATGTAGCGGCTATCAGACCTACGAATAAAGTTTTATTTTTCATTAATTCCTGATTATGTGTGTATTTAAGCAAATATACTATTTTTTTATAAGGTCATACGGGAGGGCCTTATAAATGTTACTTGTCAAGGCAATTATTTTGGACCGGGTGGCCTCAGAAACGTTCACCAGCGGCAGGCGTAATTTATTGGTGGTTAAGCCCAAATGGGCAGTGGCTTCTTTGATGCCGCCGGGGTTTCCTTCAACAAATAAAAGCGGTACCACGGGAAACAAAATATAATGAAGTCTGCGGGCCTCATCCATATCGTCTGCCAATGCTGCTTTAACCATTGCACTGAACACATGCGGAAAGGCATTTCCAATCACAGAGATAACACCGTCACCACCGGCAGCTATAACCGGCAGGGTTATGCCATCATCACCTGAAATAACAAGGAAATTTTCTGGTTTGCGGTTAATAATGTCCATAATCTGCTCCATGTTTCCTGAAGCTTCTTTGACCGCTACAATGTTTTTAAAGTCTTTGGCAAGCCGCAAGGTAGTGTCAGGTAAAACATTAGATGACGTTCTGCCGGGTACATTGTACAAAATGATTGGCAGCGGAGTGGCTTCTGCCAGCATTTTATAGTGCTGGTAAATGCCTTCTTGTGTTGGTTTATTGTAGTAAGGTGAAACGGATAGAATGCCATCAACAATGGATGTGTCTAACGATTTCAGTGATTCAGCAACAGCCAGGGTATTATTGCCGCCAACACCGTAAACAACCGGAACCCGTTTGGCATTTGCTTTTGCAACACAGGTCAGCACGGCATTTTTCTCTTCTTTTGTCAGTACAGGTGATTCACCGGTTGTGCCCTGAACCACCAGGTAATTCACACCGCCCTCTATCAAATAGCTGGTCAACCTGGTCAGCGCCGGAAAATCAATTGATCCGTCCGGCAGAAAAGGGGTAATCATTGCTACACCCAGTCCTCTGAATTTATCTGCGTTCATTTTTTTATGAGTTGGTTAAGTTGTTTTACAATTTCGCCCAAAAATTCGCTATTTGTACCAAGCTTGTCAAAAAACAGGTCGCATGATCCGTCTGCAGCCATTTCAAGGGTACCAATAACAAGTGATGCGTTTATACTTTGAGCCAGGTATTTTAACAACCCGGAATCATCAGACAAATCTATGAGCAAATCGAATTCTGTCTGAAGAAGTCCGGCTATTTTATCATTTTTCAGGTTGCCTGTTAAATTAAAATCCGATGAATGAACTGAAAAACAAAAGTTGGGTGATTTGTCCTGTTTGGATGATCTTGGATATAAGACATTGATTTCAGCATTTCTGAAAACAGATGCTGCGTGTTTCTGCAGTGCTTCATCTTCTGCGTTCAGCACAATCAGCAGTTTTGAAAAAAATTCAGGCCGTTTAAGAACAATGTCCCGGTTTTTTGCCCGAATTTGTTTTCGCTTCAGCGAACGTATTTTAATATTTCGGGCTATACTCATTGACTAATCATGGCTAAAAATTCATCTTCAGAAATAATTTTGACTCCAAGCTGCTTTGCCTTTGCAAGCTTTGCGGGACCCATGTTTTCACCCGCTACCAGGTAATTGGTTTTGGAAGAAATAGAACCGGTATTTTTGCCGCCGTTGGTCTCAATCAGCTCGGCCAGTTTTTCACGGCTTACTTTCTGAAATACGCCTGAAATGACAAAGGTTTGATTTTGGAGGGTGTTGGAGGTTTCTGCCGTGGTGTCCATTTCAAAGCAGATACCGTTTGATTTTAATTTTTCAAGGATACGTTCATTTTTTTCATCGCTGAAAAACTGCTGAATGCTGACCGCAATTTTTTCACCAATCTCATCTACCGAAATCAACTCATCAAAACCTGCCGCTTTCAGCTTATCGACCGATTTAAAATGCCGCGCCAGTTTTTTGGCTACGGTTTCACCCACATGCCTTATTCCAAAAGCAAAAAGCACCCGTTCAAACGGAATGTTTTTGGATGCCTGAATACCCAGCAGCACGTTTGAGGCTGATTTATCGGCCATGCGGTCAAGTTCTACCAGTTGTTCAAAAGTCAGATCATAGAGATCAGCGTAATTTTTAATGAGTCCTTTATTATAAAGCAGATCAATTGTTTCAGGTCCCAGGCCTTCAATGTTCATTGCCTTGCGGCTGATAAAATGTTCAATTTTACCTTTTATCTGAGGCGGGCAATGGTATTCGTTGGGGCAATAGTGTTGTGCCTCGCCCTCTCTTCGTACCAACGCTGCACCGCATTCAGGGCAGTTTTCAATAAATTGTATTTTTCCGTGTGAGGCTTTTCTTTTTTCGAGGTTGACACCTACAATTTTTGGAATAATTTCACCGCCTTTTTCAACGTAAACAAAATCTCCGAGGTGCAGGTCCAGTTTTTCAATCTGGTCAGCATTATGGAGTGATGCCCGTTTTACCGTGGTGCCTGCAAGCAAAACCGGCTGCAGGTTGGCAACCGGTGTAACAGCCCCGGTGCGGCCTACCTGGTAAGTTACTTCGTTGAGAACGGTTTCAACTTTCTCTGCTTTGTATTTATAGGCAATAGCCCACCGCGGACTTTTTGCGGTAAAGCCCAGTTCATTTTGCTGATTGTATTCATCTACTTTAATTACAATGCCATCAATTTCAAAGGGAAGGTCACTGCGGTTTTTTTCCCAGTACTGAATAAAGTCCATGATTTCATCAATGGAACTGCGAACAGCGATCATGTTTTTGGCAGTGTCCGGAATTTTAAATCCCCATGAACCGGCAGCATTTACTGCTTCAGAGTGCGATTTGAATTTCAGGTTTTCACCGTAAATTCCATAGAGGTAACAATCAAGACCACGGCTTGCAACAACAGCAGAATCCTGCGACTTGAGGGTGCCGGAGGCTGAGTTGCGCGGATTTGCAAAAAGCGGTTCACCGGCCGCAGCACGTTCCTGGTTTACTTTGTTGAAATTTTCAACGGGAAAAAAAATTTCGCCCCTTATTTCAAATTCGTCCGGATAATTTCCGTGAAGTTTCAGCGGCACTGTTTTTATGGTGCGCACATTGGTGGTAATATCTTCACCGGCTGTTCCATCACCCCGGGTAACGGCCTGAACCAGTTCTCCGTTTTTATAGCGCATGCCAATGGCAACGCCGTCGTATTTTAATTCACATACATAAGCCGGGGGCACTTCAGATAGTTTTTTGATCCGGTTCTCCCAGTCAATAATTTCTTCGCGCGAATAGGTGTTGGACAGTGACAGCATGGGGTAACGGTGTGTCACCGTTTCAAATTTACGGGTTATGTCACCGCCCACACGTTTGGTAGGGCTGTTGGGTGAGGCAAATTCAGGATGTTCTTTTTCAAGCTGCTCCAGTTCTTTCAGCAACATGTCAAAATCATAGTCACTGATCTCAGGGGCACTTTTTACATAATAAAGGTAGTTGTGCCGGTTGATTTGTTCAGTAAGATCTGCAATTCGTTTCTTAAAGCGTTCCCTCTCCATGCTGTTTTTGTTTTTTGCGCGCACGCATATTCAGTAATTCAACACCAAGGGCATAAGCCATACCAAAGTAAATATAGCCTTTCGGGATATGAATGCTCGGGTCATTCAGTCCTTCAATTACCAACATCAGACCAATCATTAACAGAAATGAGAGGGCAAGCATTTTAATTGCCGGGTATTTGTTTACAAAACCAGCAATTTTTCCGGCAAAAAGCATCATAATGGCAATGGAGAAAATAACGGCAATAATCATAACCAGTATAATGTCTGTAAGGCCCACTGCTGTTAAAACAGAGTCAAATGAAAATACAATGTCAATCAGCACAATTTGCAGCACAATGGATACAAAACTTCCTTTTTTCTTTTTGACTTCCTGCGCACCATCTTCTTCAAGCACCGTAATTTTTTTGTGGATTTCAGTGGTGCTTTTGTACATCAGAAACAAACCACCGGCTAATAAGATGAGGTCACGTCCTGAAAATCCGTGGTCAAAAAGAGTGAGAAAAGGTTCTTTCAGACCAATAACCCAGGTGATGCCAAACAGCAAGCCAATACGCATAATCATTGCCAGCAGCAACCCAATGTTGCGGGCGCGGGGTTGTTCTTTTTCAGGCAGCCTTGAGGCAATGATTGAAATAAATACAATGTTGTCAATTCCCAGGACCAGCTCAAGCAAGGTCAATGATAATACACCAATAAGGCCATCGAGGGTCAGTAAAGCACCAAAATCTAACATGTGGTTAAGGATATTTAGGGGGTAAAATTAGGAATTATAGTTTAACCCTTACCGTGTTGCGCGGGTGATTTCTCTTTTTCCGGCAGGACCGCCCAGTCTTTCTATGCTAAAGCCCGCTGCTTTGAGGTTTCGGCGAAATTGCCCCTGGGCACAATACGTTAAAAGTGTACCCCCGGGCTGCAGCGCATCATACATTTTCTGCATTATCTCATCCGTCCACAGATCAGGCTGAATTTTTGGAGCAAAAGCATCATAGTATATAAGCGTATACTGGCTGGCTTTTAAGTGTGCGTTTTTGATATCACCTTTTGACTTGCGGAACATAAACCCCGGGGTTATTTGGGTAAAGGTATCCCATTCACAGGTGTGCATGGCTGTAAATGCTTCAGCAAGGTGAGCAAGACCCGTATTTTCAGGGTGACCAATTTCCAGGATGGTTGAAAGGTCAACCGGGTACTTTTCAAATGTGTCGTATATAATAGGAGTGGAATGTGATTGTGCAGCGTGCAGGGTGAGTAATGCGTTAAGGCCTGTTCCAAAGCCCATTTCAAATATGCGCACCTCAGAATTTGAAAGTTGTGGCAGCAGCCCGCAGTTGATAAAAATGTGCTGTGACTCGTTCCTGGCGCCATGAACAGAGTGGTATGTTTCATCCAGGTCAGGGATTAACAAAGATTTTGAATTATCACCGGTTACAATAATTTTCCGATTCATTAGTTTTATATCTTTGAACAAATTTAAGAATACTATGCATCTGTCCGGGGTATTTATACTGGGATCTGTTTTTGTGCTTGTTTCGTCCTGCGAAAGATGCATGAAATGCAGTTATACCTATACGGTGACTACCATTGAACAGACTGTAAATGGTGAAGAAGAAGTGGTGACTACGTATACCGGTTATCTGCAGGACACGGATACAACCTATCTTAAAGACGAATGTGTTAAAAGTGATGAGGAGTTTACCATTGATGACAAGTATTCTGTTCTCTCTGACACCACCACCCTGGATAATTTCGAGTATACCTGCACTGAACTGTAGGATCAGCTGTTGAAAAAGTGAGTGAGTTTATCAATGACTTCAGCCGGGGCAGGGCAGGGTTTCATCGATTCTTTCTGGATAAAAACAAGCGTTGTGTGGGCGGTAGTGAGCAATACCTGGTTTTCATTGTATAGCTCATAGTCAAAATCAATTCGTGCCCGGGGAATGGTTTTAATAATGGTTCGTATCGTAACCAGGTCATCGTAAAAAGCAGGTTTGATAAATTTGACTTCATAGTTGAGAACCGGTAACATAATTCCCTTTTCTTCGAGTTCTTTGTAACTGATGCCAAGTGACCTTAAAGTTTCTACCCGTCCTATTTCAAAAAATTGCGCATAATTTCCGTAGTAACAATATCCCATTTGATCCGTTTCACTATATCGGATGCGTATTTGTGTGTCATGTGTAAACATTTTGTGTATCTTAGGTGAGTAACAAAATTAAAAGTAACATTTATAATAAAATATTTAGAATTGGTCCAAAGAATTATAAATAAAAAAGTGATAAAAAAAACACAATGATCTGATGTAAAATTTTTTTAAAAAACAACATTCAAAAAATTTTTTTTATAACTTTTTTATGTGAATATTTGTTCACTGATTTTTTCAACAAAAAAATCGACCTGCAAAGAAATTTATTACTAACCCGTACCTGAATGAAAGAAAAAAAAAACCATGAATCTATTTGGGAAGATTGCCTCAAAGTAATCAAGGATAATATAAGCCTTCAGAGCTTCAAAACCTGGTTCGAGCCAATTGTACCAATCCGATTCAAGAATAAGGTTTTGACATTACAGGTTCCTTCGCATTTTTTCTACGAGTGGTTAGAAGAACATTATATTGATCTGCTTAAAAAAGTAATCAAGAAAGAAATTGGTCCTGAGGCAAAGCTGGAGTATTCGATCATTATGGATCGCAGCTCTGACAAAAAAACACCTTATACGGTTAAATTGCCAACCAACAGTAAACAGGATATTTCGAACACTCCGGTTTCAATGCCAATTAACATTGGTGAAAATCCGATCCGGAATCCGTTTGTTATTCCCGGACTGAAAAAAGTTAATGTTGAGTCTAACCTGAATCCAACCTACTCGTTTGATAATTTTATTGAAGGAGACTGTAACCGCCTGGCACGCTCAGCTGCTTATGCCGTTGCCAACAAACCTGGTGGAACAGCGTTTAACCCACTCCTTATATATGGAGGTGTTGGTTTAGGAAAAACACACTTGGCACATGCCATTGGAATTGGAATCAAAAATCAGTTTCCAAATAAAACGGTGTTGTATACCCAGGCTGAAACATTCACCCGCCAGTTTATTGATTCAATCAAAAACAATACAACCAATGACTTTATCAATTTTTATAAATTGATGGATGTACTGATCATTGATGATGTTGAATTTTTTGCAGGAAAAGAAAAAACGCAGGATGCATTTTTCCACATCTTTAATCACCTGCACCAGTCCGGCAAACAACTTGTATTGACTGCTGATAAAGCCCCGGTTGAAATGAAAGGCATTGAACAACGTTTGCTGTCCCGCTTTAAATGGGGGTTGTCAGCAGATGTTCAGGCTCCGGGACTGGAAACACGAATTGCCATTCTTCAGCGCAAAATTTATGGAAACGGCGTTGAAATTCCAGACGATGTTCTTGAGTATCTGGCTTATAGCATCAATACCAACATCCGTGAAATGGAAGGCGCGCTTACCTCATTGATTGCACATGCATCTTTAAATAAGAAAGCGATCAACATTGAGTTGGCTAAAAAGATGATCGACAAATTTGTGAAGAATACCGCCCGCGAAGTTTCGATGGATTACATTCACAAAATTGTTTGCGATTATTTCAACCTGCCAATTGAATTGTTGAAATCTAAAACACGTAAACGTGAGGTTGTGCAGGCAAGACAAATTGCGATGTACTTTGCCAAAAAGATGACCAAATGGTCACTGGCCAGCATTGGCGCACAATGCGGAGGTAAAGATCACGCAACCGTATTACACGCTTGTCGTACCGTTAATAACCTGGCTGAAACAGATAAACAGTTTAAGGGTTACCTGGAAGACCTTGAGAAAAAACTAAACGTAAATTAAAAACAAAAAGCCCCGGTTCAACCGGGGTTTTTTGTTGCTCCCTCCGGCTGTGCTCAGGACTAAAGAGGATTTGTCAATCCCGCCCGTAGGGAGAAGTTTGTTCAATAGTACACTGAAAACATTGCGCGTTAACCGGAACAGATCTATCACTATACTTCGTTTCACCCGAGATGACAGTCAGACAATTGAGCTTTTGAACATTCAGATTCCAACCATCTGAAATCTTATCCTTAATTTAGTGGAACGGTCCGCATTTTGATTTTGGTACATCGAAAATCTGAAATCGCCTATCGTTCATCTGGAATCATTTTAAAGATTATAAACCGAATCAGAATCTATGAAAATTCTAATGGTTTGCCTGGGAAACATCTGCCGCTCACCCATTGCAGAGGGAATTTTACGCCATAAACTAAGGGCCATGAAAAATGAAGAGGTGCTAACCGATTCAGCCGGAACATCCAATTTTCATGCAGGTGAAGCACCAGATACGCGCATGCGGATGACGGCATTGAAAAACGGCCTGGATATTTCAGATTTAAGAGCCCGCCAGTTTGTAGTGTCAGATTTTGATGAGTTTGATCTTATCTATGCCATGGATTTGTCTAACCAAAGAGATATTCTGAGCCTGGCACGGAATGATGACGACCGGGCAAAAGTAAAATTGATCCTGGATGAGATTTATCCGGATGAAAACCGTGAGGTGCCCGACCCTTATTATGGCGGAGAAAAAGGATTTCAGGATGTTTTTGACATGCTGGATGATGCTACGGACCAGTTAATTGCACGGTACATTGAGTAAAGGAAAATTATATATTATTCCGGTGCCCATCAGCGAAGACACTTTTCAGCACGTGCTTCCTGATTTTAACAGGTCTGTTGTGGGAGAGCTGCGTTTTTTTGTGGTTGAGAAACTGAAAACAGCGCGGCAGTTTTTGCGAAAAATGGACCCGTTTTTTCCGATTGATGATTCGGTTTTTTTTGAACAGGACAAACATGCCGCCTATAATTTTCACCCGGATGTGATAAAACTTTTAAATGAAGGAAAAAATGTGGGCCTGATGTCTGAATCAGGCTATGCGGGAGTGGCTGATCCCGGAACCCGCATTGTTGCCCTGGCACATGAAAATGAGTGTGAGGTTATTCCGCTGATTGGTCCCAGTTCTGTTTTACTGGCACTGGCAGCAAGCGGTATGAACGGGCAGGGATTTACTTTTCACGGGTATCTGCCAAAATCAGGCAATGAACGGGTGCAAAAAATCAAAGACCTGGTAACGCAGATTCAGCGAACCGGTTTTGCGCAACTCTTTATAGAAACACCTTACCGCAACGAGGTACTTTTTGATGACCTGGTAAAATCGGTTCCGTCAGAGATTAAACTGACCGTGGCGTATGACATCACCGGTGAACACCAAAAAATTCAGACAAAAAAGATAGCCGGCTGGAAAAATAAGCCGTTTGCTTTTGATAAACTGCCTTGCGTGTTTGTGATGGGAAACTGATTCGTGCCCATGGCATAGCGTTACCGCATGATTAATCCTTCTGACTTCTATTCATTATTCCAAAAGAACTCCCTAGCTTTATTCTATAAAAACCGACAAACATGACAACAGCTGCTGATATTTTCCAAATTGGACGGAACAACGTTTTGAATATGCTGGAGGGAGTGACGCTTGAACAGCTCAATAAAATTCCGGCCGGATTTACCGGAAATATGGCCTGGCACATTGGTCACCTGGTATCTACCCAGCAGGGTTTGCTTTACCGCCTGAGTGGAAATGCAGTGGCACTTGAGCAGTCATTCGTTGATAAATACAAAAAAGGAACGTTTCCGCAGGCGCCCATTACCCAGGCCGATCTTGATTTTATCAAAAGTGAACTGAAACAACAACCAGAACGGCTGGCTGCTGATATCAAAAATAATTTATTCAAAACCTATACACCCTATACCACCAGTTTTGGAAACACCATTCATTCATTTGATGAGGCGCTGGCTTTTGTCAATGTGCACGAGGGGTTGCATCTGGGGTACCTGATGGCGTTAAAACGGGTGGTAAAAAACAGCTGACCGTATTTATTTGCGCGGCATTTTTAGTTCTTCATCAATTAATACGGCTTCAAAAAGGTATGCTTTCAAGAGGTCAAAATCAATTTCGCTGACTTTGGTAAAATCTTTCCAATAGACCTGTTTGCGCGCTCCTTTGTCCAGGTAACCAATCTCGTCCTGCAGCAGGTTGCCATTCGTAAAGGCAAAACGCACGCCCGTATACGACTTTTTGTTTCCCCACAGTATAGCTGCCGGCCAGATGAAACAAATGTTCCTGTTTACCTTGTAATAGGGAACATTGTATACCAGTTTTTCTGTTACTCCGGGAATGCAGTCAAGAACCAACTGCCGTAATGCAAGCACCAGTTTCAGTTCATCCTCCGGCAGATAGTCAAGAAATTCATCGACCGTATGAAAATTTACGGTTTGCATTTTTCGTTTGGGAGCATTCGGTGAGTTCATAGGTGCGTCAGTTAGATTTCTGCATCGGCTTGTTCAGCCAGGCTGAAAGTAAGCCAATAAGTGTTCCCATAATAATGCTGGCAACAAGTAAAGGTATTAAATGATCTGGTTGATTTGCCACCACCGTTAATGCAATAAACCAGGGTATATTGAGAAATACTGTTAGCAACAGCGAAACTAAGATTTTCCGGTAACCAATGTTCACCAGGTAAACAACAAAACCGCACGTAAACCAAAAGAATATGGATTGAATCACAATCCAGTTGCTGGCTTCGGGATCAGCCAGAAAAATGAGAATTCCTTCAAGGACGGCAGGCACCGCGCCTACGATAAATGCGTTGCGAATTTTTAAAGTGTTATTCATGGTTCTGTTTTTTAGGCAAGAGTAAGGGTAGGGGGTGACAACAGTATGTCAGCAGAAAAAGGTCACTTCAATTTGGGGTGAAATTAAATCTGTCAGGAATATTCTCTGCTGCTTCTTGCTTTTGCGCAGTTATGGTATAACAAGGTCCGCAAGGCAAATTGCTGAAGCGATGTTTATGAAGCGAAAAGAAATTTTCGTGATTGGGATAAGGAGCATTCAGTGGGATTATAGTATAATCCGCCATTTTTAATTCCGGCTGGCCGATGCATTCAGAACTTCTGCTTTTGTTATTCCGGCAGCATTGGGTAATAGCACGGTGAAAGTGGTTCCCTTGTTTTCACAACTGGTAAAATCAATGGTACCGCCAAGCAGCTCCACATAATGTTTTACAATGTTCATTCCCAACCCGGTGCCCTGAATACCAAAGGTATTGCTTGCCCTGAAAAATTTACTGAACATGTTTTTTTGCTGTTCTTCAGGTATACCAATTCCCTGGTCCGTTACCCGAATGGTTATCATCCCTTCCTGAACGGTAGCGTTCAGGTCAATGTCTTTGTCTGAGTATTTGATAGCGTTGGACAGCAGGTTGAACAGTACATTCCGGAGTATTTTAGTGTCCAGCTGAACTTCCTTTTCACCCAGGTGGGTGTAGTGAATGACCTGCCTGTTTTTTCTGATGCCGTCGAGGTCATTCACAATGTTCAGTAAAAAGTGCTGCAGGTCAAAATTTTCCTGTCTGGTTTCCATTTTTCCGTGTTCCAGTTGGTCGATGGATAGAAAATCATCCAGTAACTGTACCAGGTCTTTTACGGTTGATTTGATCCGTGTCAAATGTTTTTCACGCTTGTCCTGCTGGTCTGTTTCGGTATATTTTTCAACCAGTGATGTGCTTGAAAGAATGGTCCCCAGCGGGGTTCGGAACTCATGTGAAGCCATAGAAACAAATGCACTTTTCAGGGTGTTCAGCTCTTTTTCCCTGTCAAGTGAATCAAGTAATTCCTGGGTTCTTTCGCGCACTTTATCTTCCAGTGTATTGCGTACTTCAATGTTTTCAATAGAGACGGCGGTGATATCAGCCAATGCCTGCAGCAGTGCCACTTCTTCTTCAGATGGTACATGGTAATCAGCCCAATAATTTCCAATGGCACCAATGGGGGCCAGTGTACGGATAGGGACCATGGCCAGGCTTTTTACAAACGTAGGTCGGTATGCATCTGCCGGAATCCGGTCATCTAAATAAATGTCTCTAATGAGCACCGGTTTTTTGTTGAGCATGACCCATCCGCTGATACAGGTTTCCATTGGAAAGCGGCTGCCTTTCCACAACGGACTTATGGCATCTTCATCAGCATAATAACAAAAGCCGTTGTCACGAAGCACAAAGGTTGCACCGTCAGCCCCGGTAAGTTCACGCGCAACAGTGCGTACAATAAGCATAACTGATTCAATGTCCCGCGCAAGAGATAATTCCTGAACGGTGTCTACCAAACGTTTCATGTTTAATAAACCAAGCTGTGTACCATTCGTTGCCATTTACCTGACTTTTTTAGTTCTGGTCCGGTTTGAAAAGCAGTACTTTTTGTCAGCAGATTGTCTTAGAAACTGTTTAATTTTGATTTTTTGATCAAAAAAATTCCCGCAGATTTGAGATGACAAATCAGCCGGAGAATCCCCGTATCTGTCAAACCTGGTTTCATTTTTAAACAGTCTCCTGGCTCATACCTGACAAATTACTGTCTTATGCCGGTGTTTAAAAACTAAGATACTAAAAAATAGGTTCTGTCAGATGTTGGGTTAATGCGGTACCGGATAAAAAGTATATCCGGTTTTTTATTTACTCAACCTGTAATAGGGAATTTCTTTTGACGGTGTAAAACCAAGTTTTTGGGCCAATTTGTAGGACCCGGTGTTTTCAAGCCGGCACGCCCAAATGGGTTCGTAATTATTGGCAAGACAATAATCAATTAACGCAATGCAGGTTTGTTCGGCAAAGCCTTTTCCACGATAGGCTTCAACGGTTTCAATACCAATCTCCAGCTGGTTTCCATGAATAAATGCCGAATAGGCTGTGGAAGCTAAATTTCCATTATAAAGCAGGCTGAATCCAACACCCTGTTCTAAAAAATCATCTTCATTTTTCCAAAAATATGCGGGAATTACACTGCCTTTCATGTCTCTGAAAATTTGCCTGTCAGCCCGCACCATGCTGATTTCGGGAGCGTTTTTTGGGCTTCTCAGTGCCAGGTAGCGGGCTTTATCGAATGTGAAATTTACCCGGGTATTTAATTCAATAATGCCTGTTTCTTTCCCTGTTGTATTTGAAGCTGAAAGAGTCAATGAGTCTTTAAACAGGTTGGCAAGAACGGCGTTCCAGTTTTCGGGAAATGCCTGCATCCATTCAAAAGTATTGCGCGTGTGTTCAAGATTCAGTGCATGTTTTTTGAAGGCCTGGTTGAATGCCTCGTTGTCACTGTTTCCTGCCAAAAGGGTCATGCCGTAAGCGTGGGTGATATAAAATGTTTTGGGGTTGGCTGTATCATCCACAAACACGGCCCCCGATGCTTTATTTTCAATGACAGACCGGGCAAAAAAATGGTTGATTGTTACCTGTTTTAATTGTTCTGCCAGTTTATAATAATCGTCTTTATCTAACCGTTTCATCCTGGTTTTTTTACATCGGGGGTGACCTATTTTTCAACCAGGCTCAGCCAGGTTTTAAGTATTTTCTGCAAGGCCTTTTGTTTCTTTTTCACGTCATCCAGGTCTTTGAAAATGATCAGCCGGCGCCCATCCTTGTAGTCGCCCTCGAGCAGGCCTGATGTGTCATTTACCTTTGCACCGCTGGGCAGTACAAGCATAATCCGGCCTTTAAACAGGTTCATTACCACCATTTCCCGTTTGTATTCTTTGGGGTCAGATTCAGCCATTTGACCGGTGTAGTAAAAACTCGGATTATTCCATTTGATACGTTCTCCGATTTCCTTGTCGGTACTTAAAATTACCTGCCGTATGGTTTCCACCACTTCAGCCAATGTCGGTTCAAGCTTTTTGATGTGTTCGGTTACCTGTTCCTGATCGCCAGGTTTTGACTTTGCCATAATGTGCTAGTTTATAGGGTTATTTTTGGTGGTGTTTGGATGCCAGCTTTGTGCAATTTTAACACCCAACCAGACACAAGGTACTGATAATGCCGCTAATGTATATCCATACCACAAAGGTGCTTTTTCAGCTAAAGTAGGATTTGTTGTAGCCAGCAGTGTCAGCGCGGTTCCTATAATACCAAGAATCAAAGCATGCAGCATGGGACGGCTGGGGGCAAGTCTGGCAATAAGATAGCCGGTGGCAATCGTATAAATACCACGGTAAAACAAAACCAATAGAATGGCATTTGTTTCAAACAGCCCTTTTGAAGGATCAGGAAGCATACCAATAGATTCCAGCAGAAAATCAGTAAGAACAGATAAGAGTGCATTCAGTACAAATGCCAGCATAAGTACACCAATGCTTTTGAAAACAGATTTAGTCATAGCTCACAAATGGGTCAGGACGTTTCCATTTTCAGGCAATGGTAGCCTGTATTATTTTTTCAATATCCAGTTTGCGCATTTCCATAAATGCCTGTGCTGCCTTTCCTGCCTTGGCGGGGTCGCTCATGAGTTTGCCCAGCATTTTGGGAATAATCTGCCAGGACACGCCAAATTTATCTTTCAACCAGCCACACCGGCTTTCGGCTCCGTTTTCAGTGAGTTTTTCCCAGTAATAATCAACCTCATCCTGTGTATGGCAATAGACGGTAAGTGAAACACCTTCACTGAATGTAAAATTGTGAGGCAGGGCACTTTCCATCAGCATTATCTGTTGACCATCCAGGCTTATTAGTGCCTGTTTTATTTTGCCTTCCTGGTCGGGCAGCTCGTTACTTTTGTAGCGCAGAATACCGTTTACCCCGGCATTTTTAAAAATAGAAGTGTAGTGCGCAATGGCTTCATCGGCGCGTCCATACTGGCTGCCGGTAAACAGCATACAGGGTACTATTTTGGGTCCGGTTTCGCCCGCTTTGCCCAGCGAAAATTGCCACGAGATGCCGTATTGATCATTCACCCAGCCGTACTTTTCACTCCATGGATACTTATCCAACGGCATCAGTACGTGTCCTCCTTTTTCAAAAGCAGCCCAGATCTGATCAAGTTCCGTGGCTGTTTCGCAGGTATAAAAAAACGAGATGGATGCATTCGGCTGATAGTTGGGACCACCATCCAGGCATATCAGTTTGTAGCCTGAGATTTCAATTTCAGAAACAATGGGTGATTGTGCTGAAATTTTAGCGTTTGATAAATGGGCACAGTAAAATGCTGCTGCTTCTTTTGCCTTACCGTCAAACCAAAGGCAGGGAGTTATTTGTTCGTTCATTGTTTTTAATTTAAGTATTTACCTGCAAAGAAAGGAGACCCCCGATGAACAAAATAGAATAAAACCGACATTAATCCCTTTTTTGTGTCAAACCAAACTTCAGGTAGTCGTTGGGTGTGATTTTTGTAAACTCCCTGAATGAGCGGATATAATGGCTTTGATCCGCATATCCGTTTTCAAAGGCAATGTCTGTCAGTTTTTCAAATTGTTTGCCCCGCAGCTGATCAAATGCAAAATAAAATTGGCAAATGCGCCGGTATTGACTGGGTGTAATACCCACGTAACGCTTAAAAATACGTTGAAAGGTCCGCTCGGTTAGTTTCAATTTTTTAAGTAATTGTGACAGTACTCCTGTGCCCGGGTCGCACATAATCTGGTCGGTTGCGCAGGCTATGATTTCACATTCTTTTTGGTTGTGGCAGATTTGGCGGCCGATAAAATCATCCAGAATTTCCAGTTTCCGTTGTGTGGAATCAGCCTGTTTCAACTGCGTTTTAACCGTCGCTGTTTTTTGCAGTTTCCGGTTGAAGGCATCAATGGGTTTGTCCGTCAGTTCACGGGCAGCTATATTGAATATACAGCCCAATGCAAAGGGTTTGAAAAAGTAGGCAATAAGGGTAGTGCTGGGTTGAACAGACCAGTAATCGGGTGGAACCGATTTTCCAAATAAGGTCAGTTGCCCCGCTGCATTTTCAGGTGAGTCTTTTTCTACCTGGTAGAGCAGTGCAGGCATTCCGTTGGCAAAAAGCGGCAGCATGGACGAGTCAGCTTCAGAAAAACCTTCGAGAATCAAAACCGTTTTGACATAACCGGCTATGGCTGCATGGGGTTTTTGATACCAATAGTTCATGTGTGGTGCATTCGTTAGAGTTACCATTACCTGTTCAGCTAACACAAAACTGCTGAAAACAAGCACCTCAAAATTAGCACAAAAGCCCGACAGAATCAATACCCGTTGAAATGACTCAACGGGTCTGTTTTCAAACCGGATTGCATTGCTCAAAGAAACAGGGTCTGGTTACCGGCAGGTTTTTGCAACTTTTCGTTTCCGCCATAGCTACCTGTTTCTATTCACCGTTTCTAAAAATGAACAGATTCCTGGATGTTTTGCGTTGGGAAACCAAAATAAGTCCTTGAATTGCTGAAAAGTTTCGTTGGGAAAATAATCTGCCTTTTCTGAGAAACTTGTGATACTTTAATTGTCTTTAAACGCACGTAATTTTCTGTCCTTTTTAAATGTGATTAATTGCAAGTCCAGGCATGAATAAAAGGCAGAACAGTTACCATTTTGTTGCGGATAAATACTGTAAGAATACGCGTATGTTGGAAAACAGAACAATTTTAGTGGTTGATGATGATGACAGAAATATTTTTGCCTTATCGGCAGTGCTTGGACCTAAAAAGCCAACAATTCTTGTTGCTACAGATGGAATTGATTGCCTGAAAAAGTTAAGGTCAGGGGAGCATATCGATCTTGTTTTGTTAGATATGATGATGCCTGAAATGGATGGGTATCATGTGCTTAATGAAATACGCAATGATTCAAAACTCAAACACATACCGGTTATTTCTCTGACAGCTCAGGCAATGAAAGGAGACCGGAAAAAGTGCCTTGATGCCGGCGCCAATGAGTACTGCTCAAAACCGGTCGACATTACCATTCTCTTGAATCAAATTAAGGGTTTACTGAACCTATAACGTGGAAAGATGAATCATAAACACGTTGCCTTTCATTAATCAAGCATAATTCTGAAATGACCCCTGAAGTTAGACAAGACCTGGAAATTAGCAATTTACTTGAAACCATTTATAAAAAATATGGATATGATTTCAGAGAGTATTCGGCGGCACATATTAGCCGTAGAATAAAGAACAGATTGATTTTATCGGGCATCAGCAGTGTTGCCGAAATGGAACGGGCCGTTATCCAGGACAAGAAATTTGCCTACCAGGTGTTACAGGATTTTTCAATTACGGTAACTGAAATGTTCCGTGATCCCGGTTTTTATTTATCACTGCGAAAAAACATCATTCCGCTGCTGCGAACCTATCCTTTTATTAAGGTATGGCACGCCGGATGTTCCAGTGGTGAAGAAGCATATTCGATGGCCATTATTTTACACGAAGAGGGCTTGTATGAACGCACAACCATTTATGCCACTGATTTTAATCAACAAACGCTGGATAAAGCCAGGGACGGCATTTTTTCGAATGATCTCATGAAAGAATACACCGCCAATTATCAGCTGGCTGGCGGCAAAGAATCGTTCTCAAACTACTACACCGCACATTACGATCACGTGATCATGAACCAGCATTTGAAAAAAAATATTGTCTGGGCAAATCACAACCTGGTTACCGACAGCGTTTTTGCAGAGGTACACCTTGTACTTTGCAGAAATGTGTTGATTTATTTTGAAAGAAATCTTCAGAATAAAGTTCAAAAGCTTTTATTCGATAGTCTGATCAACGGCGGCATCTTGTGCCTGGGATCAAAAGAGGGATTACGATTCACCGATTTTTTTGAAGCATATTGGGAATTGGATAAGAAACACCGGATCTTCAAAAAGAAATATTGAAAAGAATGACTTATTCAGCTATTGTTATTGGAGTTTCGTCAGGGGGGTTGAACGCCCTGAAACTGCTGTTTTCAATGCTGCCTGCCGGTTTCAGTATCCCTGTTATTATTGTGCAGCACCTGAGTCCGCGTTCAGACGGCCGCTGGATAAATCTTTTGAATGAAAATAGCAAAATCCACGTAAAAGAGGCTGATGAAAAAGAAAAAATTCAAAGCGGAACGGCCTATGTTGCCCCGCCCAATTATCATTTGTTAATTGAAAAAACAAGAACACTTTCACTCTCTATTGATGAACGCGTGAATTACGCAAGGCCATCCGTCGATGTCTTGTTTGAGTCAGCGGCTGAGGTCTATCAAAATGAGCTTATTGGAATTGTTTTGACAGGCTCAAACAGTGATGGTGCTGAGGGTCTTAAACGAATAAAAGAAAATGGCGGCCTGACGATTGTACAGGATCCTGCAGATGCTGAATCAGCCTATATGCCGGAAAGTGCCATTGCAACCACCAAAGTGGATTATATCTTAACGCTTGAAAATATTATTGCCCTTCTTATAGCTATTGATAAACAAATGAGAACTGTACTATGAACTTAACCATAAGAACCAGATTATTGATTGGATTTGTCCTTCTTTTAACCTTATTGATTTTACTGGGATTGCTGATGATCAGTAAGTTGTCAGATGCAAATGAACGCCTGACCAACATTGTGGACAACAGTACTAAAAAGGTAAACCTTTCAAATGAAATACTGATTGCTGTTCTGAATGAAACACGGCATGAAAAAAACATCATTCTTGAAAGTGACCCGGTAAAGAAAGATGGCTTTAAAGATTTGATTTACGAATCAACCGACATTGTTGATACAAAAGTAAGAGAACTGGAAAAACTGGTTGATGCAGAAGGAAAAGTAATCCTGGACGAATTCAAGGATACCTGGACGGATTTTCTGCCTTATCTCGATGAGATTGTTTCACTGGCGATAAAAGAAGAAGATGAAAAAGCCTTTCAGATATCTTCTGAAAAAGGGCTGGTTGTCAGAAGGGTTGCCATTGAACAAATAGCCCGTCTCATTGAAAAAAATGAGGCAAGTGTTGCGGCAGATAAAATGCAGAATGAACAAAGTTACAAGTCGGCATTAAATCTGATTGCGGTTGTGATAATAGCCGGATTTATTCTGATAATACTTATTTCGGTCTGGATCATCCGCAGCATTTCACAACGAATTGCAGCCATTACAAAAGAAGCTGAAAAAATTGCCAGCAGGGAGTTTACCAATGCCAGAATGGAGGACCATACCAACGATGAGTTAAAGCCCGTATTCAATTCACTGGTAAGTATCAATGAAAGTTTCAGGGAAGTAACAGAAAATGCAAGTAAGGTCGCTTCCGGCGATTATTCGTCTGATCTGGTTCCCCTGTCTGATAAAGATGCCCTGGGAAATGCCCTGAAAAAAATGACCCATTCGTTGCGTGAAACTACGGCCGCCAATGAAAAGCACAACTGGCTTTCGGTAGGGCAGAATCAGCTCAGTGAGAGATTAATCGGTGATCAGAGCATTGAAGAACTGGCATCGAATACCATTGGTTTTTTATGTTCGTATCTCAATGCAAACATTGGAGCGGTTTACGTTTTACACGATAAAAGCGATGAATTGATACTCAGCGGACAATATGCGTTCAGCGCTCCGTTGGAAACGAAAGAAAAATTTGCGCTGCGTGAAGGGCTCGTGGGCCAGGCTGCCAGTGAGCGAAAACAAATTTTACTGAATGATATTACCGAAGAGCAATTGAGGGTGTCCTCTTCTGTTTTGAGCGCAAAACCAAAACACCTTATAATAACTCCGTTTACTTTTGACGGAAAGACAGCAGGTGTTATCGAACTTGGAAAACTTGAAAAATTCAGTGAAACAGAACTGGAATTTATCAATTCGTCCATGGAAGGTATTGCAATCAGCATAAATTCTGCCAAGGCCAGAAAACGAATCCAGGACTTGCTTGAAGAAACACAGGTGCAGAGTGAAGAACTTCAAACCCAGCAGGAAGAGTTGAAACAGATGAATGAAGAGCTGGAAGAGCAGGCACAAAATCTCAAGCAGCAACAGGAAGAGTTGCAAATAACCAACGAAGAGCTGGAAGAACAAACCCAGGCTTTGGAAATGAAAAATAAAGAGGTTGAAGCATCAAGGTTTGATATTGAACAGAAAACAAAACAGCTGGAGGTAAGCAGCAAGTACAAATCTGAGTTCCTGGCCAACATGTCTCACGAGTTGAGAACACCCCTGAACAGTTTGCTTATTTTGTCCAAAGATTTGTCTGAAAACAAAAAGAAAACGCTGGATGCAGACCAGGTTGAAAGTGCTGAAATTATTTATAAAAGCGGCCATGAACTGTTGGTGTTGATTAATGAAGTACTTGACCTTTCGAAAATTGAAGCCGGAAAAATGGTTATCAATGCAGAGCGCATCACACTGCGTAATTTTATTGAAAATCTGTCGCGTGATTTTAGACACCAGGCAGACCAAAAGGGCCTTAAATTAACGATTGATATTGATCCAGAATTGCCGGAATCCATTCGAAGTGATGCGCAGCGGTTAAACCAGATTTTAAAAAATTTAGTGTCGAATGCCATCAAATTTACAGAAAAGGGAAGTGTAGCCATACGTGTCGGGCGATATACCGAAAAGAAACTGGTTATTGCTGTTTCAGACACCGGTATTGGTATTCCGGAAGATAAACAAATGGCTATTTTTGAGGCATTTCAACAGGCTGATGGCGGTACCTCGCGGAAATATGGCGGTACAGGACTGGGGCTTTCCATTTCAAGAGAACTTGCAAAATTACTGGGGGCTGAAATCAGCGTGAAAAGTGAACCCAACAAGGGTTCCGTTTTTTCAGTCGTTCTTCCGTTTGAAATAAATCAGACCCATGAATATGCCACTGAAATAAAACCTGTGCGTGAGACAGTTATTTATGAACCATCGTATAAAGACGACTCACAATTCCTTAATTATCCGGCTATTGATGATGACAGGGATTCCATTACGGCAGACGATAAAGTTGTACTGATCATTGAAGACGATCTTAAATTTGCTGAAATTCTTTTGACACAGGCAAATAATAAAGGGTTCAAATGCCTCTCTGCCTCAACTGGTGAAGATGGTTTAAGGCTTGCAACAACCTATAAACCGCATGCCATCATTCTGGATATTGATCTTCCGGGCATTGACGGAAACAAGGTGTTGAGTGCCCTGAAAGCGAACCCTGAGGTCAGACATATTCCGGTGCATATTGTTTCAGTAAACGAACGTTCGTTAGATCAGATCAGGGAAGGTGCTATCGAATACCTCATGAAGCCAATCGATAAAAAAGACCTTGAAGAAGCATTCAACCGCATTGAAAATTTTGTCAGCCGAAAGGTAAAAAACCTGCTTATTATTGAAGATGATGAAAATGCGCGCAAGGCCATGCGCAAATTAATCGGGAACGGTGATGTAAAATGCTTTGAGGCAGACAACGGCTCAAATGCCCTGGCCATCTACAATGACCAGCACATAGATTGTATTATATTGGATCTCGGACTCCCGGATATGACCGGTTTTGAGTTTATCTATAAACTGGATTTGCAAAATAAATCAAGTGTTCCCCCGATTATTGTCTATACCGGTAAAGAGCTGACGAAAGAAGAAAATGAAGAGCTTCGGAAATATTCAGAAAGTATTATCATAAAAGGCGTAAAATCAGAAGAACGGCTGCTGGATGAGACAGCGCTGTTCCTGCACCGGACCATTAAAGATTTACCTGAAACAAAGCAATTAATCATTCACAATCTGTACGATAAAGAAGCGGTTTTTCAGCGCAAAAAAATACTCCTCGTTGATGATGACATGCGGAATGTGTTTGCGCTGTCGAGAATTTTAAAAGAGCGCGGTATGGAAATAATAAAAGCAGATAACGGAAAAAATGCGTTGGAAATGTTAGCCCGGCATGATAAGATAGACCTGGTGTTAATGGACATTATGATGCCTGAAATGGACGGGTATGAAGCCATGAAAATAATACGCACAAAACCTGAGTTTAAAAAGCTTCCGATAATTGCCCTAACAGCCAAAGCCATGAAAGATGACCGGCAGAAATGCATTGACGCAGGGGCAAATGATTATATTACAAAACCCGTGGATGTTGAGCGCTTGCTGTCATTGATGCGTGTTTGGTTAGGTAAGTAAAACCGGGTATTAAAATTCATACAATGGAAAGTGTTCCCAAAATTTTAATAGTTGACGACAAGCTTGAAAATCTGATTGCGCTGCGCACCGTTCTCAAAGATCTGAACATTGAACTGGTGGAGGCAACCAGTGGTAACGAGGCATTAAAAGCAACCCTGAGGCATGACTTTGCGCTTGCGCTGCTTGATATTCAAATGCCTGAAATGGATGGGTATGAATTAGCTGAAATTCTGCGCGGCGAAGAGAAAACGGCTGACTTGCCTTTTATATTCATTTCAGCCGTATATACGGATAACCTGAATGTATTTAAGGGTTATGAAAAAGGGGCATTCAGTTTTATTACAAAACCCTTTCAGCCTGAAATTCTGATTAACAAAGTCCGGTTTTTTATTGAAAAACACCAGCAGGGAATTACGCTGCATGGTTTAAACCTGGATTTGAAAAAGAAAAATACGGAACTGGAGGCTCAGGCCCAAAAACTCCGGATTTCGGAAGAAGAGCTCAAAACTCAGCAGCAACGGATACTTCAGAACAACCGTGATCTGGAAGAAAAAAGCCAGTTGCTGGAAGAAAAAAATCAGGCCGTGAATGAAAAAAATGAAGCGCTGGAAGCGGCAACGCTTGAGCTTAGAAAAACAGCCGAAGAGCTCTCACAAAGCAATAAATACAAATCAGAGTTTCTGGCAAACATGAGCCATGAATTGCGCACTCCCCTGAACTCAATTCTGTTGCTGAGCAAACTTCTGGCAGAAAACGAGAAAGAAAATCTAACCGCTGACCAGATCAAATATGCCAACGTTATTCATGATTCCGGTAACGGGTTACTTGAACTGATCAATGAAATTCTGGACCTGTCAAAAATTGAATCTGGTAAAATGGAACTGGATATTGAGCGCGTAATGTTGTCTGATCTGTCCAAAAATCTGACGGATTTGTTTGCTCCGTTGGCGAAAGAAAAGGGAATTCTCTTTTCGATAAAAAAGAGCGATGCCTTGTGTGAATCGATTACGACCGATGTATTCCGGCTTGAGCAGGTACTCAAAAACTTTCTTTCCAACGCCCTTAAATTTACTGAAAGGGGCAGTGTTGAACTGATCATGCGGTCGTCTACTGAAACTGAATCGGAGAAGCTGAATAACCAACAGAGCCGGATAATTGCCTTTGAAGTGAAAGATACGGGAATAGGTGTGCCAAATGACAAGCACGAGTTAATATTTGAAGCGTTTCAGCAAGCCGACGGATCCACTAAAAGAAAATACGGAGGAACGGGATTAGGACTTTCCATAAGCCGCAAAATTGCCCGTTTTCTGAATGGTGAAATTGTACTGGTGAGTGAACTGGGAAAAGGCAGCTCTTTTACGTTATTGATTCCTACAGAATAAACGATAAATGCTGACAGAGGCCAGAAGAGTTGGTGTTCAGCCCAATGATACTTTGTAGTTGTTGATTTTACCGGTCGCGCTTTTCCCACTCCCATTTCAGTAACGAATAACAATCGGAGTCTTCATTTTTTCCGTCTACCAGGTAATCTTCACGCATGGTTCCTTCTTTTGTAAAGCCATAACGCTCCAGCAGTTTCAGGGAAGGTGTATTCCAGTTTGCAATTAATGCCTCTACCCGGTGCAACTGTAGTTCTCTGAAACCAAAGTTCAAAACTTCGGATAGCGCTTCAGTCATAAATCCTTTGCGTTTAACAGCGTCATTTTTCAGGAGGTAAAATAATTCCGCCCGTCTGTGCGTGGCATTCCAGGTATGAAAACCGCATTCACCAATTACACCGTTGTTTTCTTTATCAACCAGTAAAAAATAGAATAACGAAAGCCGGTGTGTCTCCATCCCCTTTTCATGCATGTGTTTTAAATGGGCATACCCGTCTTCACCTGTGCCAAAAAACTGCATGATCTCTTCCTTCTTTTTTTGCTCAAACTGCGCGTGAATTACAGCAGGTGTAACGGGTTTAAGCACGAGTCGTGGCGTATCTAATTCTGTCAGTGTGTTCATTGAAATAAAGGTACGTAAAATGGTGTAATACGTAAACCGGTCCGGAGCATAATACCGCAGAACGTAATGCAAGGGCTGACTGGTAAACAAAAAAGCACAACCCTTTCTGATTGTGCTTTTACCGGTATGCAATGATTACCTCTTATACTTTTCCATGGCTTTCAGTTTTGCTTTGCCCGGCCGGCCGTTTTCTACATAAAACTTAAAATCGTCTGTAATTCCTTTGGCCATTTTACGCATCATCAGGTTCATCATAGGCCTCATCATAAAGCCCATAAATCCACCCAACGTAAGGTTCATTTCCATTTTAAGTTTTGTTTTATCGGTGCCCAGGGAAACAAGCTGCCATGAATTGGTCGCGTGCTTTACCATTTTGGGCATTCCTTCTGGAACCGTATAACAAAGCGAATGTTCGGCGTCAGAGTAGCTGATGAGTTTCTCCCTGGTTTTTCCCATACCTGAAATGTCACAGCTGCGTTCACTGCAGGATGATCCGTTTAAGCTGCCACCCTTTGATTCAGAATGGTTCACTACCGATGCCCATTTGTAAGCATCTGCGAATTCGGTTCCCAACACCTTCCAGGCTTTGTTAATGGAACTGTCTATGATTATTTCCCGTTCAATTTTCATTTTTGCAGGTTTTAGTGTTTGTTACTTGCTTTTACTTTTCGCGGGTGGGGCTGACCTGTTTCAACATAATATTTGAATTCTTCGGTTATCTCTGCTGACAGCCGGGTCATTTTCTTTTTCATCATGCCTTTCATCATAGCACCCATCATACCGCCGGTTTTCATTTCCATTTTCATGTCTAACCGGGTTTTTCCGTCGGCGGTTGCAGTCAGTTGCCAGTAGTTGGTCATGTAAGTAACCATTTTGGGCATGCCTTCATACACTTCGTAATAGAGAATGTGTTCAGTATCCGAGTAGGTGAGAATTTTTTCTTTGATACTTCCTATTCCGGAAACATCACAGCCCCGTTCGGTGCAGTTTGAACCGTTTACACCATTATGGTCTCTGGCCTCAGAGTGTTCAACGCTTGCGGCCCATTTATAGGCATCGGCAAATTGCGGGCCCAATACCTGCCAGGCCTTGTCTACCGGAGCATTAATGACCAGTTGCTGTGTAATAATGGTGGATTTTTTTTCTTTTGCGTGGGCACTCACACCCGCAAATAAAAAGGCTATAAAAGCCGCGCTGTAAATTAAATTTGTTTTCATCTTGTCTTCTGTTTGTTAGTTGTTTTGATTTGACAACACAAAGGTGACAAGACTAAAAAGGCCGGAATTTTCTTATCGGCTCAAATCGTTATCCAATTGGCTCAGCCGATACTCGCCGGGTGATTTGCCAAACTGTTTTTTGAATGCCTTGTTGAAATTTGGAATGGTTTCAAAACCGCAGTCATATGCAATATCTGCAATAGCCATAGACCTGGTTTGGAGCAGCTGAACGGCTTTTTCTAATTTTTTTGTGGAAATATACCGGGCAGGACTTTCGTTGTAATGTGCCCTGAATTTTCGTTTGAATGTTGCCAGGCTGCAGTGACACAGTTTAGCCAGCTCGTCCAGTGACAAATTGGTATAAAGATTTTTTTGGATGACCTCGCTAAAATTGTATTCAAAGGGAACAAACAAGGAAGAGACAAACTCGTTGACAGACGCTGCGTTTTCACTTTTGCTGAGCAGAATTAAAAGTTCTTTGAGCTTATTGCGCACCAGGTTTTCATCCGCAACAGCGGGATTGTCAAGCAGAAAGTCAATACTGCTGATAAAAGCATTGATCAAAGGCTGAATGTTGACCTTTATGACATCGAAATTTTGTGTAAAATGAGACAGTGATAAATCGACATCAAAGAGTTCTTTTACCGCTTCAGGATTAAAGAAGGCGCCAATTGCTGAAATGGTTTCATTTGATTTTTCATGTACCGGTGGCTCTTCAATAAAATAATCGCCGCACTTGGCCAGCATTGCTTCATTTTTGCTGTAGGTTACAACACTTGTTGGTGTACGAAACTGAAACGAACCCTTTGTAAGGTAAAGAAAGCAGGCCTCGTCTGCCGCAAAAAATTTGGGAATCCGTTTAAAATCAGTCGTCATCACCAATTTTTCGAACGCTCTTTTTCCCTTGTATTTTAGTTCTTTGAATTCGACTACCATTTTTACCTGTTTGCCAATGGTTATTGGATTTGAAATAATTAGGGCAATGATTTTGCAGTTTTTTTACAGATGCAGATGCTGAAATACAGGCTGTTTATCCGCAAAACCGAAATCAAAGATAACCATTTTTTCAACCGCGCTGCGCTGATTGTTTACCGGGATTCAGATTCAAGCAGCAATTTTAACGTCTGATTCAGGATGACAAATTTCCGGTACGTTTCCTGGTAGATTTTTTTACCATAGCTTTTTCCAAACATCCCTTTCCAGTATTCTCCCTGGATGAGCCGCGTTTTGTTTGTTGAAATTCCTTCCAGTATAAAATAATGGCTGGCTCTGAAAATGAAACCGGCTGAACCTCCCCAGGCTAATTTCCGGTTGGGAATTACCTCCTGAATGTAAGCTGAAAATTGCGTGGTGCTTGAATCTGCGTTGAGCGCCGTGCATTTGATTTTTGTTTTTTCAACCGGTTTCCCTTTTACTTCCAGCAAGTAGGTATGCCAGTCCGGATACCGTTCAAAGTCAATCAGCAGGTTCCAGATTTTTTCGGCGGTGGTTTCTATTTCAATTTCTGTGCAGATTTCTGTTTCAGAACATATTTCAGCCGAAAATGCAGTATTTGTATGGGGGAGAAGAAGTAGCAGCGCAATCAGAACAGGAAAAAAACAAGTTGCTTTCATACGCGTGCAAAGATAGAAAATGGGTCAATGTAAATGGCCTGTATAAATGATTCCTACTTCAGGTAATAGCCATCGTCTGAATAAGTGACCCGCACTGTTTCCGGATCATCACTCAAATAAACCGGGTGTTCATCGGTTGCGCTGATATGCAGTATCCGTCCATACGATTCCGGCAAGTGCAGTTCCCGGGCCTCTTTCCATTCTCCTTTACCAACAACAGCCATCAGCTCACCGTTTTCAAGAACACCTTCTTTGTACCGGATGGTTTTATTTAATCCCAAAAGGCCGGTACTTTTATGCCCGTGTCTGCTGAGGTACTGGTCTAACGCAATGGATGCATCATTCAGGAAACCTGAATTGTACGTTTTGTCCTGAACCAGGTACGTTTTGATTTGCGCCTGATCCACAAAGGCAGTATGTTTTCCGTCACGAATAACAAAAGTGCCCGAAATTTCTTCTTCTACCAGCTTTTTCCAGTGCGAGTTTTTACCATTTGAAACATGCTGCTCAACCAGTACGTGGTAATAAGCGCAGGGCCTGCCCGACAAAGGTGCAGAAAGCGGTTCGCCTACAAATTCAACCTGACCAACCACTTTGGCAATGTCGCCGTTGAAGAACTGAGAAATTTTTTTGCCCGCAGCTTTTTTCAGGTTCCTCCGGACAACGGCTTTTTTGCTGAAGTAAAAACCGTAAAAGATAAATCCACCAATAATCAACAAAACAATAATAAGAATGAGTATTTCAGGGGTCATCGCAATCAGTTTTTAATTGGCCGGTATGGCCGTTTTCTGAAACTAAATGTAGGTAATTTTAGAATACGGATCTAATGAGTGTAAAGGATTTACACAGATGAAAAAATCAAACCGAAAGAAATCTGCGATGATCTGTAAAATCAGTGTCATCTGCATTCGAATCAGGATTACGTTTATGATCCAATATAACTGCACATTCTGTACAAATCAGAATTTGGTTTGGTGTAGGATTACAAATCCAGCGCAGCAATGGGCAAACATTAAGGTGTTTGGTTAAGGAGAAATTTTTATTTTCCATCCCAATAACGTTCAGGTGTTAACCTGCGATTTTTTAAAGCAGAAAAAACTTCGACTCCTTCCGGATTATCCAAATCTTCCAACGTACAAATGTCGGTCAGGTAACAGTCGTCTAAACTTTCTGTTTTCCAGCGCACTAGTTCGCCCGACGAATTTAAATAAGGTTCGGCGTAACTCTTTTTCTGTTTTTCTATTTTTTTATAAGCGTCTTCAAATGAATGTGCTTTGACAAGAACAAAGCGTTCTTCAATGGTCTGAAGACCCTTTTTTCTGCCTTCTATCTCAATGGCTGCAGTCATCCGGACACAATAAAAAGCGAAGGATTTCGTTGGCTGCCTTTTTTTTCTTGCATGTGTTACATTGTTAATGAATATGGTTTGCACAAAGTCAAGTCTGGAAATTTTCCTGAGTTCAAAAAGAGAAATGGTCGTTCTGACTCCTCTTGGTTTCGTTTTTGTACCAATCACTGAGTAATGAGTAAACGGTTGTTTGTCAATGAGTTTTTTTAGTTTGTTTTGAAGGTCCTGTTTAATTTTATTTTTACGTTCAGTAGGGCTATACTTTATCAATCCCTTGATTTCCGGGTATTTTAAGTGAATAGATACATCTGTGAGTCTTTTTTTATCGCTGAGTTTTTTTGTAAAAATCCAATCGTCAATGTTTACTGCTTTTTTCATTTATGTTGTACCGAACCTCAATGGTGTACTGAATAATTTGAGTTGAACACTTAACCGAAAATACAATTTTTAAAGAACCCGGTGATTGTGTCTGGTAATAAAATATCCCCGGTAGGTAGAGGTTCAGAGCCGTAAATCCTGCACAACCCTGGTAAATCTTCTGCCAGAACTTCAAAATAGTATTTATATTATCTTTACTTAAAAGGCTTATTCAACGTTTCCAAAAACTAAACCTTCTATAATTGCTGTATGATGAAAAAATTAGCGCTTTTATCCTTTTTTGTTTTTAGCTGCTTTTTGAGCTTCACCCAAACCGATAAATACACCGAGAAACTTCAGAAATTATTTGCTGAGGAAGAATATTACAAAGTCATTGACTATAAGTCTGACCAGGAGTCTGAAATGGCTTCTGTCAGTTTGTACTTTAAAGGGATTGCCTGTTTCCAGGTAAGAAATTACAGGCGGGCCATCAGCTATTTTGACAATGCTATTCAAAAGGGGGACCCGCTTGCTGATGTGTATTATTATAAAGGAGCCTGTCATTTAATTCTGGAGGAATACGATGAATCTGTTGCCGAATTAACCAGGGCTGTTGAAATGGAACCAGGAGAATCAGAATATTTGTCGCTTCTTGGAAGAACTTACTTTTACCAGGAAAAATTTGATGCTGCGCTGGTATG
>JACPUU010000008.1 GCA_016192075.1 Bacteroidota bacterium | reverse complement strand
GAACCTGGTATAATCCGGATGTAGCACCGGGCAATGAGGTAAGCAATGTGATAGACCTGACAGGTGTACCAGCCGGAACATATCCGTTCTATTATGTAGAAGGAACTTCTTGCGGAACTGATACTGTTGGAACAACGATAACAATTGAATCTGCTCTGAGCGCCGGAGGTGATAATGCGGTTACTTTGTGTAACTCTGGAGATATTTATCTTCTGCAGCATTTGACTGGATTCCCTTACTCAGGTGGAACCTGGACAGATGATGATGCTTCAGGAGCGTTGGTAAACGGTATTTTTGAATCGAACATGTTTGCAGCCGGAACGTATGGCTTTACTTACACCGTTGCCAGCACCGGAGTTTGTCCGGATCAAAGTGCAACTGTAACAGTAACCCTGGATGATTGTGTAGGATTAGGAATCACTGACATCACAGCTGACGTATTATCGGTTTATCCAAACCCGGTTTCAGAAGTACTGACTATTCAGAATGTAAACGTTGAATCAGCAAACCTTGAAGTTTTTGATGTTCAGGGTAAACTGGTTAAATCAATTCAACTGAATAACGTAAAAGGAAATTACGAATTAAACATGACTGCTTTTGAAAGAGGTGTTTATGTAGTTCGTATTTCAAATGAAGATAGCATGCAAGAAGTCAGAGTTGTAAAACAATAATGACTTAAATCATCAATATTTGAAGCGTCCCGGCCCACCAGCCGGGACGCTTTTTTTTGTAAATTCACGTAAAATTTTTGTTATGGCTATACGTGCACCCTTCAATTTAAAAAAGTGGATTGAAGAAAACCGGAATCTTCTCAAACCACCGGTCTCTAATAAAAATCTGTATACAGAGTCAGGTGACTATATTGTAATGATTGTTGGTGGGCCAAACGCCCGCAAGGATTACCATTTTAATGAAACCGAAGAGCTTTTCTACCAGTTGGAGGGTGATATTTCTGTCACCATTCAGGAAGACGGGAAAGCACGTAAGGTTGAAATTAAAGAGGGAGATATGTTTTTGCTGCCGGCAAATACACCGCACAGTCCATCACGCCCTGCCGGCACTGTTGGGTTGGTAGTGGAATGTATGCGTAAAGGAACCAATTTCCGCGACGGCTTGCTTTGGTTTTGTGATAAATGCAATAACAAATTACATGAAACCTACTTTGAGCTTGAGAATGTAGAAAAAGATTTTCAGCCGCGTTTTCGTGAATTTTATAATTCACTTGATTTGCGCACCTGCAAAAAGTGCGGTCATATCATGGAAGCAGACCCGCGGTTTACAGACGAAAAATAATTCCGGAAACAAACAGGATCAAAGCAAACACGCCCTGAGCTCCTGCTCGAGCAGTTTCTTTTTTTCAGATGTACTATTCAGAAAAATAGTTTTTTTACCAATTAATAATGTTCCAAAACCCATTTGACGCGCATTTTCATGTGATGCTTTGTCTTTTTGAATGGATTTAATCAGCGTCTCTATTTTCTGAAATTGTGTTGCGCTGAGTTTAACACGTTTTGCTTCACCACCGCTATACGTTCCGGACGAACTTTCAATGGGGCTTATAGGGTCGTAAATCAGTGAATCTGCTGAGATCAGGTAACTGTTATTATTACCATCAATGTAGGTATACCGGTATGCATTTGCAGAAAAAACTGAAACGGCAAAGGCCAGAAAAAAAGCGGTTAAAAAAAGGCGTTTCTGTTTTAATGGCATACTTCACGGTTAAGTAAATTAGTCTTGTGAGCAAATGGAATAACTCACCAAAATTAACGCAGCACGGCAACGTGGCCACGCAGTTGTTTTTCAACTCCCTTCAGATCACGGTAATCAATCACCCACACATAAACATCGTCAGGTACTTTAACACCATTATAGGTTCCGTCCCATTGGTGATCAATGGAACTGGTGCGGTACACAATTTCTCCCCAGCGGTTAAAAATCATCATGTCAAAAGACTCAATGTTGTGTGTTACGGCCTGAAAATAATTATTCCACTGATCTGCATTGGGTGTAAACGCATTTGGCACATAAATCAACGGATCAAAATAAACCGGAACAATGCCGGTGGCAATGCAGCCGTTTGCATCAGTCAGTGTTGCAGTATAAAATGTTTCATTTGGCGGGTAAACAAAGTTTTCAGCACACTCAACACAATACATGTAGTAAGGAGGTGACCATACAATGGTACCGTTGCCGTTTGCCCATATTCCAACCGTATCTCCCTGAATGGCATAAACAGCCGGAGAAACAGTAATAACCGGAGATTCAAAAACAGCTACCTGCGTGTACAGGGTGGTAGAGCAGCCATAAATATCTGTAATGGTAACATGGTAAAGTGTGTTGGTGGTTGGGTTTGCATTTGTAATAGAGTCATTCGGGTCAGAGAGGGTTCCGCTCGGCTGCCAGCTATAACTGACGCCACCGCTGGCCCACAATACCGCTTCTCCCTCAGGGCAAATAATCGTATCAGGGCAGATGGTTCCAATAACTTCAATCACAAAAACATCAACGGTATCATAGGTTGATCCGCAGGCGTTGGTAAATGTTACGGCGTAAGAAGTGTCAACATCAGGTGACACAACCGGATTATAAATGGTGGTGGATGTAATGTTGTAATTGGGTGACCACAGGTAACTGGTTGCACCGCCGGCCGCAATCTGAATACCGGAGCCCTTGCAGATAGTTACGGCATCAATAAGATTTGGATACGGCAAATCCTGGTCTACAATCACATTGACGGTGTCAAAAATATGACACCCCTCAGGTGTGATAATTTCAACGATGTAAAAGGTTGTGATGGCCGGTGTGGCAATCGGGCTTGCGCTGTTTGGATTGTCCAGTGAAGTACCGGGTGACCAGTTGTACGTTTCTCCACCGCCGGCAAAAAGCTGTGCGCTGCCACCGGCACAAATTGCGGTATCCGGACTGGCGTTTGCAGCAGCACCAAAAACATGAACAGTGACCTCAACGGTGCTTGATCCGCATCCGCTTTCAACGGTAACAATAAATGTGGTTTCTTCCCAAATGGTGGCTATGGGGTTAGCACTTGTTGAATCATCCAGAAATTCTCCCGGTCCCCACACATAGGTATCTCCGCCGAGAGCGAACAGCTGAACAGATTCACCCGGGCAAATGGTGTCCTGCATGGTACCGGCTTCAGCCTGCAACAATTGAATTTCTACATCAACATAAGCGGTATCTGCCAGGTAACAGCCGCTTGAATCGGATACAATAAGCATGGCGGTGTAAGTACCAGGTGTTGTATAGAAATGCGTTGGTTCATAATCGGTAGATGTTTGACCGTCTCCAAAATCCCAATAATAGGTGTTTCCGTTTTGGCTGGCATTGTCAAAAATGACCGGGTCAGGTATACAAATAACCGGAGAGCCTAAGCCCAGGGCCGCTTCAATTTTGGAAAGTTCAAATAAAAATGCGGCCAGGTTACAGTTGCTGCTGTTATTGGTAGGTGAGTAAACACCTGAGGTGGTTGGAAATCCGTTCGGGTTTCCACCGCAGGCCGCACAAACGGCGTGATAAACCCCTCCGCCTTTATCAAAACGGCTGGTTCCGCCATCCACGTGATCACCATTGCCGGTACCAATAAATGTGGCGTATTTGAGGCTTAACATGTCTTTGGTAAACTGGGCCAGGTAAAAATTACTGCCGGTGGTAGTTGACTGGTAGGCATCTGTCGTAACCGGAAAACCGGTTGTTGTACTGTTAACTGCAGCTGAATTGGCCGTGTTGGTATTACCGCCCCAGCCGGCTACATAAATTTCATAACAATCACTCACCAGAAAGGCAGTAGGTGAAATTTCTTCATTACCGCTGCCGCGTCCAAAAACAGATGACCAAACGGTTGTAACCAGGTTATTGTTCAGTTTGTGAATAAATTGTCCGCTGTTGGCATTTACGTAATGGCCGGATGTCACCGTGTAGGCACCTTTGGTTTGACCATACGCGTACACATAATCATCTACATCCAGCTGTATAAAATAGGTTTGGTCATAATCACCTGTTCCCAGGTAGGTGGCAACGGGTGTTCCGTATCCCGGTGCATTGAACTTGATAATGTAGCCGTCGGTAGACCCGCCCTGGAAAGCTGCATTCATGTGCCCGGATGTTGCCGGAAAATTGCTGCTGGTAGTTCCGCCACCAACAAAAACATCGCCGGTTGAGGAGAGCTGAACCGAATTACCGGATTCAAGTCCGGTGCCACCAATGTAGGTGCTCCACAGCAGTGAAGTCAGGTTTGAACTCAGTTTTGCAACAATGGCATCCTGGCTGCCGCCGAGTGAATTATCAAATCCGCCACCGGCAATAGGAAAATCTGATGAGGCAGTGCTGGTGGTGACATAAACAAAGGAGTTGTCATCAACCATTACCTCGCCCCTGAAAATATCACCGTAATTAAACGCAATGTTTGCACCGGTTGATACACCATCGTTACCAGATCCGCCCAAATAGGTGCTTCCAAGCAAACTGGTACCGCCCGGCGAGAGTTTGGTAATAAAGAGGTCAGAGCCGCCGTTGAAATTGACATAGTTGTCAAACAGAAATAAGGATCCGCCATTTTTTGTTGCCTGATAAGCACCCGTGCCCAGCGGAAAATTGCTGGATGATGTAACACCAAAAATATAGAGTTCGTTGGCGTCATTTACAATCAAACTGTGAGGTGATTCAGCGTCAGCACCGCCCAGGTAGGTTGAAAAAATAATGCCAGAACCGGTTGAATTGAATTTGGTAATGCCAATATCAATCTGCCCGCCATTGAATGAACCATCAAACGGTCCGGTTGAAAGCGGATAACCTGATCCAAAAACAATACCTGCGGCAATCAGATTTTTATTGATATCAGGGCAGGCCGTCATTCCCCAGTTGTCAGCCGTTGAGCCTGTGAATGTAGAAAACGAGAGATTAGGATCAATAACCAGGTCAAAGGCGGCATTATACCCTTGTGGCAATACAAATTTCATCTGGTTTCCGTTGAGTTCATAGAAACAAGGTACTTCCACTTCTTTACCATCAATCACCTGGTAGGCCATTGGTTTTCCTTCCACAATGGTTCCCAGTGTGGTTTCAATGTGCAGGGCATCGTTGAGCAGGTACAATTTATCCTGCCCGTCATACGATACCAGGAAGTCAGAAGGATTTCCGCCCGGGTGTACAACTACATCATACTTAAGCGTGGCATTGGATTCATAAAGATGCAAATCAATCTGGTTGTAAAGAGACAGGTAACGAACCTCATTGCAGGCGTAGTTATTGGTTACCCATTTGGTTGAATCATTTCCTAAAAAATAATTTTCATAGAAGGGGGCCTGTTTCAGTTCTTCAAAACCGGGTGCCGGGTTGGCACCCATAAAATGGGTTCTCACAACGTGTGACCGCACAGGTTCATCTGCATGGTCTGGTTCGCCCTCTATATGTTTATGGGAAGCCTGATCCTGAAAATTGGTAAAAGCATAGGTGAATCCGCCGTTTTCAAGAAACAACCGGCCGGATGGAATACTGATCTGATATTCAACGTTTTGGTGCCATTGTCCGCGGTTCGGTCTGATCCATATTTCGTCCTGTCCGAAAACCGGAAACATGGAAAGAATGAACAAAACGAATAAGCGGCTTCTCATGCTCACTTTGCTGGGTATATTAAAAACACCTGTCTAAACGTTTGACCAAAGCCATTTTCTGTCAGGGTTGGGTTAGTCAAATATACTAAAAATCAGCCGATTAATATCAATGAATTGTCCTGATCGGATAATGTTATTGATTCAACGGTAAAGAGTAGACGAAAAAAGGAAGTGAATAGTTTACCGGGAGCTAATATTTTTCTTCTTTGGTAATAGTCCCTACTTGATTGTAAAACGTCCAGGTACCGGTTTTTTGATCGTTTTTGTATTCACCAACATACCTGATTTCACCATTTGGGTAGAAAGTCAGCGAGTGACCGTCGCGTTTGCCGTCTTTGTAGTATGATTCACTCCATTTTGTACCTTCTTCGTAATAGGAGATCCAAAGTCCCTCCCGGTTGAGTTTATCGTTGTGAAAGCCCCTGATTTTTACGCCACCGCTGGGATAATATTCAAAATACTCTCCCGGTTTTATGCCGGTGTTGGAACCGTTGGGTGATTTGTGGTCAGGTTCAGAAATGACCTGTTCAACATTGGTTTCCAGTTCTGGTGTTTTTTCTTCACCATCAGCCGAACATGCGGCAAGTAAAAGAAGGGCCGGAATAAAAAAATACTTCATACTTATTTATCTCTGTATACGGTATATTCAACTAATCCGATAAGTGCATTTTTTGCATCGCTGTCGGGCAGTTCCTGCAGCAGTTTAAGAGCTTCGTCTTTCAGATCAATCATGCGGTCAAAAGCATATTTAACACCACCGGCATTGACTACATGTTTAATGGCAATTTTGATTTTGGCAGGTTCTTCATTGTGATTTTTAACAATGTTGATCAGTTCACGTTTGACTTCGTCAGATGAATTTTTCAGCGCATAAATTAACGGCAAAGTCATTTTGCGTTCGCGAATATCATTGCCGGTCGGTTTGCCGATTTTATCACTGTCACCGTAATCAAAAATGTCATCTTTGATTTGGAAAGCAAGCCCTACCAATTCACCAAATTTTTTCATTCTGGCAATTGCTTCTTCATCTTTGGTAACTGAAAGGGCGCCAACAGTGCAGCAAGCAGCAATTAAGGATGCTGTTTTCTGATATATTATTTCGAAATAAACTTCTTCGGTGATATCCAGTTTTCGTGCTTTTTCAGCCTGAAGTAATTCTCCTTCAATCATTTCTTTCATTGTTGAAGAAATGACCTGAAGTTGTCTGAACTCATTGTTTTCAACTGAAACCAGAAGTCCGCGTGAAAGCAGATAGTCACCAACCAAAACGGCCACTTTATTTTTCCAGAGTGCGTTTACTGAAAAAAATCCGCGGCGTTCATTGGCGTCGTCAACCACATCATCGTGAACCAGGGTGGCGGTGTGCAGCAATTCAATGAGTGATGCAGCGGTATAGGTTGATTCTTTAACCTCACGGTTCAGGCATTTTGCTACCAGAAAAACGAACATGGGGCGTATTTGTTTGCCCTTGCGTTTTACCACATAGTGCATGATTTTATCCAGCAAGGCAATATCTGATTTCAGTGCGTCTTTGAATTTTTCTTCAAAAACCGTCATCTCCTGATGAATGCTATCTTGTATTTCCTGAACAGAGATCATTGGCTACAAATATAGTGTCTCTGATGAATAGAATGTTTGAGAAAAGATTGAAATCAATGATTTCTTTGCAGGTCAGAGTGAGTCAATGAACCCGGCCCATTCATCTACCGTTTTGGCTTCAGCTAAACGAAATGTGCCAATTTCTTCGCGCCGCAATGCGGTTAAATGCCCGCCATTATTTAATAATTGTCCAAAATCAAAGGCAATGCTTCGTATGTAGGTACCTTTTGAACAGCGAATCCGGAAACTCACTTCCGGCAGCCGGATAGCTGTAATTTCAAACGCGTGAATTGTTATACGTTTGGGTTGTAAAACAAAATCAGTTCCCTGGCGGGCAAGGTCGTATGCGCGTTTGCCATCTACTTTTTTTGCTGAAAAAATAGGAGGCAGTTGATCTTGCTCACCCGTCATTTTTACTGCCGTGCTGTAGATTTGCTCAGGTGTGATAGCGGTAAAATCAAATACCTTGTCAATGGCTGTTTCAAGGTCGTATGACGGGGTTGTGGCCCCCAGCGTAATGGTACCTGAATATACTTTTTCAAGCCCCATCAGTGATTCAATTTCTTTGGTTTTTTTTCCGGTACAAATTACCAGTAAACCATCTGCCAGCGGGTCAAGTGTGCCTGCATGTCCGACCTTAATATTTTTTACGCCCGTTTTTTTTCGCAGGTGGTAACGGAGTTTATTGACTACCTGAAACGAGGTCCAGTGCAGTGGTTTATTCACCAGTAAAATTTCGCCGGAAATAAAATTCATCAGATCATTTCAAGTTGATAGCCGCTGAGAATTAACAGAAGCAAAACCAGGCCAACAACAATGCGGTAATAACCAAATACTTTAAAACCATGTTTGGTAAGAAAGCCAATAAATGATTTGATAGCGAGGTATGCAACAACAAAGGCAACTACGTTACCTGTGATCAGAATCAGAAGCATGTTGTTTTCTGATGCCATAAGTAGTTCTTTGCTGTCCCACATGGATTTAACCGTTGCAGCAAACATGGTTGGTACAGCCAGGAAAAATGAAAACTCAGCAGCCGCTTTGCGGGTTAATTTTTGTGTCAGCCCGCCAACAATGGTTGCGGCAGAACGTGATACTCCCGGAATCATAGCGATACTCTGAATGGTTCCAATAATAAGGCCGGTTTTCAGGGAAACTTCATCACTCCCCTCTGTTTCATTTTTGGCAAACCATTTATCTATAAAAAGCAAAATAATTCCACCCAATAAGAGTGAAACGGCTACCACGGTAACATTCTCAAGCAGCCCGTCAACGGTATCTTTCAACAACAACCCGAGTATGCCGGTTGGTATAAAAGCCACACCCAGTTTCACGTAGAAACTGACTCCCTGAAGAAATTTTTTGAAATATAAAACGACGACCGAAAGAATGGCGCCAAACTGAATGGCAACAGTAAAAAGCTTGGTAAATTCATCATTGGCAATACCCATAAAGGTAGATGCAATGATCATGTGTCCGGTAGAAGAAACAGGTAAAAACTCAGTCAGACCTTCAATTACAGCGAGTATGATCGCTTCAAGGTACGTCATTGCTTAAACCCCGGTTTTTGGTTTTTTCATAATGCCGAAAATCACGACACAATATCCGGCAATTACCAGAAAAGGAGCAACGGTTATACGCATGGGACTGAAAAGTTCATCGGTATTGAACACATTTGGGTCTTCTGAGCCACCACCAATCATCATCACAAAGCCAATCAGTGTGATTCCTACACCTGACAGAATCAGTGTAATATTATTTTTTCCGAAGACAAATTTTTCTTTAGAAGCCATAGATTCAATAAAGATTATCAAGATTTAAACGAAGATACTTACGTAAAGCGAAATACGTAGAAAAAACGGTAATGATTATTCCAAAAACCACAATTCCGGCCAGTACAACCAGGTAAATGGTCATATCAGTCATTTCAAGAAACAGCGGATCGTAACGCTCAAGTAACAAAATAAACCCAAGTACCAGTGAGCCGGCAATGAGCCCTGAAATGAGGGCCTGGCCAATGGCAGAAATAATAAAGGGTTTGCGGATAAAGGCCGGTGTTGCACCAACCAGCTGCATGGTTTTAATGAGAAAACGTTTAGAGTACAATGACAGACGAATGGTATTGTTGATCATTCCAATGGCAATAAAAAGCAGCATCAAAGCCAGTACAAACACAAAATAAACCATGCGCTGAAGGTTTGTATTTACCTCTTGAAAAATCTCTTCACGGTACGATACTTCGGTAAGTTGTCCCGGATATTGTGCCATTAGTTCAGCCTCGATTTTTTTTACACTTTCAGCATTGAAATACTCTTTTTTGAGGGTAATGATGATGGATTGATTCAATGGGTTTTCATTATCAATAACGTTCAGGGCAGAGTCACCAACTTCTTCACGCAAGATGTCCCAGGCTTCATCGCTTGACCGGTATGCGGCGCTGGACACGTATTCTTTTTCGGCAATTTCCCGTTCAATAACACCCAGCTCTACTTCAGTGACAGACTGTTCAAAAAACAAGTCAATTTCGAAACTCTCAATTTTGTTGTTTTTGAGGTGATTCAGCCCAAGCACAAACCAGGTAACAAGGCCGGTAATAAACAACACCATAACAATACCAATAACGGTAGAAATGTATGCAGTTCGTAATCCTTTTCGGTTAGGGCTTGACATGGTGTTTTACTTCGGGTATAAAAGTAGGAATAATAATCTACCTCCATGCCGTAAAACCGGGTACAGAACTTAAATTTTGTGAAAAGCGCTTAGTTAAAAACCTGTATTTACTGGCCTCTTACCAGGTGTACGTTGCCCTGGCCTTCAAAAACGGTATCGTTTGATGAAACGGCTTTGTAGGTGTAAAAATAAACCCCGTCATGGCATGCTTTTCCTCCTTTGGTGGTACCATCCCATTTATCGGTAATGGCAGTGAATGTAAACACCTCTTTTCCCCAACGGTCTACCACAACGCATTCAAACTCAACTATGGCAACTGCTCTTGTGTTGAATTCAAAATAATCATTGGCCTGATCGCCATTCGGGGTAAAAATATTGGGTGTTTCCAAAACCGGCTGGTCGTGAATAATGAGTGTTTGGCAGGCGGTGTCTGAACAGCCATTTTTGTTCAGTGCAACCAGGCAAACTTCTACCACGCTTTCAACATAATAACAGGTATCAAAAACTTCGTTCACGTCATGACTGATCTGCCATGGCAAACCATAACCCAGGTCCCAGAAAAAGGTGGTGTCAGCATTTGGATCATTGGGGTTGGCGTAATACTGCGACTGGTTTACAAAATTTGCACAGACAACGGCCGTACCTTCCAGGTTTGCATCAAGTTCACCGGATACCACATCAAAATCAGCAATCGGATTCAGTGAGTCCAGTTCAATGGTTTGTACCAGGGTACATCCTTCATCATCTGTTACGGTCATTTGATAAGTTCCCGGATTCAGACCTCCCCAGGTGGTATTAGTGGATGTCTGGCCGTTATCCAGGTTGAGCCATTCATAGGTGTAGTCAGGAACTCCGCCGGAGGCCGAGGCAAATACCACACCATTGCCTGACTGGTAATTAAACAGACGACAATAAGCCGGTTCAGATCCAAACTGCACAAATACCATTTCAGGGTTTTGAGTCAACGTAAATTCATATTCGTTGTAACACATTTCATCCTGAATGGTGAGCACATACGTTCCAACCGGAAGTCCGCTTGCCAGGTTTGACGTTGCCGGCGGGTTTGGAATAACACCGGTCAGATTCCAGAAATAGCTTACGTTACCAACGGCGTTTGAAACACTGTCAACAATAATACCGCCTGTGCTGTCTCCGTAACAAAGAATGTCTTTAATGGTAAAGTTTCCATAAAGTGAGTCAGGCTGACCTAGGTCTATCTGAATAGAGTCCATACAGCCGTTGTTATCTGTGGCAAATGCCCAGTACGTTCCAGCTGGCAGATTGTTAAAGGTATTTCCACCGGATGTATTGACCGGATTCCAGGTATACGTAACAGGAACAATTCCACCGCTGGTTGAAACAGTGATTGATCCGTCGCTGAAACCGTAACAAACCGGTTCGTTTGAATTGGCCACATAAATATCAAGGGCCTGTGGTGCGCCAATGGTAATAGGTATGGTTACTTCACAGCCGGCATCATCTACAATGGTCACGCTCCAGTTACCAGGCTCCAGCCCGGTTTGTGAGTTGTTTGCAGGGCCACCCGGGTTACCGCCCGGATTTTGACCCGAAGGACCATTCCAGGTTATGCTTACAATGTTTCCGGTTGGGGTAGGTATGGCCGTTATCTGGGCGCTTCCGTTGCCATCACCATAACATGCCTCGTCTGTCTGGGCGACAATCTGAACGTCAATAAAGTGTCCGGTAGAAGTAATGGTTGCCGATGAATCCGAAATACATCCCTCCTGATCTGCAACAACAATGGTTACAAGGGTTCCGGCAATATCGCTGTATGAATCGGTTGTACCGGCGGTAGGCGGATCCCCGGCCATAACAATGGTGTAGGGTGCTCCGTTTCCTGAAGTTCCGTTAACGGTAACATCCACACTTCCGTCTCCGCCCAGCGGGCAGGTTAATGCGGGTGTAACAGTAATGTTTTGAATAACCGGTGCGGCAAATGTACCGCTGATCGTTGCGGTGCATCCCTCAGCGTCAGTAATGTCAATGGCATAGGTGTCTCCGTTTTCAAAATCTGAAATAGTAGCTGTACCACCATTTACAACACTGGTTGACACCAGGTTTCCGTCGCCCTGGTTTACAACGGTGTAATTTCCGCTGCCGCCTGAAATCTGAATATCCATGCCGTTGATCACCGTGGGTGGGTTGCAGTTGATAACCGGGGTGGTTTGTATGGCGCAGGCGTATGTAACCTGAATGGCATCACCCAATACAAAACAGCCGTTGCCGTTTTTGTCCCAGTCCAATCCACCGTTGTCATTGACACCGTTTGCCACATTGTTGTTGCCGCCCACACCGTCATCACCGGCTACCGGAACAAAATAGTACGTTCCACAGCCCAGGCCTGAAATAACAGGGCTGGTGTTGTTGTTAACATCGGCCAGGTTTTCACCCGGTATGATCAGATTTAAAAATGCCGGATCAGTGCCCGGATCAGCAGATGAAGGAGGAGCATCGTAGACCAGCCACATTAACTGGGCAGAATAAATGCCGTCACCGGTTGGTGCAGGAATGGTATCATTGGGTAAAATATAATCACCGTTTGAAATGATTTCAAAATCGTCTCCGTCACACAGGTATACCGGGGCAGATGTCAGGGAACCATTTTTCTCAACAACAAAACTACCGGGATCAGAAACGCATGGGTCAGGATTTACAATGTTGCAGTTGGTTCCACCGGTTCCGCCGGATTGAACCAAGGTCAGATCCTGAACAATACTGGCAAAGTTGGCTATCAGAATCACGTAAACCTCCCCAACAACAGCGCTGGGAATGTTGATATATTCTGTAGCAGAGGGAGAAATACCGCAATCAATCACAACATCTGTCCCGGGGGCGTTACCCAGGTTGCCGCAATTGGCTACTGCAGTAGGGTAATCCGCAAAAGGACCCCAGCATACAAAGTCAATGTCAGAACCGGCGGTAAGCGTCATGTCAATATTACCGGCAATGCCTACTTCCAGGTAATACCACGATGGGTTTGGCCCTGTCCACATGCAGCCGTAATTGTTGGTGGGATAGGCTGAAACCACGTTTACACCTCCGGTACCTGCTGTAAAAGTCAGTCCTACATCCGTACAAATGGGTTCCATGTCCGGGCAAAGGGCATTCTGAGAAAAAGAATTACCGGCATAGAGGAGTATAAGTACGGTAACAAAGGTTTTGATCTGATTCATAGACAGGCGTTCGGTTTGTAGCTAGACGAGCCGGTGCATTTAAACGTTGCACCAAATATTTTTTTTGCGGAAGATACTAAAACGTCAGAAAGTATATAAATTTGCGCCACAAAATCTAAATCAATCGAACGAAAATGAAAAAAGTAATGTTACTGGGAATCGCTGCATTCTCAATGTTAATCGCCTCTTGCGGTGGCGGTGAGTCAACTGAAGGCAATGGTGCTGACACAACTGCAAAAGATACTACCCCGGCTGTAGTTATCAACCAATACGCAGTAGACACTGCTGCTTCTATTGTTAACTGGAAAGCATACGCTAAAGTTGGTGACACAAGCAAATACCACATGGGTACTTTGAAATTGTCTGCCGGTAATATCACCACTTCAGATTCAGCAGGTACATCTACACTGACTGCCGGAGATCTGACTTTTGATATGAATTCAGCTAAAGAAGGTGCCGGAGCAGCTGACCTGGATAACCACCTGAAATCACCTGAATTTTTTGACATCGCTCAATTCGCTACCAGCTCATTCACTTTTGAGAGCTTTGACGGTACAAATGCAACCGGTACTTTGTCAATCATTGGCAAAACAGTTTCTGTAAGCGCTCCAACAACTATTACAATCACTCCTGAAAACGTAACAGTTGAAGTTTCTATGTTCCTGGTTGACTTCCTGGCTATGGAAATGCCTTACTTTGTAGCAGATGCAAAACAAAAACCTGCTAAACAACACGATCCTAAAGTAGAAGTTACTGTTACTATCGTAGCTAACAAAATCTAATTTGATCTTTTGATCAGTAAAAGCCCGGGCCAAACGCCCGGGCTTTTTTTGTGCAATTTACTGAGCACTTTTGCCCGATTCCTGTAAAGAAAAGGGAATGGTGTAAGGGCATAAAAAAGGCGGCTGATTTCAGCCGCCTTTTTGTTGAATGGATAAGTTGATTAAAGTGTTCCGCGATTCTCCTGCTCTCTTTCAATTGATTCAAAAAGCGCTTTAAAGTTTCCTTTACCAAAAGATTTTGCTCCTTTACGCTGAATGATTTCAAAGAACATCGTTGGGCGATCTACAACCGGTTTGGTAAAAAGCTGCAGCAAGTATCCCTCATCATCACGGTCAATCAGAATTTTGTGTTTTTTGAGAACTTCAACATCTTCATCAATTTTACCAACGCGCTCAAACAAGTCATCGTAATAACTGTCCGGTACGTATAAAAATTCCACACCGCGGTCACGCATAGCACCTACTGTGGCAACAATATCATTGGTAGCTACAGCAATGTGCTGGCAGCCGGCGCCGTTGTAAAAATCAATATACTCTTCAATCTGCGATTTTTTCTTGCCTTTAGCCGGTTCATTGATTGGGAATTTAATGCGGCCATTACCGTTGCTCATTACTTTACTCATCAATGCGGTAAATTCGGTAGAAATATCTTTGTCATCAAATGAAACAATTTGCGCAAAGCCCATTACTTTGGCATAGAATTCAGTCCAGGTATTCATTTCACCCCAGCCTACATTGCCTACCATGTGGTCAATGTATTTCAGACCTACCGGCTCAGGGTTATAGTGTGATTCCCATTTGCGGTATCCGGGTAAAAATGTGCCATAGTAGAAATTGCGCTCTACAAAAATGTGTACTGTTTCACCATAGGTATAAATACCTGACCGCACCACATGTCCGTTTTCATCTTCTTCACGGGTAGGCTCCATAAATGATTTTGCACCACGTTTGGTAGTTTCTTCCCATGCTTTTGTAGCATTTTCAACCCACAGGGCAATTACCTTAACGCCATCGCCGTGCTTGTTGATATGCTCGTTGATCGGCCCTCCCTCTACGAGCGGGGTGGTAAGTACCAGGCGTATTTTATCTTGTTTTAATACGTATGATACACGGTCTTTTACACCCGTCTCCAATCCACAATAGGCTTCACTTTGAAAACCAAAAGCAGTTTTATAGAAGTGGGCAGATTGTTTGGCGTTTCCAACATAAAGTTCCACGTAGTCTGTTCCCAACAAGGGCAAAAAATCTTCAGCACCCTCAAATTCTTTTTTGAGCGAGTATTCGTAATTCTGAAGATTCTTTAAATTTTTTATATCAGCCATAAGTTCAATTTTTTTGTCGTTTTTGAATTCGTTTAATTATTCAATAATCCAGGATTTGTAGTAATCTTCAACCTGGAGTTTAACAGCATCTTCTGTTATGCTCATTGGAGCAAAAGGGTCAATCATCACTGCCAGCTCCTGCGTTTCTTTTTTTCCAATACTGCGTTCTATTGCTCCCGGATGCGGCCCGTGTGGAATACCACCCGGGTGAAGGGTGAGTTGTCCGTGTTCAATGTTATTGCGGCTCATAAAATCACCGTCCACATAGTACAGAATTTCATCTGAGTCAACATTGCTGTGGTGGTAAGGAGCAGGGATAGAGTCCGGGTGATAATCATACAGGCGCGGCACAAATGAACATACCACAAACCCGGCAGCCTCAAAGGTCTGATGAATCGGAGGCGGCATGTGAATGCGGCCGGTTATTGGTTCAAAATCAAAAATCGAGAATGCATACGGATAATTAAATCCATCCCAGCCAACAACGTCAAAAGGGTGAGTACCGTAAATATACTCCCACATCATTCCCTGTTTTTTTATTTTTATTTTGAAAGCTCCTTTTTCGTTATGGGTTTCAAGATCCTGCGGCTGACGAAAATCGCGTTCGCAGAATGGTGAATGTTCCAGAAACTGGCCAAAATTGTTCCGGTAACGTGAAGGGGTGTAAATAGGGTCGAATGATTCAATAAATAACAAGCGGTTATCAGTGGATTCAAATTCGAGCTGGTAAACGGTACCTCTTGGAATAATGAGGTAATCACCGTATTTGAACGGAATTTTACCATACATGGTTTTAAGGGTACCGGTTCCTCTGTGAATAAAAAGCATTTCGTCCGCATCGCCGTTTTTATAGAAATAGTCTGAGCTGAAACCTTTTGGAGCGGCAAGACCAATGTGCAGGGATGCGTTCACAAAAAGTGCTTTGCGGCTTTCCAGGTAATCATCGGTTACCGGTAACGAAAAGCCTTTGAAACTCAATGCTTTCATGTTTTTTTCAATGGCAATTTTGGGCGCCACTGAGTAAGATTTAACCGGTGAAGTAACAATGGTTGGCGGGTTGATGTGGTATATCAGGGATGACATACCCGAAAAACCAAGCGTACCAAAAAGTTCTTCCTGGTAAAGTCCTCCTGAAGGATTTTTAAATACAGTGTGTCGTTTGTGGGGAATACTCCCCAATTTATGATATCTAGGCATAATTTAATTCCAGTTTTTAGTAAAGAGTAAATAGGTTGAAACAGGGTCATTCAGAAGAACAACATTCACTCAGGATTCCTCTTGATCAGGAACTTCAAAGACATCAACAGATGATCAAATGTTTTAACCATAATCCTTACGGTAAAGCAATTTACACAAATATACAGAAACACGGTATTTTTTATATGACATTTGTCAGATGCGTAGGAAATTAAAATTATTTTTGCTCTCGCCCGATTGCTTAGGACAAGCGTGTTTTTGGTGACGGGCAAATTCTCAAAATGCGCAACATGAAAAAAATTTTAGTGGTCGGTTCATCCGGTCAAATCGGAACGGAACTGGTAATTGAACTTAGAAAACGTTATGGAAACGATTCAGTAATAGCTTCTGATGTTCAGCCCCCGAAAGCACAATTAGGCGATGGACCTTTTGAAACCCTTGATATTCTTGACAAAGACAGACTGCACGAGGTAATTTTGAAACACCAGGTGAAGGAAGTTTATTTATTGGCGGCTTTACTTTCTGCAACGGCTGAAAAAAATCCGGCTTTTGCCTGGAAACTGAACATGGATGGATTGTTTCATGTGCTGGATCTGGCAAAGGCTAAAATAATTGACAAAATATTCTGGCCCAGCTCAATAGCTGTTTTTGGTCCTACCACGCCCAAAGTAAATACGCCGCAGTTTACCATCATGGAACCAAGTACGGTTTATGGTATCAGCAAGCAGGCGGGTGAGCGCTGGTGTGAATATTATGCCAAAAAACACGGGGTTGATGTTCGCAGCATCCGGTATCCGGGTCTTATCTCATATACCTCGCCTCCGGGCGGCGGTACAACCGATTATGCAGTCGATATTTTTTACTACGCCAAACGCAACGAAAAGTACACTTGTTTTTTGAAAGAAAATACACCGCTGCCAATGATGTATATGGAAGATGCCATCAGAGCTACCATTGACCTGATGGAAGCTCCCGCAGAAAAGGTAAAAATACGGTCATCTTATAACATTTCGGGTATCTCATTTACGCCCAAAGAAATTTATGAACAGATCAAAAAATCAGTGCCGGATTTTCAAATTGAATACGTCCCTGATTTCAGACAAGCCATTGCCGATTCATGGCCTGGAAGCATTGATGACACTGAGGCTGCCAAAGATTGGGGATGGAAAGCAAAATACAATTTAAGCGCTTTGGCACAGATTATGCTTGAGCATATTCAGGCTTAAATCGTTGAACAAATAAATAATTTTGTTATCAGAGTTAAAGTTTTTTTTATCTTTAAAAACTCTTGGTTCATCGAAAAGTTTGCCAAACGAATGAAAATAATTGTAAATTGTAAACAAAATGTATAAAACCCTACCGTTATGAAAAGTTTTTTTACCACATTAGTTTTCGTAATACCACTGTTGGGGCTCAGCGTCAATGATGACGGCTCCAGTCATTCTGCAAACATCGGGGTAGAAGGGATTGATCCTCAAGCCACAAATCAAACCATTAATGGACTGAAACAAGGACACTGGATTTTCTACGGAAAAGACATGCCTGAAAAAGGTTATCCGGATGATGGAAAAGTTGAAGAAGGAGATTTCAAAGACGATAAAAAAACCGGTGAGTGGATCATGTACCACAAAGACGGAAAAACCCCGCGTACCAAAGGTATGTTTGAAAACGGACGCCCGAAAGGAGCGTACATCAAATACTATGAAAGCGGTGTTGTAATGGAAGAGGGAACCTATGCAAACGGAAAACAATCCGGCTCTTTTGTCCGCTACTATGAAAACGGAAATAAAGCACAGGAAAAAACCTTTAACGCTGAAGGAAAAGAAGAAGGAAAAGTAGTTCTTTACCATGAAAACGGTCAGCCTGAATTTGTTTACAACAAAGCCAATGGCGTTACAACCGGTGCTGCTACCCGTTATTACGATGACGGAAGTGTGAAAGAAGAGATTGTTTACAGCGCAACCGGCGAAGTAACTTCAACCGTTCAGAAAGATCCTCCTGCAGGTGTTAATACAACCAATACTACTTCAGGTTCAGGTGGACCAAGCGGTGCAGGTGGTATTACCAAAGACGGTAAAAAATTCCAGAGTGACGGCTATAACAAAGTCTATAACAAAGACGATGAATTATGGATGGATGGTCAGTTCAAATCCGGAAAACTTTGGGATGGAAAACTTTACAAATACGACAGTGATGGTATCCTCCTGAAAATTGAGATCTGGAAAAACGGAGCCTATCACTCAGACGGACAACTTTAAGATAAAATCAGTACTACATACAAAACCCGGGCTTTGGTCCGGGTTTTTTTATGCGGTAAACTGAACTGAAAACACACGAATTCAATATGTTATCCTGATTTTTTTCGTTTTATTCGTCTTTGCTTTTGGCGCCGTGGTCGAATACCGCTTTTACCCATGCTTTTTATTTCGTAAATTAAAGGTAAATCATAAAAACCCTGCCTTATGAATAGCCTGATAAAAATACTGATTGTCATGCTCCCCGTAGTGGGTTATGGCATCACCGGTGCTGCAGCAACTCCTTTTGAGCCGGGCCTGAATGAAGATGAACCACGCGTAACCGGCTATATTGATGCAGCCGGCCTCAAACAAGGCTACTTTATTATTTATGGAAAAGACGTGCCTGAAAAAACGGAGTATCCGCCGAATGGAAAAATAGAAGAAGGTAACTATAAAGATGACCGCAAAGTGGGAGAATGGATTACCTATCACACGGATGGTATAACGCCCCGCACAAAGGGAATGTATGTAGACGGTCGTCCAAACGGGGCCTATGTCAGAATCAATCCGGACGGTTCAACCAAAGAAGCCGGTATATTTAATGACGGCAAACAACTGGGTGTGTATACACAATACCATCCGAATGGAATTGTAGCTCAGAAAAAGACATTTAATGCAGAAGGTAAAGAAGAGGGCACTTCTACCATTTACTATGAGAATGGTCAGCCCCAGTTTGTATACACCAAGGTAAACGGCGTTACTACCGGTGAGGCTACCCGCTATTGGGAAGACGGAAGTGTCAAAGAAATTCTGACCTACAGTTCCACCGGTAAAGTAATTGCCACAGAAGTGGTAAATGCCAATCCACCAGTGCCGGCGATTGTTGAAGAGGGCTCAGGCGGGCCAAGCGGTTTGGATGGATTTATACTGGATGGCAAAAAATTCCAGGCAGATGGGTACAATAAAGTATATACAAAGTCAGAAGAACTTTGGATGGATGGTTACTTTAAATCCGGAAAACTCTGGAACGGGGAACTGTATAAATATGACAGTGACGGACTTTTGCTGAAAATCGAGATCTGGAAAAACGGAGCTTATCACTCAGACGGACAACTCTAATAAGAAATTAGCTAATTTTAAACCCGGATACAAAACAGTGTCCGGGTTTCTTATTTTTAGTCATGGAAAATCAGTTGCACATTTATAATACCCTCAGCGGAGAGAAGGAAGTTTTTAAACCCATTGTTGAAAAGCATGTCGGCATGTATGTTTGCGGGCCAACTGTATACAGTGATGTGCATTTAGGTAATTGCCGCACATTCATTTCCTTTGACATGATTTACCGGTACCTGCTGCATTCAGGCTACAAAGTGCGCTATGTCCGCAACATCACCGATGCCGGCCATTTGGAGAATGATGCCGATGAGGGAGAAGATAAAATTGCGCAAAAGGCCCGGCTGGAAAAACTGGAGCCCATGGAAATTGTTCAGAAATATACCGTTGGGTTCAGAGAGGTTATGCGCCTGTTTAATACGTTGCCACCAAGCATAGAGCCGACTGCTACAGGTCATATTATAGAACAGATTGAAATCACCAAAAATATCCTGGAGAAGGGATTGGCTTATGTAAGCAACGGGTCAGTTTATTTTGACGTGGAAAAGTTTAATGTGAACGGTGATTATGGAATGCTTTCTGGCAGAAAAACCGATGAGCTGATTAGTGGAACCCGCGATCTGGACGGACAGTCTGAAAAACGGAATCCGCTTGATTTTGCCCTTTGGAAAAAAGCATCGCCCTCACACATTATGCATTGGCCATCACCGTGGAGTATTGGTTTTCCGGGCTGGCATCTTGAATGCACCGCCATGTCCACCAAATATTTGGGTGATCAGTTTGATATTCACGGCGGCGGAATGGATTTAAAATTTCCGCACCATGAATGTGAAATTGCACAGGGAAAATCTGCTACCGGAAAAGCCCCGGTGAACTATTGGCTGCACGCCAATATGCTTACGCTGAACGGTAAAAAAATGAGTAAATCAACCGGAAATACATTGCTGCCTGAAGAGCTTTTCTCAGGGAACAACAACTTGTTGAGTAAGGCGTTTCACCCAATGGTGGTGCGGTTTTTCATGATGCAGGCACACTATCGCAGCATTCTTGATTTTTCGTCTGAAGCATTGGTTGCATCAGAAAAAGGATTTATCAAACTAATGACCGCACTGGCTGATTTGAATGCAATTAAACCGGCGGCTTCAAGTTCAGAAAATGCAGATAGCATGATTGGTTCATTTTACGAAGCCATGAATGATGATTTTAACACCCCGGTTTTGATCGCCAACATGTTTGAAGCGGTAACCTATATCAACAAAATAAAAGACGGCAATGCAACCATTTCAGCACCTGATCTGGATAAACTCCGGTCAGCTTTACATGCATTCGTTTTTGATGTACTGGGATTGAGAGAAGCCAAAGAAGGCAATGATTCCAAGCTGGAGGCTGTAATGCAGGTTATACTGGAGATTCGCAAAAAAGCCCGTGATGAAAAAGACTGGGCAACGTCTGATTTATTGAGAGACCGTTTGAGCGAAGCCGGCATTCAGATCAAAGACAGCAAAGAAGGGGTGACATATACGGTGCAGTAAAAAGTACAAACACAAAATTCCTAAAAAGAGCGATAGATATACATCGCTCTTTTTGTTTTTCTAGGTGAGCCGATTTCTTATTCGATTTTGAAAAAAATTAACCACAGAGGGCACAAAGAAGACACAAATATTTTCGAAAATGAATAACTTTTCGTGCAACAAAAAAGGGGGCGGAAAATTTTCCGCCCCCTTTTTTATACATGTTATCAGTTTTTAATTCTGCGCCACAATAACCGGATCTGCATTCAATGCATTCCATCTGGCGGCGTCAATGAATTTTGACAGGTCAAAACCGTCTTTTTTCAGTTGCGTCAAATCTTCATCTGAAAGTGCATTGACATTACCTGCAGCAATACTGGTACTGGTCAGTTCATTTTCTGTGCGTTGTTCAATCTCAACATTCACACCCAGGGTGTCAGTCAAAACAACTTTTTGAACTTCTGAAGTTTGTTGTACCGGGGCCACTGTTTCAGCAGTTACCGGTGTTGTTTCTTCAGCAGAACTCTGACCTAAGATTGGTGCAATCACCAAACCAACCAGGCAGGTTAATTTAATCAGAATGTTCATCGATGGTCCTGATGTGTCTTTGAAAGGGTCACCAACAGTATCACCAGTTACAGCTGCTTTGTGTGCATCAGAACCTTTGAAGGTCATTTCACCGTTGATCATAACACCGGCTTCAAATGATTTTTTAGCATTGTCCCAGGCACCACCGGCGTTGTTCTGGAAGATAGCCCACATAACACCCGATACGGTAACACCGGCCATATAACCACCCAGCATTTCAGCAACTTCGAGGTTGTTATAACCAAACAACATTGGTAAAAACGCAATCAGTATGGGAGTGATAATGGTTAATGCGCCTGGTAAAACCATTTCGCGCAAAGCAGCTTTTGTAGAAATATCAACGCATTTGCCATATTCCGGTTTGCCTTTGCCTTCCATAATTCCGGGAATTTCACGGAACTGGCGGCGAACTTCATTTACCATGTCCATGGCAGCTTTACCTACTGAGTTCATGGCTAAAGCAGAGAATACAACAGGAATCATTGCGCCCACAAAAAGCATCGCTAATACGGGTGCTTTGAAAATGTTGATTCCATCAATACCGGTGAACGTTACATAGGCAGCAAATAAAGCCAGTGCAGTTAATGCAGCTGAAGCAATGGCAAATCCTTTTCCAATAGCCGCAGTGGTGTTACCTACAGAATCCAGTACATCTGTTTTTTCACGCACTTCTTTTGGCAACTCACTCATTTCAGCAATACCGCCGGCGTTATCTGAAATAGGTCCAAAAGCATCAATGGCTAATTGCATGGCAGTAGTTGCCATCATGGCTGAAGCGGCAATGGCCACACCGTAGAAACCGGCACAGGCGTAAGCACCCCAGATAGCACCGGCAAATAAAAGCACCGGAAAGAAGGTAGAGATCATACCAACACCTAAACCGGCAATAATGTTTGTTCCGGCACCGGTGGCTGATTTTTGTACAATGCCTAAAACCGGTTTTTTACCAAGGCCGGTATAGTATTCAGTCAGTGATGAAATCAAGGCTCCAACAACTAATCCAATCAATACAGCAATGTAAACATAAACAGAACTTACTTCTTTAATGCCTTCTCCAAAAAATGACATTTTAAGGGTTGCAGGCAACATCCAGTTAATTAAGAAATAACAGGCAACAGCAGTAAGAATAAGTGATAACCAGTTTCCTTTGTTTAAAGCGCCCTGAACCGCATTTTGCTGATCTTTTGAAGCAATACCTTCTTTGATTTTTACAACAAAGGTTCCAATGATTGAGAAAATGATACCTACGCCGGCAATAACCATTGGCAACAAGATAGGGCCCATGTTTGAAAAGCTGTCAGCGAATGAACCATTTGCCAATGTGATATCACGGATTACATAATTTCCAAGTACCATGGAAGCCAGTACCGTAGCCACATAAGAACCAAATAAATCGGCACCCATACCAGCAACGTCACCTACGTTATCACCCACGTTATCGGCAATTGTTGCAGGGTTGCGCGGATCATCTTCCGGAATTCCGGCTTCTACTTTTCCAACCAGGTCAGCTCCAACGTCAGCCGCTTTGGTATAAATACCACCACCAACACGTGCAAAAAGCGCAATAGATTCAGCACCTAATGAAAATCCGGCCAGTGATTCAAGCACCATGGTCATTTCGTTGTAAAAGGAATCTGTACCGGTAATAAACATACTTGTCAGTACAATAAACAAGGTTCCCAAACCAAATACGGCAAGGCCTGCAACTCCAAGGCCCATTACGGTTCCGCCCCTGAATGAAACTTTTAAGGCGTGTGCCAGGCTGGTGCGTGCCGCTTCTGTAGTTCTTACGTTGGCAGCGGTTGCAATGCGCATCCCGATATTACCGGCAATGGCTGAAAACACTGCACCTATCACAAAGGCAATCACAATAAACAAAGAAGAGTGAGGTACAATTTGTGAAACAACACCCAGTAAAACACCGGCAATCAATACAAAAATTGCAAGCACGCGGTATTCTGCCTTCAGAAAGGCCAGGGCACCTTCACGGATGTAGGTTGAAATTTCAACCATTTTTGAATTTCCGGATCCTTGTTTTCTTACCCATTTAGATAAGATGAACATATAAATCAAGGCTATTACGCCAAAAACCGGAATGATGTAAATTAAATTCTCCATAATTCGTTTAGTAAATATATAATTTGCCTTCTCCCATGAAAAGGTCGGCAAAAGTATATCATTCTGTTTAATTGTGCAAATAGATGGCCTATCTCGATAAGTCCGGCAGTGACTGATTTACCAAAAACGTGCACAATGCCCACATAAGAAATGAGAAAGTGAACAAGTTTTTTTTGATAAAAATCAACCCTTTCAGTTTAAAATCGTCTTGTAGAGTATAAATTTATGCTCTGATCCGTTTTTGACAGGGAGAGACTTAGGTGCAGAAGCTGATCAGAATCAAATCTCAAAAAACATGAAGAAAATCTTTAACTATTTCTGGATGCCAATGCTTTTACTGGGCACCCAAAGCATGGCACAAACGGTTATCTGGACAGAAACTTTTTCAAACGGATGTACCTCTGATTGCAGTGTAACCGGGTATGTAGGGCCAAACGGAGCCTGGACCGTTACCAGTACCGGTGCAAACGGTGCTGATGCCAATGAGTGGTATGTCAGTGGGGCAGAATGCGGTAACAGCGCAGGTGCCTGCGGTTCAGTGTGCGGTGCAACAGATCCGTCTTTACATATTGGATCAGGGGCCTCTGTGCTTGGTGACCAGGGAGCTGCCTATGCAGCTGGTGGGCTTGGTTTCTTTTTTATTGAGACAGATGTTCGTGCAGAATCACCTACTATTAACCTGACCGGACAATCAAACATTACATTGACATTTAATTACATTGAAGATTATGTGGGCCAGGCCGGATACGATTCGTTTGACGATGCTACACTGTGGTATTTTGATGGCGTTACCTGGACTCAAATAGATCCCTTGAGCCTGACCCCGGCCGGATGTGCCCCGCAGGGAACCTGGACTACGTATAGTGCACTGCTTCCGGCAAGTGCTGACAATAACCCAAGCGTAAAAATCGGTTTCAGATGGAAAAATGATGATGACAACGTAGGTACTGACCCATCCATTGCGGTAGATGACATTGAGTTGACTGTTCCAACAGTTGGTACTCCGGTAGCATCTTTTTCAACTCCTGTAACTACCATCTGCGTTGGCACATGCATTGATTTTACCAATACCAGCACCGGCGGACCGTTTACCGTAACTGACTGGACATTTACCGGCGCAACACCTGCAACTTCAGCAGTAAACAATCCAACCAATATTTGTTACAATACTCCGGGTTCTTACCAGGTTTCGCTTTCTGTAACCGATGTAAACGGTACAGATGTACAAACCACACCGGGTTATATCACGGTGATAGCCGCCCCAAATGCCGGCACTGACGCATCTTCAAACCTTTGCAATAATACCACACTGAATCTTAACACGCTGCTTACCGGTGCAGATGCCGGCGGAACCTGGGTTGAAACGACAGGTACCCCAAGCGGCCAGTTTAACACAGGTACCGGTGTTTTGGATGGAAACGGCCTTGCACTTGGTAATTATACCTTTACCTATACCGTAAATGCAACTGCACCGTGTGTTGGAACAGATGTAGCTACCATTACAATTACCATCATTGATTGCACGGCCGGTACACCGCCTACAGCGTCTTTCACCGCGTCTCAGACTACTCTTTGCGCAGGCGATTGCATAACCTTTACAGATACCAGCACACCCGGTGACATTACCAACTGGGCCTGGGATTTTGGCGGCGGTGCCACACCAAACAATTTTGTAGGTCAAAACCCGGGAAGTGTTTGTTTTAATACTGCCGGAACATTTACCATTACCCTGGGTGTAACAAATCCATTTGGAAACGACACACAAACATTAAGCATTACGGTTAATGCACTGCCAACCGTAACGGCCACTGCAACACCATCTGCAACCGTTTGCGCTGGAGATCCGGTTACCCTCACCGGAGGTGGAGCAACCAGCTATACCTGGACAGGCGGAGTAACAGACGGTGTCGCATTTACACCTGCTTCAACAGCAACTTACACCGTTACCGGTACAGATGTAAATACCTGTGAGAATACGGCAAACATAACAGTTACAGTTACCACCTGTGTACCAATGGTTGCAGGATTCTCATACCCTGATAATATCTGTGTTGGAGATTGTATTACATTCACAGATACCACTACCGGCACTCCAATTTCATGGAGCTGGGATTTTGGCGGTGGTGCAACACCAAATACCTCTACTGATCAGAATCCGGTTGTTTGTTTTAATACTTCGGGTACATTCAATATTCAGCTAACTACTACAGATGCGGGCGCAAATACCTCATCAACCACCAATTCAATTTCAGTATTTGATCTGCCAACAGTAACCGCTCAGCTGGATACAACCATTGATATTGGCGGTCAGGTTGAGCTATTGGCTGCCGGCAGCGGACCAGGTTCATACTGGTGGATACCGGATGAAGGTGACATTGATTGTGACACCTGTTCATCAACCTATGCACAACCGCTGATTGATACTGATTTCCTGGTCACGTTTACCGATGTGAACGGCTGCAAGGCAACAGATACGGTATTTGTGGTGGTAAATTTCATTGAAGGCATTGGCGTACCACAGGCATTTTCACCAAACGGAGATGAAAACAACGACATTCTGTTTGTGAAAGGATATGGTATTGAACTCATGAATTTCAAAGTGTTTAACCGGTATGGTCAGTTGGTTTTTGAAACCAGTGATCAGAATATTGGCTGGGATGGTAAGTTTAAAGACAAAGATGAAAACCCCGGAGTTTTTGTTTGGGTGCTTGAATACACCTTCATTACCGGTAAGAGTGGAGTTATATCCGGAAACACAACCCTAATCAGATAATTCGGACAGACAATGAAAAAGAACGTAGGATTTTTAGCGCTGGCATTTGGAATGGTTTTCAATGTCACAGCTCAGCAAGATAAACACTTTAGCATGTTTGCCGAATCGCCTGTATACATGAACCCGGCAGCGGCCGGATTTTTTCCGGGCAACATGCAGTTGTTTACCAATTTCAGAATGCAGTGGTTACCCGTATCTGATACACCGTACAGAACAATTACTGCCGGTACAGACTGGCGCATGCTCGACAACGGCAGTTTTATGGGGGCCGGGGTTAACTTTTACAACGACTATTCCGGCGACAGCAAGTACATGATTAATGAGGTAACATTTCCAATTAATTATGCCATTGAAATTGCAAAAGACAATCACCTGGCCATTGGCCTGCAGCCCGGCTGGTATCAGCGTACTATCTTTAATGAAAACCTCACCTGGGATAATCAATGGACCGGTACAGCCTTTAATACCAGCTATAGCAGTAATGAAGTGCTGCTGAATGAAAACATGAACCTGAGCCGTTTTGATATTTCAGCCGGTGCTTATTGGTACGCACATTTGAGCCGTCAAACAAAATTATCGTTTGGTTTGGCTGGCAGTCACCTGACCAAACAGCGGGTTAATTTTATGAGTGAAGATTCAAGATTGTTCAGAAAACTGACATTACACGGCCAGTGTGAATTCAAGCAGGCAAATTCAAATTTGTCAATCATACCGGCGTTCTATGGTTTTGTTCAGGGACCTAACAAAGAATTGACACTCGGTTCAAATTTCAGGTACCTGCTTCGCGGATCGTCGCGTGTTACCGGTTATTTTGAAGAAATTGCCATTTCGTTTGGAGCTTATTACCGCCTGGGTGATGCTATTATGGCCAACCTTATTTTTGATATATCCGGCCTTTCCATTGGTGCAGCGTATGACATGAATGTGTCTCAGCTGACAGTGGCGAGTAACGGGTTTGGAGGGTTTGAGGTGTTTCTGAGATACCGTGTGCAATTTGGCAACGGTGGTTTAGGAAACCCAAGCATTCATTAGTCACTTTGACAACCGGTCCTGAAGTTGTGCTGCCCCTAAATTTCGGGGTTATTTCAGCACAGCCTCAGGACCGGTCTTTTTTTTAATACCCGTCTTTTTTGATTAGTCCGTATCTTTGCACCAATCAATGAGTGTAAAAATCAGACATATTGACCTGGGAGATTTTCCATTACTGCTTGCACCCATGGAAGATGTAAGTGATCCGCCATTCAGGGCACTTTGTAAACGGCACGGGGCTGACCTGATGTTTACAGAGTTTATTTCTTCAGAAGGGTTGATCAGGGACGCCGCCAAATCAGTTCAAAAACTGGATATTTATGAATACGAACGCCCGGTTGGAATTCAGATTTTTGGATCTGAAATTGAATCCATGCGGCAGACTACTGAAATTGTTGAGCGCACCAATCCTGATATTATTGACATCAATTACGGTTGCCCGGTTAAAAAGGTAGCCTGTAAAGGCGCTGGTGCCGGTATCCTGCAGGATATTCCCAAAATGGTGAGTATGACCAAAGAGATTGTGAACACCACAAAACTGCCGGTCACTGTTAAAACCCGTTTGGGCTGGGATGATAAAACAAAATACGTTGTTGAGGTTGCTGAACGGCTCCAGGATATTGGAATTGAAGCCATTTCTATTCACGGCCGCACACGCCAGCAAATGTATAAGGGAGATGCTGACTGGAGTCTGATTGCGGAGGTAAAAAATAATCCCCGCATGCGTATTCCGGTTTTTGGAAACGGTGACATTTCATCACCTGAAATGGCGGTAGAATACAAAAATAAATACGGGGTTGATGGTATTATGATTGGCCGTGCTTCAATTGGTCACCCCTGGGTTTTTAATGAGATAAAACATTTCATGAAAACGGGTGAACATCTGGCTCCGCCTACGTTAAAAGACCGTGTTGCTGTGGCTAAAGAACACCTTCAAATGTCTGTCAAATGGAAAGGCATGGGATTGGGAATTGTAGAAATGCGCCGTCACTATTCCAATTATTTTAAGGGCATACCGTATTTCAAAGATGCCCGTACCGTTTTGGTAACATCAAATAACCTGAGCGAATTGCTTGCTACACTCAATAGCATTGAAACGCAGTTTGCCGGCACTATTTAGTACTGGTTCAACTGAACCAAATTTGCATCGGGCTGTATAAACTCCAAACAACTGTTATGCAACTCAGCGTTCGTATTTTTTTCCTGCTTGTTTTGACAGGTATCTGTTCCGTTTCTGTTTTTGGCCAGCCCGCAAAAGGTTCAGACAAATCTGAAAATGTGCTTGCCGGCACAACCTGGCAGGTTGATGGTGTACCTTTTGAAACCAAAGACCGTGAACTATATTCGCTCAGTACTATTCCCGAAAATAGTTATGAAAGTCATTGGGGGCATTTCATCACGTTTGATGAGACTACTTTTTCAAGCAGTTATTCAGCGCCCTGTGGCAATGATTGTTTTACCAGCGTATTTGGTTCCTATTATTTTGTGACAGCTAACCAAATCCATATTACCGTAAAATCCATTAACCGCCATGGTTTTTGTGAAAGGGAATCTGAAGAGTTGAACCGGAATTATGGATATTACAGGCTTGAAAAAACAGCCGGAGGGTGGAATCTAACGCGTACAGATTAATACGATAACGTGAGCTTCTGTGACCGTCGAGATGCAAAGGTTCCGTGATGGCATGGAAACAAAAAAATCAGATTGGAGCACATTAATTTTAGGGCTTTACGGTTAATCCGGATACAGTGGTTGTGTTATCCGATTTGCAAAAATTAATAGCGTATAATGCGTATAAAAATACGCTGGTTGATTCTGTTTGTGCAGAATAAGAAATAGTATGAAATGCAGCAAAAGATATTGGATTATCACGCCAGGAACAAGACAAAATGCGAGATGCATTTGAGTAAAAAGAATAAACCTGTCAGCTGATTTTTTTGCAAGCGATCACTATTCGTAAATTCTTTTCAAATAAAAAAAGGAGCCCGAAAGCTCCTTCTCAAAAACGGGGTATAAAAAATTACTTCAACAGGTATGATTTTGAATTATTTTTCCAGCCGGCCTGTGATTCATAATCAACAAAATAAACTTTCAGATCAGCCTGCGATTCGTAATCAACAAAGTAGATTTTTACATCTGCCTGTGATTCGTAGTCTACAAAATACCAGAGCCCATCTTCACTGGCCTGTGATTCATAATCCACTTCATACACGTTCAAGTCAGCCTGTGATTCATAGTCTACCACATACACTTTCACATCAGCCTGAGATTCATAATCAACTTTATAAACGGACTGTGAAAAGGCAGCCGATCCCATCAGAAGAAGTGTTGTAAGGGCAATTATATAAATGATCTTTTGCATACAAATTAAATTTTAGTTGAATCTAAGTTAATGAAATTTAGGTAAATACAATCAACTGTGTAAAAAAGTCCTGTTTTACCCCCGGGCTTTTACTTTACCTTTATTTTCATAAAACGCAGGTAGTTGGCGGCACCACCTACAATAACCTGTTCTGAATCACTGAACACATAATTGAAACGTGGTATAAGTGCTGATTTGTATTTGGCAGCTTTGTCACGTGATTTGAAAAGGGCCGAATTGGAAAATTCACCACCGGGACCAATAATGGCCAGCATGGTCGTGCATTTTTTGATGTTGCTCGCTGTGTACAGTTTTGGTGCATCGGGCTCGGTATTTTTGGTGTTGTCATTGTAAACAATGTAAATGCGGTCATTTTTCATCATGGCAGAAATACCCCAGTACCGCGCCGGATGATAGGTGCCATAACCGTCGCGTCCATGACCGGAATATCCCTGGGTGGTGGAAGATGCAAACTGGTTCTTTTTAAGAATGCCTGTTTCTTTGGTCTCTCCTTCCGGACTGACATAAAATACCACCACGTCTCCAAACATCCACCGTTCGGTTGTTTTGGTTTCGGTTGTTTTGGTAGATGGGTTGTAAGCCGTATAGGTTTGTACATAATAATCAAATTCTTCCACCACAAAAGCATATCCGTTATCAGAGGTTGGAAAAATGTTGCGTGTTCTGAAATTGCGCACACCACGGCCTTTTTCAACCTGCCGCTCGGTCAGAAAATTTTTGAGGAACGTTTCATCAAAATCATTCATTTTCGAATTTTTGATTTCATAGGTTGCCAGGTCCAGCCTGAAATTCAGAAAGCCTAACATACCCGAAGTGGCACGGTCATCAGAATAGAATGCTGAGCCTATAAGTTCGTTGTTTTTGTTTTGAATAATGGTGAGCCCGGTCAGGTAATTATTGCGCAGAAACAGGTCATATTCCTTGATGGTTTGAGATTCATGAAAATAACTGAACAGGGCATATTTGTAACGTACATTGGTTTCATTTTTATCCCGTTCGGCTTTGTCAAGCTGAATGCGCACCACCAGGTGTATGTTGCCGCTGTTATCTACCAGGTAATCGGTTATGATGGTGTTCCTGTCAGTTTCCGGCAAAACAAGGTCGGCCTCCCACAGGGTTTTAAGTGATTCATCGTATACACGAAAACCTGTTTTTACCGGTTCATCTTTTTTAGTGCGGTACTCAATCATCAATGCCATTTTGGATGAGTCGGCTGACATAAGCAGGTCATAGCGGTCCAGCGATCCCTGTTCCCGTGCATTGTAGGTAAAAATTTCATAGCTGGTACCCAGTGCGCCGTTGGTAGCATCCAGCTCTGAAGCATAGAGTCTGAGATCACCTGATCCGCGAACATACTGGCGTGAAATGAGGTAGAGTTGCTCCCTGAATTTTTTGGTTTCACGAAACGTTATTTTTCCTTCATCAGAGGTGGGCAGTGTAACGGGAAACTGGTTGTAAAAATTAAGCTGCTCGTCTAAAACAATTAACGATGTGCGGTTGTCAGCTGTTTCAAAAAGTTTGTACGAATAGGTAACCAGGGACAACATGTTGTCATTGTTTTCAACAAAACCATCTACCCGTTTTTTCTTTTCAATTTTAAATTCAGCCCCGTTGTGAATTTCAACATCCTGGCTATAGCCTTTAACGCATACAAGCAGTGTAATCAGATACAGTAACTTTTGCATAGACGCTGGTTTAAGTGACGTTTTCGAAGTACACTAAAGGTAGTGACAAAAAAAGAAGAGGCACAAGGCCTCTTCTTCGTTTAAGTTATAATGCAGTAGTTAACCGGGTAATCCGGCCTGCTGAAATTATTTGATAGATACACGGGCTGTACGCATGTATTTACCTTTTGCGCCAACTACAACCATATCGTTTGCTGAATACTGAACAGAGCTTCTAGGCATCAGCGGCATGTTATAACCTGCCTCTTTGTCTTTGGATTTGAACAACTCGCTGGATGTCAGTTTTCCGTCAGGTGTGATTGAAACCAGGTAGGTAATAGAGTTCTTTTGTCTTACTGAAAGCGGGTTTTTGCCTGAAGTAAGGCGCTCCGCATTTTTAGGATTATCATTGTACAAAATGTAAATGTTGCCTTTGTTTTGCATAATACCAATTCCATAATAAGGTAGTTCGTTTGAACCCGGGTACATTCCAACACCCATTAACTGCAATACTGTTGGGTTACCATTTTTGGCAGTACACAGCTGTTTCTTTTTCAAAACAGCAGCTGTTTTCATTTTACCATCGGCATCAATAAACATTACCACCACGTTACCATACAACCAGGTTTCAAACGTTTGTCCGTCATCTGTCGTCTGGTAAGTGTAAACATAATGTTCAGCTACTACGGCCATTCCACCGCCATCCAGTGGAATAGAAGCACGAATCAGGTACGGAGGCATTTCTTTTCCTTTTTCAGCGCGGCGCTCACCAATAATTTCAGTTAACAGCTCAGTGCTGAATGCAGACAGGTTTTTGGCAACCACTTCTTTGCTTTTTGGATCAATGCGCAGGTAGAAAAAGCCTTTGTAAGAGTCTACAAATTTACGCTCACTGTAAAAGCCGGTTCCTACCAGTTCATTTTTTTCATTTACCTCCAGGTCAATGGTGCGGATAATTTCTTCAGTGAAACCAATTTCGTATTGTTTCAATTCACCGGTTTCGTGGAAATACGAATAGATGTTGATGTAATATTTTCCTTTTGAATCTTTTTCATCACGCTCACTCATAGTCATACGCACAGCGGCAACAAAGTGAATATTTCCGTCTTTATCCACATCATAATCCTGCAGGGTAAAGTCTTTGTCTTTGATTGGAAACTCAATGTCTTTTGACCAGATTTCAGTCATGTCATTGTGTACCACTTTCAGTCCGTAACGCGCATTTTCATTTTGTGCGGTAGGGTATTCGGTGATGAAAAGCACTTTGGTAGAATCAACACTGCGCACTGCAGAAAACGGGTTAACAAAACCTTTGAAATCTTTGTTGTTTACTTTCAGCGCCTCCAGGTGGCGGATAAATTTACCGGTTTTAGGATCCAGCTCTGAAGCATACAGGTAGTAATCATTTGCTTTATTGTCAAAATAACGCGACAAAAAGTAGACACTTGATCCAAGTTTGACAGACCAGAAATATTTTAATTTTTTGCCGTTTACTTCAGGAATTTCAATGCTGAATTTTGATTCCTCGTTAAGTTCTCCGTCCAGGTTCAAAACCCTGAACTTGTTTCCAAGCATCCCTGTTCTGGTCAGAAACGATACGTTGTTTCCGTTTGCATCCAGGATAGATTCTACATATTCCAGCCGGTCTGTGGTAAACTGGGCTCCGTTGTGGATTTCAACTTCCTGCGCGAAAGTGAATCCGGACACTGTCATGGCAACAGCGCTCATCAGGTAAAAAAACTTTTTTTTCATAGTATTGAATTAATAAATTGCCTTTGGTAAACCAGCTGTAAAATCGTCTAAACCGGTTGTTTTGTTTTGGGCCAGGCAGTTCAAATATAACAAATTCATTTACCCTGACTCACTAAACGCGCTATTTTGACGTTATCAGGGCGTATAATTACTATCTTTGATACGTAGCATAAATTGTGTATTATGAAAAAAATGCTCCTGGCTGGTTTCTTCTTTTTAACACTGGCCTCTTTTGCCCAGGACGGCCCCAAAGTGGTTGTTTTTAACTCATCTGAATCGAAAGAGCCGGAATACTGGTCAAAATACAACCTGGTAAAGTTTAACGTATTTGAAGCTTTTGCCGGTGATTTTGGGCTCTATTACGAGCGCATTCTGAACAAGAATTTTTCGGCAGAAATCGGGCTGGGTACTACGTTATCCAATTACGCATCCATGATCTGGAATGATAATTTTGTGATTAATGATGAGAGTGTTGAACCGCTGATGGGTTTCAGCATGTTACTGGGTGGGCGTTATTACCCGTTCCGCGCGGCCGATGAGTTTTATGTAGCCCCTGAGTTTAAATTCAAATACTATCACAACAATAAACTTTATACTGATTTAATGGGCATGGATCAGCAGCTGGAAGAATCAACAAAAATTGGAATGGGACGCCTTACTTTTGGTTACGTTTATTTTTTTGATGACAATATTTTTGTTGACTATTCAGCCGGATTTGGCATTGGTAAAATAACCACAAACTCCCTGGATTATGATACCACTACCGGTGAACCTTATGCCCATGAAAAATCAACCATGGCACCCCGTTTCCACATGGGCCTTAAAGTAGGTGTTGCTTTCTGAGTGTGCTAAAAGCCAAACGTCAGGCCACCCATTATCTGGAAGCCCTGTACCGGATATCCGTACCATTTCTGGTAACGCTGTGCAGCCAGGTTGTTGAACTGAATAAAGGCAGATAATCGTTTACTGTACCGGTACTCAGCATGCAGGTTTGCATCAGCCATAACCCCTAAATCAGCATTGGCCGTGGTGGCGTCAGAATCAAACAAGCCAAACGGACTTGTCCGGCCACCTTTCAGTACAAAATCTGCTTTGACATAGATTTTTTCAAACAGGTTGTAATTACCGCGCAAGGTAAACGCATAGGTTGGTAAATGCCAGGCATACTGATATAAATCACCCACAAGTGTGCTGGAGTAATTGTTGTATTCACCCATCAGGTCAATTTTCAGTTTTTCACCGTTCTGGTATGAGAATGAACCGTCCAGTGTAAACACATTCATGCTGTTGTAAATTACCCTGAAACGGTACATGTCACTGAAAACGGTGTCGTTCACAAACAGGGGTAAATTATCAATTAATTTGTATGACACGCGTGCATTAAACGAAATGGTTTTGGAAAGTGTACCTTTAATTCCGCCATAAAAATTCATGGTTTTGGTATTGCGTAAATTTACACCAGAGAGCATAAATTCATTTTCACGGTTCAGGCTCTGGAATGAGTTTTGTTTAACCCCACCGTCAACCCCTATATACGGAATGAACATGTCATTAAACAAACTGTATTTGGCTTCAAATACCGGAACCACTTTAAAAACAGTATCAGACGGGGTGTCAATGTTCAGGTCAACACCATAAATAATTTTCCATTTGCCGCCATAGGTAGAAATTGTCGGCCGCAGGTGTATCAGCCAGTTTTTTTGTTCATGGGCTGAATAGCCGGTGCTGAAAGCTGTATCTGCCAGGTTGTAATTGTACTGGTTGTAATTGATGTCAAAGTTGGCGGCAAAAATGTTCTTTTTGAACTTGTATTTCATTTCAGTGCCCAGGTTAAAACGGTTGTTTTTTCCGTTCAGTCCCAGGGTATCCGTATCATTTATAAACTCATGAAAATACATGTAATTGGTATAAACGCTGTAGAGCAGTATTGCACTGTCACGCGAGGTGTAATTTGAAAAGCGGAAACTGCCGCCAATGCCCTGTACCCGGTTTGTAAGTGAATCTTTTGAAATAAGGTGAGCCGTATCACGGATACCGTAATAATGATAGCCGTGATTTAAATAATTGAACTCAGGTTGTAGTCTGAATTTAGTAGTGAAAAAATCACCGAATAAACGGCCTGTTGTATAATCAAATGAGCTTGGGGCGTAGTCTTTGATATTACCAAACGACGAATTGTGCTTAATGGCCACGCCATAATTTACTTTGCGGTTGCGCATGGAATTGTAGTAAATTTCACCCATCGGGCTGGCATAATTTCCAATACCCAAACGCACGTAACCCGGATACAATTTATCCAGCTTCTCCACAATTTTTACTTTAGAAGGTTCAATGGGTGTTATGCTGATATCTGTTTTCATGTGCCGGCTCAAAAGCGGGTACTGAATGGTGGGGCTGGCAATAACAGTATCTACAATAACCGGATTTTCGGTAATGCGGTAGGCCGGGGTAATAATACGTTCGCCCACGGTGATGTTGGTCCACACCTGTGGATCTTCCTGCCCGTTTGCCAAAAATGGAAACAGTGTTACGATAAGTACTATGAACGAATGCTTATTCATTGTCACCTCCTATTTCTATAGTTCCGCCATTGTCATTCTGAATATCTTTCTGTTGATTTTTCAGTGTCATAAGTTGGTCTTTGACCTCCTGCGCTTCCTGCAGTATGCCGTCATCGGTTACTTTGTAATTGGTAAGTACTGAGTTGATGGTGTACTCAGCCTGCACGTAATCTTCAATAGCCATGGAATTTTTTGCCTGTAGTATCAGTGCTTTTGCAACCCAGTAACTGTAGCTTGACCGTTTTTTGACGATGGATCGCACTTCTGCTTCTGAGCCGCTGTAATCCTCCTGCAGGTGATAAATAAGGGCAACCAGGTATTGTGATTCTGCACCAATGGCACCGCTTGAGTTGAATGAAACAAACATCAGGTAATCCAGCGCGCCGTTGTAGTTACCATCTTCATACTCGGCTTTGCCAATAACATAATTGGCTTCAATTTTTACGTTGTCAAGTGAAAGTGAGTCTTTCAAAACATCCTGCGCATAAGGCCGTGCAAAATCAAATTCGTTGCGGAACGTGTAACAACGCATCAGCCCGATTTTGGCAATAAGCCTGTTTTGAGCATAGGTGGCGCTCATTTCCAGTTTTTTATAAGCGTCCAGGGCGGTGTCGTAATTTTTCAGGTCGTAATCGTGTTTTGAAACAACCAGCGCGGCAGATTCAGTGAAGATGCTGGTTGGTTTTGCAAGCACTTTCCGGTATACCTCCACGCATTTTTCTTTGTTGCCAAGTTGGTAGTAACTGCTGCCTAAATAGTATAATGCTTCCAGTTCTTTTTTCGGATGCGTACTATGGGCCAGGTATTTTTCAAACCCGGTAACGGCTGCACTGTAAAGTGAATCTTCATAAGGGCGCATGGCGGCATCAAACAAAAGATCATCCTGGGCTGAATCGTCCAGCTGAATATCCATTTTATCAAGCAGGGCCACATATTTTTCAGGCTGTCCCATGGCTGAATAAACATCACGTAAAATCTCAATGGTTTCTTTCTGGCGCGGTGAGTTTGGATATTCATTCAGTATCCGCAGAAATTGTGATTCGGCACTTTGATATTCTTTAGAGGTAAAGTAAATAACCCCCAGCTGAAACATGGCATCTACCGCGTGCTGGTGGGTTGGATAATCAAGCAGCAACTGGTTGTAATACCGTTTGGCGTTGGTGTGATCTTCAGTTACCCGGTATGTTTCGGCCACTTCGTACAAGGCAGGCACAATGAAAACAGAACCGCGGTGGTTGTTTACAATGTCAAGCATCATACTGATTTTTTCAGAATATTTTGACAGAAACCCGTATGACAAACCTATCTGGTATTTGGCATAATCAGCTTGCCCGGCACCGGTTTCAATGGCCTTTTGGTAAAATAAAATGGCATTGTTATCGTCGGCCGGTTTTTGAATAAAGTAACAGTCACCAATGCGCAGGTAAGCATCGGCAATTTTATCCCTGGATGTTTCACCGGCATCTTGCGTAAAGGTTCTGAAAGCCGTTGCGGCATTAAAAAAATCAGATTGGTTGTAATAACAGTAACCAATGTTGTAAAAGGCATCATTGTGCTGCGGCAACCCAAATCCACCGGGCTCTTCAAGAAATTTGCGGTATGAACTGATGGCACCGGGGAAATCACGTTTGCGGTAAAAGGCTTCGGCTATCCAGTAATTGCTCAGTGCATTCAGTTTGGGGTCAAGCGGGTATTTTTTGACAAGAATAAAATTTTCAATGGACTTATCCAGCTCATTGTTCTGGAACAGTTCAACCCCATAATTATAAGCCATCAGCTGGTAGGCTGTCTTAAGTTTAAAGTCTTTGTTTTCTATTTTGTCCAGCGAGGCCAGTGCTGCCGGATAATTTTTCATGGTGGTGTAAATATTCACCAGGTATTCATGAATATCCTGGTTGCGGTTTGATTTGGGGTAACGTGTCAGGTACAGGTTAAATGCTTCTACCGCATCATTGAACGGGTTAAAATCAAGTTTATAACAAAGTACGGCGTAATTGTACAAAGCATCTTCTTCAACCGCGGCATCAAAAGGCAGGGTAGACGCCAGTTCAAAGGCATTCCGCGCATAATACAGGTTATCGAGTTTCAGGTAACATTCGCCAATATGGTAGAGTGAAACCTGCCCCAGTTCATCTTTTGTTTTGGCAACTTTGTCAAACATTTTAATGGCGTTGACATAGTCTTTGCTCATGAAATAGGCATATCCCAGCTGGTAATCATCATCACGGGTGGTGGCGCTTTTGCGGTTATAGTTTTCCAGGAAAGGGACTGCTTCATCGTATTTTCCCATCTGGTAAAACGCATCACCCACCAGGTGTTCAATACCAACAGAATTTTTGGTGTCAACCGAATCAAGAATAGAAGGTGCGTAGGCAATGAGTTCATCGTAACGGCCCTGCAGGTAATAAATCTGTGCAATGTAGTATGGAACCGTTTCCAGAAAACTGGGGTTGTTCTCCAGTTTCAGAAATCCTTCGAGGGCAGTTTGGTAACTTTTTTCAGTATACGCAATGTGTGAATAGTAATACAGGGCAGGGCCGTAATATTCGCTGTCGGCATTAATGATTTCGTAGAATGCGTTGCGTGCTTCTTTTAGCTGATTTTCGCTGAAATAGGCATACCCCAGTTTAAAATAATATTCTCCCTTTTGTTCATCTTTCAGGTTGTATGTGTCTATCTGAGTGAGCCATTCAATAGCTGTTTTGTAGTTTTTTTTGCGGTAGTAATATTTACCCAGTTCAAAATAGATTTCCATCCGGTGAATACTCTCAGGGTATTCAGCCAGGTAACCTAAAAGCAGTTTTTCAGCATCGGCGTGGTAGAGGTATAGCGCGCAAAGTGCATGGTAATATTTAGCCTTGATAAAAAACGGATCGTTGGCATCAGCCACTTCATCCATAAAGAGTTTGAATTCCTGCTGGGCGGCACTGTATTTTTGTTTTTCAAAAAGATCTTCAGCTGTATAGTAATGCGAATAGTCGCTGGTATAGCGTTCTGATTGCTGTGCAAAAACAGCCAGGTTCAGAAAAAGGAGAAATAAAACACCGCTACGCATCATACGTTTTTGTCCGTTTATTTTGATTCGCTTACAGCAGTGGGGAATGCTGCAATTGTATCAATCTGTAAAAGTACGTTCGATGAGAAGGGGTAGTGTGAGGGGTATTTGAAAGTTATAAACGCGGTTGTGTTAAGATTATTGCGGGTGAAATAAACTATTTTGCACCTGAAAACCCTTACCCTTTTTTCCGGTTGCCGCTGAACGGCGAATCATTTGAGCCCGGGTAACCTGAAAATAAGCTGCGCGGCAGCAATCAAAACACCCTTTAAGGGTTGAAAGATTTTGAATAAGTTTGACGCAGTCGGGACTTAAAGTCACACTGAATCGTTTACTTTTACAATTGAATAATTTCAAATGGAATCAACTGACAACATTTTCTGGATCAAAAACGGTGAAATAAGCCAGGGCGGTACCGTTGTTCTGTCTGACGTGAATATTCACCTGAAAAAAGGAGAATTTGTATACCTGATTGGTAAAACGGGTGCAGGCAAAAGCAGTTTGCTTAAAACCTTATACGGAGAGTTACCGCTGGCTAAAGGAGAGGGCGAAGTGGCAGACTATAAATTGCATCAGTTAAAACGCAAAGAAATTCCCTTTTTAAGAAGGCAGCTGGGCATTGTTTTCCAGGATTTTCAATTGTTATCAGATCGTACGGTTTACGAAAATCTTTATTTTGTAATGCGTTCTACCGGCTGGAAAAATAAAGCAGAAATTACCAAACAGGCCAATGATGTTTTGCGTTTGGTAGGGCTTGATCACCAGGGTGTAAAAATGCCGCACCAGTTATCAGGCGGTGAGCAGCAGCGTGTTTCCATTGCCCGTGCATTGGTAAATAATCCAAAATTTATTCTGGCAGATGAACCAACGGGAAATCTTGATCCGGAAACGTCGCGTGAGGTAATGGCTGTTTTAATGGCAATTGCCAAAGAAGGCACCTCAGTTTTAATGGCAACGCATGATATGTCTATTATGGAACAATTCCCTTCCCGCACCATGAAAGTGGAAAATAAAACGGTGGTTGAATTGAATCCAATGAACGTATTCAATCCGTTTGAGCAGGTCAAATTTGAATAGAACTAAAAGTAGCAGAAGCATAATATCCAAAAAGAAAGGGGCGGAAAATCTTCCGCCCCTTTCTTTTTGGATTAAAACCTGGTTACAGCAAGGTTCCAAAAATCGTTTCAATAATTCGCCTTGCACTGCGGCGGTTGTCAAATGTTGCTGAAAATTTTGAATGCCGTTCAAGCGCCATTTGCTCCGTAAATTCAACCTTCATCAAATCATCAATTTTTGCAGCAATATTTTCAGCCGTATCTTTTACGTAACACAGTTCAGCAAATACACCGCTATCATCCATTTTAGAATTGATGATAATGTGTTTGCCTGAATCAAGTGCGTGCAGCAGCTTTAATTTAATGCCCGTTTGCTGAAACGTAATCAGCAAATTAATATGTGCGTACTGAATCAGGGAATCCATTTGAACAGCGGGTGGTGTATCAATCAGCTGTACATTTTCCTGAATTGAGGCTTCGTTCTTCAACCAGGTAGAAGGTGATTTGCCGGCAATCACAATTTTATGATTGGTGAGCGGTGCCACTTCGTTAATAATGAATTTGGCAGCCAGTTCATTTTCACGTATACGCAGGTTTCCCTGGAACAAAACAAACCGACCTTTAATACCGCTTTTATTAACTTCTTTACGGGCGTGATCGGTATTAAAAAACGGCGGAACATAGAGGGTTTTTGAATAGGTTTCAAAATGCTCCAGGTCCATTTTTGCAACGGCAAAAATAGCATCTGCTTTTTTAAGTTCAGGTTCAAAAAGTTCAAGCCGGTCGGCTTCCCGGTCCAGGTAAATTCGTTTAAGCCGGTTTCGTTCTACTTTTGCCAGTTCACGGTAATAGGTATGCTCAATGTTGTTGGCCCGCACATATTTTTTCCGTGATTCAAGGTCGGGATGATTCAGGTAAAAACAGGTCTGAAGTCCGTCAAAAAAAATGGGATCATTTGTTTTACACAAATTCTTCAAAAGGTCAGGATGATTGCGGCTGGTTACTACATAAGGGTTAGCACCAAAAATAAGCCTGATCAGGTTTTTAGTTCGTTTGTAATAATAAATTTCAGCACAGTATTTTTTTAACTCATCGTTGGGGCGGTTATGCCCGCGGTAATAAAAGCAATGATAAATTATCCGCACACCCGCCTCGTGCAACGATTTTAGTTTGTAAAACACGTCTACGATACCGCCGTAGTTTGGTGGATAAGGCACATCAAATGCCACCAGGTGCAGGCTTGGAGCAGTATAAGGGCTATTTTCTGTCAGAGATGCCATCTGTTATCAAAGGTAAATTTTTTCAAGCTGCCGGCATTCGTGTTCCCAGGTCAGGTCAGTTGCTGCCTTTTTTGTATTTGCTTTCAGCCGCTGATACAGTGCCTGATCCTGAAACAAACGGTTAAGGCAGGCGGCAATATCAGTGGGCTTGTGTGAGGGTGTAACCAGGCCAACATCATAGTGATCTACAATTTTGCGTATTTCAGGCAAATCAGAAACAAGCAGCGGAATGCCGCAGTGTATGTAATCGAAAATTTTGTTGGGCAATGAGTACCGGTAATTGATGTTGGTGTCTTTATCCAATGAAACGCCCACGTCTGAAACGGCTGTATAATTCAGCAATTCCAGGTAAGGTTTTTTGCCAAAAAACAAAATGCGCTGCTCCCAGTTGTTCCGCTTAACGGTTGCTTTAAGCTGGTCAATGACATCACCACTGCCTACAAAAATGAGAATGGTATTTTCAACCTGCTGAATGGCTTCCATCAGTTCTTCAGCACCACGCTGAACGTTAATGCCGGCGCCCTGAAAAATTACAATGCGTTTGTCTGACGGAAGGCCTAATTCAGCTCGTGTTTTTTTTTGAAAACCGGCCGGGGCATCTGAAATATTGCGTACAACGGCTATTGGAATTCCGTATTCACGATGGTACAAACCGGCAATGGATTCATTCACGGTATACATTTTATCTACCTTTGGCAGGCATTTTTTTTCAATGCGCCGCCAGAAATTTTGTACACGTGGTTTTTCAAGCAATTCGGGCACCCCAATAAAATATTCATGTGAATCATAAATAAGCCGGCAACGGCGTTTGAATTTACGGGCCCAGTGGTTCGCCAAAAGCGTATCAAGGTCGTTAGACACCAGCAGATCGGCTTTGTGAAAAAGCAGGTAAATGAATAGCCGCAGGTTATACACGGCATAAAAAAGCGGCCCCTTTGTAAAGGGCAGCCTGAAACGTTTGGTTTTATAGGGCAGGCTGTCCAGGTTATGACTGTGGCTCAGCCTGCGCCCCACCAGGGTAACCTCAAACCCATGCTTTACCAGGAATTCACATACCTTGCGTACACGGTTATCCGTGTAAAGATCATTCGTAACCGAAACTATGATTTTTTTGGCAGGCACGCAGGTCAAAGGTACAAAAACGGCTGAATTGCATCAATGTTGTCCGGCATGGCTGAAAAGCGTTTAACCATTAATTCAGCCTCCCAACCAAATCACTGTAATTTCTATTGCCTTGTTTCGTAACTTTGTTGAAAATCCGCTTTCTATGACCTTTTGGAAAACTTTTTGGGCAAGCCTTTTATCCAGTGTTTTAGCCGGCCTTATTGCAATGGCTGTGTTTTTTATGATTCTGAATGCCATGCTTGCCGGCTTTGATGACCTGTTTACCCCCAAAAAGCTGGTGGTTAAAGAAAACTCAGTACTTCACATGGACTTAAGCGGTGATATAGGTGATTATACCTATGCTGACTTTAATCCGGCATCGTTTGCAATCAACAAGAAATTTGGGTTGTATGAAATTCTGGAAGGATTAAAAATTGCCAAAGAAGACAAAAACATTGAAGGTATTTTTCTGAATTGCGGTGATTTGAGTACTGGTATGGCTACCACCAAAGAAATCAGGGATGGGCTAATTGATTTTAAAACCAGCGGAAAATTTATTTATGCCTATTCTGAAAACTATAGTAAAAAGGCCTATTATGTGGCTTCGGCGGCTGACTCGGTTTTTGTTTTTCCAAGCGGTATGATTGATTTTTTAGGGTTGGGTGCTGAGATTATGTTTGTCAAAGGCGCACTTGAAAAGCTGGATGTTCAGATGCAGATTATCCGCGGGTCAAACAACAAATTCAAAAGCGCAGTAGAGCCGCTGATGTATGAAAAAATGAGTGATGAAAGCAGGCTCCAGACACAGACCTACATTAACTCCCTTTGGAATACCATGCTGTCAGCCATCAGTGAATCACGCGGCATTTCGGTTTCTGAACTGAATGAGATAGCTGACAGTGTTTACATTCGTAAATCAGGTGATGCAGTTGATTATAAAATGGCTGATGGAATAATGTATTACGATGAGGTATTGGAATTGCTGAAATCAAAAGCCGGTACAAAAGAAGGGGAAGAGCTTGAACTGGTAAATTTTCAGAAATACGCGCTCAAAAAAACAAAACATGAGCGCACACTCCGCAAACTTGATAAGAAAAATATTGCACTCATTTTTGCTGAAGGTGACATTGTTGACGGTGATGGTGAGGTAGGTGAGATTGGTGGTAATTCACTGGCTGAACTTATTCGTGATGCCCGCACAGATTCTACCATTAAGGCTGTTATCCTGCGTGTGAATTCGCCGGGCGGCAGTGCCCTTGCCAGTGATGTTATCTGGCGTGAAGTAACGCTCACAAAAGCCGTAAAACCATTTATTGTTTCCATGGGTGATGTAGCTGCTTCAGGCGGATATTATATTTCCTGCGCGGCTGATAAAATATTTGCAGAGCCAAATACCATTACCGGTTCTATTGGCGTTTTTGGAATTGTACCTTATACCGGTGATATGTTCAAAAACAAGCTGGGTATTTCATTTGATCATGTTACAACAAATGATCACGCTGTGTTGTCTACCAACCGCAAACTGACTGATTCAGAACTGCTCATTTTCCAGGAAGGCGTAGACGACATTTATCTTGATTTTATTACAAAGGTAGCTGAGGGCCGCGGCATGACAACGGCTGAGGTAGACAGTATCGGGCAGGGCCGTGTATGGGCTGGTACAGATGCCAAGCGCATTGGGTTGATTGACGAATACGGCGGCATTTACGATGCTGTTTTTTACGGTGCTGAGCAGGCCGGTATAGCCAAAGAAGACATAAAAATCAAAATCTATCCTGAAAAAGAAGAAGATAATTTATTTGAAATTCTCGATAACCTGGAGAACATTGAAGAGGCATCACTCAAAAAATCAAACCTTGAAATGCAGCTCTTTGAAATTTACAACTATTTGATGACCATTGAAGGTAAATCAAGTATCCAGGCGCGCATGCCTTATTTATTCTGGATTAACTAATTTTAACGAAGCCCGCTTTACTTTTTCATACAACTGGCGTTATAACATCACCGTGGATTCAAAACAAGAAAAATACGATCAGGCCTATTTAAAAATGGCTCATGAATGGGGAAAACTTTCGCATTGCAAACGCAAGCAGGTAGGGTCACTCATTGTCAAAGACAACATGATTATTTCAGATGGTTATAACGGAACACCTTCTGGTTATACCAACGCCTGTGAAGATGACAATGGTGAAACACACTGGTATGTGCTGCATGCTGAGGCAAACGCCATTCTGAAAGTAGCCAAGTCAACACAAAGTGCTGACGGCGCAACACTGTATATTACCTTATCTCCCTGTAAAGAATGCAGTAAACTGATTATTCAGTCAGGCATTAAACGGGTGGTATACCTGTATCAGTACAAAGACACTTCCGGAATTGATTTTCTGTCAGAATATGGAATTGCGGTTCATCATGTAAAAAATTTGGAGTTATGAGTGACGAAACAAATCAACCTAAAAAAACCGCGGTTTATGCTATAATTCCGCTGTTGATGGCAGTGGCACTTGCTGCCGGGGTTTGGCTGGGTACGTTTTTTATCAAAGACGGTGGGTTTCAGAATCCGGTAATTGAAAACAGCAATAAGTTTAACACCATTCTTGAACTCATTGAAGATAAATATGTGGATTCTGTAGATCATGATTTGCTCATCGAAAGTTCCATTGAGGGTATGATCACCAAACTTGATCCACACAGTGCCTATATTCCGGCGCGTGACCTGGCTGAGGTGAATGAACAGCTCGAAGGAAATTTTGGCGGAATCGGAATCCGGTTTTTAATTCACGATGATACATTGGTAGCCACGCATGTGCTGCCGGGTTCACCTTCTGAAGAAGCGGGTATGCTGCCCGGCGACCGTTTAATTGTGGTGGATGATACTGTAATTACCAACATTGATCTGAGCAATGAACGTGTGATGTCTCTTTTAAAAGGGAAAGAGGGATCAAAAGTGAAAGTGAAAATTTACCGGAAAGGCATTACCAAAGATCTTTCCATTATACGCGGCACCATTCCAATCAGCAGCATTGATGCTTCCCTGATGTTGAGTAACGACGTTGGATTTATTAAACTGAATAGTTTTACCTACGGTGCGGCTGATGAGTTTACCGCAGCCGCCAGCGACCTCAAAGCAAAGGGAATGAAAAAACTCATTTTCGATTTGCGTAACAACGGCGGAGGTTCTATGTCTGCCGCTACAGATATTGCAGACCAGTTCCTGGAATCGGGAAAACTGATTGTGTATACAGAGGGTAGAAAAAGTCCGCGTGAAGATTATTACGCCACAGGCCGTGGTGTTTTGGAAGATGTTGAGGTTATTGTACTCATCAACTCGCTTTCTGCATCAGCCAGTGAAATTGTTGCAGGTGCAATTCAGGACAATGACCGTGGACTGGTAATGGGCAGGCGGTCATTTGGAAAAGGGCTGGTACAAACGCAGGAGGAGTTTACCGACGGCAGCGCATTGCGCCTGACTATTTCACGTTATTATACACCAACCGGGCGCAGCATTCAAAAACCATACGGTGATGGTGTGGATTATGAAAGTGATTATTTCAACCGGTTTGAAAGCGGTGAACTTATGAATGAAGACAGCATCAAACACGATGAGAATTTGAAATACACCACAGCGGCCGGTCGTATTGTATATGGCGGCGGCGGCATTTATCCGGATGTTTTTATTCCCAATGATACAGCCGGTGCATCGTACTACCTGACAGAGCTTTATTATGAAAGTATTTTCAACCATTATGCCATCCGTTTCCTCGATACCCGCAGAGCAGCATTGACCGGTTCTGATAAAGATAAATTTGTAAACACATTTGTGGTAACTGAAACCATGTTTACCGATTTTGTAAGTTATGCGGCAAAACTGGGGGTTGAGCAGATTCCAAAAGATATTGTTGTTTCCAAACCGGTGATCAAAAACCGTATCAAGGCTGAGATTGCCAGACACCTGTGGAGTGACAACGGGTATTATACCGTTTATCTTGAAGATGATCTGGATGTGCAGCGTGCGCTGAAAGAGTTTGCTTCGGGCACAGCGCTATCGGCTTTGAGAGCCAATTGAATCCAATATTGAACAGTTGCCCTCTTTTTCACACAGTAAAGCACTACGTTCTGTGTTTGCGTGTTTTTCCTTTTTTTCTGCACCGTTGATGATTGTGTAATAATTTGTTTTTCAAATTATTACCTATGCCTTCAAACGGTTCTTAACGTTAAGTTAACATTAAAGTAACGTTTGCCGCCCGGGTGCCAGTTTAAAGCTCTCTATATTTGTACCGTCTTTAATTAATAATCGTAAAAAAAGTCTACATGAGCTTTAACATTTTCCACTATTTCCAGCCAAAAAACAAAGTGTTTTTTACTCTTTTCGAAAAAGCAACAGCCAACCTGATCGAAATTTCAAACGCCCTGGTTGAAATGGTAAATACACCTAGTGCAGACCGGAAAAAAGAACTGATTCGTGAAATTGAAAGATTGGAACATGTTGGAGATTCGTTAACCCATGAAACGTTTAAAGAATTAAGTGCCAATTTCATCACGCCATTTGACCGTGAAGATATTCATGCATTAATTTCTTCACTGGATGATATTGCTGATTTCGTTCACGGAGCTTCAAAAAGAATGGAACTTTATAAGGTAGAAAAAATAACACCTTCAATGCAGAAACTGGCGGAGTTAATTCAAATTGCCTCCAATGAACTGCACGGTGCAGTGAAAGAATTGCGCAACATGCGTGATGTCACAAAAATCCGTGAGGCCTGTGTGCGTGTAAACAGCATTGAAAATCATGCAGATGATTTGTTTGATTTAGCCATTGCAGATCTTTTCGAAAATGAAAAAGATGCAATTGAACTGATTAAAAATAAAGAAGTTCTTCAGGCACTTGAAACAGCAACTGACAAATGTGAGGATGCTACCAATGTCATTCAGTCAATTATCATTAAGCACGCCTAAGTGATTGGTTGATCATCTATTCAACGTAAAAAATTATTACAATGGGAATTTTGCTCACCATTATATTTCTGGCGCTTCTTTTTGACCTTATTAATGGGTTTCACGATGCAGCCAACTCTATTGCTACTGTCGTTTCAACGAAAGTTCTGACTCCTTTTCAGGCCGTATTATGGGCCGCATTTTTCAACGTATTGGCCTTCTGGATTTTTGACCTGAAAGTGGCTGATACAGTTGCAAAAATTGTTAATCCTGATTCTGTAACCTTTGCCGTTGTTTGTGCCGGGTTAATAGCAGCAATTTGCTGGAACCTTTTAACCTGGTGGTTTGGAATTCCTTCCAGCTCATCACATACACTGCTTGGCGGTTTTGCCGGTGCAGCTGTTGCCAATGCCGGCTTTGGCGTTGTTAACCAGGAAAAAATTCTGATCACGTTTGCATTCATTTTTGCAGCGCCAATTGTGGGTATGATCATTGCCAGTATTATAACACTGATTATTGTAAATATCTGCCGCAAAGCGAATCCGTCAAAAGCTGACCGTTGGTTCAAAAAACTCCAGTTGGTTTCATCTGCTTTATTCAGTATTGGCCACGGTGGTAACGATGCTCAAAAAGTAATGGGTATTATTGCCGCAGCAATGCTGGTATACATGGCGCAGTTGACTGCTTCGGGACAACCAATTCCGGAATGGGCACACATCGGTCAGGAAATGGATGCCAAGGGAAAACTGGTCATTAACCATTTGCCTAACTGGATTCCGGCTGCCTGTTATTTTGCTATCGGAATCGGAACCATGTTTGGCGGCTGGAAAATTATCAAAACCATGGGTACCAAAATTACCAAGGTAACCCCGCTTGAGGGCGTTGCTGCAGAAACTGCCGGTGCTGCTACCTTGTTTATGACTGAAAAATTAGGTATTCCTGTTAGTACAACCCACACCATTACCGGTTCCATTATCGGGGTTGGTATGACCAAACGTGTTTCGGCCGTTCGCTGGGGTGTTACAATCTCATTACTCTGGGCATGGATTCTGACCATTCCAATCAGCGGGCTATTAGGCGCCCTGGTATTCTGGATTCTGAATATGACAGGTGTAAACTAAAAACATTAATCCGGCTGCGGCCGGATTTTTTTTGCCCTTTTGTTTCCTGTCGCGGGTGAATTAGAATGCGTCAGAAATATTGCGCATCTTTGCACAATAATTGGTGTTATGCGTCTCCTTCTTTTACTGTCCGTTTCTTTTTTAATCTTTAGTTGTAAAGGTGAAACCAAACTTTCTGATCAGGAACTTATTGAAAAAAACGTACGTGCGTATTTTTTTATGGGAGATTCTGTTGATGTGGAAATTACAATCACTGATACCGTAAAGCACAATGAATTGGATGAAATGATTCTGACCATCGAAGAGAATATCAACTTAATTCAGTTAGACATTGATACCCTTCATTTAATGGTTGACGACTGGTCGTATAAATCATTAGACCTTGAAAAGGCGGGCAATGTGGCTGAGGCAAAAGAAGCCAAAATAAAATCACTTGAATACCGTTTGAAATTGCAGGAACTGCAGATAAAACAGGCCGAATTTGCGCAAACGAATCGCATTTTTATGCATCTGAAACGAAGCGTTTGGGCTGACATTGCAGGCTTTGAAGCAACCGTGCATTACCAGTTGGGCGACGAGGTTAACGACATCGTTATTCTGATGGATGCCGATTATAACGTGGTTGATTAATAATCGGGATATATTGTAGGTACAACTCGTGAGTTGTACCTACAATATATCCCCACAACACGCCGCCCTTAATATTTCCCTCATCTTTTCGACCCTTTCTGCCCGTTTTTCAGGATAATGGTTAAATTTACCCATCAACCTTAAAAAATAATTCATGGCAAATACCGAAGCATGGGGCTCACGTGTAGGATTAATTCTGGCAATGGCAGGTAACGCTGTCGGCCTTGGTAACTTTCTGCGCTTCCCGGTTCAGGCAATTCAAAATGGGGGTGGGGCATTCATCATTCCTTACATTGTATGTTTTTTATTGATGGGCTTACCGTTACTTTTTGTAGAGTGGTCCAGCGGTCGTTTTGGCGGATCAAAAGGCCACCACAGTACACCGTTCATTTTTGATTCCATGGATCGCCGTAAATTCTGGAAATATGTGGGTGTGTTTGGAATCTTCACCAACGTAGCTGTTGCGGCCTATTATTGTTACCTGGAATCGTGGACGCTTTCCTGGATGTGGAATTCCATAACCGGTGAATTTTCAGGTCAGACACAGGCTGAGGTTGCTACCTATTTTGGAAACTACGTTTCATTAGAAGATGGTGCCGGACATTTCTCGTGGATGCCGATTTTCTTCTGGCTGTTATGTTTGTTATTAAACACCTGGATTTTATCAAAAGGTCTTTCCGGTGGTGTTGAAAAAGCCGCCAAAATTGGTATGCCGCTGCTTTTAATTTTTGGTGCATTTCTGGCATACAAAGCCATTACCATTAAAGCCGGTTCAGAGGGTGCTACATTTGACGGGGTGGTAGGGTTGAACTTTCTTTGGTCGCCTGATTTCAGTTCAATCTGGGAGCCTAAAGTATGGCTTGCGGCGGCGGGCCAGGTTTTCTTCACGCTTTCGCTTGGAATGGGTTCTATTCAATGTTACGCATCATACATTAAAAAGAAAGATGATATTGCTTTGAATGCCATGAGCGCCGGCTGGATGAATGAATTTGTAGAGGTGGTTTTAGGTTCCGCTATTTTAATTCCAATTGCGGTTGGTTACCTGGGAATTGATCAGGTTGTTGAAATGACAAAAAGTGGCGGACTTGGTTTAGGATTTATGACCATGCCTTACCTGTTTGAACAATGGGGACCTGTTATGGCTATTATAGCGGGTGTATTCTGGTTCGGGTTATTGTTCTTTGCAGGTATTACATCTTCACTTGCAATGGGAACTCCGGTTATGGGATTCCTTGAAGATGAATACGGCTGGAGACGGAAACCGGCTGCCTGGGCTTTTGGGGGAATTGTTTTTCTACTTGGTTTGCCAACGGTACTTTTTTTCAACGAAGGCGTTTTTGATGAATATGATTATTGGGCAGGAACTGTTTCACTCGTAGTTTTTGCCCTGTTGGAAATTATATTGTTTGCCTGGGTATTTGGAATGGACAAAGGCTGGAGAGAAATTACCGACGGCGCGGATATTAAAGTACCAACCATTTTTAAGTTCTTCATTAAATGGATCACCCCGGTTCTGTTAGGATATGTATTTGTTATGAGTTGTCCCGGAATCTGGGACAAAATTATGAACGTGGATATTTACAAGGCCATTTCAGAAACTACTGATCCGGCTGTTCTTGAATCGTTACACACCAAATTACTTTACGTGAATATTTCCAGGGCAGGTCTGTTGTTACTTTGGTTGGCAATTGCTTACCTCGTTTATCACGCATACAAAAAACGCATTAAAGAAGGGAGATTTACATCATGAGTACAGGAGCATTAACCATGATGCTGGTAACTGAAATTACAATTACTGTAATTACCGGCTATTTTTTCTACAAGGTTCTCACCATGAAAAAACACGATGAGCCAGATTCGTATACTGAAAATGATGACAAAAAATAGTCGTCAGTCAGGTATGGGTTTTTAATTTTTTGGCGTGAAAAACTACTTTGCATTTACACGGGTGCAGCAGTTGGGTGTTGTTATCTGGTCAACCCTGATTCTGATCGTATTGGTTGTTCTGAATTGGACACACGAAATCAGGTTGCAGCAACCGCTTGAAGTAAATCCGCAGCAGCTGCAGTATGTTCAGCTGGCTGCTGAAGAAGACCGCTCTTTTGCGCAGACTTACAGGCCTGATTTTAGCTATTCGCTGTTTGAATTTGATCCAAACACCATTGCATTGAGCGACTGGAAAAAGCTAGGATTTTCGCACAAGCAGGCAGCGGCAATTCTCGATTACCGCGCAAAAAACGGACCTTTCAAAACAAAAGAAGAGCTGAAAAAAGTGTACGTTATTTCAGATGAAAAATACATGGAACTGGAACCGTATATTTTACTTGAATCGGCTCCTGAAAGTGAAAACAAGACAGTGGCTATTTCATTGAATACAGCTACTGCTGAAGAGCTTGAAACGTTGCCCGGAATTGGAGCCTGGACAGCAAAAAATATTATTCAGAAACGAACCTCGCTGGGTGGTTTTTACAGCATGACGCAATTGCATGAAGTATATAAAATGACCGAAGATATTTACCAGGTACTGGTCGATAATACCACATTGAATCAGGCTGAAATAAAAACGCTGAATATTAATACCGCTACAAAAGATGAAATTGACCGGCACCCGTATATTGATTTTGCAATGACGGCTGCCATTTTGAAAGAACGTGAACAGGCACCCATCAGAAACCTTGATTTTCTGATTGCAAAAGCGCTGCTCACACCAGAGGGAGAAGAAAAACTCGAACCATATATTCGTTTTGAATGACCATTGAAGATAAAGTTAAAGGCGTGATCAGGGATATTCCTGATTTTCCAAAACCGGGTATTCTGTTTAAAGATATCACCCCGATTATGCAGAATTTTGAGCTCTGCCAGGAGATTGTTGTTCACCTTAAAAATGAAATTGAACCGTTGAAAATTGACGGAATTGCGGGTATTGAAAGCCGTGGTTTTTTATTGGGTGTACCGCTTGCTATGGCACTTGGTGTTCCCTTTATTTTAATCCGTAAAAAAGGTAAATTGCCTTATAAAACCATTTCCTATTCGTATGAGCTGGAGTATGGATCGGCCGTAATTGAAATGCAGGTAGATGATGTAAAACCGGGTCAGCGAATTCTCATTCACGATGATTTATTGGCCACCGGTGGCTCTGCCTCGGCCGCGGCTGAATTGATTAAGAGGCAGAATGCCGTGGTGGCAGGATTCAACTTTCTGGTTGAATTATCCTTTTTAAACGGTAAACAAGCGCTTTCAAATTACTCAGAAAATATTAGTACTTTAGTGCGCTACTAAAAAAAAACTACTACTGAAATGAAAGTCATAGAAAACGACAATCAGTTGATGATAAAACAGATGGTGCGTGATTTTGCTGAAAAAGAAATCCGCCCGAATATCATGAAATGGGATGAGTCGCAGGAGTTTCCCGTACCGGTTTTCAAAAAACTGGGTGAACTTGGTTTAATGGGTGTTCTGGTTCCTGCAGAATATGGTGGAAGCGGTCTTTCGTATTTTGAATACATTACTGTAATTTCTGAAATTTCGCAGGTTTGTGGCTCAATCGGACTGTCAGTAGCTGCGCATAACTCGTTGTGTACAGGTCATATTATGTATCACGCCAGTGAAGCGCAAAAAAGAAAATACCTTCCCAAACTGGCAACTGCTGAGTGGATTGGTGCCTGGGGATTAACAGAAACCGGAACCGGATCAGATGCCGGTGGAATGAATACCACTGCCGTAAAAGACGGAGACTATTATGTGATCAACGGGTCTAAAAACTTCATTACACATGCCATTTCCGGTGACGTAGCCGTTGTTATTGTAAGAACCGGTGAAAAAGGAGACTCGCATGGTATGTCGGCTTTTATTATTGAAAAAGGAACGCCTGGTTTTGCATCCGGAAAAAAAGAAAATAAACTGGGCATGCGTGCTTCAGAAACGGCTGAATTAATTTTCACCAATTGCCGCGTTCATAAAGATCAGTTAATTGGTAAAGAGGGTGAAGGTTTTATCCAGGCCATGCAAATTCTTGACGGCGGCCGTATTTCAATAGGATCTTTAGCCCTTGGAATTGCCCAGGGAGCCTATAAGGCAGCAATTAAATATTCCAAAGAAAGACAACAATTTGGCAAACCTATTTCACAGTTCCAGGGCATAGCCTTTAAACTGGCTGATATGGCTACCAAAATAAAGGCGTCTGAACTGTTGCTTTTAAATGCCGCTGATTTGAAAGAACGCGGTATGAAAATGAGCAAAGAGTCAGCAATGGCTAAATATTATGCCTCTGAAGTAGCGGTATCGGTTTCAAATGATGCCGTACAGATTTTTGGCGGGTACGGGTATACCAAAGATTTTCCGGTTGAGAAATTTTACCGTGATTCTAAGCTCTGTACCATTGGTGAAGGCACTTCTGAGATCCAGAAACTGGTTATTTCCAGAGAAATTTTAAAATAATTAGGCAGGAATTGAGATTTGTATTATCTTTGCCATCCAATTTTGAATGAAATAAAGAAAAAATTATGTTGATTATTCCAATTAAAGAAGGCGAAAACATTGAGAGAGCTCTTAAAAAGTATAAAAAGAAATACGAAAAAACCGGCGTTTTGCGTCAGTTAAGAGAGCGTCAGGCTTTTACAAAACCATCTGTTGTTAGCCGTCAGGGAAGACTGAAAGCAGTTTACAAACAAAAACTGGCTATCAACGAAGTGCAATAACAACATTTTTTAAAATGATACGTAAAAGAGGTATACTTGTATACCTCTTTTTTTATGCAGTTACCGCAGGAATTTCTGGACTACCTGGTACATGAAAAGCGCTTTTCTGAGCATACGGTTATTGCGTATAAAAAAGACCTTGAGAATTTTATAGATATTCTGGCCTTGCGCTCAGATGATGAACTAAAAGAGCTTAAGCACCGTGATTTAAGGGGCTACCTGGTGGCTTTGGTGGAATCAGGGCTTGAAAATACCTCTGTCAACCGCAAGCTCTCCAGCATTAAAACCTTTTTCAGGTTTCTGCGTCAAAAGGGCTTTTGTGACGTAAACCCGTCAACCAAGGTAAAAAGTCTGAAACAAAAAAAAGTACTGCCGCAATTTGTACCTGAAACCCAGCTGTGGAGCAAAGCTGTTTTTGATGAGGTGGAAGACCCCTACCAGCGGGCAATGGATGAATTGATCCTGGAATTGTTTTATCAAACCGGCATCCGGCAGTCTGAACTCATTAACCTGCAAGAGAAAAACATTTCCGGCACACAAATTAAGGTTCTTGGAAAACGCAACAAAGAGCGCATTATTCCGATTTCTGCTGCCTTAAGCCGGCTCATGCATGACTTTATGCTGCTCAAAGCATCAGCCGGTTTAAAAAGCGATTCGCTCTTTCTCCTGAGCAACGGTAAAAAACTCACCCCTAAATTTGTTTATACTAAAGTAAATTATTACCTTGGTAAGGCAACGAATTTGAGTAAAAAAAGTCCGCACGTCCTGCGGCATACTTTTGCGACTCACATGTTGAACCATGGTGCTTCACTGGAGTCAATCAAGAAGTTATTGGGACATGTGGATCTTGCTGCAACACAGATTTACACACACAATTCGTTTGCACAAATTAAATCAATCTATAACCAATCGCATCCCCGTGGTGTGAATTAAAACGAACAATTATGGACCTGCAAGTGCATTCGCTTCATTTTGACGCTGACAAAAAACTCATTGACTTTGTAAACGGAAAAGTAAATAAACTGGAAATTTATTTTGATAAAATTATTGCCGGTGAAGTAGTATTAAAAATTGACAAATCTGTTGACGCTGAAAACAAAGTAGCTGAGATTAAACTGATGATTCCCGGAAAAGAACTTTTTGCAAAAAAACAATGCAAAAGTTTTGAAGAAGCGACAGACCTTGCCTGTGACGCACTGCGTCGCCAGGTAGATAAACACAAAGGTAAAGGACAATAAAAACAACCTCTTTAACCCGCTGCAGTCTCTATGCCCCAATAATGTTGGGATCATTTCAGGACTGCAGCGGGTTTAAATTTTAGCCTATGAAAGCAATTCTTTTAGTTACTTTTTTCGTTGCTGGTTTAACTGCAACCGCCCAAACAAAAATTGGGGGTGTTATTATGCCTAATGTGGTAAAAGCGGGGGATGAGTATTTGAAAATAAATGGGGGAGGAATTCGTGAAAAAATGTTCATGGATCTTTACATAGGCGTATTGTATTTGCGTGAAAAATCATCTGACGCTTCAAAAATTATAGAAGCGGATGAGCCCATGGCAATAAAAATGCGGGTGATTTCAAGCATGGTGAGTAAAGAAAACATGGAAGAAGCCATTCGTTCAGGTTTTGATAAATCAACCAACGGTAATACGAGTGCGATCAAGTCAAAAATTGATCAGTTAATAACCGCCGGATTCAAGGATGAGATTGCGGTTGGAGACATCATTGACCTCATTTACATGCCCGGTAAAGGAACAACCCTGCACAAAAACAATTCGGCAGTTGTCACCATAACCGGTTTAGACTTTAAAAAGGCGCTTTTCGGCATTTGGCTGTGTTCTCAGCCGGCTGATGAAAATCTGAAAAACAAAATGTTAGGCCTTTAGCCCCAGTTTTACTGAAAAAAAAACGGAAACTTGTTGCTACAATAAATAAGTTTCATATATTTGCACTCCCGTTTTCAAAAATTACGGGAGTTTTTCGTTCTTTTAATAGTATTGGCCGGCATAGCTCAGTTGGTAGAGCAGCTGATTTGTAATCAGCAGGTCGGAGGTTCGAGTCCCTCTGCCGGCTCAAGTATATAAAGTGCTTGGGGAGATACCAAAGTGGCCAACTGGGGCTGACTGTAACTCAGCTGACTTAGTCTTCGTAGGTTCGAATCCTGCTCTCCCCACTTTTACACTTTATAGGCGGGAATAGCTCAGTTGGTAGAGCATCAGCCTTCCAAGCTGAGGGTCGCGAGTTCGAGTCTCGTTTCCCGCTCAAAATTAAAAGAACGTTGTGCCGGTGTAGCTCAGGGGTAGAGCGTTTCCTTGGTAAGGAAGAGGTCATGGGTTCAATTCCCATCATTGGCTCGAATGTAGAGTACACACTTTAAAGAGGTGTGTTTTTGTGTTGTATAAATTTTGTATTAATAATAAAAAGTAAACAATTGTAGATTATGGCTAAGGAAACCTATAACCGTTCCAAACCGCACGTAAATATTGGAACAATTGGTCACGTTGACCACGGTAAAACAACGCTTACTGCTGCTATCACAACCGTTCTTGCAAAAGAAGGTCTTGCTGAATTGCGCGATTTCTCTTCGATCGATAACGCACCTGAAGAGAAAGAAAGAGGGATCACTATTAACACCTCACACGTTGAGTACGCAACACAAACACGTCACTATGCACACGTTGACTGTCCAGGTCACGCGGATTACGTTAAAAACATGGTAACCGGTGCTGCTCAGATGGACGGTGCAATTCTTGTAGTTGCTGCTACTGATGGTCCTATGCCACAAACACGTGAGCACATCCTTTTGGGCCGCCAGGTTGGTGTTCCTCGTATGGTTGTATTCATGAATAAAGTGGATATGGTTGACGATCCTGAATTGTTAGAACTTGTTGAGATTGAAATCAGAGACTTGTTATCATTCTATGAATACGATGGTGACAATACACCAGTTATTCAAGGTTCTGCACTTGGTGCATTGAACGGTGAAGAAAAATGGGTTGCTACTGTAAAAGCATTGATGGATGCAGTTGACAACTGGATTCAATTGCCGGTTCGTGAAGTTGACAAACCTTTCCTGATGCCGGTTGAGGACGTATTCTCAATCACTGGTCGTGGAACAGTTGCTACTGGTAAAATCGAAACAGGTGTTATCAACTCTGGTGAAGAGGTTGACATTATCGGAATGGGTGATGAAAAACTGAAATCAGTTGTTACAGGTGTTGAGATGTTCCGTAAAATCCTTGACAGAGGAGAAGCTGGTGATAACGTAGGTTTGTTGTTGAGAGGTATTGAGAAAACTGATATCCGTCGTGGTATGGTTATCGCAAAACCAAACTCAATTACTCCTCACACTGAATTCAAAGCTGAGGTGTATATCCTGAAAAAAGAAGAAGGTGGACGTCACACTCCATTCCATAACAAATATCGTCCACAGTTCTATGTAAGAACAACAGACGTAACAGGTGAAATTTTCTTAGGTGATGGCCGCGAAATGGTTATGCCTGGAGATAACGTAACAATTACTGTAAAACTAATCGTTCCGGTAGCTATCAACCAAGGTTTGCGTTTCGCAATCCGTGAAGGTGGAAGAACAGTTGGTGCAGGTCAGGTTACTGAAATCCTGAAATAAAAAACGGACACAAGTAAAGCAGAGAGGCCCGGTGCCTCTCTCTTTTACGGGCGTAGTTCAAGGGTAGAATAGCGGTCTCCAAAACCGTTGATGGGAGTTCGAATCTCTCCGCCCGTGCAAGAATAAAGATTGGGCAGGAATAATTGAGAAGAGAAGTGGATGGGAGTTCGTCCCGACGCTTCGGGACTCTCCGCCCGTGCAAAGAATAAACAAGGGCAAATGATGATCGTACACCTGTCATTCAAAACCCAAAAAAAGAAATGATATGGCTAATATTATTCAATACATCGAAGAGTCTTTTGGAGAATTGGTAAACAAAGTTACCTGGCCAACCTGGAATCAGCTTCAAAGCAGCGCAATCGTTGTGCTTGTAGCTTCTTTGATTTTTGCACTCATCATTTTTGTGATGGACTTTGTATTTGGAATTAACTCCGGCGAAGGTTTCTGGAGAGGAATATTAGGATTTTATTATAGTATCGTTCAACAAAGCTAAACCTATGGCAGAGGAAAAAGGTAACAAAGCCAAAGCAGCAGCTGAGGAGAAAAAACGCTGGTACGTTGTTCGTGCTATTGGTGGTAAAGAAAAAAAAGTTCGTGATTCAATTGAACTTGAAATTAAACGCCATAAGCTGGAAAACCTGGTGGGTCAGGTATTGATCCCTACCGAAAAGGTTTACCAGATTAAAAACGGAAAAAAGATCAGCAAAGAACGCAGCTATCTTCCCGGTTATGTATTGCTTGAGGCAATCCTTGACGGTGAAGTGCAGCACGTGATCAACAGCGTTCCCAATGTGATTGGATTTATGTCTGGTACCAAAGGGGGCGAGCCTATGCCAATGCGGGTTGCTGAAGTAAACCGTATTCTTGGTAAGGTAGATGAATTATCTGAACATGAAGAGGAATTGAATATTCCTTACGTAATAGGTGAAACCGTAAAAGTAATTGACGGACCGTTCAATGGCTTTAACGGGGTTATCGAAGAGATTAATGAGGAAAAGAAAAAACTACAGGTTATGGTGAAAATCTTTGGCCGTAAAACGCCACTGGAGTTGAGCTATATGCAGGTAGATAAAAGCAATTAATTTTTTATTAACGTGTAGGAGTGCTACGGCGATGTTTTGAATGCTTCCCCCGCCGATTAACGCACGATTGAACTACAAAAAACAAACAAAAATGGCAAAACAAATCGTTGGATTAATCAAGCTTCAGATTAAAGGTGGAGCAGCAAATCCTTCCCCTCCTGTAGGGCCGGCTCTCGGTTCGAAAGGTGTGAACATCATGGAGTTCTGTAAACAGTTTAACGCTCGTACACAGGACAAACCAGGGAAAGTACTTCCGGTAGTTATTACAGTTTATGCAGACAAATCGTTTGAATTTGTTGTAAAAACACCACCGGTAGCTGTTCAGCTTCTTGAAGCTTCTAAGTTAAAGTCTGGTTCGGCTGAACCAAACAGAACTAAAGTAGGTAAAGTTTCTTGGGATCAGATTAAAACTATCGCTGAAGATAAAATTCAGGATATGAACTGCTTCAAAGTTGAGTCTGCTATGAAAATGGTAGCCGGAACTGCGCGCAGTATGGGTCTTACAGTAACAGGTGAATTTCCTCAAAAATAGTAATCATGGCAAGAGTAAGTAAAAAGAGAAAAGTTGTGCTCGCGAAAATTGACCGGGCAAAATCTTATTCCCTGGCTGAAGCATCAAGCCTGGTTAAGGAAATTTCAAATTCAAAATTTGATGCATCTGTTGACATCGCTGTTCGCCTGGGTGTTGATCCGCGTAAAGCTAACCAAATGGTTCGTGGAAGCGTTGCTTTACCGCATGGTACAGGAAAAGACGTTCGCGTTCTTGTCCTTTGTACACCGGATAAAGAAGCTGAAGCAAAAGCAGCCGGAGCAGACCACGTTGGTCTTGATGAATACATCAACAAGATTAAGGCTGGTTGGACTGATATCGACGTTATCATCACCATGCCATCTGTAATGGGTAAAGTAGGTGCTTTAGGTAAAGTGTTAGGACCACGCGGTCTGATGCCAAACCCTAAAACCGGTACTGTTACAATGGAAATTGGTAAAGCGGTAACTGAGACTAAAGCAGGTAAAATCGACTTCCGCGTTGACAAATATGGAATCATCCATTCATCGGTGGCAAAAGTTTCTTTTGATCCTAAAAAAATCGAAGAAAACGCCAATGAGTTGCTGCAAACCATTGTCCGCATGAAACCTTCATCTGCAAAAGGTGCATACATTAAGAGTGTTTACATGAGCTCTACAATGAGCCCTAGTATCTCAATTGATGCAAAAAGTTTTGTTTCTTAATAAACACGCTTAAATTATGACAAAAGAAGAGAAATCGAAGTATATCGGAAATTTAGCGGCTAAATTGTCTGAATCAGGCGTATTTTATTTGACAGATACCGCCGGATTGGATGTAGAAACAATCAATAACTTCAGAAGAAAATGTTTCCAGAGCAAAGTTGAGTTGCTGGTAGTAAAAAATACCCTGCTCAAAAAAGCGATGCAAAGCCTGGACAGCAAAAATTACAGTGATCTTTATGATGCACTGCATGGTCCTACGGCTGTTATGTTTTCTGAAGTTGGAAACGTTCCTGCAAAACTGATTCAGGAATTCAGAAGAAAAAGTGATAAACCGGTTTTAAAGGGTGCATATATCCTGGAGGAAACTTACGTGGGTGATAAAAACCTCGACTCCCTGGCTGCTCTTAAAAGCAAAAATGAACTCATTGCGGACATTATCGCTGCGCTTAAATCACCTGCTCAGAAAGTTATTTCTGGTCTTACACGTGAAGACCGTAAATGGGCAGAAAATTAAATTGAAATCCTTCGCCACTGGCGAAGGACTAGTATTAACTTAAATTAAAACAAAATAAAATGGCTGAATTAAAAGAATTCGCAGAAAAATTGGTTAACCTGACAGTTAAAGAAGTTAACGAATTAGCTCAGATTTTGAAAGACGAGTACGGTATTGAACCAGCTGCTGCTGCTGTAGTTATGCAAGGTGGTGGCGGAGCAGAAGCTGCTGTTGAAAAAACCGAGTTTGACGTTATCCTGAAAGATGCCGGTGCAAACAAATTGGCTGTTGTGAAATTGGTTAAAGATCTTACCGGTCTTGGACTGAAAGAAGCAAAAGACCTGGTTGACAAAGCGCCATCTCCTTTGAAACAAGGAGTATCTAAAGACGAAGCTGCTGGCCTGAAAAAATCTCTTGAAGAGGCAGGTGCAGTTGTTGAAGTGAATTAACAAATACACGCATTTACGCAGATTAGGCACTACCCCATTGGGTATGTGCCTACATCTGTTTAAAGAGCCCTTGTTTTCGATTGCAATTTGTTTAACTAAAAATTTTAGCCTTGGTACCAAAAAATATAACTTCAGAAAGAATCAATCTTGGAAGCCGCGCCTCAACGCTGGAATATCCAGACTTCTTAGATATCCAACTCGAATCATTCAGGCAGTTTTTTCAGTTGGAAACAACCCCGGAAAACAGAAGTGACGAAGGTCTTTTCAAAGTATTCAGTGAAAATTTTCCAATCACGGATACCAGAAACCAGTTCGTACTCGAGTTTTTGGATTATTTCATCGATCCGCCGCGCTATACCATTGCCGAGTGTATTGACAGAGGTTTGACATACAGCGTTCCGCTGAAGGCTAAACTAAAACTGTATTGTACAGATCCTGAACACGAAGATTTTGAAACCATTGTTCAGGACGTGTACCTGGGAACTATCCCATACATGACACCAAAAGGTTCTTTCGTGATCAACGGTGCTGAGCGCGTTATTGTTTCGCAGCTTCACCGTTCACCAGGAGTGTTTTTCGGGCAAAGCAGACATGCTAACGGTACCAAATTATATTCTGCCCGTATCATTCCTTTCAAAGGATCATGGATTGAGTTTGCAACAGACATCAACAATGTCATGTATGCTTACATTGACCGTAAAAAGAAATTACCTGTAACTACTTTGTTCCGCGCTATCGGTTATGAAACGGATAAAGACATTCTCGAGATCTTTGATCTGGCAGATGAGTTCAAAGTAAATAAAGGAAACATGAAAAAAGCACAAGGCCGTAAACTGGCTGCACGTGTGCTTAAAACATGGATTGAAGATTTCGTGGATGAAGACACCGGTGAGGTTGTTTCCATTGAACGGAATGAAGTGTTGCTTGATCGTGAAACCATTCTCGAAAAAGAACACCTTGACCTGATTGCTGATTCAGGCGTTAAAACCATCATTCTCCACAAAGAGAATGTAAACACGGCTGATTTTGCAATTATCTACAACACGCTTCAAAAAGATACCTCTAACTCAGAGAAAGAAGCGGTAGAACACATTTATCGTCAGTTAAGAAATGCTGAACCACCTGATTTTGAAACAGCCAGAAGCGTATTTGAAAAATTATTCTTCTCTGATTCACGTTATGATTTAGGTGAAGTAGGACGTTTCCGTATCAATACCAAACTCGGTTTAAAAACCGATATGGATCAGAAAGTGTTGACCAAAGAAGACATTATTCTGATTGTAAAATACCTGATTGAACTGATCAACGCAAAAGCTGAGATTGATGATATTGACCACTTGTCAAACCGTCGTGTACGTACCGTTGGTGAGCAGCTTCACACACAATTTGGTGTAGGTCTTGCCCGTATGGCGCGTACTATTCGTGAGCGTATGAATGTACGTGACAACGAGGTGTTCACACCAATCGATCTGATCAACGCAAAAACATTGTCTTCGGTAATTAACTCGTTCTTCGGAACCAACCAGTTATCGCAGTTCATGGATCAGACCAACCCGCTTTCTGAAGTAACTCACAAACGTCGTTTGTCTGCACTCGGGCCCGGAGGTCTTTCCCGCGAAAGAGCCGGTTTTGAGGTTCGTGACGTTCACTACACACACTACGGACGGTTGTGTACCATTGAAACACCTGAGGGACCAAACATCGGTTTGATTTCTTCATTGTGCGTTTACGCCAAAGTAAACAAACTTGGTTTCATTGAAACACCTTACTGGAAAGTAGAAAATGGTGCTGTTAAGCTGAGTGAAAAACCAATGTACTTAAGTGCAGAGGAAGAAGAAGGAAAAATCATTGCACAGGCTATTGCCAAATTAGACAGCAAAGGAAAAATTCAGGCTGAACGTGTAAAAGCACGTCTGGAGGGAGATTTCCCGGTTGTTGACCCAACCCAAATCAAATTGATGGACGTTGGTACCAACCAGATTGCATCCATTGCGGCTTCTTCAATTCCATTCCTGGAACATGATGATGCCAACCGTGCTTTGATGGGATCAAACATGCAGCGCCAGGCAGTTCCGTTATTGAAACCAACTGCACCAATTGTTGGAACCGGTATTGAAAAACTGGTTGCCAAAGATTCACGTGTGTTGATCAATGCAGAAGGAGATGGTGTAGTAGAATATGTGGATGCAAACGAGATCAAAATCCGTTACAACATGTCTAAAGACGACAAGTTGGTAAGTTTTGACGGTGATCTGAAAACATACGAATTAACTAAATTCCAGAAAACAAACCAGAGTACAACCATCAACCTGCGTCCGATTGTATTTAAAGGAACCAAAGTTGAAAAAGGACAGGTACTTTGTGAAGGATTTGCAACCGAGGCCGGTGAACTGGCATTGGGTCAAAACCTGAAAGTAGCATTCATGCCATGGCAGGGATATAACTTTGAGGATGCGATTGTAATTTCTGAACGCGTTGTCCGTAACGATATTTTCACGTCTATTCACATTGATGAATATGCACTGGAAGTACGTGACACCAAACGTGGTCTGGAAGAGCTGACAGCTGATATTCCAAACGTAAGTGAAGATGCAACCAAAGATCTTGACGAGAATGGAATTATCCGTATTGGAGCTGAGATCAAAGAAGGTGATATCCTGATTGGAAAAATCACACCAAAAGGAGAAACAGATCCTTCACCGGAAGAAAAACTACTCCGCGCAATCTTCGGTGACAAAGCCGGTGATGTGAAAGATGCGTCGTTAAAAGCGTCTCCGTCATTACGCGGTGTTGTTATTGACAAAAAACTTTTCTCACGTGCCATTAAAGATCGTAAAACAAAAGCAAAAGACAAACCGGTACTGGCGCAGTTGGATGCTGATTACGAAAAAGAAGCAGGTGAACTGAAAGGTGTTTTGATTGATAAATTATTGAATATCCTGGGTGAGCAAAAATCAAACGGTGTATTCAATAACTACAAAGAAGAGATCCTGAAAAAAGGCGTGAAATTTACAGCTAAAAGTTTACAGACAGTTGACTTTGGTATCGTAAATCCTTACGACTGGACCGCTGACAATGCTACAAACAAATTGATCCAGCGCTTACTTCACAATTTCAACATCAAAGCAAACGATTTGCTGGGTGTTTACAAACGCAAAAAATTCCAGATCTCTGTTGGAGATGAATTGCCTGCAGGAATTGTGAAAATGGCAAAAGTTTACATTGCTAAAAAACGTAAACTGAAAGTGGGTGATAAAATGGCGGGTCGTCACGGAAACAAAGGTATCGTAGCCAACATCGTTCGTGAAGAAGACATGCCTTTCTTACCAGACGGAACACCGGTTGATATTGTGCTTAACCCACTGGGGGTACCTTCACGTATGAACCTTGGACAGATTTATGAAACAGTTCTCGGATGGGCCGGTATGGAACTTGGGGTGAAATTTGCCACACCAATTTTTGACGGTGCTTCACTTGAGAAAATCACAGAATATACTGAGAAAGCACGTATTCCTAAATTTGGAAAAACACACCTCACAGATGGTTTGACCGGCGAAAGATTCGATCAGCCTGCAACTGTTGGTGTAATCTACATGCTGAAACTCGGTCACATGGTGGATGATAAAATGCACGCACGTTCTATCGGACCATACTCACTCATCACACAACAGCCACTTGGAGGTAAAGCTCAGTTTGGTGGTCAGCGTTTTGGTGAGATGGAGGTTTGGGCACTCGAAGCATACGGTGCAGCTAACATCCTCAGAGAGATTCTTACCATTAAATCAGACGACGTTATCGGTCGTGCTAAAGCATACGAATCAATTGTTAAAGGTGAAGTATTCCAGGAGCCTGGTATTCCTGAATCATTCAATGTATTGTTGAATGAGCTGGCAGGTCTTGGACTAAACATCACAATGGACTAATTGAACAGGTATTAAAAAATTAATTTAGACTATGGCGTTCAGAAAAGAAACAAAACCAAGAAGTAGTTTCACAAAAATTACTATCAGTCTGGCTTCACCTGAAATGATCCTTGAGAAATCTCATGGTGAAGTATTAAAGCCCGAAACGATTAACTACCGTACCTATAAACCTGAAAGAGATGGTTTGTTCTGCGAGCGTATTTTCGGACCGGTAAAAGATTACGAATGTCACTGCGGAAAATACAAACGTATCCGTTATAAAGGAATTGTTTGCGACCGTTGCGGTGTTGAAGTAACAGAGAAAAAAGTACGTCGTGAGCGCATGGGGCATATCTCCCTGGTTGTTCCGGTTGCACACATCTGGTATTTCCGTTCATTGCCAAACAAAATCGGTTATCTGTTGGGTCTGCCAACAAAAAAACTGGATCAGATTATTTACTACGAACGTTATGTGGTTATCCAAAAAGGAATCGCTAAACGTGCAGATGGTGTTGCATTGGAATACATGGATTTCCTGACTGAGGAAGAGTACCTGGATATCATTGACGAATTACCAAAAGAAAACCAGTACCTGGAAGATACAGATCCAAATAAATTCATTGCAAAAATGGGTGCTGAGGCATTGCATGATTTATTGCAGCGTCTTGATCTGGATACACTGTCGTTTGACCTGCGTCACCGCGCAAACACAGAATCTTCTCAGCAACGTAAAAAAGAATCACTGAAACGCCTTCAGGTAGTTGAATCATTGCGTGAATCATTTACACGTGTTGACAACAAACCAGAGTGGATGATTGTAAAAGTGGTTCCGGTTATTCCACCTGAACTGCGTCCGTTGGTTCCGTTGGATGGCGGCCGTTTTGCCACATCCGATCTGAACGATTTGTACCGTCGTGTTATTATCCGTAACAACCGTTTGAAACGACTTTTGGAAATTAAAGCGCCGGAAGTAATTCTTCGTAACGAAAAACGGATGTTGCAGGAAGCGGTAGATTCCCTGTTTGACAACTCACGTAAATCAAGTGCGGTAAAAACAGAATCAAACCGTCCGTTGAAATCACTTTCTGATTCATTGAAAGGTAAACAAGGACGTTTCCGTCAAAACTTACTTGGTAAACGTGTCGATTATTCAGCACGTTCCGTAATCGTCGTTGGACCAAACCTGAAACTTCATGAGTGCGGTTTGCCAAAAGACATGGCGGCTGAATTATTTAAACCATTTATCATTCGTAAACTCATTGAAAGAGGAGTGGTAAAAACGGTAAAATCAGCTAAAAAAATCGTTGACAAAAAAGAACCAATTGTTTGGGATATTCTTGAAAACGTATTGAAAGGACACCCGGTATTACTGAACCGTGCCCCTACATTGCACCGTTTGGGTATCCAGGCGTTCCAGCCAAAACTGATTGAAGGAAAAGCTATTCGTTTGCACCCGTTGGTGTGTACAGCGTTCAACGCGGATTTTGACGGTGACCAGATGGCGGTTCACGTTCCGCTTGGAAACGCCGCAATTCTGGAAGCACAATTGTTGATGCTTGCATCACACAACATCCGTAACTCAGCTAACGGTGCACCTATTACCGTACCTTCTCAGGACATGGTTCTTGGTTTGTATTACATTACCAAACTGAAAAAGGGAACTGCTGAAGTGAAAGTAAAAGGTGAAGGCATGATTTTCTATTCTCCGGAAGAGGTAATTATTGCCCGTAACGAAGGTAAACTGGATCTGCATGCAGCTATCAAAGTTCGTACAACGGATTTGGATGAGGCTGGAAACATTGTTATAAAACTGATTGAAACAACCTGCGGACGTATTCTGTTCAACGAGCTTGTTCCAAATGAGTGCGGTTATATCAACGACATCTTAACAAAGAAAGCACTGCGTGATATCATCTCTAAAGTTCTTGCAGTATGCGGAACAGCAAGAGCTGCGCAATTCCTTGATGACATTAAAAATCTTGGATTTACAATGGCCTTCAGAGGTGGATTGTCATTCAACCTGGATGACGTTATCATTCCGGCTGAAAAAGACGAAATGATTGACACCGCTAACAAAGAAGTGGAAGAAGTAATGATGAACTATAACATGGGTCTCATTACCAACAACGAACGTTACAACCAGATCATTGATATCTGGACACATACCAATACCCGTCTGACATCAAAACTGATGGAGCGTCTGATTAAAGATCAACAGGGATTCAACTCTATCTACATGATGATGGATTCCGGTGCACGTGGATCAAAAGAACAGATTCGTCAGCTTTCAGGAATGCGGGGATTGATGGCGAAACCACAAAAATCAGGTGCTTCATCACAAGACATTATCGAGAACCCGATTTTGTCAAACTTTAAAGAAGGTTTGTCGGTATTGGAGTACTTCATTTCAACACACGGTGCACGTAAAGGTCTTGCCGATACGGCTCTTAAAACGGCAGATGCCGGTTACCTGACACGTCGTTTGGTTGACGTTGCACAGGATGTGGTTATCAATGAAGAAGATTGCGGCACATTGCGCGGTGTTCAGGTATCTGCTTTGAAGAAAAGCGATGATATTGTAGAGTCACTTTATGACCGTATTCTGGGTCGTGTAACTGTTCACAATGTTTACAAACCGGGCAGTGATGAATTAATCATTGCAGCAGGTGAAGAAGTAACAGAAGTAGCGGCCAAACAAATTGAAGATTCTGAGATTGAAAGCGTAGAAGTTCGTTCGGTATTAACGTGCGAAATGAAACGCGGGGTGTGCGCTAAATGCTACGGACGTAACCTTTCAACCAGTGTAATGGCGGTAATGGGTGATGCAGTTGGTGTTATCGCAGCTCAGTCAATCGGTGAGCCGGGTACACAGTTAACACTCCGTACATTCCACGTCGGTGGTACTGCAGCAAACATTGCTGAAGAAGCTGATATCAAAGTTAAATTTGAAGGTAACCTGGATATTGAGGAGTTAAAAACAATTGCTACAAAAGATAAAGATGGTAAAGATGCATTGGTAGTTATTGGCCGTTCAGCTGAGGCTAAAATTACTGATTCACGCACCGGAATTATTCTGATGACTGCAAACATTCCTTACGGATCTATTCTGGTTGCCACCAATAATTCGAAAGTGAAAAAAGGCGATGTGATCTGTAAATGGGATCCATACAACGCCGTTATCCTTTCTGATGCAAAAGGGGTTGTTCAGTTTGAAAACATCACTGAAGGTGAAACTTTCCGTGAAGAGATTGACGAACAAACCGGGTTTACTGAAAAAGTAATTACTGAAAATAAAAACAAGAAAACCATCCCTACCGTTTCAATCGTTGATTCGAAAACGAAAGAAACCATTAAATCTTACAACTTGCCGGTTAACGCACACATTGTGGTGAACCAGGGAGATAAGATTGAGGCAGGTACCATTCTTGTTAAGATTCCGCGTGTTTCCGGAAAATCAGGAGATATCACCGGAGGTCTTCCACGTGTAACAGAGTTGTTTGAGGCACGTAACCCATCAAACCCTGCTGTAGTAGCAGAGATTGACGGAATTGTGACTTATGGCAAAATCAAACGTGGTAACCGTGAGATTGTAGTAGAATCAAAAACCGGTGAAGTTCGCCGTTACCTGGTTCCGCTTTCAAAACACATTCTTGTTCAGGAAAACGATTTCGTAAAAGCAGGTCAGTCATTGTCTGACGGAGCAATCACACCGCGTGATATCCTCAACATTAAAGGGCCAACAGCTGTACAGGAATACCTGGTGAATGAAATTCAGGAAGTATACCGTTTGCAAGGTGTAAAAATCAACGATAAACACTTTGAGGTGATTGTTCGCCAGATGATGTTGAAAGTAGAGATTGAAGAAGCAGGTGATACTAAATTCCTTGAAGGACAATCCATTCACAAAGCAGATTTCTTTGAAGAGAACGATGCGCTTTACGGTAAAAAGGTTGTCATTGATCCGGGTGAATCTGACTCAATTAAGGCCGGACAAATTATCACTGCACGTAAATTGCGTGATGAGAATTCAACGCTGAAACGTAAAGACAAAAAACTCATCGATGCGCGTGATGCCGTGCCTGCAACATCAACACCATTGCTGCAGGGTATTACCAAAGCGTCGTTGCAGACCCGTTCATTCATATCAGCTGCATCATTCCAGGAAACTACCAAAGTACTGAATGAAGCTGCGCTGAACGGAAAAGAAGACTTCTTACTCGGATTAAAAGAAAACGTTATTGTCGGGCACAAAATTCCGGCAGGAACAGGATTCCGGTCATTCCAGAACATTGTTGTGGGCAGCCAGGAAGAGTATGAAGAACTGACCAAATAATTCAAAAATCAACTTCAAAAGGCGTATTTCGGAAACGGGATACGCTTTTTTTTTCTAACTTGCCCGGTATGAGCAAACAGGATGAAAAACCACAGAACCAATTAAATATTGAACTTCCGGAAGAGGTGGCAAGCGGTGTGTATTCAAATCTTTCAATCATAACACATTCGCCAACTGAGTTTGTAATTGACTTTATTCAATTAATGCCGGGGGTTCCAAAAGGAAAGGTGAAATCACGCATTATTATGTCTCCTGAAAATGCAAAAAAGCTTTTAAAGGCAATGGCTGATAATGTTGGGAAATATGAAACCACCCACGGTCCGATTAAAGAACATGGATCAATGGGACATGTTATCCCCATGAATTTTGGAGGACCAATAAACGAAGCATAATTATGAAAAAAGTTCTAAAATGGGCTGGTATTACGGTACTGGCATTAGCGGGCATTTATTTTTTAATTGCCCTGTTTGCACCTTCACATTATAAAGTGGAGCGTACAAGAACCTTGGCTGCCTCGCCTGAGGCAGTTTACTCCCAAATCAGCCAGTTAAAAAACTGGAATGCCTGGTCAGCCTGGGCCCGCATGGATTCTACAACTGTTTATACCTATGAAGGTACTGACGGCGCTGTAGGGTCAGTCATGAAATGGAAAGGCGATCCCGAGAAAACCGGTGAAGGAATAATGGAAATTACCGAGCTGGTACCCAATGCAAAAATTGCATACAAACTAACGTTTGTGGATTGGAATTCAGTTTCAACCGGTGCATTTACGCTAACCGCATTAGGTGACAGCACACGGGTTAACTGGACCAACGAAGGGGATATCCCGTTTCTGATGAGAACCCTGAGTTTATTGTTTATGGACATGGATGCCATGATGGGGCCTGATTTTGAAAAAGGACTCAAAAATCTGGACGATTTGCTGGCCACCATGACACCTGCTTTTCCTGAAATCCCTGACTACGAAATTCAGCAGCTTACATTACCGGCCGCACATTATATCGGCGTTCGTTTTGATACATTGATCACAGCGGTAGATTCAACCTTATTTTCGTCAGCATACGGTCAATTAGGGGTATACAGTGCTGAAAATAAACTGGAAATGACCGGTGCACCGGTTTGTATTACCTATAAATGGGATGAAACAGCCGGCCGCTGCGAATTGGTGGCTGCTTTCCCGGTTGCATTAAATGCTAAACCTGCCAAACAGAATGGAATTGAATCTATTCAACTGCAAGGCGGCAATGCACTGCTCATTGATTATTACGGCCGTTATGATAATATCTGGATGGCACACATGGCCATGGATAAATACATGCTTGAGCACAGCCTGAAAGCATCAGTCAGTATTGAAGAATATGTTACGGATCCAACAACCGTTCCAACATACGATTCAGTGCTTACCAAACTGTATTACGTATTGGAGTAGTCGCTAAAATCTAAAATCATTCATAAACAAGGGGCGGAAAATCTTCCGCCCCTTGTTTATTTTATACAGTGACTATATACCACAGTACTTGCCTCGCGGATTTATAACTAATGTGTTGTATTGCCGGAATATTCGTTGGTAAAAACACGGTCTACAGGTTCCCACAATTCAATTTTATTTCCTTCAGGGTCCAAAATGTGAACAAACTTACCGTATTCAAACTCCTCAATAGCGTCGCAGATCGTAACCCCGTCTTTTTTCAGTTCTTCTACCAATGCCGCCAGGTTTTCTACCCGGTAGTTGATCATGAATTGTTTTTTGGACGGTTCAAAGTAGCCCGTTGTTTCCGCAAAAGGACTCCATTGCAGGTAATTGATTTCTTCGTTCCGGTCTGCATTTCTGAACTCAAAAAGAGAGCCGTATTCGTTGGTGACCAACCCCAGGTTTTGGGCATACCAGTTCCGCATTTTTTCAGGATCAGTGCACTTAAAGAAAATACCGCCAATACCGGTTACTTTTTTCATAACTGTTTGTGTTTCTATAAAGCTACAAAATTTAAACGCAAACGGGAGTTTTGAAAACCCGCTTCCAGGCCGGATTTAATTGTTTAAGAATGATTTAAGCCTGAAATAAGATGCTCAAATGGAGATATTTTGTACATTCGTTTAACAAATTTCACGCTATGAAAAAACGCTTTGCGCTGTTAACGATTTTTTGCCTTACGCTGAACCTGGTTTCATACAGCCAGATTTCATTTAACGCATCCACTTATTCAGGCTGTACACCCCTGCCGGTAAACTTTTCCAATACCAGTTCTTCAGGTGTACACTTTGACTGGTATTTTGGTGATGGAACCGCAACGTACGATTCGTACAATGCATCACACACCTACACCTATGCCAGTTCGTTTACAGTCACCATGTATGCCTATGATGCATTGTACAATTACGTGGGCATGTATTCGGCCACTATTGATGTGAGCGGTCAGCCTTATGGCTTATCTATTCCTGAACTTGCGTGTCCGATGGATCAGATAAATTTCTGGTCTCCCATAAGTGCATCTTTTTATACCTGGAATTTTGGTGATGGCAACATTGTTACTACAACAGACTCATACATCAATCACGCGTTTGCCTCTCCCGGAATTTATGCAGTTTCCATGTCCTTTTTTGACCAAACCTGTGGAATAACCTATTCGGTTTCTGATACCATTGCTATCAGCTCAACCATTCCTTATTTTGGCGGTTATCCATCGTTGTACATCTACGAAACAACAGTTTGCCCCAATACAACGGTGTATGCCGGCGTTGGCGGTAATTACCTGCTGTATAACTGGGATTTTGGCAATGGTACATTTGCATCAAGTCCGCAGCAGGCATCAACCACCTATAGTTCGGTAGGTTTGTATGATCTGCAGGTTACCTTAACCAATGGCTGTGGTGTTGATACCACACTTGTTCAGCAGATAACGGTAGACAACAGTGTACCTGCACCTTCGGTTCCTATTACCGGGCCTACTGAAGTTTGTGTGGGTGAAGAGTTTTTTGTTGCTGCCAATGGTCCGCAGGACTTAACCTATACCTGGGATATGGGGGATGGCTCTCCGGTGCAGACAGATATTCAGTCGTACCACTACCATACCTATGCAGCAGCGGGTCCGTACACCATTGAACTCGTTATTGAAAATCAATGCGGCAATACAACCACACAACTATACAGCATAACCGCAAGCACCACAGCACCGGTTTATGATGCACAGCTGGATATCTACCCTGACAATGTATGCCCGGGTGATGCCATTAATTATTGGCTGCCATGGAGCTATGATTATTACATTGATTTTGGTGATGGTACCGGAACAACTGAGGGTTACTCGCATGAATATACCAGCACCGGTACATACCCCGTTTATGCCATTGTACAAAATGCCTGCGGCAGCACTGCCACCTTGTATGATACGGTTTATGTACTTGATAATTTACCAATCGCATCCAATGTATACATGGGCGCAAACCCTGACCCATCGTGTCCGCAAAATGACGTTCAGTTTTATGCGGCAAGCGGTTTCTCACAATATGACTGGAGTTTTGGAGATGGATTTACCACCAGCGCCGAGCAGGCAAATCACCCGTATCAGAATACCGGAACCTATAACTATTCGGTAACTATTACAAACGGCTGCGGTGCAGATACAACATTGTTTTCGTCGATAGACATTGTAAATAACCTTCCGCTTACCAACCTTGACTGGAATGTTTATGCAGATGAGGCTTGTCCCGGATCTACGGTTTACATGTCGGTAGATGAAGGTGATGACATTAGCGTGGTTTGGGATTTTGGAGACGGTTCAGCTGTTTCTACTGATCCTACGGCGTCACATATTTACGATACACCCGGCAACTACACCATTACACTGGTGGCATTGAATGGCTGCGGCAGTGACAGCACTGTTACGCACAACATTGCCATTGACAATACCGCAAGCCCATACAGTCCTTCAACAGAGATTAGTGTTCAGTCACCGGGTTGTGTAGGTGACAATCTTTATTTTGCAATTGTACCTGCAGGTATAGGAACTTTCACCTGGGATTTTGGAGATGGTAATACCGGCAGCAGTGATCAGTTAATTTATGTAGAAGGACAGCCTATAGCTGTTGGCTTCCACGCCTATTCTGCACCTGGGACATACAATGCTGTGCTCACAATTACAAACGCCTGTGGCAATTCATTTGACACAACCCTTACCGTTGTGGTAGATGGTCCCGGCAGCGGAATACCGGCAGATGTCTTTTTCTGGCACGATGAGGCAGAAATTACCTGCGAAGGCCAGCCCGTTACATTCTATGCGGTAGGCGGTGGCTCTTACATGTGGGATTTTGGAGATGGATCCGGAAATCTGATTACGTATAGCTCACTCAGTCCCGTTGAACATGTGTACGATAATGACGGAAGTTATACAATCACAGTAAACGGTTTTAATGCATGCGGAAACTCGGATATTAACAATGAAACCATCGTTATACCTGATTCAGAAATAAACCTGATTACAAATACGGTAGCCAATTCTGATTGTGGTATTAATAACGGTGTTGCCATTGTATCGGCATCGGGTGGTACACAGCCATACAGTTACTCGTGGACCAATGGTGACCAGTCAGTACTGGCTGACAGCCTGGGCTCTGGTATTTATGTTGTTTCGGTTACAGATAACAACGGCTGTTCGACAGAGGCCATTGCAGCCGTGAGTGATGATCAGGGTCCGGTTATTTTGTTAGAGAATATTGTACACAATGAATGTTTCGGACAAGATAATGGCGTTATCTCTGTTTCAGTTTTAGGTGGTGCTCCGCCGTATGTCATTTCCTGGTCAAACGGAGATGTGCTGGAAGATATTTTTAACCTGGAAGCCGGCCCGTATGAAATTTTTGTGACAGATGCCAACGGTTGTTTTGCTGCTGAAAGTTTCACCATTCAAGAACCGGAAGAATCTGTTATTTCTATCTATTCACAGCCTGCTACCTGTAACGGGGTGAATGGTGAGGCAACCGCGGTTATTAATAACGGCACCCCGCCATTCAACTACATCTGGCCTAATACAACCGGATCATCAAATGTCACTTCTGGTCTTGCCCCAGGGGTATATGAACTAATGGTTATTGATGGCAATACCTGCCTCATTCAAAAAGAATTTGTAGTGAATGAACAAAACGGACCGGTTATTGTGACCGATTCGATTACAGATGCTACCTGCTCGGGTGACCTGAGTGGTGTTTACATCAGTACCATTGGAGGTACCTCACCATTTAGCTACACCTGGTCCAATGCTACAGCGGCTGAAGATTTAACCGGTGTATTACCGGGTGAATATACCGTAGAGGTTGAAGGTGCTGACGGTTGCAGTTCATACATGTTCTTTGATGTAGAAATGTCGGCGCCTGATCAAACCAGCATTTGTATGGTTACGGTAGACACACTGACCAATTCCAATATTGTGGTTTGGAATCCGGTAAATTCACCGGATGTGGTTTCATACAACATTTACAAAGAAAGTTCAGAGAGCGGCTTATACTTTTTGGTAGCAAATCAAAGTGCTGACAGCATCAGTGAGTATTATGACTATGCCTCCAATCCGGCAATCCGTTCATGGAGATACAAAGTTGCGGCCGTAGATGATTGCAATAATATTGCTGAGCTCAGTGATCCGCATAAAACGATACACCTCACATCAAACCTGGGTGTAGGCGGCGTGGTAAACCTGATCTGGGATCATTACAACGGATTTGCCTACGAAACCTATTATATTCATCGTTATCATCCATCAACCGGTTGGATGGTCATTGACTCAGTTGGATCATTAAATATTTCATATACTGATTTGACACCACCAAGTGACAGTAACCTGGTTTACGTGGTTGAAGTTTTACCACCAGCTGTATGTACAGCTTTCAAAGTGCAGGATCACAACTCATCACGCTCCAATAAATCAGCTATCAATATGCCTGGTGGACCAACAGATCTGGGCATTGAACCGGTTGAAAAAACAGCGCTGAGTATTTACCCTAATCCAACATCAGGTATGGTACAGCTGATGTATTCAAGTGTTATTTCTGAGTTAAGAATTTATGATTTATCCGGACAGCTGGTTTACCGTACAAACAATGCTTCAAACACACTGGCAGTGGATTGTTCGGGCTTTGCCCGCGGTGTTTATACAATTCAGCTGACAACTGAAAACGGAACCCTTTATAGCAAATTGGTTAAGCAATAATCACTAACTTTGGAACGGTTTCGAAGGGGGGATTTTTTCCCCCCTTCTTTATTCAGGTATGAGTCAAACAGTAATCACCAAATTCGAAAATAAGGTCTGGCTAATTTTATTAGTTGTACTGGCTGTTGTATTGCTCAGTGGTTTTTTTGTGTACCGCAGCCTCAGTGGTATTGTAAATGGTCTGACAGAAGAGGCACGGCCTGATGAAACAGTTATTCTGATGAAAGAGGTGCTGTATGACCTCACAGATGCTGAGAACAATGTTAAATCATACAGTCTGACCAATGAAATTCCGTATCTGGAAGACTATAATCTGAACGTTACCGAAGTAGAGGAAAAAATAGGCAAACTGCGTGAACTTACCGCAGATGATGCAGATTCAAAACTGCAGGTTGATTCACTGGATGTGCTGATTCACCAGAAATTTTTTATCCTGGAAGATATGCTGCTGCTGCGCGGCCAGTCTCGTGTTACCAATGCACTTGACCGGGTAGCAACCCACATTGAAACAAGCGCCGCAGAAGATGACGGAGGTGTTTTTTCGCAGGAAGATAAAGTCATTACAGCAGAGCAGGAAAAAGCTGAAGAAGATAAATTTTTCAAAAAACTGCTGAACAAACGTAAAAAAAACGAAGAAACCTCTACGCAGCAAAATCCGGAAGAAATTACGGAAGAAGCAGTAGTTGATCCAAATGAAAAAATTACACTGGACGAAATCAACCAGGAAATTTTACAGATTAAAAAAGAAGAAGCGCGCATTGATAAGTCGGTTCGTGAAAAAGAACTTTTACTGATTCAGGAAGACAAAAAAGTCATGGATCGCATATTGGCTATGTTTGTCCAGATGGAGGAAAAAGAAACCCTTAGCATGGATGAGAAGCTTGCGCTGGCAGATACCAAAAGCAGGCAGACAAACATACTGATTGGCCTGTTTTGTATTCTGGCCTGTGTCTTGTTGGTTATTGCCGGGTATGCAGTGAATACCTATGTTAAGCGAAACGAGGCATTTAAAATTGCGCTGCGCAAAGCCAAGCAGGAAACCGATGCCAAAAACAGGGAAATTACAGACAGTATTACTTATGCTCAAAAAATTCAGGAAGCCATTTTGCCTGATCGTAAATTGTTTGCTGCTTATCTGAAAGAATCATTTGTATTATACAAACCAAAAGACATTGTTGCCGGTGATTTTTATTGGACGGTTAAAACAGACGACCGCCTTTTTGTTGCGGTTGCAGACTGTACCGGGCACGGCGTCCCTGGAGCAATGGTAAGTGTTGTCTGCAGCACGGCGCTTAACCGGTGCGTGCGTGAATTTGAGTTAAAACAGCCGGCCCAGATTCTTGAAAAATGCCGTGAATTGGTTATTGAAACATTTGCCTCAGGAGATTACAGCGTGAATGACGGAATGGATATTGCGCTGATTTCATTGAAATATACGCTTGACGACGGAAAAGAAGTTGCCCTGATTGAATATTCCGGGGCTAATAATTCACTGTACATCGTTAAAAACACGGCGCTTCAAACGGTTCCGGCAGATAAACAGCCTATTGGCAAATACCAGTATCAGAAACCTTTTACCAATCATAAACTGATTATTGAAAGAGGCTCTATGCTCTATCTTTTTTCAGACGGTTATGCGGATCAGTTTGGCGGACAGTATGGCAAAAAATTCAAGTACAAACAGTTCCAGGAATTGTTGTCAGCCAGTTCACGTTTTGACACCGACAGGCAGCTTGATAACCTCGAAAACACATTTGAAAGCTGGCGCGGATCCCTGGAGCAGATTGACGATGTTTGCGTGATTGGGGTGAGGTTGTAGATCTTTTTTTTAATTCAGAAAAATTTATTTTCATTGACCGGTGATGAATACTCAAAAGGAGAACCTCTATCGCCACGTTGATTTTCTGACCAGTATCAGACCCTGGCGGAATTACCGCAATCCGGAGTCATTGAAACAGGTATGTGATTATCTGCGTGCTGAATTTTCTGCGTATGGCTATACCTCCGAAGATCAGAAATGGATTGCAGAAACGCGTGAATATACCAATGTGATAGCGTCGTATAATACGCATAAAAGTAAACGATTGATAGTTGGCGCACATTACGATGTCTGCGGTAACCAACCCGGTGCAGACGACAATGCCAGTGCGGTAGCTGGTTTGCTGGAGTCAGCTAGGCTGGTGGCTTTGCGTAAGCCGGATATTGATTACCGTATTGATTTTGTAGCGTACTGCCTGGAAGAACCTCCTTTTTTTGGAAGCCATCAAATGGGAAGTTATGTTCATGCCAAATCACTTTTTGATTCCGGTACTGAGGTGATTGGAATGATCTGTTATGAAATGATTGGTTATTTTTCAGATGAACCAAATTCGCAACCCTTTCCTTCTCCGGAACTGGCCCTTCTTTATCCGCACACGGCCAATTTTATTATGGTGGTGGGCATTGAGGCCTATCGTGAGTTTAACAATCGCATACATGCACTGATGAAACCAAAAGCGGAGATTGATGTGCAGGTAATTTCTTTTCCCGGCATGGAAAATCTTGCTGCCATGTCTGATCAGCGGAATTATTGGAAATTCGGTTATCCGGCATTGATGATTAATGACACGGCGTTTGTACGCAACCCACATTATCATGAATTGACGGATACAATAGATACGCTTGATTTTGATAAGATGAAAGCGGTGGTGAATGCGGCATTTCAGGCCATTACCGGCTTGTAATCCGGCAACCCGGTATAATGATCGCATGAACGGATAAATTCGTAATTTGCTTTTGAATTTGAGATTTTGAAAAGAAGATTCAAGAGGTAAAAAATTACTCTGATTCCTTTTAAAGCACTAAAAATTAATCTAAACGAATAAAAGATATGTTTGAAAAAGCAGCCCAGGCCGGGAACCGGAATAAAATTGTACCAGGTTGGTTGCGGGCCCTCCTGGTATTGCCCTTTGTGGCAGGTGGGATCGTTTTAATGGTTTACATGGGTAATATATACGATGCTGTTGCCGATATCCAGGTGTCGTGGTTTGACAGATATTACGTAATTATCACTGGATTGATAACGCTTGTGGTGTATCTGTTTATTCTGTTGATAAGCCTGATTCCGGGAATTATTTTAACGATCCTGGCGCGGCGTTTTTATGAAAAAAAATTGCCTTGATTGTAGGGGCAGGTCGCGACCTGCCCCTACAACCAAGGCGACCTGCCCCTACAATTTATAATTCCGCATTTTGTTTTTCATAGTTTTCAAATGCACGACGCACACAGGATTTGATTTTGCTTTGAAGTCTGCGCGGGGCAAGCACTTTTATCTGTTCTCCAAAACCCAGTAACTCGCGTTCCAGTTCAAAATTCCAGATCACGTCAATCGAAAAAATGGTTCCGTCTTTTTCTTCTTTCATTATTTTTTGTGACGGGTGTATGGGTTTGGTGATTACGTAAGGCACATTCCCGGGTGAAATTTTAAATACAATGGTTTGTGGAATTTGATTTGGCATTTTCGAAACACCAATCACATCATCAAAATAGGTAAAGACATCAAATTGTGGTTTCTGAAATTTTTCACCGGCAAGTTCTTTGAATGATGCAATGCGGTCTAATGCCAGTATTAAAACTACGTTGCCGCGTTTTTGAATCCCCAGTAAAAACCAGCGATTCCGGTATTCTTTCAGTAAATACGGGTAAAAAATAATCTGTTGTGGTTTAGATGCTTTGAATGACTGGTAGGTAATTTCTATGGTCTTTTTCTGCATGATAGCCTTGTGCAGCGGATCAATGTGCGTGAGTCCCTTCAGCAATTCGTTCTTTTCAAAATCAATGTACGATTTTCCGCGGTGCTGCTGTTTGTATAATTTATCTTCAAGTTTGGTTACCATACCATTCAGTTCCTGGAAATAGCCAAACCCCTTGAATTGTTTTAAAACAGCGAGTACTTCGTTGAGTGTGCTCAGGTCTTGTTCTGTCACGGGTGTGTTGGTAATACTATACTCTTTTTCTTCATAGCTGTAGTATTTTTTATCTGTAACAACAATGGGCGCATTGTAACCCAGTTTTTCACTGCGCATGTTCTGAATATCCAGCTGAATGGTACGTTTGCTCACACCACTGGTGATTCCTTCGTATTCATACAGGGCATCTGATACAGCTTCTATCAGGTCTTCCAGTGTCCATTTGCGGAAACGATTTTGCAAACAGCTGTCAATGGTTTTGTAGCGAATAAGTGCAAGTTTATTAATGGGCATACAGGTGAAAATTAAAATGGCAAACAACCAAGGTATAAAATTTTCTGAAAACTGCGCAATGTATTTGCGTAGATTGAATTTAATCGGAATTTTTTAAAAATTTTTTGTGCCCTGTTTTCAGTTGTTTTCGAATGAAACGGCACTAAAAATCAAAAAATAATTTTACTGCGCAATTCTACTGCGTAGTGGTGGTACAACTTTGTCCTGTCGAAAGAACAAACAGAAAATCAATCGGCCCATAAACTAAAAACAACCGGATTATGAAATTCAACATCTTTAAAAAGAAAGAAGCGGTAGTAACCAATTACGAGGGTGAAAAAGCGTTTACACTGACTCCTGAAATGGAGCTGTATGCTGCTACTGTAACTGCCGGCCTGAGCAATATGTTCTACGAAAAGCAGGAAGACCGGTTGAAACGTTTGCGGGAATTGATTTCTAAAAACGATCCGGGTTTTGTGGGGAAACTGGCTGTGTATGCCCGCACCCAAATGCAGCTGCGCAGCGTACCGCTGGTGTTGGCTGTAGAATTGGCAAAAGCCATTTCAGCAGATAAAAAATCGGTGAACGGAGTGGTTGGAAAAACAGTTTCCGGTGTTGTTCGCCGGGCTGATGAAATCACGGAATTGCTGGCATACTATCAGGTGGCGAACGCCCGTACAGGAACAAAAAAACTGAACCGTTTGTCTAAACAGGTGCAAAAAGGATTGGCTGAAGCGTTTAATAAATTTGACGAATACCAGTTTGCGAAATACAACCGCGCGGCAGAAATCAAATTGCGTGATGCCTTGTTTCTGGTGCACCCAAAGGCCAAAGATGAAGCGCAGCAGGCCTTGTTCAACAAAATAGTGAACGGTGAACTGGCTGTGCCTTATACCTGGGAAACTGAATTGTCAGCATTGGGTCAGCAAAAATTTGAAACGGCCCATGCACGTTCTGAAGCATTTAAATTGAAATGGGAAGAACTGATTGACAGCGGAAAAATCGGTTACATGGCGCTGTTGCGAAACCTGCGCAACATCCTGGAAGCAGGAGTGGGTTCAGCACAGGTGATGAAAGTGTGTAACACGCTGCGTGATGTAACTGCGGTTGCCAATTCAAAACAATTGCCATTCCGTTTCCTGGCGGCTTACCGCGAGATTAAAGTGCTGCAGTCTGAATTTACTTCATCTATCCTGTATGCGTTGGAAGAGGCAGTTGAACTGAGTGTGAAAAACATGAAAGGCTTTGATGAAAATACGGCAGTATTAATTGCGTGTGACGTTTCCGGATCGATGCAAAAACCAATCTCCGAAAAAAGCAAAATACTGATGTATGATATCGGGTTGATGCTGGGAATGCTGATGCAGTCAAAATGCAAACGGGTTGTGAGCGGTATGTTTGGCGATACCTGGAAAATCATCAACATGCCACAACGCAATGTACTGGCTAATGTTGAAGAATACTACAAACGCGAAGGTGAGGTAGGGTATGCCACCAACGGGCATAAAGTGATTGATGACCTGATCAGCCGTGGTGTGGTGATGGATAAAGTGATGTTGTTTACTGACTGCCAGTTGTACAGCAACATGATGATCGGTTCAAGCGTGGAACGAGCCTGGAAAGCCTACAAAAAGATAGCGCCAAATGCCAAATTGTATCTCTTTGACCTGGCCGGATACGGTCATGCGCCGTTGAGCATTAAGCGTCAGGACGTGTTTCTGATTGCCGGCTGGTCAGACAAAGTATTTGACGTGTTGGAGGCCATTGAAAACGGTTCCGGCGCCATTGCAAAAATTAAACAGATTGAATTGAACTAGGTTCATACAGGCCCCCTCTGTCAATCCGGGCAGAGGGGTTTTGAAAAGACGTTCTTTGAAAATTGTTAAAATGCCGTAGAAACAGGTTACTTCGCTCCATTGAAGGGGAAGGGTCCTGATGTAAAAGTCAGGAAGAGGTGCAAATCCTCAGTGCGAATCCCCGATCCTGAATCGCCTGTTGCTTTTGACAATACGCTTTGAAAAACAATGAAAGATGTCGTAGGACAGCGTTACTTCTTGGTCTAAGCAGGTTCGAGTCCTGCCCGTCACAATCCGTTTGGATTGTTGATGTGTTTGATACCGCTGCCGCCTTTTACTCTTTCATTTTTGGAAATGTAGCAAACGTGGTCAATGCGCTGGACTGAAATGAGCTTGCGAATTCAATGAGACCATTGAAAAAAAGACTACTCATTAATATCCAGAGATAAAGGTTCGATTCCTTTCGTTTCCGCCAAAAAAAGTGCCGTTAAATACGCTTACTTCGATACCAAACTTTCTATGTAAAAGCTTATTTGGTTATTGCCTTTTAAAATATAATGCCGTAGAAAAAAGTTACTTCGCTGAAACCGATCCAAAACAGACTTTTTTTGAGTATTGCTTGTATTTGTTTTATTGACATTGAACAGTGTCGTATGCCGGAGTTACTTCGTTAAGAACCCTTAGGTCGCCGGTGCGAATCCGGCTACCGGCAACGCCGGTATAGCTCAGCAGTCAGAGCAAAGGAAAATAGTCTCCTGCAGGTTGTTGCCTGTTCAACTATCATGCAAAATCAAATAGAGAAAATATCAGGCACGCTTTGTTTCGATGCTCTTCAGTCTGATGAAGTGAACGAATCGGAACACAGATAACACGGATTGGACGGATAAAACGGATTTGATCAGTGAAAATCTTTTACATCTGTGTCATCCGTGTTCTTTTATAGAATAAACTAGTCCAATTTTTCACGAATTGTCTTCACTGGATTTCCTCGTTCCAGCGTTTGGTGTTCCATCCACTGTTTTTGTTGCTGGGTTTTACCGTTTTCAATATCCAGCCAGGTCAGTTTTTGAACGAGTTTTTCCCGTGCAATTTTTTTGTTTTGCAGTTGTGACCGTTCGTCCGATGCCGTAGCTGAAAGTCCTGTAGGCACATGAGTTGCCCTGACGGCAGATTCCACTTTATTGACATTTTGTCCGCCCGGGCCAGATGCACGGAGTGTCTGATAGGCAAAATCACGTTCACGCCAGCTTTGTTTTTCCGGAATATCGAAACAGGCTATGCCCACAAACCAGTTTTTGCGTTTGTGAAACGGACGGAAAGGGCTTTGGCCAATCCATAGAATACTGCCTTCTCAGGATAAACAAAAATCTGTGACATGCTCACCTGTAATTTTAATCACGGCAGACAAATACGTGCGGTCTTGTTTACCGCTGATCAATTCCATTTCTTCAACCGTTAGTTGTTTTTCTGAAAGTTCTTTTTTCAGTTTTTCCAACAACAGGTAAACAACCCGCTCACATTCAGCGGGTCCTTTACCAGAAGTTAATTGTATTATTTTTTTATTCATATTATTCTTTATTCATGCGTACTAGTTTGGGAATAAATTTCCCGTGAACTTCTACCAGGTTTTGCTGCGCCACCATCACTTCTTCAATGTCTTTATAGGCGAGCGGGCATTCTTCCGGACTTCCGCCAATCAGCGATACGCCTGCATTTTCAACCATCTTTTTGAAAGACGAAACCGTAAACGAGTTCTTTGCTTTATTACGTGACATGCTTCGTCCTGCGCCGTGTGATGCTGAATTCAGCGAATCCGGATTTCCTTTGCCGCTGACCAGGTAACCAGCTTTGGTCATGCTTCCGGGAATAATTCCCAGTTCGCCTTTGTGTGCCGGAGTAGCTCCTTTGCGGTGAACAATGATGTCGTTTCCGTTTTCATCTTTTTCTTTCCAGGCAAAATTGTGATGATTTTCAATTTTACAAACCGGTTTTATTCCAAGATTTTTGGAGAGATTTAAATGAATGCGGTCATGACAGGCTCTGGCGTAATCACCGGCCAGGTTCATACTCAGCCAGTATTCCTGCCCTTCGGCGGAATTCAGGTCAAGCCAGGCCATGTGTTTGGCTTCACGCGGTAGTTTGCAGATTTCCATGGCCAGATTGGTGTAATGTTGTGCAACATTAGCTCCCAATCCCCGTGATCCGGAATGGGATAAAAGCGCCACGTATTTTCCCGCAGGCATGGTCAGCGTATTCTGTTCATACAAATCAATCACACCAAATTCCACAAAGTGATTGCCACTGCCTGATGAACCTAATTGTTTGGCTGCTTTGCCATGTAACTTGCGCAACAAATCAGTGAGTTGAAATTCGGAGCGGTCCAGTACATCATGCTCTTGCTTAAAATCTAAATTCCCTTCCATACCAAAATGTGTAAATTCTTTCAGCACGCGTTTCATTTCAAATGCATTGCGCTGGATGTATTTTTCAGGCAGATCATAAATGGACAGGGCCATTCTGCACCCGATGTCTACACCAACGCCATAGGGTATAACCGCATTTTCAGTTGCCAGCACACCGCCAATTGGTAAACCGAAACCACTGTGTGCATCGGGCATCAGAGCCCCTTTTTTACTCACTGGTAAACGCATAGCCATTTCCATTTGTTTTTTAGCCTCTTCTTCAATAAAAGCATGGCCGTAAATTTTAAAGTGTTCGGCTTTTTCATGCAGCTCATATACTGTAAAGGGTTTTTCAATCACCTTTTCAATGAACGTATTGGCAAGTTTAAAGAGTCGGTAATCCTCAAGGTAAGTGTGTGGATTAAGCCGAACGGATTCAAATAGTTTCAGAATGTCTGCCCTGGTTTCGTGCTTGAAAAAGCGCGATGCCGTTTCTACGGCCATTGATCGTGACGTGTCATTGTCATAACCAATGTTGTACAATTCTTTTCCTTTAATTTTTATTCCCATATAATTTTTCTGTTTCATAGTCCCGCTTTAGTTTGTGAACGGGCTCTGATTTAATAAAATGTTTGTACCTGGGAGGTGGTTCACACCTCCATCGTTTGTTTGCAGCATAGCCATAGAGCATTTTCCACATGCGTGCCTCCAGGTTTTGACCCAGCAACCGTGAACGGATTTCTGAAATTTTTTGTGTTGATTCGGCGTCTACAATCCGCACATGTGTGATCATGTAAGGACTCACTTTCAACCTGAATCGCCAGGGTTGCATAAAATGATACCGCACCACGGTGGTGCGCCTTTTTTGATCAAAATGCTCAACCCGTTCAAAATAGTTCCGTTCTTTTTCATTGAACAAACGGTTAAGCTGCAATTCATTCAAAACCGTCAGTTCCTGTGGCTTTTTCACATAGACTCGTTTTCTGAAACGCCGGCGTTTTATTTTAAAATCGCGCCGTTCGCTGTACTGAATGGTATTAATGACATTCAGTATTTTTTCAAAAACAGTAGCCGTTGGTAAAAGCGTGGTTTCATCGCGTAGAACAAAGGTCCGAAGCCATCCTTTTTGATAAGGGTTCTCCAGTTTTTCGTATTCACGATTCCGCTGCTTTTCGTAAAGAGCAAAGAGTTCTTTGGCCATGCTGATCAGTTGTTTTTCCTGATCTTTTTTCTGCAATCGTTTTTTGGTTCGTTTTGTTTTCAAACGACTGCAATGGGCGTAATACGCCCAATCGTTTGTGTTCATTGTTATTTTGTTTTGTTAGAAATCAGTGAGATTGCCGGCAAAGCGTAAACAAGAACACGAAACGTGAAATCTTCCGCGGTCTGAATTCGTTAAATCGTAAATGAAATACAAAGAAATGCAGAGCCGCGTTTTACGCAGTGAGTGGCATAGGTGATATAAGAGTGCGCTCTGTCATGGTGATCCTCCTTTTCTTAATTTTGGGAAGAATATTCCGGGGCCAAAGGTAAAGCATAAAAGAAACAGCATGCAAGCTTTTTTTGAAAATTATTTTTTTGATGGGCCTGAACCCCACTAAAATTAGCCCTTTTAAAAAATAATTTCATCTACGCAATTCCACTGCGCAGTACCACTTAATCTTTGTATCGTCTAAGAAAGATAACTATGGAAAACACAAACGAGATCAACGGACAACATTTGATTGACCTGGGATTTAAACCGGCCAAATGGTTCAGGGCAGCCATTGCGCACATCAATGAAAACCAATTGTCACCTGAAGCTATGTTGACCTACCTGGAGCAGTTTCGTCTGGGGCCGGTTTTGGATTTGCATCAGCATCCGGTTGATTTTTCTGTAAACATTAAGGCAGAAAATGACCTGGAAACGGTGAATGTGGCAGCGGTTGTAACAAGCATGAATGAACTGATGAAAACGCCTACTGTGGTGGGCGGAGCCATTATGCCTGATGCGTGCCCTACCGGGCCGGTTGGAACGATACCGGTTGGTGGGGTAGTGGTTGCAAAAAACGCCATTCACCCGGGAATGCACAGTGCAGACATTTGTTGTTCGGTCATGCTGAGCGATTTTGGGAAAACAGATCCGAAAATTTTAATGGATGCCGCTCATGCAGTCACGCATTTTGGTCCAGGTGGAAGAGACCGTGAAAAACAATTTCGATTCCCGGCTGATTTACTGGCTATGATTGAAGCTAATCCGTTGTTGAATGAACAGCAGATGATTCAGGCCGCGCGTGCGCATTTGGGAACACAAGGAGATGGGAATCACTTTTTGTTTATTGGTATTTCCAAAAAGACGGGGAATACCATGATGATTACACACCACGGTTCACGCGGATTTGGCGCACGTTTATACGACAAAGGAATGAAAATAGCGGAGCGTTTCAGGCAAGAAATTTCTCCTGAAACGCAGAAACAAAATGCCTGGATTCCATTTAATACAGAAGAGGGTCAAAACTACTGGAATGCCTTGCAGGTTGTGCGCGCATGGACCAAACTAAACCACGCTATACTTCACGATGCGGCTGCTGAAAAAGCGGAGATAAAAGTGGAGAACCGTTTCTGGAACGAACATAACTTTGTGTTTAAAAACGGTGATTTGTTTTACCATGCTAAAGGGGCCACCCCGCTGGATCCAAAATTTATGCCCGATATCACCGGACCGCGTTTAATTCCATTAAACATGGCGCAACCGGTTTTGATTGTGGAAGGTGATACAACCTCAAATAACCTGGGGTTTGCACCACACGGTGCCGGAAGAAACCTGAGCCGTACACAACACAAAAAATTGCTGGCGCATAAAACGGTCAATGACATTTTTCAGGAAGAAACAACCGGTCTGGATATCCGTTTTTTCTCCAATGAAATTGATATTTCGGAACTGCCATCGGCGTATAAAGATGCCAATGCGGTGCGAAATCAAATGACCGAATTCGGCCTGGGGACGGTAATTGATGAAGTAATGCCTTACGGTTCAATTATGGCCGGGGATTGGGAGAAGAATGCGCCGTGGAAGGTGAAACGGAGAAAAAAACATGAAGAAAAAATGAAGCGGGAAGCATCCAACGGACTACAATAAACGTCTGATGCAAAGAGGAAAAATTCCGAAACTAAATTTAAATGGTAAAAAGAGTACAACATATAAACGTTCTGCAGGATTTATATCCCTGTTCGCTACTCCCGCAAATTTATGCGGAAGCAGGACGTTGTGTGCTCAAAAAATTGCAGTTATAGAATAGAATAAACGTAATTATAGATGAATCGCAAAGCGTCCAATGAAAGTTGGACGCTTTTTTTTTGAAAAATTTGAATGATAAAATCGGGATTGTAAAAAAATAGAAAACGAGTGTTGAAACACAAAGCCAATTGGGAGACAGTCAGTTGCCGGAATGTACAGATTCGCGATGAAGCGGACAGGAATTTCTTTGCCTAAAAAATCGAATTAACTATTTGATAATCATAAAAATAATTTTAATTTTTGCTTGCGTAATTCAAAAACTGTTTTCACCTTTGTGCCGATTAGATTAAATTATGAAACAGACAAACAGACATAGCGTAATGACAATACAAAAGCAGACCGCTCTTTTGAACGGACTTTCCCTGCCGTGTTATCTGTATTCGCCCGAAATAAAAATCAGGGAGGTTGATAAGCTTATATAATTACATAAACAGAATTAGTATGAAGCACCTCCCGAACGAGGTGCTTTTTTTGTGCGCGAAAAATTAGGAAGGAAACCGGCTGGATGAGGACCCTGTCTTGAAAACAGGCGATCTGTAAGGATTTGTGAGTTCGAGTCTCACTCCTTCCGCAAAAAATCAGCAAGAGTATGGAGCAACAGTAGGAGAAGGATTCTGTTGCTGTTGCCCGAACGGTTGCTGAAAACTGGGAGCATAACGATTGGTCGTTTTCCTGCTTTGGGAGCAGGAGGTTGCAGGTTCCCTGCCTGTCTGCAACAGGCAGACAGGGAGTCCTGTCTCTCAGACAAAGGTCGGAATGAGAAAGAGAATCAGAGCGAAGAGATTGCGCTCTCGTTCTCTTTCTCGCTCTGTGTTTGACAAGGTGGCTGAATGGCGAAGGCAACGGATTGCAAACCCGTTTTGTATGAGTTCGAATCTCATCCTTGTCTCAGAAAGGTCAGAATGAGAAACTGTGTGAGAGCGGAGAAAACAAACTCCTCACTTTCGCCCTGATTCTCGCTCTGAAATGCAGTGGTGGCGGAATTGGCATACGCGCCTGACTTAGGATCAGGATTTTGAGAGTTCGAGTCTCTCCCGCTGTACTGTCGAACTTTAGTTCGAACTAAATGGCGGTTGACGATGTCTTCTGCCATTTTTTGTTTGAAAATGTCGGTATTTGCTGGTTTAAAGGGGTGATTTTTGGTTCGACTTCTCTCCAATTAAGTGATGGATTTTTATAATTGCGGAAGAAAGCAAAATTTGAAATAATTTGCACTTATGATAGAAGAAGAGCACATTACTACTGCGAAAAAAGTAAAAAGTATGCCCGGTTGGGAAAACATGAGCGATGAAATGGCTGAAACTGTTGCAAAGACAGTACGAAAACTAACTAAACTTTTTTACATCACCATTGCACGACAGCAAAGCTTAAATCCTTTCCCGGAAGCCGAATTAAGAATTAAAAAACCAAAACGGAGAAAACAGCGTGTTAGAAAGACATCAAAGTCGCATCGAATGCATAGATAAGAGTGGCTGAGTTCTTTGAAATATCGGAAATTCCATTGTGAAGGATTTAGTTGGGACGACTACTATGAACTTGCAGTAACAGCCTCTTTATTGTATTTGTTTCGATACTCCAAAGGAGAAAGTCCCGTCACTTTTTTGAACACTTCGCGGAACGCTTTCAAATCAGAATATCCTGTTTCATACATTATTTCCTGGACTGTTTTACGCGAGATTTCAAGTTGTTTTTTCGCAGATTCAACCTTTACACGTTGTAAATATTCAGTCGGAGTATTTCCGGTTGCCTTAAAGAAACGCCTGTCAAGGTTTCTCCTACTGACAGCAAGCTCTTTCGCAAGTTTTTCTACTGAAAACTTATCCATTGAGCTTTTTTCGAGAAACTCCTGAGCCTTTAAGACGATTTCGTCATCATGAGATTTTTGTCCATTAAAAACGATGTATGGAGATTGACTGCTGCGATCAATATCAACCTGAAAAAGCTTTGAGCAAAGAATTGCCATTTCTCTTCCGTAATATTTCTCTAGCAAATAGAGAACCAGATTCATGAATGAAAATGCTCCACCGCTAGTATATAAACCGTGTTCATGCGTAATCACATGATCCGCGACCAAATTGACCTTAGGAAACATTTGCCTAAAAGCATTCGCATCATTCCAATGTATAGAACACTTTTTTCCGTCGACCAATCCTGTAGATGCAAGTATAAATGCGCCCGTGCATAAGCTAGCCACTTCTGCTCCATTTTTATATTGGTCTTCAATCCATTGCACAATTTTTTTATTTTGCTTTATGTTTTGCTCAGTATTGGTTTGTGGTAAAAATGCCGGGATAACGACAAGATTCGTATTTTTTACATTTGATATATCCTCAATAGGCGTAACAGAAAACAAGCCCCCATACACGTCTACTTTTTCCGAAATGCCGGCAAGTACAATTTTTTCAAAAACGGGCTTTCCTCCTCTCATTACAAGATGCTTTTCAGCCTGCATAAATGCCATGTAAGTACTGATGATGGTAATTGGATTAGGTTGGCCATCAGGAACAAGAATGGTAAGATGATTCATCGTGATTTTTTTTCAAAGATAACAAAAAGAGCTGTCCATATCAACCCTTCATATTGTCTAATTTCCCCTGCCTGATTTATTGATTTGGACAATATTTTTGTACTATATTAATCATAAAAAAAAGAGAAATGAAAAACGCAATCAACTGGTTTGAAATACCGGTAAAAAATTTGGATAGAGCAAAGAATTTTTACGAGACCATTTTAGGTGCTAAAATGCAGCCGATGGAAATGCCTGGAATGAAATCGGCTTTCTTTCCTGCCGATCTTCAAAATGGTATTGGAGGTTGTATTACTGAGGCAAAGGGTTATGATCCTTCAACTAAGGGGTCTTTAATTTATCTAAATGGAGGTGACGATTTGAGTAATGCGCTTTCAAAAGTTGAAAAGGCAGGTGGAAAAATTCTGATGCCAAAAACTGCAATCGGCCCAAATGGTTTCATGGCGCACTTTGAAGACACAGAAGGAAACAAAGTGGCGCTTCACTCAATGAAATAAAATTATTCCATGGGCAAATTACAAGCACGAAACGAAATCACCATTAATGCACCTATCGGGGGCATTTGGACAATAATTACTGATATAAACCTACTTCACAAAATAAATCCCGGTGTTATAAGAGCAACGGGACGAATGGATAAGCAAGGTGAAACAAGAACTTGTGAAATGGACAATAAAGGAAGAAAAGGAACCATGACTGAAAAACTGGTTGAGCTTGTTCATGAGAAAAAAACAGTTTGGGTTATTGAGAACGACACAATGGGGATGGCAAAAATGCTTAAAGACCCCCGTTTTTGCTTCTACCTTGAAAAAATCGATGAAGATAAAACCAGAATAATTAACGAATCGTACTATGTACCCGCAACATTCGTAGCGAAAATAATGAATGTTTTGATGATGAAAAAAATGATGGGTAGGATTCAAGGTAAAATTCTTTCCAACATAAAAACCTTGGCAGAAAAGTAATCAGGAATGGGAAAAATATTAAACGAAATTACGATCAATGCCGACATTGAAAAGATTTGGGAGATTTTGGTGACTCCTGGTTTGTTGGATCAGTATGATCCGACAGTAAAAAAATCAACCTTGATTTCGATTGAGAAAACAGGAATTGGTGCGAAGCGCAAAGTTGAGATGTTAGATGGAAAAAATTGGTTTGAAGAAAAAATTACCGAATTTAAGCCCAAGGAAATACTTAGCTATCAATTAACAGATTGCTCTTTTCCGATAAAAGGATTAAAACATACCTATTCATTTGAAAAAGTGGGAGCTCAGACAAAAGTGAAACAAGTAATGGAATATGCGGTAAAGTTTGGTGCTTTAGGTAAATTGATGGATGCATTGATGATTCGCAAAAAATCTGATATCGGGATAAAAAAATTCTTTACAGGCCTGAAACAATTTGCAGAAAAGAAATAAATTTATTCATGGCGTTTGATGAAAAATTAGTCGATAGAATACGAGAATCACTCTCAGATCTTTCAAAAGTAGAGGAGAAAAATATGTTTGGTGGAGTTTGCTTCATGCTAAATGGAAAAATGTGTATTGGCGTTGTGAAGGATGAGATGATGTGTCGGATCGATCCGCTGATGGATGAAATCGTACTTGAGAAAGTCGGTTGTCGGCAAATGGATTTTACGGGAAAGCCAATGAAGGGTTATGTTTTCATTAGCAAGGAAGGAATGAAGACCAAAAAGGCTTTTGACTATTGGGTTGGGTTATGTTTGGAATTCAATTCCAAGGCAAAAGCAAGTAAAAAGAAGGCAAAAAAGAGATAAATTCGGCTTAACCATAATAATCATTTGCCATTTTTTACCAAAAGAATGATCGATTTTGGATCAAAATTTCAAAGTAGTTCGTTCTTGCTATTTAATGCTGTTAAATACTTGTATTTGCACAGATAATCAGTTAGTTGGTTAGACACTTCGCCCACTCATTGTGCAATAATTGGAAGTGTTGAGCAACTGGTGGCTCGCCTGACTGTAGATCAGGTCTCCTTAGGGAGCTTATAGGTCCTGATGTGCTGCAAAGAGCTGCAATCAGGATGCCGACCGTTTAGCGTCGGCATTCGAATCCTGTCACTTCCACCAGGGCACTGCAGTATTCACTGAAGCACGCAACTGTCTCTTGATGTGTTTATCTGTTCAAAAGAACAGATCAGTGCCGGATTATTGCAAGAGTCCGGAGCAACAACAAGTGAAGATTTTGTTGCTCTTTCCCGGGCTGTTGTTCTTTCTTACACATGTAAAAAAGAAGATGAAACAAATCAGGCTATTTGATAAAATGGTATCTTGGATACTTGTCAGATTAAGAATGAACAAAATGGAAAAGAGAATACAAGATAAACTCAGTGAAATAGAAAATACCTTTGGTGTAAAGATTCTTTATGCGTGTGAAACAGGGTCACGTGCCTGGGGATTTCCTTCACCAGACAGTGATTATGATGTACGGATGATTTATCGTCATGATCCGGATTGGTATTTGAGTTTGAATGAAAAAAAGGATACTATTGAATTTATGTCTGAAGATGGTGAGCTTGATATAACCGGCTGGGATATCAAAAAATGCCTGAAGCTGATGTGGAAATCAAACGGTGCTTTGCTGGAACGTGTTCAATCCCCGGTGGTTTACCGGGAAGAAAAGGGAATTGCTGCTCTTTTGAAAGAATATTCAGAAAAATGTTTTGCGCCCATTGCGGCAATGAATCATTACCTGGGAATGGCTAAAAATACATTTGCTGATGTGGATGGAAAGGAAGAAATTAAGTTAAAAAAACTTTTTTATGCTCTTCGTGCAAGCCTTGCCTGTAAATGGATTGTGGAAAAAGACGCTGTTCCTCCCATTGTTTTTGAAACAATGGTCAACGAACTTGATTTTGATACCAATCTGAAGGCACGTATAAAAGAACTGGTCGTTTTAAAATCGGGCAAAACAGAAAGTTATATTCACCTTGCTGAAACGGCATTGAATGAATTTATTTTGACTGAATTGACCAGGGCTGCAGAAGTTTTTGAATCGTTGCGCGGGCGAAAAGAGAAAGAAGTGGATTTGGACGCATTATTTATACAAATAGTAAAAGGTTATTAAAACATGGATATTCCATTTCTGAGAACCAACAAACTGCTCCTGCTGGATTGTATCAGCGGGAGCAAGGCTTATGGGCTGGATACTCCGCAGTCAGACACTGATCTGAAAGGTGTTTTTCTGCTTCCGAAAAGGCAGTATTACGGACTGAATTATGTTGACCAGGTAAACAATGCAACAAACGATGAGGTCTATTATGAACTCAAACGCTTTGTTGACCTGTTGGCAAAAAACAATCCCAATATTCTGGAGTTGCTGAACACACCTTCTGATTGCGTGATTTACCGTCACCCGGTAATGGATTTATTAAAACCGGAATTATTCCTGTCTAAACTCTGTAAGCAGGCATTTGCAGGATACGCACAAACACAAATTAAAAAGGCAAAAGGGTTGAACAAAAAAATTGTAAATCCAATTGATAAAGAACGAAAATCGGTTTTGGATTTTTGTTCGGTGGTTTATGGGCAGGGGTCTATTCCTTTGGCAAGTTGGCTTGAGATGATGAATTACCATCAGCAGGAGTGTGGACTTGTAAAAATAAATCACATGCGGGATGTTTACGCAGTCTATCATAAGAGCCAGTTGAAAGAGGGCTTTTTGAGAGGAATTTGTTCCGGGACAGAGGCAAATGATATTTCACTTAGTTCGGTAGAAAAGGGAATACAGCCACTCGCCGTTTTGAGTTATAACAAGGATGGCTATTCCAGCTATTGTAAAGACTATAAGGAGTATTGGGATTGGGTAGAAAAACGAAATGAGATTCGTTACGAGAATACCCTGGATCATGGTAAGAACTATGATGCAAAAAACATGATGCATACATTCAGACTTTTGAATATGGCTGAAGAAATTGCACGGGAAGGCAAAATAATTGTTCGTCGCCCTGATCGTGATTACCTTTTGAAAATACGTTCGGGGCTTTTTTCGTACGAAGAGCTGGTGGAGCGGGCAAATGAACAGATTAGTCGCATTGATGCATGTTATGAAACATCTAAGCTGCCTGACTTTCCAAACATTTCCGGTATTGAGGAAATTCTGGTAGAAATCCGTGGAACACTTTATGGTGAAGCTTAATCTGAATGTAAAAACAATACCCGAAAAAAATCAAGAACTATTACACAGCCGGTTTCAGTTAGGAAATAAATTCGGATTTTTTGCAGCGACAGACTTCTGCTTCATCGTCTCTGACTTAGGATCAGAATTTTGAGAGTTCGGGTCACTCCCATTATACAGGGTGAACAAGAGTTGAGCAATGAAAAAACTACCTGCTTTTATTAACCTGACAGATCTTTTGCCCTCACGGACAAAGTCCGCACACGGTACTTTCATGCCTGATCAGTGTAATACCATTTACTGAATCATTGGTCAGATCAACTGGTGCGTTGGTTGAAAGTTCCCACCAGCAATGGTATGATTCGGCCAGGTTATCGGTAGTAATTGTCTGCGGCAGCCACTGACCGCGGGCGAGTTTTTCTTTTTCAGCCTGTGTTACAAATCCATATTTTCCGGCTGGCAGTGCTACTTTAAAATTTCCGTTTGCATCAGATGTAAACGTTGCTGCTACCTCTGGAATTGTTTTTTCATCAATCCACCTGACAGCCAATAGCGTAAAATTAGCCAGCGGAATTTGAGGCGGCATGTCTTCATCACCCCGGTACATGCCACCCTGGTAAACAGAAGTGGAATAAAGTGTGCCGGAGATATGGAACATTTTTTCAGGACATAAATCCGCTGCCGGGGTATTTACCGTATTTGCAGCAAAAAGCAGGAGTAAAAGGAACGTGGACATGATTCTGTTTTGCTGTTTAATACAACCAGCGGTGAGAAAGGTTCAGGGGAAATGTGATTGAAAATAGTGGATTTTACTGTGTAATTCTATGGATACCGGTGCATTTATATTGTCTGCAAAGAATATTTGGTAATGGTCAAAATTAGCGGTTTTATATTGTGATCCATTTGCTTTCTGGCAACCCGCTCAGCGCGGTAAAACAATTTTAGCTTTTTCCTGAGCAGTTCCAATAGTAACAATTGAACCCGAATTGAAGTTCAGAAAATCGCTTTCAATTCCATCTGAGAATATGACACCGTTTACCGGCATTAAAGATTCAATCTCTAGCGTTGATTTTGAATCAATTAGTCCGGTCACTATACCCGATTGCGTTTTTTTACTTAGAAAGGGTTCTCTCACAACAAACATCAATTGATTATCATTTATTGAAAAATCACTTGAATCAGCTGTTCCTCCTTTTAGAAAACGATTCATTCCGCAGGTCATATTGAATATTGAACTTAGCCAACCCGATGAGCCGGATTTTGTAGATACAATAATACCGGACGAAGAATGTTCCTCTGATTTTTTTCCGTGATTGATTTTGTACCGCGCAGAAACGTGTGAAGACGCGCCAATAAACAATTCGTTGAACGCCAGGATTCGTTGACCATCATTCAATTTGGCTTCGGCCAACGTCGCCATTGAAAAATGATACTCGTTTTTTAAGACCTGTTTTACTCCATGGATAAAATTTTCCGGATTAAACGGCAAAAGAACCCCGTCATAGCGGGCTACGTCAGGATTAACTGCGACCATTGGAATTTCGTCCACATACTTTGCGGTATTTGCAACTAACCCGTCCTGGCCAATAACAATGACCAATTGTTTTTTATTAAAAAGAAAAGAAGGCAAAAAACTCCGGTCAATTAATTTATTCTTGATAACCGTAGAAAGTTGCCGTTGAACTGCTGTTAGCGATTCATGAAAATTGTTGTGTTCAATCTCATAATCCATCCAATTACCTCCTGAGCGTTCAATATAAAACCGGGCCTGGTTAGCAGTATTGAAGCGCTCAACCAGGGTTTCGAGCCTGGTTTTGTTTTTGACAATTATGGCGTATTCAAATTCCATTATTTCTTTTCTGACAACAACGAATCCAACAATTCAGGACTGATATTCAAATTACCAATTTTATCTGCATTTTCAGCAAGTTCACGGAAAGCAAGGGCAATATTGAATCTTGGATCAGGGTTATTATTTAAGGCCGTCAGCGTTTTCCAATCAATATCTTTATATGGTTTTAACGTTGTCTCTACAACAAATCCTTGTGTTTCTGCCTCTTTCCGGTCGTTAGCGGTTTTCTGATCAATCAAGAGTTTACGCTGATTTTCAACAGAAATATCAGCCTTCACTTTCATCTCCCGAAGCTTTTGATCATTGTCCGCTTGTTGAATTTCAGTCTCCATGCGTTTCTCATCAATTTGCTTTTTCTTTTCTTCTATGGCAATCTCTGTATTCAATTCTGTTTCTTTAATTTTTCGCTCCTGTTCCACCGCAAAATTTCTGCGTTCGTAAATAGCCTGGTCAGCATCCTGTTGAAGCTTTTCTCTTGTCTCTGTCTCTAAGGCTCTCGTCATTTCAGGGCTTGCTTTAATCGCCAAAACACTGATACTTAAAATATCAATCCCCAAAATCGCTAAAGCAGGCGAAGATTTTAATCCTTCCGTTATTTTTTCTTCAATTTGCTTTGCAGAGCGTATTGCTTCTTTTAAACCAAGTTTGTGAATGAATGACGAAGTAGAGGTTTGTGCTTCATTTATGATCCGCTGATTTAATTTTTCACTTTCATTCTTTTTGTTGACACCATTGGCGTTTACAGTAAAGTCAAGCAATTCAGCCAGTTGTTTTGGATTTCCAATTTTATAAGTAACCTGTCCTTGAATGGAAATGCTCTGGTAATCACTGGTTGTTTCGTTAAAGATGAAAGGTAAATCGTTACTTCCCATTGGAATTGCAGCAATCGAACTTGTGGGTGCAAAGTAAAAAAAGGATAGCCCCCGACCTTCCTTTTGGATCTGGCCATTTTTGAAATGAATGACATGTGTCATTGAATCAAATTTGATGTAATTTATTCCGAACATAGTTTTTAGTTTTTGATTAGTAACTTTTCTCCTGTATAGTTATCTCCATAAAATGCAGCAACAACTGTTATTTCGCCGATGATCATTTCATTGAATTTTTCTAATTCATCAGCAGGCACCCACAGTTCATTATGATCTCGTGCACCTACATTTTGCACTTCAAATGAATTAAAATACTCCATGGGAATTTCAAACATGGTAACATATCCAACGCTTCCGTTTGCATCGTCATTTGTATTCCAATCTCTTGCGATAGAACAGGCATACTCATAGTCCAGAACCGGATAGAATATGGGCTGCCATGAAAGCCTGGGAGGGAATTTTTTATTGCCGGATGCTTTTATAAGGTCAAATTCAATTTGACCTACCGGCCGATATAATTTTACTGTTTGCATTTATGAGATTGGATTTTGTTTTTGAATGACACGTTTGAATTTATCCAGGTCAGTGCTACTGTAAAATACGAGGAATACTTTTTGAATAGCGTCATGCTTTTGTAGAAACTCATTGACTGTCTGAAAGGCAATCATTGCTGCTTTGTCAAATGGAAAACGATACGCTCCGGTACTGATTGCCGGAAATGCAATGGTCTTTATTTCGTTCTCTATTGCCAACTCCAAAGCTGTCCAATAACACGATCTCAAAAGTACCTCTTCATTTTTTGTGCCGCCATACCAGACAGGCCCGACTGTGTGAATAATAAATTTAGCAGGTAACTGATATCCGGAGGTGATTTTTGACTGACCGGTTTCGCAACCCCGTAAATTTATGCATGCATCAAGCAATTCAATACCTGCTGCCCTATGAATGGCACCATCAACACCGCCACCGCCTGTTAAAGATTTGTTAGCAGCATTGACAATTGCGTCAACATTGAGCTGCGTAATATCGGCTTGTATGACTTCAATTTTATTCATTGACCAGGGTTGCTACTTCAAGTTGTTTATTTATTCTGCTTCTGATTTCTGACAAGGATTGTTCGTTAACAATTTTTCCGTTTTCGAAGACAGTTTGTAAAAGCCCTTGTCGTTCTTCTTCCCAGGTGCATTCATCTTTTAGTTTCAGGTTACCGCTTACATCGTGTACTGCAAGTAGTCCTTTTGCAGATTTTTTGGTTCCGTCATCTGTTTTTGGATCCTTAAATATATTGCGGCCTTCGCCGCTTACTTCCCCGTAGGTTGCTTTCATTGCAAAACCGTACGTATCGCGTGTAACATATTCGTAAGTATAGGAACCAATTCCAAGCACCACATTAAATGAAGCAAAGCCTTTTTCTTTAAGACCTTCTAAAATTGCGGTTTGACGTTGAAGTGTAATGCTGTCTCCATAAATTAAACCAACGTGGGCATCAAGGAGTTTGTATCCTTTGTCAGTTGTTGTTCCTCCAAAGACTTCCCACATGCATTCAATGGCTCCTTTATATTCAGGACTACCCGGTTCAGCATCTTTGTCTCCAACAATGATTTTCACCGGATCACCGCTGTCAGGCCGGATTACTACTTTACCATTTCGGGCAAGAATTTTTGATTTTAATGCCGGTAAATATTCAGTAATCACCTGCCAAAAATCCCAGGTATCTGATACAATCGAAACAATTCCTGAAGGATAAAGTTCACTGATCAACCGTTCAAATGTACCAATCTCATTATCCTTGGTTCCCATACACATAACAGAGTGTTCCGTTGCAGGGACACTTCCGCCAATGAGTTCCTTGTCAGAATTTCCGCCGTAATATATTTCGTGAAAATCGATAGCAGGCACAGTGTCCGTTCCATAAAAAGAGAGCAAATGTCCGGCTGCACTGATGCATGCATCTTCAATTCCGCTCATGCCCCGGAAACTGAAATCATGACCTTGCCAGAAAACAAAATCTATGTTACTGTCACTTACCGTTTCCCGTGCATAAGCGTTAAACACTTTGCGATACTGGAATGCGGTGGTAGCGCTTGTTGAAGGTTTCCACAAAATAGCTGACATCAGTGACTCGAGGTAGTTTGTGAGCCAGAAAAATTTCGGTTGTGTATTGTAAACAGTAACAACAGGAATTTTGGGTGATACGATCGTTCCTTCAGGCAAACCTTTAACGATCAATGGAAGATAGCCAAGATCATGCAGTTCTCCAATATGTTCTATGGGAATGCTGTCTTTGCCAAGGGCATTGTCCATTCTGCGTTTGTATTCAGAAAGTACTTCTGTCTTAGGCCGGTTAAAAAAGCCTTCGTTCCATTGTTTAACAAGGTATTCTTTCACGAAATACTGAAGACCAAAAAACACCAGGTTTTCATTTCCCGCCTGGCGTGATTTACGTGGTGTGAAATTGGAGTAAACCATTTCAGTTCCTTCAGGATATTGGCGGCGATGATCTGCTTTATAAAAGTCGATCAGCATTAACGGGTTAATTCTCATAGTTTTTGCTTTTAGTTTTAACGTATTCCAAGTCTTTGATTAATTTTTTGTTCTTCAATCAGTATCAATTCTTCATAGGGAATATGGAGATCATCTAAACGGTTTGCCTGTACTTTTTCAAATTCATTTTTTACAAACGGTGTGATGTCTTCAATCTTGACGATCCACTCTGTGCAGAATTTTTTAAGGATTTCACCTTTCATTCCAAGTTGAATTGCTTTTCTTACTTGTTTCACACCTTTTGGATCGTGATCCGGATCCCACTGCAGCCGTACTTCTGTTTTTTCAAGCTCCTGTTTCCAGGTCTCCTGCGTGTCATAAATTTCATCCGTGTAAGAAGAAATGGTTGCCTGGCTGAGAATGGTTTTAAAATGCGTCAATGGCAATGTTATTGCCAGTATTTTTTGTTGATGCTCTTTACTTGCCCAGCCAGCCCTGTACATCATCCACAGAAAGCCAGGTTTGATCCATGACATCCGGTTGAAGCTATAATTGGGTCCGCCAAATTTTTGATTTTCAACAGCATATTCTGCAATGAGCGGATTGAATGCCTGGTATACAATAATATTCCCTTCCTGTATTTGCCCTATGATTTGTTTTCCTTCCTTTGGAAGTCTTTTTACTTGTTCAGTATATCTTTCTAATTTCATTTTTAATTTTTTGTTTTTATGGTAAAATAACCTTATGGATTTCTTCCCTTCTCCCCAGGATATAAATCCGTGGCCTTGTCACTTTGCCAAAACACTTTTGTTTCGAGGTCAAGAGCAGTTAATTTACCGGTAAAAGCCATGCCCGTGTCAACATTCCAAAGATTCATGGCATTAATTGGCGTATCAATGTTATAATTGGTTGTTGGTGTATGACCAATAAAAATTTCATTGAAGAGTTTCAGTCTTTTTGGAAAAAATGGTGAATTTTTATCCAGGGTTTTATCCAGGCAAAGTGCCATCTCCCATAGTGTTCTGTCCCAGCTATAATTAGATTCGTAAGTTTCATGAGCAGGTCCGTGCATGGATGAAAAGCCCGCGTGAATAAACAGATTTTTATGCTCATCTATATAATAACTTCTCATCCGCTCTATGAATGTAAGATGTTGCAACTGGTTTTCCGGCGAATATTGTTTGTAGCTATTTATGGTAGACTGCCCACCGTGAAAATACCAGGTTGAATCAACCCTGTTGTTTCGAAGCCAATCTTCACACCACTGGTCGTGATTTCCTTTGATGAAAATGCACGCGTACTTTTTATCCAGCTCCATTAAATAGTCAATTACTTTTGCTGACTCGCTCCAGCCATCAACATAGTCTCCGAGGAAAATTAAAGTGTCATTTTCCGCTACGACGCAACGTTCCAATAATTGTACAAGCGCCTTGTATCCTCCATGAATATCTCCTATTACCAATGTTCTTTTCATAACGGCATTCTATACATAATATCTGTTCTTAGTACGTATTTCACCCCTTCTTCAACTGGAGTACCTTCATGCATAAGGCTATGCTCAAAAATCAGCGCCATACCTGTTTCAGGCTTGATAGCTGCATTTTCGAATCGTGTTGAACCGCCCTTAAAATTGCTATTCAGATAAATCATCAATGTAAAGAAGCTGGCCTCCCGTTCATTCCGGATATAGTTGCCGTCACGGTGCCGTTTAAAGCGTTGACCGGGTTCATATTTATAAAACCGGAACATTTCATTCAGTCCAACAGCGACCGAATTACCGTATTTTTTGACAACAAATGGGTTTACCGTATTCCAAAGCTTATCAGCTAATCCGGAATCTGTAAACAGTATGCGCGAATTATTTCGTATACTTTTCATCATGCGTTGTTCACCGTCAATCGAAACTTTCGCCTCTTCAAAACCTCTTTGCTCGCTATAAAGTATGTACTCTTCACAGGTAGAGTGGCTGAGAAAATTCTCAATCGTAAAAATGTTCGTATCTATTTGCCTTAAGTTCATGACTTGAATTCTATATACTGTGCCGGAACGTTATCGCACAACCAAACTCCATTTCCGGATAAATAGAACAGGTGACCGTTGCGGTGCATTTCACCAGCGCGAATTGTCAGAATAATTGGTTTACCGCGACGACTGCCTACTTTAATAGCTGTTTCCAGGTCTTTGCTCAAGTGGACATGGGTGCGACTCATTTTCTGCAAACCTTCCACTTTGATTGCGGCCATGAATTTATCAACCGTTCCATGATAGAGGTATTCCAATGGTTCTGTTGGTTGAAGCAGCAAATCTATTTTAACACTGTGTCCCTGATTTGCCCTGATTTTGGTATAATCCTCATTAAATGCAAAACGCTGCTTATCATTTGTAGCCACAACTTCTTCCAGTTTTTCAAAATCGAAAAACTGCTTTCTTCGAGCGCATTTCTGAATCAGTTCATCCACATTAACCCAACCGTTGGCATCCATTGTAATGCCTATTTTTTCAGGCTGATGCCGGAGTACAAGACTCAAAAACTTACTTATTTCTTTAATATCTTTCATTTATTCTTTTATTGTCAATGGTCATAATTTCTATTGAATTTATTTGTTTAACTCATCCCTCACTTCCATCAATGCAAAACCCAATAAGTTTAATCCTTGCCATTCTAATGGATTCAGACTTTTCGGATCATCTTCAGCCAGTCCAATTCCCCATACTGGATCAACCGGGCTTGCTTCAACGAGTATTTTATTTTTAGTCTGCTTCAAAAAATTTAGCAACTGTTCGTCTTGAGAAAATTTCAAATAATTCCCTCTTTTTACAATTGCATATTTGTTCGCATCCCATTTTTTAGCATCAAAATTTCTAATTTGTCTTCCCAGATCTTTGACATCTTTTGGAGAACTTTTAGTTAATATGCGGCTGAAAATTTCTTCGTCACCGAAGAGCTTTGCTTTTTGGGCCATCATATAATGTTCAGCGGTTAGATAGTTATTTTCACCGTCATTGAAAGCAGATGGCCACCACTGGCTCATACAGGTTTTGATAATTGATCCATCTCTTGAAGGCTGATGTCCCCAGAAGAACAGGAACTCCAGATTTGTCTGTTGTTTTAACCAATCTATTGAGTAATTCATACTAAAAGAGTTTGTAGGGTTTGTAAAATTCAGTTTCTTCTATGTCAGAAATAGAATTTGAGCTGCATACGTTTTTATAGCCAGATTCTTTTAAACGTTCCAACGCGTTGTGACTGAATATTCCATGAGAAGCAATGAAGTACAGATCGCCGGCATTTTTTTCCTTCAACGCCGCGGCAAGTTCGATAAATGTTCTTCCTCCATCACAGATGTCATCTATTACAATGCAAGGTCTGTTTTTCAGATCACCGGTGTTTACGTCACTTTTGATTATCTGTCCAGTCGAGAGATCGCGAATTTTGAGACCTGTTGCAATATTGCCTTTGTACCCAATTTGTGCAGCCAGCTTGTCTATTTTTTTGTATGCTCCCAAATCAGGTGATACCAAGGTGTAATCTTTCAGTTTCAAAATCTGAAGGAAATGTTTTACCATTTCGTAATTCGCAATGTTTCTGCAGTTGTCAATCAATGCCACTGAGACATCGCTATGCGCATCAAATACAGTTACCTTGTTCAGCGAAAGACTATTGATCAGTTTTGCAAAAACTTTGATAGAAAGAGGTTCACCAGGAACCATTACCCGGTCTTGCCTGGCATAAGGAATGTAGGGAATAAATGCTTCGATATAATTCACTCCCATATTTCGCAACGCGTCAACCGCCAGGCATAGGTTCATTAAATCGTCTGATGAATTAAGCCGGGTATTGATCTTGATTTTATCGGTAACGATAAATGGAGTAAGAAATTTTAAATGGCATTCACCGCCCGCGAATTTTTTTAGTTCCACCAGGTCGTTTGAGGCAAAGAGATCTATTTCAGTCATATTGTTCAGTTCTATATTTCAAAGTGAAACCCATTTCGGGTTAATTCCGCGTAAGCTTTTTTATCAAACTTAAAGTAGTGGGCAGCCTTGTGTGCGACATTTTTTTCTTTCTCATCCAACTGAAGCAGCAATCCGGTCCCCAATATTTTTTTTCTGAAATTTCTTTTATCAATGGATGATCCAAGTATGGATTCATAGACTACCTGAAGTTGAGTTAGCGTAAATTTTTCAGATAATAACTCAAATCCAATCGGCTGATATTTGACCTTTCCCTTTAGACGCTGAATTGCCATAGCTACTATTTCAGCGTGATCAAAGCCTAGTTTGGGTAAATCGGACAGTTCGAACCATTCAGCTTTAATTGTATCTCGCCCGGCGATCAATTCAAACTGGAATTTATTGACAAGCGCAAAATAAGCTACTGAAACGATTCGTTCACGCGGATCTCTTTTTAGTGAACTAAAGGTATAAAGCTGTTCAATAAATACATTTTTGAGTCCGGCCTTTTCAAGCAAAATGCGCTTGGCACATTGTTCAGTTGTTTCATCTATAAATACAAATCCGCCCGGTAACGCCCATTTGTTTTTAAAAGGTTCATTGTCCCGCTTGATAAGAAGAAGCTTCAGTGTCCCTCCGTCAAACCCAAAAATCACACAGTCGGTTGCAAGTGCAGGTCGTTGAAATTTGTATGCGTATTTTTTGTTTTGGTTCATCTTAGTGTAATAATGACACAAAGATTAGAAATAAAATAAGTTCTTCCAAATTTATTTGTGTATTTTTTACACTAACAAAATTAAATGATTGATTTTCAATTTATTATGTGCGAATTAAATAAATTTCGCATAGTAATGCGTCTAGATAGATTCTGTTTTTTTCTTTTTTTGATTCGGAGTTTTTCATTTCCGGCTTTAGCTTTGGTTACAAATATTATCGAATAAAAACGGTTGGAGATTGTAAAACTCAGATAAGTTTGGGTCAAACCTTAGTTTATTGAACCAAAAAGTTTCGGGACCTGAACCTTAACTCAGATTTCTAATCATTGCATAAAGAATCCTCGACAATTCATCTGCATTCTTTCCAGAATTTTCGAATTCCGTTTGGGTTAATTTTCCTTCATCACATAAAATGTCAAGGACAGCAATACATTCAAAAACGGATGCCCGTGCAATGGTAAAATAATTCCTGCGATCTGCTTTTGAGAATTTGCCCGAGCCTTCAGCAATATTTAATGGAATGCTAAAAGATGCCCGGCCTAACTGGTCTTTCACAAAATTGTCAAAGTTGTTTTCCCGAATCAGCTTTTTGCAGGAAGAATGGAAAAGTTTAGATTTTTTGTAAACCTCCAATTTTTGGAAATCGAACATAATAAATTAATTAAAAAGTTAATACTGTTCGTTTTTGGCAGGATTCTGCCTGATAAATTGCGTTTTACGCCCACACGTAGTTCTCAGAGTGAGAAACAAAATGAGAGCGAAGAAAAAATCAGAACTCGAAACGTCGCTCTCGCTTTGTTCTGGTTTTCAAATCAAAATTTAAATTGTTCGTTTTTGGTAAAGGAGTTACCTAAGAAATACGGTTTTCACTTCTTCCTCCGGTTCTCAGAGTGAGAAACAAAATGAGAGCGAAGAAAAAATCAGAACTCGAAACGTCGCTCTCGCTTTGTTTCTCGCTCTGATTTTTGTACCCGAGACGGGACTTGAACCCGTACAGCCGTGAAGCCACAGGATTTTAAGTCCTGCGTGTCTACCAATTCCACCACCCGGGCATTGTCCTCCGTAGCTTGCGCCACCGCTTTAGTCGGCACGCGGTTAGCGAAGGAGGGCAAATTTTTAAAAAATCACATGTGGTAGATCAAACATGCAACTTCAATAAATAAAAAATGGACAAGTGTTGAACTCATCCATTTTTTTGAGCGGGAAACGGGGCTCGAACCCGCGACCTCGACCTTGGCAAGGTCGCGCTCTACCAACTGAGCTATTCTCGCATCGTACTCCGTAGCTTCAGCGAAGGAGCACATCGTCCATTCGCGCCAAATCTAACTTTGATTCAGCGATGGAGCACATGGTACTCAAACCTTCAGCATATCGGAAATCTAATGATTCATTCTGGTTTTAGCATCTGATCGTTACCAGATTAGGCTAAAACGGGCTACAAATATAAGGACTTCTGATAAAAAACAAAAATTATGATGAAATTTATTGTCAATAATCTGAATGACCCTAAAACACAAAATACGCCGAATGGCTTATTTTCAGTAGAATGTACGACTTATTCGTTAAATATCTGTTAAAGTTACGACACACTTTTTTTTGCTGCGTCTTTACCAAAACCCTGGTTTATGAATTGTAGATTGCTTCTTTTTGTTCTGTTCACGGCCGGCTTTTTGGCTAATCCTGCTAAGGCGCAACGCATGGAATTCCGGATTCCGCAAATGCCAGACACGACTATTTACCTGGCCCGGTATTATGGATCTGAACTGTATTATTGCGATACAGCACGCCTTGAAAACGGGGTAGTGGTGTTTAATGGAGACAAACATCCGGTTGGTTTGTTTGCCGTTGTATTACCAGGTACCCGGTATTTTGAAGTGATTCATGAAAATGAACCGGTGGTTATGACGGTTTCAGATACGAGTGACCATATTGGTTCCATTTCAGTGCAGGAGTCGCAGAATAACAAAGTTTTTTTTGAATACGTGGCCTGCCTGGGTGACTACGTGCAAAAAACAAATGCATTAAATGAAAAGTACAAAGCTGCTGCCGGCAATCCCAAAAAAGAAGCTGCAATAACCAAAAAGATCAGGGCTCAGACCAAAAAGCTGAATGCGATCCGCAAAAAACTGGCAGTTGAAAATGATTCGCTGTTTGTGTCACAGTTTATCCGCCTGACCATGGATGTGGATTTACCTGAGGCGCCGCGTGATAAAAAGGGAGTTATTACCGATTCCAATTATGTCTACAATTATTACATCAGCCATTATTGGGATGGCATTGATCTTAAAAATCCGGGTATTGTTTACACTCCTGTTTTTCACAACCGGCTGAGTGCTTATTTTTCAAATAACGGACTGGTGCAGATTCCCGATACCATCATTAAATACTCAGTACTGCTGCTGGAGCAAATGGATCAGAAAGACCGCACCAATTATGTATTTCAGTACTCGCTTGGTTATATTGCCCAAAAATATCAAAACGTACCGGTGATGAATATGGACCGGATACTCTGGTACCTGGGCCGGAATTATTATTGCCCGCCGAATACCAAGGCCTGGTGGGTAACCCCTGAAAACCTGGTGCAGGTCTGTGATCGGGTTAACCGGATTGACAAAGTACTGATCGGGAACAGTGCCATACCGCTTATTCTGACTGACTCAACGGAAACCAACTGGATAAGTTTGTATGACATTCAGGCAGATTATACGGTGGTATATTTTTGGGATCCCAACTGCAGCCATTGCATTGAAGAAACACCAAAACTGCAAACCCTGTATGATCAAAAATTAAAATCACGCAATATTGCCGTTTATGCGGTTGCACATGCAACGGGTTCTGATTTTGAAGATTGGAAACGTTATATCCGGGATAACAACCTTACGTTTATCAATGTGGGATTAACCAAAACCATTTACAACCAGGCCATGAAAGATCCTGCGCCGCTGATGCAATACACCACGCCGCAAAGCCTGGATTATCCGAATGAATACGATGTGTACTCAACGCCTAAAATTTTTATTCTGGACAAGGATAAAAAGATTTTGTACAAACAACTAAGCGTTGCCCAGGTAGAGCAGGTGCTGGATGAACTTACCGGACATGCAGCTGATGAAAAATTGTTTCCGGTAGAATAGACGGGCAAAAATTTTCAGAAAAAAACGCAGCTGTCAGTTCACACCAAACCAGCGTCCTTCTGTAATTTCTTCTACCTTATCTGAAGGGTAGATGATGTAATCACGCAGGGCCATTTCAATCAGTACAAGAATGTGAAACCGCTGTCGGTCTGAATGCAGTTTTTGCATAAACGCCTCACTTTCTTCTTTGGTATAGTTTTGCAGCGTGATCCGCAATCCGGTGCCTATCGGGCAAATAACATCAATGCCATAGGGACGCTCAATTTTTGATTGATTTTGCATAGGCGGAATTTAGAAATTTTTGATTCCCGGCGCCGCATTTGGCCCTCAACTCAGGAGGAAGGTAGGAAATATTGAAGCAGCCTCCGCTTTTTTGAAGCATCAACTTGTTCACAATGAATGGTTAGTTATGGGTAAAAACATTCTGAAATGAGTGCGTTTGTGGCGCATTCATGAATCGTTTCGGTTTGTTTAGTGTAAAATAAAATGTATCGTTTCCGCACCACTTGCGTAGAAGAAAGTAAAAGAGAGATTGTGGCTAATCAACCCCTGAATTCAGATGACGCGTTTACCCCGGCAGAAATTGCTGAGCGGATCGAAAAAATGGGCGTAACCAAAGCACGGCTCAGTACCCTGCGATTATTGCTGCTGGCCCTGCTGGCTGGCGCATTTATTTCCATGGGGTCTTTGTTTTTTATTGTGGTTACATCAGAATCTACACTGAGTTTTGGAATGACACGGCTGATTGGTGGTATTGCATTCAGCCTGGGTTTGATACTGGTAGTTATAGCCGGCGCGGAACTTTTTACCGGCAATAACCTGGTTGCCATGGCCTGGGCCGACCGTAAAATTACCATGCGTGATTTGCTGCGCAATTGGTTGCTGTCATATGTCGGCAATGTGATTGGGTGTTTAATTACGGTTGGTTTAGTCTGGTATGCAGGTATTGATAAGTTGAATGACGGTGCTATTGGCAAAACCGCGGTTGGTATTGCAGAGGCCAAAGTTTCACTGACCTTTTTACAGGCTTTTGCGCGGGGTATTTTATGCAATGCGCTGGTGTGTATTGCAGTATGGCTGGTTATGGGCGGACACAGTGTGACCGATAAAATACTGGCGGTAATTTTTCCCATTACGGCTTTTGTGACCATGGGTTTTGAACATTCCATTGCCAACTGGTTTTTTCTGCCGTACGGATTTTTGACAAATCCGGAACACTCCCTCTCAATCAGCGGCAGCATGCAAAACCTGGCTGCATCTACTGCCGGAAACCTGGTTGGCGGAACGGTACTGGTAGCTGGTGTGTACTGGCTGGCCTACGTGCGCAAAGCATAAACGGATTTTTCCCCCATCCCTCATCCCCTCGTTCATCCACATTTCATTCCTCATAACTTAGCGGTGGGCCCAATGGAATCAGCCATCATCTGCCGTATTTTTGAAGAATTAAAAAGGAGTTTATGAAATACCGGTTACTGTTTTCTGCTATTGCGTTTGCGGTAGTGTTGTTGTTGACGAGTACAATATCTCAGCAAAAGACACCCCAGTTTGTGCAGTTCAATAATTTCAGTGCAAGCTTTGAAGTGCCAGCTGGTAAAACCTGGGTCATCAACCAGATTTTTTCAAGTTTTACGGCGGAAATAAAAACCAATGTTGACGGAACAACCAGCCCGGTACCGGTTCGTATTTTTATCAAAACACTGAACGGTGACATCAAAACAGATTTTGAAGGCATGCGTTTTGGTCCGCAGGTTTTTCAGTCAGACAACACCGCGGCAACCATTTCGTATCCGATTGTATTGCCTGAAAAAACTACTTTCAGCCTGGTTATCCTCAAAGGTGACCCGGGCAAATGTTCCATGTTTGACGGCACGGGCTACATGTCGTATTATGAAGTAACCAATGATGTTCAACCGTAATTTTACAACCATGAGGCAGTTCATTTTAATCTTGGCTTTTGCGTTTTTGGGCGGTGTTTCTTTCGCCCAGACAAAAACTGAAATGCAGATGCAGATAGACCGGCAAACCAAAAGTATTGACAGCCTGAAAGCCATTGTAGACAACCAGGCCAACATTATTGAGAATCGTGACCGAAGCATCATGATTCTGAAAGAAGATATTGCCAAGGGTGTGACTGAAGTAGAAACCCTGAACGGAAAAATCCGCCAGAAAAATTCAGAGCTGGTGATGCTGCGTAATTACAACAAATCCGGCACGGCAAAAAAAATAACCATGAATAATACCCGTGCCTCATGGACCATTCCGGCAGGCAAGCATTGGGTGATCAACCAATTTATAGGTGATTACATGGTTGACCTGGCCAAAGACAGTTTGGGTAATATGGTGGGGAAAGAAATTCACGTGTTTCTGAAATCAATCAATAATGTAACGCTGACAGACATTTCTAAAAACCAATACGGCCCACAGGTATACAGTTCCATAGCGTCTAATCACACCATGCAGTTTCCGCTGGTGATGACTGAAAACACAACCTTTTCCATTGTTGTGTACAAGGGCCGGCTTGGCTCGCTGGAATTGTGTGATGCAGGCATTGTCTGTACCTATTTTGAGAAAGACAATTAGCCGTACCCATTCATCCCTTTCCGGCAACCGCTGTTGAAGTCGTTTAATCCATCAGTCCGCCGGTGATTCCTCTTATCCACTTCATTAATTTGCAAAAACAGATTTGCCTATCTTTGAATAGAACCCATTTCACTAACCGGTATGAAAACCCCATCGTATTTTATAATTGCAGCAGCAGGGCTTTCAGCTTGCGGCGGCAGCACCAATGAATCAGAACAAACCATGAATCAGGAACCTTTAACCTATCCCGAAACAAAAAAAGTAGACACTGTAGATACCTATTTTGGGGTTGATGTTGCAGACCCCTATCGCTGGCTTGAAAATGATACGTCAGCCGAAACAGAAGCCTGGGTAAAAGCGCAGAATGAAACCAGTTTCGGGTACCTGAAAAAAATTCCGTACCGGCAGGAACTCATTGACCGGCTTACCAAAAAATGGAATTATGAACGCATTTCAGCCCCGTTTAAAGAAGGTGATTATTCCTATTACTATAAAAACGACGGCTTGCAGAATCAGTCTGTTTTGTATCGCAAAGATGCGAGTGGAAAAGACGAACTGTTTTTAGATCCCAATACCTTTTCAGCAGATGGTACCACTTCGCTGGGCGGAATTGATTTTTCAGAAGACGGAAGCCTGGTGGCCTATTCCGTTTCAGAAGGAGGCAGTGACTGGCGCAAGGTTATTATCATGGATGCCAAAACCAAAACACAACTGGAAGATACCTTGCAGGATGTAAAATTTTCAGGCATATCCTGGAAAGGAAACGAAGGTTTTTTCTACTCCAGTTATGACAAACCAACCGGCAGCGAATTGTCTGCCAAAACCGATCAGCACAAACTCTACTATCATAAGTTAGGCACACCGCAAAAGTCAGACGAACTTATTTTCGGAGGTTCGCAAAAAAGAAGGTATGTTTCAGGCTACGTTTCAGAAGACAACAAGTACCTGTATATATCTGCCGCCAATTCAACATCGGGAAATGAGCTTTATATTAAAGATCTCAGCAACCCAAAAAATCCGATCAAACCAATAGTGACTAATTTTGACAGCGATCAGTACGTGATTGAAAATGAAGGCACCAAATTGTTTATTGTAACAAACCTGAATGCGCCCAACATGCGTGTGGTGACAACTGATGCTGCCAATCCGGCCCCTTCAGCATGGGTTGACTTTATTCCGGAAACAGAACATGTTTTAACCCCTTCAGTGGGTGGCGGATCATTTTATGCCAACTACATGGAAGATGCCATTTCAGTGGTGAAACAATATGATTATTCAGGTAAACTGATTCGTGAAGTAGAATTGCCGGGTATTGGAACGGCAACTGAAATTTCCGGCAAAAAAGAAGAGACGGTTTTGTATTATGCGTTTACCAATTACATTTCACCGGGAACTATTTACAGTTACAATCCGGCTGACGGAAAATCAACCGTGTATCAAAAACCAAAAGTGGATTTTAACAGTGATGATTATGAATCGAAACAAGTGTTTTATACGTCAAAAGACGGCACCAAAGTTCCAATGATCATCACCCATAAAAAGGGATTAAAAATGGATGGAAAAAATCCAACCTGGTTGTATGGTTATGGTGGATTCAATGTCAGCTTAACGCCGTCGTTCAGCATCTCGCGGGCTTTGTGGTTAGAGCAGGGGGGCGTGTATGCGGTACCTAATATCCGTGGAGGAGGAGAGTACGGTAAAGCCTGGCACGATGCCGGAACGCAATTGAAAAAACAAAATGTATTTGATGATTTTATTGCAGCGGCTGAATACCTGATTGCTGAAAAATATACGTCGTCTGATTACCTGGCTGTTTCAGGCGGATCAAACGGTGGTTTGCTGGTTGGTGCGGTGATGACCCAACGTCCTGATCTGATGCGTGTGGCTTTGCCGGCGGTTGGTGTATTGGACATGCTGCGGTATCATACCTTTACAGCCGGCGCGGGTTGGGCGTATGATTACGGAACCGCTGACGATTCCAAAGAAATGTTTGAATACTTAAAAGCCTATTCACCGGTACACAATGTGAAAGAAGGTGTAGCGTATCCCGCAACGATGGTAACAACCGGAGATCATGATGACCGTGTTGTGCCGGCACACTCCTTCAAATTTGCAGCAGAACTGCAAGACAAACAAAAAGGTAACAACCCGGTAATTATCCGCATTGAAGTAAATGCCGGACACGGTGCCGGCAAACCGGTTTCCATGACCATTGAGGAAAATGCAGACATGATTGCATTCATGTTGTATAATATGGGAATAAAGGAATTAAAAGAATAGTGTTTCTTCTGGTTTTTGTTGGGTTTCATTCTCCGCTGCTCCTTGCTCTGCCAAAGCGGTTTTGTGAAGACAACGTGCCGCAGGATGATTTATTAATAAACACGGGTGTGATGCATTGATCAATTCTCTTTGAAAGGGATATTACGCTGCGCTCCTTCATCAGCGGGTAAAGAAACGCTAAGGCAAATAATCATCCCCGTTTACGGCTCATCGCTCTCACTGCCATACGGCTCCATCACAACAATTTTTTCTGTCTCAAGATCGAAATAGGTGCATCCGAAAACCGGATCGTAATTAATTCCATCAGAGGTATTTCCATTGGTGATAATAACCCAATTGTCTTTCATATCGCGGATGCGGTATTTTTCGTCAAGTGTAAAATCAGTCTGAATAATTTTGTTGTTCTGAATTTCAAATTTCAGTATGAAACCGGGTTCATCATTGACCAGGTCCTGGCTTGTGGAAACAATCCAGATCACACCGTTTGGGAAAATGCGTAACTCAGGCGTTTGCTGAATATTCCAAACCGGCGAATCAAATTCAATTTTATCGAGTGATTTGTTTGCTGCACTATCGTACAATTCTAAAAAATAGCCGTAATGACGGTCTCTTGTTTCAATGTCGTGATGATCATTTGCGCCTCCCCGGTTGCGATCTGGCGAATTTGTTTTCTCAGAAAGAATAACAGAAAGCGTATCCCCGTTTATTTCTGTTGTGCGGTAATCTATCATTGATTCTTCAGCGAAATATTCCATGGCAAACCAGATGACAGGCGCCATAACCACCACGCAGCAAATAGCTATGATGCCGGCTTTCCGGGCCTTTTTCTTTTCTGCTTTTTCCTGAGCAGTTAGATTTTTAGTCACAACAAAATGGTTTGGCGGTCTAAAAATAGAAAAAAAAACCAAACAGCCGGTGTAGGTTGGCATATTGAAAAACAAACGAGATTAATGGCGTAAAATTGTTACGTTGCAGCAGAACCTGCTTACACTGAAAAAGTGTATTATTGCCTCAGTAAAAAATTCCAATTTTAAACTTAAAACCAAAATTCAACATGAGTATTTACATTAAAAGTGCCTGGTATGGTGCTGCCGATGAAAAAGCAATGGACGTTACAGCTGCTGTAACAAGCCTGTTTGGGAGCCCTCAAAAAACGACAATTTTCACAATCAGTCCACAAATCTTCGGACTTAGCGGTCTGCCTGCCAAGACCCGTTATTTTTCGATGACTTATTCATACAGCAGTGCACCTGATGCAACCCTGATTACAAAATCCGGTGCAGATGGCGCCTCCTGGAAAATTTATGCCTCTGATCCAAATGCTGCTATTACAATCACTCAGGCAACTTATGGCACCTCTGAGATTTTTGTTGATCTGACTGAAAAAATGCAGCTTGCATTAAAGGAATCAGATCAGAATGGCGCCTTCACAGTTGGATCTGCTTCCTTTCTCACACGGTATTGTGATGTAGACATTGCACCAGGCATTCAAAAAGTATTGTGTGTTACCTATCAGGCCGCCCTGGGCGAACCGTTTCAAACCTGGTGTGCTCCTGATTTTACAGCGGTTAATCTCACGTTTGGGCCAACCGGTTCAAATTGATTACTGCTGCAAAAGAGCAAAAAAAACCGTTTGGTTGAGTTACTTTTTCCTGTTTCAAAACAAGAAAAAGTAACTCCTGTTATAAAAAAATCCAGGCACATCAACACCAATTGCCGCCTGAATCAAAAATACAGGGGCTCACTATTTTCCATACTTTTGATCCATGGATTTTCTCGCCAACCATTACCGCATGTTCGCTATCATTGACGAAGTCTTTGACATGCGCAACGACCCGGATCAGCTGCAGGTAGACGAAACGGTCATGCAAAAACTGGCTGCCATTCACCCGGCAACAATGGGTGAGGTAGCGGACGAAAACGGTCCGCTGATCTGGTCGCTCATGATTCCCACTACGGCGGCTGTCATGCAAAAATTCCTCGCCGGTGAAATTGCTGAAAACCAACTTCTGGAACAAACGCGTCCTGGTGAAAAATACGATTGCATTTACTTATGTTCTGTCTCCACTTTGCCTGAAAAACGGAGCAAAGGTGAAACCAAAAAATTGTGTTTGCAGCAGATCAATGCAATCCGGAAAGATCATGCAATCACGTCACTTTATGTGTGGGCGTTTAGTAAAGAGGGAGAGCAGCTGGCAGATACGCTGGGGAAAATGAGTGGGTTACCGGTTTATAAAAAATAAAGAGACCTCCTTTTTTTTCTTCACTCTTGCAGAATAACGAAGTTTTTTTTCTCCGGTTTGTTTTAGCCGGATTTTATCCGTGAAGGTTACTTTATCCATTCACCGGACATTCACAATTCAGAAAAGGATGCTATGAAAAAGAAATTGATGGCCTTGTTTGCGTTATTTCTGACGCTATCTGCAGCAGCGCAGACAGTTGGTTTGAAAGCCGGTTATACCCATTCACACATCCGGGTGAATACAGGTGATAGCATTTTGTGGAAGGAGAGTAAATTTGTGCCCGGATTTAATGTGGGAGGCACGCTGGAATTTGCCCGGTCAGATCATTTTTCGCTGATAACCGGAATTGGTTTTACCACAAAGGGTGCAAAAGGTGAAAGGCAGCAAGAATTTAATGTTTTTACACCGTCTCCGTCTTACGCAATCTATTATTATAAACTGAATATCCTCAACCTGGAAATTCCGTTTCAGGCAAAGCTGACTTTTAATTTGGGAGACTTCAAACTTTATAGCGCCCTGGGTCCGTATGGTGGATTAAGTCTTGTTGCGCGATCGTTGTCGTGGTATGAAAATAAATTCAGTTTTCCTGCCGAACATTTCCCCGGAACCCCACTTAGTGGTGAAGGCAGTCTGCGTTATAATGACGATATACAGCTGCTGGATTATGGAGTATTGGGTACTGTGGGTATAGAACACTCAGGTATTTCATTTTCTGCATCCTTTAGTTACGGCCTTGCAAATTTATCTGATGGGGGTTTAACGGATGATTACCAAATCAGGAACCGGAGTTTTGAATTTTCGGTAGGGTATCGGTTTGGGGAGTGAGGATATTCGTCTTGAAAAATGCGTCTGGGGCAAAGCCGCTCTTGCCTTTTTTTCAGGGATGTGGAGTTGGGTTTGAGCCGGGTTCTTGAGCCGGGAGTTGTTCCGTTGGATTTAGTTTTTTTAATCCGTTTTCGATCAGAATTTCCCGGGGAGTGAAAATATAAACGGCGCATACGATGGCCAGAAACAAGGCACGAACCCGGATAAACAGAATTCGCTTTTGAATGCTCTCCTCCTGGATTTTGGTAAAAAGACTAAACAAAAAGCAAACGAGTAATGACAACGATCCACCAATTAACATTGGTCTTGAACCCGGCCAGCTTAACAATGCGAACTGAAGACCAACAACTGCAACTGCAGAACCAACACCGGCCAGTTTAAACATAAACATGACTTTTTCCTTATCCGGCATATCCGGAAGGATCAAAAATGCGGTGAAAAAATAAAACACAGAAATGGTACTCAGCAGTCCGGTGATAAGCATTTCAACACCAGTCAGCCCGGCGGCAAATACCAAAATCAGCAGTACCAGAAGCAGCAGAATATAAAGTTCATAACGTTCAAACTTCTGAATTGCTTTGTAGAGCAGGGAGTTTTCGTCAATCTGTGCTTCTCCTTTTTTAGTTAATCTGTAGCGCATACTGTCAAAACTAAAGATTTTGAATAAATATCCGGCAGATCAGTGGGTATAATATCTTTTATTGCGCCTTGCTGCATCCAGAAAAATAGTCCGCGAAACACCATTCATACAGTTGAATGAATTGAGATCCAAGCGTCTGAACTAATGAAAGAATGACAATCTGAATAAGCAAAAAAAATCCCGGTGTCATTTTCAGCTGCACCGGGACTTTAATTTAAACAACGATCTGATTTTTTATGGATTGTATGCCGACACCTGGACTGAGACCGTGTGAGAGGTTCCAAAAACGTCCGTGTAGGTTCCATTCAATTCCATGGTGACATAGCCTCCGATTCCTCCAAAGCTGGAAATGGTTGTTGTGAAGTTTAGTGGACAGGATGTATCCATGTCATAATTGGTGTAAAAAATCACTTCACCCGGAGTTGGTACCATGGTTGTTCCGACAAACGTGCCGGTAGAGGTGACGTTCTGAGAATACAATCCACGGCTGTTGTCAGAGGTTCCCCAAATCAAAAATCCCTCCGGAACGGCGCCGTCAGCGTATGAAAAATACACGCATGAATCACTTTGTACCATAACGCCATCGACGATGATTTGTAAATATTCAAGGGGATCACAATTGTATAATGAGTCAGTACCCGGTGTTGAAATCGAATCGCAAATCATCATGGTTCCCAGGTCAACAGTCGGGTAACTGAATGCAACTGTACCTGAGCTGACGTAGGAGTAAGGCTGATCGTAATCTACAATGGAGTAATAAATATCTGTTGTTGTGCCACCACAATATGGGACAATGAGATCAATGGTTCCGTCAGTAATCTGTTCGTAAACATAATTGACCCCGTCACTCAGGTAAATATCTCCGTTTGTAACCGGAAGATTATCACAATTCACCAGGGTACCCGTGATGTTGGCATAAGAAGAGCCCATGCCTGCAACAAATGTCTGGCTGTTGACTGATCCGGTTGCATAGGGCCCTACAGTATAGGAAACGGGAGTTGCTCCGCAGCCGTATGAAACGTCAAACGTCGAGGTTTGGTTAGCGGCAAGGTAGGTATAGAATGACCCGTCAGAATTTGTAAATCCGATTGAATTCATTCCTCCTGAGTTAATTTCGATAGTTGCATTTCCGAGTGGATTACCAGCGTTATCTGTAACAGATCCATTCAACATGCAGCTTTCATAAAAAACGTCGCAATTCCAAAACGTAAAATGAGCTACCTCGCCAACATATTCTCCGTCTGTTAAAGTGGCAGAACCTTCTTCAATCCAATACCCCGCTACTTCATCAAAAAACCAAAGTGGAATGGTTGGCGGAGCAGTGCCTGCCTGATCAGGATCAACCGGCAAGTGAAGTTTTGCGGTAGTTCCCTGGGCAAGGTTAAGTGACTGGCCGGCCTCACCAAAAAGTTCAACCACAATCATTCCGTAAGTTACCAGTGATCCCGCCTGTCCGGCATCATTCTGGGCATAGAGCATACCAGGCATCTGGTCCCACGTTTCAGCTGATGAGGGTGATAAATAGGTTGCTGCAACAGCTACTTCTCCGTGGTATGCATTTCCATTTCCATCTACGTAGGCTCCATAAAAATCAATGGAAGCGCCACCGTTGAGGGTTACAGTTGCTACAGTCTCTGAAGAAATTGTTTCGGCGATAGTCAGGGTAAGTAATTGAATGCGGATAAAATTAGATGCATCTTGTGTTGGAATAACCGATCTTGATCCTGAAAAATAACCTGGCTTTTCAGCCTCAACATAGGCGAGTTTTTCTTTTACTGTTGCATCTATAATCACAAACATTCCGTTTGCATCGGTCTGCGCAGTTTTGTTTCCCGCTGTGATTGTAACATTGGCAATGGGATTGTTCATTTCATCCACAACCCTGCCCTGAAAATCAGCAGTCACATTGGTCCCCAGATCCAGGGTGCCAATCGCCACCTCATTGGGTTGGCCATTATTGGGGTCAACCGGGGGATCTTTTTTACAGGAGATGAAGCATAATTGCCCAAGCAACAGGAAGGGCATTAACAACAAGAATTGCTTTTTTTTCATAACGAATCAGTTTTGAGATTAAGTAGTGAATTTCAAGGTACATTTAAATCATCCGTTAGCCTTACGCTTTCTCCTGATCCCGGCAATGAATGACTCATGTGTAGCTAAACGCGATTAAATGGTAATTGGTTGGTATCGAGTTAGAAAAGCGTCGGATTCAGAAGGTGATACATTCAGAACGGACACCTTCTGAAAACGCCTTGCTGCGGGATTCTTTATTTTCAATGCGCCTTATTGCGTAAAAGTCTGGCATCCGGATATTACGTTGTAAACACGGGTAAGCGAAAATGAATTCTGGTTGACATCAATCTTGTTTACGCATATTATATTCAAAGAAATTAAAGAATAGGATAACGTTCTGACCAGGTCTGAAGAAAGCTCATTCCGGTTTTATCCCTATCTTTGCACCCCGCAAAAAGTGCGGATCTGCTTTTATGAAACGCATTGCTGCATCCAGAAAAATATTCAACGCCACATCATCCGTTCAGTTGAGTGAATTAAAAACCACGTATCGTAACCTGATGAAAGAATGGCATCCGGATAAATTCCGGGAGAGCGATGAAAAACTTGCAGAAGCTGAAGCGGTGAGTAAAAGTATTATTGAGGCATACCATTTTCTGGTAAGTATTTCGCCGGAGACGCATGCTGCCAATGCAGCAGAATATACGCAGCTTACATCAGCAGCACCCATTGAAGATTACGATTATAAAAACCAGGTTTTGAAAATCATTTTCCAGAACGGTGCGGTGTATGAATATTTTGGAGTTCCGAAAAGCATCTTTAATAAAATGGGCAGTGCCGCCACCTTACCCCGTTTTGCACGCCGTCATATTTTTCATTCGTATACGTATCGGGAGGTTTCCAAATCTAATGTTTCGGAATGATTCAAATATCCCAACACCCCAATCGTAATGTTCCACCGTCATTAATGCGCCGGACATGTTGAGGTAATTACTCCCGAAATTTTGTCATTTCATTTTCAGCAGCGCTTATTTTCTGACGCACCAGTTTCAGTTTTTCCTGCAGCTCACTGAGATTGGTACCGGCTGATTTTTCCATTTCAACACCGGGATGTTCTTTATCAGCTGCTGTTATACTATTAATTTGGGTAACCAGCTTCTCTTCCTCGTCACCCAATGCCCGTAATGTTTTCATGTGTTCTTTTACCCGGCTGATATTTTCAGAATAAGAGCCTGCCCGGCATTCACCGCCGGTGACCGTTTCAGGTACTTTTAATTTGCCGCGGTATCCTTCCAGAATACTTTTAGCCATGTCTGATCCGCTGCGCAATAACCCGGCAATGTCGTATGACGGGCTTGCTTCCATATCAAAGAAAGCCTGCGTTTCAGCGTCTACAATTTTTCGTGATGCAAACGTGGCAGTACTGATTGCTTCTACAAAATCAACTGTCAGATAGCCTCCCAGGTAGCCCATGCTGCTGCCTGATTCCACGGTGGCACGGTCATTAAAATCCTGGTGAAGCGCATATAAAATTTGTTTGAGATTAACAGCTGTTTCATTGAATAAACTGCGCAGCCGCCGCCTGGCCATCAGGTCACTGATAAACTTATGAATGGCCAGAATGGAAGAGAGTAACACCGTTATAGAACGGGGTACATCGTCTGTATTATTGGAGGTAAAAAAGAGCAGGGTTGGAATGCCAACCAGCAATAAAATGGTAATTGCAAATAAAATATTGCGGTTGATGGTTTCTTTTTTAATGCGTTTGGTGTACCAGTTGATGTTATGCAGGTTTTCAGAACAAAACCGGTGAATCAATTCCTGTTCGCGCCCGCTTAGTTTAGCCGGATTAATGCCCAGCCGTTCCAGAAATGCTTTTTTGTTGGACTCAAATCCGTCACCCTCCGGCGCATTTTTACTAAACGTATAGTCTTTTGAAGCCATGGCGAAATTTTTTAGCAACTGATTAAATATAAGAAGATTCCGTGAATAAGAAATTCTCTATCTTGTATAAAAATGCAGGTATCATGGCTAAATTGATTATAACCGCAGATGATTATGGTTTGTGTGAAGCAGCAAACGATGGCATTCGTGATTGCATTAAAGCGGGTGCTGTTACATCGGTACAGGTGCTGGTAAACATGGTGACCAAAAATGAGATGATTAAACTGAAAATAGCCATTGATCAGGCAGCCATTAAATTTGGCAAACGCTGTGGCATTGGTTTGCACTTTAACACCACCCAGGGGGCAGCCCTGGGCAGCAATGCAGGCTCTACGCTTGTAGATCAGCAGCAAAACGGCAACCAGTTTTACTCCATTAAAACCATCGATTGTGACCAGGTTGCCAATGATGACCTGAAGGCTGAATGCAGGGCCCAGTTAGATGCACTGGCCGATTTTGTGGACGGATATACAAATATTGATTCCATAAGCAGTCATCACAACCTTCATTTTTTTGATGCGCGTTTTACCGATGCTATTCTGGAAGCAGTACCTGAAGAAATTCCGTTCAGAAGTCCCGTTCAATGGCGTTCACCCGGGCAGGAACCCGACCCGCGGAAATACAAAGACTGGTATGAAACAATGCCCGTTTTTAAGGACAGTTTTATAACGTTTCAGGAAGCGCAGGAAGACTCAACCAAATGGGTGCTGAACAATGCGGCAGACACTAAATTTCTCACTGGTCAGCGGACTAAAATGCGGGAAAAAAATCACCGGACACCCGTGAATTGCTCTGAACAGTGGTATGGGCAACCCAGCCACAATTGCCTGGTGTGGATTATTAAAGAAATGGATCGCCTGCAGCAGGAGTATAATAGTATCTGCCTCAAAAAAGAGCATAAAATAAAATCATACGTAAGTGAATTGTACACCCACATTGCCTCGTCAGCCGGAAATCAGCAGCTTGATTTAACTTACGCCATGCCGCGCCGTGTTGCTGAATACAATGTGTGGAAATTGTATAAGGTAAAAACGCTGCTTGAAGAATGTCACAAGGGCTTTCACCCGGTTGAATTATGCTCATACCGGGATGCACTTTTAGCGGATTGATTCTTTTCCTGTCATACATTTTTTTTGTCTTTGCCTGTCTTATGATAAGCTAAATTGATTTACTGCTGGTATTTCTGATCTGTTGATTTCATGAGACTATACCATGTCACGCGTTGCGTTGATAAAAATGAATCAGGCGGTTGATAACCGTCATTTTGTAATGCTTGCCACTGTTCTACTTTTGGTCCGATAAAAAATGTTAAACTAAAATTTATAGGATATGAGCAATTTAATTAAACGCAGCCCGTTCTTCCCATCTACCTTATTGGATGATTTTTTCAGCAAGGATTTCTTTGACTGGTCTGATAAAAATTTTTCAGCAATTGGTGACACACTTCCCTCCGTAAATCTGAAAGAAACGGAAAAAGGATTTGATATTGAAATGGCCGTACCCGGTTTAAAAAAAGACGATTTTAAAATTGAACTGAAAAATGGCATTCTCACCATTTCATCTGAAAAGAAAGAAGAAAAATCAGAGAAAGATAAAAAAGGAAATTATACCCGCCGTGAATTTAATTATCAGTCGTTCATGCGTTCTTTCACCGTTCCTGAAACGGTTGCAGAAGATAAAGCAGATGCCACTTACAAAGACGGTATTTTGCACGTTACGCTTGCTAAAAAAGCGGTAGAGGCACCTAAAGCAGCAAAGCAAATTGCAGTAAATTAATAAGCAGTGATTGCTTACAAACGGTTAAAAGACCGGATCAGCATTGATCCGGTCTTTTGCGTTTTCAAATAAGGCAACAGCAAACAGGTATGACGCATTTTCAGTATTTTTGATATGGATTGACAATTGGATATGAGCAAAATAAAAAATGTTCCGGATCAAACACGCAAAGGTGAGGATCTCGGGCTTGACCGCAATGCTGAAAAGGGGCGGCAGCGCACCATTAACCGCGACGGCAGTTACAACATAGAACGCAAAACCGGCAGGTTGTTCGGCAATTTTTACCTGTATCATTGGCTGATTACCACGTCCTGGAAAAATTACTGGTTGGTGGTACTGCTTTTTTATGCCGGTATGAACGTGATTTTTGCAACCATTTATTTTCTGGTTGGTGTTGAACAACTGAACGGAATTCATGAAGGAAACTGGTTTACCCAATGGATGTATTGTTTTTTCTTTTCAGCGCAATCCTATACAACCGTTGGGTATGGTGGCATTCACCCCGTTGGTGAAACCGCAAACTTTATTGCTGTTACTGAAGCCTTCATTGGGTTGATGACCTTTGCCATTGCAACAGGTACTTTGTACGGTCGTTTTTCAAAACCTGTTTCACGCATTAAATACAGCCCTGAAATTTTAATAGCACCCTATAAAGAAGGCCACGGCTTAATGTTTATGGTGGCAAATGAACTGCAGTCATCACTGGTTGAAATGGAGGCGCGTGTCAACATCAGCTGGAGTGATGTGGATGCATCCGGCAGGCCGGTTCGCCGGTTTCAACAGGTAAAACTGGAGATTGATAAAATTGCCATGTTCCCTACAAGCTGGGTAATCAATCACCCCATTGATGAAGAAAGTGCATTTTTTGGTAAAACCCCGGATGAACTCAAAGCACTGGAGGCAGAAATATTTATTTTACTGAAAGGATTTGACGATGTTTTTTCACAGACCATTTACAGCCGGCATTCATATACAATGGATCAGTTGATTTGGGGCGCCCGTTTCCGCCGCCCATTTTTTGTCAATGAAAAGGGAAAAACAGTGCTTGATCTCACCCGTGTAGGGGAGTATGATAAACTCTAACTGTTCGCAATCACAGCGCTTTTCTGATGCAGGTTGTGAATCATGCCATCTGCCAGCCCTATTTTAGGAACAAACAACTCTTTTACTTTGAGTTTTTTCATGGCAAAAATGTAAATTTCGCAGGCTGGTACAATAACATCTGCCCGGTCGGGCTTCATATTAAATTTGGCAATACGGTCTTCCACATTGTATTTTTCAAGCTTCTCGTGTACGTCATCAATTTCTTTCAGTGAGATGGCGTCTTTTTCTTTTTTACCTACAAATTTGTGAATTTTGTTGATGTTACCACCTGTTCCAAAAACCTTGTATTTTGAACTTTTCTTCAGGTTGTCATCAATCCAGTTTTCCATCTCTGTCCACTCGGCTTTTTCTGCTTTGTTTTTCAGTAACCGGATAGTTCCCAGGCGAAAGGAGCGTGATACCGGTTTTTCACCTTTGGAAAAAATAGAAATTTCAGTGCTTCCGCCACCCACATCAATTACAATGAACGGATCTTTCAGGTCATGCTCCAGCAAAAGAAAGGTTGAAAAAATGAGCTCCGCTTCTTCCTGTCCTTTGATGATTTCAATCGTGACACCGGTTTCCCGCTCAATCAGGTCGCGCACTTCTTTCCCGTTAGAGGCTTCGCGCATGGCTGAGGTGGCACAGGCTCGCAGCTGGCTGACTTCAAAAACTTCTGAAATCAGTTTAAATGCTTTCATGGATTTTTTGAACTCTTCAATTTTGTGGGCAGATATTTTTCCGGTTTCAAAAACATCCATCCCCAGTCTCAGCGGTACACGGATATAGGAGATTTTTTTTACGTATTCATGCCCGTCGTTTTCAGCAATTTCACCAATCAGCAGGCGGGCTGCATTTGTACCAATATCAATGGCGCCGTAAATCATCTGTTTTTAGCTTTTTCGCAAAAGTACGCATATAATTCGTTTTGTGAATTAAATGCTTTTTCTTCGTCTGCCTTTATTTTTTTATTCTTCTGTTGTGCATCTACAATCCGTGCTTTCTGATTGTCTTTCATGCAGCAATCAAAAATAAAACGCAGCTCTTTCTGAATTTCTTTATCCAGCACCGGTGTGGTAACTTCAATGCGCCGGTCAATATTCCGCTCCATCCAATCGGCTGATGAAATAAAATATTTTTCGTGCCCGCCGTTGGCAAAAATAAGAATGCGTGAATGCTCCAGGTAACGGCCAATGATGCTGCGCACGCGTATATTTTCGCTCACACCTTTCATTCCCGGAATCAACCCGCAGATACCCCGTATCACACAATCAATTTGTACACCGGCCTGTGAAGCTTCGTAAAGTTTTTTGATGATGGCTGAATCAATCAGGTTATTTAATTTGATGTGGATGTAGGCTTTTTTACCAGCCTGTGCATTTTCAATCTCGGTATCAATGAGCGAATTTATTTTGCGGCGCATGTTGAACGGAGATACAAAAAGCTCTCTGAAAATACTGCGGTCCAGGTTGTTTTTCAGAATTTTGAAAATTTTGTCAACCTCTTTGGTGATTACCGGATTGGCCGTAAGCAAAGAACAATCGGTATAAACACGGGCCGTTTTTTCATGAAAGTTTCCTGAACCAATGTGTGCTATAACTTCTGTTTTATCGCCGTTTTTTCGTTTGATGATAAAAAGTTTGGAATGCACTTTCAGGTTTGGTACGCCAAACATCACAATTACCCCGTTTTCTTCCAGAAAGTTTGACCAGCGGATGTTGTTGACCTCATCAAACCGCGCCTTTAACTCAATAATAACGGTCACTTTTTTTCCGTTTTGCGCAGCTGATATCAGCGTGTTTATAATCTGCGAATCGGGCGCCACCCGGTACAGGTTCATTTTTATAGACAGCACTTTGGGGTCAATAGCGGCTTCGCGCAAAATATCAATCACGTGCTGAAACGTCTGAAACGGAAAATTCAGCAAAATGTCTTGTTTCAGAATGGTTTTCAACAGCGAAGGTTCTTTACCTGAAAAGGCCGGGTGCGGAACCGGTTTTTGTTTTTCAAAGACAAAATTCTTCAACCCGAAATCAGGGAAATTCATAAAATCCTTGAAGTTATGATAACGCCCGCCCGGAATGATGTTTTCACCCGCCTCCAGTTTCATGGCGTTCATCAGGTAACGCAGCATGTCAATGGGCATCGACGAATCGTAAACAAACCGAACCGTTTCACCCAACTTGCGCATAGCCACCGAGTCGCGCATTTTTTCAATAAAACTTTTAGAAATGTCATCGTCTACATCCAGCTCGGCATCACGTGTAATTTTGCAGGTGTATGCGCAGATATCGTCAAAGAAAAAAATGGTAAAAATTTCAGGTAAGTGTAACCGGATAATGTCGTCAATAATGATCATTTTTTTCTGATCATTTTTGGTAGTAGGTATGGTTACAAAACGCGGTGATGTTTTTGGAATTGCAATGAGTGCATATTTGACTTTGGATTTGTCAAATGAAATCATTTTCACAGCCAGGTAAATATCGCGGTCCTGCAGCTGCGGCATGGGCCGTTTGGTAGACAGCATAATGGGTACAATGGCCGGCCGTATAACATCTCTGAAATAATTGGCCAGGTATTCTTTTTCACTGTTATTAAGATCTTCTTCACGTGCAATCAGAATATTATTGGCCCTTAATTCCACCAGCAGTTTCTGGTACGATATTTCAAACTGCTGCTGCTGTTCCAGCACCCGTTTACGCACTTCTTTAAGTAAGGCAGATGGTCCGCCGCTGAAGCCTTCTACCTTTTTTTGTTTGAGTTCTACCAGGCGGATTACGGATGCAACACGTACCCTGAAAAACTCATCCATGTTATTGGAATAGATACCCAAAAAGCGCATACGCTCAATAAGCGGATTGGAAGGGTCCAGCGACTCCTGTAAAACACGTTCGTTAAAAGAAAGCCAGCTGAGTTCCCGGTTAAAAAGTTCCATGCAGTGATTTGAGGATATGTGACAAATTTAAGAACCGGCTGAAAATAAAAATACCTGCTAATGTTCAACTAGCAGGTATTTTCATCTCAAAAAACTATGTTCCATGAAAAAACATGGGCCAAAGGTATATCAAAAATCCGGTTCGCCAAGAAATCAGATGTTAAAAAAATGTAAAATCAGGGGAGGGAAAAGGCCCTGAGGTATCAATAACGGAGTTTGCCCTATAACTGCAGCGTAATGGTCATCTCGACAGTATGGAGAGATCTGCCAATCCTTTGCATAAGGCATTGAGCGTTAACCGAAGCAGATCTCTCGCTCCGCTCGAGATGACCGTTACGCTAAGGGAGCGCTCTTTTTCCCATTCCTCTTGGCTTTTCCCTCAATCTCAACCAACCAACAAATTACACCCGCGCAGGTCAGCATTGTCAAAACGCCCGGCAATTTCAAACTGGTCACTGAGTGGGGCCGAAGAGCCGGTTACAATACCAAGGTCTTGCGTGGCAATGAAGGAGCAGGAGTGCAGGTTGGCCAGGTCAATGACATTGATTCCGCCGGTTTTGTGATTGGTGAATGAAAAGGGGTCATTGTATTCCCGGGTTAGAATTTTCATCCAGGGCGGGCAATGGAAAACACCGTTTGCGCGCGACCAGGCTTGTGACAATAATTCGGTCATTCCATATTCTGAACCAATGGAGGCCACCTGGAATCGCGCCTTCAGGTATGCGTGCAGCTCTGTTTTAATCATTTCCTTCCGCCGGCCTTTCATACCGCCGGTTTCCAGTATAATAATATCTCTGAGGTCAGGCTGCAGGGTATCAGCCAGGTCAAGCAGTGCATACGAAACACCAATCAGAATTACTTTTTTGGAAATTTTTGCAATGGCCAGTTCTGCAAGCAGTTCAGCATGATTTTCCAGGAAAAACCCACCCCGGTTGCCCGAAGCAGCAATGAGTTTATCGACCATGTACAACAACGACGCATTTTTATTGGTGTGGTACGATGGCAGCAGGGCAAAAATGGCGTAGTCAGAAACCGGGCCGAATGCCAGTTCAAACCCATTCAGTAGTGATTGGTCATACAGCGCCAGATCAGTCACGTGGTGCTCACTCAGGTTTGATTGGGTGGTTCCGCTGCTGTAAAAGGTGGTTTCGGTAGCATTTGTACCCGTTACAACCCGGTGTGTTTTAAAAAACTGAATGGGTAAAAATGGAATCTGGGTAAAGTGATGAATGGTATCGGTTTTAACGTGAAGCAGATCACAAAACTCACGGTAGGTCTTGTTTTGAGCATGCTGATACCTGAAAACGGCCAATGCCGTGTCATTAAAATCAGTATCTGATTTGATTGAAAAAAGGGTGTCGTATGCAACCGGACTTCCGCGCATGAATTGTCTTTGATTGTAATTCTTTGTAAATTTAGCCGTTCTAACGGTATTCGGGTACATTCAACATGACAATAAAAACAGGGCATATTTTTCTTCCGGCACTTTTGCTTCTCCTGTTAAGCTCGTGCTTTAAGAAAGAGCAATATCCCATTGAGCCGGTTATCAGTGATGCGCAGTTTGTCAACATGACCGACAGCGCCGTGGTTACGTTTTCATTTACAGACGGTGATGGCGATATCGGACTCAACGATGCTGAAATGGATCCGCCGTTTGACAGCAGCTCCTATTATTATTACAACCTCTACCTTGATTATTACGAAAAAGACGATGCCAATGGCTGGCAGCAGGGACTTGACCTGGCCGGTGATCCCATCTCCTTTAAATACCGCATTGAACGTATTGAGGTAAAAGGCAAACAACGCGGAATGAAGGGTACGATTGATGTGGCGCTGAGTGATTTTCAAAATCCGTTTTCAACCCAGTCTGATACCATTAAATTCAGCATTAAACTCATTGACCGGGCATTGCATGAAAGCAATGTGATTGAAACCGGTGAAATTATTCCCTAGCCCCGGAATTAATTCCGGGGCTAGGGAATGCCCCCCATTTTTTGTATTTTTGAAATATGATCCCCAAACAAACCATTGATGAAATTTTTCACGCCGCCCGGGTAGAGGAGGTGATCGGTGAGTTTGTGACCATGAAAAAGTCAGGATCAAACTACAAGGCCAAGAGCCCCTTTGTGGATGAAAAAACACCGTCATTCATGATTTCTCCGGCCAAACAAATCTGGAAATGTTTCAGTTCCGGCAAGGGAGGCAATGTGGTTTCCTTTTTAATGGAGCATGAACATTTCAGTTATGTAGAAGCACTGCGCTGGCTGGCTAACAAGTACCAGATTCCGATTAAGGAAGAGCGTGAGCAGACACCCGAAGAATTGCAGCAGATTTCCATCCGTGAAAATCTTTCTGTTATCAATGAATTTGCGCGCACACATTTTGTTGAAAACCTGCATCAGCATGACCAGGGCCGCGCCATTGGACTTTCCTATTTCAGGGAGCGTGGTTTCAGGGAAGATATCATCAACAAATTTCAGCTGGGATATTGCCTGGATGAATCAGACGGCTTTACCAAAAAAGCACTTGAAAAGGGCTATAAGCTGGATTACCTTGAAAAAGCGGGTCTGACCAAGGTAAAAGACAACCGTCATTTTGATTTTTTTCGCGGACGGGTCATGTTTCCCATTCACAGCGTTGCCGGTAAAGTATTGGGTTTTGGCGGCCGTACACTGAAAACCGAAAAATCTGTTGCCAAATATTTTAACTCGCCTGAAACGGAACTTTACAACAAGAGTAAAATTCTCTACGGGTTATTTTTTGCCAAAAACAGCATTATTAAACACGATCGCTGTTTCCTGGTTGAAGGTTATACCGATGTCATTTCATTGCACCAGTCAGGTCTTGAAAACGTAGTGGCATCATCAGGTACAGCGCTGACGCACGACCAGATTAAACTCATTAAACGGTATACCGAGAATATTACCATTCTCTACGACGGTGATGCGGCAGGTATCCGTGCCTCTTTCCGCGGAATTGACATGATTCTGGAAGAAGGGCTGAACGTAAAAGTAGTTTTGTTTCCTGACGGTGATGACCCTGATTCGTTTGCCAAAAAACATTCCTATTCTGAGATTGAATCATACATTGAAAAAAGTTCGAAAGACTTTGTTGTTTTCAAATCAGATATTCTGTTAAAAGATGCCGGGGGTGATCCTGTAAAAAAAGCCGGATTGATCCGGGATATTATCACTTCTATTTCCGTCATTCCCGATGCGATTAAGCGCCAGGTGTATTTGCGTGAATGTGCTGCCATGTTTGGCATGGAAGAGCAGGTATTGATTACTGAAATTACCAAACTTCGCAGAAATAAAACCAATACAGATTCAAGGGTTCCGGCAGATAATCCGGAAATGGAAATTCCGCCTGAATATGCAACCCTGCCCGTTACCAAACAGGAGATAGATCTGCTGTATCACCAGGAGTATGATGTGATTCGGATTCTGCTCAATTATGGCTTGCTTTATGTACCTTCAGAAACCGTTGAAGAAGATGAAGAGGGCAATGAACAGGTGGTGGAAGTAGACATTCCGGTAGTGCAGCTGATTGTGTCAGAAATTGAAAGTGATGAGCTGGAACTGGAACACCCGGTTTTTAAACTGATTTATGAAGAAATGCGCAACGGCGTTGAGAATGGTGTGCTGCATGAAGACAGTTATTTTCTGAGACATTCAAACCCTGATATTGCAAGAGTAGCGGCTGATATTTTATCAGACAAGCATGAAATAAGCCCAAACTGGTCTGAACAAAATGTACGTATTAATAAAGAAGTAGATAAATTGAGTCAGGCGGTAATGAGTTGTATTTATTCGTATAAAAACACAAAAATTATCCTGGAGATGAAAAAAATTCAGGATGAGATAGAGCACCTGGATGCAGATGCGCAATTTGAAGAGGTAATGATGCTGTTGGCTAAACAAAAACAATTAGAACAGGTCAAAATTATTTTTGCTTCCAAACTCGGGCGCATAATTATTTAAAGCATGAACAACATACTCAGTTTTCCGATTATCCGGCAGGGTGAATTTGCACTGACCATTTTTAACCTGGTGGTTTTTGCAGTCTTGTTTCTGTGTGGTAAACTGTTTATCCGGTTTATCAAAAAATACTTTAATGAACGCCAGCTCACTGACAAACAACTCCGGTTTGAAGGCCGCGAAATAGCCTTGTGGAAACTCGTTAAGCAGGTAATCTGGCTGGTGATTATTTACATTGGTTTTTTGAGTCTCAGGCTTAACAACAGCCAGTTAAACATCACACACATTCTCAAGTTCGAATTTTTCAGGTTTGAAACATTTCACATAGCCGTATACCACATTTTTGTAATACTGGCAGTTATTTTTATTGCACGCATTGTACTCAGTTTTCTGAAGGTGTGGTTGTTGCGCACGGTGAACCGTAATCAGAATGTAGACCAGGGAACGCAGTACATTTACATTCAGCTGGCCAAGTATCTTGTTTACACATTTGCAACCATTATCATACTCCGCAGCCTGGGTATGAACATGACACTTTTTCTGGGAGCAACTGCCTTTTTGCTGGTGGGTGTTGGTGTTGGGCTTCAGCACGTATTCAGTATGTATTTTTCAGGACTGCTGCTGCTGATTGAGGGTTCATTGAAAGTGGGTGACATCATTGAAATTCCGCTTAACGGAAAAGACATTGTTGCCAAAATTATTGAGATCAATTTGCGTACGTCCAAAATTGAAACGCGTGATGGTATGATACTGGTTGTGCCTAATAATAAGCTCACCCATGAAAGCGTCAATAACTGGACTTATGGCAGCCAGCTGACGCGTTTTACCATTCCCGTAACGGTGAAATACGGTACTGATCTGGAACTGGTAAAAGAAATTCTGATTCGCTGTGCAGCAGCGCATCCCAGTGTTTCAGACCAGCGTGAGGTATTTGTCCGGTTTCTGAATTTTGGAAATAACGGACTTGAACTGGATGTGGTTTTTTGGGCCACACAAAATTTCTACATTGAAATTCACAAAAGTGATATTCGTTTTGCCATTGAGCGTGAGTTCAAAAAGTATGATATTATTATTCCGTTCAAACAGGTAGAAATTCATCAAACCAAAAGCGAACCGGGTGCCTGAATTCCGGTACCGCTGAAAAAAAATCAATAACAGAGAAGTGATTTTTGAAATACTATCTGCTTTCGTTACAATCACTTGGTACCAGTTTTAGAACAGCATTTTAAAAACAATTAGCACTGCCGTTTTTATTATCCGGTGATTCAATTATCTTTAGTTCTATAACCTTAAAATTTATAGAAAATGGAAGATCAGGTATTGGATGTTAACGAAGAAGAAAGAGATTATGAAAAACTGGCAGCATCCAAAGGACTGCGGTTTGGTAATTTACTGGCAGATGCTTTCCTGGTCGGGATCCCGATCAGCTTTCTGGCAAATTACCTGGTATACGGTGATTGGATAGTAGAATCCCGGGAAATGTTGAGACATATGGATTTGTATGTTTTTTCGACATTACTCAATTATGGTATATTTATCATTTATTTTGTAGTGATGGAACATACTACAGGCAAAACGGTTGGTAAAATGATGACCGGTACGCATGTTGTAAATCATAAGGGACAAAAACCCACCCTGGGACAAATTGTCGGTCGCGCTTTTGCACGGCTTATTCCGTTTGAAGCATTTTCATTCCTGGGTGAAAAAGGCATTGGCTGGCATGACAGTCTTACAAAAACCTATGTAATTAAAGATCAAAACAAGTAATTGCAGTTGGCATTGAAAAGCTGCAAATAGAAAAAAAAGAATTCAAGGTCTTAAACTAAAAAAGAGCGCGATTTTTATCGCGCTCTTTCGTTTTTTTAGAAATCACTGTTTAGTATTCTACTGCAAAAGTACCCTCTGTAATAGCGTACGAGTTGGTAGCCGTTGAACCAATGTTTGGTGATGCAGTGAATTGAAAGGTTCCTTCAATGGTATCATCGGTGGTGTTATGTGCGGTAATAGTTACAGTGCCCCCGCTGCCACTGGCTGCTGAATACATGGAGTTAGCATTGTTTGCTACATTGTACAGGCCGTTGTATGATCCATAAGGACTCAATGAATAAGTGCCTGGTGTCACCGAAGAGGGAACTGAAAGACCAATGGAAGGGAAACTTCCGTTCTCAGAACCGGTGATAGAGATTTTGCCGGAGTAAAGCTGTCCGTAAATAATGGTTGGGTTGAAGGTTGCACCGTCTACCTTTGCCGTAAATGTATTGTTAAAGGTTTGTGTTACTTCTTCTGTATAAGGTATGTCTGTGAAAATTCCGTCTGTGATTTCGATCTCAGTTCCATCACTTGGACGCGCCCCTACAAAATCGAAAATACCACTCATGGTATGACTAGAGGTATTGATTTCAGTAATGGTTACGTTTCCACTGCCTCCGGTAGCATTGGAGGTATATGCGGCTGATCCGCTTTGATCGGGTACATAAGCTGCGGCATGGGTACCGCCTGCGGTAAGTGTATAGGTGGTAGCAGTTGTCCCCTGAAGTGTCATGGTAATCGTTTGGCCTGAGCTGGTGATTTGACCGGTAATGTTGGTAACGCCGTTGCTGATTACGGCAGATGCGGCGGTTGATTCCCAATAATCACCGTCCAGGTTACAGTTCAATATTCCGCTGATTGGTTCAGGATCAGGGCTGCATGCACCCAATAGCAAAGCAGCAGCAATAGCCGCCAGTTCAATTTTTGATTTCATAAGTTTTGGTTTTTAGACAGCATCAACACGATACTGCAGTGCAAAAATACAATGAGCGTATCAATCGCAGGCCTTAAAAAATCCTAATTCTTACAGAGACAAAAAAAGCGGAATTTGAAAACTCCGCTTTTGTTTTTTAGTAGGTTCAAATCACTTAGCGCACCACCACAAACCGGTTAACAGTTACGTCACCTGTATGTGTATAGGTTTTCAGGTAATAAACCCCGGTTTCCCAGGTTTGCACATTGATCTGCAACAGGTTTGAAGTTGGTTGAAATGTTGCAATTTCAGCCCCCAGTTCATTACAAACAACGACTGATTGTACAGCGTTGGAATTTGAATACTGAACAGTGAGTTGCTGACTTGCAGGATTTGGAAATACCTGAACCAGGGTTGGTGCAGTTTCATCCAGTCCGGCATCGTCAATATGATCTGTATAAACTGTAAAATCATCAAAATAAAAACCATCTTCGGTTACACCTCCGTCAGAAAACAGGTAGAATCTGAAACGCACATCGGTCATACCTACATAAGCTGACAAATCTATTTCTTCAAGTACCCAGGTTGGCTGAAAATTGTCATAAAGCGGGTTGTCCAGATCCTGGTCAGCATTACCGGGGGTGGTGTATTTTCCACAGAGCGGAGCCCAGGTACTTCCTCCATCGGTAGAAGCCATAAATTCAACATAATCCCAATCGTTTTCAATGGCCCATTTGGCATTGAACTGAACGTATGCATAGGTGGCATTTTCAAATGAAAAACTTTGGTTCAGTTCAAGTGGTGAACTTTCATCGTTACTGTAATCAGCAAACGGAGAATCAGTGATACTGTTTGAGGCAGAAACAAAATCTTCTGATGTGAAATTCCAGGTTCCGGTCCAGTTGGTCAGGTTATCGCAGTTGTCTGTAAAAACAGCGGTTCCTGCGCCATAGGTTTTTACAATGGTATCTGTACGGGTCCACAATCCATTATCAGTCAGCAGCAGGTATTTGATTTCATCACCAAAAGAAATGGCGGGGTCCAGCACATAATTGATAGAGTCCAGGTCAATGTCCATCAGGTTCATGGTGTGTACATTGGCAGCACCCAGTGATTGAATACCGGTAAGGGCTGTCATGCTCACGGTAATGTCACCATCTTCAAGCCCAAGGCGTTCAATTTCATAGTGAAAATAACCGGTCATGTCAGCAATCTGGCTGGGGTCCTGGTCCGTTGTTACACCATAAATATGAGGCATGTGTGCCAGTGTTTTATTCATCCAGATATTGGCTGAACAAATATCCAGAATAGCAGCCTGGGGTGGCCAGAAATCGTTGGCGCTGCCTTCGTTTGAACATTCGGGTGTCATGGCAAAAACTTTGGGTTTGTTCACCAGGTCATCGGTGTACATCCAGTCATCTGAATCACCGGATGCGGGATAGAGCGTTGAACTTTTTTCAGCTGTGTAGCCGTTGAAAATAACCATGTGGTTGGTAAAGGCCTGCATGTAATCATGGTCGGGTGCAAACTCGGTATCTGACCACCCGATAGGGAATAACAATAAATTACCATAGGTATGCGCATTAAAGGCAAACTGAAAATCACGGTTTTCACAAAACCATCTGATGGCTTGTGTTTCAGGTTCAGAAAAAGCAGCTGTACCGCAATAGGTATCGTTGTTGGGGTTGGTAGAAATACCCGTTGTTCCCCAGTTATAACTGTAATTACGGTTCAAATCAACACCTTTATTGGATGTTCCCACGTTGCGCCGGTTTTTGCGGTGCATGCCGCCGCCGCCGGGATTGGTTGATTCATTATAAGCATAACCGTCAGGGTTAATCATGGGCACAAAATACATTTCGGTTTCATCAACCAGGTAGGTAACTTCATCATTCACTCCGTAGTTTTCGAGAATCCACCACATGTAAAAAATAAGCTGAGACAAACTGGCCGGTTCACGCGCATGATGAATGGCGGTGTACAATACTTCCTCTTCAGTTTCATCTGCATTGGGGTTGTCTGAAAGGCGCACCCAGTAGATTGGTCGTCCTTCAATGGATGTATAACTTGAAATGGGTGATTTGGCTGAAATCAGATTTGGGTATTTGGATGCCATCGAATCCAGCTCGTCTAAAAATTCCTGGTAGGTATAGTAACCAGCCATGCTCCCCAATTGCCAGTTAGACGGGGTTGTGACGTCAAAACTGCTGCCGCTTGTTGCAGTAGGGCAGGTGATGCGTTCGCCATCAATATGCTCAGCAGCGGTAGATGTACTGTTGGCTACATAATAGGCGCTCACATCCTGAATCAGTATTTCGTAAGTGAAACCCTGTGTTTCCAGAATCTGAATATCGCTTTCAGAAAGATCGGTTATAAACCACATGTTGTGTTTGTGCTGGCCGTGGTCAAGTGGCACACCCAATTGGGCGGCCTCATTCAGTTCAGCATCGGTGCCGTAAATTTTAACGCGGGAATAGTTTTCCTGGGCAATTGAAAATGCAGGCAGCAAAAGGCACACTAAAAGTGCTAGGTAGATTTTTTTCATGGTAAGCGTAGTTTATTGAGAATCTAAAGATAACGAAAAATAATACGGCAGCCGGTACCGTTTAATCAATGGTGTCAGATGGCTTATTTTCAGTGCGTTTTGCAAATCACCGGGCGCTGTTACCCCTTTTTGGCTGATTCTGAATCAACAGCGGTAAGGTCATAATCTGCCTATTACCAAAGGCTGGTGGTTTTGCAGATTCTTTTCAAAAAAAGGCAGTAGTGGTTCAATTTTTAAGATTCTTACTATATTTACAAAAAACTTGAAAACTATGTCAGATCATCACGACCACTCACATGACAGTCATGCACACGACGATCATGGTCAGCACGGATCAGAGCGCGCTTATTTTGATGACTCAACCAGCATTCTTACGCCGGTTTATGTCATCATCATGCTGGTCATTATTTTTGGAGTGTTATTTTTCGGATAAAAATTCCGTTTTCTGTCTGACAGGAATTTCAGTTTTCCTGTAACATTCTTCGTATGCCTTTTAATTCAATTTTTTCGTGGATTATCAAAAAGAGAATTCACCAGATTGAGTTATTTAAAAAATATCCCATTGAAGTTCAGAATGATGTTTTGATGGCGTTGCTTGAACGTGCATCTCAGACTGAATGGGGTAAAAAATACGATTACGCTTCCATTAAATCCGACCATGATTTCAAAACCCGTGTTCCGCTTACTGAATATGCTGATTTTTCAAAGTATGTAGACCGGCTTTTGAAAAATGAACAAAACCTTACCTGGAATTCTGAAATAAAATGGTTTGCCAAATCGTCCGGCACAACAACCGGCAAGAGTAAATTTTTACCGGTTTCACGTGAGTCACTCGAAGATTGTCATTACAAAGGAGGTAAAGATCTGCTAAGTCTTTATTACAATCAGTTACCTGACCGTAAACTTTACAAAGGCAAACATCTTATTTTGGGCGGCAGTGCTGAAATTAATTACCTGAATCACGACTCGTATTTTGGAGATTTGTCAGCAATCATTCTTAAAAACATGCCCTGGTGGGCTGAACTGCGCCGCACCCCCTCTAAAGAAATTGCATTGATGAGTGAGTGGGAAGAGAAAATTGAGAAACTGGCGCATTCAACCATTCATGAAGATATTTACATTCTGGCCGGTGTGCCCAGCTGGACACTGGTTTTGTGTAAACGGGTACTGCAGATAACGCAAAAAAAACACCTGCGTGAAGTGTGGCCCAACCTGGAGTTGTTTATGCACGGCGGCGTAAATTTTGAACCCTATCGTGAACAATTTCATAAACTCATTCCGTTTAACGACATGCATTATGTTGAAACGTACAATGCATCAGAAGGCTTTTTTGGTATCCAGGATGACTTAAATACCGATGCCCTTTTGCTGATGCTTGATTATGGTGTTTATTTTGAATTTATACCCATGGCTGCCTTTGATGGCGTCAATTCCAAAACCGTTTTGCCTTTGGGTGAGGTGAAACTGAATGAAAATTATGCATTGGTTATTTCTACCAATGCCGGTTTGTGGAGATACATCATAGGAGATACCATCCGGTTTACGTCAACCTTTCCGTATCGCTTTAAAATAACCGGCCGTACAAAAAGTTTTATCAATGCCTTTGGTGAAGAGCTGGTGGTGGAAAATGCTGAAAAGGCAATGGCTGAAACCTGCCGCAGAACAAACGCTGAGGTGCGGGAATATACGGTTGCACCGGTATATATGTCTCAGAATACAGGTGGTGCACACCAATGGTTGATAGAGTTTGACAAATTACCGGAAGACCTGGTTGTTTTTACCCACATTCTGGATGGTGAACTTAAAAACCTGAATTCTGATTACGAAGCCAAACGCACGGGAAATCTGTCATTGGGAATGCCGCAATTGAAAGTTGCGCGGGCTGGCACTTTTGAAAAATACCTGAAATCAATTAATAAACTGGGAGGGCAGCATAAAATACCCCGGCTGAATAATGACCGCTTATTGATGGAGACGCTGCTGAATTCTGAGTATGAGAATAGCCTGCTGTCAGATCAGAATTAATGTAATGGTGGTTACAATAATCAAAAGACAAAAAGCAACTACAACGGCACTTTTTTCACGATAAGAAACTGTCTCTTTCCGCTCAAATAAACTGTCAAAAACATATACTACTACCCTGGACATGACTTCTGTTTTAAATTCCGTACATCGATTTAGACGTTAAAATTAATACATCGGTTGCTATCTAACGTTAAAAAAAAGGTAAGTTTTTGCTAACGCGTTGGGAAACAAGTGAGGGTAAAAAACGCCCTTTCCCGGGCTTATACGTTTGATGCATACAGGGGGTCGTATTTTGGCAAGTATCAGATGCTTCCAAAAATCTTCCTAACTTTAGAGGACTCTTAAACTAGTTTGCCATGAAAAAAATACTTTACTTAAGTTTAATGCTGCTTGGATTTCAGATTTCATTCGGACAGCAAAGCCAGGTTCCGGGCGCTTATGTCCCGGGCGAAATTCTGATCAAAGTCGATGACCCTGCGTCACTTGCTGAAATTGAGACCGGTATGCAGCTGGTGAACAATCAGTATACCGGCCTGCGCGTTTCAAAAGTAGTATCTGCACCGGTTAATATCTGGCTGCTGGTGTTTGATGAAAATGCCATTTCGCATGACCAGATGATCAGTGCCTTGTATTCAAACAAGCATGTGCTGGTTGCACAGAATAATCATTACGTGCAAGAGCGTCTTACACCCAACGATCCGTCTTTTGGAAGCCAGTGGCACCATGTAGATGGCTCAGATAATGACATTGACTCAGACCTTGCCTGGGATGTAACAACAGGCGGTACCACGCAGAACGGAGATGAAATTGTGGTGTGCGTTATTGAAGGCGGCGGGGCTGATTGGGCACATCCTGATCTGGCAGCCAACCATTGGGTAAACACCGCTGAAATTGCAAATAACAGCATTGATGATGATGGCAACGGCTATGTAGATGATTACGACGGATGGAATTCAGGTAACAATACCGATAATATTGCAACAGGCTCACACGGCACCCAGGTAACCGGTATGATTGGCGCTGTAGGCGATAATGCAAATAATGTAGTAGGTGCTAACTGGAATGTTAAAATCATGCAGGTTGATATGTCCGGAACATTGTCAGAGGCCAATGTAATAGCGGCTTATACCTACCCGCTGACCATGCGTGAATTATACACCAGCAGTGGTGGTACGCAAGGTGCTTTTGTAGTAGCAACCAATGCCTCATGGGGTATTGACAACGCTAACCCGGCAGACTATCCGTTGTGGTGTGATTTCTACAATACACTGGGCCAGGCCGGTATTCTGAACTGTGGCGCAACGGCGAATAACAATGTTAACATTGATGTGGTGGGTGATATGCCAACGGCGTGTTCAAGTCCTTATATGATTTCAGTTACCGCAACAAACAGTTCTGACGTGCGCACCTTTTCAGGTTATGGACAAACCACCATTGACCTGGGTTCACCCGGTGCATCCGTTGTTACAACATCTGCCGGCGGTGGTAGCGGCAGTACGTCAGGTACTTCATTTGCCTCTCCCTTAACCGCTGGTGTTATTGCACTATTGTATTCAGTTCCCTGCCAGAACCTGGCAGATTTAGCCATGTCTGATCCGCAGGGAGCGGCTGACCAGATTCGTACCGCGTTGCTTGACGGGGTTGATCCGGTTTCAAATTTAACCACTGAAACCGTTACAGGCGGAAGGCTGAATGCAAACAACAGCGTTCAATTGATTTTAACCGGCTGCGGCATTCCAACCTGTGACATGGTATTAAATTCATCCGCTACGGATGCTTCATGCAACAGTGTGTGTGACGGAGAAATTACCGTGACCCCAACCGGCGGTTCAGGTTCGTATACCTTTGACATAGGTGCCGGCCCCCAGCCCAGCGGAACTTTTACAGGCTTGTGTGATGGCAGCTACTCCATTGTGATCAATGATGGCGCCCTTTGCAATGAAACGGTCAACGTAACTGTTAACAGCCCCTCACCAATGGGTGGCGGCACAGCATTAACGCACGAGTATTTTGGAAATGACGGAGCAGTGAATCTTTCAGTTTCAGGCGGCACAGCTCCGTATAGTTTCAGTTGGACCGGTCCCGGAGGATTTGCCGCTACAACAGAAGATATTTCAGGCCTTGCAGGCGGTGTTTATGAAGTTACCATTACTGATGCAAACGGGTGCGAATTTGTTATTTCAAACATTACCATTATGTCATTTGTGGGGGTAAATGAACAAACACTTGAATACAGCATTTATCCGAATCCGGCGCAGAAAGAATTTACACTGGTGCTGCCAGGCAGTGAAACGGTTACCATTCAATTGCATAATGCACTGGGCAATATTGTATTGACACAGACCGCGGCTAAAACAACAACCATTGGGGTTTCAGGGCTTGCAAAAGGATTATACCTGTACACCATCACCAGTCAGTCAGGTTTGATTTCAACCGGCAGGTTGGTGATTGAATAACTGAAACAAAAAAACAAAAAGAAGTAGCCGGTTTTTATCGGCTATTTTTTTTCACCGCTAAAAAAAGTAGTATGAAAAATTATTTTTTAAAAAACGGAACACGTGAAAGCGGTCCATACATGCTGGATGATTTGAAATACCAGCGCATCAATGCAGATACACAGGTTAAAGAAGAGGGAGGCCCCTGGCAACTGGTTTCACAAAACCGTGATCTGCGTTTTTTACTTCAGATGAGTGAAGGTTCAAACAGCTATTCTGATTCAGGTGGAAGCATGAAAAAGCAGCAAAATAATCCTGATTCCGGCAGACCTGAAGCTGATCAGGCAAAGGCCCGTATGATGGTATTGGTAGCCATTGCAGTGGCTTTTGCCGTTGCCGGATTGGCAATGTCATTGTTTTTTATGACCAACTGATTTCACTCAAAAACCGGTTACTTTTTATTCGTGCCGGTTTCCTTTCAGGATACCAAAGATGTGCAGTACCTGTGGAAAAACAGCATCCATACTTTCTTTGGCACCGTTGGTTGAACCAGGCAGGGCAAGTACCAGCATGTCACCTTTGACACCGGCTACACTGCGTGATAACATGGAATAAGGTGTTCTGTTCTGACCGTAGCTGCGAATGGCTTCTTCAATTCCGGGCACACGCCGGTCTAGTAACGGAATGATGGATTCAGGTGTCACGTCTCTGGCAGACAAACCGGTGCCACCGGTATAAATAAGCAGGTTGAATTTTTGAGTGTATGCGTCGTGCAGTTTTTTCTGAATGATTTCTTTTTCATCCGGTATGATTTCATAGACGCTGATTTCAACCCCGGCTGTTTTTAATTTTTCGATAATGGCTTTTCCGGCATAGTCCTCTTTTTGCCCGGCAGAAATTGTATCTGAGCAAACGATTACAGCAGCTTTTAAATCTTTCCGGTTCAGAAATTTATTCGCAAAATCAGATTTTCCACCCTTTTTTTCAAGCAGTTTAATGGATGAAATTTCAATACCCTTGTCAATGGGTTTGAGCATGTCATACATGGTTAATGCCACCACACTTGCGCCGTGCATGGCTTCTACTTCAACTCCCGTTTTATAAATGGTGTGTACTTCTACTTCAATATGGATCTGCAGTTTTTCAATGGCATACCGTACCGCTGTAAATTCAATGGGTAACGGATGACAATCGGGCAACAGATCCGGTGTTTTTTTTACACCTAAAAGTCCGGCGGCTTTGGCCATTTCAAAAACATCTCCCTTGGGCACTGTTTTGTTTTGAACGGCATCAATGGTTTCCTGTTTTGAAACAGTGACAATGGCTGTTGCAATTGCTTTGCGTAGTGTAAATGTTTTGGATGTAATATCAACCATAGTTTTAGGTATTGAGAACCCTCTTTTTAACAGTCATTTCGAGCAGAATGAAATGGAGTGAGAAATCGGTTAAATGTTTACGTTCGATGAATTTTGCATCGTACGTTATGTTTGGCAGATTTCTCCCGATGCACGGAATGACTGTTACGGGAGTGTTTTTCTTTAGTTATTTATTTTCCACTGATGTGTATTGTCTTCAAAAATTTCTTTTCCAAAAACGGGTACTTTCAATTTGATTTCTTCCACAATAAACCGGCAGGCATCCATAGCCATTTTACGGTGCCGTGATGAGGTAAAAACAAACAGGCATATTTCACCGGCCTTAACCAAACCTATGCTGTGATAAATATGCAGGCAGGTTAAGTCAAATTTTTCAAAGGCTGCTTCGCGTATTTCATGAAAAACTTTTTCTGCCATTTCTTCATAACACGAATATTCAATTGCAGCTACTTTTTTGCTATCCTTTTCATCAGCACGCACCTGGCCCAGGAAAATGTCATGCGCACCAATGTTGGTTTTTACCTGGTGGTGTGCAATCGAATCTGCAATTTTCTGTGGGGTAACGGGGCCTTGAAAAATGGATTTTTTCATTGGATTAAATTCGGTTACTTCAAATGTATGCAATAATACGCGTACCTTTGCCTTCATCTGATCAATTTTGTATGAACGCAAAATCACCACGTGAATCCATTGCAGTTACCACCAAAGTAGTTCTGCCGCATGAAACCAATACATTGGGTAAATTATTCGGAGGCGCCCTGCTTGCCTGGATGGATGAAATTGCCGCAGTATCTGCTCACCGTCACTGCAAAGAAGTGGCTGTTACTGCTTCAGTAAACAATGTATCGTTTAATGTGCCCATTGACCTGGGTGATATTGTTACGCTTGAGGCGAAAGTATCCCGCGCTTTCCGGTCGTCAATGGAAGTCATTATTGACGTTTCAATTGAAGATCGCATTACCGGCATCCGGCGAATGAGTAACCAGGCCATTTATACGTTTGTGGCAGTAAACAAGCAGGGTGATACAGTCAATGTGCCTGAAATTATTCCTGAAACAGATGAGGAAAAAAGACGGTATGATGCTGCGCTGCGCCGCCGTCAGCTAAGCCTGATTCTTGCCGGTAAAATGAAACCGTCTGAGGCTACCGAGTTAAAGTCGTTATTTGAACGTTGAACCGTTACGAATTCACATCTTTCACAATAGCCTCTGCATTTTGCAGGTTCATGCAGTTAAAATGTTTCTTCGGGCATTCGGCATATCCGATTTTAGAACAGGGTCTGCATTTGAGGCTCTTCACTTCATGAATGCTGTACAATGATGGATTCATGGGGATGTATGGAAACATACCAAACGACGGTACGGTGTTGCCCCAAACAGATATAATTTGTTTTTTGAAGCAACTGGCAATGTGCATCATTCCGGTGTCATGTGTAACCAGTTTTTGACATTGTTTTACAACAGATGCAGATTGATTTAAATTCAGTTTTCCGCAAAGATCAATAATTCCCGGGCAGGCATTTACAATTGCAGTGGCATTGTTGCGGTCTGTTTCACCCCCCAGCAAAACTACCGGCAGGTTCACTTTCTGAATAATGGAAATCAATTTATCATTGGGCATTTTTTTTGTGCTCAGTTGCGCACCAATGGCAAATGCAATGAACTTTTCAGGGATCTTAAAATCAGCCAGGCATACTTCATCTGCTGCAGGAATGTAATAGTCACAAACCAACAGATCAGGCTGTACACCCAGTGATTTGACTGCATTAAAATACCGGTCTACGATATGCAAATCCGGCAGCCGGTCAATTTTAAATTGTGTCAGTAAAAATTTTTTGATGTTCAGCTTTGGAAAAGTGCCGGAAGGTTTTTTCAGTTTTTGCTTTAATAAGGTTGATCGCAAATTGTGATGCAGGTCTATAATAAAATCATACGCCTCATGGCGAAGTTCGTCAACAACTTCATCAATGTCTTTTTCAATGGTAAAAACTTTGTCAACGTTTGGATTATTCTCCAGTATGGATTTGAACTTTTTTTTGGTGACATAATGAATCACCGAATCCGGTTTCTGTTTTTTCAGACAACGCAAAACCGGAGTTGTTAAAACAATGTCTCCAATAGAACTAAAGCGTATAACAAGGTACTTGGGCACGTACCAAAGTTAATAACATCTACCTATTTATGCAATCAGTAACGGCCCGGGCTACTGTCATTCGTCCGGTTTGGGTATAATGTTCAGATGGAAAAATCCTTTCTGTAAAACAGGAATCGGGTACCGCACCAAAGCAGTCAATTACCGTCACTTCGTTTGTTTTATATCGATTTACCAGTTTGTTTTTGTTTGAAATCATCAGGCTGGTAAGTTCGGGTCCAACCAGCTTTTCTGCCTCTTGCAGATTCTCTGGCAAAATCACAAAAATTAATTTTAGGCCCTTTTGATGGCAGATACTCACAATTTCATCAAAATCTTTCAGGCGGGGGTTCTCTTCCGTAATCGGAAAAGCAAAGTTTTTGATGTAAGAATCAGCCAGTTGCCTTTTTGGATTGGTCCAGTCACCCCATTTTTCGAGGGCACACCAGTCGGTTACATTGTTGCGCGGTGCGGCAAAGGGCAGTGAATCGTTTTTCCAGTGCCATTGAATCAGTTCTTCCCGCTCTTTGGCACTGCGGGTGTCATAAAAATTTAATCCCTGTAAAAAACGGTTGATGATTGGCGGCCGGTTGTTATAAAAAACCAGTTGTTTCTGAATCGGATTTTCCAGGACTGATTCAATCCAGCCTATTCCAAAACTGCGGTAATTCATATTGACCACCACATACCTGACATCTGAATCTTCCGGAATCAGTGCAATGAGTTTTTTGAAGACGCCGGCATGTATACCACCTGTATCCACCGCTTCCAGTTTCAGATCAGGCAAAAGGTCATCCATCATTTGTGCAATGGTGCGTTTATCGGTATCGTCTTTAAACACAGCCGCGTTGGGTGATGCAGAAAAATACAGGGCATCAGCCGTTTCAACCGCCCGTTCAAATTTCAAAAGTACATTGCTCTCTGCCCGCAAATCGGCGTGATAGGTTGTGTGCCTGTAAATGACATTTGAAACAGCAACAATGGCTATGAGCAGCAAAATGCGAAGGGCTATTTTTTTAATCATTTCCATACACTAAAACTGAAAGTAAATGAATTGATAAAAATCAGGCCCTGATAAGGCCATTACGCAATAAATCAATACGGCATAAACCAACCACCTGAACCCAAAATTCCAGGTGCTGATCCGTTGGTCAAAACGTGATTTCTGAATCCACAATTCAGTCACAATCAAAATGGCTAAACCTATAAAAAGCGAATTGTGCAGTGTGAGTTCGGCTGGTACCAGTTTGCCGTTCAGAAATGCGTCGTCAACGGCCTGGTTGGCTTTGCCGTGTTCAAAATGCTGAATGCGGTAATATAAATCAGCCGTTGGTTCAGACCCAAAAATTTTTGCCAGTGACAGGTAAGCTTTAGCCAGCGTATCGGACCTGAAAAACAGCCAGGCAATGTTAATGACCAGGAAGGTTTTGACAAATCCGATGCCGGTGAAAAAGCGGTTTTTGGTTTGAAGCCATCCGGCGCGTACAAATACCTGTTCTGCCAGGTACATAAATCCGTGCAGTGCACCCCAGACAATAAACGTATAATTGGCACCATGCCAGATACCGCTGACCAGAAATATGATCATGATATTTACCATCCACCGGAAATAAGATACTTTGTTGCCGCCAAGCGGAACGTAGAGGTAATCACGAAACCAGGTAGACAGGGAAATGTGCCAGCGTGCCCAGAACTCTTTCACAGAGACAGCCAGGTAAGGGGTTTTGAAATTATCCATGAGTTTTATGCCCATGATTCCCGCAACGCCGATTGCAATTAATGAGTATCCGTGAAAATCAGCATAAATCTGCAGACTGAAAAAAAGCAGCGCCAGAATAGTGTCGGTTTGTGAGTAAGCCAGCGGATTAGTAAAAACCGGATCAGCCAGCGGTGCCAGGTTATCTGCAATAACCATTTTAATAAAGAGGCCATATAAAATCAGCCGGAATCCGTTTGACAGATTTTCGTAAACCAGTTTGTGTTTGGCAAAAAGTTGTTGGTGCAAATGGGTAAAACGCTCAATGGGGCCGGCTACCAGTTGCGGAAAATAGCTGACAAACAAAGCAAATTTGAAAAAGTTTTTTTCAGCTTTTGCCTGGCGGAAATAAATATCAAGCGTATAGCCAACCGCCTGAAAGGTGAAGAATGAAATGCCAACCGGAATGCCATATTCCAGCACCTGGGTAACCCACTCAACTTTTGGATGCTGTCCGGCAAAAGTTTTAAAATAATCACGGCTGCCAATAAAAAAGTTGAAGTATTTGAAAAAAAACAAAACACTGAAATTGGAAACCAGTCCCGTAATCAGCCATGCCCGGCGTGTGAACAAAGAAGCGGCCTGTTCTATCCGCAGTGAAATGAAGTAGGCGTTAAACGTTGAATAAAGCAGCAGTACTAAAAATTCAGCTTTCCAGCAACCGTAGAAATAGTAGGATGAAACCAGTAAAAAAATCCAGCGCAGCCGGTGGGGGAGTATAAAATACAAAGCAATGACAGCGGGCAAAAAAAGTAAAAATTGAACCGAGTCAAAAAGCATGTACCTGAATTAGATAAGGGCAAATCTAACAATTTGAAAGGACTTGTTACGCTTTGTTTTTGGTATCAATCACCAGGGTAACGGGGCCGTCATTAATTAAACATACGGCCATGTTTGCACCAAATTTACCGGTTTGAATGCTTTTGCCAAGTTCATATTCCAGTGCTGATTTGAATTTTTCATAAAGCGGAATTGCAAATTCGGGCCGTGCGGCCTGAATGAAAGACGGGCGGTTTCCTTTTTTAGTTTTGGCGTGCAGGGTAAACTGGCTGATCAGTAAAATGTCTCCGCCGGTTTCTTTAACAGACAAATTCATCAACCCGTCAGTATCTGAAAAAATGCGGAGATTTACCAGTTTGGATGCCAGCCACTGTATGTCTTCATCGGTGTCTGAATCTTCAATTCCGACCAGTACCAAAAGTCCCTGCGCAATAGCACCCTGAATTTTTTCTTCAATGGTAACAGACGCTTCTGAAACTCGTTGAATAACTGTTTTCATTATTTGTAAATGTCTTTACGGAAAGTTTCCTCTTCATCAGAATTCATCATGCTTACATATGATGCATAGCGGCTTTCATGGATCAAACCTTCTTCAACCGCTTTTTTAACGGCGCAGTTGGGTTCATTCAAATGCTGGCAATTGTTGAATTTGCAATTTTCAAGCACGGCTCTCATTTCAGGAAAATAATGCGAAAGATCTGACTTGTCAAAATCAATTAAACCAAATGCGCGAATTCCGGGAGTGTCAATCACAAAACCACCTGATTGAAGTTCAAACATTTCAGCAAACGTAGTAGTATGCTGCCCGGCCAGGTGTTGTATTGAAATTTCGCCGGTTTTAAGACTCAGCGCAGGGTCAAGCGTATTGATCAGGGTTGATTTGCCAACACCGCTATGTCCGCCAAACATTACTTTGTGTCCTTTTATTTCATTGCGCAGAAATGCAATGCTGGCAGAATCTGTTGCTGAAATTTTGCGGCAGTCATAACCTGCCTTTTCATAAATGGCTATAAAATTTTCGACCACTTCAAGGTCTTCGGGTTCATACAAATCTATCTTATTAAACAAAATGGTAACAGGAATGTGATAGGCTTCGGCGGTCACTAAAAAACGATCAATGAAACCCGGTTGTGTCTGTGGTGCTACCAGTGTTACCATCAGGTATACACGGTCAATGTTGGCAGCCAGAATGTGTGAACGTTTGCTGAGGTTGATTGATTTTCGGATAATGTAATTTTTGCGCGGTAAAATGATTTTGATTACACCTTTGCTTTCACCTTCATCTTCAAACTCAATTTCATCACCTACTGAAACGGGATTGGTAGAATCAATGCCGGCCATGCGCAATTTACCTTTGATGCGACATTCCCAGGTTTGGTGATTTGTATCCAGTACCCGGTACCAGCTTCCGGTTGATTTTATGACAGTTCCGCGTTTCAAAAAATGAATTTTGCCAAAATTAGGCATTCTCCTGCAATTCTGTGATTTCTTGTATATTTGGCAGATTGAAATGAAAAAACTCTCCATCATTATTCCCGTTTACAACGAGGCTGAAACTATTGCCGAAGTGTTGCATGTCGTCAGCAATCTTCAACTGATACAGGGTATTGAAAAGGAAATTATTGTGGTGAATGATTGTTCAAAAGATACCTCTGCTGAAGAAATAAAGAAGGCAGTTTCAGGGTTAAATGCGCTCCATTTTAAGTTGTGTGAACATGCCATTAACAAGGGAAAAGGCGGAGCCATTCAAACAGGAATTAAAGAAGCTTCAGGTGATTACACCATTATTCAGGATGCCGACCTGGAGCTTGAACCTGGTGAAATAAATCACCTGTTGCAGGTAGTGCTTGATAAAAAGGCAGACATTGTTTACGGTTCCCGGTTTTTGAATAAAGAAATTCAGGGTGGTTCCTGGATGAGCCGTCGTGCCAATGCGTTTCTTACCTGGTTATCAAATACCATTTTCGGAATCCGGATTACCGATATGGAAACCTGTTATAAACTGGTTCCGACTCCGGTATTTAAATCACTCAAACTGGTTGAACAGCGTTTTGGTTTTGAACCTGAGATCACTGCCAAACTGGCTAAACACAAGCAGTTGAAATGGGCTGAAGTTCCGATTACCTATAACGCCCGAACCAATGAACAGGGAAAAAAAATTGGCTGGAAAGATGGTTTCAGAGCCGTGTGGTGTATTTTGAAATACGGACTTAGGAAGTAACCTTTGTCCCCGGCTCCGCCCAGACGCCGGTTTTGTAATCAGCTATTGGCAGTTAGAAATTAATTGATAAGCCCGTGTACTTAAATATTGGACGAAGAAACGATGCAGGGAACAAAGCACATCCAGGTAGCAACTATTCAGTAACAGGTCATAATTTCTCAGGTGACTGGGCGTACCCGAGCAAAATCTTTCTTCCAAAGTGAGAAACAAAGGTGGCCGAGCGTACCCGAACAAAATTGTTCTTCTGAAGTGAGAATCAAAGGTGGCCGAGCGTACCCGAACAAAATTGTTCTTCTGAAGTGAGAATCAAAGGTGGCCGAGCGTACCCGAACAAAATCGT
>JACPUU010000007.1 GCA_016192075.1 Bacteroidota bacterium | reverse complement strand
TTGATCGCTTGATAATTGATGAATCGCAATCAACCGCCTCAGGAAAGAAAAGGAGATAAAAAGTTCTTACAAAATTTGGAGAAGTGCGAATAAAATATTACTTTTAACTTCGTTAAAAGTTCTTTGGTTTTTACTCCAAATTGGTTGATTTTACTGATGTTTTTAACTTCTTTGGACTTTTTTCATGGAAAAATTCTTCTCACTTTTTAGGTTAAGGGCCAATGAATATTGGCCCCAACAGCCAAAGCAGAAAATAAATTTCAAAGGTTGCTTTGGCTTCTGATGCTGCCTGGTAGGAACGGCGGGGCTGACTACGCGTTTGGATTCCAAGGACAGCTTGAGGACGATGAAATTAAAGGGGATGGAAACTCTCTGAACTATACGTATCGGATGCATGATCCGCGCATTGGCAGATTCTTTGCTGTGGATCCTCTGGACTATAAATATCCATATTACAGCCCTTATAGTTTTAGTGGGAATATAGTAATTAACGCACGGGAATTGGAGGGCTTAGAACCTGGTGAAGTACTAGATGCTCAAGGAACAGTCACCTTGCCCATTACCGGGTTTATTGCTGGAGCATTAGACATTGATCAGAATACAATAAGTCAGACTTTATGGCTTAATGGTAAGGGTAATGTGGCATGGGAAGCACAAAAGCCGGGGGCGATAACATTAGGAAGAGTTGTTCTTTTTTCTCCAACTTGGGCTACAAATAAAGATGTTAAAAAATGGACTGCTTTAGTTGGTCATGAAAATACTCATAGGCAAAGGATTGAAGACTCTGAGAGTACAGCGACTTGGTATGTAGATTATGTTAAAGACTGGGCTGGTGGTACCGCCTATCGTGATTTGATAGAGGAGAAAATTGCTTATGCAAATGAAGATCTGATACATGACTTTTTTAAGGATCCAAATAATGTTCAGTTGTTTGATGGAATTTTGTATGACAACACAATTACAGATGTGGCTAAGGGCTATAAAATGGCTCTTCTTGGCCTTGAAAAAGTAAGAATTCCAGCAATGATGCAATCTATTCAAACACTTACAAACGATATCGCTGCCCTGCAAGCAGATATTGCAAAAAATCCTTTAAAGACAGAAATGTTTAATGGAGTAGAGATCGTGACGGATAAGAGGGCGATGGAATTAAATGTTATGCAAGGAGCTTTAAATGGAGCAATTGGAGAACTAAAAGAAGCACAAAATGAAGCAAGTACATTACGTTCTAGTGGGGTTACTTACTAGCAGTTTTTTTTCCTGCACAAATCCATGTGAAGAAAGGAAAGAAACTATTACAGCTATGAGTTTTGATAAGGCAGTTGTCAGTAGTATTGACAAAGCCGATTGTTGGCTCGATATTTTAGTTGTAGATAGTAAGGGAACTGAATATAAATTTGATCATTGCTTTTGTGGTCTAGGTGAAGACTTGGACATTTTAGTAGGTGATACTCTCAAAAAGAGCGACCCAGTCAAGTTTTATAATTGCAGATTAGAGAAGGAGTTTGAATTAAACTGTTGTGATCATTAGTACGCTAGTACCCGCTGCGAAGCATTTGTGAACGCTGCGTAGCTACTTCCACAACAATTCCGAAATAACCTATTCGATATATCGAATTTATTGAAAACCAAATCGTTGAAAAACGAATTGGTTTTTTTTGCTTTAATCCGGCTGGTCAGCTACTTGGCTGGTTTTCAGAAGTTTTTTAAATCAGGTTTTACTTTTTCATTGAAATAGATCGTTATCCAAACTGGGTTTATTTTTCAGGATTTCCTTTAGCGTTTTCTAACACATTTTGCAGCTATTAGTTTGATTAAAAGCGATTCGTTTTTGCTTGGCTTTAATCATTTCATTTTGGAATGTTAAGGCGGTTCCAGGCTTGGTGTAGGCTTCAAATGGAGTTAATCCTTTTAAAGATCCATGTGGCCGTTTGTGTGAATAATTGAAAACAAAAAATTCAACACAGGTAATGAGTTTTTCAAATGTCCGTGGGTCGAGTATTCGCAAATATCGCTTGGCTATTTTGTTGATAGCTTCAATGGATGAATTTGAGAATGAAATGTCTTTCAGGGCAATAATTTTGGTGATAACCGGGTGATCCGTTTTACGCAAAAGTTCCTCAATTGTGACGGCGTGATTTTCACTTCCGCCATCAGCAACCAGCGTTGTACAAAGATATTCCGGGTGATATTGGTGGATTGTTTCAATAGCCATTTTCAGTGCATTTTTGACATTTTCAGCCGAATTTTTCAGCGCAATACTCCAGCCCAAAATGTTTTTGGAAAAATTGTCAGATACAAAAACAATGGCCGCTTTCATGCCTGGCTGAAATTCGTAATAGGTTGTGTCAACATGTAAATAGTGATTGGGAAAGCTGGATTTAAGTCCGGGTAATTTTTTCAGGGGAGTTTTCCATTTTCGTTTTAAGCCGAGCAGGTTGACGTATTTATAAAAGGTGCTTGATGAAATAAAGAGTCCTCTGTTTTTAAGTCCTTCGTAATACAAAGAAATGGCTGGCCAAAAAACCAGCTTTACATCGACAAACAATTCTTTGATTTTTTTGACTTCGTATTCAGCCAGCTGTAACGGGTGTTTTTTCAAACAAATTTGTGTCACGGAAAGACCACATTTCACCTTGATTTTTGACAACCTATCACTGAACGAAGATGCAGAGATGGCTGCAATTTTAAAAGTAGTTTTTCGGTCAAACACCGTGAACATACGCTGAACATTGTCTACAAATAGCTCTTCATATTCTTTTTTCTTTTTCAGAACAGGAAGTAAAATATCAGAAACAGAGATCCATACTTTTGAAATCACGCGAATTGTTTTTTTCAATTTTTCATGCTCACAGAAAAGCTCGTAATAGTCCAGGGCATCTTTCTGAATAGTCCTGATTTCATGACCAAAATAGGTTTCAAAGGCAGTGCTTCTCCAGGTATAAATGGTCGAATTTGGGATTTTATTTTTGATATGAAGGGGAATTAAATTATCTTTTCCTACACTAAAAAACCAGGCTAAATTTGAATCGTATTTTGTTCTTTTCGAAAGCATAATGACTTGTTTTCTGTTGAAATATTTTGAACAATAAATTTTTAGAATAATTAAGTGAAAAAACAATTGGATAAAGTACGTTTTAAAAACGAAAAAAGTTTATTCAAAATTTGGGCAGGTGTAGATGTAGTATTACTTTTAACTTAGTTAAAAGTCCAGGGTTTGTATCACGCATACAACAACAGGTGCAACCGAGACAATAGCCAATTCAGGGACAAAACAGGAATGAGCAGTGATATCTTATATGAGTACAAGAGTAAGCGACTTTTGGTTTATTACCTGGTTTCGTTTTCTTTATTCATAGTAATGGCCTTTGCCTTTGAGAGTTTAATTATTGTTTTTGTTGGACTAGTATTTATTTTATTGCTCTCGGCTAGCTTCAATAATGGTTGTCTAAGCATCACAAATCGAACTTTCAAATTAAAGCAGATCGCCTTATTGAATTCGTGTGAATATAGTTTTGACTGGAGTGAGATATTGAAAGTAGAAGGGATACTCGGGGGAAACACCTCTGGAGTACAATTATATTTTAAAGACCAAAGAACCCCTCTATTTCTTCGGCTTTCAGGTTTCAAAATAAGTGATTTTGAAAAGATGAAAACAATTTGTGAAAGTTTAAAAATACAATTTAGTTATGGCTGGAGACGTTTTGGTTAGAAATCGTGTATATTTCCTGAGGTACTTTTGTTTTGTTGCATTCACGTCCCGGTAACGGGACGTTTTCTAATGTGTACAGATTTAATGCACGAATAATATACTAATTCAGGATAGTTTCGGTTAACTAAATAAATATAGACGTATGATACGAATGACAGTAATTCTGGTTGGTGCGATGCTGGTTTTTTCGAGCTGTAATCAAGATCAGGGTGACAAGCAAGATGTTGTAGGAGCAAAGAACGAATCGCTCCAAAAAATAGACACTACCTATTCAGATGATACCAGGGAAATATTTTATTTGGATGACCAAGGACACAAACAAGGAACGTTTTTAGCTTTTTATCCGAACGGACATTTCAAAAAGGAGTGCTATTATGTGAGCGATACTTTGCATGGGTTTATAACAATATATGATACCTTAGGGAGAACAAGACAAAGGGTAGAGCCTCTCTACTATGGCGTTGATTCTATCTTTAATCAATGGATATACTATGATATTAATGGAGATATAATTGATTCGATAAGTTTTTTTATAGCTGTTAATGGTTCAATTTCTGACACTATTGATTTGAATAATTCTTCATCTATTAGTATCCAACCCTTTTTAAACAGGCAATTATATGATTCAATAAGTACAGTAATGACGTTGATGTATTCCAACGGTGAAAAATTCGATACAACTCTAAATATGGCAGTTGAAAATTTTGAAATAGAATCATATCGGATAAAATCTGATGTGAAGAATATTCTTTTTGATTTTCGGATAAAAAAATATAGCGGTGATAAAATAATTTATTCGCAAATTATTCAAAATAAATGTATTAGGTAATGATATTAATGTAGATAAAACACCGCTGCGAAGCATTTGTGAACGCTGCGCGGTAGTTTTACTCATGATTGGGTTGATGGACAATATGTTGTTAATGATTGCTCAACAATTATAGTGGACCTTCTTAAGGCGGGGGAATTAGTTACTGACCCTTCCTTTGGGTTGACTAAAGGAAGTATTGCAGAAGGAGAAATTCAGGTAGAGACTCCTACTCCGAACCAGATTGCTTTAGACTTGAATAAAATGATGACAGAAGGTAAAGCTATTGAGAGGACATTGTGGGATGATGAAATAGATGGTAAGAATATTACGAAAGAAAACGCGGAAGATTTCGTAAATAAGATGCTTAAACAACATGAGAGTTATATTCGAGGCGGAGGGAATAAAGGAGAGTCTTCAGAAGAGGAACAAATTGAAATCGAAGATGAATAGTATATCTTTATTATTAGTTTTAATAGTCAATATAATTTGTATTGGATGTATTAGTCAAATTGAACCCGCATATGGAGTTCTTTATACTCAACACGAGAAACCATTTTTTCCAATTGATTCAAATCGGAATATCGGGAGAAGCATCGTTATTGGCAAATTCAGATTACATCTGAAAATATTTGATGGAGAGCAGAGTTTGTTAGATACAAATTTATATAAAGTTGGTGAGGGATTATTGGAAGAGAAAATACTATTAGAATTATTTGATTTTCCTAATGGAAATCAGACCTCATTTGCAATGCTGGACGAATCGTACAATGTTTATTTCAAGTTTATTAATGGAGCGGATTTTTCCCACCTTTTTTATAATTCTAAACGTTTTTCTCTCGTAAAGAGCGGTTTTTTTGAATTCGACATAAGTTCCTTAAAAATAACGGAGAAAAATGAGACTGGTAAATTAGTGAGAGAATCTAGCTTGTTAAATGTTGAAAATTATATTATCCATGAGGCAGTTGATTTTGTGACTATAAGCAATGAGTATTTACTACTCGCTTGCAATTGCTCAATAGAAGGAGATAGTAGTAAGTACAAGAGGGGGTGTGTTTTTCTCTTTTCTATAGATTCACTGGATATTATTCAGGAGGTTTGGACAGAGAATGCCATTGTGAATATGTTTCATTGCGGTAAACAATTACACGTCATAAGCGCAGGAAGTGATGGAAAATTGTATCGTTCAGTTTATAAGACGAGATAAGTGGTGCCCCCGCTGCGCAGTAGTTTTACTGCTGCGCTATCGCGAGGCTTCGCGACAGAATGCCGGCGACTTCCTCCTTCACTACATTGCGGCGGACAAGTGTAGTCGCCTAAAGTAAGAGCTAAAAAAATTACAAAGCTTTGGTTTTCTTGATCTGCATCAGCTGCGCAGGATATCCATCCTGCCCTAAAGCACTATCCCGGGGATTTTCAGAATCCCCTAACGCAAATCTCATATTCATAAAAAGTACTATTTTTATGGATGAGATCATTTGGTGTAAAACGCACGATAAAAAAAAGAAGCATCGTATCATTTGACTATGACCATAGTTGGTTGCTGATAGGCCAAGCGGGTCTGTAAGAAAACTAAATAAAATGAGAATAAAGTTTAGAGAGATATATTTTTTCGTTGGATTATTTTTTCTGAGTTCTGCATGCAGTACTCAGAAAGGCACAGAGCTTAATACTAATGAATCAGGATGTTGTAATCGTTTAACATTGGATATCATAGATTCGCTGCATTTTTCATGGATTAATTATCAGAAAGATATAGTTTATAATAAAACACCTTCTGAAGAAAATTCCATGAAGCTAGCCTTGATGATGAGTTATGATGTATGAGGGCGGTTGGGGAAGAGTAGTTGGGGTAGTTATACCATAAAATTAAATGATGAGAATAATGATTAATATTTTGATTAGTCTTTTCTTTTTTTCTTGTCAAGATTTAGGAGCAGGAACATTAGGCTCTTTAGGTGTTTATAAGATTGATGAAAATCGAGAGACTGTTAAGCAGAAACTAGATAGTTTGCTATCTGATGATAAATTTAAAGTACCTGAGGAATATCAAGATTATCTAAATTGGGATGAGCGCGGATATTCTTTTCTCACATATTGGACAGTTTACTATAAAGAAGACAACTCTGAAATTATGTACTGGATTTCACTCAGCAAAAATTCTGTCGAGACGCAAGTTTATATTCGGCAAGTATTTGATTTTGAATCGAATAAATGGATAAAGGCCGTGGATGTTAAAAAAGAAGATAGGGACATGTTCAACTCCAGTTTCGAGAAAAATGTGATTCAAATTCTTGGTAGCTCGTATGCATTTGAGGCTGCTCAATAGGGTAGTGTTCCAAATGTCACCTGAGCGGTACCGGTACCATTTCAAAATATCATATTACTTCAAAAGCCTGGATTTTCCGGGCTTTTGATTTTATTACGTCTAATAAAACAGTGACCTCTGACTATTGAAGTTCGGGAAAACGCTCTTTAGGGGCCAAATAGACGGTACTTAAGAACCTAGTATTTTAAAATATCATATTCTATGAAGTGTCAATATTGCTCTGAGTTATGTGTAAAAATTGGAAGACAACGAAACGGTACTCAAAAGTTTAGATGCAAGGCTTGCAAAAAGTATCAGCAAGAAAATTATTTGTACGCTGGTTGTGATCAGTCAAAACGAAACCTGATTGTTCCAATGCTTACTAACAACATGGGATTTTCAGGTATTACAGAAGTGTTAGGAATTAGCTATTCAACAGCATCCCCCGCTGCCCCCCGCTGCGCAGTAGTTTTACTGCTGCGCTAGTGAAAAATCAGGGTGATTTGTAATCACCTAACGTAAGAGCTAAAAAAATTACAAAGCTTTGGTTTTCTTGATCTGCGTCAGAATGACACCAGGGCCGCTACTTCCACAACAATTCCAAAATAACCATGGCTTCCCGGTCAAAGGCGCAACCGAATAATAGAAAATAGCTGTTAAATTTGGTGTCATGGATAGACCAAGAATAATCGTTGATTTTAATGAACTTATCGAGGATGACTTGATATTACTCTCCCAACGGGATTATAAAGTTGACTCTTCGGGTGAGAGTATTGAACTATTTGAAGGAAAACAAGTCTATATCTATGAATCGGATGAAGATATTAATGGAGATCCAGGCTTTTTGGTAGCTGACGGAATAGTTGAAAAGTACAATATGATTAATAGACCATCACCATGCAAATGGACTTGTAGAATAGATAGTAATGGAATTCGTCGCATAGTCCTTTAAAGTAGTGGAAGCGCCTACCACAAAAGCTAAATTAAAAGCCCCCTCAACCCCTTCCCAATTATTTTTCCCCCGCTGCGCAGTAGTTTTACTGCTGCGCTAGTGAAAAATCAGGGGGATTTGTAATCACCTAACGTAAAACATGAAATAAAAAACGCCAGGCAAACCGCTTGGCGTTTTTTTAATGTATCAACTGTTGCCTGAGATTTGTTGTGATGATAAAGGCGCTTAAAAATTCCTTAATCATTTGCTTTTCGCCGTCGGGGAATTTTCCCAATATCCGTATCCCCGACCAGAAAAGCTAAATTAAAATCTCCCCTCAACCCCATCCTCAATTAATTTTTTCCCATCGTAACCCCCCTCGCAGATACCACCAAAACTGTCTGCCAAAAGAGTCTGTAATTTACAGTAATCGCTACGCTGCTTTTTAACCGGCAATTTTACTATATTTAATTTACCCAAAACAAAACCGCATGAAAATCAAACAGGTATTCACCGTTATTTTCTCATGTAAATTCAAAATACGAATGTGTATTGACATTCACCGGTTATTGTTTGCAACACGTTCAACTCAATTCGCTGAAAAATATGGATTCTAAACACTCCCACGAACTGGAAAGTTTGTTTGACAATAGCCCCAGTGTGCTGCGCAACAGCGCGGTTATTTTAGTAGTCCGAATTTCCGGCTGGGTGCTGAGCCTGGTTTGTTTGGGACTGGGTATTGCTTTTTTGCTGAATCAATTTACAAGGCCAATTACAGATTGGCTTAGAGAACCAATTGCTGCGGAACAGACTGTTATCAATACGTCTGCAGGTGAACAACCTGCTTACAATACATCTGCTGAACAGTACCTAAATGAGCGGCCGGAAGTACAAATTTCAGTAGCCCGCGTTGAAAAAGGGTTGGGTATTGGTTTTCTCGTTCTTGCAGTCGTGCTGATGCTTGTGGTGCGATTGTGCAAAATGATTATGCGCCGTAACGGGTTTGTATTAAATTTGTTCGGCTGGCATGAACAGATGAAGAAAGAGATACGGCAGAAAATGGCAGGCGAATCAAAAAAATAAGTTCACAGTAAAATTTTTTCAGACATGGAAGACTTGAGAATACCGGCAGAATATGTTAAAGATTTTGGCGCTGCCCCGCGGGAACGAAAACACATCATTTTATTGGACGGAACCTGGAATGATGAAACCGGGCTGAATGCCGATGGTTTAGTGACCAACATTGTTAACCTGAACCGCATTTTGAAAGATGATCCGGAGCAACAGATTGTACGTTATCACCGCGGTGTTGGAAACGATAACGACAACCGGTGGATTGGCCAGAACTGGAAAGGAGTTACCGGAAAAACAGTTGGCAAAATTGTGGAGCAGGCTTATGCGCGTTTTGTGCAGGACTGGCAAAAAGGCGATCATATCTATATTTTTGGATTCAGCCGCGGTGCCGCCGCTGCCCGCATGCTGGCCAGTAAAATTCAGAAAGAAGGAATTCCGGAGCGCATCCGTATCACCCTGCGTCCCAAAGAAAATGCAGAAACCAAGGTGGTAGAGCAGATTATTTCAGATGTCGAAATTCCACCATCTGCCAAACATTTTGTAGAAATTGAATTTCTGGGTGTGTGGGACACTGTCAGCGCTTTTGGATTGCCTACCGTGCTCAGCCGTTTTTTTGGCGGCAAACCCAAAGATTTGTTTACCGATAATCACATTGCAGCCAATATTCAACGAGCCGTGCATTTGGTGGCCATTGATGAAACGCGGAATCCGTTTGTGCCCAGCCTGATGAATCACAAGCCAGGGGTCACCCATGAAGTATGGTTTCCGGGTGTACATTCAGACATTGGTGGCAGTTATGCCGAAGATTCAATTGCCAAAGCGTCGTTGCATTACATGATGAAGCAGCTGCTTGCGTGGAATAAAGAGCGGAACCGCCGCGAATTTCTGATTCACGATACCAATTACCGCAAATACGCGCAGGATGGTTTTGACCAGGCTTATTTTCACTTTCACGGCAATAATACAGGTAAAAGTCTGCGCACCATTGGTGTACAGGTTGACGGTAAACTGGACTCAAACCTGAAACCAAAAATTCATGCACTCCACCAGAAAATTGCCTCAGACAAAAATTCTTTCTCAGTCATTGAGGTTAAAGGTCCCGATGACAAAAAAGAAACCAAGTACGCACAGTTTCAATACATGCCGTTTAACGTAAAAATGCTGCGGAATAAGTACGAAGTGGTGGAGTAATTTTCATAACCGATTGGCGATAAATCCGTAATCTATTGATAAACACTGTTTTGTAATGGTGTGTGATTTTGACATATGGTTAGCTTATAGGGTGCATTGCATGAATTAAGAGAAAATGAATTTAGGTCCCCTGGCAAAATCAAGTACTACTTTTTAACATCGTGCATCCAGAGCGCTTCGTGAATCATCAATCGCTGGAATCTATTGGCGTTTGTCCTCAATTAGATGAACAAGGACCGAAAACACTTTCAAAAAACCCGGAAATGGTGTAAATTTGGTATAATCAAAATCAGAAAGGTATGGTCATGACAATAAAACATGGAGCCAGCAAGCGTAGTATTGTAAGTCTGTTAAAGGAACTGGATGAAAAAACCGGCAAGGGCATAGATACCAAAAAATATTGCGGTAAAGTCAAATTAAAAAAGGACGCGTTAAAGATTCAGAAAGAATTGCGGGATGAGTGGAACTAAATTGTTTGTAGATACGAACATTATTCTTTACCTTCTTAATGGAGATGAGACTTTGGCTGAGTTTTTGAACGGCAGGCAGATTTATATTTCATTCATTACGGAATTGGAGTTGCTCGGATATCCGGGGTTAAGAGAAAAGGATCGTAAAATAATTCAATCGTTTTTAGGTCAGTGTAAAATCACTGACTTGAATAAAACCATCAAAGAAGAAGTCATTCGTTTGCGTTCAGTCTATAAGATAAAATTACCAGACGCCATTGTTGTGTCCAGCGCAATCTACCTGGATTTGCCATTAATCACCTCCGATACCGGATTCAAAAAGCTGGAAACCGAATTGAATTTGATTTATTACGAACGCTAATTCAAAAGCTTCCGGATTGCCTCAGACAAAAAAGAAACCAAATACGCACAGTTTCAATACATGCCGTTTAACGTAAAAATGCTGCGGAATAAGTATGAGGTGGTGGAGTAAAATGGTTTCAGAGGTCTCTGACATGCGTGCTGTCAGACAGCCATTGGCCCCAGCGGCCAAACAGGTGTGCTTTTTCTATTTTTTGGCTTCATGAGCTCAAGTTTTCCTTAGAAGAGGAATCAAAGCAAATGTAAAATAATTATGACGTAGGTGTATATTCTACACCTTAGAAGAGGACGTTATCGGAAATATTTGATGAATGCAAGTCTTAGCTCTTGTCGTCCTGAAAATTTCTTCTCCTTTTTTATGTTAAGGGCCAATGAATATTGGACCCAACAGCCAAAGCAGAAAATGAATTTCAAATGTTGCTTTGGCTCTCGCTGCGAAGTATTTGTAAACGTTGCGGAGGACATTTGTCCTGCGCTGATGCAGAATTAGGGCGAGATGTATTAAGGTTTCTACTATAATTTTAAATAGCCACCTTTCAGGTAATCCTACACTTACAGCTTTGCTCTTAGTTTACGAATGGCCGCAAAATGGGAGAAATAAACAATGGGAACAATCAGGCAAACGGTATAGGTAAATGGATAATGGAATACGGCTAAGTTTGGCTGTTCCAATGATATTTTTTGAAAAGGTGTTGGAGCTGATAGAACTCCATGAATGACGGCATTGAACAGGAACAAGAGGCCGAGTACGTTCCAAACAATTAACCACACAGGTTTTATTATTTGTTTTCTAATGCCAAAATAGGCAATTATTGGTGCTGAGAATCCAATGATTATATCGAAATTATGGCCTTTAAAAGTCATTTCCTGTGGCATTAAATGATATAAAAAAAGTTGATAGAAAACAGCTTCTACAACAACTCTAATTGTGTGAATGTAGGTCAGCCATTCCAGATTTATTGTGTCCAGTAATTGACGCCCCTTTTTCGTTATGAAAATAATTATAGTTGTGATTAATGGAGGCAGCATGAGGAATAAGAAACGTGGCGGAAAGCCATCTGTTTTTAGATAGAACCCACTATAACTTATTGCACCTTGCAAAGCAAACCATGCTAATAGTGTATAGAAGATAATTTTGTTTTTGTTTAATCCAATGTAGAAAAGACGGATAGAAACAAGAGTCAAAAGAAAAAATGTACTTGTTAAATAATCTGGTATTTGTGTAGATGGTAGCACGAATTGCAAATGTTTTTTGGTTAGTAAAAAACTGTTTTGTGTTGTTTGCAAAATAATACAATTGTGCCAGGATATTTGTTGGTTAATACCAATTTTTTAAATAATTATTGTATTAAACAATTTGCTGAAATTTGTGCTATCGATATTTAAATAGGATGCGATGTATTTATGTGGAATTAAATTTAAAAGTTGTGGACTTCTTTTGCAAAATGCAATATAACGCTGTTCTATGGAAAGAGAATGCAACTCCAAATATCTATCAATAAATCCAAAAAGTGCCACTTCTAATAATTTTCGTGAAAGAGTTTCGATTTGCCTGGATTGATTTAATAATAGCTGAAAATCATCGAATGACAGACAGAACATTTTGCCATTGGTTAAACACTCGATAGTGTGGTGTGTTGGTAATTGATTATTAAATGAAGCCGGAATGACCGAAAAACCAGGCGGATAAAAAAAGGCAATGACATGTTTTTTATTATTTATTTGCCAGTAGGAATACTGAACGCCTTCAATCAAAAAAAAGATTTCTGTTTGTGTCGAACATGGAGCAATTAATACATCACCTTTTTTGAATTCCTTTATTTTTAGTTTCGAGGCAAACATTTCAAAATTGACATCGTCAATAGCATAGATATAATTAAAAAAGTGATTTAAATATTGAAGTTCAGGTGTCATTATTCTTGTAAAAAGCGAAATGGTTTTTGAAAATTATATAACAACGGAATTAAATAGTTTACTAAAATTTGTTGGTTCAATATTTAAGTATGATGCGATATACTTATGCGGGATTAAATTGAAAAGCTGTGGGCTACGCTTGCAAAAGGAGCGATATCTATCTTCTATTGAGAGGGCATGAAGTTCTAAATGTCTATCAATGATACCTGCTAAAACTGCTTCAGTAAGTTTTCTGAAAGTTCTTTCGATTTGTTGGGACTGTGCATATAAATCCTGCAAATCAGAAAAGGACATATAAAACATACTCCCGTTTGTTAGTGCCTCAATAATGTGTTTAGAAGGGCTTTGTGTATGAAAAGATTCGGGAATAGCTGAAATAACAGGAGGATAAGAAAACGCAATAATGTGCTTTTTATCTTCAATAGAAAGATAAGAATAATGCACACCTTCTATAAGGAAATAAATATTCTTTTGGATAGAGTTTTGATTTACAATAATCTCTCCTTTTTTGAATTCCTTTATTTTAAGTTTGGATGAAAGTAGTTCGAAATTGTTTTGATCTATATCATTAAACATTTTTAAAAAGGAAAATAAATTTTCTGGCTCAGGCATCATGGGTTCATAAAATAATAAAATGAATTAAATCGAATGCCTTCATTAAACAAAGAGAAATAAAAGCGATTAATTGGCACCGTTTAAAATTACATTTTTTTTAACAATTGGCAAAAGTTGGTTAGCACCAACTTTTCTTATATCTGATTGATATTAATTTGAATTATAAAAAGTTGAAATGAAAACAAGGTTTGTTTTTTGGCAAAAGTGGATGACTTATGTCAATGTGTTGTTTGTAATTGTTGGTGCTATTGTGGCGTTTGGAAATGAATCGATATTATTTAAGAGTTATAATTTATACACAGAAAAGCATGTGCTGGGAGGATTGGAATTAACTCCTGAGGCAAAATATTTAAAACAATGGTTGTTTGGAGTTATTGGTGGCACCATAGTAGGATTTCATATACTCATTGTCTTTATTTCTGAGTTTGCTTTTGTGAAGAAAGAAAAGTGGGCTTACAGTGCAATTTTGTTTGGAGTGCTCTTTTGGTTTTTAACAGACTCTGTTATTTCGATACGCTTTGGAGCGTTGCATAATTTTCTTTTTGTAAATGTATTTGCCCTGATTATGATTGCCTTGCCACTAATATTTACAGCCAAAGATTTTAAACAATCGGATAAAAGACGATGAAATATTTTATAATACTAATAGGGATAATTTCTCTGACATCATGTAGAAGTGCTTTGACAGCTGATGATACAAAGAAACAATGGGGGAATTTTGAATTGAATCAAACTTTGAAATATGAATTGGTGGATATAACCAAAACACCAGTATTTAAAAATATTTCGGAGAAAGGTTTACTGAAAAATGAATATAACTATTTGAACAAGATCAATATTTATAGCTGTGTTCATTTCAGCGACAGTTTGTATGTTACCGGATTAATAGTAGCCCCGAAAGAGGATGGGAAATTTCCGTGCGTAATGTTTAACAGGGGAGGGAATCAGGACCTGGGGAGTTTAACTGTAGCTACGGCAGTTGAATATATGGCGCCACTTGCGGCTAATGGTTATGTTGTGGCAGCCACTAATTACAGAGGAAGTCCGGGTTCGGAAGGAAAAGATGAATTTGGCGGGCAGGATGTTAATGATGTTGTAAATCTTATGAATTCGCTTTCAGAATTTAAGCAAGCGGATACAGGTAAAATTGGATTGTTTGGAGTAAGCCGCGGAGGAATGATGGCTTATTTAACTCAATTGAATTGTAAACGTGCAAAATCAATAGTTACAATTGGAGGGATTACAGATTTGTTTGAACTAATGGAATTTAGACCAGAATTTGGAACCGAGGTTTACAAGCCATTGATACCAAACTACAGCATTGATAAAAGTGGTGTTTTAAAACAACGTAGCGCATTTTATCTGGCTGACAAGCTGGGCGCTAGTGCACCCGTTTTAATACTTCATGGTGGGGCTGATGGAAAGGTACCATGCGAGCAATCAAAAAAAATGGCAAAAAAACTTAATGATTTATCAATTGAAAATAAGTTAGTGATTTATGACAATGATGATCATGGATTAAATAATAACAAAGGCGCAGCATTTGCTGAAATTTTAGAATGGTTTGATCGCACCTTAAAGAAATAATAATCTCAAAATAATATAAATAATAAAATCATGAAGACACGACTAATGATTGTTTTTCTTTTGACATTATCAATGTCAAATTTATCGATTGCGCAACGGGAGTGTGCAACAAATCTTGCGTGGGCAAGGTATTGGGGACCTCAAATAATTTTCAAGGATTTGTTTAAACAAAGTGCGCCCTGGCTAACAAGAAATGCAACGAGCACTACACCTTGGAATACAAACGTAAGCATACCGGTGGATGCTAATTGCTATCCCTTAAGTGTACCCTTTGGAACACCAGCACAATATGTACATACGCTGTTATTTAATGGCGCTGGTGGTACTTACCCGGCCGGGGTTTATACCATACTTTCTGAAGGTACTGGAACAATACAATTAGAATGGGATGGTGGCACACATACTTTTACAAGCCCATGTAATAATACGTTTAATGTAATTCCAACCAATCAGGGGATTCATTTAACCATTACTGCTTCAAGTGCCGGAGACCCGGTAAGGAATATTCGGGTAATTATGCCTGGTTTTATTAGCGATTACGAAACGGAACCATTTTATCCTCCATTTTTAAATTACGTTGATTCGGCTAACGTATTTAAGGCGATTAGGTTTATGGATTTGATAAACACAAATAATTCACCTGTTGCAATGTGGAGTCAGCGAACATTAAAAACTACAAATACACAAGCGGGAATTAATGGAATGTCGTATGAATATATGGTTGACATTTGCAACGAAACAAATAGAGACATGTGGATTTCTATTCCACATTTGGCGGATGATACCTTTATTCAAAATTTTGCCCAATTAATTAAAGACAGTTTGAATCCTAACCTTAAAGTTTATGTTGAATATACCAATGAGGCCTGGAATAATATATTTCAGCAAAACGCTTATTGTAATGCACAAGGTGCTGCATTAGGATATACAGGAACTGCTTGGGAGCAAGGTTGGAAATTTTACGCAAAAAGGTCTGCGGATGTGCATAGAATATTTGAACAAACATTTGGCGTTGGAAGTGGGAGACTTGTAAAAGTGGTTTCGAGCCAGGCGGGTAATAGTTATGTAGGGAACTATGTTTTGTCAAGATATAATGAAGCAACCTATAATCCAACCGGGGTAACTGCTGATGCGTTTGCGATTGCCCCCTATTTTGGAAATGGTTTGGCTGATAGCATTGGAGTTGCGGGTGGAATCATAACGACCAGCGTGCCTCAACTGTTAAATTTACTTCATGCTAAGATAACAACTCAAGTATTGCCACAGGTAACATCTAACAAAACAGTTGCCAACACTTTTGGTTTGGATTTACTGGCCTATGAAGGAGGTTCACATTTTGTAGCAACAAATGCCACGTACTTTAATGATACCACTTTAACACAAAAAATCCTTGAAGTAAATCACGATCCTTTTATGGAAACTATTTATTGCGATTACTTTGATACCTGGTACAATAATGGTGGCGGCTTGTTTTTTAATTTCACGAGCCCTGCATTTTCAACAGGACAGTGGGCGTCATTAAGTATTATAGACAATATGGAACAACCTTTATATAGTTCGTATAAATGGAGGGCTATGAGAGCTTGTGCAAGTGATACTACTGCAATTACCACAGGAATTGAAAATGATTTGGAAGAAAATAAATTACTTGTATATCCCAACCCTAACAATGGAAATTTTACAATTAATTCTCCTTTTGATTTGGGAACAGGTTTTACAATAGAATTGTGGAATAATTTAGGACAATTGATACATCAGGAAGAAGTGGCAAGCAGTAATGAAACAATTACGGTAAATGATAATAAGGTGGTAGCAGGAATTTATTATTTAAAGATTTATAATGCGAAGCAAGTTTTTAATTCTAAAATAACAATCAATAACTAAAGACTATGGAAAAGAAAATTCAAATAACCGGTATGTTTTTTCTATTAGTGACAATTGTAATTAGTGGATGAAAAAAAGAAGAGGTACCAGGATCGGTTGGTAATCCAGTAGTCAATCAGAACAAGAGGCCATTTCTGAAGGACAAAAAAACGCTAATGATTGCTGAGTATAATTACTATCCCGCAGGAGAGTTAGGGTCTAATGGAGGATTTATACCAATCGTTTAACGTAAAAATGCTGCGGAATAAGTACGAAGTGGTGGAGTAAAATGGTTTCATTTGACACGGGTGCTGTCCTTCAAAAATCTGCTCCCAAGGCCAAGGAGGTCTGCTTTTTCTTTTTTCGGTTTCATGAGTTCATGTTTTCCCAGTTTCCAAAGCAGAATAGTTGATGTAGGGGCGTCAAATTTAGTGCGGTCAATAATACACAGGTCTGTAAAAAAGTAATCGGAATGACGACCCGCCGTGTCAAGAAAGGTAGTGGTAACTTCCAGCGTGGTAGGCTCAGCTGAGTTGAAAATCTTATCACCGGTAATGGATTCAATCCGGCAGATGGTCGTGGTGTCCTCGTTGTAAACCACACTTCCCGGTTTGAAATGCACCTGGTAAGAGTGGTGCTCCGTATCATTTGATTTCAGCAGCACTTTCCATTTGAAGGTTTCCTTTTCCGGGTACAGATCCATAAGTTTCACATTAAACAGGTCCGCACTTTTGTAGCGGTTAATATACGTTTCTGAAAAAACACTTTCGTCCTTAGAGAATACAGTTGTACCCGTCCAGAGTGTCAGGTACATAAAACTGATAATTGCGGCCGGAACAATTACGGCGTAGCCTGACATGAATGAAATAAACCGGAAAGAAATCTTGTCCGTCATGGAGTGCTGAAAAACCATAAAAAGGTAGAGTGGCAATGAAAGCAGCAGCGGTATTTCCCATTTTTGATCTGCTACAATCAGCATCAGTGGAAATACCAGTATCAGGAAACCCGAAAAGTAAATGATCGATTGATCCGGTGGAATGCCAAATGAAATATCCAGGCGTTTTGTTACCCAGGCACATAGTTTTGCAAGGGCAATGGTCATAATCATGTAGGGGATGGTGAGCATTATAATCTCCTCCCAGCTGGGAATTCCTATAAAATCAAGAACGTTCAGTGTCTCTGCTGTGGTTTGTGTTACCTTGATCGAATGCCCGGGTATTTCGGTTGAATCATTTACCAGGTGTTTTAAAAAAACAAAACTCCAGAGTTTTAATCCAAAAAATGCAAGGATAGCCAGAAAGGTATAAGGCGGTGTAATTTTATCAGCACTCTTTTTTAATGTGCGAACCAGGAAAAACGGAAACAGAAAATAAAAAGCACTGGTAAATAAAGTCAGAATAAACTCAACCGTGCCTTTAATCTTTTTTTCAATGTCTGATGCGTCCATATTATCGTGTTTTTCCTGTTAATGACAAAAAGAAACGGAGATACCGGAGAGTTGTTTTATAATGTTTAATCAGTAGATTCTATACTTTGTACAAAAAGTTGATTGTTGTGCACAAAGCCCTCAATGGTTATCGTTTTATTTAAATAGTCAAGAAAAAAATCATCCGAAAACGGATTTTCCTTCAACCTCCTCAACCTATACTGGTCCGTTTTTGTTTCAAGAATAAAACCAACATGTTCATTCCTGGAGCCTTCATTCAGCAACGCCTTTTTTACCGTACCGGTTATACTTATTTTAGCATTGTTACTTGCTTTCATACAAGGTAATCTGTGGTTTAATACCGATGTCTTTAATAACCAGTATGCGGTTTTTTTTCTTTCCCCCGGAAATTTCTTTGTCAATGCAGATATGGTGTCCGGGAGAAGCCTTACGGAAAGATTTCCCCTCCAGCAGATGGGCCCGTTCAAAATCAAAGGAAATAATTGTTTGATTTTTAAAATTATATTTATGAAGTGCATTTTTTATAAATGCATGCAGTTCAGCACTGACGAGCTTTGAGGTTGGTTTAGGGGTGTCAATGATCTTTTGAAGCGTGTTGCCAATTTCCTTTAATTTGACTCTGCGTGCTTTTCTTTCATCCGCTTTCGTGAACGGATTTTTTTCTTCAGTCAGTGCTGAAATTGTTGTTGAAGTTGTATGCGGCAGTACAAAATGTACAGAAGGGTCGCCCAATAAAATAAACTGGGCCAATGTTTTGAGTTCCGTTGCATCAATATACGGTTTTGCCTGGCGTATAAATTTTTGCCGGGCCTCCAGAAAAGCCCTGCCTGCAGAAAAACCTTCCCGTATGTTGATGATAAAATATTGGGTTATCAGGTCAGCCAGCCCTTGTCCTGATGCCGGGCCGTATGCAATGGTTGTGCTGCCAACGTATGCCAGTGCCTTATGCTGAAGATAGGTATTGCAGATACTCAGGGTTTCTGCGAAATCCGCATCATACAACTCTGCTCCATAACAACATTCTGCTGCAACTACGGTTCCAAAGGGTATTTTAGCGGGAATAAAATTAGCATTAAATGCACTTGGCGTTTTCCCCGATTTTTCACCATAAAATTCGTTCGAAAGCGTATCTCCGTGACAATTAAAAAAATGAATTTTGTTTTTCAGATCAGCGGTATATGGGCCGGCAGACGGAGGGGATAAATGCAGATTCCGGGCTTCACCGAAAATGTTTTTTACAGACGCTTCCGTCGATTTTTTCCACACCCAGGTTGACAGTGCAAAATACCCGGAGTATTCATCAATTTGTTTTGGTTTGGATTGAATTACATGCTTAATTAGTTTGTCCAGGTAGGTATAATCGTTTCCACCCGTAATATCGGGTAGTCTTCCTACCACCCGGGTTGGAGAAATAAAATCGTTTATGTTCCGGCTAAACGGTTTCTCGCAGGCATATGGCAGGTCACTGTCAATATCCTCATCGTCGTCACCACGGATAAGATTTTTAAGTTTCACGTGGGGAATAACGTCGCACGATCCTAAGATCAGCAGGTAATCCGGATCAAAGTGTTTGTATAGTTTGTCGATTGTTTTTTTATTCTGTGTCTCACTCGTATAGTCACTAACAGCTGCAGTAGCACTGAATTTTTTGATCGTTTCATCATCAACGAAAACCAATTTGGATTTAATTCCCTTTGCTGCATCCATCTTTATCAAATCCTTTATAGATGCATCAATATGCTCCCAGTCATTACCATATTTGCCCTGCATCCGGCTTTTATTGGTTACAATCAATTTGTGAATGATCATAGACAAAGTTTTAGTGTCAGTGAGGTTGCTTGAATTTAAGGTTAAAAAAGCGAATGGTTTTTACCTGATTTTGAAACCGCGAATTCCAAACGGAATCAGTTCGTTGCCCGAAATGATAACCTGTCCTTCATTTTTCCATTCGGCATTTATGGCACCGTTGATGGCAACATCCCGTTCAACTTCAGCATTGGCAGTTACTTTTCCCGATCGTTTAAAGGTCAGTGTAAATGATTTTGCATAAAAGGCAACGGTAATCAGTGTTCTGCCTTTCAGTACTTCCCAGGATGCTTTTTCACTCCGCTCCAGCTGGTTCAGTTTCATTTCGAGTTCAAGCTGTGAGGCCTGGTTAAATTCAGCGCAGGTAATTTCATCAATGGTGTAGTCCAGATCGTATTCATTTTTAACACCGGCTTTCAGGTTGAAAACGCCAAGAAAATTGGTTTTGGCACCAAACTTTGACGATCCTGAAATGGATTCTTCCAGCAGAATATTGCCGGGCAGCCTGCTGATATCCCAGTAACCGGGCGGTGTATCTTTGAGTACATCTTTGAGGTGTCCTACACGCAGGTCATTTTCACGCTGGTCAATAATTGCGCCCGGGACGTAAAGTTCATTGCTGAAACGCAGCACATTTAAACCATCAATTTTCCGTTCAATGTATTTTTCAATATCCATGTGATTTTTGGTTTCAGTTGATTACAGATCAAATATAAAATTTTCAGGCAGATAACAACGCTGTTTTGCAGATTGATTCAGGGGACATTTCAAAAGACAAACCACAGCTGCATTGGCTTTTTATTTTTTCATCAATCTGCTGTAACGCTTTTTGATTTTGGGCGAAGCAGAATGGAGTTTTTACAGGACTCATAAAAAATAGCGGCTTTTACGTTTAATAATAGCGGCTTTTACGTTTTTGGTTAGCGGGTAACCGCAAGATTAATAAAGTTGGCGTTGCGGGTTTTCGCTATTTGAAAAAAAGCGATTTGCTTTTTTCAGTCTTTTTTGAAAAAAAACAGGTCGCAATTTCTACGTTGAAAAGCGTAGTGAAGCTACGTGTTTAATCGTATTCAATTTTTGTAATGAATTGATTGTTAGTTGGTGTGTTTGATTGCAGGTTGGGGAGGGTGATAATGACGCTGTACTAAAAAAGTAAAACGCCGCCGAAGGATGTAATTCTTTTTTACTAAGTTGGTCCCCCCTTATTTATACCTTTTTGAATACCCGACCCAAGGGCAGATTGGTATCTGTAAAACACACCAAAAATCAGTTTACCGGCGAATGAAAAAATGTATGATGTGTCAAAAAACAGTAAAGCATTCCGGGCAGGGATGCCAGACACCGTCAGACAATTTTTTTTGGGATAACCATTCTAATCAGCGTGTCAGAAAATGAACCGGGAACGATCTGTCATAATTGGCTGTGACGATACCGGTGTCCTCTCATCGGTGATTCTGAGTCTTCAGCAGGATTATCCGTTTCCACTGAATTTTATTTCGGCCAGCCGTGAAGGGGATCTCATTCAAATTGCCAGATCACTCAATCCCGAACTGGTTATTCTGTGTTTTGAAAACAATCAAAACATCATCCGTAATTTTGATTTCTACATAAGCCGGTCTGATATTCCAATTCTTTGCCTCACCCGTTCATCAGAGAGTGAAACACTTTGCTGGAGTGATAAGAACTGTGTATTTACCTATCCGCTGGAACATGTTGCCAACCGGCAATACCTGAGTTCCCGAATCCGTTCTATTTTTTTATTAAAAGCACCTGCTGGTCGTGAGTATACAACTGATCTGCCAACAGTGTCAACTGAGCCCGCAGCTGAATTACAAAATGAACGTAATCTCAGCCGGTATGTGATGGAACTTGATCAGAAGAAAGAAGTGCTTGCTAAGGTTAAGGAACGGATTGTTGAATTGTTTCCTGCGGTAGATGATCCCACGCGGAATGAACTTGTGTCGATTGTAAATTCCATCAAATTGTCGTCATCCGATAACAGAATATGGGAAGATTTTAAAGTGTACTTTGAAAAAATTGACCCGCATTTTCTGTCACACCTTTCTAAAAAGCATCCGTCACTTACATCCAAAGATCTGAAGTATTGCTGCTATTTAAAAATGAATATGTCAAATGATGACATTCGCAACCTGCTTGGAATTAACCAGGAAAGTGTGCGAACGCATAAATACCGCCTCAAGAAAAAGATGGCACTTTCAAAAGAGCAGGATCTGAGGCATTATGTAAGAACAGTCGGTCACACGGAACCTGCCGCTCCGGTTCTTACTCCCTAGTTTTACCTGAAAATTCCGTATAGACAATCTGTCTTGTTGCATCCCCCGGCAAGTCTTAAGCTTACACCGTAGCTTTAGCGCAGGCGTATAGCCTTGTCGTGTTATGCGCGGCGACCTGTCTTGTCGAGCGAAGCGAAACACGTCTATGATTTGTCTACGCCTGATTTATCAACCGCGTTTTGTGTATACGAATAGTGCATTCGGTTTAAACACGCGGCTCAAAACCACTGTCTACTTTTATCCCGGGATATTTCAGAACCTGCATCGGGCTCATACAGCAACGAAAATGGAAGGCTGAAAACCCGGATGGTAAAAAAGACCCAATGCTAAAAAAGGCACTTCAATTTACTAGTGATATGCTGAGCCAGTTTCTGGCCAACAAATTCGGACTGGACGAAAAAAAAGTTCTTCTGAATAATATCATTGATGCTGATGGATCGTTGCCGCAGGTAAATCAAAACAAGGTGATTATTTCACTGATCAATATAGAGAAAGAAACCGCAAAACCCTTTTATGTACGGCAGCAGAAATTACCCAACGGAAATTTTGCTGACATTAATCCGACTGAACGGTATAACCTGGATCTGTTAATCACCTCCAATTTTGATGATTACCTTGAGACCCTTGGTTTTTTGAATGCAACCATTCTTTTTTTCCAGGTAAATGCAACGCTTGATGCTTCTTTTTCTGCCGCTTTTCCTGCCGGGCTTAGTAAACTGGAATTTGAAATTGAAAAAATATCGTACTACCAGATGCACAATTTGTGGAGTGCAATGGGAGCCAAATACCAACCGTCAGTCATTTATAAATTAAGGTTGATTACAATTCAGGGCAATGAACCGGATGCCTTTACCGGTGCTGTATTACAAACATCAAATACAGCCGGAGCATGACCACTCAGTACCAACAGGTATTCCGCATCGCTGTCAGCCATTCCTATTTTGAGAATGGGGTTTGTACAGGTTTGAACTATGTGGCTGCACCCGAATGTGAAAAATGCATGAACCGGTTTGGTTTCAAAATCAGGCATTGGGCCAACGGTTTTGAACTTTTTGTAAATACGCGTCAGCCATTGCCGCAGTACCTGGATTATATTTCTGAATGTACGGGTTTAACCGGGTTTGATTTTTACATTTTAAATGCAAGTGCTGATTTTTTTTCCTATACTGATCTGCCGGTTAATTGGGTTGGTCAGCTGATCTATGACAGCAGCACCGCCGTTGCAGATTCTGAATCGGGAAAAATTATACTGAAAGCTGCATTTGCAGATTTTACTGTAAATCGTGCGCTTGCCTGCATTCGTATCTCATTCAAAAAGATGGTGCCTGCGGCTGGTGAAAATCAATGCCCGCAATTCAGTATTCAGTTTACCAGCAGGTCTACGCAATGGCAGTATTACGTCATCAACAAAAGTTCGCTTGATCTCGAAAATGCAGTCATCGTAAGTAAATCAGCCGTTACGTTTCAGAAACAGGGAAAAACCACGCTGCCTAACGGTGAAGAGGCTGTCTGGTTCAGCAGCAGTGAGCAGCTGATTCCCTTCAGTGAAAAACCAAAATACAAGTTTGACCTGGTAAGCAGTGCTGGTAATGATAGTACCGGAACCGGTAAAAGAAGCAGTGGTGTAAGAACCATTTTTAAGTCGCTGCCCAATGCCAGTCCTGCCAGAATGGCGGTAGAAAACAACAACGGCCAGAGCCAGGCAGTATCACCCATGTATATCTATGTATAGTCAATAATCTAAAACAAATAGGAGTGTAATATGAATGAATCAAACATTAAGTCGCCCGGCGTTTACATAAACGAGCTAAACGCCTTTCCAAATTCGGTAGTTCCGGTAGCTACAGCCGTTCCGGCATTTATCGGATACACCCCCCAGGCATTGTACGAGGGAAAATCGTATACCAATGTGGCACAAAAGATTACTTCTTTTGCTGAATTTCAGGCTATCTACTGCCTGCCTGATCCGGCTTCGCCGGCACCACCTGCCAAACAGTATTCGCCCGAGTATTACCTGGTAAAGCAAAAAAGTCAGCCTACCAAAGGTGACTACATGCTTATTGACAACGCGTACTATTCGATTGTACCGGATCCAAACACGGTTTATTACCTCTACAACAGCATTCGCCTGTTTTATGAAAACGGAGGTGGTGATGCGTATATTGTTTCTGTCGGACCGTATGGCCCACCTTCTAAAAATCCAATGAATCCGGGTGATCAGATTGTGAATGCAAATGTTCAGCTGAATGACCTCATGAACGGGTTGGCTCTTTTGAAAAATGAACAGGAACCTACCATGTACATTTGCCCGGAGGCAACCTTGCTGTCTGTTGAAAACAACGGAACGCTGATGCAGGAAATGTTGCTTCAGTGTACCGAAATGCAAACTGCGGTCAGCATTTTTGACATCATCGGCGGTCGCAATCCAGATCCGATTCTCTATACCAATGACATTGAAACATTCCGCAACAATACCGGTTCACAAGGGTTGAATTACGGTACGGCGTATTATCCGTTTATCGGAACAACGGTGATGCAAAACCAGGATATTGATTACACCAATTTATTTGGCGGTGATATCTCTCAGCTTGGGCCGCTGCTGAATCCGGCAGACAATCCAAATCCAAGTGTTGCGGCAATTCTTTCAGGCATCCCTTCCGGTGCATTAACCGTGACGCAGTATAACAATGCACTGATCAATGCCAGCAAAACGTACAGTTTAATTATCAAACACGTATTGACAGATGCAAACATTCTGCCCCCAAGCGGTGCCATGGCAGGTGTAATTACGACAATTGACAATGAAGAAGGTGTCTGGCAGGCGCCGGCAAATACATCAATTGTTGGTGTTGCTTCGTTGCCAATTCGCCTGTCTGAAAGTCAGCAGGGAAATCTGAACATGGATGCTGTATCCGGTAAATCAGTTAATGTGATTCGCTTTTTCAATGGTCTCGGAATCCTGGTTTGGGGTGCCAGAACGTTGGACGGAAACAGTCTTGACTGGAAATACCTGCCGATCAGAAGGACAATGACGTTCCTCGAACAATCCTGCAAACTGGCCGCGCATGCTTACGTGTTTCAACCCAACGATAAAAATACCTGGGAGGCTGTAAAAGCAATGATCAGCAGCTTCCTTACTTCTGTCTGGAAACAAGGCGGCTTGCAGGGAGCAACTGCTTCTGACGCGTTTTCGGTGGATTGTGGTTTAGGCACAACCATGACATCAGACGATCTTTTAAATGGCTTTATGCGGGTAACGGTAAAAGTGGCCATTGTGCATCCGGCTGAATTTATCGTGCTGAGCTTTCAACAGCAAATGGCTACTTCAAGCTAGTCAATGAAACCGTGATTCTGTGATCTGCTCTGCGGAGAAACAGAGTCGCCGGGTCGGCACCTGCTGATTAAAAGCAAAAACAATAAAAACAAACATTAAAAACTAAAAAAAAAGAAAAATATGGCAACAGATGATGGTAGCGCAGAAGGCGCAACGTGGCCCATGCCGAAGTTTCGCTTTGAAGTGGATCTCGGAACAGAATTAAAAGGTGTCGCTTTTCAGGAAGTGTCCGGAATGGATGTTGAAAACCAGATTATCGAATACCGCAAAAGTAACAGCCCGTTGTTTTCAACAGAGAAAATGCCGGGGATCAAAAAGTACGGTAACATTACCATGAAACGGGGTGTTTTTGTAAACGACAACACGTTCTGGAACTGGCATGCAGAAATTTCAATGAACACGGTAAAACGAAGAACCGTGCTGATTAAACTGCTGGATGAAAACGGAAAAGTAACCATGCAGTGGCAGTTGGATAATGCATGGCCAACCAAAATTACCAGTACTGATCTGAAATCAGATGGAAACGAAGTAGCCGTTGATACACTTGAAATTGCGCACGAGCAATTGACAATTACCAATGGAAAGTAATTACCCCGTAAGTTTCTATTTTAAGCTCTCTTTTAAGGGAGATGATGCTGCTTTCCAGGAGGTCTCGGGAATCTCCAAAGAACTGCACCTGGAAGAAGTTGTGGGTGGTGGGGAAAACCGGTTTAAATACCGGCTCCCCACCATTGCAACCAGCCAGAACCTGGTACTGAAACGTGCCCTGATTACAAGTGGTTCAAAACTGGTTGACTGGTGTGCCGGAACAATGGATGACGGATTTGCTTTACCCATAGAAACGCACGATGTAACTGTAAGTTTACTGGACGCAAAAGGGAACCCGGCAATGACCTGGACCTTTTACAACGCATACCCGGTTAAGTATTCAATTTCTGATTTCAAATCGCAGGAAAATGCAATTGTGATTGAGTCGATTGAATTGGCTTACACCTATTTTGATATTACCGAAGACACATCCATTGCAGATTTATTTGCTGAATAATTATGCCGGTAGAAATACGTGAACTGATTATTAAAACAGAAATTTCTTCGGGTGGCAAAAACGCCTCAGGCGGTATAAAGCCCTCAGAAATTAATGCACTGAAAAAACAATTGCTTGAAGAGTGCAGACGCATTATTTTGGAAAAGACAAAAAAGAACAGCTATAAAAGATAATTGATTGAATCTATATGGGAGGTAGTTTGGAATTATTGAAAATTACTGGTTATACCGATGAAGAGTTTAAAAACGCTTTCAGGAGCTCTCCCTATACGGTTATGATCAATCCCGAAACCATTAAGCGGCAGCGGGCCATTGAATACAATGAACAGCAGGCTCCTGATTCCAGCTCAGCATCACAGAAATACAAAAGTACACCCAGCGAAGGTATCAGTTTTGATATTGTTATTGACTGTACCGGTGTGGTTGATTCCAAACGCACCAACATGGTTAAGGAAATTTCACTGCTGGAAAGTATTATTTTCACCTACAACGGAAAAATTCACCGCCCCAATTTTGTAAAAATTCAATGGGGAAAAGATATAACCTTTAAAGGTGTTTTAAAATCTTTTGACACGCAGTATACCTTGTTTAAACCAGACGGAAGTCCGCTGCGTGCCAAGGTATCGCTTTCCTTCAGCCAGTATATCTCACCATCTACCGTTAAGAAACTGGATAAACCTGAGTCGCCCGATGTAACACACATGGTGGCCGTGGTAGAAGGTGTAACGCTGCCGCAAATGTGCCAGCAGGTGTGGAATGATGATTCGTATTATGTTCAGGTGGCGCGCTACAACGACCTGAATAAATTCCGCAACCTGAAAGGCATTCAAAGTCTCATTTTTCCACCAATTATACAACCGTCGTAATGGCATCCGGTACAAATAGCGGTGGCATTGCTACGTTTGTTGTTAAAACTTCAGGAAATGCAGTTCCGGATGAATTGCGCATTCTCAAAATTCAGGTTGAAAAATCGGTAAACCGTATTTCAAGTGCCATTGTCACAATTTTAGACGGCGATGTCAGCACCGGAAAATTTGAAGCGAGTTCGTCCGCAGATTTTGCACCCGGAACAGAGCTGACCATTGAAGCCGGATACGATGCAAAAAACACGCTTATTTTTAAAGGCATTATTACACGGCAGACCATTCGTATTGATGAACTGGTAGGTTCTGTGCTGGAAGTTGAGTGCCGCGACGAATCCATAAAAATGGTGGTTGGCCGCAAAAGCCTGACATTTTCCAAGAAAAAAGACAGTGATATTATTCAGTCCATCATCGGTACATATTCCGGCTTAACGGCTGATGTCACGGCAACAGAAACAACCTGGCCTGAACAGGTGCAGTATTATGTTTCTGACTGGGATTTTATACTGGCCCGCGCTGAAGCAAATGGTCTGATCATAACCACGCTGAACGGTAAAGTTTCTGTCGTTAAACCCGATGCAAGTACAACATCGGTGCTTACTGTAACTTACGGTGACGGACTGATGACATTTAATGCTGATTTGAATGCACTGACGCAATTAGGCAGTGTCAAAGCTACTGCCTGGGATTATAAAAATCAGGCCGTCACAACAGGTCAGTCTTCGAACAGTTATTCGGGTCCCGGTAACCTGACAGCAAAAAAACTTTCAGATGTGGCGGGGCTCTCCGATTTTCAGGTTCAGACAACGGTGCCACTTGAATCTGCCGATTTGACCAATTGGTCCAAAGCACAGCTGGTGAAAAGTGATTATTCCAAAATAACCGGCGAGGCAAAATTCCAGGGCAGCAGCCTTGTTGATCCGGGAAAATACATGACGTTTCAGGGCATCGGTGACCGGTTTAACGGTGATTACCTGGTTGCCGGTGTAGTGCATGATTTATCAGATGGAAACTGGCTTACCGAGGTGAAACTCGGTATGTCTCCACAGTGGTTTACTGAAGAACCGGATGTAATGGCGCCACCCGCTTCAGGTTTGTTACCCGGTGCCAGCGGGTTATTTAACGGCACTGTAAAAAAGATTTACGAAGATCCCGATTCGCAATACCGCATCCTGGTAAATGTTCCGCTTTTTGATCAGAACGGAGAAGGTATCTGGGCACGGCTCACCAATTTTTATTCAACCAGCGGAGCCGGTGTTTTTTTTCTTCCCGAAGTGGGAGATGAGGTGGTACTTGGTTTTTTGAACGAAGATCCGCGATACCCGATTATTCTGGGAAGCATGTACAGCAGCAGTAAACTGAAACCTTTTCAGGGGCTTGATCCGAATGAAAAAAATTCCATCAAAGCCATTGTTTCCAAAAAGGGAATTTCTGTTCAGTTTGATGATGAAAATACCGTTTTGACCATTACCACGCCCAAAAAAAACACCTTTATTTTAAGTGATAAAGAGGGCCAGATTTCGCTGAAAGATCAGAATGAAAACAGTGTGGTTATGTCCAGCTCAGGCATTACCCTCAAAAGTCCAAAAAGCATTACCATACAGGCTGATGAAAAAGTAAACATAACCGGTACCCAGGGCGTCAGCATACAGGCTTCGGGCGGAGATGTTTCGATCAGCGGAATAAATATTAAAGAAACGGCAGACAGTGAATATTCAGCTGCAGGAAATGCTACCGCAAAAGTTACCAGCGGTGCTGAATTATCACTTAAAAGTGCCATGATAATGATAAACTAAAAACCTATGCCACCAGCAGCAAGAATTACTGATTTTCATGAGTGTCCGATGCAGACACCGGCACCTGTGCCTATACCGCATGTAGGCGGCCCCGTCAGCGGTCCCTGTGAACCAACGGTACTCATCGGCGGATTGCCGGCCGCACGGGTAGGTGATATGCTTATTTGTGTCGGCCCGCCTGATGCCATTGTAAAAGGATCTTCAACGGTAATGATTGGTGGTGTGCCCGCTGCACGCATGGGTGACCAAACCGCACACGGCGGGCAAATTCTTTTAGGTGCTTTAAATGTAATGATCGGTGGATAGACAACTTAGTAATAGAGCGAATAGTTTTTTGGGATCGGGCTGGTCGTTCCCGGTTACATTTTCAGTGGGAAATTTTGAGCTGAATCTCACTTCCTATGAAGACAATATTAATGACTCCATTGATCTGATTCTTTTAACCCGGCAGGGAGAACGCTGCATGGAACCCGGCTTTGGTTCCGGCTTACAGCAGTTCTTTTTCAGAAAGATGGATGAAACACTGAAAGGTGAAATCAGTGATGCGGTTATGACATCGCTGCTTCACAATGAACCGCGGATTTCAGTTCAGGATGTAGAGGTAGAATATACTGATATGCAGAAAGGAATTGTTTCGATAGAAATAACCTATGTCTACAACCAGACCAATACACGGCACAATTATGTCTTTCCGTTTCACCTGAATGAAGGAACCAACTTAGGTAAATAAGTATGAATAGCAGCTGTCAGCATAGTGCAATTGAATCCCTGAATCAGAATCTGGTTCCGGGTTCTGCGCTTATTGACGGCAGAACCGAAATAGACCAGTTGGCATTTCTCACCGAATATGCATCGCTGCTCAATTTTTATGACAGTTCCAATAAACCGAACGGGAGCTGGCAGCCATTTCTTTTAAAAGACCCGGTTTTTTTGACGGCTTTTATTTCACGTACACCGGTTTCAAAACTGCATGCGGGTTACCGTGCTATTTGTGACGATTTGCAGCGTGCACTGAACAATGAAATACGTGCTGCTTCTGTCGGCCGGTCATTTAATCAGCTGTTTAATCACCTGACAGAAATTTTTAACCGCATTGAACGGTGGTCGGGCTACATGCTGCGTTCACCTGATGATTATAAATTGAAACAATTTGTACTGGGGCAAACCATATCCCATTACAGTGCCAGCTTTTGGGCCGTTCAATCACTCAGAGATTATTTGTCAACCAGCACTGTCATAAAGCGAATTGAACCGGTAGTGTATTACATTTTTGATTCATACGATGAAATTGTGTGGAAACAAAACCGGGGGAAAAGTCCCTTTTGGGAAATTCTGGGTTTTGTAAAACCCATTGCAGAAAACACACCGGCAGATTTTTTTGCAGCACTGGTACGCACCGGTGATGATTTGTACACCTTTCTGCAGACAATTGTAACCAATGCGGTGTCTGAATATCAAACGCTGAGTGCTGCGCAGAACCGGTATCCGGATACAACATTGCTGAGAACCGGCGTAAATCTGCTGACCATTCACCGTAACCAGCTAAACAGCATAGCAGGCCGGCACCTTGATTTTTATTACCGCGATATTTTAAAACAGTCAGAGAAATTTGCAACGCCGGATCGTGTTTTTGTATGTGCTGAACTGGCACAGAAAACTTCAGCGTTTTCACTTCCGGCACAAACGGGTTTGAATGCAGGTGTAGATGCGTCAAAAAATCCGGTGGTGTTTAACACGCTCAAAACTGTCAGTCTGAATCCGGCAGCAATTACGCAGGTTTATACGCTTTCATCGGTGGCTGTTACGACGCCTGTTACAACCAGTGATCCAACAAGTACTACCGGCACTGCTTTGGCATCAACTGCTAAAACTGCCGCAGCAAATACGGCACTTGTTGCCAAAACAGTCACTGCGGCACCAACAACGGTTACCAATTACCAGTTGGATATACAGCAGATTTTAACCCCGGGAGTTATTCAAAAAAATGAAGCCGGTCAAATTCAGGGATGGGATACGTTTGGTGGAAGTTTGCCTGAAAATGCTACCGCTCAGATATTGGGTTTTGCATTTGCATCGCCTTTGTTATTGCTGCGTGAAGGCAGTCGTTCAATTCAGATTACCCTGAATTATACGGGTGAATTTACTACAGAAATGCTTCAATCAGCGAACGTTTATTTAAGCACAAAAACGGCCTGGCTCAATGTTACCACGTTGGTAAATCCTTCGGCTATTCCGGTTACAAATCCGCTGGTGGTTGGCCTGGTTCTGGATCCTGCGCAGCCACCCATTGAAGCATTTACGGTTAACCCTGACGGTGTGCTTAGTTCATGGCCCATGTTCAAAATAACCTTTGACACATTTTCTGATCTGGTGAGTCCCCCGGTTATTTCAGAATTGACGATTAAGGTTGCTGCATCGGGTGTAAAAACACTTCAGCTTTCCAATGATTATGGCGGGCTTAATGCAAAGACCCCGTTTCAGCTTTTTGGGCCAACACCCCTGGCCGGCAGCAGTTTTATTATCGGAAGCAATGAAATATTCAGCAAGCCGCTGGACTCTCTTTGTTTTGAGTTTGACTGGGATAAACTACCTGATGATTTTAATACGTATTACCAGCAGTACAATGCATATATCGCTGATCCAACAATACTCATTACCCCAAAAAGTCCTGGAATAATCAAGTGGATTTTCACAGAAATTTCCAAACTGGTCAAAAAGATTTTAGGAGTTATTAAGACTAGTCTTAAAGTAATCATCAAATTGGTCAAAACGGTTTTTGGGTGGATTAAAAAAATGTTTACCGGTGTAAAGAACTTCGTTGTAAAAATTTTCAAAATAAAGCCACGTTCTGCTACAAAAAAGGCTGATCCGGCCAAAAAGAAAGCTGCTCCGGCAAAAAAAGCAGCCGACCCTGAACAGCCCGGTAAGCTTAAAAGTATGAGTCAGATTTTTAACTGGCTCTGGCAAATTTATGTAGATATAGCGGCGGTTCTTTACCTGTTCAAATACCATAAACTGCTTCCTTACACGCATGTATATACCGAGCCATTCAATAACATTTGTTTCACAGTAGATTTCAATTTGCTGCAAGACAGAGATTGGAAAAAAATTGTATTTGCCAAAGATGTGTCCTGCACGGTAGATGTTGCTGATCCGTCCATTGCAACCATTGTTGGATATGCAAAAGACCCCGCCTGTGAACTCTTGATTCCGGGTGTTGGCACACAGCTTTTTAATACAGATGGCAGCAATTGTACATTGCAGAATACAAGTGTTTTCAGTTATCCAAAAACAGTTTCTGTTTCCGGTACTGCACAAAATGAATCACCGGCAGCAGACCCGATACAGCCTGTTGTATTTTCAGATGATGCCAACCCCAAAAATGCAGATCCATCCATTCAAAACAGCCCTTTGGTATATAGTACAGCCAGTAGCTCCGGTTTTTTAAACGTTGTTTTGAATGGACCGGAATATGGATTTGGATCTGGTTTGTATTCCAATGTGGTATCAAACGTTGCACTAAAAAATGCGGCATTGATTTCACATCAGCCGCAAGACCCCAAAGCAAAACTGATACTACCGCCCAACCCGCCGTTTGCCCCAAAATTGAAGTCCTTAACGGTGAGTCAGTACCAGGCATCTGATACCTATCAGCTTACCTACGCCACGGGTGAATATCCAATTCAATGCTATCATTATTCACCGTTTGCAAATTACCTGGTGTATGATAATACCCGTGAGCCTGATCAGTACTGGCCCATGATCGGTGCTCCGTTAGTCGCCGCTAAAAAAGTGGTTCCGGGAGTTTCATTGTATCCGCATTTTGAATTTCAGGGAGCGTTGATTATGGCCCTTGAAAATTTGGTTTTTCCTTGTGAACTGAGTATTTATTTTGAGTTGTCCAGAACCTATGGGCAATCAAATCCATCCAAAAAAATCAGCGCGTATTACCTGTGTGATGATTACTGGCAGCCCATGTCAATACTCGCAGATGGCACCAACAATCTGAGATGTTCCGGAATTATTACGGTGAACATAAAAAATGAAATTTCAGAAAATCATTTTTCAATGCCTTCCGGAAAATACTGGCTGGCTTTTTGCACCCACGATGCCCCTGCTGATTTTCCACAGACAGCATTTTTGAAAACAAATGGGGTAGAGGCACAACGGGCTGGGACCGGTTACCAGGCCGATTCTGTTAAACCCGAACTGGCGGCAGGTACTATTGCTAAAACCCAGTTGGCAGTTCCTTCAATCGCTTCAATTGTTCAGCCCTTTGCTTCTTTCGGCGGTCGTGCGGCAGAGAATAAAACAGCCATGAATCGCCGTATCAGTAACCGGATTAAAACAAAAGACCGCTGTGTGACATCAGAAGACATCAACCGGTTAATCAACCAGGAATTTGATGAGATTTATTACTCGAAAGTGGTGCTTTCCAATGGAGTTAATGCGCGAAAAGCCACCCATGTTTACGTGGCGCGGGCAGCTAAAAGTGCAAATGATCCCGGCGCTTTTGTTCCGCTGGTAACTCCGTGCCAGGAATTAAAAATTCAGAATTTTCTGGCAGGCCGTACTTCGGTTTTTTCTAACCTGTACGTTTCATGTTTTAACCTGGAATATGTGCAGGTAAGCGCCGCAATAACAGTTAAAACAGGCTTTGCATTGGAAGGTGTCATAAAGCAGGTTAACCAGTTGCTGAACATTTTTTTATCTCCCTGGATACCCGATGCCGGTGAACAGGTATGTATTGATCAATCCATAACAGCTGCGCAGGTAAATGCATTTATCAAATCCGTTCCGGGTGTTGAAACGGCAGATCAGGTTACGTTTCAGTTATGGACACTCACTGCGGGTAAAAAAGAACTCATCAGTAAAGACAATGAAATGATTACGCCCTCACCGGGTGTGTTGTTTGTCTCTGACATGAAGCACAGCATTTATCTCAACACAAATCCATGAGTACGGTTTATCACATATCCGATGTTGCACTGCCGGTGAATCAGAATTTTGAGTTGCTGAAAGAACAGGCATTGGCATACATTCAGGAAAAAAGTGGTAACCAGTGGACCAATTTAAATGCCAGTGATCCGGGTATTACTATTCTTGACCAGGTTTGTTTTGCACTCACAGAATTGGGGTATTGCAACGATTTTTCGGTGAAGGATATTCTCACACGGCGCAATGGAAAACTGGAAACAGAAAATCAGTTTTACCTTCCGTCAGAGATTCTTACAACGGCACCGGTCACGCTGAATGATTACAGAAAATACGTGGTGGATGGTGTAAGCGGGGTTGTCAACGCCATTGTTGAGGCAGATTCTGCAAAAGCAGGTGTATACCAGGTTTGGCTGCTGCTTGATTATACACTTACCCGCAATCTGATAGTGGATCCGTCAGTAGCAAACAACAAAGCCATTCTTGCCGAAGCCCTGGTAGCTGCCAATTTAATTTGTGAGGCCGCGTTTTATTACCTGAACAAATCCAGAAACGTTGCTGAGTTTTTTGAAAAACCGGTTTTTCTGACACCAAACCTGTGGCTGATGTCCGGCCAGATTGAAATTGAAAAAGCCACAGATGTTTACACCGTACTGAATCAATTGCAGCAAAAAATAAATGACGCTGTTTTTCCCGCTGTAAAACCAATCGGATACCATGAACTGGAAGCGCAGGGCATAACCGCTGATACATTGTATAATGGTCCGCGGCTTGAGAACGGATGGATTTCAGACGAAGCACTCGGTGAAATCAAATACACGGTAAAAATGGCTGAGGTAATTCAGTTGATTGAAACCGTAACAGGTGTTTTGAATTGTTCTGTAGCCGGCTTTATCCAGGATGGAACCACGTCAAAAGACCTGAAGGGTAAGAAGGGACAAGTCATTGTACTGGATGTCATGAAATCGGTTTTATCCGGCAACCTGTCCATCGTTTGCAAAGGCGAAACGATTGCCGTGGTTAATACCACAGATCCGTTTACGGTGACTGACCAGATCACCCACCTGAATGAGGACCTGGTTTATGGCAGCAGGGCCGATTTTGCAGCAGAGATACCACAGGGTAAGTACAGGGATATCAGCAGTTATTATTCGATCCAGAATACCATGCCTGAAATTTTTGGAACCGGAACCTATGCTGTTGAATCAGCGGCAAGTGATTACCAGGTAGCGCAGTCCAGGCAACTCAGGGGATACCTGACGCTTTTTGATCAGCTGCTGGCAAATCAGTTTGCACAACTGGCTAACGTGGACAAATTGTTCTCCTTCAAAAATCCATTGATTGCTGCCACTTCTGACAACCGCAGATTTTATGCGCTCAAGAGTCATTATGAAAAAGACCACCCGGAATATCCGGTACCGTTTGAAGTTTTTTCACCCACCTACTTTTACCGCTCGCTGTATGATGTTCCGTTTATTCGTCCGATTTTAAAAGATAACACTGTTTTTAATTTCAGTTATGAACTTGTAACTGAAACAGAACTTGACAGCACCAGTTGGGAGTCATACAAGCTGGACCCATACAATGCCTACGTCAGAGGACTGATGCAGCTCATGGAAGATCAGCAACTGAATTTACAGCGCAGAAATGAAATGCTGGATCATTTGCTGGCCCGCCATGGTGAATCGCCCCTTGTAATAGATGCGCTGATTGACGGTTCGGTATACGCCGGCGAAAGTCAGAAAGACCGGGTGATTTTTAAAAGCCTGTATTTGCAGAATTTAGGTTTGTTGTCGTATTACCGCCAAAAAGCCTGGAATTTCCTGGGGGCCTATAAAATCAAGGGACTGAATGAAAATGACCCAGGTGAAGACAAGCGGCTGCATAAAAGCATTTCGGATAAACTGATCCTTCAGTCAGACACCGAACACGATTTCATTTTTAACACCGATCATGTGAACAAAATGGAAAAATTAACGGAGCAGGATTTTATTAATTTTTCAGCCATCGAATTAAAACTTTGCCTGCTTTTTGGGTTGAGACCAGCCTATCACAATTACCTGGCAGATGAGTTTGGTCACGATGATGGGGATGCAAAAAATCCTGAAACTAACCCGGCTTCAGAGTTGCTCCGGAACGTAGCCTGCTGGATGATTGAAGAAAGACGCGGCGTTATTTTCGTAGAGACAAATCTGCTGATGCAGGCTTTGGATGCGCAGGGAAATGCTTATGCGCAGAAACCGCTTTTTCAGTATGATGTGGTTATTCTTTTGCCTGATTTTATTCAGCCTTTTACCACCGCCGCTTTCCGGAACCGGTTGAATTATTTTCTGCAAACCAGTCTGCCCGCATACACTTCAGCTGCAACCGCACTGGTAAGTGTTGACAACCTGGCAACAATCATTCCGGCATTTGTAAATTATCACAATACACTGATTTTTAAACACGGATATGTTTTTAACACTGATTTGCTGACCCAGGCCGCAGTGGACCTGACAGAGCAATTAAACCCGCTGAATTTTACAACAGATGTATAGCGGCGGAAAACATATCGTATCGAGGTTTAAATGGAATACTTCGCTGGATCAGAAAGACGATGCCACTGATTTGCAGCGGCGTTTAAGTGCGTGGAGTAAAATTATGCTGCAGCGTGAACTCGCTGAAGTTTTTGATGAATTGTGTCCGGATGAACAAACCTGGAAAATTAATTCGCTGGAACTGGATTTGGGAGAAATAGCGCTTGATAACCTGGAGACAGATCTTGCGCTGAAAATCAGGAGCCAGCTGCGTGAAAAATTGATTGAACTTATTCTCACAGCAGCAGCAACCGATAACAAAATTGAAATACTCAGCAGCGATGGTTCGCACCTTGATCAGCTCCGTTTTTTTCTGATGAATGGTGTTGGCGGTTGGAATTATAAAGCGGCAGACGGAACAGTTAATGAACTGATGGCGCTTCAGCTACAGCACAATTTAACCAATACCATTGCAATGATCCGGCAGGTTGGCGTGACACATGAAAATGTACGGAAACGCATTGCCTGGCAACTGAGTGAACCAAATCTGCGCAAAATAATTCGTGGCCTTGAACCGGATAATTATACGCAGATTACTGAATTTTCAAAAGAGCTCATTCACATCCAGGTTAAAGAAAACCTGGTGCACACCGGAAGCCTTGATTTTAAGAAGAATCTCTGGCTCTGGATTTTGAATCATTTGCTCATTGAGCGCGGAACCATTTTCAACAAAGTGGCTTTTATGCGAAGCAATATCCGGCAAATGGCAGATCACTATAACATGACGTACGAGGAATTGCTGAAGCTGATTGAGCGGGCTGTTGATCAGGTGGCAGAAAATTCATCAGTGAAAAGTACGTTTTTCAAAATCATTAAATTGCTGACAGAAGAAAGCCTGGTTGAATCACCTGTTGAAGCGGGTAAATCTGTAACGGAAGAAGAATACTGGAAATTGCTTGAAACGTATTTTACAGATGCCGGCCGTTGTGTTTCATTGCACGACCGGTTTGAGTTCAATGAGTTTGTAGTTAACCTGGCGCGTCAAAACCCGGTGCGTTTTCGCCAGCTGATTGCCAGGTTGGCATCAACACCTGAAAAACTGGTGGGCAGTGTCGCCAGTTTGAATGAAAAGTCACTTGAATTGGTTTTGACAGAACTTGCCGGTACAAATGCTGAATCGTATGTGGCATGTATTTCTTTTCTGAGTGTCTTGTTAAAACAGGCTGATCGGTTGCCCGATCAAAAACAGCTCTGGCAGCTGGGGATCATTTTTTTTATGGAACAGAGCCAATCTGAAATTTCTGTAAAATCATTTACAGACTTTGCAGTTTCTGAGCTTGCAACAAGTCTTGGTCTGAGCAAATCGGAAATGCTCAGCGATTTACTTGTTGCTGAGGTACCTGGGTCTGTTAAATCAGCGCAGGCTGTAGCGTATGTTGATCAGTTGGTTTCACTGCAGCGTAAGCAGATTGAGCAGAAAATCGGAACGGTTTATCAGGCAGATTTGTATCACATACTCGATCAACTCATACAATCGAAAACGTTAGGGACTTCAACTGAAAAATCACTAAAAGCATTGGTACGTGATTACCTGATGTATGGCCCTGCGGATGCCCTGGTTATTTTGAAGCAGTATCGACATAAAAAAAGACTTGAAAAAATAATGGGGTCGTTCGCAGATGATTTTCCTATTCTTGAATTACTAAAAAAATCAGTGGTGCCGCATGCAAGCCTGATCGTCTCTTTTCACCAGGCACTTTCAGCTTTTTGCAAAAATACCGGGGCTTCGGTTCCGGCCATGTTATTGCAACACCTGTTGCCGGCAGCGTTGAAGCAATTGCTTTTTGAGCCTGATCTTAGTAGTAGTCAGTTCCTGGTAAAACTGGTTAATGTGGTAGTGAAACGTCTGCCTGCATCCATGCATGAAAATGCGCAGCAGATTTTCAGTGAGGTATGCATTGATGCTAAGATAGATGGGGCAGGGGTACTTTCTGCGAACATCAAACGCATAAATCCAACAGCAAAACAAAAAATTTCAGAATCACCGTTCAGCATTGAAACTGTCTTGAAACGAATGAGGGGTAGCGGCAAACGGACTGAACTGATGCATTACCTCAAATGTAATTTTTACCATCCGCTGTTTATAAAATTCAGAGAAAAAAATCAGACCGAATCCGAAAAGTTACTGGAGTATTTTTTGAAAGGCGGAAAATCACTTCTGGCTGAACTGGTTGAGAGTGCATTGATTGAAGCATCGTTAAGCAAGAAAAAAAATCAGGCTGATCAGCGCATTGTTCTGAAAGAGATTTTCTGGACTTGTTTGCTGCGGTATGATTTACACAAAGGTAATCAAACCGTGCTGCGTGATCTATTCTTAAAATCGGCAGCGTATCGGCTGGGCTTTTCGTTTACCCCGGCAGTGACCGATAAATGGAGCGGGAACAGAGTTGCCGGATCGGCTCAAAAAGAGAAAAAAACAAAAGCAGATCGTAATGCGGTGGTTCTGTCAGATTTGGTTGATCAGTGCCTGAAAGAGGGACCGTCATTTTTTGAAAGTGGTAAATCACCGTACCGTTTTTCGGAATTGGTGGTGTTATTACTGGCAAATAAACCTGTCGGCCTTCGCCGGATAATTGCAGAAATGCCTGAACTGGACAATGAGCTTTCTGCACTGGCATCGGTTATTCCGGTTGATCAGCTGGGTGAGCAGCTCAGTTGTGATGCAGGCCTGTCACTGAAGCAAAAAATACAATCCGTCCTGGCGCTGCATGCATTCCTCGCAAAAATAGGTCTGGGGCATTTGACAACAGAACTGCATTTGCATTTTTGGACCTGTATATGGTTGGAGACCCGCGCAGATGGCAGGCCATCTGTCAACCTGAAAGAGTTGGTAAAAAAAGTACTAAACCGGATTCGTATGGAAGATGGAATAACCGCCGTTGATTTAGCCAGGCTGCTTGAAAAAAACAAGAACCTGCTTACCTCCGGATTAAAAGAAGTGCTCGTGGAATTAATGCCCGATATTCCGCTTGATTCTCCTGCACATACAGCTGATCCGGAATGGATCTTAAAACTGGATCAGGCCAAATTACTGGGAGCGTTTTTTGAAACAATTGTTCTGACCGGCGAACTGCCATCGTGGTTTGAGCAAGCTGAAAATCATACCATGACCTATTGGATAACCAGCGTAGTGGCTGCGTATCCAAAATTGTTATCTGACACCATGAGAAATGCAAACCCGGATACGATACAGGTGAAGAGACTGCACGAACATCTTGGTTTTGAAAAGCTGACACATTGCATCACAAATTCAGACAGAAGCAGGCAGGCCTCTGTCGAAATGCTGCATAAATTGTATGCTGCTTTTTCACACATTTCATTCAGCGATATCAGCAGCAGTGAATTGCAGTTTATCTTATTCCGTAAACTACTGAAAGCATGGTCTGTCAATAACTGGCGACTTGTTTCGACCGACCGTTTGATTACCGAAATTCTTTGGGATCTGCCTGGAATAAGCAAACGCGTAAAAAAGAATTTTCTGCACGATCTTCACAAGCACCGGTACCATTTGCCGGCTGCCATCCAGGTTTCGCTGGAAAGTTTGTTAGAGCGTGAACAGGAAACGTCTGCTGTTGTGACGACTCCAACTGTTTTAAAACGCGCATCGCAGGACTTTAAAAAACAGGCAGCAACGCTTGAAAAAAGAACCGGAGTAGCTGTGAAAAATGCCGGTCTGGTACTGGTCAGTGGTTACGTTTCTTTACTTTTTGAACGCCTGGGATTACTAACGGATCGAAAATTCACGAACAATCAGGCACAAATGAGCGCCGTTCATTTTTTACAGCATGTGGCTACCGGTTTAACGCGGACCGAAGAATCACTGCTTCCGCTTAACAAAGTACTGTGCGGTCTACGGCAGACTGATCCGGTATACGACGAGATTGCGATTACCGATCAGCATAAAACCATGATTGAAGGGTTGATTCGTGCAATTATCGGGCACTGGCCCGCAATAGGTGATTGCTCCGTTTATGGCTTCAGAGGAAACTGGCTGGTCAGAGATGGAATTTTATTTGAGACTGATGACAAGTGGGAACTGATTGTGGAAAAAAGGGCCTACGATATTCTGATTCACAAGTCGCCGTTTTCATTTTCCATCATTAATTATCCCTGGATGAATAAACCGCTGCATGTAACGTGGCCTTACTAAACCAAAAACAACAAGTATGAAATTAACAAAAAATTCTCAGAACATGGACAGCAGTTAAGGCTTGTCAATTCTTTGATAGCAAACGTGAATCAATAAACAATTTAAATAATTTAACTATGAATTCGTATAACGAAAATTTGAATTCCAGCGTAGTGGCATCACTTCAGAGCCAGGAGTTGGAACAAAACAAAATGGGGGCTCAGCTGAATGCAGCTATGTTCACACTCTATTACGCGCAGGGTGCAAAAATTACCGCGCAGGAAAAACTGGATGCAGTGGGCATTACCTATGATTTTCAGCAGCAGGTAAAAGAAAAAGCTGTAACCAATAACAACATAGCAACCAATTTATTTGATTCTGCCACGCAGGAAAAACAATATGTTGCACAAACGGTGACTAACACCTCTGTTGCAGCTGCCAATGTGCAGCTTGCAGCCAATGCGGTTTTGCGCCTTGCAAGTGATATGGGCAGTGTGCTCAACATGCTGAATGCCGGTGATTTTGGAAGCCAGATTTATGAATTGGCAAACGAGGTTAATACCCTCATGAATGATACGGCTTTCAGTGCAGAGTATACATCGCAGCTTGCCATGGAGGCTTCTTCCATGACGGCAGAAGTATCAGCATCTACCGTGGCAGATAAATCAAAAGCAACCAGTTCAGCTGTTTCTAACCTCTTGTCTGTTGTGAGTTCGCAATTTGATGCTACAGCGGCTGTGATGGCGTCTGAAAATGCTTCCCTTGCGCTGTCTTGTGTGGCAGAGAAAAAAGCTGAAGGTGATCTGGAGGATATTAATACAGAATATTTTGCCTCCCAGGCAGCATACCTGCTCAGTATCAAACAGCTGAATCTTAACCTGCTTACAGTACCAACCAGAACAAAAGGACCGGATTACAGTTACACTGTATCATTTGACAATTACCTGAATCCGTTTTTTACCAGCCCTGAATTAAAAAAGTATCACAATTGTCCGGTAAGTGATTACTACATTATGCTGGTAAAAGACAGTAAAAAATCAACCTTTTCAATAGCAAGGGCAGAGGATCTTGTTCTTAAAGAAATGAAAAGACAGTACATCCAGATTCCGCACAACAGCAAGGCAGGATTGAATAAAATAGTAAAAGAAATTTTTACGTCTGATTTGTATGATACCGATAATGAGGCAATGGAAATGGGTGAAAGTTATGTCATATTTGTTATGGCGGTATTTACAGAGCAGTACAAAAAAGCGCTTAATAATTTTGACGATTATTTAACAGCACCATCGGCGAGTTTTGTTTTGACAAATGAACTAAGCAGTCCCGAACATGCTGCCATTAATGTTGTAACAATTCCGGTTGATACTGCGGGCAACAAAGGACAAGTGCTGGAATTTGCGCTGGTTGAAGACAAACAGTTCAAGGTTGAATACAGGTGCATGTTTCTTCCGGATAATACCGATTTGATTGAAGGTCTGCTTACTGAAAGGGGCCTCCGCAGGATTGAAGATGAAGTACAGAAACGGGAAGAAATTGCGGAGAAATATGATCCGGCAATTATGCAGGATGAAGCGGATATTGTTTCATGCAATACGCTTATAAATTCGTTGCTTGTTCAGATTGAGGTGAATCAGGCACATGCAGAAAGAACACCGGCGTTGGATGCTGAACTGCAAAAACTGGAACAGCAGCTCAAGGCAGAGAAGGCTGTTCTCCGGCTAAAAAAAGCAGACCTGGCAGAAAATCAAAAAAATAAGAAAGCGGCCATGGATCAGATCCAGGTTAAATCAGATATTAAACCGGGATTCTTCTTTAATCTTGCCCTGGCAGAACAGGTGACTGACGGCAGCTATGCTAAATCCTCACCGTTTGTGCTTAAAGACCGCGATACGGAACTGGATATTAAAACATCGTATGACTGGTTCAGCAGCGCCATGCGGAAAAAACATTTTGCTGTTTCTACCTACAAAAAAGCAGAACATGGTATCCATTTTACCATTTCAAAAGCCGGTCATTCAGAAACAATCCGGATCAATGAAACGGAACGTAAAGGACTTACCTATGACCTATCACAGGTTAAGGACAAGGAGATCAAGGGGCAGGTTGAACAATTGCTGAGTGGCTATACACTGATCCATCAGCAGTTGATTATTGATGACACCATTACGGATAATTTCGGAAATCCACTGATTGATAAAAAGAAATATGTTCCGGTAATACTTTCTTATTCTACCGAAAATCAGGGTGTGAATATTCAGTTTACAAATGCCCTGTCAGCTTATGCAGACACCCGGTCATTTATTTACAAAGAAAAAGCAGTAACTAATAAATAGAAATTATGAAAAATCAAACACTCGTAACCAATATGACGGTGTTGACTCCGGCAAAATACGGAATCAACGAAAAGAAAAAAAAGGAACTGGATCTGCTGACCATTCAGGTGCAGGATGCTGAAAATAATGTAACACAGCTGCAGGCCATTGTTGATTCACTGACTCAAAAATCGGCAACATTTCAGGCTTTCCTGTCTGCTGCTGATGCGAACAGGGCACAGGCTTTAAGTAATAAAAACCTGGTTGACAGTGTGGTTCAAACCGCAAACGACCTGGTTGAAAACTCGCAGATTGCGTTTACAGAAATGGTTCTTGCCAAAGAAAAATCAGAGGCAGTTGCAGAGAATGTAAACAGTGTTATCGGCAAATTGATTTATTCAGCTGAAAGTATCAACAGGCTGGCAAATCTCATTGTCAGGAAGAAAGCACAAAATCCGCTGATTTCGGATGAACTGGTAAGTACCATTACAACAGCAGGCACGGATGCCAATAATGCAGTGGCATTGACCCTGGTTGCGTTAAAATCGGCCTTTGCAGCACAGGCTACCAGCCAGGAATCTGAGGCTGCCTGCACGCTGGAATATACACAATCAATTACGCTGGCAGATACATTGTCTGTAGACAAAGAAACCAAAAACGCAACCAGCCAGTGCATTCAGAAAATGCTTGACGGTGCTTATACCACAGCTAAAGAAGATTATGAACGCGCCCAGGATGCGAATAACAAAACGCTTAAACAGCTTAACCAGAAAACGGTTGAACTGAATAAAGCACAGATCCAGCTCCGCTCATTGCAGTTAGGTCTGGCAGCTGCAAATGCTGCTGCACTGGCCTCTTAAAACAAATCAACACATTCACCGCCGTCCAAAACCGGATGGCGGTGAATTTTTTCTTAATGCTGAATTATGAACAGGTACTATCGAAAATTTTTCAGAACATGCTATTTGAAAACGGGTGGATTTATTCCGGCCAAACCCATTGGGTATTCCGTTTTTCCCGGCGATTTTTTTCAGATCAGAAATGGTGAAATGATCATTCTCGGCAATGTTTTCCGAAGCGGTCTTGTTGATCCGCAGGATGTGTCTTTTGCCTACAACGTCAGGCAAAATCAGTCTGGCTGGCACTTTGGTGACGGGGTTTCAAAACCTTATTCCGGCAGGGGTCACGGGCAGGGTGCCATTGAGGGGCACTTTGAGTTCAGTAAACAGAAACTGGCGTTTGACAGTGCGGGAAGTTTCTTTTTCAAAGGCAACAATCCGGAGTCTATTAAATTGGCGAACTGGAATGAAATACAGCAGCAACTCATTCTTAAACTGACGCAAACGGTTTTTTCTTTCAGAGAACTTTACCTGGTGACAGAAACGGTAACAACGTCTGACTGGACCCTTGCTGTTTCTGGGGCTGAGAATGCCGATCTGGAAATTGCAACCGAGGCAGATAATTTTGGGTTGGTAGATATTTTTGGCCATCACGAAGCAAAAACAATTCAGTCACACGGGTTAGAATACTATCACCGTGAGGCTACCCGAAAACCTGCTTTTTACAAAGCTAAAAAACTGGTGATCCAGGATGAAAGACTGGACACCTTTATCAGTGAACTGATTGAAGACCGTACCAGGCAAAGTGAGTGGGCTCCCGGGTTTTTTAAGTATGACCGGGTGCATGAATTTTCGCACGAACCACTTGTACCGTCTGTTGCAAAAGCGTCTTTACTGGATATGCTTCAGGCAAATCAGCTGAACCCGAATACGGCTTTACTTTATTTCCGTTGGGCTGATGCAAACCTGGATGATATTGAAAAATATTTCATGAATTATGAAAACTAGCAGTGTACTGACCCTTCATGCTGAGATTGATTGGCTGCAGCAGGTCATTGACCAGGTAATCCGCAGTTATCTGCTGCAGGAAGGGCATGAAAAAAACTGGCAGGATATTCCATTGCCTGACCTGGATGCAAATGATACGCCCTATGCGCAAAAAGTCAACGAATGGAATTTGGATGTATACGGCAGAATGGCAATGGCCCTGGTTTTGACACCACATATTCGACCTGAAATGCTGGATGTTTTTTTTGGAAAAAATGCCATTTACGACAGGGGGTTTACTGAGTTTGGCGGACTCATTGATAAAAATCACAGCGGTTTTTTACCAACCGGTCAGACACTTTGTTTCCTGATCACGGCCACAAGTCCGGACAAACGGATAGAGGTGATGAAGATTTTGGGAAACAGCAGCGTATTGATAAAAGAACAGGTAGTGGTGCTGGCTGAGATGGAATCGCACGTGCCTGGTTATAGCGGGGCACTGAGTATGCCTGACCGCTGGCTGCATTATTTTTTGACCGGTGAAGAATTGCGCCTTGAACACAGTGCTTCTTTTCCGGCGCAAATTATTACCACCAACCTGGAATGGGAAGATGTGGTACTGGATCACCTGGTGATGGATCAGGTTCAGGAAATTATTACCTGGCTTCAGCATGGTTCTACGCTATTGAATGATTGGGGCCTGCTGAAAAAAATCAAACCCGGTTACAGGGCCCTGTTTTTTGGTCCGCCCGGTACCGGAAAAACATTAACGGCTACCTTGCTTGGAAAAGTATCCGGCAGAGATGTTTATAAAATAGATCTGTCCATGATTGTTTCCAAATACATTGGTGAAACTGAAAAAAACCTGTCGAAGGTTTTTGACATTGCGCAGCATAAAAACTGGATTTTGTTTTTTGATGAAGCCGATGCATTGTTTGGAAAACGTACTGCAACAAACTCGTCAAACGACCGGCATGCAAATCAGCAAACAGCCTATTTACTTCAGCGCATTGAAGATTTTCCGGGAGTGGTTATACTGGCTTCAAATTTAAAGGCAAATATGGATGAAGCGTTTACGCGCAGGTTTCAATCTGTCATTCACTTTGCAATGCCTGATCCGGAAGAGCGGCTGCAGCTATGGAAACAAGCCTTTTCAGGCCCTTGCGTATTACACGCTGAAATTGACCTGGATGAAATTGCCGGGGAATATGAAATTGCCGGCGGGTCAATTACCAATGTTTTAAGATACTGTGCCTTGTCAGCAATTCGCAGAAATGATTTTGTGGTGACAAAGGCTGAATTGTTGAGAGCGCTGAAGAATGAATTTAAAAAAGAAAATAAATTATTAAGCATTGCCGGCTGATCCGGTTGAGTGAATCGTTCTCCTTTTGTCAATGTTATGTCTCAGAAAATAAAACGCTATGGTATCCCGGTTCCGGTCACGGCAATCACGCTGATCTTTGGTGGCTGGAAAAATCTGTTCACCGCAGAGCGGTTTAAAATTCTTATTGCAACCTGCCTGAATTACAGTGTTACAGATAAAAAAGGAGAGCACTCGGTTCTTTCAGGCTACCAGATTTCAACATCAAAACTTCACCTGGTTTTCAGGTTGGAAGAAGCTGCTGCAAAAAAGCACCTGTTGATTTTCAGAGAAAAACTCGAACGGGAACTCCGGCATGAAATTGATCAGCTGAAAAATACAGCTAAGGCAGAAGATCAAAAAACGCTCCTGATGAAAATTGATCTTTTTCCGCACCGGTTTTTTGACGAGCAGAATTTGATTGACGGGCAATTGATCCGGCTTTTAACAGGGCAGCCGGTTGAGTTACCGTATTACAGCCCGCAGCTGGAACGCTTGAAAAGAGATGTTTTCAGCAGCCGTTTTTGTTCCACCATTGATTATACCGGAGCTACCGGTCCTGTCTGTGTTACGTTGGTAAAATCAAACTCAGAAGAAACATTATGACAAAACAAAATGCTTTCCTGGTTCTGGTGGTCATGCTTTTCAGTGCCCACAATGCCGATCTTATTTTGTCGGGAGAAGAAAAAGTTTTGAGTGTACTGAAAGGTATTGTCGGAACCACCGATTCTTCTGCAACCGTAGCCCCTGCCGGTTCAGGTCCTGTAGTTCACGGTATTGATATTTCACACTGGCAGAATGATGTAAAAAAATACTTTGATCAAAATCCGGACAACTGGTCTTTTGTTATTTGCAAAGCAACCGAGGGAGTAAACATAACAGATCCGTCGTTTAACGGAAACTGGGACACACTTTCGAAAAAAGGAATCATTAAAGGGGCTTATCATTTTTATCATCCGAATGACAACGCAACTGAACAGGCCAATTATTTTTTAGCAACAGTGAAGTCGTTTGAAAAGACTGATCTGGCACCAATAGTAGATGTAGAAGTGATGCCTGAAAAACACGTGTACAGTGCAACACAACTGGCAGACAGCCTGCTGGTTTTTTTGAATGAAATTGAAACAAAAACCAGTCGTACTCCCATCATTTACACAAACTATACTTACGGAACCAAATACCTGACAGACGAACGCCTGGCCCGTTACCCGCTTTGGATTGCTGATATCAGCCAGAATTCACCGCGCCTGGTAGGTGAGTGGAAAAGCTGGTATTTCTGGCAAAAGGGAAAAGACATTATTGGAAACGATACCATTGATCACGATGTGTTTAATGGGAGTATGAATGATTTGAGGAGTTTTATTAAGCATTATTAGTGTAAAGGTTTGCTGCTATTAGAAAGAAAAATGTATTTATATGTATACTGTACAGTGATATCCACACTAAAAAATCAAAACGCAATCAAAAGGACACCGATGGGTGAATATTTAAAAACAAAAAACAAAATAAACTATGAAACAAGTCAACGCACAAAAAATTGCCGATACAACAACAACCTTACCGAACAGCGATAATCCGTTCATTGCTTTTTATGCACCATGTTACAATGGAAAGGAACTCACCTTTTATGGTAACAACGAAACTATGGAAGGAATTTACTTTGTTGATAGCACAAAATCAGTTTTGGAACTGGTAAAGGTATCCGATAACCAGACTTCTATACCGGCACTTGCAGGGCCACCTACAACAAACCAGGACCCGAATAATTATAAAGATGCCTATGTATCTTATGCTGGCGGGATAGTGGTGCAACCGCCAACAGGTCTTTCAGTTCCGCGCCCCATGGCTATGAAAGACGGAGTCGCTTTTTTTGCTGCCAACCAGCTAAGTGGGGCGGCAGGTATTTTCTTTTATGCGTATGCTACCGGAATTGTTTCAAATGTGGTAAACAATACCGTTCCCGGAGTTTTTTTACCGGCTTCGGTCAATCAGCCATCGGCAACAGTGAACACGGTTTATTTTTCCGCAACCGGTGAGATCCTGGAGCCCACCGGTAAAATGACCCCACCTCCGGGCGTTTATTTTTCGACCAACAATGGTATGGATGCTCCCAAAATGGTATTCGATTTAACGATGGCTAAAACAACCGGGGGGAACCTGCTCACCGATATTGGAAGTTGTAAAATAAGTGTTCAGGAGGGTACAGAATCCATTGTGTATTTGTACGGCTCATTTGCAGGTGCTAACACCTTGTTAGAAGATGGAATTTACGCATTCAGCATGGGTACATTTCAACGTACTTTGCCTATTGGCAAAACTTTTGGATCGTATACTGTTCCTCAAAGCGGGGCTTACGCTGAAATTTCGCTGGAAGGTAATTTACTTGCCTTCCAGACTTGTCTGAATGATACAGACCAGAATCCATGGGATACTGTAATGGCACTGCTTAATGGCACCCCGGTTTTAATACAGGTGTTGTATGGAAATATACCAGGTAACAGTGGAACTTATACAGGTAATGCTGTACAACTTGCAACAGATGGGACACGTGTTGCATTCGCATCCACCTATGAGCCTCAGGAAGGATTTGGTGAAAGAACAGGGCTTTTTGTTTGGAACAGTACAACGCAAAAATTATCAGCTGCCCTGTTGGATAAGGATGAACTGGACGGAAAAAAATTCTCAAATATATCCCTTTCAACATCGTCCTTTAAAAATGGAAAGCTGGCAGCGGTAATCAACTTCTACGATGGTAGCAGCGGGGTTTATCTGATTGACCTGTCATCGTACTGATTCCATCCTGATACAAGGCATGCTGGTAATTTATCCGGAGAAATACCTTCAGGTAAATTGCAATGACAGATAGAGGCCATATTATAACGAAACATATTGGTTATGGGAACATATAAACAAGTACAAAAACCGGAAGAAAAAGGGGCCCCGTTCCAAAAAACGGGAGCTTCTTTTCTGGAAGACAATCGAACCAATTCTGTTTTGTCAAAAGGGCAGGAAAGTGTGGGGTCTGTGCTTCAGCGTAAAGGAAAGGTAAACATTAACGATGATAAAGGGTTGGAGAAAGAGGCGGATGTGATGGGGGCGAAGGCCCTGCAAATGAAAGGTACTAATTCCGGGATAGAAAATCAGCAACCGAAATTCCGTTCGTTTCCGCATGACCCTGTTCAGTTTACACTGATGGGCGGTCTTGTCGGGGCAGCGCTAGGATTGGGAGGAGCATTGGCAACAATTGGTACAGGAGGGGCCGCACTTGCAGTAGGTGCGGGAGTGGGACTGCTGGGGCATTATATGACGAACCAAAGTGAAGTGAACACCCCCTGGAGAAAGAACAAATCGGGAGTGAAGAATGTTGCAATAAACCTGTACTATTCACCAAGTCTTTTGGGGCATTTTACGATTCTGATGACCGAAAATGATAAAACAACGCGCATACATTTTGTACTCAAAGAAGAGGGGGATGGTTCTATGAAGCGCAAAGTGAAACAGGTTTCAGGCTATGCAAAGGGTCAGGTTAATATTGATGAAAACATTAACGACGATACCCGTAACAAATATGGCGGAGATGAACGGCCTGTTGTTTCAGGCTGGAAAGTAGATGGACTGCATGCATTGAAAATGATGAATTTTTTAAAAGGCGTGAATAAGGTATCAACCAGTTACGGGTATATCGTTTACAGTAACAATGTCGATAATTGCGGAAGTATGGTTTTGAAAGCATTGGCACAGGCTGGCATATCTGTTACGCTGCCAAGATGGAAACAGTGGCATCAGCTTCCAAGTTTTATAAAGGATGATATAAAATGATAGAATAGGATGGTCTTTCTATAAAAGCAATTTGTATGAAATTACACGAAGCAATACATGAACACCATGATTCTGAAAAAAATAACAGCCCCGGCGGAAAGCATGCAAAAGTAATTCAGGACAACCGACAGCAATTGGTCATTCAGAAAATGCCGGTTGAATCTTTTTCGGAAAAGAAAACGGAACCGGTACTTCAAAAAAAGGCCAATGACACCGGCCTTCCTGATACCTTAAAATCCGGCATCGAAAATCTTTCGGGCCATTCGATGGACGATGTCAAAGTGCATTATAATTCAGACAAACCTGCTCAGTTGAACGCCCATGCTTATGCACAGGGTACAGATATTCACGTAGCATCTGGTCAGGAAAAACATCTGGCACATGAGGCCTGGCATGTGGTGCAGCAAAAACAAGGTAGGGTAAAACCAACGCTGCAGATGAAGGGAAAAGTGAATGTCAATGATGATGAAGGATTGGAAAAAGAGGCAGATGTGATGGGTGAGAAAGCCTTGCAGTTGAAAGAGAGTAAAGAAAGTGTACAGCAAACCAACTATTTTATCAGCCCCATTGTACAAAGAAGAGGGTGGAATGGAGCAGCAGGTTTAGTACAGGGCCCACTTACTCCAATTAATGACGTGGTTGTTCAGGGCAATCCTTTTCAGGGCATTGGGTTTACTCATGCACTACCCGTATCAGCAGATAAAAGAACTGCTTTAGTGGATGCTGCAACGTTCATATCCGGTATCGGAGTGCCGGTAAAAAATAATTTTCTTGCACAGAATTTTCTCAACACCAACCTCGTTGCCCAAACGATTCTTCCACGTCCAGTTCCCGGACAACCAGCGCCGGGAGGTTGGGCAAATGCTGCATGGAATAATTACCGCAATGTAAATAATGTTGATCCGTTTTTGGTGGAAGTAACCTCAAGCTATCCCGATCCGGTAGCAGCAGGAGTCAATCACCAGATTATTCTCACCTACGAGTTTGGAAGAGCGAGTTACGGATACATCGTTCAAATCAGTCAGAATGGAGGAGTTTTTACCATGAATGCTCAACGCGGGCAAAATGTCGTATTAGGGCCAAACGAATATCCGAGTGCGCACGATCCGGCAGCACATGCAAATGATGTAAATGCAGAAGCAGAATCAGGTACAGATAATGCTTCTCTCGCGGCAGCTGTTCCTGATACATCGTTATCTACCCGTCAGATATTGTTGGCAGGTGCTATCATTGGTGGTGGGGTTGCATTGCTTCCCATATCGGCACTATGGGGCCTTGTAGCGGGAGTTGCCACAGTAGTTGGCTTAAACAAATACAGCGAAAACCAGGCACGGCAAACACAAAATAACCGGACAAGAACACGAAATATGCGATTGGACGCAGTAACAAAAATTGCCGGAGAGGCTGCGCGCTGGCAATGTGTTCGCCTGCTTGCAACAGCAGGAAATTTGCAAAACGATTCCCGTTTTTATGCAACCCATCCGGGTACAGGCATACATTACTATGTAACATTTGCCACACTTTGGGCTTCATGGGATAATGTGTTTGGTTCTGCCTTTAATATACCCAACGCTACCGTGAGGAATCATTTGCTTGCTGTTCCACCAGCCGCCTGGAATGGGGCAGGATTACAACAATTTCCAGCCGGCCCTGTTGCGTGGACTGCTAATGACCAAGCTGTTTAATATCAGTTATAATTAGTTGCAAAGTGGAAAATGAAAGATGTGGTAATCATCGAAATAAAATACAGTTGATAATTTAAAAAGGATGGGAAAACAAGAATCACCGGCTTTTCAAGATAAAAGCAAGTTAAGTTTCAGTGCCGCTGCACATACCACTACTGGTAAAAATTCGGCTGCTTCACTTACAGATAACCGCCAACAATCTGTCATTCAAAAAAAAGCAACTAATACCACCGGCCTTCCCGATACCTTAAAATCCGGCATCGAAAATCTTTCAGGCCATTCGATGGATGATGTGAAAGTCCATTACAATTCCGATAAACCGGCACAACTCAATGCACACGCTTATGCACAGGGTACAGATATTCATGTAGCATCCGGCCAGGAAAAACATCTGCCACATGAAGCCTGGCATGTCGTTCAGCAAAAACAAGGGAGGGTAAAACCAACGCTGCAGATGAAGGGAAAAGTGAATTTCAACGATGATGCAGGATTGGAAAAAGAGGCGGATGTGATGGGTGATAAGGCAATGCAGTTGAAATTAACCGGTGCAGACCTTAAGAATCAGAAATTGGATACCAGCAGAAATACGATTCAACGGCGACTCATTATAGGCGCCAACAATTTAACTGATTTGCTGGCGGGAGGACTGCACGGTGATTTGGCAACACTTGTCAATTGGGCATACACACAAATGACAACTGATGCGCAGGTCACTGCTGATGTTGCACTTCACACCGCATTAGGGACTAATATAGTTAATGTCAAAAAGCAATTGTCAAAGTGGATAGAGAATACTCCTGGTCTGGCAGCTGCATCACCTAAGTCGCATCCGGAGTATGGAAGGAAGCAGCAGGACAGGAACTATGCTAATTTCTATGACCTGGCAAGAGGTGTTATGGGTTGGGTTGCAGCAAAACCTGTTCGTCATGCTGAAAAGACAATAGCAACTGATGTTTATGCAAATGAACCACTGCAGGCTGCTTTGAATGGATTACTGGTTAAACTTTTTTACAAGATTCGCAACCTGGAAAAAGAAGGATTGGTTGACGCAACGAAGCAACAGAATATTCTGAAAGAATTGACCGAGGGTCTTTCAATTGCCAAAGGAGGATTTGATGCTCATCACCGCTGGACCCAGGATGATACAGGTGCCCGTACACAACTTGGACACTACCAGCGCTATCACAGGCAGACAGCGGCTGCTGATGGTAATGCGAATATAGATCATGGAATTCCACAAAATCAGCTTACCGTTTTAAGTAATCCAACGGCGTATGGAATGAAGGATAAAATAATTCTTTTGCATGACTTAATGGAATATTTTGGAAGGCATCAGGGTTGGAATCCAACCACGGCTGGAGAGGATCTTTTGCCGGTTGAAACCCGCCACGAGACAATGGTCACAACTGCGACCGATGCGCATGGAGAAAGAACCGCTTCAGTTTCCATGAGTGACGGTACAGCTGCAGATAAGAAAAGAGCCCGGGGGATGGGAATCACAACCGGAACCCGTGATGAAAATGCCCCGAATACGTTACTGGCCCGGCAAAAAGGACTGCCGGTTTGGGCAGGTCAGTCTATGACAACGGTTCGCATGATGAAATTGGCACAGTGGGCAGGAGCTGATGGGTACGAAAATGCGGCCCTTGCACTTGGTATTTTTGCATACTGGAGAAAAGATTACGATCACCGTTCTGATTTTGCTTATCACACACTTTTTGAGGTACTGGATGTTGCCAAAAATTTTGGAGTTAATTACAAAATGGTAGACGGAGGTGTTCATCAGTTTCCATTAATTGATCTGGCCGGAATGCTTACAAAAGTTGAAAATCAATACCGGCAGTTAGTTGGCATCACGCAAGCTTTGGTAATTAGAATGCGTGCACTGGCCGTACCACCACTCATTACTCAGCAATTGAATGCATTGTTTCAGGAAATCAAGCAGGAGGATACTGCTGTTAAACTTGCTCATACCAAAGCCAAAGATGCTCTTCAGACGGATGCGGCCAGAAACCAGGGATTAAATGAAATTGTTATTCGTCTTGAAATTGCTGCTGACAAACAAAAGAAAATAAAGGAAATTTTGGATGCAATCCCTGTTCCTGCACCGGTTTTTAATCCGGATGATTTTCTGGCGTAATTATAGCAGCACCCTTTTATACATAATCACCGTATAATCATTCTCCGCATACCCATCCCTGAAAATCACATGTGGTGAAAGTGTCCGGCAAAATGCCACTATTTGTTCCGGATCATAAGCTGTTAAAATTCCATCGGGATTCAGGACTCCACTTAACAGGTTAAATCCAAAGGCAATGTTGCTTTGATGGAACAATTTTGTTATTGCGTTAAAAATAAATTCAGGGTCCGACTGTTTATAGTTTAACGAACCGCTGAGCAAAACATAATCTACCTGCGGTAGCTCAACCAGCATAAAATCTCCCAAATAAAACCGGGTGTCAGAACAGGATTTAGTTTGTTCAATGGCATTGTCCAGAAACGATGCCATCAGGTCGATACCAAAATAAGAAAACCCGCTGTAACGCTGCGACAAATACAAACACAAATCACCATTGCCACAGCCAATGTCCAGAATAGATGCATTGTTGAAGTCTCCCGCCTGGGTTAAGGTATCAAAACGTGTTTGCTGACTTTTCTGATCATTCCAGGCAAGGCTTCGGGCATTATCTGATCCGAATTTTTCAATTTTGGATTCATGAAATTTTTGAATGTACAGGTTATCAAGAAAAGTCATTGTTTTAGAAGTCTTTGGGGTCAGATGTATTAGAACAAATGTACGTATTTAGGGGCAATTTTTTAGCATTCATATTTAATGGATGCAGCATTCACCTGCGTGCATGTATGGATCTGTGCACAAAAAAATCAGACGGGTAAAAATATCCGTGATAACAGCGTGGCAGGTTTCGGAAAGTATCAAAGCAAACGCTGATTGAGATCATTTTATATCAGTTATTTAAGACGCATTTTTGGAAGAAATAACCCTATGCTACGAAGGTCACCTTTTGAAAGTCACGCTGAACTGTATGATTCATGGTATGATAAATATCCGTTCGTTTTTCAATCAGAAGTAGCAGCATTAAAGGCCGCGATGCCTGTGGGGATTCTTCGCGGTATGGAAGTAGGGCTTGGTTCCGGAAGAATTTCGGTGGCGCTTGGAATAAAAGAGGGTGTTGAACCCGCGTTGGAAATGAGACGTATGGCGCTGGAGCGTGGTATTGAGGTTTTGGATGCCCGGGCAGAGTATTTACCGTACAAAGATTTACAGTTTGATTTTGTATTGATGTCAACCTGTATTAGTTATTTCAGTAATCTGCAGCAGGCCTTTGGTGAAGCACACCGGGTGCTTAAGCGGGGAGGTACATTGATTGTTGGGTTTATTGATAAAAACAGCATCATCGGGCAGGAATATGAGGCCAAACGACAGACCAGCCTTTTTTACAAAGACGCTGTTTTTTATACCGCCGAAAAGGTGGCTGATGAAATTAAAAATGCGGGTTTCAGTAACCCTGAATTTTCACAGACACTTTTTGAAAAGGTGAATGAAATTAATGCTTTGGAACATGCATTGCCAGGCTATGGAAAAGGATCTTATGTGGTGATCAGGGCCTTCAAAAAATAATGTTTTCAAATCAGCCCAATACCTGTCCGGAAGTATTTCGGGTATGATATTATTCAGTATCCGGCCGGGTGCGCATCATTTTAAATCGTTTGCCCTTTTTTTAGCTTCGTTAAAGGCAATTCTAAAAATCAAACGTATGAAACTTATAGTTCAATCAGCCCACTCCCACGTAAGCCCGGTTATGTTAACCTATGCGCAGGAAACCTTGCAAAAATTAGCGGGTAAATACGACGAAATTCTGACCGGAAAACTTGATTTTAAAGAAGAGGAAGATGATCAGGCAAAGAAAAAAACAGTGACCATTATGCTGAATATGCCGGGCCACCGGATTTATACGCATACGCGCGATACCAATTACGAGCGTGCCTTTGCTGAGGCGGTGGATAAACTGGAACATCAGCTTAGAAAGACGAAATGGACGCATTTTCCCCGCCCAACGGGGTATGCCGAGTAGTTGCCGTTTATGGTAGGGAATACCTGAAATCAAAAAAAATCCCGGCCTGAACCGGGATTCTGAGATGAAGAAAAAACGGAAACGCAATTTTTTTCAAAAAAAAAAGCACCCGTGCATTCCATGAATTAGTCCTGAATAATTTCCAGCAGCCACGCATCCATTTCGTCCAGCAATTTGGTTGACAGGGTCTGTTCAATTTTGGCGTACTCACTTACAGCCCCTGTTTTTGCTTCCTGGAACAGGTGATTCAGCCCCGCCAGTTCAATTGTCCTGAAGTTTTTGCAGCGCCCCTTTTCGAGAGATCGGTTAATGCCGGCCAGGTTTTCGGTAGCTGTTACCTGCACGTCGAGCGAACCATTTACGGCAAGTACCGGACAGGTTACTTTTCTTAAGACGGGTTGAGGATCATACGCTATAAAAAAGCGGTACCAGTTCCCTGAGAGTTGATTTGCCTGTGCAGCAATCAGTCGTTTGATATCTTCTTCACCAGGTGGTTTCATGGCGGGAGGGAGTGTGTCAAAAATGCCGGTGAGTTCTGTAGTGAGTAGTTCAGAAAGAGCGGCATTGGATAGTTTCTGATTGTCACAAATCAGTTTTGAAAGCCTGTTAAATACCAGCAGATTTGTACGGATCAGTTCTTCATCTGCTCCTTCAATTTCAGCCGATTTTTGGGTTTGAAGTGCCATCAGATCGCTAATTGGAATACCCGGTCCTGCCAGCAGAATGATGAACGCTACGTCGTTTGATTTTGCGGCTACCATGGGCGCAATCATACCCCCTTCACTGTGTCCGATCAGGCCGATTTTTTCAGCATTTGTTTCCTTCCTGGTTTTTAAATAATCAATGGCGGCTTCGACATCGGAAGCAAAATCAAGCGAGGTAGAACTGTTGAAATTGCCGGTTGATTTACCAACTCCGCGGTCGTCATAGCGCAATACACCAATGCCTTTTCGGGTCAGGTGATCGGCCAGTACCAGGAATGGTTTATGTCCCAGAATTTCTTCATCCCGGTTTTGCGGACCAGATCCGGTGATTAAAATTACAACGGGATACGGCCGGAGCGTGTCGGGCAGTGTCAGCGTTCCGGCTAAGGTGATACCGCTTGATGGATTATTGAATGTAATTTCTTCGGTATAATAAGGATAGGGTTCAGGCGGAGTCTGGGGCCTGTCGCCGCCGCTTTTCTTCACTTCACCCTGACTCAGATTCAGCGGAATTTCCATTCCGGCCTGGCTGAAGATTCCGGAGATGAGCCCTGTTTTTTTATCCAGCACACCACGGTAAGAAAGTTTTAAAGAGGGAGCAGAAAGGTTTAAGGTATCATTGCTGAATGTTGTTTTTTCAATTGGAATACCGGTGGCACCCTGGTCAGGACTGTCCATGGTGGCCGTGTACATTCCGTCTTCAGCGTGTATAGTAAATACAAGGGTTAGTAGGGTACCTTGTACGTCAAGAATTCCGGTCCATCTTCCGTCAATCTGTGCAAAGCAAAAGCAGGAAATAAAAAAGAAACTGAATGTCAAAAAAGCAAATTTCATACTACGGTTTTTGAAGCGTTAAAACTATTTTATCAGCCTGAAGCTGGTAGACCGCCTTTCCGGTGCCATGCAGTTCATAGCGCCCCCGCGTGCTTTGTTGGTCAATGACAAGCTGATCCTGTGCAATGCAGGTAAGTGATTGTACCATCTCTTTACTTATTACGGACAGGGAAACCTGCCTGGCTGCCACAACGGATAGATTTTCGAATATACCGTTTACTGATACCACGTTCGCCTTTTTGACAATGACCGTCATATTTTCTGGAACTGAGAGGGTGGAGGATATTTGCTCTGTGTAATTACTGAAGCCCAATACAGCGGGTGAATACCCCTGTGGTGTAACCAGATGAAGGGTGTCACCGGAAACGTAATGAATGAATTCAAATACCGGGCGGGAAGCCGGAAACTGCCACCCTTTTACCGTTCCATGACATGCGGCATTGCTGGTGGCTTCAATTGCTGTTCCCTGGTTGGGAATGATGCTGAGCTCGCCGGATGATTCGATGACCAGGACCCGGAAGTTGTCAAGAGGTTGGGAAAAGTTACATTGATAATCAGACGCCATGCTGACGTACGTGGCAACAACCAGGGTTGCTGTAAAAAGGAATTGTTTTTTCATTGTGATTGGATATTAGTTAGTATTACATTATACATAGTATAACTATGTTTATGGTTAAAATTTTTTAGCGCCTGTTTGTTGTGCGGAATAAAAAGGTGATCAGTAAATACAAGGTTACTACCGTAATTGCAACAACCGGAATAAACCAGTATCCCAGTATTTCTTGTGTTCCGGAAGTATCAGCGATAAAACCAAATGAATCAAACTGGTCATTACGGTAAAAAAGGCCCGTTTTGGATGGGGCAATTATTTTTGTGATGATGAGCAGGCTGAAGCAGGCAAGTAGTAGATATAAAATTCCAAAAACACCATAGATAATACCATTTTTTAAATTCAGAAGCAAGGCCTGGTAAACGTGTTTTGGATTGAAGGTGCGTGTTGCTTCTTTTAATTTTCGTTCAGCTACCAGGGGTTTAAGAACCTGTTCGGGGTTTCCCAGTTTTTCAAGTACTGTTACCAGGGCATCGGCTTCACCCGCTTCAACTGGTTTTTGCTGCATTGCTTCGTAAATATGGCTGTTGAATTCCATCAACAAATCCAGCTGATCATCGGTTGCCAGAACTGCAGTAGCCTGTTTGACACGGTTCATATAATCCGTGTAAATTTTCCGGGCTGATAGTTCCCTGAATGGTACGTCTTTCATTTTTGTAGTTTATAAATGACCTTTTCAAGATTGGTCCAGTATGCCTGCATTTCAGCAAGGGTACTTACACCTTTTTTTGTAAGTGAATAATACTTACGGGGTATTCCGGTTTCCTGTTCAACCCATTTTGATGCAACCAGGTTCTCTTTTTTCAGCCTGTTCATGAGCGGGTACAAGGTGCCTTCTGCTATTTCAATGGCGGTGAATTTTTTTATTTCTTCAATCAGTTCATACCCGTATACTTCCTTTTTCCGAAGGATATTCAGGACTATAAAAGACAAGGTTCCTTTCTTTACCTGAGATGCCCAGTTGTTGACGAAATCGGAATTCATGAGGCAAATGTATAACAAAATACATAGTAATGCAATGTGTATAGTGAAAAAAATTTTTTCACCCATAAAATAAGGAGTTACGAGGGTATAAATAGAATCTTCCGGTTGAATCAGAAACTGATAACCTTGTCACTTTCCACAATCCAGTTCGCCAGTTCAGGCATGTTGCTGATTTCTGTTCCTTCAACCAGTTGAATTTCTTTTAACCCGCGTGCCTCAAGACAACTGCCGCAGATTTTTACCTTGCTCCCTTTTGTTAAAGCCAGTTTAAGCATACGCTCAATGTTATAGTAACCGTTCGGTGTGGTTTGATTGGGTATAGCACAGGCTACTGCATCTGCAATCAGGAATAGTCTGACTTCTACATCTGCATGATCTTTGTTTAGTTGATTGGCTATACGCAGCGCATTGTACGCTTTCTCTGAGCCGTATGGCGCATCATTTATAATAAGTAGAATTTTCATATATTTTTTTCAGTTGAAATTATCGTTTGTACGGCGTTGTCGATCCGCTATTCCTTCATCGGGTAGCCTTTATCAATCCAATCAGCTTTTAAGTTCTGTGGAAGATTGAGCAGTTTGTGATTTGTAAAATTCAGATTGTTCAGCAGTTCAAATCCGGGCCGTATATTCGGACAGTTTTCAAACGGGCAACAACCGCAGTAAATAACAATCTCAGCATTTCGGTCAAGCGGTTCCAGTGTAGTGCGGAATTTTGAATAGTTGATCGAATCATTCAGCGGACCAATGTCAGTTGAACTTAAAATATCACCAGATGGGCCAATACTGAAAATATATGGTTGCTTTGCAGATTTTTCAAGGAGTGTTTTAGCAAGCTCAGCCGGATCAAGGAGCTGATCTACTCTCCAGGGTTCAGCAGATTCCTGAACGGGCTGGCTGATTTCAACGGAAGCTGAATCGTCAGTAGGTGTTGTGTTTTTGGTTGAGGTATTGGTGCATGCCGTCAGTGCAGTTGCAAATCCGAGGAACAAGTAAGGTAAAGATCTATTTTTCATATCAAAAAGTGGAGGTGTGTCAGGCTGAAAACCAGTATTCAAAAATGCGTTCAAATTCATGCTTGGCTATTCTGCTTTCCGGTGAAGGTTCTTTGAGTTGTACAAAGGGATCAGGATAGGCATAAAAATCGCCATCCCCTTCAGCAGCCAGGTTATCACCCATATCCACATAACAGACTCCTTTTCCGTTAAAATGATGTGTTGCCTTTTCACCGTGAATTTTTGCGAGAATATTTTTGGCAACAACCTGTGCCTGCTCTTCTGCAAATACACCTCCTTTGGGTAAATATTTTCCGTTCATCAGCTGTACCGATGCAACATCACCAATGGCATAAACGCCGGGGTATTTTGTCGTGAGTTCTTCTGTGTTGTCCAGCAGTTCCATCGTTTGCGGATGAGCCGCGATATAACCGGATACGTCTGTAAGACCTGATTGAATAACGGGTTCAGGGGCGGTGTGCGGTGGAATTCCGATTAGCAGATCAAAAGACGTTTCTTCGCCGTTCGAGAAACTTATTTTTCCGGGTTCAATTGTTTTCACCACATATTCCGGATTAAACTGAATATTTTTTGAAGTGAGTATCTGGCGGAATTTTTCACCTACTGCTGCTCCGGCTGATGGCATCGGGAATTTTTCAGGTGTGTAAATGGCCAGTTCAACCTGGTTTCGTACGCCGTTTTTTCTCAGTAAATCTTCTGCAAGCATGGTCGCCTCATACGGTGAAGGCGGGCAGCGGAATGGCAAACGCGACACCAGAACTACAATTCTGCCGTGTTTAAAGGCCTGCAGTTTTTTGTAAATTTCAAACGATCCGCCGGTATCAAACAGGTTGATGGCGTTTTCTGTAAACCCGCTGATCAGTGAAGGATTTGTTGCTGCGCCCAACGCAATGATGAGGAAATCTGCTTTAATCAGTTGCGATGTTGTTTGAACTGTTTTATTCAGCGGATCAATACGGAGAATTTCTTCCTGTATAATTTCCAGGTCTTTCCGCATTAATTTTTTGAGCGGACTTTCGATGTGCTGAAGGTCCGTTTTTTCACCAATCATAGACCGCAGAAAGGAAGGATAAAAAACAAACGATTCCTTCTTTTCAATCAATATAACACGGTCATCGGCCGGTAAATTTGATCGTAAGGTATGTGCAGCTGTAAGTCCGCCCCAGCCGGCACCCAGAATTAAAATGGTATGAGCCATAATGGTTAGTCAGCATTTAATAATTTCCACTCCACAAAACCGTCTTCCATCCGCAGCGCTTTGAATTTTCTGGCCTTCAGAAAATTCACGGCATCAACAGCCATAACACATAAAGGTCCGCGGCAGTAAGCCACAATGGTTTTGTTTTTGGGAAGTTCGTTTATTCGTTTTTTTAATTGATCCAGGGGTATCGAAACGGCTGTTGGAATGTGCCCGGCTTCAAATTCTCCCTCGGGCCGCACATCAATCAGAAATAGTTTCTCTTTTTTTGAGCGTGCCAGCAAATCATTCAGTGTAATGGATTCCAATACGTTTTTGTCTGTTTTAAAATCAGCAATCAGCCGTTCTATTTCAGCATATTTCCGGAATCCAAGATCTTTAACGGCAGATACAAGTTTAACCACCTTGTCTTCAGAAATGCTGTAAATAATGAAATTACCTTTGCGTGAAGTGTTCACTAATTTGGCCCGTTTCAAAACCTGGAGGTGCTGAGACGTGCTGGCAATGGTCATGGAAATTTCCCGGGACAGTTCATCGACTGAAAAAGGCCGCTGCGCCAGAAGGTCAACCAATTCCAACCGTTTTGGATTTGAAATGGCATGCGTAATTCTGGACAATTCGGTATACACTTTTTCTCTCATTTGATTCGCCGCCATAATCGGTTTTTTGACAAAGATAGGTTTAATTTTCAACTATTCAATATAATTATTGAATTGATTGGAAGAATGCGACAGATAGCCTGGAAAAGCTACCCAAAATGCTTTGGGCCTTAATGCACACACTTAATGAATCAGTCAGTCTGTTTGAAAAGGAGAATAGAGATCAACCCTACGTATCTGAAGTTAATCAGGCAGGAATTTCAGCTTTTTGAAAAACAAAATACTTCTGAAATCAACATTCGTTAATCTTCTGTTCGATCTTCAATTTAAAAAATTGGTTTACAACAGCTATTCGCTTTAGTACCGCTTTTCGTGATGAAGAACATGAAAAACAGCTCTCGAACAATCGCTGACGACAGGAGATCCTGACAAAAAAATGCCGGATTCAATTCTGCCCTCGAATTAAAAATACGTAGCAAATCCAAACTGAAATCCTGCTGTCCGGGCGGGTGGATTTCCAAGTAAATCAGTTTGCAGCTGGTACTGGTAATTGGCCCGGATAACAGTTTGTGCTGAGGGTCGGAAGCTAATGCCCGGTACAAAAGCGTAAATGTGATCGGAGATTGTTCCGCCGGTTTCATTAAACGTACCTACATTGTAATCCACATATTCAAAACGGAAAGCGAGGTTGAGTGTACATTTTTCCCAGCCAAACATTTTACGGGTGAGAATGGGTTGCACCACATCCACGTATCCACCTTGTTGTTTTTCGCCGTATTGTTGTGTGTACGTGTCAGGAACGTCAATAAAAGCCCACACCCATTCTCCTTTGATTTGTGTTTTTACTCGTGGAATAACCGAGTTAAAGTCCACGGCAAAAAGATCGATTCGCCGGCGCGCGTCAATAGGTAATCCATCAATTTCAAATTTATTGTAAACGCCTCCCATCCAGGATACACCCAGTTCGCCCGCTTTGCGGTGACGGAAAGCTGTTTTTGCCGTAATCAGCGGAACGCCGTTGAAGCTTTCTTCAAAGCGATCCGGGTTTAATTTGCTGGCAGGTAACCAGGTTTTATTTTGATCATTTGAAATAATCTGGTCATCAAAACCATTGGTAATATATCCTTCATAGGCCCACACAAAATTGCCGAAACCGTACTTGCCATAAATTCCAAAACCAACATTGCTCCAGGTAGCCGGAATGATTGTTGTGCTGGCAATTGGTCGGCTGACAAATTCCCACTTGGGCCCATCGTGATTCTGATTAAAAGCACCGATTGGATTCATTACAACACCACCGCGTAAATTTAAAAGCGGGTGAATAGCAAGGTCCATGGATGCAAACTCAATGGCTATTTCACGGCCGCCTTCTTCGAATTCAATTTCGGTCAGAAAATGAATCCGGTCTTTAATGGTTGAGGCCATAAAAACCGTCAGTCTCGGAATTTGAAACGATAAGCCATCGGTGACACCATCGGTTTGAAAATAGCTGCTGTTGGTTTCCAGGTAACCGCCCAGCGAAACAGGCATTTTTCCTGCCTGCAAAAAAGGCCGGTTATACACGGCATCCATGTTCATTTTTAGTCCGGATGTGTCTGTCGGTGTACGGGTTATGAATGCTGAATCACGCTGACTGATTCCGGTTAAAGAAACTAAAAGACAAAGTAGAAAGAATAAGTTTTTCACGTTAACTGAATTGAATGTAAATGAATTTTTCATCGGTGGTAACCGGGAATAAAGTGAGTTTTTCTGCGGCTGGTCCCTGTAGTACATTCCCGTGGCGGTCAAACTCGCTTCCATGTGCGGAGCAGGTGAGAATGTTGCCGCTGACCGCAAGTGTGTTTCCCTGGTGGGTGCATTTGAGCAGCAAGGCTGAATAGGTGTTTTCATCAAACCGGTTAACAATTACCGGGTAATTCAGGTCAGCCACTTTCAGTAAAACAAATTTCCGGTAGCTGATTTCACCTTTTTTGATTTTCTCAAATTCCTGTTTGCTGATCTGAGCCTGTTTGCCGGTTACTGAAGCTTGCGCATAATAGGCCGGGGAACAGCTTTGAAGCAGGGCTGACATTCCAATCAGACCGAGACAGGTGCCACCGCAGATTTTTAAAAACTCATTCCGTTCCATGTTATAAACTTTCGAGAAATTGAATCAGGTTTTGTTTATCGGTATCACTTAATGCTTCGTATAAAATTTTACTTTGAAGTGCTTCACCGCCATGCAGCAGAATAGCATCTTCAATACTTGTTGCTCTGCCGTCATGCATCAGGTAATAGGTTCCGCCCTGCGAGTTTTTAGCAAGGCCAAGGCCCCAAAGCGGTGGTGTCCGCCATTCTGAAGTCAATGCAATTCCTTCAGTATACCCATCATCCAGTCCTGCACCCATGTCGTGCAGCAGCAAATCAGTATAGGGATAAAATGTTTTATACGAAAGAGCAGAAATGTCTGACGGCCCGGTTGTCCATTCTGATGTATGACACGATGCACATTTTAAATCGGTAAAAAGTTGTTTACCTGCCAGCACATTCTCGTTGGTGGGGTCGCGCTGAATTGGAGCCTTTAAGGTACGCAGGTAAAACACAACATCCAGTACGGTATTGACAGCTACTTCCGGATTTGCCAGCGGGTAGGCCGGTACGCCATTCACACCCGGTTCTGCCGGGGCAAACTCAGATGTAATACCCATATCCTGGTTATAGGCATTTACCGTTTGGTGCAGAAGGTCAATGGCTGCTGCTTTTTTTCCAAAGCGGCCAATGTATTTTCCATTTAACGGCTGATGAAAACTTTGGGGTACAAAAAAGAAAGGGGCCGAAATGTAATTGGGAACACCTGAAATTCCATCGCCGTTGAGGTCGTTGGGATCAGCATTTGCCAGAATTTGTGCATCTGTTAAAGCAGCCAGAAAACCCAGGCCGGTATTAGCCGGGGGTGTAAATTTAGCGGATGTTGCGCCTGCCGGAATTTGTTCAGGCTGATAACCCGGAATGGCGCGGTTCTGCAGTTGTGGTCCGCCCAGGTTCAGAAACTGATTTCCGGTGGTGTCAGATTGACCAAAGCGGGTAAGTGTTGTAAACGGATGTCCTTTGCCGTCACCGGCGTGACAACTTCCGCAGGATGTAGCTACAAAATAAGGTCCGAGTCCGTTTTCTACGGTAAAAATGGCATCGTTAAAAGCAACATCACCGGCCAGAAATTTGCTGTTTTCTTCAGATGTTAATCCTTCAACCGGTCCGTCGAGAAGTTCATTTTGCGCAGGAGCACCCGGCAGGAGTTTTTCACAGGCAACAAAAATAATTGCTGCAAAACCAAGTAAAAAAAGACACAATTTCTTGTTTTTAATCATGTTAAATTCATTTTTTGGCAAATTTCGGTTAATATTTGTGAATCTTAATTACTATTTTTGGTAAGCCAAATTAATTTTTTATGCACCAGGAGACGATTGAAAATTACCTGAAGACAATTTATCACTTATCGGATGGAAATGCTTTTGTAGTAACCAACAAAGAGCTGGCTGAAAGGCTGGGGGTGATTCCGGCAACGGTGACCGAGGCCGTAAAAAAACTGCATGTATTGAAACTGGTTGAATATGAAAAATCGTATGGAACCAGGCTTACGTCGGCAGGAATCAAACAGGCTTTGAACATTGTTCGCCGCCACCGGATCTGGGAAACCTACCTGGCGCAGGAACTTGGTTTTGGCTGGGATGAGGTGCATGAACTGGCAGAAGAGCTGGAGCATATTAAAAGCGACAAACTGGTTCAAAAGCTGGCGCAGAAAATCGGAAATCCGTCGTATGATCCGCACGGTGATCCGATTCCGGATGAAAAAGGAAGATTTCAAAAAGCAGAATTTAAGAAACTGGCAGAAGCCCGTGCCGGAAAGACTTATACGCTAAGCGGCGTTGCTGATCATTCACCGGCTTTTCTGAAATTTTTAGACCGCTACAACCTCAAAATTGGTACAACCATAAAGGTGCTGGAAATTGAAAACTTTGACGGATCCATGCTAACCCTTTGTAATTCCAAAGAGATCAGGCTGAGTTTACAAGTAGTGTCAAACTTATTGGTGAGGTAGCTAAGAGCTGAGACGGGCGGTTTTCTGTGGTGAAACTTCGCGCAATGCTCTGCGCCGTCGCTGTGCGCCTATGCTGACCTTGCTATGCCTTGCACCTGCGCGTTAGCTTCTGCACAAGCGTAAGCGGCTGCGCGAAGGCAAAGAGCTCCGGCGTGAGCATAAGCTTTGGCGAAAGCGATGCGGTAAAAAAATCAACCGCTAAGGGGGGCTGAGTTACCCGGATAACATTTTGACACATACGGCTCCGCGGACCTCTGCGAAAAACTCTGCGTAGATCTCTGCGGTAAAAAGAAATCAACCGCAAAGAGGCGCTGAGAAGGCGCCGAGTTACGCAGATGGCTTTTTAGCACATACAACTCCGCGGACCTCCGCGAAAAACTCCACATAATTCTCTGCGCCGTCGCTGTGCGCCTACGCGTTAGCTTCTGCGCAAGCGTAAACGGCTGCGCGAAAGCAAAGAGCTCCGGCGTAAGCATAAGCTTTGGCGAAAGCGATACGGTAAAAAAAACAACTGCTAAGGGGTGCTGAGTTACCCGGATAACATTTTGACACATACGGCTCCGCGGACCTCTGCGAAAAACTCTGCGTAGATCTCTGCGGTAAAAAAAAATCAACCGCAAAGTGACACTGAGAAGACACTGGGTTACCAAAGATTATCTTGATATGTAGAACGAGGTAGCTGTAAAACTCCCGGTTATTCAATGTTCATTAAAGCGAACTTAACTTTTGTTTCCAGGTGAGCTTATTCCTTAATTCCCTTCGCGCCCTTCCGCCAGATAAACGCAAAAGCAGATTTCTATTCAACGCGCTTATTTTTCACGTGGTGTATGCATGTAGTGTATATAGTATCCAATAGAGCAGATATACCAGGCTTCCTCGGGGTTCAATCCCTGTCCAATCTGAATGGCAAGTTTCACCAGGTTTTCATGTTCAGCCGGACTGAAGTACATACTATTTTCTGAGTAACTGGCAATTTTTACCAGCGGTTCAATCACTTTATCCATGTCTACCAGGTCGTGCGAAAACCAATCGGGAGTAGACTTGTTGTCAATCGTTCCGGCTGCGTATTTCAATTTAAAATTCCCGGTATTGGCACGGTCAATGCGGTATTGGATAATATGATTCAACCCTCGTTTGATCGCGTCGGCTACGTGTGTCTTGTATCTTTTTTCACTGTCCGGAATGATGCTGAATGATTCAATTAATCCCCGAAGAATCATCAGGTGATAATAGATTTTAGTATCGTGGTAAATAGCATAACCATCAATGTTTTCTGTACCACCGGTTAACCACAAACCGTTTTCAGAAGAGGTATCAACGTGTTGGCTTTTCAAAATATATTTCGTTAGTTTTTCGATCCGGTTATACAGCTGTTTTGACGGATTTACTTTGTAAGCAGCAGCAAGAGACCAAATGCCCAGGGCCTGTGAATTTGAATTCGCAACCAGGGTGTCCCGCTGCCAGTTTATTGCCAAAAGTGCCTGCGTGGAAAGATCAATGGCTTCATACACATCCGGCCGCCGGTGATTGATACCTGAGCGGTAAAAATCACACAGGGTTACCAGCGCGTAACACGTTTCATAGGGTTGTGTTTTGTTGACAGGTGGTTCCATGGTAAGATTTTCCAATCCTTGCCGTTTCAGCCACCAGGTGTAAAGCCCTTTTTGCTTTCCGGTTTTAATTTGTTCGTCCAGCAGGTAATCAATTCCCGCTTTGGTCAATCGTTCACTGGTGGTGCGTGTCGTATCATCCAGGTAGAGGTATAAGTGCCCTTTGGTAAAACAGGCAACATCACGTATTAACGGGTGACATGACCAGTAATAACCATACGTATTCAGTGGGTAGAACTGAACATTGGGCCAGGTTTGATAGCCTCGTCCCCAGGCCCCTTCCGGCCATTTATCGGCAGACAGTACACCGTTCGGATGCAGGGAATCAACCGATGCTATTTTTGCCAGGCCTGAGAAGTCGTCACTCTTTTTTTCCAGGGTCAGCAGCTGTTCGTCTGAAAAATTTTTAACGCTGTATTCACCAGGCGGCATATCCAAAATCGCCTCTCGTGTCTGACTTACGACATGGGTTGAAAGCACCGTTAAAAATGCCGCTGACAGCAAAATGGAAATTGATTTCACACAACAGGTTTGATTGTCTAAATGTCGTCATTTATTCTGTAAAACCTGCTTGTTGGCTGTTTTTAATTCCTGGCTAAATGATGGAAGACAATTTCATGAAAGCAGGTAAATCAGAAAACAAAAAAAACGAGTGTGATTGCTCACTATACTCGTTTTTTGGTTGAAGGGTTTTTAGGTGGTGGTTTAGTTAATTTTAATATAATAGTAGACTGCACTGTTTTTAGGTCTTGTTTCTGTTCCACCACTCAGAACTGTAGTACTCTCTGCAAAATTAGCTCTGACTCCGCCATCCGAAGTATGCGCAACTTTGGCTCCTGTAATTGGAGACATAAATCGATGATCGTGAGATTTAAATTCATCGTTCTGAAAGCTTCCGGCGTTTCTGTTGGAACCATCTGAATCTTTTTGGCTATCATTTACTGCTGAGCTTTCATTCTCATCAAATTTATTGAGTCCGCGAAGAAATAGTCCCCTTAAGTCCGGAACTTTTTCAACCTGAAGGTATGAGGCGTACTTGGAGGTGTCGACTTTGCGACCATCAGCTGGAGACCATTTCGATTTATTTTTTTGAAAACCTAAAGGGTCGTTCACAATGTCTCGGAATTTGTCATAGTTTACCAGGGAGGAAATGATTGTACCAACCGGTAAATGGTTGGGAATGATCGCATCCAATTGATCCGACGTAATTTTTTTAATGTCCTCGATTTGTTCGTCTGTAAATGCCATAAAATTAATTTTAATTGTTGTCCTACTCGTTTGGCTTTTCGGAATCGCCCCGTTTTTTTGAGTGGTGGCTGGTCTCCACAGGTGAATTGGATTGGCAATGATTTGTTGAACAGAACAAGATCCGTAATTAGTTTTTTGTGATTCTGTTTTCAGTATATTGAGTTGGCTTCGCTGAACCTCTGGGTTATCTTAGCGTGATGGCTTTTGCAGTTAATTTTACACCAAATGTAACTTGCGAACCAGAAAACCCCGGAAGCAGATATTTATCCTTTGGGTTTAAAGAGTAGCTTGAAAATAGCGCGAGGTTGTCAAAAACAAAATTTGCAGTCAGTTCAAAACCGTTGTATCCTCCCTGATTAATTATTTGGTCACCAATTTGATAATATCCATTCCTGAAATCGCCTAAAATAGTTCGGTGAGTATAACATGCGTCTACATAAAATCCAATTTTGTTGGATTTTATCAAGTCAAAGTTGAAAGGTGTAAATCGAAATCCAAGGCGAAGTAATAATGGGGATGTGTCCAATTGAGTTGAATCGTTGATTTGCCATAAATCATCCGAAACGGATGTTTGAAATTTGAGCCCGACCCAATTTTTTAGTGCGCAGTAAGTTCCGATGGAAAGAGATTGGCCCGAGTTATTGGGAATCAGCAACGCATTGCCCAGTTTATACAAGCTATCCATTTGGAAAACGGACCGGGCGTTATACGAATAGTAGAAATTAAAGGTTATTCTGCCTGTTTCAAAATTAAATCCTAAACTGCCCGTCGGTGTTACATTATCATCATTTTTATTTGTTACAATGGATTGTAGCATACCACCTGCGTAAAGATAGGCTGAGTCTACTTCGAAATATTGTTGTGCCAGAATTTTACGTTTAACTTTATTGAGAGATTTTTTTATACTAGTATATTCTACATAGATGGTATCTATTACTCCAGTAGCGTTTTTTACATAGATCGAATCTATTATATCTGTGGCGTTTTGTAGATAGATAGTATCGTTAAATTTGCGCATATAATTTTCCATACTAAGGGAATCGTGGTTCACTGTTCCAGGATATTTAAGTATACTGTTTTTTACAAATTCTTGCCCAAAAACAGCAGTAGTTAAACATACAGCCAGCAATAAAATTAACTTTTTCATAATTGACATTTTTTTGAGCCAAAAGTCCAAATTGAAACTGGTTTGCACCAGAGGGTATAACCCGAAAATTGCACCGGAAAAACCCTGTAAGTTGCAAAGGATTAATCCCTTTTATTTGTTTTGAGGGTATGATGTAAGGGGTAATACTATACATTTGGGTAAATCAAAAAAACTATAATCAGTATGACAACAAAAGAAGAAAAAATGCGGGCATGTAGCGAGTTCTTGGATTCTATGAAGGAAATGAAGTTAAAAATAGATTGGGAGACAGCTACAGCAATGTTACAGGCTTATCAGGGCCATCCAAGAGCAATATTGCTTAATCCTGGGGTAGACAACAAAATTACTCAAGGTTTTTACGTAGATAAGAGCGAGATGCAAGCTGTGATTAATAGCACACCAGGAGATACTATTATATTGATGCCTGCGATTCATCCTGAGGATTTGGGAAAGCCAAGTAATCAACAAAATATTACCATCATTTTTGCTGCTTTAAAGGCGGATAGAACAATTGATACAGAAATGAATTTCGATTATTGTCTTCCTTGTCCCTATGCTTGCCCTGGTAACTATCCAGGTTGATAAAAAAAACACTAACTTGTTATTCTGATAATCATTCGAATGCAAACCCAATTTATTATTTATCTATCGCTTCTTGGATTAACATTGTTATTCGGACTGGTAACGCTGAAGAGGCTTACCAGTCCTTTTCGTTTTTTAGTTTTGTTAATCGGCTATGTTTTTGTGACTGAATTAGTGGACCGTATCATGGTTTCGCTGAGCTGGGAAAACTCATTCCCCGTGTATCACTTCAGCGCAATTTTCCTCATTTTGTTAACTGTAGTGATTTATTTAAAGGTGATGGATTTTAGCCCTGTGTCAAGACGATTTATCATCGCCATTTCTATTGGCTGTGGTATTCTGGCAATTCTCAATACTTTGTTTCACCAGAACCTTGACGCATTTCCCACTTTTAGCATAGCGGCTCATGGTTTTCAGAGTATTGTTCTGGCTTTGATAACATTTAATGAGATGATTAAAGCACCAGCCCGGATACCACTGCTAAAACAACCGTTGTTTTGGCTGAACTGCGGTACCTTTATTTTCTATAGTTCTAATTTTATAGGGTTTATTTTATACAACGAGTATTATAAACTTGAAGGTATTACCTTCACCTGGATATCCTATCTCAACTGGATCGGAAATATGGTTATTTATACGTGTTATTTAACGGCGCTTTATCTCAACCAAAAAGGTTCTCATGAGTGACAAGGTAGATCTCATTATGGCTATTGCCTTTTCAACCATCGTCATGGCAACGATGGCTACTTTCATTATCTACTTCATTATCATTTACCGTAAAAAGCAACGTGCGTTTGAATGGGAGCGCGAAGTGTTTAAGCAGGCCCTGTTAAAAACCGAAGTTGAAATTAAAGAACAAACGCTGAGTGACATTTCGCGCGAATTGCATGATAACCTGGGGCAAATGGCGTCGCTGATTAAAATTAATCTCAACCTGGTTTTGCCGCGTCTTTCGGCTGAAGAGGGACAAAAAATTTCAGAGTCGCTGGACTTATTGAAACAACTCATCAAAGACATTAAATCATTATCCGTAAGTTTAAAGGGTGAAAATCTGGCACGTTTCGGGCTACTGAAAATGATTGAAAAAGATATTGAACGGTATGAAAGGGCAGGTGGTTTGAAAATAAATCTATCTGTCGCACAAACGCTGCCGTTACTTGAACCTGCCATTGAAGTTTTTCTTTACCGTATGTCGCAGGAAATTTTTAATAATATTCTCAAACATGCTAATGCTTCAGAAGTAGAGGTGACGGTGAGTTTTAACAGTCCGGTTTTTAGACTCGGAATTTCAGACAACGGAAAAGGATTTGACAGTAATTTAAATCCAGCGGGGTCTGGCCTTGTGAATCTCAAAGAGCGTTGCCAGATGATTGGTGCCAGGCTCGATCTTAAAAGTGGACTCAACCAGGGCACAACGGTTGCCATTGAACTGAATGTATAAGTGATGCAGAAAAAAATACAAATTGCGGTCGTAGACGATCATAAATTATTCCGAAGTGGATTGATCAATTTAATTCATTCGCTCGACCCTTCTTTTGTGGTCTCTACTGAAGCCAATAATGGACGGGAATTATTGGATTTATTAAGTGTAAACACCTTACCTGATATCATTCTGCTGGATGCCAACATGCCGGTTATGGATGGGTATGAAACAGCCGCCGCACTTCAGCAGCGTTATCCTGAAATTAAGGTGCTGGTTGTTACCATGAACGACGATGAACAATCGTTGATTCGAATGCTTAAGCTGGGAGTAAAAGGGTATATCGGCAAAGATGTTGACCCCAATGAATTAAGGCATGCACTCTGTGAATTAATGAATAAGGGCTTTCATTATACCGATCAGCTGACCAATCAATTAATTCAATCGCTCACGGCACCTGAAAAAATGGCGGGAGCTGAACATAACCTGACCGAGCAGGAATTAATTTTTATTCGCCTGGCCTGCTCAGAAGATACTTACGCGCAAATAGCCGATGCGATGCACCTGAGCCCGAAAACCATTGACGGTTATCGGGCTTCTGTTTTTGAAAAATTGAATATTAAGTCCCGTGTTGGGCTGGCAATTTATGCCATTAAAGCAGGACTCGTTGATCTCAATCAACAAACATGAAGAAATAGATTTAAACACTTAAACTAACACCATCAGCCACCCATTTACACAAGCAGTCGCATGATCGTATTATAACTGTAAAATATCGGTTGGTGTTTCAATCAGTTTGGTCCGGTTTCCATGCAGCGCTATGGGTTGTTTCATTATTTCCGGATTATGACGAATCATTTTAATCCAGTCGTTATCCGATAATTCATGCGGTTCAAAGATGGAACTATACGCACTGTGATTCTGGTTCACCAGGTCTTTAATGGGAATACCCAGGCTGGCGGCAAGTTCTGCAATTTGTGTTCCGGTAATGGGCGTTTTTAACAGGTCAACCAATTGTACATCCAATCCTTCAGACTCAGCATAAGCGATGGTTTGTTTTGCTCTGACGGAATCCGAATTATAGAATAACGTAATTTGTCTGTCTGATCGGGCTATTTCACTCATACATCTCTTTTTTTAAGTAACAAAAAATCCGGCGGATGAATTTAAAACCACCTGTTTCCAAATTTCATAAAATCCGGAGATGTTGACAAGGCTCAGAAGTCAATCATTGCAATGATTCTTGTCATTGTACAAGCCTTGTGGTGTCGTTTCTGAAAAATTTGTGCCTGTAATTTGCGGAACCTTACATTCGGGATGTTTGGTCAATAGACCTGTTTTGCCTGATACAGCTAAGTATTTTGTATGAATGCGCTTCAGTCTCTTTATTGAGTTTGCGCTTTATCTGTTCAATCAGTGTACTTTCATTCATGTGGACACCATCAACCAGGAATACCATATCAAGCTCCTTAACCTCGTTGGTTTGTTCAATGCGTATTTCAAATTTGTACCGTTCCAGTCGTATCATTGGTGTGTTTTTTAGTAATACCGGTATTTATTTGTTCCTTGTCCTCTGCTTTATACAACGCTGACTGAAAATGGTTCAGTTACTTTTAGTCAGCGCGAATTTTATACCGGATGGTTTTGTTTTAACTGGAATTAAAGTTTGCCGGAAAAAAAACAATGGCAAAATTTTAAACGATGGGAAGCTAAAAAAAGGACGTTTATTTTCCGATCGCAGAGCAGCGCGAAAAATGAAATTAAAAAGCCCCGGTCACGGACCGGGGCTTTTTAAATACTACCTGTTTGAAGATTTAATTTTGGTGTGTCTGGCGTCTGCCGGTTTCTGATCAGGGCTGAGATACGATAAACGGAAAGTACGCATCTTTCACTTTCACAACATATACACCCGATTCAAACCCTGCTATATCAATGGTAATCATGCGACTTGCGGAGTCATATTGGTAAGGTGGATTCAGAACGGCCCCATGTACCGAAAAGATGGTCAACTCTGACAACTCTTCCCGAATTCCTGAAATGAATACTTCAGTGCTTGCCGGATTGGGGAACAGGTACACCTCATCTGTAAAATAGGCAACGGAAACAGTTTCGGAATAACTGTATTCCCCATCCATATCAATCTGTTTTAACCGGTAATACGAAAATCCCGGTACCGGTTTAGTGTCCGTAGTAAAATAGTCCCGGTGCGTCTGCGATGGGCCTGAACCGGCTAAGGTATAAATGGATCGCCAGTTAACGTTGTCTACAGATCGTTCAACCTCAAAGGCATAATTTTCTTTTTCAGAGGCTGTCTCCCAGCTAATTTCAACTACCTTTTTTTCAAAATCAGGATAGGCGTTGAAAGCGATCAGTTCAATGGGAAGTATCACGGTAAAATCACAATTCACAGAGGGTGTATTACAGGTCCAGAAAACCGTTGGATCCATTTGGCATCCCCAGCAATTCAATGCCTGTGCGCAAATGATGGATACCCCAAAAAACAGTCCTGAATTATCAGCCGATATGGTAGTACCCGGCATATCAAACTTACCGCAAACGGTGGTTCCCATGGAACCAAAATTGGCAACAGCTGTTCCATTGACAGTGAATAATCCATTGTTCTCGATGTAGTCATAATTTTCCATGTTGCCCTGAACGGTAATTGTCCCGGGAGTTGCAAAACAATTACACCCGTAGTTATAGACTGCAGAGCCGGAATTATTAATAAAATCCTGGGAGGCATTAACCGGGCCATAATTATACAAGGTGGATGCATTTAACTGGAATTCGCTCATGTTGGCTGTACCATAATTTGTCATACTTGTTCCGTTCGAGAAAAAGAAATCGCCGGCTGCGGTAAGCGTTGCCCCGGCTCCGTTGTAGATAGTAAGACTTGCGGGGTCAAAATCTGCCCCCATTGTAATGGTTCCATTGTTGGTCCAGATACAACCGTTTGCCGCAATGTTGCCTGCTATGTTAATGGTGCTGGAGGCATTATTCACAAGGTTGGTTCCGCTTGTTATTACGAGGGTGCATGTGGTAATGGTGCCGGAATTGACGAGTGAATCACCGTTAAATTCCAATCCCCAGCCGGTTGGCCCCCAACATGCAGACCCAACACAGCTGGCGGTAAATGTACCCTGATTGATAAAATCAGCATTTCCGTTAAACGTTGCTTCAATACAAGTAATCGTGGCTCCGGTATTGTTGGTCCATCTCGAATTTGCAAATGCAGATGAAATCCGGTCAACGGTTATGGTTCCGTAATTAACTACTTTGCCGGGGCCGTCCATCTGATAAACGTCAATAATACCGTAGTTGGTCCAAAGGGCATTTCCGTCCCAGGTTGTTAATGTCTGGCATCCTACTTCATGCAAATATCCACCCGCATTTACGGTCAGCTGCCAGTTGGCCCCGGTTATAGTTCCGGAAATGGTAACGTCGTGATTTACCACAACTGTATAGCCTCCCCAACTTGGCGGAGCCGTACCTGTGTTCCAGGTTGAACCGTTTGACCAATCTCCGTTTTGCACCGACACATATTGCCCGAAAAAAACAGTTGTGTAACACATAAAAATCAGAAGAATTACTGTTTTTATGGCCTTACCGGCGGATAAATTTGCTTTCATACTATTTAGTTAAACACGCGTTAATTCAATTTTTTTCGCTGAAAAAAACAGCCTTTTAAACAATCACCCGTTTGATGGTAAAACCGGTAACGGCGCCAAGAATAATTCCTCCTGAAAAGATCAGCAACAGGTTAACCAGCACCAATACCAGGTTAGAATCTACCAATGCCTTCAGCTGAAGTGTGTATTCAATTGCAAAAACAGGAAGAGCGGCGAGCATCCACCCAAAAAAGGAAGACAGAATCCATCGGAAAGCAATCTTTGATTCGTGTTTCAGAATAGAAAATTGCAGCAATCCGGTTACGATTGCGCCCATAGCAACACACAGCGGAAGTTTATACGACCAGGTTTCAGAGAGGCTCAGCTCGAGCAATAAAAACGTTCCGCCCATACCCGCCAGCGAAAAAAACAACCAGTTTATGCTGATGCGGCTGAATTTTTTAAGCAGCATCCACTGTGCAAACCCAACCCCGGTTCCCATTCCAATACCAACATAGAGCTGCAGATCTTTGGCTCCTTCATTATCCAGCGGCGCTGATAAAACGATAATAAGCATTACGCCCAGCAGCCAGCCCATAAAAGTCCAGACCATCCATTTTACATTTGAGATTCTGTTTCCTGCTTCCATTTCGTTATATCCTTTAAAATCAAAGCGCATCAAATTCAGATTGACTGCTGATGCATCTTTTCCGGACAGGTTCATCCGGCTGAATAGTTGGTGTGAAAATGGGAGCTATTTCTCAACTGAAAACCGGAGTTTAACGCAAGAGCCTTTTTTGGGAAAAACCGTTGACGAATGCGGAACAACCGTTTTTGATTTTTTTATTTCACGGTTCAAACCGCTGCTGGTTTGCTGAAAGACGCGATGGAATTAAGGCCTGTGGTAACAGAAGTACAAGCGCCGAAGAATCCGGTAGGGTAGACTTTGAATACTAAATTTCAGGCATTAAGGTCCGCAGCGGTGTTTTAACGCTGAGAATAGATTTTTTGACTTTTACAGTCCGGCAGAAGGCAGAATTACCGTCAGAATTTATTGAAGAGTTTCATAAACTCCTCGCGCTTGCGAAGCGATACTTCCGCCTTAAGATTCCCCTCAAGAATCAGTTCAGACGAGTTTTTATCAAAGTGCTTTACGAAAGCGGCGTTGACAAGCCATGATTTATGGGTTCGGAAAAAAACAGCTGCAGGCAGCAAGGATTCAAACTCTCCCAGGTTTTTAGAAGAAAGGAATTTTTCACCTTCGGATGTTGTGATTTTGGTATACTTTCCATCCGCTTCAAGCAATACAATTTTATTCATTTCAATAAACGAATATCCGTTTGACAGCGGGATCGCAATTTTAGGGTGACCTTTTTCCCGGGTGTCCAGATTGCCCAGGAGTACTTTCAGATTTTCGGCAGTACGACGTGTGTTTTCTGACTCAAGCCGGCCGATTACAGCAACAAGTTCTTCTGCCGAAATGGGTTTGAGTAAATAGTCGTAGCACGACTGCTTAATGGCTTGTAATGCATATTTTTCATGTGCCGTTGTGAACACTACCCTGAATTCAGGGTTTGAAAAAAAGCTAAACAATTCGAATCCCAGTTTACCGTGAATTTCAACATCCAGGAAAACCAGTTCAGGTTTGGTTGCATTGATTTCATGAATTGCGTCCTGTATGGTTGTTGCCTTACCAACCACATTCATTTGCGGGCAGTATGATTCAATGATAGCAACCAATGCTGAAATGCAGTGCGGATCATCATCAATAATTACACATTTCATAAATCAGAACTTGTAGTGTAAAGGTAAAATTATTTCCACAACCGTTCCAACCTCCAGAACAGGTTTTGAGCGGATACTGACTGTTTTTTCGGGCCCGTCTTCACCAAAAGTTTTCCAGATCATTTCCATTCTTGACGCAATGATGGACAAGGCGTGCGTTTCACCATTCAACTTCAGTTTCGGGTTGTTAAATCCAATACCGTTGTCCGTAATTTCTATTTTCAGAAAATTGGTGTTAATGCTTACCGATAGTTTAATTTCAGGATTAGTAACGGTATGCAGGGCGGCATGCTTTACGGCATTTTCAATAAAAGGCTGAATAAGCATAGGGGGTACCAGAATTTCATCAAAATGTTCAGGAAGCTGAATTGTAAATTCAATGCGCTGCGGAAATTTCACCTGTTCAAATTCAAGATAACGCTTCAGATAATCTGTTTCTTCGTTCAGCGGAATGAACTCACGGTCTGAATTTCGCAGCGTTATCCGCATCAGCGCAGACAATTTTTGCAATTGTTCCACCGTGCTGCTTTTTTGTTCAGAAATAACCATACCCTGTATCCCGTTCAACGCATTAAATACAAAGTGGGGATTCATCTGGGACTGATACTTGCTGATCAATCGGGCCTGGTTACTCAATCTGCCAGACTGTTCTTTTATCTCCTGATTCCGGATGGTCAGTTCGGTGTTAATACGTCTTCTGGAAATATTGATGCGCACCAGGAAAATCGTTAAGGTTAAAAGTATTACCAGCACAAGAATTGCTGAAGCGATAATAATTTTGAGAATGAACTGAGTTTCCTCTTCCTGTTCAATTCTGAGCTGGTTGATTTCATTGTCTTTATTTAACTGCAGAATTTCTTTTTCCTTTTTTTCTGATTCATAGCGCTCCTGAATCTCATTGGCTTTTGCGTAATTGTCGAGTGTTATAATGGAGTCGCGAATCGTAATGTATTTCTCATTGTAGTCGTTTGACTTTTTGTAGTTTCCAAGTCCTGCATGGGCCAAAGCATAGTAACGGTAATAATTATATTCCCACCTGATGGCGTCAAATTTTTTTACGTACGGCATTCCTTTGTCCAGGTAGGTAATCGCTTTTTCATACTCCTTATTAAGAACGTAAATCTGGCCATAACGCATGTAATGGGTTACAAAGGTCAGGTCTGCCCCGGTCAGTTCAATGAGTTCCTGGCATTCATCCAGTTGACGGATTGCCTGATCATACTGGTCGCTGTGGCTGTACATAAAGGCAAGCCCGTTTTTGGTGTTTATGGCCCGCAGCGTATCATGCTCCTGCATTTGCAGTTCAAGCGCAGATAAGCCCATTTGAATTGCCATAGCAGCTGTATCAGCATTGCCTGATGAATTTTCAAAATACATACCCGCCAGGTTGTGGTAAAACGAACCCAGCATAATTTTATCATCGGCTTTTAATGTATACTCAATTGCTTTTTCGATATGCTCAATTGCCTGATCTTTGTTTCCAAATTCATAGGAAATAACGCCCAGTGCATTATAAAAGCGCCCCATCAGGTAATATGACTTTATCCGCTCGGCGATTCGTAACCCATCGGTAAAGTACCGCATTGCTTCTGAATGCTGCTGCCGCTCCATCACGTAATGGCCAATAAGAAGGTAGCTGTGCGCCAGGCCTTCGTAATTTTTGGAAGATACACAGGCAGAGACAAGCCATTCAGCCAAAACCATTTTGGCATCATGATCTTCACCGGGCAAATCTTTAAATAACTGCAGGTTGTTTTCAATTACCAGTGAGTCCGGAACGGTGCGTTGCAATACACGTTTCAGAGAGTCAGCATTTGTAAGAGACAACGAAACGACCGGAGCCATCAGCAACAAAACCAGTAAACGCATATTCTTTTTCATACTACTTAAACAACCCTGACAGACCACACCGGCCAATTATATACCGGTTTAAAATGCTAATTACTCTTGGCTCAAACATATAAATTCTACATCGATGGATTCTGTTTGATACGACGTCAAAAATGTGAAAACGTTACTCTGATTAATTAACAAGTTATTCACCTTTTGGCAGCCCCCTTTTAAAGGTCTGAAATTTCATCCAATCCGGCAACTGCTCTTAAACGATTTTCCGTTAAATCAAATCGGTCGTGTACAAAAAACGGACGCTGCTTAAATTCTACCCGGGTGAAGCAGATAAAGTAATTTCTTTAGCCAAAAGCCCCCTGCTTACCCTTAAGGCAGTAAGAATCGAAAACAAGCAACCAAAACTGTAAAAACCATTAACCCACATGTTGAAATTAATCGTCCCTGCGACTCTTTTTTTTACGCTGCCGGTATGCGTACTGTCAGCTGAAATTACGCTTCAATGGCCTACTGATAATGCGCTTATGTTTATGTTAACGTGTTTTGGAAAAAACGTGTCATCCGTGAGTGACCTTGTTGTTGGACGAAGCAGCGTTCAATCTTATTATAACAAGGGTGTGGACCCGTTTACAATTCTTTTTTTTCAAACATTAACACGTAACGCATGAATGGTTCTGAAATAATCCTGTTTATATATGCCTACCTGATGGGCTTTGTTTTTCTGCAATTTGCATACGACCGGGCGTTCAGGTTAAAATTAATACCTGAGGCAAACTACCAGATTAACCGATATTGGTTTATACCGGTCATCAATATCGGCCTTGCACTGTTTATTCTAGTCAGAAACGAGTTTCGCGCTTTTAAGATCAGAAAAAAATGAAGCATTTTATACCCCTGATTATTTTGTATGCCGGTTTGTCCGGGTCTCCCGTTCTGGCTCAGCCAAGCAATTTTACCAACAATAAATACTGGTTGTATCAGCGTAAAGAACTGCTCTTTGGTGCCGGTGCCGCAAATGTATTAAGTGACCTTGGTGGGCTGAATAGAATTGGTACTGATTTTTCACTGGCTGACCTTGAACTTGTCATGACAAGACCATCTGTTCACCTGGGATACCGTTACCGGGTAAAACGGATGTGGCTGACCAAAAGTATAGTGCAGTATTCACTTTTGAAAGGGAATGATCAATTAACGAATGAACCTTTCAGGCACTATCGTAATCTTCATTTCAGAACCCATTTAATTGAATTCTCACAGCAATTTGAGTTTATTCTTTTCAGCAATGAGCATTTTGGAAAACGCTATAAAATTCATGGCCTCAGGGGAATGAAAAATAAGAACACACTGCTCTACCTGTTCACCGGTGCCAAAGCATTTATCTATATTCCACAGGGAATGGTTAATCAGGGATGGACCAATCTGAGACCATTGCATACGGAAGGTCAGGGGCTGACAGGCGGACCAAAACCGTATCGGCTTTTTAATTTTGGAATTCCTTTTGGTGTGGGGTTGAAATTAAATCTGGACCAGGTGTGGCGAATAAATTTTGAATTTTCATATACCAAAACATTTACCGATTACCTGGATGATGTCAGTTCTGTTTATTATGACAATGCACTCATTGAACAGCATTACGGTTCAATCGCAGCCTATTTTGCCGACCCCTCATCGGGTGAACATGCAACCTGGACCTATGCCGGAGAAATGCGCGGAGACAACAACGAAAAAGACGCGCTTATTTATTTCAATATTTCTTTTGTAAGGAATCTCACCTATAAAAGAGGAAAGAAATTAAAGTTCCAGTACCGGGCAAAATTCTGACAAAAACGGATCCTTCTCCTTGTTTTTCTATAATTAACGCGCTGCGTTCTTTCTGTGATTTATAACGCTGGTAACTTAAAACACGGCGTTCGTTACTTCGCTGTGTAAAACTGTAAAGAAAACAACATCTTTGCTCAATATTTAACCAGTGTAAATCGGGCGCAGTTTCTGAAAATAAGGGCGCTATAATATGCTGAGAAAATGGAGAAAAAAGTATCTGAACCCTTTATGTAAAATGACAATGTCTATACCGTGTGATTGAAAAATTGAAAGTTGTTAATTCCTAACCCTGAACTTATCCTGTTTCGTTCATTTTTAATTCAGTAATTGTCCGGTGAATGAGTTGAATTTACGTGTCATCATGGGCTCACGTAAATCACTGTATTTTGAGCTTTGGGTAATCTCCACCGGCAGTTAAAAAAGGTCAGCGCAAGTTGACCTTTTTAGTGTATTCTGTTCCAGTAATCGCCACTTCAGGCAGCCCTACTTACCATACCCTCAACTAAAACCAGATACTATGAAATTTATTATCATCGACGACGACCCAACCTGTATCACAACACTTGAAAAAATCATAGCCGAATACTGTCCGCAATTACAACTTTCAGGCACAGCCAATACAATCGAAGACTCTGTCCGCCTTATAAATTCAACCCAGCCAGACCTGGTTCTTTTAGATGTAGAAATTCATGGAAATCTTGGATTTGAACTTTTTAATTATTTCCCGAATCCTGATTTTGAAGTGGTTTTTACTACGGCGCATGAAAAGTATGCCCTGCAGGCAATCAAACGATCGTGTTATGATTATTTGCTGAAACCTATTTCAATTCCTGAAATTGTTGCCATTACCAGTAAACTGGAAGCTGAACAAAAAAGCAGATCAGAAGAGCATATACGCGTACTGCTGAATAATCTTGAACCATCAGGTCATCAGCGGCATAAAATTGCGATTCCCTCACCAACGGGCTACGTTTTTGTTCAAATTGAAGAAATAGTGCTTTTTGAGGGGGATGGAAAATATACCAAAATAACAACTGCTGACGGAAACAGGTACCTCTCAACAAAAAACATTGGCGAATTTGAATCGCTGTTGCCAGCCGAACGTTTTTTCAGAACGCATAAATCCTGGCTTGTCAACTTGCTGTTTGTCAAAAATTATGACAAAAGCAGCTCACGGTTATACTTGAATGGTAATTTGACAGCTGAAGTATCAATTCGTAAGAGGGATGATTTTCTGAAACTCTTTGAAAGGGTTTAAACATTCAGACGCGCAGTGAACCCCTGAATGCCCTGGCAGCGTAGTACGATTCCGCACCGTTGTGATACAAAAAGATGGTGTTGTAGCGGCGATCACAAAAGAGGGCCCCACCAAGTTCCCGGATAGCGACTGGTGTTTTTACCCAGCTGGATGTTTTCAGATCAAACGTTCCAAGTTGCTGCAGCTCCCGGTATTGTTCTTCTGACAAAAGTTCAATGCCCATGGCAGCGGCCATATCCATTGCGCTGTTTTTTGGTTTGTGTTCTTTTCTTGATTCCATCGCGTCACCGTCGTAGCAGAGACTTCTGCGACCTTTAGGGCTCTCAGCTGAACAGTCGAAAAAAATGTATTCGCCTGTTTTTTTATCCTGACCAACAACATCCGGTTCGCCTTCCGTTTGTTCCATTTCATGCAGTGACCACAACTTTTCAGCATTTGCTTCAAGCTTTGCCTGGATCTTTGCCCATTCAAGCCCTTTGTGGCGCGACATGTTTTTTTCAAAACGTGTTTTTAATGTTTTGAGCAGGTCTTCGCGTTGTTTGGGTGATAATTCGGTTTTAATTTTTTTCATGTGGGTTATAATTAGAGTATTTGTTTTGAATAAACAAGTGCATTAGTCATCCAATCCTTTTCCTTTGAGAATTTGGGGAATGTATTTTTCAATGCGGGACTCCCGGGTTGCAGTTTGTTTGGCCGAAGAAAAATAAAGCAGGTACCCTCTTTGGCGCCCGGGTGTTAAGGTATAAAACGCTTTTTTCAACGCGGCGTTTTTCGCTAATTTCGTTTGAAATTCTTCCGGCATGGTAAATTCAGTCGTCTTTTTAAGAGGTGCTTTCAAACCGGCTTTTTCCACTTCCATGGCTTCTTTGATATAGGCTGTCAGGGTGGGAGTCAACTTTACTATTTCTTTGACATTGGTAAACCGGATTTGCCGCGCCACCTGTACATTGGGCGTTTGCTGAATCAGAATTCCTTTAGAATCTTTCAGGAGAACACCCTTGTGAAACAAAAGCGCGCAGTATTCTTTAAACACGTGAATTAAAACAATGTTACCTTTGTTCAGGGTGTAGCAGGGGACACCCCATTTCAATTCTTCTGTTAACCCGCAGTCAAGAATGATCGTTCGCAATGTTTCAATTTCGGTCTGCCATTTTTTGTTTTTGGTGAAGTACCAATCAACCTTTGGGTTCATACTGTTTAGTTTAGCCATTAATTGAAATCCAAGTTATGAATAGTTAATGATTTATGATTTGTATTTCTGTCAGATTTTTAGCGGCCCTATAACTTAAAGTCACATAAACAACGATAGATTAAGGAGCCACGAATCCACCCTGCCTGTTTGATAACAGCCAGGCAGGGAATTTTTTGTTTTGAACATGATTAAACCTTTTGCAAAACTGATTCGTATTTTTTTTCGTGAATTCGTGGCAGCCCTATAACTTAAAAGTCACATGAACAACAATAAATTAAAGGAGCCACGAATGCACGAATTTTTATTTCAGATACGAGTTGATCTTTTGGGAAAAACTGATTCGTATTTTTTTTTTGGTATTCGTGGCAGCCCCATAATTTAAAGTTATATCAACAACTATAGATTAAAAGAACCACGAATGCATCCTGCCTGTTTGATAACAGCCAGGCAGGGAATTTTTTGTTTCGATAAATCTGGTTTGGTTTTATTCATTGCTGATAGCTATCGGGGCGATTTTTCTGCTGGCAGGCCTGAAATACCAGGATACAACAGTAAGGATTAACAAGAGTACTGAAGGAAAAATTTCACCTGTGGGACTGCCCGCTGCCATGTGTGAAATTGCCGCTCCGGACATAGCAAAGAAAAAGCCTGCATAAGCCCATTCCTTTAGCACCGGAAATTTAGGAATAAGCACAACGACAACTCCTGCTATTTTCCATACGCCCAGCAAGGTCATCAGGTAAAAGGGATAACCCAGCTGCGACATTTTATCCTGCTCTTCTTGTAGTTGAATTAACTGTACTATTCCTGTTGATACCATTCCCAACGCAAGCCATACAGTGGCAATCCAATAAATTACTTTATCTCTTTTTTTCATACGGTATTATTTTAGTTTGCTGGTGATTTCCTGGATCCGGTTATGGGCCATATTGATACCCTGTGCAAAGGGCAGCTGCAGCATTTGATCTCTGTATTCGATTGATTTGTATACGATCTGCATCGTAAGTTTGCTGGTATCGTCGGTAAGTTTTTCAAATTCCAGAAATTCCAGTTGGGCGGGAAAAGGGGTGTTTTCCATTTCAAAAGTCCGGGTAATTTTCTGATTGGGAACAAACGCGTGAATGGTGCCGCTGAAGTGGTGCTTATTGCCCATGGGGTCAGTCGTTTCAAAATGATAACTCCCGTGTTTTTTGTTCTCAAGTTTCAGTACGTTGGTTCCCATCCATTGTGCTACCAGTTCGGGCTCGTCATACGCTTTAAAAAGTAGTTCCAGCGGTAAATCAAATTCGCGTGTGATCACCAATTCCTGTTTGCCGTCTTCGGCATGAATTTTTGTTTTTCGTTCCATAATGTTTTAGTTGTTTTCCTGAACGCAGTCGAAGGGTTATTTTTTCTTGTATTTTTTCATGATGCTTTCCAGTTTATTAAAGCGATCGTCCCACATTTTTCGAAACGGTTCAATAAAGTCAGCCACTTCTTTCATGTTTTTTGCATTGAGGTGATAATAAATTTCCCGGCCGTTTTGTTTTTGTTCAAGCAATTCGCATTCGGTGAGAATCTGTAAATGTTTTGAAACGGTCGGTCGTGCCGTGTCAAAATTTGAGGCGATTGCGCCTGCGGTCATCGACTGAGAGGCGACTAAAAGCAAGATGGCTCTTCTTGTCGGGTCTGCAATGGCTTGAAATACATCTCGTCTTAAATTCATTATGTAGTTATTTGGCTACAAATATATGTGTAGTTATTTGACTACGCAAATTTTTTTAAGATTTTTTTTTGATGGGCAGCTTTTTTAGAACCAGTGCTCTGGTAAAATGCTGTTGTGCTGAGCGGAAAAGCAGTTTTTCAGGAATGATGAAAGAGAGTAGGGCTGAGCGGATATTTTAGCCGGGTGTTTCGGTTGGTTCTTTATAAAGAATACCGTTTTCAGTGATCGAAGAATGTAAGAACAATACTGATCAAAGAAAAGTCCTTGTGCATGCGGGCTTTTGTGACTGAGTTGAGTTTATTTCAGGACTCTGCCTAATCCTGATTCCGAAAGCAGGGTCAAAATCACTGTGTGCTTTTGCTTTTTTGTTCGACGGTTTCACGTCCGAACAAGTTCGACTCAAATCCATCAAATGAAGGAGCGCTTACAAGAAATCAAAAACTAAATCTGATAGAATCTATTTATATTCTTGGATTTCTGCTGTCGACAATTTGTAAATGTGAAAAATTACTATTGTCAGCCTGTGAATTGACTTTCTAATTCTTCACCAAATACTTTGTTTGCCTTGTTCCGTCATTGAAAATGATAGAAACTAAGTAAACACCACTTTCCACATCTAATACCGAAGTGAATGAACTAGAATTTGAATACGTTTTTTGAGTGAGTACCCGACCAGACAAATCCGTTACTTCAAAAACAAAGCGGTCTGCGCACTTGTCCAATAAGACAGTATACGTTCCTATGGTTGGATTTGGATAGAGACTCCATTCAAAAACTGTTCGTTCAGACTCAAGGCCCAGTCCATTTACAACAAAACATAATGAAGTATCGGAGCATCCATTTTTTGTTATAACAACGGCATATTCTCCATTTTCTGTAGCAATGTAAGATTGACTGTTTGCGCCGCTTATCGGCATCATTTCAGGACATTCCAGCCATTGATAAACTGCCCCATTTTCATCCGCAGTTAACTCATTTGATGACTGTGATACTGTATTTGCTATACTATTCAACGTAAGATTCAAATTGAGGATGGAGTCGCAACCATTTAATGAAATCAGTGTCTCAGAATAAGTTCCGCTCAGTGTATAGGTGAGTCCATTTACCGGCCACACATAGTTTTCACATTCAGTTATTGTCTCTGAAGTTGTGTACGTCGGAAAAATTATAAGATCAATTGCTATGGTTGAGTCACAACCATTATTAGCGGGTAAAACAATACTATAGAGACCAGATGAAGTATAATTCATTCCGCTGGCAGGCCAAAAATAGTCAACGCATTCAGTAATGGATTCCAATGTTGAATAGCTGTTTTTAATGGCGATGTTTGTAGTAAGAATGGAATCACAGCCAAGCAGGCTAACAAGTGTATCACTATAAACACCACTTGAAAAATAAATATTGCCCCCAGGAGACACATATTCATCGCAAGCCTCAACACTAAGGGTATCTAAAACCTGGATGAGTTGGGAGTAAACAAGGTTCGTTAATATAGGAGGATTAAAATCAAAAAAGATCTCAACTGAATTATCAATGACACTTCCTGTTGCAAAGCTTGTCAGAGGCTTTATGCTAAACTCCAGAAATCCATTACTTCCTGTAAAGTTGGCGCTGGAGTCCGGAAGATTGATGTCTTCGAAATGAAAAATCACTTTCTGACCTGTAACCGAATATGAAAAATCATGACTAAAATTTTCAATTATAAGCGTAGTTGGGTCGAGTAGCGGATTTAATTCATCAACCACTTTTACGAAATTTGCCGTGTCGGTTCCAGTGTTTTGAAATTTTACTGTATACACCAGTGCGTCCTGCCCTGCTTGAAACGATGTGTCTAAACAACCGCCTGGGCTAACTGAGATCTCATTGGGGTCATAAGAACCAGTTACAAAAACTGCCGTAGAGTCATAATTATTTTCAGGAATTGTATCTGATACCAAGGGTGTAATATAAACCATAGATGAAAGGATGTCTCCAAATAAGCTAATATTATTGGCGAGGCTGTCAGTAATAAAAAAATGCCTGCACTCACCTGGTACCAGGGAATCATAATTCCAGATGATACTATCACCTGTTATCAGATTCGGATCAACGCTCGCATATAAAAAATGTAACGAACTATCCTGGATCAAAATGATCTCTCCACTTAAGGTGTCGTTGGCGTTATTACAGTACGTTATAACATAACCTGCATCGAATCCTGGGTTCATATCTGTCAACGATTGTAAACCGACTGATACGTCGTTTATACCGGAAATCGGATGCATTCCAAATTTAAACCCCGTAAGGTAAAGTGAATCTGTGGATAAAACTGTTATATCAATGCTGTCAGGCGTGGACATCGCCCAATATTGTGGTACATATTCACAAATTAATGTATTGTTACCAAGACTTGCCCCAGCAGCAAAGTTTCCGGAGGAATTGGTATAATTCTGTGTAGATGTTGCTGTGCTGTAAACAGACGCACCAAACATCCCAGTTGAATCATCATCAATGCCGTTTTGATTTAAATCTATAAAAACTTTACCCTCCAGATAATTTGTAGTCGAATCTGTATCTGTCATCGCCGCAATAAATGCATCAGAGCCTCCCCAGGCGTTAAAACTTAAACTTCCCTGCGTGAAATCTGATACTGATCCAAAAAATAATATGGTGCTGTCATTTTGAACGGAGACCTTAGAAATCCTGTTGGTATAATAATCATCTTTCATCACGTGAAACCATTTCACATTTAATCCTTCATCCAGCTTTGCAAACACATATTCGTCTTCAGCAATATCCAGATAATTGGATACCCCCAAATGGCTAAAATATTGTGGGCCCAAAAGTGATGTTGCGCCTAAATAGATGTTACCATCTTTGAAATCAAGCATGACTGATTGATACGAAATAAACCCCAAACCACCTCCGCTCATGCGCAGTGAGCGAGAAATATTGAGGTTTGAATCAAGTTGAAGCAGGTAGAAATCTTTACCAACTAGTGTAGTCGAATCTAATTGGTTGAGAGGAATACGGTTTGAAAAACAGCCATAGAAATAATAGTATTTTTTTACGGGATCATAATCCATATTATAATTCACAGCCGGATCGTTGAAATTCACAAGTTTGCTTTCAAGAATATTTCCAAGGCTATCACATAAAATAGCTTCTACCCGTGTGGCATCACTGCCCGTGATGCTGACTTTTCGAAACCCGTAATATCCTTTATCATTTTTCCCCCTCAATACGGTTTGCGCAAATCCAGGGTATGATGCCGCAAAATGGTGAAGGTAATTGCCTGACGTGTCAAATTCTGCAACAACCGTTCCTGCAGTTGGAAGTGGCACTCCGTTAATGCTGTCGTTAGCGGATTGTATTCCGATAAGATTTAGCTGGTTATGTTCGTCAAACATGCACACATAACCGGTATATGGAATTTGCCATTCAATATTTCCATTCACATCGTATCGGCTTGTAGAATCAATATCCGGCTTGGATAAATAAGAATTATCACCCAGTACAGCAATATGTTCGTATGTATAGGCAGAGAATGAAGGAGTTTGTGTCGGTTTGATCCATTGTATGTTAAAATCAGAGTCTGTCTTAACATACCATTCACACGGGTTGGTTGTAAAGCCTGGGGGATCATTTAAAGTAGAGTCGAGAATTTTAACAGTGCTGCCGTTCTGTGTTCTCAATAGCATATAATATTCACCTGAATCGCCCCGTTCAACCGCCCAGAAAAAATCCTGGTTATTGCCGCCGCATTGCAGCAATGTATCTATTTGTTGTGACAAACCTTTTAAGGGTGTTTGCAACGCAAAAAAGAGAAATAGGATGAGATAAAAAATGTGTTTCATAACTTTTTTCGTCCACTTTTTAAAATGAAAATGGGGAATGGTTACCAAAAATACGCAACTCGGAGTAATTGTCGATAATAGCTGATGTTTTTTGTTAAAAAAAGCTACACTTGTTCAGGTGCAATGAATAAAAAAGGCCATTTTCTGGTTCTCACTTTTTTACACGAGGGATTAACAAATTTTGGGGACTTTTTCTTTTCGTTCTCGGCTCGCGCAAGTTCGACTCAGCCCAAAAAGAAAAAACGCCAACCCTTTCGGGAAAGCGTTTTTATCAGAGTGACCCTGAAAAGGGATATTTCAAACTATTTGGAGGAGATAGATCCCGGGAAGATTCCTCATGTCAACTAAGTATTAAGTTTAAATAATACACCTTATTATCCAAAAATATCTTAATAATATATAAACCTGGAGAAAACGACAGCCTGACCTGTGCACAATTGTTTTCGAATTCCACCTCAAAGGGAATTAATTGTCCAAGACTGCCGGTGATTTCTATATCCTCATTCGTAATTTCTCCGGGTAATCCGGATATAGTGAAGCCACCATTATTGCTTGGATTAGGATATATGAGAATTGAGATACCTTCGTTAACACCCGTTGACAACCCCAGGACCTGGCTGCACGGACTCGTAAACGTGCAGCCATCATAAATAACAGTCACTGCATAAGATCCATCCTGGTTCGCAGTAAATACCTGGTTAGTTGCCCCGGCGATGGGCGTCATTCCCAAATTACAATCCAGCCATTGGTAAGTTCCACCAGCTTGATTTGCCGTAAGGACATCGAAGTTTTGAGTCACTGAATTATCGAAATCAACAACCGTCAGGTTAATAGTCAGAATGCTGTCACACCCGGCATTATTCACTATGGTATCCATATAGGTTCCGGAACTTGTCCAATAATAATTACCGCTGGGTGAAAGTATGCCTTCGCAATTTTGAATATCAATCGTGTTATATGAAGGATTTAGAATAGAAAGATTGATAGAAATAATACTATCGCAACTCTGAAAATTTGAGAGCGTATCTGAATAGGTACCGCCAGTGTTCCAGGTATAATTTCCGCTTGGTGAAGTATACTGCTCACATGCAGCTACGAAAACGGTGTCATATGATTTTTGAATACTTACGTTAACGGTCATAATGCTGTCACATGCCATCGTATTAAGCAACGTATCGATATATGTGCCATCAATGTTCCAGGTGTAATTTCCACTCGGTGAAATAACTGAATCACATCCGGACAAATTTAATGTAGAAAATGATTGTAATATATCGAGCGTTATTGTAATGATGCTGTCACATCCCAAGTAGTTTGAGATAGTATCTATGAAAATTCCATCTGTATTCAAAAAATTACCTCCAGGTGAAAGATAAAATGAGCATGCCACGGTGTCAATTGATGAATAGGAGGCCAACAGGGTAAAGTCGATCGTGACGATACTGTCACATCCTTCAGCATTTGTTAAAAGCTGCTGATATACCCCGGATGCTGATAATACCTGGTCGTTATATAGAATCGCGGAACAAGAAACAGTATCCAGCATAGACGACGATATGCTGCATGGGGTTAGGCCAAGAAGGTAACAATCTGTCATATTCAGACTTGCCAGTATTTCAACATTCGTTGATGGATCGACGTCAGTTAAGTATGAAAATTCTCCTGCCAAAAAGAAGTCACCGGCATTGTTTTGATTGAGCATTGAAGGTTGGTCAATACCTTTTCCACCGATGGATTTGGTCCATATATGGTTGCCAAGCGTATCAAATTTTCGAACAAAAATATCGAAGTAGCCTTTGGATGTTAGATTGTTTATTCCAGAACCGGGATCAAAATCAATTGTTTCTGAAAAAAAACCTGTTTGCCAGATATTAAGATCGTTGTCCATAATCAAATCAAAACCTGTATCATAGCCGGGTGACCCGGTGGCTTTTACAAAATCCAATTGATTTGTTGAGTTGAACCGGGCAAAGAAAATATCATTTCCACCAACAGAAGTTACATTTACTGGTGGGCCTGAAGGGCTAAAGTTGCAGGTGGTCGCGAATAATCCTGTCACATAAATATTTCCTGCATTGTCAGACAATAAATCCGAACCAATATCACTCTGACTTCCACCAAATCTAAATGCAGAAAGAAATTGGCCACTTGTATCATATTGCACGACAAATACATCGGTATACCCGCTCACCGATGAAAGATTTCCTGTTCCGGGACCAGGGTCAAAATCAACAGTTCCAAAAAACCAGCCTGTCATCATAATTACAGAATCATTTTTCATGATTGGTGCGCTGACATTAAGGTTTGAAGTTAAGCCAATCTTCTCTGCCCAAATTAAATCACCATCGATAGAGTATTTAGCGTAATACATACTTTTCGATCCGCCATCAAGATTATATGTTCCAGGACCAGGGTCGAAATCTGCAATGTTCGTGAAAATACCAGACGCATAAATAAAATTATCTGATGAAAGGTCTATCCCAATACTGTGGTCTCCGGGGCCGGAAATTATTTTCGACCATAAAAAATTACCTGCCGGATCAAATTTTGCAATAAAAGCATCTTGCGAACCTGCAGAATAGAATACCGGCGTAACACCGGTCGAATCAAAATCAAGACTATCATTAAACCGTCCAGAAATATAGATGTTATCCAGGTTATCAACGAAAATTCCGGAAACATCATCGCTGGCAAGAGCTCCTATGGTCTTATACCAAACAACGCTATTAGATGATGTTAATTCTGCCAAAAAAATGTCCTTGTCTCCGTTCGAACTAACAATACCCAATAAATCCTCTGGGTCAGGAACGAGATCCATGAAAAAATCACCGGCAATAACCATATTATCGTTTGACTTAAACGCAACGCCGGAAATGGATTCGTTTGCTCCGACTTCATCGCTGTAATTACCTAATAGTTTTGCAAATTCATAGTTTCCGAGCGTATCATACCTACTGATAAATAAATTCTGGCTGCCAACTCCCGGAACCAGTAAACCTGCCGAAGGAGGGTCAAAAAAAGCACTGTCATAAAAGTTGCCATAGGCACCGACATCATTATTTAGAAGGGCCAGGCTGACTGTTTCGATATAACTCAGAGTCTGTACTGACCAGTTGAAATCGCCGGTACTTGATGTATATGCGGAAAGAAAAGCTTTGCCATTAGATGGATCAAAATTAATGTCATCGGCAAAGAGCCCACCAATGTAAAGCTTGCCGTTGCCGTCGAGTGAAATTGCATTTGCAGCATCCCCTGTAGCATTTCCGCAAGTAAAATTCCACATAAGATTCCCCGTACTGCTGAATTTTGACGTAAAAATATCATACCCTCCAACCGCACTTTTAGTTAAAACCAAACCAGAAGGATCAAAATCTACGGTGCCCTGAAATATTCCGGTTACATAAATGTCTCCGCTTGTATCAGTAACAATTGCATTGCCTTGCTCGGGTCCTGTTGATCCGAAGCTTCTTGCCCAAAGAAAAGATCCATTTTGAGTGAGTTTGACTAGGAATACGTCTCCATATGTTGGAGCTGGAGAATCGAGTTGAAACAATCCTGGCCCTGGGTCGAAATCAACAATGTGATGAAATCTTCCGGTAATTACGATATTGTCTGTCGGATCCATGCAAATGGCATAACCATAACAGGTTGCTGTGGTTCCTGTTCCTCCCAATTGTATTCCCCAATTGAAGTTCCCGTTCTCCGAAAAATTGATGCAATAGGTATCCGGTCCACCCGTTGAGTTCATAACATAACTGGCGGATGAGGGATCAAAATCAAGGGCACCTCCTCCAAAATTTCCGATGGCTATTATCTCATTTAAGGAATTAATTTCAATATCGGAAATACCAGCATCGGAGTTGTTACCATAGTTTAAAGCCCACATAAAATTGCCATTGGGATCATATTTTGCAATAAAAGGATCCTGGCCGGTATTTGAATTTAATTCAAACGTACCGACCGAGGGATCGAAATCAACGACACCGTCAAATCGTCCCGAAATAATAACATCACCATTGTTATCTACGACAAGTGCCGCGGCCTCCTCGGATTCAATATCGCCAATTTGAAAGGCCCAGATGTAATCTCCAAGCGAGTCATACTTAGCTAAAAAAACATCCTTCGCGATTACACATGTTTGATTAACTGTATCTGCTGACGGATCAAAATCTGCAGTCTGTGAAAACTCACCTAGCACATAAACATTTCCATCCTGATCGGTATCATGTGATAGTGCATCCATATTGTCACCCATAATAGAATTATTTGTTGGGTGATAAACGCTGTTAAACGCAAGCTGAGTATAGCCTCCAGTTGAAAAGAAACAGAGAAATGAAAAGATTAGTCTGGACACTGTTTTGGGTAAAAATAGCAAAAATCGCTAATTTATGGAAAATTGATCACATATTGTAATCGATGGTAAATTGCCGGAGAACTAACTTTTTCTGTTCTCAGATCGATTCGGTTTGAAAACCAAAGCACTTGACTGCTTTTCGAAGGCAGGCGCTTTAATCAGATGACTTGAAAAAGGAAGATTTCAAACTATTTGGAGGATGTCCAGAGGAGGGTTCCTAATTTGGAGGAGATGTGAAAGTGGGGTGATTATTGAGAGGAAAGCGACCTGTTTTTTTGAGGTTTTAGCTGGCTGTTTTTGGAAAGATTTTGATGACTTTTTTAAAACGGTTGAAATTCCATATTGCTTCACGTTAAGACATGTTTTGATAGAATTTTCTGAATAAATGGGCAATTAATCAATAAACATATTAATATATTATCTTTGAACGTAACGTTTCATTTTATGATGATCTTCAAAAATTGAGAGTCTTGAAAAACATATTGTTCAGCGTAGGTACATTTTCGTTAATGATACCCGATGTGACCGGGCAAGGAAATTCCTTTACCTGGGCTAAATCAACAGGCGCTGCAACAACAGAATACTCCAGATCAATTACCACAGATGCAGATGGTAATACCTATACAACTGGTTACTTTACTTATACTACCGATTTTAATCCTGGACCGGGAATCTACAATCTCACAGCACCGGGTTTAGGTTTTCCGAATGCCTTTATTCAAAAGCTTGACGCAAACGGAAACTTTGTATGGGCAAGAGGTTTTGGCGATGGTGGTTCGGACTATGGAAATGCAGTGACGACGAATGGCACTGACGCCATTTATGCTGCAGGTGTTTTTTTTGGTAGCGAAAATTTTGTTTCAGGAACTGGTAGTGTTTACCTAACATCAAATGGAGATGTGGATGTTTACATTTTAAAATTAGATCTTGATGGCAACCTGATCTGGGGCCAATCATTCGGGGACGTCTATACTGATGACGTTAATGCAATAACGTTGGACAATGTCGGAAACGTTTACATAGTCGGCAACATGGATAATAACGAAATAATGAAATTGGACTCAGCGGGAAATTTTATTTGGTCAAAGCAACTACCGGCTTACGATACAAAATCAGCCAGTACAGATGCCAATGGAAACTTATACGTAGCCGGTGAGTTTCAGAACACGCAGGATTTTGATCCAGGTTCGGGTACTTTTTTCCTGTCGTCAAATGGCTACTTAGATGCATTTCTCTTAAAACTTGATTCGGCGGGAAATTTCATCTGGGCAAAGTCGTTCGGCTCAGTTGATGACGATGCGGGCTCTGATATTACTGTTGATATATCCGGAAATGTTTATTTGGCAGGGAATTTCCGTGAAACCGTAGATTTTGATCCGGGACCGGGAATATACAATCTGGATTGTGGAGTAAACTTCCAGGAAGTATATGTCGTAAAGCTTGATAGTAATGCCAATTTTATCTGGGCCAGCGGAGCAGAAACAGAATCGGGGTATTGTTCGGGCATTGTTGTCGACGCGAATTATGCGGTTTACTTGGCTGGCGCGTTTCAAGACACTTGTGATTTCGACATTGGTACCTCGGTTTATGGTATCGGTGCCCAAGAGTGGGATATGTATGCGATAAAACTTGACATCTTAGGGAATCTGGTTTGGGCAAAATCAGCCGGCGGCTATAGTGTTGATGGAATTAGTGCTCTTGCAATGGATTCAACCGGCGCACTTTATCTCAGCGGTAATTATAAGTACACGGCTGATATTGCTCCCGGACCAGATGTCTACACTCAGTCAACCTCAGGTTCAGGTAATTTTTGCGTTATAAAGTTAGACGCGTGCACTCAAGACATCATAGTTGATTCTATTTCGGCGTGTGGTTCAGTCATGTGGCTTGACGGACAAGTCTATTCTTCAAGTACAACCGAACCGAAAATGTACCATTACAACGTTGACGGTTGCGACAGCATAATTAAACTCAACTTGCAAATTTTAAATCCTGCAACGTCGGTTGAAACTATCATTTCGTGCGATAGCTATACGTGGCAGGATGGAGTTACCTATTTCAGTAGTGATACATCTGCCACTTTTACTTTGCCTGGCTCTGCAATTAACGGATGTGATAGCATTATTGAGTTGAACCTGACTCTGCTTGTACCGCCAGTCGGTATAGATAATGTAACAAGCTGCCAAGACTTTACATGGCTTGACGGTATAACCTATACATCAAGTAATACAACGGCCACCTATCTTATGTTAGGAGCAGCTGCAAACGGATGTGACAGTATGGTTACGCTGAATTTAATCATCAATACTCCCGACATAGGGGTTCTGAACAACAATGCAATCTTAAGTGCTACTGGTATTGGAGATTATCAATGGTTAGATTGTAATAACAATTTTTCTCCAATTACCGGTGCGAGCTCTCAAGATTATTCTCCGGATCAAAATGGCAGTTACGCCGTTGAGGTCATTTATAATGGCTGTGTTGATACCTCTCAATGTTTTGACGTACAAACAACGAGTCTTTCCGAAAAATCAAACTTCAATAGTGTTCTAGCAACTCCTAACCCTTCATCAGGATTAATTTTTTTAGTTGGACTATCTGAACAAACCGTCAACCTCATTGTCTCGGATGCTGCAGGTAATGTTTTAATTCGCGATGACTATTACAACACGATTGAACCTATTGATATGAGTGAACTAACAGAAGGTATTTATTTTGTGTCCGTAACAACCGCAACAAACCTATTTATTATTACTGCCGTCAAACAATGATCAAATATCCATTTTTATAGCTACTCGAGGTCTTGTTGAGTTTTAAGGAGCCGTAGATGTTTTTATAAAGTCACCCGGCGCTCAGTTTCGTTGAGTGTGCTATATAAAATGTTGAACTATCGAAGTTTCTCTGACATGGATACGAAATAAAAATTCGTGAATTTCTAATATGTTTTATACTTTCGCCCGATCCCTAAAAATCGGGACACGCCGTCCAGCGGATAAAGCATCTTGTGCGGTCTCTTTCGCCACATCACCAGTCATTTTTTTCTTTTCGGCCCTTGCCCGGACAAGTCCGGCAAATTCAATCCAATAAAAAAGTCGCCCTGAATTTCAGGGCGACTTTGCTTTCTCAGTGACGGAAAAAGGAGAAATGTCAAACTTTTTGGAGGATTTAAACTTATCGGAAAATCTTATGGATATGGTTTCAGAGCGAGAAACAGAATCAGAATGAAGAAAATCCCAAAAAGGAGATAGGTCAAACCGAATAATAGAAGATCAGGAACGGAAGGTTCCGGATCTAAAATAACCTTGTCGGTTGAGTGCATTCAGAATTTTTTTTGGCTATTCTATTGGGTTTTATTGGCTAATGTTATCGGTTTAAGATTGGCCTGCCTTTTTTTATACCCGTGATTCAGATCAATCATCAGAAAGTCCTCATAACAACATTCGCTTGCTAAGTTGTCATCCGATAACTGGTTCATTTCCGTAGCCTCACATTCAATATCGATTAACCAGGCTTCAATGTCTTCAATTAAATTGTTTGTAATCATATTCTTAATTTTAGGATTGATTTTTCCATCCAAAAACATAAAATCCCGCCAGGAGTTGCCTCGCTGACAGGACTTTTTGTTATGAGTCTTTAGGGGTCTTTATACCGTCTTATTTTTTGTTCAAGGTAAATCTGAACCGGATCACTTTATCCTCCAGCGTACCTGCCATATCAGGAGGCCCACCCGGGCCTCCCATGCCTCCCGGAGGTGGACCTCCCGGCATACCGCCTGGTCCACCCATTTCTGGACCACCACCGGGTATCTCAGGTAATTCCATGCCCGGAATAATTAGTGTTATGGTAAATATATCGGTTGAATCAACCGCATCGAAAGAATAAATGTGCAGACAGGCCAACGGGATTATTGCCCTATAAATAAATGATCCTGTAGAGTCAAAATCAAGTGACAAATTCAATCCCAAATTGTTTACCGTACTGTTTAACCCTTCCTTAAATCCGTTGAGTCCAATCGACTTGAATTGTGTTTGATTCGTCAGGTATTGTTTCTGCATGTCGTCTATTTTCGGGGGCTGATCGGGATTCGGTCTCTCCATTTTCATCCCTGCTCCAGGTTGCATTTTTAACGGAAAAAGAAGTCCGAAATTTTTAGATGCTTTTTTTGTAGTATCAATCCATACTTCTATTCCCGACATCATTACCTGGAGTCGCGTGTTTTCATCTGCTACGACAATGGACAAGTACAAATTCAACGAATCATTTGTTATATCATATGCCGTTTTGGCAACATTATCGTAGTACTTAGGTATTGAGGTGATACCACTTTTGGTTTGCCTCCACTCCAAATGATGTATGTTTTTATTCGAGCATGAAATGGCTGTCAACGCGAATAAAAAAGTAATTCCTTGTAAAATTGTTTTCATATTCATTTATTTAAGTAACTGAGAAAAATGCTTGCCGGAATGTCATTTATAATCAATTCCATTAGTTCAATGGCCTCATGTTTTTATTAGGTGGAGGCATATCGCCTGGAAAATTATTTTCCAAGCCACCGCTCTTGAAGTTTTTGAAGGTATAGGTCATGTGAAGCATGAAGTAGCGCTGAAGTACTACGGTACTGCCATCCTCAGTATAAGTTTCTGTAACAGTTCTTCGAATGCTTGTATTCTGATTCAAAAGGTCAAATGAGGTTATTTTCAACTCGAGTGACTGGTTTTTCAAAAACTTATATCCTAAGGAGGCGTTTAGTAAATGATAGGATTGATCATAACCATCGCTCAAACCGTTGTATACATAGAAATCATATTCGGCGCTTAGAATAACCCTTTTTTTAATTGCATAATAAGCCGTAGCATTCAAGTCGTGATACATGTAAGTTCTCGCGGTGCTTTGATTTGAGCTTGCGGCAAAATTCAGATTGCCGGAATATCCAATAGAGAAGTCCAGATATTCACTTACATTGCTGCTCAGCTGAATTCCTAACCTGATGCGCTTGTTTTGTGAATGATAAAGTTGATTCTGTAGCATCGCCGGAGTATATGAGTGGTTGTAACCGGCATCAAAATTCAGGTTGCTTTTTAGTTTTCTGAGTGCAATACTATATACACTAAAAACATCGGCACTGAAATATTGATCTAAGTTGACGGGTTTGGTGAATTGTGATCCGGCGTTTACCATTGTACCATTTATGATCGTGTCATTTGCAATAATTGATGTCGAATTGCTTATGTAGTTGGAAGAATAGCGACCTCTCAGGAAAATAAAAAAATTACGCCCTTTTGAAGGTTTTCTGATAGAGAACCGGGTCATTAAAGAATTTTCATAAGAAGGAGCAAGCTCCACATTTCCGCTTGAGATCAATAACGGATTTGAAACGTCGATAACGTTTTGAAGCTGACTGACGGAGGGTGTGTTTGTCTGGCTTTGATAATCTAAATGAAGACTCTTTGTTTTACTGATGTTGTATAACAGATTAGCTGATGGGAGAACTGCAAAAAAGCTGGTAGATGTATTATCTGAGTAGGGTAGCGCTTGTTCATTGGTCAGTACAATATTCTGGGCATCCATGCCGAAAGAGAAAGTGATCTTATCTCTGTTGAATTGATATTTAAGACCTCCCCGTTCAGAATGAATAACACTACTGTACAAGTTAGAAAGTGAACTATCCTGAATTTGAGCTCCGCCTGACTCATTATAAGTTCCTTTGTCAAGGTTTCTGAAAGTCATTTGAGGCCTGTATGAGATCAATAATTGACCATGATTTCCTATTGCTTCGGTATAAGAAATATTTACACCATAGGTTGATGAAGTGCTGACAGTTGTGTTATTTTGGTCAATTATTCTTTCAGAAAGAGAATCAATTGTACTTAGTGAATAATAATCCTGGTTCCCATCCTGTCCGCTATATTGATAGCTGAAATTGATTGAAAAGGTTCGTCCTGTTTTTTTGAATTTGTGCCGGTATAAAATGTCGTTGTTAAGGTTGAATCCGGCTTTTGTCGTGAATGTTTCAGAAATAGAATTGTTCTGATAGGATCCGATATAGAAGTTACTGCTATTCATATCCATGTCAGATCTGTATGTTTGTGCAGTGAGGCCTGATGTCAGAATAATTTCATTGGTTGAATCAATGGCATATTCAAGCCTGCCATTAAAGCGATGATTTAGATTGATGTTATTTGAAATGGAATTTTGCCGGTAAATCAATCCATTTTCTGAAAAATAATTTCGGGTTGTATTTGAACTATCCAAGTTGTCTGAGTAGTTAAAGAAGTAGCTGCCGGAAAATTCAAATTTTTCGCCCCATGTGTCAATGTAATTTAATCCAATTGCGTTGGTTTTTGTATTTCCATTTTGTTCATTGGAAAAAAAATTACCAATCGCTGAATTGGGTCCCGGAGGCCCCATTGAGGCTCCGGAATTTTGCATGACACCCATAATGTCAGAAAAGCTGAAGTTTTGCTCATTAATGTTATTGCTTAATCCAATAACCGAGAAACGGGTGTCCTGATTGAAATAGTTATAGGTACCGCCGGTGGTATAGCGGTTATTTGTGCCATAGCCCACATACGTTCTGCCAAATTGCCCAATGTTTTTGTCACTTTTAGTTACAATGTTTATGGCATTTTTCTCTTCCCCGTCTTTAAAGCCAGTGAACTCTGACTGATCACTCGCTTTATCATATACCTGAACCTTGTCCACCATTTCAGCGGGAAGGTTTTTTAACGTGGTTGTAGGGTCATCGCCAAAAAATGGTTTTCCATCTACAAGCACCACTTCAACCTCTTTCCCATTTACTTTTATGGTATTGTCTTCTGAAACAATCCCGGGCATTTTTAGAATAAGGTCTTCTGCGGTTGCATCCGGATTCGTCTTAAACGCATCTGCATTGTATTCAGTGGTATCACCATTTTCAGATACGCGCACTTCATACGTTTGCACCAGTACCTCTCCCAATTGTTTTGAATTTTCAGGTAACAAAATTTCAGGAAGGAAATTTTGACCATCGATTAAACTGTGAACCTTTCCATAAGGCTCAAATCCGAATTGGTCAATTTTCACCAGGTACTCGCCGGGTAAATCAAAGTTGATTTTAAAAGAACCTTCACTATTTGTCAAACCGTAATATACCTGCGTTGTGTCGGATTGCGGAATGAGTTTGACGACTAACCCTGGTATTGGTTGCTGGTCAAAGTCCTTTACAATTCCTGAAACTGAATTAGTTTGAGCCCTTAAGCCGGAAGCAGAACAAACCAGGAATAACACTATTGAATTTACCAATCTCATATGCTTGCCCAAGTTACAGGGGCTGATCAAACGCGTCAAATCAAACAGAAGTATGGACTTATTTTAAAGACAAATGGCAGAAAGTAATAGATGGAACATTGATCAATCTGTTACTTCGACATAAAGCGTGTCCGAGTTCATTCCTGTAAATATGCCATAGCCATTGGTAACACTGCCAGACGCATTTGTTAAATTCAGTGAGCTGTTATCGCTGTCGTCATACAATGCTGCATAATCGGGAAGCACATGGTAAAGTATGATGCGATGTGTTCCATAATACTGAAATTCACGGGCTTGAATAAATTCAGAATTTGAACTGGTAGGTGTTTTCCGGAATGAAAAGGAAGGAGGCTCTTCGTCTCCAAAATCTACTGTTGCTTCCGGATCTGATTCTATATTTTCTACAATGATCAGGTAGTAGGATTCATCTGTATTGTCCCATTTAAATTCGATTGGCTCAGGTTGGCTAAATCCTCCGCCTCCTGCTGGTGGACCTGATCCTATCTCTATTTTTTCAATTTGAATGGATGTTACGGATTGTGTGAAATTTTGCGGGGGCAGGGGCACATAGGTATATGCAGAAACTGCTTTCCCATTGTATTCAAAGATGAGCGTATATTCATCTCCGGCAGCAACAACTAAAGTAGAATCAACATACACCCCTCCTCCAATTGAAGTCAGTGAGTAGGTTTGGCCATATAACGCTGAATGCACGGAGATGGCGAGAGCCTCCAGGTCGTCGGCTGAGTATTGTACATCCTCTTCAAAGGGCACCTGGCGGGATATTTTAATTGAAAATACCTCTCCCGGATGCTCATATCCTTCAATGACGGGAGAGTCTGTAAATGCAATTTGTTCTTCTTTATCACATCCCGCTAACGTGAATACTAAAATACCGGTTGAAATACGCTTTAAATTCATCTTATCTTAATTTAAGTGATAGGGTAATATTTGGTGTAATACCCAGGTAGTTTACATCTGTCTCAATAATCTGACCGCTCTCTATAAGGTATTCTTTGTACCAGACATTTGTTCTGTTGTACAGGTTGAAAATGGAGAATCCTAAATATCCGATTTCTAATCTTTTCTTTTCTCCTTTGGCTCCTCCCAACAGTTTATAATTGGCTGAAATATCCATGCGGTGATAGTCTGGTAAACGGATTGAGTTCTTGTCAATAACCGTGAAAAAGTCTTGCGTGGTTCCATCCAATAGTTCAATTGTGTATGCTCCGGAAGGAGCTGTGTAAGGTCTCCCGGTTGCGTATATCCAGGTGGCAGAAAAATCCCAGCGCTTATAGGAGTACATAGCTACAGCTTTAAATTCATGCGTTGAATTATAACCGGAATAATAATATTCATCGGAATAGACATCAAATTTATTTTTTGCCTCACTTAATGTATAACTTACCCAGCCATTGATTTTGCCACCTCTTTTCTGAGCTAAAAATTCAATGCCCTTGGCATAACCGCTACCGGTAAAAAAGTTCTCACTGTAGCTTACATCGTCCGGACTAGGATTGAAACGAAGAGAGTACTCTGTAATGTCTGACGTCGTCTTATAGAACCCTTCTACACTAAACAAGTACTTTGGGAGTCCGTATGTTATGCCGGCAATGTAGTGAATGGCGGAGCTTACTGGAATTGATTGGCCGTCTGACAACAACCAAAAATCCTTGCTTCCGGAAAGAATATCTTCCCGGGTTACACGGTTTGCGAACTGGTAAAACTTACCTGTTGAAGCAACGACAGAAAGTTTTTTTGTCATTTTTACTGAAAATGATAACCGCGGTTCAAGGTAAAAGTCATTCGTAATATTATAGTAGCTCACGCGTGCTCCAGGTATTAGCTGGATTTTGTCATCCCAGAATTTGAATTTATTTTGTAAGTACCCTCCGGCCAGCAGGCCCTGATCGTGTTTATCCAATACGGTGGTGGTATCATTTTGTGAATAGGTATAACTGATATCATAAAACGTAGCAAAAATTCCTGCTTCCATTGTGCTGAAATTGGCCGTATTCCATTGAAAATCTGATCTGAGACTGTAGTCTTGCAGATTATTTGTTTCGATAATTCCTGTTTTTGTGGTATCGTCAGTACCATCATCATTAACAAACGTTCGTTGTTGTGTTCTATCACGATTGCTGTAATAATTTGAGTAACTAACAACGGTGTTACTGTAAATCCTGTCAGTCCAGTTTCTTGACCATTTCAAACTCATACCTATATTTCCATAGCGTGTAAGGTCTATTGAGCTCACGCCAAAACTACTCGTACTTCCACCAAAAGAGGGTGCCTGGAAAGAGGAGCTGTTATCCAGTTTGTCTGTTCCGTTATAAAAGCTCAGTGAAATTTTATCTTTCCGGGAGAAGCTATAAGTTGCTTTTGCGTTGAGATCGTAGAAAAAAGATTTTACATCCGTTTGAGTACTTTGCGGGCCTGGCCCTTGCGGCTGTGCTTCGGTTTCATCACTCGTGTTGAATTTATCAAAAACGGTATTGTAGATGAAGCCCTGGTAAGAACGGCGGAAAGTTACTACGGATGTGAACTTATCACCGGCAGGAATTTCCATCCAAAAATTGGTAGAAAGCAAACTGATATCAGCTCCCATATTAAACTTTTTGTGATTACCGTCTTTTCCTGTAATTTCGGTTACGCTGGACAACCTTCCTCCGAACCGGGATTCAAATCCGCCTTTATACAGCTGAACTTCTTTAATTGCGTTGGCGTTGAAGGCACTAAAAAAACCGTACAGGTGATCAACGTGGTAAATGGTAAAACCATCGTACAGAATGAGATTTTGATCCGGTGTTCCACCCCTGACATACAATCCTGAAGATGATTCGTTGGCTGCGCTTATGCCAGGCATCAATTGAAATGATCGCATGATATCGCGCTCTCCGATACTTGGCAGTTTTTCAAGCTTTTCCGGAGTGAGTTTTATTTTACTTATGTCTTCATCATCTGAAAGTACAATATCCTCGTTGTACCCGAAAACCTGAACGGTTTGAAGGTATCTGCCACTGGAAAGTTTGACGGATATATGCGCTGGTGAAGTAGGGGAAAGAAAAAATAGTTCAGGATTGTATCCTACATATTTAATAACAAGTGTGTTTGTGTCGGTAGGTACTTTGGGAATTGAAAAGGATCCATCTACGTTGGTTTTTGTCCGAATAGAGGTTCCTGCAACCTCAACGGTTACAAATGGTAAGGATTCACCCGTACTTCTGTCAGTTACGGTTCCGGTAAGTGTATAATCAAACCGGGTAGGCGCGCCGAAATATGTTCTTGTTTTGACGGCAGGTTCATAAGTTTCCTGCTTGTCCGTTTTTTCGGGTTCAACGTAGAACGTACCAAGTTCTTCTTTCCCGGTCGCATAAACAATCTTCGTTTCTTTAAATGATTCGGTAAGGGAGACTGTATCGGACATAGCTATGGTATAGCGTGTTTCTTTGAATATTCTGTTCAGGTCGTAAGGATCATTCCCAAGACTAACAATAGAAGGGTCTCTGATAACAAAAAACAGATTTTCACGCGTGCAGGCAAAATGAAAAGTAATTAATTCCACAAGCGCTTCAATACAATATAATTTTTCTTGTGCATCCCCCTTTCTATTGTTTGGTATATAAACAAACATATAGTCGTAAAACTGATGCACTTTCTTTAAAGTGTCCTGTTGATACGCAAAAGCCGGCTCTTCACCTTCATTGCATAGAACAAAAATGTGCGGACGCAGGAAATTTGAATAGTTACCGTCCGGGGCATAGATGAGGTACTCGAAATAACAGACATTACCGGGGTTGTTAAACGCGTATTTTTTTGGAGTATTTTGAGATAATGATTCAAAGCAATTGAACATTATTCCCAATACGATGAGATAGTGTGTTTTTTGGAGCATCCTGCTTCTGTTGTAAGTCAGATCAATGTTAGATCAACAAGGCAGGATATAAAAATGAAATAGAAGTTCAGGAGAATTTCACAGACGAATTGTATTATTTTCCAATACAGTAATTGTCTAATTGTAAGAATTGCGGGAAAGAAATTCCGAAAACTTCTTTTTGTACTGTTCCGCCACGGTAATCCTTACGTTGTCACCAACCAGTATCTGACCTCGTTCAATGGCTGTTATTTTGTCCAATGAAACGATATAAGACCTGTGAACGCGCATGAAATCGGAAGGAAGTAAATCTTCTAATTTTTTAAGGCTCATTATCGATAATACCGGTTTTGGCTGATCAGCCAACCAGATTTTCACATAATCCTTCAGTCCTTCAATATAAAGTATTTCATTGAAAAGAATTTTCACCTGTTTATATTCAGATTTCACAAAAATGTAATCTTGTCCTGAATCAACCTTGAAGGAGGCATTGTTTTTTGAACTGAACCACGCCAGTGCTTTTTGAGATGCTTCAAGAAATTCTGAGTAGCTGATTGGCTTTAACAGGTAATCCAGTGCATTTACCTTATAGCCCTGCAGCGCATATTTTTCGAAAGCGGTGGTAAATATAATTTTGCATTCGGTGTCCACCAGCTTTGAAAGATCCAGCCCGGAAAATTGCGGCATCTGGATATCTAAAAAAAGCAGGTCAACCGCGTTTTCCCTTAAAAAGTTCTGTGCGTCGATTCCATTATCAAAACTGGCCGCAAGCTCCAGAAAATCTGTCTGAGCTACATAGCGTTTCATTTGACTGAGGGCAAGTGGCTCGTCATCAACCACACAACATTTAATCTTCATCTTCCACAAGGTTTATTTCAAGCTGAACTGTAAATACATCTTCTGTTTCTTCGATGTCAATTTTATACTTTTCCCTGTATAACAGGGCGAGTCTTTTTTTCAGATTTTTCAAACCGATACCAGAACCGCTTTGGTTCTCTGGATTGGATGGGAATTTAGTGTTTTCAACTATAAAAATCAAACGCTCATTTTCGATCTCCATGAAAAATGCCAATGCCGCGTGCTCCTTTCCTCCAATTCCATGTTTGTAAGCATTTTCAATAAGAGGAATCAGTAAAAAAGGATAAATCTGATAATTAATAAGTGTATCAGAAGGAGGAAAATGATACGTGGTTTCCACCCGGTCGTTCTGACGAATTTCCATCAATTGAATATATTTAACAAGGAAATCGATCTCCGTTTTCAGTGGAACTTTTTCGGTGCCTGACTCTCTCAGTAAATACCTCATTAATCCACTCAAATCATGAATGGCCGCTTGTGCATTTAATTTGGATTCTTCTACCAGCGAGTGAATATTATTCAGCGAATTGAAGAAAAAGTGCGGGTGTAACTGAAATTTCAAGTGTTGTAATTCGGATTGTATGTTTTGATTTTCGATCTCTTTTTTCTCAAAATCCAATCTGTGCCTGTTTTCTACCGCCTTTACGGCCACGGCAAATCCAACCGGGATGAAAGAAGTCAGTGCTTTAAGTGTCCTGAAAAGAGCGATAGGCGGGGCTGGTTTATTTTTTTGGTTTATTAGTTCCCCGGCAAATTTTGGAGGTTCAAACTGAAAGCTGAACAGGTCCAAAAACTCAAACATAAGAAAGGTTAATACAACTATCTGGACAAGATTGATACCTGAGAAAATGAGATATTTCTTATTAAACAAGTACTTCGGAATCAAGACAAAATAGTTGGTATAGAAGATCAAGGCATAAAGAATCAGCGGAATCAGTGCTTCTCTCCAAATAAAGCGAGACCTGAATTCATCCTCAGGTAACAAAACGACAGGGATCAATATAAGAGCCATCCAGACAAAGGCATGAATGGCTACTTTTAAACCAACCTGGCTCGCTTTGATTTTGATCATTTTACAAAATTCCCTTTTTTTCCGGTTTTTTGATCCATATTATCGACAATCCTTTGGAATTTATAGAAGTTTAGGGAATTCGGGAGCATCAGCAGCGCAATTTGCCAAAACTTAATTTCATCTGAAAGGTGGTTCTTTACGTTTCAAATTAGATTAGGTATAGTGTCAAAAAATTGCCGGACTTTGCTTTCTCAGTGAACCAAAGGGGAGAAATGTCAAACTTTTTGGAGGATATTAAAATGGCCGAAAATATTGTGAACTTGGCTCAAGACGGGAAACCGAACGAGGAGTTTGTATTCTGTTATTTCGACTAAGGTGATATAACTATCTTTTTAATAAATAACCGATAATGAGGTTGTATTATTCTTTGTGCCGGTGGGAGTGCATAGGATCTTTTTTGACGGTTGATCAAATAAAAAAATGCGCAACTCCGGAAGAAACTATTGAACGCTAAGTGTTCCTACATACACTTCTGATCCGGTTCCTGCTTCGGTCACTTTTAGGATATAGATCCCGGCCGGCATTTGATTGCGCTGAACCAAGTGAGTTGATCCGGTGACAGCGCTAGCCGAATAGACGACCTCGCCCAGCATGTTATAAATATGCAGGTGATAATCACTATTCAACTTCTGGCCAAAATAGATGGTTGTAAAATCGTTGAAGGGGTTTGGATAGACGGAAATATGAAGCGGATTATTTTCATCGACACTGAGGCAATCATTTACAACTACAGATACAGAATCGATTCCTGAGCATCCGTTACCATCGGTGTAATGATAGTGAAGATAGTGTGTACCAGTACCGGCTGTTGAAGGATTGAATTGATTACCGGATACCCCGGGCCCGGAGTAAGTTCCTCCGATAGGATTAGCCGACAATAAAACAGGGCCATAATATGTACAAAAACTGTTGTAAGCAAGGGCGTCAAAACTAACAAGGGGTAATGAGAATATCTGAACCTCCTGCACCAGGATTGAATCACAGCCATTAACTGTCACCAACGAGTCATAATAGATCCCTGCAACGCCATAATACTCCGAAAAGATAAAAACCGAATCTCCTTCACAGGTGGAAATTGTCCCGAGGTCCGTAACTGGTATGGTATCCCAGACATTAATTGAAAATGAAGTGTCCTTAAAGCAGAAGTTATTCCATGCCGTAAGGTCGATACTAAAAAAGCCGCTGGTATCCGCAGGCCAGGAAATGAATGAACCAGCCAGGGTATCAGCCCCCTCAACAATCCATTGATATTGGGCATTTGAAATGGAAAGGTTAACATTGCCTGCCAGGGTATCTCCGAAACAGAAAACAGTTGAATTGATTGCAGGCATTTGCAGGATCTGGTCACAATCATATAGCGTCAGCATTTTATTATTGGTAACAACCGGTGGATTAAGATCAAAATATATTTCGGCCTTATTTTCGATGGTAGTGCCAACCGGAACTCCTGGCAACAGGTTAATCCGGTACTTTACAAATCCATGACTTGCCGGCTCGTTAACATTGCTATCCGGCAATAGGATGGAATTAAAGGTAAATGTAATCTTACCATCCTGGTTACCTGCAACGGTCATACTATGACTTGCGGCTAAAGGAACAAAAGATTGCCAATTCAGGTTCGGATCAAGCTGATCTTTTATCACCACGGTCAGCGCTGTATCGTTGCCCGTATTCTGGAATCTTATCGTGTATTCAATTTCTTCGGTATTGGGATCAATAAAGCCCAGCGAATCGATACCTGCCGGTTCTGCTATCTTATCATTGGGGTCATACGCGCAAACTACGGTTTGAAACAGCGAATCTGAAACTGAATAAACCTGGACGCCGTTCGTATCGATCACAGATATCATAAATACGGACAAAAGCTCATCGCCCATGCTTTGAAAATCCGGCATTAAAACCTGCACATCGAAAACACCACTATAGAAAAATAACAAACTGTCATAACTCCAATATACCATTTGGCCAACGATCGAATCGGGAGGCACAACAGAAGAAATGTATGTAAGGCTGTCGGCTAGCTGGAGGCTTAGAATGCCAGAGGGAATGGTTGTTCCCGTGTTCTGGTAGCTGAGCCAGTAATTCACAGTTTGGTTGCAGCGCGGAAAACCACCTACCAACTCCGGGTTCAACTCATGGATGATCGTATCCGGGAAAAAACCAAAATCAAGACTATCCATCCCGGCAAATGCCGTATCAACAATAACCTGGTAACTGAGTGAATCGGTCACTATTGACCAATAGTTTAAGGCTTGCGGCTGAATGGTATAAGTGCCGGCCACATCGCTGAAATTCATAAAATAATTACCATTCGCAAAAGTGAATGAAAAATCGCTCGCCGGTGAAGAAACTACCCCCACCGTAGCGATCCCGATATCGGTTGAATCATGTACAAGGTTCTGATTCATATCAGCAAACATCCGCCCCTTAATTTGGGTATGACTATATAAAAGGTTTTCATATCGCGCAATTTTCCAATCTCCGTTTGACGAAGTGCTAATGTCCAGATCTCCATCCTGGTCGAAATCGGCAACGTCCAGGTTTTGACTACTCGACAGGTTGCCTGTAATCGTAAATGTGGGACCGAAATTACCGGACCCGGTATTTTCATTCCAGTGCAATGACCAGGAATAGCTCAGGTATACCACATCCTTGTCACCATCGTTGTCCAGGTCCTGCAAAGACAAATCCCAGATATTGCTGATCCCGGTAGCAATGATCTGCTCAGGCCCGAAAACCAGGCCACCATAATTTTCAAACCATGAAACTTTATTTCCCCACGAAGCGCTGGCCACAATATCTGCATCCCCATCACCATCCACATCACCGGCGTCAAGTGCCCACGCCTCATCAAGTGCTGTTGAAATAACCTGCTGCGGACCAAATGTGCCACCAACATTTTCATAAAAGGCAACTTTATCGTCCGTCATCGACGTTGACACCACATCAAGATCACCATCATTATCAAGGTCAACCGGAACAACACATTTTGGCGTGTTAGCGGCTACGCTGATGACCACCTGCGGACCAAAATTACCACCTCCCAGGTTTTCGTACCATGCCACTTTATCGTCTTGGGTTGATGTGGAAAGCAAATCCAGGTCGCCATCCGCATCCATATCTGCCGTCTTTATTTCACTTACGCCATCCACCATGTTAGTGATCAGGTGATAGTTCGTAAAAATGCAATTGCCTTCATTTTCATACCAGAATATAGAGTCTCCCGTGCCCATTGTAAAAATATAATCAATGTCAAGATCCTGGTCCAGGTCGGCGCAATGCGGATCTCCAAAATTGGTTGCCGAAGTCGTGATCACCCGTTCCGAAACAAACTTATCCGACCCATAGTTTTCAAACCAGATTTTCTTTCCGTCGTATCCTCCACCAGTTACGATATCAATGTCTCCGTCACCGTCAAAATCAACGTTAAAAACACGGCCAAGAGATGTAAACTTGGTTTGGATGCCAAGCTGTGGACCAAAATTACCGTTTCCGTCATTCTGGTACCATGCAATTTCGTCATCGTTGTCCGATCCGGAATATACATCCATATCACCGTCAGCGTCCATATCACCAGAACCGACGAAATATACCTGGTCAGCCAGGGTAGAAATAATTTGCTCCGTGGCAAAAACTTCTGATCCAAGATTTTCATACCATACCAACATGTTCAGCGAATTTCCGGCAACAATATCCAGGTCGTTGTCGCCGTCAAGGTCCACAGCGCTCGTTTCGTAGGGTGCGTTAATATTACCGACCAGTTGGTTCGGTCCAAACATTCCGCCGCCAAGGTTTTCCTGCCAGAAAATTATGTCGGCCGAAAGACCGGAGGTTATGATATCCAGGTCAAGATCCTGGTCGAGATCGACCACATTGAATACATCTACAAAGCCGGCGCCTGAATTGATCACCTGTTCAGTTCCAAAATTTCCGCCGCCAAGGTTCTTGAACCATGTTATATGTTCGGGTCCCAGGTCATTTGCATATACAATATCCTGGAGGCCGTCCCCGTCAAGGTCTGAGGTATTTGCATCGATAAACGGGCCCGTAATTGTAGGCAATAGAACCGCAGTACCAAAGATGCCACCACCCAGGTTCTCATACCAGTAAACACCACTGGCTATTTTTGCGACAACATCAAATTTACCATCGTCATTGATATCAATGCTTCGTACTTCATAAACGTTATCGGCGGTCGCAGAAACAATTGTTTCTTGACCAAAAGTGCCGTCTCCGTGAACTTCATAATAACCTATTTTATCTGCGTTACCGGCACCAAAAATGATATCCGCTTGTCCGTCACCGGTAAGATCACCCATGGTCAGCGTTCCTAAACCATCAATGTCGTTCGAAATAATTTGCTGCGTTGAGAATTTTCCGTTCCCAAGGTTTTCATTCCATTGAAGACGCGAAGGATTATCGTACCAGCCACTCAACAGGTCTGGCTTGTTATCCCCATTGAGGTCTACAAGTATTGGTTCTTCCAGATAACCATACGATTCGGTCAACGCAACCTGGTCCCCGAATTGAGTAAAACCTGCAAAACAGAATCCGGACAAAATCCACAAAGTCAAAATCATCTTCATGATGCTAAAGATAAGATTTTAAGATGAGCTTTGGAGGCTGAACGCGCATGCCACCTTAAAAAATGGGAAAAATGCAAACTGATTTTTAATCACATTCGCCTCATCATGACCAAAAAGAACGCATCATCGCCATCTCCGACGCGCTCGACGAAGCCGCATCCAACTTTAATTTCCTTCGCAACATTGCCTGGCTGGTTTTGGGTATTTCAAATATAAGAAAATAGTCAGTTATCGCTATAACACGATTATGTTTCCGCGGGCGTGCCTCATCGAGAGAAACAGAATCAGAATGAAGTAAAACAGAAAGAGAATGGTCGCTTTCGCTCTCATTCTCTTTCTGTTTTTGTGACCGCGTTAGGATTAAATATCCTGCCTAATCCTGATTCCGAAAGCAAAGTCAAAATCACTGTGTGCTTTGCTTTTTTATTGCCTTGCCTTTGCCCGGACAAGTCCGGCAAATTCAATCCAATAAAAAAGTCGCCCTGAATTTCAGGGCGACTTTGCTTTCTCAGTGACCCTGAAAAGGGAGATTTCAAACTATTTGGAGGATCTTACAAACTGTCCAAATCAATGCTTAGATGACGACAAGATAATTCCAGATCGATGAAAATAAGCCTATCTTTGATCAATACCCAACATAAACTTATGAATTCAATATTACTGCGAACTAAAAACGTAATGATGGCTTTAATAGCTGTGGGCGGATTTACCTTGGATACATTCAGCCAAATACAAATTGGGCAAGACATTGATGGCGAAGCAGCAGATGATGAGTCTGGCCGCTCAGTGAGCATGCCTGATGCCTATACTGTGGCAATTGGAGCAATTGGTAATGACGGCGGCGCAACAAATGCCGGCCATGTGCGAATCTATACATGGAACGGTACCTCCTGGGCGCAAAAAGGACCAGACATAGATGGCGAAGCAGCAATTGACGAGTCGGGCTTTTCTGTAAGCATGCCTGATGCAAATACCGTAGCGATTGGATCGCGTTATAATGATGGCAACGGAATAGAATCCGGTCAGGTGCGAATCTATGCATGGAACGGCACAACCTGGATACAAAAAGGAATGGACATAAATGGCGAAGCAGCCTCTGACCAATCAGGCATCAGCATAAGTATGCCAGATGCCAATACCGTAGCGATTGGGGCTAGCGCCAATGACGGCAATGGATCACTTTCTGGTCATACACGGATCTATTCATGGAACGGTACGGCTTGGGTACAAAAGGGAATCGATATCGATGGCGAAGCAGCACAGGACAATTCGGGCACTTCGGTAAGCATGCCGGATGCCAATACCGTTGCAATTGGAGCAAGTCAAAATGATGGAAGTGCATCGGCCGCCGGTCATACTCGGATCTATGAATGGAACGGGGCAGCCTGGGTGCAAAAAGGAATAGACATAGATGGCGAAGCAGCAACTGACTATTCGGGTTTTAAGGTATGCATGCCTGATGCTAATACCGTGGCGATTGCGGCAATCTATAATGACGGCACCGGAACGGATGCAGGCCACGTGCGGATCTATTCATGGGACGGCACCGCTTGGGCACAAAAAGGAATAGATATTGATGGCGAAGCAGCAAATGACCAGTCTGGCGAATCAGTGAGCATGCCCGATGCCAACACAGTGGCGATTGGAGCTCCAGGTAATGATGGTAACGGATTATTTGCAGGTCATGTGCGGATTTATTCCTGGAATGGTACGAGCTGGGTACAAAAAGGAATAGACATTGATAGTGAAGCCGCAGGTGATGAATCAGGCATCTCAGTTAGCATGCCTGATGCCAATACCATTGCGGTTGCGGCTAATCTCAATGACGACAACGGAATAGACGCCGGTCAGGTGCGGGTGTACAGATTGAACGGTGTTAAGGGATTGGTGTACAACGATATGAACCAAAATTGTATACTTGATGAGCTAGGTGTGGTTGAAGGTATTATGGGAATCATACAACCTGGTAACATTGTAGTGGAAACAGGCTCCAGTGGAACCTGGTTTCTGGACTCCCTGCCTGTTGGTAGTTACACTGTTACTTACGATACAACAGGTAATTGGGTAGCCACTTGCCCTAATCCAATGAGTTTTACTGTCACAGATCCCAATAATCTTAATCAAATACCTGATTTTGGTATGCTCAATTCCAATCCTTGTCCAGAGCCAACTGTAAGTATTCATATGCCTTTTATGCGTCCCGGATTTAGTAATCAATATGTTTATGTAAGCGCTTGTAACACTATTACCGGTACAGGGGCATTAAATACCGCATCGGTAGTTGTTTCTTTGGATACTTTAATAACCCTAGATGCAGCCTCCATAAGCTATACCAGTTTGGGCAATAATACGTTTAGTTTTGATATAGGTAATTTAGATCCAGGTGAGTGTGTGAATTTTAATATCTCCACCACGTTGAGCAACTCAGCGATACTTGGTCGAACGCTGTGCATGGAAGCAGAGTTATTTCCTTTAGACTCTTGTGTTTTAGATAGTACTCCTGCGCCTGCACCGTCTGATTTTATCCTGTGTAGTTTACCCTGGGATAAGTCCTCTATTTCGGTGCAAGGTGAGTGCGTGAACGATAGTATTATATTCACCATTACAAACACAGGGGATCCCGGAGATGGAGATATGGATTGCTTCTCACCTGTCCGATTATATATAGACGGAGCATACATCTGGTTAGACTCATTACAACTTAACGGAGGTGAAAGTTTTACTTACAGTTTTGCAGGTGATGGACAAACCTGGCACTTAGAAGTTGATCAACATCCGCTGCACCCTGGGAATTCAAATCCGAATGCTACCATAGAGCGTTGCGGAAACCCGGACAATTGGACACCGGACTTAGTGAACATATTTCCGCACGATGATTTGGACCCCATTAATGATATTTACTGTGGTGTTGTAACAGGGAGCTACGACCCAAATGACAAAACAGGTTTTCCGCTGGGTGTAGGTAATGATCATTTGATCGCTGCAAATGGAAAGATGGATTATGTGATCCGTTTCCAAAATACCGGAACTGATACGGCATTTACGGTAGTGATTAGAGATACCTTGGATCTGGATTTAGATATTTTTTCCGTACAGTCAGGGGTAGCAAGTCACGATTACAGTTTTCAAATGTATGGACCGCGAGTTTTGGAGTGGACATTTAACAACATCCTGTTGCCTGATAGCAACGTCAACGAACCAGCCAGTAATGGATTTTTAACCTTTACCGTAAACCAGGTACCAGGCCTTGCAGATGGCACTGAAATCACTAATACAGGTAATATCTATTTTGACTTCAATCCACCCATTATTACAAATACAACGAGCCATATTATTGGCAGTGAAATAGGCATGCCAAGCTGGACGGAAGAATATGCAATTTCTGGTAATTCCTGTGATGAATACGTGTATAATGGCCTCTCTTATGTACAATCAGGAAGCTATTATCAGCTGATAGAGGGAATGCCAACAGATACTTTGGTTACTTTAAACTTAACCATTAATAACTCTACAGATGGAACAGACACACAAATAGCTTGTGAATCCTACTTATGGATAGACGGAAACACCTACACGACATCGAACAATACTGCAACTCACACCTTGACTACTTCAGAAGGTTGTGATAGTGTGGTTACATTGAATTTAACGATCAATAACCCAACAGCCGGAATAGATGTACAAACTGCTTGTGAGTCCTATTTGTGGATAGACGGAAACACCTACACAACATCGAATAATACGGCAACGCATACCTTGACCAGCGTAACAGGGTGTGACAGTGTTGTAACCTTGAATTTGACCATCAATAACTCAACTGCCGGAACAGATGTGCAAACAGCATGTAATTCTTATTTGTGGATAGACGGAAACACCTACACGACGTCTAACAATACTGCAACACACATCTTGACCAATGCGGCAGGGTGCGATAGTGTGGTGACTTTGAATTTAACAATCAATAATATTTCTGATATAACAACAACACTAACTGATATCACGGTTACCGCAAATAACTCAACTGCAAGCTATGTTTGGTTAGATTGTGATAATAATTTTGCTCCTATCTCCGGAGAAACAGGTCAATCCTTTACACCAGCAGAAAATGGAAATTACGCAGTTGCGTTATCAGAAAATGGATGTTTGGACACCTCAGCTTGTGTAGCTGTTACAACTATTGGGATTGTTGAAAATTCTATGACAGAGAATTTTATCATTTTTCCGAATCCTACTGATGGTGTTGTAAAGATTGTTTTTGAAAATGATCAGGAGGAATTGAATGTATCACTATTCTCTATTGAGGGAAAATTATTGGAAAGCAAAACATTTACGAATTCTGCTGCGATCACATTTGAAATTGAAGGATCTTCGGGTGTTTATTTACTAAAGTTAAACAGCAACAATCAAGAGGCGATTATTCGAGTGGTTAAGGAATAGATAATTGACTGACTAGTTCAGATCAAACTCATCAAACATAAAAAGTTCAACAATCCCTTGATTGTTGAACTTTGCTTTCTTAATGACCGCGTTAGGATTAAATTTCCTTAGCGCCCGACGTGCAGTGGATAAAACCGTCTTGTGCTTCTCCTTCGTCGAATCACCAGTCATTTTTTCTTTTCGTTCTTCGCTCAAGCAAGCTTGGCTTAGCCCAAAAAGAAAAAACGCCTGCCGCAAAGCGGAAGACGTTTTTATCAGAGTGACCGCGTTAGGATTCAAACCTAAAACCTTCTGATCCGTAGTCAGATGCTCTATTCAGTTGAGCTACGCAGCCAATTATTTAATTTTAACCTCAATTTTAAGCGCTAATCCTGATTGAAACAACGTGTAGCATCAGGATTACGCAGCCAGTTCAAATGGGGTAAAACCCGAATTTGAGCGCACAAAGATAGGAATTCATTTTCATTGTGCGCAAATTTTTATTGGATTTTTGCATCAATTCCCCGCTCACTGAGTGCCTGGCGCATTGGCCGAAGGATCTCAAAACTGCCTTTTTTAACAGCACACTTGCCGTTATAGTGTATAATCCAGGTACATTGCTCAGCCTGAATAATGTCATGCCGGCATACTTTAATCAACGATTCTATCACGTGATCAAACGTGTTATAGTCATCATTATAAATAACCAGGTCTTTGTGATCGGTAAGTATAGTTTCTGTTTCTACCAGTTCCAATACGTCCACTTCTGTTTCTGTCTCTGCCATATCAGGGTTGTGATAAAATTTCCCGTGCTTTCTGAATACTAATTTCGTCATATTTATGGAAAGCAACAAGTTTTGCGTCTTTAAATCCTTTTTCAAGCAAGCGTTTGTAAATGGTTTCGGCTTCTTCATACGTCTTGATATTTTCGGTGTAGAAGTATGTCTCTCCTTCAAAAGTCTCTTCACGGAGGATGTTTTCATCTGAATTTTCAAACAACAGGTTGGCAAATTCCTGCGGAACATCTTCTTCAAATTTACCCAGGTCAACTCTGAAATAAACACCATCCTTGTGGTAGAGGTAAGGGTCAGCGCTGATTCCCTGAGGTGTTTCAAAATAGGTGAGTGAATCAATGGGTTTGTCCTGCAGAATCCGTTCACCTTGCTCAAATGGCACTGCGTCATACTTATAGTAGGTTACAATGTCCATGTCTTCAATTCCCAGTTCATAAAGCTCAACCAGGCGTTCACGCACGGTGGCCATGTCTTTAATTTTGGTAGAAATAATGTAGGTATTTCCGTCTGCATCCACTTCCGTTTCCAGCAGGTTTTCAGTCTGAAGCAGAATGGTGGCATATTCACCCGGTATGTCGTTGGCGTATTTGCCAATTAATACCCGGTAGTAAACTCCTTCTTTGTAGAAAATTTCTTTCGGTTCAACGGGCACTTCAATTTTATTTCCGAGTTCGTCTACATCACCCGGCATTTTTTGAATTTCAGCCTGGCTAAATCCTTTTGAACGTAAATCATTGGCGCGTACCTCGGCATCCTGCCGGTTGGTGTAAGGGATGGTATAAAAAGTCATGTTTTCATCGCCGTCACTTTCTGTCACAATACCTTCATCCTGATGATTTAACAATAACTCAATAAAATTCTGAGGCACTTCTGTTTCAAAATAACCGACACGCACGCGCCACAGACCACTGGTGTCTGAAGGATCATATACCTGTTGATTACCTCCCTGGTTGGTAGTTTGATTACCGCCCTGGTTCGTGGTTTGATTGCCGCCCTGATTGGTTGTTTGATTGCCACCCTGGTTGGTTGTTTGATTGCCGCCCTGATTGGTAGTTTGATTGCCGCCCTGGTTGGTAGTTTGATTACCTCCCTGGTTGGTGGTTTGATTGCCGCCCTGGTTGGTGGTTTGATTGCCTCCCTGGTTGGTTGTTTGGTTACCGCCCTGGTTGGTGGCTTGTTGTGTTCCGAGGCCGGCGCAGTCAAATAAAACAGATGGTCCGTTTTGGGCCAACAGTGCATTTGCCTCGGTCAGTGTAATTCGTTTTCCATTGTAATAGGCAGTCACAAACGCATCGGTAATTCCAATAGCAACAATTTCATCTTTACGTTTTACTGCGTCATTAACGTTGCAGTAAATGCCGGTTGTGTACCGTATTTTTTTGTCTTCAGTCAGCTGGCTGTTTAACGGTTGAATGTTATACAGCAAGCTTGCTTTAACTGGTTTTGAATAAACACCTATCTGAACGGTAAAGAAAAGGCCTTTGATAATTTCTACCTGGTTGGCTTTGGCTGCATCGGGTACATTGCTGTAATACGATGTAAGTTGTTTTTCTTCTTCGGTTTGTGGCGTAATCTGGGCAGTAGTGGTGGTTCCTCCCTGGGTGGTGTTGGTGGTTCCGCCTTGTGTATTGGTAGTGGTTGTTGCAGATGACTGGTTGACGCTCATGTTATTTACGGCAACCAGGTTGGTTCCGACACATTGACGGCGGCCGGCTTCAATTTCTTTTGCTTCCTGAATTGAAATGCGCTCACCGTTACAATAAGCAACAACAAAGGCATCTCCGTATCCAAGATCGTGTACCTGCTCTTTGGAATTATCAGCCACGGTAAAATTGGTGAAATAACCAACCATGTAACGGGTAATTCCATCGCCGATTTTCTGACCTGAAATAGGGGCGAATTTGTTGAAGTATTCAGGCGGTAGCGGATTTCGGAATGCACCCACCTGCACTTTATACACCAGTCCGCTTGGCTGCTGCTGATCTACCGGAATTGGTTTGGATGATGAATAAACTGGTGTATCGGTCGTTCTGAAAATAGATGCATTTAACTGATCTGGTGCTTTAAAGTCAGCTTCAATTGGGTTCACGGTAATGGTAATTTTTTCAACCGGGGCCAGGTCACGGTCAGAGATCGCCATAATGCTTTCACGCATCTGATCATCGGTGTTTTCAAGAATGTTTTCAGCCTGCTGATAGCTGGCAATTCCGCGGTCACGGTATTGCTCCTGCAATTTTTGAAGGGAGTCAAGGTCATTTTGGATGTCTTTGTATTCCGGATCGTTCGCCAACGCTTTTTCCAGTTCAGGTCCGGTTCCATAGGTTACAATGGCCTCTTTGATTTTTCGTTCCTTGCGGTCCTGCAGCACAGCTATATCATTCCCAAGTTCTTCAGCGCGGAACAGGTTTGAATCACCGATTGTTTTTGCGTCGTAATAATTTTTGTAATCACTGGTTGCAATAACGTCGTTTACTGTTTCAGTGTCGACTGTTTTGTCTGTTGACTGAGGTAATACGGCCTCCAGGTTATCTTCCTGTGATTTAATGTCTGCCGCCTGTGATTTAAGATCATTGGCTTCGGTCCGGTAAACGGCAGCAAGGCTATCCAACTGCTGCGCTTCAATGACCAGTGCCTCGCGGTATTTTTTCTTAACGGTGAGGCTGCTGTCACGCAGTTGAGCGGCTTGTGCATTCAAATCATTGGCTGTACTTTCCAGGTTTGCGGCCTGGGTATAAAGTGCGGTAGATTGTCTGTCCGATGGGTTTTCCGGTACTGTGGTAACAATGACCTCGTTGCTGCCATCGATCTGGTCAATTACGGCTGCTGTTTTATAAGTCAGTCCTGCTTCTTCGAGCAACTCATTGGCGCGCTGTTCATTTTCAAATGCTTTTTGCAGTTTCTGGTTGGCAATTACCGGATCTTTTTCAGTGGCAGCTTCGTTGCGCAATTGCTGTGCCTCGGCCATTAACGCATCCGCTTCAGCAACATTGGCATTGGCTTCAAGAATAGATTCATCTCCCGGATTATTGGCTGATGCAATATCTGCTTCAACAGCAGTGTTGCTGCGGGTATCATTGTATTCGGTTTCGTTGATAGTACCAAGATCTTCGAGTATCTCATTCTCGAGGCGGGCCTGCGAATTTTCTTTTTTATCAATTTGTTTTTCAAGTTTTGCCTGATCTCCCGGGTCGGTGGTATTGGCTAACTGATTTTCAAGGTCAGCAATATCGTTCTGAATTTCTTTGATCTCGGCAATATCTTCTGAATGACTTTCGATCATTTCTTTTCCTTCGTCTGATTTGAAATCATCGGTTTTTATTTCTTCTACAGATTTGACGGCAGCGACATCTGCGCCCATAGAGGTTAACAGGTTGTTGTTTTTGTCAATTTCTGCACGCTTGGATTCTTTCAGTTCCCGCAGTTTGTCAATGTCCTGCTGAATAACGTCCGTATTTTCAGGATCCGTTTTCAGTTCATTTGTGAGCGCTGCAATTTTTGCATCAATGGCACCAATGAGCTGCTGGTTGAGTTTGTTTTTTTCACGCAGTTTATCCTGCTCGGGTGCTGTTCCTGAATCAATGCGCGCCATGCCGGGTTCATATTCAGGCATCAGGCTGTTGATGGTAATTGTTGCCCGGGCCGAAACGTTGACGTTGTCAATTTCGCTGATACGTTGGTTATTGGAATTGATTTCTCCCTGTTTTTGTGTTTTCAGATTTTGCAGGTATTGAATGTCTTTGTCAATGGCAGCAGCATTTGCAGGGTTGGTCGTTTTTTCTTTTTCCAGGTCGGCAATCTTTTTATCAATGGCTGAAATCAATTGGTTGTGAAGTGTATTTTTTTCAGCCAGTTTTGTTTTTTCATCGGCTGATTTCTGATCAATAGCAGCTATGCCCGGTTCGTAGCCCGGCATAATGCTGTTAACCGTAATGGCAGGTCTTGATGTAGTGCCGCTGTTAAGTTGGTTGATGCGGTCATTGTTCAGCGTTATTTCATTTTGTTTTTGAAGTTTGATGGCTTGCAGTGCCTGAATGTCTTTATCAATGGCAGCAGCATTTGCAGGGTTGGTCGTTTTTTCTTTTTCCAGGTCGGCAATTTTTTGATCAATGGCTGAAATCAATTGGTTGTGAAGTGTGTTTTTCTCAGCCAGTTTTGTTTTTTCATCGGCTGATTTCTGATCAATAGCCGCTATGCCTGGTTCGTAGCCTGGCATAATGCTGTTAAGCGTAATGGCCGGACGGGTAGTGGTGATTCCGTTTTCAATGTCTGCAATGCGCTGGTTGTTGGCTGTAATTTCATTCTGTTTTTGTGTTTTAAGATCCTGCAGAATACGAATGTCTCTTTCAATAGCAGCAGCATTTGCCGGATTTTTTGCCTTCTCAGCTTCCAGAGCACTGATTTTGTCGTCCAGTTTTTCAATCAGCTCTGCATTAACTGCATTTTTTTCAGTCAGTTCATTTTTTTCATCCAGGTCTTTTTTCTCAATGGCTGCTATTTTTTGTTCGTAATCGGGCATTACATCTTTCAATGTTATTGCAGGACCGGCAGTAACGGTGGTGCCGCCGATTTTATCTTCACTGGCTTTAATTTCTGCTGTTTTCTGATTTTTAATAGTCGTTAACCCTTCAATGCGTTTGTCAATTGCTTTAGCCGCATCAGGGTTGGTAATTTTGGCATTGGTCAGCGATTCAATTTCAGCGTCAATGAGTGAAATCAGATTCTGGTTGAGGTCAATTTTATCTTTTTCTTTGTCTGCCTGGTTTTGTGAAGAGCCGTAAATGGTATTCATTTTATCCTGGTAATCAGGCATTATTTCACCAATGGTTGGTTTGGTGTTGATGGCTGAATAATCTGCCGGCTGTACCAACAGTTTATCCGGATTTTGCTGGATCTGGGTTTTCAGCTGGTTCAGTTCTGCTTTTTCATCCAGTGCTGTTTGATCAGTTGGGTTACCGGCCAGTGTGCGGTCCAGTTCTTCAATGCGGTTATCTATTTTCTGAATGGTTTGATCGTTCAGCTCACGAATGGCTGTTTTTTGTTCATCGGGATTCTGGATTTGATTAATGGCATCCGCCTTTTCCTGGTAATCAGGGTTGACCAGTTTTACATCACTGGCATCAACCACCACTGCATCGGTTTTTGGATTTGCTGCCAGCCATTGTTCATTGGTAACAATGGCACTGTTTAACTGATCATCCAATTTTTTAAGGTTGGCTATACGTTCTGTAATAGCGGTATTTCCCGGGTTGTCAGCCAGCAATGCTTCCAGGTCTTTAATTTCCTGCCGCACTTCTGTACTTAGTTCTTTGTTCAGGTTGTTTTCGGCAATTTTTTTGTCGTAAGGATCTGTGATTTTTGAAATATCTGTTTTGCGTGTTGTGTAATCTTCTATCAGCTGGTCAGGTGTCACTTTAGGTGTCACAGCAGTTATGTCAAGCACCTCCGGTTTAATCAATGGTTGTGTGGCATCTGTACTGATCTGGCTGTTGAGTCTTTTTAATTCAGCAAGTTCAGCTTTGGCCACCGCGTCATTCGGGTTAGATGCAAGCGCAGCTTCCAGTTCCTGCATTCGTTCACTTGATTTTTCAGTGAATGCCTCGTTGAGTACCTGAACCTGGTTGGCACGCTGTGCAGGATCAGTAATTTTATAAATTTCATTGATTTTGTTCTGGTAACCCGGGTCTACAGTTGCAACAATTTTTTCAGTATCTACAACCACGGTACCGGTGTTTTGTGCAATCCACTTTTTGTCGTCGGCAATCTGGGTCTCTGTTGCTGCCAGCATTTTGTCTATGTTGGCAATGCGTTCTTCAATATTTTTACTTCCCGGATTTTCATCCAGTATTTTTTGAAGTTCGGTTTTCTCTGCAATTAATTCATCTTTGAGTTCTTCATTGAGTTTCAGGTTTTCTGCATGCCTGTCGCCTTCATTCGGCAATTTGTTGATTTCGTCTTTGCGGGTGGTATAACCGGTAACCACATCTTCAGGATTGATTTCAGGTTCAATTGTGGCCGGATTCTGAACTACTTCAAACTGTTTGATTTTTTCGTCACGCAGTTCTTCGTAACGCTGAATATCCTGTTCAATTTTGATTCGTTCATCACCGGTGGCATTCATTTTCAAAATATTCAGCCGGTCAATCTCATCGTCAATGGCATCATTCCATTGCTGAAGGGTGTAGTTTTTAGTAGTTTCATCCGATGCAAAAAGGTTGATGGCCGGCCCGCCGATATTATTTTCATCAAGTATTTTGTTAACGGCGGCAATATTCGCATCCAGGTTATTGGTCTGCACCTTGTTTTCAATGTCATCTTTTTCAGAATTGCTGAGCGGTGTAGTATTACCGGCTGTTGCATTTTTTGGATTGTCAACAATTTGTGCGGCATTGCCCAGGTTTGAATTTCCGCCTGAATTAATGGCCTGTTCATATTCTTTTTCTTTTTGCTGAATGGCTGTTTTAAGTTCTTCAATGCGGATTTCATTTGCCAGAATTTGTTGCTGCAGCGCTTCTTTCTGCTTTTTGTTGTTGGTATTGTCTGCCTGCTGCTGCAGTGATACGTTTTTGGCTTCCAGGTCCATTTGTTCATTGCGCAGCGTGGCAATTTCACCGTTTATTTTTTGAGTGGTATTGGCCTGGCTGGCATTGTTGGTTACAATTTCTTCTACAACATTCTCAAGCGGTGCATTGTTTTTTACATTTTCAACAAAGAATGTTTTGTTTTCAGTGACTACGTTTCCGAGCGCTGTTCTGTCATCGTCTGGTGTATTGTTCAGGTCCTGCTGTACCTGTTGTGCCTGTACAAGGTCATTTTTCTTTTCTTCAATGGATTGGTCAATAGCGTTGCCCAGGGCAACCAGGTCTTTTGAATCTTCATTGAGCTGCTCTACTTTCTTCGTGTCGTCATACACGTCTTCCAGAATCCGGTTCTTTTCAGTTACATCCGTGGTATTTTCGGCCAGTTGAATGTTTTGATTGATTTCAACCATTAAGGCATTGGCTGAGTCACTTTTTTGTTCGGCCAGATTGTAGGCAATAGCAGCATTTTTTTCGTCTTCGGCAATGCTGGTATTGAGGTCTTTGATTTCATCAGTCACCGCTTTTTCAACATCTTCTTTGGTAACAAACGGGTCCAGCCCGGCATCCGTAAACACTTCATTTCCTTTGTTGACTTTATCTAAACTGTCAATGTTGTATTTGTCTGAGTTTGGCATGAGCTCAGACATGTTTTTATAGATTTCTGCCATCACGGCAATAGGGTCTTCAAAGGCCTCGTCAAAAAGATTTTCAACTTTGACAAATTCCTGCCCCATGTCATCACGTGAAACGGTAATGCGCTGTTTCAGGGGTTTAAATTCTTTCTGATAGGGAATTTCAATGGTGGCCACATGGGTATCTTCACTGCCTTTAACTGTAATCAGGTATTTGTACTTGCCGGGTTTTGGAAACGTAATCAGGTAATCACCGTTAGACTCTTTTGAATTAAATGTGCCAATGCTTTCACCCGAAGAAAAATCAACAATTTCTATAGAAACTACTTTGTTGGAAACATTGACCGAGTTGACAAAACTTCCTTTAATTACCGCAATCTGGAGCGGTATGCGGTCAACACGCACTTCATACACAAATACTTTTCCGTCCTGGCTTTCACGGGCCGATGCAAAATAGGCGCTGCGGTCAAGGCTGTCGACCACAAAGAAAATATCATCGTCGGGTGAGCTGATGGCAAAATCCATGTTTTCAGCAGTGCCAAACGTATTGGTGCTTTCATTGTATGCACACCTGAAAACATCATACCCACCCATGGAGTTATGACCCTTGGAACAGAAGTAAAGGTATTTTCCGTCCGGGTGCATATAGGCATAGTTTTCATCAAAAGTGGTATTTACACCTCCCTGTACTTTTTGTGCCTGGCTGTATTTTCCATCGGGCAATTTACGTTTGACATAGATGTCAAGCCCGGTGCTTCCGTCTTCACCGTAACTGGAATAATAAATGGCCGGCGAGTTTGCCGGAAAGTGAATGATAGCCCGGTGACCGTTTTGTTTGTCCATTTTTGACTGAAACTCGTCTGTTACCAGAATGGTTCCGCCAATGTTGTTGAGTTTATAGATTTCGTAAAAATCTTCAGCCCTGATTTCGGTTTTCTGAATAACAATCATGTCCGTTACGTTGGACAGTAGTTTTTTTCCGTTTTTACAGGCCAGAATCTGCTGATCTACCTCCAATGTTTTAATCTGTGCCGGGTTGGCAACTGACTTGAATTTTTCATACTGAATAATGGCTTCATTGAACTGGTAGTTCAGGTGATAGGCACGGCCCAGGTAATAGAAAGCCCGCTTATCAATATCAGCACCTTTGACAGCATAACTCAGGTAACGTATGGCTTCTTCCTTGTTGTGTGAGTTATAGAGCAGGCAGGTTCCGTAACGGAAATTGACCTCATAATCCCTGGGTTGCTGTGCAAGTATTTTGGAATAAAGCGGTGTGGCCTCTACGAACTTACCCTGATCAAAAAGCAAATCAGCTTGTTTGCGCAGTTCCTCAGGAGTCTGGGAATACACTGTCAAACTGCCTGAAATAAGCAGTTGCAGAATCAGTATGAACCGGAAATAGCTAGTCACTCTTATGCAAAACACGCTTAAAACGCACGCGTTTTCTGTAGTTTAATACGTTTTTTTTTTCAAAAGGTTCATTAATTTTTGAAGATAGCCATTTTAAACGTAAAAAGCTATACTCAATCTGATTAAGTATAGCCTTTTACACAAAAAAACGGGATTTTTCTATTGGCCTACGTATCCCTTGTGTTTTCCCATCTCATCGGCGGCACCTTTTACCACGCCTGTGAACGAAATGTCTTTGCCCTTGGTCTTGTCTTCCTTGAGGGTTGACATGTAGTTCTGCAGTTCCTTATCACTGGTATAAACCTTGAGCACGGTTTCTTTTTTAATGCGTTCAAATTTATAGAGGTAATAGTTACCCGGTAAACCGTCTTTCCCCGGCAATTCAACCAGCAGTCCCATTTGGGTTCCGCGGTCACCTGACCGTGTATAACGGATTACAATACTTACCGTAAAATCTTTGAATACCGGTGCTCCAAAAAGGCTGACAATGGCCGTAATCGGGTTTGAAACAAAGCCGTTGGCCCGGTCGTCCCACTTAAACCGCATGTTGGTGAGGTAGATATTGTATGGTTCCAGTTCTTTTGGAATTTTTACTTCAGATGCTCCTTTGATGGTGAAATCTGATTTCATATTCTCAGCCTGTTCTTCTGAAATATCAGCCTTCAATGATTGACTCAGCGTGGTGCGGTCCCAGTCAATAGCACTAAGCCCCTCGGTTGTATTGACTGAAGCGGTCATACTTTCCATGGCCTTGCGGTCGTAGAAAAAGGTCATACCGCCTGATAGGTTCAGGGATGTGGTTTTGTTGGCCATGTCGTAATTGACGGTTCCATAGGTTTTGAATTCAACCCCCGGTAAATCCATGCTCATGTCAACCAAGCCATCCCCTTCCATCGAACAGCTTTGTGTATGCAGTGAAATGTAGTTTCCTTTTTCGTTGCGGTTGATCAGTTTTTCAGGGCTGGCAATGCGGAATTCATTGGCTGCTTCATTGTAGTTCAATACGCCGAAAGAGGTAAAGAGCACGTTGTCTACGGGGCGTTCAAGTGCTGATAAAAATGCCGGGTAAATACCCATCGAATCAGGTGAATCTGAATTTCGTTTAACAATTCCAACCGCAATTGGGTTACCATCCAGATCTGTCATGTTTTCAGAAACCGGAATCTGGATGTTTTTTGGATCAATGTCTGTTCTGAATTTGAGCCAGTTTCTGGCAAACTGGTTACAGTCATGATTAATGCGGGTAGCACCGTCAAAGATCAGGAAAGGTTCAGCTGCTTTAAGTTCAACGTTTCCATAAAAGTCAAACCGGTCACTGAGGTGAAAATTTTCAGCCTGGTCAATTTTACCAATGGCAACTGTCTGCGATGTAGAGTCCTGCCGGATATCAGCAAAAAAGATTTTCTGTACTTTTTCCTTGTCATCTTTATACTCATAATCACCGCTGGCAGTATAACGCATCTTAGCCAGTACCTGCACAGTAGCATTGTCAATGGTGTGATACTTGGTAATAAAGTTGGCTACAATTTTTGCACCAATAAACGGATCCATTTCTGCTTTTTTACGAACCGTTACTTTTTCATCAGCCGGGTAAATACGTGCATCTGCCACATCAAGGAACACTACCTTTTCACAATAAATGGTATTATCCTTCATGACATAACGCGCTTTTGGAGCTGCAAAACTCAGTGAATCCTGTTCAGGGTGAACAGAGAAAAAGTTAGGCCCTGCAAGGTCCAGTTCTGAATCAATGGAAACGTCTGCTGCCTGATTTTTAGACAACTCCATTTCATCATTATCCATAAGCCAGGTAAACATGTCCATGTAGCAGATGTACTGGTTCTTAGGGAATTCAACAATAGAGGTACCGTCGTTTGATTTGAAATCTCCGCGGCGTGATTCAAAATCAACATGGGCATTTACGTTGGTAGAGTTAAATGCCAGCGGATTGTCACCATTGGCATCTGCTTCATTGATGCTGGCCAGGTTAAAGTCAGCTGTATCGGCATTAATCACCCAGCGTTCATAGGTAAATTCCCTGGAGCCCAGCTCTGCTTCTTTAAAATACATCAATCCACGGCCTGACATGCCTTTTGGCGTCAGATAGGTGGTACCTTTCATGTAGGCCTCCTTGTTAAAGAAAACCAATGGTTCTGATACAGCCCGGGCCTTCAGCACTTCCTGTTTTGGAACAAATGTTACCATAACCCCGTTTCCGGTTACGTCCGGCACAGAAATTCCCTGATCTTTTGTTTGCGGGCGGTTAACATAGCTTGAGATACCCATTGTTGAATCAGGGAAGAAAATGAAGTTTTCAGAAATGGACGTAGACGTCACAAAATCAATTTGACCGGCGCCGCGCAACCCTTCATTACTGAGCCTGATTTCATTGTCAAATTTGGCATAGTCACCGTAAAACTGAAGCCCGCCTGAGGGTGCTTTGGTTTTAAACCCAAACGAATAATCTTCCTGTATGGTTAGTGTTTCTCTGAAAACCGGGAAAATACCCGAAGACCTGAATTCACCCGGAAATTTGACACCGGCTTCGTTGAAATTGTCAAGGCTGTCAAACTCAAACGGGTCCGTTTTAAAGTAGAACGTGGCACTGTCATAAACGCCGTTATAAATAGATTCATGATCGTAAAAAACGTAGGCATAATCACGTGATTTTAAAATGGGGTATTGGTGGTAATTTTTCTGATCTTTTCCTGAGCGGTTATTGGGTGCATCAATAGCAATGTGTCCTTTCAGTCCCTCAAAATGAGAGGTCATGGGAATGAGTTTTTCACCGCCTTCACCAAACATGGGGCGTACACGTAAAAGCGCAGCCTCAACAGTCAGCAGGTTAATTTTGAAATTTTCATAATCAAACGAACCCTGTTCCAGGTATATTTCCATTTTTCCGGCCATTACAGCGCCGGAGAATAAAAAGTCAAGATTTTTTTTAATCAGCACATGTCCTTCATCGGGAAAAACAACGACGTTTTGAACGGGTGACAATTCAACCGGATCTATTTCATTCAGATAAAGATCCATGGATTTTAAATTCAACGTTCCAAAATTAGGAGCTGCCTTTTTGCGGTCGTTCAGTTTTTTTGCGCGGTCATTATACTTGGCAGCGCTCTTGTCTGGTGTTCCGTCAGGATAGGTCAATGGTTTGTCTTCAATCTCAAGCAAATTGCTTACAAAAACAATGTGATCGTAATCTGATTTTCCGGACCGTGCATCAATGTATTTTTTTGTTTTTGGAAGCAGTGAAATGGTTTTTTTTGCTTTGTTGTAAGTCAGAAATCCCTGGTTTGCCAGATCCAGAATAATAGGCATTACCTGGTCAATGGTATAGCCCATGGCAGTAGCCGCATCACCCAGTGGAATGACTTCAATATCATACCGGTATGCATGCTGGTAAAGTGCTACCAGCGGGTGTTTGGACATCATACCCTGTATCTGGTTATAGATTTTTTCACTGAAATAATTTTCAGATTCAAAACGCGCTATTTTGCGGGCCGACAGTGAGTGCCAGCCAAGCGCCAGATTCGGGTCTCCTTTGGTCCAGGTTAATTTGTCTACATACATGTCCAGGTTGTGGTAGGAATTTTTGAAGGGTGCCTGTGCCAATCCTTCGCTAGATCGCATCAGGTCCATTTTGGTTATGCCGGCTTCATCAATGGTATAGTAGATTTCAAGCCCGGGGTGAAAGATTGAATCTTCTTCATTCAGATAGATTGTTATACTGCATTCGGTAGCCCGTGCACTTTTATCGTTGATGTTAAAACTCAGTGCGCTTGCTTTGATAAATGGTTCACCTTCTTTGTAGAATACCAGGCTGGCAGGTTCGTTGTCATAACCAACGCCATGAAAATAGGCTCCTTCAATGGCAAAACCACCCACATAATCTACCTCAGGCAAAATGGTTTTACGGACAATTTTTTTACTGAATGAAATAAACTGCGGGTTGTTGCGGTCAATTTCACGGTTTATTTTTTTTGCCTGGTCTCTGAATGAACCCTGCAGCGGAGTTTCATAATAGTCCGTATAAACGGTACACGAATCTGATTCAATTTCAGTAGACTTCAGCGAAAGCATATAATCTGTAATGAGTGCATAGTTGGTTGCCGGGTCCAGGCCTACTTTCTGCCAGTCTACTTTTCCGCCGCGCCCGGTCCATTTATTAATAAGGGGTTCATAGGTGCCTGAAGTACCGCGCACAATGGTACTGTCGTAATACGGGTCGTCTTTTTTCTCAGCGGTGCGGTTAATAATGTAGCAATACAGCTGCACGTTTTCAAACTTGATTACAGGGTTTGAATTGTTAAATTCAAAAAGGTAGGTGCCGCCTTTAACCTGCCATTTATGATCCGTCATGGCAAAAATAGTTCCGTCTGTAAAGAAGCCTGAACAGACTTCAATGAACTCCTGAAACTTGGTCACTTTTTTACTGTTGAGCAACTGGTCAATGGTAGAATGCCAGGTTTCAAAACTTTGTTTGGGCTGGTTGGTTTGCACAAATGAATGCACTGACAACAGGTAGCCATACATGTCAGGAAAAGCGTACAGGTTTTTTGCACTGATCAGGTTACAGGTTGCAATAACCCGCTTTTGATATTCGCTGGAAAAATTGGTGAGCCAGTTGGGCTCAAAAACTTCCATAAATTCTTTGGTTTTGGTTCCGTTTGAGGCGCTCAGGTACTTATTGATTTCTTTCAGAAATTGGTCTGGATCACTTGAAAATGGCTGGGCAAAAAGGCCGCTTGATAAAAAAAGGAGGGAGGCAAAAAGGATTGATCTCATAGGTGTGAAGGTTAAATGGCAATGATTGCTGTAAATGCGTTTAACTGGTATTTCCGTTTTTTAAGGTTAAAAATCAAAACGCTGCATTGTTCCAGGGCTTTGAATCAGGGAGACCTCAGGGCTTACGCAGGTGAATAATGGCCCAGCCTTCCCGGGTATTTATCTTGTCAAAAACAAGGCCATGACTGGCTGCTTCCCTGACAAGATCTGCCTGGTCAGTTTCAAAAAATCCGCTGATCAGCAGAAGTCCGCCGGAATGGAGGGATGATGAATATACAGAAAAATGCTTAATCAGTACATTCTTGTTGATATTAGCAAGTATAATGTGAAAAATTTTTCCGGGCAAAACCTCGTCGCCTCCCTGCACTACGGTAATGTTTTTGCAGTTATTGGTTTCACAGTTTTCCAGGGCATTGAGGTATGACCATTCATCAATATCCGGTGCAAAAACAGATGCCGCTCCCAGTTTTTCAGCCAGTATAGCCAATATTCCGGTGCCGGTGCCCATGTCCAGAATATTTTTACCGGTTAAACGGAGTTCAAAAAGTGCCTGTGAAACAAGCCATGTTGTTTGGTGATGCCCGGTTCCAAAGGACATTTTGGGCATAATGGTGATGACTTGTTCAAAACCAGACGGCCGCTCATGAAAAGGGGCTATGATAGCCAGTTTGTTTTCTACAAAAACGGGATCAAAATTCTTTTCCCATTCTGCATTCCAGTTTTGTTCTTCAATGGTTTTTATGCTGCAGGCGGCAACGTTTTCGTTTTGGGTAAGCGTTTCAAGCATTGCTTTTTGGTAAAGGGATTCTTGTATATAACCCAAAAAGCCGGAATTGGTTTCAACAAAACTTTCAAACCCGGTTTCTGCCAGTTCTGCCACCAGGATATCACGCCAGGGATCAACCTCTTTGAGGTCAACTGATAATTCAATGTATTTCACGTTTGATATTTTTAAAATGGTTTTTCCCGCTGATTTTTGCAGATAAAGGGCGCAGATTCCTTCCTGCGCCTAAAATCCAATTACAGTGGTCTGCCTGGGTCTGCGGGTGTAAAATGCTTTCTGCCGGTTATAATTCTAAATCACGCATTTTCAAACAAACGTTTAAAAGGAGTTTGAAATTTGCAAAAATTCTGCTGCATCGAGTGATGCGCCGCCAACCAGTCCGCCATCCACATCAGGCTGGGCAAAAAGTTCGCGGGCATTTTCAGCCTTGCAGCTGCCGCCGTAAAGCAGGGTCATTTCTGACGCAACTTTTTCACCAAATTGTTTGGTAACGCGTGCACGTATAAGTCCCTGCACTTCCTGCGCCTGTATAGCTGTTGCTGTTTTTCCGGTGCCAATGGCCCAAATAGGTTCATAGGCAATAACAACCTGCGCAATTTCTTCAGGTTTGAGCTGAAACAAACTTTCTTCAATCTGTTTCATAATAAATTCCTTGTAAACATTGCTGCTTCGTACTTCAAGCTGTTCACCGCAGCAAAAAATGGGCTGTATGCCATGGCGTAAAAGTGCTTTTGCTTTTTTGGCAAGCAGGTCATAACTTTCATTAAAATGCTCACGTCTTTCAGAATGGCCAATGATGCAGTATTTCACATCAAGGCTTTTCAGCTGGGCCGGGGAGGTTTCTCCGGTATAGGCACCTGCGTCCTGGTGAAAACAATTCTGAGCTCCCAGTTTAATAGCAGGATGATTGCGTAAATGCTCTGAGAAAGAGGCCAGGTATATAGCCGGCGGGCAGATAACCACTTCGGTTGATGGACTGTACTTTTCTTTCTGATCAATAATTCTGGACAAAAGTTGTTTGGCTTCTGAATAAGTCAGGTTCATCTTCCAGTTTCCGGCTACTAGGTGTTTTCGCATTTGAGTTTAGTTGGTTTGAAAATGTTCTTCGAGTATGTCTTCAAAATCAGGAACGCTGCGCCAAGGCCATTTGTTAACAATGGTGGCTTTTTGCAGCAGCACAAGGCCTGGGTTTGAGCGTATAATAATTTTAACCTCGGTGCCGTCAAATGTCAAAAACAACGGATGAAAGTCATGCGTGGTTTTGAAAGCAGCAATTTCGGCAGGTGTTGCAGGGCTCAGCACCACAAATGGAATACCGCGTTCCCTGGCTTTTTCATAAACGGCTTTCATGTCGGTCATTTCATCTTTTCCAATGGTTTTGATATCACGAATGGTCATAATAAAAATGGTATCGGCATTCAAAAGATATTCTGTCAGGTCAAGTGAAAATGATTTGGACGGATCAATGAGTGCCGTATAACTGCTGACTTTGGTATAAACTGAATCAGGATAATACAGCGTATCGTATTCCATGGCTGCAATGGTATCATTGCCCCATTGTGTTTTTAATACCAGCTTATCTTCATAATAAAAATCATAATCTGCCTGAATCAGTGAATCAATGTAGGGAATGGTTTTTTCTTCTTCGGTCAGGTTGCTGTATTCGATTGAGGCATAGAAATCAGTAATGGTTGCCGGCACACCTTCAGCAATTACAATTTCTTCACGTTCAACAAATTTATAGTTGGTTGTATCGGTGTAAATTTCCCACTGATCGACGGCAAAATCAATGATTTTTCCGGTGGCTTTTTCTTCGTATTTCAGCACGTAATCCGTAATTCGCGGTTCTTTGACAATCATTTCTTCACGAATGTTGTTGCCTATTTTGTAAGCGCGGTAATCCTTCAGTTCCATGTACATGCTGGTATACAAACTGAAAATAAACGAAATGAATGTGACAAAAACGGCCATTTTCCAGGGTTTACCCATAGTGCCAATGTTGAGGTTGCCAACTACAAATGAACCCAGCATGGCAATCAGGAAAAACAGGATTGGGAAATACCATCCGAATACCCAGGAGAAGAAAATAACAACCACCAGTGCGGCAGGTACCATAATCCAGTTTTCCCGCACCTGGTTTAATTTGATTTTCCATTGATTGGCAAATATGATCAGGACAAAATAAAACAGTACCAGGTCTTTCCAGAACGATTCAATGGGTGTAAGTGACCGGCCTACAGATCCGCGCAGGGCATCACCAAAACAACCGCAGTCAGTTACGCACTGGCGGTTGAATTCAGTTCCCAATTCCATGGCTAGCAATTGTTTGTCATTACACGAGGTGGTGTACCAGGTAAGCCAGGTAAAAAAGCCCATCATAAAAAGAAGTGACCAGGCGGCCAGTTTGATTTTTCCACCCAGTATCACGGCAACACCCAGAACAATTTCTGCAATGCAAATAACAATTGATAACTGAAGGGCGTAGGGTGCAAATTGTTCAAAGAACGGGTAATCAAACGACAAACCGTCTGCTGCAAAATACTCTTCGAGTTTAAAGGCAAATCCCCAGGGATCATTGGCTTTGATCAATCCTGAGACAATGAATAAACCTCCAACCAAAACGCGTGATACATACGAGAACAGGAAAATGCCTTTTAGTAAAGCCAGTCCGCCAAGGCTCAGCAATAAAAGCAAAAAGCCGGTTATTTTATAAATAGAATCATTGTCTCCGGCTGATAGGTGAAAGCCTTTGACGATAAAGAATACGCCTGCAAGGTTCAGGGCAATCAGGGCTGAATTCAGTACCAATGACCTTCCCTGGACGTCGAGTTTGTTGTTTTTTGGATTAAGATCTGACATGACTTTAGGTATTTTGGGTTGAATTTATTTCATTCATTCGGGTTTATGTACCGGCTTAACAGTTATGTAACATTTTCGGCAGATTCGTCTGATTTGATGAGTGCGAATACGGCATAATTGAGCATATCCAGGTAATTGGCATCAATACCTTCTGAAATCAGTGTTTTTCCCTGGTTATCTTCAATTTGTTTGGTGCGCAGAATTTTCATCATAATCAGGTCTGTCAGTGAACTGATTCGCATATCACGCCATGCTTCGCCGTAATCGTGATTTTTGGCTTGCATCAGCTCAAATGCCTGTTTTGTTTTGGCATCGTAGAGTGACAAGGTATGGTCTAAGGGCAGTTCCAGTTGCTTATCGTGTCCCAGGTCAAGTTGAATAAGGCCCATTACGCAATAGTTTACAATGGCAACAAATTCGCCCTCAATACTTTCACCTACTTTGCTGATTCCTTTCTCCTGGATGGTGCGGATACGCTGAGCCTTGATAAAAATCTGGTCGGTTAACGAACTGATGCGTAAAATACGCCAGGCTGTTCCATAATCCCTGGCTTTTTTCTCAAAAACAGACCGGCAATTCGCAATTACTTTTTTATATTGTTCCGCTGTTTTAGTCATTCTCTGATTGCAACATTAAATTTTAGCCGTGAAAGATACTGCATTTTACCCAAAACTGACCTTCAATTTTAAAGGTATTTTGCGCTCGTTTGATAAGCCGCTGGTTATGGGTATTATCAATGTAACCCCTGACAGTTTCTATGCTTCAAGCAGGCTGAGTGAAGCAGACAGGGTGATTGCCAAAGTGGTTGAAATGCAGGCTGCCGGGGCAGAAATTATTGACATGGGCGGGTATTCATCACGGCCGGGTGCGGCAGATGTTTCTGAAACAGAAGAATTAAACAGGGTTGTACCACTGATTGAGACCGTTCACCGGCATTTCCCCGATCTTTTAATTTCGATAGATACGTTCAGGAGCAAAGTTGCTGAAGCTGCATTGAAAGCAGGAGCCTCAGTGGTGAATGACATTTCGGGCGGTCAGTTGGATGAGCACATTTTTGATGTAGCGGCGGCTCACAAGGCCCCCTATGTTTTGATGCACATGCGCGGTAATCCACAAACCATGGTTGCTCAAAATGAGTACCAGAACATGGTTGCTGAAATGCTCACGTACTTTGGCCGGCAGGTTTCACTGGCAAAGGAAAGGGGAGTGTGTGACATTATCCTGGATCCGGGCTTTGGGTTCAGCAAAAACGGTTCGCAGAATTTTGAATTGCTGAATGAGCTGAATCAGTTTTCTGTACTTGGTTACCCCATACTGGTAGGCGTTTCACGTAAATCAATGATCTATAAAACACTGGGCATAACACCTGAAGAGAGCCTGAATGGAACAACGGTTGTAAATACCATTGCCCTGATGAAGGGGGCCTCTATACTGCGGGTGCACGATGTTAAAGAAGCAAGACAGGCTGTTGAGCTGGTGGGGTTGATGAAAGAAGGAAAGAGGCAAGAACAATAAAGGCAAAGGGGAAAAACGTAATGAGTAAGCATAGAATGCCGCTTGCTGCTTCACGCATGGCTCTTGCCTCAAAACTAATCTTCGCGCGGAATTACATTCACTTTAAAACTCAGCTCGAATGGTTTATCAGACGCGTTGGAATACAATTCTATTTTTCGCAGTTGTAAGCCGTATTTACCTTCGGTATTAAATTTCAGGTGAATGGTTCCGCTGCCATTCGGCGCAATGGGTTCTTTGGGGAAATCGACCTGTGTGCAGGTGCAGGCCACTTTGTATTCAGAGATTACAAGCGCAACATCACCAACGTTGGTGAATTGAAAATCATGCGTTAATACAGCGCCTTCGCTGGTGTCCGGGAATTTGACACGGGACTCCTTAAAATAGAATTCCGCACCACCCGTGAGGGTGAATGCGGAACTCAGCGCTATTATGATCGCAAAATCGAATAGCTTCATCAATTGTTAAAGAAAATTTTAGTTAGTCGGTGTTGTTGTTCCGCCTTCAGTTGGTTTAGCAACAATGTTTCCTTTGATACGAATCATTTTTGAAGGTTCGTTTGTCGCATTTGACGTAATGGTAACTGTTTTGTTGATTGGCCCTACGCGGTTGGTGTCATATTTTACTTTGATAGTAGAAGTGGCACCTGGTGCAATTGGTTCAACCGGGCAAGAAGGTACGGTGCATCCGCAAGAACCTTTGCACATTTGAATCAGCAATGGCTCATTACCGGTGTTGGTTACTGTAAAAACGCATTCTCCGTTTCCACCTTGTTCCATGGTACCATAGTCGTGTACTTCTTTGTCAATGGTAATAACCGGTCCGTTTGCTCCAACTTCCTGAGCGTATGCATTCATTCCAATCATTGCTGCCACAAGCAGACTTAAGGTAAAAATTACTTTTTTCATGTTACGTTGTTTTATAGTTTTTAAAGTATAGACTCTGTTTTTTATTGATTAGTTGGCCCGCCTGTATTTACGGGTGCGCCACCAGCCGGTTTTGCCGTTACGTTACCTGAAATACGAACCGTTTTGCTTGGTTCATTGCTGGCGTTTGATGTAATGGTTACCGATTTATTGATAGGACCCGGATTAGCGGTGTTGTATTTAACCGTGATTTTGGCAGAAGCACCAGGTGCGATAGGTTCTTGCGGGCAAACAGGAACTGTACAGCCGCATGATCCTTTACAAAGTGAAATAATCAAAGGCTCAGTACCGGTGTTTGTTACTGTGAACACGCATTCACCATTGGCTCCTTGTTCAATTGTTCCGTAATCATGAACTTCTTTATCAATTGTAATGACCGCTTTACTGGTTGCGTTTACTTCTGGTTGGGCAAGAACCGTTGTGTTAACTGCAAAAATGGACGCTGCGGTAACTGCCAGAGATAAAATTGCTTTTTTCATAAATGTTTAATTAGAATCTGTTTTATGCTTTTGTATCACCAAATTTACATCCAGTTTTTCGTTTTTTTGAAAGTTTAACACATCATTAACAAAAATCGCCCTGTTTGTGGCTTTTTTCAAGGTGCAGCAGGGGTTACGGCGGTTGTTTTGGCTGTTACATTTCCCTTAATCCGGACCATCATGACAGGACTATTGACAGCATTTGACGTAATCGTAACTGTTTTATTGATGGGGCCTACACGGTTGGTATCATATTTTACAAAAATCTGAGCTGTTTCACCCGGCTTAATGGGTTCTTTGGGCCAGTTTGGAATAGTGCATGAGCAGGAGCCCCTGCATTCTGAAATAAGCAGCGCTTCTGTTCCACTGTTGGTGATGATAAAAACACATTCACCCGATGCACCTTGTTCTATGGTGCCATAATCATGGACCTCCTTATCCACTGTAATTTGTGCGCCGGCTGCGTCCGGTTCAGAAAGCTGTGCCTGCGCGTTAGGAAAAAACCCGATGATTGCGATCATAGTAATAGCGAAGAAAAAAAACGTTGTTTTCATAATTTTTAGTGTTAAGTTTAATTTACTTCGTTCGATTGCTCAAATGTATAGCAGTAAACTACCGCGTTTAAAAAGGTTAACAGAAGTTTAACACAAAGCCGTTTGGAAAGGAAGTGCAACTTTTTTAAAACTTTAGTAGGAAAAAAAGAATCTTTTGTCTTAACTTTAGAAAGGCACATCGAGTTTACAGGTTGCCTTGTTTTTACAGCATTTAGAATTGTTAACTTAGCGTCCCTTAAAAATAAACGAATTATTAAGAATCTTATATTCAATGAATTTAGTTAGCGAAACCACTCTGAAAGATGCACTGCGCAAATATTTTGGATTTAGCAGTTTTAAAGGAGAGCAGGAACGGATTGTGCAGAACGTTCTGGATGGCAAAAATACATTTGTCATTATGCCAACCGGTGGTGGAAAATCGCTCTGCTATCAATTGCCGGCACTAATCTGTGAGGGTACAGCCATTATTGTTTCTCCGCTCATTGCCCTGATGAAAAACCAGGTAGATGCCATTCGCCACGTGAGTGAGTCTGATGAAATTGCACATTTTCTCAATTCATCGCTGACCAAAAGTGAAATCAAAAAGGTGCGTGATGATATTTCAGACGGCAAAACCAAACTGCTTTATGTAGCGCCTGAATCACTGACTAAGCAAGAGAATATTGATTTTCTGACTGGTGTTGAAATTTCATTTTTTGCCATTGATGAAGCGCATTGTATTTCAGAGTGGGGACATGATTTCAGACCTGAATACCGTCGTTTGCGTGAAATATTTGAAAAAATCAGCAACGTTCCCATCATTGCGCTGACAGCTACCGCAACGCCAAAAGTACAGCATGATATTCAGAAAAATCTGAACATGCTTGACGCTACCATTTTCAAAATGTCATTTAACCGGGATAATCTCTTTTATGAGGTAAGACCCAAGCGCGACGTTGAAAAAAACATCATTCGCTTTATTAAGGAAAGACCCGGCAAATCAGGTATTGTGTATTGCCTCAGCCGTAAAAAGGTAGAGGAGATTGCCGAGTTGCTGCAGGTAAACGGTATCAATGCACTTGCTTATCACGCAGGGCTTGACTCTCCTGTTCGCGCCAGGCATCAGGATATGTTTCTGATGGAAGAGGCTGATGTAATTGTGGCCACCATTGCTTTTGGAATGGGCATTGACAAACCCGATGTCCGTTATGTGATTCACCACGACATTCCAAAAAGTCTTGAAAGTTACTACCAGGAAACAGGTCGCGCAGGCCGTGACGGAGGTGAAGGGTATTGCCTCACATTCTACAGTTATAAAGACATTGAAAAGCTGGAAAAATTTCTGCAGGGCAAACCAATTTCTGAACAGGAAATTGGCAGACAATTATTGCACGAAACCGTATCGTATGCTGAAACATCGGTATGCCGCAGAAAATACATTTTGCATTATTTTGGTGAGCAGTTTGATGAGCGCGGCTGCAATGAAATGTGTGACAATTGCAAAAATCCACGCGAGAAAACAGAAGGAAAAGAAGAAGTATTGCTCTTCCTGCAATCAGTTGAAGCACTCCGTGAAAAACAAAAAGCCAAATATGTTTGTGAATTTGTACACGGCCGTGAGACTACTGAAATTAAATCATACAAACACGACAAAGAACCGCTTTTTGGAAAAGGAAAAGCGCGCGATCTCATTTTCTGGAATGCTGTTGCCCGCCAGTGCGTGGTAAATGATTTGCTGGTTAAAGAAATTGAAAGCTACGGTACATTAAAACTGACTGAAAAAGGAAGAGCCTTTATGGCAAACCCGGTTTCATTCCTGCTGTTAAAAGAACATGATTATACCGGAGACAGTGATGAGGATATCAGCACTCCAAAAGGAAACAACAGTGCCGATGAGGCTTTGTATGCCATGTTGCTTGACCTGAGAAAAAAAGTATCAAAAGAAAAAAATATTCCGCCGTTTGTTGTTTTTCAGGAACCTTCCCTGCAGGATATGGCCGTGCAATATCCAATTACGCTTGAAGAACTGACCAGCATTCAGGGAGTGGGACAGGGCAAAGCATCACGCTATGGAAGACCTTTTGTAGAACTCATTGCGCGGTATGTAGAAGAAAATGACATTGATCGTCCGCAGGATTTTGTGGTAAAATCCATCGTCAACAAATCAGGACTAAAAGTGCAGATTATTCAGAATGTAGACCGAAAAATGCCGTTGGATGCCATTGCCCGGTCACAGGGCAAGGCCGTATCTGAGGTAATTGAAGAAATTGAGGCCATTGTAAGTTCAGGCACCAAAATCAACATTGATTATTATATTGATGACATGCTGGATGAAGAAGATCAGGAAGATATTTATGATTATTTTCTGGAAGCAGAATCTGATAGTCTTGAAGATGCACTGCAGGAACTGGGAGATAATTTTGAAGAAGATCAGCTTCGTTTAATGCGCATCAAGTTTATGAGTGAAATGGCGAATTAATTTTCGGGTATTTCAGCATCCACTAATTCCTCCGTTTTTAATTCCGGTTCAATTCGGTTTTTCAAAAACCAGAACCCAAGCGCATTGATTATACCCAGCGTAATCAGAATGTAAAACATGGTGTTAAAATCATAAATGGCCGCAATGCCCAACCCAATCAACGGTGCGCAAATATTGGCAATTCCAAAGGCAATAGAGTAGAGTGCAGAATATTCACCTTGTCTTTCTTTTGGGGGGCGTGATAACGTAAAATTCATCATAAACGGCATGGCAAGTATTTCTGATAATGTAATTACCAGGGTATATACGATAACTACCGGCAGCGCACCATATCCCAGAATCAAAATGGTAAAAGCGGCGGGCACGCACAATGATCCGGCCAGAATAAACCGGAAGATTTTTTTGTTATTTTCAAGCAGGGCCATCAGCGGCATTTCAATCAGTACTACCAGAAATCCGTTTAAAGCAAGCACCCATGCAATTTCTTTTTCGTTGTAGTTCCACACTTTGTCAAGGTATTGGGGAACGCTGGCAAAGAGCTGAAAAAAGCAGGCGCCGTAAAGTGCAACCATCAATATAAAAAACAGGTAATCAAAATCACGATAGACAGACCTGGATTCTGAACGCGTTTGCGGTGTGGATTTCTGAAACCCTACCACTTTTCGGGGAATGAACATAATAACGACAATGCCTGCCAGAATGCTGGTAATACCATCAATAATCATAAGCGGTTTATAGCCCACGTAAAAGGCAACAAAACCTCCGATAACCGGGCCTATTGAAAAGCCAAGGTTGATTGCCAGCCGTATCAGCGACACAGAGCGCGTTCTGTTTTCAGCAGAACTGTAAAATGCAATACCCTTAGACAAGGCAGGCCTGAACATATCTGCCAGGAATGCATAACTGAAAATGATAACAGAAATGGATACCAGGTCATGGGTAAACAAAATGGCTGGTAGTACAAGGCCGCTCCCAAGCAGTGAAAATACCATCACATCAAAATAATTTTTCCGGTCGCTCAGCCAGCCGCCGGCAAATGAGCCCAGTATACTTCCTGCCCCATAAAAACTCATGGCAATACCGGCATGACCAATTGAAAAATGTAGTTCGTTGGTCAGGTAAAGTGAGGTAAATAAAAGCACCATGGAACCGGTCCGGTTCACAAACATGGCCAGTGCCAGAATCCAGACATTGCGGTCAAGATTTGAAAATGCTTTTACGTAAAGCGACAGAATGAATCGCATAAATACACTTATTCTGCATCAAAGATACATGGAATAGTTTGTTGCATTCAGAAAATTCCGGGCCAGGTTCTGAACTGAATTTTAGGCCCTGCTTTTTGAATGGTTGTACTTAGCGGATACGCGGAGCACCAAAACCAGTTCTGAATTCAGGTCTGAAAGCCAGGTACATTTCAAAAGCACCAACCCCACCGGTTGCAACGGTAAGCCCTGATAAATTCATATCATACGATACCCCCAACGTCATGGCACCGGCGCGGTAGCCCATGTTGATAATAAAGGCATCGGTTGAGCGGTAATAAACACCCAATGAAAGTGACTGTCCATCAAAAAACAAGGTATGTACTGAAGGCGGTTTAATTTCAAAAGTAAAGGTGTTACCTACTGTAAACTCGCGGTTGGGACCCTGAAAAAAGATAAATGCGGCAGGCTGAAATGAAATTTTAGAAGTGGTTCTGCCAAAATTAGCCTGCCCGAAAAGGGTCACATTGCGGTACATTTTTTCATTCAGTGAATAAAATCCGATTTTTTGTTTGGTCAGGTGATGTCCTGACAGGCCGAATTTGTACTCCAGGTTTTTCTTTGGTTTGGCAATGTAATAGATGCCCGATGACAAATCAAATTTAGAAAGGTTGGTTGTACCAATGTTTTCTCCGCTCGAAATGGAGGTATTGAAACCACTGCCGTCCCACTGATTATCAAAGTACAGTGCCGCATCACTTACCTGCTGGGAGTAATGAGCTGCCTGCACCCCCATCGAGAGGTAACTGTATTTATTCAGTTCAAGGGAGTAGTTTACCGGAAAAGAAATAATACTTACCGTGTACTGTCCATCACCACTCTGATCACGATAAAAATTGAGGCCTGCACCAAAAAAACCATTGTTCAGATTTTTTTCAAAAAGCCTTCCGTCAAGTGATGCTGAAAAACTGCTGTAAGGTTTACTGCTTAATGTAAACCACTGGCTGCGGTAATTGGTGAAAATCTGCAAATCTCCTTCAAAATGACCAGCCGCTCCGGGGTTCAGCTGAACGGGATTGGCATAGAACATACTAAAATGTTTGTCTTGCTGCGCATTAATTTCTGATGACCAAAGGGCCAGGCCGCAAACTAATATTATAACTCTGTTCATACTGCTTATTTTATCAGTGTCAGATTTCCTTTTTTGCTGTTGCTTGATCCGTCAACCAGGGTATATTCCAGGTACCAGACAAATACTCCCGGATTTTCAGGCCGGCCGTTGAGGTAACCATCCCAGCCAATTTTCTGATCAAATGATTCAAACACCAATTGACCGTAGCGGTTGTAGATGACAAAATGCATGTCTACAATTCCTTCTCCCTTTACAAAAACGACATCGTTATTATTATCGTTGTTTGGTGAAAATCCGTTAGGTACATTAACAAGATCTTCAAAAAGTACCACCACTAAAACGCTGTCTGATGCGGCACACCCCTCAGGACTTATATAAAGTAACTGGAACTGTTCGGTGAACACCGGTGTAACAAATGTTGACGGGCAGTCAGGGCATTCGACATTTTCTTCATCTGTCCACTGATAGGTTCCGCCTGAAGGGCTTACCGTTGCAATCAATTCAGCAGCAGTGTTCATGTCAATAATGGTGTCAATGCCGGCATTAACCACAGGAATTGCATTTACGGTTAATGTATGTGTAACCGTGCTGGTTCCAAAAGGATTGGTTACCGTAAGTTCAATATCGTAGGTACCTGCAACTGTCGGGCAAATAGTTGGGTTTTGATCTGTCGAAGTTCCCGGACTGGCAGCTCCGCCAAAATCCCACGCCCATGCGGTTGGGTTTTCAAGTGACTGATCAGTTAATGTAATGCATTCACCCAGGCAAATAACGGAATCACTCATTGTGAATACTGCTGTTGGTGGAATACAATCAATAACGGTTAGTGTAAATGTTTCGGTATCTGTTCCCACATCATCTGTAACGGTAAGTGTAATGGTGTAAGTTCCGGTTACGCCATAACACATTGTTGGCGGGTTTTGTGCGGTTGAGGTAATTCCGCCGGCGCCCAGGTCCCACAGCCAGGTGTCAATGTTGGTACCGGTACTCAGATCCTGAAAATTGATACAGTCATTGACGCAAATGGTGCTTGGTGAACCGCTGGTACCAATTTGTGCAACCGGAGGAGCACAGTTAACAACAGTCAGTGTAATGGTTGCCGTATTCTGGCAAGAGTTTGCATCGGTACCTGTAACGGTATAGGTTGTGGTTGTATTTGCAACAAAAGCCACACCATTTGTTACCCCATTATCCCAGGTGTACGTTGATGCGCCGCCGCCACTTAACGTTACCAGGTCACCCACGCAAAGGTTTGTAGAAGGGCTGGCAGATGCGGTAACAACCGGCAGCGGGTTTACGGTAACCACCACCTGGTCTGTCGTGCTGCAACCTACCAGCGTAGCAGTAACTGTGTAGGTTAACGTGGATGCCGGTGTAAATGCAACACCGTCGGTGACACCGTTATTCCATGAAATGGCTGCTCCATCGGGGTTGGTAGCTGTAAGCGTAGCCGGATCTCCGATACAAACACTCTGGTCTGGTCCTGCGCCAACGGCAGGGAGAATGTTGACGGTGATGATAGCCTGATCGGTAGCTATACAGCCGGCTAAGTTTGCTGTAACCGTATAGGTAGTTGTAGTGCCAGGTGTAAAAGAAACGCCGTCAGTAACACCATTATCCCATGAAATAGCAGCACCGTCTGGATTTGAAGCCATCAGTGTTGCCGGTGATCCGGCACATACTGAAAAGTCAACACCCGCATTTACGGTTGGTGGTGTAGGATCAACCAGGGTGAGTGTTGAAGCGGTTGTTCCGTCACAGCCATTTAAACTGACAATAAAATTGGAGTAAGTTCCTGCATTCATTCCGGATATTACAATGGTGCCAACACCGTCTGAGGTCATAGAAGTTGGTCCTGTCACAACACCATCTGTATAAGTTACATCATAGGTGGTTGATGCACTTAAGCCGCTGATAATAATGCTGCCGTCTGAACTGCCGCAAGCGGATGGGTTGGTAGAAGATAAGGCAAAAGTTGGCAACGGGTTAACTGTTACAACAACCTGGTCGGTGCTAATGCATCCGCTTAGGTTACCGGTGACCGTATACGTGAGTGTAGCAGCTGGCGTAAAAGCAACGCCATCCGTCACACCGTTGTCCCATGAAATGGCTGCACCATCGGGGTTATTTGCGGTAAGCGTAACCGGGCTGCCCGAACAAATGGTTTGATCAGTGCCTGCACCAATTGTTGGATTTGGATTAACGGTGACAATTACCTGGTCAGTAGAGATACAACCGGCAAGGTTTGCGGTTACGGTATAGGTAAGTGTAGAAGCAGGTGTAAATGCAACACCATCGGTAACACCATTGTCCCATGAAATAACAGCTCCGTCGGGGTTAGTTGCAGTAAGCGTTACCGAAGTTCCCGCACATACTGTTTGATCAGTTCCCGCCCCAACAGTTGGCGGGTTTGGATCAGTGAGTGTTAAAACAGAGGCATCGGTGGTTGTACATCCGCCAAGGGAAACAATAAAGTTTGAGTAAGAACCCGCATTTAAACCTGAAATAATTATGGTACCTGCACCGTCTGACGTCATAGCGGCCGGCCCAATCGGAATACCATCAGTATAGGTGACATTATAACTGGTGCTGCCGCTCAGCCCGCTGATAATAATACTTCCATCAGTGCCACCGCAGCTTGACGGGTTGGTTGCAGAAAGTACAAATGTTGGGTTTGGGTTGATGGTATAGGTAAATGTTTGGGCAGGCCCTGAGCAGGTGCCTACGGTAGGGGTGACAGTCACGGTAGACACAACCGGCAAAGCACCGGCATTCAAACCGGTAAAGGCTGCAATGTCACCTGAGCCGCTTGCACCCAGCCCAATGGTGGTATTTGAATTGGTCCAGCCAAAAGTAGTACCGCCTATTGAACCTGTAAAACTGGTGGTGGTTGTCAATGAATTGGCACAAACAGTCTGATCAGCCGGATCAGTCATGGTTGGTGACGGGTTAACCGTAATGGTAAATGTTTGCGGCGTACCTGAACAGCCAGTAACCGGGGTAACGGTAATGTTGGCTGTAACCGGTGAACCGGTTGCATTGGTAGCTACAAATGAAGCGATATTACCCGTGCCGCTTGCAGCAAGGCCAATGGTTGTATTGTCGTTGGTCCAGTTGTATGTCGGTCCCCCGGTTCCGGTAAAGTTAACCGCGGCTGTATTTGTGCCCGCACACACCGTTTGATCTGCCGGGTCGTTGACTGTAGGAATGGCGCTGAATGTTACCGGGTAACAGGTTGGGCCTTCTGTATCACAGGCACTGGAAGCGGTTACGCAAATATTTCCGCTGGTAGATCCGTTTGTGATGTTTAATGTGGTAGTTCCTTGCCCTGAAACAATGGTTGTTCCGGCAGGGACTGTCCAGGTATAGGTTGTAGCACCGGCAACTGCTGGTACCGTATAAGTTCCGCTTCCGCCTGCACAGCCTGTAGATGGACCGCTGATAGAGCCAATCGGAGGCAAGGCAAAGCTCGAGTTTGGTACATAGGTAAATGTAATTTCAACACGGTCCATGCATACAATTTGTCCGGGACTTGGTTGAAGTGTGTTGCTACCGCCGTAGTTGTAGCCGGGTAATCCGGTACATGGGAAAGTGGCATCGGCAATGTGTGAATAACATCCTCCGCAGCTGCAGTCAGTTGTAACAACGGGTGCTGACCCTACTGATGTTCCGTTAATAGCAGTTGGTATTGTAAATGCACCTCCACCGCAGTCAACTCCAAAAAAGTTGACCGATACGCCGGTTATAATATTTCCGGCCGGCACAGGATCAGTAAATGTGAGGTTACCATTGGCGGTACAGCATCCGCAACTGCCTCCCCAGCAGAAATAATCTCCGGTACAAACAGAACAACACCCCAGGGCCTGGGCACCGGTATATTGTAATGTAATAGTCACCGTTTGCGCTGAGCCGCGCATTTGAATAAAGAGGGTAAAAACAGCGATGAAAAAAGTGAGTACTAGTTTTCTTTGCATAAAAGTTTGGGTTTAATTGGCTGCGTTGATGATGAGTCCAACAGTCGAAAGTCTTTTGAATTGGGCTGGGTCCTGCACAAACAGGGAAAGATCTACTGATAAAATCAGTTCACCGTTACAGCTGCCGTTTAGCGTTGTGGCGGCGGGAATGAGAATCGATTTTTTATCGTCTTCGCGGTGAATCCACTGCAGTTCCTGCGTAAAAACAGCATTGTACCATTCCAGGCTTACCGCATAATCATTGGTATTCACAAATTTGATGAAAACAACTCCGTTACTTTCACAGGTAGCCTGTTGAAAATAGGCTTCAACCCCTTTAACAACGTGGTTTCCGCTGGGTGTTAAAAAGACAGGAGTCCAGTCACTGGTTTGGGCTTTGACAACCAGTGAGAGCATTAAAAAAAGTGGAAGAATAAACAGCCGGGTAATTTGTATTTTCATAAGCGCTTATTTAAATAAGTCAATAGCTAAAACGTTAATCATTTGTTAAGGTTGCCTTACTAATCTATTCCCAGGTAATATTCAACCTTCTGGTAATCTGTGTGTTGATAATGCTTACTGGTATCGGTTCAGTCTAATGTTACGAAAAAAAACCGCTCAGGATGCTATAAATAGCCGGAATATCAGAAACTTGAGATAAGTTTAACGGAAGTATCGATCAACAGTTAAAATTAACCGATTGATGATTTTGGCAGAACATACCAGACATATTACGATGCCGAAAAACCGATAATGCAAATATCATCTACCTGTTCAATCTCACCCCGCCACTGCACAAGTGTTTCTAAAAGCAGGTCATGCTGTTGATCAGCCTTTTGGGTGTGAATTTTATGGATCAGGGTTTTTAGCCTGGAGTATTTGAATTTTTTACCACCTGGTTTTCCTGCTTCTCCGCCAAACTGGTCAGCATACCCGTCAGAATAGAGGTAGACCCTGTCTCCGGGCAGCAATTGTATTTCCTGCCGGGTAAAGGGTTTGGCATGTATAAATTTACCAATAGGCTGCTTGTCTGGTTTATATTCAATGAGCTCTTCTTTCCGAATCAGGAACAGCCCATTATTTGCCCCGGCAAAAAAGAGTTTGCGTGTTTTTTTATCAAGAACGCACAAGGCAATATCCATTCCGTCATTCACCTGGTCTTCACTTTTGGCAAAAGTTTCCAGTACCAGTTCACGTGTTTTATCCAGTATTTCATTGGGCAATGTCAGGCCAAATTCTTTGACAGACCGTATGAGCGCATTGTGGCAAAGTACACTGACCATAGCACCCGGTACACCATGCCCGGTACAATCTGCAACGGCCAGTATAATTGTATCACCAACATTTTCCATGAAATAAAAATCGCCGGCTACAATATCTTTGGGCAGGTAGAGAATAAAACTATCAGGCAGGTGTGTTTTAAAATAGCGCTCTGATGGAAGTATAGCATTTTGAATGCGTTTTGCGTAGTTGATGCTGTCTGATATTTCTTTTTGTTTTTCTTCAACAATTTCTTTTTGATGTTCAGCTTCCTGACGCTGTTTATCAGCTTCTTTTTTTTCTGCGACCACTTCAGCGGTGCGTTCAGTCACTGTTTTTTCAAGTTCAATGCTTCGTTTGCGCAGCGCTTTTTCACGGTAACGGATGTAGAGCCATACAATCAACCCCAATAAGCCGGCTGTCATCAGTATAAACCACCAGGTAAACCAGAAAGGCTGCGCTATAGTAAAAGGAATTTTAAGTGTATTGGATTCATGACCAAACGTGTTGATTGATTTAACCTCCAGGGTATATGATCCGGGGCCGAGATCAGCCAGTCGAATGCGGTTTGATATGCCGTTGTCCTGCCACTCTTCATCACGACCCGCAAGCCTGAAATAAAAACGGCTGGGGGTAAGTGTAAAAATTTCGTTGGTATGAAACTCAAACGTAAAGTAGTTTTCATCGTTGGCAAAATGTTGCTGTCCGCTCAGTAAAAGACTTGTGTCAAGCACTGTTTCATAAAGCCGGGCAGAGGCCAGGTAGAGCTGAAGTTTATTGGCCGGAATCTGAATTTTATCAGGGTTGAAAACCAGTATTCCATTATAACATGCTACGTAAATAGTGCCGGCAGCATCTTTTTGGGCAACGGCCGGTAAGAATGTACCGGGATTTAAACCATGTGATTTATTGAAACGAAAAAAATGACCGGTCTCAGGGTTCCACTGAACCATGTCTTTTGCCAGGCATATCCAGAATGTTCCATTCCTGTCCTGTGTAATGACATTGATTTTTTCTTTTTCACCCAGTCCAATCTGTTCATTGTAGCGCAGTATCTCACCATTGGTTTCATCAAAGCGGTAAATGGCTGTTTGTGTTCCAATCCATACAATTCCGGAAGTTTCTTTGTAAGCACAATTAATCGTACTATCCGGAAAAAAATGAGTTGTTGCGTGATGATGGTATACATCCGTCTGATGGGTTTGCGGATCAAAAATTCCAAAGTGACCTTCGATGAACGGAACCATCCATTTTCCGCTGTTCAGCATCAGGGTAAAATTCTCTGCAATAATTAAACTGTCAGGAATACTGCTGATGGAATCAATCCGGTTTGTTTCATTGTTATAGGTATATAATCCGGATCCTTCTTTTGATAAAAAAAACAAAACCGGTGCAAGGCTGTCGGCATGTCTGAACAAAAGCCTGTTCAGGTGATACTCTTTTATAACAGGCGCTGCCTTTTTTGTTTCCAGGTTATAGCGGTAAACAATGTTTTGCTTATTCTCATTATGAACTATAAAAAATAAATCGTCTCCTACTTTTCTGAAATGCAGAATTCCCAGGTTATGAAAGTCCCTGATCCAGGCATCCTGTTTGGGGTTAATAAACGTGGTGGTTTCAGCTGTCAGTGAATTGTATTCAATCAGTCCGTTTGCATTTGAGATGACTATTTTTCCGTTATCCTGCACCAGAATCTGGTTTACCGGTATCTGCTGTGAACTGCGGTCTGAAAAATCCAGGTGCATACCTGACCAGGGATGAATATCAAAATTTTGTGTCAGCGGACTGCAAATGCTAAAGGTTCCGGCATCGGTCGCTATCCAGATATTGCCAAGCGGATCAGTACTGACAGTGGTTAAACGATCATCTGAAAGACTGCTTTCAACCGTTACATTATGGCGTATGTATTTGACTTCAGCCGTTAACGGATCAACCAGCAGTATACCCTGGTTGGGTGTACCAGCCCAAATCAGTCCGTTTTGATCAAGTACATAACTGCGCGTATTTTCAAGGTTTTGCCGGTGAAGGTCATTCTCTTTACCTGAAATACGGGTTATGGTTTGGTTGCTGACATCTAAATAAACAAGGCCTATGTATGTTCCAAACCACAAATTGCCGCGCGGATCATGGTAGATGAAGTTGATCATGGTCAGCGCTTTTTCAATCAGGTACGCCATGCGTTCATCGTGCTTTTCAAGAAACGGGGCCAGTTCCATTTTGGAGAACATTCCGGTTGATGGTTCAAAATAATAAGGGGTTGTGTAGGTTGATTCCTGAAAAAAACCAACCAGGTATTTATCCGCATCCAGTTTTACAATTTCTTTCACCATGTTGGTGGGCGGTTCACCTGCTGAAATTACATCATTATCGTTGGCATAACGGGTAACATAGCCTGTTTGAACATTGAGTCTGCAAAGGCCGGCGCCCCACGTTGCCAGCCAGCGGATAGAATCATTTTCATAGAGAATTTTAGCCAGCGGAACATCCGGGAGCGCATGTTCATTTAAGCTATCCGGATAAAAATGCTGGTAACGGTTTGCAACCGGGTTGAATTTACTGATGGCGTTTTGATCACTGTAGGTGATCCAGAATTCATCTTCGGCCACTTTAATCAATGACCGCAGGTTGGTTGCAAGCGGACTATTAATAGACCCCTTTTCAGATTCAATCAGTGTTGACCGGTAACCGTCATAACAAAGCAGTCCTTTATCGGTCAATACCCAAAGTCTGCCGCGGCTGTCCCAGGTCTGATACCGCGCCGTATTAACACCAAGCATCTCTGCTTCCAGGGTATGAAATACCGGATCAGGCAAACGCTGCGCAAGTGCACTAAATTGCAGAAGTGCGATGAAAACAAGGGATAGGCCGACTTTCATTTTGAGTGTTCAAATATAGCTATTTGCCAATGATTCAATTTCATAAAGGCAATTTCAGCAGCATCATTTTTTAACCCAACACGGCAGCAATACAGTAAGATTTTGCCGCGTTTTATAACATCTCCCAAAACTCTGCCTATCTTTGCGGCAAATTACCAAGGCAATGAAATTTGAACTTTCACAAGAATTTCTTGACCAATTGGTACTGGGCATTGAACAAAAAAACAACGATTCAATTTCCAGCCAGATTAGTCAGTTGCACCCTGCAGATATTGCGGATGTAATGGGTAATCTTTCTACACAGGAAGCCAAGTATATTTATGAATTGCTGGATGAAGAGGTAGCTGCTGAATCATTGATGGAGCTGGATGAAGAGTTTCGTGAGCAGTTACTGAAACTATTCTCTCCTGAAGAAATTGCTGAGCAGGTAGACAACCTGGATTCAGATGATGCGGCAGATCTTTTGGGTGAACTGGCTGAGCATAAAATTGATGAGGTTATTGCCCAGATGGAGGACCGCGAGCACGCCTCTGAAGTAACTGAACTCCTCAATTACGATGAAGATACAGCGGGTGGATTGATGCAGAGTGAGTTTATGAGTGCTAACTGGAACTGGCCCGTGGATAAAGCCATCGTTGAACTCCGTAAACAAGCCGGTCAGGTTGAAAAAGTATACTCTATTTATATTGTGGATGAAGAGCAGCACCTGAAAGGTATTCTTTCACTCAAACAACTGCTTTTTGCCACGCCTCAGACAGCAATCAGGGAAATTTATAAAGAAAAAGATTTGCACATTGCCAAAACGCATGATTCCAGTGAAGATGTGGTAAACCTGATGGAAAAATACGATTTGGTTTCATTGCCTGTGGTTGACCGCCAGAATAAGCTGGTTGGGCGTATTACCATTGATGACGTGGTAGATGTAATTCGTGAAGAGGCTGAGAAAGATTTCCAGATGGCCAGTGGTATCTCTGAAAACGTAGAGTCTTCAGCAGGCGTTTTAAAACACACCCGTTCCCGTTTGCCCTGGATCATTATTGGTTTGGTTGGGGGAGTTGCCAGTTCGCAGATTATAAAAGGGTATGAAGGACAAATCAGCATTAACCCGAGCCTGGCCTTTTTTATTCCGCTGATTGCGTCAACAGCCGGGAATATTGGGGTGCAATCATCGGCTATTATTGTGCAGGGATTGGCTTCCAAAGATTTTCAATTTAATGGCATACTCAAACAACTGGGTAAAGAAGCATTGATTGGTCTGTTGGTTGGTGCCATTTGTTCAGCCCTTATTTTTACCGTGCTCTATTTTATTAACGGCGACATGAACCTGGGAACTACCGTTGGTGTTTCACTGTTTATGGTAGTTATTATTGCTGCAGTACTGGGTGCTTTTGTACCACTTGTTCTGAACCGGATTAAAATAGATCCTGCCCTGGCAACCGGTCCGTTTATTACCACGGCCAATGACATTATCGGGCTGACGATTTATTTTATTGTTGCTTATTTCGTCTACCTCTGACAAGGGAAAGCAAAGAGAAATAACCACTTTTCCGGGCATCTTAATTCCGGTTATACATTCTGATTTATATCAAGCAAACCGCTGATCGTTGTATTGTATACAATTCGGTTAATGTTATTTACTTTGTATTTCTAAACGTAATGATCGTATGAAAAAGTTTTTTAAATGGTTGTTTATTGGGTTGCTGGTTGCCTTTGTGGTCATTCAGTTTATACGCATTGACAAAAGTGTGCCGGAATATGATAAACAAGGCGATTTTGTAGCCGTAAATTCGTCTGATCCTGAGGGAGCAGCATTACTTAAAAGTGCCTGCTATGACTGTCATTCCTATGAGTCAAAATATCCCTGGTATGCTGAAATTGCACCGGTTTCATGGTGGGTAGGTCATCACATTGAAGAGGGACGTGAACACGTAAACTTCTCCCTGTGGGCTACTTATTCAGCCGAAGATAAAGCGGAGATTATTGAAGAATCGGTAGAAGAAATTGAAGAAGGAAAAATGCCTGATCCAAATTACGTTAAAATGCATGCTGAGGCAGAAATGACAGAAGCCAATAAAACAGTTCTGATTAATTATCTTCAAAGCCTGAGCGGTCAATTGCCGGTTAATGGTGAATCACACCCTGAAGATGAAGAAGACGATGACTAAAAAGGTAGCTTTTTTAGATACGGTGCATGAGGTTTTGCAACAAGGACTTGAAAAAGCCGGTTGGATTTGTGATGATTTGACAACCCAACCCAAGGAGGACGTTGAGAAAATTATTCAGCACTACCAGGGTATTGTTATTCGCAGCCGCTTTCCAATGAATGCTGATTTTCTCTCCAAAGCTACTGCACTTGAATTTATTGCCCGTTCAGGTGCCGGAATGGAGAATATTGAGGTGCCGTACTGCAATCAACGCGGCATTCAATTGTTTAATGCACCCGAGGGCAATCGAAACGCAGTTGCCGAACATGCGCTGGGTATGCTGCTGTCGCTGTTGAATCACCTGAACCGGTGTGATGCAGAGGTTCGAAATGGTATCTGGCGGCGTGAAGAAAATAAAGGAACAGAACTGGATGGAAAAACCGTAGGTATTATCGGGTATGGCAATAATGGTGAGGCTTTTGCAAAGAAGCTGCGCGGGTTTGATGTGCGGGTGCTGGTGTACGATAAATACAAAACCGGTTTTGGCAATGGCCAGGTTGAAGAAACAGATTGGGAAACTATTTGCCGTGAGGCAGATGTTTTGAGCCTTCACATTCCACAAAACACAGAGACCATTGGGCTTGTTAATGATGAACGGATCAACCGGTTTTCAAAATCATTTTACCTGATTAACCTGTCCCGCGGCAAAATTGTAGACACAGCAGCGGTTATGCGTGGAATTGAAGCCGGAAAAATAGCCGGCGCCTGCCTGGATGTGCTGGAATACGAGAAGTCTTCTTTTGAAAATATGTTTGATATCCCCGGTGGGCGGCCTGAGGCTTTTGAGTATATTCTGAAATCAGATAAAGTGCTGCTTTCACCGCATGTAGGCGGCTGGACACATGAATCGTATTATAAACTGAGCAAGGTATTGCTGGATAAAATAAGCGAACACTATCATTTGTAAGCGCATGTGTTTCTGGACAGTACAACTTATTAACATTTTTTTCAAATGCAATGAAGCCTCTGTTGGTAAGGGTTTCAGGTAGATTGACGAATGGTTATTAAGATAGCCTTAATGGCCTTTTTCGGTCCGGATACTTGTTGTACCATATTTTTTCTTTAAATTCGTTTCCGTCAGGCGAAGAGTTGTTCTAAATCTGACCCCTGACTACTGGAGGTAAGCAAGTAGCCTAACAAAAGTAAAAACCAATTAACCTTAAAAAATGAAAAAAATTGTTTTAACAGGAATCGTAGGAGCATTCGTATTAGGAATGACAAGTTGTGGAGGTGGTCACACATGTGATGCATACAGAAAAGCAGATTATACAAAATACCATGCTGAACAATCAAAAAAGATTGAGCTGACAATTGGCAAAAAAAATAACTAATAATTGATCACATTATTCAAAAGCCCCGGTTCTTCCGGGGCTTTTTTGTTTGCAGGTGGTTTGAATGCTCCGGTTTTTTTGAGCAGGGTACTTGACCTGTGCGCTTTTTTTTCGTAAATTGCTTAAAACCGGATGTTTACTGTCATCCTGTTTTGTGTAAGAAAACCAGTAAAAGCAAAGACTAAAAAACCAAAAAAAGGCAATTATGAAAAAGATCATTTTAGGAGTTGTAACAGGTGTATTATTTGTTGCCATTACAAGCTGCGGCGGTGGCGGGCACAATTGTGACGCATACAACAAAGCGGATTACACCAAATACAAAACCACGCAAAAAAAGATTAACTGAACTGAATAGCTTTAAAAAATAAGTTTCAGCATCATTGAAAAAGCACGCCCCGGTATTTTAACCGGGGCTTTTTTATTGTCCTGTATTAATAGTTATATTTGAGAGCAATCAAACTCATAAACTATGGCCAGGTCTAAACATCCAAAAGGATTACCGTATCTGTTTTTTTCTGAAATGTGGGAACGTTTCGGGTATTACCTGATGATCGGAATCTTTACGCTTTACCTGAAAGATACCGTGAACGGATTTAATATGACGGAAGCGGAAGCATCCGACCTGTACGGAACGTTTATTGCCTTTGTTTTCCTGACTCCTTTTATTGGCGGCTTGCTGGCCGACCGGGTTCTGGGATATCGCCGGTCCATTACAATCGGCGGTTTACTGATGGGGTTCGGCTATTGCATGATGTCTATTCATGACCTGAATATGCTTTACATTTCCATGTTCCTGGTAATTCTTGGAAACGGCTTTTTTAAACCCAATATTTCAACACTTCTGGGGAATCTATACAATGATCCCGAATACAAATCACTCAAAGATGAAGGGTACAATATCTTTTACATGGGTATCAACATTGGTGCTTTCGTTTGTAATTTCTTTGGGGCGGCATTGTATAACCTGATGGGTTGGGGAGCTGCTTTTTTCGCAGCAGGAATTGGTATGTTTATCGGTATTACCATTTTCTGGATTGGTACACGGCATTACAAACACGTAGATGTCATCAAGCCAAAATCAGCCAATGACATGCCTTTGCTCCAGATTTTCGGATACATTCTGATACCGTCTGTTGCTTTTGGTTTGCTGGCGTTGCTGCTTCCAACACCACTTGTTGGCAGCAAAACAACCGATGCCTTTTTGTTTGGGTGCATTCCCATCATTTTCTTTTATGGCCGGCTTTTGAAAAAATCTCCTGCTGAAGAGAAAAGACCAATTGCCGCTATGCTTGCCATTTTTGCGGTAGTAATTGCTTTTTGGGCCGTGTTTAAACAAAATGGTTCAACACTCAATACCTGGGCCGACCGGTATACTGATCGTGAAATACCCACCGAAATGCTGCCAACCATGGAGGCACTGAGCCTGGTTGATACCATCTCGTATCAGAAAGATTCGGTAGTTATTATGGATAACCAGTTTCGGGTAAAAGACAAAAAACTAAAAGAATTTGCGTATCCGTCGTATTTCAAAAATCTGCCTGAAAAAGACAAACCACAAGAAGGTGGAGCGGTCTATGCCTTTAACACAAATCTGTTTCAGTCCGTCAATCCATTTTGGGTAGTGGCTTTTACACCGCTGATTGTAGCCTTTTTTGCATTCTTAAAACGCCGTGGAAAAGAACCTACCACCCCGGCTAAAATTGCATTTGGACTGGTAATTTCAGCTTTATCATGCCTGGTGATGGTTGCCGGTGTATATGCGAGTCAGAATGGTGGAGTTAAATCATCAGCCTGGTGGTTTATTTCATCGTATGCGGTAATTACCATTGGTGAATTATTTCTAAGCCCAATGGGTTTGTCACTGGTGAGCAAATTAAGTCCACCGCGCCTTACAGCATTAATGATGGGGGGCTGGTTTCTGGCCACATCAATTGGTAACAAACTCTCAGGTGTTTTGAGCAGTTTGTGGGACGGGTATGAAGACAAAGCCAATTTTTTCTATGTAAACTTTGTTTTACTGCTGGCCGCCGGCATACTGATGTTTGGTATGTTGAAATGGCTCAATAAAATTTTTAAAGAGCATAACGCGCTCTGATGTTTTACGATTGAATTAAATCATGCTGGGACTAAAATTACCTACCGATCCGCGCTGGGCCAATATTGCCGAATCTAATCTTGAAGTCATTTTAACAGATCATGCCTGGTGTGAACAAAAGGCGGTTACAAATGCGCTGCACATCATTATTCAAAATCCGGAATTTGATGACCTTGTAGCGGCTATGATGGAAATTGCCAAAGAAGAGCTGGAACATTTTCAACTGGTGCATGAAATTATTTTGAAACGCGGGTATACATTTGGCCGTGAAGAAAAAGACGATTATGTAGGCGAATTGTTTAAGTTCATGCGCCGGGGAGATGGTCACGCTATGAGCCGTGTTGACCGGTTACTTTTTGCCGCAGTTATTGAAGCCCGCAGCTGTGAACGTTTCAAAGTATTATCTGATAATATCAACGATGAAGAGCTGGCAAAATTCTACCGAGGGTTGATGGAAAGTGAAGCAGGTCATTATACCACTTTTTTAAAATTTGCCAAAAAATACAATGACGGAATTGATGTTGATCAGCGCTGGAAAGAGTGGCTGGCACATGAGGCCCGTGTTATTGCCAATTATGGCAAAACCGAAAAAATGCATGGCTAGAAAAAGCCATTTTTTTCTTCTAACACAGGTTCATTTTGTTTAAAAAACCAGGCTTACCGCTACATAAAAACTGATACCGTCTGCCGGAATAATTCCCGGTCCGGGATACCCGGTTGCACGGCGTGTAAAATAATGGTTGTTGGTCAGGTTGTTGACACCACCACGGAATGTAAAATGTTTGTTGAGTTCAAAAGCCGCGTTGGCATCCATCACGTAATAGGACGGGATGATACCGGCAACTGCATCCGGATCAAATTCAGCATTGGTAGCATCTGAATACTGTTTATGAACATACGAAGCCAGGTATGAAAATTTCCATTGCCTGTTTTGATACCGTATACCCAGCTTGGCTGTAACCGGCGGTACCAGTTCTACCCAGTTTCCGCTGTAAGCATTGTTTTCAAATTGTCCGTAACGCGCATAAACAAAAGCGGTGTTTATGAAAACGGTAAAAAAACGGGATGGATCCGATTTCAGTTTAAATTTTCGTTCAGCAAAACATTCAACGCCGGTGCTGTAAGCTTTTCCAACATTGGTGCGGTAGCGTACAAATTCATAATCCGATAATTTTTTGTCAATCAAACCAATTTTGTTGTCGTAGAATAAAAAGAATCCGCTGAAATCGTACGTCCAGTTTTTCGTCTGGCCCCTGAATCCAAGGTCCGCATTAAAGCCGCGCTCATCTTTCATGGCTGGGTCAACCTGCATGTTTGGGTTGATTACGCGGATGTCAGAAAAATTAATGCCGCGGTAATTCTGTGCGATGTTGGAATAGATTTCAGCATCTTTTAAAATACGCCAGGTAGCACCAACACCGCCTAAAAAAACAGACCGCTGACTTGATTTTGTTTCGGTATAGGTAGAGTCAAAAATGAGTTCGTTTGTCAGTGGGTGATAAACCGTTTCACGGTACGTTCCCTCAGCGCGCGTATCAATGTATTCATAACGGAACCCTGCTGATACCCATATTTTTTCAGAAAGCTGAACCATGTTTTCAAAATACGCGGCAACGTTACGTGACGGAAAGGTATAATCAGATCCTTCTAATTCTTCGGGATTCAAAAAAGAAAAATGCGGGTTGGCAGATGAATCGGCAAGTCCCTGCCTGTTTGTGGTTTGTCCCTGGTAATAACGCCCGCCGTAAGTAATAATACCCTTCATTTTTTTTCCAATGGGATAGTGCTGCAGCAGGCGCAGCTCCATTCCAAAATTGGCAAAAGTACCTTCAATCAGATCGCGCTCTTCCAGGTCATCAAGGCGTGAAATTTTATCGAGATTGCCTAATGCCAGACGGCTTGCATCTACTTTAAAAAATTTAAAATCAAGCATGGTGCGTTTGGTCATTTTCCAGTTATAATTGGCTGCCAGAATGCGCCAGTCAACCTTAAACCAGTTGCGGTTGCGGATAGATTGCCGCGGGTCTGATTCAAAAAGCGCATCGGTCAGTCCGCCGGCCTGTTGTGCCAGATAGGTCATGTAGGTTTGCTCAACACTTAAAAACATGTTTTCGTTGAAGTTGTATTTGAGCTGAACAAAAGCGCTTTGCTGTTGAAAAGAACTGTTGGTGCGCCAGCCATCACCCATTTTATAATTGTAATACGCCAGGTAAGAGAACCTGTTTTTGAGTGTTCCGGAAACAGCATTAAATGTATTGATGAGGTTATAGGCGCCGTAGGTATGTGTGCCCCGGTATTCAAAATTTTTGGCAGATGCCGGACGCAGTTTGAAATTAACCATGCCGCCAAATTGCGGACCAAATTGCAGCGACGCCGCACCACGAATAAATTGTACCGATTGAATGGCTTCAGAAGGAGGGGTGTAGTACGATTCAGGATAACCCAATGCATCAGCACTGATATCATACCCGTTTTGCCGCGTATTAAAATGTTCTGTGCGGTTTGGACTTAAGCCCCGGGCGCCAATGCCCAGCTGCAAACCTCCGCCATCACTTTCCCAAATGTTTAATCCCGGAACGGTAGCGTACAGTTCACGGGCATTGTTGGTGGCTGTGTTGGCCGGAATTCTGGCAATGTCCACTTCCTGCGTTTTTTTGGAGTGGGTGAGGGTGGCGCCATCCACAATACTCATGCGGTTTGATTCGAACGGAGAATAATAAATAACGTCTACCACATCCAGGCCGCAATCTTCGCGGTCAAGCGTTAGGTCATACACATTGTTTCCACTTTTAACAGTGATGTCAACCGGGGTGTTTTTATAGTAAATGGATTTTGATTTTAACTGGTAGTCTCCGGGTTGCAGGTTCTGAAAGTTGAACCGGCCGTATTCATCGGTCAGAAAAATCATGGAATCTGTCTGAACGTTTACTGACTTAAGAATGACCGGTGTAAATAAAATGGGTTCACCGTTCAACCGGTCAATGAGTCTGCCTGATACAGTACCCTGTGCAAAATTTGCGGCAGCGGCCAGCACAAAAACGATGATGAGTAAGCCTTTCATTCCTTAAAATCCTCCAGCCAGTAACGGTTTGACAAATCGTTGGGGATGGCCGCTAAATTATGCTTTTTAGCTACATAAAGTTGTGAGGGCCGGCCATTCAGTGTAACATATATTTCAGCATGAACCTCCGGATCATTGAAGGTGAAGGTTTTATCACCCAGGTACAGGGTGGTGTCTGAATAAACTGTTTGCAGGTAATGGGCGTATTGAAGAATCATATCAGGCTGGGTACACATCATTTTTTCCTGCAGCCGGGTCAGATGTTTTTTGGTTGGTACATTCCATTCTGTTTTTGTTTGCGGATCAACCAGGTAAAACTCGGCATAGCCTGATTTTTCCATCAGCATGACACGCCAGCTGAACCTGAAACCCTGTTCAGTCCAGAACAAATTACCAGGGTATAGCAGGTATCTGAACGGTACCAGAACCTGGAATGCAATGAAGATACCAAACATCCAGTTGACCTGTTTTCTGAAATTGGGTCTGACAAAATACGTTGCCGGAACCGGCTGACGGCTTCTTTTAAAAAGGGTGCCCAGCAGTTTCAGAATCCGTTCATGAAATTGTACAGAGAGAAAAATAGTAGTACCCACCATCATCACCCATGGAAAAACACCAATCGGAAACAGCATCCAGGTTGTAAAATGAAAAACAATTACAAAAAAATAAGCCACATTGCGGGTGCGTGCATTCAATAGAAAGAAGACAATGAACAGGTCATAAATACAGCCAAACCAGCTGAAAAAATAAGCAATCCAGTCCTGCTTCAGCAAATCACCAAACAGCGGCCAGTGGTGTGCCGTGTGCAGCCAGAATTTTAAAGGCTGTGCATCCAGCAGCCAGTCAGACTCTAGTTTTGCAATGCCGGCAAAAACATACACAATACCCATTTGAAATTTGAGTAATGCAATGCTCCAGTTGGGAACGGTTTTTTGGGCAGGCGCAAAGCCGAAGTATACATCCAGCGAAAAATACCGGTTTGCAGGTACAAAAACCATCAGCAGTGCAACCAGGCTTACAAAGTAATAGTGATTGAGATAGGTTGTTTTGTCCAGCAATTCCACATAGGTAAACAGCACAAGAAAAGTGAGTGCTGCTGTACGGTAGAAAAAACCAAAAATAATACCCAGGCATGCTAAAACCAGGATTGCAAACATAAAATAAAGGACACCCGCATTGGGGTACGGAATCCAGTCAAATCCCAGGTATGAAAAATGAAATTCAGGTTCAATGTAAAAATCGCGCACCCAGCCATTCAACCAAAAACGAACGGTAGAAAAAAGCATCAGCCCTCCAAAAAAAATCCGGTAAACGGCAAGGCTGGCTGCCGGCACTTCACGGTGCCAGTCAAAAAATGTTTTCTGTATGCGACTAATCGCCGTCATTGTCCTGGTAGGTGATCAGAATGCCTAACATGGATGTCATGTCAGTTTTGCAATACACCAGTAATTTTTTTAGCTCAAGGTACAAGTCATTTACAGAAGCAAAATCAGCATTTACGGTTGTGCTCAGCGGATCAGCCAATGCATCTGTTTTTGTTTTGCAAACACCAAACTGGGTGAGAATGTTATCTGCCAGGGAGGTAGTTACATCGTCACTTTCCACATCGCGGATGTAATCGTCAAAACCACTTCCGCTACCGCCGGTAAAACAGGTTTCCAGTCCAAGCAGACTTTCGTAGGCAAAGGTTGTTGACAGGCCTGAATAGTAGGCTTCAACGTATGTTGGCATTGTTGCGCCGCCAGTCTGCTGACCCGATGGAATTCCGATTTTTGCATTTTTGACAAGCTCAATGTCCTGCACAAATTCGTTTAATAAATACGAGCATGAACTTGCCACATCGTTACCGTCAGCGTTGATAAAAGTTGTCTGGTATGAACCGTTCCACTGATCAATCACCGGTTGAAATTCGGTTTTCATTTTTGAAACCAGGTCGGTGAGGTAGGTTTTGCGGTTTGCCGCTTCCGGATCTGTGGTGAATTTGGTCAGAATGTCTGTGTCGGTACCAAAATACAACAGGTAATCCAATGCCGGAAAGCCAATGGCGGTGGTATTGCTGACGGCACCCAGGGTGTATGTGCCGGCTGTAATATTGGCTTCAATTTTAGCCGTATCTGATGGAAAGGTATTGAAGGCAATTTTGATTCCGTAATCCATGGCCGGACCAAAATTATACATGGCACAACGCTGGTAATTTTTGTTTGTCTGGATATACTGTGCACGCAAATCAGCCAATGTTATCGTGTTTGGACTGGCCGTAAAATCAGTTGCCTTGGTGTATAACGTACCCAGTGACGAATTGAGTGTGGTGTATGCCGGTATAATAACGGCCGAAGCCATGTTGGTTAACATGGCTTTCCGGTCAAATTCAGGTTTCTCGTCTTCTTTACAACTGACAATAAGTGCTGCGGTACTCAGTATGAGAAAAGTTTGTCTTGTGTATTTTTTCATTGGTCTTTAATTCATATTCCTAAAATCGGCATTCCAAAAATAGCCGTATTTACTAGAATCCATAAATACCGTTCAGGGTATTGATGGCATTGGTTAAATCGGTCTGTGTAACTGCCCAGAAGTTGGTGCCAATGGTATTGGTAAGCAGGTCATCAATTTGTGAATAGGTAATGACGCGAGTTTCAAGCGGCACATATTTAAGGCATAAAATAAATGCATAGGCTTCAGAAAGTTCGTGCAGAAATTTAGCATTATCTACGCCAAAATTGGTTTTAGCTTCTTCCAGATAAGTGACTGCCTGTGCGGCAGAAATTTTCTCCCACATTTTACGGATATTCAGTATTTCAGCATCGCGCAGGTCAAGTGCATCTTGCGAAATGGCAGCACGGCCGCGTTTGAAACCATCCATCATAACAGCGTTGCAGCCCAGTTCAGCATCACGGGAATTGCAGTATTTTCCCCAGAAACGGATGCCGGTTGTGTTGGTTGGAAAATCTACCGGTACACCAAAATAGCCGAAGGCCTCGTCCCAATGATGTTCAAGCGCCGTATAGTATTCACCGCCGCTGCTGTTAACCGGGGTTGTATTGTCAGCGCTCATTTTATCTGTTCCAAAATAAATGTTGGTGGTCTGATACATGAATACAGCACCCATCAGGCCTTTTTCAATCAACTGGGTGTATTCAATTCCGTTGCCGGCAAAAAGATAAGTGCTGGTGCCGGATGTAAGCGTACCTGCCTGGCCGTCAGCTGCTGTAGTGGCAAAGCTGGCTGATGCTGTTGCAAGACTGTCCATGTAATCAATAAACAAAGCTGTATCTGAGGCAAAGCATTTATCCTGAAGTTTTTTGGTAGACGTGAATGTGTAGTTACCACCGCCGTTACCGCCGGTATTGGCAAACATATCCATTAACGCAGTGTATGAAAGTGCGGTGGTAGTTCCGGTTTTCATATATGTTGTCATTTCTGTAAGCTGATCCAGGCGCTCGGTTTGTCCGCTGTAATTTACAGTATTGTTTGTACCATCTGTAAAAGCATAGGTTGATGGAACATTCAACTGAAAATAGGTGCAGGTGCCGTCGTCTTTTTTGGCTTCTGAATTGTAATTAAGCGCGGTTGAATCTGTACAGCCTTCTTTTTTGCAGGATGTAAAAGCCAGTGAACCGATGGTCAGAAAAAGGAGCGTTTGTCGCATTATTATTTAGATTAAGTTTAAATAGTGTGACAAAACTAGGTTTAGGGTCCGGTTTCTGCAATACCCTTTTTGTGGTATAATGTTAAGTCGCTGAAAGGCAGGTAGCTGGTCTTTTAGAGTAAGAATCAGGGGTTGAGGGCAATCCGGAATCGGGGGCGTTTCTCCTGAACCATATTCAAATTCACACCAATCAGCATCATTTTGTCAAAATGGATACCGGTCAGGAGACATGAAAGTCCATCTGTCTCTTCCGGAACGGCAGTGATTTTTGCAGCCGTTAATTTTTCCAGAACTTTGCTGTTACGTCACGTGGCTCCCACCAATACGCTCCCATCAGTGAAATATAAACTGTACCTGAGGCAAGGGCCGTGAATTGACGTACGGTATCTGTTCCTCCCAAACCTGAGCTGAAAATATTTTCAGCATAGAAATAAGGTTGGTGATTGTTTTCAGGAATGATGCTCACGTTTGCTTCTGTTTGTGATCCGTAAGGAAAGCAGTAAGGAGAGCCGTCAACCAGCAATGAATAGGAAGAGTCTTTTTCAACCGTTGCAGCCAGTAAGATCATATCACCCAGGGGAATGGTATAGTTGTAAGTCGAATCCGGAGTCATCATTTCAGCAAGCGATACCGGAATGGCAGATACATTAACGCTGAACGTGCCTTCAATTTCGCCGTCATAACCGCGTACTTTCAGGTACACAGGGCCTGTTTCATCAGCTACAATAAATTTAGGTGATCCTCCCATCTGGAGTAAACGTTCTTCGGGAAAATAGGTTGAATACAAATCCTGTTTGTAAGCAGTGACATAAATGCTCCCTGCTGTATATTCTTCCCACCAGCTATCCTGCCACCATATTTTATACAATTCACCCTGCTGAGCTTCAAATGAAAACCAGATTTCATCATTCTGACTTAATTCACCGGCAAAACTCACGCCGCTTCCTTCAATGGATACCGGGTTACTTTCAGCATCTACCTGAATAGCTATTTGCGCTACTACTTCCTGGTCGCGGTACATGGTTCCTTCAATGCTTGTTGTTGGTTCGGCTGCATCTTCACGGCAGGCGGACAGAAAAATAAAGGCGATTGGAAAAAGTAAGAAGTGTTTCATAGAAGAAGAACGGGAAAATCTGTAATAAATTTTGTGTGTGATAACTTCTTTTTTTCAGAACGCTTGTATTTCGAATGCCAACGGGACAGTTTAAAATTGATTTTGATTAAAAAGATTCCCATAGATTATCCAGAAAGGAGCGTAGAAAACGCAGGTAGCGATTACGGTAAAAAATCTGGCACATCAGCAAAAGAAATCGGCGCCCATCAGCGGGAGAGAAAAACAGAATTACACGCGGTGCAAGATACCAACGACAAACCAGATATTTAAGGCCTGTTTTTAATGGCCTTCACAATCAGAAATTCGTTTTTCAGTTTTTCACCAAAAAATTCCAGGTCCGGTTCCTGCCGTTCAATTGCAACCACCGGATCAAATCCATTTTCATGCAGTATATCTGACAAGTCCGTCAGTGAAAAAGTAGTGAATCCGTATTGCGTTACCGGAAAATTATCCATGATGGATTTGGGTCGTATGGCAAGAACCAGTTGTCCATCTTCTTTCAACACGCGGCTGAATTCAGTAAATACGGCTGGCACATCGTCCCAGAAATAGATGGTGTTGACTGAAAAAATTTTGTCAAAAGTATTGTCCTGAAAGGGAAGCTGGTCAGCCGTTGCAACCCTGAAGCGGACCAGTCCTTTTTCAATCAGCGTTTTATTCAGTTTGTTTGCTTCCTGAACCATGGCGTCTGAAAAATCGCATCCTTCGTAATGAATGGTGTTTTCAATGTCAAACAGATTTTTGACAAAAAAGCCATTTCCCATGCCAATTTCAAGAAGGCGTTCACCTGATTCCAACTGCAGCATATCAATCGTTGCCAGGTTCATCAGCCGGTTGCCTTCGTTCATTTTTTCGCCTATGTTAACAGCTGCTTCACCGGCAGGCTGGCGTAACTGGGCGGCAATGAATTTAATTTCATCTTCGGTCATACAAAAAGTCCCGGTTTATAAACCATTTTGAATAATATCCTTCAGCACGGCCAAATCTACATCTTCCAACCTGGTAATGTATAAACAGCCTTTTCCGGTTTTATGTTTTCCCAGTTTTTTCAGTAAATCCTGTTGTTTTCCAACAGTGCCGGGAATGTAGAGTGCAAAATTTTGTTTGCGCGGCGAAAAGCCCATTACAAACCAATCCAGCTCCCGGCCGCTTTCATATTTCAGGCGTTTATCACCAAAACCAACAATGGCGCCGCCCCACATTTTTGCTTTGGCTTTGGTTGCTTTCTCCATCAACGTCATCAGTGCAAACGCATCCTTCTGTTTTTGCGGTTCTGCAATTGTTTTTAAGAAAGCATCTACGCTGAGTTCTGTTTTTTTTGTTTTTAGTTCAGCCATGGGCAGAAGTGTTTGGTGCTGACTAAGGTATGGAAAATTTCGGGAGTTTTTCAGGACCATGGTTTGGAGAACTGAATGCCGCTTTTTTGAATGCAGGTATGTAGACAGCAAGTTGTATGCAGCGTCTTGAAAAAAATACTCAGTTAAGAATAATTTTTTGGGTGGTTATGGCATCCTCAAATTGAACGGTCAGGTTATACATCCCTTTACTCAGGTGACTGATATCAATTTGTTCAACCGGTGAGCTGCTCAATTGCTGGTAGACAATCTGACCAAGTGAATTGGTAATGGTAACGATGCTGTTTTCTACGTGCTGCCGGTTAAACTGAATGGTGAGTATGTCTGTGGTGGGTACAGGTAAAACCGTTATGTCAATACCTGATTTTTCAGTATGCTTGTTTGAAAGTAGTTGTGGTTCCATCACAATCAGCTTCACCCGGTTTTCATTCTGGTCATTCAGTACAACGGCAACCATACCGCCGCCAATGTCTACAATTTCCAGCACCATGGGGTTTGTCAGGTCAAAGGTTTGTGTATACCGGTAAAAGGTATCTCCTTCGGTGTAGGTTTCGTAAAGCTGCATGGGTTGTGCATTGTTGTTTAACGCCCCGCCAAAAATAAGGTGATTGGTATCCAGCGGGTCTACCCAAATGGCGTAGATGTAAGAGTACGGTTTGTCTGGTTCACCGTTTGAAAGGTAAAGAAATTCAGTTTGGTTGAGTCCTTGCGGTGATACTTTGGACAGGGCTCCTTCCTGCCCGACATAGAGGTTGTCACTGTTGTTTGCAAAGGTCCGCAGCTCGTCGGGCCTGCGGTTTTCCCAGGGGCCGCCGCCGCATTGACCGTCAACTACTGTTTCAAAATTGCTGAGTATAAACGGGTCTGTTAAATCAATGTCGTATTTGCCAAGCCAGGCGCAATCCATCGGGTTTTCTGATCCCTGGTAAATCTGGTTCGGGTTGAGCGGTGTAAAAGCAATGCAACTCTGATACCCAAAGTATCCGCCGGTATTGTGATTCATAAAATCCCAGGTTTCGCCGCCATCTGCTGAAACGGCAATGTTGGCCGCCTCTACATTGGCATACACGTGATTAGGGTTACCGGGCCGAACGGCAAATGCATAATAATTTTCATTCACCGGTGCTGTTGCCGGGTTCCAGGTGAGTCCGCCATCTTCTGAAATAAAAAGCGGATTGGTATTGGTAGAGGGTGGTGGCAGGTTGATATAGGCACCGGCATAAAATTTATCCGGCGAATCAGGATGCTGAAATAAAGATGCAATCTGAATTCCCTGTAAACCGGCAGGACTCCATACCTGCGAAGTGATGTTGTTTTTCCAGATTCCATCTGTGGTTGCAATAAAAACATCGCCGTTGTTGTAAATGGCACTTTGAAATTCAGCAGCACCTGATGAGGCTGAAATACTTGCTACCGGAATAAAACCATGATCGGTAAAAATGGCATTTTGTGCCTGCAGTTTCGTTGTGTCAAGTAAGGTTAAAAGAAAAATGAAAGTGATAGTGATAGACCGGCTCATACGCGTTTTCAGTTTGGGTATTTTTTAGTTGATGAAAAAGAGCAGGGAATGGTTGCATCAGTCCGGTGGTAATTTTCTGTGATGCAACTACAGACAGGGATAAATCAGCAACAGCAGTGATTGCCAAAACCTATGCAGAATAGAATGTGAATCGATTAAGTTATTTTAGTGGAACCGGGCCATAGACACAAGGAGTGGCGATTTGGGTTTGGTTTTTTTTGGTTGGGAGCGAAGGAAGCTCGTTATGGCGGTGTTGATAGTAATTCTAGTATTTTTAAATTCGATTCGTTTGAGATCAGTAAACCAGAGGTGATTTTAGTTAATCTTTTATCCAATATATTTCGTTATTCCTTCTGAACAGCTATTCCAACAATAATTCGCGAAATTTTTCCATTGTAGTTATTCAGATTTGAAAGCAATAACAGCTTTATGAGTGTGTTTATGTGATTCTTGAAATTCTCACCGACCCGTTCAAATTGAGGGTGTTTTACTTCTATTAGTATAATCTCCCTATCATTTTCAACCATACCATCAGGGATAACAGGGATGCTATTTCTAAAGTTAAGAGCAACATTTGGTTTGATTTTCGTTCCCATTTCTGACTCGAGTTTAGCAAAGATCATTTCTTCAGCGTGAACAGGTCGTTGTGCAGTCTTTTTTCAAGAGTTTTGTGGCGAACTATTTACAGATTTTGGCTTAACATTATTTGTATTTCCTGTATTAGCTTTACGTTCGATATCCTCAAATTCTTTTTTTAGTCTATATAAACTACTTGATAAGTCTTTAACTGCATCATCAAACGACCGAGCTATTCGCCCATTTACTTTTGATACGGTATCTTCCGATAACTGTAACCCTAGTGTTTTCAGAGATACATCAGAAAATTTTGCAAAAAACTCTTCACGAGCCTTAGCTTCTGATGGTAAGCTGTCAGGCCTCCATATTCCCTTACACGCATTCAGGGATAACCGACCAATTTGTGTTGTTTGTTCATCATTCAATTTAGCAACTTTGAAGTTGTCATTTTCGTCATAGTCCGGAGATGTTACTTCCTTAACCCATTCAAAGGACTTCATTACATATTTTGCAAATAAATGTTCGGAAATGATCAACGTATCAATATCACTTTCGGAAGAATATAGTTTTTCGATATCATGACCCTTAAGACTTCTACCAGCAAGCCCACTTCCAACAATAAACACATCAGTTGGAGCAACTTCAAACGCGTCAGCTATTGTTTTTTTGAACAGGGCAAATTTCAAAGGCTCCTCTCTGAATACATATGGAACACTCGATAGTAATAGTTTATGTGCAATAGCATCAGGAGAAAATTGCTTAACCAATTTCTTCCATTGATCAGCCGTCGGGTATTCTTCTGCAAGCAAGGTCTTTTTTGCCATTTGATGTGAATTAGTGTGTTTAACTACAATGTAACTAGAAATTCATTTTTTTATGATCTATAATGAAATTGCATTTATTTAATTCGTTTTATTTTTGAGTATCCCTTTTTTATAGTTTTTGTTTCAACTTTCCACTTAAGATGAGTGGGTTCCACTATTGCTTTTGTTGTTGCTGTTGATTGTTGAAAAAAAGTTGTTGCTGCAATTGCTGTTGTTGAATATTCATTTTTAAATCTTCAACACTACTCGGATTGGATTTATAAATGTTAAGAATCTCAAGAATTGTGTTCGTTGTTGTCTCGGGGCGAATGGCTAGAATTTGCGGATGTAGACGAGTTGATTCATCAAAAATTTTTGCTTTAATCGCTGCCAAAGATTGGAGAGAACTCTGAACGCTTGTAACATTTAACTCTGCGGGGACGGGAATCATCGCTACTATTTCGGGAGAGGAGATACCAATTATTTCAATACTTAGCGTCCCGGTAAGTTTTTCTTGACTTGCGTAAATTCCTATTTGGAAGAGGTCGGATAGATTCAGATTTTTACTCTTAGTAATAATATTTGCTTTTAGTCTGGTGGTAACCCCTAGCTTTCCAGTTGCAATTATCTGTTTTTTGTTGTCATAAATAGGCTGGCTGGAATAAGCGGTAAAATCAAAAACCATTTCATAACTGTTTTTTTTTGCGCTCAGAGCGTTTGTTGCAAACTTAAGGCCGCCTTCTGTTGTGTTTGTCTTAATTGTTAGGCTCATGCCATAGTGTGGAATTAATTTTAAAATCTCTTCTTTTCCATCCTTAAAGGCTGATAATACTTTGATGGAAGAGGTATCAACGTGCATTTTCCCACTACTGTCTCTACTATAAATTTCAATGATGCCTTTGTATTCAATGGGAGAAATTGGTATATAGTCCTGAAATTTTTTCTCATCAACAAATCCGCTTTGTCCGAAGGTAGTTGAGGATACGAATATTAAAATGGCAAAATTTTTTTTCATAAGTCTAAAATAGTTAATTGGTTCACCTCAAACCTAACCCCATTTCCTCAATAATCAACTCTCTCAACGTCCTCCTAACCCATCAAGTAATCAACATTTCCCAACGTGCCGTTTTCTTTCCCAACGCGGACATTTTTGAGACAAGCGTCCCTTTTTTTGAAATTTGTAAAGATCAGAAAATGAAAATGTTGAAAAGTTTTTCGGTCTTCAGTTCTCACAGAGATAGAATACCGAGGAGTAAAAATTTGTTTTTCAGGAAAATCCGGACTGTTTTTTCGATGTACTATTTAACCTGAGTTTGATCTGATAGTCCTGATTATTTCTTCCGGAATTTTTAAATGCCCTGAAGTTTTTAATAGCTGAACTCATGTGATTCAGATCAGATTGTTCAATTGCACCCTGTTTCAACGGGTAATCACAATCTCCCCACTCTAAACAAACTTTCTCAGCCATTCACGCGCTTCAATGTCATTGGTGAAGGATTTTATAGGAATAGGTGGTTTTTTCAATTTGAAAAGTACACGCATAATCAGGCTCGAAAGTCCGGGTTTGGAAACCATGGCCATTGCCGTGTAAATGACCGGCAGCTGTTCGGTGGAGTATTTGCGTGTTGCTTTGTCAGGCATGGGTGAGTTACACAAATAAATCAAAAGCGGCACAGGTTTGTTGCCCGTGATTTGTTTGACCAACGCTACGTTGCCAGCAATCAGCTCAACGGTGCGTTTTGGATTTTTGGAATACGATACCAGGATGCCATCGGCTCTGAAATGATAGTCGGCAATTTCGCCATGAATAAGTTCCATAGTTTCGGCAGGTATTATTGGTACTATAATTTCGTGTTAACGAATTTGTATTTCATATTCGCATAAATACGGGTTAGCTCATTTTCAGATTTCGTTTAATGCGGTCAGAATAAGGGGTTCATGGTCTGTAATAACAATGGTATGTTCGTGCTGCGCTACAAATCCGCCGTGGTTTCCAACCAGGGTCCAGCCGTCTGAAAGGGTATTGGCGAATGTTGATCGGGTGGAAATAAATGTTTCAATGGCCACCACCGAATTTTTTCTGAACCGACCGTGGTTCCTATGGTCATGGTAATTAGGAATGTGATGCGGTTCTTCGTGCAGGCTTCGTCCAACCCCATGACCGGTCAGGTTTTTAATGACGTTGTAGCCTGATTTTTTAGCTTCAGTTTCAATGAGGTGTCCTATGGCAGAAATACGCACGCCGTCACGAATATGGCGGATAGCTTTGTTCAGAATAATGCGTGACGTGTTGACCAGGTGTTCATGATTCCGGATATCTTTCCCCAATACAAATGAGCCACCGTTGTCTGACCAAAAACCGTCCAGTTCAGCTGAAACATCTACGTTAACAAGGTCACCTTCCTGCAGTATTTTATGGTTGTACGGGATACCGTGTGCTACCTCGTGGTTAACACTGATACAGGTCCACCCGGGAAATTTGTAGGTCACATACGGAGCTGATTTAGCGCCAAATGAGCGCAGCATTTTTCCGCCAAATTCATCAAGTTCTTTGGCTGACATACCTGGTTTGGCATAGTTACGCATTTCACGCAGTGTAACGGCAACGGCCTCGCTGACACGTTTCATGCCTGCAAGTTCAGATTCTTTGGAGATAGACATTGGTTTGCGCTTTAATAAATGGGAGCAGTTAATTCAGGTTTTTATTCAAACTGAAAAAATCCTTTTTCATCCAGGGTCTGGTGTGTTTTTTCGGTTTCACTTTTTTCTTCTTCACCGGAATAATCGTAAGTAATGGTGGTGACTTCAATGTGTTCTTTGGTAATGGTTGAAAATGTTTCACTGTAATATTCCACGTTGTCGCCGGCCAGTACCAGTGTAAAATCAAGCATTTTGTTTTCGCCGTTGTAGGTTACCAGCCACATCATCCACTGGCTCCAGCTGCTGGTCCACAGAATCAGGCGTGTGTCAAAGGTTGTTGAAAAATTTAATTCTCCAAGATCATAAAAGGTACAGCCACCCTCTGTGCTTTCAATCATTTCAAGCCCGAGTTTTTTGATTCGTTCAGCACTCAGAGGCTGGTCACGTGTTTCATCATACACCTGGTCTATGGTTTCATTGGTAAGTTCCAGCGGAAAATGAAGCTGAGTACCTTCAACCGTTTGCTGAACGGTATCTGTCTCAACCAGTATAGGATCTTTTTGCGATGTGGTACTTTCATTGGTACATGCAACAGCCAAGAGGCCTATCGTTGAAAGCATACCTGCAGATAATCGGTAACGGAGAAATGTCATAGGTATCAAAATTACGTAAAACAGATGAATCGGTGAGTATATTCCTGACTGTCCATCTATCTCCGGTTTTGACAGGCGTGATCAAAAAGCACGGTAGAAGAAGAAAATGAGTTTTAACCACGGTCTCGCCTTCATTTCTTTTCTGTATCTTTCCTCCAGGTAAAAAATACTATGAATACATCACGCCGAAAATTTATGCGCAATGCGGGGCTTTCGCTGGGCGCTGTTTCTATGTTGGACTTTAGCCTGTTTGCCGGGCAAAATGAAGCAGGCATGCAACCAAAAACACTGCAGGATTTTGATTCAGAAGCAGATTACTGGGAATGGATCAGGCAGTCATACACGGTGTCAAGTAACATTACCAATCTGAACAACGGCGGGGTGAGCCCGCAGCCCAAAGTGGTGCAGGATGTTTTTGAACAATACAACCGCATGTGCAATGAAGGCCCGTCTTATTACATGTGGCGCATCCTGGATAAAGGGCGTGAAGCCGTGCGGCAGAACCTGGCTGACCTGGCGGGTTGTCTGCCTGAAGAAATTGCCATTCAGCGTAACGCAACAGAGGCACTGGATACCATTATTTTTGGATTGAATCTGGAAAAGGGAGATGAAGTGATTGTGACCAATTACGATTATCCCAATATGCGGAATGCCTGGCTGCAGCGTGAAAAAAGGGACGGTATTAAACTGATCTGGATTTCAATTCCACTGGGGGTTGAGGACGATGACGCATTGGTGAAATTGTTTACCGATGCAATCACATCCAAAACTAAAATCATTCACATTACGCATATCATTAACTGGACCGGGCAGATTTTGCCGGCTAAAAAAATTGCGGCCAAAGCGCATGAAAAAAATATTGAAATAGTGTTGGATGCCGCGCATTCATTTGCTCACCTTGACTTTTCATTCAAAGACCTGGATTGTGATTACGCCGGAACCAGCCTGCATAAATGGTTGTGCGCACCTTTTGGAACGGGAATGCTTTACATAAAAAAAGAAAAAATAGCAGCTATCTGGCCGATTTTTCCAACCGATAAACCAGACAGTGCTGAAATCAAAAAATTTGAAGCATTGGGTACACGGTCGTTTCCGGCAGAAATGGCAGTCGGTCGTGCAATTTCATTTCACAATTCAATAGGAATCAAACGAAAATCTGAACGGCTGAAATTTTTGCAGCAGTATTGGGTTAATAAAGTAAAGGATCATCCCAAAATCAAATTCTACACACCTCTGGGCGCAGGTTCTTGCGCCATTGCAACGGTAGGCATTGAAGGCTTACAAGCCAGCGAAATTGAAAACAAACTGTTTGAAAAACGAGGCATTCACACTGTCAGTATTATCTGGGAGGGTGTAAATGGTATTCGCGTAACACCGCATGTTTATACCAATACCAACGATCTTGATAGCCTGGTAGAAGGACTGCTGGAAATAGCCGGTTAGCCTTATTTCTCAAAGTAATCTTTCACAAACGCGTGCTGTTGATTTTCAGTCAGCTTGTCTGAGTTTTTGATTTCAATTTTTACGTGTGAAAAATGATGATCTGCGCGCAGCGCATTCAGCAATTCAACTTTAGCCTGGGTAGGACCGAATAACACAACTTCATCAAAGTTTTTAATCACATCACCCAGTTTGTTGTAAAACACTTTTTGTTCAGTATCTTCTTTGGTCTGAATCTGGTATTCCCCTTTATCAGAGTTTCTGCGGTCACCGTGATCAATACCGTGTTTTTGCAGTGAGCTGCTGTCAATAATTTTGCCTTTGTATTCCATCAGGTTGGCATGCGAGTGGTCCATAAATATGCCCAGTTGCTTAGAAGACTTCATAGAATTGAGTTTTGGTAAATTCAACGTGAATTCACAGAGCCAAGGTAGGTATTCAGCAACGGACTGGAACTGTCTTTTTACCTGCTGTACGGTTGACTTTTGTCAGTTTGCATACCTGTACCGGTTTAGAGCAAGGCCTTAAAGCCGATAAACCAGTCACGTCTCCATTCAGATGTAGCGCCGTAAATACCCAAAAGAGAAATTTCATGGCGGGAGTATGCTGAAAAACGAATCGTAAAATGATCAAAATTCATGGAACCCTGCGTTTTATTTCATCATACCATGTTGCGATGCCATTAATACATCCCTGAATGCATGGTGGGTCAGTGTATTTTCATCTGCCAGTTCAATGCCTGTTTTATAGAAAAGATCACAGGTCATATCATACAATGAGCGGCTCATAGAAGTAATGCCTGCTTTGAGGTTAAGCAGGTGATGTTCTGTAAAACCGGATTTGTTTTTGGCAAGTGACCAGTAACGGTCTGCCAGTTGAGTCACCGATGATTTATCTGATTCAAGTTTTGATTTGAGATTTTGAACGTCTTTTTCAAACGGGCGGATACGGGTTTGAAATTCCCGTTCCAGGTGACTGGCAAAACATTCAACCGTACCAATTAACGATGCAATCATGCAAAACCGTGCAAAAATATCAAACGGAATTTCTGAAACAGCATAGTCATCTTCTGTTTTTAGAAGACCAATGTCAAAAATTTGTTCTTCGGGAATAAATACATTTTCTGTTTCAAACCGGAACGAAGAAGTGGCTTTCATGGCAAACATGCTCCAGTTGTCTGAAACATTAACCTGGTCTTTAAAAAAGAGCAGGGAATGTACTTTACCGTCTTCAAAAACGGCATTGCCTGTAAATGCTGTTGCGTAGCCTGAGCCGCTGCATTTATCCCAGCTGCCTGAAACCAGGTATCCGTTTTCTTTCCGGATTGCTTTGCCATTGGCTAAACCGCTGCCGGCAATTACTGCCCTGGGGTCGCTGAATAATTTTGTTGCTGTTTCAGTATTGAAAAAGCGGTAGAAATAAGCAGCGCCGCTACCCAGGTTTACACACCAGCCCAGGCTGCCGTGAATGGATGATGCCAGCCTGATTTGTTCAAGTCCGTCCGGCAAACTCAGTTCCAGACCTCCCAGGCGCTGCGGTAAAAAAAGTTTAAACCATTTTTCACGGTATACAATGTCAAGCCATTCAGGTGAAAGTGTTTTTGAGAGGTAGCTGGAAAGCTGAACATTAAACAGGTCTGGAGTAACCATGCGCATTTTCTTTTTGAAACTGGGGCGCAAGGTACAAATCCGGCAGCTTGTTTTGCTTGTTCGCGCTAAGTTATTTGTTGGCCAGGTAGAAATTGACATCCAGCCATGAACCGCCATTGTAACATTCAATGCCGTGTTGTGTCAGGTAATGATGCGCTTGTCCGCTGCGGTTGCCTGATGCACAGCATAAGACAATTGGTACATTCAGTTGTTTAAGTTCTTCAACCCGGTCCGGTATTTCATTCAGGGGAATGTTGATTGATCCGGGGGCATTAAATCCGTGGAATTCAGCAGGAGTTCGAACGTCAATGATTTTTGCGTTCTGTTGGTTAATGATGCGTTCAAGATTCATACGTCAGTTTTTTTGATACAAAATTAGACTGACCTGATTTTCTGAATTGCGACTTATGTTACACAACCGGTTGCATTAAGGTAATTTCAAGGGTTTATTTTGATGTATCAATTACACCGGCCGGGTCAGTTTCTGTACCAAACCAGACACAGGCAAAACCTTTGTAAATACCAACTCCAATGGCTTCCCACTTTTGATCGTCCCAGTTTTCTTTGTTCAGAATAACGTTGTTGTGCAGCTTACTTGCTTTCCATGAATCCAGGGCATACGTTGCTGACATTACAAAATCGGCATATTGTGGTTCAGAACTTCCGCACGCAATTTCAAAACCATAACCGGTATAACTGGTGAGTTCTTTGGGTTTATCCCAAATGCATTGTGACTGTTTGTGATCCGGCGTATAGCAGCAGGCAGTCCATTTTCCCTGGTCAGACCAGCTGTGGGCATTACAGCCGGGGCCTGCAATGTCTGGTTTGTTGGTATACAGGTCGAGGCAGTGCTGCTGCGCAACAAAGGTTAATGATTTTGAAAGTGGAATTACCGGCAGGTTGTTTTCGGATCGGTAGGCACTGATTAAATGGTACAGCGTAGCTTCTTCTTCTGAAACCAGGTTTTCACCGGTTGAAGATTCTGTTTTAGTGGGGTCTGCGAGAAAACCTCCGGAGACCGTATCAGCCGGTGCGGGTGAATCAGTTACCTGGAAACGTGTTCCGCTGCTGTCTTTGGGGGCTGTTGCACAGGCGCAGCTCAAAAGAATCAGCGCCGGATAAATCATCTTTTTCATAAGGTATGGTTTTGCAAAAAAATACGGTTTCAATTTTTAGTTACCAGCTTTTTTAATTGCTGCCAGGTATATTTTCTGAATGCTGTTTTTTTCCTCCCGCTCACAAATGGCTTCAGCAACCGGAATGAGGTCTTTGTTCAAAGGTGTTTTTAATTTGATTATTTCGCCAATGGCAAACGCAGCACTCCAGCGAACCACCGTTCCCTCATGTTCTGAATTATTCAGCAGGTTGGTCAAGGCTTTTTCAAGTTGTTTTGGAAAACGCGCTGCCACGTTTCCAATAACACGGCCGGCTTCCCGTTTTACGGCCGGCGATTTTTCGGCCAGTGCTGCACTCACAAAATCAAAACAGGCTGTGGTACAGATTTGTGGATTTTCTTTGGTGGCATATTCTACAACCTCAATACAACTGGCTTTTACCGGATCTTTAGCAGTTTTGGCAAAGTCAATCAATTCATCCGTTTTGTTCGGATTTTTGATCAGCCATGAACTGAGTTGTTCCGTCCGCTCTTTTGGTTTCAGTGTTTTATCGTTAAATATATCCGCTAAATTCATTTCGTTTAAAATTCGTGTTTGGTTTGCATTATCTGCCGTTGGTCTGTTGCTATTCAGTTTACCCCGGCTATTTGATACTACCAATATACCTGAGTTTTTTCAGATTACCAATTCCTTTCAGCAGATTGTATTAAACAGTCGGAAGGTAGACTGCCGTGAACGACCTCAATAAAGGGATGTTTGAAATTATCTACCAATAATGCTTTTTTACAAGCTCTGATGCGACAAGGGGAACGCTATTTACAACTCAACCAGGGAGGGTTTTATCTCACAAATTATATGAAAATTGTCTTGATATGATAACGTGTTGATCAGAACAGTAGATTAAAGTTTCGAAATCTTTACCAAATGAACGCATGAATTTGCCACAACCCGAAGGACATAGTTCCCGGATGCCAATCCGGAGATATTAATTACTTCACTGTAATTATTTTGGTACAAAAAAACTCGCCCATCATAATCATAAATAAACAGTTCGGTAAAATCGGAACCAGCCATTTCTAAAGTAATAATTTCGGAGGCAGGATTGGGATAAACTTGTATCGGATTTGAGTTAAACATCTCTGATAACCCAATCACATTATCATTCACGGTAACACATTCAGAAGTATCAATACAACCATAATCATCCATGAAAACCGAGAAATATTCACCCGCACAAAAGTACGGCAGGTTTGTGTAGAGATCCATTGTATTACAGTCATACCAGTTAATTGTATAATCAGGTTGCCCGCCTGAAGTTGTCCAGCCAATTTGTCCTTCACAGGGTCCGGAAACGGAAGAATTACTTATCAGGTAAGCGTCAACGGTAAAAGGTATAGCAGGTTCGGTGATGGTAATTGACACCGAGGCAGAACAGCCAAGATCATCAATCATAGTAACTGTGTATGTTCCGGCACAAAGACTATCTACCGTTTCGGTGTTATCACCTGTTGACCATGAATAGCTAAATGGTGCAGATCCGGTTGGAAAAAGTGTTGCCTGACCGTCGCAAACACCATTGCATAATGGATCAACAGAGGTGTAGGTTAAATCGCATTGTCCTGAGACAGAACTCATCGAAAAAATGGTAACCAGTATTAAGAAAAATCGAATCATTTTGAAATAGAAAATTGGCCTCTGATCTCACCAACGGAATAATAATAAACTCCATGTGACAATCTGCTTGCATCAACTATGACGGAATAGCCTGTCGAAAAGTTGTCACAATTGTCATAACCAGTTGTTCTGTAATGCCTAATAAAAGAATGTCAGAAAATTCTGACGCGACTTTCCTTCTATTGCCTTTAACGATTTCTTTAGCATTTGAATTAATGCAATTCGTATTATGCAAAGCTTTGCAAGCCCAGTGTCATTGGTGCTGGTTGTTTATGCGCGACTATGGCGGAGGTATTTATCTTCTTCAGCAGTAGTATTTTCAGTTTTTGCTTTCAGAAGTGATTTTTCGCTTGAGTTCAGCCAGTGTTTTAGCTTCCTCAATAGAGTGTGAGGTATGAATGTCTTTTTCCGTTTTACTCATTCTGACTAATTCAGAAAAGTATTTTTCAAGCGTTACCAGTTCTTCTTCTGTCAGATCTTCAATATCAATGAGGCGGTTGCTGGCACGCTGGCTTGAAGCAATAAGTTCATTCAGCTTAATCTGAATGGCCAGTGATTCTTTGTTCTGACTGCGCTGAATCAGAAAAACCATTAAAAAGGTAATGATGGTAGTACCGGTATTTATCACCAGTTGCCAGGTGTCAGAGTAATCAAAGAACGGACCTGTCAGCAGCCAGGCAATAACAATAACAAGGGCTACCATAAAGGCACTGGTGCTTCCGACACGCCGGGTTACAAAACCGGAAAGGCGTTCAAACAGGCTGGCTTTTGATTTCATAAAGGGTATAATTTTGGTTTGATAGTAAGAACGTCAGACAGTCTGGCTTACCTGATAAAATTAAGTTTTTCAGCGCACCTTTACCTCTTTTCTCGTTCTCTGTTCGTGTTTTTTATTTTCCAAATCGTTTATGTGTTTCCTGTATCAGCCAGTCACGATGATTCGGGTGCGCAATACGAATGAGTGCTTCTGCCCGCTGTTTCAGATTTTTTCCAAATAAATCAGCTATTCCAAATTCAGTAACAACATAGTGAACATGCGCACGGGTCGTTACCACTCCGGCTCCCGGTTTGAGAAACGGAACAATTTTGGATTCTCCGTTTTTAGAAACGGAATTGAGTGCAATAATGGGTTTGCCTCCCTGTGAAAGTGCTGCACCACGCATAAAATCCATTTGCCCGCCAACGCCTGAATACTGGCAGGTTCCAATAGAGTCAGCACAAACCTGCCCGGTTAAATCAATTTCAATAGCTGAATTAATGGCAACAGTTTTTGGATTTGCCTTGATCACATGCGGATCATTGACATACGCAATATCCAGAAACCGCACCGCAGGATTGTCATCTACAAAATCATACAGTTTTCGTGTTCCTGATACAAAGCCGGTAACAATTTCACCGGGGTGTTTGTGTTTGTATGCATTGGTAATAATGCCTTTTTCAACCAGCGGAATAATGCCGTCTGAAAACATCTCGGTATGTACTCCCAGGTCTTTGTGGTTGCCAAGGCTTGACAAAACAGCATCGGGAATGGCCCCGATTCCCATTTGCAGACAAGAGCGGTCTTCAATTAATTCAGCACAGAATTTTCCGATTCGGGCAGTGTCTTCTGTTGCTTTCAGGGAATAAGATACTTCGGGCAGCGCCTCGTCAATTTCTACCAGGGCATGAATTTCGTTCCGGTGAATAACACCATCACCATGTGTACGCGGCATTTGTTTATTAACCTGGGCAATAATCAGTTTGGCGTGTTTAACGGCCGACCGGGCAATATCAACCGAAGTGCCCAGGGAGCAATAACCGTGTTTGTCAGGCGGTGATACATGAATCAGCGCAACATCCAGCGGCAGAATGTTGCGTTCAAAAAGCTGGTGAATTTCGCTCAGAAAAACCGGTACGTATTCGCCGTCATTTCCATTGATCAACGCCCGTACATTGTCTGAAACAAAGAACGAGTTCATAAAAAAGCTCCGGCCAAAATCAGGTACGTTGAAAATGTCTTTGCCCAGGGTTGTGATGCTAACCAGCTCGACATTTTTGAGATCACCGGTTCGTGCAAAAAGTAATTTTAGCAGGTGTGCCGGAGTGGCCGCACTTCCGTGAATAAAAATGCGGCTTCCGTTTTTTAGCTGCTGAATGGCCTGGCTGGCAGAAATTGGAGTAGTGCTCATGGAAGTTACGGTTTTAAAGAAATGCGTTTCTGAATTTTACGGTTCCGGTTGAATTTAATTAATTCCACAATGGTGAGAACAAGTAATGCACCCGTTACTGCCGGAATAAAATGGCTGAACCCGGGATACTCAAAATTAAACAGGTGCAGCAGCGCTGGAATTGTAATGGTAAGAATGAGCAGGACAGAGGCAGCTGTGAGAATCAGCATGGCAGGCCGGTTTCTTTCACGAATAACGGCCAAAAAACTGCGTGTTTTTGAAAGATTGGTCAGAATCAGAAAAACGTTGCCAATGATCAGAGATGAAAAAGCAATGGCTCTTACTTCGCCTTCTGTATGTCCTTCGTGAATAGACAAAAAATAAACGGCCATCACCATGGCAAATATTAAAAATCCCTGAAAAAGGCTGCCGGATATTTGCCGCATACCAAAAAAATGGTGATTGGGATTGCGGGGCGGACGCTGCATAATTCCCCGCTCTTCCTGCTCAGATTCAAATGCAACAGAGCAAACCGGATCAATAATCAACTCCATAAAAACAATGTGCAATGGCAAAAGTAAAACAGGCAGTGAAGGTATAAATGCCGGAATCAGCGTCATGCCAATAATTGGAATGTGAATAGCCAGAATATACGACATGGCTTTTTGCAGGTTATCAAAAATTTTACGGCCTGAACGAATGGCCGCAACAATGGATGCAAAATTATCGTCCAGCAGCACCAGTGAAGAAGCTTCACGGGCAACATCGGTTCCTTTGTTTCCCATGGCAATACCAATGTTCGCCGCTTTTAGTGCAGGAGCATCGTTTACGCCGTCACCGGTCATGGCAACAATTTCACCGTTGGCTTTAAGTGCCTGAACAATGCGCAGTTTTTGATCGGGTATCACGCGCGCAAACACGTCAATTTTTTCAATGCGGGCAATTAATTCAGTATCGTTCAGTTCATTGAGGTCAGCACCGGTCATTACCTGCAGCGTATCCGGAAACCCGGCCTGTATGGCAATAGTACGTGCGGTTGCCGGATAATCACCGGTAATCATAATTACTTTTATACCGGCTTCACGGCACTCACGAATTGCGCTTGGTACTTCAGGCCTGATAGGATCTTCCAACGCCAGAAATCCCAAAAACGTGAACGCAAAATCAGTCTGGTCTTCAGGTAACGCATGCCCGTTCCATGAACCCGATGCTACGCCCAGAATACGGTATCCCTTTTCAGCAAGTTGCCTGATTGCATCAAGGTGCGTTTGGACTTCGTGATCGTTTAAATTACAAAGGTTCAGAATTGTTTCCGGAGCGCCTTTGCAGGCAATGATACGATCGGCTGGTGCATCTGTTTCAACCACACGCGTCATGGCTAAAAGATCTTTGTGCAATGCGTATTCGCGAATCAGTTTTCCGGTTTTCAGATGGTCTGGTCCAAGTGCCTGAATTGCTTTTTCCATGGGATCTGTTGCATCAGACCGGGAGGCTGAACGCGCAAACAAAATCAGATCACTCACAGCTGTCTGGTCTTTTGAAAATGCCGTTTTTTCCAAGGTTGTTTTCCCGTTATAGAGTGCAGCCACTTCCATTTTGTTTTGTGTAATGGTGCCGGTTTTATCGCTGCATAAAACCGTGGCTGACCCAAGTGATTCAATAGCGGATGGTTTGCGGGTAAGCACCTGCTGCCTGGATAAGCGCCAGGCTCCCAGCGCCAGGAATACGGTCAACACCACCGGAAACTCTTCCGGCAGAATAGCCATGGCAGCAGACAGTCCGTTTAAAACCGATTGCAGAAAATTTCCGCGCGTGAAATAAAATGCAAGTACAATACCAATGCAAATAAGGATGCTGCTAATGGCAATACGACGAATAAATAATTTCATTTCAACCTGCAGCCTGGTCTGATCTTCTTCAACCCCTTTGAGTGAAACAGCAATTTTTCCCAACTGGGCATTAACGCCGGTGGTGAGTACTTTTGCCAGACCGGTGCCTTGAACTACCAGCGTACCGCTGAAAATCCGGTTTACTTTTTCTGCCTCTTTGAAAACGGGTAATGATTCTCCGGTGAGCAAGGACTCATCGACTGACAGATTCACCGACTCAATAATTTCAGCATCTGCCGGAATGCGGTCACCTTCACTTAAAATGAGCAGATCACCCGGTACCACATTACGCCCCGGGATGCGCACCTGCTGCCCGTCCCTGATTACCAGCACACGGGGTGAAGAAAGTTTTTTTAAAGCATCCAGGGCTTTTTCCGTTTTGTTGTACTGCAAAAACGTAATGATAATAATGATGAAAATGGTAGATAAAAGAACAATGCCCTCCTGGTAATTACCTAATACCATGTAAAGTGAACCGCAACTGATCAGCAGTATAAACATAGGCTCCTTTACTACCTGAAATGCTACCTGCCAGATGTTGCGAGGACCTGAAGCCGGAAGTTCATTGTATCCATGGGTTGCAAGTTTTGCTTCAGCTTCAGTACTGTTCAGACCTTGATGCATGGTATACGCTTTGGTTAAAGATACGAAAGCTATTGAATTTCCCGGGCAAAGGCAATGACGTGTCCGTCTGGGTCAGTCAGGTAACAGACACAATGACCCCAATCACGGTTTTCAGGTGCTGATATAATTTTTGCACCGCATGCAACGGCATGTTCAAAAACAGCCTGTATATCGGCAACAGTCAGGTATATTTCGCAGCGCGGTATTCCGGTTCCGGTATCCGGGTGGGGTAAGTGACTGCCCAGAATTTTGGCAATTCCGCGGTTGGGCATAAGGCCCAGTTTGCAGGTATCAGAAAGGGTGAATTCAGTCATTCCCGGCACATCCAGGGTAGGGCTTGTCTGAAGCAGGGCCGTGTAAAAATTACGGCTTATGTTTTGATCAGCCACGTAAATGATAAATAGGGTGTGTTGGAAAACTGGTTTCATGTCAGAAGAAGTTATAATTTTTTTGCAGGACTGTTGTTAATCAACAATAAAAACAACAGCGCCGTTTTTTGACTTTGCCTTATGTGCTCTTGAATCATCACCTACCATATAAACCATGCCTGCATGAAGTGAGTGAATGGTACCGCCCTTGTGTTCAATAATCAACTGACCTTCGAGCACAAAGATAACGTGCCCTTTGTCACACCAGTGATCTTCCACATATTCAGCCGTATATTCAACCCTGCGTACCGTTACATTGGCAATTGTTTTCTTTTTGGTTAGTGACATACCCCGCATGCCCGGTGCCTTTTCAATGGGCACGGTACTCCAGTCAAAAGAGGCCGGTAGAAATTTATCCAGAGTCATTTTTCTATAAATGTTCGAATGAACAATCGGGCAAATGTCGTAAAAATAGGTAATTATTCAGTTAATTGGGTCAGGCATGGTTTTGAATTGGTGTGGCAGGACTGATTCACCGGGCCTGCATTCGTATAATAGCCCCGTCTTCCATTTCAATAACCCGGTTGGTACGGGCCGCAAATTCAGTATCGTGTGTTACAATAAGCAGGGACTGGTTATAGACTTCAGAAAGTTCTTTGAAAATGTCAAATACAATTTCACTGTTTTTTTTGTCCAGGTTTCCGGTAGGTTCATCTCCCATAATAATTACCGGATCATTGATGAGCGCACGGGCAATAGCGACGCGTTGTTTTTGTCCGCCTGAAAGCTGGTTTGGTTTTTTCAGCGCTTCACCGGCAATGCCAAGTACTTTCAGTTTTTCCATGGCGCGGTGTTCGGTCTCTTCTTCACTGTATTTTCCAAGTTTAATACCCGGCAGCATAACATTGCGAACAACTGAAAATTCATTGAGCAGGTAATGGAACTGAAAAACAAAACCAATCTTTTCATTCCGCACCCGCGCCAGGTCCTTTTCTTTTTTGTTACGCATCATGACTCCATCAATGTACAGGTCGCCGTCATAATCGGTATCCATGGTTGAAAGTATGTAGAGCAAGGTAGATTTGCCGCAGCCTGATTTTCCAATAATTGAAGCAAATTCACCTTTTTCTACTGAAAACGATACGTCGCGCAGAACCTGTATTTTAACAGGATCATGAAAGAACTTGGTGATTTTATGGGCCTCTAATATTTTCGTCATTATTTTCCGCGAATTATAATGACAGGATCTATTTTACTTGCTTTGCGTGAAGGAAAATAGCCGGCCAGGTAAGTGGTAATAATTGAAAAAACACCACCGATAAGGTAGTATTTGGGATTGTATGAAATAGGGTAGGTGGTGATGTTTGGAAGGGCGGCTGTATCAAACGGAATATTGTCTATCAGTGCAGAAAGACCAAACCCGAACAGGAGCCCGAGCAGTCCGCCAAAAATACCAATGCTCAGCGCAATGAGAATAAAAATGCGGTTAACGTCTGACCCTGAGAAACCGGTGGCTTTCAAAATGGCAATGGAATCCATTTTTTCATAAATCATCATGTTGAGAATGTTGTAAATGCCAAAGCCGGCCACAATGAGCAGTGTAATGCCTACTGCGTATGAAATCAGGGTACGGATTGAACTGCCTGTTTCAAATTGTGCGTTGGCGGTTTGAATGTCAACGGCTTCTGCTCCAAATAAGGTATGATATTCTTTGGCCAGTTCAGGCGCCAGGTTAATGTCGTGCAGTTTGATCTGTATATCGGTAATGTAAGCTGAGCTTTCTCCCAGCAGTCGCTGGCAGGTTGAAATGGATGCGTAACTCTGTACCTTGTCCAGCTCCTGAATTCCTGATTCAAAATAACCCACCACTTTTAGCGGAACGCGGTCACCCGACGGTGTAGTTACCTGGATAACATCACCAATTTCTGCCATCATTTTTTCGGCGCCGGCTTTTCCAAGTATGATGCTGTTGGGAATGTTTTTCAGGTCCATAAAATTTCCTGAAGTGACATATTCGCTGAAAGCAAATAACCGGTTTTCAGCATCCACATCAATACCGTTAATAAGTCCTGTAAGGTTTACCTGTCCCACATTGTAGAATACCTGGGTGGTAACTTTGGGGGCGGCTCCTAAAACGCGTTTGTCAGCAGCAAGCGCATTCAGTACAGCAAAACTGTTCTGAATTTCGGGACGATCATTTTTGGGCCGCACCGAGCGTACAAAATTATAATGATCGTTGTAACTGGCTGATAAATCAACCGGTTGTGTGTCTGACGGAAGAAGCTCTTTGTAAAGCCGTATATGGGGTGTCCGGTTAATGATAAGGTTGTCAAGCAGGTTGTTCAACCCGGACATAAAACTCAGCAAACCTATAAACATGGTAATACTGAAGGTGACTCCAAAAGCAGCAACCAGCGTTTGTTTCCAACGCGCAAACAAAAGCGACCGGGCTACACCAAAGAGTAATTTCAGATTCATTTGCCTGGTTTTAAAAGCGCATCATTCTCTGAAATTCCTGAGAGAATTTCAACCATTTTAAAATCCCTGAGTCCTGTTTTTACGACAGTGGTATCACCATTTGACTGTATCACCAGTGAATCATTCACCAGGTAATTGCGTGGAATCAAAAGTGCCTTTTCTTTGGTTTGAATAATAATGTTGGCTTCAAAATTCATATTGGGAAAAAGAATTTCAGGTTGCTTTACAAAGGATGCTTTTACGGTAAATGTTTTTGTTCCCTGGTTCATCATGGGGTCAATTCCGGTAATAATTCCTTCAAAAGACTGATCGCGGTAGCTGTCCAGCGTTACAAAAACCTGCTGCCCGGTTTTTACTTTCAGAATATCATTTTCAGCTACCTCCATTTCCAGTTCAAATACAGTTGCATCACCAATTACGGCAAGCACGGTTTGTGTATTAACCATTTCGCCAACCACTTTGTTCAGGTCATAGATGACGCCGTTTATTTTGCTGTACACTGTGAGGTCAGTGGTTATGGCTGATGAAATCTGTACATTCTTTTTAGACTGGGCATCGTTAAAATCAATCTGTCTTTTCAAATCATTGTAGCGAACCTGGGCTGAATAGAATGCATTTTTGGAATTGTGATAGTTCAGCTGGCTTTGTTCAAATTCTATTTGTGATCCCAGTTCCTGATCTTTCAGATTTTGCTGCCGTACATAAAGCAGGGAATCATTTTCCATTTTGTTCCGGGCCAGGTCAATGGCCAGTTTGGCATCGTTTAATTTTCCAATGTTTGAGGTATAATCTGAATAAGCCGCTGAAAGTTCAGCATTCTCCTTATTCAGTTCCTGCACCTGGTTGTAAATTTTGAGAATGGGATCACCGGTTTTAACAGAATCGCCTTCATGCACATAAATGGCATCAATGATTCCTGAAACATTGGGGTAAACCTCATATTGTCCTTTACTTTTTACAATGCCTGATGCATAAATGGACTCTGTTATATTTTGAAAAACCGGGGTAGTGGTTTCCTTTTTACTTCCGCACGAAATAAAAAGGAGTGTAATGAGTATAAAATGGTTCTGAGACATATTCCTGCAAAGCTAAGTAAACACAAAACCGGCAAAAGGAACTTAGGTCAGCAGTTTACCTGATAAATGTCGGGAAAAAACTAAAGGCGTCGTAATTCATTATTCAACGCTGACTTCATCTGCAAACAGCCATGATTTGTTTCCGGCTCCCGGATGCCACGCCGGAACGGGTCCTGCATTTTTGCAAACAATTCGAAGATACCGGGTGGTTATATCTTTTTTCAGGGAGATTTTTTGCGTGAACGCACCATATTTATCTGCCGGAAATTCATTTTTTACAATACCGGCAGTAAACCATTCCCTGCCATTTTTTGAAATCATAAAATGTACTTCACCCGGGTACCAGATCCAGGATTTGATGTCTTGTAAAACGCTGACAGAAATTTTGTGTATTTCTCTTTTTTTTCTGAAATCAATGCAAAGATCAAGGTCGGTTCCTGAATAACCCTGCCATGCGCCGGTTCTAAAATCAGAGCTGCCATAAATACCATCAATCAGCGCGCGTTCTCCACCGCCGGAATATTGGTTGTCGTAAGGCGTTTGATAGGTTAGTTTCCAGCTCGCATTCATTTTGCTGTAAGTAGAAATAACCAGGTAACTGGGATTAAATTTACCGAACGCTTTTGCCTGAACGGTGGTAGATTTTTTAATTTTTACCGGCTTTGAATACACCGGTGAATTTTGTGTTGGTATTGACCCGTCTGTCGTATAATGAATGGTGGTGTATGCAGCAGCATTTTTAATCACCACTTTTTTCTTGCCGTAAAAAGACATGGAGGCATCTTCAAAATAGGGTGACGGGGTGAGTGGATTTTCTTTGACTTTTAAAAAAGGCGGATTTCCAAAATAAGGTTCTTCAGCAGCGGTCATTTCAAACGTCAGTGTTCCGCCGGCCATAATTTCACGATGGTGAATGTAATTGCGGTCCAGCACCTGACCATTTAACAACACGCGTTTGGTGTAAATATTTGCACCGCCGTGGTTCAGTGCTTCAATGGTAAATGAATTTCCGTTTTCAAGGGTGAGCACAAATTTTTCATGAAGCGGGGTGCCCAGCAGGTACAGGTCACTCCCCGGTGCAAAAGAATAAATGCCCATGGCGCTCAGCACATACCACGATGACATTTGACCGCAGTCTTCATTGCCGCTTAAGCCATCTGGATCATTGAAATAAAGGGTCGTTAAAATCTGGTTGATATACTTTTGCCCTTTCCAGGGATTGCTGGTAAAATTATAAAGGTAAGCCATGTGGTGGCTGGGTTCATTTCCATGTGCATACTGACCAATGAGCCCGGTAATATCGGCCTGTTCTCTGCCTGTTGTTTCAGATGAAGCGGTGAATAAATCATCCAGCCAGTTTTCAAGCTGCTGCCTTCCGCCCATCAGTTCCATCAGCCCGTGTACATCGTGCGGAACAAACATGGAGTATTGCCAGGAATTAGCTTCGGTGTAATCAAAAGTGACTTCATCAGGCCTGAAATTATTTTTCCAGCCGCCGTTAAAACGAGGCTGCATAAAAGTAGAAGCGGGGTTGTAGAGATTTTTATAGAATTGTGACCGCTCGTAAAAGACGGATGCCAGGGAGTCGTATCCGAGTGAATCTGCAAAAACGGCAATGCACCAGTCGTCGTAAGCATATTCGAGTGTTTTGGAAACCGATTCAGATTCATTTTCTGACGAGATGTATCCCTGTTTTCGGTAATCGGCCAGACCCAGGTTGTTTTGCATGGCACTGTGAACCATGGCCTGCAACGCCAGTTTGTGATTAAAGCCCCGGATTCCTTTTACATACGCATCTGCAATAACTGAAACAGCGTGATACCCAATCATGCAATTGGTTTCATTGGCAGCCAGTTCCCAAACCGGTAATTTTCCACCCTGCAGAAAATCATTTAAAAAGGTGGTAATGATATCTTCGGTTCGTTTTTGCTGGGTCAGTGTAAAAAGCGGGTGGGTAGAGCGAAAGGTGTCCCACAGTGAAAAAACGGTGTAGACCGGGTGCCGGTCGTTGGCGTGAATTTCATCGTCCATTCCGCGGTATCTTCCGTCACAGTCTGAAAAGGTGTTTGGATTCAGAAATGAATGATACAGGGCCGTATAGAAAATGGCCGTTTCGTCAGCATTGGCACCAGTAACGGTTATTTTTCCCAACTCATCGTTCCAACTGGTTTCATTGGCCTGCAGGTAAGCGTCAAAATTCCAGTGAGGCATTTCAATAGCCAGGTTTTTTTTTGCACCGTTAATATCTACAAATGAAATACCTGCTTTTATAAAAAGCGATGACGATGCATTTCCAAAATCAAGAATGAGTTTGGTGGCTTTGCCGTTTTTATCTTTTTTAAACCGGCGTTCAAGCGGTGGTTCAGAAAATTTCAGGGTGAAGTAAAAGTGTTGGTTTTCAGCCCAGGCTTCTGAAATTCGTTTGCCAACAAGGGTTGAGTCATTCAGAAACATGAGGTCAGAGTCAAGCAGTTTATCACGGTGTTCAAGGTCAATAATAATTTTCCGGTTCTCACCTTGCGGATAGGTGTATTTGTGAAAACCGCAGCGTGTTGTGGTGGTAAGTTCTGCATGGATGTCATAGTCAGCGAGGTGAACAGCATAGTATCCGGCATGTGCTGATTCGAGCGAGTGACTGAATTTAGAACCATAGCCGCCTGCATCTGATGTAGCAGATTCACCGGCATTTTCCCATTTATCATCACCGGTAAACGGCATAATTAATAAATCACCGTAATCTGAAACACCGGTTCCGCTGAGGTGTGTATGGGTGAACCCGTAGATGACAGAATCTGAATAATGGTATCCGCCACATCCGTCCCAGCCTTCGGTGCGGGTATCGGGTGAAAGCTGAATCATGCCAAATGGAGCACTTACACCGGGGTAGGTGTGTCCGTGTCCTCCTGTTCCGATAAATGGATTTACACTGCCTGAAAGGGATTGGGCAACGGCCAGTTTGCTGAAAAGAAAAACAGTGACGAGCAGGCTGGTACCTCTTTTCATGAACGGGTTATTATTTTAAGGCAAAAGACATTTTTTCACGAATGGCCGCAGCAGCACCCAAAACAGATCCGTGTTTATCATTGATTTCTGAAATCTTCAGTTTTACTTTATCACGCGTGTTGGGCAGCGTGTATTGCTTCATGTATTTTTCGGTTTTTTTGCGCAGCATGTTTCCGCTTTTTGCAACTCCGCCGGCAAGGTATACATTTTGAAAATCAAACAAATTAACCAGCAGTGCAATGGAATAACCCAGGTCACGCGCAACAAGATCAACAACCTCCAGTGCAACCGGGTCTTCTTTTTTGGCGGCTTTGAAAATTTCAAGCGGGGTTATGGCGCTTGGAGAAATTTCATGCAATATAGATCCGCCGCTGCTGAACTCCAGTTTTTCTTTTGCTGTGCGAATAATGCCTTTTTTACCAATGTATGTTTCCAGGCAGCCTGAATTACCGCATTTACACTCACGCCCGTCAAACCGCACCACAATATGGCCAAGTTCGCCGGCCATTCCATTGTCTCCGGTATAAAGGCGTCCGTCGACGAATATGCCCATGCCTATACCTGTACCCAATGTAATAACGGCAAAATTTTGCAGATCACCGGCATCACCAAAGTGTTTTTCACCAATGGCTGCGGCGTTTGCATCATTCACCAGTGTTACTTCCCGCTTAAAACGTTCTTCAAAAATGGTTTTTAAGGGAATAATGTCACCCCATTTTTGAAGATTGGGTGCAAATTCAATTTGCTGTGTCAGGCAATTAACGCTTGGCGCGCCAATGCCAATGCCGTCTATAGATCCTTTGTAATTATCCCTGATGTCATTGAAAATGAGATCAGCCAATGCATCAGCTGTCTCAACTGATTTTGTTTTGAGAGACGATTGGTATCTGAAACCAAAATCATCATTTACGATACCGTAAGCAATGTTAGTCCCTCCGATGTCTATTCCCAGAAAAGTGCTCATTGTAGTGGGTTTGTTTTGGGTATGGCAAAAATAACTATTCTGTTTATTTTTTGTTTAATTCAAAAAAAATCGTTCTGTCCGGGCAGACATAACCCGTAAAAGGTTCGCTACTCAAACGGTTAGTTGCTCAATCTAGCCTATTTAAAACGATTTATTCAATGATCTAAAAGTACGGATTTTGCCTAAAACAAGCAAGTTTTGAGTCAAAAATCAAAAGTTCTTTTTTTAATTGTGAATTATTGGTATCATTCTGCTTAGCTTTACGTATTAAAGGCTTAAGGGGCGTTTTATGCGCCGGGAATGAATAGAACCTATGAGAAAAATTTTAGTTACAGGAGGGGCCGGAAATATTGGAAGTGCACTTACAGCAAAGCTCCTTGAAACAAGAGATACAGAGGTAACCGTAGTTGATAACCTGTCAACCGGCAGTATTTCCAAACTGAACCTGTCGGACGCCAATTTGCGTTTTATTAAAGCAGATTCAAACAACCGGCAGGAAATGTCTGAAATAATGATATCAAACCGCTTTGATTTTGTTTTTCATTATGCGGCAGTGGTTGGTGTAAAACGGACACAGGAAAATCCAATTATGGTGCTTGAAGATATTGAGGGCATTCGCAACATGCTTACGCTTTCCAAGAACACCGGTGTAAAACGCTTTTTTTTCTCCAGTTCCAGTGAAGTATACGGTGAACCGGTAAGCATTCCTCAAAATGAAGAAACCACGCCGCTTAATTCCAGGGTGCCTTATGCCGTAGTTAAGAATGTGGGTGAAGCCTTTTGCCGCTCCTATTATCAGGAGTATAATCTCAACTATACGGTTTTTCGTTTTTTCAATACCTATGGACCCAATCAGACAACTGATTTTGTGATGAGTAAATTCCTGGCCCGGGCATTGAAAAATGAAGACATAACCATTTACGGCGATGGCAGCCAGTCACGCACATTTTGTTATGTTGAAGACAATATTGAGGCTACCGTAACCGCATTGAATCAGAATTTGTTTATTAACGATGTGGTGAACATAGGGGGAGATGTAATTGTAACCATTCTGGATCTGGCCAAAATTATCATACGGCTTACTGAAAGCAAATCAAAAATTGTTTTTCTGCCACCGCTCAAAGACGGTGACATGACCCGCCGGCAGCCTGATAACTCAAAAATGCGAATGATTTTACAACGCGATTTGATTTCAATTGAAGAGGGAATCCGGCGGATGATTACACACCCCGATTTCAGAAAACAAATGCATCTTGACTAATGTGCGGCATTAACGGAATTTTTCATTTTTCCAAGTCCGATAAACGACCCGGTGAACTGGAGCTGATGAATAAAATGCTGGCGCATCGCGGACCGGATGCAGAAGGCGTGTATGAAGAACCGGTTATTCAACTGGGGCATCGCCGGCTCTCCATCATTGATATCAGTGAAGCAGCCAATCAACCCCTGAAATCTGCTGACGGAAACCTGGTTATTGTTTTCAACGGCGAACTTTACAATTATAAATCACTCAAAGAACAACTGGCAGATTATCCGTTCAAAACCAATTCTGACACAGAAGTTGTGCTGGCTGCTTTTCAAAAATGGGGTGAACACGCACTCAGGGCATTTAACGGCATTTTTGCATTTGCAGTCTGGAATAAAACCCGGCAGGAACTTTTTATCGGGCGTGACCGGCTGGGGGTAAAACCACTGTATTATTTTTTGTCAAATGACGTGTTGGTTTTTTCATCATCGCTTAAATCAATACTGTCTACAAAACGTTCTGCGTGGCATATTTCAAAATCAGGCCTGGTTGATTACCTGCGTTATCAGACAGTTCATGCTCCCGGAACGATTGTGGAAGATATTCACGTTCTGATGCCGGGCCATTTTCTGAAAGTGAATGAAGATGATGGTGCGGTGTTTAAAGAATACTGGTCATTGACGCAGGCAAAAGCAACACGGCCCGGTTCAATGGAACAGGCACAAAAGGCAGTCTGTGATCAGTTGTCAAGATCCGTAGAAATGCAGCTGGTGGCTGATGTTCCGTTTGGTGCTTTTCTATCAGGCGGCATTGACAGTTCATTGCTGGTTGCGCTGATGTCACGTGTCCGTGATCAGAAAGCAGATACCTTTTCAGTGGTTTTCAAAGAAGATCAGTTTTCTGAAAAAAAATACGCGCGGCTGATTGCTGAAAAATATAAAACCAATCATCACGAACTGGAACTGAGTGTGACAGATTTCAGAGACCTGATTCCTGAAGCGCTTTCGTTTATGGATCATCCCGGCGGTGATGGCCTCAATACCTATGTGGTTTCAAAAAAGACGCGTGAAGCAGGGGTAAAAATGGCTTTGTCAGGCCTGGGCGGAGATGAACTTTTTGGCGGCTATTCTATTTTTAAGCAGCTGCCGGCACTTCAGCAAAAAAAATGGCTGCGCAGTTTTCCGGCTTACGCCAGAAGACCTTTTGCCCGTTTGTATAATAAAGTAAATGGCACCGTAGCTTCGTCAAAAATAAGTGCCTTAATGTCTCTTGAAGAATTTGATGTAGAAGATATTTACCAGTATTACCGGCAGGTGTTTATGGATCAGCAAATCATCAGGCTGGTGAATTTTCCAAAACTTAGCCCTAACCGTGTTTTTGAAATAACGCGTGAGCAGGTGGGCTACAAAAAAGCCGGATATTCATTGCCGCTGCTGAGCAAAATATCCATTGCAGAAATGTCAACCTATATGCAGAATGTGCTGCTGCGTGACGCTGATCAGATGTCAATGGCACATGGGCTTGAGGTGAGAGTCCCGTTCCTGGATCATGAGCTGGTTGAACTGGTATTAACCATTGATGATCGTTTCAAAAATCCGGTCAGCCCCAAAAAATTATTAGTTGATTCGTTTGCTGATTTATTGCCTGAAGAAATTTATAACCGTCCGAAAATGGGTTTTGTACTGCCCTATGAAGTGTGGATGAAAAATGAGTTAAGGCAATTTTGTGAAACGCATATAAATACACTTAAAGATACCGGCTATTTTCAGGCAGACGAACTTGGAAAAATAGGACATGCATTTTTTGCCGGTGATAAAAACATAACCTGGTCACGCATTTGGCCATTGGTTGTATTGTCAAATTGGATGAAAGAAAATAATGTCAGATAGAAAAAAGCGGATATTGGTTTGTATTGATTGGTATGAACCGGGATTCAAAGCCGGTGGACCAATACGCTCTGTTGCCAATATGGTAAACGCACTGAAACATGATTACGAAATTTACATTCTCACCAGTGTTTATGATTTAGGTGAAACAACTCCTTACCCGGGTGTTGAGCAAAATCAGTGGCATGACCGCGACGGTGTTTTGGTTAAATACATGAACAAACAGGCACTTACAACAGCATCTGTCCGTGGAAATATTCTGGAAATAAATCCAGATGTGTTGTACCTGAATTCCCTTTTTTCAAGATTGTTTACCATTGCTCCGCTTTTTTTGGCCAACCGTAAACGCATGAAAGTGATTCTGGCTCCAAGAGGAATGCTGGCACAGGGTGCCCTTGAAATTAAAAAAGGCAAAAAAGGCCTCTTTCTTTTTCTGGCAAAAATTTCCTTTTTCTACCGCCGGGTAACCTGGCATGCTTCTACTTCAAACGAAGAAGAGCAAATACGAAAAGTGTTTGGAAAAAGGGCACGTATTTTTGTCGCACAGAATATTCCCATCACACAAACAAAAGCGCTGGATGAAATTCTGAACCGGAAAAAAACAGGCACCTGTCGTTTTGTTTTCCTGGGGCGTATTGCGGGTAATAAAAACCTGGATCTTGCCATCCGCAGCGTGGCCCAGGTAAAAAGCACCATGCCTGTTACCTTTGATATTTATGGGAACATTGAAAACCGGGAATATTTTGATTCGTTTAAAGACGAAATAAAAACGTACGGTAACATTAAGGTAGAATACAAAGGTGTTTTAAATCCGTCTGAAGTACCCGATGTTTTGATGAATGCTGATTACATGGTATTGCCTACGAAACATGAAAATTACGGTCACGCTATTGTCGAAGCATGGGCCAACGGGTGTCCGGTTATTATCAGTAAAAATACACCGTGGAAAAATCTGCGGGTAAAAGACCTGGGCTGGGATGTCGATATTTCAGATCCGCAGAACCTTATAAATGCTATGCAAGAGGCTATTGATATTGATTTTTCAACGTATCTTACCATGGTGCGCACAAGTTATCATTACTTTTCAGAACGCATTTGTGACGAAAGTGTTTTGAATGCAAACCGGCAGTTATTTGAGCAATGAAAACTGATTTATCCAAATACGACAACGCCTGGTATAATCCCGGAAATCCTGTTAAAAGGGCTGTGTGGTACTTTTTTAATGTGTTTTTTCTGCTAAATCCGTGGAACCCTTTCAGCGGACTTAAGAAAACAGTGCTTCGTTTGTTTGGCGCAAAAATCGGGAAAGGAGTTGTCATAAAACCTTCTGTAAACGTAAAATATCCGTGGAAACTTGAAATAGGAGATTACGCCTGGATAGGTGAAAATGTGTGGATCGATAACCTGGGTAAAGTAACCATTGGAGCACATGCCTGCATTTCACAGGGGGCACTTTTACTGTGTGGCAATCACAATTATAAAAGAGAAAAATTTGATTTGATTGTAGGCGATATACGGCTTGAAGAAGGTGTGTGGATTGGTGCTAAAGCAATTGTCACCCCCAGGATCACCTGTTACTCGCATGCCATTCTCACAGCAGGTTCGGTTGCTACTACAAACCTGGAGGCGTATGCTATTTACCAGGGAAACCCGGCTGTCAAAATTCGTTCCCGTGAAATTCAGGCTAAATGATCCGGCGTCATGAAACTATCTGTAATTACCGTTTCCTATAATTCAGCTTCAACCATTCGGGACACCATTGAATCTGTACTCAATCAGAGTTACAAAGATGTGGAGTTTATAATCATAGACGGTCAGTCAAAAGATGATACGGTAGCCATTGTTCAATCTTACGGAAACCGTATTTCGAAATTTATTTCTGAAAAAGACAAAGGCCTTTACGATGCTATGAATAAAGGCATCAGGTTAGCTACCGGAGATGTAATAGGCATACTTAATTCAGATGATTTTTATGCCGGTGAGCATGTACTTTCAAAAATTGCCTCTCTTTTTCAGCCGGAAATTGAAGGCGTTTATGCTGACCTGGTTTATGTTTCACCCAATGATACCACCCGCATTGTGCGCACCTGGAAATCGGGTTTGTATAAAGAAGGTGATTTTCTAAAAGGCTGGATGCCGCCACACCCCACTTTTTTTGTACGAAAAACGGTGTATGAAAAATACGGTGTGTTTACAGACAAACTAAAGTCTGCTGCTGATTATGAATTGATGCTGCGTTTTATTCACGGTCATAAAATAAAAATTGACTACCTGCCTGAAGTTACCATTCACATGCGGGCCGGTGGAAAAAGTAATGCATCGGTAAAAAACCGTATCCGCGCAAACAAAGAAGACCGGCTGGCCTGGAAAATGAATAATCTGAAGCCCGGTGTCTTTACGTTTATTCGCAAACCGCTGTCCAAACTCACCCAGTTCCTGAAACGGTAGGAATTCAATTTTAGCGGAATCTGACAGCCGTCTGAGGAGTTGATTTCTTTATCTTTACTACCGGTTTAAAAACTAACTCCATGAAAAAAATTTATCTCTTTGGCCTTATCGGATCTTTTAGTGCCGGTTCGATTGCACAAACCATGAACGAAAACTTTGACGGCTATACCGTGGGAAGTTATATGGGAAATAACTCAGGTGGCTGGACAACCTGGAGCGGAACGACAGGTGGTGCAGAAGATGTGCAGGTGACTGCTGCAAATGCATTCAGCGGTTCAAATTCTATCTATTTTGTTGGAAGTACTTCCGGCGGCGGCCCCCAGGATGTAGTTGTACCTTTTGGCGGTGCATACAATACCGGGCAGTTTCTGTTTGAAACCAAAATTTTTGTTGTCAGCGGCAAAGGAGCCTATTTTAATTTTCAGGGCAATACCACATTGGGCCAGGTTTGGTCATTAAACTGCCAGATGGTTCAAACAGGTGATCTGATTCTGGACGACGGCAGCGGAAATTTTATTCAAACCACCTATCCAACTGCTACCTGGTTTACACTAACACTGGATATCAACCTGAATTCAAACGAATGGGAATTGTTGATTGATGGCGTTTCACAGGGTGTTTTACAAAACACCAACAACCAGTTGGCTTCAATTGATATTTTCCCGGTTAATTCAGCCAATGGCGGTAATAATCTCAGCGGATTTTACCTGGATGATTTTACATTTAACCACACAGCCTATGCATTACCTGCTTTAAACGGGGCGGTTACTGCAATCAACAATGTGACCGGAGTTGCCGGTATCAATGTTCAGCCGGGTGTTACCATTCGTAACCTGGGTACTACTGACATCAACTCTTTTGACATAACCATTGATTACAACGGTAACCAGATTGTAGAAAATGTTACGGGGGTGACTATTGCATCACTTGAAACATACGATGTATCGTTTACCAATACCATAAGCCTGGTAGCTGGTTCATTGCCGGTGGTTGCAACCATTTCAAATATTAACAGCGGCGGTTCAGACGGTGATGCAACCGATGATGTGAAAACGGTTATGATTGATCCGGTTGTTCCTGCAACCGGTAAAGTTGTGGTTGCAGAAGAAGGTACCGGAACCTGGTGCCAATGGTGCCCGCGCGGAGCGGTTTACATGGACATGATGACCCAGAAATACCCGGGTTTCTTTGCCCCGATAGCCGTTCACAATGGTGATCCAATGACCAATGATGCTTACGATGCAGCCATTGGTGCACTGATTACCGGATATCCTACGGTGCTGGTTGATCGTTTGCCGGGAGTTGATCCTTCAGCGATTGAGGCTGATTTCCTGGATCGCATTGTAGTAGCTCCAAAAGCATTTTTAGAAATAGGTGCACAGTATAACTCAACCACCGGTTTGCTGGAAGTTGAAGTGAGTGCTGATTTTCAATCGGCCATTTCAGGCAATTACCGCCTGGCTTGTGTTGTAACGGAAGATGATGTTACCGGTACCGGATCAGGCTGGTCACAATCCAATGCCTATGCCGGTGGTGGCAGCGGTGAAATGGGCGGCTATGAATTATTGCCAAATCCCGTGCCTGCTGCGCAAATGGTTTACGATCACGTAGCCCGGATTATTTTACCGGGTTTTGCCGGACAGCCCAATTCTTTTCCATCGTCTGTAGCGGCAGGTGAAATACACACAATCAATTTTAACATTGATGTACCTTCAACCTGGGATACCAACCAACTCAACATTGTTGCGCTGCTGCTTGATCCTTCAGGTGATATTGACAATGCCGGTTTTGCAACACTGTCAGATGCTGTTGCCAACGGATTTAATGATGCTGAGACCGAAGTTGGAATGGATGAACTGGCCGCAGACAATACGCTGCGTATTTATCCGAACCCGGCTGCTGATTATGCCAGCATTGCTGTTGGACAGGTAGAAAACGAAACCGTGATTGTGCGCATTTTTGATATTAACGGCCGTTTGATCACTGAAAAAAATTACGGTGAACTGGAGGGTGAAATTGTATTGCCGGTAAATACAGCGCTTATGAATTCAGGTGTTTACCTGATCCAGGTAAACGTGGGTGAACAGCAAAAAAATACCCGCCTGGTGGTAGAATAAATTTTTAGTTGGTTATTCTCCATCGCTCTTACTTTCGCACGGTGCGGTGGAGATGTTTAGTTAGTGCTTGATTAAGGGCTGCCCGGTTTTTGGGTGGCCTTTTTTTATTAAATCTGAATTGCTTTTAACATTTTTTGACTCATAAAATAAGCCAGGTAGCTTTGAATCCTGAATTTGATTCTGTAACTTTAAAGCATCTGTACGTTTAAACTGGCAGATTCGATTTGTATGCAAAAACTAGTTTTGATTGCCGCCCTTTTCTTTGCAGCACCGCTCATTGCACAGAATACGTATGAAGATCACCTGATTGAGGTGAAGATTGCGAATGACACCAGTGTTCTTCGTTTTGTTAAAACGCCTGAGCTTTTTGCTGAGAAATGGGATACATTGGCCCAGCCTAATTTCTGGAAAACCATCATGAACCTTTCGCCGGACTCATGCCTGCTCAACGTTGCCAGTACGCGGCAGATTCTGGAAAAAGCATCTGTTTCTCAATGGGAGCGTAAAACAGATGAAGAAAAAGAAGCTTACCGTCAGCAATTGCGTGACAAATACAGTTTACCGGCAGATACCCGTATTTTTATGACTACCGGAAAAAGCGATTTTTACCGGTTTGACCTGGTGCTTCCCAATATTGGTAAAGGAATAGATGCCTTTGCAAAAAACAATACGGACCCCTGGTATGCACAAGCCATTCTGATGATTGAAAGTCCGGGCAGTTTGCATGGGAAATCAAATGCCGGTGCCGTTGGTCCGTTTCAGCTGATGAAAACCGTAGCCGTAAACAGGGGACTTCGTGTAGATAAATACGTGGATGAACGAAAAGATTTTGACAGGTCGGCTTATGCATCCTCACATTTAATCCGCACGGCATGTGTACCTGAAGCCAAACGTATTTTAGGCAAATTCGGAATTATGGTCAGCGAAGAAGATGAGTATAGTTTATGGTTCCGTCTTACCGTATTGCATGTATATCATGCCGGTGCCGGTAATGTTGATGGTGTGCTCACCAATGTAGTAAAACCAACACAGGGTGGTATTCCGTTAATCACAACCATCTGGAAATCGGAGTACGGCAACTTCAAAAATTCATCGCAGAATTATTCGCAGCTGGCTTTGGCATCACTGCTGGTACTTGACAACCTGATTCAGGTTAAGTGTGATGAAATAACAGATTGCAACGTGAAATAAGACACTCTTTTTCTAAGTAACGCGTAGAAATTTTATTTCGAAAAGTAGTACTACAGTTAGTTTTTACGGTGTCCATCCTTTTGATTTCCCACAGAATAAGACTCGAATTTGGGAGCTCATTTACTGGCAAAGTACTAAGATAGAAGCACAACTTTATCATTCTTTCTACAGATTTGCTCTGCGGATTTCAGCGCCTTCTCTGTGAATCTCCGCGGTTAAAAAAAATCCAGGGCATTAGGTACTCCTTAACTTTTGTTCAACATGATTTTATTCCTTAACCGCAGAGAATTTGCAGAGGTTTTTCGCGAAGGACCGCAGAGGTGTCTTTGCCTTTTTTTGGTAACCCAGTGTCTTCTCTGTGAATCTCCGCGGTTAAAAAATCCCAGAGCATTAGGTACTCCTTAACTTTTATTCAAAATGATTTCATTTCTTAACGCAGAGAATTTGCAGAGGTTTACGCAAAGGGTCGCAGTGTTATCTTTACTTTTTCAGGTAACTTTTACCAGCTTGCTCGGCGGATTTCAGTGCCTTCTCCGTGAATCTCCGCGGGAGAATAGACCTCTTCTTTTGAAGGTTAAAAAAAATTCCAACAGTTACTAAGATCAGTTCTCTTTGAGTGAACCGGATACAAAATTCCGGATCAGCTGATTTCCAGATTCTGTCAGTATAGATTCCGGGTGAAACTGAACACCGTAAACCGGCAATGTCACATGTTCAAATGCCATAATCACATCGTGTTCTGACTGCGCAGTAATTTTTAACACCGGTGGAAATTTTTCAGGATCCGCTGCCCAGGAGTGGTAAAGTCCCACGTTAAATTCCGGCGCAATACCCCTGAACAAATCGGAGTCAGCAACAAGTCTGCATCTTTCGGCAACGCCGTGTTTGACCTGTTGTTGGTTGTAAATTTCACCGTCATACAATTCCACCAGGGCCTGAAAACCAAGACACACCCCCAGCACTGGTTTTTCAGGTGCAACTGATTTCAGAAATTGATTTAACTGTCCGGCTTCACGTGGCAAGCCAGGGCCTGGTGAAATGACAAATTTGTCAAATACGCCAAGCTGATCAAACTGAATTTCATCATTGCGCCATATGGTTACTGCTGCGCCGGCACCTTCGAGGTAATGTACCAGGTTGTATGTGAACGAGTCGTAATTATCAATTAAGAGTATTTTCAATTTCTTTGTACTTTTGATTCAGTATAAATTAATCAAACAAAGGTATCCAATTTTTGACTTTGTATACCTTTATACTTCGTTCGCGGTAGCAATCCGGAACTGTTTAAATTGAATCAAGCTGCATCACACCCTTATGAAAAAAATTATTTCTACCAAAAATGCACCCGGTGCCATCGGTCCTTACAGCCAGGCTGTTTTAGTCAATGGATTTTTATATACCTCAGGCCAGATTGCCATTAATCCGGCAACGGGAGAACTGGTAACAGACTCCGTGCAGCAGGAAACGCACCAGGTTATGAAAAATCTGAAAGCACTTTTGAATGAGGCCGGCATGGATTTTTCAGATGTTGTTAAAACCGGAATTTTTCTGCAAAGCATGAATGATTTTCAGGTTGTGAATGAAGTTTATGCCTCTTATTTTTCGGCTGATTTTCCGGCGCGCGAAACAGTTGAGGTAGCCAAATTACCAAAAGGTGCCAACGTAGAAATTTCAATGATTGCTGTAAAAGCCTGAGTTATTTGTTCCGGTAAAAAATCCAGTATCCCAGGCCAAAATAAACGGTGACCAGCAGCATCAGTAAAAAATCAACCCGGGATATTTCATTCCACATATAGGCCATTCCCAACAATAAAAACGTAACAACCCAGGTTGCTGCATTTGAAAAAATGTAGAGCAGAAATCCAATTTTTTTCTGACGCCAGATCAGGATAAGTCCCGTGAGTGAAACACCAAAAACAATCAGCTGCACCAGGGCATGAATCCAAAGGTAGGTGGTTATGTTGCCAGGCAGCAGCAGCTGATAGTGGCTTCCAATGCGGTTAAAAGCAGCATTAATTTCACCGGTTTTATCCAGCGTTCCCATCAACGACAGCGTAATGAAACTCAACAAGTGCCATGAAAAAAAATACAACCAGACGCAAAATCCAATGATAACAGATACCTGTGTCAGCATATTGGGCCGGGTGGTGCCAATAATAAAGACCCAGATGCGCTGCAGAAGATTTATTTTTTGGATTTTTTCAAGCATAATTCCCGCTTCTGTTTTAGATCACTTATGCAATGGCACTGTTGTTTTACGGTTGTTCTAATTTGTTTTATCCCAATCAGCACCGCACCATTTTTTGAAAATACGTTTCTCAAGATTTGACGGTGCTTTTACTTTGATAACGGCATATACCGGAAAGTAACTTTTATTGGTGTGCGGGCAGAGGAGGGTGAGAATGCGGCCGGCACGGCTCACCGTTAATTCAATTTGTGAATCTTTGTAATATTCTACCCATTTGTCCAGGTTTCCGGTTACGCGGTAACCATTCACGGCAATAATTTCATCTTCGAGTATGACTTTTCCCAGGTCGGCGGTACTGCCCGGTGAAATTTGTTTGACAATGGTTTTGTCACCGGTCAGCACTGTTTTTACACCCAGTATAGCTTGTGAGTAGAGTGGGTTGGGTGCCATTTTAAGTGTGAGCCCTGTTGTTTCAAATGCTTCTACTAAAATTGATTCAAACGAATGGACACCGTAGAAATAGTTTTTGAACAGATCACCTGCTTTTGCTCCGGTAAATTCTTCAACTACTTTTTGATAATCGGCTTCTGTATATCCTTTCTTTTTTAAGGCATACCGTTCATACAAAACGCGCATTACATCATGCAGTGAATTTTTGTTATTGCTTGCCTTGCGTATTTTCATATCTGTTACAAAAGCGAGCAGTGAGCCTTCATTGTAAATACTCACTTTGCGGTTAGGTGCGCCCGGTACATACCCATCCAGCCAGGTGTCAAAACCAGATTCAGCTACCGAATAATTGAACCGGCCAAAATTGTCAAAGTGTTTTTGCAGCAGTTTCTCCAGTTCTTTTTTATACCAGGTAAAATCACGTACACCTGCCTCTGCCAGAAAAAGATCTCCCATATACGTGGTAACACCTTCACAAACATATCCCAGGCGCGAATAATTTTCTTTGGAGTAATCATACGGAAACATTTCAGCCGGACGAATGGATTTGATATTCCAGGCATGGTAGAGTTCGTGTGAGCAAACACCCAGCAAATCATCGTACCCGTCTTTCATGATTTCATAACCGGGTCCAAGGGCCAGTACGGTGCTGGTTAAATGTTCAACACCGTGATAGGCGGGATAGGGGAGTATCTGAAACAGAAAGTGATATTCGCTGGTTGGAAAAGCGCCGTATTTATCAATCTGTGAATTGGTGAATTTTTGAAAATCAGGCAGAATTTTTTCCCAGGCGGGTTTGCATTCGCCCTGAAACCACAGGTGAAATAAAATGCCTTTGGTGGTGTATGATTTGGTTTGCAATGATGCACTGGCTATAAACGGCGAGTCAGCCAGTTCATGAAAAGAAGCCGTGGTGATCACGTTATTTTTATGCCGGGCACCGCAGGCCAGTTTAAAATTTTCAGGAATGTCCAGTGTAAGTTTGCAGGCTTTATCCAGTTGATCTTTTACGTAAACCAGGCAGTTGACCGGGTTAACATACAACTGCTGATCATTCATAAACGTAGAGCCGGCATTGAGGTCAGCCGCAAAATAGCTGTAGCGTACTTTAATAGCAGCCGTTTTAGTTAATTCAACCAGCCAGGTGTCTTTGGTGGTTTTTTCAAAATGAACTTTTTTTCCTTTTTCATCAAAGACCGAAAACCCGTGGATGTTTTTTGCAAAATTACCTAACTCATAACGTCCGGGTCTCCATGCCGGCAGACATATTTCCAACGTCTTTTTTCCTTTGACATCAATTTCTGCTTCAATTAAAATATACTGGTTGTTGGGTTTGTGATAGGTAATTTTATAGTTCATTTTCAAAATGGATTTTAATATTCAATGTCAAATTCTTCAATCAGTAATTGGAATGATCCGGCGGCACCTGAATAGCCGGAATAACCCGCCGCACCGGATGTTCCGTCAGATGCTGCTGCCTGTCCCGTTATGGGTGTACCGGCTTTGCCGCCTTTTCCACCTTCACCCGCGGCACCGCCTGAGCCGCCATAAAAAAGAGCATAAAAATGAGGTTGCATTTCTGAAGCATTGGGGTGTATAAAAACGTAAACGCTGCCACCATTTCCGCCTGTGCCGCCATTTCCACCGGTACCTCCATTTCCACCGTCACCCGGCGCTTTTACTTTGTTGTCAGCGGACGAACCGTCTTTGCCGCCGCCCCCATCTCCACCTTCTCCGCCCTGTCCTCCGGTACCGCCGGAAACGTTCAGGTGAATTCCGTAACCGGTATTTTTGACCTTGTAGATGTAGTGGCGTGATGTGGTCAGGTTGGTCACGCGGATGAAATAAAAATCAACACTGTCTTTCCAGACATGAACGGTCAGGTTGTCTCCCGCACCACCATCACTACCGTTGCTGCCAATATCACCGTCTTTGCCATCCCTGAACAAAAGGGCCGTGCCGCCATTAACTCCCTTGCTGCCTTTGGAACCCGGCGCACCGGTAAAATTCAGTTGAATATCTCCCTTGTAATTAAACGGTATTTTAAGGGATGCCTGCAATTGAACGGTTTCTTTCTGATACCTGGCCTGAACAGTAATGCAGTTGCAGGTAAGCTGCGTAGGGTAGTTTGCAATTTCAACCACCCCGCGGTTTGAATACGAAGCGCCCGTTACCTGTACTTGCAGTTCTTCTTTACCGGTTATCAGTTTTTCTTTTCCATTCGAATAAATCAGGTAGGTTTCCAGGTTAAACTGGTACCCGTAATTTATGGTTGCCGATTTATCATACCGCAACTGAATTTCTGTTGGTTTTTTGGATGATTTAAAGACCGAACAGCCCGCCAGCACAACAACTGCAAAGCAAATGACAGCAAACCGGATGAACTTAAAATGGCCCATAAACTTCAAAATTAATGAAATATCCCGCTGTTTTTACATGGTGTGTCCAAACGCTTCTTCCCGCTTAAAAACAGCCGCCTTTTTTTTATATTAACGTTAAAAAACCTCTTTATCAGATTATTATATGTATCTTTGCCTGCTTCTTAAGAAGATTGTAGCGCAATCTGTTTTGTAATTCCTTGTTACATTTTTGATTACTTACATTTTCTGCGGAGGTAAAAAACACCTGAAAAATATTATTCAGGTGAAATTAAGGAATAGCATAAATTTTAATCGCTCAACCAAAATGGAAGAGCACAAAACAAACACAATGAATAAAGGAACAGTAAAATTTTTTAACGAAGCCAAAGGTTTCGGTTTTATCAAAGCTGAAAACGGGCAGGAAGTTTTTGTACATGCAACAGGTTTAATTGAACCGGTTCGCGAAAACGATGAAGTAACATTTGAAATCCAGATGGGCAAAAAAGGTGAAAACGCCGTAAATGTCAAAAAAGCATAAGTAGTTTAAATATCCAAAAAAAAGGGGCGGAAAATTTTCCGCCCCTTTTTTTTTACCCTGATTTAGAAGGAAACACGAAGGAAAAAGTTTAGAGACTGTTTAAAAACGGAACTTACCAGATGTTGACGCGGGAGGGTTTCTTCGCTCCGTTACACTTCGCTCAGAAAGATAACCTTAATCAAACGCCGTCAAAAAGTAAGTTCCCGGGTTACCTGCTTTACTTTCGGCCATCAGGATAACGTCACGCGGATCACCCAAAAACTGTTGTCCGAACAGTGATTTTAATTCGGCCAGATCATTTTCAGACAAGGTAAGAATGGCCCTTGCCAGCTGTGCCGGGCCGACATTCAGTGATTGGGTCCACAATCCACTTATCAATGCAACAACCTGTTGCTGTTCATCCGGTACCGGAAAAAGTTGCTGTATTTTTTGAAGAATATCGCGCGGAATTTCGTGCATCCAGGTGGTTGATTTTAAGGTCCGGCGTTAAATCGTATCTGTAAATTTTTTGAAAATAGTGGTTGCAATGTGTCCGCCAAAACCAAAGGTGTTACTCATTGCATACCTGATTTCTTTTTGTTGTGCTTTTCCCAGTGTCAGGTTAAACAAATCTTTAAACTCCGGTTCAATATCAACCGAGTTAATGGTAGGTGGTACGATGTTATTTTCAATGGCTTTGATACAGGCAATGGCTTCAATTGCCCCGGCGGCACCCAGCAAATGCCCGGTCATGGATTTGGTTGCACTGATGTTAAGGGTTGAATTTCTGCCAAAAACACGTTCGGCTGCTTTGAGTTCACTGATATCTCCCTGCGGTGTTGAGGTGGCATGGGTATTCAGGTAGTCAATGTCAGCCGGTTTCAGGTTGGCTTCTTCCAGGGCGGCCAGCATTCCTAAGTAAGCACCTTCACCTTCAGGATGCGTCCCTGTCAGGTGATAGGCATCGGCGGCCATACCGCCTCCAACTACTTCGGCAATAATTTTTGCACCCCGTTTCCGGGCATGCTCCAGTTCTTCCAGAACAACGGCTCCTGCTCCTTCACCCATTACAAAACCATCCCGGTTTACATCAAAAGGGCGTGATGCCTGTGCCGGGTTATCATTGTTGGTTGATAAGGCTTTGGACGAACTGAAACCGCCAACAGAACTTTCTATAATCGGAGCCTCAGAACCGCCTGTAATAACCATGTCTGCTTTATTCCATTTAATGTAGTTGAACGCTTCAATCAATGCTGTGTTGGATGTAGCGCATGCTGATACGGTTGCAAAATTGACACCGCGCAAACCGTATTTCATGGAGATAACACCGGCGGCAATGTCTACAATCATGCGCGGAATAAAGAACGGGCTGAAACGGGGAGTACCATCTCCTTTGGCAAATTCCATCATTTGTTCCTGAAATGTACCAATACCACCATTTCCTGAACCCCAGATAACACCAATTTTATTGCGGTTGAGTTTTTCAAAATCAATGTTTGCATGACTCACTGCTTCTGCCACCGAAATAAGGGCATATTGGGTAAACAAATCATACCGTTTTGCTTCTGATTTATCCATGTAATTCAGCGGATCAAAATTTTTCAGTTCACAGGCAAATTTGGTTTTGAATTTACTGGTGTCAAATTTAGTAATAGGTGCTGCGCCGCTTTTTCCGGTTATCAATGCATTCCAAAAATCATTGGTGTTGTTACCAATAGGGGTGAGGGAACCTAATCCCGTTACTACTACTCGTCTCATAGCGTTGTTGTAAGTTCTTGAATAATTGATTCTTTAATTCGTTTAAAATCGGTATCGCCGGTTAGCCTGCTTAATTGTACCGATGCAAGCATTGCTGTAATTACCAGAAGTGCTTTGGTGCGGGTTTTTGTGTTGAAATGAAAAACACCGGTTGATTTGCCTGTTTCCAGTATTTCAGTTACCCAGTCTAAAATAAGATCAGCCAGTTCTGTGAGTTTTTTCCGGATGGTTTTGTTCACCGTATTTAAGTCTGATGCCAGTGAACCCACCAGGCATATTTTGTTTTCTTTTTTTACGACGGCGTAGGTAGAAATAAATGCCTGTAACTGAAAGGTGGGATCTTTGGCTGCGTTTCTTTCTCTCAGCTGTGTTACTTTCTCAATGTGCCTGTTAATAACGGCCAGTACAAGTGCGTCTTTGGTTGCAAAGTGATAATGCACCGAGGCATTTTTAATACCCAGTTTCCCGGAAATATCTGTGAAACTAAAGGCATTGATGCCTTTGTCACGGATCAGTTCATCACCGATTCTGAGTATTTGCTCTTTCGTGGTCATGATATGTACAAAGATAACTACCTAGTAGTAGATAGGCAAGAAGTTCAGGTAATATTTTATGCTCGTTGGGAAAAAAAAGAGTTCACCCGGTGTAACTTTTCCAAAATTAACGCTTGCAGTTTCCGGATAGCACCTATTTTATTTTGGTTTTCACCTCGTTACAATTTTGCTCAATTCTTTTGCAAATCTCGTCTATAGAAACTGAGGTTATGTTTTCTGAAAAGGGTTCGCCATATAAATTAGCCAGTTTGTTAATGGTCAGGAAAGCGGTACTGATCAGAACCATTATCGGAACCGCCAGGAACTCAAAACCACTCTCTTCACCGCCAAGGTCAATATCACCGATAAACAGTGGAATCAGTAACACATAAAACCCCACAATAATTTTTGTAAATGCCGAGTAAATCATCAGAAAGTGTGTGTTCCGTATCCGTTCGGCTTTTCCCTGAATTTCATAAAACCGGTTGATGTGCTGCATCAGGTCTGCCTTTTCCATATTGCTCTCCCTGGCAAAATCAGCTTCAATGCTTCGGGCCACAGCCAGTAAAATTTCATTCGATATTTTATGACCGGGATTGATATTGTATTTTGAATACAATTCATTTGCTTCCTGATTTAATGAAGGCCTGAAATTTTGATGCATTTCATTTTTAAGTTGCCTGATATAGATTGCTGTCAGGCTCAGCAACTCCAGAACTCTTGTGTTTGTTTGAGATTTGGCACCGCTGTTGAAGTTTTCCGGATTACTGTAGTATGTATATAGTTTGGCTATAAAACTGTTTGAATTATTTGTCAGTTCACCGAAAATTTTTCGCGCTTCCCACCACCTGTCGTAAGCAGAATTCATTCTGAATCCCAAAAAGAATGCAACTGCCAGACCAAACACAGAACCTATCTGGCCGGATATTTTATAAATATGATCGCCGATGATTTCTTCCAGTACAAACGTAAGCGAAGTATAGGTTGCGCTGAAGATTATAAACGGGGCTGCTATTTTAAACAGCTGAATGAAACCTTGTTTTTCTGTTTTTATCATTTTACTAAAAGTACAGAATTTTGGCGTTTAAACGCATCGTTATGAATTTAAAGGGAACTTTCATTGGCCTTTTTATATCCTCATTTCAGGGAGCATTTGTCAAAATCAGGAAAACAGGACTTTCAAAAATAACACTGCCGCAAAAAAAGGAAAGTATTGGAATCTGTTGTCTGGCCGTTTACTGAATGTATGCGTTATTATGGCGTTACCGGTTTAGGAATGGTCATAAAGTAAAGCAGCACCAGTGCGGTTACAGACGCTGTCAGTATAAAAGCCGTTGCGCCGTCAAACTGAAACCAGATGAGTCCGGTAAGCGAACTGGCCAGCATGGTGCAAATACTCTGGAAACCCGAAAATGTTCCAATAGCTGTGGCGGTATCTTTTTTGTCGGTGATATTCGAAATCCAGGCTTTGGCAATTCCTTCAGTTGCGGCGGCGTAAATACCATAAAGTAAAAATAACCCGAAAAAAACATACAGGTTGGTATTAAACGCCATACCCAGGTATACCAGGGCAAACAGAAAAATGCCGCCGGTAAAAACGGTTTTTAAACCAACTTTGTCAGCGAGAATACCAAGCGGGAAAGCAAACAAGGCATAGACCAGGTTGTAAAAGATATAAACACCAATGACCATCGAATCATCCAACCCGGCCTCTCTTGCCTTGAGCAGCAGAAATACATCAGAACTGTTAAACAGGGTGAAAATTAAAAGGCCAATGACCAGTTTCCGGTAAGCAGGCGGACTTTTTTTCCAGTATTTCAAAAACGAAAAAAAAGAGGTCTTGACTTTTGGTTTTGGTTCGGTTGTCTTTTTTTCTTTTAAGAAAAAGGAGGCGGCAACTGCAAGCAGGCCCGGAATAAAAGCAATAAAAAAAAGCGTCTTGTAATCTTCCGGAAAAAAATACAAATAGAGCAGCGCCAGTGAAGGTCCCAAAACAGCACCAAACGTATCCATGGAGCGGTGAAAACCAAATATTTTTCCTTTGGTGGCAGGTGTTGCTTCGTCCGAAAGAATAGCATCGCGGGCACCAGTCCGTATTCCTTTTCCAAAACGATCAATGGTGCGTGCAAAAAAGATCCAGAGCGGAAAAGTAAAAATGGCCATCAGGGGTTTTGAAACGGCACTGAATGCATATCCCAGCTGAACAAACGGTACCCGCCTGCCTGAACTGTCTGAACGTTTGCCGAAATAACCTTTGCTGAGACCTGCTGTTGCTTCTGCCACACCTTCCAGTATACCAATCAGCACAACCGAAAAACCAATTGTCTTTAAATAGATGGGCATAATCGGATACAGCATTTCACTGGCCGTATCTGTGAGCAGGCTCACGGCAGATAAAATCCAAACAGTGCGGGTGATGTATTTCAAAATGTAAGGTGTTGGTATTTCTCTTTTTTATCCCGTAATGCGTTTGGCTGATTCAGATTTATCCGCCAGCAGGCTGATCGGAAAAATCAACGACAGGTGAAACGTATCAGCCCTTTTTTACCACCAGTTTTGAAGCAATCCAGGCCATAGGAATATACGCCAGTGCAATATCTGTAACGGCAAACCAGGTTGGTGACGGCAGCATAAACACATTCGCAATTCCGCCAGCCAGGAAAACAATTCCTATGGCAAAGGCAAAACGCTTTTTATGACTGGCAGCTATCAGGGCAGCCAGCATTGCGCCAATCAGCGTTCCAAGTGCATGCGCCAGAAAGGGCATCAGAAAATGTTTGGGTTCAAACAGGTGCATGGATGCTTTTAGTCCTTCCATGGTGGTAACATCAACACCTTCAGGCGGTGGAATAATGGAACTGCTGGCCATAATGATAGCCATATTTACGGTACTGCCAACAATCAGGCCAAGTACTACGGCTAAAATGTTTCTGAGAATGGGGTTCATAAATTTTGGTTTTTGAGGGTTTGTCTTATCCGGCGTTTAAACGCATTTTTAAAGATACAAAACTTAACGGGCGGCGCAATAAAAAAACAAACAGGGCTTGAAATTTGCATGGCGTGACTACTTTGCTGTACAAAAAAATGCCGGAAGCTGAATAACAACTTCCGGCAGTAGCAGAATGATTTGCTGCAGTAATTAATTCCGCGTGTAAACCTGTGACAGAAACTGGCTGACGCTGGTCGGTTTCCGGCCAATCAATGATTCCATAAAGTCACTGACCTGGTCAAATTCACCTTGTTTAAAGGCTTCGGCAAATCCGGCAAACATGCCCACATATTCCATGGGAACACCGGCTGATGAAAGTGTTTGAATGTATTCTTCCGGAGCAGGTGAGACATACGTTACAGCAGTTCCGGATGCGTTGGAAATTGCAGCGGCTATTTCAGAAAATGAAACGGTTTGGGTATTTGTCATGTCGTAGATTTTATTTGCATGACCTTCGGTTGTCAGAATAACGGCGGCAGCTTCAGCCATATCATTGCGCAGCGTAAATGAAACTTTTCCATCCCCGGCAGGGAAATAGGCAACACCTGATTTTACAACCTGATCTCCTAAAAAGAGCGGCAGCATATCCATGTAAATTCCGTGTTTCAGAATGGTGTAGTTCAGTCCTGATGCTTTCAGCAGATTTTCAGTGCGGATATGCGAATCAGCCACCATGGCTATGGGGGATGTTTCCGTTTCATTTTTGCGCGAAAAGCTGGTGTAGACAACCTGTTTTACGCCTGCTTCTTTAGCGGCCTTAACCACATTTTCGTGTTGTTTGTACCGGTTTTGAATGTCACTGCCTGAAACAAAATACAATTTATCAATTCCCTTAAACGCATTTACCAGCGAGGTAAAATCGTTGTAATCACCTGTGCGGGTTTCAACGCCTTTTGCTTTCAGTTCAAGCGCTTTTGCGTTTTGCGGGTCCCGCACCAGCGCACTGATAAGGGTGGAATTTGTTTTGTTTAACAGGAAGTCAACAACGGACGCTCCTAAATTGCCGGTTGCCCCGGTTACCAAGATTCTGTTCATGTTTTTTTGTTTTGTAATTAATAGGTAAGTTTGCAAACTAAAAGTTATTTAGTTACTTTTAGAGAGTACAAAGATCAACAGCTTTATAGTACCAAACAAGAGGGCACTTTAAAGTGGGATACTTACCAAAAGGAAACCCTTGTGTAAAATTAACCGGTGATGAAAGAAAATAAATTGGAAAAAAAATTCGGGAAACTGGAGAACTGCCCTGTACGGACAGTTCTGGACCGTTTTGGCGATAAATGGTCAATCCTGGTTATATTGACCCTGGGAGAATATGAAAAACTGCGTTTCAGTGAATTGAATCAGCAGATGCCGGATGTATCGCAGAAGATGCTCACGGTAACATTGCGTACACTGGAGGCGGACGGTTTGATAAAACGAACCGTTTATCCACAAGTTCCGCCCAGGGTTGACTATGAAATTACGGCGCTGGGCAAAAGTCTTGTACCACACATTCACCGCCTTTCAGAATGGGCAATAGCACATATGCCGGTTATTCAGAAGTCGCGGAAGAAGTACAAGGCCGCCTGATTCAGGTTGTACGTTACGCTCCCGGCGTAGCCAATTCCCGTATTTCCACACTGGTATTCTGACCTTCAAGAATCGGGCATTTTTCAGCAAGCCTGGTGGCAGCATCCAGGTTCTTTGCCTGGACCAGAATGTAACCCGCAACCGAATTTTTCGCGGACGTGTACGGCCCTTCTGTGACCTTGTTGTCTGAATATATCACCCTTCCGTTCCGGGAAAAATGGTTTCCGCCTTCAAGCAGCTGACCGTTGTGGTCTATGTCATGGATCCATTTCATCCACTGCGTCATATAGGTTTCCATTTGTCCGGCAGACGGCTGAGCGTTCTTTGTGGTAATATCCATGCGGAACAAGAATACAAATGCTTTCATCGTTCGAATTATTAAATGTTTGCCGCAAAGCTAAAGCAGGCAAATGACCCTGGCATTGATCCAGATCAAAAACGTCATTTTGATTTTAGGCGACTCAATGTTTCCGGTGTGATATCCAGGTAAGAGGCTAAAACCTTGTTGGAAAGCCGTTGAATCAGCATGGGGTTGTTTGCCAAAACCTGTTCATAGCGTTGTTTTGCGGTAAGCGTTACCCGGTTTTCAATGATTTTGTTTTGGAAGCTATAGGCCATTTCCAGTATTTTCTGGTAGAATTCTTTCCAATGCAAAAGCTCCCGGTTAAGGCGGTAAAAATCAGCATAACTCAGTGCCAGAAGTTCAGTATCTTCCTGTGCGTCTAATATTTCAAACGATGGTTTTTGTGCCATGAAACTGGTCAGCGCCGTTCCAATGGAACAGTCGAGCATCACGTAGCGTGTTTTTTCATGCCCCTGTTTGGTGATGAAATAGGTACGCAGGCATCCTTTCTGAACGTAATAAAATTCGCGGCACACATCTCCTTCTGAAAGCAGAAGGGTGTTTTTTTTAACCGTTTTGGGCTTAAAGCAACGATTTATCTCGTCTAGTTCACGGTCGTCAAAATCGGCAAAGTGTTTAAGTAAAAAAGAGAGTTGTGTTGACACGGGGTAGGTGGGTTTAATTACTCTTTTACGACTTTCTTTAAAATATGTTGTAGTAAGTTTCTGTTGACATAAATACTGCTGCTGGCTTTCAGATAGAAGTATCAAGCGTCAGGAACTTTCTACTGCTTGTAACTGCAAGTGAATATCAATGAGGTTTTGTCAAATAAGTCTCCGGGGTCATTACCTTAATGGTTGCTTTTTTGTAGTCTTTAATATTGCGGGTCAAAAGAACGGTGAGACCGTGTTCAATGGCAGCGTAGTATTGGATTGCATCTTCGAAGTCAGAGAAATCAGAAGCGATTGCAAGGTCAATTGTTTTGCTGTCTACCGACAGAACAGTCACCAGGGTTTTAAATTTTGCTATAATTTTCCTGGAATTACTGCCTGAATACTGCGAACGTAAAACATAGTCTATGTTTGCAAAAGACAGCGAGGACACACAGACTTTTAGTTTGCCGGTGTCAGCAAGCGAAAATAATTTTTGTGCGATGGTATTGAATGGTTGCCTGCCTGACAGAAGATCGATGCAAACGTCCGTGTCTACAAATACTTTTGCCATATACTTACTGCGAATATTTTTTTAAGATGTGGCTTTTGTACTGTTTTTTGTAATCAAAATTTTCCGGAAGGTCAATTATCCCCGAAAGGCTTTTGACCAATGGCGTAATTTCCTCACGCTCGCTACCGGGATTGGTCAAAAAATTCAGATAAGTTTCAATCAGCTGCGAAAGACTCGTGTTTTTTTGTTTTGCATAAATTTTTGCACGTTCAATGACGTTGTTGTCGAGCTTTAATGTCAGTTTGGTGTCCATATAAATTGTTGTACGTACAAATATATTAAAATTATACGTATTTGTCAAGTTTTTTTAGGTGGATCGTTATGTGAATGTTTCAGAACTACCAGGGCAGACAAAATATTTTTAATAATTCCGATCGCTATAGGGATGTGTTTAAAAAATTTGTGTGGCGATTTGCTGTTAAAAGCCAAGCTCAACAAACCGTCAGGCTATTGCCTTTCTGGCAATGTTAGCTGATGTTAAATTACTTGTTAAGTATAACTTTCAGAATCTAAAACCAAAATTTGCACGATAAATGAAGTCTGCCTCTACAAGCGTTTCCTTATAGTTGTATTGAGTAAGAGTTTCATATTCGTATTTTCTGAATTCAAATTTTCCTCCAATTCCTATAGAAGTGCCAACATAAAAATAGTTTAGAAATTTGATATCAAATCCATATTCAAACAAAAGAACTGAGGCCTTGGATTGAACATTGACATTATCTTTGGTTTGATCATATAGATTAGGATAATTGGGTATTATATCATAACCGTCTCCTTTTCCCCACTTCTGAAGATAGTCAAATTGAAAGTAGAAATCGAATATTTTTCCCTGACCGTTTGGCAATATCCTGTATGAAAAATCAAAGCCATTAAGGCGTTTCTTTTTGCTATAATTCATCGCATCAAATGGCTGAAAAAAACTTGGAGCTTTCCCAAATGATGGACCGATAGCGAATTCATGAATTCCTTTGGTGATTGTGATTTGTGTGGAGTAAATTAGGCTGGATTGGTAAGAAGTGAAATAAAATCCACATCGGGTCCCGTATTGGAATTTATTTTTACTCATTGGAATAGAATCATATTGTGCGCAGATCTTATTCAGGTTAAAGATAAGGAGAGAAATCAAAAAGAATTTACTCATGTTCCGGGTTTATAATAAAACAATCTTCATCACCCAAAAGTTACAATGGTAGCTAAGAGATACATTCTTAAAGCTACAGTGCCAAAATCCAGGACACCTGACTTAATGTTGACCCACAGAGCCGCACAACAAATTTTTTAAACTGCCTTTTCTGAAAATTTTTGGTTGGCGGAATTTCTGTGTTCCAGAGAAATTGGAAAACCCGCTAGTCTGCGAAGTTAATTTTTAGCCTGTGTTTGGCAATGTAGTCTATTCGCTCTTTTGTACACAAAGATTATACGGTTTTCCATGGAGCAAAATAAAGAACCACAATTTGACCAATGGTCAACCCAAGAACCGCCCAAGCCATTACTTTACCGATTCGGTCCTTCGGAATTTTTAGCCAGAAGGGTATCAGATTACAATAAATAAACATAAAATCAGAATCGAATATCTTCTGAAGTCCTTTGTAATCTTCCTTAATCCACATTCCGGTATAATTTGGTCGAGGCTTAACTCTGTTATACGAATGCAGGCAGTTATATACTTTCCAGTTTAGTACAATTTTAATACCTTGAAATAAAAAGAAAAGTATAATGATGCCGTATTCCATGAGATTCAATTATATAACGATTGGTAAATGGGTACAGAGACACTAGGCACCGGGCGTTCGCCGCTTATGCTAATTTGATGTTAGTGGCTGGGTTTTGCCAGTTGGTAAGTCTGGATTAATACTTCAGTTGGAATTTTCAAATTATCATGTAGCAGGCGAATCATTTCCAGCGTTAATTTTCGCTTCTTACTTAAAATTTCGCTTGCACGGCTTTTTAGTCCTACTACTTTAGCAAGGTCGGTCTGATTGTATCCCAGTTGTTCCATGCGAAATTTAATTGCTTCGATTGGGTCGGGAAAACCAATTGGAAAATGTTCGTCTTCGTATTTTTCAATCAGGATTCCTAATATTTCAAGTTCGTCGCCTTCGGGTGATCCTTTTTTCGCGTCAAATATTTTCTCGAGCCTATTCAAGGCGTTCTGGTAGTCCTTTTTGGTTTTAATTGGCTTAATTGTCATAAGATCTAAATTCTGGTAGCATCAATTTTATCATATTCGGCGTGAGTTCCAATAAACCGGATCCAAACCATTTGATAGTCATAATTTACCCTAACTATCAGTCGATACTTGTTTCCTTTGATATTAAAAACCACCCGGTTATTTTCTAAGAAACTTGCACTTGGGTATTCTTTTTTGATGTCTTTGGGCGACTTCCATTCAACTTTAGTTGTTTCCTGGAACCAGGATTTCAGTTGCTGCCTGCTATCGGAATGTTTATCCCAAAACTCCCTCAATATTTTCTTCGAAATTATCCTCAACCTGAGTTTCTTTTGTCAAAGATATGAAAAAGTTCCCAAATTGGGAAATGATTTTATGTGATTTTTTGGAAATTTTTTATCTTTTCTTGGGAAAAGCGTTCCCAACGGAAAGGCGAAATTCCAATTTTCATTTCACTTTTATGGAATAATGTTCGTGACAAATTCAGTTATTGCTGGAATATTTTCATATAGTCCACGTGCGGCAATAGATGATGAAACCCTTCCTAACCATTTCATGACATTGACTTTTAACGTGCTTCGGTCGTTGGCATTGTCCTTTACAATACTCTTTAGCTCTTCAACTTCATTCTTTTCAACGCCAAGTTTTTCTAGCTCGGAATACTGAATATTAATATTGAAATTGATGTCTTTTTGACTAACGTTTGTTCCAGAGGCAACATTCACCGGATTATTATCACCATAAATGTGGTTTGTAATAATATTGCTAACCTTCTGATTGTTTTCGAGATTATTTACAAATTCATTCTCCAAAAGTGGGAATTGTTTATCTAACTCCAAAAGTGTATCAAGTAAAATCTGTTTAGTACGATTAATAATTACTTTCAACTGCAATTTTGGAACTTCTCGCCACGCGGATCGCATCATACGACCATACTGTTCTCTGAGTTTCATCCCATCCTCCAAGACTTTAACTTGTTCAGGAGGAAATTGAAATTGACCTATTTCAGAATTCAATTGATCAAAGTTAGTTTCTAAAGTAGAAATACTTTGAGTGAAGTACGTCATTTGGATCATCCTTTGTAAGTTTTCTCCCCAGCCACTAAAGCTTATCGGTACGATCTCTTGATTATATCCGAATTGATCCATAATTTCTGCTTTAACTGTGCCGAAATGTTTTCGATACTTCGGTAAGGATTCATCCGACTCGTACCCATTGATCTCATTCTTAATCCAATTTTCAAATTCTTGATTTCCAATTTTCTTTGCTATAATTTTAGCGATAGTCAAAGCTTTAGAAATAGGGATTTCCTCATAAGCAATTTGTTTAATTAAATCTTTTATCATAGGGTCAATCATATTAATTACGCACAACGTTTACCCCCGCCCCCCATTTCACTGATTCACTCAAAAATAATCAGCCAAACAAAGTCCCACCCATTCAAATATACCCTTTTTTAAAATCCGTCAAAAACCGAATTAATTTTTACCTGTTTTTACACCAGCGCAAGTAACAAACGCCGGCACCCGGTCACAAATACACCGTAACCCAACCGCTGCGCCGTGGTTGCCTGATTTTCTGCTCAAAATCAAAGAATTCGCTGAACAGGGGCCAAATTCCTAACTTTTGCCTAATTTCGTACCTCAAAAAAAATCAAATTATGTCATACGATATTATAGTAATCGGAAGTGGCCCTGGTGGTTATGTAACAGCTATCAGAGCGTCACAGTTGGGAATGAAAGTGGCAGTGGTTGAAAAGGCTGAACTGGGCGGTATTTGCCTCAACTGGGGATGCATACCTACCAAAGCGCTGCTGAAAAGTGCCAACGTGTTTGAATACATCAAACATGCTTCTGACTACGGAATCACTGTAAAAGATGCCGGTGTTGATTTTGTCGGAATTGTAAAACGCAGTCGTGGTGTTGCTGACAAAATGAGCAACGGGGTGACTTTTTTGATGAAGAAAAATAAAATTGACATTCTGAAAGGTACCGGTAAAGTAAAGGCCGGCAAAAAAGTTGCGGTGACCGATGATAAAGGAGCAACTACCGAATACAGTGCTGCGAAAGGTGTCATTGTTGCTACCGGTGCACGCTCACGCCAATTGCCAAATCTGCCGCAGGACGGAAAGAAAATTATTGGTTACCGTGAGGCCATGGTGCTGCCTGAACTGCCTAAAAAAATGGTGGTGGTAGGTTCGGGTGCCATTGGTTCTGAATTTGCCTATTTCTACAACACCATGGGGGTAGATGTAACCATTGTGGAATATATGCCAACCATTGTACCGGTAGAAGATGAAGAAGTGTCAAAACAACTGGAACGTTCATTCAAAAAACAGGGATTAAAAATCATGACCGAAGCATCGGTAGAATCTGTCGATACGAAAGGGAAGGGCTGCGTTGTTTCTGTCAAAACCAAAAAAGGAGACGAAAAAATTGAATGTGATATTGTGCTTTCAGCAGTTGGTATTGAAACCAACATCCAGGGAATTGGTCTGGAAGATGTAGGCATTGCAACCGATAAAGGAAAAGTACTGGTGAATGATTTTTACCAGACCAATATACCGGGGTATTACGCCATTGGCGACATTGTAAAAGGGCCGGCCCTGGCGCACGTTGCTTCTGCTGAAGGAATTATTTGTGTGGAGAAAATTGCAGGCTTGCACGTAGAACCGCTTGATTATGGCAACATACCGGGTTGTACGTATTGCTCACCTGAAATTGCATCGGTTGGAATGACTGAAAAAGCTGCCAAAGATGCCGGACACGAAATCAAAATTGGAAAATTCCCGTTCTCAGCTTCAGGTAAAGCCAGCGCAGCCGGTGCCAATGACGGTTTTGTAAAACTGATTTTTGATGCTAAATACGGTGAGCTTTTGGGAGCGCACATGATTGGTATGAATGTTACTGAAATGATTGCTGAAATTGTTGCAATCCGCAAACTGGAAACAACCGGTCACGAACTCATCAAAACCGTTCACCCGCACCCTACACTGAGTGAGGCCGTGATGGAAGCTGCCGCAGCGGCTTACGGTGAGGTGATTCATTTGTAGTCAGACTGAAAGACTAAAATCCCGCGCTCTTTTGAGGCGGGATTTTTTTATTCCCCATACCACTGAAATTTCTTTCCGGTTTGATCAAACCTCAAAATGGCATAAAACGTTTACGCGGGTTGATGTAAGACTCTGGTTGGGTTTTATTTCTGCACATCAGGCTGAACGCTGGATAGAATCCAATGCATTTGGCGCGTATCAAAACATTATTGCGTAACTTTGCACGCGCATTTGCGCATTTCATTTAACCCCCACTTATGAAAAAACGACTTTTTTACGTCGTCCTGTTAACGTATTGCCTGCCTTCAGCAGCGCAGGATGACATGGATGACATTTTTGACGACGGTGTATCCAACTCACACGTAGCAGTTGGTACCGACCTGGTAACCGATTTTTCCGGTACAATCAATCTCTATGCAAACCTCAAACCCGCTGATTTTTTCAGGGCACAGCTTGGAATCGGGTTTATGCCTCTGGGTTCGTATACTGATTTTATGAATCTTCCGCGGCGTGAAGATCTTCCGATTAAAGATACCCTCATTTCCGGCGGTTTTTATTACGCCCTTGGTGCACACCTTGTGCGCGAAACATCACTGGCAGGTTTTGATTATTTCTATTACCTGGACTTTAAACACTGGAGTTATACCGCCCAGTCTATGTATGATATGAAACGCTATAAAGCCTGTTTTGGAATGGGCTATGCCTATCAGGTTGCGGGTGGTTTGAGTTTTGACATGCACCTGGGCGTATACATGGGGCATGAAAAGGTAACGGCGAATGAAGACTTCTCTACCAGCAGTGAAGCGTTTTATCACGGCATGTACTTCAGTGAGGTGGGGGATATAGGCAAAACATTTTTGAATGGTTTTGATTTTGGAATTGGTGTTAACTATAATTTTAATTTATGAAAATAATTGTTGCAGTATTGGTTTTGGTAAGTGCATGTTCTTTTGCACAGCAAACTGATTTTAATGGAAACATTAAGTGGAGTGAAATGTTTCCGGTATCTAAAAAAATACTTTCGCCGGATATTATCGGGCATGACGGTAAATCCATTTACCTGTCGCGCTTTCTGAAAGGCAAACGGCATCTTGAAAAATATGCAATCAACACGCTTACGCTTGAAAAATCAGTAGAGGCTGAACTTACCTACAATGAGAAAGAACTGGCCCTGGTAGGCCAGTTTATGCTGGGTGACAAACCAACCCTGCTGACCAGTTTTTACAATAAAAAAACCAAAATATCCTACCTGTTTTTGCAAACCATTGATCCGTCTTCGCTGGCGCTTTCTGCACCTAAAAAAATTGCAGAAAACTATGCATCGGTTTCGTTTAACTTTATGCCGTACAATAGTACTTATCTGAGTTCGGTGACATCTTCGTCACTTCAGATTTCTGAAAACGGACAGTTTGGTTTTGCAATTGGAAATGACATTACAGCAGAAACATCCGATGAAGACATCAAGGCCGGTAACTACAACCTCAAGGGAATTCTCGTTGGCGGTGATGGTGAAGTAGTTGCTGAATCCAAATTTAAAATGCCTTATTCCAATTTTATAACCATTCAGACAAAGGTAGCCGATGACGGCGGTGTTTACATGCTGGGGTATGAACTGGTGACTGATGCCGATGCTCCAAAACGCATGTTTGGCGGAGAACGTATGAAAATAGGGGCTATCCATTTGCTGGTGTTGGATGTGGCGAGTGGTGAAATATTTACCTACGATCCTGAAATGGAAGGCCGCCAGGTAGAAATGCTGGCGTTTAGTTTTTCAGAAGATGGTGGTGTGAATATTGGCGGCCTGAGCAGCACAGAAGGAAAAGGTGTAAATGGCAGTTTCTTTATGAAACTGGACAAGGATTTTAATGAAGTAGGTTCTACCGTTTCTGAATTTGAAACCGATTTTATTACTGCCAGCTGGTCTGAAAAGAAAAAAGAAGACCTGGAGAAAAAGCAGGACAAAGGCAAAAATGTAGACGAGCCGCAGATGTATAATTATTACATTGATCATTTGATCTCAAAACCTGACGGAAGCTGTCTCATGCTGGCTGAACAGTATTATGTACGCGTTGTAACACATACCTATACCACGGCTAACGGCGGCACCCAGACAACCACCACCTATTATTATTACTACAATGACATCATTGCCATCAATTATGATAAAAACGGCGACCTGGCCTGGAAAACGGTTATTCATAAAAAACAGGTCAGTACCAACGATGGTGGTTATTATTCTTCGTATTTTGTGGTACCGGATGGAAACGACATCCAGCTTATTTACAATGACCGTGAAATAAATTACGTTGATACAGAAGGCATGTCTGGCAGTGAATTGAAAGCACTCAGCAGATCAACCATTGGTGCCAAAGTAACCCTGAGCGCTGACGGTGAAATTTCCAAAGAAAAACTCTTTGAGTTTGAAGAGGGAGGTTTGCGGCTGGTGCCAAAGGTATGTGATGCCGCCGGTGAAGATCTTGTTTTTCTGTATGCACGAAGCACAAAAGGAGATAAAATAGGTGTAATTGAATTTGAATAAAGGTGAAAAAGTTTTTAGTATCCATAGCACTGTTAGCCGGTTTAAACGGCTTTGGGCAAAGTCTTGACCAGTTTGTTTCGTTGCAATGCAAGGGGCATATTCCGCAGGATTTTACAACCCTGTCGTCCAAAAAATTTGAGACAGATCATGCAGAGAATACCGACAAGGACCTGGACAAGGATTTTTTTATGTCCACCCGGTTTTTGTTTGATGAGCTGCTGCTCAGCGGTCAGGTTTTGTTTAATGATCCGGTTACAAATTATGTAAACAAGCTGGCTGATTATGTGCTGCGTGATAACAAGGAACTTCGTTCAGAGCTGCGTTTTTACCTGTTGCGCAGTAACACCCCCAATGCCTATTCAACCGATCAGGGCATCATTCTGTTCACCACAGGTCTTATTTCGCAGGTTGAATCTGAAGCGCAGCTGGCCTACATTTTATGTCATGAAATTTCACATTATGCAGAGAAACATGTGCGCAATGAATACATGGAATCGCAGAAAATTTACAAAGGCCGCGGGCAATATGGCAATGCCAATTATAAGTCGCGCATTGAGCAAATCAGCAATTACAGCAAAGAACTGGAGCTTGAGGCCGATGAAAAGGGAATCGATATGTTTTTAAAAACCGAGTACGATGTAAATGAAATTTTTACCGGTTTTGAAGTACTTCATTATACCTATCTGCCTTTTGATGACATTCATTTTGATACCAGCTTTTTTTCTACGCCGCAGATGGTGGTTCCCGGTTCACTTTTCCCCGATACCATCAACCAGGTTTCACAGGAGATTGATTACGATGATGCCGGACAAACGCACCCCAACATTCAGAAACGCATTGATGCCGCCATGGATTACCTCGGAGACGGCACTTCTAAAGGAACCAAAAAGTTTATTATTTCAGAAGAAGAGTTTTTTAAGGTACGTGAACTGACGCGTTTTGAAAGCATCAACATTTCCTTGTCAAACCGTGAATATGCAACGGCTTTATACAGCGTATACCTGCTGCAGACAGATTACAAAGACAACCGTTTTCTCGACCTGTCATTGGTTAAATGCCTTTACGGGCTAACCAAGTACAAGAACCACAACCGGTACAGTGAGGTAACACTAAAACCATCCAAGGTGGAAGGTGAAAGTTATACGCTGCACCTGTTTCTGAAAAACATTACCAAACAGCAGCTCAACGTGCTTACGTTCCGCCACGTTTATGACATGGCTAAAAAATACCCATCTGACAAAATATTCCAGGAGTACCTGGCAGACATGAAAAAAGAACTGGCCCTGAACTCAGGCATCAAACCCGGTGATTTTTCTGAACTGAGCCTTGACGATCACCTGGCGAATGCCGCAGCATCTGTGAAAGAATTTGACATTGAAGATTCAATCCGCAAAATTGATGCGTCAGACCTTTCCAAGTATGAAAAAATCAGGTTGAAAAAAAGTCTGAATGAGTTGAGTTCAAGTGCCACCGGTATATCTGCCGAAAAAGATTTTCATTTGTTTGCCCTGCATGATATTGTTGCCAAAGACAACCTGGTGCAGGAATTAAAGCAGATCAAAAAAGCGTACGATGAGCAGTTGGAACTTGAGAAGGCAGAGGCTGAGAAAGATGATCGTGTATTTGTAGACAAAAGCAAACACCTGGGAATTGACAAACTGGTAGTGGTAGATCCAATCTATGAAAACTACCGGTTGAACGACAAGCGTAACCACATGAAGTCTGAAGATAAAAAGGTCAGTATTTCAGATATGTACACAACCGATTACAATGGGTTGAAACTTGAGACGCAGCTGGTTGATTCCAAAAACCTCACCTCGGGAGATGTGGATGAATACAATGACCTGGGCCTGCTGATCCGCTGGATTTCTGAAGTGGTAGAGCACGATGAAATTGAGATGATCAGTTCAAGCCATGACCAGGTCGATTTTCTGACGGAAAAGTACGGCACTTCCCATTTTCTGTTTTCAGGTATTTATGCTTACAAATCAAGGTCTGAAATGACCTCTGCACACTGGTACGGCATCATGTTTTTTTACACCATACCCATTGTACTGATTGACCTGATGATTGTTCACAACTACTTTGAACTGGTGGCCCTGAGCCTTGATGCAGAAAAAGACAAGGTCGAGTTTACACAGGTGTCTGAAGTTAACCTGAAAGGTATTGATGGTATTCTGCAGGCCTATATTTACGATGTGCTCTACCAGCTGAGTTCTAATCCTAAAAAGCGAAACTGATGATTGGTAGAATTATACTTGCTGCTTCTTTTTTAGCAATGCCCGTTGCCGGCAAATCACAAACGTCTGGTTTTTTAGGTGCAGTCAATGGCATCACCCTTAAGGTAAACAGCGTTCCGTCTTACGCCATGACCAGTAAAATTGTGGGTTCAGAAGTTATATCCCGCATGAAGGTAGCCAACCTCAGTTACACGCTTTCATACTCGCGGGTATTATCACGCAATATTGAAGTTACCGCCGGATACCAGTTTGCACACGTTAATTTCAGTTCAGGTCATAAGTGGTTTAATTTTGAACAACCCGTTGAGTTTGGAGGATACTCCGGTAATCAGTATTACTTTGCTGATCACGCCAGCGCCAATTACCACGGAGGCTCTTTAACGTTTGATTTTTACCGGTTCGGCAGCCTGGCTCCGGTGGGTAAATACATTGGGTTATCATTCTCATCGGGTGTTACCCGTGTCAAAGAAGACAACTCGCTTATCATCTCTGACCGCGATACCTGGGGTGTGGCAGAAGGTTTTTTCAGCACCCATTATGACTACAATTCAACCGATACCCTCGTAATCGGAGAACAATTAAATGTGCGTTCATCGTACCTGAAAGCAAGAATCGGCCGGAATTATCCGGTTACTGAAAACCTGATGATTTCGGTAGGTATGTCAGCACCGCTGTTTTCTACCTATTCCATTAATGGTATTAAGTATTTTGGTTTTGAACTGAGAGATGACCGGACATTTGATTATTATGAAAATGACTGGCGCTGGTATACCATGCAATCGGTACGGGTTTATCACCGGCTTCAGTTTGAAATAGGGCTGAGGCTTTGTTTGTAAAATAAAGTAAGCTGTCTGACGCGCTGAGTAATTTTGCGGCATCGTTCAGATTGTAAGCCTCAGAAGCTACATAATTAGTTCAACTTTTCCAAATATGTCAGCGTTACCTCTGCCAATGCATTAATATTTCCCGCTGAAAAATCAAACGAAACACCTGCTGCTTTGTAAATGGATTTAATGTCTTTGGTATAACCCAAAGCAAGTCCCTTTTTGTAATTTTCAATGGCTTGTTTTTCTTCCTGAAGGGCATTTTTCCAAACGCTTAAGGCGCCCAGTTGTGCAAAGCCGTATTCAACGTAATAGAAGGGCACTTCAAACAAGTGAAGTTGTTTATGCCAGCTGTAATCACGGGCACTTTCATAACCTGTCCAGTCGGTGAGTCCGGTGCCAAAACGTTTGCTTATTTCAAGCCATTTTGTTTTCCGATCTTCACGGGTGTGTGCGGGATTTTCGTACAGCCAGTGCTGGAATGAATCAATGGTTGCAATCCACGGCAATACCATCAGAATAGATTCCAGGTGTTCTTTGCGGGCCCGTTTAAGATCATCTGCAGCCGGGTAGAAAATATCCCAGTAATTCATGCTCAGCAATTCCATGGACATGGAGGCAAGTTCAGCTACTTCACTTGGAAAACTTTTGTAAGCAGTCAGCGCCAGATCTTTGGTGAGAAATGAATGAATGGCATGTCCACCTTCGTGAACCATGGTAATAACATCTCTGTCTGTACCGGCGGCATTCATAAAAATGAACGGAATTCCGATTTCATACAGCGGGTAATTATAGCCACCGGGTGCTTTTCCTTTTTTTGATTCAAGATCCAGGTGTCCCATTTCTTTCATGGTTGCAATACAGTCAGCAAAATAGGGATCCAGTTTTTTGAACAGGGTAATGGTTTTATCAGTGAGTTCATTGCCTGTTTCAAATGGTTTCAGAGGAGCTTTGCCATCCGGGTCGGCACTCAGATCATAGGGTTTGAATTTCTCAAAGCCCAGTTTTTTCAGTTTTTCTTCCTGAATTTTTTTATAAATGGGTACAATGTGTTTCTCAATGGCGGTGTGAAAATCAAGGCAATCCTGAACGGTGTAATCAAAGCGGTTCATTTCTTTGAACTTATAATCGCGGAAATTTTTAAACCCGGCATTCAGGGCCATCTGGTGTCGCAGCTGAATCAGCTGATCGAAAATGCCTTCGAGAATTTCGTTGTCCTGGTTCTTACGTTCAAATAACAGGTCGTACACTTCTTTCCGCACTTCGCGGTCAGGGTCGCGCAGAAATTTGGAAGCCTGCGGTGCTGTCAGGTCCTGCCCTTTGTAATGAATCAGCTGCGCACCAATTACACCGCTGTATTCCTGCGCCAGGTTTTGTGTTTTGGATGCCAGTTCAATATTTTCTTCCCTGAAAATTTCAATAGCGCTTTCTACCTTTTTCAGGTAAATTTTATCGGCTTCATCGGTGAGTGAATTTTTAAAGGGTGAATCACTCAGTTTTTTATTGAGCAGGTTGCTGGCTTCTGAAACCGGCGGGTTAATTTCATTGACAAACTTCTCATACGCGGCTGAGGCGTCTTTGTTTGATGTATCAATGGTCATGCGAATGTAGCGCCAGGCCATGTCTTCTTCCAGAACAGCTTCCAGTTCACTTGATTTAAGCAGCCATGTTTTAAAATCAGCCAGGGTATTTACAGGTTCGGCCAGCAGCTGATCAAAATAGCCTTTGACATCATCGTACGAATTAATTTTCAGATCCTCTGACAGAAAAATTCGTTTTTTGCGTGTAATATTCATACGGTTATACTAAAAAAAAATGCCGCCGGAACCCGACAGCATTTTTTGATTTTCGAAAATTTTATGCTCCTTTTTTGGTTGTTTTCCCTTCTTTTGTCTGGGCGGGCTTAGCAGGTTTGTCAGTTGTCTTTTTAGCTGCTGAGGCTTTAGGTGTCTCTGCCTTTTTCTCTTTAGCAGCTGCTTTTTCTTTGGCTGGTTTTTTTTCTGCCTGACCGGCTTTTTCAGCAGCCGGGGCTGATTTTTTTGCAACCGGTTTTTCGGCTGCTTTTGCCTGTTCGTCTGCCAGGCGGGCTTCTGCTTCTTCTTTAATCTTTTTTGCTTCGGCAGCTTTCTCTTTTGAAATAAGCCCTTTTTCAACCAGCAGGTTATACCACTGGAATAGTTTTTTTACATCGGTATCATAAACCCGCTCAGCATCGTAATCCGGTAAAAAGGTAACCAGGTATGCACGCAGTTTTTTAGGCTCTTCTTTATGATCAATGGATTTTCCAAAGTTTTCTTTCTCGGCAAGCAGGGTGTACACCTCAACTAACGGAACGTCTTTTTCATAGGTGTAAATACTGATGTCGTCCAGTGCAGAAATTTTGTCACTGGCAAAAGCCGGAAATTTTTTGTCGTTTTCGAGTGACTGAACAATGATGTTTGCCCGGCCCTGTGCTGCAACTTTATACAATCCTGGTTTGCCTGCAATGGCAATTATTCCTTTTAAATCCATTCGTTGAAAATTTTGGCCGTAAAATTAGCAATAATTCCAAGGTCAGATGCCTCAGGTAACGATTTTGAGCCTGAACTTATTCACAGGTATTCAAATACGTTGATAAAAACCAGGTTAATTTTTGATCAGTTTAACCGATTTAAAATTATTCCCGTAGTAAAGTGACATCAGGTAGGTGCCGCTTGCAATCTCCGGTAAGTCAATGGTTATAAAGAGATCGTCGTTTTCAGAAGTGCTGTTTTTGTAGACCAGGTTTCCAACCACATCGGTTATGACAATGTCCAGGTCGTAGTATTCATTTTTAATCAGGTAAACCGATTCGGTAAACGGGTTTGGAAAAATAACAAACTCATTTTGCGTTAATTCATGAATCTGTGACAAATCAATAAAAACAGGATCAGACATAAATGAGCAGCCGTCTGCGCTGAAAACTTCAACGCTGAAGGTACCGGTGGTATCAGGGTTGTAGTATTGTGAATTTGAATTGGGAATTACATTGCCTTCGTAAAACCATACCAGCGAATCAGCCGCCACGGTTATGAGTCCGCCGCCAATGACATTTATAATCGGAAAATCAGGTAAGGCGCCCTGAATAACAAGCATTGAATCTGAATACGATTTACAACCCATGTCATTTGTAACTACTACCGATACCGTATCGGGCGTGGCTTGTATAATGGATGAGCCCGTTGAACCGTCTTGCCACAGGTAAGTTACAAAGTTGTTTTCAGCTGTTTCAAACAACACCGGATTTGAACAGATTACCGAATCACCCAGCAGCGTTACCGGGAAATTGCTTTGATTCAGCAGGTAAAATGCATTTACTTTTCCATAACCATAGGCATTGTTGGGAGTAGTGCCGGTAAATAAATCGTCATAGCCGTAGGTGTGCAGGGCGTCTATAAAATCCTGGTACGTGGCATCGGGACATTTTTCAAGATAAAGGGCTGCAATACCTGCAATAACGGGAGATGCCATGGATGTACCACCGTTTCTGACATGCAGGCCTCCCTGGGCCAGCATAGCCGGATTAGAGATCAGCAGGTTTGCCTGTAACCAAGCCGGACAAGCACTTAACGTAGCATCACCGGTTGCAACCACATCGGGTTTGGTATAACCAAGTCGGTTGGGGCCTTTGCTGGAATTAGCACTCAATTCACCCACCGGGCCGCCGGAGAAAGTAAACAGGTTTCCATTGACATCCAGGTAATCTTTCTGATTTTTGACATTGCCCACAGTCACTACTTTTTCTGAACAGGTCCAGGAACTTACAGTTGTTGAAAGCGTATCGGGGTAGTTGTAATATGCCACCGGGGGAAATTCAAGTACCGTTGGCATCAGGGTATTGCGTATGGTTGACAGTCCCATAAAGGTACCCGACCAAAGATCATACTCACCGGCCCCAACTGTTTCAAAACGGAACATATAATCTGCCGAATCAGGATTCGAAATCAACAGTTCCAGGTGATAGACACCACCAATCAGCTGCGTGGTAAATTCTACCGGCGCCAGTTTGTTGGAGCCCACCATAATCGAATCAAAAACGGTTGTGTTGGTGACCGACTGAATGTTGTAGAACTGGGTTCTTGCCCTGAATTCCCAGGGTGTTGTATTGTCAGCCGCAAAGGCAAAGTTTACGTTGTTAAAATCGGCGGTATCAGCCCACATATCAAAATAGACAGCCGGTACTCCAAAGGCAGAAGAGGGATTTACAATCAGCCAGCAAAATGAGGTGTCGGCAGTCACATTTGCCTTGACATGGTATTTACCTTGTGCGCCTGAATTTCCGGCTGCTGCAACCACAATACGTCCGGGTTTGTCATTCAGCAGGCTGTCAATGACCAGTGATGCCGGGTCAAGCCCGTCATGGCTGCCCAGGTAATCACCCACGCTGGTATTAACTACTGCCGGTTTTCCAAGCGTATCGGCCATGGAGAAAATAAAATCAACGGCATCGGCCACAGTCATGGTCCAGTTGGCGGCAGAAAAATCAGTTTCTACCATAATAATATCTGATTCCGGTGCCGCTCCCTTAAAAGATCCGTTCGCCAGGCCATTGCCTGATCCCGTACCTGCTACGGTTGTGCCGTGCGCATTGTTGTCCATGGAAAGGCAGGTGCCATTGTTAATAGAAGCACTGTCCCAAACCTGGCCATACCCATATTTACCGGGTGTAAGTAACGCATCATAGCCCAATGTCTGATCCCAATAATAGAGCACGCGGGTAGATCCGTCTGCATTTTTAAAATCACCGTGTGTGTAATCAATACCGCTGTCAACATACCCCACAATTACATTTTTGCCGGTAAACGGTACCTGAAGCGGACTGTAACCTGTCAGCACACTGTCAATATTCTGCGTCAGCCGCATGGTATCATTTAAAAAAGAGGGATAAGAGGGCTCAAAATAAATTTGCTCAATAATTCCCTGGTTAATAAGTGTTCTGAGCTGTTCGGGCGTGCAGCGGATAAAATGCCAGCCATCGGTAGCATACTTGTAGTAAAGATAATTGCTGCGCTGAAGTGCCTCGGCATTTCCCTTAACAGCAAAATTGGTGGTTTGCTGCGGAAATTGCTTTTGATACTGGTTATACCAGATACCGCCGCCCGTGGCCGGTTGTGTAGTTTGCCCAAACGAAAACTGTGCAAGCAAACACAGAAAACCCGCTATAAAAACGATCCGGTTTTTCATTTCCTTTTATCTATGACGTATAACCGATCAAAATGGTTTACACAAATTTACATCAATTTTGGTACGGTCATACGCAATCTTTGCCATTTATGCTATTTATGGCATTTTGGATGAAAAAGAATTTCTATTTTTACAGCTACAAAAAAAATAACGATGAAAAGAATATCAACCATTCTACTTGCCGGCCTTTTCTTTCTGACAACAACCGGAATAGGGCAGGAGGTAAATAAAAAAGTTCTGAACTGGTACAACGGCGCCAAATTTGGAATGAGCACGGATGTGGCGTATGAGAAACTGCTTGCCGGTAAAACATCAACTACCGTGGTAGTAGCTGTTATTGATTCAGGGGTTGATATCGAACACGAAGATCTGCAAGGAAAAATCTGGACCAATACAGACGAAATTCCGGATAACAACATTGATGACGACAAAAACGGGTATGTGGATGATGTTCACGGCTGGAATTTTCTCGGAAATCCGGACGGTGAAAACCTTGTTCACGAACAGTTGGAAATGACCCGCCTGTATGCTGATTACGAAAAACGATTTGCAGGTAAAAGCTATACCGATCTTTCAGACGATGAAAAAACGGCGTATGAAGAGTACAAGACAGTGCGTGAAAAAGTTGAAAACGAACGCAAAGATGCTTCTAAAACCCTTGAATTTGTTCAGGACTGGTATAATAAAGCCGTAGAAGCTGATACCAAAATCAAAAAGAAAACCGGAGGATCATACACCTCAGCTGATCTGAAAAAATTATCCAAAGACCCTGAACTGAAACAGGATTGCGAATTCCTGATCATGATTGAAAAAAACGGGCTTGGACTTGAGTCATTGAAAGAATACCTTGATTATTTTGGATCACAGCTGGATTACCACTATAACATTGATTACAATGCGCGTAAAATTGTAGGGGACGATCCTTCTGATTTTAATGATAAAGGATACGGAAACAATGACGTTGAAGGACCTGACGCCATGCACGGAACACATTGTTCGGGCATTATTGGTGCTGTTCGCGGAAACGGAATTGGAAATGACGGTGTAGCAGACAACATTCTGATTATGTCAATCCGCGCCGTTCCTGACGGTGATGAGCGTGATAAAGACATTGCCAACGCTATTCGTTATGCGGTTGATAATGGTGCCTCTGTGGTTAATATGAGTTTCGGAAAATCGTATTCACCTTACAAAGACGAAGTAATTGCTGCCATTCGTTATGCTGAAGAAAAAGGGGTGTTGCTGATTCACGCAGCAGGCAATGATGGCAAAGATATCGGAGAAGAAGACAATTACCCTTCGCCGCAATATCCGTCAATGAGCACCCGTTTCACCAACTGGATTGAAGTAGGTGCATCAACCCGTTACAAAAAAGCATTGGCAGCCTCTTTCTCCAATTACAGTGATAAACTGGTAGATATTTATGCTCCGGGATTGGAAATTTACTCAACCGTTCCGCAAAGTGAATACGAAGAGTCTCAGGGAACATCCATGGCTGCACCAATGGTTACTGGTGTTGCTGCTTTGTTGAAATCATACTTTCCAAAACTGACCATGTTTGAAATCAAAGACATTATCCTGCAATCCGGACAAGATGTGAGTGATCGCATTACGCCGCTGCCGGGAGACACCAAAGAAGTTCCGTTTGGTGCATTATGCATCACCGGAAGTATTGCAAACGTTTATTCGGCTGTTTTGCTGGCTGAGGAAATGTCTGCTAAAAAGTAATACCTGGTTTTAATTACAAAATGCCATCGGATTTTAAACCGGTGGCATTTTTTTTGATATACATTGCTCATGAATTCCATAAAAATGACACGTTCCTTCCTTGTATTGTTCACCCTGCTGGTTATTTTACCGGCCTCTGGACAGAACATAACCACTTTCACAGATGCCAACAACAGGCTTTACCAGTTTAACAGCGGCATTTTTACCCAAATCTATTACCAGGTAACCAAAGAGGTGAAAGTGTCTACGAAGTATGTTTCCCTGGTGGATTCCAAGGGCGATGTTTACGCCATTTTTAACGGTGATAAAATTCAGGTAGCTCAAACTTACAGTGAACTGGTGAATACTGATCACCTGTTGGTAGTGCGCACCGCTTCAGTTCTCAGGGCTTTTGACCAGGGAGTTGTACACCTGCTCAGTCCAAATGCCATTTCATTTGCGGCAGGTGACAGCGTGGTTTTATTTCAGGATGTCATTGGCGGCTACCTGAAGTATTATTATCAGAATGAAATTCATGAACTTTCTATGATTGTAGGCAATTATCCCATTTTGCCAGGTGAGGTGGGGGCCAATACGTTTATTTATAAAGACAATGCGGGCAATCACAAAGTATTCTGGCACGGGCAGTTTTATGACCTGATGAATACGCGCCTGCCGGTAACCTATGCCGCCGGACAGGATGTGGTGGCATTCAATGATCCACAGCACAATACCTTTTCAGCGTTTGACAATGGGTATATTATTGACCTTGAGGGGCAATTTGCGCAGCGTTACAAAGCGGGTGATAACTTTATTTATTACCAGGATGCCGGCGATGTACATAAAGTTGTACGTGAAGAAAGAGTGGTTGATCTGGGCCTGGACCTCAAAGCCATTGATGTAACAGATAGCCTGGTTATTTACCAGGATTACGGCGCTACTAAAATCTGGTACAATGAAAAGATTTATCAACTTTTCAACATGGTAGTTACTGATTATCAAACAGATGGCGGAATTGTTGCCTATAAGAACAATTTAGGGGGGGTCAGTGCATTTTTCAGGGGAAAAGAAGTGGATGTAACAAACACGCGGGTTGAGGACTATAAATTGGTTGGAAGTACCATTGTTCTCAAGTATGGCCCTTCATCTTATGCCGTGTGGTGGAACGGCAAAATCTATGATTTTTAACGTATATTTGTTGCTTAAATTTTTTAAGCGATGAGTACTTGGTATACAGTTAAAGTAAAATTCACAAAAGAGTTTCAGGACGGAACGTTAAAGCGAGTTACAGAGCCTTACCTGGTAAATGCAGGGTCATTTACAGAAGCTGAGGCAAGAATTTATGAAGAAGTGGGCGAATTTATTCGGGGTGAGTTTATTGTGACGTCTATTGCACGTACAGATTATACAGACATTTTCCATTACGATGATTCTGACCGCTGGTATAAATGTAAAGTTCAATATACAACCGAAGACGATGCAGGAAAAGAGAAAAAAGTGAGCAACAACTTCATGTGCTCAGCTCCAACTGCGAAAGATGCTTACGAGCGTATGGAAGACAGCCTGAAAGGACTCATGTCTGTGTTTGAAATTCCGGCTATTAACCTGACCACCATTGTTGAAATTCTTCCTGCAGTAGCAGAAGAAGGTGAAGAAGGTGAAGGAAAGAAAGCCAAAAGCAAAGCAAAAGCAAAAAACTCGGCTAAAATCCGCGTCGCTTACAAATCCCGGAATTAATTCCTGGGATGAGAGGAATGAGAGACGATTCAAACCATGGGCGATCACATAGATAAAACCCGGAACGAACGGACCGATTTTACAAAAGGAAATCTGGATCAGGTGAAACACCCTGATCCTTTTCTTTTTTTTAGCGAGTGGTATCGTGATGCGCATGAGAAAAATTGTGCTGATCCGCATGCGTTTGTATTGGGTACAGTTTCAGCAGATGGTCAGCCTTCGTCGCGGATTGTTTACATGCGTGAATTGCTTGAAGAAGGCATTGTACTTTATACCAATTACCTGAGCCGCAAAGGTGAACAAACTGATCTGAATCCAAAAGTTTCTGCTCTTTTTTACTGGGATTGTCTTGAAAGGCAGGTGCGTATGGAGGGTATGATTGAAAAAGTAGATCCGGCTTTGTCAGATGATTATTTTGCATCCAGGCCGCGCATGAGCCAGATTGGTGCCTGGGCATCTGAACAAAGCAAAGAAATTCCCGATCGCGCAACATTGGATGAACGAGTAACGTATTTTGAAGAAAAATTTCCGGGCGTTGTTCCGCGCCCGCCACACTGGGGCGGGTATCTCATACGACCACATTATTTTGAATTCTGGCAGGGCCGGCTGGGTAGATTGCATGATCGCTTCTGCTATGAAAAAATCGCTGACGGCTGGCGCATTTACCGGATTAGTCCTTAATGGATCTGTTAAAAGCAGTATTTCTGAACGAAGCATAACGCAAAAGCACCACTGTTAGCACGTCATCCTGAACGAAGCGTAGCGCAAAAGCACCACTGTTAGCATGTCATCCTGAACGAAGTGAAGGATCTCATCCGGTTGACGTTAGATGTCAATTAGGATTGAGCGTTACTGGGGGCAGATCCTTCACTACGCTATGCTTCGTTCAGGATGACGTTAACCCTTAAACATGAACCGTTGAATTTTTACCTTAATAAATACAGATTCCTCCCCCCTCAGCTAACAGCAGCACCAGATGCCGATCTGGGCACCATTGTTGTAATTCCTTGCTTCAATGAACCTGATTTGCTTTCAAGTTTAAAATCGCTGGCTGCCTGTCAGCCGACAGAAAAGAAAGTCGAAGTGATTGTCGTTTTTAATGCCGGCGCACATCACCGTGAAGAGCTGAAATTACAAAATCAAAAATCGCTTTCAGATGCACAGCAATGGTTGGCAGAAAGTGATGAGTCATTCATTTCGTTTCAGTTTATGACTGTTCACAATCTTCCTGAAAAGCATGCCGGTGTGGGCCTTGCCCGCAAGGTTGGCATGGACGAAGCGGTGGCTCGTTTTCACCAGATCGGGCAGGATGGAATCATTGTTTGTTTTGATGCGGACAGTTTGTGTGACACCAATTACCTGGCAGAAATTGAAAAGCACTTTAAACAGTTTCCAAAAACACCGGGTTGTTCCATTTATTTTGAACATCCGCTCAGCGGAGATGAACCAGCGGTGATTTACACCGGAATTACACTTTACGAACTTCATTTGCGCTATTATCATCAGGTGCTGCGTTATTGCAATTTGCCGTATGCTTTTCATACCATTGGGTCAAGTATGGCTGTTCGTTCATCTGCTTATCAAAAACAGGGGGGAATGAATAAGCGTAAAGCGGGAGAAGATTTTTATTTTCTGCATAAAATCATCAGTCCTGGAAATTTTACAACACTGAATACAACCTGTGTAATTCCTTCACCGCGTATTTCTGACCGTGTTCCGTTTGGTACCGGCAGAGCTATTGGTACGTATGCAGCACAAGCAACGGCTGATTATTACACGTACAATTTCAACTCTTTTAAGCTGATTAAAAAGTTTGCAGCACAAATTCCGGCATTGTATCAAACAGCTTTGACAGACTTGAATCCATTAGGTTCAGATGATGCCGGATGGTCGCAGCTGCTTGCATTTTTGGCAGCTGAAAAATTACCGGACGATTTACCCGAAATTCGCCGCAATTCTCCTTCACAAACAGTATTTGTCAAACGGTTTTATGTTTGGTTTGATGCGTTCAGGGTTTTAAAACTGGTTCATTTTTTGCGTGACCGCGTGTACCCGGATGAAGCTGTAGTTGTTTCTGCAAATGAATTGCTCAATGCTATAAACAGATCTGCTGACACGGATCAACCGGTCGGACTTTTGACGCATTTCCGCGCGCTGGATCGCATGTCAACCTAGCGTATCTATATATTAGTGGAGCAATGGTTGTCAGATAAACCAATCACGTGCAGAACCATTCGTTTTTTATTCAGGAATTAGTGGCGACTATTGCCGCGCAAATGGTTGTTCAGAAGCTAAGGGGGTGCTATTTTTTGAGCATGTTAAGGCCTGCTGTTTCCAGTTTATTGGCAAAGGGAACAATCTCAGAAACCTCTAATCCGTATGCATTAATAACAGATTGATTCAGGTGCTGATTGTTGGATATCAGTTTCAGGTTTTTAATGCCAAGTGAGCGCAAAATCTGGGCACCAATTCCATAATCTTTATTGTCACTGGGTTTGGCCGCATCACCGTGATATGCTTTTAATTTATCAATAAGCCCGATTTGTTTTTCTTCCTGCTGCATAAAAACCAATACGCCCTTTCCGGCTTTTTCAATCATTTGCAATGCAGCACTCAGGTGTGATTGTTTGTCAGAACGTATTGCGTCCAGCAGGTTGTGTGTAAAAGAAGATGATTCAACTCTGACCATTACTGATTCTCCGGGACTCCAGGTACCTTTTACAAAAGCCAGGTGTTCATCGTCAGTAGTAGTTTGCCGGTAAGCCATTAAGGTAAAATCACCCCAGATGGTTTTCAGTTCAGACTCTACAATTTTTTCAATGAGTGATTCGTGTTTGAAACGGTAGGCAATAAGATCAGCAATCGAAACAATTTTCAGGTTAAATTTTGAAGCTATTTCTACCAGTTCGGGCAACCGCGCCATGGTGCCGTCTTCATTCATGATTTCAACAATAACACCGGCAGGTTCAAAGCCAGCCAGTCTTGACAAATCAATGGCTGCTTCGGTATGTCCGGCACGACGCAAAACACCGCCTTTTTTAGCCCGCAGCGGAAAAATATGGCCCGGTTTACCCAGCTCTTCGGGTTTGGTATCGGGATTAATCAATGCAAGAATTGTTTTGGCGCGGTCAGCGGCTGAAATACCCGTGGTGCAGCCATGCCCAATCAGGTCAATGGAAACGGTAAACGGTGTTTCATAACTAGCGCTGTTTTTTTGTACCATCAGTTCAAGTCCCAGCCGGTCACACTCATCTTCAATCAGCGGAGCGCAGATCAGGCCACGTCCGTGGGTTGCCATAAAGTTGATAACCTCCGGTGTTACGTTGCGCGCAGCGGTCAAAAAATCGCCTTCGTTCTCACGGTCCTCGTCATCAACAACAATGACAATTTTTCCCTGGCGAATGTCTTCAATGGCCTCCTGGATAGTATGTAATTTGAAACTCATGGTGGTTCTGATTCTGGTACAAAATTACCGAATTTGTGACGAACCCAGCAGAAGGCTTAGCTTTTCTACTGATTTTTTCCAGCTGAAGGTGGTTGTTACATAGTGCTTTCCTGCCGCTGAAATCCGCTCTGATTCTGATTTAGAAGCGAGCAGCAGGGCTGTTTTTTTTGCAAATTCAGTGGCATTTTCTGCCAACAGCAAAACCTCATTTTCAGCAGCGCCCAGTGCATTGTTAACCAGGCCGGTGGTAATACAAGGCAATCCCAGTGCCATGGCCTCCAGCAGTTTATTCTGCAATCCGGTGCCTATAAACAGCGGTGCAATAAAAATACGGCCGCTGCAGTAACTTTCACGAATGTCTTTTACCCAGCCCCTGACTTCAATCTGACTGCTTGCCAGGCTTAGTATCCGTGCATGCGGATTGGCTCCTGAAATCAGAATTTTGGGTTCCAGCCCCAGCTTTTTTAATGCGGGTACAATTTCATTTGCCAGAAATTCAGCCCCTTCTATGTTGGGGGCATAATTGAGATTCCCCACAAAAACCAGGTCGTATTTTTTTTCAGCGGTGTATTGGTAATTCAAAAATTCGTCCCCGATTCCGTTTTCAATAACAACAATTTTCTGAGCCGAAGGATGCTGAATGAACTTGCGGTCCTGTTCTGAAATAATGGTGTGGTGATTGAAATAATCAAAAATGCGGTTTTCATAAGCACCCAGGCGTTTGGCTTCGGACTTAAAAAGCCGCTTGCGGATACCGCCTGAAATTTCAGCCCGGCGCATCATGCCCTTGGCAAGAGCATCCATGTAATCAATGGTTTTTGGAATGTGCTGAATGTGCTTTACATATTCGGCTGTGCGAATCAGCTGGCAGTAAATATGATCGGGTTGAATTTTTTCAATAAGCTGGTTGATTCTGCGCTGAATGGCTCCCTGGTAAAAATAACCCACCTGGTAGGGTTTTTCAGTAAAAAACTGTTTGGCTGTATTCAGGTAAATGAAGGCCTTATTCAGGTTGAAAATGTGCAGTGATGCGCAGTATTTTCTGACTTCGTTTTGCCATTCTTCTTTCACCGGCTGATCAGACAGGCAGGCCAGGTGAACCTCATGCTGCGCTGATAACTCCCTGATCTGGTGAAACGCTCTCAGCTTGTCGCCTTTTTCAAGCGGATATGGAAACCGGGATACAAGTACAAACAATTTCATGTTTCAGGGTCAGAACTTCTCAGGTGAAAGCAGTGATTGGTAAAATGCACAAAGCTGATCAATGATTTGTACGTTGTCGTATTTTTCTTCAACCAGTTTTCTGGCTTCGGCTGAAATGCGTGCGCCGGTTTCAGGGTTTGATGACAGCGTATGCAGGTGTGTATAAAAATCGTGCGGTGTATCAGCAATCAGCAGGTGTTTTCCGTTGACGTAATCAATGCCCTCAGCGCCAACTGTGGTTGTGATTACAACTTTACCCAATGCCATGCCTTCTATTATTTTTACCCGCATGCCGCTGCCGGATAATAACGGAACCAGCATGATGTCAAACTGATTCATAAATGCAACCGCATTTTCAACATCACCGTGAACAAGTAATTTTGCATTTGCCTGTTTTTGAATGGAGGCGGGCATTTCCCGTCCTGCCAGGTGCAGCCGGACCGGTAGTTTGGAAATTTGAGGCCAGATATCGTCCAGCAGCCAGTTGATTCCTTCCAGGTTAGGTGCCCAGTTCATGGCGCCCAAATGAAACAATTCTGTTAGCGGTTTTTTCTCCGGCTGGTTAAACGGATACCGGGCCAGGTTAATACCAAACGGAATGGTTGTAAGCGGTGTTGTGCAGCGGAAATTGTGAAACCGGTTGGTATCTTCAAAACTAATGGCGGCAATGCCATCTACTTCATGCAGGGTTCGTTTTTCGTAGGTTTTTAATTTGGATGCCAGGTGTTTCAGGTAGAGTTTTTTTGCCTGGTTTCCGGCTGTGTTGGCTAAACGCTCCCAAATCAGGTGTTCCAGGTTGTGGCTGCGCAGCACAATTTTAGCATCTGAATTACGGCGGATGGTGGAAATGTAGGGTGTCATAAAAAGACTCTCCAGGTGTACAATGTCGTAATCATTTGCTTTGAGCCGCTGTTCAAGAAGCGTGTCAAAGTCGGCCGAAAAAAAGCGGCTGACGTTATAAGAGTCGGATGTAACCAGGGCTGAAAAAGCATCAATAATATTCACCCGGGTATCTATAAAGACACCTTCAATTTTTGTTTTTTCCAGAAACTCAGCAGGGTAGGCCTCTCGCAGAAATGGGTGTTTTTCGGTAGAAATGGTCAGTATGTGAAGCACTTCATTCCGGTTCAGCAGTCCGGCAGAAATGTTGTGAATGGCAATGCAGCCGCCATCCACTTTCGGCAGGGGAGGTTTATTACAGAGCTGAAGAATGCGCATAATGCAATTACTTGGCTGTAAAGATAATTAACAAACATCTCCGCAGCAAGCAACGGAGTATTTCAGCGTTTTTTATTTTTTCCGGCGCTGGCGGCAGGGAATATGATCCCACAGATCCCGACATTCCGCTGCGCTTCTCCTTCATGGCACAGCGAAGAGGAAGCTACAGTCGGGATCATTCCGATAGCCATCGGAACGACTTTGTGATTCTGTCTCTCCACCTAGGGTGGATCACACAATCACAGTCTCATTGATTTACTGCGTTTAAAGATACGGCCAAACCAGCGTTTGTATACGTCACGGTCAAACAGGGCTGAATCATTGGCGGCCTTGTAGGTTAGAAAAATACCCAGCGGGGTTAGTATAAACGAGCTTAGCCAAAGGCCTTTCCACGGAACAATGACTTCAGAATCAACCATGTTTTCACCGGCAATGGTCAGCATGTAGTAAACAATAAAAAAGATGGTTGCAAAAACCAGCGGGGCCCCAAGTCCGCCCTTTTTGATAATGGCTCCCAGCGGGGCTCCAATAAAAAACAAAACCAGGATAGCAAAAGAAAGGGTGAACTTTTTATGCCAGGCAGTCCGGTATTCATTCAGGCTGAACTGGCGCTGATCAATCAGCAGGGTTTGATGATAGAGCTGATCTTTGACGGCGCGTATTTCATTGGAAGCGTCTGCCAGTGATGCATTGTATTCTGACTGGTGAATTGAATCCAGGTAAATCAGGGTATCAATGGCGGTTTCTGTTTCGGTTACAGGCGCCGTTCCGGAATCAAGCTGGTGGGGCAGCGGTACAAAGGCCGTGTTGAGTATTACCAGGTTGTTGCGCAGGTTCCGTGAGAATTTTTCATCCAGTGTATCATTGAGTCTGCCCAGCGAATCAAGCGCAGATTCCAGCTGCAGAAAGTTCATCATCTCATACTCTTGTTTGTAAAGATCTTCGTTGGATTTCTGAATGTCAAAACCCGCCATGTTGAATTTGATAACGGCTTCATCAAAAAACGATTTCTGAAAATCAACGCGGACTTTTTCAAATTTATGCGCATTTACTTTTTCGTAAATAACCCCCTGACTGAGTTGCAGAAACAGGTAATCGTCGTTATCTGATTTAAGCATCTGACCTTCTCTGGCTCGTATGATACGGCGTTCATCACTGGTGGTAAAATCATAAATCAAAATACCGGTGAGTGTGCCTGCATCATCATTTTTCTGATCTACTTTAATGTGATATCCGTCAATTTCTTTGTAGAAGATGCCCTCACGCAGCATAAACTGCGGTTTGGTATCCAGGATATCCCAATAAATGGCATGCCATTTCAGGTTGGCAATTGGTAGAATGTAATTGGTAAAATAAAAGGCAGAGAAACTGAGCACAATAACAAAAACAAGCATGGGCCGCATGACCTTGAACAGTGATTGCCCGGCCGATTTAAGTGCGGTCAGCTCGTTGTTTTCAGCCAGGTTTCCAAACGTCATGATGGATGAAAAAAGAACCGCAAGCGGTAAGGCCAGCGGAATCAAACTGGCGGATACGTAAAAGAGCAATTCCAGGATAATGGAAAGTTCAAGCCCTTTGCCCATTAAATCATCCACATATTTCCATAAAAACTGCATGATCAGAAAGAACATGGCAATGGAGAACGTTATTATAAACGGTCCTATAAAAGAGCGGATGATAAAACGGTGTACGCGTTTCAAGATTTGTTTTTTTACCCTAACGCAAAAAACGGAGAAAAGATATGCCGGAGCAGCTTAAAAAGATCCGATTGTGGTTTTTAAATCGTGAATCTGGTTCTCCCACAGTCTTTTGGCTTCTTCTACTTCATCTGAATCAGCAAAATCGGTAATCATAAGCGCCACATCATTGGTCAGGTCGTCTACCTTAATAGCAAATTCAAAATAGGTTTTAAGGCCATTTTCATGGTGCTCAAGCCATTGGAATTTTACAGATTCACCCTTTTTCTTTCCAACCAAACGGGCTTGCTGAACACTTCCATCCCAGATAAAGGTGAAAAGGTCTTCTTTTATATTGACGTCATCTGCAAACCACTCACTTAAACCACTGGGTGTGCTAATCATATTGAACAGTACGGATGTCGAGGAATTCACTTCAAATTCCATCTCAAATTTTTCTTTCTCTGACATTGTCTTTTTATTTCTAATAATGTGGCTGAAATGTACTAAAATTTTATCGATGAATTTACATAATTCGTCGATAAAAATGTGAAATGCCTGATATTAAAGCGGGTCTGGAGGCCAATGGACCGGTCACAGAGATTTTTTGAAAATGATTTACTTTATTAAAAATAGTATATATTTGCACCCTCAATTCCGATAGCAGGCTCTATTTTGCTACGGAAAAGACCGGCGCGGTAGCTCAGTTGGTTAGAGCGTAGGATTCATAACCCTAAGGTCGGGAGTTCAACTCTCCCCCGCGCCACAACTATTTTTTAGGATAAAGACTTCCGGATGGAAGTCTTTTTTTTGTTCGGATTTATTCTTAAGAGTTATATACGAACTCAAATACTTGCCAAAACAACACCCTCCAACAGTCCTTTTTCACCGCTGTAATCAACGGCACTGCTATAACGGTAATCCTCGGGTCTGAATACTAACCCTGCAGCAACAGGATTATTATGAATATATCTTATTTTCTGTGAAATTACGTGGTTACTCCATAATTCAATGGGCTGGTTATCGTGTCTCCAGAACTGATAATGTTTAACATTGGAACTATTAGCAGCTGCTTTTTTGAATCGGTCAAGTAAAAATTCTTTTCTGCTTTCCTGCGGATTTTCTTTTATTGCTTTAACAACCGCATTACTGGTGAACCGCTTAAAGTCTCCCAACAATTGGTCTGGTGTTTGCCCGTCAATACTTTGGAATACCAGGTGAACATGGTTTGACATAATACACCAGGCATAAATTTCCATGCGTTTATTTTTTTGACAGAAACTCAGGCTCTCCAATAAAATATCCTTGTATTCATTTCGGGTAAATACATCCAGCCAGTCCACAACCGCAAAACTGACAAAATAAGCCGCTGTAGGATTATGAAATTTGTAATTTCTGCTCACAAAACAAAACAAAACTAAAAAATAATTTTTTCTTCGGATGAAGATTGGGCTGCAAGCGGTTACCCGAACTCAAATAATCAGCAAGGTAACAACTTCATACAATCCTTTTTACAGCTGCCGCGCGTCCCAGTAGCCATCCTGAAAGCTCCCGCGCGAATCCCTTCGCGTGGAAACCAGAACTTCAAATATTAGCCAAAATAATACCAGCTATCAGCCCCAAGTTCCCTCGCATCCCAAAGGTTCCCGCGCGAATCCCTTCGCGTGGTTACCCAAACTCAATACTATCTAAAACAATACTAGAAACAATCTTTTTCAACTATTGTAATCAACAGTATAGCTATAGCATTAATCCAAATATCTGGACACTAATTTCTGTTTACGGAACAAAAAATGGAAGTGTTTGTTTGCTCTGTAGAGCATTTGGCCACGCGAAAGGATTCGCGCGGGAGCGGGGGGAGTTCTTCCTTTAACTGTTCAACCTGTAATTATCTTATAGGCGCAAAAGAAAAGAAAAAAACCAACAATGATGTAAAATATTCGTGCGCCGGTTCTTCCAAAAAGAGCGAGAAAGATTCGCGCTTTTCTATTTTCAAAGAAAAAATTCCAGTTATAAGTACTGGCCAGTATAACAAATATGCCGCCTCCTATGCATAAGATTGTTACAAAAATTTCTTTAGGTTGCATTTTTTAGAGTTGATTGGAATAATTGAAATATTACTTTTTATTCCAGATCAAATGTATGAAATAATTTTTCAATCAATTGAGCTAAGGGATTCGTACGGGAGCGGGGGGAAAACCAACAACGCGCGGGAACGGTTTTTTTGAGATGAATTTACTCTCTCCTCAATTGTAATTTTTCTTTGATCACCGACTCAATACTCCGGCCTTCAATCTTACTCTCCAGGTATGAAATAATATCAAAATAGTTAAAGGCACGGCGCTCGTAAGTGTCGCGTTCCAGTTTCAGCATCTGCGTTTTTAGGTGTTTGAACTTTCCAATAACCTCACTTACGGAATAAACATTTTGTACGTCGCGCAGGAATTTTAGAATGAGTGATTCGTATTTTCCAAACTCTTTTTTGCGCAGCAGAAAGCGGTATGTTGCACGGATATTCATTTCAATCATTTCATCGTCGCCCATTTCAAAATAACAGATCAGGCGAATAATGCGCGCAAAGGCATGTAAGTCTTCACGCAGTGTTGTGTCGGGTTCATGAATGATCAGATTTAGCCATTTAATGGCAATTTTAAAACTGTTGCTGCCAAAATACAGGCAGGCAATTTTGTAGTATAAAATGAGTATGGTGTGTTTGTCGAGCAGGTGAATAATTTCATTGAGCTCATTCTGAAATTTGGCAACAATGCGTGTACCGCTTTTAAATTCGCCCAGCATAAAATGCCGGTTGATTTCGTGAATGTAAATGGTTTTGAAAAGGTTCAGGTTGATGTTTTTGGTCTGCACAACCGACTTGTTACGTTTAATGGCTATGAGCTGCCGGTGGGTGGTGACAAATTCATCGTACAAAAAAAGTTTATTCTGACAAACGAGGGTAGTGTTCAGTGCTTTGATGTACATCTCCAGTTGGTAGGTCTTTTTTTCCGGCGAGGCACTAAAGAGTTCCAGCCAACGCGTGGCAATGCCATAAGCCTGTTCAAAATCATGAATAAAGAGGTAATAGCCGCTTAGGGCATAGTAGAGGTGAACGCGTTCAATGAAGGTGAGTTTTGATTCATCGTAGGCCGGTAAATTTTTTTGCAGGTAGCGTTTGGTTTTTTGCAAATCTTCCTTGCTGCGGATAAACCCCTGCTTTTGATAATAGGAGTTGAGTTTAAGGGCCAGGTTTGAAAAGCCGTTGATGGTTTGAATGGTTTTTACCGACGAACGTGCTTCTTTGATAATATGTTCTGACCGCGCTTCAATGTTTTGCCGCATTCCCTGGCGCAAGGCATTTTTTTCAAGTTCCAGAATCTCGGGTAAAATGGTGCTGTGATCACTCTGCAATGCTTTTAGTTTGGCTTTGTCCAGCAGGTGTAAGGCATCGTGGTAAAGACATTTGTTGTAAAGCAGGTTGGCATTTTCAAGATAAAGCATAATTTGCAGCACCTGGTTTTTTTTGGTGGACGATAACCGCAAACTTCTCAAAACCTGTTCATACAAATGCGCTTTCATGTTAGGAATCTGTGACTCCGGAATCTGGGGTACTTTGCGCCGCAGCGTGGTTTCATCGTATTCATGCATGGAATCCACAGCATCAAACAGGCTGACAAATTTCTTTGTTTCTTCAGGCGATGTTCTTTTGCTGAGCAGCTTAAATTGCCGCTTTTCGCTTTTTGACATGCTCTTAACCAAACGGAAAAGTTGTTCTGAAGCTGGCTTGGACATCGTATTTATAATTTAGCTGTATTCTTTGTAAATATAGGTATTTAAGGAATTTCAGAGATCATTTGAGTCAATGAAAATCGTAGTAAGAAATTAATTTGGTTTCTGCTGCCACAGTTGGTTGCCTACCTTTGCCAAACCATTTAATTTAAGCACTAAAAACACAAACCATGAACAGAGCAGCAATTACAGCAGTAGGTGCCTATCTTCCGGACTACGTTTTGAATAATGAGGAAATGGAGACCCTGGTAGAAACTACCAATGAGTGGATTGTCACACGCAGTGGAATTACCGAACGCAGAATTCTTAAAGATAAAACAAAAGCATCAGCCTTTATGGCTGCAGAAGCCGCCAAAAATGTTCTGGAAAAACGGGGCATTACAGCTGATTCGATTGATTTGATTATTGTTGCCACAGTAACGCCTGATCACCAGTATCCGGCAACAGCCAACGTGGTTGCAGATATGATTGGCGCTAAAAATGCCTGGGGATTTGATTTGCAGGCCGCCTGTTCCAGTTTTATTTATGCCCTGCAAACGGGTTCAAAATTCATTGAGTCAGGAACGCACAAACGGGTTTTGGTGATTGGCAGTGATAAAATGTCCAGCATTGTGGATTATACCGATCGTAAAACATCGATTCTTTTTGGTGATGCCGCAGGAGCCGTGCTTCTGGAACCATCTGCCGACGAAAACGGAATCATAGACGCACGGATGTATGTAGACGGCAGTGGAAAAAAATACTTGTATCAACCTGCCGGTGGTAGTTTAAATCCGGCGTCATACGATACCGTGCTGAATAAACAACATTTTGTATACATGGACGGCCAGGCTGTTTTTAAAATCGCCGTTACCAAAATGGCTGATGTGGCTGAAGAAATGATGGTTCGGAACAACCTTTCTGCAGACGATGTTGCTTTCCTGGTACCGCATCAGGCTAACAAACGCATCATTGAAGCAGCTGCCGAACGCATGGGAATTGGCATGGAAAAAGTAATGCTGAACATTCACAAATACGGAAACACAACCAGCGCAACATTACCGCTTTGCCTGTACGAATGGGAACATGAACTGAAAAAAGGAGACAATATCATTCTGACAACATTTGGTGCAGGTTTCACCTGGGGCGGAATGTATATTAAATGGGCGTATTAAGGGGATAGGCAAGAGTAAAGGGAAAAGTCATATCGAAACGAAGTGAGACGTCTTTTCAGTATCATCTGTAATTTAAAGTGAAATTTACTCCAACTCACCCCTGGATCTACACTGCGGCCCTTGTCTTTCTGAGCACAGCGAAGAAACCCTCCTAAGTCAACATCGGACATTCCTTTTTTTACAGCCTCTGGGAACTTAGCCCTCTTGCCACTTCCCTCACTAACTCCTAACACCTAAGAGCTAACTCCTAAATCCGGATTCCCATAACACAGACAAAAACTTATGACTAAATGTTGATCAGCCTCTGGGAACTTAACCCTCTTGCCACCTCTCTCACTAACTCCTAACCCCTAAGAGCTAACTCCTAAATCCGGATTCCCATAACACAGACAAAAACTTATGACTAAATGTTGAGCAGCCTCTGGGAACTTAACCCTCTTGCCACTTCCCTCACTAACTCCTAACCCCTAAGAGCTAACTCCTAAATCCGGATTCCCATAACACAGACAAAAACTTATGACTAAATGTTGATCAGCCCCTGGGAACTTAACCCTCTTGCCACTTCCCTCACTAACTCCTAACCCCTAAGAGCTAACTCCTAAATCCGGATTCCCATAACACAGACAAAAACTTATGACTAAATGTTAAGCAGCCTCTGGGAACTTAACCCTCTTGCCACTTCCCTCACTAACTCCTAACTCCTAACACCTAAGAGCTAACTCCTAAATCCGGATTCCCATAACACAGACATCATCGATCTGCTCCAATTCACCGCGCCACTTGTCAAAGGCTGATTCGAGAATCAAACGCTGTTTTTCCATGGCTTCATCACGGTGGTGAATGAGCATTTCTTTAAAGGTCTGGCTCTTAAATTTTTTACCTTTTTCACCGCCAAACTGATCGGCAAAACCGTCTGAGAACAGGTAAAGCTGATCGCCTTTTTCAAGTTGAATTTCCTGGTGGGTGAAGGGTTTGGCATTGATGAATTTACCAATGGGTTGTTTGTCTGCTTTCAGCTCAATCAATGATCCCTGGCGGATAATAAAGATGCCGTTGTTTGCTCCCGCATATTTCAACAACCGGCTTTTTGGATTAAAATTACAAAGCGCAATATCCATTCCGTCATTAACACCTTCACCGCTTCGTTCAAATGTTTCCAGCACCAGCTCACGTACCTTGTTCAGAATTTCGTTTGGTTGTGTGAGCTTAAATTCACGGATAGAACGGGTAAGCGCAGCGTGACAAACCACACTCACCATTGCTCCCGGTACGCCGTGCCCGGTGCAGTCTGCTACAGCGAAAAGAACCGATCCTTCTTCCGGAGAAAGCCAGTAAAAATCACCGGCAACAATATCTTTCGGCCGGTAAAAAATAAAATTTTCTCCCAGGCATTGTCCAACTAAACTGTCGTTTGGCAGAATGGCATTTTGAATGCGTTTGGCGTAGGCAATACTGTCTGTGATTTCTTCGTTTTTGGTCTCAATCAACGCTTTCTGAATATTGACCTGTTCAATAGTACCAACCAGTTCTGCATTGGTTTGCTGAATGATGAGGTTGTTTTTTTCAATGACACGGTTTTGCCGTCTGAACCGCAAAATAAAATAAATGGTAAAGGCCAGAAAAAGAACCATGATACCCATAATCACCATAAACATCAGCTGCCGGTTTTTGGTAGCTTTAAGTTCCAGTGTGTTGAGCTGGTTTTGTTTGTCTGCGGCGTCTTTTTGGGTATTCAGTAATTCAAGGTTTTTCTTGTTTTCACTGTTCTCGGCAATCTGCCGTTCTTTTTCATTTTGCTCTTCGATGTATTTCAGCTGCAGCTGTTCATTTTCAAGCTGGCTTTGCATGATGAGCAGGTTTCGCTGAATCTGTTCTTTCTCCAGCTGTTTATTGATCAGGTCTTTTTCACGCAATTCATTCTGCTGCTTCAGAAATACATTTTCCTGCTCTTTCTGATTGGCTGTCATTAATGCGTTCAGTAATTCAATTTCACGCATTTCACTTTCAATGATATCGGACTCTACCTTTTGAAGAATAATTTTGGTTTCACTTTGTTTGGTTACAAAACCGCTGGTTATTTTTTCTTCCTGCTTTTCATAGCTCTCTTTGGTTGAAATGTAGAGTTTGTAGTATTTCTGTGAATTGACAAAGTCGTTATTGGCAGCGTAGGTTTCTGACATAATCAGGTAAGCGGCAGCCAGGTTCTGAAGGTCATTGCTTTGTTTGGCATACTCAATTGATTCATTGCACTGATCAATGACTTTACCGTAATCTGCCCGCAGAAAATTATTTTTCGCCAGCAGGTTATAGGTCTCGCTCACTTTTGAGTTGAAGTTAAGGGCAGCGTAGATTTTTAATGCTTCTGCAAGTGCCAGGGAAGCGTCCCCGTAGTTCTGCATCAGTGTAAAGGTTGTGCCTTTATTCAATAAAAGTTCAGCCCGTTCAGCGGTAGCGGCATTGCCCTGTGTGCTGATAGATTCTTCAAGCAGTGAAATGGCAGAGGTATAGTAGCCATTTTTTCGGTAAGCAATAGCCAGGTTCAGCCGGGCTGATTTTTTTAGGGAGTCCAGGAAATTCTGACCTGAACTGGTATTGAAGGTATAGGTAAGTTCTTTGCAAAGCAGCGGTGATTTTCCGGAATGGATCACACTGTCAGCCATGAGAGCGTAAGCGAGCTGTTCCTGTTTTTTATTTTGCGCTTCAGCTGTTTTTGACAGGTTGTAGTACACATTAAATTCATCAAACACCGATACCTGCCCGGCGTAGTTGGCTGCCAGCTGAAATTGGCTGTACGCGGTTTTGTAATTATGTGTTTTAACGTTCAGAGAGGCAGAAAAAACAGCAACCTGGAACCGGTGAAGGTCGCGGTCGGTGGTGAGATTCTGAAGAATTTTATCAGCCCCTAAAAGATCACCAAACCGTTCATAGATCATAGCGGTGAGTACCTTGTTGGCCAGCTGAAGTTTTCCGGTAATTTTTTTGCCCATGTCTTTTGTAGCCATGCGGTTGAAGACCAGTGCATCGTAATATTCGTCCTGGTAATAATAGCTGTAAGCCAAAAGAATGGTCATGGCGGCTTCATCTGCCGGTGAAATAGCTTTGTCGTGGTAATGCTGCGGCAGAATCTGGATCAGCTCATTAAAGCGTGTTTCTTTATTGGTTTCAAGGTAAATGGTGTTGGCGCCCGCATCTTCAAAAACGACATTTTCAAAAACAATATTGTCGAGGTCAAAAGGTTGCGCATATCCGTTTTGGATAATAAGCAGTAACAAAACGCTATGAATTAGTTTCCGGATCAGAGATTCACTTTTAGTAAAATAAAAAATTCGCGCCCCATGCCCATTGATGTCGGATAGCCGCTGTTCATCGGGTACAGATACAGGTTGTAGGTGTTGAGTACGTTGCGCACACCCAGGTTCACATCAATAAAACCAAACAACGCATTTGACTGAAAAGTCAGATCAAGCAGGTGCGTTGGTGTATGTTTGATGAAGTTGTATTCTTCAAGCGCTGCATTGGTTTGTTCAACCGCAATTTTGGAAGACTGGAAGGTGTAATTCAGAATGAGGTGATTTTTATCACTGATTGCAAAATTAAAACGGGTGGTCAGTTTATGTTTTGGAATTGCCAGGGTTCCGGCTTTCAGCGAACTTGTATCTGCCATAAAATCGGTTCCGTCTGAATTCAGTAATTCGTAATAGGAGTAACCTGCGCGCAGCGTTAGTTTATTAAAATCGTGTGTAGTGAATAACTCAGCGCCTCCCAGTGTTATGTTGCCGTTATTGACATAGCTTTCGGTAAAGGTTGTCAGATCATAGCCATAAACAATGATGTCATCAATGGAGGTATAAAATCCGCCCAGATTCAGAGTGTGTTTTTTTAGTTTAACACCCAGTTCTACCTGGTAGTCTTTTATATGTTCCGGCTTAATGGGCTCTGTATTGGTAATTGCCAGGTTAATGTTCTGCAGTGTTGGAATTTTAAATGACTGCCCGTAAATCAGTTTGTAATGGAATGATTTGAATTCTTTGGTCAGACTCAGGCGGGGAGCAAAGTTGGGTTTAAAGGATTCATAATAATCAAGTCTGCCGCCGGCAAAAAGGTGGAAGAATTTTGTTTTAAATGTTACCTCACCAAAGCCTGCCGCAGCATTGTAATTTTCAGACGTGTTGCCCGTGTTGAGTGCCAGAAACGGGCGGTAACAGCGCATATAGTCGTTGTAATATGATCCGCCGAGCAGAAAGCTCAGGCGGTCATTCAGCGCGTAAGTCATGTTTACTGAAAGTGAAATTCTGCGCGTTTTTAAGTTTTGGATATCGTACACTACCGGATCACCGTATTGCGTGTTCCACGGAATCTGTTCTTTCAGATTTGCGCTGGAATAAAGATGAAATTTTCCGATTTTTTTGTCGTAACTGAAATCATTGATAAAGGTGCGGCACAGGGAATAAATTCCTTCATGGGTGGCCTGAAAACTGTAATCATCGTAAAGCACTTTGTATTCAAATTCCTTGCGTCTGAGTTTCATCTGCAAATACGTATTGCCCACTTCAGATGAGTCAGAAAAGTCGGTATACATGCTATCCGGATGGGTGTATTGCTGGTTGCTTTTGTTGCCTTGATAGATACTGCCTGAGAGACTGAGTTCAAAATCATTGAGCAGGTAACTGGTATTTGAAAAGGTGAGCCGTGTGCCAGAAAATTCATCGCCTGAAAAACCTGCGTCCAGTTGAAAGGTACTGGCTTTGGAATAATTTCCTTCCTTGGTAATGATATTGACCACACCCAGGCCGGCAATGCCGCCGTAGATGCTGGAACTTGCCCCGCGGATTACTTCAATACGGTCAACATTTAAAAGCGGAATCCGGCCGCCCAGTACAAAGGATCCGTATGACATGTCATTCATAATCAAACCGTCAATCATTACCAGCAGTTTGGCTTCTGCAGCCCAGGCACCGCGCAGTGAAATTCCGGTTCCGTTCTGAACGTCTGATGCAATATTGAAGCCCGGAATATCCATGAAAACATCGATTAAATCACGGTAACCGTTTTTCTGAATATCTTCAGATGTAATGACGTAGACAGACCCTGGAGCTTCGTTTATTTTAACGCTGTTGAGGTTGGTGATTTTTACTTTGTCCGCAGTCTGGTCTGACGTGTTTATGCCAATAACTTCATTGATAAGCGGGGTGAAAATCTGGGTTGTAGTATCCTGCGCGGCAAGATAAAAACAGTGCCGGAGTATAAAGTAAAAGAAGAGGTGATACCGGGATATCATGTCAGCAAGTGCCTGTTGTCTTTTTGAGTTTTATTGGGTTGGGTCAATGCAATTATAAGCGCTTCATGGCAGAAACAATTAAACGATGAACGCAACAAAAGGTTCTTGCAGTTCCGGTTGAAATTTTTCGCTTTCATGACAGGTCTGCTCAAATATACTAATCTGCCAAGTTCAGTTGTAACAATAGATGCAGTTTAGGAACAGATCGCTGTTTTACAGGGATATTTCAGTGCTGATTTAACATTAAAACTATTTTTTAGTTATAATATTAACATTAGGGTGGGGTTGTATCGCCGTATTGATTTGGTGCGAAAACAGCATTACTTTTTTTCAAGCCATGAACTCCAGTCAGCGGCAACTTTGTTCCAGTTGAATTGGTTATAATCCGGCTGACCGTTTTCAGCTACTCCAAAAAAATTGTGTTCGAGTCCGGTGTAGCAGGCAAACGAAAAATTGGTTTTGCGGTGATGCATGCACCATACTCTGAAATAGTCATTAAACGGGGCACTGTAATCAACAGAACCGTACGCTATCAAAACCGGAATTTTTAACTGAGAGAGGTAATCAAACGGCGGCAGTGAAAATGAATAATCGGTTTGTGCATAGTAGTCAGTAGAATCTTTCTTGTTTTGTTGTGTCAGCAAATAATCCCAGTACTCAAAATCAGATTCAGCCAGTTGTGTTGTGTCATTTTCAAATTTTCGTGAACGTTCAATCATGCTCATAATGCGGCCCATTGGATTGCCTGATGCAAAAATCAGGTGCGTTACCGTTTTATTTTTAAGCGCCAGTTTAGCTGCAATGGTGGCGCCTTCAGAGTGTCCGGCAACTACAACCTGATGTTTATTCACCCAGTTGTTTTTTTGAAGTGATTTAAGAATAAACGTATTCCGGTCAACATAATAATCCAGGAAATTTCGTTGAAGGTATTCCTCCGGAAAAGATTCAGAAGAACCGGCGTACGTAAAATCCGGATTCAGGTCATTGACATGGGCCGTTACCGGAATGCCCGGTTTACTGATAATAACGAGGTGAAATTTTTCTGTCAGTGTTTCTTCGGCAAACGGAAAAAGCCCTGCTGCACCGGCATCGTCATAGACAATGAGCGGCACGGGTAAACTTCCCTGGCAAAAAAGAAACAGGGGTTTGGGTTTTTCTTCATCTCCTTTTTTGGATGCAATCAGCACATCAACCAAATCTGAATCGTATTTAAACTGAAGATGTCTGTAACCAAAATCCTGCGCTGTTTTTTGAGCGAACAGAAAGCCCGGAAGCAGCATTGCAAATCCAAAAATCAATTTCATCATGGTTTAATCAGTCGTTTTGTCTGTACATCTTGTCCGGTGGTGATTTGTACAAAATAGATCCCGCTTTCAAAATTACTCAGGTCTACAGAAATGAGTGTTTGGTTTAACATCTTTTGAGAATAAACCACTGATCCGTCCGCGGCATAAATTTCAATGGCATGAATGGTTTGATTGCCGGCTGCCTGAATCTGAACATTTGTTGTTGCCGGGTTTGGATACAGGTGCACAAAATTTTCATCGGATTCCTGAATACCTAATCCGCAAGGCTCGCCGGTGTTTATGAGAATTTCAGCATACCAGGGATCAACTGTAATTTCAGTGCAGATAACATTGCTGTCGAGGTCAAGGTATTTGTTGGGCCCAAGTGGAAAGGTTACCGGCACATCGGTATCATTGACAAAAATTTCAGAATAATTTTCAGATGGCCCCCACGATACAAAACTTTCGTGTGAATTGGCATCAAAACCTAAAACGTTCTGCCAGTCTGCAAACGAATATTCAATGCCTGATCCGCCGCCGATGGTGCCAATTAATTTGCCAATGTTGGTGGTGGAGTAAGGGTTAAAATACCAGTTGCTGTCAATAACCCCCACATAATAATCGTTGACTGAATTAATGCGGATATTGATCGTAGTATCGGCCAGCGCAAAACATTTATTGAATTCAATGGTGTCAGCATAAATAGAGTCAGGGTTGTCCCGGTCGTTGAGCAATATGTGGTGCGAACCGCCATAGATCACGTTATTCCGCACCACACAATTATTTGAGCCTCCGTTCAAAAAAATACCGGTTTCAAAACCTTCCTGGATCACATTGTTTTCAAAGGTGGAATTGAGTACGTCAAAATCAAAATACAGTGCGGCAGATTGAATGTGTTCATTGGATGTTGGCGTTCCCGCATGGTTAAACAACCCGTATGAAAGAATGTTGTTGCGGTAAATGACGTTGTCAGAAAGTGAGCCAAATGATTTTACACCGCCTCCGTCAGACAACAGCATCATGTAGTGACTGATTGCATTTCGTTCAACAACAGCGTCTGTGCCATCGCAGCGAATGCCTGAATAGCCGCAGGAATCCACCCGGTTGTGGTGAATGTAGTTCTGGTTTCCGCCCTGCATACAAATTGCAACCAGGTTGTCATCACTGTGCAGTCCGTAATTCCGGAACATGCCCGTATGGGTAAGTACATTATCGTGAATTTCAACATTGGTACAATTGCCGCCTGAAATGGCACGGCCGTCGATATAATCAAAATTGTTTTGTGCAATGACATGGCTTGATCCGCGGAGAAAAATACCACACTGCACACCGTTTTTGAAATCACAGTTTTCGATTCTGATTCCGGATGAACCACCATGACTGGCTTTGATTCCGGCTTCGTATTGATTTCTGAATTCAATGTTGGAAATGGTCACATAATCAGTGTTGCCTGGTATGCGAATACCGCAATCAAGTACGATACCCTGCACATCATCGGTATTGGGATCAATACCTGCTGCCGGATAATAATAAACAGTTCCGCTTTGCCAGCTCCATTCGCCGGGCAGATTAATCAGGTCAGGCCGGTCAAAAAAGAAATAACCAAAGCCATCATAATCCGGCGCAACAGTTGGTTCATTGGTTGCACCGTCAAATGTTATACTGGTTGTACTGTGGTTTAAAACGGTGATTGATTCCCAGGTCCAGAGTGAGGTATGAACGCATACTTTGGCCCCGGTGTAATCAGGGCTGGCAGGTAGCTCATTGTCAATAAAACCGGTAGTGGTGGTGCTGTTATCAGCAATTAAAAAATCAGTGTCCGGATACCGTGCATACGATTCCTGGTTTTCGTTTACAACAAGGCATCTTACAGTATCAGCTGATGCAATGGTTTGAACAGGCCCCGCACTCCAGCCGGTTAATTGATGTGATCCGGAAATGATGGGTTTTGCACCCGTGCCATACGATGTAATGACAATCGGATGATCCGGCATTCCGGTACCAACAATTCTCAACGAGTCTTCAATGATATCCCCCGACTTTATAAAGACGGTATCATCAGCACCAAGTATTACCCCGGCAAAATTTGTAAAATCTGCCCAGGCCGAACCGCTGGTCCATCCATCATAACCATTGTTACCGCTTGAAGAGGAAACATAGTAATTGGTCTGTGAAAAAACATTCAAACTACCAAGTGCGAATGTCAGGAGTATTGTTTTTTTCATAACGTAAAATCAGGTTAACACGGGTAAGACTATGCTGATTGATAAAGGTTTAATCAGATGTGTTTCTGACGGTTGATGATTAATTGACATCTTTCCAGAACGGAATCCGGACTTCAAAAGATTCCTGGTTTGGCGATGAATTGATACGGGTATTGTCTGTATAAATCCGCAGGAGGTGTTCACCGTTGGTCAGGTGGCTGATATCAATAACAGTATTGATACCGATATTGGTGATTTCTTCATTCCAGTAAGGATTCCATGTTACCTGCTGATAGCAGCTGTCATCAATCTGAATACCGGTAATGTCTGCAAATGTTCTGAGCGAGTCAGGCGTGGGTGTTTGGCTGATCAGGTCATCAAAACGACGTTCATAAAGAACAAAGACATCTAAAAAATTGGACTGAACAATTTTTGATTGAATGCTGGCCCTGCTGCGGTTGTGTTCACTGTTTTGATCACGGTAAAAGCTATAGGCCATGTAATCACCATCAGCCAGTTGCCATTTATACGCTCTTCCGTCAAACAGGTTGGGCCAGTGCATGGTTCGGTACAGTGCCATGTAGCTGGAAATAATAGTAACCAGGGAAAACAACAGTGCACCTGAAAAAAATCGCAGGCGCCTGACGTTTGAACTGAACAGGTTCAGCGGCCGCTGATAATAAGAGCGGAAACTCAGGTAATCGTACAATTTGAATACCGGAAAAAACACGTAAGAGAGGAGTGGTATTTTTCTGAAAACACCCATCAGTAAAAGGTCGAGAATGTACAGTATAAAAAATAAAATCAGTGCTGTGCCGGTAAATTCGAGCACTGAACCGGTTGTGCTAATCTCCAGAAGTATGACCGTACCAATGAGAATGGCAAAGAGGAATGATATGCCCGTAATAGCAACTGCAGATATGATAGAAGTAAACATGAGCATGCCGCAATGGCTGTCAATGCGCATAATCTGGTCTTTCAGATCACCGGCTACATGCTTACCGGCAAACGGTTTTTGTTGTTTCAGTCTGCTGCCGTTTATTCCACCCGGGAAAACATAGTTGATGCATACAAGGCCCAGCCAGAATGCACGGAGAATAAGATGCAGAATAAATCCGATCGTTAAAATTTTAATGCCAACCATTCCGGCAAATTCAATGATCCGGATTCCAGGAATAAAGGAGGTAATGAGCAGGGTATTGATCCATTCAATGTAGAGATCGGAAAGCTGCAGTAACGTAAAAATAGCTCCGCCGGAAACGAGTAATTCCAGTTCCCATGAATTTTCCTGAAGATTTTTGAGCCAGTCAGGAATTTTATTTTCAGTTGTGTTTTGCACTATAACCAGTTACTGTTTGAACTAGGGCTGCGTTTGCTTTTGAATGTATATAATCGTTAATCGTTTTTGCAGAATCAGGTACAAAGTCAGTTTTGAGATTCGGCAAATTTTTTAAAATCGTTCAGGTATTTCAGAGATTGTTTTTTGAACATTCCCGGCATTAAAAATGCAAATACCTTCATTATTCCCTTGAACTGAAATTCCTGCCAGGTAGTATATTTTGTGCGGTTCCCCGGCAGTTCGGTAAAGTAATTTTTGACAATGTTGTGTACGCCTTTTGCATCGTACGTTCCGCTGAACTCTGCCGGAAGATTGCGTACCGTAATGGTTTCAATCATTTCCAGGGTTCTGTTTTTCATTTTAAAGGTGAGTTTGGATGTTGCGCCAACCTGACCCGGTGTACCACTGATTGCTTCAAATTTTTCAAGACCTTCCATCCATTTAGGCAGGTTGTCCGGGTTGTCAAACAACTCAACTACTTTTTGAACCGGCTTATTGATTTCAATTTCAAGGGTGTAATGCATAACACGAATATAGGATTTTTTATAAAATGGTGTTAGAGGGGGAGTTTTCCCCGGTCATTGCTCCGGCAAAACGTTATATCAAGTATCCCTGACTGGTAGTTCCTGACTACGTCTACTTTTTTTAAATAACACCTCGCAAGTGTTGGCTTTTACTGAGATTTAGAATTATCAGCTACGCGAATTATCAGACAAACTAAAGAGCTGACAAGTACTTTTTACTCAGTTTGTACTTTCGGTAATGCGCCCTTTTTCCGCTTGGGAAAATACCCAGTACCCTTTCCGATTTAACAGATTTATCTTTCGCACATTTTGAGCAAATAATCTTGTTATTTCCGGCTTTTTCCAGCGGAACACCGTCTATGACAATTGTATCTCCTGCAGGTGTTAAAATAGTTGTATAGACTAACCAATTATCCCAACAAGGAACATTTGCAACTCTTGAATCTGGTTTCCTCTTATCATTGAAACTAATGATTGCCCGTGGACATACATTGACCAGTTGCAATGATTGAATGACGTAATCGTCGGGAACTTTGAATTTGAGTTTTACGCCCTCCGGAAGTTTACAATCAAAATTTACCTTACCCGGACATTGCACCTCCACCTGGATGTATTTAACGCTATCTATTTCAACAATTTCAAGAACCCGGGATTCATCCAACACCCACTGACCTGCGGAATTCATGATGTAAAGCCGTTGGTTATTCATGCAGTAGTCGCAATAATTAATTGGATTTAGTGGTATCAGAACCTTTACTTTGTTTTTGAAACATTCAATGTTTTTGCATTTTGACTTTAGCGTAATACTGAACATGCCATTGCTCACCAATTGATTTCCGTCGTCATCCCGCATTGAAACTCCATCTCTTTGAGCCTCCCGGATATCATTCCACAATTTGATCTCCAGGCATTCTTTCAGTTCGGAATATTCGCATTTATTGAATACCATTCGGGTACCATCTTCAAAAATAAGGGTGGTGTCGATACCTTCACACGTATCAATTACAACAGGTTCGATTTCAGTGCTGACCAGGATTGCTTTATAGTGAATAACAATATCTACCCGTCTGTTTTGCTGCTTTCCCGATGAGTTGTTGTTTGCCGCAATGGGGTAATTTTCACCGTGGTAAGACACGTGCAATAAATCCGGTGAGAAACCTTTCGCGAGTAATTGATTCGTAACGGTTTTACAACGATTATCTGATAGCCTGATGTTATACAAACTATCCGCATCACTGTCCGTATGGCCGGTGATCTCAACAGAATGAATGTTATTGATCAGCACTGAATCTAACCAGGCGTTCAATAACCGGGCCTGGTCAGCCCTTAAAACTGATTGATCTGTATCAAAGTAAACACTGTGTTGGAGTTTGCCCTGTCCAAGAGATAAACCGGTATACACCATCAGGCATGAAAAAACGGAAAATACTTTTCGCATATAATGGTGTATGTTTATTTACGAGAAAAGTAACCGTTGCAATGCTGGAATGTCATAGACCTTCAGTAGCCAATGGCCGTTGGCACGATGTAATGGGTGTCTATTATCTATGGCTATTTAATGTCAGCTATTGCTTATTACTTCTGTAAGTTATAATTTCCAACAAGGATTGAAGCAGATAACTGTAAGTGTTTTTCGAGTGTTCGAATCATATCAACAGTAAGTCTTTTCTTGCGGTTTAAAATTTCTGAAACCCGACTTTTTCCTCCAAGAATTCCAATCAGGTCTTTTTGTTTCATATTCATCTCTTCCATTCTGATTTTGATGGCAACAATCGGATCAGGTGCATCGATTTGATAATGTTGATTTTCATAATTTTCGATCAACAATGAAAGAATTTCAGCTTCATCACCTTTTGCTGAATTTGGAGGAGCATCAAAAATAACTTCAAGTCGCTTTAGTGCGTTCTGGTAATCTTTTTTGTTTTTAATAGGTTTAATATTCATAATGTCTTTTTTAAATCTTTTCTGCATCAATTCGATCGTAATCAGAATGAGTTCCAATGAACCGGATGAAAGCCCATTGCCTTTCGTAATTGAACTTGACAATTAGTCGATAGTGATTTCCTTTAATATTAAAAACAACCCTGTTGTCGTTCAAAATACTCGCATTTGCATAAGTCTTCTTAATGTCTTTAGGTGACTTCCAATTTGCAGACCTGGCTGTTTGATACCAAGTTTTCAGATAGTCCTCAGAGTCCTTATACTTTTCCCAAAATTCTCTTAAAGTACTTCGTGCAATTATGCGCTTCATTAAACAAAGATAGTAAAAGTTCTCTAAATAAGAACTTTATTTTGAGAAAAAAGGCTAATATTTTACCAAACGCCTGGCATCTATTTCCAAATCATCAGACAGGTTTTGAGAGACCTCTGTTTAGCAATGAAATCGCATACAACCGGCTCATCCGATTGAGTGGGAGGTAAGTTCCGGATAGAAATTAATTCTTCACGAATCGTAGATTCACCAGTTGGTTGTCACTGATCAGGCGCACAAAATAAATACCATCGGTGAGTTGGTCTACGGCAATTAGCTGCCGGTCAGCGCCCGAATCCAGGATGCCTTGTGAAACAATATTCCCGTTCATATCGACAATTTCATAAAGCGAATTTCCGAAAGCAGAACCTGAACGTGATACCAGGTTAATTTCAGTTTGAGCCGGTGATGGATAAACCATAAAATCGCTATGATCGGTTCCGTTCAGTGCACTCAGATCTTCTACAAAATAAGCGGTGAAATTGGCGGTACTGTTTGTCAACGTATCCAGGAAGGTGTCATTCAGTGAATTGGTGATGAGCGGTTCAGTTCCCCAATGGTCAAATAACCAACCCGGGTTGTGAATGGCTTCAACCTGTAATGGAACACCGTCAAAATAAATTCCGTTCCACGGATACGTTTCCGGCGTAATGGTGCTGATTTTGATTTTGCCCGCACCGGCCGGTACAACATCCAGTGTTACATCAACCTGCTGTGGCAGTGAAAACCCGTTTTGAATATCATCACGTACCTGCTGGCCTCTGCAGGCCAGTTCGTCCTGGAATTGTAAATGCCGGTTATAGAAATCAGTCATTTGTCCGGGAATGTTCCATGGATCACCCCATTTCTGATATTCATATTGCATTTCAATGTAAACCTGGTCAAAAATACCTTGCTCCACCGCCAATAGTTTGTCAGGCAGGTAAGCGGTATTCATCACATCAGCATACCGGTTGATGAAGTAATTTCTGAACTGGTCATTCTGAATGCCCTGCAGCCAGATATTGATGTAAGGCACAGAAGGTGATTGTCCCATCATGTAATTAATCATGTCGTAGTAACAATCAGTCCACCCGTTTGGCTGGAGTGAAAGTTCAAGATCGATGGTACAGAACCGCCAGGCATAATCAGTCGAATCTGACCGGTAAATTTTAATATTGTTGGTAGGCCAATCGACATTTCCCATCCACGATTCGCTGATAATATAGTCGGTATAATACTCCATGTCAAAGTGAACATCTGCTTCATCCCAGAACGTTGGAGAAGCCGGATCAATAGCCAGGAACGAGTTATACGAGTTCCAGAAATTGTCTACATTTCCTTCGGTGGCATGCAATACCAGGCCGTACCAGTAACTCAGGCCAACCATTTCAATGGTAGAAGGGGTAGCGCCGTCCTGGAATTCAAACATCTGCGGATCATATTTTTCACGCAGTTCATACAATCCGAAATAGTCTCCGTTGATGTACACAGAAACCGGTCTCCAGGTTGAGTAATAGGTATTGGTTTCCTGGCACATCATTTTTACCTGGGATGCATCTTTGTAAGGTAAGTTCAGATACTGGTTACTTCCGTTGCGCAGGTAAAAGGTGTTGTATTCGGTTCTTCCCTCACGGTCAGGAATAATGGGATGTACAATAGGGTCACCGCCTAAAACGCCATTGGCCCACTCAACTCTGAACGAGTGCTGAGGTTGTGAGCGGCTTCCTCCGGCACCGCCGTCCACCATAATTCCGGTATTTTGTGAAAACACCAGCGGGTGTGATGGCATGGAGTCAAAGTATTCTACGTGAGCGGGTTTTAACCAGTCGTTCCACCAGTTATCAAACATCCCGGTTCCGCCAAAAAGGTTGGCATTATCGGTAGTCACAGATATGATGGGCGTAATGTGATTAACGCCGTAATAATACGTTGCTGTGGTTGTTGCACTGGGTAAACTGTCACTGTCAAAAGCTTTGGCGCGTAAAACAGTGGTTGCAGTAACGGGTATAGAACCACCTGAGTAAATGGTAGAAGAGGTGGTAGGGTCACTTCCGTCAAGTGTATAACGTACAGTTGATGGAAGTGCATTTGGATTTGAAATGGTCACATTAAACGGTGCTGAAAAGAAACCTGAAGCGGTTGAAAAAACAGGTGGATTCAGGTATCCGTCGTATGTAGCGGAAGCGTTGTTTGACGCATCGGGTGTTGGAATATTAAATATTTTTTTTGTTACTGAGCCATTTGGAAAACAGCCGTAACTGTCATCCCATCCTGCGGTATGAACATCGAGGCTGCTCATAACAGACATGGCAGGTGTTACCAGGTAAACGGTTTCACCGTCACCATCAATGTTGAAATTGGTGTGGTTCAGGTTTCCGCTGTTTGGAAAAAACGTTGCAGACATGGCATTTTCTGTTACTGCTTTCATGTTCACTTCAATGTAATCATATACCACAGGATCTGTCCATGCAACATCAAAAGCGAGCGAAGTAATATTTCCGGCTGACAGTCCGGCAGCGGTAAGTTCGGCTGCAGTAATAAGCATTTGTGTGCGCGAACTCCAATACCAGTTTCCATAAGGTGCCGGATAATCATAGGGTGAATTTTGAATGGTACCGTTACCTATCTGCATACCGTTTAGCCGCACATTCGGTCGTTGCTGAACCGTTGTTCCGCTTACGGCAGAGCAAGATGCCGGGCTGCCGTCATTGTAAGCAAAAGTTGTTGAATTGTACGCCGTAGAAGTCTGGTTGAAAACCGAGTTGGTAATGTACCCGGTATTGCTGTATGAACAAATGTCAATGACCACATTTGAAACCCCGTCCCAGAAAAAGGGAGTGGTAAAATTATGCGTATTCCAGCCGGTGGTTGGTGTGAACGTTCCGGTGTTGATTACGGTTGTAAAGCCGGGACTGGCATACCGGTCTTTGCTGCTGCAATAGATGATTTCAAAATCACCCGGTGCCATATTCAAAGTGGGCAGTACCCATTTAGTAGGGTTAGACAGGTTATCAGTCAGATAGTAGCCATTCAGATCAATGGTTGTTGAACCCGCGTTGTAAAGTTCAATCCAGTCTTCATAATCTCCGTCTTCATCTGCCAGAATGGAATAGTTTTTATTGCATCCTTCGTTGATCAGAATCTGGCTGGTTGCAACGGTACCCGCCAACAGAAAGGGCATAAGAAGCCCAATGGTAATTTTCATGGTTTTGAGAATTGAGAGTTCTAAGGTACTAAAACTTGCCGGTATAAACAACCCAATCGGCATGAAAAGGCTGGCGTTAATCGATAAAGACCTGAAAACAGAAGGGCTTGGGCGGGTGGGGTTAGTTCCGCTTTCCGGTTACGGTCTGATAGGCTGTTTGCAAAGCGTCCGTCAGGGTTTCTTCCAGCACTTTTTCAAGGTTGATATTGGTCCATCCCTGCTGCCCCCATTTGTTTGGAACCGGGTAAATAACCGTTCGGTCAAACGAACAGAAGCTGGCCTGATCTGCTGCATTCAGCTTTACGCAAACCAGTTTTGTTTTTGAATCATACGACGCAAAAATTTTCGTTTTAACGCGGAATGATGTTTTCTCAAAATGCGGTTCTTCTGAAGTACCATCAAACGCCAATGCAATTTTTTTCAACGTTTTTTCAGAGACCATGAAGACTAAGATTTTGTTGTTTTTTGATCAGTTTCAATGTGTGTTTCAGCGCATCTTTTTTCGACCAGCCGTAGTGTCCCGGAATGACAAATGCCGGATCAGGATATTCAGTCATTACCTTTTGAACACTTATGGCCCATTGCGCCGGGTTAGCGTGTGAAAGATTTCCAAGATCGTTTACAGCTGTACTCTTAACAAAACAACCGCCGTAAAGCAATTGCAATTCAGGAATCCAGATCACGATATTGTCCGGGGCATGTCCTTCACCCGGGTAAAAGGTTTCAAAGGTAAATTCACCAATACTGAAAGTGGTATCGTTCACAAAAACATGTTCCGCTTTTTTTTCATTGTTTGCTACACAAAGTTTATAGGTTAAGGCAGATGACCAGGTAGCAATTCCTTTAGCGGCAAAATATTCGAGCCCGGCAGTACGGTCAGCATGAAAATGGGTGGAAATGCAGAGTAAAACAGGTAGGTGATGCCGGTTTTCAAGGCTGTCCAGGAGTGGTTGAAACTGGGTTGTATCCCAGGGCGTATCAAGCAGCACAATGCCTGCGCTTGTTACCACATACATGCTGTTGGATGGAAAAAGTGTACCGTTAAACTCGTTGAAAGTTGTGTAAACGAAAGCTTTTTCAGTCAGTTGAGAAATTGAAATGGGGTTGGATTGGGCATGAACCGCCCACCAACTAAACATCCAAAAAAATCCTGCAAAAAAGTGTTTCATAAAAATCAGTTGGTTGCATTTACTGATCGAATTTAATTGCTTCGTACGTGTTCAGGTAAACCGGTGCAACAATCTGCGGGAAAAAATTCCTGCATTCGTGGGGGTATTTCATTCAAACTGTAGCGTGAAAATAATCTTCTCTACCATAAGGAATTTTGTTTTTCTCTCCCGCTGATTAACGCTGATTTATTTCGCTGATATGCGCAGATTTTTTTAGTGTAATCGAAATCTGCGTATTCCCTTTTTTTTTCAGGATCATTAGCGGGAGTAATTCAGCGGGTATAATGATTAACCAGCGTCATATTTCCGTTTTACTTTTTTTCCGCTGGCATCGTGTTCAATCCATTTTCCTGATTTTTTTCCATCGTAATAATAGCCTTGTGCGTTGATTTCTCCGTTGTCATAATATTCGGTCCACAAACCGGTTTTTTTGCCATACCGGTATTCGCCCTGAACGGCTTTTGTACCGTTGGCATGATATTCTGTGTAGACACCCTCTATTGAGCCGTTTTTGTCGGTCCGGTAACTGGTTTTGGCCGCGCCGTTTTCATGGTATTCTTTCCATTCCCCCATTTTCTGATCACAAAGCATATAACCTGACTCCTTAACTGCGCCGGAAGGCCATTTGGTTTCTATCAGTGCCGGTTTATCGTATTTATACTCGGTAAACTGTACCAGGGCATCGGTTTTAAAATTGCTGCGTTCAACACCGTTTATGGTAATGACGCCCAATTTTTCAATTACCTGGAATGTGAGTTGCTGGTTTTCTACGGCAATCACTTTTACTTTTCCAATGGAATAGGTCATTCTGAAATTACCGTCTTCGGTTAATAAGGCCAGTTCACCGGTTGCACCTACAACCAGTGATGTGACCGACTCCAGCTTCATACGCGGTGACACAGACGAAGTGTCGGCCAGGGTTCCTTTACTGACGCTGATGGCATCGCCGCATTTAACTTCGTTTTGGGAGAGGCCTGATATCGAAACCAGGAAAAGAATGAGCAAGAGTGTATTTTTCATAATTGTTAAGTATTAATGCTTTTCCGTAATTAGTTGACAGGGCCCGGAATCCCTTTTATAAATTTCCTGTAAAGTATAAATATAACTAAACTTAGTATTAATGTTATTACAGCTGAGCCGATCAAGGTCAGATAACCGCTGTCTGTTTCGTAAAAAACAGCGGGGATAATCATGCCAATGGCATAGTTCAGTATTACATGTACTAGCGAAACAGAACCGAAAAGTGTAGCCAGAAATTTTGCCGGAGCATAACGCCCGATAATTCCCTGAACAGAAACGGATATAGATGTTTCTCCCAAGGCTAGAAAGGTAGAAATGGCAATAAAAAAGGTGAAATAACTGCTGGCGTTATTTCCGGGAATCAAAGCAAGAAGAATGAAGCATGTACTTGTAATCAATAAACCCAGTGATAATTTGACAAATGAATTTGAATTCACAAACGTCCAGATAATGGCTAAAATAATTCCGGATCCAACCACTAAAAATGAATTGAGCGTATGTGCAATACTGTTATCGTCATGAAAAATGGAAGAATTAAATTGATCTTTAATCAGCGAAGCTTTTATCTGAAATTCGTAAAAACTTAGTTCGTAAAACATCCAGAAAATGGTAGAAATGGCTAAAACAGCATAAACCAATATGAATTTGGAGGGTGTTTCGGCTGCGTTATTTCCAGAGGTGTTTAACGGTATTTTTTTCAGAAAAGAGATGCATAGTATTGCCCCCAGGTTGGCTGCTGCGGCTATAAGAAAAGCAATAGTCAAATTTTCCAAACCAAGCCAGACAATAAAAAAACTACCCAGGAATGCGCCAACATTTGCAGCAATTGACAGCCACATGAAGCCTGCATCCATTTTCGCCGGGCTGGTTTGATAACATTGCGCAAAAAAGGCAAGTATATTCGGACTAAAAAATCCGGTTCCAAGTATAATCAACCCGACTGCGATATAGATACTTTCATCAAACGGAAAACAAAGCAAAATTATTCCTGAAGTCTGGCAAATTGCTCCTATCAGTGCCGCCGTTTTTCTTCCGGTTACCAGGTCACCAAGCAAGCCTCCCACAAGGTTTGTTATCATGATACCGGTTGCCAGGATGCTAAAAATTCCCAACGCTTTGAGGGAGTCCCAATTAAACGGTGGGTTCAGCAGGTAAATTGCAATACAGCCGGTGAAACCATAATATGCGGTCCGCTCAAAAATTCTGGCAAAGACAATCAGCAATTGGTTGGTTGATTGGTTGTCGTGAATGGCGGATGCGGTTACCACGCGATCAGGAAGAGGTTGATGAGCCATGCTGGTTTTGGGTTTTAGTTCAAATCTAATGAAAAACCAGGCACGCCTGATTGTTGTCTAAAAAAGAGTTCAGCCAAAACAAAATCCCCGTTTCCGCGTATTGTCTTAGAAACTGTTTAAATTTGATTTTTTGATCAAAAAGATTCCCGCAGATTGTCGCGGAAAAGGACCGCAGATTACGCAGAATTGGGATAGCATTTAAAAAACAAATCAGCGTATTCTGGCTCCTACGCTGTGCGCCTATGCTGACCTTGCTATGCCGTGCGCCTACGCTGTAGCTTCTGCGTAAGCGGCTGCGCGAAGGCAATGAGCTCCGGCGTAAGCATAAGCTTCGGCGCAAGCGTTGCGAAATTAAATCAGCGCAAATCAGCGGGGAATCCTTGTATCTGTTATACTTGTATTCATTTTTAAACAGTCTCTTTACAGACAATCAAACCATGCAGCGCAGTTTTTTATCCGGTTTATTTTTGATTCTCCTGCTTAACCTGCTGGTGAAACCCTTTTTTATTCTGGGTATTGATGCCGAGGTTCAAAACCGGGTAGGGGAAGCCGTTTATGGTAATTATTTTTCGCTGCTCAATTTTTCACTGCTGCTGAATATTTTGTTAGACCTTGGAATTACCAATTACAACACCCGCAACATAGCGCAGCACCCACACCTGATTTCTAAAAACTTCAGTAAAATTCTCTGGCTGCGTTTTTCGCTCTTTATACTCTATGCCGTTTTTACGCTGGTGTCCGGAATTTTTGTGGGCTATTCAGGTGACGAGGTTTACCTGCTTTCCATTTTAATGATCAACCAGTTTCTGATTGCCATTATCCAGTTTTGCCGTTCTAATTTTGGCGGTTTGCACCTGTTTCGGTCTGATGCAGTTGTATCGGTTATGGATCGTTTGCTGCTGATTGTTTTTTGTGCGGTGATGCTGTGGACCAACCTGCTGGGATCTGAGTTTAACATTGCCTGGTTTGTCTATGCCCAAACGCTGGCGTATTTACTGACTGCTTTGTTTGCACTCATCATGCTGCGGAAAGAAGCGGGTGCCATTAAGTTGAATTTTAAACGGAATTTTTCAGTGGTACTGCTTAAAAATTCATTCCCCTATGCCTTGCTGATTTTTTTGATGATGCTGTATAACCGGCTTGATTCGGTTATGCTTGAACGGTTGCTGCCGGACGGTGATGTGCAGGCTGGTATCTATGCACAGGGCTTTCGTTACCTGGATGCCGTGAACATGTTTGCGCTGCTTTTTGCGGGCATGTTGTTACCGGTTTTTGCGCGGCAATTAAAAATTAACGGTGATGTGATGCTATACGTGAACCTGGCCGTGCGCCTGCTTTTGGGAATGAGTATAGTAGCCGGTATGACTGCCTTTTTTTTCCAGAAAGAATTGCTGGAGTTAAGGTATCCGGAAGTCAGTGATGTTTCGGCCCGCAGTTTCGGATACTTAATTTTAAGTTTTATTCCGGTTTCCATGACTTATATTTATGGTACGCTTTTAACGGCTAGTGGAAAGTTGAAACAGCTGAACGCAATGGCTTTCAACGGTTTGATTCTGAATGTTTTGTTGAATTTGCTACTGATACCGGCTTACAAAGCAGAAGGTGCTGCCATGGCAACATTGATTACCCAGGGCGTCACGGCGGTTATACAGGTTGTTTTGGCTTACAGGCTGGTAAATATCCGTTTTAATGTCAGGCTGTTTGCCGGGCTCTTTTTGCTGGGTGTCATTCTGACTGCTTCATTTTATTTCACGCAGGTACAAAAAATAGACAGCATGAAAGCATTGCTGCTGGTATTTATGGCAGGACTTGCTGCTGCGTTTATGCTTCGTTTGCTGCGCTTTTCAGACCTGAAAGAAATGCTCAGGCAAAAGTAATTTTGAGTAAAAAGCAAAGTGCTCCTTTTCGTCAGAAACAGAACACTTCGCTCAAAGCAGGTTTAATCTATGATTTCGATTTTTTCAATTTTATCTCCCGGTACAATTGCATCAATTACCTCCAGTCCTTCGGTAACAATTCCAAAGCAGGTATGGTTGCGGTCAAGGTGGGCTGTATTTCTGCGGCTATGACACACAAAAAATTGTGAGCCACCGGTGTTTCGGCCGGCGTGTGCCATTGAAAGTACGCCGCGGTCATGGTATTGTTTTTCAGCTGTTACTTCGCAGGGAATGGTCCAGCCCGGTCCACCGGTTCCGGTTCCTTTCGGGCACCCTCCCTGAATAACAAAGTCAGGAATTACCCGGTGCCAGGTAAGGCCGTCGTAAAATCCAGATTTGGCAAGTTTTACAAAATTTTCAACCGTAATGGGCGTTTCTTTGGCGTAAAGATCAACGTTCATAACGCCTTTATTGGTAGTGATGATGGCTTTCATGTCTGATTTTTTTTTTTGCAAGATTACAAAAAAATGCCTGATGAATTGAGAGGGCCTTCGTTAAAACGGCGTTCAGAAATCATTGTTTATAAAAATAAAATGGGTATGTTAGTTGAAAATTCATACACATGGAAGATACATTAGAAACGTTAAATGAGAAACCGGTAGCGGTGCCTCAGGCTGTAAAAACGCTGGCTATTTTGGCTTATATTGGAAATGGTCTCTGGGCCGTAGTTTTTTTAGGGGTATTTTTTTGGATGATGGCCGCATCCTCTGAATTTGAACGTCTTTTAGGAGTAGGCAGCCTTCCCATAGGGGTTGTCGGGATTGCCATTTTTCTGGTGGTAGCCATGTGTACACTGGGCATTATTGGCGCCTTTCAAATGGCCGCCGGCAAAAAATTAGGATTTTGGCTGTATCTGGTTGGAAACGGAATCTGGGTGTTGATGAACCTGGGATCAGGACAAGGTGAAAACATTGGGATGGCTGTTATTTCAATTGGATTTATTGTTGGGTTTGGTGCAAATCTTAAATCACTCAAATAAGGTTTTTGAACAATGACAGATAACCTGCTTGATGAATCAGACGAACAGGTAAAACCGCTGCCCGCCAGTTTTAAAACATTGGCTACGTTTGCGTACCTTGGCAATGGTTTCTGGAGTGTGCTGTTTATGATTTTTTTCTTCCTGGTTGTTACTGATTCGAATGTGCTGCTGGCATTTTTCAGGTTTAAGGTAGAGAATGAAGCACTGATGGCCGTTATCTATCTGCTGGCTATGATTTTTTGTATAATTCCAATTGCCGGTGTCATAAAAATGTCACGTCAGAACAGAAATGGATTTGCCCTTTATGTTGTACCCAATGCCATTTGGATTCTGTATTGTTTCTGGCTGCAAAACCCCATTACCATTGCCTTTGGCTTATTGAGCATTACGTTTATTTTCATGTTTGGAAGTTTTCTGAAATACATGGAATACTAAACGGACGTCTGTTGAGAATGTTTACTTTTGTGGCATGATTCAGACTCCCTTTTCTTTCCGCGATTTTTCGTTCGGTTCAAAACTTGTTCAGGATCTCATTGATCGCAATGAACGTGTGCGTGAGTTTTCCGGTGAATTTTTCAGTACTGCTTCTATTAAACAACAAATTGACTCCCGAAACCGGTTTCCGGTTAACCGTGAAAAATTGGTTGACGCATTGAATCGTCAGAACAACGGATTGCCGCTGTCTGAAAAATCTGCCCGCAATATTCAATTACTGTTGAACGATAATACCTACACCATCACCACCGGGCATCAGCTCAACATTCTTACCGGTCCGTTGTTTTCAATTTATAAAATTGCCCAGGCGTTGGTAATTGCAAAGGATCTGGAAGAAACTCATCCGCAGCTGCATTTTGTTCCGGTTTTCTGGATGGCTACTGAAGACCATGATTTTGAAGAAATCAATCACCTGCATTTGTTCAATAAAAAAATAACGTGGAATAAAACCGGGCAGGAATCTTCAGTGGCGGGTAGAATTCACACCGCAGACCTTGCAGCTTTTTTTGAAGAAATAGATGCCCTGTATCAGAATGATGAATTAAAACAGCGTATTAAAGAACTGGCTGCATATTACCTGGAATCAGAAACCCTGGCCCAGGCCACACGCAAACTGATCAATCATCTTTTTGGCGAATACGGGCTGGTAATTCTGGACGGAGATGACAGCGCCCTGAAAGAATTGCTGAAACCGGTTTTTCTAAGTGAAATCAACAACCAGGTAACCTTTAATGCGGTTACTCAAACTAATCAGAAACTGGAGCATGAAGGTTATCACCTGCAGGTTCACCTGCGCACGTGCAATCTTTTTTTCATTCATGAAAACGGAAAAAGAGAACGTATTGTTTACGAAGATGACTGCTTTAAACTGGATGGAAAAAGGTATACGGCCAGCGAACTGTCAAAACAAATTGATCAAAATCCGGCCGCTTTTTCTCCCAATGCTTTGTTGCGCCCGGTTTACCAGGAACTGATTCTCCCAAACCTGGTGTACATTGGCGGCGGTGGTGAAATTGCTTACTGGCTGCAGCTGCATGAGGTATTTAAAAAACTAAACGCGTCTTTTCCATTGCTGCGTGTGCGTGATTCTGTTTTTATTCTGAATCAGAAACAGGTTGGTGATCTTGAAAAATCAAACCTGAACCTGCCACAATTGCAGCAGCCGGTTGATCAGTTGTTAAAAAACAGGACCCTTGAAAGACTGGGCGATTCTATTTCATTTACCGATGCTGAAGCCGATTTGTTTAAGGCTAAAAGTAAAGTGCTTGAAAAAGTAAACCAGGTTGATGCAAGCCTGGTATCTATGGTTGAGGCAGAATTTTCACGCATGATTACGGCACTCGAAAAAATAGAAGCAAAACTGCTCAAAACTGAAAAAGACAAAGATGAGTCTTCCAAAAACCGGCTCGTTAAATTGCAGGAAAAATTATTTCCCGGTGCGCATTTTCAGGAAAGGCATGAAAATTTTCTGAATTATTACCTGAACCATCCGTCATTTATTGATGGGGTTATGAAAACAGTAAAGTCAGAGGATGCACCCAAAATCAGAACGCTAATACTTTAGGCTATGGCAAAACTCGAAGCATCTGAGCTTACGCTTGATAAAAATGGAAAGGTCTATCATTTGGGAATAGGGCCGGGTGATATTGCAGATACTGTTTTGCTGGTAGGTGACCAGGACCGTGTTAAATTCATTGGTTCATTTTTCGACAGCATTCGTTTTGAAGCACAGAACCGTGAGTTTTGTTCGCTCACCGGTACGTATAAAGGCAGAGAACTTACAGTACTATCCACTGGTATAGGAACAGATAACATTGACATTGTGCTCAACGAACTGGATGCATTGGTTAACATTGACCTTGCAACGCGCACTGAAAAAACAACCAAAAAATCACTCAACCTGATACGTATTGGTACCTGTGGTTCCTTGCAGGAACTGTTGCCTCCCGGTGCGCATGTGATTTCAAAATATGCCATTGGTCTGGACGGTGTTGCTAATTTTTACGAGATACCGTATTCGGCTGATGAGCTGAATGCTGCAACCGAATTTATCTCACGCACCGGATGGAATTCCCGGTTGAATACGCCGTATTTTAAAAAGTCATCGGATGAATTATTTGATTTGCTGAAAGCAGATATGACTGCAGGTATTACTATTACGGCCAACGGATTTTATGGTCCGCAGGGCCGTGCTATCCGTATCCCGCTTAGTTTACCTGATTTTAAAAACAGCATTCGTCAGTTTAGTTGGAACGGGGTGCAGGTAACCAATCTTGAAATGGAAACATCAGCCTTGTATGCCCTTTCAGATGCCCTTGGACACAAGGCTGTGACGGTTTGCCTGGTACTTGCAAACCGGTATACCAATAGCTTTGAACCAAATTATTCACAAAAGATGGCTCATTTGATTGAGTGTGTGCTTAACCGGTTGACTGAACTTCGCTAATCGAGCTAAAACGCTTGAAATGACTGGAGTTTTTCGTTTTTGTCAGAAAATTCAATTGACAACAACGGGTTAACAACATTTCAATTCCCTGTTTCAGGGCACTGTGGTCTTACCCTACCTTTGTAAGGTGAAAACGCAGATTGTACCATCGAACCCCGGAGAACTGGCCGCCTTAATCAGGTTGGTGGAAGATCCTGACCCGACTATTTACGGCCATGTAAAAGACAAGCTGGTTGGTTTTGGTAAATCAGTTGTACCTGCCCTCGAAGATTCCTGGCACCGCACCATTGAAGAGCAGGAGTATCAGGATAGGCTGCGTGGTATTATTCACGAAATCCGTATTAACGAAATTAAAAATGAGCTTTCTAAATGGAAAGCCTCGTCAAACCGTGACTTATTCAGGGGTTCAGTTATTCTGAGCAAATTGCACTACCCTGAAATTGATGAGAAAAAAGTAGAGGAGGAGCTTGATAAAATTCAGCAAAAGGTGTGGCTTGAAATCAATGAGAACAACACGGCATTTGAAATTGTAAAGATTTTTAACCACGTATTATTTGACATTTGCGGGTTTGAATCAAGCAAAAATAATTTTTATGCTCCCCAGAACTCCTTTATTAATACCGTACTGGAGTCTAAAAAGGGGAACCCGTTAAGCCTGTCTATCCTTTATTCAGTGATAGCCCAGCGCCTGCAGATTCCTATTTATGGGGTTAACCTGCCGAACCATTTTGTACTTGGTTTCGTAGACGAGTTTAAGACACTTAAAATGTTAGGTTTCAACGACGACCGGAACGTGTTGTTTTATATCAACCCGTTTAGCCGGGGGCGGATTTTTGATCACAATGAAATCGAAAATTACCTGCGTAGTTTAAATTTGCCATTTGACCGTGATTATTTTGAACCGTGTTCAAATACAGAAATTCTCAAACGAATGCTCAACAATCTCGCTTACGCTTATACCAAAGTGGGAGAAGAGCAGAAGGTGCAGGATCTGAAGCAAATTCAGGCTATCCTGGGCTAAGCATTTGCCTTTTTTTTAGTTTCTTTTTTTTAGCAGCAACGGCCTTTCCGCAGGTTCAGAAATTCATTTATAAAAAGCATGAATTTGGTGATGGCATCTCTCCCAAATCCATTGTCACCAGTGGTACAGGCTTATTTGCCGCGCAAAACATGATGTACCGCCACACGGTTACCATCTATGACAAAAACGGTAATCTGCTTGCAAAAATACCCGATCGGATTGATCTGAAAGCCTTTGGTTTTGCTGAATATTCAGGTGATACCTACCTGGGCGGACCCGTAGAGGCTGCTTTTTCAAACAAGGGCAAAACCCTGTGGGTATCCAATTACAACATGATTGGTGAAGGCTTTGACAACCCGGGTTGTGACGGCTGTAACGGAAAAGGATACGATCCCGGATTTGTGTATAAAATCAATACCACCACCTTTCAGATTGAAAAAGTAATAAAGGTGGGTGCGGTGCCCAAATACCTGGCCATAAGCCGTGATGAACAGGTGATGGTTGTTTCTAACTGGAGCAGCGGTGATGTTTCAATTATAGACCTGGTCACTGAAACTGAAATCAAAAAAGTAGATGTTGGTGCACATCCGCGCGGGGTAGCCATTTCATCTGATTCAAAAGTGGCGTATGTCACGGTAATGGGCTCTACCAAAATTGCCAGCATTGATTTGCAAACCTATGCTGTCAGTTACATTGAGCAAATTGGTAAATCACCGCGTCACGTAGTGTTGTCAGCCAATGACAGTCTTTTATACGTTTCTTTGAATTCAGGAAATTGCCTGGTCAAATACGATTTGAAATCAGGGGAGAAACAGTCGTGTACCACCAATGCAGGGCCACGGAGCATGGTGCTTTCACCCGATCAGCATTACCTCTACGTGGTGAATTATTTTGCCAATACATTCTCCAAAATCAATACCGATTCCATGAAGGTGATGGAGGTGGTTGCAACGGGGCATCACCCCATTGGAATTACCGTGAATTGGGAAGATGCAGAGGTTTGGGTGGCCTGCTATGAAGGAAAAATTGAAATTTTTAAAGATTTTCACCTGGCTGAAAGCATGAACCGCGAAACGTATATTTTTGAAGATGAACTCGCTGTTTTTCTGAGCTTGTTTCAGCCCAAATTCAGTTCCGGTCAAACCGGTGCATTGATCGAAAATCCGGCTGGTGATGGTCATTCAACTTCCACAGCCATTGTAACTGCTGATGATGAGAAAGAAACAATACCGGTTGTTACAACGGCTACCGTTGATTTTAAACCAAGGGCTGGCACCAGTTCACTTTCCAAAATAGATCCGTCCAAATTCCCTTCCAAAAAAACGCCGGATACCCCGGTTGTTCCTGAAAAGACAGCGGATGCTGATTGTGAATACCACGTTATTGTCGGCAGTTTTTCAGTGTATGAAAATGCGGTTAATTTCAAATCAACCGTTCAGAAAAAAGGCTACCAGGCGACCCTGATTGAATCGTCAAAAGGGTTAACCTATGTTTCTGCTGCGTGCTTTTTGTCGCGCGAAGCGGCCGATGGCGCACTAACCGGCATTTACAACGATCTGGATGTAAAAGGCTGGGTGTTGCACCAATGATTTACGGTTTCCGGTAATGAGAAAGAATGATGCCCGCAGCAATGCCTACGTTTAAAGATTCGGTTTTACCAAATTGCGGAATGGTGATGCGGCTGTCAAGCAAAAGGCTTATTTTTTCAGAAATTCCATGTGATTCACTGCCCATGATCAGCGCCATTTTGGTTGGAAACGGGCAGGTGTATAGGTTTTCTCCCTGTAGGTCGGCACCAACCAGTTTATAGCCCTCATTTTGAAGCTCAGCAAGTTTGGTTTCAAGTTTTTCCTGGATAAACTGAATGCGGTAAACGGCACCCATAGAGGCTTGTATAACTTTTGGGTTAAAGAGGTCAACCGTGGTTTCAGACGCAAGCACGGTTTTAATTCCAAACCAGTCTGCCGTACGCAAAATGGTGCCCAGGTTGCCAGGGTCTTTAATTTCATCCAGCACCAGAATCAGCGGATCAGTTGTATCAATGCTTTTTTTGAATGGCGGATATTTAACAACCGCAAGCACTTTATTGGGTGTAACCAGGCCTGAAATACGCTCCAGTTCTGAAGCTGAAATTTTCAGTGAATGTACGGCTGACGGTATTTTGCCGGTGTATTCGTCAGTATAAAAAACGGATTCTATTTTGAAAGAAGATTGCTGCAGCAGTTCTTCAACCAGCTTAACTCCTTCAACCACAAAGAGCCGGTTACTCTCTCTCGTCTTTTTGTCCTGGAGTGACTTTATTAATTTTATTTCGTTCCGGGATAGCGCCATCCTAAGGATTCAATTATTTTTGTAAAGATACTTTATTTCATGCATCAACCTGTTTTCAGATTTTCTCTTATACTGTTTGCCGCACTCTCAGTGATTTCCTGTCGCCAGGCAAAATACGTAGCAGACGAAAAATACCTGCATAAGAAAAATACCATTCTTTTTGAAACCACCGATGAGAACGGAGACACTGTAACAGAGAAAGAATACGATAATATCTATACCGGTGAAATGTATGATCTGATCAAACCAACACCAAACAAAGGGTTTAAGCTGTTCGTCTACAACCGCATTGATACCACCCGTTATCATGAACAGCTGGAGCGTAAGCATACAAAATGCCAGACAAAGAATGACAAGCGCAAGGCCAAAGAAGATAAAATCAATGCCGAACGTATTGCAGATGCAAAAAAACACGGAAAAGAGTATTACACCCACCGGACCAAGCGCATGAAGGAGCCCAAAAACGGGTGGCGTGACTGGGTTATTGTGCACATGGGGGAGGCGCCTGTTCTATTTGATACAAGCCTCGTTCGTAAATCAACGGAACAGCTGGATATTTACCTGGAAAAAAGAGGCTATTTCGACGCCTCCGTCCGCGATACAATTTACTACAATGACAAAAAACAGAAGGCAAAAGTAGCCTATATAGTTACCGCCGGAGAAGGGTATCATATAGGAACGTTTGCTCTTGATCCTTCAACTGATGCCAATGTGGTTGCAAAATATTCACAGTTCTTAAAGGCTGAAAAATCTGTGATAGAGGTTGGGCAGTTAATTGATGAAGACAGGCTGAACCTTGAGCGTGAAAATTTCACAAAATACTGCCGTGATGAAGGGGCTTTCTTTGGATTCAACAAAAGTTATGTCACCTTTGAGGTAGATACCCTTGGCAAAGATCATTATGCAAACGTCATTATGCATGTTGCCCCAAGGGGAATTCCGCATCCGGCTTATCCTGATTCGATTGTTTATGTACCCTACGGCGCGTATCGTGTAAAAAGCGTAACCTTTATGCTGCATAACCCCGATACGAACTCATTTAAATTTGGCTATTCAAATTTTAAGAAACGGTGTGATCAGTACAATTTACCTTATATGACAGATGGTAAATACACGTTACTTGATACGCTGGTCAATATTGATACCATTTTCTACAAGCACAAAGATCCGTTGATTGTCAATAAAGGAGTATTTATTTACAACGATGTACCTTTTCTGGAGCCTGATCTGATTGATAAGCAAAACTTCCTGTACATTCCGCACTGGGCCAAGGAATATTACCTGGAGCGTACCTACAGAACCATGCTTCAGCTGGATGTTTTCAGCACAATTACACCAATTGTTGAGATAGATCCGAATGATCCTTTTGGAATGAATGTCAATGTAACGTATGATTTGGTTCCGGCAAAAAGACAAACGTTTGTGCTTGAACCACGTGTTACCAATTCAAACAGTATTCTCGGTGTAATGGGATCAATCAGTTATACCAATAAAAACCTGGCCCGCGGTGCACAAAAACTGAAAATATCGTTTACCGGCGGGTTTGAATCACAACCATTAATAGTCAGCGAAGAGGGTGTAGAAACCCAGGTTCGTAAACTGAATACCTTTGAGTGGGGACCTCACATTCAGTTTACATTCCCCAAGCTTGTTCCAATGCCTAAAAAAGTATGGCAGACATTTTCGAAGAGACTTTATCCGTCTACGCAATTTGATTTAATTGTGAATTTTCAGCGCAGGGTTGAGTTTGCCAGAGGCCTGGCTTATTTTTCGTACGAGTGGAGTTTTAAACAGGATAAAACGCAGGAATGGAAAGTGCAGTTTGTCAATTTTAATTTTGTGCGGCTCGATAAAACAGATGCGTTTAAACTGAAACTGCTGCAACTCGATGATCCGTTTTTGATCAACTCGTATGCGGATCACTTTTCGCTTTTTAACGGCCTGGTGTATAAATTCACCAACCAGGTTCCAAATCAGTCCAACGACAAAGTCCACAATTTCCAGGTTTCTGTTTTGCAGTCAGGCGGCATTATGAATGCAACAGGTATTGGAACGGTTGATACCACTTCAGGACTTAAGCAAATACTGGGTGTTCCGTTCACGCAATTTGTACGCATCGACAATCAGTATCTTTTTCTCTGGAAAATCACTAAAAAACATAAAATTGCCACACGCCTTTTAGCCGGTATGGGCTGGGCATATGGAAATTCACCCTCACTCCCGTATGAGCAGAGTTTTGTTGCCGGAGGTTCCAATGACATTCGCGCATTTACGGCCCGTTCAATGGCTCCCGGCAGCATCCGTGTTCTGGAAGATTCAACAGCAACCTCCACACAAATTGGTGATATGCGTCTTGAATTGAATGCTGAATACCGCTTTTACATTAATGACCTGCTGGAAGGAGCTTTTTTCGTAGATATGGGAAATATCTGGAAAGTAAAAGACGATGCAACCACAACCAAAGATGACCTGGGCGTGTTTCACTTTAATTCATTCTATAAACAGGTAGCCATTGGAACCGGTTTTGGAATTCGCGCTGATTTTGATTTTCTCATTGTTCGTCTTGACCTGGCTTTTGCGGTCCACAATCCATATTTGCCTGAAGGTGAAAAATGGTTTGCAACACCACACCCTGTTTATATTTCAAACTGGGATACAGATGGCAGCGGTACCATTAATGACAAAGAGTGGGACTCCTATGTCAAACCTTTCCCGCTGCGCTTCAACGTCGGAATCGGATATCCATTCTAAACTTTCAGCCGCATGAAAAAAATACTGTTGTTCCCGTTTTGTCTTTTCAGTTTTTGGGTCACAGCCCAGTTTCAGAATGTGCAACTGCCACTACCCAAAAAGGCAGATTATTATTATTCGCAGGTAGAGCCTTCTATCTGCATTAATCCAAAAAACACGAATGAAATAATTGCCGGTTCAGTGATGAATGATTATTATTATTCGTCAGACGGGGGGCAGACCTGGAATTCAAAATCCATTAAATCCAAATGGGGTGTAAATGGGGACCCTTGTATGCTCATTGACACGTTGGGCCGGTACTATTATTTTCACCTTTCCAATGTCAACGGTGAAACGCTAATTGGCGGTATGGTTTGCCAGCGTTCAGACGTGTTAAGCGGAAAATTTAAAAAAGAAGGCCACACCCTGGTGAATGGAAAATTTCATGACAAGGAATGGGCAGTCGTCAATCCAAAAAATAATCACATCTATATCAGCTGGACCCAGTTTGATATGTATGATTCAGAGAAGCCGGGAGATTTCAGTCACATTTTGTTTTCAAAGAGTACCGATGGCGGTATAAACTGGTCGTATCCCAAACAGCTTTCAACCCTGCCGGGTGATTGTATGGACAATGACAAAACCGCTGAAGGTGCTGTGCCATCTGTTGGTCCAAACGGTGAAATTTATGTTGCCTGGTCACGCAATGATACCCTTTGGTTTAACCGGTCACTGGATGAGGGTGAAACCTGGCTTGAAAAAGAAACTTTTGTAGCCACGCAACCTGCAGGCTGGGTTATTGATATTCCGGGCATTTACCGTTGCAATGGATTGCCGGTTACGGCCTGTGATGTGAGCAAATCTGCGTATAACGGAACTGTTTACGTCAATTGGGCAGATCAGCGAAACGGGGCCGACAATGCAGACATCTGGCTTTGCAAATCAACCGATCAGGGAAAAACCTGGTCAGAGCCCAAACGAGTGAACACCGATAATTCAAACAAGCAGCAGTTTCTCACCTGGATGACCATTGACCAGACAACCGGGTATTTGTATTTTGTTTTTTACGACCGCCGTGAGCAGGAAAAAACACAAACCGATGTTTACCTGGCATGGTCTGAAGATGGTGGTGAAACTTTTCAGAATGTAAAAATCAGTGAATCACCCTTCAGACCCAATTCAAAAGTGTTTTTTGGAGATTACACTAACATTTCTGCACACAATGGTGTAATAAGACCCATCTGGACACGTTTAGACAATACGCATATTTCATTATATACCGCATTGATTCAGTACGAATCACTTAAAAAGTGAGTGAAGTAATCCAATGAAACTTTCAGTCATTATCGTCAATTACAACGTTGAATTCTTTCTTGAGCAATGCCTCATTTCAGTATTCAAGTCGCTGGAACATGTGCCCGGTGAGGTATTTGTTGTAGACAACAATTCCATTGACGGTTCGGTTGAAATGGTGAAGCAGAAATTTCCGCAGGTAATTTTGATTGAAAACAAAGACAATGCCGGTTTTTCACGTGCTAATAACCAGGCGCTGCGCATTGCCCGGGGTGAATATCATCTTTTGCTGAACCCTGATACCATTGTTGAAGAAGACACATTCAGCAAAGTGGTTGCGTTTATGGATGAGCATCCCGATGCCGGTGGTTTGGGTGTAAAAATGATTGACGGAAAAGGAAATTTTCTGCCTGAATCAAAACGCGGGCTGCCAACTCCCAGGGATGCGTTTTATAAAATCTTTGGTCTTTCACGCTTGTTTCCCAAATCAAAAAAGTTTGGCCGTTATCACTTGTCTTACCTTAACCCGGATGAGACGCATGAAATTGAAATTTTGTCGGGTGCATTTATGCTCATGCGCAAAGCTGCACTTGATAAAATTGGTTTGCTCGATGAGGCTTTTTTTATGTACGGTGAAGACATTGATTTAAGTTACCGCATAGTACTGGGAGGCTATAAGAATTACTATTTTCCAAAAACGCGCATAATTCACTACAAAGGCGAAAGCACCAAAAAGAGCAGTGTGAATTATGTTTTTGTGTTTTACAATGCCATGATCATTTTTGCGCGCAAACACTTTTCAAGTAAAAACGCAAAATTATTTTCTTTTCTGATCAACCTGGCAATCTATTTCAGGGCGGGGCTGGCAGTGGCAAGCAGGCTTGTGAAACGTTCGGTGATTCCGGTAATTGACTATGCGGTTATACTAATCGGGTTGTTTGGAATTGCCGCAGTTTATCAAAACTATACCGGTGTTCTCATACCTGAAATTCTTTTGAAAATGGCACTTCCGGCGTATGCAGCAACCTGGTTTTTTTCACAGCTTTTCAGCGGCGGTTATGATAAGCCGGTGCGTTTAATCAGCAATGTAATCGGGTCGGTTATTGGCACGGCAATCATTCTGATGATCTATGCGCTGCTTCCAAAAGAGGTACAGTTTTCGCGTTTAATTATTCTGGCCGGCGGAGCCCTGGTAATTTGTTATTACCTGTTGTCGCGGCTGGTGCTTCATTTTTTAATTCCTGCCTGGCGCATTGGCGGTGCTAAAAACAAACGCTTTGCCATAGTAGGTGACAAGGAAGAGTCAGAGCGTGTCCATCAGTTGTTGCTGCAAACCAATTCAAATATTTTTTCGGTTGAGTTTGTTTCACATGACGAGTTAAAGTCTGACAAAAAATTTGTGGGCACTATTAATCAGCTGGAACAAGTGGTGGAGATTCATAAAATTGATGAGGTTATTTTTTGCGCCAAAAATATTTCATCACGTGATATTATTTCATCCATGCTCAACCTGGAGGGACAAAAAGTTGATTTTAAAATTGCGCAGCCTGAGACATCTTACCTGATCGGCAGCAATTCCATTGACTCCAAAGGTGATTTGTATGTAATGGATCTGAACCGCATCAATAAACCGGCCAATCAGCGCAACAAACGTATTCTCGATTTTGTGATTGCGCTAAAAGTTATTTTACTCAGCCCGCTACTGATCTGGTTCTTTCAGCACAAAGCCAAACTTTTCAAAAACATGTTTGGCGTACTTACCGGAGGGTTATCTATTGTGGGATATGCGCCGGTCAAACACATTTCAACACTAAAACTGCCTAAAATCAAGCGCGGCATACTCACGGCAGCCATGCAGTTCAATACCACGCAGGACGATGAAGAGTCTGTTGCACGGCTGAATCTGATTTACGCCAAAAATCATTCGGTACTGATGGATCTGAAGATTATTTACCGAAACTGGTGGAAGCTGGATCATTAAAGCCCTGTAAAGGCATATTTATTTTTTTGACATAGTTGCATTTCTGATTGTATTCCGGGTTCAATGAAATTAGTTCTCTTTCAGTTCCCTGATCAAAATTTCCGGTGCCTCTTCCTGCGGATAATGACCTACATTGTCTAGCCTGATAACTTTGGCATTTTCCCAGCTACTCAGCCAATGGTTAAGTTCTTTTTCACGGAAAGCAATATCCTTCATTCCCCAGATAAATGTTGTGGGGAGCTGATTTATTTTGTTGCGCAGCTGCCATAAACTGTCCAGCCAGACGGCTGAGTGTACAATCTCGTGGGGAAAAACATAGCAGCCTTTCCGGTCCTTACGTTTCTCCAAATGGTCGTAATAATGGCGGTGAATTTTTTTAGTGAGCCTGGATTTGTCGCCTACTGCTTTTTTCACCACCACTTTGCCAAACATGTTGAAGTTTTTGATCATAAATCGTCCAAAACCTCCGCCCATCAGATTGCTGAATTTTTCAAAGTGTTTATCACCTTTTACACTCCACAACCAGGTATTTAAAATAATGAGTTTCTTTATTTTTTCAGGATGCCTGATTGCATAGCTCAGGCCAATGGGGCCGCCCCAGTCATTTACGATCAGCGTAATATTACTGAGCTGAAGGCTGTCCATGAATTTTTCAAAATTTTCAGCATGGTGGATCGGTAAATAATCCCAGTTGTATGGTTTGTCTGATAGCCCAAACCCAATATGGTCAGGAGCAATGCAGCGGTGCGTGGCAGAAAGTTCTTTGATCAGGGTTCTGAATTCAAAACTCCAGCCCGGATTGCCGTGAACCATTACAATTGGATCACCGTAACCCTCATCAACATAGTGCATACGCCCCGCGGACAATTGGAAGTAATTGCTTTTAAACGGGTATTCCTTGCGATCAAGCCATTGCGGATACGAAGTTTCTTGTGAAGACAGTTGTTTCATACATAAAAGAGTTAAGACTAATAAACACAGTTTTTTCATTTACCTGGTTTTTTAGTTTAGACGAACAAGTACCAAAAAACGGTCGAACCCTTACCGGTCTTGAATAGTTTCTCTTAAAATCTGAAGAATAGTGTCTTCTAACAAGGCTCCGTTTGAATGAAGCGGATTAATGCGCTGAATAAGCTGAAAACGCTGATTCAGGTTTTGTTCAGGCGTGTTTTTTTCTGAGAATCCCAGTTTGCTGACTTTTACTTCGGCATCTTTCTCCGTCTGGAAATGATTGTTGAGTTCAGTACATTGATAACAGGTACCGGCTTTATTGATGAGCGCGCAGCGTTGCTGGTATTTTTCCTGTAATTCTTTACGGCCTTCAAAGAGTAAGTGTTTAACTATGCCCTCGCTGAGTTCCATTATTGCTGCAATTTCACTGCGTTTGAATTCGTAAAATTCTTTCAGAATAATGGCTATTTGTTTTTTGAGACTCAGGTTTTTGGCAATACATGTAAAACAATAATTGATGTGCTCGGTGATTTCAAATTGATTGGTTGTTTGTTGGCTGAACGCATTTTGCATGCGTTCCTGGTAGTGTATATTTACCCGGGCAGCAGCTCTGCATTGGTCCTGTACATCTGGTGCCCAGCGGTTTTTCACACGCTGGTTATCATGAGCCAGGTTAGTTGCGATAGCAAAAACCCAGGTTTTGAAACTTGATTTTCCGCTAAAGGTACCCGCTTTTTCAAACACCCTTAAAAAGGTTTCCTGTACCAGGTCTTTTGCATCTTCACGGTTTGCGGTCAGCCGGTACAGGTATGAGTTAAGCTGGTCCCGGATAGCCAGAAATTCGACTTCTATAGTAGTTTCTGTGAATGGCATAACTTAATCGGATGAAAATTCTACAGGAAAAAAAGGATTATAGTGGTAAAGATACTTTCATTGTTTCGTTCCTGAATAATTTTTTTGCATTGTCTCATAGATGCACACTGCCGGAATAAAAAAAAGACCATCCGGTTAAGAATGGTCTTTTCACGTTTGTATTCGTTGTAAGTATTAATACAACAATTCATCCATAATTCCTTCGGTGCCTTCACCACGGCCAATCAGCGCTACAATACTTTCCACATCCACTTCGTCCAGGTTTTTGAACCCAATACCAACAGCAACGCGTTCCAGCAGGTTCATTTCACTGTCAGAAATGTGACCATCTGCCTGGGCCATCTGCACCAGGTTTATCATCTGCTCAAAACGTTCCTCCCGGTTATGTGGTGTATGAACACCAAATTGCTCCGGACTTTTGAGAATGCTTTGAATTTGTTCTGAACTCAAACCAATGTGTGCCCCAATCTTTTCAAGCAATTGCTTCTCTTCAGGGCTTTTTACGCCATCAGCCTTGGCTATCAGTACCATATTTCTGAAATGGCAACGGTTTTTTTTGCGGTCTCCTGTTTCGTAGAGTTCTTCAATGTTCATAATCAAAAATGTTTCCACAAAAATAACAGATCAGATGAAATTCTTGGTCAAAGTCTTGTTTTTTCTAACTTTGGGTTAATTCAATGAGACTGTTAGTATGTGAGGCTTTGCCGAAGCACACTAACAAAGTCGAATTGATCCCGGCCGCAGCGCAGCGCAGTGGCGGGATCTTTTGGTTTTATTCCCCAACTGCTCCTTGCTTTCGCAAAGCAAAGTGTGATGGATATGTTTTATGTTTATTAAAGATACCATGAATCAAGGTTTTAAGAAGTTAATAGTCCTGCTGTTTATTCCGGTTTTTTTGCTTTCCTGCAAGCAGGAAATTGTTGATTTTTTTGAAGCCATCCAGGACTATGGCTACCGTTCTTTACAGGCACTGGGCCCCAAGAAAATTCCGGTCAATGAAAATCTGCTGGGTGGTTATGTTTACCAGGATCTGCCGGTAATTATCTCTAAAAAAGACGAAACAACCTACCAGATTAAGTTTCTGTCTGTTTTGCTGTATAAAGAAGATGCGGTGGTTGAGGCACATGCAACACAGCTGGGCACTTCTACTTTTCTGAACCTGGCCATGGGTGATTATTATTGCTTTATGCGGGTTAACCTGATTATGGGGCAGGAACTCCAGATAGAATTACTGAAAGATGCGCTGAAAGAATATGTACCGCAAGACAAGATCAAGGGCTGGCTGGAACAGCACCCTGGTGAAACAACCTATACCTATGACAAGGAGAATGACTACAGCATGGATATTTATTTCAGTTTTGTTTTTGAAAAAGTAACCATTCAGGAGGCGCTTCGGATACAGGAAAACCGTTTGCGTATGGAGCGCAAGGAACTGTTTGAAAACTGTTCAGATTACAGTGAGTATGAAGAGTTGGTTAAGTTATACCCAAATGATGAATTTATAAACCTGGCTGTTTTGTCACTGTATGAAAACTGCAAAACCATTGAAGCCTATAAAGCGTTCATTGCCTATTTTCCCAAATCTGATCTGGTTGATGATGCAGAAGAACAGATTCAATACATAATTGAAACAGAACGCCTGGCAGAGTATATGGCCATTGACCAAAAGGCTTTTGAACAAACGCTGAAAACCAATACCATTGATGCGTATGAAAGTTTTAAAGCTACAGCAAATACAAACGCTTATCGTGATTCAGCCACTGTTCACATAGGTTTACTGGCATCAAAAATTACCCGTGATGAAGTGGAGTGGAAGTGGACCAACGGAGAATCAGAAAAAGCCTTTGCGCTGTTGTTTTATAAAATTGATTACCTGAAAGACATCTCTGAAGCATCCTGGATAGTGGATATTCTTACACTCTATACCCTCAAATATAACCAGCCTGAAATGAGCCGCAAAACACTTCATTACTTTGATGTACTGGTTGAACTGAAAATAAGGGGTGATAATTTTCTGAACCTTTACCTAGGCAAAGGTTTTATACTTTGGTCACTGAATGAAATTGAACCGGCCGTTAAAACATTTGAACTGAAACTCTATGATATCTATGATGCAGATGGTTCAACATTCAAAGAGCACATAAAAACCAGTTATGCTTATTATATTGACCAGGGCATTACATTCCCTGATCAGAAAAATACCTGGAAACGAATTAAAAAACTTAAACCCGAAAACGAATGAAAATTCAACTGCTGATACCGGGTATTTTGTGCGTGTTTTTCTGGTCCTGTTCGAACGGATCAACAGAGGTACCGGTTGATTCTGATTCAACAGACATTGTTTGTATCATGCCTGCTCCCAACCGTATAAATGAAGTTTTATGGCTTGCAGGTGAGTGGGAAAATGAAGATCAGGGAATCCGGTCTACCGAATCCTGGGTTCAAACCAGTGAAACGCTGTTGAATGGTATAAGCCTTTCTGTTGATATGGAAACCGGCGATACCGTTTTTTACGAAGCACTAGAACTCAGGCATGAGTCTACCGGTCTTGTTTACGCACCAACTGTGGCAGACCAGAATGATGGAGAACAGGTTTCGTTTTTGCTGACAGACCTGAATGACTCATTGTTTGTATTTGAAAATCCCGATCACGACTACCCGACAAAAATTGTCTACCAACGGTTTGGTGAAGATTCGCTGGTGGCTACTATTTCAGGTTTAAAAGAGGGTAAATCCGCCTCAGATATTTTTCCGATGAAGCGGGTGAAATAAATCAGAAACGTTTAAAAGCCGGAGTTGACTTTTTTGGTTTTTATTTTTTTTATCTCTTCATTTCTGTATTTCTGAATTCAGACTGGTTCTGTTTTTGAATTGTTTTTTCCGGGTAACAATCGCATCCCTCTGTTTATAAATTAACATTTTATTTTTCATTGAAAAAGTAAATGTAATTTATTCGTAACCAATCTATTATGTACTGCCGTGTGGAAAACCACGTGAAAGTCGTGTGGTTTTCCGAAGCAATGCTCTGAAAGGGCCTGTCTAATTTTGTTTCTGAATGCTCTTTGTTATTTTTTTTAAAATAATCGTGCAGGTTTTCCCAAAAAGCCGGTGCGCTTAAAGAGGATCAAAAAAAACGAAAAAATGCACCCTGAATTTCGGGATGCAGTTAATTAAATATGTGTACCACCATGACGGTCAACTTCAAAAAAGTAGTAGGGATACTTGTCGCATTAATCTCCCTGAATACACTGAGCGCACAAATTGATTCGGCGGACCTTGATGTTTCGTTCCAGGCCCCTGAATTTGACAGCGAGATGGATTCTGTTTTTCTAGTCAATACGGCTATTGAAATGCAGGAAATTGTCCTCACGTTTGAATTGAGTGATACCAGTTTTGAATTGGGTAAAGTTTACCTTGAACTTATATTACTTCAACCGGGGTCCAATGCCACTATCCTGTTTTACAATTCTTATACACCTGAAGAACTGGATACTCAAAATCTGCGGGTTGATGATACCGTGAGTATTTCCTTTGGCTGGTATGATGCAGCAGCATCGTATGAGATAGCCATTCGGCTGGAAGATATTGACGGGAATCAGATCAGATCAATTACTAAATCACTGGCGCAATGAAAAAGACACTACAGCTTAAACTACTTCTGGTTTTAGGTTTCATTAGTTCATGGAGCCATGCGCAAATATTTAAAGATACCATCTACGTAGCATCAGATGGAATAGATTCGTATGTATACGGTGCAGCCGGAACTACCAATTACGGAACAGATACGGTCATGTCTGTACATTGGACTGGTACCCGGGCTATGCGGACCTTTCTGGACGTTGACCTGACCGGTATCCCGAGCAATGCCATTGTACTGAAGACAGAATTGAAACTCAATGCGCTTATTGTTAACAATGCTGCAAATCACCCGATGTATGTAGAGCGGGTTTTATCAAGCTGGACAGAAACCGGAATTACCTATAGCAACCAGCCCAAAGTAACAACTGCCGGGCGGGCTTCTATTACCCAGGCTCAAACTTCCTCTACCGGATTGCAATCCATGGATATAACCGCCCTTGGTCAATTTGCGGTGAATCACCCTGAAATAAATTACGGATGGCGCATTTCACTGCAAACCGAATCCGGTGCAACGGCAAACGGAGTGGTATACGCATCATCTGAACATGGTACCAGCAGCAAACGACCGTATGTGGTTGTCGAATATGTATTGCCAATTCAGCTCACTGCAACAATAAAGCATTGTACCAATGGCATGAGTAACGGAACTATTGATGTAACGGTTGATGACGGATCAGGCACTTACACGGCTTACACCTGGTATAAATATGCAGCCGGTACAGTCACCACTGTTCAGAGTGGGAGCAGTATTTCAACCATTGACATAGATAGCCTGGCAGATGGTTTGTATTTGTGTACTGTCACAGATAACAAAGGAACAACCGGGTACAAGTATTTTCTGGTGGGTGAATATGGAACCACGACCAGTGTTGAATTCAGAAACACCAGCAGCACCGCCAACAGCATTGCGTTTAATGAAGATGCTCAGTTGAGTTATACCGTGAGTCCGGCAGATGGCACCCGGGAAGGGGGAAGTGATGCGACAATGAACGCATATTACAGTTCAACAACCTATCAATCTGCCTTGCTCAAATACAAGGTTGATTTTGATTCCCTGTTTGACATTACACAGGCCGATTTGCGGCTTATTTCAGGAGGCCATTACCGGAACGCCTCACCGGCAACAACGGATTCCGGTTATGTAGCACGTGTCACTGCTGACTGGCTGGAAGGTACCGCAACCTGGAATACCAAACCGGCTAGCACTACATCAAACCGAATTACCATAAATCAGACAAGCCCTGCCGGAGCAGTCACCCGAAACGATACCCTAAACATTCTGAATTTTGTAGAAAAATGGCAGGAATATCCGGACAGTAATTTTGGAATTGACCTGAGTTTGAAAAAATATACACAGTCAGCCGATGCTTACCTGCGGTATTATTCTACTGACAACAGTACAGCGTCAAACCGGCCGGGGTTTGCGTTAACCTATAGTTTGCCTGAGCAGTTGGTGACAAATTTTGTTGATAGTTTGGGTACAGGTACTATTTCACTGGTTGCCCCAAATGGAGAATTACCGTATACGTATCTGATCAGCTATGACACGCTGCCTGTTTTTGATTCCATTTGGTATTCGGTTAAAGATAGCATTGCTATTGACAGCGCTGATTTTTACCACGGACGTTCAAATACACATCGGTTTACCTACGCCAATTTACCAAACGATCATTATTTCATCGGTGTGTATGACAATAATGGTGCACTGATTTTTTCAGATGATGTCTACCTCACACCAACTTTTGAAGTATTTGATTCTACAGATTTAACAGTTAGCGGAGATACGCTGAAAGTTCAGTCCGGTCAAAGCTCAGCCACCGCCACTTTGTTTGCTTCATTGCCCATTGAAGAATCAGGTGGGTTTGAGATGGAGGTGATTAGTCTCGGCGGAGATGTAGTGGCAGGCGTTGATAACATCGATGATGTTTTTCCAACTACCAACCGTGATTATTTGTATGCCTTTGATATAAAAACATCGGGTAAAGTATATGCCATGCGGTCAGATACAAAACTGGATTCGACAACGGTTTCTGTTGGCGCAATTCTGAAACTTTATAAGGATGAAAACAATGTGATGCATTTTTATAAAAACGGCATTGAGTTTGAAAAAGATACCTTATCAGATACGCTGACCAATGATTTTAAATTGCAGGTTCAGCTCAAATCATCTGCCTCAAAAGCATTATTTAAGGGGTTAAGCAAGGGCTTTAAAAAACCAAAACTGAAATATACGGTTGTACAGGCTGAGTGTGGAGACAGTGAGGGCAGCATTACCATAACCGTTCCATCCAACACATTCTTTGCACCAACAATCAACAGCTATTCGATTACTGATTTAAGCAGTACAGTTGTTGCATCAGGTTCAACCAGTGCAACGGTTAATCTTGGTCCCGGAATTTACACGCTCCATTACAACTTTACCATTGGCTCGGTGAGTTATCCATATCAGGAACAATTCATCATCGGGTATAAAATGATCTGGACGAATCTGTCCAACATGACGGAGTATACCTCCCCATACGATTACATTAAACCAACCAGTTTGTCATCACTTGGAACAGCAAAAAGTGCCAATACCGCCAGCCAGGCCTACAACAACTGGATTCAGTTCAGCACGCAGGGATCAAGCGGAACATTTGCACTGGGCTATGAACAGATCCAATTCAAAAATGCAGCAGGCGCTTATCCGTTTAAGCTGATCATTTATGAACCGGGCGGGGGTATAATTTCAAAGTTTGTCTACGTGTATGATCAGGACAGTTATGTAGGTGAATTTATTGGCGGAGCGGATCCGTTCAGAGCACACTTGTCAAATACCGGAACAGTTGATATTTATTATTCAAATGCCCTGAAATACAGTTTTACAACTACCGTAACGGGCACACTCACGGTGGCTGTGGCAGAATATAACAAAGTAGAAATAGACAAGGCAATTGCCTCATTCTGCTATCCGTCGAATCCGTATGTCGCCAAAACAAAACCGGTTACTGACGGCAGTTATTTTATAACCATTGATGACCTGCTTAATTTCCAGTATACCGGAGAATACAATCAATCTGATTTGATTTATGAGTTGACCGATGAAACCGGTGCAGTAGTCTCAGCAGCAAACTATACCATCGATCTGACTACCGGAACAGGTATTCTGAAAAAGAACGCCGATAACCGGTATACACTGGACATGGAATCACTACCCGGAGGATTTTATTTGCTGACCATTACCAATGTGAAAGGTGAAAAACACTACCTGAGAATCAAAAATTAATTATTGAAACGCTAAAACAAATGTTATGAAACTGAATATTGTCAATACGCTTTTACTGGTTGGAATTCTGGCTTACCTGGTCATTGGACAAATGACATCAGAAGATGTCAAAAAGCAAGCGTATGTGGTAACGGGAGAACTTTTTGCAGAGTTTGAATATCAGAAAGAACTGGATTCAGAATATAAAACACTGAAAGAGAAGAAAGACCAGGAACTGGCATTGTATAGGAATGATTTGATCATGCTTGAAAATAAAATCCGTTCCGGTCAGGCTACCGAAGAAGAAGTAATGACCTATCAACAGGGCTTTGAACAATTCAGGAACATGGAGTACCAGGTGAACGAAGAACTGGCCAAGGTGAATGGTGAATACAGTCTGCAAATCTGGAATAAGCTGAACGCCTTTATCAAATCGTACGGTGAAGAAAACGGGTACGATGTCATTTTTGGCGCCGGAGGAGAGGGGAATATCATGTATGCAACAGAAAATTTAAACATCACAACAGATGTGATTGCCTACTGCAACAATAAATACAACGGAAAATAACAGTCATTCTGCACTTATGATACGAAGAATCAGAAATTCATTTTGGACAAAAGTAGTGGCCGTTTACCTGGCCATTAACCTGGTTACGGAAATTGTTTTTCCAACCATGTCCATGGCCCTCACCAGCGGACCGGTCAGTATTGACCAGGCCAGTTTTGAACCGGCTGCTACGTCAGAAATGGTAGACCTTGCTACGGGTGACTTTACCTATAACATTCCGTTGATGGATGTCGATGGGTATCCCATCAACCTGGCCTATCACGGTGGTGTTGACATGGACCAGGAAGCCTCTATGGTTGGCTTGGGCTGGACCCTGAACGTGGGTGCCTTAAACAGAAGTATGCGCGGTTTACCCGATGATTTTAACGGGGATGAAATAACAACTGAGATGAATTTGAGACCGAATTATACGGTAGGTGGGGATATTGATCTTTCTCATGAACTTCTGGGGTTTACACCAATTAACGACGATCTCGGCCCATTTGAATTTAATTTTTCGCCTAGTATTGGAATTGGTGCATCATTTAATAATTATGTTGGATTTTCGACCGAATTATCAGTAGGTTTTTCGGCTGGAGTATCTCTTTTTGCTCAGGATGATAGTGATGGTCAAGGTTCATTGGCTTCTCTGGGATTTAATGGGAGTAAAACATCAAACTCCCGTGATGGATTAACTACATCATTGGGTGCTGGATTTAGTCTCTTAAACGGGAATGCAGGGATTGGTGTTGGTTATTCATATAATACGGCAGAAGGTTTGATGGCAAGGTACGTGTCTACCTATTCTCCAACGACCAGTAGGATAGGCATGATGCCAGGGTCTACTATATCCTATACTCCCAATATAACATTAGAAACCAATACTCAATCGCTAAATTTCGATTTTGGACTGGGAGGAGAGTTTTTTGGAGCATATCCTCATGTTCATGGAGGTTTTTTTCAGTCATTGACCTGCAACAAGAATACTAGTGAGTCGGTACCGGCTTATGGTTATAACAATTTGGAAGAAGCTCCTGCCGATAGCTATTTGCTTGATTTTAACCGTGAAGGCGTAATTCTTGCAAATGAGAATATTGTTAATCTACCTATTGCTAATCATACATACGATATGTTTTCTGCAACTGCCCAGGGAATAGGGTTTTCCTTCAGATCTCATAGAAGTGATGTTGGAACCGTAGGAGATATGTATCGGAATCACCAAATCAATGGGGTTGGAGTTTCTGGAGAACTTGGTTTTGGAAATATTTTTCAGGCTGGAGTGAATGTAGACATACCCTATGGGTATAGTGCTTCAGGCAAATGGTTAACAGACAATCAGGCGGAATCGTTATTGGAGTTTGTTACCAATGCTCCGACTTCAACCGGTATTAATCAAAATCTATATGAACGTTCTTATTTTAAAAAATTTGGTAATCGTTCCAGTTCGGATGAAGACTTTTACAACAACATGGAAGCAGTCAAACCAATTCGTCAAAAAATAAGTAAATTCGGAATCACACATATCGGAAATAAAGCTTTTGTCGACAAGAATGCCACGGAAGTTTATACTGTAGATGATTTGGATCATTACAAGTCAATCCGTGACGCACGAAACACGAACATTGAATACCTGTCCGCTTCTGAGGCAAGTCAGTACGGTCAAATAGAGACTATCTCCAATTATTCGCTTTCTGATTACAGCTATTCATCCGGGCATTATACCTGTTCAACGGCGACTCGTTACGGTACCGGTTCTACCGATGCCAAGCAACATCATTTAAGTGAAATGACTGTTTTGGAAGGAGACGGATCACGATACGTTTACGGTATTCCGGTAATGAACAAAACATCAAAAGAAGTTATGTTCAATGTATCTAATGAGTCAAGTAACAGCGCACCAGCTTTGACAAAGGATTGTCAACACGGGTTGGTTTCATACACCGGGGGGACAGAAAACTCTATGGATAATCGCAGAGGAGATAACAATTTGTACATCAAAAAAACCATACCGGCTTATTCAAGTTCAAGTTTGTTGACTGCTTATTTGTCCTCAAATTATATTGACCGGACACTCGACGGACCAACACCCGATGATTTTGGAAATTACACCAAATTCAATTATGCAAAAACCGGTACGGTCAAATGGCGTTTTCCGTATGAACAGAATAAGGCGGCTTATAATGAAGGATTGAAGGCCGATGAATACGACGATTTGGGAACCTATGTTTACGGAGAGCGCGATCAGTGGTACCTGCATTCCATCGAATCCAAAAACTTTGTAGCGGAATTTCATTACGGAGACCGGCATGATGGATATGGTGTAACGGATGAAAACGGCGGGCGTGCAAGCACCAACTATTCAAAACGCCTGGTAAAAATTGAGCTCTACACCCGCCAGGGAAAAATGAACGGTGAGGCACCCATCAAAACGGTGCATTTTGAATACGATTATTCACTCTGTGACAACATACCGAGTAATGACGGAAACGCTGTTTCGTCTGAAGAAGGGGTGTCTACGAACCAGGGCGGTAAACTGACATTGAAATCCATCTATTTTACCTACGGTGAATCAAACCGTGGTAAACTGCACAAATACACATTTGATTACAGCACCAAAAATCCAAATTACGAGTTAGGAGCTCAGGACCGCTGGGGAACCTACAAAGCAATTGCAGCATCAACCGCCTGTGATGAAACAGGTAATTTAACCAATATTGAATACCCCTATGCTGAGCAAAATAAAGCAACGGCCGATGAAAATGCCGGTGCCTGGATGCTGAAAACCATTCACCTGCCGTCCGGCAGTGATATTAATGTTGAAGTTGAGTCCGACGATTATGCGTACGTGCAGGATGTGCCCGCAACAAAGATGTATAAGATTCGGGGATTTTCAGAAACTACGACCTTTGTGGATGGAGAAAAAGGCATTTTAAATGAAAGTGTAATAAGTCAGATATCACCGCACAATTACCTGCATGTAGAACTCGATAATTTAGGGGCATCTGCCGGGGCTGCCAAGACGAATTTTTTGAATAACTATTTACCGTCCGAAGAAATTTATTTTCGGATTCTGGTAGAGGTAACACCCTCGGCAATACCTGATAATTATACGTTTTCGACTCCGCGGTATGAATATATTTCAGGATACGCCAAAGTAGATACCTATGGAACTACAGTTTACGATCAGGGTAGTAATGGATCATACGAAACAGTTGCCCTGAAATTGAAGGGGGTTTCCCTGGAAGATGTTGGAGAGAATCCGCTTGGTGCTGTTTCAACAAATCCAATCTCAAAAGCTTCATGGCAATTCACACGCAAATACCTGCCTAAAATAATCAACCCAATTGTGGGCGAAATTTACCAGCAAGACGCAGGTTTAAACTGCGCTACAGAATGGGAGGTGCCTGCATACCCTGAAGATGGAGATATCGAAAGTGATCCCGAGGTAGATGCAAATGGACAATTCCTGAACGATATTGTAAATACTGCAAAATCACATTTGCAAAACATTATTGCCTCAGGCGGAATTAACCTGATGATGGCGACTATGGGGTATTCATCGGAATGCGTTCCTTCCAAATCGTGGGTAAGACTGGGCATTGGTACAAATCCAAAACTGGGTGGCGGCCATCGTGTGAAACAAATAACGGTCAATGACAATTGGGATGACGTGAAAGCAACCGAATCGGCATCAACCTATGGTTCAACCTATACTTATGAAACAACCGAAAACGGAACGACGATTACCAGTGGTGTAGCTTCGTATGAACCTATTGCGTCAGGTGGTGATGAAAATGCGATGCGTACTCCGGTGCATTATGACAACGATGTAAAAATGCGGGTCGATGATGAAGAGTTTCAGGAATTCCCTTATGGGGAGACTATTTTTGGCAATAGTAGTGTGGTTTATTCAAAAGTAGAAGTCGAGAATATTGCTTATGCGAACGTGACACAAAATTCAACCGGAAAAACAGTATATGAACAGTACACTGCAAAAGATTTTCCGATAATTTTTGATAAAACGGGCGATGCAGACGTAAGCAAACTCAAAGACCAAAGTTCAGGATGGACATCCCTTTTTTCAGGAGAGAGTTATAATTACCTGACCATGTCACAAGGATACATGATACACATGAATGATATGCACGGTAAATTCAAGAGTAAAAAAGTTTATGGGGCCCAGGTAGGGGCATTGACAGAAGCCCCTGTTGTTTACTCCATGGAGCACAAATATTATACGGAGGTGAATAATTCCAAAGAACTCAAAAACCTGGTATCTGTTGTAAATCCGCAAGGGGTTATTTCAGACAGGTTGATGGGGCGTGATATGGACCTTGTTGTGGATGCAAATGAATCAAAATCACTTTACGGCTCTCATACCTTTCAAGCCGGAATTGATATTTTTACAATTCTTTTAGTTGTAGTTCCCTTACCTTCAGTTTGGTATCGCGATATTTCCGTTGAAAACCGCTACCGTTCATCAGCCACCACCAAAGTAATCACCAGCACCGGAATTCTGGAAGAGGTAATCCTGGTGGACAAAGGCCGCTACAAGAGCTCCAAAAACTTACTCTTTGATGCCAATACCGGTGTGCCCGTTGTGACCGAAATCAACCATGAGCAGCCCGTTTTCGGCTCAACCTACGAAAAACCTATTTACCAGTATGACTATCCGGCGTATTGGATGTACAAAGGCATGGGGCTGGCGTCAGACAACTGGGGAGCCAAATTTGTAGACATTGCCACTGAAATTACCGGAGGCCATTATAAAATCAACCTAACCGGTTATCAGAATTACCTGAACCCGGGTGATGAGCTGGCGGTCTACAATCTGACTGACCAGGCGCATGTGGGTAAATTCTGGGTGGTGGAAGATGAAACCAACGGAGAGTATTACCTGGTAGATGAATCGGGTGATGATCCGGTGTATCCGTTAACAGACAGTTACCAGTACAAAGTCATCCGCTCCGGAAAACGCAACCTGCTTGGATCAACTGCCGCCAGTGTAACATCACTGACCAAATACACAACGTCACCGTATGCTGATGGCTTTTCACATACGGCTGTTCTGAATGCAAGCGCGGTTGAATATACCGATCAGGCTTTTGGTTATGCCAGTTCAAAATCCAATACTGATCCAAAAAATTATTGTGGATTAAAAGCCGGGCAAATAGCAAACCCATACATCTGGGGCTTGCGCGGCAACTGGAATTTGCTGACCAGTTATGTGTATGATACCTGGCGTGATCAAACCACCGGGCATACACGCATTGACGGAGCGCTATCAGACTACCTGGAATTCTGGGAAAACAACAGTGGTGTTTGGGTAAAAAATACCACGGCATCCGGTAAGTGGATTCAGGCGGCGTTGGCAACCCTGTTTGAGCGTGAAGGCTTTAACCTGGAGTCAAAAGATGCACTGGGAATTTACAGTTCTATTTTGCTGGGTTATAACAATACATTGAAAATAGCAGAAGGTGTAAATACCCGTTATTACGAAATGGGCTTTAACGGATTTGAAGACCAGGCTTACGATGTTTCATCTGATTGCAGCAAACCGCATTTTGACTTCCAGGTAGGTGCCGCCGGTACAAGTACGGTAACAACTGCCTATGCGCATACAGGCAGATACAGCCTGGTAGTTTCAGCTACTGAACAGGCTTATCATACCTCCGAAGTTGAAAACAGCATGGACCATACTACTACAGACCATGGCAAGCCCTATACCATTCAGGAACAGGAACTGATCAAACCGCACACCTTCCTTGCCAGCACCACCGAGGCACAAAAATATGTTCTGACGCTTTGGGTAAAAGAACTGGCAACCGGTGCACAGGTTACCAATTATTCCAATGCCGATATTCAGGTATGGTACAATGGCAGCCAGATTATGAATGCAGTTGAGCACCGCACCAACATCATTGATGGCTGGCAGCGTGTAGAAGTGACCTTTGAAATTCCGGCAGTAACAGTTACCACCCAAACCTGTTCGGTTAAACTGCTCAACAACTCATCACAACCCATGTATTTTGATGATGTGCGCATACAACCATACAACAGTGAAATGGTGTCGTATGTAATTGACCCGGTTTCATTGCGCTTGTGGGCAACTTTGGACAGCCGCAATTTTGCCACCTTCTACCAGTATGATGAAGAGGGAAGTTTAGTGCGCATTATTCAGGAAACAGAACGCGGACGAATTACCGTTCAGGAAAACAGGGCCGGTATCCGGATTAATTAATACCCGATAATTGAAAGAGTATGAAATTACAAAATAGGAAAGGATTAAAACAAAAGGTATTTCTCCTTGGACTGGTACCATTTATTGTTGCCCTGATGTCGTTTACAACGGTGAGCCAGTTGTCACGGAGTGCTTCGGGTATCAAGGCACTGCTTGCGGGTTCTGGCTTGTCAGAAGTGTTGGCTAAATATGGTCTGGCACCTGATGAGAATGCGCTGCTTGAAGAAGGTCTGGAAGCCCTGGAGGCATGCATGAAACAGTATGTTGATCTGAAAAAATTCAGCCTGGATGTGGAATATTCGGTTTTCTATGATTCAGAAGATTTTGATAAACCCGCAGACAAAAAAGAGGGAAAAATTATTCGCAGTAAAGATGATTTTTACCAGGAAGAAATGGGCAACATTAAAGTACTGAATAAAGACTATGAATTAGTACTGAATAAACGGGCTGAATTTATAACCGTACGCAACCGGTTTGAGAAAAAAATTGAACCGGTATTCGTTGAAACCGATAGCCTGGCGGGGTATGTTACCAGTGTTGAAAAAATAGCAGATGGCTATCGGTACTACCTGGCAGAAGGACAGGTTGAAAAATTTGATTTGATACTGGATCAGGAAGGCTACCTGAAAATCTGGAGAAGTTATTACCGTGACAAAATGGATTTTGGCCAGGGCGAAGTGAACGTAATTACGCAGTTGAAGTATCGGAATTTTGTCAAAAATCCGAAAACAGATCCGGCTGTTTTTTCACTGGAACCTTATGTTTCAATTACCAAAAAGGGAGAAGTAACCGCCCGTGGAGATTATAAAAATTATTACGTACTCAATCAGCTCCAAAAACTATGATGAAGCGACTGTACCTTTTGCTGGCAGGTTTGGGATTAACCTGCGCAACACTATTTGCGGCTGTTGAACCGGTGAATAACCGCGTACAGGGAACCAACCTGTACAGCCTTGTAGCGTCAGGAACACACGACCTTGCCGACAACAAATTCTGGATGGTGGAAGCCGGCATCTGGCAAAGTCATTTTGACATTCAATCAGTCAAAAACAAAATTATTTTTGGTATAGATGAATCTGATATGACCTATCAGGCAAGTACCTATTCCTACCGCATTAAATTTGATGTGAGTTACAAGGAACTGGTCAATGGTGTTTTAACCACCAAAACCTTCAATGATATTTACCTCGATGTGCATTACGATCCGGCCCGCGGAAATACGTATAAAGACCGTGGTGTATTTGCGTTTACCGGAGGCCTTGATGTAAAAATAGATGTAGAGCTGATTGAGGTTGAAAGCGCTATTGGTTCCGGATCATGGAGTACCGCAGGCTCAATCCCCAACGCACTCTTTTTAGAAACAGAAATTGTTACTGAGCGGTTTTACAATTTTGATCAGACCATTGTACCCTCTACCAGCATTTCAGTGAGTACATCGGGTGATGAAGTTATTGTGAGCTGGCCGTTTATGGACGGCGCTGAAGAGTATGACCTGGAGTGGGCCTGGGTAAGCCGGTATGATGTCAATGCAACAACCGGCGCGCTGGAATTGCTTGGGGCTTCAGCAGTATCGTATAATTTTAATGAAAATGCAACGCGTGTCCGCATTCAGGGGCAGAACTCGTTTGCCATTCCGTTAATCTACGGAGACGGATTTATCGTGGTTCGCTACCGCGGAGTAGGTCGCGGCGGAGCCAATTACACTATTCCGCTGGAAGGAGCCTGGAGTTCAGACGGGACCACTGCCGGCGCAGCCGGAACGGTCAGTGCTTACCCCAATTATTTTTCGGTCAGTGCCCATGAAAGTAACGGCATTAACTACGGTGCAGGTATAAGTTTTATTGAGAACGGCGTCAACAGTGTGGGTGTTACTTACATGGACGGTGTTTTAAAACCACGTCAGTCACAGTCCAAACTCAACGGTCAGGATAAGATCATTGTAGGTTCCACCATTTACGATCACCACGGCAGACCAGCTATTGGTGTCATGAGTTCACCAGTTGATCAAAGTACTTTAGGTTATGTTGAAAATCTCAATATGTATAAAAATGGAGTCAATCCTGCAGTGCCGTATGAAAAGCAACATTTTGACCTTGATCAGACCTTAGTTTGCGGCTCCATGAATCCCGCACCACCAATGGATGATGTTTCCTCAGAAGGAGCAGCAAACTATTACAGTCCTGAAAATCCCGATCAGGAAGGATACAATGCCTATTTGCCCGATGCAGAAGGATACCCTTTTGTACAGGTGCAATATACACCGGACCCAACCGGGCGAATAAAAAAAGTGGGCGGAGTTGGCGCTGATCACCAGTTGGGTGCTACACTCAGCGGTGCAAACGACCCGCATTATACTGAATATTTTTACACCACGCCCGATGATGAGGAACTCTGGGCACTGTTTGGAAACGATGCTGCCCGCGTGGTTAATTATACCAAAGTCATTACCAAAGATGTACACGGGCAAATTTCAGTAGCCCTCATTGACGGTATGGGCCGCACCGTGGCCACCTACATGGAAGGCCCGGCACCGGCCGGGTTGGATGAGATTGAAGGCAATACCGGCCTCACCGCAACCGGCAAAGATTTTACACTATACAACCAGAATTTTGAAAACGGTGTGCTACAGGTAGAAACTCCCATTGTGGTGACAGACCCGTCGGTAGTGTACACCTTTAATTATGATTTCACCGGCGCTACATTTAATGAATGTCTGCCGGCAAATATCTGTTACGATTGCGTGTATGAACTGGACATTACCATTATACCGGCTGAACTTACTGCCTGTGATATTACCGATGGTGCCAGTCCCAGCCCAACCACCATCAGTGATGCAGATGGGGTAGTGCACATGTCTTTTGACGTGGGCAGCATTACCACTTTTGATACCGATTGTGACACCCCCCTTCAGTTTTCAACCGCCTTTCCAAACGACGACCAGTTCACCGTTCAGTTTGGTGCAGCCGGTGAATATTACATTATTAAAACACTCCGGGTTTCTGACGCACCGGTTGAATATTACTGGGAACAATACATTGCACAGGATACCTGCCTGCTTACCTACGATGATTTTTTACAAAATTCACTGGCCCAGGTTGACTGGACGCAATGCGATGAATACGACCCCTGTGAATTTACCTTTTTGCTGGAGTATGGTACCGTTAGTGTATGGCTGACCAATAACCCCACCCAGGATTCTACCTCCTACAATGCCCTTAAGGCTGACTACCTGGCTGACTGTGGTACCCTGAATTCATGCGATGCGATTTTACCCTTGCTCTTACAGGATATGAGCCCCGGCGGACAATATGGATCAACCACCACCACCGATGCACTGAGCGTATACAACACCTCCAACAGCCTGGGCGGTGACTGGTTGGATGTAACCTATCACAATGAAGACGGAAGCATTTCGTATGTAGATTCAGACGGAGACCTGGTAGAAGATGACCTGCCAACCACGCTGACGATCACCGAATTTTTTGCGGCCTGGCAACCCAGCTGGGCCATGGACCTGATTCAGTTCCATCCTGAGCATTGTTACTACGATTTTTGTGTGGATTACCCCGGTATTGCCGATTATGAACAGGATTTGTTTGACCTTGATACCTATGATGCGGCCTGCAGTTCAGGTTACATTAACCCTGCCGAAGCAGCCGGTTATTTTGATCTGGCCGCCTGTACCACCAATGTGGAAGACCCTATTCTGGGAACACTTTATGACAACCTTTCAACGGCTGATAAAGCAGCAGTTGATGCCATTATGAATGCAGATTATGATACCTATTCCATTTACCAAATGGCCGTTGCCATGAGTGGTGATGACCCGGGTTCGGTAACTTTTGGAACCGGTTGCAATGAAAACAAACACTGGGAAAATTTCCGTATTCTGTATATGTCTAAACGTTTCCAGGTGATTGAAATTATCAAGGCTGATTACGTGGCAGACAATTGCACAAACGCAACCTGTGTGGGCAACCCGGCACCGGCCTGCAGCACCAGTGTATTCAATGAAAGCAGCAAACGCTATTTCAATTATGAAAGTGCCATGGGCTATGACTTATCTTACCTGAACACCACTGATTGGGCAGCAGAGGGAGATACCGCAGCCATGGACATCGATACGATGTGCTTTACCATGTGTGAAGATCAGGCATTGACCTGGATGCAGCAACTGGCTGGTTGTGACTCGCTGTTAACCGGCAGTGAAACCTGGGCAAGCGGTCAGGCTACTTACGATTCTGTGTACTACCACTTGATCCAGGTTTGCGCTGGTGGATGTGCAGGTGGATGTTTCAATCTCACCCAGGAAAATGTAAATGTAACCACCGATACCACCCACCACGTTTTTGCCAGTTTTGAAGATGTTATTGTATATTGGCTTGGAGAACAAACACTCTATTGCAGCAACCTGCTCATCACCAACCCGCTCCCCGGAGCCTGTGACGGAACCATTGAAGATTACCTCAATGAGTGTGTTTGTGAAATGCTACTGGCCACCGATGGCCTGGCTGAATTTGAATCCCTCTACGGTTATTCACCCGCAGATTATGATGAAGAAAAATGTTATTGTGATACCTATGATGCCAACAACGACCTTGATATAGCCGGTTCAGAGATCACAGCTCTCAACGCCGCAGAGATTATTACCACCACGCAATACGTGTGTCCGGTAACGTGCATTGATTGTGCAGAAATGGATGATATCAAAACGGATTTTCACACCGCGTACGGTATTGAATATTATGAAAACACTTCCCTGTTCACCAGTTATGTCAATGATCAGGCCAATACCTCTTTTACGTATGAAGAATTGCTCGGACTCATTGACAATTGTATTGCCGTAAACACCTCAGCCGCCACACCTATCTATAACATGATTGGTCAAAAAGCCTATGATATTCGCGCCATGCTTGAAAAATTAAATGAGGCTGATTTAACCACCAGTGATACCTATACCCACACCCAGCTGCCGGAATATTTTTACAGCGGCCTGTATAGCTGTACAGATCAGGCAACCGCCAGCTATAGTTATTCTCCATCTATCTCTACAGATATTCTTTCATTCACAACAATGGGAACCGGCTGCACCGGCACTTGCTCATTGAGTGTCGATATTGTAGGCAGTTTGCCCGGTGTGTACGCAAATCCGACGGAATATTTCCAAAACATTTTAAGTTTTGACCAGGTATTCATTACACAGGGAGATATTCTGAGTACTTCTACTGATAATATTTTCCACATCAGCGTTACACTCGATGACTTGGCAGGAGGTACCCTCACAGGTGACCTGAAAATTACCAGTTGTTATGACATTGTCAGCTACCTGGAGGATCCCATCACCCGTGAACTCACCTTTAATTTGTGCCCTGAGTTGCCGGTGGTAGAAGGAGACCCATGTATGGAAAACCTCATTGCCCTGGCTGAGCTGGATGCCCAGGCGCAGTATGATGCTTACTTGGATGCGCAGCACGATCTGTTTGTTGAAAATTACAAAGAAACCTGCGCCCTGGTAACCAATGAAACCTTTAACATGACCTACCAGGCCAACCGCTATCACTATACGCTGTTGTATTATGATCAGTCCGGCAACCTGGTGCGCACCGTTTCACCCAAAGGTGTTACTCCGTTAACCGGTACCCCGCTGGCCAATGCCATTGCCTTTGCCAACGGAACCGGCACTGCCGTTTACCCAAGCCATACCTATAACACCTATTATAAACACAACAGCCTGAACCAGGTGGTGGAGGTGACCACCCCGGATGGCGGCACCAGTCATTACTGGTATGACAACATCGGGCGGCTGGTAGTTTCACAAAATGCCCGGCAGGAAGATTTTCAAACCGGGTTAATGACCAACAGCCCCGGTACCGGCACCGCTGTACCGGCTTATTCCTATACCCGGTATGATGCCCTTGGGCGTGTGTATGAAGTAGGTGAAATCATTCACGACGATGACATGACCAATACCATTGCCAAAAACCCGACTTCTTTGCTCAACTGGTTGAATGAAGATGTGGCGGTAAGTACCCAGAATGTGGTGCGCAACAATATCACATTGATCTATTACGATGATGCGTATAGCCAGGCCGCCGCCGATGAATTTGCCATGGCTGACGGTGACCTCACCACCTTGGCCGGTTACGGCCATACAAGAAACCGCATTACCGCAACGGCGGTGATTGAAGCTTACGTAGAACACACCGCAGGCACCTGGATTTACCCGGCCCCCGATTACATCAACCATTACCGCTACGATCTGCACGGAAACGTGCAGAGTTACCTGCAGGAAATCACTGACCTGGCGGCGGGGTCGTCGAGCGCAGCCGAGACGTACCGCCGCACCGATTACAACTACGATTTAATCAGCGGCAACCCCAATTACATTTATTACCAAAAAGGCAAACCTGATCAGTACATCCATCACTATATGTATGATGCAGACAACCGCCTGAAAGAAGTATTTACATCCGACGACGGCCAGATCTGGGACCGTGATGTCAATTACGAATACCGTGAAGACGGTTACCTGGCACGTACCGAATTGGGTGAAATGAAAGTGCAGGGTATGGACTATGCCTACACCCTGCATGGCTGGATCAAAACCTTAAACAGCGGTGTGCTCAATGCTGATTTTGACATGGGTAAAGATGGTGACTTGTCAAACAATGCCCAGTACGATGTCTATGAAGCCAACATCCATGATTTACATGCGCGTGATGTATTAAGCTATACCGTGGGCTATTACAACGGTGATTACACCCAAATTTCAAGTGGCACAGGTTACAGCAATATGCCTGTTGCTGTTGCTGGTGCCCTTGCAACTGACATTGACGAATTATTCAATGGCAACATCACCAGTTACGTGGCAGGCACTACCGACGAAACCGGTGCCCGATTAAACCCGCTGGCAACGGCTTACCATTATGACCAGCTGCACCGGTTTAAAGAATCACACGTGTTTACCTATACCGATATTATCAGTTCAAATTCAACGCTCAATGCGGTTAGGGCAAATACCACCGGCCCGGGCGGCCTGGGTGATTATGAAATGCATGTGGATTATGACAAAAACGGCAACATTACCGGTTTAGACAGGCAGGCGCAGGGTGCCACCAATGACATGGATGAGTTTACCTACAACTACCTTTCAAACACCAACAAGCTGGATTACGTAACCGACGCTGAAACCGGCACCGGCAGTTCAGGCTACGGTGACATTCAGCACGGCCAGGCCACCGGTAACTATTTGTATCACGACGACGGTTCACTCAAAAAAGATGTGGATGAAGAGATAGAATATATTGACTGGTATCCAAGCGGATTAGTGAAACGCATTTACAGAACAGCAACCTCAACCCTGTCTGATTTGTATTTTGAATACGACCCAACCGGCAACCGTACCCTAAAAGTAGAAATGACCCGCACAGGCACTACCCTTAATGCAGCAGAAAATTGGCTGTATACCTATTACGGGGCTGATGCCAACGGCATTACCATGGCCGTGTATGATTATAACCCCGATGACACCAACCCCGATGTGCTGACCAAAAATGAAACCATGCTTTACGGCGGTTCACGCCTGGGTATGGAAACCACGGCAGAAATTGTAAACACAGCGGTTGATTACCTGGCTGATTGCAACAACGATGGGTTAGCCAGCGGCGTTATTCAATTGGGCGCCTTCACCCCAACTACCGGTGTGGTGGTAGAAATTTTATTAGACGGTGATTTACTGGCTGACATTACCTGGAACACGGCCAATACCATTGAATCACATGGTGAGGCATTGGTAGCTGAAATCAATGCAAATGCTTTGGGTTATTATGCTGAAATGATTGACATGGGCAGCTATGTCTACATCCGGCTAAAAGAAACCACCTCCGGCAGTTTGCTGGAGAAAGATTTTACTGTGGAACTGGATAATACCTCTACGCCGAGTTACATCAAACGGCAGCCGGGTATTGGTGATTGTTATGAAAGCCGTATCTTAGGTAAAAAGTTTTACGAACTCAACAACTATTTAGGTAACGTAATGGAAGTGATTGCTGATAGAAAAGTGGCACATAACAATGCAGGTACCATTGATTATTTTGAGGCTGATGTGATTTCGTATGCGGATTATTATCCGGGCGGGATGGAAATGCCTGGACGTTCTGGAAGCATTCAGGATTACAGGTTTGCTTACAGCGGAAAAGAAAAAATGGACGAATTATCTGGCTCTGGGAATAGTTATGATTTTGGAGCGAGGATGTATAATCCAAGATTGTTAAGGTGGATGAGTGCAGATCCAAAAGAGATAGACTTTCCTCATATTTCAACTTATTCTTTCTGTTTTAATAATCCTATTTATTTTCAAGACCCTGATGGAAAAGCTCCTGAACCGCCAATTATATGGGTGAAAAATGAGAAAGGGAGCAAAAATATTTATACGTTTGCCACAGGATTTAAGTACCAAAAAGGAGATAATTATTTCGATGTATTTGCCCATTCAACACGCAAGAAGATAATAGCGTATAATTCGAGTGGAACAAAAGTAATAGTAAAAACTCCTGAGCAATTTGTAGCTTTGATGTGTGAGGTGAGTCCTGAATTTGCTGCGGCAATGGAAAGGGGTGATCTTATAACAGTAAAATTACATGCTTGCAATACAGGAGCTGATGATGATGATAAGGGAGGGTACTATAGTAATCCAATTGGGCAGCAAATTTCTGAAGCATACCCCAACATTGTAGTTATCGCACCAGATGGAAAGGTAGTTACGGCAGGCGGAAAAGATCCTAATGGTACAGAAGAGAGTACAGGTAATGCTCATGAAAAAGGGATTTACGATAAGGACGACAAAACACCTGATTCAAATGACGGGAAAGGTTCATATAGGGTCTTTTTTAAAGGAAAAGAAATAAGTAAGGATGATTCTGTGGGCTTACCTGATAACACAAATCCAGCGAACAGTTCTAATAAGAATAAAGAGCCGAAAGGTGATAAAAAAGATACGAATGCAGGAAAAGGATCGAAAACAAAAAAATCAGGAGGTTGGAAATTTGGGAAAATCTTCAAAAAATGGGGTGGAACTAAGGCTAAATTTTAAGACAACAATTAAATAAAAACTATTATGAATATTAATTTTTATTTCCAAATGCTGTTTTCGATGCTCTTTATTACTGCATGCAGCGAATCATCACCTATTGATACATCTCATGATCAAGTTGAAACCTCACTGGATACGAATAAAGATACCACGCAGCAAAATGACGAGCAAATAAGCGAGAGTACTGAAACAGAGAACTTAGAAAACCTCGTTTTGATGAATGGTGACACTAATGCTTATCAAGCACTATATACTCAGTATGTTGACAAAGAACAAGGCGAGTTTTTATCCTTTGCTCTTATAATGGCAAATAAGTACAATTATACTCAGGCATATTTTGATTGTTATTTTTCTCTTTTTGAAGTAAACTGCATGGAATGCACCAATGATGAGTTGAACAAGTGGTCTTTGGAAAATCTGGACGCGGTAACTCGCACAATGGCCTTAGACTATCTTAAAAAAGCAGCAGACCTTGGTCATGATCAAGCCTTAGATATTCTGAAAATTTATAAGGATGAAAATAAGTACCTATAGTCAGTACTGTATCAGATTATCATATTTGTTTTGGAAGCCCCAATTTTTGGGGCTTCTTCTTTTATATAGAGTATTATTTCGACTGGTAGTAAATTCGTTAAATTAAGGTGCTACTTCGACAACAATTCCGAAATAACCTGTTCGATATATCGAACAGATTGAAAATCAAATCATTGAAAAAAAGGTTTCTCCTGATGATTTTTTCAGAAGTTTTTTGAACCTGGGTTTACTTTTTATTGAAGTAACCTTTGTTTTATTTTTCAAGCTTTCCTTTGCTGCTGCTTAACATGCTTTGCAGGTATTATTTTGATTAAAAGCAATCCGGTTTTGTCTGGCTTTAATCATTTCGTTTTGAAATGTTAAAGCAGTTCCGGGTTTGGTGTAGGCTTCAAACGGAGTTAATCCATTCAAAGATCCATGTGGTCGTTTATGTGAATAATTGAAAACCAAAAATTCAACAGATGCAGTGAGTTTTTCAAAAGTTCGTGGGTCTGAACGATTACACCTGACCGTGAGAAATAAACTGAAAATGCTCAACAGAAAAGCGCTTGCATTTGTAAGAAAAGAAGAAACATTATTGGCGTGCCTAAGACTTTTGTTTTGGGGAAGATTTAACCGAAGTATTGAATGAAGATCGGCTATCAAAACGAGACAAAAAAATGGGAAACAAAAGACTGGTAAGACCGGGAAGCTCCTGAGCAAAAACAAAAAGGCTGAAGGAAAAGATTCAGGAGATCACCCGGCCGCACCTGACTTTTGTGAGCGTTTTTGCCGGAGCGTTTTGCAAGCCTTGATTTTTTGTTTCTTTTGTATCAAGACAAAAGAAAGAAGAAGATTATTTTGAAAACCAGTTTTTCTTTTTTTGCCGGATGCCCGCCCCGGATAGAAGCGGCAGCTTGCATGCATGGTTTGTTTGTGAAACTGATTTTTGAGTTGCGACCAGCGGAAGCAATTCAAAAAACAAAGTTGAACAACAAACCAAAATGCAACTAAAGCGGATAGCCGGAACAGGCGCATAATTAAAACTTCAGGCTACGGTGACATTCAGCACGGACAGGCCACCGGCAACTATTTGTATCACGACGATGGTTCACTCAAAAAAGATGTGGATGAGGAGATTGAGTATATTGACTGGTACCCGAACGGATTAGTGAAACGCATTTACAGAACAGCAACCTCAACCCTGTCTGATTTGTATTTTGAATACGACCCAACGGGTAACCGTACCTTAAAAGTAGAAATGACCCGCACAGGCACCACCCTGAATGCAGCAGAAGATTGGCTGTATACCTATTACGGGGCTGATGCCAACGGCATTACCATGGCCGTGTATGATTATAACCCCGATGACACCGACCCGGATGTGCTGACCAAAAATGAAACCATGCTTTACGGCGGTTCACGTTTGGGTATGGAAACCACCGCAGAAATTGTAAACACAGCGGTTGATTACCTGGCTGATTGTAACAACGATGGGTTAGCCAGCGGTGTTATTCAATTAGGCGCCTTCACCCCAACTACCGGTGTGGTGGTAGAAATTTTATTAGACGGTGATTTACTGGCAGACATTACCTGGAACACGGCTAACAGTATTGAAGTTCACGGTGAAGCCCTGGTAGCTGAAATCAATGCCGATGCTTTGGGTTATTACGCTGAAATGATTGACATGGGCAGCTATGTCTACATCCGGTTAAAAGAAATTATTGCAGGCAGTTTGCTGGAGAAAGATTTTACCGTGGAGCTGGATAATACCTCTACGCCGAGTTACATCAAACGGCAGCCGGGTATTGGTGATTGTTATGCAGATAGAAAACTTGGAAAGAAATTTTTTGAGTTGACCAACTACTTAGGCAACGTAATGGAGGTGATAGCTGACCGTAAAGTGGCACATAACAATGCGGGTACCATTGATTATTTTGAGGCCGATGTGATTTCGTATGCAGATTATTATCCGTTTGGACAAGATATGCCAGGGCGCGGTGGTAGTATGGCTAATTACCGCTATGGATATAATGGTATGGAGAAAGACCCGGAGGTTTCTGGTAACGGTAATTCATATACAACGCAGTTCAGGCAATATGATCCAAGACTTGGAAGATGGAAAAGTCTTGATCCACTCATGGCTTTATTCCCTAATGTAAGTGCATTTAATGGTTTTGGTAACAACCCAATTTTTTATGTAGACCCTTTGGGGTTAAGTGAGGGAAAACCTGACAAACCTGCTCGGGGTCAGGATCGTAGAGAATGGCGAGAGGCTAAACGTAGTGCGCGTCAATATGCGCGTCAACATGATATAGATAGTTATGAATTAAAGAGATCATCAACAACTACTGGAAGTTGGTGGATAGAGTATGGTGGAATGGCTACTGAAGTGATAACCGCAAAAGTTTATACTCCTGAACAAAAAGTAAACAAACCGGCTAAACCCAGTTCAGGAAACAGTGGTAGTGAGGTGTCTCCATTTAATCTAATCTGGTCGGCTTTAGGAGCTCTTAATGCTAAAATGAAAGAATTAGGAAGTGGCAAAGATCCTTTGGTTGGTTCTTCTGATGGAAATTTTTGGTTTATTGAATTCGGAAATGGATCTCATGTTGACTTTGAAGGTACTCTATATACCAAGGATGAGGATGATAATGCTGGATTAGGAGGAGGTGGGTCGGAAATCAAATCCAACTTCAAGGGAGAAGAACCGATTTATACGGATGGAGGTTATATGCCTGGTAGTATAGCAATAACTATTGGTAAAGGAAACGAGCTACGCGGCTTTAAAACAATTAAGGTAACAAAGAATGGTCAAACAAAGGTGTATAAAAGTTGGAACCAAAAAGATATTGATGATTTGGATGATCTATTTGATACTGATGGTGCAGAAATATTTTATAAAATGGTACAGTCCTTCACTCATGGAATGTTAATTTATGATGAAGCTAATAAATTAATTAACGATGATAGTGGCGGAGGTAATGGCAGCCAAAAACCGGTAATCACCCCTACTGGTGATTCTACTTGGGTGGAACTAAATGGTGTATGGTATTTAGTAGATTCAGATTCTTCCAGGGCTTCTGGTGGTTGGGGCTGGCCTACACCAACGAACTCTAGGATGGTACCTAACAGATAGATTTTAGATATTTTTGAGAAATATTCAGATATTTGATCGGAAATTATTTTAATAGCTATAACTTGGGAATATATGAGAAAAATTATTATTGCTTATAGTCTAATATTGTTAACAGCATGTCAGTCTTCTGTTCCTGAAGTTGATTTATGGATTGAATCACAGTTAACACAAGATAGTGGTCTGGTAGTAATAAGAGACACTTTAGATGATAGGTATGTTTATGTGAGATTTCTTAAGGATCATCTTCCCTTTGGTCAAACAAGAACTTATGATTTTGAGGGAAGTCTTACTATGAAGGGGATACACTTTTCCGGTGAAGATAATGGTTATGAGTACATTTACGATTCTCTAAATCGTCTGATTCTGATTAATGGCTATTCACATGAAGCCCCTGAAAGATCATATCTTCAGGAGTACGTTGAATATGGGAGTGATGGAAGTTTAAATATGGAAAAAACTTTTTATGTCGATCTGGCATTTAAAAAATTTGATCCCAATAATGGTTTAATTCACATAAACCCGATTGGACAAGCTGCGGATGCCGACTCGCTTGAACTGTTTCTCGATTTTTTCCAAGGCAAACGCCACGTTTTGAAGGACTCTCTTTTTGTTCCGTGCGGATCTGTTGATTATGATCTCAATGGTAATATGAGTTGGGATCGTTTGATTGTTCGGATCTTACTTGTTAAGATAATGGCACAAGGTGACCAGGTCTATAACGTTAAAAGAGAGGTTTATCGTGTCTTAAACCTACATAATAATGCTTCAAATTGGTGATGCTGAGAAAGGCTAATAAAATGAACAAGATCGATGCGAGTTTGCAACTCGTATCGGGAATGAAGTTACCCGAAAAAAAATGATAAATGCAAGTTTGTGGAAGGCCTCAAAGTACTTTGAGGCCTTTTTCTTTTTTTAGGAAAGCATTTCTGAAAATTATTTTGACGCTCCCGCGCAGCTGGAAGAGCGCTACAAAAGCATGGTAGCAGAGCAGGAAGTGTATTCCCAAAAGCAACAGGTAATGCATCCAAAATTAATGCGCAGGGTGAAGTGATACTTAAAGGAATTTTGAATAACCCAAATGCAACTGTTGTCGTAAGACATCATGTGATATTTGGAAATATCAAAGAATACGGAGTGCCTGGAGGGCAAGGTGCTAGATTTAGTGCAGATGGTAAAACATTTATTGGATTTATAGAACCATGAGTAATTTTAAGATTGAAATAACAAGTGTTCCTGATAGGGAAAATCTTGTTGCTGAAATTTGGTATGCTGAAATTTTAATAGCCGAAATAAATCAGGAAACAGAAAAAATGGAAATAGAGTTTTACCTTAATCATAAGGTAAAATTTGAGCTAAACGATTTTTTAGAAACGTTGGAAACTGCAAGAAAAAAGCTAAAAGGAATATAATATCGAAGCACACTGGTGCACGTTTCCCAACGTGTACAGAGTGAAGGTATCAGATGCGGGAAACGAAGTTAGGGCTCCTGAAAATCCTAATGGCGCCGAATCTGACAAACAAGAAAAGCAACCGAAAAATAGAGGACGTATATTTGGAGGGCGTAAAGCAAAATTTTAAGTTATGAGTATTTATAATCAAATTGGATTTCTCAGTTGTAGTTTTTTGAAGCCATTTTATGTTTCAATCATTATTTTTTATTCTACTTCCGCAAAAAGTTTTGAATGTTCTCCAAGACACCTCTTTGGTTACTACTTGGTAAAAACAAATTTCATTTTCGAGGCTGAAGTAATAGAATCTTCTGAGAAATCTTTCAAAATAAATATGATAGATGTTTATCGATCGACTGAAAAAACTCGTAATGCATTACGAATACACCACAATTATTTAATTCAAGATCAATGCAATTGTATCCCCCGGAACTTATTCATTCCAAAAACCAGGTATGTTTTTTTTATTAAAAGGAATGCGAACGTTTCCCATCAGTTCTATATAAGTGAGGCATGCAACAGGTTTAAAATTTATGGAGATTCCCTTTTTATCGGGTCTTCATTTCTCAATGGATTGGATGGAATTGATTCATCGCGTATTTTCGCAGAAAATGTATTCAATGATTCTATTATGCCGACCGGATATAAGATATCTACTGAAGATTTTAAAAAAGTAATTCATGAGGTCAGTGAATGTTTTGTACCTTCATATGTACCAACTGGGGCTACAATAAACGATTATAGAAATTCACCATTTAGACGGTCAGGATCTAATCGTAAAATTTATGGTTACATCTATTATCCTCCCAGAACATCCGATATTTTTACTCTGGCAATTATATCCCAATTGAAAGAAGCGTGGGGCTTATGAGGAATATAATTAAAAGCAAATGAAAAACAATTATGACGTAGAGGTGTATATTCATACACCTTAGGAGGGGAAGCTATCTAAAAGTAAATGAAAAATAATATTCATAGAGGTCTATTAGAAAGGCTAATAAAATGAACATATCGATGCGAGTTTGCAACTCGTATCAGGAATGAAGTTACCCGAAAAAAATGACAAATACAAGTTTGTGGAAGGCCTCAAAGTACTTTGAGGCCTTTTTCTTTTTTAGGAAAGCATTTCTGAAAATTATTTTAACGCTCCTGCACGATTGTATCCCCAAATATTTAAAGGAAAAGTAGCAAAATTCTATACCAAATAATTAGCTTTGGTCTACTAAATTAAAATATATTTGGATTTGATGTTTTTTTTAATGGCGGATGAGGGTGAGTAAGCAAATGACGTCTAAATGAATTAAACGCATTTTAACATAATATGATCTTTTTAAAACAACTTTTTTTTTTCATAACAACTACCTGTTTAATCTCTTGCAATTCTGATCGCAATGAGGTTTTAGAGGCGAATATGCTAATAGAAGAAGATAACATCGCTTATTGTGATAGCATTCGGGTGATCGAAGATGAATTTGAAAAATCTGACGGAAATAGTAATAGGCGAATAAACAGTATTGTCCCTATTTTGGTTAAACAAAGTAATCTTGAAGCAAGCTGTTCGAAAGGTACCGTTGGATATTTATATTTTATGGAATCGGATTCTGTCTTTTATTCGGACATAAATAGGTGGAAGAATTATTTTCATTGCGAGTAGTCCCCGCTGCGCAGTAGTTTCACTGCTGCGCTATTGCGAGGCTTTGCGACAGGATGCCGGCGATATTTATCGCCTGACGGTACTACCCACGGGATTTTCAGCATCAAAAACAAAAAGAGTTGCAGAAAAAATCAGTATCAGGGAAGAGCGTTATTCTACTTCAACATAGCTTTGATTCAGAAACAAATCACGCTCATATTTTTCATTCCTGAACTGCAAGCCGATGCAAACCCGGACTTTCTTTTTTTGGTACATAAAGCAAAACAGGTACCCCAGAGTCAGTGAAGCTGGTGCGCAGCCATAAGTACTTGTTTTCAAAATTGCTGCCACTTGCATAATCGGTTATCAGTGTTGTTTCTGATTCAAAAGAATCCAGGTTAAGAACTGTTTTGAAAAGGTGGTTGGGAGGCATGTTGTGCATGCTTGACGCATAATAGGTTCTAAGCGTGTTTTTATCGTCTTTTGAATCTTCCGGAACCTGGGAGTGATACAACACGGTCAGTTCATTTCCGTTTTGCTGCACAAGAAAATCATCCGCAAAATCGCGGTGAATGACATGGCGTTCGACCTTGGCTTTATTCGTCAACTGATCTGTATCATCAAACTGTAGAAACAAAAGATCACCGGTATATAGGATATACATGTGTTGCAGTGTGGAATTTGAGGACGGATGAAACACCATCGGCATGTGTTTCTCAATAATGTAGGTTGTTTTGTGGTTGTGTTTCACGGTGTATTTCAGGTTAAAAAGGATATTTCTGGTTTCATCTGTGGACTCATTTTCCCTGGAAGCCTCCTGCGAATAACTGAATTTTGGTATCCTGGCCTGTATAAAAGGCTCCACCCACTGTGCGTCAAATTCGTGCAGTTGTTTTTCTGTTTTGGTTGCCAGGTCATAGGTTGAAATACCACAACGTGCAGATTCTTCAAGATAGTACCAGGACACAAAAAGCTGCGCGTTTCCGTCATTTTCCACAAAGTCATATCCCAGCAGGCCCCGGTTCTCAAAGGCCAGGTGATTGACGGTTTCAGTAGCTGACTGATGATACGAAATCACGCAGGCATAATCATTTTGTTTTTGAAAGGTAGAAATCTGGTTGTAGTCTTCAGATGATTCATCAAAAATCAGATAGGCGTCACCTGTATTTGTCACATAGCAGTTATTAAATTTCATACACGCCTGCAACTCGCCTTTTGCTTCTTTGTCTGTCAAAACGGGTTTGAAATTTTTGTCGATCACAGTGAGTCCAAAATCGTACACTTCACAAAACGTTTTGGGTTCAATGACCAGGCTCAGGAATTCTCCATTGGCAGATTGATTAACGACCAGCCTTGTGATTGAGCCGGTTTCTGGAAATTGCTCGATTAAAACCGGCGGGTTGAATGCCAGTTTTTCAGTATCAAAGGTCCATTTAAAAACACCCTGATTCCCCTTTTCAACATCATCGGTTTTACCGGACAGAAAAAAGACCAGCTGATTTTGAAATATAAGACCGCTGTGCAATTTGCAGCCGGCAATTTCTTTGGGTTTAGAAACCTCTTCGTGGAACAATATGCTAAAATCAGCATCAAAAATGGTGATAAACGTGTTGGATGATTCCGGGTAAAAGAAAGATTCTTTGTAAACAGCAACAACCTTGTCCCCGATGCGGTCTACACAATAACCGTTTTGCAGGGAAGAATAAGGCTCACGCCACTGAGGCAGGTTTGAGTCTGAAAAATCGCTTGCAGTTGGTAAAACGGATGAATTAACAGCTGATGATGCAATCTGTTGTGATAAAAACAAAAAGACAAGAATTCCGGAAAGAGATTTCATAAGAATAGGTTTGAGCGGCAAAATTAATCAAATACAGCAAATTACTTAAGTTTCCAATGGCGGTAGAGGCTGCACTTCTTTAGTCAAATAACATTTCTTAACGAATCTGTACGCGTAAAATTGCTATTTTTGATAGCCGCAGGCTGCGGTTTTTTTAACCTGAAATGTATGCAAAAGTCAATTTACTTTTTTCAGCTGCTGGGTGTTTTCAGCACACTTTTTTTTACCGCTTGTTCCCCGTCTGAACTTAAACCGGCAGAATATATTGAGTGGTCTGACAATGCAGAAAATAACCTGGTTAAAACATTTCAGCAAAACAACATTAAACTGACCTGTCAATATACCACACCGGAATATGTTTCACTGAAGCAGACTGATGCTGCCAGCCTGGATGAAGCAATGGTCAACGAAAATATTGATGCGGTAAATGAAATGATTCATTTTAAACTTCAGTTTGAAGATACGACCTCGAATAATTTTCTGAAGAATAATTATACCACGGCTGAAGAGTTTAACCTGAAATCCATGTACCTGTCATACGACATTCATTTTGATTTGAAAGCAGTGCAGGGGGGAGATACCACAGAATGTGTACTGAATCACCACGAGCGCACGTATGGCAGTACTCCTTACGAAACGCTCCTAATTGCATTCCCGAAATCAGGCACAGAAATCAAAGATGTGGAGTTGATTTTCAACGATCGTGTTTTTGGCCTGGGCCGTGTTAAATTTTTCTTTGCTAAAGAAGACCTGGAAGGAATTCCAACACTTGTTTTCTAGGTCCAACCGACATTTAAAATAAAATCATACCACCCCAAAAAATAATCGCCCGGTTATTCGTTTTGTTTATTCCCCATTTCAACCTTTCCCTCCCTGCTGTCGTCTGTTCAGTGTTATTAAGCACACAATGAACATAAAACCAATTGCGCTGACAGTACTGATTAGTTTAAACGCCGGAATTATTTGTGCGCAATGTGATTCCGTTCAAATGACGCTGGACATCAGCCAGCCTACCTGTTACAATTACAGCGATGGCAATATTGATGTAACCGTGACAGGGGCAACGGCGCCCGTAAATGTTACCATTACCAATGAAAACGGAATCATTGTTGACCACGGTAAAAAAACATTTTTGCTCATGGGTGGAGGCTGGTATTACATTTACCTGGTAGATGGTAACGGGTGTGAATTGTATGATTCGGTGTATTTGGTTAACCCGCCTCAAATGATTGCCCTGATGACTGTAACCGATCCTGGTTATGTTGGCGCTTGTGACGGCTGGGCGGTTGTAGATACGGTTTTGAATTACCAGGGCAGTTTCGCTAATATTGGTTATTACTGGAGTCCTGACGGACCGTATGGGTTAGGGCAGAATATCAAATATGATTTGTGTGACGCAAATTATAACCTGGTGATAAACGATGAAATTGGCTGCTCTATTATTGAATATCTCACTGTTGGATCTGTTTCAATGCGTGAAGAACAGGCAGACATGCAGTTGTTTCCGAATCCTGCCACAGGATACCTGAACCTGAAATCACCGCAACTGCTTGAATCAGTTATCATCACTGATTTATCTGGTAAAACATGGCTGACACTTCAGGGATTGCAGGCGTATGAACTGGAGCTGAATGTCGCCTTTTTACCGGCCGGATTTTACCTGGTAAATTATCGGTCAGGTATGTGGGTTGGTCATTCTTCTTTTATTCGCAACGAACCTTAAGGCGGATTGCTGTGTTGCATTTTGAGCGAATGAATTTTTTTACACTCACTCACCACTCACCAGCTTTAAACCAATCACTGAAAAAATCAACGTGCTCAGAAAAAAAATCCGCCAGAAAGTTGCCGGTTCGTTGAACAGAAAAAATCCAAGAATTACTGTTCCTGCAGCGCCAATACCAGTCCATACGGCATAAGCAGTTCCAATGGGTACTGATTTGCTGGCATAATAAAGTAAAATCATACTGATCAGCAGACAGGCAAAAAAGCCGCCCATCCAAAACCAATAAGCGCTTGCGGGGGCTTCTTTAGCTTTACCCAGGCACAGGGCAAAACCTGTTTCAAAAAGCCCGGCAATAATCAGCAAAATCCAGCTCATTTTTTTTCAGATAACAACTGTTCAATGCGAATCATTCGCTGGTTAAGTTCATCCAGTTTGTGCAGTATAATAATGTGTGTTTTTTTTGCGTCAATACCAACGGGACTTTCAGTGCTGCCAATAATTTTTTCAATTTCAGCGTAAGTGACAGCGTCAACTTCAAATGGTTTCATACAGGTAGTTTTAAGGAGTAGCGGGATTTATTTGCGGGATCTTTTTTTAGGAACCCAGTGCTCAATGCCGTAAAAGGTACGAATTTGTTTTTTGGTGTACCGTGTCAGCCTGAAATCTTCCGACGGATTTATCAGAATACGGTGAGTCATGGCCTCTCTGCCTAAAAGCATTTGAAATCCCATGCTGCGGCGGTTTGCAAGTGTTACCTGGATGGTCCATTTTTCGCCTCCCATGGCAATGGTGGTTTGAATAACATACCGCGGCTGCGCTTCACCGGTTGAACTTTTAACGATTCTGAAATCATACACCGGTGCTTCGCATTTGATAAAAATATCTGTATGAATACGCAGCGGGTGAATTTCAAACCGCACCCATTGCTGGCGGCCTTTATAAAACTCCTGAATATTAACTGCATGGATCGACGACGTTTTTGCCCCGGAGTCTATACGTGCCCGAATGGCAGGTACTTTCAGGTTGGGCAGCGCGCACCATTCAGCATTTCCAACAATCATCAGTTTCCGCAGTTCCATCTGTTATTCCAATCCAAGTTCGCGGCGCAGGTGAGCGTCTGTTGTTTTATTTTTTGACCAATAGTCTGAACGAATTGTTTTGATGCGTTCTCCTTTGGTGGTAAGCATTTTTTTATCGTCGCCAAATCCATCCGGATAGCTTTCCTCCCAGCGGATAATTTGTCTTGGAAATTCAGTCTGATACGTGATTTTTAAAGTGCGTTCCAGTTCCGGATACGTTAATTCCAGTATGGTTTCACCTGAATCTGATGGCGTAGTGGTAATTTGACATTCATAGGCTTTTAGTTCCTGGTGAAGAAGCCGCGTATAGCTAAAAGCCGGTATAACCTGTTGTGTTCCCTGCGGAATGGACTCAGGGAAAATGCGGATCAGGTTCCAGAGTTCATCTTCAAGCCAGGTGATTTTGAGCTCACCATCGATCACATTTTCATTTTCAAAATACGAGTTGATTACGTAATTGTAGAATTTTTTGCGAAGCAACTCAATGTAAACATGCCCGCACCATTCCTGAACCGAAGTAGATATTTTCAGCGCGTGATCAAAGTTTTCAAACGGAACAAAACTACTGGTCATGATGGAGTAGGGGTAAATACCGGTTACAAAATTTTTGGTAAAATTCAGTTTCAGCACCGGTACCGTTTCTTTTTTTGATTTATCTGCCTTCGTATATTCGGTTGGTGAAAAATCTTCGGTAACAAAAATCATAACCGCATTGCCTTCACGCAATTCACCGTAACGCGCCTGTTGAAGAGAAAAGCTGGTTATTTCGGCCTGGCCGTTATACCAGTAATTTTTTGCCTCGTCAGAAACAAGGGGGCCTGTTGAAGCAGGCGTGTTATTTTCATTGCTGCAGGAAAAGAAAACCACAACACCCAGAAACAGAAAACCGGTTAGTTTGTTCATATACTAAAAACTGTACATCAAATTTCGGAAATTATCCGGTCATGGCACCTATAAAATTGCATGAAATACAGGCGAAGATCAGATATGGAACAAACCGGGAATTAAATGGTGAATCTACGGCTGATTAAAAAGAGAAAATACTAGTATTTAACTTTGGTTTTTTTGCCGGTATCTGAATACTCTTCCCACGTGCCTACTTTTTCACCGTTCAGGTAGTTTCCTTTTGATTTTGGCAGGCCGTTCATGTACCATTCTTCCCAAAGCCCATCTTTGCTGCCGCCCAGGTATGATCCCTGTGAACTCAGCTGCCCGTTTTCATGGAATGTTTTCCAGAGAAAAACCTGTTTACCTTCCTGGTATTCTCCTTCTGAACTCAGGTTTCCGTTTTCATAGTAGGTTGCATAACGGCCGTCCGGAATGCCATTTACATAGTTTATTTCAGAACTTATTTTTCCGTTTTGGTAGAATGATTTTAATTCGCCGTCAGGCTCACCCTGCAGGTATTTTCCTTTTTCTTTCAGATTACCGTTTTCCCAGTAAAGCTCATATTCACCTGATTTTTTTCCGTCAATGTACGAGGTTACTGATTTTTGCTTTCCGTCAGCAAACCATTCCATACACATGCCCTGAAGCTGACCGTTTAAGTATTTAAAATCCTCAAGCATCTGGCCCTCTTCTGTCCAGCTTTGGTAAGTGCTGTCCAAAAGACCGTTGTTGTAATTCTCAATGGATTTTTGCTGCCCGTTAGGATACCATACTGATTGTTCACCGTGCAGCTGGCCTTTGGAGTAATGCGAAACTTTCAGCAGTTTACCCTGTTTGTCATAATATTTCCATTCTCCCTCACGCTTTTCGCAGGCCAGGTATCCTTTTACATACGACCCGTTTTTGAACGTTTCGTTGTAGGCTGAAGTATCACATTGCGCTGACAAAGAGAGTCCGGCAAACAGAAGCATTAAACATGCGGCAAAATTTTTCATGGTTGTTTTGATTCGTTTCATTTCAAAGCTAAATTAATCAATTATAAGTTGTTTTGGTTTTTTTACCTTCTTTGGTCCATTCAAACCACTTTCCGGTTTTGACATCTGCTTCATACGTACCTTTTGATGCAGGGCTGCCATCTTCATAAAACTCTTCCCAATATCCTGTTTTTTTGCCGTTTGCATAGGTTCCCGCAGCGGCCAGGGTTCCGTTTTCATAATGCTCAAGCCAGGTGCCGTTTTTAACTCCGTTTGTAAAAGCACAGTTGAAGTGCAGCTGGCCTGATTCATAGTATTCTGTATAAGTGCCGTTTATTTCTCCGCCTAAGAAATCGGTTTCGATAAATGGTTTACCGGATTCATAATAACCAAAATACCTGCCATTTTTTTTGCCATTGCTGAAACTGGTGGTGTACTTAAGGTTTCCGTTTTCATAGTACACCTTAATTTCTCCGTTATATTCACCATTGATATAGGTACCTTCTACTTTTGGGTTGCCATTGACAAAATAATCTTTAAAAGGGCCATGCAGCACATTTTTGAGGTAGTTTGACTCATACTCTTTGTTACCGTTCGGATACCATTTTTCAACCAGTCCGTTTAATTCATCGTTCAGGTAGGTTTCACGCTTTTGCATTTTTCCGTCTGCGTAATAAAAGGTAAGCGTTCCTTCGCGTTTGCCGGCACTGAAATTGCCTTGTTCAATCAAAGCACCTTTTTCGTCCCAAACCTGGTATTCCCCTTCCAGCAGGCCGTTTACGTAATGATCAACTTCCTGTTTCCGGCCTGAAGGGTAGTAGAATGTCCATTCCCCGGTTTTTTGTTCGCAAAAGAAGGTACCTACAGCCAGCGTATCACCGTCTTTGATTTTATAGTAAGGTTCGCTGCGCGGAGCCTCTTTCCAGTTAAACTGTACTAAATTTCCTTGTTCATAGTGATTCTTTTTTTCACCGTTAATGGTCATCTCAGACGCTTCGCTCAAAACCTTTACATAAACGGTATTGCCCTGAATTTTGGTAATCTGTACGGTTCCTATCGTCAGCCAGCCCGATGAGAGAAACCCAAAAAAAGTTGTTTCAAAGTACTTGTTGAGTTCACCTGTTTTACCAACTTCGGGTACGGTAGTACCCGGTTTCAGTGCTATCTGGACTGATTTGGAAGTGTTGGTAAGCAGGGTACCTTCCATAACCAGTTCGGTGGAATCACATTGACATAAGCTCTGAATACTACTGAAAATGAGACCTGAAAAGAGTAGGTGACGTAAAAGCATGAAACACAATTTATCCCCAAATATCGTAAAAAATTGGTAACCAAAAGTGTAGCTTCATTTTTGCAGAAAGCCTTAATTTTTAACAGATCGTAACTGTTTGGCCCCGTTTTGCGTATTTATAAAATATAGAAATAAGAAACAACATTACATGAAGGGAATAATTCTGGCAGGTGGATCAGGAACAAGGCTTTATCCGCTGACCAAGGCGGTTTCAAAGCAGATTTTGCCAATTTATGACAAACCCATGATCTATTACCCAATGTCTGTGCTGATGCTGGCCGGCATTCAGGAAATACTCATTATTTCAACCCCCAGGGACATTCTGGTTTTTGAAGAACTTTTTGGCAACGGCGAACAACTGGGACTCAGGATTGCTTACAAAGTACAACCCTCTCCAGATGGTCTTGCCCAGGCTTTTTTGCTGGGTGAAGAATTTTTGAACGGCGAACCTGCCTGCCTGGTTTTGGGAGATAATATTTTTTACGGTTACGGTTTACCTAAAATTCTGGAAACCGCTGCGCAGACAACCTCCGGGGCGGTGGTGTTTGGCTACTACGTCAATGACCCGGAGCGCTATGGTGTTGTTGAATTTGATGAGAACCGAAAAGCCATTGGGCTGGAAGAAAAACCGCTGAATCCAAAATCCAATTACGCCGTAACCGGGCTTTATTTCTACGATAATACCGTTGTTGCCAAGGCAAAAACACTGAAACCATCAAAACGCGGAGAACTTGAAATAACCGATTTGAACCGGTTGTATCTCGAAGAAGGAACCCTCAAAACCGAATTGTTGGGAAGAGGCATGGCCTGGCTTGATACCGGCACGCATGAATCGCTGATACAGGCTTCAACGTTCATTGCATCCATTGAACAGCGGCAGGGACTGAAAGTGGCCTGCCTTGAAGAAATTGCATACCGTAAAGGATTTATCAATGAAGCACAGCTGCGCAAACTGGCTGAACCGCTTTCGAAAAATCAATACGGTGAATATTTGCTGCGCCTGCTGGATAAGCGGTTTATGGCTTTCTGATTCCAAACGACATTTAATTAAGGTAAAAAATGAACGCAATCAAACAAATTATTGTTGACAGTTTTAACGGGCTTTCGGCTGATATGATCCCGTTGTTTCTCTTTCAGATGCTGGTGGCTGGTTTGCTGGGGCATTTGCTTCAAAAAATACTGAATCGCAAGTTTGGCCATGAAACTTTGAGCCACGGTGCACTGATTAGTTTAAGTGTGGCCTTGCTTGCATCGGTTGTCAAATATTCGGTTCCTTTTGCGGTACTTGCTGCAGCGCTGATTTTTTTGCTGGGCCGGTCAAAAGAATTCAGTTTCATGAATGCACTTTCGGTTTTCCTGGTTGCCATTGTAGGCCTTGGATGCGGCGTTGGTTCTGTTATTCAAACCATAATCGGTTTTGTGCTTATCACGGCAGTTATTCTTTTTATTCCTCTCAAAAAATAAGTGCTCCGGAAAATTCATATTGATCAGCTGCTCCTTTTTTTTGTGCTTTCGATTGCACTGCTGATTTTATGTTTTGGTTCATCATTGATTGTGGTTGATACCAATCAGGCGCCGCACCTTACAAAATACATTGACGGCCGTGATATGCTTCATTTACCTGAACAGGGAGTGGTTTCTCAAAACGAGGTTTTGAAAGTGTATAATCCTGAAATGGAATTGTGGTATTCAACCGATGGTGGAGATCATTTTGAAAAATCAGACGGATCCATTCCTGTAACTGCTATTTGTAACCCTGACTTAAAATTAATTCCCGCTTCGTTTCACTGGAAAGTTCCGGTCGGCAAATTTCCGGCTGCACACACTGTCATTGTACAGGTAAAACATCCTTTACGGGCAGTAGTGAGTGAAAAAATAACATTGACCTATTTTGATGAAGAACACGGTGACTTGCCGGTAATAAGTCTTTCAACAGCTCATAAAAACCTTGTTTCAGAAAAACAGGGTTTGTTTGTTTTTGGTGAATCAGCCTACCAGGATTCAGGGTTCTACAAAAACTGGTGGAACCGGTCGGCCAATTTTCAGCAGCGTGGTATTGACTGGGAGAGAGCCGTAAATTTTTCTTTTTTTGAAGCAGGTAAACTTGTTTTTCAGCAGGACTGTGGTTTAAGAATCAGCGGCAATGCTACGCGTGGTTTTCCGCAAAAATCATTGCAGTTGATTGCACGGTTGAATTATGGGGATGACAAATTCAATTTTCCGTTTTTTGGAGAAGAGGGGAACAAAAAGTATGCGTCACTGGTGCTTCGCAATTCAGGGAATGACAATACCAAAACCATGTTTGCAGATCTTCTGATGCAGCGTTTGGCAGAAGGTTCAAACCTACTGCTGCAAAAAGGAAAACCGGTGGTTGTTTATATAAACGGCAACTATTGGGGAATCTATAATATTCGTGAACGGATTGATGTCTACCTGGTGGCTAAACACGAATCAGTGAACGAAGATGAAGTAACCATTCTGGAAGGTGCTAACGGACAGTTGAAAGATGGAGATGATGATATTAAAGCGGAATTTGACGCCCTTATTGCCATGGTAAAAAGTGCGGCTGTGGGTGATAAAAAAATCTACCATACGATTGATGAACAGGTAGATCTGGAGTCGTTTACCGATTATGTCATTTTTGAAACATATTATGCCAACAGTGATTGGCCGGGTAACAATTCCATGTGGTACAAAGCCGGCCCAGAAAAGTGGAAGTGGATACTGAACGACCTCGATTACGGCATGGCTTATTTAGGAGAAAAACAGGTGGAAGCTGATTTGTTTGAAAAACTGCGTACTTCAGAAACCGCAGTTTCTGCGTTATTTAATTTTCTGATGACCGTGCCTGAATTTAAAACATCCTTTAAGTTGCGTGCAGCTGAAATTCTTGCCGGCCAGCTTTCTGAAAAACGTGTGGCAGAGCAGTTTGCGGCTACCAAAAATCAGTATGAAACTGAAATTGAAAGGCATATTCGCCGGTGGCGGATGATTGACTCCAAAACCTTGTGGGAGAAAAATACCGAAGCCAATTATTCTTTTTTAGTTGAGCGATCTAAAATTTATCAGAACCAAATAGATGATTTGTAGTGTTTGATTCTATAAAATACAATCTGAGTTATATCCTGGTTATGGCATCCTGGTCTGTTGTAGGTATGATCTCTACTGACCTGGCAATGCTTTATATAAACGCCACGCTGATTTTATTCTTCCACAAAGAGCGTTATTTTGAAGCACTTTTTGGTTTTTTTTTCCTGATCATTTTGTCTGATAATACAGAGTATCTCTGGAATTTTGCCAAAGTAATCAAGCCTTATTACCTGTTGTTGATGGGTATATTGGTTTTAACAAAATCAAAAGTACTGATCTCAGATATCACCATTCTCAAAAGATATGCTCCGTATCTGATCATTGCACTTATTTGCCTTCAGTTTTCAGTGGACCCCGGTACGGCAATTCAGAAAACCATTTCGTATGCCTTAATATTACTGGTTGTTCCAAACATTGTGTTGTATGAGTGGAAACGTCTGGGTCCGCAGTTTTTTTCAAACCTCATTGCGTTTTCAATCATCATTCATTTTATCAGCATCTCGGTACTGATTGTGGTGCCGGAGGTTGGTATTTCACACGGTGGCAGGTGGCAGGGAATGTTCGGTAACCCAAACGGGCTGGGTATTTTTTTGATACTCTGGTACATTTTATACAGCGCGGTTAACATCGAGTTTCCGGATTTGTTTACGCGAAAGGAACGCATCTTTTACCTGCTCTTAACCCTTCTGTTTCTCTGGATGAGTGGATCCCGTACGGCGCTTCTTTCAATCAGTATGTACGAACTGGCCCTGAACGGGTTTAAATATTCCCGTTACCTGACGCTGATTGTGCTTACCAGTTTCTTTATTTACTTTGATTTTCTCTATGAAGGAATGATTGGCTTTCTGGTCGATCTTGGGCTTTCTGAACAGCTTCGCCTGGATACCATTGAAGAGGGGTCTGGAAGGTATATTGCCTGGTGGTTTACCTGGGAACATATCAAATACGATTCTTTTTTCCTGGGTAAAGGAATGGGGTATGATGAATACCTGATGCGTTCAAATTATGCCTATCTTTCTCAATTAGGGCATGAAGGAGGGGTACACAATACCTACCTGATTGTATGGATAAATACCGGGCTTATTGGTTTATTGGCGTTTATGACGGCCTTTCTTAGTTTTTTTGTGCAAACGTTCAGAACCTGCATTTACTCCTTTCCGGCATTGCTGGCAATTGTCATTTCAGCTTATTTTGAACCATGGCTTTCAGCATCGTTGAATCCATACACGGTAATATTTTTAATAATTTTGATACTTATAACCCGCATCCATAAAAATGAAAAAGCGCTGGCTTAAAATAGTACTTTACGTTGTTGCGCTTTTAATACTGGGCGAAATTGCATTGCGGTTATTTCTTGACAATGAAAACCGCGTCGTCTATCTGGAAGATGATTTCTGTGAATACCGCATGGCACCTGATCAGAATCTAACCCGTTTTCACAATGTTTACCAGACCAATAGCTATGGAATGCGCTCTGAAAATCCGGATAGAAAACAGAAAAAAAGAATTTTACTTTTTGGCGATTCGGTTTTAAACGGGGGAACCAAAATGGATCAGCAGGATGTACTGAATTACATACTGGATGAACGGCTTGAGACTGAACTGGGGTACGAACTGGGTGTTTTTAATATATCTGCAGGCAGCTGGGGACCTGAAAATGCGTATCAGTTTATGCAGCATTACGTTGATTTTGAGTTTGACCTGGTTGTACTGGTTTTTAGTTCGCATGATTATCATGACAACATGCATTTCAGAAAAGTAGTGGGTATTGAACCTGCATGGCCCGCTGATCAACCTTACCTGGCACTTACTGATTTGTATTCAGGATACATAAGCCCAAAATTTGAATCATGGTTTGGTTCTAAATACGATTACCTGAAAGGGTTTGATGATTCGGCTATCAACCCGGGATGGAATTTATTCATTGAATACACCCGGCAGATGAATAAAAATTTACTTGTTTATCATCACCCGGATACTGATGAAGTGAAAAACAAAACCTATACAGCCGATGGTATTTTACTACAGGAAATGCTTACCAGGTCAAATGTACCAGTCATTGACGGACTCGGTGTTGAAAGTGAGTCAGATTTTCTGGATAACATTCATGTAACTAAAAACGGACATTTAAAAATGGCAACGGCTATCTTTGATAAAATTATCAGTGACAGTTTGCTTGCGCCTATCAGAACGAATCAATGAAAACCAAAATAAATACATCGAGACTGCTGAAACGAAGTATCCTGGTGCTGCTTTTGCTGGCGTGCATTGGTGTTTTTGTAGCGCATAAAATGGTACAGCGTTATGGGTTTGATGGCATTGGTGAATTCATCTCGGTGTATCGCGCCAACAAGTCATTGGCTGACCAGGCAGAACCGCAGGACATGCAGTTACTTTTATCAGACAGTGATTATGATTTTCTGAAAAAAAGAAGGGATGTAGCGCTCGAACGGGGAATTCAGATTAATGACGGTGAAGATAATTATGTGCCCTGTAAAATAGTTCAGGGAGATGATACCGTAAAAGGGGAAATGCGTTTAAAAGGACACATGACCGATCACCTGGAGGGAGAAAAATGGTCGTTCAGAATCAAGACAAACAAAAAGCCGGTTTTTGGCATGACCCGGTTTTCACTGCAAGCCCCCGGCACGCGCAATTATGCCTATGAATGGGTATACCATCAGTTGCTGAAAAAAGAAGGAATCATTCATTTGAATTATGATTTTATACGCCTTAAACTGAATGAAAAAGACCTGGGAATTTATGCCATTGAAGAACATTTCGGACAACACGTACTGGCACACAACGACCGGCCTGCCGGTGCCATACTGCGCTGGAACCCTAATTTATACTGGGAGTGGCGAATTGATGAATTGCAGGGAACGTACCTGGATGAACAGTATTCAGCATACTCGTCAGCATTTGTTGAACCCTATGAAAAAGGTACCGTTGAAAAAGATTCGCTTTTAATTCAAACCTACCAGAAAGGGGCTGCCTTGCTGGAGGCTTTCAGGCGGGGTGAAAAGAAAACATCTGAAGTTTTTGATGTGCAAAAAATGGCGCGCTTTCATGCTATTATTGACCTGGTAGGGGGGCATCATTCGTTGGACTGGAGCGATGTAAAGTTTTTTTACAATTCAGAAACCGGTTTTGTTGAGCCGGTTGGGTATGAGAGTTTTTCTGTGCGTAAAACCGAATCAATTGCCGGCCAGCGGATACCGGATACCTATGATAAAGTTCAGTTTAATTACCACAACCAGTTATTTTCTGATCCGGTGTTTTTTGCGGCTTATATTCGTGAGCTGGAGCGTATCAGTGATGAAGTTTACCTGGACAATTTTATTGCTGAAATTCAACCCGAACTGAATAAAAAACTCGGTATTCTGGCACATGAATTCCCGTACCGGAAATTTACATTTGACCCTTATTTTGAAAACATTGAACTGATCCGCCACAACCTTGAACTGCCTAAACCGTTTCACGCATTCCTGGAAGAGACAAACGATTCCATGGTACAAATCAGCGTAACGCCGGTGAGTGATTTCCCGATTGAAATACTCAGCATGACAGTAGATGGTAAAGATGAATTTGCGCTTGATTCATTGATTGTTTTACCGGCTAAAGCCCGCAACACCTACGCACATTATTTTAGAATCAGCGTGCAGCACGATGCAGCGAAATTAAAAAACATCCGGCTGAAAGCCCGCATTCCAGGCAGCTCATACGTTTTTGAAGTTGAGGTATCAGACCTCCCGTCCTACAACCAAAGTTCATCGGGTTACCAGTACAATCAGGCTGATCAGGGAAAAAGTGCATTGGTGAAACTGAATGATTCTGTTTCTTTTTTCAACTCAAAAAATGTTACCATTGATGGGGTTTATGTTTTGACAGATACCAATCACACACTGCGTTTTTTTCCCGGGCAGCAAATTGAATTTTTAGAAGGTGGTAAACTGATTACGTGCGGTAAAATTGAAATGATTGGCGGATCAGAAGAAGGGGAGGAAATACACGTTACCTGTCACCCGGATAACACAATTAATGAAGCAGGAAAAGAGATGCCCGAAGAATTTATTTTTTTAGATGGCGGAAAACTGGAATGTCACCAGGTAACATTTCAGAAAGCGTCTAAAATGATCAGGGCGAATGAGGCTGATATGTATTTTACCAATTGCGCATTTGCAGATACAGACCATGATTTTATCCATGCCGGTTTTTCGAACCTTGTTATGCTCAGTTGTGCAAGCGGAACCATGCAGTCACTGGGTACATTTGACCGATCACTTGTGCGCATTAAAGATTTCACAGCGCACAACGGCAGTATTTTTATCAGGGCGTATGGATCAGATGTTGACATGGTGCAATGCACATTTTCAGGCTTTGAATCCATCGGATCACTCAATTATTCATCCAGCGTTTCTGCCTGGGCTTCTGTTTTTTCAGTCAGCAGTTCCATTGCAACACTCAATAATTCGTCTGATTTCAGAATATACGCTGGTGAAATTCAAAAGGCACCGGTTGGTTTTATTATTGATCCAGACAGGTCATTACCCGGTGAATCAACCTATCTTCTATATGGAACACAGGCATCAGCTATTGTAACACTTGAATCCGGAAAAAATTGAACGCATTACGTTACATAGCAGCCATTTTTGCTTTCCATGCATATTCGGTATATGCGCAGCCAATTTCAACATTTAACGGTAAACAGGTTTCAGTTGATTCTACCGGTAACTATACATTTATTGTCAGTGGTCATTTTTACGGTGATGGCACCAACAAGTCTGGTTACCCGGCAAACACCCTGCTGGCAAATATTGACTGGATCAATGAATCAGACGCCTGCATGCTGGTTTGCCTGGGCGATCTTTTTATGGATATTAAAAATGACCTGCCCAAATACCGCACCAGTCTTTTTGACAAACTCCAGATTCCCTTGTTCAATGCCGTCGGAAATCATGATCTCACTGGTACCATTTACCAGGAAAATTTTGGTGCCACCTGGTTTAAATTCAAACTGGGAAATGACATTCATGTTATACTGGACACCGAGGTAGGCAATGGTGATATAGCTGATGAACAGCTTGAAATGTTGAAACAGGTTGCTGAGCAGTGTCAGAATGAGAAAATAAACAACGTTTTTGTTTATGCACATCGCACAATCTGGACAGAATCGTACCCTGAACTGGAAGGGTTATTTGCTGATAATACACAAAGTGTAACTACCACCAATTTTGAAACAGACGTTTTACCGGTAGCAAAAGAAATTTCAGCCCGGTCTCAATTATATTGGTTTGCCGGTTCGCTGGGTGATGCTCCAGCGTCGTTTTTTTATTTTAAGGATTCGTCAGCGCAAATCTCTTACATCGCAACGGCAATCAGGGCTATGCTGCGTGATGCGGTGCTGATTGTTCATGTAAATAACGGACAGGCAATTTTTGAAACCCATTCGTTCACCGGGCAGCAGCTGAAGCCTCTGGAACAGTACAATGTTGAATTCTGGAAAAGCACTTCAACTGCTGAACCATTCAACTACCGGCTCATTCCGCTCTACATTAAAAATATTTTTTTAACCAGGTATTTCTGGTATGGCATAACCTTTGCTTCTGTCTTTTTAGGATTGATCCGTTACATCCGGAAAAGAAGAAAGAGAAGCGTTTAAACCTTCTCTTATCCGGCGGGTCAGAGTATATGAACAAATACCTTGAGCTATGGAAATGACGAAGTTGATATATGGTTTAATCTGGGTACTGATTCTTGCAATTTTATTTTCTGCCTGATTTTTTTTGACCGTTAAACCTTTTGGTGTCGTTTTGGTCAAACCCCTTAAACGATAAAACGAGGACTATGGAAATTAAGCGGATGTTTGCTTTTGCAGCAATCGGGTTGATGGCATGTAATAAAGATGAGGCTAAGATTGATAAAGATTTGCCGGATGTGTATCAGAAATTTTACAATGTGACAGAAGTTTACCAGGATGGCGATTACGTGGTGATTGAAACACCCGGCATTCCTGAACATAAAAGTCCTTATTATTCAGGCACAGAATGGGAAGATGAGCGTTACGAAGCGTACAACGGATCAAATACGGCCTATAATCAAAACCCGAATAAAATAGCCACACAAAACTATACGTTCCGTATTCCGTTAAACCCGGCTGTCAGTTCAAACCATTCGTCAACACCAATGGGACCAATGGGTGTAGCTATCAACGGTGTACCTTTTTTTAATCAATATGCCGCCCCGGGAGATGACCTGGCTACCGAAATGAATACGTTTGATCAATACAATGGTCATCCGCAGGTAAGCGGTGGTTATCACTATCACATTGAGCCGGTTTATCTGACTTCGTTATTCGGGTCAGATGCACTGCTTGGTTTTTTGCTTGATGGCTTCCCGGTTTACGGCCCTACTGAAAACGGAAGTACAGTAACCAATGCTGACCTGGACGTGTATCATGGTCACTCACACGCTACGGCTGATTATCCGGATGGCATTTACCATTATCACATTACAGCAACCGATCCGTACATTAATGGAGATGGTTTTTATGGAACGGCAGGGACTGTTACGCAATAGTTTTTTAGTGTTGCTGGTTATGGTTTCATGCACTGCTGCTCCTGATCAGGTGCGGCAGAATGATCCGCTCATACATAAAGAGAAAGGTGTTTTTTTGTATGATGGAATTCCTTACACGGGTACATTGCTCGAATACAATGGGGAAGGAGAGCTGGTGAGTGAATTTGCCCTGACAGATGGTATCCGTAATGGCGTTTCGCGGTTTTACCGTTCTGGTGGAAAGCTGGAAAGGGAAGCCGAATACCGCAATGGTATTTATCACGGATTTGTGAAAGTGTATTATGAAAACGGCGATTTGTATTCCTGGTTTAATTATTCAGATGGGCATGAAGCGGGCAGGCAGCAGGTATGGAAATCAGACGGACGGATTAAGGCAAATTACGAAGTAATCAACGGCCGTAAATATGGTTTAACGGGTGTAAAAAATTGTGTGAATGTATTGGAAGAGAACGATCATGGTTTTTAGTGCCGCTGTTTTGTCTGGTTGTTCAGTGCAGCCTGAGAAAGCAGACTTACCGCAGGTTGAGACGGTAACTGCATTACCGTTTTACGATCAGCCCGATTTTACGCCCATCTGGAATCCGGTTGAAGTAGATACATTGCACCGGGTAGCGCCTTTCTGTTTCACCAATCAATTTAATCAACCTGTTTCTGACTCAACTGTTGAGAATAAAATTTACCTCGTTAATTTTTTCTTTACGGCATGCAGCAGCATTTGCCCAAAAATGATGCGTAATATGGAAAAAGTACAGAATCACTTTGCTGCGCAGAACGATGTCATTTTTATTTCGCACACCGTTATGCCTTGGATGGATTCTGTTTCAGTACTTAAAACGTATGCTGAAAACTTCAGTGTAATTGAAAAAAAATGGCATTTTGTTACAGGTACCAAATCAGATTTATATCACCTTGCGCGTACTTCTTATTTTGTGGAAGAAGAGCCCGGGTACACCAAAGACTCAACCGAGTTTTTGCATACCGAGCATTTTGTTCTGGTAGACAAAAACCGTCATTTGCGCGGACTATACAATGGTACCGTTGAACTGGAGATGGAACGGGTTATTGATGATATTGAATTGCTGCTTCAGGAATGACGCTGACCCCGGTCCATTTTTTTGAAATCCTGGTTTTCATTTTTCGGAACAAACAGCAGCGCCAGAAATCCTAATACAAAGAACGTGATCAATGCCAGAACAGACGCGCGCATGTCACCCGAACTTGCTTCAACAAAACCAAAAATCACCATCCCGATAATGATTCCAACTTTCTCTGTGATATCATAGAAGCTGAAGAATGAGGCCGTATCTTCTGTCTCTGGCAGGTATTTAGAGTAGGTAGAGCGTGACAGGGACTGTGTACCACCCATTACAAAGCCAACAATGCCCGCCAGAATGTAAAAATTCAATTGATCGTACACAAAGAAATAGGCAAATGCACAACAGAAAACCCAGATAAATAAGGCGACTCCTAATGTTTTAACATTCCCTATCAAGGATGAAACTTTACTGAAAACAAAAGCACCGGGTATGGCAATGAATTGAATTAGTAAAACAGCAATGATCAGTCCTGATGTATCGCAGCCTTTAAAAACTTCTTTTTTTGCAAATAATACGGCCATGAGCATAACTGTCTGAACACCCATGCTGAACAAAAAGAATGAAATCAGGTAGCGTTTTAATCTTTTTGTTGTCCGGACAAAATACCCGACTTTCAATAACTCGCGAAACCCATTGCCAAGTATTTTACCTGAAATTTTGCTTTTTTGTTTTGGAGAAGGTAATCGCCAGAAAGTAATTTGCGCAAATCCAATCCACCAGATACCAGTGATCCAAAAGCAATGTTTGGCGGGCATTTTAAATACCTGTACCAGAATCAGGCAGATTATTAATAATAAAGCACTACCAAAATATCCCATGGAGAATCCTCTGGCACTGATTTTATCATGGTCTGCAGGTTCTGCAATTTCAGGCAGATAGGCATTGTAAAAAACCAGGCTGTTCCAGAAACCAATGCTGGCGAAAAAGAGTGACAGCATGCTCAATTCAAGTTTTGTCGGATCAAAAAAGTAAAGTGTGGCGCAGGAAATTGATCCAAGGAAACAAAAAAACTGGAGGAATCTTTTCTTGCTACCGGCAAAATCGGCAATACCGGAAAGTAAAGGAGATACCATGCAAACTACTGCAAATGATGCCGCTACAACATAAGAATAGAGAACGGTATTTTTTATCTGAAAACCAAAAAAACTAACCATGTCAGAGAGCACGTTGCAGTCTGCATCTTTCGTGCTGGTAACAGTTTCATAAAAAACAGGGAATATCGAAGTAGTAATAACCAGCGGGTAAACTGAGTTTGCCCAATCGTAAAACGCCCAGGCGCGAATAGTTTTCTTGTCTCCTTTTACGATCATAAGTTCATGAGTTTGAACAAATGTGCATAAAAAAAGGGAGACTTGAGCCTCCCTTTTTATTAAAACAAAATCGTATTAGGTTAAGGAACGTAAACAAACGTTACACGGCGGTTTTTAGCCTGGCCTATTTCAGTACCGCTTGAATCACCAGGTGACGCAGCGCCTTTCGTTTCAAAAGTGATGCGTGCACCGTCAATTCCTTTTGACATCAGGTACGTTTTAATAGCTTCCGCACGGGACATGTCAATACCTTCCACATCGGTATCTGCAGCTTCGTCTGAATCCATGTGAGCTACCAGTTTTACCTTGCAGGTTGTGTTTTTGGTCATGACACCAATGATATTATCCAGTTGTGCTTTGGCATTTTCAGTAAGTTCAGAAACACCGTAACCAAAATAAACCGTGGTATACTCCATAATCAGGTTGTCTTTCATTCCTTCCGGATTGATTGGCGCTTCTTCATAAATAACCGAAGTTTTAACCTCATTTTCGTCTTGTTTACAAACACATTCTGATTCGTCATCAATCCGGCGCACAACAATGTGGTCAACAAAGTAGTAAGAACTTACAACAGATGTACCGGTAAAGTCTTTGGTACCTTTTAACCGTTCATTTTTGGTTTCTGCGTTTGAATAGAAGTTACCAATGGTAATAAATTTTTCGCCGCCTTCAGCTACATACACACCGCATACTTCATCCCATCCGAAATAAGCATTGAAAACAGGATTGTCTTTGTGCATGACGTGTGTTGGCGCAATAATGGTTTTATTCTCGTCAATGTTGTATTGTTTTTTAGAGAAATTCATTCCGATATTGTTTGAAGCATATTTTGAGGCTTCAGCCAGGCTCACATAAAATGTTACACAATATTTGGCATCTTTTGTCAACGGAACTTTCAGTTTGGCAGAAATATAATTCCGTGGTTCTTTATCACCGTAACTGAATGTGCGGATACCGGCATAGTTTTCACCATCCATTGGAGCTTCACTGCCAAGTACATTTGCCGGGGTTCCATATCCTTCTTTTACTTTGGAAGAGAATAGGTCGGCTGCAGCCAATGTAGGTGACATCCAACCCACCGCAACGGCTATACCGCCATTTTTCTTGATCTTTCCTTCCATTTGCTCAAAACTTGGATTTTCAACCAAGTTCTCAACGTCTTGTGCCTGGAGCATTAACCCTAAGCCCATCGACATTAGTAACATTCCTGTTTTTTTCATGATTCTGTTTTTTAATTTATTGCGAACCCTTTGACTGTTTCAATGAAACATTTCACTTTTTCAGGATCCGTGTCCGGATAAACACCGTGGCCTAAATTAGCGATATGCCGTTGATTGCCAAAAGAATTTAGCAAGTTTTTTGTTTTTGTTTCTATCGTACTAAAGTCAGCGTACAAAACGCAGGGGTCCAGGTTTCCTTGCAGGGTCTTATCCGTTCCCACAATTTTTCTGCTTTCTTCAATACCCATGTTCCAATCCAACCCAATTGTCTGGCAGCTCAGTTTTGCCAATTCATGCCGTGCATAATACGCTCCTTTGGCAAAAACGGTTACCGGTACTTCGGTGATGGCATCACAAATCTGCTTTACATATTTTGTTCCAAACTCTGAATACTCAGTAGGACCAAGGACTCCGGCCCATGAATCAAACAGCTGAACGATGGCTGCCCCTGCCTGAATTTGTAATTTCAGGTAGGCAATGGTGACGTTGGTAATTTTAGTCAGAATCTGGTGTGCCAGCTGTGGGTTAGCATAGAGTAACTTCTTTGACTTAGAGAAAGTTTTGGAGCCTTCTCCTTCAACCATGTAGCATAAAATAGTCCAGGGTGCACCGGCAAACCCAATGATTGGTACCCTGCCATTCAGGCCGCGCCGCGCAATCTGAATGGCTTCTGCCACATAACCCAAACGGTCTGCCACATCAATGGTGTCAGAGATTAAATTAAGATCGGCCTCTGAGCGAATGGTTTTGTCAAACCAGGGGCCCTTTTTTTCAATCATTTGGTAGGGAAGACCCATGGCTTCAGGTACAACAAGAATATCTGAAAATATAATGGCCGCATCTACTCCCAGCAGATCAACAGGCTGAATGGTAACTTCGGCTGCGCGTTCAGGTGTTTCAACCAGTTCTTTAAAATCTTTCAGACCGGCTCTGACAGACCTGTATTCGGGTAAAATCCGTCCGGCCTGGCGCATCATCCAAACAGGGAAACGCGGGGTTTTTTCACCGCGGATCATTTTTAAAATCAAATCATTTTGGTATTCGCTCATGGGCCTGTTTACCAGTTGATGGGTTGTTGGTTCTGCGAAATTAATATTTCATTTGTTTTGCTAAAGTGTTTGCAGCCTAAAAATCCACGATGTGCCGAGAGTGGTGATGGATGAACAGATGTCAGGATACGGTGCCTTGTTTTATCAATGAGGTCGGCTTTTTTGATAGCGTGTGAGCCCCACAGCAGGAAAACAACACCGGTCTTTCGGGCTGAAATCTGGCGGATAACTTCATCGGTAAATTTTTCCCAGCCAAAGTCTTTGTGCGAGTTCGGTTCGTGGGCCCTGACGGTGAGTGCGGCATTGAGTAGAAATACGCCTTGTTCGGCCCAGCGTTCGAGGTTACCGTCTGGGGGGAACGGGTGGCCAATATCTGATTCAATTTCCTTGAAAATGTTGATCAGTGATTTTGGAAAAGGTTTAACGTTTGACGGGACAGAGAAACAGAGCCCATGTGCATGGCCGGGAGTAGGATAAGGGTCCTGTCCCAGAATAACTACTTTTAGTTTGTCAAACGGACACTTGTCAAACGCACTGAAAATTGCTTGCCCTTTAGGCCAGACATCTGAACTTTTATAGGCTTCACGGACTTTGTTGACAAGTATTTTGAAATAAGGCTTTTCAAACTCGTCTTTCAATAGTGCTTTCCAGCTTTGTTCAATTGTTACATCCATATTCTTTATCCCCTGTTTTCGCAAGGTACTCATGCAAGCAAAAAAAGGCCTTCTCCCGCAGGGCGAGAAAAGACCTTAAGCCTTTTGTAAGACAAAAAAATCCTGAATTAAAGAGCGTTTACTTTCTTAGAAAGGCTCGATTTCAGATTCGCTGCTTTGTTTTTGTGAATAACATTGCGTTTTGCAAGTTTATCCAACATTGCTGAAACTTTTGGAAGCGCAGCAGTGGCCTCTTTTTTATCAGTTGTATCACGCAGTGCTTTTACAGCATTACGCGTGGTTTTGTGCTGATATTTGTTAACAAGATTTTTAGCGTTGTTAGCGCGAATTCTCTTGATAGCCGATTTATGATTTGCCATAATCTATTTGTTTATTCTTTTTCTTTTAAATTTCTTTTTGTTCAGCAACAGTTTGAGCAACTGCAAGAGAAGTTTTATCACACTCTTGCTCTTCACTCTTGCTGAGTTTTGTAGCCCGTAGGGGAATCGAACCCCTGTTTCCAGGATGAAAACCTGGCGTCCTAACCCCTAGACGAACGGGCCAAACTGCGCTTAAAGCTTCGTTTGGCGAAACCTCAATGTAAATTTGTCCAATATTTCAAAAGCCCAACAGTGTTCACCAAAGCTTTAGCGTCGGTGAAGACGAACGGGCCAAACTGCGCTTAAAGCTTCGTTTGGCGAAACCTCAATGTAAATTTGTCCAATAGCTCATTTTTTTTAAGATGCTTCGTTCAGCAATCTTCATTTTCAGCAACTGCAAGAGAAGTTAATCACACTCTTGCTGAGTTTTGTAGCCCGTAGGGGAATCGAACCCCTGTTTCCAGGATGAAAACCTGGCGTCCTAACCCCTAGACGAACGGGCCAAACTACGCTTAAAGCTTCGTTTGGCGAAACCTCAATGTAAATTTGTCCAATATTTCAAAAGCCCAACAGTGTTCACCAAAGCTTTAGCGTCGGTGAAGACGAACGGGCCAAACTACGCTAAAGC
>JACPUU010000005.1 GCA_016192075.1 Bacteroidota bacterium | reverse complement strand
TTGTGCGGATTGATGTTGTTCGTTGATAGAGCCCTGGGGCGAATTCGACCTTATTGTTACATTACCATTATCAGTTGAGTCCTGGGGCGAATGAATATTCGCCCTTACAGATATGGTACCGGTGTCTGATGAGCTTTGGGGCGAATGAAGATTCGACCTTACAGATATAGTACCCGTGTCTGATGAGCTCTGGGGCGAATGAATATTCGCCCTTACAGATATAGTACCGGTGTCTGATGAGCTTTGGGGCGAATGAAGATTCGCCCTTACAGATATAGTACCCGTGTCTGATGAGTCCTGGGGCGAATGATTCGCACTTACGGTTTCATTACCGGTATTTGATGAATCGGAGGCCAAGGCCTGGCTGGCTGAAACCTGATTTGTTGACTGCGTTTCCGTTTTGCCAAAATGATACCCGATTTCGTACACCGAGAAAACAACAAGGCCTACAGCTGCAATACCACCAAACCACCACCAGAAAAAACCTCTTCTTTTTTTCTCTTTCTGATCCAGCGATGCGGCAATTGAATTCCACAACTGATCGGTTGGAGCAGCACCAAAACCAGCAAATTTATCACTCAGTGAACCGGGTTTATCAGTTTGCATAATTCAAATTTTTGTTCTCTCTGATAACGTCTTCATCTATCATCTGGCGCAGTAAAATGCGCGCCCTGCTATACTGTGATTTGGAGGTTCCTTCAGAGGTTCCCATTAACTCTCCTATCTCAGCGTGATTGTATCCTTCAATGGCGTAGAGGTTAAATACATTTCTGAAACCAGCCGGAAGTTTCTGAATTTTTTTCAGCAATTCGTCAAGCCCCATTTTTTCAATAACCCCATCATCTGTTACGGGGTTGGTTTCTTTCATATCATACACCACCGCCATGTTTTTTTGCGCTTTGTTTTTACGGTATTGTTCCAATGCCATGTTTACCGTTATTCGCCGCATCCAGGCTCCCAGTGCCCCTTTTTCTGACCAGGAATCGAGGTTTTTAAAAGCCCGGATGAAGGCTTCCTGCAAAACATCTTCTGCTTCCATTTCATCTGCTGCATAGCGTAAACAAATTCCCTTCATCATATAAACAAACCGGTCGTACAATTCCCGCTGCGCTTGCCGGATCCCTTTCCTGCACGCTTTTATCAAATCAGTATCGCTATATTTTTTATAATCGGGAATAATCTTATCTCATTAATCTCTCTGGTTAACGAAAAACAAAGCCAAGTCGTATTTCAAACCGGTTAATTTGTGAAATGGTCACAAAATCATCCCACCACGAGTTGTTTTCACGCAAATAAGCGTAGCGGTAGCCGGCCGAGGTTGAAATACCCACATGGTTTGAAAAATAATGGGTAATTCCAACGTCAATGCCTGCAGTCAATCCGCCCTTGTTAAACTCCATGTTGCGCAGCGGCAATTCATACCCTGCATGAGCTGAAACAAAGGGCCGCGTTGAACCCTGAAAAATACTGTACCGGCCCTCTGCAAAAATTGGAATGTAGGGGTCCCACAAAAAGGATTCTAACCCAACTCCTAATCCCAGATCCCAATGTGGGTTGAATGTATAGCCGTTCACAACACGCAGGGAGGCTCCAAGCTGATCTCCCCCCATTATACCAAACGATGTTTTATTGTAAAATCCGGAAGGGCGAATTTCTACCGCGTATTTTTCTACCCGGATCACTTCATCTGTCTGAAAATTCCAGTAACTGCCATCACGGGTTTTCAGACTCACACCGGTGCTGTCATTTTTAGTCACTTCACCGCGAATGGCTGATCCGTTTTTGAGATAAACGACGCTGTTTAATTGTGCACTCAGGTGAACACTCAAAAAGAAGGCGATGCATGCTATGATTTGTTTCATACCTTATAATTCTGTTACATTCAAAATCACTTCTTCATCTTCAAACGACTGCTCTACACCAGCTTCAGGATACGGCAGCAGATCAACAAATTCAATGGTGTGTCCAAACAACACGGTATCGGCCCCCAGGCCTTTGAGTGAAAATGCAATACTTTCATCACCGGAAGTAGCTTTTAAAAAAACTTCAGCTTCGCCGGCCCAAATGCAATTTACATTCTGAGGGCAGCGTGAATCAGTAAAATCCCTGAACTCGATTTTTAAGTCTTTACTGCTGTATACCTCGTTTGGATTCAGTTTTTCTTTATCACATGAAAGGGTGGTGAACAACATCACACCCAAAATCAACATCATTTTACGTTTCATTTTCTTAAAAATTAAATGAGCTTAATAATTGCAGGTTTTCCAGGTCTGAATAATCGTACTGGCGAATTCCGTCTTCACCTATTACAATAGCGGTATTGTTGTATGGAATCACATCGGTTGCTTCAATGTCTTTAAAGCGTTTGATTAAATTGTCTCCACAGGTGGTTGGGTCAGCGGCGTTAAATACTTTCAAACCATCGGTTCCGTCACAAATAAACAGCGTGCTGCCATCAATTCCAAGCCCATGCGGATTTGTCATCTGGAACGATTTTACCACTGTTGGATTGGTAATATCTGAAATGTCAATCACATCCAACTGATTCAACTCACCCATGCAGGTTGTACCTGTGCGAATGGTTACATAACAGTAATTGTCCTGCACAACAACCGGATCACAGGCGGTTGTGTGATTGACTGAACTTACATATTGAGGTGCAGCCGGGTTCACCGTATTGTAAATAAGCATACCGCTGGTAGTTCCCATAAAAATATAATCGTTGTGCGGAAAAAGTGTTTCAACCTGTCTCCAGGTATCAATAGGCGTTGCAGCAACCGGTACCAGTGGATTGGAAATATCAATTGGTTTTAGCTGGCCGTAATCCATTACGTATAAAAAGTTATTGATGATGGTAAAACGGGCCATTGAACCTGCTGTTCCGGTTCCTGAAGAAGTGCTGTTCTGTGATTCAAACGACGTCACTGTAATGTTATCCAAACACATTGGGCAATTGTTCCAAAATGGAACTGAATTTACCTCTTCTTTCACCTGTTCATATTTCCATGAAGTAACTACGCCCAGGTTTTTGTCTATGGCCGCAACCGGGTAATTTTTTTCCATTTCTATTACCGGAACTGCCTGTGGAAACAAATCTTTCAGACGTGCCACTTCAACCGGAGCAGTGATGGACGAAATGTCAAATACCACCAGGTCAATAAAACTATTGGCATAAAGCCGGTTGTCTTTAATTGACATACCGGTACACCCGATCAGGTTTAAAAAACCAAGGTTTGCCGGTGACGACGGATTGGAATTATCAATAAAATGAATACCGGCGTCTGGCTCAACAACAAAAAGATACTGGTCTTTGATGTAGATATTACCTTCTTTGGTGATGGCCTGCGGAGCAAGGAACGGGGCCGGTTGACGAAATGTTTCATAGTCTGTATAGACTGGTATACAGCTCATGTATTTATTCTGAACCTTGTCATGACATGCCGCCAGAAGTATGACAGCTGCTAAAAATAAAAAAGTCTTTTTCATATAATTTCTGTTTTGTTTTTTCAGGTTCATTCAACAGGTTGGCCCCACCTTTTAAATTAACCGGAAAATTTTTGTTTACCCTTCTGATGAAACAGGGTAAGAAAGGGTTGCATGGAAAACGAAAACAGATTTCAATCAATTGATTGACAAACTATTAAAAGAATTTATTTTTAGGTAAAAAATCAGCGCAGACGGGTAAGCGATTCTTCAAACGTCAGTGGATCGTATTTGAGATCACGTTTGGCTTTATCGAGAATAAAGCCGGTGCGCAACGGACGTTTTGCTTTTTGATTCAGGGTTGTTGATGAAACGGCAATTAATTTTGATTTATCCAATTCGTAGAAATCGGCTATACGCAGCACCATTTCAAAAATAGAAAATGTTTCAGGGCCTGAAATGTGATAAACCCCTGTTTGTTTTAAAAGTGCTGTTTGAATGCATGCCCAGGCCAAATCGTCTGCCCAGGTGGGTGCACGAAACTGATCGTTGACAATTTTCAGTTCCTGCCCTTTTTGAAGCGCCTCTTTTGCCCACAATACAATATTAGACCGGCTCAGGTTATGGCCTTGTCCAAAAACAATAATGGTTCTTAAAATGGCCCAGTTTTTATAGGTTGACTGCGTGAGCAGATCTTCCGATTCAGCCTTTGACCGGGCATAGGTGCTAAGCGGGTTTCGGGCATCTGTTTCTTTATACGGACCATTGCTACCGTCAAAAACAAAATCAGTTGAAAGGTGAATGAGGTGAATGTGGTTTTCAGCCGCTACTTCAAGCAAATTGTGTACAGCATCCACGTTAATCTGCCGGCATGCTTCCGGTTTTTCTTCACACTCATCTACATTGGTCATTGCCGCCGTGTTGATAATGCAGGTGGGTTGAAAAACATCTACGCACCGTTCTATCTCTTCTTTAGATGTGATATCCATTGAAACAAAATGGTCGTCGGGGCAATCAGGATTCCGGTTTTTTCCCTGTGAGGTGGCCAGAAAATCAATTCGCTTGCGCTGCAACTGCATGACCATTTTCTGGCCCAACAATCCATTTGAACCAGTTATTAATATGCGGATATCAGCTCCCAAAAGTGATTTTCAAGTTACTTTTCATTTCAGTCAGAGTTCCCAAATTGTTTTTCGCTTGCGCTGAAATTTGAATATGTGTTTATGCTCCAGCACCCAGGCCATCATGAGGTAAAGAAGAACGGGTGATCCCAAACCAATGAAAGCAAAATAGATAAAAAACAACCGCACTCTTGAAACGTCAATGCGCATTTTGCGGGCAAACCAGGTACTTACCCCGAATGACCGCAGCTCAAAGAAGAGGGTAATTTTCTGGAACAGGTTCATGGTTTGAGAATCAATTGTTCAACCAAAATTAATCACTTTTGGATGAATTTTGACAAAAAAGAAACTCAAATTGAAACTCAGTTGTCAATTACAACCCAATCCGCAATTTTAGTGCGGTTGTGGATTTCGAAGAGAAAGCTTGAATTCTGAAACAAACCGTATTCCTGAAAGGCTCTTTTGGGTTGCTCCAACTCCTGGTCACCGGGATGATATTTTGAAATTTTTTTGGAGTAATTGCTGTCTTCCCCTTTCAGCAGCCAAAAGGCTTTGTAGTCTTTATCTGCCCGAAATACGGTTAAGTGACTATCGAGTTTTTCATAGCTGGTCAAACCACAGGTACAGCCGGATACAACCGTTAATACCAGAATGCTGACACTATCCGTCATTTCATCCAGGTAATTTTCCTGAATCATTTTGAAGAGACCGGGCTCGCTGGAGAATTTTTCAACGGTGTCCTGAACAGCGCATTGTTGTGTAATTGTATCGACGGATGTTTCAGCCGTTGTGTCTGGTTGACTTTCGGGCGCAGATTCGTGCTGCGGTGAACCACACGCATTCAGTGCCAGCCAGCACCAGATTGCCACTACGTGCAGGTATGACTTATTCATACGTAAAGTTCAGATAATGGAGAAATATGCTATCTGTGCGCGCATGAAAATCGGTATACAACAAACCTGTTTTGGTTGGATACATTTCAAAAAGCTCTTTCCAGGGATAAAAACTACCAATTGGAAAATCACCCAACACTTCCAGGTCAGGACCAAGTACCTGGATACCGAACGGTTTATCATATTCTGTATTATAGGTTGAATCGGGTTTCATCAACTCCATTTTATCACGGTAAGTACGATAAAATAAATCCTGCGCCGGATTGTATTTAACAGGGCCAAAGAAAAATTCAGTCAGATTTGCGAGCCTGCAAAGGTCATGATTTGTGCGCACATCCGGACTGGCACCCGCCAGTGAATCATAATGGGGATGGGGGATAACGTAGCGTGTAAGCAGACTGTCACCCACATCATAAACATCTATGTCAGGAGATGCCGAATACGTAATAATGATACTATCATTTCTGTAACATCCATACACTTCAGAAATCAAACCGCACAAATCAAGATGAGCAAATATCTCAGGATATTTAAACGGAACCATTCCGCGCTGTCCGGTCAACATATCATAGATTGTCAGCACTTCGGTATCAAGCGGATATTTTCGTTCATCATAGTTTTCATAGTTAAACCCCTCTGTAAAAATTCGCTGATTTTCATAATCAAAATAGGGCGTAAAATACCTGGTAAACCGGGCAAATATATGGTCTGTTTCTTCATTGAAGGCAACAGGAAACTGTTTTTTTACCTGCTCTTTTTCAAGATCCCAGACGGTTAGTAAACCAGTCATATTATAAAGCGTATCATACAAAAAAATCAAATCATTGCCTGAGAACACAACCAACTCGTCTGACGGGCTGGCAACAAATTCCCAGAATTTTGAATCAACCTTTTCTGTTTTTGTCAGTGCATGCGTATTTATGTCAAAATACTCAAGTACCGAATCAGCTTTATTTCTAAAAATCAACTGATTGGTTTTATATTCAAACCACATGGGGTAACGTTTTTTACCATCTGAGAAAAACATGGTATCAGATACCTGTTCTAATTTCAATTCCGCCTTTTCCTCATAGGAACTATTCTGTTCACTTTGCTGGCAGGAAAGACATAGGACCAATAAAAATGCGATAAGATGCTTTGGGTTAAACATGTTTTCAGAAATTTGATCAAATATAAGTAGAGCAGAACTATTCTTCCCGGATGCTGAACTCTTAAAACAAAAAGACAACGACAGCTTTAGTGGCGGCTTAAAGTAATTTTTTATGGCCGGATATATTTCAAAAAGCCTGTCTGAATATTTTCAATTCAATTATTTTTCAGCGATCAAACGAAATCCAGCGAACGATTTCAGAATTATTACGGAGTTCAAAAATCAAAGTGGAAGATTGAAACAAACCATATTCCTCAAAAGCGCGTTTGGGTTTAGCCAATTCAATGTAGCCTGGAGAATGCTTTGCAATTTTTGAAGAATATGTCGCGTTTTCTCCTTTAAGCGACCAAAAAGTCGTTGCATCTGATCCTGATTTGAAAGCGGTAAGGTGGCTATCCACTTTCTCAAAACTGACCAACCCGCAATTGCAGCCAGAAACAACAGAAATGACCAAAAAGCTCTGATCTTCCTTCATTACGTCAAGGTAATTTTCACGGATCATTTTCAGAATACCTGGCTCGCTTGGAAATTTTTTGACAGTATCTTCCAGAGTAGTCTGAACAACTGTATCAGTCAACATTTCCGTTGACCCCACAGTTGATTCTTCAATCTCACCGGTTGAGGAATTGCACGCCGTTAGTGTTAGCACGCAAAGAAAAACGGTAAAGAAAAAAAAGAATTTATTCATACTTGAAATTCAAATGGTATAGTACAATTGTATCTCTCCCTTCACCAGGTATTCTGGAATACAACAATCCATCTTTGGTAGGAAAAAGTTCAAATACTTCTTCCCAACGTGGCATGTCTCCAATCGGAAAATCTCCCAGAATATTGAACTGTGCGTCGAGCACCTGAATTCCAAACGGCTTGTCGTTTTCTGTATTATACGTGGAATCAGGTTTCATTAACGCCATTTTATCACGGTAGGTGCGGTAAAACAAATCCTGTGCGGGGTTGTATTTAATTGGTCCAAAGAAAAACTCAGTCAGCCATCCTTGTCTGCACATGTCAAAGTTTGTCTGAATGTCGCTGCTGTTTCCGGCAAGGGTATCAAATCCGTGATGTGGGACGTTATGACGATACAGCATACTGTCACTTACGTCATAAACATCGATATTCGGAATTTCAGAGTATGAAATGATCATGCTATCACCCCGGACACAGCCATATACATCGTGCTGGAAGCCACAGATAGTTATTTGGCTCATGATTTCCGGAAATTTAAAGGGCACCATCTTCTTTTCGCCGGTCAGCATGTCATATTCCACAATCACTTCTGTATCCAGCTTGTATTTGCGGTTCTCGTAATTTTCATAATTAATTGCATGCGTGTAAATTTTCTGATTTTCATAATCAAAATAAGGCTGAAACTGCCTGTTCAACCGGATATATATATGCTCAGTTTCCTGGTTGAAGGTAATAGGAAATCGTCGTTTGACCCTGGCATTCTCTAAATCCCAAACGATCAAATCACCGCGGCGATTGTAGAGGCTGTCATACAGAAACATGACATCCGATCCCGAAAAGAGCACAAATATATCAGTTGAGCTGGCAACAAAGTCCCAATATTTGGCATCTACCTTATGTGTTTTGACAAACTCACGTGTTCCAAGATCATAGTATTCAAATAGTGAGTCCGTCCTATTTCTAAAGATGAGCAAATTCGTTGTATAGTCATACCAATAGGGATAACGTTTGTCTCCATCACTAAAAATTAAGGTGTCTGATACTTTTTGAAGGCTAAGCTCAGGTTTTTTTTCAGAAGAAATGCCACCGTCATTTCGCCCGCAATTCAGGCAAAACAACGGCAGCATTAGTAACAGCAATCTATGCATAAATTCATTACAAATTTTGAATGATTGAATCCGGATGATTGAGTTCCTGCATGTTATATCCTCCCAGGAAAAAATCCCAATTGTCATAAACAAATTGTCTATCATACGTTTTTCCCCAAAAAAGATCGGCTTCAGCCGGCGTTAAGTATAAGCTAACAAGGTTATTAAAAGCGGTTGACTCTTTGCAGCGGGTGTAATCATCCGTCCAACAATCGTCTGCAGTACCCGCGTCACATTGTATGCCGGTAATGTTATTGCCCGATTCTCCCGGCAATGCACAATGATACTTGTCGTATGCTATGTACTCTCTGTCACCACCAGCATTCTCCCCCGGTCTTTCTGGCTCATTCAAATCAATCCGTTCTGTTGAAACCAACTGGGTTGAAGTCTGGTTTTCAGCAACCAATTCTTTTTCTTCTTTCTCACAAGAGAAAATCAGTGCACACACAGGCACAAACAAAAACATTTTTTTCATACATTATTTTTTTGCCAAATGTATACAAATGAGATACATCGAAAGTACGTACAATTCTGCATCAAACTATCTGTAAAAATTGACAAAAATTAATTCATTCTGATTCACGATCCGGCAACCGGCGTAAACAGTATGTATAACATTGCTATACATCCTAAAAATACGTATACCGGTATAAATCTCAGTGGTATAACTTAGAACTTTTAGTTCATGATTTAGAACTTTTTGCAAGACACCCGGTTTTGTTTGTTGTGACGTAAAAACCGACTCCGGAACCGTTAATGCGTCAAAACGGCGTGGCCAATGTGACACTTCAGACACTGTTTTTTGGCGCAGAATTCTGTTTTTTGTTCTACCAATGCCTGTGTATCAAAAGCGCTCTGTGATTTTACTCCCATTTTTTGCCATGTGCGTATAACTGTGTTGACTTCTGGCCGGGTTTGAGCCAGCAACGCAGCCGATGCGGCGGTAAGTTTCTGACTGTTGGTCAAACGACCGATGGCAAAAAGACAGGGGGCAAACGTATTTATTATCACTAAATCCATAAAAGCCTCTGAAATACCGGCGTTGTGCGGTGTTGTTTCTTTTTCAAAATGATAATGGGTTTGCCAGAAATCAGGAAGCGCTATGCTGAAAAAATCGCGCAACTCAGCTACATTAAAATTTCCGGAAGTGATTTGCCCCACCGGTATACCGCGGCAGATAATTTCAGCCAGCTGTGCCAGCCGAAAGGTTGGAAAACCCGGCGGATGCATGCGTGAAAACCGAAACGCTTCAGCATTCAAAGGTTTCAGATTCAACCGGTGTTTCTGAAATTTAAATTCGTGAATCAGCGCTTTTACATACGCATGGTTTGATTCAGCCGGCAACAGCCCTGCCATACCAAACAAAACAGCAGGTATGGCCAGTTCATTTTCAGTCATTTTTTGCAGCATGCGCAAGTCTATTTTCTCCATCAGCATCTCAAAGGAATCAGCATTTACTTTACCGCCAAAAACACGCGCCACAGACAGGTAAACTGCTTTTTCACGGTCTCCTCTTAACCGGCTCAGGTCAGCCAATACACGATCTGATTTTCGAAAAAGACGCTGCAATACTGCATTTTCCAATTGCTGCCGGATAACCTCAGGAGTAACTGTTTTCAAAACCGATGCACAGGGAATTGTTTTTTCAGATGCGGCAAGTTTTCTGAATTTCTGATAATGCTCCCAATCAATCGTATCTTTTAATTCAACTGTTGGAATGGGGTGCCCGTGCAGTTGTACCTCTTTGTCATGCTCCAGCACAAAATGGGCAATTACGGTATGGTACCGGCTATCAACCTGGTGTTTGTGTAAAAACCAATCGGATGATTTGACGTGAAACTCAATGGAACCTGCCCAGGTGGTATTGTCGAGAACAATTTGGGTATCCAGAAAATCAGGTCCGGCATTGGGGTTTTGTTCCCCGAATTTTTTAACCTGCAAATTTGCGCCGGTTGTTGTTTTGAATGAATTTCCAAGACGTTTTGTCCGGAATAAATAATGCAGATACTCTTCTCTCATTGCCCTCTCACTTTTCAATCTCAGGGATGAAAGTAAGAAATTTTTGAATCAGGAAATTAATCGGACGATTTTTTTAAGGAATCAGGTGAAATTTCTATCCCGCAGATTTGCGCAGATTGCATTCGCTGATTTACGCGAATTATTGTGAGTGGGATTTTATCTGATTTTTGGAATGACTTGCGCCTGTTACAAGCAAGCAGGGTGAGCTAAATGTATTAATCATTCACTTGTCTCATCATTGCAGTTTGCTATCTGCGATAATCCGCGCACCTTTTCTGCGAAATTTGCGGGAAAAACTAATCCCGCAGATTTGCGCAGATTGCATTCGCTGATTTACGCGAATTATTGTGAGCGGGATTTTATCTGATTTTTGGACTGACTTGCGCCTGTTACAAGCAAGCAGGGTACGTACAATGTATTAATCATTCTCTTGTCTCATCACTACAGTTTGCTATCTGCGATAATCTGCGCGCCTTTTCTGCGAAATCTGCGGGAAAACTAATCCCGCAGATTTATGCTGATTGTATTCGCTGATTCAGATGAATCTTAACTTAAAAATTGCCTTTTTGTAAAATTCCGGCCATCTCCAACTGCACCTTTTTCGCTTCATTACGCGCAGCAACTGCAAAATTTTCATCACTTCCGGCATAGAGAATAGCTCTCGACGAGTTTACAAGCAACCCGCAATCCTTTGTCAAACCAAACTTTGCCACATCCTGCAATGACCCTCCCTGTGCACCTACACCTGGTACCAGGAAAAATGAATCGGGTGCACATTTACGCACCTCTCCAATACTTTCACCGCGGGTTGCACCAACTACATACATTAACCGGTCGTTCCCGGCCCAAAGGCTTGATTTACGGATTACTTTTTCATACAATTTTTCGCCCTGCGAATCAGTCATAAACTGAAAATCAAGTGCTCCCTGGTTTGATGTAAGCGCCAGCAGAATAACCCACTTGTTTTCAAATTCCAAAAAAGGGGTTACGCTGTCAATGCCCATATAAGGCGCCACCGTTACGGAATCAAAATTGAGGTATTCAAAAAATGTTTTGGCGTAAAACGTGCTGGTGTTTCCAATATCTCCACGCTTGGCATCAGCAATGGTAAAAATGCCTTTGGGAATATACTCCATGGTTTTTTTCAATGAGTCCCACCCCTTGCTGCCGTGGCATTCATAGAACGCAATATTGGGTTTATAGGCCACGCATAAATCATGTGTTGCATCAATGATTCGTTTATTGAATTCAAAAATAGGGTCTTCAAACTCCAATAAAAATTCAGGAATTTTTGTCAGATCCGTATCCAGCCCGATACAGAGAAAGGACTGTTTGGTTTTGATGGTATTTATTAATTCTTGCCTGGTCATTTTATCCTCTTTTTTTACTTCAACCGCACATTAATATCGGGTTCATTTTTCGTCGCGATGAATTGCGATGTTGTGTTGTTGTTTCTCTTTATCGCGATGAATCGCGATGCTGCATTTTAAACGGTTTCGCCTTCTTTCATTTTTTCAGCATTTTCGGCCATTTTCAAGGCGTCGAGCATTTCCTGAATATCACCGTTCATAAAGCTGGGCAGGTTATACATGGTTAAACCAATACGGTGATCTGTAATGCGGCCCTGCGGGTAATTATAGGTTCTGATTTTAGCTGAACGGTCACCGGTTGATACCATGGTTTTTCGTTTGGATGCAATATCGCCGTTTCGTTTATTCAACTCCAGGTCATACAATTTACTATAGAGCATTTTCATAGCCAGTTCACGGTTCTTCAACTGCGACCGCTCTACCTGGCACACGACCACAATACCCGTTGGCCGGTGGGTGAGCTGAACTTTGGTTTCTACCTTGTTTACGTTTTGTCCGCCGGCACCGCCTGAACGTGATGTATGAAAATCAATGTCTGCCGGGTTCAAACTGACATCCACCTCTTCTACCTCAGGCAACACGGCAACCGTGGCAGCTGATGTATGTACACGCCCCTGTGTTTCAGTTTCAGGAACACGCTGCACCCGATGCACACCGGCTTCGTATTTTAACGTTCCGTAAACCTCTTCACCAGACACTTTAATAATAACCTCTTTGTAACCACCCACCGTTCCTTCGGTAACGCTCAAGGGTTCTATTTTCCAGCCCTTGGTTTCAAAATAGCGGGTATACATGCGGTATAAATCACCGGCAAAAATGCTGGCCTCGTCTCCACCTGTTCCGGCACGAACCTCCAGAATGACGTTTTTATCATCTTCAGGGTCTTTTGGAATCAGTAATACTTTTATTTCTTCTTCCAATTCATCTTGCCGGGGCACTAATTCATCGAGCTCCATTTTTGCCATTTCTTTCATCTCGGCATCTTCATCTGAATTGAGAATTTGCTTGGCTGAGTCAATGTTACTGAGCACTTTTTTATACTCATGGTATACAGCAACAATTGCCTGCAAATCTTTATACTCTTTATTCAGTTTCACATACCGGTCCATGTCATTGATAATGGACGGATCGGTAATTTTTACGCCAACCTCTTCAAAACGAATGGCAATTGCTTCCAGTTTTCTTAGTAAATCATTCATTGGTATGCTCTTTTATCCTCCGCAGCTTCAGCGAAGGAGGATTATTCTTGTTTATTTTTTGCTTCTTCAATAATGGCTGCAACTTCAGCCGGTTTTAATTCAAGGGCCTTGCCGAAATTTTCCACCATTCTTACCTCGCTTGGATCTATGTCTCCGTCAGCTGCTGCAATGCGCATGCTGGCTTTCAGAATGGCTTCTTTACCCTCCTGGTTGAGTCCATGAACCACCTCTTTCAGGTATTGATGCGGTGATTTATTTTCTGCTTTTACCTCATCCATTTCTTTATAAATATCGCGCACGGTTTGGCCGGTACTTTCATGATAAATACGGTGGAACGAAACAATTTCAGCATTTTCAACTTTTCCGTCGGCCAGTATCATCATGATCAAGAGTTTTTTAATCACTTTGTCTTTTTCGGGCTCTATTGCTGCAGTTGAATCAACCGCACCGGTATTTAGCTGAGCCCGGGGCTGCCCCACAGCTGCTGACGTTGCCTGTTTTTCGGTAATATCCAGAGTCGGCTGCATTTGCAAAATACGGGTGATATAGGTATTGCGGCATCCCAGGCATTCTACATATTCACCTTTGTTACCCATGGGAATAAGCGGAATGAAATACAACGTGAAAAACTGCGTCACTTTTTTATGCTTGTATTGCTGGTTTGATATACACTGCGGACACACAAAGGTTCCCTCACTGACGGTTGACCTGACGCCACGCGTTCCGAAAATAATAATTGCCAGCATACTAATCAGTTATAAATAAATTCGCCGTGTTCAGACCGAATGGTTAGTTTTTTACCATTGAACACTTCGCACCTTCCAATAATTTTTGCGCGTACGTTGAACGATTCAGAAATGGCAATTATTTCTGCGGCCAAAGCCTCAGGTAAATAAATTTCCATGCGATGTCCCATATTGAAAACCTTGTACATTTCTTTCCAGTCTGTTTTGGATTCTGACTGGATGAGTTTGAATAAAGGCGGAACTTCAAACAGGTTGTCTTTAACGATGTGCAGGTTGTTTACAAAGTGCAGCACTTTGGTTTGAGCGCCACCGCTGCAATGCACCATGCCGTGTATTTTGGAGCGGTGTTTATCCAATATGGCTTTAATAATGGGCGCATACGTACGTGTTGGTGACAATACCAGCTTTCCGGCATCCACGGGTGAATCTGCCACTTTATCAGTGAGTTTTTTACTGCCTGAATAAACCAGTTCTTCCGGTACGGCCGGGTCAAAACTTTCAGGGTATTTTTCAACCAGGTATTTGGCAAAAACATCGTGACGGGCAGATGTAAGCCCATTGCTTCCCATGCCGCCGTTGTATGTTTTTTCATAGGTGGCTTGTCCAAACGACTCAAGACCAACGATCACATCACCGGCCTGAATCTGATGATTGGAAATAACGTCACTGCGTTTCATACGTGCCACCACGGTTGAGTCAACAATAATGGTACGCACCAGGTCACCCACATCAGCCGTTTCACCGCCGGTAGAATAAATGTTAAACCCGTGATTCCGCAATTCAGCAAGCAATTCTTCAGTACCATTAATAATAGCTGAAAGCACTGATCCATCAATCAGGTTTTTATTGCGGCCAATGGTTGAAGACAGCAGAATGTTTTCAGTGGCACCTACACAAAGCAGGTCATCAATATTCATAATCAGGGCATCCTGTGCAATGCCTTTCCAGACAGAGGTGTCACCGGTTTCTTTCCAATACAGGTAAGCCAGTGATGATTTGGTTCCCGCACCATCAGCATGCATCACCAGGCAATAGTTTTCATCACCGGTTAAATAATCGGGTATTATCTTACAAAATGCCTGCGGAAAAAGTCCTTTGTCTACATTTTTAATAGCATTGTGTACATCTTCTTTACCCGCTGAAACACCTCTTGAGTTATATCTGTTGTCTGCCATGGTTCTTGTCTGAAAATAAAAAAAGCACCCGACCATAAAAGGGTCAGGTGCTTTTTGAAATACTGTATTTACGCTAATTTCCTCCGGTTCCGCCGTCTTCAGGTTTTACACCTTCACCCGGTTTCGGAACATAATCAAAGCTCAAAATTTTACATTCAGTACGACGATTGTACTGGTGCAATCTTTCAAACATTGCTTTATCTGTGGTTTTGTATTTATTGATTACAGCCTCTGTAAGCAGTGTTCTTACCGTATCGCCGGGAGCTTTAACTTCAACCAGGGTGAATGGTGTTGTTTCACCGTATCCTTTTGGTACAAAACGCTCAGCAGGTAAGCCTCTTTCAAGAACCAGGTAATTGATACATGATTGGGCACGGGCCTGTGACAATGTAAGGTTTGCTGCATCTTTACCACGGCTGTCTGTATGTGAACCCAATTCTACAATCAGGTTAGGGTGTTCAATCATCAGATCATATAAATAGTTCAGGGAATCTTTTGAGTTTACTGAATCATTTACCTGCAGATCTGCTTTACCTAAATCGTAACGAACTTCAGGCAGACGAATTGGTTTTTTAATGTTCAGTACTTTCAGGTCACGCACAATTCGCGTATTTGTTTCAACGCCTACGGTTGAGAAAGCATCTGACGTTCCCAGGTAAGCTTTCAACACGCCCTCCACTTCAATAGTCCAGGTAACACCCGGATCAACATAACGGGTACCATCTGCTTTCTGATTCAGTGAAATACGTCCGTTTGCATCTGTATTCATTACATAGTTTGATCCGTCAGATCCAACGATAATAACTTTGGCACCAACAATTGGAATACCTTCTTCCTGATCAGAAACAATGATATCTACATCAACCAGGATTGGAGGTAAGTAGAAATCCCAGATATCCTGTGAATTTTCTCCTTTTGAACCGTTACGGCTGGATGAAATGAAACCACGTTCTACTTTGCCTGACTCAGTATAAATGATATGGTAATCATCACGGCAAGAGTTCATTGGGTAACCAAGGTTAGTTGGTTTTTCCCATTTATTTTCTGTACCAACACGGGTAGCTTTGTAGATGTCAAGACCTCCTAAACCAACCATTCCGTCAGAGGCGTAGAAAAGTTCTCCGTTTGGTCCCCAGGTTGGGAAACAATCGTTGCCGGGAGTATTTACAGATGGCCCCATATTTACTGGTAAAGACCATGATTCTGTCCGTTTATCATAAGTAGTGATCCAAAGATCCAAACCACCATAACCACCGGCCATGTTTGAAGCAAAAATCAATGCTTTTCCGTCATCAGACAAACACGGATGTCCTACGTGGGTTGAATCGTGATCTTTTAATTTAAGTAATACCGGTTGATCCCAGTTGTCACCTTTTTTCTCAACCATATAAATATCACAACCCAAACGCATTTTTTCCTGCGATGGGCAACGGGTGAAGAACATCATTTTTCCACGTCCGTCAAAACATACGGTACCTTCGTTATCACCAGTGTTAATTGGAGCAGGAAGTGGTTGCGGCTGACCCCAGTTATTTTTTTTGTCAATGGTAGTTACCCAGATATCCATGTAGTTTTGACCGGTAATAGGGTCAACCAGCTCACCGCTGGAACCGGGACGTGATGAAGAGAAATACATTTCAGTACCTCTTGGGCCAATCACCTGTGCATAATCAAATTGGGGTGTATTCAATTTGGTTACATTGGACATGAGGTGTTTGGTTTGTTTTTTCTCCGTAGCATCTTTGTACTGTTCGCACGATTGAATTCTCACTTTGGTAATTGGATCACCAGGAGCAAGCTTGTCGTATTTCTGATAATTTTCTTTTGCTTCATCGTGTTTACACTGTGCCATTTCCATCTCGGCCAGATAGAAATAAACTTTAGGCTCAGCTTCAAAATATTTAAGGAGGATTGCTTTTTCATACTGCTGCTCGGCAGCAGGGAAGTCATGTAAAAGTTTGTAACATGTAGCAGACATGTAAGCGAAGTAGGCTTTTTTCAAACGCGCCTTATCGTTCTTTGGATCAACTTTCTCAGAGGCTTTTTTATAAGCATCTGCGGCTTCAGAATAGGCTCCGGCTTGCCATAATTGTTCGGCCTCTTTGGCATAATTCCGGGTCTCGGCCTGAGAAATCGCGGCGGTACTCACACTCAGCAAAGCAACTAATGTAACTAAGAACTTAATTGACTTCATAAAATAGTTTTAGTTTTAATACGCGTAGTTAATATTAAGAGGCGAAAATAAACAATTATTTTTAATTATTCACATTTTTTGCGATTAATTCAAGCCTGTGTTTCCTGCGTATTTTGACTGTAATTCCGCCACTTCTCGAGTACATTTTGGAAATCTGCGGGCAATTCTGAATCAAATTGTATCCATTGACCGGTAGACGGATGTTTGAAACCCAAAGTTTTGGCGTGAAGTGCCTGACCCGGAATCAGTTTAAAGGCATTGTCAATAAACTGGCGGTACTTGTTAAAAGTGGTTCCTTTAATGATGCGGTCTCCGCCATATTCAAGATCGTGAAAAAGCGGGTGCCCGATGTGTTGAAAATGTACCCGAATCTGGTGTGTGCGGCCGGTTTCAAGTTTACATTCAACCAGCGTTACATATCTGAATCGTTCAATGACTTTATAATGTGTTACAGCCGGCTTGCCGTGTGAACCATCTTCGTAAACGCAAAAGGCTTTCCGGTTTTTCTGAGAGCGGCCAATGTGCCCGGTAATGGTCCCTTCATTTTGCTCCAGATCACCCCAAACCAGTGCATAATAACGCCGGTCAGATGTTCTGTCAAAAAACTGTTTGGCCAGGTGTGACATGGCCAGTTCTGTTTTGGCCACAACCAAAATACCGGTTGTGTGTTTATCTATACGATGCACCAGACCTGGGCGACCATAATAATCATCCTGTTTGGGAAGCGATTCAAAATGATAAATCAACCCGTTTAAAAGCGTGCCGGTGTAATTGCCGTAACCCGGGTGAACAACCATGTTGGAGGGTTTGTTTACAATAACAAGCTGATCATCTTCATACAGTATATTCAGGGGTATATTTTCAGGTATGAGTTTAAGTTCCCTTACCGGGAATGGAAGGACGATGGAAATGTCATCTTTTGGACGCACTTTGTAATTTGGCTTAACCGGTTTGCCGTTTACAATCAGGTTATCTGCTTTGGCAAGTGTCTGAAGCCTGGTGCGGGAGACATTGGGAATGCGGTCCATCAGAAATTTATCAATTCTGACAGAATCCTGAACATCCGCAATCAGATGATAGTGCTCATAGAGCTCATCTGCCTCGGTTTCATTTTCTGGTGATTCTTCAAAATCCAATTCGTCGTCCGCAGCCATTATTCTTTGATCAGTTTACCTGAGTACAAAGATACGCCATTTGCGTCACGTATGTCTATGATATAAATACCTGCATTCAGGTCAGAAAGATCAAGCTGTGTTTCATTGGTCACACTTAAAACCCGGCGGCCGCTTATGTCAATGAGTACTGCTGTAAAATCAGTGGCATTGATGCGAATAGTTACCTGATCATCAGCGGGATTGGGATAAACGGTCACAGCTACTTCTTCCGGCTGCTTTTCCTCATCCGTACCCAGGGTGTAATTCAGCGCCGTAGAAAAAACAGGACGCATCAGAATAGATGCATCATACGATGATGTTGCCCAGGTGCCGCTTGTATTGCGGAAAATTTTATCACTGTTGTCTGTATTCCAGTCAAGCCCAATGTTCATGCTGACTGATTCAATTTGTTCCCAACCAACATAAAAGGTTTGCGGCACATCAACGTATTGCCCGTTCATAAAGGTGTAATACCTGAATCCGTTGATAGCCCCGCTGTATTCAGGATGGTGGGTATTAAAATAATCGTCCTGGTAAATAATATTCCCGGGCTGGCCGGCATTGTCATCCCAAATGGTTAACAGAAATGCTTTGTCTGAATGATCATCTACACTTGGTACCCAATGCATCAAAACACCGGTTAATGAATCTTCTTCATAAGCCGTGAATTTATATGCCAGCAATGCATGACTGCCGGTTATACCATAAGCCGCCTCAGCAGAACCATCATCGTAACTGTAATAATTATCAAATTTCTGAACAAGGTAGGTGGTATCATTTACATCGTAAATATTGGACCCGCTTACGGCAGCATCAATGTTGAGTTTTATATCAAATGCAGCCTGCGGCCCGGCTGTAACGCCCTGATCAAAGGTATAATTGCTGGCAAGCGCATATGGGTATTTGTTCATTCCTACTTCCCAGTTACCGGTCCACTCCCCGGTGATACCGGGATTGGCAAGCACATACGGACTGCCTCCCTGAAGTATTCCACCATACCTTATTTCCAAACCGCCGTTGGCATAATTGGTTGCTGTAATGTTGCTGTTGTATACCCGCACCTTTAATTCATCCAGCATTTTTTCAGATGCAATGGCATTGATAAAATGATCCCAGGGAACGGCGGTGTAGGTGTCAAGAATGGAATGGATGGGTTCAGAAATAGCCAGATCACTGAAATTAGAAACCGTTGGCAAATCATTGTCTTTCAGGTTTACATAATCAATGTGCCAGTGATCCAGGTTACCAGAGGTAGATGCCCAGTTGCGGAAGCGGAAGCGGAAACCGTTGTCCAGCGCTGCTGTTGGCACCGCGTAATGTACAGTATCCCAAACATCGTTTGTAACAGCGCCTAACGTATACCAGCCACTTGGAAACCACGCATTAGAATCAGGCAGCCACCATTCCAGAATCAGGCTGTCTTCCACCTCAGGGGCATTGCCATACCCTTCAGCCTGGTAGAGGAATGTAAGGTAAACATTGATTTTGCCCGCCAGGTTAATGGGACGCGAAGTCAACACATCAGCCGATTCATGGGCACTGGTATTACCCCAGTCATACGGCCAGCCATTTTCATCTACCCCGTCAAGTGTTGCAACACCAAGCGACCATGGGTTAACGGCATACCGGTAATTGTGATAGGCATAGATATCAACCCAAATGGTGTTTGGATTGGTATAATCCACAAAAAACACGTTGGCTGAGTCTTGCACAAAGTCAGGACTACCGGTATAAAAAACAGTATCCTGATCGGGATCGGGAATGCCATCAATAATGGAATCAATCAAAACATAACACTCCTGATAAAGTGTTCGTAATTGTCCCTGAACGGGGTATGTATTCAACTCATTTACCCATACCTGGTTGGGTGTTGTAAAGTAGGTGGTGGAAGTGGTTGGAATGCCCCCAACTACCGAAATGGAATCATGGTAGGCATGGCTTGAGTCACAAAAAATGAACGATGGATTTTGTGGAATGGTGTTGGTATTGTTCATTAACCGGTAATACCATTGTGACGTAACGTTTGCGTCAGCATAACCGGCATCATAGGGCATAAATTTGTTGATGCTGAAATCATCCCAAACCGGCAAATCAAGCGTATCAATGTTATAAATAAACGTGCTGTCGATGGAGTTACCGGCTGCTTTCAGTTTCAGCGTTTTTTGCTGAACATGCGGGTTATTGAGAATTGGGGATATGACCTCATCCTGCGCTGTTAAAGCGGCTGTAAAAAAGAAACCAACGGTTGTGAGTAGTAATTTCATTTCAATCCAAATACATCTGCCAACCTTATTTGGTTGCCCATACTGTGATTGTTGAACCGGCTGCCACATTTACGCCCTCACCTCCTGCAGGATTCTGGTTGGTAATAACAGCATTTGCAAAATCAGCTTCGGTTACACACGATTCACATTCAGGGTATAAAGTCAGTGTGAGAGTCTGTAAACGTTCCTGCGCCTGTAATATTGTGAGACCAATCAAATTTGGCAGCGGGGTAGATTCGCCCGAATTTCCTTTGGCAACGATCAATTCAACCCGGCTTCCTTTGGGAATCATTGTTCCGGCCGGAATTGGCTTGCCATTGTAAAGCTGTCCCAGAACAAAATCTTTACCCTCAGGTGCGGGTTTAAATGTAACGGTTGTTCTGAAACCCATAGAGTTTAAGGTAGTTTCTGCCATTCGTTTAGACATGTCTACCACATCAGGCATAACCAGCATTTTGGGTGTCATTGGAACAACAGAAAGCTGAATGGTGCGCCCTGCCTTTACATACATGCCGGTTGAATCTGTTGGCCGTGGATATTGCCAGCAAATGGTACCTTTTGGCCACTCATCCAGGTAAACTGAATCTTTAATTTCATACTTAATGTCCTTGCCGGCTATGAGCGCATCCAAATCTTCTACATGCAATCCGTAAAAAGAAGGAACCTCAATTTGTTCACCAAAATCAGTATGCCATTTCAGGTACCATGATTCAAGCAGCACAATTAAAATCCACACGCCGATAATCATCAGTACGTGTTTGAGGTATTGTTTGCTGATAAAAAATTTAAAGAAACGCTTCATTGACTCTACTCAGGTTAGGCTTGCAGAGGCAAAGATAATGATTGCAGGGAATTAATCCGGCTTCTGTTTTATTTCGTCCGGCGTAGTTATTATTTGTGTATTTTCAGAAAGAATTTGTACTTCAAAAAAATCTGCCGCTTTTTTTAGACACAAACTAAATAAAGTCCGGTATTCAAGGGGGGCACAGGCCTTATCGGGCAGATTATTCCAAAAACATGTTACCCTGATGTGTGATTATTCAATTGGTTCGCACAGGTGCTTTTGCTGAAAGTGTATATTTGCAGCCAAATCAGCATTTAACCCAACCCGCTGTGAAATTGAATGTATTTTTAACGTTTCTGACCCTGTCAGGAATTCTTTGCGCACAACCCACCAGTTTTGTCGGAAGGCAATCGCATGCCATTTTGAATACCGTTAAACAGTTTCATTACAAACCGGTTGCGGTGGATGATGCTTTTTCAACTGCCGTTTTTGACAGTTATGTTGAAGCCATTGATCCGGGCGGGTATTATTTTCTGGCATCAGACATTGAAGAACTTGGTAAATACAGCACCGGTATTGATGATGAAATGGAATCCAGAACAGCTGTGCTCTTTGAAAAGTCAGCTGCAATTTTTAAAACCCGGCTTTTGGCAGTTGACTCACTGCTGCACCTGCTTGAACGGGAAAAGTCAGATTTGACCAAAGACGAGTCCTTGTCTTTTGCACCGGCTGATTATCCTGACTATGCGGATAACTATACCCAGCTTAAAGAACGCTGGCGCAAATGGCTCAAATATGCAGTACTGGATGAACTTTTTACCGGTGATTATTTTGCTGATGCAGCCCATGAATCCATATCTAACCTGCTGAGTAAAGCAGCTGATGCCCAAAAAGCAGTTTTTGGCTACCAGTTTTTTGAAATCAAATCATACCTTGATCACCCTGCCGGTTATAGCAATTACCTGGCAACCTATTACCTCGATGCCATAGCCACGCAATTTGACCCACACACCACTTATTTTTCAGACATTGAAAAAGAAAATTTTGAAGAAGATTTGTCCAAAGAAAACCTGGTTTTTGGTATTTCAGTTGAAGAAGATGACAAAGGTATTGTACGAATTGAAAGTGTTTTACCGGGCAGCCCGGCCTGGAATTCAAACCAGCTGAATAAAGGTGACCAGGTACTTTCACTGCGCCTTTCTGACGGACAATACCTGGAGATGACCACTGCCGGTATTGATGAAATACTGATCATGTTTGAAAATACAACCGCCAGTCAACTGACGCTGGAAATACGAAAAGGCAATGGTGAAGTGTTAACCGTTGAACTCACAAAAGGCGAAGTTTACGTAGAAGAGGATGTTCTCAAAAACCTGCTTTTAGTAGGTGATCAGCGCATTGGTTATATAACCCTGCCTGATTTTTATACTGACTGGGATGAAGGAACCGGTTTAGGCTGTGCCAATGACGTTGCCAAATGTATTGTCAAACTTCAGAAAGAAAACATGCAGGGACTGATCCTGGATTTGCGCAACAACGGGGGTGGTTCATTGAAAGAAGCCATTGACCTGGCAGGTATTTTTATTGACTGGGGGCCGCTGGCTATTACCCAGAGCAAGTCAGGTGAAGCTACCTCTATCAAAGACATGAATAAAGGAGCTATCTACACCGGTCCGCTGGTTATACTGGTTAACGGACTCAGCGCTTCAGCATCTGAACTTTTTGCAGCAGCCATGCAGGATTATAACCGGGCCATTATAGTGGGAAGCACCACCTACGGCAAATCATCCAGCCAGATTATTTTGCCCCTGGACCCTGCTTATACACCCGGAGTTACCAGCATGGAAACAGCTGACCCAACCTACGGTTTTCTGAAAATAACCACCGACAAATTTTACCGCGTTACCAATGCCACACATCAGCGCAAAGGAGTTGTTCCAAATATTATTCTCCCTGATATTTATGACATGTATGACTATAAAGAATCATCTTATGCAAACGCCCTTTCATCAGACAGTGTATTGAAAAAAGTATACTATACCCCGTTTTCTGCTTTTCCGGATGCGCTGTTTGAATCAGGCAACCAGCGTATAGCACAGGACCGCAATTTTTCCCGCATCGCATTTTTGATTGACTCTATTAACCAGGTAAACGAACGTGCTGAAATTATTCCGCTTAAAATTGAAAACTATCAATTGCTGGAACAAGGTTATGCCGCATTTCTGGATGAATTATACAGCCTCGAAGAAAGTGAGCAGTCCCCCTACACCGCAACAAATAACCTCTACGATCTTGAAATACTGAAAATGGACGCATACCGCCGTGAACTGAATGAAGAATATCTTAAACGCGTTGAGGCCGATGCTTACATTAACCAGGCTTACCTTGTACTAATCGATTATCTAAAAAAATAACCAAAACTTATGAAACGTTTATTGTCTGTAGCGACACTTTTTATCGCCTTCGTTTTTTCCGGCAAGTCTCTTGCCCAAAATTCCCCTGCGCTGGATTATATGAACTCCATCTCTTCTAAATACCGTTCTATCCAGGAGGGTATGTGGGAATATACTTCTACTGTAGCGCACGGCAAAAGTGCCAGAAAAGTAGAGTCTAAACGAACGGCATTAATTCAAACCACTTTTCAGGCCATGAATGAGGTAAAACGCATGGAAGGCTTTGAAGGAGATGCGTCTTACCGTGATTCAGTAGTTTCGTTTTTGAATATCTACTACCTGATTCTGAAAGAAGACTATGCCAAAATTGTGGATATGGAAGAAATATCAGAGCGCTCTTACAATGACATGGAAGCGTACATGAATGCCAAACAGGCCGCCAATGAAAAAATGAATATGGCCGGTGCCATGGTGGGTGAACAGCAGCGTTCGTTTGCCGCAAAGCATGACATTACACTGGTTTCAGCAACAGATGATCTTTCAGAAAACATGAAAGCAGCTGATAAAGTTTATGACTATTACAATGTACTTTACCTGATTTTTTTCAAATCCTACGTACAGGAAAAATACCTGATTGAGGCTATCAACAACAAAGATGTGAGCGCCATTGAACAAAATAAAAATGCCTTGCTTGCTACTTCAACTGAGGGACTTGAGCTTCTCAAAAAAATAGAATCTTTTAATGGGGACAATACGGTGGTAGTTGCCTGTACAGAAATACTCACCTTCTACAAAGACGAAGCTGAAAATAAAGTGGCGCTGATTACGGATTATTTTATCAAAACAGAAAACTTCAATACCATCAAAGCGTCTTTCGATGCAATCAAACCAAATAACCGCACACAGCAGGATGTTGACGGATACAACAAAGCAGTTAACGAAATGAATGCATCGGTTGGGGTATACAACAGCACCAATGCTGAGCTTTCTGCAAGCCGCACCAAATACCTGGATAACTGGAATAATGCCGGCTCAAAATTTACAGACAAACACGTACCTAAAGGCTAGTTTGAATCAAAAAATTGAAAAGCCGGAATTGCATGATTCCGGCTTTTTGTTTTTTTAAGGTTATTGCTATTCAGCGTGATTTTGAAAGGCTATCCCCTGGTCAGTTCTTTAAACACATCTTCCATGCTCTTTTCTTCAATGCGCATGGTTAATACCAGCAGGTTGTTCTTTTGTGCATATTTGGCAATTTCAGCCCGAATGTCACTGTTGGCTTCAAAGAGCCATTTATTGTCATCGAGACTTTTGACATTTTTAACGTTTGTAATTTGTCTCAGCTGGTTGCGTGTAGCCGCCTGATCAAACTCCACAAAAATGGTCAGGTTTTTTTCATCTTTATGCTGCATGTGACCGGTGGTATCATCAGCTACAATTTTGCCGTCTTTGATAATTATGACACGGTCACAAATGGCTTCAACTTCCTGCATAATATGTGTTGAAAGCATTACGGTTTTTGTTTTGCCAATGTTGATAATGAGCTGGCGGATATCGACCAGCTGGTTTGGGTCAAGACCGCTTGTGGGCTCATCGAGAATCAGCACTTCAGGATCATGAATAATAGCCTGGGCCAGCCCCACACGCTGCCGGTAACCTTTTGAAAGTGCACCTATTTTTTTATTTTGTTCTTTATCCAATCCAACCAGTGAAACCATTTCATTCACCCGTTGTTTTTTGTTTTTGATTTTGTAAATACCAGCTGTAAAATCAAGGTATTCTTTCACATACATATCCAGGTAAAGCGGATTGTGTTCAGGCAGGTAACCTACTTTTCGTCTGACCTCAATGGAATCTTCATCTACATTAATGCCGCAGACTTTCACCTCACCGGCTGATTTGGGAATAAAGCAGGTAATAATTTTCATCATGGTTGATTTACCAGCGCCATTAGGCCCTAAAAAACCAATAATTTCACCTGAATTAATTTTAAATGAAACGTCGTTCAGCGCTGCCTGTTCGCCGTAATACTTAAAGACATTTTTTACTTCTATAGACACGCTGTTTCCGGTTTGAGTGAATGCATCTTACGAAGTTAAACGTTTTTTAAGCAAAAGGATACAGCCCGTTGTTAAAATAGTTAAGACGGATTTGTTGATTTTTATAGGAGTCTTGCGGCAATCATCAGGGTAATAACGACCGGAATAATAATGGTTAATGCGCCCACAGCCACTTCAAAAAACAAAACACCGGCCAGGTATTTCCAGGACATGAGCTGATTGAACAGCACCAATACGGAAAACAACAGGCATGTAATTAACAACCCTATAAACAGAAAAAAGAACAGATCAAACCCAAAAGCAAACCCACCTGAATCCGAACAAAAACTAAAAACGGGTCCGGCCAAAATTATTGGCCAGTAAGAAACAGAAACAAGCTTGTAAAACTGCCCTAGTCTCTCTTCTTTAAACGCCATAATATATACTATAAGTTGCTGCGTACAATAAAAGTGAAAAATCATGAGCGCAATCATGCAAGCACTAATCAAAAAGACTTCATTAAATACCAGCGTTTGGTACTCAAAAAAAGCATGTGTTATACTAATACCAAAAAGGATTGGAACCCAAATCGATTTTATTTGTGGAGAAGTTCTTTTAAGCATTTTACTTTTTCCCCTTTCGTTCAAAAATAAAATAATACAATGCGGTAGAAGCCGTAGCTATTGAAGCCAGCCTCAAATCAGTCAATTTAAAACTTGTTTCTGTATTTACAACCACCAGAATCTGAATCAGTGCCAGGGCAAAAAGAATGGCTAAAATTGTCCTTCCGAACGCTTTCATCAAAACCAGCTGTAAATGGAATCAGGGTTTTTATCATGTTCAGCTTGGTGCCGCTTTATATCAATCCAGATTTTTGCAGTAAAAAAGAGTGCTACTAAAGTTGCTGAATCAGGCCACAGCACACTCAAAATCAACCCAAATACCAACACCACAAAATGTCCGAGTATAAGCCGTTTATAGGGAATAAACATCATCTCATCCATCTTAAATTTTAAATATTCCTTTTTACTTATAAAGTTCACAAAATAAGAGATCCCGTGGTTTACCATTAACGCAATAAAAGCAATGAACAGCGCTGTTCGGTTGATCTCAGGAAAACTGAATGCTTTGTGAGCCTCAGCATAAGATTCTACCTCATGATAAAAAAGCATGTGAATCAAAACAAGGTGCAAGGCACAGAACATTAAAAAATGGAGCAGAAAAAACGGGATAATGACTATTTTTATGTACCTGCGAGGAACCGGGTAATGGTCTAATTTATCAGCATCAACCGGGCGGCAAAAAGGAATTTTGAAAGCAGTATAAAATCCAACAACAAGGTTTTCACACCAAAAAACCATTACCTGATCGTATGTTTTCCAATCCAGACTGATAGCCATTATCATCAAAAAAATGTTGGTGACTATCAGCGAAACTGCTGTTATTTTGAATTGAAACGAACCAAACATTACTTAAACAAAATCACCCGCTCCACTTTATTCTCTCCAAACGAATACGGTAAATAATGCAGCGAAGGCATTTCTTTAGTGATGATAATGTTTGCTTTTTTGCCCCGTGTAATTGAACCTAATTCCTGAGCCAATTCCATGGCATAGGCACCGTTAATGGTGGTTGCGTTCAGGGCTTCTTCAGGTGTTAATTTCATTTGAATACAGGCCAGCGAATTTACAAACTGCATGTTACCGCTTGGTGTTGAACCCGGGTTATAATCGCTTGCAAGAGCAACCGCAAGGTTGTTGTTGAGCATTGTTCTTACCGGCGCATACGGAATTCCCAAAAAGAAGGAGCAGCCTGGTAAAGCAGTAGCAATGGTATTGGAACGGTCCAGTTCAATGATGTCATTTTCATCCAGCTCTTCCAAATGATCTACTGAAATGGCTCCATATTTAACCCCGATACCAACTCCACCCAAAATAGAAAACTGGTTCACATGAATTTTAGGCAGCAGGTCAAATTCCAAACCTGCCTGTAAAATACGCTCCAACTGCTCGGGTGAAAAATAATTGCGTTCGCAAAAAACATCAATGTAATCAGCGAGGTTTTCTTTTTGAATCTGCGGCAACATTTCGTTGATGACTAAATCCACGTAGGCATCCTTGTTCTCTTTATACGCCGGCGGAAATGCGTGCGCACCCAAAAATGTGGCTTTGATGGTAAGGTCAGATTTTTGTTTCAGCGTACGAATCACACGCAGCATTTTTAATTCTGCTTCAACAGACAAACCATATCCGCTTTTAATTTCAATGGCACCGGTTCCCTGGCTTTTGACCAGGTCTAACCGCTTCAACGCAGATGCCACCAGCTCTTCCTCCGGCATCTCAGCCAGGCGGCGCGCTGAGTTGAGAATACCGCCGCCCTTTTTGCCAATCTCTTCATACGTCAGGCCATTTATGCGGTCTACAAATTCACCCTCACGGGTTGCGGCAAACACCAGGTGTGTATGTGAATCACAAAAAGCAGGTAACACAAATTTACCTTCTGCGTCTATTACTTCCAGATCAGTCCAGTTCGTGATTCCGGCCAGATCTTCCATCTTTCCGTAATCTGCAATTCTTCCGTCCTCGATGGCCAGGTAGGCATTTTCAAGGACTTCCAGTTTACCTAATTGTTCACCGCGAAGCGGAGCGGCATTTCCTTCGAGAATACCTGCCAGGCTCTTGATATTTTTGATCAGGATGTTACCCATGGTGTTGTGTTTGTAGGGGATAAAGATAGTTAATATGGAGGGAAGTGGGAAAAGGGATGAGGGAAGGTAAAATTCAAAAAGGCTGTGCAGGAATGTATGCGCTAACCATGCCAATAGGTATATCAGCAGACACAACTGATATTTATTCTGAGACAACCTGAGAATCATCACCCGGCTATTTGTCTGTGCGTGCCGGCATTTTTTAACCTTTGTTTGCTGCAATACACTCTTTAAACAGGTGCTAAAACTTATAGATACTAAACCGTTTGATAGTTTTAGTCCTCATTTTGGTACACTATTTGCAAGATGTATAAAAAACAATTGTGATATGAAAAAATTACACCCATACATGGCCGGTCTCGGTCTGCTTCTTTCTGCCGGGTCTTTTGCCCAGCAAACCAATCCTGATCAGAATCCAAACTACAAAGTGAGTATGGATTACTACATGGAAAACCGTCAGGAATTAACTGCCAATCAGGGGCAAACCAGCCAGCAAACCTATAAAGCGTATGACTGGACAACGCACAAGGCAGAGGTAAAACAACAGAAACAGGACCGCAAAGATGAACTGCAGAAAATGCGGTATCAGTCACGCTACCGTTGCTCATACGGCACAAACCCATACTACCCTAAAAGTGTTTATAACACGCCCTATTACTCACCTTACTATGCACCGCTTTGGTATGGTGCCGGTATTTACTCTTTTATTTTTTAATCGTTAAAATTCCCTCACAGTCATGAAACGCATTCAACTAACACTCGTTATCAGTACCGTTTTAATCCTTGGTTTACAAAGTTGTTTTCACCGTGTGGCACGCGTTGATCCGGAAGAGCAAATGGACATCAGCGGAAGCTGGAACGATGTGGATTCACGCATGGTTTCAGACGCAATGATTGAGCAGGCTTTGTCTGAAGACTGGCTGAAAAATCACATGGCTGCCCAAAAAGAGCAGCCGGTAATCATTGTTGGCATGGTTACCAATAAAAGTCATGAGCACATTGATGCAGAAACATTCATGAAAGACATTGAAAGAGCCTTTATTGAATCTAAAAAAGTACGTATTGTTCAGGGCGGTGAAAAGCGTGAAGAACTGCGCGGTGAAAGAGCTGATCAGCAAGTGAACTCCTCTGTATCTACCATGAAACAATGGGGACTTGAAGTAGGTGCTGATTACATGATGCAGGGATCTATCAACTCTATTGTTGATGCCTACAAACGTGAAAAAGTGGTTTATTACCAGATTGACCTTGAATTAAGCAACCTGGAGACCAATGAGGTGGTATGGATTGGTGACAAAAAGATCAAAAAATACGTAAAGAACTAATCGCTGATTAAATCCGTCCGCAGCTAACAATTACACAACGTTGACTGCGGACTTTTTTTTAAAATTCCGGGTAAGCGGTATATCCTGAAATCCGTGTTTGCTTCACAGGCAGGCGTTTTACATGTCAGACAAAATCCTCCATATCAGTTTTGTACTTTTCGTAAGCATAACACTTGGTGGCTGTGCTACCTACTACGACAAAAACCGTGCAGCAGAAACAGCACTGATCGATGGTAATTTCGACAAAGCAGCAGAAAGTATCCGGTCGAACAAATTCCTGCTCAAAGAGCGCAACGCACTTTTGTTCAACCTCGAGATGGGAAAAATCTGTCACCTGAAGGGTGAATTTGAGCAAAGCAATCTTTATTTCAATGAGGCTGACCGGCTGATGGAAGAATTTCAGACACTGCCACAGATGGCACTTGGCATTACTGTAAACCCGTCTTTACAACCTTACAAAGCAGCGTATCATGAACAAATTATGATACACTATTACAAGAGCCTGAATTACCTTCAACTGGGTAATATGGAAGATGCTCTGGTGGAGGTGCGACGGTTAGACCTGAAAGAAAAAGCGCTTGAAGTTTCTGCAAAGGGAAAAGACAAAAAATATTCGCAGGATGCTTTCGGATTTATGCTGATGGGAATGATTTATGAAGCAGACCGCGATTATAACAATGCGTTTATTGCGTACCGCAATGCGAAACTGGCGTATGAAAGCGATCAAACCGGTATTTACCACAACAACCAGCCAGATCACCTGGAACAGGCCATTTTACGCAATGCCAAACGCAGCGGTATTTATTATGAAAGTGATGTCGAATACCTTGCAGATTATGCCCCCAACGGCGAATTGATTTTATTCTGTGAAAGCGGCTTATCACCGGTTAAGGCAGAACAGAATTACTTTTTTTCACTGAACCAGAATGCCGATGGTTTTTTCTTTCAGTCCAACACGCTTGTTATTCCGGTTGATTATGATTTTTCAAACAACAATCCGAATTTTGACCCGGCTGACCTGGGCACCATTCGTGTGGCTTTCCCCTACTATGTTTCGCGTGATTTGTTACGGCAGCAACCAACGGTAACCATTAACCAGCAACCCGTGCAACTAAAAATGGCACAGGATATTTCCGCACTGGCATTTCAAATTGAAAAAGACAATTTTCTCACCAACATGATCAGGGATCTGATTCGTGTTACGCTGAAAAAAATCAGCGAATTGGCAATTGCCAAACAAAATGACTATGCCGGTTATGCCATGAACATTGCCAACATGGCTACTGAAAAAGCAGATACCCGCAGCTGGCAATCACTGCCGGGACAAATCCAGTTTGCCCGCATTCCGCTGGAGGCGGGCAAAAATGAAATTACCATTTCAACAGAAAGCGGAACACAAACACTGGAAGTGGAAGGTAACGGCACTATACAATTTCGGAATGTTTGTGATTATTAACGCGCGGACACCTTCACATCTCTAACCATCAACTGCAAACTGGTAATACCATTCCAGGTATTTTCTTCGATGGTATAAACAAGGTCTATTTTCTGATGGGGGTGTTTTGCCGGATCAATATTTTTCCAACTGTCTGCCATACCAAATGCAATGGCATCCATGGTAATTTCAGGGTACTCTTCCTGCATCAGGCTCAGCTTAATGTGCTCGTCTTTTAGCACCCGTGAACCGGGCAGCACTGTTACCCTTCGTGATACAAAAACAGGACGGGGATTATCTGGTCCAAACGGAGCCATCTGGTTTAAAACACGGTAGAATTTAGGCACACCGCCGGGTTTATTTTCATAGATATCGCGAAATTCAATTTCATCGTCTATCTGAATTTCCGGTATCAATAATGCCTCAGGAATTGTGGCGCGAACTACCTCGTCAAATTTCTGACGGAACGGTTCAACATTTTCCAGCGCAAGTGTCATACCGGCAGCAAAACTATGCCCGCCAAACTGTTCCAGCAAATCAGCACACTGATCAATGGCATCGTAAATATTATAGCCATATACGCTGCGTGCTGAACCTACTGCTTTACCATTGGACTCTGTGAGCACAATGGTTGGCCGGTAATAAACTTCAGTAAGCCGTGATGCAACAATACCCACCACACCCTTGTGCCAGCTGCGGTTAAATACCACGGTTGATTTTGCCGCTTTCATCCAGGTGTCTGATCCAATGATGGTCAGCGCTTCTGCCGTAATTTCTTTATCTAATCCTTTCCGCGTTTCATTGTGTTCATTGATATCAATACTCACCTGGTTTACCTCATCAAAAGTTTGGGCAAGCAACAATTGCACGGCATTATTTCCACTGGCAATACGACCAGCCGCATTGATTCTGGGAGCCAGTATAAAAACCACATCCGTTATGTTAAGGGGACCCGTTTTATTAGCCAACTGAAGCAATTTGCTAAAACCCAGCCGCGGTTTTTTATTCAGTACTTCCAACCCATGAAAGGCCAGAATGCGGTTTTCACCAACCATAGAAACCACATCTGCTGCAATGCTCACAACAACCAGGTCAAGCAGCGGATAAATTACCTCCAGTTCACGCCCGCGAATTTCATTCAGCGCCTGCACCAGTTTAAACCCTACCCCACAGCCTGACAATTCTTTAAACGGATATGTACACCCCGGTTGCTTTGAATTCAGAATAATAGCGGGGGGCAATACATCACCGGGTGTATGGTGATCACACACAATAAAATCAACCCCATTTTCTTTGGCGCGTACAATTTTATCCACCTCTTTAATGCCGCAGTCAAGCGCAATGACCAATGCAAACGAATTATCAATGGCAAAATCAACACCAGCATCTGAAACACCGTATCCTTCTTTGTAACGATCAGGAATGTAATACCCTATCTGACCATAATCACGGCTCAGGTAATCATACACCAGTGAAACGGCCGTGGTTCCGTCTACATCATAATCACCGTAAATTAAAATATTTTCATGTGCTGCAATGGCCCGCTCAATGCGATCAACCGCTTCTGACATGCCTTTCATCAAAAACGGATTGTGCAGATTTTTCAAATCAGGTCTGAAAAAAGCTTTAGCCTCATCAAACGACCTGATACCCCGTTGCGCCATGATATTGGCAATGGGCCGGGTTACACCAACTTCTTCAATCAGTTTCGCAATCAACTGCTGACTGGCTGGTTTTTTGATAAGCCATCTTTTATTCATACCTTAGATCAACTTAAATTAATGAAAAGGGCGTTAAATATACTGCTATTCCTCGGCATCTGTCCTGGTTTTGCGCAAGAAAAAAAAGCAGATCCTGCTGACCGTGGTGAGGAGGTCTATTCCGTGTATTTTACTGAAAAATCACTCACAGTACTGAAACAGTCTGCTACCGTTAGCAGCAGCTACTATAAAACCTATCAACCGGAAGAAACCGAAAAAAATCAACTGCGCAATGCGGCGGGTGAATACCTGCATGTGGATGCAACAGGTATTTATTTTGAAAAAAATAAATTGCTTTTTATTACCCGTGAACAAGTGCGTGAAGAGGGTAAATACGAAGTACGAAACGGCTATTTATTCGGGGTCAGTGAGGCTGATTCAATACCTACTGCACTGGAAGGTGAAAATTACTACTTTCTGGTGCCATCCAAAACCTACCTGTATAATATGAAAACCGGGCCCTCTACCCTTTTTGAAGGCCTCAATGCCGGTGAATACCTGGTGGTGACGCCTGAACCAGACGGTTATTATTCGGTGATCTACATCCGGTTTTCAGGCAGTAGAGCCGAGATCAAAGAACTTGTTTTTTCTGATACCACCTGCAGCACTGACGTGATTGAAGAGCAGGAAATTATTGACGGCAGTTTTGACACGTACATTCTTACACCGACATTGCAGGAATGGAAAACACTTTTTGCCTGTTTTGTAACGTACGATACCTATGTTTTCCGAAACTAAAGTGCGACTTTTTTCCGTATTTTTTTTGCTTGTTTTTTCTTTTCTACTTGACGGCTGCGGCCCGCCTGTACCTATTACCCCCGAGCCTGTGAAAATGCCTGAAAAAGAACAGCAGGTTACCTTTATTTACGAAGACTCTTTTTCAGAAGAGGAGCAGGCGAAACTGGAAACATGGATTCGTTTTACCAGTGATGCTGCGCAAAAGGTGCTGGGTGAATTTCCGTTTGATTTATATTATCATTTTCACCGTGAAGACAGCGCCATTCAAGCCGTTTTGTTTGGGCACACCGCGCGGACTGATTCAATCAATGCAGCGCATTTTTATGTTGATCCCTCCTACTCCCTCGATGATTTAAAAGCGGATTGGATTGCACCGCATGAAATCAGTCACCTGGCAATACCCAAACTGGGCAAAACCAATCTCTGGTTTTTTGAAGGATTTGCAACCTACATGAGCCGGCAGGTAATGATTGAAACCGGAGTGCTTAAACCAGCGCAAACAGACTCTATTAACCTTGCGCGGATTGCTGCTGTCAGAGAAAATTTTGAGACCACCAGCCTTTTACCTTTCGTTGCTGACAGTTTAATTGCTGCGCATCAATATCCGGCAGTGTATTGGATGGGTGCCAGTTTTTTTGATCAGGCCGACAAGCGGCTGCAAGCAGCCGGAAAAGGACCGCTGGTTGATGTGTTGAAAAAATTCCAGGAATGCTGTCATGTTACCACAATGAGCATTGAAGAAGTGATTGAATCGTTTGACAAAATCAGCGGAACTTTTCTTTTCAGTGAACTGTATACCTATTATACAACAACCCCGTGCAACGAAATTCTGGTGACGTATAAAGCATCTACACCAATTCAATAACTGTAATCTCAGGCCAGATACCAATGCGTCCCGGGTACCCCAGGAAACCGTACCCCCGGTTGACATATAAATACTGATTTTCTTCCTGGTATAAACCGGCCCATTTTTCATACCGCAATGAAATGGGGCTCCATTTAAACCCATGTGTTTCAATGCCCATTTGAGCGCCGTGCGTATGCCCGCTCAGGGTTAAATCAATGTCTTTATAATCTTTCCGCACCTGCTCATCCCAATGTGTAGGATCGTGCGACAGCAAAATTTTAACCGGGGCATCAACACCCTCATACGCTTTTTTCAAATCACCAATCTGGTGAAAGCCGGCGCCCCAGTTTTGAACCCCGATAACAGCAATTTTTGCTTCCTCTTTTTGCAGGTAAAGATGTTCGTCCAGCAGTAACCGCCAGCCCAGTTCAGCGTGAACTTCTTTCAGGCGCTGAAGGTTTGCTGCTTTTTCATCTTCTGAATTCCAGTCACGGTAATCACCGTAATCATGATTTCCAAGAATGGAGTAAACACCCAGGGGTGCCTGCAGCCGTGAAAACACATCCATGTAATTGGTCATTTCAACAGCCGAATCATTTACCAGGTCACCGGTAAAAAAAATGACATCGGGCTTTTCAGCCAGCAGCAAATCAATGCCGCGGCCCACGGCTTCTTTATCATAAAAACTGCCCGCATGAATGTCTGAGATCTGTACAATTTTTAAATTTCTGAAGGCTGAAGGCAATTTCGCAAACTGAATTTTTTCACGCCGCACTTTGTAGTTATACGGGCCAATAAACATACCCAGCGGGTATGATATGGCCGGAACAGCCGCCGCAATAACACCTGCCCTCACCAGGAAATCAGAGCGGGTTATTTTTTCACCCGCGGAGTGGTTTGCGCTTTTCACCATTTTTCGCCTGGCAAAAATGCCAAGCCTGCGCAGGTCATCTACCAGCAGCAGCATTGCCAATGCCAGTTTTACAAAAAAATTGATCATCACAAAACCAAAGAAAAAATTGGCGATGTAGCGCGGAAAATAACCGCCGGCAGTGATCATCAGCAAAATTGAAAGCACAGCCAGACTCATGAATAAAAAGAAACCGGTTTTTAAGGTAATTCTGAACCAGGCTGAATAGCTATTCCACCGTGAGCGCAAACCACGGTAGGTATACAACTCCAACAATCCGCCAATAATCAGAATAACTATAAAAAAGATAAGCGCCCGGTGCATGTACAATTTTTGAATGAAGACGATTAAGGGGGCCCGATATTTTAACGGCGGGTTATTTCTTTTTACCGGATCTCAGTGACGGATATTTTGCCTGGGTTTTTTCAAGCAACAGCAGGTTGTATTTTTCCAAAAGATCCAGGTATTTATTTTTCCACTGTTCCGCTTCTGATTCCTTATTCGAAATCAATTTACCTGTATCATCAACCGTTTGACTGGTGTAGTTTGGTTTATAGGCTGCCAGTTCTTTAATTTCTGCTGAAAAATCATGATGAATAATAGCGCCTATTTGCAAAATCAGGTCTATTGAAAGGTTGTTATTTTCAAAGGCAAGATACATCCATCGTCTGCTTTTGCCAAGTTTTGACGCAAGCCTGGTTATGGAATAGCCGCTTTCACGAACCACTTTTTCAACTAATTCACCCCGATGTTGCATTTCACAAAGTTCGACCCACTTTTGTGAATATTTTTGCTCATATTGTATACAATTATGTGTATTTTTAGTATATTTGTGACCGATCCCTGATCTTAAAGGTATTAGCTGTTGAAATGCCCGCAGACAACAACAAAGAATGCATAACAATTACCCTTACACTGGCTGAAAACACCAACCAGCAAATTTCACTTTTACCTGAAGAGCTTGTATCAGCAGAAAGGCATGCTGAAAATCCGGCATACACGCTGATTCACTGCACCACCCGGCAACACTTTATGATTCGTGAAACACTCTCAGAAATTACAGCCCAGTTGGAGGCCATTGCAAATCACAGTTAGTATGCTGCGGTCAAAAACTAACCAACAATTGAACTAAAAATAAACGGAATCTTAATTTGTTTTAGCAGGATTTTTTGCCATAACAGCGGCGGCATCTGCCAGAAATTTTTCTTCTTCTTTTCCAACAACCACATCGGGCCCTGACGGATACCCAAGTTTGCCCCAGGCTGTGAGGCTGAAATTAGTAGTTGCTTCATCTTTCAATGCTGTAAAAATCCAAACGGTTGGATATCCCTGAACGCCAAAAGCACGCTGCAAATTCTGATTCTGGGTTTTTAATTCGTCTGACTGGGGTACGCTGCGCGGAAAATCAAGTTCCAGCAACACCACGCTCTCATTTGCCCAGTCAATAAACGCCTGTTTGGCAAATACATTTTTTTGCAATTTAATACACCAGCCACACCAGTCACTGCCGGTAAAAAAGCCAAAAATGGGTTTTTTGGTTTCATTGGAAATGGTTACCACCGAATCCAGGTTGGTGTACCAGGTAAGGCCGGCTGTTTCATTGGCCTTTGAAGTTGCAGGCACGGCAAGAATGGCCAGTAATGCTAGTGTGATCAGGTTTTTCATAAGAAAATGCTTTGGCTTATAGACGACTAAAGGTACTAAAAGTTGGTGCCGGCGGTTGTTAAAATTTGGTTAAAGGTTGGATTTTCAATGTGCGTATACCCGGTTTGGTTTATCCAAAAAACCAGGAGATCCGGAATTTCTAATAAGTTTTTAATTTTTCAGGATTCTATTTTTAAGACCTTTACCACAACTTTTCGCTCCCCTGCAATACTGGTAAATGAACGACAGAATATTAATTATAGAAGATGAAATCAAAACTGCCGAATCAATCCAAAAGGGGCTGCAGGAATATCATTACAGCGTAGATTGTGCATTTGATGGCAAAAAAGGGTTAGAACTTGCTTTAACAGCTGGTTACAGCCTTATCATATCTGACATAATCATGCCAAACATGAACGGAATTGATCTTTGCAGCACACTGCGGAAAAGCGGTATACAATCGCCCATATTGATGCTTACCGCCTTAGGCACCATTGATGACAAAGTAATTGGTTTTGAAGCCGGGGCAGATGATTACCTGGTAAAACCTTTTGAATTTAAAGAGCTTCTGGCACGGGTGCGGGCATTGCTAAAACGTCCGTTTTTTTCAAATAACACTAAAAACATGCTATGTTTTGCCGGCATGGAGTTGGATATGGATACAAAATCAGTCCACCGTGAAAACGAACATATTCAACTAACGGCAAGGGAATTTGCGCTGATGGAATATTTCGTTAAAAATCCGGGACGTGTTATTTCAAAAACAGAAATTGCTGAAAAAGTATGGTCTATAAATTTTGATACCGGCACCAACGTTATTGAAGTTTATGTCAATTACCTGCGAAACAAAATAGACAAAAAATTCACCAAAAAACTCATTCATACGGTGCATGGATTTGGTTATATTTTAAAAGAAAGCGAATGAAAATAAGGGCCAGACTCACCATCCAGTTTTTTCTTATCAGCGCAAGTCTGTTACTAAGTGCATTACTGGCAATTTATTTTTTCTCAGCCAAAATTCAAAAAGACGAATTCTTCTCCAGGCTGGAGGCTAGGGCAAATACAACTGCTGATTTATTGATTCGTGTTGAACAGGTAGATTCAACATTGCTGAAGCTAATTGACTTAAACAAAAAAGATGTCCTGGATTATGAGAACATTTCAGTTTACGATACACAGCAAAGGGAGATTTATACCAATAATGACACCATTCATTTTTCTAAAATTCTGCCTGATCTTAACCAGTTTCTGGAAGAGGTAAGCTTACACAATCAAAAGAAAATATCAATTGGTGATATTGATATTATTGGATTGCAGTACGTCAATGATTCTGAAAAATTTGTTGTGGTGGCTTGTGCAATAGACAAATACGGGTTGAACAATCTCAAAAATCTACAGCGCATTTTAGTGGTTGTTTTTGTAATTATTCTCATCGTTGTTGGAATCACCGGCTGGATTTTTTCCGGCAGGGCGCTGAAACCCATTTCAACCGTAATCAGGCAGGTCAACACCATTTCTGCAAACAACCTGAATCTGCGAATTGATGAGGGAAATAAAAAAGATGAGATCGGGCAGCTGGCCATAACATTCAATCATTTGCTTGATCGTATTGAACATGCCTTTACAACACAAAAAACCTTTGTTGCTAATGCCTCGCATGAGTTACGAAATCCACTTACAGCAATTACATCTCAACTGGAAGTTTCACTGCTGCGCAAAAGAGATATGGATGTTTACGAAAAAGTCATTGCCTCAGTTCTGGAAGACATAAAACGATTAAACGAAATGTCTCACCGGTTGCTTGTTCTTGCCAAAATTGACAGTGATCACGCCGCATTTAAACTTGAGCCCGTAAGACTGGATGATTTGGTTTGGGAAACCAAAAATGAATTTCTGATTGCGAATGTGGGTTATATGGTCAGGCTTACACTTCATAAGCTGCCTGAAACTGAAAAACAACTGACCATACCGGGCAATAAACAGTTTTTGAAAACCTGCTTTTTGAATTTGATGGACAATGCCTGCAAATTTTCTGCGGATCATGCGGTATTAATTGATATTTACTCAGACCGGAAAACGCTGAGTGTTCAATTTGCCGATGCCGGAATAGGAATTGAAAAAAGTGAGCTTCCCTATATTTTTGAACCCTTTTACAGGGGAAAAAATACCGGGCATGTAAATGGATACGGTGTAGGCCTTTCAATTGTAGAAAAAATTGTGCGCGTTCATAACGGTGAAATCAGCATAATCTCAGAACCCAACAAAGGAACCAAAGTCACACTTACGTTCCCGCTGATTTAATTTCTAAGGATTTTCTAATCCCGTTTTTTTCGCTGCCGGACTATGATTGCTGTTATTTGCAATTAAACGACTGATTTTTTTATGAAAGATGATTCACAACAAACTCCACCTAAGGGTGAACGCGGGGCAAAACTTACCTTGATTTTTTTACTCACCGTTATTGTTTTGGGCTTGCTTTCACTCATTGCCAAGGGAATGGGGCTTATTTAAACCAGAATTTTCAGCATGTCTACAGGTGCATTACTAATGATGATTGGCTGGCAGGGCCTCATTACACTTATAGCCGGGTATTTCTTTTACAGGGTACTTACTGCAAAACCCAAACCTGATAATCCGGCAGATGAAGACTCGTATTCAGAAAACGATACAGAAGATAAACTTTCTGAAAACTAACTGTTTTTTGACGCTTCCTTAAATCTCAGAAAGATAAGATAACTGCGCCTGACGGAACCGCCTTCTAAATGCGTCTCAGATTTTCAACCGCCTTTGAAATGCTGCGCACATTTTCAAAAACCAACCTCAGTTTTTCATTGCGTTCATTCATCACACAATCTTTGGGGTTGGTTTGAATAAAGTTCAGAACCCTGGTAAAAGTGGTAGATTGATAATACGGTGAATCTGATTTTGAAATAAAATAACCAATCATTTTGCCACCCTTAATAACCAGTTTTTCGAAACCGGTTTCTTTAGCCAGGCGGCGCAGCTGCATTGAATAAATAAGTGCTTCTACCGACTCAGGCAGGGCACCAAAACGGTCAATCAAAGACGTTTTGAATTTTTCCAGTTCTTCGTCATTTTTAGCATTATCCAGGTCCTGGTAGAGTACCAAACGTTCTGTCACCTGGTTTACATACGTGTCCGGAATCAGGAGTTCGAGATCGGTTTCAAAAATGCAGTCCTGCACAAAGTCTTTTCCATCCAGGTCGGGATCTTCCTGGAAGAGTTCCTTGAATTCATTTTCACGCAGCTCCTGAATAGCTTCAGCCAGAATTTTCTGGTACATTTCAAAGCCAATGTCATTGATAAAACCAGATTGTTCGCCACCCAGCAAATTTCCGGCACCACGAATATCAAGGTCACGCATGGCAATGTTAAATCCTGATCCCAGGTCAGAGAAATGGGCCACCGCCTCGAGCCGTTTGCGGGAATCAGACGGCAGATGCTGCATGGGAGGTGTAATGAGGTAACAAAAGGCCTTTTTGTTAGACCGGCCAACCCTGCCGCGCATCTGGTGCAGATCACTCATTCCAAATGTTTGTGCGTTGTTAATGATGATTGTATTGGCGTTTGGAACATCAATGCCTGACTCAATGATTGTGGTTGCTACCAGCACATCGTATTCATATTCCATAAACCCGGTCATGATGTCTTCGAGTTTTTCACCATCCATCTGACCATGACCAACAGCAACCCGGATGCCCGGGCACAACCGCTGAATCATACCAGCCACTTCATGAATATTCTGAATGCGGTTATGAATGAAAAATACCTGGCCGCCGCGCTGCACTTCATAACTAACAGCATCGCGGATAATAACCTCATTCATGGTAATGATTTCGGTATCCACGGGCTGGCGGTTTGGCGGCGGTGTGTTAATGACTGATAAATCACGCGCACCCATCAGTGAAAATTGCAGGGTTCGTGGAATTGGCGTTGCTGTTAACGTGAGCGTATCAACCGACGTTCGTAATGTTTTCAGTTTATCCTTAACACCAACGCCAAACTTTTGTTCTTCATCAATAATGATTAATCCCAGGTCTTTAAACTTTACATTTTTGCCTACCAGGGCATGCGTGCCAATTACAATATCTATTTCACCGGCTTCAAGCTGTTTTAGTGTTTCGGTTATTTTTTTTTGTGATTTGAACCGGTTCACATAATCAACCCGGCAGGGAAAATCTTTTAAACGGGCGCTGAATGTTTTATAATGCTGAATAGACAAGATGGTGGTAGGCACCAAAATGGCAACCTGTTTGTTGTCATTTACGGCTTTAAAGGCGGCCCTTATAGCAACTTCGGTTTTTCCAAAGCCAACGTCGCCGCATATAAGACGGTCCATTGGTGCCTCGGCCTCCATATCTTCTTTTACGGCCAGGGTTGCTTTTAACTGATCGGGCGTGTCTTCATAAATAAACGAAGCTTCCAGTTCATGCTGCAGATAATTGTCAGGCGCGTAGGCAAATCCTTTTTCCTTTTTACGTTCAGCATAAAGTTTGATCAGATCGTAAGCTATTTCCTTGACTTTGGATTTGGTTTTCTTTTTGGCATTGCTCCACTGTTGTGAACCAATTTTGTTCATAGTTGGTTCAGTACCGTCTTTACCTGAATATTTAGAGATACGATGCAATGAGTGAATTGAAACGTACAACACATCATTGTCTTTATACACCAGCCGGATAGCCTCCTGCGGTTTGCCATTGACATCAATAATTTCAAGTCCTGAAAAACGCCCGATACCGTGATCAATGTGTGTAACATAATCACCTTTCTGCAGGTTGTAAATTTCTTTGAGCGTAAGGGCCTGTTGGTTTTTACGGTATCCCTCTTTCAATCTGAACCGGTGATACCGCTCAAAAATCTGGTGATCCGTATAACAGACAAAACGCATTTCATTGTCAATAAACCCTTCATGCAGCGCAATGGTTAACATGGAAAATTCCACATTGGCCTTCAGGTCTGCAAAAATCGAATACAACCGTTCAATTTGCTTGGGCTGGCTTGAGATAATAAAATTCTCAAACTTTGCTTTTTTACGCGCCGTCAGATCTTCAATCAACAGGTCAAAATTTTTGTTGAAGCTGGGTTGCATACCACAGTTAAAATGAAATGTGGTTTCAGAAAGCAATGGCCTGTCACCGTATTCAACCAGCGCAAATTTTTGAATTTGTTCTTTAAAATGGTTGTGATCAAGATATAAATCTACCGGCGGTGAATGCTTTACCGGTGAGTCAGGCAGTGCGTTGTATGCCTCCAGTGCTTTTTGATAGACTTTATCCAGGCCTTCCAGAACCACGTCTGCATCTTTAATCCAGACAGTGGTTTTTTCACCAATAAAATTTAAAAAACTTTCGCGCACTTCTTCCGTTTTCTGATGCTGGATATTGGGCACCACGGTAAAGCGCTGAACGGTTTTAATGGACAACTGGTTAACCGGATCAAAGGTTCGGATAGAGTCTACCTCATCTCCAAAAAATTCAATCCGGAATGGTTCATCGTTTGAAAACGAAAACACATCCACAATTCCACCCCTGACGGCAAACTGACCCGGAGCATAGACAAAATCAACCTTTTCAAAATCGTATTCAATCAGCAGTTCATTGATAAAGTCAATGGAATAGGTTGCACCCGTTTTAATTTCAAGAATGCTTTTTGCAAATTGTTTTTTGGTAATTACTTTTTCTGAAATGGCTTCAGGATAGGTTACTATAACAGAAGCATTTCCCCGGTTGATGCGCTCCAGTACCTCAGCCCGTGAAACCACATTGGCATTATCCGTTTCTTCCAATTGGTAAGGCCGTTTATAGCTGTGCGGAAAAAAGAGGATGGATGTTGAAAGATGATCAAGATTCTGAAGGTCATTCAGAAAAAAAGCGGCTTCTTCTTTCTCAGGTAAAATGAATAAATGACTGCCTCCGAGGTTTTGAATAACGGCATCGGCAATGACGGTTCTGGCTGATCCTGTAAGTCCCTGTAAATTTAGTTTTGGGTTGTATGATTCCAGGTGAGAACAGATTTGCCTCACTTTTTCAGAGCGTCCATACGCTGAACGAAATTCTTCAACGTTCATGGCTGCAAAGATAGTGTCTTTCTTCTGAATCAGTTTCAGAAAAATGTGACCTGGCCTGTAAAAACAAAATAACCCAAAAGATGTTTCTTTTGGGTTATTTCAATGGGTACAAACTGAAAACGTTCGGGTGTGCAGGTTCTAGCGCTTCATAGCCGTGCCATTGGCGTGTACTTTTTCAAGCACCACTTTTGCGCTGCCGTTTGGATTATAATAGCAGGTCAGAATAGAATCCATCTCTGACTCACCTTTTACAATTTTGTCTATTTTTTTGAGAACCATTGGTTTTACAAACCGCTTGAGAGGTTGATTCACCTCATTGAATTTTTGCAAACCGGCAACCAGCTTTTTATCCCAAACCGGTGCGTAACGAAGCAGGTCATCCGGATAAACCACTTTGCGTTTGGTGCCTTCATCAATACCGCGGAAAGGTTCACTGATGTTCAGGTAACCATAGTCATCTGTCAGCTGCTCGCCGGGCTCAATATCACGGATCGCTATTTCAAAATCATAAGCTGTTGTGAGGCAGTTTGAGTTAAAACTGTGGTTTACAAAGCGGGCATTGTCCCAGCAGAGTACGTAGTTTCCCAGGTTATTGCGGAACGAATAGAACTCGAGAATTTCTTTATATGTTTCATCCATTTCATGAAACTGTTTTGGGGTAAACTCACGATCAAGTTCGTCCAGTGCCCATGTAATTGTTCCTTTTGGTATGAATTTTTTGGCGACAACGCCGTAGCCTACTTCCGGGCTAATGAACCTGAGTTCCGTATCGGGATGAATCATGCAGAGATGATAGTTTAGTAAATCTTATGTTTTTATTCGAACTACAAATATTTAAAAACAGACGCTAATATTGAACTGCCCGGCGGGTATTATTTATGAACAATTAAACCGTTGATTATCTTTTAGTTATAAACAAAACAGTTCATATCCCGGGGGCTTACCGGTTACCTGCTGCCCGTTTTGACATTCATTTACAAGTCCGGCCAAAGGGGTTAAACCCAAAAAACGGGCGTTCAATCGTTAGCACAAACCGTTTACTCAATGGGACTAATTTTTTGAATGAAGCGGCGTTAACTTGGTGTAGAATAAATGTTAAAGAATTACTAAAAATTCAAAACAAACAAACTACTTCACCATTACAAACGTTATTACAAACAGAAAGGGACACACTTATGGATTACCTGAAAAAAGAACTTAACAAATTGCTGCCGCTGGCCCTGTTATTTGGTGCAGCGGGTGGCGTCCTTCTAATTATACTTGGAAATGTTTTCTTCTCAGAAAAATGGAGTTACCTGCTCACTTACGCATTGGTTATTGGTATAAGTGTTTACAGCCTGAACCGCATGCGTTATAAAAAAGAGGTTTTCAGCTCAGTGCTATACGGATATTGTGTGTTTTTTGTCATGACCCTGATTGCCTGGTTTGACATGATGCTAAACGCTGACCCCAATTTTATTTCACCGGTATTTGAACAACTCAGCTTTTTTGTAGCGCTGGTTGTCAGTGTATTTCTGATCGCAACATCGGTTACAACGCTCTTCAGACGAAGGGTTATTTAAACGCGATACAATCGTTGATTCATCTTCTAAAAGAGCTATCTCATAGGACTCACTGGCTGGCTGTGCTTTTATTGGTTTAAGCATACCCGTTACAATCAGCGGTTGATATCAGAAGCGTAAAAAAGCTGTCTTGTAGGGGGACAGCTTTTTTTATATTATCCGGCCATCATTACATTGATCAGCCTGAGCCTGGTTTCACGCTCTTCAAAATAAAGAAACACGGCACTTTCATAAGAATTCCCGTCTTCATCGGTATAGTCAATATCAGCCCTGAATTCTTTTACGGCTATTCCTTCCCACACTGTATCTGTCAACTGATCATAGGCGGTGTTTTGCAGTTTCTGCGCATACGTTTCGTCTGAAAAAATGTCCAGTAATCCTTCAACGTCAATACTTTCGGTTGCAATGAAAGAAGCCACCGCGGGCCCGTCTTTGTCCTCAATGGCAATTTTAAAATTGATCCAGCCCTGCTCATAGGAGCTGCGCTCAGTTGGTTGCTCCATAACTGCCGCCGTATCGGGCAGTGTTTCTGAAGCAGAAACCACCGCTGTTTCAGGGGCGCCGGTGCATGAGACAAATACAACAAAGCCAATCAGTGATCTTTTCATAGGGTTTGTTTTTGAAGTACCTTTTTTGTGAAATTATTCCTGGCTGATCAGGTCACCCACTTTGTCAACCATACTTTGTGACCCCACAAAAAATGGTACCCGCTGGTGCAGGTCCGTAGGTTCAATTTCCATAATTCTGCGATGACCGTCACTGGCTTTGCCGCCAGCCTGCTCTACAATAAATGCCAGGGGGTTGCATTCATACAGCAAACGTAATTTCCCTTTTGGAGCATCGGTTGTAGCAGGATACATGTAAATTCCACCCTTGATCAGGTTACGGTGAAAATCAGCTACCAGTGAACCAATATACCTTCCGGTGTAAGGTCTTTTTGTGGCGGCATCAACGTGTTTACAATATTCCACATACTGTTTTACACCAGCACTGCACTTGTTTATATTGCCTTCATTGATTGAATAAATTTTACCGGCTGCCGGAATTTTCATATCCGGGTGGGACAGAAAATAAACCCCGATACCCGGGTCATACGTGAACCCGTTTACCCCATTGCCCGTAGTATAAACCAACATTGTTGATGAACCATAGATCACGTAACCGGCGGCTACCTGGCGGGTGCCTTTTTGTAAAAAATCTTCAGCCCTTACCTGTTGCCCTATTGGCGTAATTCGCTGATAAATGCTGAAAATGGTTCCGATAGAAACGTTTACATCAATGTTTGAAGACCCGTCCAATGGATCCATGGCTATAATGTAACGGCCATTGTTATTAATAGGGATATAGTCATCATTTTCTTCAGAAGCAATGCCGCAAATAACTCTTCGGCCAACGAGCGCCTTTATAAATTGATTGTTGGCAAAAACATCCAGTTTCTGCTGCTCTTCACCCTGAATGTTCTGCTCACCCGCAGAGCCCAGAATGTGAGACATCAGACCTGCCTTGTTCACCTGTTGATTAACAACCTTGGAGGCCAGCCGTATTGCTGACAGCAAACTTGAGAACTCGCCGGTTGAGTCTGAAAAATCACTTTGCTGTTCTATAATAAATTCGCCAAGCGTTTTTACATTTTCCATGTGATTGATTTTTTGTGAATGAAAGGATTCCCCAAAAGTAAACGCTTTTTTGGGTTCTCAGGGTTGGTTTGCCCGGGGAAATCTTTCAACTGACCGATATCAGGATCTACTCAGCCGGAATTTTGTAACTTTGAGGTACGCATATTTTACCCTGCTATGAAATACCGGCTTTATTTGCTGATTTTGTTTGTTTTCTTTATGCACGACCTTTTTAGCCAGTGTACCATGTGCAAGGCCGTGGCAGAAGAAGAGGTGGAAGAGGAAGGTGCTTCAGGCATCAATGCCGGTATTCTCTACATCATGCTCATTCCCTACATCATTCTCTTTATTGTTTTCAGAAAAAAAATAGTGGGTTTTCTGAAAGATCTGCGCAAAGCAACCGGTTCAAGCCGGACATAAAAAAACCGCTGCGGAAATTCCACAACGGTTTCTTTTTATTTATATCAGAATAAAAAATTACTTCAATTGATTTGGGTCGTTTTTGGCAATCTGATTGTATTTAACCTGTCTGTACATCCAATAGGCAAAACCGACAAAGCCACCAATCATACATGTTTTCCAAAACAATTCACCGGTTGGTTCAAGGGTATTTTCAAATAACCAATAGAATCCTCTACCCAATCCGTAAAAAAAATCTGCAGAACTCATAGTCTTCAAAGTTTGATGAGCAAATGTAATAATAAATTACACTAATTTTACGGGGTGCTGGTAAATTTATATAAGTCGAAGACACCTTTGTCGGTTTTTACATTGCCCTTAATCGCTGGGCTTGTATCATTTAGTATTTTCTCAAGGCCCTACGAACCAAACACCTATTTTTTTACCTGGCAGACGGAGTTATTTGGAATGATTCAAAATATTCCCTGGCTTAACTTCATACTCACCGGTGGCTTAATAAGTCTTATCGCTCACCAGATGAATCACCTGTTTAACCGCAATACCTTTTACTCCAAAGACACTTTTTTGCCCGGGTTTATTTATATAACAGGACTTGCAACGCTTGATTGCATTACTTTTTCACCCTTGCTGCTGGCGCACATTTTTGTGATTGGCGGACTGGCCTGCCTGCTGCAGCTTAAGCGCCAGGAACCGGCTAAAAACCTGGTTTTTATTGGTTCATTATTACTCGGGCTGGCTATTGTTTTTTCACCGCTGATGATTTCACTTGCATTGCTGCCCTGGATCAGCCTGATAATTATTCGTCCGTTTATCTGGCGTGACTGGGTGGTGGCCCTGCTGGGTTTATGCCTGCCCGTATTTTATCATTACACGTTCAATTACCTGAATACAGGTTCTATCATTATCAAGCGGATGGACCTGAAGCTGGATGCACCGGATGTGGTATGGACAATCTCAGAAAGCGTTGCTTACCTGGCTATGGGACTTTGCGTGCTGTTTGGTTCACTGCGTTTTTTTGCCATTATGCGCAGCCAGCTGGTCAGTTTTAAAAAAATCAGCCAGATTGTTTTGTTTACGGTGCTGCTGGCAGGCCTTAGCTTTGCCGCCGGCTGGTATGCCTACAATCAGCTCTATGTCAGTTTCCTTATTCCGCTTGGGTTTATTATCAGCGTGCAGCTGCTTTATGCTGAAAGGCCGCGGCTATCGTCAGCACTGGTAAACGGCTGGTTCATAGCTGCTGTGGTAAACCTCTTTTTATCCTGATGGGTTGATCTGTTTTTACAACGGCATCCGGTTGTGAATTGTTCGTAATACGTGAATCTGTTTTATGATAGAATAACTAACTTTGGGGCTCACTAAAAAATCAATCCATGAAATTTGGAGTCGTTACTTTCCCAGGTTCAAATTGCGATGAAGACATGATCTATACACTGGGCACCCTGCTTGGTCAAAAAGTAGAACGGCTCTGGCATAAAGATACGGGCCTGAAGGGGGTTGATTTTGTGGTATTACCTGGCGGATTTTCATACGGTGACTATTTGCGTTCAGGTGCTATTGCCCGTTTTTCTCCAATTATGCAGGAAGTAATTGCACATGGTCAGCGGGGTGGTTACGTAATGGGTGTTTGCAACGGATTTCAGATTCTCTGTGAAACCCCTTTACTGGAAGGCGCACTTTTGCATAACAACACCCAAAAATTCATTTGTAAAAATGTTTTTTTGAAACCGGTTTCCAAAACAGCACCTATTTCAAAAAGCCTGGACTCAGGCAAAGCCTATAAAATTCCAATTGCTCACGGTGAAGGCCGCTTTTTTGCACCGGATGACATGCTAAAATCTATTTACGACAACGACCAGGTTATTTTTCAATACTGTGATGAAACCGGAAATGTGACTGACGCAGCCAATCCAAACGGAGCACTGAACAACATAGCAGGTATTACCAACAAAACCAAAAATGTATTTGGTATGATGCCGCACCCTGAACGTGCAGCAGACACTAACCTTGGAAATACAGACGGAAAACTGATTTTTGAATCAATTCTGGCAAATATCTAAGAAGCTGTTCAATCCAAGATCTGCGACAATCTGCGGCATTTTTCTGCGACAATCCGCGGGAAAAATTTTAATCACAGAGTCATTTTTAAACAACCCTCTCAGCCTTTTACTCTAATACAATTGAACCAATCTATTCATTGGTGCGTATTCTGTTCATTCATTTACGGCTGCCCGTTTCATCTCTCCGCTTTTTCTTTCAGTTTACGTTCAAAGGTGTACTTTAAACTTATGTATCCGTTAATTCCCGGAAACGGCAACCCGATTTGTTTAAGACTTGACAGGTGGTCAAAATAGGTTGTGTTAAGCGCATTTCTGACACCACAGTTCAACAACACCGGGTTGCCTTTGGTGTGAATGGAAAGATTCATACCCAGGTGAAACAAATGATAGGCATCTGTAGGTGTTTCAAACAGCCCTACCCGGTTTTGGCCAAAATAAAAACTGTGCTGCACAACTACATCTGTGATTCTGAACCTACGGCTGCCAGGCAATTCAAATTTTAATTGTGAGTTAATGCGTGCCTGTGGAATAAACGGGAGTGCTTTACCGGTTTCATCCTGTCCGTAGATGTATGAAAATGCGGTTTGTAAATGAATCCAGTGTGCAAAATGAGGGTGTATGTGCAGCGTTAAATCACCACCAAAAAGCTGGGCTTTGCCGGTTTGTGAGTATTTGAAAACCTGGTAGCCATTGATTACCGAGTCGGTCGGGTTCAGGTAGATGTAATTGTTTATCTGGTTGAAAAACGGGTTAAACACCAGTTCCAGGTGATCGTAATGTACCCCTATTGAAAAATCAGCCTGCGTGGCATTCTCTGTTCTTAAATCCGGATCGCCCAGGTTATACCGGTAGGTTCCGGGATGAACCCCGTTCGACAAAAGTTCAGATGTATGCGGAGCCCTAAAGCCGGATGAAAGATTAAACCTGAAAACCGTTGAATCATTTCTGAAAACAAATCCGGCTGAATAATTATAGCTCTGGTAAGACCGGTCAAAAATCTCAAAGCCATTAAAATCAGCCTGGGTTGCAATTTTCCGGTTGTCAAAACGGGCACCTCCCTGAAAAGTCCATTTCTGCAATTCCAGCTGAAGCACCGCATATAAACCGGCGTCAAATGATCGGTTGTCGGGAATCAGAATTTCCGCTGCGTTTGCACCATTTTGATTAACCTGGTACATTCCCTGGCTACCCACAATGGCCTCCAGTTTTTTTAGCAGCGATATGGTATAACGAAGTGTATAAGTACTGTTATTCAGTTTTAAATTCAGCCCCGGCAAGGTAAAACTCTCTTCCAGTTCCTGCAGGTGATTATTGGTGTTTCCCACAATAAATTCCAACTCACTGTTTGAAAAGAAAAATTTATTTTCAAGTGACACATAGTGATTGGTAACATTTTGAAAAGGCAATCCTTTACTCCAGGTAACGGCATTGGTATAAAAAAGTGCCGGGTAAATACTGTCTTCTTCTGTCTCTCCCGGTATGCCAATGTAATTTTGAATAAACGAATAATGCAGATTGCCTACCCAGTTTTTTTTGTTGTAGCCCACTGAACTTTTTAGTGTGGTATTTGAAAACCGCGAGTTTTGTATACGATACCCGTTGGGTAAAAGATAATCTGCCTGGTTGGTTTGCCCCGCAAAAACGTTGAATTTAAATCCGTTTTTATTCCACTTCAGGCCTAACTCACTGGTAACACCCAGCGCATTTGTTTCAAACTTTGTCTGAAAATACCCTTCAAACCGGTTCAGTTTTGAATAGGACTGGTTGACAAAATACAAAACACCCCCCAAGGCATCGGAACCATACAAAAGAGAGGCAGGCCCTTTGATTACTTCTACACTTTCAATACCAACTGCGGTAACACCCATACCATGATCATCTCCCCATTGCTGGTTTTCAATTCGCAAACCGTTCAGGTAGGTAACTACTCTTGTTCCGGAAAGGCCGCGAATAACCGGTTTGCCAATGCCGTTTCCGGTACTGCTCTGGTAAACCCCCGGAATGGTTGAAATGGCTTCACTTAATGTAGTAGCCGGTATGCGGTTGAGATCATTTAACCGCCGTATTTCCACATTGGTTACATTTTCATGCTGTAACCTGCCAAAGGGTGCTGAAACCACTACCTCATCCAGATGCACATGTGCCGGTTCAAGGCTGATCTGCAATTTATTTTCAGATGCGCCGCCCGTAATAATAGTCTGAGCCGTGTTGAACCCTACCGCCGAAACTTTCAGCGTTACCGGTGATGAAGGGAAATTGGTGATTTTGAAATTGCCAAGGCTGTCAGTCAATGTACCCGACGAAAGTTCTATTACATAAATGGTGGCGTACGGCACTGGCTGACCGTTTTCAGTATTTAATACTGTACCGGTAAGCGTTTGTGTCAGTGCTGAAGCCGGCCATAGTATCATTAACAGCCCCGCTGTATATTTGAAAATAAGTTTGTACATTTGAAACATTGTTGCAAATATAAAACTATTTGCAATACTGTTGCATTTAGAAATGGAAAATTTATTACGATCCAGAAATTTGCGGGTTACCCCTTTTAGGGTGAGTGTACTTGAAGTTTTCGGGAAATACAAAAACGCCATCGATTTAAGCCAGATTGAAAACAACCTGGAAACATTTGACCGGATTACGCTTTACCGGACCTTGAAAACATTTATTGAAAATGGCCTTATTCATGAAATTGTCATGCCGGGCGACATCAAAAAAATGGCCTTGTGTAAAGATGAATGCGCCTCACACGATCATGAACACCACCACCAGCATTTACATTTTAAGTGCGATAATTGCAACGAAATTTTTTGCCTGGAACTTGATCATTTTCCACAAATAAAATATCCGAAATTCAAAATAAAGCAACTTGAAATACAAGGCTCAGGCGTTTGTATGAATTGCAGGTAACATTCCCACCCCTCTGAATCTATTAGCTACTCTCCTCTGATACCAGGGCTTTCGAAACATTAAACTAGTTTTATCATTAAACATTTATAAAAATAGTTGTATATTTATAAATATAGTTATACATTTGTTTTTGTCAAACCGGAATTATGAAACGTAAAACAGAACCAAACAAGGAACTCACCAAAGCTGAAGAGCAAATCATGCAGGCCATCTGGAACATTGGTAAAGGGTTTGCCAAAGACATTCACGATCAATTGAAAGATCCTAAGCCGGCCTACAATACCGTACTTACAGTCATTCGCGTGCTCTGCGAGAAAGGCTTTGTGACCTATACCACGTATGGAAAATCCAACGAATATGCACCAACCATCAGTCGTGAAGCCTATTCATCACAGCGTTTGAACTCACTTAAAAAAAATTACTTCAACAATTCAAGCACCCAGCTGTTGTCTTTCTTTCTGAAAGAAAACAAAATGGACCTGAACGAACTGGACCAGGTAATTAAACTCATTAAAAAAGAAAAAAATGGATAGTATACTCCTGTATATACTCGAAGCCAATGTTTTGTTGGTGCTGCTGACCATTCTTTATTTTCTGATCCGCAACCAGCTTTCGTTTGTGCAACGCCGGTATGCATTGCTTGGTGCGCCGGCATTGGTGCTTATGGTGTTTGCATTTAAATTCAGCAGCCTGAATCTGCAGGCGGCAGTTTATCATGTGCCTGTTTATGTGTTGGATGCCGTCACAGTATCTGCCCAAACCACGCCAGATACCCATTTGTTCTACCCGACCTTAATGCAGATTTATTGGTTGGGGGTTGGCAGTGTACTCCTTTTCCTGATTTTGAGGGTAACCCGTATCCTGATTAAGTTAAGAAGGGTAAAAGCCGAACATAGCCAGGGCCTCAGAATTGTGCGCATTGAAAATGAAACCTGCTTTTCATTTTTAAATTATGTGCAGTTGAATCCCGCTTTGTCAGCCAGCGAGCAAGAGGTGATTTTGCAGCACGAACAAATTCATTTTGCCAAAAGGCACAGCTTCGATATTCTGGCCATTGAAATTATGCAAAGCTTCTGCTGGTTTAACCCTTGCATGATACTGCTCAAAAAAGAACTGATTGACGTTCACGAATTCGAAGTGGACCAGATCATGTACAACAAACACCATACCGGCTATATGGAATTTTTGTTGGCTTATTCACTTGGAACCAATTCAAACCCTGATTTATTAACCAATCAGTTTTATGCTAAAAACAAACTGATTAAACGACTACATTGTATGAAAACAAAAACAAAAAACAGATGGGCCTTTGCCCTAGCACTTCCACTCGTAGCAGGTGCTTTTGCCTTAATTTCGTGGACCATGGATGAACACAGTCCACAACTGAACGCAGTGTCAGGTACAAACCGGCTTATTGAAAACGACGTTGAAAAAATGCCGGAATTTAAAGGCGGGCAAGAAGCGTTGATCAACTACCTGGGCACAAACATAGTCTATCCAAAATCAGCACAAGAGAATAAGGTTGAAGGCAGCGTGTATATTTCGTTCGTGGTTGAATCAACCGGAAAAATTTCCAAATGCAGTGTAAAAAGAGGTGTTCATACTGACCTTGACAACGAAGCGTTGCGTGTTGTATCAGCTATGCCAGACTGGATTCCGGGTGAAAAAAATGGCAAACCGGTTAATGTGGAAATGGTGTTGCCTATCTCCTTCAAATTATAGAACCTGCCCTCAACCCTGGGGCATGATGCCACCAAGGTTCACAAAATTGCACCCCCCTAACCCGGGATTTAAGTCCCGGGTTAGGGGGTTTTTTCTTCAATCAATTTAACCACGCGTTCAAAATCCAATTTATCAATAGGGTGAATCGTATTCTCCAGCAGGTAAAAAGACGCATTTGGAATTAAACCCGCAACGTGTTCTGTTTCTTCACGGCTTACCATGGCATCACGGTCACCCACTCCAATGTAACATGTTGTCTGAATAGCACTGAAATCAGTATCTGCCATGGCTTTTCCATTTCCAAGGTCAAGCATCATAGCGGCGGTTTTTTGCAGTACGATTTTCCAATCAATTGCGGTATGTAATGTTGAAAGGGCCTGTGCAAATGCCGGAACTTTTTCCTGGATTTTAGTGGCATCCAGCATTTTTACTTCTGCAGCAGCTGATTCCGGTGTCCAGTTAAACTTAGTACCGAGTGTAATAATTTTTTCAAAATACGCCGGATGCTTTTGTGCCAGTTTCAGTGCCACATAACCTCCCATGCTGTATCCAAAAACCAAAATGTTTTTTAGCTTGTGCTGATCAAGGTAATCTTTCAGATTTTGCGCAAATAAATCCATCGAATATGCCTTTTCAGTGGATCTGTCACCATGGCCTTCAAAATTGAGTGTATGAACATCAAACGTTGATTGAAGGAGTTTCTTCAAAGGTTCAAGCTGTGATTTGGCGCCCAAAGCACCGTGGAGAAGGAGAATGGATTTCATGCGAACGAAATTACGAAATATCGAACAAGGAATGCTGATTAATGAATGATGAAGTTCAGAACAAATTTCATACTTCTTAAATTGCTATTCGTTAATCCATATTTACACTCCGGTCTATTGACGTGATCAAAGAACCGGTGCTCCCATCAAAAAAAAACAACCCCGACGTTTCGGGGTTGTTTCTCTTGTGTTGTATGGTGTAGATTAAGGATTCAATTATCTGCGTTCTATCCGGAACACATTTGCCCGTCCGTCGCTAAACGCGCCGCGACGAATGGCGAATGTGCTCTATCCAGAGCACATTTCACAATCGTCTTTGTTGTCGATTGAGCAGGCAATTTCAGCCATTTTTTCAGCCTGTGATTTTTCAACTGTTACAACGTTTGGTGTGGCAGCAACTGTTGGTACAGCATTAGCCTCTTTATCCAGCGTGAATTTAATAGCATCAGCGGCGGCTTTCGTTCTCAGGTAATACATACCGGTTTTGAGTCCTTTTTTCCAGCCATAGAAATGCATCGATGTCAGTTTTGCAAAGTTTGCATTTTCCATGAACAGGTTCAATGACTGAGACTGGCAAACATAAGCACCGCGGTCAGCAGCCTGATCAATCAAAACTTTCTGAGAAATTTCCCACGCTGTTTTGTAAAGTGCTTTGATATCGTCCGGAATTTCTTTGATGTTCTGAATAGATCCGTTAGAAGCCATCAGTTTGTTTTTCATGCCGGTATTCCACAATCCCAAACGAACGAGGTCTTTCAATAAATGTTTGTTTACCACAATAAATTCACCAGACAATACGCGGCGTGTGTAAATGTTTGAGGTGTATGGCTCAAAGCACTCATTGTTGCCTAAAATCTGTGCGGTAGAAGCTGTTGGCATTGGCGCAAGCAATAATGAATTGCGTACACCGTGCTGCATTACTTCTTCACGCAATACATCCCATTCCCAACGTGTGGTTGGTTTTACATTCCACATGTCAAACTGAAAAATGCCCTGTGAAATAGGTGACCCTTTGAAGGTTGAATACGGTCCGTCTTTTTTAGCAAGGTCTTTGGAAGCAGTAACGGCTGCGTAGTAAATTGTTTCAAAAATTTCTTTATTGAGTTGACGGGCTTCTTCTGAGTCAAACGGAAAACGCATTAAGATATACGCATCTGCCAGTCCCTGAACACCAATTCCAATCGGGCGGTGACGCATGTTTGAATTGCGCGCCTCTTCAACCGGATAGTAATTTTCATCAATGATACGGTTCAGGTTTACCGTTAACTGGTATGAAACCTCGAACAGTTTGTTGTGATCAAATTTCAGTGTGTCAGCATCTACAAATTTAGGCAGTGCAATAGAGCCCAGGTTACAAACGGCTACCTCATCCGGTGCGGTGTACTCCAGAATTTCAGTACACAGGTTTGATGATTTAATGGTACCCAGGTTTTTCTGATTTGATTTCAGGTTGGCCGCATCTTTATAAACGATATACGGTGTACCGGTTTCAATTTGTGATTCCAGAATTTTAAACCAGAGGTCCTGCGCCTTTACAGTTTTGCGGCCCATGCCCTGTTTTTCATAATTGGTGTAGAGTGCTTCAAACTCTTCACCGTAAGCATCAGACAAGCCCGGACATTCATTCGGACACATCAGGGTCCAGTCTTCATTTGACTCAACGCGTTTCATGAACAAATCAGGCATCCACATGGCGTAGAACAAATCACGCGCACGCTGCTCTTCTTTACCGTGATTCTTTTTCAGATCAAGTAAATCAAAAATATCAGAGTGCCATGGTTCCAGGTAAATAGCAAACGATCCTTTGCGTTTTCCACCACCCTGGTCTACATAACGTGCTGTGTCATTGAATACGCGCAGCATTGGAACAATTCCGTTTGATGTGCCGTTGGTTCCTTTAATGTATGATCCTTTTGCGCGGATGTTGTGAATAGATAAACCAATACCACCGGCAGACTGGGAAATGCGTGCACACTGTTTCAGTGTATCATAAATTCCTTCAATGCTGTCTTCTTTCATTTGCAGCAGAAAGCATGATGACATTTGCGGTTTTGGTGTACCGGAATTGAATAAGGTTGGTGTTGCATGTGTAAACCAGCCTTCTGACAAGTAGTTGTACGTTTTTACAGCTGCTTCAATATCGTGTTTGTGAATACCAACGGCCACACGCATCAGCATGTGCTGCGGACGCTCAACAATTTCTCCGTTCAGGCGAAGCAGGTATGAACGCTCCAGGGTTTTAAACCCGAAATAATCGTATTTAAAATCACGGTCATAAATAATGGCCGAATCAAAATACTCTGCATTGTCTTTTACCACGTTGTAAACATCTTCAGCAATCAGTGAAGCGTTTTCATTGGTAATAGGATCAATGAATTTATAAAGGTCTTCAATGGTATCAGAGAATGACTTTTTGGTGTTTTTGTGCAGGTTAGAAACCGAGATACGTGACGCCAGCAAAGCATAATCAGGATGTTCAATGGTTTTTGAAGCAGCAACTTCAGCAGCCAGGTTATCCAATTCAGAAGTAGTTACACCGTCATACAACCCCTCAATAACCTTCATGGCAACTAATTCAGGCTGCACAATCGGATCTAATCCGTAACACAATTTTTTAACGCGGGCGGTAATTTTGTCAAATTTTACCGGCTCTTTTCTTCCGTCTCGTTTTACTACGTACATATTCTCTTTTCGTTTTTAGGGCACACGTCAGTCGCACAACGTATACCTATGGGGGTTGTTGGTTCGTTCTTAAAAATCTTCGTTGAGTGAAAAACTCTGGCCGGTTTCTGTATTGTTCAGCACGCCTGCCTTTTGATATTCAGCTACCCGTTTTTCAAAGAAATTTGTTTTTCCCTGAATACTGATCATATCCATAAAGTCAAACGGATTACCGGAATTGTATACACGGTCACATCCAAGTTCTGCCAACAGGCGGTCAGCAACAAACTCAATGTATTGTTTCATCAGATCAGCATTCATTCCAATCAGTTTAACCGGAATAGCATCTGTGACAAATTCTTTTTCAATCTCAACGGCATCGGTGATAATTTTCGTCACCGTTTCTTTTGATAATTTATTTACCAGGTGATGATTGTACAGCAAGCAGGCAAAATCACAATGCAGTCCTTCATCACGTGAAATCAATTCGTTTGAAAAGCTCAGACCTGGCATCAATCCTCTTTTCTTCAGCCAGAAGATAGAGCAGAATGAACCGGAGAAGAAAATACCTTCTACCGCAGCAAATGCAATCAGGCGCTCCGCAAATGATCCTTCTTCAATCCAGCGCAGTGCCCAGTCTGCTTTTTTCTTCACACACGGAATGTTGTCAATGGCATTGAACAAATAATCTTTGTCTTTACCATCTTTGATATAGGTATCGATCAGCAGTGAATAGGTCTCTGAGTGAATGTTTTCAATTGTTACCTGGAAACCGTAAAAGAATTTAGCCTCGGTATACTGAACTTCAGACAAAAAATTCTCTGCCAGATTTTCATTCACAATTCCATCTGACGCGGCAAAAAATGCAAGCACGTGTTTGATAAAGTGACGTTCGTCGTCATTCAGCTTTTCATTCCAGTCAACCAAATCCTGAGCCAGGTCAATTTCTTCAGCAGTCCAGAAGCTGGCCTCGGCCTTCTTGTAAAATTTCCAGATATCGTCGTGTTGAATCGGGAACAATACAAAGCGATCGTTGCTCTTTTTTAAAATTGGTTCTGTTGCTGCCATTTTTTACTTCTCCTTGGTTATTAATCCTGCACTGTTGGTCTCAATCTTTTACTCTCACTCAGATTCTTCCTTCACAAATATTTCCGGATTGATTCCGGCTAAAAATTTTTCATCAAAGCAGGGCCACAAAAGTTGTCAAATTTTGATGAAGTTCGATGATCTTTCAAGTCAATTTGATTAACAAACTATTCGTAGTTTTCAACAACCTTTCTGCCTCGATTTTTGAAGTCCCCTATTTTCAGCACTTTCAAAATTTTGCTGATAAACCGAGAAAATATTTCTACCAATCTTTTAAAAAGTCAGATTAATTTTTATCATTGATTAGGTTTGAACTGTTAAAAATCAGTCAAAAAAAATCTGAACCAACCTGACTTGAAATTTACGCCATTTTTCGATAGCGAATCAAGTAAAAAACAGAGTTAATTTATTCACCCTTTCCTGTTTAAAAATATAAATTACTTTTACCCGCCCGGATGCGGTTTTAATGCTATCATGTAATGAATCAAACCTTTAACCATCTGCTGCGGTCAACCCTACAGGTTATTTACCCCGAGCTGTGCTGTATTTGCCAGGCCAACCTGGTGCGGGGCGAATACCACGTATGCACGGCCTGTGCGTTTGATTTACCGTATATAACGGGCAATCAGCAGGATGTCACAAAACTCAGTAAACTTTTCTGGGGCCGGGTCACCATTGAACAGGTACACTCACTGTTCAATTACCAAAAGGGCAACCACGTTCAAACCATTCTGCACGCCATCAAATACAAGTCACGCCCCCGCATTGCAACGCATTTTGGCACCGTTCTGGCAAAATCCATTCCGGCTGATCACGGCCTTACCTGCATTGTACCCGTTCCGCTTCACCCCAAAAAAGAGCGCAAACGCGGGTTTAACCAAAGTCAGGCCATTGCTGAAGGACTTTCAGCCGTTTTAGAACTGCCGCTATATAATAGGTATGTTATCCGAAACGCATTCAATGAATCTCAAACCAAATTTTCCAAATACGACCGGTATGAAAATGTACGTTCTATTTTTACCGTTGTCAAACCAAAGCTCCTTGAAAAGCAACATGTACTGCTGGTTGATGATGTATTGACCACCGGGGCCACCATTGAATCATGCGCGGCCGAATTGTTAACGGCTGTGCCCGGCTGTAAAGTAAGTATTGCTACCCTGGCGGCACGGGTGTAAATCAGAGTTTGGTATCTTTAACCGCTATTATACCCGTTTATTAAACACCAGCGGATCATGAAATTCAGAACGAATCGAACAATGAAACCGACAACCTGTTCAAACCTGTTAACCGGCAAACCAACAAACCTGTTAGTTGTTTTAGTACTCACTGCTGTTTTTTTGACCGCCTGCAAGAATCCTCCTTCTTTTCAACCGGAATCATTAAATATACAGTCTCTGGAAACAAATTACAGTACTGGTTTCCAAAAGAACATTTCCAAAATTGCCTTTGGTTCCTGCGGGCACCAGGACAATCACCTGCCCATTTTTGATGTCATTGTCAAACACGACCCCGACCTGTTCATTTTTTTAGGTGACAACATTTACGGTGACACACGTGACATGCAGGTTCTAAAAGCCAAATACGATCAACTGGCGCAAAAACCGTCTTTTATGCATTTAAAAGACAGCGTTGAAATTCTGGCCACCTGGGATGATCACGATTATGGAGAAAATGATGCAGGCAGACATTATCCGAAAAAAGAAGAGTCAAAAGAACTTTTTCTGGATTTTTTTGGAGAGCCCGAAGATTCTGAACGTCGCAGGCATGCGGGTATTTATACGTCATACCTGTATGAAACGCAGGGCAAAAAACTACAGCTCATTTTACTGGACAACCGCACGTTCAGAGACAATCCAAAACAGTACAGCGGTGAGTTTGCGAATGATCAACGTTATTTTTACGAGATGGATTACGGACCTTATACCTCCTCTCAAACAGACTCAACGCTGCTGGGGGCTGAACAATGGGCCTGGCTGGAACAGGAACTTTTAAAACCGGCCGATCTGCGGTTGATCTGCTCAGGTACACAATTCGGCATTGAATTTAACGGATATGAATCGTGGGCCAACTTTCCACACGAACAAAAACGCATGCTGGAACTTATTCAAAAAACAAAAGCCAGCGGTGTGCTGTTCTTAACCGGTGACGTTCACTATGCTGAAATTTCCAAACTTGAAACACCCGGACTTTATCCTATTTACGACATCACTGCCAGCGGGCTCTCTTCTACCTGGCATTTTGCAACACCCAACAAAAACCGTATTGAAGGCCCGGTCATGGAAAATCATTTTGGCATGCTGACAATTGATTGGGAAGCTGAGGACCCTACAATCACAATGGAAATATGGGACATTCAAAACAACCAGCGGATGGAGTATACAATTGGACTGAATGAAATTAGTTTTGAAAAGTAATGGCTGATATGTTTGAGAAAAATCACATTATCGGCTGGGGATTAGCCGGAGCCACGCTTGCCTGGCAGTTGCATTTCAGAAATCAGAAATTTGTGGTGCATGATTCGGGCCATAACCACTCAACCCGCACTGCGGCAGGTCTTGCAAACCCCATTGTATTTAAGCGGCTCACCAGGAGCTGGAATGTGGATGTGTTGATGCCGTATGCACAAACATTCTATGAAAAAGTGGGCGAACTTTTGAACGTCAGGCTGCTATCCGGCAAAAACATCTACTACCCGTTCACCAACGCCGAAGATGAAAATAACTGGTCAGCAAAAATGGGCGACGACCGCTTCAAAAAATACATAGAACATACCACACTCAAACCGTTTGAACATGTTCATATCCCGCACGGAATGGGTAAAGTAAACACCTTTGGAAACCTGGATACAAATGCCTTTCTGGACCTTTCAAAAAACTATTTTCAGCAGGCCGGAGTTCTGTTTACAGAAGAAAAAACCAATTGGACCATTACGCAGCAGCACCCTGAAGCCAACTACATTTTTTGTGAAGGAATTGATGTGATTCACAACCCGCTTTTCAGTTATTTGCCCATGAAAACATCACACGGTGAAACGCTGACTATTGAATCGGACGAATTGCATTTTAACGATGTGGTATCCAAAAATCTGTTCATACTACCATTGGGAAACAAGCGTTTCAAAGTTGGTGCCACCTATAACTGGGAGCAGAAAGAACCTTTTACAACGGTGGAGGGTAAAGCTGACCTGGTTGAACGTCTGGAGCATTTAATTGACTGCCCGTATAAAATTGTCTCTCACCAGGCCGGAATAAGGCCAACCGTTGCTGACCGCAGACCGCTTTTGGGTGTTCATCCCAATCAAAAAAATGCGTTTATTTATAACGGCCTTGGAACAAAAGGGGTTATGCTGGCGCCTTATTATGCAAACCATTTCCTTGATTTTTTTCTGGATAAAAAAACCCTGGATGCCGAAGTAAACATTCAACGCTTTAATAAGCGTTTTCTAAAATCAACACCGCTAGCCTGAATTCATTTACCGGCTGTTTTCACTACCCAACCCGGAAAATTTCTGGTTTGCAAACGACTGCTTTGATACCGGTTTTGCGCTCAGGTCATAGGGTAATCAGGCTTCTGAACAGATAAACCGCACCGATAACCTGTTCATTCTGTAGTATGTTAAGTACTGAAATTCTTTAATCCGGATTCATAAATTCTTCCGAACTTTGTACCAATCTAACTTGTTTACTAAAACATTCTATACTATGTATCCACCAGAATTAACCACCCCCATGAAAGCGCAGCTTACCTCAGCGGGGTTTGAAAGTCTTGAAAATCCACAGGCAGTTGACGCCGCATTAAATACTGAAGGAACCGTATTGCTGGTTATCAATTCTGTTTGTGGCTGTGCTGCCGGGTCTATGCGTCCGGGTGTTCTGGCCTCTATTAAACACAACAAACTGCCATCTAAAATGGTAACTGTTTTTGCAGGGGTTGACAGCGAAGCTGTGGCGCAGGCGCGGAAATATACATTACCGTATCCGCCGTCATCACCTTCTATCGGGCTCTTCAAAAACGGTACCCTGGTTCATTTTATTGAACGACACCATATTGAAGGCCGCTCAGCTGAAATGATTGCTGAAAACCTGGCAATGGCTTACGATGAATTTTGTTAACCATACTGGTTCAAAGAAACAAAAAAGGGGCGGAAAATTTTCTGCCCCTTTTTGTTTCTATCCGGATTCTTTTTATCCCTGCGACTGTTTGTCTGTTTTTTCAGATTTCATACCCAGGTAAGCCAGTACGCCTCCCAGCGCAAAAATTCCAACCATAAGACCCCACGCTACTCCATTTCCCCACTTATAAATCCATTCCAGGTATGTTGGAACATAGTCAATAAAATACAGCACCATTGCCAGTGCCGCTATTCCCATAAGGCCTAATCCAATACTTTTCATAAACGTCCGATTTTAAGTGTTAAGTTCCTTAAATATAGAAGATTAATCGAAAAGGTGCGCAAAAAATGCCGAAATCTTTTCAGCCGGTTTTGTAACCATTGCTTTAAACGCGGGTGGCTAAACGGTTCAGAAGTTTGGCAAAATAAAATAGTCTATCACACATACATGGTTAAATTTGCACCCTATTCTGTTCTTTTATGCGCTTTTTTCTGATTTTTTTAGGTGCCGCCGCCGGACTTTTTGCTTTCTTTTATTTCTATCCGGCTGCCATGTTTCAGGCAACCATATCCAGTAATATGGCGCAGGTAACTGCTGATATTTCATTAAAAACACTGCTCTATAAAGAGAACTTTCCAAACGGCATACTGGCTGAAAATGTAACCGCAGTAAGCCTGACGGTGCAGGGAGTATTGATTTTGATTATTTGCCTGGTAGCGCTGCCGCTGATGATTGCCTACCGGTTCACCAAAACTAAATCTTAACCTATAAAAAAAACGGGCGCCTTTTTCGCGCCCGTTTCTGTTTTATTCGCCTACATCTCCGTCTACAATCATTCGTTTGAGTTTTTGGTACAGAAATGATACCACCAGCAGCATAACACCCAATGAAATAAAGGCTATAATTTTACCGGCCTCTGAAATATGGCGGATATCAAACGCAAACAGTTTCACCAGCGTAATACTAAACGCTACCAACGCAAAGACGCGGATAGAACGGGCCTTTTTACGCATTCCCAGAATCATAACCAGGAACGAATATATACCCCACACAATGGTATAGCCGGCAATTTGCGTTTGTCTCAGTATCACTGATTTTTCATTGATCGTTTCTGCAAACTGATGGATAGCCAGGTGATCCATTTCAGCACAAACCAGGTAAAGCCCAAACAAACTTGCGGCTGTAATGAAAAAGTGATGGTGACGCACTTCTGCTGAAAACTGTACAATGAGTTTCTGCATCAACAGCAACATGCATATAAAAAGTACAGGTATTATATAATGCAACTGGTAAAAACCATTCAACCCGTTTCCTGAAAATAAACCATCGCGCAAGTCAATCACAAACGTATTGCCAATTGCAACATACACCACCATAGATAGCGCAGCAAGCATAAAAAATAATTGTTGCACAAGTTTTGTCCCTTTAAGGTTAGCCAGGACAAGTGCCACCGCCAGGTATACCAGGTGGAAAATCCAGATTACCAGAATCTGTGCGTCCCATGCAACTATGCGCTGACACTGGTGAACTAGTTCCAGCAACAACACCAGGTACAGGACTATAAAAAACCAGTATTTCAGAATTAAAGACAGGTAAGACACTTTTAAACCAACCAGGTTTGTTTCAGGCGCATCTTTTTTCATCAGATAAACCAATGCTGCATAACAAAGCAATACAAAACTTCCGGTAGCAAAAGCCGTGTTGAAAATAACCGGCAGCAACGCATCGTGAACCTGGTAATTTAAACTCCAGACCATAAACAAGGAAAGGGTACCAATACCTGTTACCAGTAATGCCGTGTTTTTCAGCAGATTCATTTTTGCCTTTGATCCCAGCCAATATAAAATCACACCTTCCAACGCCCAGAAAAGGGTTACATAATACCCGTCGAATTGTATAAAAACAGTCAGTGTTAAAAAGGTAACTGCTTTACCTGAAAGCAGCAGCACCAGGTTGTTTTCAGAGCCAGGAATTCGCTTGAAAAGAATGGTTAACACCGTAAACAAAGTACCCAGTGCAACCGTGAATACGCCTTTCAAATCACCGTGTCCGCTCATGTGAAGTACATACATCACAGACCCATAAAATAACGCCGAGATACCCAGCAGGTGAATAAATTCCCAGGTATTAAAATGCACCTTACGAAGTACATTGTACGTTAGATTCATGGTTAAAAACTGGACAAAGAACAAAATAAGGAAGGTCATAGCGGTGCCAAAAATTTTCTCGGGGTGCTGCCAGTTCATCAGAATCCATGATGTGAGGTAAAGCGCTGAAAAAACAAACGCAAGCCGGTTCAGTTCGGTCCATTTTTTGAAGAAACTCAAAACAAGCATACCGGTATTCAGTATGGCTATATACGTAAAAAATGCAGCAGCATTATTGGTTTCACCGGCAACCATAAACGGTGCCGTAAACCCACCCACAAGCCCAATAATGGCAAGCTCCCTGCGATTGTACCAGATAGCCATAACCGTAGCAAACAATGTAATAATGGTCATAATTGAAAACGCAACCGGCTGCGAAAACAATTTGTAATCATGATATCCAATGGAAATGGTGTAATAAAGCGTGGCAATGGCACCGCCAATCAGTACTGAACTGAAAGCATGGTACGTTTTACGCAGCCAGTGTGCAATACCAACCATAATCAATGCCGCAGCAATTCCAATACCCAGGCGACCCCACTCACCTATCCAGTTTTTATCAATTGCGTATTTCACAAAAAAGCCGATTCCGATCACCAGAATTCCGATACCAATTTTATTCAGCCAGTTTTCACCAATTAGTTTTTCAACGTCAATGGCTGATTTTGGTGCGGGCGCCTTTTGAGCTTGCACAGGTTCTGAAACAGGTTGCGGCGTAACTTTTACTTCTGCCGGTTTAACAACCGGAATTGGTTTTTCCTCTTTTTTCAAAATATCCTGCTTCAGAAATTTCTCCAGCGGTGTTTCTTCTTTTGGAGTAACTTTTGGTGTTTCTGCTTTCACCGGCGGAATTTCCACCACAGGGCTTTGTGACGACAGATCCAGCGAATTATCTTTCACCGGTGTATCAACCAGCGAACTAAAATTCACCGCCTTTTCTTTTACCCCGGCTGTTTCATTTTTAGATTCCAGCTGCCGGAGTTGTTTGTGTATCGCAAACAAATTTTTATTCAATACTTCAAACTTTTTCAGGAATTCACTTCTGATTACAATCAGAAAAATCAGAATTCCCAATCCGATCAAAAAGATCAACGCATTTTCCATAAGAATGAATTTAAAATTCAAATCAAAGCTAAAACGCCACTGGCATTCAAGCTATTCAAAATCACTAAAAAACGTATTTTTAATAATTGCCTAAATATATACTAAATAATTAATAATTAATTAGTTTTGTATATTAAAACCGTATTTTATAAATGGATGAGTTGAGTTTGATCATAGGGTCCTTTTCAGACACCGAACGAAAAGAATTCAGGCAGTTTATTCATCGCAGCCGGTTCAGGGAAAACCGGAAAGATTTGTTGCTGTTTAACCAGATTGCCAAACAAAGCGGCATTCAAAAAGCGGGCGGACTTATAGAACGGAAATCTGAAAAAAAAGCACAGAATGCGTATCACAGTATCCGCAAACGCCTGGTGCGTCACTTGCATGATTTTATTTACAGCAAAAGTACCGTACGTGATGAGTCGGTTGAAAACCTTGTTTCCAAAAATCTGATCCTGGTAAAATCACTTTTTGATCACCAGTTAAATGCCCTGGCCTGGAAATATTTGCTGCGGTCAGAAAATATGGCCGTAAAAGCCGATTTGAACCAGCAGCTGGTATTGATCTACGACCTGGAGATTGTTCATTTCAACCCTGAATTTTTAGATACCTCACTGGATAAACTGATTGCGCGGCGTCTGAAGGCAAGTGGCTTTGCGCAGGAAGAAGAGCGTTTACGCATTGTCGGGAGCCTTGTTAAACGGGAGCTTGAAAAAGTAAAAATTCAGGGACATGACCTTGATCTGCAAAAAGTAATTGACCGCTTGCTGGTGCGCTTTGACCTGGATGATACCATTTTTAACCGGCCCAGGCTGCTGTATGATTTTGTGGTTCTTACCCGCAACGTTGTGCTTGCTGAAAAAACATTTTACTCGTTTGAAGCATTTGTTATAACCAGTTTTAAACGACTAAGGAAATCGCATTTTTTTGAAAACAACAGCGCAGAATTTTTTACCATGCTCTATTTTGTCTGCCATACCCTTTACCGCAACCGCAAATTTGCCGATGCCCTGGAATATCTTGAAATGATGAACGAAGCCCTGCAGACAACAACTAAATCATTAAATACCCTTTTCAAACCACGTTACCTGATGCTGCAGGCAGCCTGCAAAAACTTCAGCGGTCATTTACAGGAATCTATTTCTATTTTAGAATCGCTGCTCCAGTCAGACCTGAAAACAAACCCTGAAATTTTAAACTCCAAGCTCAACCTGGCCATTTATTATTTTGAACTCAAAGACTATAAAACGGCCAATAAAATTTTGCTGAACCTGGGACATACAGACAAATGGTGTGAAAAAATAATGGGTGTTGAGTGGCGCCTGAAAAAAAATCTGATTGAGGTTTTCTTTCAATATGAATTGGGAAGATCTGACATTGCTTATGACCGCATTACTGCCCTGGAACGGAGCCACCGTGATTTGCTGAAAATACGCAAATACGAACGTGTTGGTGTTTTTCTCAAACTCGTAAAAGGCCTTATTGATAAACCGGAACAGGTGCATTCCCTTGCATTTATTGAGAAAGTGGAAAGCTCTTTTGTGTGGATTGACATTGCACAGGAAGATATACAGGCCATCAGTTACTATGCCTGGCTTAAATCCAAAATGCTAAAACGTGATTTTTACCTGGTGCTGCTTGATCTCATTAACCCAGCCTGATTCCCCGGCTGTGGGGACCTCTCATAGTTCCACAAACAGCTCAGCACCTGCACATTATCAGTTAACAATCACAAAAAACGTTAACCCGGCCAAACACTTTCGGCCTGAAAACGTTACAGGTAGTAGTTAGTTTTTGTACTTTTGTCTTCAGAACCCGTTTCTATGTCGCATTACCAGGCCGGCCCACTCTTGTCTCAAATTGAATTTCCAACTGATTTGCGCAGCAAGATGACCATTGATCAGCTTCCGCAGGTTTCAGAAGAACTCCGTCAATACATCATTGATGTTATTTCTGAAATCGGGAACTCACATTTTGGAGCCAGTTTAGGCGTGGTGGAATTAACGGTAGCACTGCACTATGCCTTTAATACGCCCGACGATCAACTTGTATGGGATGTAGGGCACCAGGCTTACGGGCATAAAATCTTAACCGGCCGCCGTGCTGTTTTTCACACCAACCGTCAGAAAGGCGGTTTGAGCGGATTTCCAAAACGCAGTGAAAGCAAATACGATACCTTTGGTGTAGGCCATTCATCCACGTCTATTTCCGGAGCACTGGGAATGGCTGTTGCCAACAACTACCAAAAATCAGATCGTCATCACATAGCGGTTATCGGTGATGGATCCATGACCGCCGGACTTGCTTTTGAAGGATTAAATCACGCGGGCAGCCTGCAGGATACAAACCTGCTGGTTGTGCTGAATGACAACTGCATGTCTATTGACCCCAATGTAGGTGCGCTGAAAGAATACCTGATTGATATTACCACCTCACACACCTATAACAAGGTTAAAGATGACGTGTGGAAAATGCTGGGGAAAATTTCCAAGTTCGGGCCAAACGCCCAAACCATTGCTTCAAAAATTTCCAATGCACTTAAAGGAACACTGCTCAAACACAGCAATTATTTTGAATCGCTGAACTTCCGTTACTTTGGGCCGGTTGACGGGCATGATTCCATTGCACTGGTCAAAATCATGCAGGATCTGAAAGACATTCCGGGACCAAAAATTTTACACGTTCTTACCAAAAAAGGCAAAGGTTATGCCCCTGCCGAAGCTGGTAATGCAACGCAGTGGCATGCCCCGGGAATCTTTAATAAAGAAACCGGTGAAATCATTAAAATTGTACCGCAATCACCACAACCTCCCAAATACCAGGATGTTTTTGGTCACACCATTGTAGAGCTGGCAGAAACCAATTCTAAAATAATGGGTGTTACACCAGCCATGCCATCAGGCTGTTCACTGAACATTATGATGAAAGCAATGCCTGACCGCGCCTTTGATGTTGGAATTGCTGAACAGCATGCGGTTACTTTTTCTGCCGGTATGGCCACACAGGGCCTCGTACCGTTCTGCAACATTTATTCATCGTTTATGCAGCGTGCGTATGACCAGGTGGTGCATGATGTTGCACTCCAGAATCTCAACGTTGTTTTTTGTCTTGACCGCGGTGGCCTGGTAGGTGCTGACGGTGCAACACACCACGGTGCATACGATCTTTCATACATGCGTTCAATCCCCAACATGATTGTTTCAGCACCAATGAATGAAGAAGAATTGCGCAACCTCATGTATACGGCCCAGCTTGAAAATAAAGGTCCGTTTTCAATTCGCTACCCACGCGGAAACGGTGTTATGACCAACTGGAAAACCCCGTTCAAAGAAATTAAAATTGGTACCGGCCGTAAGGTAAAAAATGGTTCTGACATTGCCTTTTTGACCATTGGCGCCATTGGAAATTACACCACCCAGGCCATTGAAATACTTGCTGAAAAAAACATTTCAGCCGCGCATTACGACATGCGTTTTGTAAAACCGCTGGACGAATTAATGCTGCACGAAGTATTCTCGAAATTTGATAAAGTAATTACCGTAGAAGACGGTTGTGTAATGGGTGGTATGGGCTCTGCTGTTCTTGAATTTATGGCAGATCACAATTATTCAGCCCGGGTTGTACGCCTTGGAATTCCGGATAAATTCATTAACCACGGCACGCAGGATGAACTGTATCACGAATGCTTCTATGACACCAATGCCATGGTTCAGACGGCTGAAAAACTCATGCAGGGAATTGTTTTAAATCCTGCTTCCATACGGGTGGGGTAACTTTTCAAAGTACACTGAAGGAGAAAAATCACATCTTCCCGGCAACAGCCTCAGATACATTAATGATGTGATCACCTATTTTTTCAAGAGACGAAAACAGGTCACTGTAAACCATGCCGCTTTTGACATTATACTCTTGTTTTTCGATGTTTTCAAGATGTGCTGAACGCAACTCATTGCGTTTTGCGTTTATTTTCTCTTCACACCGAATGGCTTTTTGCAAATCCCCTTTCAGGAATTCACCTTCCAGGTTTTCATTCATTACCACAAATGCTTCATCAACCAGCACAAACATAGCCAACAGGTTATTGCGCTGTTCAGGTGTAAACCAAATGCGTTCATCGCCCTTGCGTTCAATGGATTTCGACATCTGAAAAAAGATATCACCTATACGTTCCAGGTCATTATTAATGCTCAACATAGAACGCACATGCCTGGATGAGGTATCAGACAAATCTTCTTCTGAAATTTTACTCAGGTAATTGCCTATTTCAAGCTCAATACGATCTGTAATTTCTTCGTACTTCTCAATTCGGTCAAACAATTTCTGCTGCTCGTTTTTATCCTGTTCAGAAAGTAATTTTTTGGTGAATTCAGACATGCGCGCAGCAATGGTTCCATATTTCGCCACTTCTTTCTGCGCTTCCAGAATGCCCAGTTCAGGGGTTGTCAAAACGCCGGTTTGAATATATTCCAGCCGGTACTCTTCCTCTTTCACCTGTTTGCGCACCAGGCGACTTGCGAGGTTAGTAATAGGTTTGGTGAACCAGACTAACAAGAGTACATTGAGTATGTTGAATGATGAATGCAAAATAGACAACGCAATAATCCGTCCTTTCGGGTCATCAAACGGTGCGGTCCAATCGGTGGTTTGAATCATCACAAATTCAATTCCCTTCAAAAACCAGGAGAAGACAAGAATCATCCAGGTAACACCAATGACATTAAAAAGCATGTGTGACCGCGCAGCCCGTTTTGCATCTGTATTTGCTACCAGGGCCGCCAGGTTAGCTGTAATGGTGGTTCCGATATTTTCACCCAAAACCATACCGGCTGCCATTTCAAACGGTATATAACCCTGGTTACAAAGTATCAGCGTAATTGCCATTGCCGCGCTGGACGACTGAATAATCATGGTAATTATGGTGCCGATCAAAATGGCAATCAAAACAAATTGAACACCATCCCCTGACCATGATTGAATTAACTCCAGTATGTAAGGTTGTTTGGTCAGATCGGGCACACTTTGCTGCAAAAATTCAAGCCCCATGAACAGCAGCGCAAACCCAATAATAAATTCACCCGCAGACTTGCGGAGACTTTTTACTGAAAAAACAAACGGAATTGCGAGGGCAAAAAGCGGAAGGGAAAATGTGGACACATTAAAATTTCCAAAACCAAAAATAACGATGAGCCAGCTGGTAATGGTAGTGCCTATATTGGCACCCATAATCACACCAAAGGCTTGTCTCAGGTTCAAAAGGCCTGCGTTGACAAAACTCACCACCATAACCGTTGTTGCGCTGGATGACTGAATAAGAGCGGTGGTCAAAAATCCGGTTGAAATACCCTTGAATTGATTGGCTGTCATGGTATTCAAAATAGACCGCATTCGTTGCCCGGCCGCCTTTTGAACACCTTCACTCATCACTTTCATACCGTAGAGGAATAAACCCAATGAGCCTATGAGCATGAGTATACTTAAAATTCCCCAGCCGCCTTCTGTTCTGAAGCTAACCGGTTCAGACCAAACCGTTTCACGGCCATTATTAAGCCCAACCTGGCACACATACGAAACATCTCCTTTCAGGCCGGTTAATTGAAATTCATTTGTTTCAACGGCAATCGCCGATTTTAAAATCCAATGATCACTGGTTAAACCGGTTTCAATTCCTTTTATCTCTGTTTCCTCTGCATAACGAATATCCAGTGAATGACCCGGCTGCAAATGCTGGTACGCATCATAACTGAGCGCCCATTTTACCAATACCGTGTTACCGTTTGTTTGTGCAGAAAGGTGAATAAAATCACGTTTGCTGTATAAATCCTGATTTGAATTTACTATTCGTGTTGTATCTATGGCATAGGAATTCCCGGTGAAAAGAAGCAGCAAAACTACAATCGAAACAATCCGCAACACAGCTAGTTTTTTGACGAACCACCAAAAATATCAGAATAGTATGTGCTTTAACCAAAATCGAATGTTAAGATTAGGTTAAGAAAAATTCCGGATCGGTTCAACGTCCTTTCCAAATCAGCGCATTTTTTATAAAAAAATTACAGCTTACAGCTCATTGATACTAAGGCAAAGTGGGGCAAAACTGAGGTTAAAATTTTGTCATTTCAATATTAAAAAACAGTTAAGAAAGGATGTCTTATGTAAATTATATCTTAAGTAAGATGAAACTTTGTGGCACTTTTTAAAACTAAAAATTCAATGTTACGAAATTGCGCCCTTCTGATTTTTTGCCTGTCTGCTTCAGTTATTGTTTCAGCACAGACAGACACAACCAGCACAAAACCAAAAACAGAAACCAAAAAATGGTATGATGCCATTTCGGTAAAAGGGTATGCACAGGTGCGTTACAACCGGTTGGGAGAAACCAACCCTGATCTGCGCTGTGATCAGTGTGACAAATCCTGGGGAAACAACGGTGGCCTTTTTTTAAGACGTTCACGTCTGGTTATATCCGGCCAGGTTCACCCGCGGGTTTATTTTTACATGCAAACTGATTTTGCCAATAACGTAAGTTCAGGTTCAGCAACCGGGCAACATTTTGCACAGCTGCGTGATGCTTATATTGATTTGAGTCTTGACAAAAGTCATGTCTACAAATTCCGTTTTGGGCAAAGTAAAATTCCGTATGGGTTTGACAACCTTCAATCAAGCCAGGTGCGTTTGACCATTGACCGGACAGATGCAATGAACAGTGGTACATTCAATGAACGTGATATGGGTGTCTTTTTCATGTATACACCCAAAAAAGTTATTGAAACCTATAAAGAGATTATAGACAATGACCTGAAAGGTTCAGGCAATTACGGTTTGTTTTCAGTAGGTGTTTATAACGGGCAAACGGCCAACAAGGTAGAGCTTAACAATGAACTGCACGCAGCAGCCAGGCTGACTTACCCAATTCGTATCAAGAGCCAGATTACTGAATTTTCAGTTATGGGCTATACCGGGCAGTATGTTATGCCAAAAGATTTGTTGAGTACCGGTGTCAAAACAAATTCAAGTTTGAATTATACCGATAAAAGAGCAGCCGGAAGTTTTGTGCTTTATCCAAAACCATTTGGTATTCAGGCTGAATATACCGTAGGTATGGGTCCAACATACAATGACCAGACAGATTCTATCGAAGTTGCACCGCTCAAAGGCGGATATGTGACACTCTGTTACAAAACCAGTATCAAAAAACAATCCTTCATTCCGTTTGCCCGGTACCAATATTACCAGGGTGGAAAAAAACTAGAAAAAGATGCCAGAAATTACCTGGTGCGTGAGTTTGAAGCGGGTGTAGAATGGCAGCCTTACAAAAACTTTGAGCTTACCGCCGTTTACGTTTATTCTGACAGAAAATACACGGATTTTACCACCAATTATGCAGAATTTGGCTCTTTAATACGGCTTCAGGTACAATTGAATTTTTGATTGGTTTACCTCAGCGGCCGTTGAATAAATCGGTTAAACAGGTATTTTTAGCTACATTTACTAAAAATTCAAGCAATGAGTCATTCCATTCTGATCATTGATGACGAGTCTGATATCCGCCTGTTAATACGGTATAATCTTGAAAAAGAAGGGTTCATTGTAATTGATGCAGATAACGGGGAGCGCGGCATTGAACTTGCCCGGCAGTATAAGCCCGACCTGATTTTACTGGATGTGATGATGCCTGTGATGGATGGCATTGAAACCTGTGAAAAACTGCGCAAACTGCCCGAACTAGCTTCTACCATGATTTGTTTTCTGACAGCCCGCGGTGAAGACTATTCACAAATTGCAGGGCTTGATGCCGGGGCTGATGATTATATTACCAAGCCCATTAAACCTAAACTGCTTATCAGTCGTTTGTCAGCATTGCTGCGCCGGAAAGAAAAAGGAACATCTGCTGTACCGGCTACACCAGACCCAAAAAACACCATTGAAATTGATAAGGAAAAATACCTGGTTATTAAAGATGGTAAACCCTTTGCCCTGCCTCGCAAAGAATTTGAATTGCTGGCTTTACTGATGTCAAAACCCGAAAAAGTTTTTCTGCGTGACGTAATCATGTCATCTGTTTGGGGAGATGAGGTAATTGTGGGTGACCGCACCATTGATGTGCACATTCGTAAACTGCGTGAAAAACTCGGCGACCAGCATATTATAACCGTTAAGGGTGTTGGATACAAGTTTGAGTACTAATCTTTCAAAACCTGCCTGCTTATGTTTACTGAACAATACCTGAAACTGCTTGTTGAAGGCAGAACACGTTTCACAAAATTGCTGGACCAGGTTCAGGAAAACGACCTTACCCGGAAACTGGAACCAGCTCCCAACAGTATTGGCTTTTTAATCCGGCATATTGGTGATGTTGAGTTTCTTTTTGCTAAAAATGTATTTCAGCTACCCGACATAAAAGTTCACGCAAGCACTGTAATTGCTCAAAAAGATACCGGCGAATGGACAAACCTGCAAGCACTAAAAATCTACACTTCGGAAAGTATAGCCGTATTAATTAAAGCCGTTCAATTGCAACAAGACAGTGATTGGGATACTTTGGTTACCACAAAAGAATTTGGCAGTAAAACAAAATCAGAAGCATTGGGATGTATTGTTTCTCACACCGCCTATCATGCCGGCCAGATTGGGATGATTCTCAAACACGGTAATTAACCAAAAACAAAAAAGAGGACCCACTGTGTGGAATCCTCTTTCTCTCGAAAGTTCGTATAGTTGGTTTTTCTTTTTGTCTGACACAAATTTACGGCAGGTTTGCGTTATGAACGTTATGGCCGCATTAACAAAAGGTTATCAAACACCAGCTCATAGCCACACCCTCATTTCAACACCGTGACGTGCCCCAGGTAATCATGGCGCTTGTCAGACATGGACTCCCTGAATTCAATTTTCCACACATACACATCATCTGTCACAAGTCCTTCATCTGAATATGTTCCGCTCCAGCCAACAGCGGCATTGAATGATTCAAAAATAAGTTCTCCCCAGCGGTTAAAAATAATCAGGTGATAATCGAACGGATCAAAACCAGAAGTGAAAACGGGCTGAAAGGTTTCATTGAAACTATCTCCATCAGGTGTAAATACATTGGGTACGTAAAACACAATGACATCATTGACTGTAATTAATGCCTGTGCTGTATCCATACAATTCTGAGAATTACCAGCCACCAGGGTTACAAGATAAGTACCATTTTCTGCCACCGTTGGAAAAATGTGGCTTGGGTTTTCATTAAAATCAGTACCGGTACCATCTCCAAAATACCATTCATACCAACTGGCGCCGGTTGAATTATTGGTAAAATCCACTTCAGAATCCAAATCATCCACCACATACCGGTCAGCATAAAACGCAGCATCCGGCGTGCCGGCTACTGTAATATAGCCAAACAGCGTATTGGTAAACGTACAACCAGCATTATCTGTAAGGGTAAGCGTGACATCAAATGATCCCGGATTGGTATACGTATAAACAGGTCCTGAACAGTCTGATGAATAAGAACCGTCTCCAAAATTCCAAAGACAGGTCTGACCACCTGATGTCAGATTTTCAAATGACACCGTCAATGGCGCACAGCCTGCAGTAACATCTGACGTAAAAAAAGGAGAAAGTTCCGGATTCACATCTACCAACACATCGTCTGAATTCTGGCAACCAAAGTTATCTGTTCCGGTAACGGTAAATGATTGTGACAACTGTGTAGGCATAAACGGTACTCCGTTTACTACACCCCCACTCCATGAATAAGTAGCTGCTCCTGTGGCAGAAAGTGTAACCGATGCACCATTACACACCAGCTGATCTGCACCGGCCAGAACATTTGGTAAAGGCTGTACTTCCAGCATGGTAATTATAATACTGTCACACCCGGTAATGCTAGAAAAGAAAGAGGTGTAATTTTCATTGGTTGTAATTCCGGCGTGTACAGTTCCGTCAGGGAAAGTATAGTTGTCACCATCACAAATAGTCACTGTTTCAGTCACCGTATATACCGGATTCATGGTAATCACTGTTGTAACTACACTATCACAGCCAGAAGCGGTAAACAGACTTGACACATGGGTAACCGATGCGGTAATAACCTGGTTTGTTCCGTCTGGAAATAAATAATTGGTGTTTTCACAAACCGTTGCATTTTCTGTAATTGCGTAAACCGGGGTCATGGTGATGTTGGTGGTGATACTACTATCGCAGCCCAAAGCGGTGGTGAGATTTGAAATGTGCGATGTATTTGCAGTAATGACCTGGCTGGATCCATCCGGAAAAAAGTAGGTTGTGTTTTCGCAAATCAGTGTATTCTCTACCAGGTTATATACCGGGTTAACAATAATGTTGGTTGTTACCAAACTATCACAACCCATAACGGAGGTCAGTGTTGAAACATACGATTCGTTGGAAAGAATACCGGTATGAATTGTTCCATCGGGAAATGTGTAATCAGAACCTGAACAAATGGCTGCACTTTCAGTACCCGTCATTGAATTTACAACAGTAATAGTTGTTGTTACCAAACTGTCACAGCTATTTATAGCGGCCAGAACTGAAATATGCGTTTCATCTGCCACAATATTGACTGAAGTAGTTCCGTCCGGATAGGTATAATTTGATCCGGCACAAATTTGGAAATTTTCTGTACTGCTGAAAACCGGATTCACCGTAATGGTTAATGTGGTTGTGGTTGCACACTGACCCACGGTTGGCGTAAAGGTATAAGTAGTGGTTGCTGTATTATCTATTGCCGGTGACCAGGTGCCGGTGATTCCATTGATTGATGTGGTTGGCAAAGCTGCCAATGCATCACCTGAACAAATTGGAGCAACCGCAGCAAATGTTGGTGTTACATTTGGATTCACCGTAATGGTTAGTGTGGTTGTGGTTGCGCACTGGCCCGCGGTTGGCGTAAAGGTATAGGTAGTGGTTGCTGTATTATCTATTGCTGGAGACCACGTTCCG
>JACPUU010000004.1 GCA_016192075.1 Bacteroidota bacterium | reverse complement strand
TGAGTGTTTGTGAGCCCGAAATAGCAGCGCCAACAGTCAAATCAGTTGTTACAGTGCTGTCACATCCGTTCACGGCCGTTAACACATCGGTATAAACGCCGCTTGTGGAATATGTGCTTGTACCAACCGTGACCGATTCACCCGAACAAATACTGAGTGTTTGTGACGATGCAAGAACGGGATTGATCGTGAGATTTAATGTTATAATTGAATCACATCCTTCTGCATTTGTCAAAACATGTGTGGCGGTATTGTTTGAAGCGGTATAGGTTGTACCATTTATCCAGGTGTAAGAACCGCAGGCTGTCTGAACATCAGTTGCGGTTGTTGCCAGACATTGATCATAGCGTGCCCAGAAAGAAGCAATTGTTCCAGTGGTCTCCATGGTCAGTGTTTGTATTGCCGGAGACGGATCAAAATCAACTGCCGGATTTTCATTATGCCCCACAACCCTGATACTTCCGCCCGGGCTTACCTCAACGTCCATAAGTACATCCTGGGCCGTTCCTCCGTTTGTATAAACCCATTCATAATTGCCGACTGACGAATACTTAGCCAGGAACAAATCTGCCAAACCGTTTGATGTTTTGCTTTGAGTTCCGGTCGACGGGTCAAAATCAACCGTCAGGCTATAAACTCCCGCCAGGTAGATATTTCCTGCAGCATCCAGGTCAAGTGAAGTGACCGATCCATAGCCAAAGGTTTTTGCGTAGGTATAATTTCCATTTGCATCATACTTGGCAAAACAGAAGCAACCGGAAGCGGGAATTGAAGGAAAAATAGCCACTCCGGCAGACGGGTCAAAATCAGGATTATTTTCATAGTATGCGCCAATAATAATGTTATTCGCTGCATCTGTCTTCATATCGTTTATATCCAACCAGGCCGTTAGTGCATTGCCGGATAAATCTTTTGTCCACAGGTACGTTCCGTCTGAGCCAAATTTTGTCAGCGAGGTTGGTGCATAGTCGGTCGGAACAGTATGTACATCTCCGCCACCGGATGGATTAAAATCAGACGATGTTGTATAAATGGTTGATACAATAAGATCATTGTTGTTGTCAATTGTCATGGCGTTCAGCTCGTAATATTCAGAGCCGGTAATTTGCTTTACCCAAACAAAATTTCCGCTGGTGTCATATTTCGCAACAAAAACATCGTTAAAGCCCGGGGTGCTGCTTAAAGAGGTGTTGGACAGTGATGGATCAAAGTCCGTTGTTCCCATAAAAAGCCCGGATATATAAACATTCAGGTTGTCATCAATGTCAATAAACAGTGCCTTGTCATTTGAAGTCGGGTTTCCGATAATTTTAATCCAGATCAGTTCACCGTCCGGGTTATATTTGGCGATAAAAGAATCAAACAAGCCGGAAGAAGAAAGCACTGTTGTACCGGGAAAAGCTGGATTAAAATCTACCGGACCACCCTGTATATGGCCCGTTATGTAAATATTCAAATCGCTGTCGGTTGTTACATCACCCACAATTTCATTTGGTGGAGCGCCAAAACCATGACTCCAAAGTAATAGACCGTCAGGGTCATACTTAGCCAGAAAAAAATCATAACTGCCGGCAGGAGTTATCACGTCACCGCCAGCCGTTGGGTCCATGTCATGGGTGCCGTTATAACAGCTGAACGTGATTAAATTACCCGCAGCATCAAGCTCTCCGCCTTGCTCCACGTAATTCATATCAGCAAAGCCCAGGCCCCACTGATAAAACAAATCCTGTGCAAACGTTTGTGTTCCATGTAACGCAACCCATGCACATACAATCTGTAATCCCTTTTCTATTTGCTTCATTGCCTTTGATTTTTAGCTTTCTGTTTGTAACAACCTGAAACGAATCCACCGGTTTAATTTGTGTCCCATACCCGGCATTCGCCAGCAAAATTAGCATCCGGTAAAGGGGAGGCCTAACCGCATACTACATTTTTAGCACAATCACGTACCTTTGCATTACCATTACACAAAAACACCTTACTCTTGTTCTCAGAAAGAATTTTACACCAGCCTTAAAGTTGAATCTGCTCAGCTACATACCGTTTGCTTTTTACCTGTTTTTTGCGCTACAGACTTCAGCGCAGCAATTGAATTTTGTCAATCTCACCACATTGGATCTTCCTTCGCAAAGTGCCTTCTGCCTTTTCCAGGACAGCAAAGGCTATATCTGGATAGGGACTGATGCGGGGTTGTGCAGATTAAACGGAAATTCAACCGAAGTTTATAATGAAAAAACAGTATCGGGTACCGTGCAGGCAATGGAGGAAGATCCGCTTGGAAATATCTGGATGGTCACATCCACCAACCGGATTTATGTTTTCCGGAACAACATTTTTTTCGAAGCCCCCTTTAGCAGCGACTATCAAAACCGTGTCGGACCATTTATGGCTACCTATGCCATTGATTTTTCAGCGTCAAACGACATTTACCTGAATTCAGGATTGCATACATTCGTTTATGATATAAGTGAGCGCAGGTTAAACCAGGTTGAAACCGTAGATACTTCTTGCTGGATGGCTTACCAGATTGACAGCAAAACCAGCATTCCGCTCAATGGCCATGTATTTAACCGGGAAAGATTCATTTCAGAAATACCGGACAGTGTCAGCATCAACCTGATTTCTGACGGCAAATCAAAAACCGTTGTACTTGATTATTGCGAGGGAGACATGCTGGATTATTACAACCGGGTGATTCAGAAAGATCAATTTACCATTTTTCAGTTCGGAAAAAAGATTACTGTTCTGGAACAAAATTCGGTTAAAGAAACCATTCGACTGGATTACAGAGCTCTGAGTATTTACGCGGATAAAAACGGTGGTCTCTGGGTTGGAACCGTTGCCGGGTTGTATCATTTTCCGGACCTGAGCGATTTGTCACACAAAAAATTTTACCTGCAGGGGTATACCATTACCAGTGTAATAATGGACCGTGAAGAAAATATCTGGTGTTCTACCTTTGGAAAAGGTATTCTATACCTGAATCATCTATACCTTGAATCATTTACGAATGCCAAAGAACTGAACAAGCCCCTGTCTTTGCTTCAGGTAATGGGTTCGGCGGTTTTTGCCGCCGGTACCGGATCACAATCAATTACCCGAATTGCCGATACACTTACGCTTTTTAAAATTGAAGAAGTTACGGACACCCTCGAAACCTTCCGGTACATTTATCCGGCAAAAAAAGGGTTCTACCTCTTTGGAAAAGCGGCTTGTTATACTTCCCTTTCCGGTTTTGGAGCGTGGAGTTCATTACCGCAAACCGCGGAGGATATTAAATACCCATTGATCGAGGGATTTGAAACAGAAGATTCAGCCATGTACGCGATCTCATTAACCAAACTTGTGAAGTTTTGCGCCGGAAAAACAGAAACAGTTGCCAAGCTCCCACATTGGGGAACGTGCGTGGAATATACCGGAAACCGGCAGGTAATGATTGGTACAACGCAGGGATTATTTATGCTTGACCTTGAAAAACCAACATTTAAAAAAACAGAAGGCATTCATAACCGGGTCAATGACATAAAACAAACCCGTGGCGGAAAAATTTTTATTGCCACAAAAAACGAAGGACTTTTTGAGGTTAAAAATGAAGTGGCATACCGCATTGATTCATTTCTGGGAATTGAGGCCAGTTCTTTTTTTGAAATCGACGAAGATGAAAACGGAAACCTGTGGGTAACTTCAAAAACGGGGATACACTGTTTAAAAATGCACAGCGGGGTTCCGGCAATTTATTCATTCACCACTGAAAACGGGCTGCCTTCAGGAGGAGCTGTGAAACTGGCAATCCACAACGGGTACATCTATTTTTCAAACCAGGACGGGCTTTTCAGATTCTCACAAAAAACAGCATGGACTGAAACAGCACCCAAAATTCACCTGCGCGAATTTTATACCAAAAACACAAAATACCCACTTCAGCAGGCCCCTTACGAAATACCGTATGATGAAAATTCGATTGGGTTAAATTTTGACATTTTAACCTTTGATAAACTAAATAAACCCGCTTTTTTTTATGAACTGACCGGTGCAGAAAATCAGGCTGACCGGGTAACCGGCAATGTATTGGAACTTAAAAATCTGGTACCCGGAAAATACCAGCTGCGCATAAACGGTGTTTCATCCCAGGGAAACACGAGGGACGAAAGCCTGCTTATTCAATTTAACATCACAAAACCGTTCTACCTGACAACCTGGTTTTACCTTTTGATTTTTTCAGGAATAATTTTGTTACTTGTGTTTACGATTCGTTTCATCATTCGTAAAATCCGTGCAAAAGAAGAAGAAAAAACACGTATCAATAAACTGATTGCAGAATCACAACTCACCGCCTTACAGGCTCAAATGAACCCGCATTTTATTTTCAATGCCATTAACAGTATTCAGAATTTTATTCTCAAAAACAATGAAAAAGAGGCCTATGACTACCTGGCCAAATTCAGTAAACTGATTCGCATGGTGCTGAACAATTCCGGCGAAAAAACCATTTCATTGCAGCAGGAACTGGAAACGCTGAAACTGTATATTGAACTTGAACAATTGCGGTTTGCGGATAAATTTGACTACGCTTTAACGGTATCTGACGAAGCCGAACAAACCAGTATTGAAATTCCGGCCATGCTTATTCAGCCCTATGTCGAAAATGCCATATGGCACGGCTTAATGAATCTGAACAACTCCCGCAAGGGGTTACTGAAACTGGACATTTCAATTGAAAACGACCTGGTTAAACTAATTATTGAAGACAACGGAATAGGACGTGCTGCAGCGCGCGAATTCAGAAAATCAGAGGTCTATGTGCCACTTGCCATGAAACTGACTGAAAAACGGGTACATGTTATCAGTCAGATGGGAGATTATAAAGGAATTCGTGTAGAGATAACCGATCTGACAACTGAAAACGGACAACCCTCCGGTACGCGTGTTACCTTGTTTTTGCCCTTAACCAATTAAGTATATGCCAGGTAAAATAAAATCCATACTTGTTGATGACGAAAAAAACAGCCGTGAGGTGCTGGCGGCATTAATTCAACGATTTTGCCCTGAGGTTGAGCTCTGCGGAATGGCAATAGATGTTGAAAGCGCGTATGAGTTGATTACTACCGTAAAACCCGATTTAATTTTCCTGGATATCCAGATGCCGCGCTCAAACGGATTTAACCTGCTCAAAAAATTTGATCCGGTTCCGTTTGAGGTTATTTTTGTAACCAGTTATGACAAATATGCCATCAATGCTATTAAGTTCAGTGCGCTGGATTATATTCTGAAACCGGTAGAAATAGGTGATCTTCAAAGTGCTGTTAAAAAAGGAGTTGCCAACGTTCTTGCTAAAAAAAATAATCAGCCGCTGATCATTAACCTGCTTCATAACATACAACCGGACACGGCAGAAAAAAAAGTGGCGGTGCATAGCAACGGAAATGTAAAAATTCTGGAAGTAAAAGACATTGTTTACATTGAAAGTGATAGCCGCTATTCAAAACTTACCCTGAATTCAGGTGAAATTTTTACCACCGCCAAAACCCTGCGCGAATTTGAAGAGTACCTTGAACCTGCCGCGTTTTTTGTAAGAATCAGCAAACAACTTATGCTGAATGTGAGCTACATTATGCAATACACCAAAGGTGACCCATTCAGCATTCAGCTGAAAAACGGGAAAGTGTTTGAAGTAGCCCGCAGAAAAAAAGCAGAGGTGCTGGAGAAGTTAAAAGGGTTTATGTGAGAAAATAGTTCTTCACTGAAACAAGATAAACTCAAAGTATTTTTTTCCATTTAAACCAGACGTAGATCAGCAGACTGATGATGACCATCACAAACAACACGACAAAATACCCATAGGTTGTTTTGAGTTCAGGCATGTTGTCAAAATTCATTCCATAAATACCCGCCAGAAAGGTCAGTGGAAGAAAAAACACAGAAAAAATGGTCAGCAGCCGCATCACATCATTGTTCTTTTGAGAGGTTATTGAAAGATAGGTATTGAGCAGGTTTTGAGCGTTTTCAACAATTTCGTCATACTGAAGCATGGTGTCCGTGAGCGTATCCCTGGTATCTTCAAGCAGCATTTTCTGAGATGCTGAAATATGCAGTTGGTTAAGAACCGATTGCATCATCTGCAGTATTTTTTTACAAACCCGTGCTTTGGTTCTTTGATAATATAAATCCTTCACTGAGATTTTAGACTGACTCTTTAAAAAAATGATTTGTTCTATTTCATCCATTTTTTCAGACTGCATTCTGAGTGGCTCGGTGTAAGAATTTACCAAATCTGCAATAATTTCAAGAAGCAGCTGATCAACGTACTTATACGCTTTTTCTTTATTCAGCAAAAAATCAAATTCGGCTCTATGAACGGTTATGAGTTGATTTTTACGGATAAAAAAGGCAATTTTATTTGAAAGCCCACCCACCGTAGTTGCCTCGTCATTTTTTGCGGCGGTGTGTCCGCGAAGAATGATAAAAGTATAATCTTCGGTCACTTCAATTTTCGGCAAATGCCCGTGCTGCATACTATCTGCCACAAGGGCGTGATCGAGCGAATAATCGGCAGACAAGGTCATAAGATCTGCTTCAGAAGGATTCGTAATGTTAATCCAGCTGAATGTTTTGAAATTTTGTTCTCTTACTATTGCCTGCATAAAAGGTTGTTTAAGTTAAAAATACAAACATTCCGGCACTTTGCCTTATTTTGAAAGGCTGCCTGCAAATGCAGGTGTGAGCAAAGTACTTTAAACATTGATCCATTCCAGTAAAATAATATTGATTTACCGGCGTTCTCTGTTTTGCCAAATGGCAAGGCACTAACTGATTATGTCATTAATAGTTAGCGTAAACAAAATAGTTACCTTTTGTAAATTCGGACATTCATTACTTAAAACCCAATCTGTATGAAAAAATTAGCACTGTTATCTGTTTTATTGCTTAACGTGGTTATCCATTCATTTGCCCAGGACAAGGTATTGTTGAAAAACGGGACCGTTATTCAGGCAAAGGTCCTTGAAGTAGGAGCCGAAGAAGTGAAGTATCAGCTTTACACAAAAACCGGCGATGGGGCCATTTATGTGGTGCCCAAGTCAAAAATTGAACTGATTGAGTTTGAAAACGGTTATCGCGAAGAGTTTAAGGACATCACGAATGAAATGGCCGACCTTTCAAAAAATCACCTGATTGGATTCAACTACATTGATCTTCTCGCCCGAAATGTGTCTTTTGATTACGAATACTTCTTTCCTAAAAGGGATTTTTCAATCTATGTTCCGCTGCGGGTCGGCCTTGATTATTCATTGTATTCTCATTACACAGCCAATGTCATCGAAACGGGAGTTGGCCTTTTTGCCTACCCCTACCGCCGCAAAAAACTGAATTTTTTTACCGGGGCTGAATTCATGTACTCGAATAAATTTTCATACGGATCAACCTATGATCAATACGGCAACTACACCTGGCAAAAAGTAAACAGAAACTACCTCGGTGTATACACCACCGCCGGAATCAAATTAAATTTCAGGGAACGCTTTGGTCTGGGCTATTCCCTTTCCGTAGGTATCATGAACCCCTTAGAAGGCGGCGGTGCTGATATCATGGCTAAAGGGAACATGAGTTTCTTTTACCGGTTTTGAGGAGAAAAGGGAAGTCAGCGTGAGGGTGAGAGTGTGAGTGTGAATGCTGGTTTTTTGTATAGGGAAGTGAAGCTGGACTTGATCCTAAACCTCTTTTTAAAGATTTGACATTTTACTAAACGAATTCTTTCAGCCATTTAACGGCCGCTTCTTCATCAAAAAACGTGCGTGTAGGACGTGAAGGCTTATTAATTTTCAAGTAAAAATTTCCTATTATTTTTAAAGCAAGGCTTTTCATAACAAGCGCATCTGCTTTTACATAATTGGAAACTTCTTTGCTGGCAACGTATTTCCTGTTTTCTTTACTGAATAAATTATCATCGGCGTAAATTACAAGTAAGGGATACCTGATTCCATTGCCCAATTTTTTGATGCTATCAACAACATTTATCGCATCCTCAAGTTCCCCTGAAAAACCGGTTTTGAAGTGCAGCTGAATAATATGATCCTTTCTAAGAAATACAGAATAGCCTTCAAACGAAATAATTTCAGATTGAGCAATTTCTTGAAACTGATTTGTAACGAGCTCTTTAGACAGAATAAAACTTATATTTTACTAAAATAGCCAAAATGTCAGTTCCAGGCAAAAATTTTCATTATTTGCGGTTTTTCTTGGTAATTTCGGTATTCTACAATCGCTGTAATACAAAGGGATTCGGAGAAAAATAAAAACGGAAAAAACTCAACTCCGGCTTCGCAGGATATCCATCCTGCGCTAACCCCTTACAACAGGAGCTGCGCTCCGAGTTATTTATCAGGCTCATTGTTAAGTCACGTGCTTTTTTAACTCCGCGGGGGGGTATGCCCGACCTGAGCCAAAATGAGCCGGGATTTGAACAGTAAATATTCAGGATTGAATCAAAAAGTTGTTTTCAAAATATCCTGAAACGCATTATCAGCGAAAGAAACATAGATGAGAGGAATATCGAATCAAAAAATGGTGCAAGCTATCCGGTTTTTTCTAAAAGCGGTCATACGTTAAAAACGATCCGCTTTGAGCAATTATAGAATCCGGATTATGTGGTTTGAGTCAGGACAAATGGCAAAAAATCTTGTCCGGCCTGGTGGGTCCTCACGCCTATTAAGAGATGAATTTAGGCCGGTCAAAAACAAAAGAGGCCATCCACCAATGCGGACAGCCTCTTTTGTATCTGGATTAACTTAAACTATTGTTTTACCAATTTTACGGTTGTAATTAAACCTGATTCAGCATAAACCTGCACGAAATAAATTCCATTGGCTTGTTCCAAATTCAAATCTACTGATTGAACACCGGCCACATTTTCAGTATAAACAAGTTGTCCCACTGAATTGGTGATTTGAACTGTTACGGCATTCATTTCTGCACCAAAACGGACGTTAAACAATCCACTTGTCGGGTTCGGATAAACTACAATTGAAGCCACTGGGTTTTCATGAATTCCTACACTGTTATAGGTCACGCAAGCTGATGTGTCATCACACGATCCTCCGGTGACAATAACAGCATAATCTCCATTTACTAACGGTACAAAAGTTGCAGATGTAGCGCCCGATACCGGTGCATTTGTTCCGCAATCAATCCATTGGTAAGTACCTGAACCCGTAGCTGACAGTGTTCCATCTCCGTTGTTTACTGCGGCTGCTGTTGGAGTAGTAGTAATAGTCAAATTTAAAGTAACCAATGAATCACAACCTGACATATTGGTCAGTGTAAATTGGGCCGTATTATTGTCAGTTGTATAGGTGTTTCCATCAATCCAGGTATAGCTGTCGCAATGCGCCTGAACATCGGTTGAAGCATTGGCATAATTGATTGTCAGATCCAAAGTCACAACAGAATCACAACCCACCGAATTGGTTAAAACATGTGTTGCCGTATTATTTGAAGCGGTGTAGGTGTTCCCATCAATCCAGGTATATTGGTCACATTGGGTTTGTACATCTGTTCCGGTTGTCGAGTAATTTACTGTAATGGTGGTGATGTCCGTCATTTCTAACGAGCATCCGCAATCAATTCCGGCAACATCCCACGCTAAAGCCGGGTCCATATTCACAAGAGATCCGTCAAAACCATTTGATGACTGATCTGCAAAAGTTGTTGCGCCGGCAGTTTCGTCAAACGTGTAATAGGCCAAAAGATTAGCTTCATCGCCGGTGATACAATTATTCATCAGATTCTGAATTTCACCAGCCTCTTTTACCTCACTCCAAACTCTTAATTCATCCATGTTTCCATTACTGTTTGAACCACCCCATGGCGTGTCTCCAAAATATAAATCGCCAGTTCCCATGTAATCATTCGTAGCGATATCAGAAGCGACCAGAATTCCGTCACGATAGACTTTTCTCTGATTAGACCCGGCGTCATAAGTGACAGCCCAATGGTGCCAGTCAAAATCGGTATAAGCCGGCGTGTTCACATCATTTGACCAAAAAGCGAACGTAAATTGATTTGTCGGTCTGAAACCAATGTGTAAACCCTGGTTTGTAACCATGCCTCCCTGGCCAATGAAAAAGTCATTACCTGTGAGTGCATTTCTTTTTGCCCAAAACTCAATAGTAAAAGAAGTTCCGCTGAAATCAACACCGCTTACAGTTGCCTCATCATCCACACCATCAAATGTAATACTGCTTTCAATTGTTTCTCCGTAAACATTATAAGATGTTGTTGTGCTGATCGATCCGGTTGAAAAATCAAGTCCGGATCCTGTTCCTGCAATAGGTCCATCAATGACTGAATCATCTGAATCGTTTCTCAAAAAATAATTTACGCCTGTTTGCGAAGATGAGGTAGAAATAGTTCCGGTACCGTTATCACAAAATGTTGGTGTCAGGGTAGAAACCGTTTCATCAGAAACAGCATTGATGAATAAATTCAATGTGATGATGCTATCACAACCGGTGGCGTTTGGAATAATATAGGTAGCTGTAGTGTTATTTGACGAATAGGTATTGCCATCTATCCAGGTGTAATCAGTACATGAAGTCTGGTAATCGGTTGCGTAGGTATTTACGCAATTCCCCAATCTCGCAATTCGTATTGGAGACGATCCGTTGTAGCTGGTATAAAATCCTCCGATTATTATTTTATTATCAGGCTGAATTGAAATACAATTGGTTTCGTTGTTGAAGCCAGTACCGGTACTAAAATTTGCGTCGATTGATCCATCGGAGGTCAATTTTACAATTCTATTGGCCGAAGTGCTATTGTAAATCGTGAATAAACCGGCAAGAAAGACACTTCCGTCTGAAGCAATCTGAACATTTCTTATTTCACCATTTGTTCCTGCTCCTACACTAAATGACGGGTCAATGGTTCCGTCATTATTCAGCCTCATAATTCTGTTTATTGAAGTACCATTGTACGTAGTAAAACTACCACCTACTATAATTTTTAAATCTTCTTGTATAGCGAATGTGGCAACTGTGGAGTTGCACCCTGTACCTGAGTTAAAACTACCATCAATAGTGGCATCACTATTCAGGCGGACAATTCGATTTACCGTAGTCCCGTTGTAAGATGTAAATCCAATACCCCCGACAAGGGCCTTACCGTCCGGTTGAATTTTAACCGTCATGGCATTGCTGTTAAAACCAGTTCCCGGATCGTATCCCGTATCCAATGAGCCGTTTGTATTGATTCTTGCGATTCTGTTTCTGGATGTGCCGTTAAATGAAGTGAAATCACCAACGGCAATAATTTTACCATCCGCTTGCAAATCACAGCCTCTTACATCAAATGAGAAACCTGTGCCCGGATCAAAAGAAGTGTCAAGTGTACCGTCTGCATTTAATCTTGCAATACGGCTCCTTGCCGTTCCATTAAAAGAAGAGTATGTTCCAACGGTGACAATTTTTCCGTCGGGCTGAATTTTAACATCTGTTACCCAGTTGTTAAATCCTGTTCCGGGATTAAAAGACATATCCAGCGTTCCATCTGTATTCAACCGTGCAATACCATTCCTGGCTGTTCCGTTGAAAGTTGAAAAAGCTCCAACCGCAATTATTTTTCCGTCAGGTTGAATTGCCGTTTTGAAAACGTAAGAATTAAAACCGGTTCCCGTTGTATAGGTCAGGTCAATTGACCCCGGTTGCGCGCCAACAAAAACGGCGGTGGTCAGCGCTAAAAAAAGCGTAATTAATTTTTTCATATTCATCATCATTATATTAGTTTACGTTAGTTTCCCAAAAGTCACTTTTAATTCTGCGAAAAAAAAAATCATGGTACAAACATTTCATTTTATGGTACGAAATGATCTGCTCACGCCATTCGAAAAAATTTTTCAAGCAGCGGTTTCTCTTCGCAACGTTGAGACAGCGTAACAATGCGCAAGAGGTAGCTTATTCCCAGGATATTTTTTTCATCACAGAATTTAAGGTATTGATAACATAACAGATACCAATTCTAACGAGTTATTATCTTTGAAATAAATTAGACGGTTTGAAATCAATCGTGAGTTCTTTTCTGTTGGTTTTGGTTTGTGCATGGAGTGCGCATGGAAATATTCATGTACCTGATTCAGTCAAACAAACTACTACCGCAGAAACCGAATTTATTCTACGGCAAATTCAAAATTCTTCAGAAGATATCCCTCATCAGGTCAGGTTAAAATGCTACCTGAGCAAGCTATACAACCGGGAAGGCAAGTATGACGAAGCCCAAAAGCTAATTGACGAAATCCCCCCTTCAGAGTATAATTTATTGATAGGAGAAGTTAGTCTTGCCAAAGCAATCAACCTGAAATATCAACTCCAGCCAAAAGCATCAAAACTCTTTTTTGACAGGGCTATTTTAGAATTTACATTAACAAAAAGGGAATGTCTCCTGATAGAAACACATATCGAATTAATTGAATACTATCGAAAATTTGATTTGATCGATCTGGCTTTTAAAGAAGCTGAAAAAGCAGAGAGTTTATTGAAGATCAATCAGTCCTGCGATCCTGTTCTTACTATCAGGTACCTGAACAGATTAGCTTCTGTTCAAAATATAAATAACACAACAGAGTCTATTCAAACAAGTTACCGCTGTATTGACTCATGTATCAAATACAATGAAAAATATTATCTCGCAATCAGCTACAATGAAATTGGTTATTCTTACCAACACATTCCAAACTTAGACTCTGCCGATTTCTATTACCGTAAAGCCGAAGAATTATTTCGTTCACAGGAACTAATTCTGGATTTTCTGCACGTTAAAATGAATCGTATGCGTATGTATGCACATAAACAAATCAATAATTCTGAAATAATTCCAGGGCTCCTTGAAATAGAAACTGAAGCGCTCGAAAAAGCACCTACATACGATCTGGCCGAATGCTACAGGAGTATTTGGGTTGAGGCTCAGACCATTCAGGATTTTGAAACGGCATTTGAGTATCTGCGTAAATTTTATTATCTGGACCTGGCAAGAATTGAAAGCGACGTCGCCGAACAGGTTGAGAAAGTAAAACAACAGGAAAAGGAATCGCAAACCAAAATTCAAAACCTGGTGTTATCCAGCCAGGTTCAAACTCAAAAAAGTGAACTTAAACAAACAAAAACCATCGTGTGGTTAGTCATTATCGCGTTCATTATTTTGTTGGCTATTTCACTTTTTCTATTCAGGATTTTAAAACAACGCGATAAATTGACAAAAGATTTAGCTTTACGAAATACGCAAAAAGACGAGTTAATTCAAGAGGTGCATCACCGGGTGAAAAACAACCTGAGTTTTGTCAGCTCACTTTTGGAAATGCAAATTAATTCATTACCTGAAGAAAGTAAAACGGAAGAATTAAAAAATGCCAGTTTGCGCATTGAAAGTATGTCATTGGTGCATCAAATGCTTTATACGCAAGATGATATCACCACCGTTGATTTAAGCACTTATATCCCTGAATTATTGTCTTATCTGAAAGATAGTCTGATACATGAAGATAAATTAGAGGTTCAATTGACCAGTGAACCCATTAAGGTAGAATCAAGAACTGCAACAGCCTTTGGTTTAATTATTACAGAATTTGTGACTAACTCAATTAAACATGCCTTCAACGGAATTTCAAACCCCAAAATTGAAATTGATTTACATAAAAACAAAACTGACTTAGTCCTGATCATGCGCGATAACGGTGTAGGGATGAGGGCCGGTAACGGGTCATCCAAAAGCGGCTTCGGGATGCGTATTATTGATATATTTTCAAGACAAATCAATGCCACGGTGAATTTTTCATTCGAAAAAGGCACCCAATTAACTTTAATCATGAGTTATGAAGAATAAAAGAATTCTGATTGTTGAAGACGAAGTAATTCTGGCTGAAAATCATAAAGACAAATTAATTTCATTTGGCATAGATAAAATACTTTTGGCCAAGTCAAAAGAAGAAGCAATTACACTACTCTCTTTACATAACTTTGATTTGATTTTATTGGATGTGCGTTTGGAAAAAGGTTTTGAAGGCATTGAACTAGGAGAATACATTCAGGATAAATATGCTACGTCTTTTATTTATTTAACAGCTCATTCAGATAAAAGCACGATTGAAAAAATGCTCAGGAGTAAACCGTATGGATACCTATCCAAGCCGGTAAGGAAATCTGATTTGTTTGCACTGGTCAGCCTGGTATTTGATAACGTTGAAGAAGATTTTGTCACTATTACCGAAGCAGGAACCACGTACAAGTTTAATAAAGAAACTATTTTGTTTGCTCAAAGTTCAGGCAATTATATGTTAATTCATTTTAACAATAAAGAAAAACCCTTTTTGCACCGATCAAATGTTGAACAACTTTTGAACGTATTGAGTGACGGTTTTATAAAAATCAATCGTTCGACCATAGTCAATAAAAATCACGTAGAAAACTTTAATAAAAAAGAATTAACGATCGGAAACCAACAATTCAAAATTTCAAAAGATTTGTTCGGTGATGTTGAAATTGAGTTGAACCGGTAGGCCTTGAGAACAAAATAAAAACGGGACAAACTCAAAATCCTTGAATTTGTCCCGTTTTGTACGCGCAATAGGAGCAATCTCGAACAAAACACTAATAAAAGACATTAAAGCTTTGTTAGATTGATGGGTGAACTTTCAAATCGGATTTTGGAAGATTTTAGAATCCAGTAAAATTCCATGTTGTGTCATATTATGGCATGAATTTTAATCTAAAATTTTATGATCGCAAAATAATCGGTCGTGCGCATTTCTTTATTTTAAAACCGTCCTAAAAAGTTTCTTAGTCTTTATGGTGCCATATTTTGTCACGGCATTTTTTACCTTTTGTGACGGTAATTGAGAAGCTTTATGGAGAAGCTTACTTAAAAGCTCTTCGCGATCTTCAGCCAGTTCCTCCAGATTATTCGCTAAATCAACCAATAAAAATTCCTGGGTCAGTTTTGATGGGAAATCATACTTGCGCTGAAATTCAAATTCCCTATTCCCAAGTTTGAATTTACCATGCCGCTTACAATTATAAACAACCTTTATATTGTAGAGCTGAGTTGTCCCAAAGCCAAGGCTATTGTATGAATTTGGAGAAACAAGTAAAAACCGATCATCCTTCAGAAAGCCACGTATCAAAACATTTTCATCCGGCGGAACATTTCCAAATACAGATGTTTTAGGGACATAATACAATCCCTGGGCAAGTTTTTCTAAAAACCCTTCCTCTAAAAGTTTATCAAGATGTCTATCTACAGCATTAGACCATTTGTTCAGATCCTCTCTTCGATAAACCTGTCCTTTTCTTAAGCGTGACTTTAGCTCAGTTAGCCTGGCCATATCGTTCTTGTTTATGCAAAAGTAGTGAATTGGTGTTCAATATGCATGTATTTTTATTAATATTTCATGCACTTATTTTTATTAAATATTGGATATTTAATTATTTGACGTCTAATCAGTAAAAATAAATTAACACTTAATAAAGTAGAATGGCATTCCATTTGGGCATAGTTTTTCACTGCGCTTTTTACCATTATTTAGTGTATTGCGCTACATAAAACCAACTCCTTGTACCTCCAATTTTAATGTGTTGTATGAATTAGGCTGCAAATACGATCTGCCGAAATGCAAATCTTCTTGTCGGACCATAGTCGTTATAAGAAATGAAAGAGAATTTGTCAGCCGGAAAGTTATTATCCGAAAAATGGTCGTATAAAGGCATGCGCTTCTATAATCCGATGCTTATTCCTTTATCCTTAACATACTTCGTTAAGTCTTCTAAGGATAAAACTTTGTCATATTCACTCTTAACTCTTCCTAGTCTGCAATCTTCATTGATAAATTTTAAGAAATCGGAGAAGTCAGAGTTTTCATTAGCAAGCCTATTGACTGTATCCCAATCAATCGCTGGTCTTGTATGTGCGGGAAATAATATCTCACTTTCAAAAATGTTTTCTGTATTAAGATTAATAATTCCGATTCCAAAAGCATTGTTTAAACGTCGGAGCTCATCCCTAAATGCGGTGTCCTCGTCAATTTTTATAGCCACTAAATAGCCTTCGTTTGCCCAGCTGGAATTTGATACCGCTTGAAAATAACATTTTCTGAGATTCGTAAAGTTCAAGGATATTTTTAATTCAAACGAAAACAGCTTGATAGAGCTTATGGTTAAATGAGTTTGTATTTCTAGCGTCTCTCGTTTATAATCTTTAAAAGGAAAATAAATGCCAACAAGATCTGGATGTAACCACTCATTTTGTCCAGTGGAACCTTTACTGGAAGTTTCATGATGAATTGTCTTCAAATGTGCTTTAAAATGAGGATCGCCAAAAGCAAACCCTGATAAAATGCAATGTAAATCTCTTTCATGAAATTTTTTGGCTTCGATCTTTTCCTTTTGTTCTGCCTCTTTTGCAATTTCAGTATCTTTCTGTTTTTGCACCTTTTTTAAGTCAACAGTACCCAGCAGTTCACGTAGGAAAAACTGTGCCGGTCTTTCATTTGTCTGGATAATCATTGAAGTATCACCTCCACGATTTATATCTGTATAACAATACGCGGCTATAGAGGCCCAAGGAGTTTTACCTGTTGTCCTAAAATCACCAAGCGTGCCTACTTCATTGGCCTTATCCCATATTTCTTTTGCGGAAAGAGGGGTTCCGACCTTTTTTATTGTCAATTCAATAATATCCCAAAATGTCGTCTTTGCCATTGCTTGTCGGTCTTCGTATGTCCAAATATAACACTTTCGGAATGAATGAACTATGAAGTAAAAAAACGTAGTTTCCGCAGTTAAAATACCGTAGTTTCCACATTGACATTCTGATTCGAAAGGTTTACTTTAGCCGATTAAACTCTAAATGAGTCATAATATTCTTTTTAAGGCCGTCAAAATTCTCGAATCTTATGGAATTATTTATCGCACTTGGAAGTACAGCAGCAATTATGCTCGCACTTATCAAACTTGAACTGATAAAGTCCGTCGTTAATAAAGTTGGCGCCGCAAAGTATAGTTTACCCATACACATTTTGGTGCTAGCAATTGTCACTGCCTCCTCACTTTATCTAAGTAGTTTCTTTCCAGGAGAAGAAGAAGCCGCGACAACAGAAACGAGTTCAGAAAAAAGCGAATTTGCACAAAATGTAGAGGCGGGCACAGAATTATACCATACCGTTGATGACGAAGTAGGAGAATTCATGGATAATAAACACAATAGAGACAGTATATATGAGGCTAACAGAGATCGTCAATGGGTGTATCAAATTGGCGATATAGTGTCAGATGAAAACCTTCTCTTTGACACTTATTTATCACTTGGTACCATTGAAGATGTTGGTGTATTTAAAATAGACAATGACAACTACTTTTTGTTCAAAGACTATCATAGAAGTGAAGAAATGATGAATGATTCTTTGAATTCATTTAAACGCGCGTTGAACACTCCAGGTTTGAAATGCAGGGTGGTCGACATTATTGCAAACTGTAACAAGCGTCAGCAAGTAGTCCGCACAAATGATTTAAAAATCAAGCAGGGGAAGGAAAAGTTGTTTTTGCCCTGTTATGAGTGCGGGAAGTGAAATTTTGAAAAAATTGGAATCAACGGTAGAAGTTATGGAGGGATTTAAGTTATTAGCAATACGACCACTAAAAGGATGTAATAAAAGATTGCTTAAAATTCTTGAAGAAAACAGATTATATAAATTTTACCAAGATTATGAGTTCGTTTTTGATAGTAAAAAACAAACTAAAGTTAAAAAAGTTGTCCCTCCTAAATCTGGTATAGAGGACCTTTATAATATAGAATGGCTAGATGATAGAGGATATCAATTAAAAGAATTACTTATTTCAGTTTCTGCTATCGTTGGAAAAAATGGAGCAGGCAAAAGTTCTTTACTTGATCTGATTTACGCGGCTAATTACCAGCTTGCATTATATGCCGGAATACTAACTTATAATAACGACATAGAGATCAATTGGGTTAGTGCGTCAGTATTCAAAAAACTGCCGGCTCAAAAAAAAAGACTAAAATCAATAGAAAATTTGAAACTTGAGCTTTTCTATGAAAAGGATGGCCAAATCATAGAATTGACGATTAACAGTAATCGAAGCGTCGACAACGCTCAACTAAACACCTCTCCATTTAAATTCCGGATCTTGTCGAGTCCGGACCCAAACAGCAAACGTAATTTCAATTTATCAAGCCTTCTTAAGGATACCAAAAATTTTATACGCGAATATTTTTTTTATACAGTTGCGGTTAATTATTCCGCTTACTCGCTTAATTCACTTCAAATGGGAAAATGGTTAGACTATGTTGTACACAAAAATGACGGCTACCAAACACCACTAGTTATTAATCCAAAGCGAACTAAAGGTGATATTGATATAAATGTTGAAAATGATTTGGTAGTTCAGCGTCTTATGTCTAACATTCTCGAGCCGTTAGGAAACAATAAAAGCGATGATAGTTTGAGGAATATAGCTCCAGGAAAAACAGTGTCTTATTTAGAATTGTCGATTAATTGGGGTAAAATCGACGGTCTTCCTGAAGGCAAAAAGGCTAAGAACTTTGACCGACTTTTAGCCGCTTTATATAAAAGGTATGTCAGAGAGGACTATGATGCAAGAAAAGTGAGTAATAAGATGCTTACGATTGAATTTTACTTATTGAACAAAATAATTAAAATTTGTACTATATATGATCCTTACAAAAAGTATTATGACGGTGTTTCATTTAAAATTACCGGTCTTGTCAAGAAGATATGTAATGATGAAAGCCATATTACATTTAAAATCAGGCAAGCCTTAAATTGGTTGAAGTATAATCATGTTCCACGGGTGTTTTCGAATCTCGAAAGATCATTCAAATTTCCAATTGACGAGTTGGTGTCAAACATTCAGAAGATAAAAGAAAATAATCCAGATAGAAATTTAAAAACTATAGAATTGATTCCACCGTCTTTTTTTGAGACAAGACTAAAGTTTAGCGACAAGGGTTATTTTGACGAAATGAGTTCAGGAGAAAAACAAAAAATCTTCTCAACAAGTACCATAGTATACCATTTAATAAATATCAATTCTGTTTTCAATCGCAAGCTCGAAAGACTCGAACAGGGTGTAGATAATAAGTATAATTATGTCAATATCTTATTCGACGAAGTAGAACTCTATTTCCACCCAGAATATCAACGAACATATATTTCTGACTTCATTTCATATTTGAACAAGATAAATCCAACTAATATTTTTCACATATCTGGCCTAAATGTTTGTTTTTCTACTCATTCTCCTTTCATTTTATCTGATCTGCCCTCATCAAATATCTTGCGTTTGATTGATGGGAAACCTACTTACGTAAATGAACAGACTTTTGGAGCAAATATCCATCAATTACTGCACAATGACTTTTTTCTAGAAAATGGATTTACTGGCGAGTTTGCGAGGAGAAAAATAAATAATGTTGTCGATTCTCTTCGCAGTGTCAAATTAAGTTTGGACGAAAAGAGTTTGGAGACCAAAAAACTGAGATCTTCCAAAGAAGAGTTAAAAAATATAGAAACAAGGTTAGAAATTATACGCCTAGAAAAAAGTTTGATACCGATCCATCAAAAAAAATTATCACAAAATGCGTGCAAAAAAATTATTGAGTTAATAGGTGAACCACTTTTGTTTGCAACTATAAGCAGCCTCTATGAGGAAGTATTTAGGGAACCAATATCGCAATTAGATGATAGCCATTAACCAAGAAACAGTTGCTTCGATTCAGAGAGAGTTCTTTACTGACCTTGAAAATCAAAGAAAGACGGCCTTACGAAAGCTAATCGACCTAGAGAATTCAGGGTTTAAAATGAATAAGAAGGAAAGAGATTATTTGAGTGCAATAATAAGACTCTTCGAAAAGCCAAGTTTACTTTTAATTGAACCAAAGGAAATTGAAACTTTGAAGGCTAGAATTGGACCGATTCCACCAAGTTCCGGAAAGACAAAAAAGTTGAAAGAAGAAATATTAGAAAGACTCGGTTACAAAAGTCTTCGGAGGATTTTTTACCCAAGATATTTTGAAAGAGTTGGAATAAAGACATGCGTGTATTGTAATTCAATTCTGACAGTTAGCACAGTGCAAAATGGCAATTTATTTTCTTCAAGATTTGATGTTGATCACTACCATGCGAAGGATCTTTTTCCATTTCTAAGTATTTTTCCGTTCAACCTTTATCCTTCATGTGCTCCGTGCAACCGGAAGAAAAGCAAGTCAACTAGCCTAATGTTTGATCTCTACTCAACTGATGTTAATAAGATTAGCAAATCTGTTTTTACTTTTAAATTAGATAAGGGATCAATCGGAAAATATCTACTGACAAAAGACAGTAATGATTTAAAATTTGAATTCGGCCCCGTTGGGAATGATTTTCAACACAGTTTTGGCATAGAGGCAATTTATAATACTCAAAAGGATGTCATCGAAGAATTGATCGCAAAAAGCCAAATGTACGATGCATACAACCGTCAGGCATTAAAGAATTCCTTTTCCAAGTTAGATCTACATCCAAATCTCTACTTGCGAACTCTGGTAGGAACGTATATTAAAGAAAGTGAAATTCACAAACGCCCTATGTCAAAATTTACTCAGGATATTGCAAAACAATTGGGGTTAATTTGAGAATTTGGACAATTACCGAGTTCGGAATTCCTTCAGTTTCTGCCGTTTCTCAGCTTCACTCCCTGGATTTGTGACCTGATCAACAATAACTCATCAATTAATTATCTCATTTTGTGAGATATATTAGCATATTTTCTTACATTTACCCTCGCATTTCAAAGAAAAATGAACCGAATTAAAGAAGTACTCGAATCACAGGGTAAAACTCAAACTTGGCTTTCCGAAAAATTAGGTAAGAGCTACAATATGGTAAATTCTTACGTGCAAAATCGAAGGCAACCTAGTATTGAAATTTTGTTCGAGATTGGAAAAATTCTAAAGGTCGACCCAAAAGAACTCCTTGCAACAAATAGTAGAAAATAATCAAGGTATTGTAAATATAAAAAACTCTTTACAATGAATAAAATAGGCTTTAAAAACTTTAGGAGATTTGTTAATTTTCCGGGGATCGAATACAATAACATCAATTTTTTAGTTGGCAGAAATAACTCTGGTAAATCGACAGTGGTTAAAGCGTTGCTATTGATTTCCGATTATTTGAAATCAGAAACTGTAAGTGTTTTTTCTTTTAGTAAAAGTAACATTGAAGATGTTAATATTGTGACATATGAAAGAGCGAAATCCCGAGCGGCTAAAGAAGATTTTATTGAATTTAAGTTTGATTATGATCATTACGAATTTTTAATACGTGTATCTGGTAAAGCAGAAAGCATGGTTGTTGATGTTCAGTGCCTTAAAATAGAAGATTTATCGCAAGGATTTGTAATTGAGATCTCACCGACCAGCTCATCGGTTTCAATACAAAATAAAAGAAGAAGTGACTTTTCTTCTAATAATGAGAATGAGGGTTTACTCAATCTACTGCTAAAACAAGAAAGTGAATTGAAAAAGCATCGTTCTACAATAAAGAATAAGAGCACTAAGGAGTATATTAAGACTAATTCTGAATTGAAATCTTTCAAGACAAAAATCAAGGATCTCAAAACTATTATTAGCTCTCAATCTGTAACAGAAGAAAATTTTAGCTTACATACCACTTATACAAAAACCGGCTTAGATGAAATTATAGAAGAAGCAATTTTTGAGTTCAGTTCAGAATATGAAATGCAATATCATGACATCCAAAGGGGGACAAAGCCAAAGAGAGAGTTTGCAAATTATAAAGCATTTAAAGAAAGTAAATTTAAAATTGAAAAATTTAGATCAGATTTAATTTCCAAAATAAATTCTCTTTCGTTCATTTACCTCGGTGCAACGTTAAATAAGCAGTCGGCTCTATTTTCTATTCGTGATAAAAAAAATGCCTTAGCTCAAACTATCAGTGATTTTGTACAGCTAAGAGTTCTACCTGGTCAACCTGCTTACCGCTTTGCTGTAAAATGGATGCAGGAAAATGAGTTTGAAATAGGTGATTCCTTTGAGATCAAAATGCATGCCGGAGAAGCGTACGAAGTTCTAATTTCTTCTTATGGGTTAAAGATTCCTTTGGCAGATAAAGGTATGGGTTCCATCCAAGCAATGCTGTTGATTTTGAGATTAGCAACTATAATTCACAGAAGGCTTAAAGATAAAAACGACTATACAATCATAATCGAAGAACCAGAACTGAATTTGCACCCAGCTTTACAAAGTAAACTTGCCGATTTATTCCATGAAGTTTATAAGGAATACGGAATCAACATTATAGTTGAAACTCACTCCGAATATCTGATAAGAAAAACCCAATTACTCGTTAAATTAAATGAATATGCAAACGAAATTAATGACAACCCCTTTTGCGTTATTTATTTCGATAAAGAAATGAAACAATGGAAAATGAATTATAGATCTGATGGTAAATTTACCGATGATTTTGGGAAGGGATTTTATGATGAATCATCCATTCTAACTCTTAATCTTTTGTAAAATGGACTTATATATAGACAAAGAGAATATTCAAAATCTAATCTCAAATAAGCATCATATTCGCTACAATGATTGCATTAGAGCTATGCAAAAACAGTTGAATTCATATTTCAATTTCAATAAGGAAATAATCGCGGCAGATGAAGGTTTAATGGCGTGGTTTAATCTTTTTACATCAGGAGTAGGTAGGACTAATGTTCAGGTCTTTCAAGAAACCATGTTTCCTGAAAGACCTTTAAAATCAAATACTTATAATAATTTCAATGCCCAACAACTCTCGGCATGCTATTTAATAGACGATGAACGAATCGATATTCTTAAAGCAAAGGGTGCAATTCTTATTGGTAAACCAGGCGAAGAGTTTGAGATTTTCAACCAAATTTTTCTATTGCAGGAGGATTATCTTTTTGACAAGAAATTGAAAATTGGAGACGGAGAATTCAAGAGGTGGGCTGATTTGGATAAATTATCAACTTCTATTACAGACATAATATTTATTGACTCATATATTTTGGCTGATCCGTCATTAATAGAATCGAATTTAGTCACTTATTTAAAAAGTCTTTGTGCGAAAAGTAAATGCAGAGTGAATATTGTCATATACACTAATCTAGATAAAATCGGTATAGATTATTCGAATCTGAAAACCTTGATTAAAACGTCGATTGAAAACGTAACCGGAGTAAAACCAAATTTGACATTGGTAAAATATAGAGATCAAAAGGGAATAAAATCGTTTGCCGAACATGACAGAACAGTATGCACGAACTACTTTCGTGTCTATTCAGGGGATTCATTTAATTATTTTAAAGCTAATGGCTCCAAGGAAACAAAAGGCAGAGAAATTCATTATTCTAGCCTGGCAAATAAAGACAATCATGATTTATCTATGATATTGATTAAGGACATTCAAAACAACCTCGATGAAATGAACGCCGATAGCTTTGAAGGAGATAAAGTATCAAATTATTTAGCCTTCAAATAAGGTAAAAGCTAACAGCTTCATATTAAAAATAAAATATACAATTAGAGCAAACAAGTAACAATGACGCGAAAGAACAATAAGAAAGAGAAAGTAGACGTAGGCTTTATCTTTCAAATTACTGACAAGGTACTTTGGAATGTATTTAAGAAAAATGAAATTGGAGATGTACTCCTTCCTTTCGTTGTAATACGAAGATTGGATTGTATCCTCGATCCAGTTAACATAAAAGTGAGGAATGCGTATGATAATTTTAAAGAAAAAGTAAGTGAAGATAAGTTAGATCCCATTCTTCGTAAGGCAGCTGGAGGTCTTCAATTTTATAACACTTCAAAACACACCCTTGAATCACTAAAAGAAAACCCCAAGACTATTGAAATTGATTTCAATAACTACCTGAATGGTTTTAATAGAGAAGTAAGAAATATTATAGAAAATTTTCAGTTCGATAAGGTAATAGCGCGTTTAGTCAAAAACAAATTGCTCTATCAAATGATCGATGCGATCTCGTTAGTGGATTTGCACACAGATAAAGTTGACAATCATAACATGGGTTATATTTTTGAAGAATTAATTCGTATTTCAAATGAACAAAGTAACGAAACTGCTGGGGAACATTTTACTCCTAGAGATGTAATAGATCTCATGATAAAGATTGTTTTTAGTACAGAAAAAGAGAAACTATCTAGACCAGGAATTATTCGAACAATTTATGACCCAACTTTAGGAACAGGTGGCATGATAAATCTGGCAAAAAATTATGTTCTCGATGAGTTGTGTGTCAGAAGTAAAAATAAGCCTGAAATAAAAACTTATGGCCAAGAAATAAATGAGCAATCATATGCTATTGCAAAATCCGAAGCACTAATTACTGGTGAGAATGCTGATAATATTAGGCATGGCAACACTTTTACTGAAGATCGGTTTCCAGACAAACACTTTCATTATCAATTTGCCAATCCGCCATATGGTGTTACTTGGAGTAAGGATGCAGACTTCATTAGGAATGAAAGTGCAAATCCCGCTGGTAGATTTTATGCGGGTTTACCTGGCACCAGTGATGGTCAATTACTTTTTTTGCAACACATGATCAGTAAAATGGAGCTTGAAGCAGGAAAAATTGCCGTTGTGACGAACGGATCACCGCTTTTTATAGGTAATGCAGGAAGTGGAGAAAGTGATATCCGTAAGTGGATTATAAGTAACGATTGGTTAGATTGCATTATAGCATTGCCAAAGGATCTTTTTTATAATACTGGGATTAACACATATATCTGGTTTCTGAGTAATAATAAACCGAAGAATCGTAGAGGAAAAGTACAATTGATTAATGCCAATGTTGTAGAAGATAAAGGAACTGGAATAAAGGGATTCTCCAAACCGGAGAAGCGAAGCCTAGGCAATAAACGCAATAAAATTGACACAGTACACGTTGAAAAAATTCTTGAACTTTACTCAAGTTTTGAAGAAGGAAAACATTCTAAAATATTCAAAAATAATGATTTTGGTTACTACCAAATAACAGTTGAACAACCAGAATATGATAAAAAGGGAAGACCAATTTTGGACAAAAAGGGAAATATTAAAGCCGATTCAAATAAAAGAGACAAGGAAAATATCCCACTAGCAAAGGACATTGAAGAGTATTTTATGGAAGAAGTTTTACCTCATGTACCTGATGCCTGGATTGACTTTGACAAAACTCGTATTGGCTATGAAATAAATTTCACCAAATATTTTTATGAGCATAAACCTTTAAGGCCATCGTCTAAGATAAAAGCCGAAATTGAATTATTGGAATTCGGTACTCGCAATCAAAAGGGAATAGTTGAATTGATAAAAGAACTATTGAATTAATGGATAAGTATAATAACTATAAAAACAGTAAATTAGAATGGATTGATAAAATGCCATTTCATTGGAAATCATCAAAACTTAAATGGCTGTCAGATATTTATGCTGGAGGCACTCCAAACACAAATAATGCAGATTATTGGGAAAAAGGAACAATACCTTGGCTTAATTCCGGAACAGTAAATCAAAAAAGAATAAAAACGCCGTCTAATTATATTACAGAACTAGCAGTATTAAATAGTAGTACAAAATGGGTTCCTAAAGGCAGTCTAGTGATGGCATTAGCGGGCCAAGGAAAAACGAAAGGGATCGTTGCCATTTTAGAAATAAATGCTACCTGCAATCAGTCAATGGCTGCTATTATTCCTAAATTAAAAGAGATAAACAATGAGTTTTTATTTTTTTGGCTAGATAGTAATTACCAGAGGATTCGTGGTTTAGCCGGTTCAGAGTTACGCGATGGATTAAATTTAGAAATTATTGGCGACTTACCTTGTCCACTTCCTCCATTAAAGGAGCAAATTCAGATTGCGAAATATCTTAAGCATCGAACTGACCTGATAGATATTATTATAAAGCAAAAAAATGAACTTATCGATTTATTAAAGGAAAAACAGTTGGTATTAATAAGTGAGGCTGTAACAAAAGGTATAGAATCAAAGCCTAAAATGAAGCATGTTTCAGCAGAAGGATTAAAAAAAATACCTAAAGATTGGACAATAAAACCTTTAAAGCGATTAATATCATTAAAGGGTAGATTAGGATGGAAAGGTCTAAAGGCTCAAGAATATGTTGAAAGTGGTTATGGATTCCTTTCAACACCAGATATAAAAAGAGATACTATTGATTTCAATACTATCAACTTTATAACAGAAGCGCGGTATCTTGAATCTCCTGAAATAATGCTTGAGTTAGGTGACGTACTTTTAGTAAAAGATGGATCGACTTTGGGTATCGTGAATATAATTAGAGAATTACCAATTCCAGCAACGGTAAATTCGTCTATAGGAGTACTTCGTGTTTTTGATAAAAAAATTCTAAATCCTAATTATTTATTTTGGCTGATAAAATCAGATTATATACAATCAACTATAAGTAAATTACGCGCGGGACAAGGAGTTCCGCATTTATTTCAAAAAGATATTAAAAACTTCTCAATAGTACTCCCGCCAATTGAAGTACAAAATAGGATTATTGAATTTATTGAGAATAAAAATCAGGTGTTTAATGATTTAATCACAAAATTATCGGAAGAAATTAAAAAGCTAAAGGAATATCACCAATCAATTCTATTAGAAGTTACAACGGGAAAAATTGATGTGAGAAATTGGCAACTTAAAACAAAAAAGGCACTTAATGGCAGAGGGAACAAATGAAAGACATTTTGAAGAGCATATAGTTAAGTACTTAACTAAAATTGCCCAACCAGAATTTCCGGATTATATCGAAAAGAATAATTCTGCTTACAATAAGGATCTATGTCTTATTCCAGAAGATCTTATTGAGTTTATCAAAGATACTCAAAAAGAAAAATACGAGGCTTTGACGGTTCAATATGGGCCCAATGTTGAGGGTAAAATTATAGAGCGAGTAGCTGAAGAAATCCGAAAACGCAAAACGTTGGATGTTTTGAGAGAAAAGATAAGAGATAGAGGACAAACATTGGATCTTGTTTACTTTAAACCTTCTCATAGTAAAACGCCTGAGCATTCTGAGAACTATCAGAAAAATCGTTTGACAATAATCCGACAGCTTAAATATTCCAGGAAAAACGAAAACTCCATCGACATTGTTCTTTTTGTGAATGGACTTCCGGTGGTAACATTAGAGTTAAAAAACGCTTTGACGGGTCAATATCTGCATCATTCCATTAAACAATATCTGGAAAATCGCGATCCTAAAGAACCCTTCTTAGAATTTAAACGTTGCTTAGTTCATTTTGCTGTGAGTACTGAAAAGGTGAGCATGTGTACTGAATTAAAAGGAAAATCAACCTACTTTTTACCATTTAATAAAGCATTAGAAAATTATGATGATAATGACTATGCAACAGCTTACTTATGGAAAGATGTTCTAAGACGCGATTCATTATTGGATTTATTACAAAATTATATTAACCTTCAAGTAAATAAAGAGAAGTTTTATGATGTTACGAGTAAAGCACTAAAAGAAAAGGAAAAACCTGTTTTGATATTTCCCCGTTTCCATCAGCGTAGGGCTGTGCAGAATTTAATTGAATCTGTACGAAAAGATGGAATTGGGTCGAAATATTTAATACAACACTCGGCTGGTTCCGGTAAATCTAATACGATTGCATGGTTAGCACATCGCTTATCTGATTTTTACCAACACGCTGATGATTCAAAGGCTTTATTTAACAGCGTCATTGTAGTAACTGATAGGAAAGTATTGGACAAGCAAATCCAGGATAATATCCGTCAGTTTGAACAAATGCCTGGAACAGTAGAGTACATCGATGAAAATAAAAGTAGCCAGGATTTAAAAAACGCCATCGAGCGAGGCAAACGTGTTATTGTTACCACCCTTCAAAAATTTCCAGTTATCTCCGAGATAATTTCGCGAAGTAAGGACAAAAAGTACGCCGTAATTATTGACGAAGCGCATAGCTCACAAGCCGGTGAATCCGCAAGACACTTACGGAAGTCCTTGTCGCTAGAAGAAGCTGAAACCGCTGATCCTAAAGAAAAAGAGTTAGATGATTTAATAGCTGATGAGATAAAGAAAAAAGGTGATCAGAAGAACATTTCGTTCTTCGCTTTTACAGCTACTCCAAAACCGAAAACCATCGAACTGTTTGGGACGATCAGAAATGATTGTAAAGAAGCTTTTGATCTTTACACCATGGAGCAGGCCATTGAGGAAGGTTTCATTAAAGACGTGTTAAAAAATTACGTAAGCTGGAAACGATACTACAAGCTTATAAAACGGACTGAAATTCAGGATAAAGAATATGAAAAGAAAAAGACAGTTCGCCTTCTGTCTTCTTACGTTGATTTACAAGATCATGCCATTGAAAAGAAAGCGAGGATCATGATAGAGCATTTTGTGGCGCAAACGCAAAATGAAATCCAAGGCAAAGCACGAGCCATGCTAGTTACTCGTTCACGTTTACACGCTGTCAGATATAAGCGTAAGTTTGATGAGGTGATGCGTGAAATGAAATTGCCTTATGGTGCGCTGGTAGCTTTTAGTGGAACAGTTACGGACGCGGAAACTGGACAAGACTATACCAAAGAAAACATGAATAATTTGGGAGGCAGGGTTAGCATACCGGACGCTTTAAAACTTCCACAGCATCGGCTATTGATAGTTGCCAATATGTACCAAACTGGTTTTGACGAACCTTTACTACATACTATGTTTGTAGACAAAAAACTCGGAGGTACAAATACTGTTCAAACATTGAGTCGTTTAAACAGAACCATGGCAGGAAAAGATACTACGATGATTCTGGATTTCGTGAATGATCCTGAAAAGGTTCAAGAGGATTTTCAGATGTATTACGGCAGTAATTACATGGATCTGGAAGATCAAACGGACCCGAATAGCCTGTATGACGTGATCAATAAAATAGAGAGCTTTAACATAATTCACAAAAACGATCTTCAAACTTTTGCAAAGCTGTTTTTTAAAAAAGGTGATCATAAGGAAAAACTTCAGCCAATTTTAAATGATGTTGTCGTTCGTTATAGCAAAGATCTAGATGAAGATCAGCAAATAAGCATAAAAGCCGCTATTAAAGATTATGTGAGGTTGTATCGCTTTCTCTCTCAAATTGTAACTTTCACCGACGTAGAATTAGAAAAATACTACGTATTTCTTTCAGCACTTTTCAAAAAATTTCCCGCAAGTAATCATACCTTACCTACGGAGGTTTTGGAAGAGATAGATTTGGATAGTTACAAACTTCAACACCAGTTCGCTTCTGATTTATCATTGACACCAGGTAACAATGCTATGCAAGGAATGACGCAAGGTGGAGACGTACACAAACCATTAGATGAAATGGAGTGGCTTACCAAAATTATCATGGTACTGAATGACACTTTTGGTGTCGATTTAAAGGAGGAAGATAAAGTCGAGTTTGAGAAAATGAAAATGAACATTTATTCAAATGAAGAATTGATGAGCTTTTTTAATGCGCAAAATAGTAAGGACAATATCCAAGATAAATTCAATGAAGAAATTGACAACGAGTTGCTCAATTTTATTAATACGAAGTTGGAACTTTACAACAAACTCTCAGAAGACAAAATCAATTTAATGTTCAAACGACTTTGGTTCAATGATATTTATGATCGAAAAGTTAGAGGTCTTGGTAAATAACCAAGATTCATTTTATTCAAGTATGAGCTATATCGATAACCATCGCAGCTATTTGTCTTAATAACACTTTCATAAATGTCGTTGCCATTAGAGAAATTCGAAAATAACCAAGAAGCTCTGAATGCTTACAATCTCATGGAGTATACTCGTAAACCGGTATACATTACTGGAAAAGCAGGAACTGGTAAGTCTACTTTTTTAAAAGGATTCTGTAAACAGACTAAAAAGCCATATATTATTCTGGCTCCCACAGGAATTGCGGCTCTTAACGCTGGTGGTCAAACAATACATTCATTTTTTAATTTGCCAACAAGACCTTTGGTTCCGAACGATCCTGATATTCCTTTTTTCTCAGAAAGAAGGTTAAAAAACGGAAAAATGGTCGGAGAAGACGACGACAGAAGAAAGATTATTAAGGAAATTGAAATGATAATCATTGATGAAATATCAATGGTCAGATCTGATATTATAGATGCAATTGATTGTTCATTGAGAAAAAATGGCGGCGACAAAAATCTACCCTTTGGAGGAAAACAAATGGTTTTTATTGGTGATTTATTTCAATTGGAACCAATAGTAAAAGACGAAGACAAGGAAATGCTTAAGGAGCATTACAAAAGTCGGTTTTTCTTTAGTGCTAACGCTTTTCAAACTATTATCTTTTCGAACATTGAGTTTACAAAAGTCTATCGCCAAACTGATACCGAATTTATTGATGTTTTAGAAAGGGTCCGTACCAAAAAAGCTACTCAGGAAGACTTTGCTATTCTTAATGCACGTTATACTCCCGAATATACACCAGAGAAGGATGAAGTTTTCATTACGCTATGCACAACAAACCGGACAGCGGAAGCCCATAATGAATCCTTTCTAGAGCGGCTGAATGGACGAGTTTATATTTTTGAAGGTGATATTGATGGTAACTTTAATGAGCGGGATTGCCCAGTCCCTTTGACACTGACGTTAAAAATTGGTGCCCAGGTAATGTTTGTCAAAAATGATACTCAGGGAAGATGGGCAAACGGAACCATTGGTAAAATTATTTCGTTGTCGGAAAACGAGGTTAAAGTTCGTATAAAAGCAGATAAGCATCATAAGGACTATTATGTCGAAAGAACAGAGTGGCAAAAGGTAGAATACAAATATGATAGTTTGAAAAAAAGTGTTGAATCGGAAGAAACGGGTTCCTTCGAACAATTTCCAATTAAGCTCGCATGGGCGATAACTATTCACAAAAGCCAGGGATTAACCTTTGAGAATGTAATTATTGATCCTGGCAACGGTATGTTCGCTCATGGTCAACTATATGTTGCGTTAAGTCGATGTACCGCTTTAGAGGGCATAAAATTTCAAAAAAAAATCGGCCCTAAAGAAATGATTGTACACAATCGCGTAATTCAATTCGCAAATACTGCCAACGATCAAAATCTGATAGACAAAGAATTTGAGCACGGAATAATTGAGCAAAACAAAGTATTAAGAGAAATGGTACATGTTCTTAAAGAAGAACTAACTGAGACAATTTGGAAGCTTGAAGATAAAGAAGAATTGCTTGAAGAGAAGGAACAGCATGTTCGGTGGCTGGAAAGTCAATTGGAGAAAAGTGAGAGAAAATCTAAACGGACAAGCGAAAAGAAGGTGAGCTCGAAAAAAATCAAAAAGATAACTAAGACATCAATAGGAAAATCGAAGTCCAGCAAAAAGTAATTGGGGTATCACGCGCATTGCTTATAGACCTTCGTATTATAATCAATATTGCATTTCATTTTAATTTTTCCTGCGTTTTTTGACGAGGAAACTATAGATTTCATTTGCCAGGCCATTTAGTGAATTTGGAGTTTCCCGAATGTCAACATTGTCACTTTGCTCCGTTAGCTTGATGTATTCCGAAAAAATCTCATCTGATCTTTCGTTGTTTGGATAACCCATTAAATCGAAAATCGTTCCGCTTAAAAAGAGACAATACTGATCTGCATCAAGACCAACCTTGTTTAAGCCGCGGAGAAGTTTGGAGCTAATTAGGTCGTCCTTTATTAGAGAGAGGATCAATTTCTTTTTGGCTGCCGGGGTCATTGATTTTCTTTTTATTAACAAAGCAAATATACATTAAATGTAGATATATAACAAATTAAGTGTTATTAATAATCTTTAAAAGGTTATTTAACCACTACTAATGAATTGTCGCTAAGGTCTTTAGATTTCGTGCCTCCGTATTTATTCGATAAATTTGATGGAACAGAAAACCGAATGGCAAAGTCAACAAAGAAACCAATCCAGGTAAATTGCATCAAGGTGGTGCTTGCGCAAAAGCAGGTGACCAGCAAAAAACTTGCTCAGATGGTTGGCGTTACCGAAAATACGATTTCAAGAATTTGCCGGAACGAAAGTCAGCCAAGGCTTTTATTGTTGCGTAAGATTGCACTTGCTTTGGATGTAAATATTAAGGATTTGCTTTACGATACGAAGTAAAAACCGATCGAGATTTACCACAACCTCATTTTTAAGAGCTGCAACGCCAAATCCCTTATCTGATCTCTACTTAAGGAATCATGCAGTTGATTCAACTTATGGTTATAGAAATAGGCACTTTTACCAAATTTCATGGCGAGATCATTCAAAAGCTCTTCAAAACCCAACAAGTCTAATTCCTTCTCGCCATTTTCTATGCTGCCATATAATTTTAAACAGTAGAGTTTCTGGTCTTCCTTATTAAGCAATGCCTCCACAATTTCTTCTCGATCGTTAACGCTCCAATATGAATGGTGCAATTCTGGCCGTTTGATCTGAAACAGGCGCTCGGTTGACATTGCATTAATTTCAGTCAATAATTTCCTTTTCGCGTTGTCCACGCGATAACAGTGAACACAAAGTCCTCTTCCCATATGCCTATAGTAAGTTGATTTGCATGACTGGCAACTTTTGTGTTTTTTACTCCAAGAAGTCATGAATATAAATATACCTGAATAATGACGTATTATTCTATAAAAAAGAAACTTAATTAGTAAATTCATTTTAAAAAGCTATCGAATTATGAAGCCAAAAAAGTGTATCATTTGTCATAAACCATTTATCGAGGCACCACCAGAACATGTTATTCCGAAATCGATCGGTGGGCAGTATACAGTACACAATGTATGTAAAGAATGTAACAGTGATCTCAATAAATCTATTGATGAGCCCTTTAAAGAACATAAGTTAATCGGAATTTACCGGTTTCTTTTTGAGATTAAAGGGCGGGGTAAGAAAGTGATTGATCCAATGTCTAAGGAAACAATAAATATTGACGGCATTGATTACAGATTGAAGTTAATGGATGATCTTAAAATAGACGCACGTCAAAAACCAGACTTTCCAAAAATTGCCAACTTAAAAATAGACGAGACCTTCCAGGTAACTCTGGACGGCCGAGATATGAATTTGCTTGACAATTTTATCAGCAAGTTATCCAAGGAAAAGGGAATTCCGAAAGAACACATTCGTATCCTTAGTAAGACTGAGACATTCCGACCGGAAAAAAATGCGCTGATTTCATTTGACAACAATACAGTTTTAATGGAATTCAGTAAAATACTTCATGAAGCAGCGTGTGATCTGATTGGTAAAAAATACATGACCGACAAAACTGGAAAGCGCTACGCAGCTATGCTAAAATCGGGCATAATTGATCACTCCATGAAATCTGAATTAAACCCGGACAATTTTATTATAAATGAGGTATTTCTTCAGTTGATACCCAATTTTGTGAACATGAAAGATTCTCATGCCATAATAATCAGCGGTTACGTTGGGTTGGGATTGGTTGGCTTTGTTAAAATTTTTGACGCGTATCATGTCCAAATTCTTTCTTGGAATAAAGCATTTTGTTCTGTGGGTATGAAAATTGTCCTCAACAATTTTGAAAATAAAGAACTTGGAATTTATGAACCAAGAGGAGTTCCTAATAGCAAAATCAATATAAACCCTAAACATATAATTGAAGAATACAGGCTGGCTGCAGAGTTCAAAAAGAATCCTCCAAATAAGAAATATCCGGTATATAATTCGGCCGGAAGGCGTATTTCCAATACAATATTTGACCTCTTAGATAATTATAATGTTCGTAGAGAAATATCGACGGATTTTAAAAGCAAAATGACAGTTACAATGCATTTTTTCGATGCTATTAATATAAAGCCTAAATCACTGACGAAACCATTACCAATTGAGAGTATTATATTCAACTTTAATATTCGCACTCTTAAGCGTCGTGGAAATGAGAATAGCAAATGAGCAGATGCGATTCATTCAAAACGACTAAAACCAATTATTTAAAACAATGTTCGCAAGAGATTATCAAAATATTATAGCCCAATTACTTCAATCAAAACTGAGCGGTCTTGAGGTGCGTAACGAATGGGCTGCATTTTCTGGTCTACCATATCAATACTGTCCAAAGGTTGATATAGCAGTAGGACCATTTAGTACAACACCAGGAGCTGATCGAATTAATGAATATAACAACCTCCTCTTAAGCACGACTATAAAGGCTTTTTTGGAGAAAGTTTACGCTTGTCATCTTGAAAATATTGGTGATGAATATTTGAACGAGATTGATGTATCTCCTCTTCAAAATTTATCACTCAAAAACCAAAATGCTCGGTGCTTTCTGGCGTTTGAAATTGAGAATAAGAATACCAAAAAACATATCATGGGAAGTATGATTAATGCTGCATCACTTGGAAGAATTGGAATAGGCGTTGCTTACAATGATTCCGTAATGAGAACCTTTCTGAGAATATTGAATTACCTCGCGTTTTTGAAACGAGTGGAGAAAAGCACCTATGATACAGCAAACTTTCTGATCGTAACTCAACAGCAACTTCTTGAGCTTTTGGAAGAAGAGGTGCTGCTGCTGTTCAAAACAAAGACATTTAACAGCCTTAAAAAGCTACAGACTATACGCTAATCCGTCCCAAGATTATTGGTTGAATTTTATCTAAAGCCGATAACATTTCATCCTCGTCTGAAGCTTGAATAAATCCAACGTTTCGATCAACCATTAAGTTCTGAGTCACAATATCGGGTGCTTCACTGCAGACTATGATCAATAAGCAGTCGTTTATGGGTTTGTACCTTTGTTTTAGCCAATTGTAAATATTTTCAGGTCGCTCGCCAAAAGAAAAAAATCTCACATCTTTTATATAGTCTGACCAGCCATTGAATTTGTCCTTAAGATTTAAAGCAATGACAAGACGTTTAATTTGCTTGACTTTATATCTGGATGTCAATGACGAATTTTCCAAACTTTCTTGAATCATTGCTACGTGAGCTTCCTGAATAAGGCGGGCTTTGATTAAATCGGTGGTATTACCGATCAGCAATGTTGAATAAACCTGGTTAATCGACAGGATCGCCGAACCAAGAAGAAATAAGCCAATGCACATGCTGATTTCAATTGCCCCATAGTCTTGAATTTTAAATTTGTACAGGTGAACCACGCAAACAACAAAAACTATCGAAAAATATTGCGAAACTCTGGATCGAATAAAATGCACTTTTTCATGCTCCAGGATAAAAATCAAAATCTCCTCAATTGGCGCCTTTCCCATTAACCTACTAATTTTTTTGATTAGTGCCAGATTACTCTGAATACGAACTATCCTTCGATCATAACCATCTTCAAACTCTTCATCGAATTGCACTTGTCTTCCCCATATCCAAAATTTAATCGGCTTCTTTACTGCTCCCAAAGAATACAGGTACCACCATCCTGAAAAAATGACTAGTTTAATTAAAAATCCCAAAGCAAAAAATGTCCATCCCAGCAACTTATTGAGTATTGAAACAACGATGTGAATCACCAAATCAATTATAACTCCCCAAAACAATAACCACGTTATAACAAACAGGGTTACATAGGTAGCGGCATCCATAAATGAAGCATTTTTCAGGAACGATAAATCCCAGAAGGACCCTGCCTTCGCAGAATCACATACTTCTTGCGGAAAAATTTTATTGCCTATCGGTCCATAAATAAAAATTGAAAGTAAAGCGGCAATAATTAGCGTCCGTAGAATGAACAAAAACATACGTTCTGCTTTCTCAGGCTCGTCAAAGAAAATTTTTAAAATTTGGTTCATCTACATTTGTTTTATAGTGGTTGCATTAGAAGTCAAACTAAGCCATTAGCTTTTTAAATTCGGTTAAATCCGATATCAGTTTAGGAGCACCAACTGATTTTAAAAATTCAACACTTTTTTCGTGGCAAAACTTAAATTTAGGTTGTCCACATGGGCAACCGTCATTTCGTCCCGGTAAATTATTTGCAAGTATCATTTCCAAAATCGAGACGATGATGGCTGGCTGATCAAGATTTAACTTCTGAGAATAGAATTGCCGAACTCCATCAAATTCATGTAAATATTCTCCATTGGCGTAATGCTTCTCGGAATCATAGTAAAGTTGATTTGCCAGGAAAGGATACACCTTGAGCTTGATGAATTCATAAACCGAAATCCCACGACTCGCCCAATGTAGAAGTTCATGATCAACATCTACACAACACTTACCGTCTTCTGATATGTGCCTGCTCTTTTTGCGCTTAATGTTTCTGCTCAGTTCAAACAAAGTCGGAACAGCGAATGGATAAAACGCAGGGACAACAACTTTAATTCTGAACGTATTCCAATAGTTTCCTTGGGTATCGCAAATATCTATATCTCCTACAAATACGCGCGACTGTTTTGTACCCAAATACTTTAATTTAGGGAAACATTCTTTGATCCTTTTGATGTCATTATCAAGTTTAATTCTACTCATCGGTTTTAAAATACGGCGTACTCGTCATTGCTATTGGCTTAATGTTATCAGCAATTCGAGATTTGTTTGTTTTAGTTTTTAACCGCAATTTTCCGCTCAAATCGGTCGCAATAAAGTCTAGCTGCTTCAAATAATATTCCCAATCGAAATCGTACTGAGTGTAGTTAAAATTATCCTCGTTATTACGGAAAATGTATCGATCGTCATTTCGGCCGGTTCGTTTCGAAACAGGCGTAAAAAGTTCCGAATCGCCGTAATTTTTCACGTTGTCTCCAACTACGATCCCATTGCTGGAGGCGCTCGATTGCATTTTGCTTGCCAAGCTTGTATGTAAGCTGCAGGTGGTAATCTCACTGATTTCTCCAATACCGGCTAAGGCCCACACCACATCTTCTGCTTCTCCAAGGTCAATGCCTATCCGTGTAAAAATTGCTTCTACACCCTGCTCGTTGAACAATTCCCGCAGATCATTTTTAACGAAATAAGTAAAAACACTAGCCGCGTTCAAGGCATTTTCAACCGCGGTACCGTGTTCCATATTCTTTTCTGTGAAGTACACAAATAGCCCATCTCCATGAAGCCTTTGAACATAGCCGCCGAAAATCAAGCACGTATGAATTGCAGCCTTTTGAAGCATGTTAGTCACAATAAAGACTGTTTCCGGATCATACTTTTTAAACAGATTGGTAGATCCTTTAATGTCAATGAACATTGACAATGCAAAGTGCTTTTCAATTTTACCTGATTGTTTTAAATGAACGAAATCAGGATGCGATCCCAATTTCTGCTCATAATTCGGAGTTAGGCCCAAGCCGTTTGCAAAATCCTTTAGACTTGGAAGAAGTTCAGTTTTGCGCGTTTCATTTAAGAAACCTTCTATTCCCTGGTATTTCTGTTCAGTTCCCTGAAGAACCCCGGTAAAATTATGCGATTTTGAAAATGATCGGCGATCGTTTTTCATTGCTGAACGGATAGTAGACAAGTAGTCGTTATAAATTTCCATGGTTTGTTATTTAAGTCGTGAAATAATTAAAAGGATGAAAGGCACCAGCAAAACAAATTGAATGGTTACCAGGATTAAGCTCAGTCGTAATTTTTTGAATTTTTTATTTAAACCACACGCAAGTAAGAAAGTTTGCCTCCGCATGTCCTCTACTTCTTCTTCCGGTGTTTGTTCCTGAGACTTTTTAAGAAAAGTAGTTTCGCCCATTGTATCTATCGCCAAAAAGTAAAACAATGAGCTATCTTTCTTAGTAAGATGTGGGATTGAAGCAACCATTATAATAAGAATAACTACAAAAGAGAGCAATATAAAACAACCCAACAGGAGGTTCACCCAAAAATCGCAGTGTGCATACTCAGTTAGGGATGGGTAGAGTGCAATTAACCCAGCAAGCACAAACGTGCTAAAGCCGAGTACAATATTGCACTTATTATTGACGCTTTCGTAATAATGGTCGAAGCGGTCAATTGTGAACTTTAATCTTTCAGTTTCCATTATTTATTTTTTTAGGTAAAGTTTTCTGATTACGTTATTCCCAAGAGTCAATGTTCCAAAACCAATGGGTTCTTGGTGAGCAGATTCAGCGTAAGTTCGGCTCAATTTTTCAATACTTTTTTTCATCATAATTCATTTTATTCGCGCGCAATTTAAATGGTCAGAACGTAATCTATTTACGTTTTTCTTTGCACTTTGCGTCTTTATAGTGCTATCTTTATCAAATACTTAATCCGTTACCAACGCTTTTGGGTATCTTCTAATAGAAAAGCTAAAATGGCAAGCTGGAAGAGATTTGAACAAATCGAAACAGAGGTTCTTATCGACTACATTCAAGACCCGAAAGTAGTGGACGCCATTCGCGACGATGCTTTCCTGGCTATATGTTTTCGTTTTCGGGGTGATCTTATAGAAAAATGTGAAGTGATTTGTAAAAGAAAGGGACATGACCTGGACGTTGCAATTGAAATAGCTAACAATACGCTTGAAATTTACGGCAGATCAAAAGGGTTTAAGGCTGACCGAAGTAGTAAATCGGCTATCGATGATGCATTCAGGTTTTATTTATATAAAATTGCTGCAAACGAGCTTAAGGATTACTATAAGCGTGAAAAAAAGAAAAAAGAGGGCAAGTTTTATGATGGATCAGAGGAAATAGTGACTCAACTACCGGAAGTTGATTTAAACACTCTTGACGCTGCGAATCGTGCAATTCATCATGCTTTAGCCGAACTTCCCTACTCACACCAGGTTATTTTTCTCACTTACGCAGTTCATGAAAAGGAAGGAGTTAATCTACCAAGAGGCTTGCAAAAAAAGCTCCGCGAACATTTAGGCGGAATTAGCCAGAACACCGTAAGAACCTACAAAAAAGAAGCAAAGGATAAGATGGATTTAGTTAAAGCAGTAATTGACGAAATACGGCAGGAATCATGAAAAAATTAATCAGTAAATATTTAAGTGCAACCGGACTAAAGTTTCCCGAAAGTGAGTCAGAGTTGTCGGCTTTTGAAAAAACTCATGAAGGGTATGATTATTCCTTGAATGAGGCACACCTTGATCCTTATAAAATACTTTCTTCAATAAAACAGTATGAAAAAAAGAAGAAAACGAAAGTTGAGATAACAAATATTGATTACCACAAACGAGTAACCTTAGCTGCTGAAATCGTTTATCAGTTGAAAGAAGATCTTACTGTTGGCCACTTGAAACTACAAAAGTTAATGTACTTATGTCAGCATACAACACAAATGTCTCTTCATACCAATTTCTTACGACAAGCCATGGGACCGTATGATCCTCAGTTAATGCGATCTATTGATAGTCAATTTAAAAAAAGAAACTGGTTCGAGTTCAAAACGGCTAAATATTCGAGATACGTACCATTATCAAAGTGCGGAGAGCATCGCGGATGGTATGAAAAATATTTCGCCGATCAGCTATTGGAAATCGAAACACTTGTTGAAATTTTTAGAGGAATGAGAACCAACAAGGTTGAATTGGTTGCAACGATTTTTGGTTGCTGGCATAAAGCCATTGCTGAACAAGTACTGATAACCGATTCACTTTTAATCCAGGGAGTCTACGACTGGCATGAAACAAAGAAAGAAAAATTCACTGACGACCAAATTGTTAAAGCAATCGCTTGGATGAAAGAAAAAGGCGTTTATCCAAAAGAACAATGACCACAAAATTCTCGCGCTCATGTCTGCCTCCTATAATAAACAAAAACCTATTGGATTTTTTTAGAAATCATGTGAAAAATATGCACTGTATTAACCTGTCTTAGCCTGAAATAGTTATAGCGTAATATGGGGTATTCATGGCGTAATATGACGTAGTATGGAATTCTAGTGGGTTTCCGCCATTTTTTACTTTTTTTCCAAAAACCTTCCCGTGGGATGGTACCTTTGGGGGTAGAGGTACTTGACTCAACGATTTTAAATTCGTAAATTAGGGGTAAGTACTCGAAAGAGTTCTGAAGAAAAATGATCACCTGAATAAACTAAAGCGTCATAAGACGACTTAAGAACGACACCAGACGACATGTGAGAAACACGGTTCTCTATTTCTTCGGAACTTTGTAAAAGTAGTTGAATATGCAGTTGCCATCGGGTAACTGTTTAGAAGAATAAAAAAGGAGCAACATTTAAAAATGTTCAACACGGTATAACCGGAAAAGCAGAGTTTGAAGGGGTCGCACCTGGACTACGGTCCAGCAAACGTTTGAATCCCACTGAAACGATCGAAATTCTTTGGCAAGAATGTAGAGCGTATTCAACTCACCCGGCGGCATGATCCATGTGACGTGAAAAACGCAAATGGATATAGGTTGAAAAACCACTGACGAGGGCTTTTGTGTGATTGTATTGAACTGGTCCAGCATGCCAAAAGAACGCGGGCCTGAGTGAACGTGTGCTCAAATCTTCCCTGGCGCTGCGGTGACCATGTAAGTAACGGACGGTAAGTGGAGAAGGAAATTAGGTGACGTGTACAAAATACCGCGAATAATTCTTATCCCCACTGCTGATCTTGAATTGAATCGATCTGTGTATTCCGGAGCAGTCTGCGTGTGCGCTTATGCCAGAGAATAAATTGAACGATTAGTGATTTGCCGGATTGGCGAGTGTGCTAAAATCCTGCAATAAGTTTTTGCTTCCTTTCCTGTCTTTCGATTTACTGAAAGACAGGAACAGGTAAGCTCATATCCTAATTCTGCGGGAAGTAGCAGAATCATTGAGTATGAATTAACTTTTGGAAACAGGATTTAACTCCAACAGATCGGATCAAGGCTTTCAGGCATAACACCTGGAGACAAGCCTATAAATCAACCTAATTTCGGGAATAATCAATTCTAGGATTTTTAACAGCTTAAAAACAGCTGTAAACACTGGTTTTGTAAATAAATTTGGAAATTCATTATTGTATTCCTATCTTAGAATGATGGAAGTAAGATCATGATCGTTTTCGATGTCCAAAAGTGGACGATTGACACCTAAAGAATAAGTCTGAAAGTGTTGATCAGAGCAGAATGAATTATGAAAAATTCAGCACGAAAAACCGGGCTAAAAAGCGGTGAGAATCACGAGCAATTTATCCGGTACGAACTTGAAAAGCTAAAACAACTAAAAAAACGAATGGGAGAAAAACTGACGGTTGCGGGTTTAAAAACAATGAAAGGATTTGAATCACTTTCAGATGATACCGCTGCAGAAGTTTTAAAACAGATGGAAGAATATGTGACCATCGTGTTAATGCAGATGAGTCGATTAAAACTTTTATAAAAATGCACTATGAGTAAAGAAATGGAAGCCTTCAACGCGTTCGCAAAAAAGGGAACTGCAATGAGCATGGAAGGGAAAACGAAGGCGGTTATTTATACGCGGGTATCTACCAAAGAGCAGGCTGACAACAACGCATCGTTGCAGACGCAGATGAAATATTGTGAACTATATGCCAAGCGCAAAAACCTCACCGTCATAGAATACTTTGGCGGCACGCATGAATCAGCAAAGAGCGATGATCGCAAGGAGTTTCAGAAAATGTTGAAATACGTCAAAGCGCATAGCGACATCGCGTATATCATTGTGTATTCGTTTGATCGGTTTTCGCGCACCGGGGTAAGCGGTTCACACATCACGGAACAATTAAAACAGCGCGGCGTAATTGTGGCATCAGCCACGCAGGAATTAGATGCTACTACATCTTCCGGCATGTTTCAGCAGAATTTATTTTTTCTGTTCAGCAAGTTTGATAACGAGTTGCGAAGGGATAAAACCGTGTCAGGCATGCGCGAGAAATTGCGTAAAGGATATGTCTGTGGCGCGATTCCTTTTGGTTATGATAACCTAAATCCGGGTAAAGGAAAAACACCGCAGTTGGTGATCAACAAGGATGGGAAGTTACTGCAAAAGGCATTTGAGCTGAAAGCAAAACTCGATCTCAGTCACACAGAAATCACACGCAGGATAAAGAAACTTGGTTGGACAAGGAACGACAAGAAGTTGAGCGATTATTTCCGCAATCCGGTTTATTGCGGTGTAATTGTGAGTTCAGTAATTCCAGGCGAGGTGATCGAAGGAAAACATCCTGCTATCACAACGAAGGAAATATTCCTTGAGGTGAATGGACTACTGAGCAAAAAGAACCATGGAGACCGCTACGGTAAAAAGGATCACATGCTTCCACTAAAGCAATTTATGATTGCTGATACCTGTGGCACCTCGTACACCGGCTATCTTGTAAAAAAGAAGAATCTCTATTACTACAAGAACAATCGGAAGGGCAGTAAAGAAAACAGGAGAGCTGAATTAATGCACAACTTGTTTTACGAAAAGCTGAAAGAATATGAATTGTCTCAAGAAGCTATTGGAGAACCAATGCAAAAATTAGTGTTCGCTGTCCTGACCAAATTACAAGAGGATAGTATTGAATTAATGATTGGGTTGGAACAGCAGCTAAACGATCTCAAAAATAACCTTGGTAAAATTGAAAAACGATTTGCGTTAGGTGAAATTGATCGCGAATTATACGTTAAATACCGAGATGAATTTGACAAAGCAGTAGAGGATATTAAGGATGAAATTGGAAATTCCCATTTTAATTTATCGAACCTTGAAATGGCGACAGAAAATGCGGTCAACCGTGCCTTAAACCTCTCTGAAATGTGGGCTTCCGGAAATTTAGAAGAAAAGCGCAGGATTCAAAAACTACTGTTCCCGGAAGGAATTGCGTACAATCACAAAAATCACGTTTATCGAACCATCCGAGTAAATGTGTTGTTTGCTACAATCGCAGTAATACTAAGGGATTCAGAGCAAAATAAAAACGGGAAAAACTCAAATCAGTTGAATTTTTCCCGTCTTGTACCGAAGGCGGGAATCGAACCCGCACTCTTTCGAACACGAGTTTGAGTCGTGCGCGTCTACCAATTCCGCCACTTCGGCATCGTACATCGTCGCTTGCGCCACCGCTAAAGCTTCAGGCGGCACGCGGTTAGCGAAGATGTGCATTTGTTTCCGCAACTTGCGCCACCGCTTAAAGCTTTAGCCCAGTCGGGATATCTTTTGGAAAGAGGAGTGCAAATTTAATCAATTTTTCATTCCTGCAAAACAATCTGCAAAATCAAAAAAATAAAAAAACCGCTGCAACAAGTGCTGCAGGGCTCTCAAAAAAAGAATGCCGGCTGATTAGTTATGAGCAATGGTCAATTTTTCTGTACTAGTTACGCCATTCACAGACAGCGTATAAAAATAAAGTCCGTTGGCAACGTCTGAAACATTTACCGTTTTGGAATAACTGCCCTCCTGCTGCGTTCCAAAATCGTCCGTTAAAACCACATGACCGGCTAAATCCATCAGGCTCAACGTAACAGCTGCATTGGTTGACAAGGTATACGTAAAGGTGACGCTGGAACTTGCAGGATTTGGAAACACGCGCAGGTTTGAATGGTTCATTGGAGCATCTGTTCCCAGGCAATCAGCAACCACAAGGGTTACGGTATCACGGGTGTCACAGCCATTGGCATCGGTCAGGGAATACACATAATCAAATGTGCCGGCTGTGGTAACGGTTACCAGGCCGGCCGAATTGCACTGAAAACCAGTCCATGTTCCGCCAGCGGGGAAACCGGTTAGCTGAACTGCTTGGGTTAAACAAACAACCTCGTCAGCACCTGCATCAACCGGGGCGGGAACAACTATAAAAATTGTTTCAGTACTGGTAAATGAACAATTATTTGAATCAACCGTTGTATACGAAATTGAATTCATTCCGGCCGGCATTTGTGAGGGGATTAATGCACTGTCAAAGGTACCCGTCCCCATCAGTATTCCGCCGGCGGGCAGCAATGCAAGTGCCACCGTGTCTTCATTTTGACAGGCAATTGCAGGCATACCGGAAATGGAATTTTGCTGCGGTTCATGAATCAGAATACTAAAAGCGGTATGATACACGCAGCCCATTGAATCACCGTACTCCAATTCAAAAGCGGCGGCGGAACCAGATGTCGTGGAAGGATTAAAAACAAAACCCGAAATTCCGGTCTGCTGGGTAAAAACAGCTGTGGCAGGTACAATGCTGAACGTATCCGGCACGGCATTTTTACAATACGTGCTGTCCAGGCCGGTTATTTCAGGAAAAACAGGTGTCGTGACTTCAAAGAAAACGGTATCGGAATCAGCACAGGAAAATTCATTGGTATAATTTGCCCAGGCACTGTGTACACCGGGTCCCAGATTCTGTGGATTGTATGTTCCATCAACAGAAATACCGGAACCGCCAAATGTTGTAAACGGAAAACTGGCCGTTAGCGTTACCAGCGAATCGTAATAGCAAACCGCCGTATCGGTTGTGACAACAAGGTCAGGCAAATCATGAACAACAATGGTATCATGCAAATACAAATTACAGGCAGCAGAATCTGAATAGACAAACTGAATAACATGCGCACCCACCCCGGCGAGTTCTACAAAAAAGGTATCGTTCAAAATACCGGTGCCTGTGATTGTGCCGCTATAGGCATTGGTTGTAATTGGAATTGAATCAGTACTCAGGCAAACTGAAGCGGGTAAGCTGGTAAAAGCAGCATCGGTTTCATGCCCCAGGTATTCTTTGCGGGCAATAACAACCGTTGCTGACTTGTTAAACACCACGTTGTTTTCAGCAGCATCACTATTCACCAGGGTATTGGATGTTGTTGGATGCTGCAGTGATAAAAAAAGATAGTTTCCATCGGGTGAAAAATTAATACCGGTTGGTTCAGAACCGGCTGGTGATTGTCCAAAAATGCGGATTTTGGGATTTGCCATGGTATGGTCACTACCTACCACCAGAATGTATCCAAACGCATTATCCTGCAACGCCCACAGGTTGCCATCGTGATCAAAACACAAATTATCTGTACCGGCTCCCCAGGTAAAACTTGCCGGACCGGAAACAGTTTGAACGGTATAAATCTGGTTGTTTACGTAAGTTTCAAAACCTGCAACGGTTGTATCCTGGTCAGCCAGGCGATAGATGCGGCCGTTGGCCGTTGCAGCAAAATAGATTTTACCGTCAGGGCCTATTTCAACATCTTCAATACGATTAAAATTTGTTGCTCCAATAGCGGTTGCATAATTCGAAACACTGTCCCGCTCATCAGGGGTGGTGTTGGGTACCTGAATCCAATCTCCGGTTGGGGCCAGCAACGATGTTTTTTTGAGAACGTACAGGGTTCCGCTGCTGAAATCAGTTTTGGTATCTGCCACAAATTTGTAGAGATAGCCGGTTGATGTCTGATCGGCGCCAAAGTAAGCGGTAAGACTATCTGAACTGAAACAGACATTTTCATGAACCATTCTACCCATAGCCCAGTTTTTATCTTTTACCCCGTTTCCGTCCGGATCAGGTAACATCCCGGTTATTGGATCTACTTCAAAAAGCCAGCCGGCATCCAGGTACGCATCTGCATTTGCATCAGCAGCGGTTACCAGTTCTTCACCACTAAAAAGTGTTCCCCAGGGAGTAATGCCGCCCGAACATGGCCTGTAGGTTCCAACCACATCTGCAAAATTTACATAGCCAGATGAATTGACGGACCAGAGCTGCTGCGCCTGATCAAATGTGAGTGAATGGCGTGTTACATACCCGGCAATAATTTCATGATTTAACATCAGTATTCCGGTATCGGGTGAGGTTTCAAAATAGGCCGCAAAATCTGCAGACCCGGGCAGACTTGTACCATCAGACAATACCTGTCCTTCTTTTAATATCAGCTGAAAGGTATGTGAACACGGCAATTTAAGCAGACCCGTTTGTGACGCAGGTCCGTAAGACACAAACTCATGTATTTGCTGCCCGTAAGAAGTGGCGCCTGCAAAAAAGCATCCCACTATCAGACCTAAGTTTAATTTCATACGTGTTGAGAACCTTAAATTACAAAAGTTGCCGCAACAAAAAAAGACCGGCTGTAAAGCCGGCCTTTCTCCTAACATTCGTTTTGAACTTAGTTAGTTGAAATGGTTAGCTTTTCTGTTGTAGTTACTCCGTTTACAGATAACGTATAAAAATAAACTCCGTTGGCAAAGTCTGAAACATTCACCATTGTGGAATAGTTACCCTCATGTTGTGTTCCAAAATCTTCCACTGAAACCACTTTACCGGTTAAATCAGTGATGGTTAAAGAAACTGCTGCGGTATTAGACAAGGTGTAGTTGAACGTTACATTTGTCTGAGCCGGATTCGGGTAAGCAACAAATGAGGTTGCTTTTGCAGATTCGTCAAGCCCCAGGTAAACTTCTTCAGCGCGAATAATGAATACGCTGTTTTGTTGTGACGGTGCTCCGTCATTATAAATAACAGCACCTTCAGCAACCTGTGCTGTTTGAAAACGGGCATCACCGCCGTAGTGAGCGGCACCAATATAATACACCTGGCCTGCTGTACAATTGATAACAGAAGGCAATGTCAGTGTTACAATATTTCCCAAATCACCGGATGTAATTTCATGGTCTGACGTTGCGTCTACATAAACAAAATCGGTTCCGTCCCAAAATCTGACCTCAGCATAAATTGGCTCGCCGGTAGTTGAACTTGAACCAATACCTACCTGAATTTTTCCCAGGGTAAAATTGCCTGCAAATTCAAAATAGTTCCCCATGGATGTTGGTACCGGTGTACTGCCCAGGTAACCTACCGAACCGGTTTCAATACCGTTATCGCGCGCATAAATGTTACCCCCTACAAAAATGGGTTCAAGTACCATGTCATTGTCTGCCGGTGATTGTTCAGTAGAAGCGGAAGAGGTTGAAAAAGTCAGATCAAATGTTCCTGCTACAGGTGTCCATGCAGTGCTGATATCCAGCGAATCCATTGAAAAAGCAGGTACAGTAACACCGGTTGATGACTGGGTATAAACGTCTGAAGTACCATCATTGGCCGTCACAGTCAAAACGGTTGAATTTTGATCATTGGTTCCATTATTGCTCACCCAGGCACCAAAGGTAAATGGTTGAATCTGTGATACAGGAATCATGTAATAATCCAAAGCTTCTACCCCGGCAGAAAGAAAAGTCTGATTCATGATCAGGTTGTCTGAAAATCCTTCTACAAAGCGTGCGTCATCTACCATCCAGGCGTAATCGTCTGAACTGATGTAACGGAAGCGGGCCCAAACAGTACCCTGGTTTGCTGCAACGGCTGTAATGTTGATGCTCACCACTTCAGGATTTGCAGTAGACTCATTTAACGGCAACAGGGCGTGAACCGGGTATGAGGTCCAGCTTGTTCCGTTTGTAGAGATATCCACAAAGGCATCTCCCAAAAAATTTCTGTAATACGATTCAAATTCAAAAGCCACGTTTGAATACGCAGTCAGGTCAATTGAATTTGCCATGCGGATAGTAGCTTCACCGGTTGTACCGTCTGCATCAAACATGGCAAAATTTCCGCCTGAAGTAGATGCAATGGATCCCATACCGCCTGAAAACGGACCATCGGGAGCCAGTGTACCAATTACCCAACCACCCGGAGTTGTTGCTGTATTGTCAATAACCCAGTCAGCCGTATTTGTAAAATTCATGGTTGTTCCAATAATATCACCCGGTGCACGGTCAAACGATGCGGATGAATGTACCCCCGTATTGATGGAGATGGTTTTTGAAGCCAGCATGGGCTCTGCATACTGCGCAAATGACACTCCTGACATGGCCAGGAATGAAGCCAAATAGTAAATTTTTTTCATGTTGTAGATTTTAATTACAAAGGTAAAAATACAGTTTTTCAATCTCTTAAACAAAAAAAGGCAGCTGCCCTGACCCCATTTTATACACGTCTGAGAGATCCGGCAATAACTGATATTTATCAGCTTTGCTTGTTTCTGAACACGCTTTACCTCCCGGTATTGGCCTAAGTCGCTCGCTTAAAAGCTACTAACCAGCACTACGGGAGACAAGGCAATCTCATTGAAATTTGGTTATATTTGCCTCATTAAAATCTATCATTCATGAAACTTGTAGCATTCAGTGCTGTTACTTTATCAGCATTTATTTTAGGTTCTTGCTGCGGCTGTGGCGGAAACGGAACCGAAGACGCATTACCTTACGATTCAACACATGTGTCTGAAACGACACATCATGAAGAAGAGGAAGCAACCATTGCTTTTGATGGTGTAGATAAAGGTGAATACGTGTTGTATGGTCACACCGATATTCTTGCTGACAGTGCAGCTACAGTAACTGAAATGTTTGCAGAAATGGAATCAACCGGTGCATTTAACCGCAAAGTATCCGTTAAAATTGCAGAAGTATGCCAACAGGCAGGATGCTGGATTACGTTTGATGATGAAAAAGGCGGCGCTATCCGTGTTTTCTTCCGTGATCACTTTACCATTCCAATTGAAACACCTGCCGGAACAGAAGCTGTACTTTACGGATCACTGGTGATGGATACGCTGAGTGTTGATTTTCAAAAACACCTGCTTGATGACTCCAAAGCTGCCGGCGAAGAAGTAACGCAAGAACAGTACGATGCTATCAAAGAAGATAAAATTGAAACAACGTTTGATTGTGAATCAATCCTGGTTAAAAAACAACATTGATTTTAACCGGATACTAAAATTGAAAATCCTGCCAACCCGGCGGGATTTTTTTTATCCTTTTTTGTCGCCTATTTTTTTGTTTGCAGGCAAACCAATTCATTCTCCACCCTTAAAAAATCTGCGAAAATCTGTCAAATCAGTGTCATCCGCGTTCCCTATAACCTGAAATCCAAACACGGATACAACGCCAGTTTCTTTAAAGGCAGACTGGGATAAAAACTAATTCATTTTCCACCCTTAAAAAAATCTGCGAAAATCTGTCAAATCAGTGTCATCCGCGTTCCATATAACCTGAAACCTGAACATGGATGGATGCAGTTTTATGGTTAACCCACCTTATTCCAAAACCTACTTCACTTCGGTAGTGACTGAAATTACTTTGGTCTTGTTCTTGATGTTCGAATAAAGAGTCAGACGACGCACTGTTAACCCTGACTGGGTTGCTGTATCCAGCGTGACTTTGATGGTAGTTGATTCACCTGGTTTCAGAATCATCTGGCCAATCGTATAAGTAAAGCAGGCACAGTCTGATTCAATTTTGTCAATGGTCAGAACATCGTCACCGGTATTGGTAAAAACAAATTCATAGGTGAGCACCTGCCCTTTTTGAGAAGCGCCGAAATCATGAATTTCATTTCCAAATTTCATTTCAGCATAACTGGAATCTTTTTTTACCAGGCTCACGCTCTGAATTTCAATTTTACGCTCCAGGGCGGCCTTTCTGGAATACACTGAATTTTTGGTGTCGTTTACGTTGTCTGAAATTAAAATATCGGCGGTGTATTCACCAAACGGAATTTGTACAAAAGTCAGGCTGCCCCCATTTGCCGCGGTACCATTTAAGTAAGGTACAAAAACGCCCCCGTTGTATTCACGCAGGTAATTCACCAGGCTGGATATCCGGCGTTTTGTGAGGCTCACGTTGTAATCTGTTTTTGCCAGCGGACTGGCAAAGCCTTTTACCGTCACTTCAATGTCGTATCCTTTATCCAGCTCCACAATAAGCAGGCGCGTAAATTCCTGTAAATCCAGCACACCCTGTTCTACATACTGCGTAAAAAAATCATCAATGTCTTCTTTAGCCTCTTCCGCTTCATCACCTGACAAACCGGCCGCATATTCTTTGTGGTACGTGGGTTTTAGTTTTACATAATCCCGGTAGGTGGTCATGTAATTCAGGTGGGTAACAGTGTCACGCACCCGTGGATTAGGCTCATCGTTGTGGAAATACAAAACCACCGGTAATTTTTTGTTCAGATCTTCGAGTGATTCAAACCGGTTTGGCGGTAAAATAACTTCAGGCAGCCCGGCTATAAAAATATCATTGCAGCAGGTTGGATTTTTGGCAAAATTTACCCCTTCACGGTTGCTGGAAAAATAGAAGTCATTGTCTGCATAATTTTTGACCAGGTAGGTATCATTTTTAGATGAGTTTACCGGAATACCCAAATTAACCGGGGTTGAAAATTCCATGTTGCGATTAACACTTTCGGTATAAAACACATCCTGTCCGCCAAAACCCTCATACCACGACGAGCTGAAATAAAGACGGTTTTCAACCGTGTCATAAAACGGGGTAATGTCATCATCCATGGTATTGATTGCGGGGCCCAGATTTTTGGGCAGGGAATATTTATTGCCATTGGTTACAACGGTATACCAGATATCAAGCCCGCCGTAATTGTGTTTAATGGTTGAACAGAAAAAAAGAATCTCCTGTCCGTTAATGAGCGTTGAATGCGGCATGGTTGAAATATAGCCGGGTTCGTTGATGATATCACCCAGGCTGTCAATGTCTGTTATTTTAGTACCCTCAACCCGGCCTACAAAAATTTTGCACTCGTACGCAGCGTTGCAGCGTGAAAAATAAAATCGTTTTCCGTCGGGACTGAATGAACCGTTAGCGCTGTTCATGCCCTGCTGCTGCACATCAGTCAAAGGTTGAACGTTGTTGAAAATACTATCCTGCTGATCGGCGGTGTAAATCTGCAGTGAATATTCCTGCGTATACACTTCTTCCACCACGTTGATTGAATCTGCTTTGAGGGAGGTGAAGTACATTTTGCCATTGCGGAAAAACGGTGCAAATTCTGCATCTTTTGAATTCACCGGTTCAGGCAAATGCTCCAGCTCATAGTCGGTGGTGTCACGCACCGCCTTGGATGCCCACAAACAGCTTTTGATTTCCTGCTGTGATTTCAGGTAGAGGTATCCTTCACGGTCTTTTTTGTACACTTTTTTAGCTTCTTTCCAGCTCTCCAGCGAGGCATTGTATTTTCCATTGAGATGCTGCATGGTTGCCAGCCAGAAAATACTCATGGGGTAAATTTTTGATTCTTCTTTTTTATAAACTTTCTGGTAATAATATTCCGCCTGCGGATAGTCTTTATACAACCGCAGCGCTTCAGCATATTTCCACAATACCTCTACTGAATTGGAATCAATGTCCATGGCTTTTTTGTAGTACTGAATGGCATAATAATAATCACCTTCCACCACTTTCTGATCGGCAAAATCCATTAACTGCACAAAACTCTGTGCCTGTGCTTTCGGGCTAAAAAATCCGCCACCAGCTAAAAATACCAGCAAAATTAAAGGTGCAGAAAAACGGATTTTTATGAATTTACAAAGGCTTGATTCCATTACAAATAATCCGGACAAATGCGATGCCCGATATCTTTAGGTTTGAATAAATGTAAAACGTATTGAACTGAAAATTCAAGTCCGCCGCGCACGTTGCTGGCCGGAACCAGTTTGGACACGTTAAAATCATAGCTGATACCGGCAATCCAGTCATTGTAATACAACCCAACAACCATAAAAGCAGCATCTCTGTTCCGGAACCAGAGTCCGCCATAGGGTGCAATAAATTCTCCCTTTTTGTCTTTCATAATGTAGCGGACATTGGACCCAAAAACAATCTCTTTGTAATCACCCTGAAACTGCATAAAAATGCCGGGTTGTAAGTCCCACTCAAAATTAAGGGCATAATTGCCTTTGGCGTGAAACACCACCCGGCGGTCACGTTTAATAAGGTCATCACCGTACAAACTTTGTTTCATTTGCGGTATGTTAAACCAGCCAATACCTGCAACTATTTCTTTGCGGTATTCAGGCCGCCAGGTGTATAACAGGCCTGTATTAAAATTAAACCCGGTGCGTTTGGCATTTCCAAATGTTTCGTTATTTGATAGCGTAGGATCGTAATAATACCCGTTAAACTGGCTGTCAAAATTTAACTTGGAAAAATCAATGCTGCGGTGATAGACACCAAACTGAAACGCCGGTGTAAGAGTGTGCGTTGAATCATTGTCCAGGTAAAAACGATAAGCAGTTGAAATATTAAATTCAGTGGTGCGGTAATTTCCGTCACCGGCCACATCGTGAAATAAATTTACGGCGTGATACATGGACGGCAATACAAATTCCTGCCGGCTTTCAGCAGACATGGCAATGGTATTGTATGGCCGGGAAACAGATCTCCATTGGCTGCGCTGATTACCAGTAAAACGCAGATGTCCGTCAAAATCACCCGTCAGCGCCGGATTCAGATAAACCGGATTCATGTAATACTGTGAAAAGTGAATATCCTGCGCAAACAGTACACCCGAAACCTGTCCTGACAAAGGAAGGAAAAACAGAATTAGTATGCCAAAAAGCCGAATCATGGTTAACGCATCAACGTAATATTTCCTTTAACCAGGTTTTCCTGACCATCAAAACAGGTAACACGCAGGTGGTAGACATACACATCCGGATCCAGTTTTTCTCCCTTAAAGGTTCCATCCCACCCTACTGACTGATCTGTTGTTTCAAAAACAAGTTCGCCCCAGCGGTCAAAAATTTTGAAGTCAATTTCTTCGAGGTTGAGTCCGCGCACAAACATAACATCATTCACAAAATCACCGTTTGGTGAAAAGGCATTTGGCACATAGATGTAAACATCACCACATACAAATTCATAGGTAACCACGGTAACAGATGTTTTAGCTGAACAGGATCCTTTGGAAACAGTTACATCGTAAGTAGTAGTACCTTCAATACCAACCGCAGCGGTTGACTGACCGGTTGGATTACTCAGGCCGCCCGTTGGGCTCCAGAGATACGTATAACCACCCACCGGAAATGCCTCCAGAAGACTTGTGCCCCCTTCGGGAACCGTATCAGGCGTTGCTGTTGCATAAATTAAAGACGGATCAAAATTGAGAATGGTAACCAGCACTGAATCTGTAAAACTACAACCCAGATCAGTGGTTGCTGTTACGTAAAAATACATGGTAGAATCGGGTCCGGCCACAGCCGTATTACCGCTTTCACTGATCAGGGCTGAATTGGGTGACCAGTCAAACGTCATATTAACGGAAGGCACCAGGTTTTCAGCATGCAGAAAAGCATCTGATCCGGGACAAATGGTTGTATCATCCATCACTTGTACAGCCCCGTCAACAAACAGTACCTGCACTGAATCAACAATGTCACAAAGCGGCCAGCCGTTTGTTGCTGTAATGTAATAGGTTGTTTCAACTGCCGGGGAGACCGAAATGACAGAATCCATTCCGGTAGCAAGCGGACTGCTGAAATCAGGATCATCGTCCCAGATAAAACCAGTTGCTGTCCCGTATGAATTAGCGGTCAGATCAAATGCTCCTGAGGCACAAATAATGGTATCGTCCGGAATAGAAAGTTGCAGCGCCTCATAAACCGTTACCACTTTTACAGCAGTATCAGTAAGGTTACAAATAGTGTCTGTGATGGAAAGGTAAATGTTGTATGTACCAGGGTCTGTAAAAAGAATCTGTGGATTGGCACCTCCGCTTAAAATAACCGCTTCCGGCGGAAACGACCAGATTGAATTGACTGTATCATTACTTTCATTATTCAGATCAAGCGTCAGCGGAGCACACCCTTCAAGCTGACTGATCTGAAAATCAGCAATGGGTACTATTTCAAAGTTAAATTTGAACAAGAGATTGTTGCAGCCGTTGCCATCCAGATTTTGTGACGACCATGCTCCGGGAGTTGTTGGAAAATCACTGTTACCCCAGCACCCACCGCACACTGACTGGTAGATGATACCATATTTATCAAACCGTGATGTTCCGCCGTCCACATGTTCGTGCGACGTTCCACCACCCAGGTAGCTGCCGTATAACATGCTTTGCGCATCTCTTTCCAAAACAAATAAATAAAAGTTGAACCCGTCTCCGTTTGTTGGCTGAAGCGCGTCAGGAGAAGTCGGCATTCCATTTAGCGGTGATCCGGGAATAAGGATGTTAGCACCCCAGCCAGAAATATATACATTGCTGCACACATCTACCAGAAAAGCTGAAGGCGATATATCAGGATTCCCATCTCCGTTTCCGATTCGCGTAGAATAGATTATTGACGACAGGTTCGGATTTAATTTGGCAATAAATTGTCCGCTGTTTGGATTCGAATACGCAGCGTTGATGATTGGTATATTGCCGCTTGTTTGTCCATAGACATAGATGTTATCCCACCGGTCTATTTCAACAAAATATGTTTGATCATAAAGTGAAGTACCAAAATAGGTGGTACGAATAATTGTGCTGCCGTCAGGAGTTATTTTTGCAACATAGCCATCAGCTTTACCTCCCTGATAGGTGGTATATAATGCCCCTGCGGTATTGGGCAAATCGCTTGAAGCTGTGCCGCCAGAAAGAATAATGTTGTTACTGGAGTCTATCTTTACTGAATAAGAAGCATCATTTTGCGATCCTCCAAAATACGTTGACCAAAGCAAGGATGAAAGATTGTTTGATAATTTGAAAAGCACTCCATCCTGTTGCCCGGCATTGGCAGGTTGAAAGCTGTTGAGCACGGGAAAATCAGTTGATCGGGTACTTGAAGCAACAATCACATTAAATACTGAATCAAGCATAATTTCACCCCGGAATTGATCGCCGTAGTTCGACGTTAAAGAATCGTACCATGACGCACTGCTATAATTATTTGCGTAAGCCGTGACATTATAATTTACACCGTCATTTCCTGAACCACCTACGTATGTTGATCCCAACAACTGCGTACCATCAGAGCTCAGTTTTGAAATGTAGATGTCTGTACCCTGGTTGGTATAATACACTCCGTTTTGCAAAAAGTTTCCACCGGGCGTTCCACCTGCGTGAGCTGCCTGGTAGGCATTTTGCATGGGAAAGTCAGGACTTGAAGTAGCACCATAGAGATAAACATTGTTTGATGTATCGCAAATCAAACTATGCACCGTTTCTGTTCCATCAGTTTCGTTTCCGCCACCCAAAAAATTGGTCCAGATCATTGTGGTACCATCAGCCGAGTATTTTGAAATAAAAACATCCGTGATGCCATACCCAACGGGAAACGGGTTGGGGTTTTCAATGTACGAAAAATTGGAAGTGGTATTATAAGCCCCTGCAAAAGGTACGGGATAGGCATTCCCGTAAATTGTACCGCCGCTGTAACCGTTTCCGTCGTAATCGTAGGTACCGGTCATCCCAAAATTATCTGTCATCGAACCTGAATAAGTGGCAAATATTAAAACCGGGTCAATAATAAGGTCCAGGCTTTTGTCATACCTGCCCAACTCAAAAGAAAGTACATCTTTGGTAAGTTTAAACTCACATTCTATCTCCACTATACGGCCGTTTTTAATCTGGTAGACATAAGGTTTTTCTTCAATAATCTGACCCAGTTTTGTTTCTATGACAATAGAACCGTTGTCTGATTTTTTTATTTTATCTTCTCCGTAATACTGCACCTGAATGTCTGCTGGATCTCCGCCCGGTCGGACAAGGTATTCATACTTCAGCTGACCCTCTTTTTCATAGAATTTCAAATCAATGTTGTTATACAAATCAAGGTATTCAACCTCATAATACCCATACACACGATTCGCCCATGCGGTGGAATTGTTGCCCAAAAAAAAGTTGTAGTATTCCGTTGTCTGGTCAGTCTGATTTTTTGAAAAAGATTCATTTGCCCCCACAAAATGGGCAAACAAAAGATCCTGAACAACCTTTGGTTCTGCAGAATTTTCAGACTTGAGTCCTGCATGATGGAATTCCTCGTAATTGTTAAACTGGTAGAGTATACCGTATTGTTCAAGCCAGATATGTCCACCGGCAACAGTTGACCGGTAATTAACATGCCCGGGCCATTGCCCCTTATTCTCCATGAATTTATAGATCCCCGGTTGATGGTCTGTTTCCTGAGCCAGAAGAAAGGGACTTTGTAATCCCCCTAAAATAAGGATGAAAGATATCAGACGACTCATAACTGCAAGGTAAGAAAAATTCATGAAATGTTGTTTTACCAACCTATAGACGTACCGGAGGTTTTAAAAGTTGAATGTATATAACCCCTTAAAAGTAACCCGTTGGCTGGTTTGACCAGGAATTTTTGCCCTGCGAATACCTTCAGGACAGACTGCAACACAATTCTCCTCTGCCTGAAACCCCTTAAACACCCGCTTAGCGCATGGAAAGCCCAAAACAAACAGGCCCGGCTAAAATTGCCGGGCCTGTTTAAAATACCACTGGAATATCGGTAAATCTGTTTTATTCTCTCAAAATTTTCATGTGGTACGGGGCTCCGTCAGTAAACCATACAACCACCACATAAACCCCTGAAGACAACGTTTCAGTATTTATGTTAAAGGTTGTAGCACCCGACAATTGAGAGGTGTAGACAATACGGCCTCTTGCATCAACCAATTGTACATGCTGGATGCCTTCAGTAGAACGAATGAAAATTTCATTTCTGAACGGATTTGGGTAAACCGTTACCATGTCGCCGGTTACTGCATTATCAAGAGCCAGATATTCCTCTGTAAATTCGTATGAACTTGTATCACTGCAATCCGAAATATCAGCCTCATCTACAAAACAAACCGGGCAGCTGAATTTATTCTGACCATTAGCGCAGGCAGGCAGGCTTTGCTCACAGGTGTCGCCAGACTGATCAACCAGCGGATATTCCAGTTTAGATTGAATCAGGTGCGGAAGTGCAATAAAATCGGTGGTGTAGTAAAAAATCACGCTGTCCAAACCGGTGGTGAAAGCAAAATTGAGACATGGCGGGTTAAAGGTATTCGGGTACACCCAGGTATTATTCATTAAATCAAACACATACAGCGAAGGATCATTTGGATCGTTGGTCAGGTTGCTGATCTGAGAAGGGAAGTTGGTTAGTGCATAGGAAATATGGTCGTAGGTGATGTAATTGATCACCTGGGTTATTCCGTAGGTTACGGCACTTGTTCCGGGAGTAAACGGACAATCGCAACAGTTAACCGTATCAACCACATTATTATAATTGCAATAGCACCCTTCAGCGCTGGCAATGGTGGCAATAAACACACCACCTGAACAGTCCGTAAGCCCGGTAGAGAAACCAACGGTTGCTGTTTGTCCCGGGTTGATGACATTGCTTCCGCTGATTAGTAGCTCCTGCTGACCAATAAAAATATCAATCGTTGGGTCAAATACACCATTATTATCGGTATCACAATAAAGCTCTACAAACAAACTGTCATAAATAACTGTGTCAGCATTATGCACCTGAACACTCAGGTTGTTTTCACCAATAACAGCATCACAAAAATCAGGTGAAATAGTCATGGAGATTTCAAGGTTATCAGCCGGAGGCAGAAAGTCAATGAATGTACTCGTTGTAATAGCTATTGGCTCATTGCAGTTGGTCACTCCGTTAACCACAAACACCAGTTCTTCTGAAACATCAAAATCACAATCCACAATAAAGTCCAGCTTAACGTGATAAAAGTTGTACAGGTTGATACCATCATTGGCCAGTATCCCATCCAGGGTTGAAGATGCATCCAGACCATCGTTGTAAAATGTATAGCCTGTTTGCAGCGCACTACCCGTAGCAGCAGGAATAAGGGTAAAATCTGTCGGGTCTACGAGTGTCCAGTTAAACAAACTCGGGTCGTATGACTCACCTTGCGGAATCGGGTAATAATACGATGTACCCAAAAGGGTCAGTCCTGGTATGGACGAAAACTGCAGGGCAAGGTCTGAGATGTTTGCCTTTTCGTCATTATAAACCTGGAGCAATATGGAGAATTTGCCGTCGCAATGGTTTACCGGTTCTTCAGGTGAGAAAGAGGTCAGCAGATCCACATTGAGATTTGATTTCAGAATGGTCAGCTGCAGGGTATCTGTTTGCTGCGGACAATAATCAGCCACATCAAAAGTTCCGGGCACGGCAGGGTACCCCGTACAATGATACCCGCTTTCAACAATAACTTCTGTGACCTGTTCTACGTCACAATTCAGGGGTGATACAGTTATAATATCATTCAGCGTTGTATACGCGCCCAACGTACCCAACTCAATATAAATCTGGTTGGCTGACCAGGTATAATAAGTTGCCGTTTGTACTGAAACTGATACCAGCAAAGGATCATAGGTTACCAGCATGTATGGATAATTTGTACCAAAAAAAGAGGTGTTTGAAACGCTGAAATCAAAATCAGCGGTTGGTGTTAATGCATCCTGCACCGGATTCAGAAATGAAAAGATCAGATTTGGTGAAATGAAATTGTGTACAATCGTATTTGTAACACTGTCTTCTTCATTACATGCCTGGTCAGAATAAAAGAAGTTTTCATAATGAACATAGTTATCAAAAAGCGTAACCGGGTCCGTATTTCCACAATTCACCTCAAACAAAATTTCAAGTGCATAAAAATTCAGCGAGCTGTTCTTATCATACACCGGCCAATTGCCAGAACCAGGTTCAATCGTAATAAAGGCACCTGACTGGGTAACGGTGAGCGGTATGGAAGAAATAGAAGCTCCGGTTGCAAAAACATTTCCAATATTGGATGGGTTTGTCAGCTCAAAAACCAGGCTGTCAACAAAAATATTAAACGGCCTGAACTCATTTGGAAATTCATCTCCCGATGTGCCGCCCTGGTATCCGATGCGAAGTTTTAAGATTTCAGCATTGACACCACAATTCAGTGAAAAAGCCGGTTCATAAAAATATTCCAGCACTTTGTAGAAATTAAATTCCTGGTGCGGATACAAACATTCTTCACCGTAATGATCAAAGAACGAATCGGTGCCTGGTGTTGCCGGACTTGCACCACCAATCCATTGGGTATTGGTAAAAAAGGCTCCGGTAAATTCAGATACCTGGTGGTATGGAAATGCTGCAGCTGAAATAACCGGTTTGGCAACCACAAATGTTGCTTCCAGCAAAATCGTTGTTCCGTCAGCATAAGGTCCGTTCTGCGTCTGAAAAGCAATGGCCCAGTAGCCTGACATATCGGTAGACGTATTTATAGAAATAGGTGACGTAACACTGTTAATGGTGATTTCAGCACCAACAAGATCAAGCAGGGCGGTTGTAATCAACGTTGGTTTTTCAAATGTTATATAAGGTGTAAAATCGTCAGCCCCACCACAAATCTGACCTTCCAGCAGAACATGAATGGTATCACAGGCATAAGCACCAGCGGTATTATAATTTGCCGGATTCAAATCCACATCGGCCTGAGTCACCTTTGTAGTCATGGCTGAACTGGTCCATCCAAAACTGGTTCTGTTTACTTCAAATGCGGTGTGATTGATTATTCCCTCGGCGTTACAGTCAACAACCGGTGCACAATCTGTACAAAAGATGACGGATTCACAGGCCCAGTGATGAACCGTGCTACAATCTTCAAATGTACCGTAACCGTTAAATGCAATAACAGCAGGAGATGAGCAGGTATCACACACATAACTGGTTTCAAGTACCAGGCAGCCTTTTAGGAGATTTCCGGTAATGGGTATCTGACCTGGCGTTGACAAAAACTCAACCACCGTAGAGCCACCTGCCGGAGTTGAGGAAATTGTAACCGGAATGGTAGCACCTGAAGCAAATTCCCACACTGCAGTGGTTGGATCAGCAAGACTCATTCCGCATGGCAGAATAATCTCTGTGCCATATAAAATCTGATCGTCCAGCAAAAGCTGGCTCGTTCCGCCATAAGCCGATTCAGCAATATACCGGTCAATGCAAAATTCCAGTACCTGTGTCTGACCATCAGCCACGGCACCCGTAACATTTATCACAGGCGGTGTATTATTGTAATTATAGTAGGGAATTAAAAACGTGGGTGTAAAAAGGGTTGGTGAGGCAATACACAACGACTGTTTATAGGTAACATATCCATACAACTGATTCGTTGTAATATTGGCCGGGCAATTTTCCAGAATGGCTGTATCCAGCAACACATCAAATGTAATAAGAATGGTATCTCCCGGGGCAATTTCACCATAAACACCGTCGCCGTTATAATCATTCAACACATAACCCGATGACGTTTGAAGTGCATTTAAAGGCAAATTAAGTGTGCCGGTTGTTGAAGATGGCAAACCAAGAATTACCGGTGCGCCATTTACTGCAAAATTTGAATAACTGTTGAGGTTGTACAGAACCATTGTTAACTGCGGATTGTACATGGTATAACCCGACAGGTCTTCATTCACCAGCATAATTTCAAAAGCCGAGGTATTGCCGCAATAGTCAGCCTGAGAATTGTTGGATACATTTAAATTAATAAGCGGCGGAGCCTGGTACAGGTTTACAAATCCCAGGTCATTTTCAAAATAGCATGGGCTGCCGTAACAATCAATGCCAGCGTAATAATTGATCTGAACACTGCTGAGACATTCCGGCGAATAATTAAAATAAACCAGAATAACATCGCCGGTAGAAAAACCGGATAAACCCAATGCAGCTGCGTTCAGATTGGTTGAATAGGTTGATCCGGAAAGCAGCACCGGATTTGAATAACCGGTTACGTTTACGCCATTTACTTTAATGGAATCAATCTGGTTAAATGCAAGTGCTGACGGCAGGTCAAAATAAACTGCAAAATCTGTTAAACTTGAATTTCCGGCAATATCATACCGTACCTCCTGGTTAAAAGAATCATAATCATTGGGTAAGTTGATGGTCAGGTTAAAGGCTGATACCGTTGTTTTAATATTTGCCTGCGCTATATTAAAACTCAATGTGGTACCGGTAAGGTTAAAAGCACTGCCGGCAATGGCATAATCCAATCCCAGATCAGCCGTTACATCAAGGCTACTGCCCGAGGTATTGTCAAGCAGATCAAATACTGAACAGGAAGCCTGAAGCACCAATTTGATTTTGACTTGTGTCCCTGCAGGTTGTGCCAGCGAATTGGTATACGAATAGGTATTACTCCCGGGGGAATAAGAGGTAAACGTATAATCCGGCGAAACAATACCAACCACATTGACACCGGCAGGAAACTGGATGTTCAGCTGGCTTCCCGGATCCAATGGTTGGGGCGAAATATTTTGAACGGTAATCGCCAGCGTGTCATCACCCAAACAGGCTTTCATACTTGCCGGATTCACATAGGTGATTTGCGTTTGCCCGTTTGAAATAGATTGGGCATAGGGCTTTATGCACCAAAGCAGCAGCATAAGCATGCCGCACAATTTAGTAGTTGTGTTCATAAATTTGGGGTTAATGAGGTGCTAAGTTAACTAAATGTCTGAATATTAATTGGCACCGTTCAAAACCGTTATTTAATGCCCGTAAATATGTTTCGCTGCGCGACACACCAAACAGGTTTTTTCACTTCACAAATAGCCGGACATACGGACCGGTGAAACAACGAACCTGTGCGGGTACCTAATTATTACAACAAATCAGTGGCGGCCTGTATTTCATGTCAAAAAACTATATACATTTGCCCCTATCACGTAAAAAATTCTTTTCTATGTCAGCAAAATACAAAGCTCAGATTGATGAGTTTATGAAAAAAGTAACTGCAAAGAACCCAAACGAACCTGAGTTCCTGCAAGCAGTGCATGAAGTAGCCGAAACTGTTATTCCGTTTATTGCAGATAAACCAAAATACAAAGAAGCCAACATTCTTGAGCGTATGGTAGAACCTGAGCGCGTTATTATGTTCCGCGTTCCATGGGTTGATGACAAAGGAAAAATTCAGGTGAACAGAGGGTACCGTATTCAGTACAACTCGGCAATCGGGCCTTACAAAGGCGGTTTCCGTTTCCACCCTACAGTAACACTTTCTGTATTGAAATTTTTAGGATTTGAACAAACATTCAAAAACTCTCTGACTACCCTTCCAATGGGCGGTGCAAAAGGAGGTTCTGACTTTGATCCAAAAGGAAAATCAGACAATGAGGTAATGCGTTTTTGCCAGTCTTTCATGACTGAAGCATTCCGTCACATTGGTGCTGATACAGATGTACCTGCAGGTGATATTGGAGTAGGTGGCCGTGAAATCGGTTTCTTATTCGGACAATACAAACGTCTTGCAAACGAATTTACAGGTGTGTTAACCGGTAAAGGAAGAAACTGGGGAGGATCATTGATCCGTCCGGAAGCAACAGGTTACGGTACGGTATACTTTGCTGCTGAAATGCTGAAAACCAAAAAAGATTCATTCAAAGGAAAAACAGTTGTTGTTTCAGGTTCAGGTAACGTAGCTCAATATGCAGTTGAAAAAGCAACTGAACTGGGTGCTAAAGTCGTTACTGTTTCTGACTCTGACGGATACATTTATGATTCAGCCGGAATTGATGCTAAAAAACTGGCATTTGTAATGGAATTGAAAAACGTAAAACGTGGCCGTATTGAAGAGTATGCTAAAAAATTCAAAACTGCGAAATACGTAAAAGGTAAAAAACCGTGGGAAGTAAAATGTGATATTGCACTTCCATGCGCTACTCAAAATGAGCTGGATGGAAAAGCAGCTGCTACCCTGTTGAAAAACGGATGTAAATGTGTAGCTGAAGGAGCAAACATGCCTTCAACACCAGAAGCAATTATTGCGTTCCAAAAAGCAAAAATCCTGTTCTCACCTGGTAAAGCTTCTAACGCCGGTGGTGTTGCCACTTCAGGTCTTGAAATGTCTCAAAACTCACTGCGTTTATCATGGACTGCGAAAGAAGTAGATGAGCGCCTGCACAACATCATGATCTCCATTCACGAAGCTTGTGTGAAATACGGAAAAGACGGAAACTTTGTTGACTACGTAAAAGGAGCTAACATTGCCGGTTTCGTAAAAGTAGCCGATTCAATGATTGATCAGGGCGCTGTATAGTCGTGCTTCGGCTACGCTCAGCACTCGTTCAGATTAATACTCAAAAAGGAATCCATGAAAATGGGTTCCTTTTTTTTTGCGCTAAAGGCAGGTTGGGATTACCCTGGCTTTCTGTTTTTGGGAGGAGTTTCTTCGCTGCGTTTCACTGCGCTCAGAAAGACAGGGGCGCCAAGCCAGGTCGAGGTGGGGTAACAAATAACCTTACCAGGAGGCTTTCAGAACATGCCAACAAAGTGAACCCCGGTTTCACTGCACGGTACAATTGCCATCACCTGGTGTACTATGAGCATTTTAAATACATCAACGATACCATCTCCCGTGAAAAATACCTGAAGGGAATTCTGTGTTCGAAAAAAGAAAAACTGATTTCAGATTTTAACCCGGAATGGAAATTTTTGAACGGGGCATTTGTAAATTAGGACTACACCAAAAGAATCGATTATTTTTACGAATGAAATGTCAGACAAAACAGCAAATCATTCGGCAAACAGGGTACCGACACCAATAACTTTCAAGACACTTGAGGAGCCTGGCTCTTTGTTAGTGATTATTTTCCTTGGAACAATCTGGATCGTTTTTTCTACGGGTGGTGTCATTCTTTCTCTCATCGCCGCAATTCCGCTTTATTTTGGAGCAATTTCTGTCTTTTCACGCAGGACATTTTTTGATGATCAGTTTGTTCGAAAGATTCCATTTCATTTTCGAAGATCAAAGCGCAATCAAACCTGTATTTATAAAAATCTGGCGCGGGTAAAACTTTCATACATAAGTGGTAAATACAGCAATCACTTTGTAGAATTTTACCTGAAGGATCAAACTACTTTAACAATGGTTGTTTTTGAAAATCAACACACTAAATTATTACAATTGCTTGAGTTATTCATTGAAAAACGCATACCCGTCTTTGTTTCCAATGAAACAACCTTTCTCGTAAAAATGAATCAGCAATTAAAAAAAGTATGCGGGTCAGAGATCAGCTATTCTGATAAAGTAACGCTTCAACATACATTCTTTTATCTGAAAGACCAGGAGTCTGATACAGATCAGAAATACTAAGTATTCTTCTCCCCAATCACACAACCATCATCAATCTGTTCAGGTTATCCACGCCTGGCTCAGAAAGATTTATTCTTGTACAATTTCCAGTCGTCCCAGAATAACTCCAGTCGTTTGTTACCGTCTTTCATATAATTGATCACTTCATCTGAAGTATACAATTTCATTGGTTGAAAATGGGTAAATCCATCCGGGCATTTTTCTTTCAGGTGCTGCGTGTTATTGGTAATATTGAAAAGTACCACCTTACTCCCACCCTCAGGAGTCACGGCCATGTAGAACCGTCCATTGTTTTCATCTCCTTCCAACAAATAAAGTTCTATTTCCATCCAGGTGCCAAACGGAATGGCAAAGTTGGTCGCTTCCTGTTCCCAATCACTCTCCCAATCACAAACATTACATCGCTGGTGATCTGCCTTTACATGGAAATGAATTTCATCTACCGGCCCTTCAGCGTCTTTAAACAAATTTACCGTTACACGAAACGTTCGTTTTTCATTACTCCAGGTGGCGTTATTCCAAAATTCAAATACCGTCAGCCAGGGAACACGCTTATCCCAATCCATCAGATAGGCCATGTCCGGATGTAATTTCAAACGAACAGTCTGATAAATTTCTTTGATGCACTGATTGTCGTTAACACTGAGCTGAACACGACCCTTTTCATGCGAGCCTTCTTTAATGTGTGGTTCCATGATCCGAAAACTCAATACCTGGTTGGCCGCAGAATCCGGATCACCTGTAATTTGTGCTATCCGCTGATCGTCGTTACCCGCTTCATAGCCAATTTCTACATAACCCACATTGGAGTGTGATACAAAATCAGACCAGTTATTATGATCGGATAAGGATGCATCGGTACCGCTGAATTCTGCGTTCTGGTAAGGTCCGTTTGTGAGGCTTGTATTATTGAAGCCGGTTTGAAAGAGCATCTCCTCCGTATATGTACATTCCACATCACAATTGACGCTTTTCTTTTCGCAGGAAACACCAGTGAAAATGGTCAACAACAGTACAATTATTTTTTTCAACTCAAATTAGTTTAGTTATCAAAAATTTATTTCACGCCTACATATTTCTTAATCTCATTGAGCTTCATCAGCGCCTCAACAGGTGTCAGTGTATTGATGTCTATTTTTTCAATCTGATCTTTGATCTGCATTAAAACCGGATCATCTAACTGGAAAATGCTAAGCTGCATTTTGGTGTCAGCGGCAATGGCTCTCGCTTCTTTTTTCAGATCAGAACTGTGATTTTTTTCCAGTTGCAACAGCACCTGATCTGCCCGGTTAATGACTTCTTTAGGCATACCGGCCATACGCGCTACATGAATACCAAAACTGTGATTGCTGCCGCCTGGCATCAGTTTACGCATAAAGATGACCTTGTTGCCAACTTCTTTTACAGACACGTTGAAATTGTGAATGCGATCAAAACTGGTACACATTTCATTCAATTCATGATAATGCGTAGCGAACATGGTTTTTGGCCGTGCAGTTTTATTCTGATGCAGGTATTCAGTGATTGCCCAGGCAATGGAAATTCCGTCATACGTGCTGGTTCCACGGCCAATCTCATCCAGTATAATCAAACTGCGTTCAGAAAGATTATTCAGAATACTGGCTGTTTCATTCATTTCTACCATGAATGTTGATTCACCGGATGAAATATTATCTGACGCACCCACGCGTGTAAAGACCTTATCAACCAGGCCCAGTTTGGCTGATTTAGCCGGAACATACGAACCCATTTGCGCCATTAAACTGATAATGGCTGTTTGCCGCAGTAACGCTGATTTACCACTCATGTTGGGACCGGTAATCATCACAATCTGCTGTGAATTATTGTCGAGGTAAATGTCATTTGAAATATACGTTTCACCTAACGGAAGCTGCTTTTCAATAACCGGGTGACGCCCGTCTTTAATATCAATAATCAGGCTTTCGTTTACTTCAGGACGCGTATAATTATTAGCCATTGCAACACTTGCAAATGCATGCAGACAGTCTAGTTTAGCAAGTTGAATAGCGTTGTGCTGAATGGGTGAAATATAGTCGGCCATGGCATAAACCAAATCATTCAGCAGTTGTGTTTCAAGTGTATGAATTTTTTCTTCAGCGCCTAAAATTTTGGTTTCGTATTCTTTTAATTCTTCTGTTATGTAGCGCTCTGCATTTACCAATGTTTGTTTACGGATCCAATTGGCGGGTACTTTATCTTTGTGCGTATTGGTGACCTCAATATAATACCCAAACACATTGTTAAACGAAATTTTGATACTTGAAATACCGGTAGCTTCAATTTCGCGCTGGCGAATGTTCTCAAGGTATTCTTTACCGGATGTCTGCAGCAAACGCAGTTCATCCAAATCCTTATTGATCCCTGCGGCAATAACCTGACCGCGGCCAACAGCAATAGCTGCATCGGCATGAATTTCACGTTCAATACGCCCGCGCAGCACATCACAGAGATTGAGCTGATCAGCGAGTTGTTTAAGTGGTTTATTGTCTGATTTTGCACAAGCCGCTTTAATGGGAGCCAGTGCTCTCAGGGCACGGGCAAGCTGCAAAATTTCTTTTGGATTTATACGCGCGGTAGCTACCTTGGAAATAATCCGCTCCAGGTCTCCTATTTCTTTTAAATGAGAACTGGCTGTTTCACGAAAATCATCGTGCTGTAAAAAATGATGCACAATTTCATGCCGCTCCTGAATGGGTGAAATTTCTTTCAGCGGCAGCACCATCCAGCGGCGCATCATACGACTTCCTGGAGGTGTAATCGTCTGATCCAGGATACCGATCAGCGTGGTGGCATTTTCATGCGGTGAATAAAGCAATTCCAGGTTACGGATGGTAAACCGGTCAAGCCAGACGTATTTATCTTCTTCAATACGCGACACATTTTTGATGTGGCCCAGCTTGTCATGCTGCGTATCTCCCAGGTAATGCAAAATGGCACTTGCCGCAATCACTGCCGCTTTCATGGCATCAATACCAAAACCTTTCAGCGACTTTACTTCAAACTGTTTTTCAAGACTCTCCTGCGCAAAATCAGGCGTAAAAATCCAGTCTTCCAGCTTGTAATTGTAAGTATTGCCTGAAATCGTTTCAGCGTAAATTTTGTGTTTACTTTTCTGAAACAAAATTTCTTTGGGTTGAAATCCCTGGATGAGTTTATCTACATATTCAAAATTACCTTCGGCTACCAAAAATTCACCGGTAGAAACATCCAGGAATGAAACCCCTGCTTTGTTTGTTTCAAAATGAATGGCAGCCAGAAAATTATTTTCACGCCCGTCCAGCACTTTATCATTGTATGAAACACCCGGCGTGACCAATTCAGTTACCCCTCGTTTTACAATGGTTTTGGTCATTTTCGGATCTTCCAGCTGATCACAGATGGCAACACGCATACCCGCACGAACCAGTTTGGGTAAATAGTTATCAAGCGCGTGATACGGGAAACCGGCCAGGTGAATTTCAGAGGGAGAATCTTTTCCCCTTTTTGTCAGGACAATGTTCAGAATATTGGCTGCTTTAACCGCATCTTCACCAAACGTTTCGTAAAAATCACCCACACGAAAAAGCAGCAGGGCATCCGGGTATTTTGCCTTGATCTGATTATATTGTTTCATGAGCGGTGTTTCTACCGCTTCAGGTGATGCTTTTTTTGCTGCCACTGGCCTCTGTTTTGATCCTTCACGAAAGTACCAAATGCCACCCGCTTTCTGCTGATTTTATTTCCCTTTTTTTTAACAATCGGGCAAAGATTTACCCCGGCCGGCATTCAAAACACGCAAAGCCGCAATTTTCGTATTTTTGGGCCATGCTCGCGGGTGTTCACCATATTGCCATCATCTGTTCTGACTACCCAAGGTCAAAACAGTTTTATACAGAAATTCTGGGTTTAACCATTATTCGTGAAGTCTACCGCAGTGAGCGCGGGTCCTATAAACTGGACCTGGCACTAAACGGGCAGTATGTGATTGAACTCTTTTCATTTCCTGATCCGCCGGCACGGCTCTCTCACCCTGAGGCAAGCGGCTTAAGACACATCGCCTTTGCCGTAAATGACCTGGAAACGGTGATTCAGCAGCTCACAACAAAGGGAATTGTTTCAGAAGCTGTGCGCACAGACGAATATACCGGCAAACGGTTTACGTTTATTCAGGACCCGGATGGGTTGCCTGTTGAATTGTATGAGGAATAATACCATGGTGTTACTGTAAATGATGAAATATTCAGTTACCTTTTTCGTTGATATACATTATTGGGATGAAAAGGCAGCCAAAACCACTTACTTTGATTAATTTGGTAATTACATTCATTTAACCCCAATTTATGAAATCCCTTTGTTACTTTTATGGACTCGTGCTGCTTGTTAGCGCATGTACCTCAACTCCGGCCACGGATGTGAATTCCCAGGCCACGGTTCAACCTGCTGATTCCATCCCTTTATCCGTTCCTGCATCTCAGCAATTGGCATTCGAACCTCCCTTTAAAGACATTGACATACCTTTCAGCACATTTGAATACAACAACAAAAAAGGAATTCTTTTTGATATGGAAACCGGCAGCCATATTGAAATTCCGGCCGAGGCTTTTCAAGACCAGAATGGCAACCCGGTTACTGAAAACATTTCGATCAGCTACCGTGAGTTCCACTCACTCAGCGACATTATGCTGTCTGGTATTAAAATGAAATACAATGAAGGCGACACCAATGGGGGTGATTTTGAATCGGCCGGAATGTTCGAAATCCGTGCTTTTCAAAATGGCGGTGAACTTGATCTGCGCGAGGGAAAAAAAATTAAGGTCAACCTGGCTTCATTCAAAAAAGGAGATTTCAATCACTACCGCATGAATGAAGCTACCAGTAACTGGGAATTCATTGAAAAAAAAGATCCTGAAAAAAACACGAACAAGGAACAGAAACTGGAAAGCCTGAATCAGGACTTACAGAATACACAGGACGTTTGCCTGTTTCAACCAAAAAAGTACGAACAGGGAATGGAAATTTTTGACCTGGATTATGACCTGTCACGTTTCAGGGATTTGTCACTTTTTAATGATGCCATGTGGATTTGTGTTGGTTCAGACGAAGAAAAAGAAAGATTGAAAAAAAACCTCACCGGGTTCAACGACATGTCCCTGGTTCCGGCCGACAGCTGCGGAACATTTTCACTATCACTCTGGCAAAAAAATGGCGGAAACTCCATCAGCAACAAAAGGCAGTTCCTGGTAGCGCCCGTATGGTCTGGTAAAGCCTATGACCGTGCAAAAATTAAGCTGAAAGAACATGTTCAAAATATGAAACGCCTTCAGGATGAAAGACAAATGGCCGAACGAGAAGCGGATTTATGGCGATCATTTGAACTGAAAGGAATGGGTGTGTATAATTGCGACCGGGTTATGGATTATGTCAAATTTATCACTGTTAGCCTTGCTATTATTTTTAAAGACAAAATCAAGTCTTTTTTCTACATTACCAATAATGGCAGCGTGGCTATAAAATATTATGAATACAAATTCCCTGAATTCAAAGTAAATCCAAATTCAACCAATTCAATTATTGCCATTCTTCCAGACAATAAAATTGGTAAGATCTCAGAGGCTGAATTTGACAAAATGCTGAAAGCATATCAAAAAAATACGGCCGAAGATAAAATGCTTGAACTGGAGTTGAAAGAATACAACCTTCCGGTAACGGATAAAAAGAGTTTTGAACAGCACGTAGCCAGTTTCTGATGAAAGTACTCCCGTTTATTGTGCTGTGCTTCTGCGCGCATCTTGCCCTGTCCCAGTCAAATAGGTATTTACCGGTTGATTCATCCGGTTATTTCAAACTTATTTCTTTAGACGGTAAAAGTATTACAGGCTGGAAAAAAATGGATGACCTCTGTTACACGAGCGACTTCCGTTATCTTCTTGCAAAAACCGGCACCAAGTGGGGAGTTGTCAGTGATTCTCTGACATCTGTTATTCCACCCAAATACGACACCATCTACACACACGGTTCAGCTATTTTCTGCGAATCAGTGTTGAAACTGGACATCTACCTTAATCAAAAGCTGCTGGTTTCGGTAGATGACTTTGAACAAATAGAATTTGAATATGCCGATTATGGAATCTACGACATCAGTCTTCCCGGTCAAAAAGAACGAATCATTATTCACACCTTAGATCAGGCAATTGTTACAGACAATACTTTTAAACTTGAAACAGCAAAAAAATTTGACGATGCCTTTTTGATGGAAAAATTAATTTACACACGCTCAGGTCCCCGATATGGTTTTATCAGTTATACCGGAAAAGAAATAAAACCGGTTTATACAAGTATCTCAGAATTCAACCGTGATGTACTGGAACTGACCGACGAAAAAAATCACCGGCACTATTTCCTTAATGACGGAAGGGCATTGCCTGATACGGACTCAACCCTTCAATTTCACGATGAATTTGGTGTCTATAAAATTTACAAAAATGGCAAAGGCTATCTTTACGATGAAAATTTAAATTCCGTTGTAACTTATTCCGGTGAAGATATTTTTTGTCTGAATTCACTGAAGTGGGATTACGTAAATGGTAAAAAAAGTATCCCGCGGTTTGCCTTCAAAAAAAACGAAAAAATAGGTGTATGTAATAAAGATGGTGGTGTTTTATTGCCTGCATCATATGAATATGCAGATCATATCAGTGATAATCGTTTTATTGTTATGAAGGATAGCCTGTTTGGCGTAGTAGACAATCACGGAAACTGGATTGTCAAACCCACCTATACCTTTATCAGCAACCCATACGATTCATACATTGAGGTATATAACCGCAATAAAAAAGGTTTGCTCGATGAAAACGGAAACATAGTGGTACCAATTGAATTTGATGAATTACATTGTTCAGCCCGCGGAGTGCTTACCCTGACCAAAGGCAAGTTTGGCTTTTACAACCTGGCGGGACGTAAAATTTTGTCCAACAGCTGGAATCTCGTTTTTGCTCTTGATCAGAACTGTTATGAATTTAGAAATTCCGATGGTTTTTCCTGCGCGGTAAATGCAAATGGGTTATTAACCCCTCTGAATTGCCACAATGTATATGTTGGTATAAATACGCTGAAATATTACCTGGACAGCACTGTTGTTCTGGCAGATTTTGAAAATGGAATAAAATCAGACAGTACCGTGTATGAATACGATTCAAGAATTGTTGTGAATCGTGATCTGCCTCGCTCTTCTGTTATTCTGAACGAATCTCCCTGTTCTGTGTTTCGTGATCAGCTTACAGGAAAAACAGGATCAAAAAATATGGAAAAAACCGGATTTTCCATACCTCCCCTATATGACAATGAGTTTGCAGAAACGTTTACCTACGTAAAGGTTGATTCTGCAGCCTATTTTCAGATTGGGCCACTTGCGCTTCAAACAAAAGAAATTATTTATCCTTTTTTTGGAAACGGCTGTTACGGAAACGATCCTGTCCTGGTTTATTTAAATGAACAATCAACCGGATTCAGCCATTCATCCATAATGGATCCCGTTTACACAACCGGACATAAATTTGAATTTGCATCGGATAATCCGTACCAACCCCATGAAATTGTAGCCGCACAGGCGCGTAAAAATTATACGCTGGTAATGCTGACAAAAGGTGAACTCAATTTTTACGACGGGCAAAAATTCATGGACTACCGCACGTATTTTGATCAGTTGAACAGCTATCACAACCTGGTAATTGATGACGTCGAAACTTTTTCACGGCTGTCTGACTCACCCATGATTTATGCCTCTGATGCAGAATGGCAGGTAATCAGAATTTCAGAATACGGAAACTGCTCACCTGCCGGAACGTTTGAATATTACCAGGAACTGAAATCAGGTGTCGCTATCTACTCAAAAGACAGCATCAATTATGGCATCTATTTTTACGGCGCCGAAAATTCATCTGAAGACGAATTTGTACAATTGATCCCAGTCAATGACTCCTATTTTCAGTATTTCTTTGTAAACAAATTAATTACCGACGCAGATGGCATAAGCCAAAGCAAATGGTCTGTGATGCACTACACAGGTATGGCGCTGCCGGATCACTATGACCAGGTTGAACTGATTCATTCAGGATATTTTATAGTAACACAAAATGGTAAACGCTGGGTCACCAATGAGAGCGGTCAAATCATTTACGAATTCCAATGAACGTTTATAATTTAACATTCGTTTGTCTGTTTTGTAATTTTTCATACCTTCATAGCCTCTAAACTTTTTACCATGAAAAAAATATACTCGCTAGTCCTGAGTGTGTTGCTGGGTGCATCTGCATTTGCACAAACAACCGATCTGGGCGGCCCGTTTGCCTGGCGATCAAAATTTCAAACGCCTAAAAACATTGATCAACAGGTGATGCCTGGTTATGATGCTGCACAGGTTGCGCACCTCGACTCAATCAATGATATTACCAAAGAAGGTCCGTGGCAATTTGGTTACAAATATGACACGCAGTTATCACTTGACAATTCCGGTACCTGGTCTGATTTACCCGGCGGAAACCGCGTCTGGCAGATTGAACTGGTCTGTGATGGTGCTTTGACCATCAACCTGATTTTTGAAGATTTGTTCATACCTGAAGGGGCTTACATTTACCTCTATGATAAAGCAGGAACCAACCGTGTGGGTGCTTACACAAGCCGCAATAACAACATGGAAGGAATACTGGGAACCGAACTTGTTCACGGTGATAAAATCATTGTTGAGTACTATGAACCGGCAGCCGTTAAAGGTCAGGGACAATTAACCATTGCCAACGTTATTCATGGTTACAGAAGTTTAAACAAAGTACAGGGTGATCTTTTAAAAGCGCTTGAAGATTCAGGAGATTGTAATGTGGATGTAAATTGCCCGCTTGGCGTTGGCTGGGAAAATGAAATACGTTCAGTTGCCATGATTGTAGTTGGCGGAAGCGGAATCTGCACCGGTGCATTAATCAACAATACCTGCAACGATGGTACACCTTATTTTTTGACAGCAAACCATTGTGTGGGCGGCGGCAGTACTGCCGGATGGGCATTCCGTTTCAACTGGGAAAGTCCTCCGGGCAGTGAAGTTTGCCAGGCCGTGGGAACCAGTGTGGACCCAGGACCACCGTACGATCAGACAGCCAATGGTGCTACACAACTTTATACCAGTGCTGCATCAGACGTTGCATTTTTACAAATCACAAACATGACGTTAACCGATGCTCAGAACTGGAACTGTTATTATGCAGGCTGGGATAACAGCGACGCGTTAACCGTTACACAGGCAACCGGTATTCACCACCCGTCTGCCGATGTCAAAAAAATATGCCGTGAAGACAATGCACTGACACATACTACCTGGAGTGGTGCTGCCGTTTGGCAGATTGCAAACTGGGATCAGGGTGTTACCGAACCCGGCTCATCCGGCTCACCGGTTTTTGATCAGAATCACCGCATTATTGGTCAGCTTTTCGGTGGCGGTTCAGCCTGCTCCGGAACAAATGACAACAACCAACCTGATTATTACGGACGCTTTGGTGTTTCATGGCCAAACATTGACACCTGGCTGGCACCCGGCGGCTGCGGAACAGCAACTACCAACGACGGATGGGATCCGGTAACACCTCCGGCAAATGATGACGCAGGCATTACAAGCATCAGTTCACCTTCAGGAAATTACTGTGTCAATACATTTGATCCGGTTGTAACATTACGAAACTACGGTGCCAATGACCTGGTATCAGCTACCATTAACTACGATATTGACGGCGGCACAAACAACACCTACAATTGGCTTGGAACATTAGCTCCGGGTGCAAGTGTTGCGGTTACACTGCCAACCATGACCACCACTGCCGGATCACATACATTTAATGCCAGCACGTCAAACCCCAATTCAACGGTTGATTCCAACACCGGGAATGACAATGCTGCATCTACCTACAATGCAACCCCGGGCGGTGAACTTATTACACTGACAATTGATACCGATTGCTGGGGATATGAAGTAGCCTGGCAGGTATTGGACGGAACCACCAGTGCCGTCGTTCAGGAAGGTGGAAACCTCTCTATCATTCCTGGTGGAGGACAAACAGCTACTCCCGGCGACCCGGGTGCCTATGGTGATGAAGTAACTGTTACTGAATCATTCTGCCTGGCAGTTGGATGCTATGACCTCGTCATGTATGATGATTACGGTGATGGACTGGATGGTACTGCTTCAGGATGCGCTGTTGATGGAAACTATCAATTGACTGATGCATCATCAAATGTATTGGCAGCAATGGCTGTTGCAGATTACGGCGCTTCTGTAACCACCAACTTCTGCCTGGCATCACCCTGTGCCGGAACCGTTAGCTCGAGTACTACGCAGGAAGTATGTTACAATGATTGTGACGGAACCATTACCGTTACACCTTCGGGCGGAACAGCACCGTATACCTATGACATAGGCAGCGGGGCACAGGCCGGAAATGTTTTCTCAGCACTTTGCCAGGGAACTTACAGCATTGTAATTGTTGACGGGGCAGCCTGCACGCAAACTATTTCTGTTACTTTAAACGGGCCTTCACAAATTACCGGAAGCACCACCGTTACAGATGAAATGCTGGGCAACGACGGCTCAATCAACCTGACCGCAAGCGGAGGAACCGGAGCATTGGGATACACCTGGTCGGGTCCCGGCGGATTCAGCGAAACAACAGAAGATGTGAGTGGCCTGGCTCCCGGAACATACAGTGTTTTGATTACAGATGCCAGCGGATGCAGCATTACTCTCAGCAATATCCTGGTTGATTCACAACTTGGTATTGGCGGTTCAGAATGGGCAAACCTGAGTGTTTATCCAAACCCTTCAACCGGAGTATTTACCATTGACCTGGGTGAAGTTCGCTCAACCGAAACAACGGTTATTATCCGTGACATTACCGGTCGTATTATTGAACGTTACCTGATTACCGATCAGAAACTGGTTACACTCGATCTGTCATCCAAAGCAGACGGAACGTATTATGTAAACCTGGTATCCGGTGAAAACCAAACAACGTTTGCACTGATCAAAAATAACTAGTTGTTTTTACAACGCCTTTAAAACCCGCTGTGGTTCCTCCCTTAAAAAAAGAGGATAACCGCAGCGGGTTTTGTTTTTTGACCATGTTCTTTGCAGATACTTAAAATTTGCATACCTTCCCCTAACTTACCAGGCGTATGAAAAAAGAATGGCTGATTTGCATTTTGTTTTCCGGGGTAGTTTTTCAAGGTACCGGACAAACCGATACTTTAATGGCAGCAAAGAAAGACCGTCCGTTTCGCATTGAAACAGAACCCACTTCGTTTGTTGCAAAAGGCTGGAGTTTTTTTGGAAGTTACGGTATTATCAAAAGCCGCAACTTACACCTTGGCCTTTACTCCATTGCATCAACACTGCCTTCAGGCATAAATGACCGCATGTTTACCAATGTAACCAGTGCTGATAAAATACGGCTCACATTTGAAACCGCCGCTTCAGTTCGTTACAAAATTCCGTACTTTCTGAACACTGAAAGCAACCCTTACATTGGTTTGTTTTTCGGATGGGAAACATTTCAGCATACCAATAACTCAACCGGGTTAAAAACCAAAATGTCCAATTTTTTTCTGACCCCGCAGGTGGGCTATGAAATTTATGTGTTCAGGCAAATGCTTTATCTGAATCCAAGTGTTCGGGTGGTCTATGAATTTGGCGTGGAATCTGATTATGTGAATATACTTGATCCGGCTGACGAGGGACCCAGAATTCTTAACTGGCTTTGGTTACCGTCTGTTTCGATAGGTGTCCGGTTATGAGCGCGCAGCTGCAAATGGTATCAGGCATTAAAGCGCGTTACATCCAGCTGAGAATGTGGACACGCATTGCCCGTATTGCTTTTTCACTGACAAAAAATCCACGAACGGTTTACACCGCTTACCGCAACGTGATGCAGCTCAAAAAAAATTTTCTGAGCAAGCAGCCGCTGAAAAAACTGGTGCGGGTTGACGGTCGTTATTTCTGGGATCTGAATCAGCCCGGCTGGCCATCGCGTTCTTTTGATCAGAATTTCAGGTGGATTATTCAGCGGTTTATAGAAGATGAAAAATCAGATGTTGAAAGTGTCAGATTGGTTTTTCTGGCAATCACAAAAAAATGTCCGATGAATTGCGAGCATTGCTACGAATGGGATGAGATCAATAAAAAAGAAACACTCGATCTCGATACGCTGAAAAAAATTGTTGCCAAATACCAAAACCTTGGAGCCTCACAGTTTGTTATTGGCGGAGGAGAACCCCTGGCACGTTTTAATGATTTGATTGAGCTTCTGAAATCAGCAAAACCAGGTTCAGATTTTTGGATTTCCACCTCAGGTTTTAACCTGACGCCTGAAAAAGCACGGGCATTAAAAGCAGCCGGACTAACCGGCGTTTCAATCAGCATTGATCATTTTGACGCCGAAGCCAACAACCGGTTCAGAGGTCACCGCGAGGCCACGCGGCATGCACTCGAAGCGGCTCAGAATGCACTGAACGCAGGCATGGCTGTAGCGACGGCTATCTGTGCCACCAAAACTTTTGTCACCAAAGAAAATCTGTATCAGTACGCTGAATTTGCAAAAAACCTGGGAGCCGGATTTATCTGGCTGATTGAACCACGCGCTGCCGGAAAATATGCCTACCAGGATGTTCAGCTACCTAAGGAGCAATTTGATGTGTTGGATGAGTTTTACCTGACACTGAACCACGACCGGAAATTCCGTTCTTATCCGCGGGTGATTTTTCCGAATTACAACCACCGCCATACAGGCTGTGCCGGTGCCGGAACACGAAGTATTATGATTGATACAGACGGATACATCAATGCCTGTCCGTTTTGCCGGAGCAAACGAATTTTTGCCCTGACAGACGATTCAAAAGAACAGGTGGTTCAAATGCTGGCAGCAGGTTGTGAAAAATTTGCAACCCGGGCATCCTGATAATTCCACTTTCACTTTATAATCTGCGGACTATAAATTCTCACCACCTTAAGGTATACCGGATTTGCGTTAATTTATAATGCAGATTCAAAAAAACTGACAAACAAAAAGTCCACAACAGGTTACTCAAAAACCACCGTCAAGGATCCAAAATACTCATCGTACAATTGTTTAGAGAACCTTGAAAGTTCTCCCTCCTGCTTGAATTTTACCAGCTCTTCACGGTTGGGTTTACCTTCAAATTCAGCTGTTGAAAGGTAATACCCTTTGCTGTGCAGAATAATGGTCCGTGATTTTCCGGTAGCCGTTTTTATTCCCTGAAACTCAATGTGGGCAGAATCACCGGTGACCAGATGTTCCATGTATAAATCATCGTCTGCACTTAATTGTGTCAGGTAATTGGCATCATTATTGCCGCTTGCAGCTGAAGGAAAAAGATTGGTTGCCGTAAAATTATCAGCTGGTGAAAAATCCATTGCCAGGTAATCCAATTTCCAGAACATAAACCCTGACCGGACACGAATCTGAATTTCATTTCCACCAAGGTAAGCCTCATCAACAGGAACAATCAGCGTAGTATAAGCTCTTTCACCCACCAGGTTTATAACATCCAGGTCAACCCATTCTTCACCCTGTTTTAATGAAATCACTAATGGAATTCCCATTTCTTTCATGCTTGTTTCAATTTCTTCGCGGTCCTTTTTGCGGTTATTTTTAACCCAGTTGTCGTGATATCTTCCAAACAGGGAAGAAAATTCATGGTACACAAATCCGCCCCACTCGGTATTTTTTAAACGAAGAACCAGGCGCGCATCGCTTCGCTGTTCAGGCATCCGGAAAGTGGCATAGGCATGTGCAAAATCTGTTGCTGCGGGGTCATTAAACACATACGCGCGGTCATCGTCATAATTTGTCAGGTAGGCCAGATCGTTTCCGGAATCATCTGTAACACTTGTGGCAAGCAGGGGTTGTGAAACAGAATAAAGTTTTCCCCGCTGGTCAGGATACACCTGAATTCTGGGATCATGTTCTGCCACAATTAACTCCAGCAAATTGGTGTACTGCTGTTCCTGCTCCTCATTTTTTACTATAAACTGATAGGTCTCTGATTGCGGAAAATAATCCGGCATGAGTTTGTAATCATCCCGCTCCAGGTTTAGAGCAACGGCTCCAGTAAAAAGTGTATTATTAAAATAATAGGTTTCTCCGTCGTAGGTATATACATGAGGACAGTTACAGGCAATTGCCAGTAAAACGCCAAATGCCGTCACGCCAATCAGCGCGGCTGTTCCAACAACTGAAAAAATCAGGACACCGGTATTCAGATCATACACTTCTATGCCTTTAATATCCTCTTCTTTCACAAATACCCTGGTTCCCCGCTCAGCAATAGAATCCACATAAATATGAACCTGGTTTATGTACGCTCTGTCATTTTTTGTAACACGTCCGCCGGAATTGTTGTGCGCTTTCTGGTAAAAATTCAGTGCTTTCTGATCCATGTCTGCAAGTTCACCTGAAACCTGGTCTTCTGCTATTGCCACATTTTTAAGTTCCCACACATCATAACCCGAATGCAGCACAAAGTAAGTTGTATGCTGGTTGTTGTAAATAATTTTGGCAGCACTCCTATTCTCCAGTCGTTTGTTACTGACACGATAGTAGGTACAACCCGCAATGCCCATTATAAAAAGAGCTGGTAAGAGCATTTTGATGACCCGGAAAATCGATTTATTTTTCATACCTCAGTGTATTAAAAAGTGTAAAACAATTGTGTATCAAAATTAAACTACAGTGAAAGATACTGAAAAAAAGTGCCCCTCCCTCTTTTTCTATACCTGCCAGGCCAACCTGACATCACCCGACCTTAATACTTCAGGGCCGCCAATTTGCTGTACCCAGTTTTTTATCTCCGGCAGCGCCGTTTTAAAATCAATCACTGCCTTGTAATTCAGTTCGCGTTTAATTTTAGAAATATCCAGTACCATGTCGTTTGTCAGTGATCTCACCAATAACGGTGTTACACCACCAATCTTAAAAAAAGCCAGAAATTTCAGCAATCCTATTTTAATTTCTTTTTCGGGCAAAGCGTGACCATACATGGAAGTAAAAAGTTCACGCAGCAAATGAATCATAACATACACCTGTTCATCTGCAACGTTATAGGTATGAATTCCCTTGCGGTCAGCTTTCAGGCATGCTTCAACAGCAGCAGCCATGTTTGCATAATGCGTCAGCGATGCTTTCACTTCCATTTTTCCGGGGCGACCAAAGCGTCCGTTTTTGACCAGTTTCAGCATGCGGGGCATAATCAACCGGTCGCCCACCCCATAAAATGCCCGTGCTCTTAAAATATAACACTGTTCATGACGGCTTGTATTGCGCAGCATTTCTTCTGACAGCAGTTTTGATTTTCCGTAGGGTGAGAGAAGCCGGTTGTTCTGTTTACCGGCCATGTCTTCAACAATCAGATCAGGGCTTGGCAGATAAACGGACGAAGACGAAACGTGAATGAATTTTGGAATGTGACGCGACGCTTCTGCTACATTTTTAGTACCTGTAACATTGGGCAAGTACAATTGCGCCGGCGTTGCTTTGTCATCTGAAAGTGCAGCCGTATGAATGATCGCATCAGCCTGTGGAAACTGCAACGCACTGACAATATCTGCCTGCGTGTACGATGCAAAACGCTGCAATTCAGCCGGCGGATTTTTAATGCGTCCGTAAGCCATTACTTCATGTCCTGCCGCAGAAAAATGCCGCGTCAGGTATCCGCCCAGGGAACCCGTGGCACCGGTTATTATCAGTTTCATGCGTTTCGGGTTTTAAATTTTCTGCCCACAATTTGAGCTTTTCAAGTAAATTTAGCATTAAATCAGCGGTATGTCAAAAATAATTTCCGGGGTTCATGCATCTGAAGATCTTCTTCAATATGGCAGCAAAGCCTGCGGATTAATTTTTTTGCAACACCAGGGTTTCAGGGTTCCTGAATTTTTTATTATTCCGTTTGACACACTTAAAAATCTAACCGGACAAAAAGAAGAACTGAGCCGTTTATTGGATGCCTGGCGGAAGAATCAAAAAATACCGGATCAATCATTCTGGGCGGTGAGATCAAGCGCTGCCGTTGAAGACGGGCAGGTTAAATCTTTTGCCGGGCAGTTCAAAACTCACATACAGGTAAAACCCAATGAGCTTATATCCGCCATTTCAGATGTAATTCAGGCATACGCTGAAATTGATGAAAAATACCACCTGGAAAAAGGTTTTTCATACGGCATTGTTCTTCAGAAAATGTTGAATCCGGCTTATTCCGGCGTTGCTTTTTCACACAACCCGCAAGACCTTTCAGATGCAACAGTGCAGCTGAATATTGTTCCCGGTTTGGGTGAATACCTGGTATCCGGTAAAGGATCTGCCTTTATGATTACGGCGCAAAAGAAAACCTTCACCTACCTGAATGCAGCAGAAAATTTTGACGGCGAATTTTTTAATGGAACCAAACAGCTGGTTGCAAAAAAAGGCGCTGAAATCAAAGCCGAAATTCAGGCCATCGTTCCGGAACTGGTGAAGGGCACGCAAACCTGTTTTAAACAAAAAAAAATTCCGGTTGACCTCGAATTTTGCATAGCAGACAATCAACTTTACTGGCTTCAGATCAGACCAATCACCACCGGTAAACCTGCTGAAAAACCCTTGTCAGTATGGGACAATACACCCTGTGAAGCAAATTTTCCGGGACTCACCCTTCCGCTCACGGTGTCGCTGACACGGCGTACATTCAGCGGTGCATACCGCAACATGGCAATTCAGCTGGGCATGAAAAAAAAAGTGCTGGATGCCAATCAAATCTGGTTTGAATCTATGAGCGGTAGCATTAACGGCCGTTTGTATTACAACATCACCGCGTGGCAAAACCTGGTCTATCAACTGCCACTTGGAAAAAAAATAGTCCGCCTGCTTCCAAAAATATGGGGAACCGAACCGGTTGTTTTTATACCACCCGGTACGCGGCAATCTTTTTTCAGGCGAACCTGGATTTTTTCAAAACTGGTCATGACTTTTTTTCGCTTCAGATCAAGCAAGGCAAATTACCTGAAGCATTACAACGAGGTAATGTCTGAAATAAGACAAACTAACCTGACCCACCTTTCACACCAGGACGCAATAACCCTGTTTTTAAGCATTGAAAAAAAACTCACGGCAAACTGGCTGGCACCAGCTGTTAACGGGCTTTACACGGCCCTGTTTTTCTCCAGGCTGAGATCAGCCATTAACGGTTCCCGGATAAGCCGGGAGCACCCTAATTTTGTGAATGACATTCTGTTCTCTACCGGTGATGTTATCTCTGTCATTATTGTGCGCGAATTTCAAAAACTGGTAGCTGAGATCAATCAAAATGCGGCATTGAAAGAACTGTTTCAACAACTTTCTTCCACCGAACTGGAGAAAAAAACACAGCAGCATTTTCCCGAATTTTATACCCTGGTCAATCACTACATTGAAGAATACGGTGACCGCAGTGAAGCCGGTGAATTAAAAATGGAAACCACCAATTACCGTGAAAACCGGACCGCTTTTTTTGAATACCTGAAATCAGGCATAGACCAGGTTAGTGTAAGACAGGCACAACCATCCGGTTTTGATTACAACCAAATTCTCAGGTCAACGTATCCGTGGAATGTTTTTAAACGAGCCTATCTGAAATTTTTAATTCGCAATACCATTCGCAGAATCCGTGACCGGGAAAATTTCAGGTTTATGCGCACCAAAACATTTTCTGTGCTGCGGCAAATATCCCGCGCCATGGATCATGATCTGCTTTCAAAATCAATCATTGAAACCAAGGGAGATACCCTTTACCTGGAACTGGATGAACTGCTTCATGCAGCGAAAAAAGACACCTATAAAACCCTTATTGCAGCACGTAAAAAAGAATACGAAACGTATGCGAATCAAACGGCAGCTGCCCGCTATCATCAGATGACTACTGGTTTTGTGCCGATAACCGAACCAACCGGCACAGGCGGAAAAAATTTCATCACCGGTATTGGTTGCTGCAGCGGAGAAATGTATGCCGAGGTATTAATTATTGAATCAAACCAGTTTACAGATCAGGAACTAAAGGGAAAAATTCTGATTGCAGGTTATTTTGAACCGGGATGGATTAATTTGTTTGCAAGCGCTGCCGGTATAATTTCAGAACGCGGCAATTTATTAAGTCACACTTCTATTATTTGCCGCGAAATGGGAATCCCTTCCATTGTTGGCGCCAAAGGAATTTTAAAACGGGTAAAAACAGGTGATCGCATTCGCATGAACGGCGCCACCGGAAAAATTGTATTGGATGACTAAATCTACTGAATTTAAATTTGCTGCCCTGCTGTCTAAAATTAATCAGACCGCTGATGAATTACATGAACTGCACCAGTTTTTGCAAGAGCTTTCAGCTGACGTAAATGGGCAGCAGACCTTTTTTGACTATTGCAGCAACTGGAAACTGGCCCCCTGGATCTACGTTCAGTTAAAACAGCATCATTTACTCCATTACCTCAACACAACAGTCAGCCAAAAATTTGAAGAGAGTCATGAAAAAATTCTTCGTGCCAATGAAAAACGCAACCAGGCCGCCTGTCTTTTTCTGAAAGAATTTGAAAAAGAAAACATCGATGTTATCATTCTCAAAGGAAACCTCTTTACCCAAACTGTTTACAACGATTTCGGCTATAAACGCATGAATGATTTTGACATTCTGATTCACCTTGAAGACTGGGACCGTATTCAGGACATTTACATGCGGCTGGGATTTATTCCGCTGGGGTTTGGCTGGAGCGGAGAAAAAGAAAAACCTGCTAAATTTTCACACATTGGCATGTCTTTTATCAGCCCTGATTTTTCATGTATTGTTGGGTCACAATGGGGACTTAAATCACCCACAGCCGAATTTAAAGTACCTATTGATGAAGCCTGGAAAACGGCAGAGAATCATCTTTTTTATGGCATCCGCGTTAAAAAAATGTCACCGGAATTTAACCTGCTTCACCTGATTTTACACATGGGGGTTTTTAAATGCGGTATACGTGATTGCATGGATGTCTATAACCTGGTGCTGACGCACCCGATAAACGAAACCCACCTGCTGAATCTGATCAGGCAGGCCGGTGCAGAACAAAAAGCACATTATACGTTTTCACTGACCAATTTATGCGTGCCGGTTTTCACTGATTCACTACTTGAAAAACTGCACCAAAAAAAATCAGGCTTTCTGCACCGCCGGTTAACAAAACGATTCCGGATTGCAGGCATAACCGGTGATTTTCAAACCTCGTACAACGACTACTTCCAGGATATTGAAAAACTTGTCATCTACTTTAACCTGTTTCCGGCATTTCACAAAAAACTTGTGCTTTACCTGAAAATTATCGGCGCCATTTATTTCCCTAAAAAAGCGGTTTGCCTGAAACTGGCTGATCAGCCTCAAAACGCTTCTTTTTTTACAACACTTTGGGCACGTATGAAAGCGCCATGTATGGTTTTTTCACTCATTGCGCAGGAAATTGGCTGGAAATTCACCATTCTTCTTTTTGTAAAATTAATTGTAGATTTACTGATCTCTTTGAAAAATTATTTTGTCAAATCAGAATCGTATTTTGATTACCTGAAAAAACGCGGAATAGATCCAAAAGAAATAGAAAAAACGGTTAAAAACATCCAGTAATCTGAAAAAGCTCATTTGCATCACCGGCATTGACGGATCAGGAAAAAGCACCCTGACAAACACCCTTTCAAAAAAAATGGAAGACACTGCCGTTGCAACTATCTGGCAAAGTATGGAAGACAATCACCGTCTCTTTAATTCAAAAGAGGATGTGCTTAAATACATGGCCGGTTTATCGGTTGATTCACGTGTGCTTTTTCTGGCACATTCCCTGCGGTATGCATTGGATAAAGCCTTAAAATCAAATGCAAAAACAGTTTTGATAGACGGTTATTATTTCAAGTATTTTGCGCCCGAACTGGCCCTTGGTGCCAATGAAACCCTGGTTCGTCAGCTGATCAGTCAGTTTCCGGAACCCGATCTTATTTTGCGCCTGCAACTTGATCCCTCTATTGCTTACAGCCGCAAAAAAAAGGTGACACCCTATGAATGCGGATTTAACGCTGCCGTTTCAGAAGAAAATTTCGTAGCCTTTCAAAACCAGGTGTTAGACCGCTGGAACTTTTTTGATCTGCAGAATGCCACCAGCCTTCACAGTACCACCACCGCTGCCGATCTAGCATCACGGGCGTTTACTGTTGTCAGCGAAAAAACAGCATTTTAAGCCGGTTCCTTTTCCCGTTTTTTATAATGATGAAATTTTTTGTCAAAGAAAATTCCCCAAAGCGATTTGAACGGATTCGTATCCAGTTTGCGAAACAGCAAACCAATGGTTAGCGTTAACCAGGAATAATTGGTGTGATGGTGATGCACATCGTGATTTCCGATACCCATGCCCAGCGGAAACCAGTGCGTGTTGCTCTCTTTGCCATCCAGTGTGCCCATGTGCTCACCCCAGTAACGGATTGCACCCAGCGTTGTCATAACCGTAAACGTTCCTAGTACAAACCAGATTCCCGGCTTTGCAGTAATTACCACAACAGCTGCCACCACCAGGGAAAGCAGCACCTGAAAATAATTGACCCCGCCCTTTTGACCCGCCTTTTTTTCACGCTTGCCGTTGATGATTACGTACAGGTTAAAAACAAAAGGTAAACATTGCAACACAGCGTACAACCCTCTTTTTTCATTGAATAGTTTTTCTTTCATCCCGTTCCAGAGCGGATCATTTTCAGTATTGGTATGGGCATGATGCAACAAATGGTATTTTTTAAAAAGCTCGGTGTAAAGCGGCAGAACGATGAGCCCGGCGCAAAAATTCATGATCGTATAATCAAACGCTGTTCCGGTAATAGAACGGTGCGCACCGTCATGCATGGTTATCACAAAAAAAGAATGGGCCAGTAAACCCGACAACACCAGTGACCAGTAATACCCCTCTTTAAACAGCAGCATTGAAAAATAAATACCAACATACAAAAGCGCCGCTGTAAGAATAGTTACCAGGTACAACAGCCACGTGTACTTTCTCAGAAACGTCTCAATTTTCTGCTCGTTGGAAATATCCGGTGCACTCATTTGGTTTCGAGTATTTGAATCATTCGAAGACAATTTGCAAAAATACGGTCTACAAATTTCAGCTTCATCAGAATTTCTGAAACCTTATAAAAAGCAACGCGGGTAACCAGGAATTCACGGGCTGACCACGCCGCTTTCTCTTTCCATTCATCCCAGGTACAGCCCGGATGATCAGCTTTGGCAAGTTTGAAATGATACTCCAGGTAATTTAAAAAATCAACTTCAGCAAAATCTGACGGCAGCACAAAACTTAAAAATTCAACCACATCCCGGTGCGGATAATTGACCGTTGCCAGTTCCCAATCGTAAATACACGGTTCTCCGTTTTTGCGAATGGCGGTATTGCGCGGATTAAAATCATTGTGCACAACTGTTTTTCTGATAGTACCCGATGGTTGTCCGGTTTTCAGATCATTCATAAACCCGTCAAGCTGATCGTAACGCATATCCTGGTAATCACCTTTCAAAATTTCGGCCAGTTTGCGGTACAGTGGTTCAGCTGTATCCACAGCAAAAATGCGGGTTTTCAACTTTTCATGCAAAGCACTGTCTGACAGAAAAAAATGATGAATTTCATTGATTGCATTCAGGCAGTTTCTGACCAGGTTACCGGTCCACTTTTCAGGATGATTTTCACTGTCCAGGAGCAAAAGTTGTTCAGGCTCCAATTGTTCCTGCGCTACCAGAAAAATTTCACGTTTCAAATCCTGAAAGCTGCCATGGAAAAAAGGAATGTGAGCCGGAACATTTTCAGACAACTCACGGTAAATGAGTAATTCTTTCAGGTGCGCATCAGCATATTCCAGGTGATTCCAGTTTTTGGAGATGAGGTCAGAAAGTTCAGGATTGATAGAGGCTGCCATGAGGTGTAATCCTTTGATTACTTCAAGGTCAGTACCTTTTGATTTGATCAGAATTTTTTTTGCGGTGCCGTTTTCAAGTTGCAGCTCTACCGGTATAAAACCAATAATTTTGCGGTTGACCCGTTTGGTGATGTTGGTGAGAATACCATTTTCAACAAATCCTTTTTTGAGTTGAACAGCCGTAATTTTTTGACCGTTGTGTGAATCACCAATGCATTTTTTTACAAACTGCTCATTGATTTCATTCCACTGAAGCCAGTCGACCGGTTTATTACGTCCCAGTTTTTCGTGGGCTTTGGCAAACTCACCACTTACAATAGCAGCGTTGGTAGAAATGTCCAGACTCAGTGCAAAGCCTGCAATCAGTTGCGCAAACCGGTTTATTTTACCAGAGCCGTTACATGCCATCAGTTTAAGACATTCCTGCTGCTTGGGTAAATTGGTACCTCCGCCAACAGTGCCTACCACCAGTGAGGGCAAGGTCATTTTTACTTCAAGGCCCTCGGGTACTTTTTTCATTGAAAATTCACCCACACTTGATTCGTGAATAGAAGCCAGGTCTTGCCCGGTAGCTACAAAAATAGCGGCAATGGCATTTGCAATGTTGATGTTATATGCAATCATGCCGTCATTCGCGGTTATGAACTGAGCGGGTAAATGAAAGCGCAACAGATTGTCTGACGTTGTACGTAAAACTTTATGAATTACATCTTCCAGCAGCACACATTTTGCTACCACTTTCAGGCCGCGCCCATGCTCATTCAAAAAGCGTGATACTTTTTTATCAGATGCGCCGTTGCCTTCAATTACATAATGTTCAATTTTTATACCGGTATGGATTTCAAAATTTTCAACCACCCACAACATGGCATGCCAGGTGCAGGTTGTAGTCATATTCTGACCAGCGGCATCACCGGTTGTGTAGACAAATTTCAGGTGAACATTTTCATTGTGCCGGAACGGAATAATTTCAAGCAGGCGGGCATGATTTGAAAATGATTCAGCATGTTTTGCAATAGCGGCCGTATTCTCCTCAACCCAATTTTCAAAGCGTAGCGCAGCCTGATCAGAATGCAGAATAAAAAGTGGTGACCGCACCATTTTCTGGTGATGTACTTCCGCCGAAAAACCACCGCTCATACTGATGGCTTTTGCACCGCGGTTCATACTTGCAACCAAGGCCCCCTCCAACGTTCCGGCTGCACAAAAAACCTGCTCTGTAACGCCTTCATTTCTGAATAAAAGGGGCCCTACCAGCCCTACCGGAATTTCAACCGTACCAATGAGTGATTCAATATTATTCTGAACATCTGTATGCTCCAGTACATGCCGCGTGATTTCATCTGCAATCAATCCCTTTTTGCGCATGTACTCCAGCCTTAGGTCAATGGCTGTGCGGGTGACCAATCCCCTGCCGGGAACTATTTCGTATTCTTCTATCATACTGACTCAAAATAAAATTACGCTTTTTGACCGATTAATCTATATTTGCCCTGATTCTTTCTTTATGTGGCTCTTAGACCTGGGGTATTTCGGATTGTTCATCGGATGTTTTCTGTCGTCTACCCTGCTGCCATTTCCGTCTGACGTTATTGTGATTGGAATTTACGAATTGGGGTATCCGGTTGTGCCTTGTCTTGTAATTGCTACCATTGCAAACCTGCTTGGTGGCCTCACCAATTATTACATCGGTTACAAAGGCAATACAGAAAAGCTGATTCAAAAATTCAAACTCAACCGTGACAAATTAAATGCCTGGGAAAAACGTCTTTCAAAATGGGGAATTTACCTGGGACTTTTATCGTGGGTGCCGTTTATTGGTGACCCTATGATTGCCGCACTTGGTTTTTTCAAAGTCCGCTTTTTTCCACTTGCGCTGATGATGCTCATTGGAAAATTTATCCGCTACCTGGTACTTACCCTGGTGTATCTTGAAATCATCGGATAGCTGCTGAAATAAACCTTACCAGAAAACAGAAAACCGGTTAACAGATTCACCGGAATTGGATACAAAAACAGAATTTCCGATCTGAACGGCATCTTTGGCATTGCGGTTTACATAAGGGCCATTTTGCTCAAGCGTTACAATGTCAAATTCACCGGTACCTTTTTTATTCACAAAAATTAATCCCGGATTGGCATCGTAACGCGGTGTTTCAATTTCAGTTTCGTATTTGTTACCAAATGCCAGAAAATCCATATACCCATCTGCATTTACATCTGCCGGAATAAATTTATTGATACACCCTATCTGTCCAAAATTTTCAAAAGCTTTGAAAACCAGTTTGTCATTTTCCCAAACCAAAATTCCGTTGGCAAATGCTGTTGCAATTTCAGGTGCTTTGGAAAGCTGAAAAAGCTGATCAAAAGGCGTAGTTGCAAATTCGTTGTACGTTTCAAAACGCTGTTTGATGGATGGAATCTGGTCAGACAAACAGCCTCGTCCGCGAACCGGGTGAAGCACACCGCCAAAATATTTGCTCAGAATTAAATCATACGTTCCGTTTTTATCGACATCTTCTAAAACCGCTGACAGCGGAAAATCAGGTGTGGGATGAAATTTATTATTGAGCCCGGTATTCCCCAGCAGGTATTCGTTTCTGCCATCGTTGTCAATGTCAATCGGACAAATTGAATTCCACCAGCCATAAAGGTCATCACATTGCTGTATCTTTTCAATCCATGTCAATTTTCCCTGTTGATTTTCAAAACACAGGGGCTTCATCCATTCGCCTACAATTAGCAAGTCATCGTCACCATCCGCATCAAAATCAGTAAAAACACCATCCGTCACCATCCCTGCAAATTGCAAATCCGGCGCCAGTTCACTTGTTTTATTCTCAAACTTTCCATGATCGTTAATGAGCAGGTAAGACTCAGCCCTGCGGCTGTAATAACGCGGAACCTGTCTGCCTAAAACCACCAGATCCTGATCACCGTCCCGGTCAATGTCATTTGCAAGAACACACTGACCGCTTGCATTGGTAAGCGGCAGCGTGCCCGTTGAACGGGTAAAATTTCCAGGGCCGTCATTGAGGTACAGGCGGTCCTGGTATAACGAAGGAACACGGTCGTATTCATTTCCGCCGCTCACTACATAAAGATCCTGATCACCATCATTGTCAGCGTCAACGAAAACAGAACCACCATCTTCATAAACCGAATCTTTTTCAAAAGCAGGCTGATTGCTAAACTCAAATTTTTCATCAGAAGTTTGCAGGCAAAGTTTTCCCGGTACGTTTTTGCTTCCTCCAATATAGAGGTCTTCCAATCCATCTCCATTCACATCTCCTTTTGACATAAACGGCCCCAGTTCTGACATTTTGTGAGGCAACAGCACTTCCCACACATAATCATCAAACGGTTCTTCTTTCAGTTTTAAAAACACCTCTGATGCCGGTGGAACCGGGTACAAAAGATCCGGCATTTCTTTTTTCAACTCATTATAATTCAACTCAACCAATGTATTGAGCGGAAATAAAGGCTGTACAAAAGTTGCTTCACGCGAATTCCAGATTACCTCCAGGGATGTGATTGCCTCTGCCTCACCCAAACCAAAACACAAAATCAAATCACCTGACGAGGCGTATCCGCGTGAAGGATAAAGTTCCTGCACCTGGTTTCCTTCACTGGTTCGTACAATTACTTTGGCTCCATACGCAAATGGATTCTCCGGGGGGCCCACCAGTTTTAGTTTCAGAAAATTTTTGCGGCTCAGTTGATTTTCCAGAATCTGTGCCGGTTCATTCAAATTGTTGATGACCAAATCCATGTCACCGTCATTGTCCAGATCACCTGCCGCAACGCCGTGTGAGTTTGTACCCGTAGTAATGCCCCACTGTGAACTGACATCTTCAAATGTGAGATCACCTTTGTTGCGGAACATATAATTGATTTCTTTCGATTGCGGAATCAGCGCCAGCATTTCCATGCAATTAAATGTTGCCGGATTGGTAGCCATGTATGCTTTCAGTTTCGCTGTAAAATCCTGGTCACGTACATCTCTGAAATAACCATTTGTTGCAAATAAATCTTTCAACCCGTCCTGGTCAAAATCAACCAGCAAAGGTGCCCAGCTCCAGTCTGTGCTGGCAATACCAGCCATGTGGCCAATTTCTGAAAAGTATCCGGATCCCAGGTTGAGCTGCAGCGTATTGTACATATACTGGTAGTTGTATCCTTTGGCAACATTGTCCCAGAAAGTAGCCACATTCATGCTGCCCATGTTGGTTTTGGATTTCACATAATCTTTATTGGACATATCCAGCACGCAGACATCAGAAAACAAATCGTTGTTATAATCAGCAATGTCTAACCCCATAGAATAATGTGACGTGTGACGCAACCGCTCTCTGGCTTCGTTTTTAAATTTTCCGTTTTGCTGATTGATGAATAAAAAGTCAGGCAACCCATAATCACTGGTCACATAAATGTCCGGCCAGCCATCGTTGTTTAAATCTGAAACAGATGCTGCCAGGCAGAATCCAAAAGACAAAACACCAGATGCTTTGGTTACTTCTGTAAATTTGTCACCATCATTTCTGTAAAGCCGGTTCGAATGAAAAAGTTCTTTGTAAGGGATGTGTTTGTATTGATCCATCACGCAGGTATTTTCACGGTGATTGGTCACAAATAAATCAAGGTCACCGTCCTGGTCATAATCCAGAAAATCAGCATCAATCGAGCGTCCCGGATCATCAATGCCAAACTCTTTGGCACGTTCAGTAAAGGTATTGTTGCGGTTATTGATGTAGAGCAGATTTCTGAAACTTACTTTGTCTGACTGGCCCAAACCGTGTTTACAGACATAAATATCAAGCCAGCCGTCAGCATTGACATCTGCAAAAGAAACGGCCGTATGCCAGTTACCCTGGTCCTGGTTGGGGAATGCTTTTTTGGTAATATTTTTGAATTTCATTTTACCCTGGTTCAGATACAACTGGTCAGCACCCAGGTTTGAAACAAAGTACAGATCAGCCAGGCCATCGTTGTTGATATCACCCATGGCAACACCTGCACCGTTGTATAAATTGTCGTAATAAAAATAATTCAGTGTGTCATTTTCAACGATTGAATTTTGAAAACCGACCTTTGTTTTTTTGGGCGAAAGGGAATTAAAAAGCGGCAATTCATTTTGCGCAGCTGTGTTCAGAATAACAAAAACCAGTATAACGGCACAGCAGGTTCTATGCAAAATACCGGCACTCATTTTTTAGAAGGTGATTTGACCAGTTTAAGAACAATGAAAACAGCCAGTATAACACCTGCCAGATCAACTGCAATAAACCAGGCCGGATGTGGCAACATCATAAAAAGTGAAACAGTACCGGCCAGTAAAAGCATACTGTAAATAACTGCCGGAATTTTTTTTCTGCGGCTTACCATCAGTACAACCACATTGCCAAAAATACCGGCGCAGAAATGTGCCAGGGCAATAAAAAGAAGTGCACCAACGGGCATGGTTTGCATCAACTCTGTCATTACCTGCGGATCATTGGTTACTACCCCGGGAGACGGCGGATAAACCAGGTGGCCCAGTGCTTCTACCAGGCTGATCGCAACAAAACCGGCTACCATACCGGCCAAAACAGCCATGAATCCTCTCATAATTTTAAATTCCTGATTTCAGAATGAATCAAATATACAAAAGATGAGGGATTCAGGAACCGAAACTACACAAACAGTCCGGCACTATCAAACCGGCGTTTCAGAATCACATCCGGATCAACAGACAAGGTATGTTTCAGAACATCTGCATAAATCTGCCTGAAATCAATTTTGAAGGTTGGGTCACCGTCATCCAGGTTTTGAAGATCTAGTTTATTAAGTGTAAACGCTGTTTGAGAAAGATTTGAATCAATTACAAAGGCCACATTTGCTTTACCATGATCGGTACCATGGCTGGCATTTTCCTGCAATCGTCTGCCAAATTCAGAGAACACCAACAGGGTGGTTTCCTGCATGAGGTTATTTTCTTGAAGGTCCTTTACAAATGATGAAATGCTGCTATCCAGTTCTGCCAGCAACCGGTTCTGCACAGCATTCTGGTTTACATGGGTGTCAAACCCCGACAGTGACGTGTAAAAAACAGGCGTTTGAATACCAGACTTGATCAATGTTGCAATTTCTTTGAGTTTGACGGCAAACCGGGTATCTGCATAAACCGCTGTATTTGTTTTTAACTGGTACTGATCAAAAATATATTCTGCCGAGTTTTTAGTGTCATTAAATACCTTGTACAAATAATTTAATTCCTCATTTTCCGTCTGAGGATCGGCCAGGTTTTTAAAAAAATCAGCATGAATGGTATTGTAAAATGCAGCCGGATTTGTCAATGCAATTCCTGAACGTTCATCACCTTTCAACGCAAGTGAGAGCTGCCCCTCCCATTCTATTCCTTCATACGCATGCGTGCAGTGATTGTCTAAATACCGGCCCAGCCAGCCCGATGTTAAATACTCGTCTGAATTACATGCGGTGTGCCAGATATCCATAGACCTGAAATGAGACCTGTTGGGATTCGGATACCCGACCGAGTTAATGACAGAGAGCAACCCTTTTTTATACAAATCATACAGTCCGCCCAGTTTTCCGTTGAAAGCAAAAAGATCGTCTGCTTTCAGAAAATCTGTTGACTGAATACCAATTTTAGTGCGGTTTTGATAATATTCATCCATACCATACGGAATCATGGTGTTGAGGCCGTCATTGCCACCGCTTAACTGAATTACCACCAGTCGTTTTTTAGTGATTCCGGACAACGCCTCTGTCCAGTTACCGGCCCTTAAAAAGGAGGGGACCAATATTGACCCCGCTGTAATAATTCCGGTTTGCTTCAAAAACTTTCTTCTATTCATAACAGGGTCAGATTAATTGGTAATCAGGTGTTGAAATCAGCTGAACAACAGTTGCCGAATCCCTGTTTTTGAAAAGATCAGGAAAAAACGGATTTTCAGTACGGATAATTAACTCAACCAGGTTGGCATCTGCGGCACGTTTCCAGAAATTATCCCAATCAACTTCTTCAAAAAACTTAAGCTGTCCCCGGGTTTCTGCTTCCTGTAACTGCGCATCAAATGAAGGGCTCAGTTCTTCTTCAATAAGCCCCTTGTTGACAATGAGCGAACCAATGCGTAAACGCAGCGCCAGCCGTGACGAATCAATCCACTGCCGCCCGCCTGGCCACCCTGCTACATTGGGCGGATCAAACAAAACCTGCCCGAAAAAATGCTGCAGTTTAAACAGGGTTTTAGGATCTTCAAATTTTAAATCAAATAATTTGCCCAATCCCACCATAAATTCAACCGGACTTTTAATTAGTTTTCCTTTTGACTCATAAAACCAATCGGCCGCAAAAAGGGCTTTCATCAACGTTTTAATGTCGTAATCAGACTCGTAAAACACCTGTGAAAGAGATTGCAGGTGCTCATCGTTGGTGGTTTCCTGCACAAAAAAACGGTACACTTTTTTCACAATGTGAAAAGCGGTATGCGGATTTGCAAGAATCATTTCCAGCACATCTTCTCCCTTAAAATTACCGGTTTTTCCAAAAATGGTTTTGGTGCCGGAATCATGCTGTTTTTCATTGAAAAAGAATTTGCCGGATTTATCAGAACCCCAGCCGGTAAAGGCGCGCGCAATTTCTGTTACATCACTTTCAGCATAATCCACATCACGGCCCAGCGTAAAAAGTTCACAAAGTTCCCGGGCAAAATCTTCATTGGGTTGTGCCTTGCGGTTTTGCTGCAAATGAAGGTACTGAATCATGGCCGCTGATTTTGAAACGGCGTAGAGCAAATCTCTGAAATTACCCAGCGCATGAGTACGCAAAAGATTATTCATTTCAAGGGTTAAATAGGCATTCTGAATGGTTCTGCATGCAAAATGCCCGTGCCAGAAAAGTGTCATTTTTTCATTAAACCCGGTTTGGGGGTTCATCATTTGCCTGATCCAGGTATGTCCCAGTTGCAAAACCACCTCCTGGTTTTTTTTGCGCAGTTCGTCCTTTTCCTTGTCAGACATTTCTTTCATTTTTTCAGGATTCCATTCCGGCAGGTCCGTTGTCAGCAATTGCACCTGCTGCCGGTTAAAGAGGTTTTCTATTTCCGCTTCAAGGCTTGATTTTTCATCCAGTTCGTCCCGGTGTACAAAAAAAGAAGCCCGGTTGTGAAGGTGATATTTCTGGTTAATTTCCATGGAATACTGCATTTTTAGTGATAAAGCTGGTAACGGTATGACTGCAAAACGGTGTATGGGTTTAACGGATTGTTTTGATGGCAGTTGTTTTTATTCATTCCGGCGGCTGCTGTGCAAATAACCTTAAAATTTTGTTATTATCCGGATTCCCGCTATCTTTGCACCAGTTCTTATTTTTATTAACTTATAAAGAAAGGTGGAGGGACCGGCCCTGCGAAGCCTTGGCAACCTATTCCAATTCCAGGAGCAAGGTGCCAATTCCTGTACTGACCTAACGTTGGTGCGATATAAGCGACAATCAGTTTCCGGTCCTCCCCGCATGTATCAGTATGAATGATATCAGGGAAATACTAAAGCATCGCATTCTGGTGCTTGATGGCGCTATGGGAACCATGATTCAGCGTTACAAACTGGAAGAGGCCGATTTCAGAAAAGGCTGGTTTGAAAATCATCCAAAACCATTGAAAGGTGATAACGACCTGCTGGTGCTCACACGCCCCGACATTATCAAAGCCATTCACCGCGAATACCTGGAGGCCGGGGCTGACATTATTGAAACCAATACCTTTAGCGGAACAACCATTGCACAGGCTGATTACGGTTTAGAAAAATATGCGTACGACATTAATTACCACGGTGCAAAAATTGCCCGGGAAGCGTGTGATGAGTTTACGCAAAAAGATCCTTCCAAACCGCGTTTTGTTGCCGGTTCTATAGGGCCAACCAACGTAACGCTTTCTATTTCACCCAATGTAAATGACCCCGGATACCGGAGCACCACCTTTGATAAAATGGTAGTGGCTTATGAAGAACAGGTAAAAGGCCTGATTGATGGCGGGTCAGATGTTCTGCTGATTGAAACCATTTTTGATACACTGAATGCCAAAGCGGCTTTATTTGCGGTGCAAAACGTGCAGGAAAAAATGGGCACCCGTTTGCCCATTATGATTTCAGGTACTATTACTGACGCAAGCGGAAGAACGCTGTCCGGGCAAACTGCTGAGGCCTTTTTGGTATCTGTGGAGCATGCCGATCTGTTGACGGTTGGATTAAACTGCGCCCTGGGTGCAAGTACACTCAGACCCTATTTACAGGTGCTGAAAAAAAATGCCCCGTTTGCCATCTCGGCACATCCAAATGCCGGCCTGCCGAACGAAATGGGACAATACGAAGAAACGCCTGAACTGATGGCGGCTCAAATCAAAACCTACCTGGATGAAGGCCTTGTAAATATTGTGGGCGGCTGCTGTGGTACTACACCCGCACATATCAAAGCCATTGCAGATCTGGTTAAAAATTATCAGTTAGTGGAAAAATAAATGCCTGAAATTCAAACCCTTTTTGATTGGAACGTCATCCTGAGCTTACCTCAGGATCTGTCCGATTATTTTGAATTTGGAAGTGAAAAAATTAGAATACGCAGGAGCACATGGCACATTTTGGTAAAATTTTAGGTGGTGGTTTAGGCTGGGCATTCGGCGGTCCGCTGGGTGCATTAATTGGCGTTGCAATTGGTGGTATCCTGGATGTTGGTCAGTCAAAACAAGTTCAGATCAACAGCGGATCACGCCAGCATCACGCGCGGGCACAACATCACACACAAGCCGCTGATTTTGGTGCTGCGTTAATTGCACTATCAGCCGTAGTTATGAAAGCTGACGGCAAAGTACTAAAATCAGAAATTCAGTTTGTGCGGCAGTTTTTCTCAGCCCAGTTTGGCACACCACGCACCAATGAATACATCCGGCTGCTGCAGGAATTTTTAAAGCAGGACATTCCGGTACGTGACATTTGTTTTCAGATCAGAACCAACATGGAACACCCGCTGCGGCTGGAATTGCTGCGGTACCTGTTTGAAATATCCAAAGCAGACGGGCACGTAGATAAATCTGAAATTCATGTGCTGCAGCAAATTGCAGGTTACCTGGGAATTTCAGAAAAAGATTTTCTTTCGCTGAAAAACATGTATTACAAAGACGTTGATTCAGCATACAAAATTCTGGAAATTAATACCAACGCCACCGACGAGGAAGTAAAAAAAGCATACCGCAAAATGGCTGTCAAATTTCACCCTGACAAATTAAGTTCGCTGGGACCAGAGTTTGAAAAAAATGCCAAAGAGAAATTTCAGAAAGTGCAGGAGGCGTATGACAAAATTAAAAAAGAACGGGGATTTAAATGAGGATTTAGCTCTTAGGAATTAGTAAATTACATTATAAAGAAATTGAATGAAATATAAAACATTAAAAAATGACAGAACAACTAAAACAACTAACCATACTAACTCCTGAATCCTGAGAGCTAAATCCTGAAAAAATGAACCTACACCCCGATTACCAAGGAAAATACAAATACAAATGGTCTGACCTGCGCAACATGAAATTAAGCGGTCTGGAACCATTGGAAATTACACCTGAATCTAATTTTATCAATATTGGTGAACGTACCAACGTTGCCGGATCTGCCAAATTTTTGCGCCACATCAAAGAGGGCGAATTTGAAGCAGCACTGCAGATTGCACGTGACCAGGTAGAAGGCGGCGCCCAGATTATAGATGTAAACATGGACGATGGTTTGATTGATGGAAAAGAAGCCATGGTTAAATTTCTGAACCTGATTGCGTCAGAACCGGACATTGCCCGCGTACCTGTTATGATTGATTCTTCTAAATGGGAAATTATTGAAGCTGGTTTAAAATGCGTGCAGGGAAAATCAGTCGTGAATTCGATCAGTCTGAAAGAAGGAGAAGAAAAATTCATTTACCAGGCCAAAAAAATCAAACAATACGGTGCAGCGGTTATTGTAATGGCATTTGATGAAGACGGCCAGGCCGATAGCTATGAAAAACGCATTCACATGTGTGAACGTTCGTACCGGATTCTGGTTGACAAGGTAAAATTTCCACCGCAGGATATCATTTTTGATCCCAATGTTTTTCCGGTTGCAACAGGTATGGAAGAGCACCGGAAAAATGCGCTGGATTTTTTCAGAGCCACGCGGTGGATTCGTGAAAACCTGCCGGGAGCACACGTGAGTGGTGGTATTTCAAACGTATCGTTTTCATTCCGCGGTAACAACCCCGTGCGCGAAGCCATGCACTCTGCATTTTTGTATCATGCCATTAATGAAGGACTTGATATGGGTATTGTAAACCCAACCATGCTGGAAGTTTACGATGAAATTCCAAAAGATTTGCTGGAGCGGGTTGAAGATGTACTGCTCGACCGCCGTGACGATGCAACAGACCGGCTGCTGACCTTTGCAGAATCGTTTGTAGGCGGAACAAAAGAAAAAAAGGCAGAACTGGAATGGCGCAAGGAAAATCTGCAGGACCGTATTACTTACTCCCTGGTTAAAGGAATAACTGAATTCATTGATGCAGATGTGGAAGAAGCACGCCAGAGTGTCAACATGCCCATTGAGGTTATTGAAGGACACCTGATGAACGGTATGAATGTGGTAGGTGATTTGTTTGGATCAGGTAAAATGTTTTTACCCCAGGTGGTGAAATCTGCCCGGGTGATGAAAAAAGCAGTCGCTTACTTATTGCCCTATATTGAGGCCTCTAAAACTGAAACCAAAGCCAAGGGAAAAGTGCTCATGGCTACCGTTAAAGGAGATGTTCACGACATTGGAAAAAACATTGTGGGCGTTGTGCTGGGTTGTAATAATTACGAAATTATTGACCTGGGTGTAATGGTTCCGGCTGAAAAAATTCTGCAGGTTGCCAAAGAGCAAAAAGTAGACGTGATTGGGCTGAGTGGTTTGATTACGCCGTCACTGGATGAAATGGTTCATGTTGCCCGTGAAATGGAACGGGAAGGATTTACCATTCCGCTGCTGATAGGTGGAGCCACTACGTCTAAAGTTCACACGGCTGTAAAAATTGATCAGAATTATAAAAGCGGTCAGACTGTTTATGTACTGGATGCCTCACGTTCTGTTACAGTAGTATCAAGCCTTTTGGGTGAAGAGCGTGATCGTTTTATTAAAGAAGTTCAGACAGATTATGTTCGTGTCAGGGAAAATTACGCCAGCAAAAAAGAATTCAAAAGCTATTTATCGCTGGATGAAGCGCGGAAAAATAAATTCAACATTGACTGGAACAAAAATGCCCCGGTGATTCCAAAATTTGTCGGGGTCAAAGAATTTGCCGATTACGATTTAACGGAGTTAAGGCAGTATATTGACTGGACACCCTTCTTTCATACCTGGGAGTTACGCGGAAAATATCCGGCCATTTTATCAGATGCAAACATGGGCGTTGAGGCTACCAAACTATTCAATGATGCCAACGCGATGTTGGATTTGCTGATTCGCGAAAAATGGATCAGGGCAAAAGCCGTCATTGGTATCTGGCCGGCCAATACCGTAAATGACGATGACATTGAAATTTATACCGATGAATCACGCAAAACCATTTTGCATACCCAGTATGGCATGCGTCAGCAGCTTAAAAAAGCAGAAGGAGCCGTCAATGAATGTATTGCTGATTTTATTGCTCCAAAAAATTCGGGTCTGGCTGATTATGTGGGAGGATTTGTAGTAACCGCCGGCTTAGATATTGAGAAAAAACTGGCCGAATTTGAAGCAGACCACAACGACTATAATTCCATCCTCTTAAAGGCATTAGCTGACCGTTTGGCTGAGGCATTTGCTGAACGAATGCATGAACGCGTGCGCCAGGAATTCTGGGGATACGAAAAAGCACCGCTTTCAAAAGACGACCTTATTGCTGAAAAATACAAGGGTATCCGCCCGGCACCGGGTTACCCGGCAAACCCGGACCATACCGAAAAACCAGGACTTTTCAAGCTGCTGGATGCAACTGCTAAAACTGAAACAACCCTTACCGAATCGATGGCCATGATGCCGGCAAGTTCTGTCAGCGGCTGGTATTTTGCACATCCTGAATCACATTACTTTGGAGTAGGAAAAATCAGGGAAGATCAGCTGGAAAGTTTAGCCCGGCGTAAGCAAATGGATTTAGAAGTGCTGCGGCGGTGGCTGAGTCCGAACATGGAGGGGTAGTTATTGCAAAGTCCACCACGACTCATTCATAAAGTATCTGAAGCAAATTTTCAGGCGCTTGTAATTTAGTGCTATTGATCAGCACCTGCATATTCTGTATGGTCTGGAAATCCGATAGTTTCTCCCTTCTTTCACAGTGCCCGGGTGCAGAATAGTCTTAAAGTATTTATATCTTTACATACTTTCCCCAAAGCGAATGAAAAGTATTTATCTGTTTTTTTGCCTGCTCAAGGTAAGCGCGGTCTATTCTCAATTTTCTGAAATTGAGCAGTCCAAAATGTACTATGAAAAAAAGTCAGAAGTTGCGCATGTAACGGTTGTGGATTCAGACATTAAAATTTCGCTTGAAATTGATGAAAGAAGAGTGTTCAATGAAATGGTTGCTCCCAACTATGCCACCGAGTTTGTATACAGCAGGTCGTTCAGTGAGATTGAAGGTTTAACAGCAAGTATTTCTTTTCTTCAGAAAAACGGAAAATACGCCTCACACAAAGTAGACAACATCATTGAAAAGTCAGAGTTTACCGGTGATATATTTTATGGTGAAGACACCTACTATGAAATTGCATTTCCAAATGTTGAAAAAGGATGCTACACAGAAGTGTCCTATGAAATGGAAGTCACGGACCCTCATTTTTTCAAACCTTGTTTTTTTTCAGAATATTACCCGGTAAAAGAAGCCGTGTATACCATTGTTGCTGACAGCTCTATTGAATTTGGATGGTCCGTTTTTGGGGAACAGAAGGACGAGGTTGTTTTTGAAAAAAAGCCGGATGGCAATAAGTATATCTATTCATGGATCCTTAAAAATTCCAAAGCCGTAAAGGTTGAAAAAAACGACCCCGGTTATATGAAAGTTGCTACTCATGTGGTGGTATACATCAAAAAATACCGCGTTGGAAATGAATCAAAAACCGTTTTGAGTAGCCTCGATGATCTGTTCAACTGGTACCAGGAATTAATTGGTAAAATAAAACCGGTTTCTAATGAAAAACTGGTTAACCTCACACAACAGATCATCGCCGGATCGACCTCTGAAACTGAAAAAGCAGAGCGCATTTTTGCCTGGGTTCAAAGCAATATCCGGTACATCGCCTTTGAAGATGGATGGCGTGGTTTTATTCCATTTCCTGCATCTGAAATATGTGAAAAACGTTATGGAGACTGTAAAGACATGAGCCACCTGATGTTTGAAATGATGCAGATTGCGGGTTTAGATGTAGCGCATGCCTGGGTTGGAACACGGTCTTTGTATTATCGTTATGAAGACACCCCATGTCCCAACGTGGACAACCATATGATTACATGCCTGAAACTGGATGGAAAAACATATCTGCTGGATGCTACAGACCCTTATACCCCTTTTGGCATTCCAAGTACATTTATTCTCTCAAAACAGGTTTTATTCAAAGGAGGGAATGGTAGCTATGAATTAATTCAAGTACCCGAATATGAACCGGAATTTTGTACCATACAAACGGAGGTGGTTCTCAATGCCAATGGCATTCATGTTTCAGGTAATGCCACCAAAACCATTGAAACATTTGAATATTCTCACTTCAATAACATTTACCACAACTCGGGCACAGGTAAAAAAGATTACCTGACAGACTACCTTGAGCTTGGTCAGAATAACTTCAATCTGATATCATCAGAAATCAGGGAGACAAAACCACGCGCAGAAACTACCATTCAGTATACCTTCGAAATTCCGGGCTATATACGAGATCTGGGTGAATCATCTTTTATAAACCTGAATCTTACAACACCTTTGACCGAAGATATGATTAAAGCCGACCGGGCATATAACTACGAGCTGGAATTCAAAACATCACAGAAATCAAGGGTGACATTTGAAATTCCTGAAGGATACGAGGTACCGGAATTACCCGTTGATATCTCCAAAGATTTTGCTGTTGGCAGCTTCAGCGCTACGTATCGCCCGGTTGGCAAAACCGTTATTTACGAACGTATCATAGCTATTAACCGCCTTGTCATAACACCTTCAGAATTCGGTGAATGGAATAATTTTATCAAGGCCCTTCACGACATTTACACCACCACCATTGAATTAAAAAAACGATGAACACTTTCCCCCGCACACTCGTACTGCTTGTATGTATGCAACTATACGCTGCATTTTCGGCGACATCTGTAAAAGATACCGTTTTCTGGCGCACCAGTGCCACATTTATTACACCGGATATGTCAAAAGAAACAGAAGACCTGAGTGCTTTGATTCTGGAAGATAACCGGCTCGTTTTGTATAGCTCAAAGGCCCGGAAAGTAACCCGTCACCGCATTGTCCATATTCTTTCGTCTGAAGGGTTGAATGATCACAATAAAGTTGTTATTTACGTTCCGGGTGAGGGATCTATTATTGACCTGAAAGCACGCAGTATTAGTTCTTCAGGTAAAGTGACTGAATTAAATCAGAACAATATCAAGGATATAACAAATTACGATGAAGATGCCAACCTGAAAATTTTTGCCATTGAAGGGGCTGAGGTCGGTGGTCAGATTGAATATTCCTACACCCTTCAAACTCCTGTTTACGACGCCGGTATTGAAGAGGTATCAACCGCTTGCCCCACACAAAGGGCTTATTTTGTGATCTGCGGAGGCGACGGATTGTACATTGCAACCAAGGCGTACAACTGGCCTAATAAGAACAATAAATTCGCGGACGTACACTGGTACCTGTTTGAAAATGTGGTGCCACTTGAAGATGAATCCTATTCATCTCCTGACGCCAATTCTCCGTTTGTGGAATACAAAATAAGGGGCACGGCCTATGGTGAAACAACCTATTCTGAATACGAATACGTGGTAGACCAAAAACGTGCTGAATTCTCAAATTTCAACGCCACTGAGAAACGAAAGCTTAATAGCTTAATGAAACATTTTGACGGAGAAAGCACGGACGAGCAGGTAACCCTCAGAAATCTCAATGCCTTTCTGAAAACGCACTTTTATTATGAAGACAATTATTCACCTGAATATTCTGACGTTCTCAGTATTCTTAAAAGCGGTGTAGGAAATGATTTTGGGTTAGCTAAGGTATATTGCCTGGTATTGAGTGAAATGGGTATTAATTATGAGGTACTGATTACTTGTGACAAATATAGTCTGTGGTTAGATCCTGATTACTGCTCACGGTTTTACCTCAACGAATACGTGATTCATTTTCCCGACTACCATACATTTATCTATCCTTCATCACAGGTAGCACATTATGGCATAGTGCCGTCGTGGCTTGAAGGTAACACCGCGGTTGTTGTTTCACAAAAGAAAAATTACGCTGACTTTATGCTGATTAAATCATCAAGTCCTGAAAATGACCAGACCAACCTGACCATTAATGTCAACCTGGACCTGGCAGAAAATTTTTCAGTGATTGACATTCTGGGATTTGGAACAGGCCAGGTGGCTTATGATTATAACTCAGAAATTTACTTTTCAGAATCAGAAGAAGAAAAACAACTTGCATTAAAGGACCTGATTGAGTGGCGTTACCCAGACGGAGAAATTGTAAATGCAGAAATGATTGATCCCGCAGCGTGGGGAGATATTTCAACCTGCCAGGATTATTTGTGCAAACGCAGCTACAAGGCTACCATCAGAAGCCATTCCTTTTATGAAAAAGTTGGCACCAAACTTTTGCTGAACGTTGGTAAACTCATTGGCCCTCAAACTGAAATGTATTCAGAGAAACCCCGCATTCAGCCTATTACCTGTGACCATAATAAAAGCTATTCGTTCGAAATTAACATTCGCATACCTGATGGTTATAAATACAGTGGTAACCAGAATACTGAAATAGAGAACGTATATGAAAATGAAAACGGAACCAAAATTGCCGGATTCAGTTCTAAGCTGGAGGTTACCGAAAATCAAATTACAATACGGATTTACGAATATTATTCAATGCTGAATATCTCCCTTGATCATTATGAAGATTACCGAAAAATAATTAATTCATCAGCCAACTTCAATAAAGCAACCATACTGCTTGAAAAAATTCAGTAATCCTTTTTCCTTGCCTGTTTAATTGTAAATACAATTAAAACTCACAATCACATTCGTTCCTACAGGTTCTCCCTGTGCATCATGGAGGTCTTCTATGTAAAACCGGAAATCTTCGTTAGTCAGTTGGTTTAGCAGGTCAATACGCTCCTTAATGATTCCAATGCCGTGTGATTTGCGTTTGGATTTTCCGGCGGTTTTGATCAGTTTTTGTGACTGCTCACGCCCTATTCCGTTATCGGTTACCATGCACTCCAGGCGGTTGCCTGTTTTACGAATGGTCACTTTTATTTCAGGGTCCCGCGGGCATTTTATAAATCCATGAATCATGGCATTTTCAAGGTAAGGCTGCAGCAGCATAGGCGGAATAAACAATTCACCCGTTTCAAGTTCAGGATCTACAATTACTTTAAACGTGAGTTCCCCTGACATCCGTTGTTTTGAAATTTTAATAAACTGCTCCAGAAAAACTAGTTCTTCATCAATGGTAATGTACCGGTTCATGGAATTCTCCAGAACCTGCCGCATTAAAACAGAAAAATCTGAAATGTGATTTAATGATGCCTCCACATTTCCTTCAAGAATATAATATTGAAAGGAATTAAGGGTATTGTAAATAAAATGCGGATTGAGCTGTGAACTTAAAAGGCGGTATTGGTAAGCCATTGACTGCTTCTTTTCTTCAGTTATACGGATAATGGAATTTACCCGGTCAGACACATCTTTTACTGAACCAAAAATTTCTACCACTTCGTTGTTAGTATTCAACAAGGGGCAGGCATAATCATCAACCCACCGGAGTTCACCTGAAACCCTGTGCCGGATGCGGTAACTCACGCACTGTGGAATTTTCTGCGAAATAATCAGGGCTATTGTTTTTTCCACTTCCGGAATATCATCCGGGTGAATTAAATCATTCCAGCGATTCCCTAAATTCAGCAAATCAAGCTCGTCTACCCCCAGAATTTCAGAAACCTGGAGACTGACATATTTCAGTTGATTGGCCTGCTGCTGATCTTCAGAAATCTGTAATACATAATAAAAATGATCTGACGTTTCAATGATTTGGGTGTTGAGTTTAACAATCTCAAGCAATCGCCTGCGCTGATTTTCAAGGCGCTCTTCCTGCCGCTTTTTATCGGTAATATCGCGCATTACACCCTGAATTATTTTTGCAGAACCATTACCGGTTGAAAACGGACTCATGATAACAGAGGCTATTACATCTTCTCCTTTCCTGGATATTACTTTTGCTTCAAAATTTCCACCCTTTTTAAACGGAAATTTCTGGTTTATTTTTTTGCGCATATAGGCTGCGCCGGCATCCGGAAACAAATGTGCAATCGGTTTTCCGATCAACTCATCGGGTTCATAGCCCGTAAGTGTTTTAATGGAAGGACTCAGCAATGTTATCAACCCTTCTGCATTAACCTGGTAATAAACATCCTGGATGGATTCAAAAATTTTCTGAAATTTCTCCTGACTCTCACGTGATCGCAAAAAGGATGTTTTCAGCTCTGTAATGTCAAGCGCAGTTCCCTGGATATTAAAGCCCCTGGTAAGCGGGTTGGGAACAACCTTTGCACGAAACAGCATGTATTTTTCTTTTCCGTCAGCACCGCACAGCTGTATTTCCACATCGCGTGAAAATGATTCTTCTGTTACCTGCCGCAGCAGTTCTGATAATTTTTTGCGTGATTCAGGATGAACCATTTCAAAGAACACACTTGAATCAAGAAAACCATTGGGGCAATCAATACCAATTATGGCACACATCCGTTCACACAACCTGAACATGCAGGTGCATGGCTCCCAGCTCCAGGCACCCAAACCGGCAATACTCTGCGCTTCTTTCAGATCATTGGTGCGCTGAATCAATTCAGCCTCCTGCAATTTCAATTTGGTAATATCACTTCCACTGGTTCTGATTCCAATCCACTTTCCATTTGAACTGTATACCTGTTTCCATGAAATTGAAAACCAACGTACGCTGCCGTTTTTATGGCTGCATCGAATTTCAATTTTTTCACCCTCTGTTGCATTTAACAAGGCTTCTCCCAGAATTTTCATGACCCTGTCATAATCTTCTGAATAAATTATGGTCTTGAAAAAATCAGGCATCTCCAGCAGCTCTTCAGCGGTATAGCCAAAATGGCTGACAACAGCCGGGTTAATCCAAATGGGTTTACCGTTTGTATCGAGCCAGTTTTCCCAATTGGCTGTGCAGTTTGAAATGGCTTTGAATTTTTCTTCACTCCGTATCAGCTCATCCCGGTCCTGTTTACGTGAAAAAACCAAAGATGCGCGCTGGGCAAAACGGAACAATGTATTTTTTTCACGCTCATTCAAAATAAAAGGAGTGCCGGCCGACAACAATCCAATCACCTCTGTACCACGCATCAGCGGATATAGACCAAATGTTCGTATACCATGTTTATGCAGCGGTTCAGCATACGCACATTCAAGCAACAATGTTTTTATTTCTTCATTATCATGCGTCAGAATTATTTTTTGACCGGTAATTGCTTCATTAAACAAACCACCCGGGATGAGTTCAGGAACCGGTTCAACCTCTAAAAAATTATCTTTTGTTTCAGCAGCAGTGGCAAAATCAGACGACAAATGCCGTGAGTACAAATGCAGCGAATGCGTATTCTTATCATACAGGTAAATACGGCCGCGTTCAATACTTACCATTTGGTGAATACCGGCCAATATAAGATCAGCCAGATCATGGGTTGAGCTTCCGTTGATAAGCGCCTGGCTTATTTGCTGCGTGTGGAGAATCTCATCATACGACTGGCTTAATTCAAGTTCTTTGTTTTTTTTATCGGTTATATCTGTATGCGTTATCACTGCGCCGCCCTTTTCAATATCCAATGGTGATACCCGCATGATAAACCAACTCCGTGACCCGGCAGAATGGCAGGGATACTCCATTTCAAATGAGCGTGATTTTCTGTAAATGACAGATTCAATTCCTTCCAGCGCCCGTTTGGCAGACTCATCTCCCTCCTGGGCAGCAGTACAATAGGCCTCCAGGTAATTGGATCCGATTCCCGAATCTTTCAGCGGCAATTTATTCTCCTGCGAATATTTATGCCAGCCCTTGTTAGTACTTACTATAATTCCTTCACGGGTAATTACCACAATGTGATCACGAATAGCAGAAAAAACAGATTGTGAAAATTTTTCACGGGCCACAATTTCCATCTCAGCCTGCACCTGAATTGTAATATCACGACCAATGGACTGAATCTCAAGCAGCCTGCCGGTGCTGTCAAAAAAGGCACGGTCTGTCCACTCATGCCATACTTTTTTTCCGGTATGATCAACTGATTCATGAATATCTGAAAGGGTATTTTGCTCAACAGAAAGCTGCCTGATTTTAGTTTCAAAGCGCGAATGATCTTTCACCAGCTGGTACACCGATTTATTTAAAAGTTCGGCTTCGCTTAAACGATGATAGCGCTGATAGCTTCTATTTGAAAACAAAATTTTTCCCTGCCCGTTCCAGCGCACAATCATCTCTGACTGGTTTTCAACCACATCACGGTACTTTTTTTCATTGTGTACCAGCAATTCAGCCGTTGCCATGCGCTCAAGCTCAGTAGAGGTTCTGGAGCTGACCCATTGGAGCATTAACACCTGTTCGTCCAGGTTGTCCAGGGGTTTATCGTGAATAAGTACAATCAGCCCGATGGCTTTATTCTCACCGTTTAAAACCGGTACCCCGGCATAAGAAACGGCATTGAGATGAACCAGGTCTATATCCTCCGGAAATTTTTCCTGAATGCCAGACGAATAGATGCACACTTCAGCTTTCATCACCCGATCACAGGGAGTATTAGCCAGGTTGTAGGTTATATTGTCCTGTTCAACGCCGCTAACACGATACGATATTGTTTGAACGGCATTTTTTTCTTTCAGATACCGGCCCACCATAATGGCTTTGGATTGGGTATTTTCAAATAGAAACCGGGTTAATTTCGAAAAATATTCTTCACCCGCTTCAATGTTAACGGTGCAATTGATCTTCTGAATCAACTCATCGTTTTTACGATTATGGGTTACATCAAAAATAACTCCTTCCAGGGCTTCTGCGTGTCCCAACGCATCATATACAGCATTCCCCTTTTCCCAGATGTGCCGGGTTTCACCGGTAGCCGAAAGTACGCGGTAACGGATTTCAAAAAAAGATTTTGTGGCAATGGCATTTTCAATTGCACGGGCTGTATTGTCCTGGTCGTCGGGATGGATCAGCGGCTCCAGGCCGTGTGCATACAAGTGCGTGGCAGCATGCCCCGTAACCCGGTCACATTGTTCACTTAAAAAAACAGGTATTCTTTTTTTGTCCGGTGAACAACGGTAAACAAGTCCCGGAAGACGGCCAACAAGTGCTGTTTTACTGTGCACTGCGCGGTTCAGGTTCTCAATGGTTTCATCCAGATTTTTGCGCGTTTTAAGACAAGAGGCCATGTGCTTAAGCATAAATGGCAGGCGCAGCAACTCCCCATAAGGTAAAAAATCGCGGATGTCATGCTCAAACAAATGACGGATATCAGCATCAGAAAATTTTTCAGCTACGACTACTACCGGTATCTTCGATTTCACAGCTGCGTGGGTCTGCACGTCATAGGCTGAATAATCTCCAAACTGCATTGCTGAAAGAATGAGATCTGCCTTTTGTCCGGAAATGATTTGTTGAAACTCATGAAAATTACTGCAATATGACAGATGCTCTATTCCGGCTTCACGAACAATTTCCGTTATACGGATTGTTTCATTTTTTGCAGTACCCAGGAGTAAAACGTTCATATAAAAAGTTATGTTTTAATGGCTCTTTTCATTTCATCACCTGTCTTAAAAATGGTTTTAGATTAACCCATCTGATCAAATTTGCATTAAATGTACGCACTGACACCACAATGGTTTCCGAACGAAACGGGAGCTTTTCTTTTTAATTCTGCATTGATTCTTTTTGTTACACCTTGTAAATGAGCACTTTTTTTGACCAATCTGCGGTTAACTGCTCTTAAAAATTTTACGTTTAAACAAATTATAAATTTCCCACCGCGGCTAAAACCTAACCCAACGCAATTCAATCACCCATTCAAAAACGGCAGGGAATGATTTCAAAGCAGTAACGTCAAAAAAATAATTCTGTCATCAGCGCAACGCATTGTTGTAAAAACGTAACTTGGGCTATTATTGTAGATAAACCCTGTTATATGAAAAAATCAACTCTTGTTTTAGCAGTCGCATTTCTGTTTTCGGCAATTGGTTTTGCCGGATTTTTGTACCAGGACCATACTGACCAGTCAACCCAATCACGATTCGCCGCACTGACCGATGCACAAAAAGCTGATTTTTTTCTGAGTGTCAATTCTGATTGTACCTGGAACGGTTTTGCGCTGCACGGAAAAGTTCAGTTTGTAGAATCATTTCCGGATATTAAAATTCAATGGGTAGAGTCCTTTCCTGACCTGAAAGTGCAATGGGTAACATCATTCCCGGATGACTGCGGCCAGTGGCAGGAAGTTACGTCTTTTCCCGATTTTAAAATACAGGTTGTGACTTCATTCCCTGACGTTAAAGTACAGGAAGTGACCTCATTTCCCGGATTGTAGAACCCTATACCTGCATCTATACGCAAAAGCCTCCGGAAGAAATTCGGGAGGCTTTTTTAGTGTGGCATCCCGAATAAAAAAACCGCGACGCAGGAAATCTACTAACTGCGACGCGGTTTAAGCTAACCATGAAAAATTTACTATTGGACTTTTAGGAAATCCTCGTTGTGCTTACCAACATACCGTTAGTGTAACAAGTTTTAAAAAAGTGACAGTTTGGGTGAAAAAATTTTAAGTCTTTATGATAATCTTAAAGGGATAAGGGAAGCGCCAAGAGCCAAAAGGCCGGATTGGATTAGTTGATCTATTCCTTCTTTTGTTGAACGGCAACCAAATCAGAATTACTTTACCAACCTGCATTTTGCCTGCTCCACCTTATTGATAAATTCCAGCAGCTTTTCATCTTTCATACCTCGTGTATAAAAATTGATTGAAGCACCGCCATCTGACGAAATGGTTACGACATGTTTGCGTGTCATAAAATAGGTCAGGATGCATAAAAAACTCAGCCCCAAACCTGCCACCATAATATCTTCACCTGAATAAAACTGCATACTCACAAACAGCGAAGCAGCACCCAGCAGAATTCCAATCAGCAAAATGATTACCCAACTTTTGTACCGCACCTCTATTGAACTGATCTTCTCCAGGTGAATTGATACCAGGTATGATTTTCCCCATGATTTTGAAGTATAACGAATTCGTTTAGTGGTGAGGCAAATCAGCTGGTCGTCAGACTGCGTAATCAACTCTTCGTTTTCAACTAAGTGTTCTTTTTTCATTGTTCAGAGAATATCAAAAATAGTTTTATAAGTCGCTTAATTCTGATCTACCGTGAGGCTGAGAAAAAAAACATTTTCAAACCGGATAATTGAAGGGGTAATACCTTCCGGAAAATTCTTAAACACGACCATGCTCGCCAATGGCACACTGCTTGAAAACTCCACAAAATTAAATATGGGCATGGTGGTGCTTATTGTACCCGGCGGAACAAAATATTTTTCAGCGTCAATGTGAATAGCTCCCCCCGTAAAATTGGCCGAACCAACTGTCAGCAAAGGTGCATTGCCTTCAAAATCAGGAATTGACAATTTCAGAATTCCTTTGGTTTGATGGTAGGTTCCAACATTCCAGGCACCCACATGCCCGAGGTCAAAAACACCGCTTTTGTTTATTACAGTTGTTGCATTTCCTCCCGGTGTGGAGGGACTGTCAATAGAACCTGAATAAAGACCATTGCTGGTCAAAACCAGTGATCCGTTCACATTAACCCCCGTGATCTGGCCTGGTAAATTAAATCCGTTTGGATCACCAATGAGCAAAATTTCTCCTGAACTTTCCAGGGTGCCTGTACCGTCAGAAGTAATGGCACAGATAAGTTGTACCGTGGCATCACCCACAGAAAAAACTGTACCCGGGGCAATTTTCAAATAGGACTCCCAGACCAGGTTTACATCGTTCATAACGGGTTGTGTATTTGGCTGGTTGCTGATAATGCCTTCTGAAACGGTAATAATACCGGTGTTATTAAGTGTTCCATTAATAGTACCGCCAGAAATTGGGTCAATAAAAACAGCCCCGGTTTGAAACACTTCACCGCTATTCACCAAAAGACAGCCATTATTTGCAATAGAAACATTGGCTACAACACCCCCTGTCAATCCTTCCAGCGTATTTTCATGCTGATAGCCGTTCCCCTCCAGGTTAATGGTTCCGGTGCCACCGGCATTCATTGAAAGACGTACTTTTGCATTGTTGGTGATGGTTAAAAAACTAAACCCGCCATCGTTGATGATGCTGCCGTTTGAACTCAGAATAGTTACATTGCTGGTTACACCGGTTACGTCTGCGCTCAACGTAAACCCTGACTGAACGTCAATACTGCATGTGGTATCACCGCCCGCATTGATTGTAGCAATGGCATTGTTAAGATCCGTCTCTGAATGAACAACATAGGTTTTTGACTGAATTGCTTTTTGTGTCGCTTTTAAATCACTTTGGGTTTCCATAGGCTTGCGCTTTTTCGTTAGGCGGATATTCGTAGATGAATACCACTGCTCGTAAATCTGCAAAAAGGTTTTTGAATACGCATTGCGGGTTTTACGTGACTTTTATTGCGGGAAACCGCAATAGCGCTAAAAGTAATTGTGATTAAACAAAACTGTCAACTACCCAGCCGATAGCTCTGACATGTGCAGCCGTATCTGCCGGCGTTAAACGCTGAATCAGCAGGATTAGGAAAAAACAAGCATTCAGTAAGGCCTTTCAGGATTTCAGCTGCTGAAATAATCATTCAACGGTTGTGCCCATTTGGTATCCAATACAAAACTCACATCACCGCGTGCCTGATCTATTATCGTTTTGGCGAACTCACGCAATTGCTTTTCACTTAAATCTTCAGGCATTTCACCGCCGTAAATTTCTTCAATGCTTTTTTTAAATATTGCCGGATCACCTAAGGTTTTTTCAAGGTTTTCAAAAGCCTCGTTAAAGATTTGTTTCATCTTATCATTCATCCGGTCAAAATAATACCCATGAAACATCCAGAAAGATGATTGCAGCAACGGATACTTTTCGGTTGCCACCAATAAATCCTTTAACTGACTTAAAAACATGGTGTATTTAATAAATCCCCAAACTCCGTTTTGTGCTTCTGTTTTGTTCTTTGCGGTAAATACCTCATTCAGTTTTTTGGGTGATGCCAAAATTTCGTTGACATCATTTATGGTGTTATTATTATACCAGACAAAGTCCAGCATTCCTAAAAACCGTTCAATATCCTGGTCTCTTTTCAAAAAACGGTTCAGTGAAATAAACTCATTAAAGGTGCTTATGGTTGTTGCATTTCCCTCTTGCACAAATTGCCTGTTTTCTGTAACAAATTGTAAAGTGTACTGCACCATTTTATACGTGTAGTGCTTTTGGTAATAGGGTTTCACGGCAGGATTATTGAGCGCAGCAATAATTTCACCTGAAGTAATTTCATCCAGTTTTCCGGGAGCGTAACCGGCAAACACAGAAACCAATACCAGGTTGTAATATTCAATCAGCGCATCTATTTCAAACCGTTCAACCAATTCCTGCCCATACACACCAATGGGGTCATGAAACCGGAGCAGGTGTTTCAGTTCTTCATTTTTATTGTTGTCAATAAAGCCCATTATATTTTTCAGGCCCCGTGACGCTTTTCCTTTATCATGAAACTCTGCTTTCAGTGATAACAAATTCCTGGTTTTGTTTTCCATTTTTCAAAAATTACAGAATCTTCTTTAATAACTCAACGGGTTTAATATATGCATCTTTGGGTTTACAAACTGACATGTGACTGGTGTTGGGTATTACCTCAGCCGGTTTATCCAAAAGGTACTGATAACTTTTTACCACCTTATCTCCTTTGGAATAGACAACCAGCTTTGCTTTGGTAAAATCTCCTTTTCCGCTGTTCTGCAATGTTTCAGTCTGTTCTTTGATTGCCTTTAAAATTCCATCGTCTTTTGCATCCAGATCATTCAAAATCGGAAACCTGAATTTGGCAAAGATTCCCAGCAAACCTGATAATCCGGGCAAGGCCTGCATAGCCAGTGAAATCACTTCTGCTCCATGATGTGCTGGTGCATAGAGTGCAATTTCAGTTTTATGGACCCACGTTTTGTTATCAATGTAGGCCAGCAACTGTGCTTGTCTCACCAACACGGCACCCAATGAATGCGCTACCAGAATTATTCGCTTGTAATCTCTTTCAGGTAAATTTTGAAGCAGTGGTAAAATGCCATTCCCAACAGGACTCATGACAGCATTTAAAAAATGATACAATTCAGCGGCATGATCACCGGCCTGACCTTTAAATGTATCGTATCCGTAATAGATAATATCTGCCTTTTTAAACTGATCGTCAAAAAGCAAAATGGCCGGAAAGTTATTCCAGGTTCCCAGTGCATTCCCTCCAAACCCGTGCACAAATACAATGAGATTATCCGGCGCCTCAAAACTAAAATAGCCCTGCGTATTAATCCCGTATTTGATTTCAACCGATGTTGTATGATTGTTTGCCATAGTATCAGATTTAAAAAACCTTCCGGTTCAAATATAACTACAAGAGCCTGTTCAGGATACCCTGTTATATTTTTTAAGCCACAGGGCTGTATTCAACCGGGCCGAATATTAGTACGCACCTGATAAAACAGTGATTCAAAACGTTGGGAAACAAAAAAGAATGGGCCGTCTAAAAAATCAAAACTGGTAAGCCATTCTAAAAAAGGCTGGAATAGATGGTCAGAAGTACCGCTGCGGGTTATTGGCTACATGATTTGCGATAACCCATGCACCGGGTTCATGGCATTTTTCCGGTCAGCTTTGCGCACCTGGAACATAATGGCCAGCACTGAAATGCTGATAATGGATGCAAAAAAACACCACACGGACACCAGGTAATTTGGATACAAAATAGTTGTCATGATATACGAAATCAAAATGGCAGCGCTGAGCAGCCACATGTGTTTTATTTTTGAAAAAAGCGGCGGGGTGATCGTTGCCACCACATATAAAATTCCGCCATACAGGCTTATATTGGTTGGATAGTCTTGCTGGTAATGGACGTGATGCCCAACAATACTTGCGTTAACAGGGTATGCAACCAGGCAATAGGTCAGGTACCCTGAAACCAGGCCACCAATAGCAATCAATGGAATCAACGCACCGCGGCGGTTGTTTTTTTTATCAACCAGAAAAACGGAAAGCGGTACCCAGATGGGCCATAGAACCTGGGCAAAAAACAAAAAGGTATAGGTTGTAAAGCCCTGCAAAAAGACAAACCTTGAATCAGACAACGCCAGCCATAAAAAGCCTTCAGAAAGCTGTTGTACGCCAAACAAAAAGGGAATGGAAGCAAAAAACTTTTCATGACGCTGTGTGGCTTTTTTGAGACTAACTGTTCCGATTAGGGTAAGTACTGCCCCGGCAGTAAAACTTGCACTGGCTGAAAAACACATGGTATCTGGCTTTAGTATTCGTAAAGACAAGGATAACTTTTACCCTACGTCTGGCGCCTTGTGGAATACTAAAACATCCGTAAGGAATTCATGTTCATTTCAAAGCTACGGTTTAATTTGGCGCAAAAAGAATGTCTTTGCAGAATGTGTACTGATTTTTCTCATATACCACATTGCCCCACGTGTCTCCAAATATCCTTCTTCATTTTTTCAAAACCTGCATAAACGGCATTGTGAAGCGCATCAGCGTGTGTTTTGTCTTTGAAATAATCATAAAACAGGCGGGTATCAGCCTGCCCCATTTTTTTCAGCTTTTTGTATAATTCACGGGCCGGGTTAATCATCTCTTTTCCCTCATTGCCAACTGCTATATAGATAGATTTACCGGCCAGGTTCAAGTCTGATACCCGATTTAGTAAAGATTCATGATCCCACCAAAGGCTTGGGCTGATAATAAAATACATATTAAAAAGTGAGGTTTTGGTTACCAGTATTTCTGTTGCCAATAGTCCGCCCAACGATTGCCCGATCAGTGTCCGGTCTGCAGTTGTTTTATAGGATGCATCCATAAATGGCACCAACTCCTTTTCAATAAATTCCATAAATTCTGCTGAATGACCAGTGGTTGGAAAATCAATCAGGTCCTGCTCAACCGTTGTTGGAAAAGTAAAATCACGCTTGCGGTCAACATTGCTGATACCTACCACAATGGTTTCGGGAAGGCAGTTTATCCAGGGAAAAGCCAAAAACTGAACCAGGCCTGCAATGTGAATAAAATCTTCATCTGCCGAACCATCCAGCAGGTAAATAACCGGATAGGTTTTAGCTGAATCTGCCGAATAACCATACGGTAAGTAAATATTCAGCGTTCGTGTTTCAGCAAGAACTGCGGACTGTAGCTGCACTGTTTCACCAATCGAAAAAGGTTGCCCGGTTTGGCCATTCGAATAAAAACCAGGAAACAGAAACAACACAAAAAAGCCATGCGTTCTTTTAACTGAAAACAGGAATAACAAATACTTAAGCCATTCTATGGGCTGTATACGATGTTTCATTTTTGGGATCATGCAGGTGTGCTTCTAAAGTTACGTGAAACGGTTAAACCATGCTCTTTTTCAGACTTGTTTTTTTGCCGGTATAACACAAAACGGAAATCAGAAGCCTCCTTCTTACGTGATGATTGTTTGTCTTTAAATGACATTTGTCTTGTTTCACATGGTGTTTATTCTCTATATTGTCTGTTCAAACACAAAATTTATGCGAAAAACTCTACAAAAAAAATACCTGATACTATACCTGCTCATATCGGGCGGTGCAGCTTTTGGTCAGCAGATGCCGGCAACGGCGGTAAACGGCAACACTACCGGTCCACAAAGTGGTTCAGTGATTGTGTACGAAAACCAATCCACTACAGGTAACACAAATACTCCGGCAAAACCATCCATTACCGGTTTACCCGGATTTCCGGTTTTTGTAAATACAGGTGACCCGGTTGCTGACGATGCGCGTTATGAAGCAGCCAAAGTAGCCTGGTATGCTGAAAATAAAAAACTGGTTAAAAAATTTTACCGGCAGAATTAATGCCTGTTTCTAAACATGAAACTATATGAAACTAGATATACTCCCTAAAATTGCCTTCTCGCTTTTTGCGATTGGCTTATTCAATACTACCCTGGCACAGGGTGAAGATTGTGCAACGGCAACAACCATAACCCCTGGCACATATACCGGAACGACGGTAGGTGCAGTGGCTGACGTTGTTCCATTTTGCGGAACATCTGACGGAACCGGAGGCGGTGTATGGTACCAGATTACCGGATCAAACAACTGCGGTGTATTTACTGCCTCACTCTGCACCGGCACCGCGTATGACTCTAAAATCAGGGTGTATGACGGAACCTGTGGTGCGCTGAACTGCGTTGGTGGAAGTGATGATTTTTGCAGCGTACAATCAGAAGTAACCTGGAACTATACACCGGGTACTACCTACTACATTCTGGTTCACGGTTCGGCTGCCGCTGAAGGAGCCTTTTCACTGGATGTAACGGAATCTTCTACCGATGTACTTGCACCCTTGCCTGCGTCGTCATCCATCCCCGGAGGTGTTGACCAATCAGACCTGGTAAACAATACCTATATGGCTGCTTTTAGTCAGACAGACCTGGCGCAATCTTTTATTCCTACTCAAAATACCATTTGCGGCGCAGCTATTTACACCCATGCTGCCGGAGCTACCGGTGACCTCACCATTACACTTTACGACAATTTACCAAATGCAGGTGGTGTGGTACTGGCTACCGGCGTTACCCCTGGTGCCGGATCTGACATGTGGGTTGATGTGGTTTGGCCTGCAACTGCTGTCACACCGGGAATAACTTATTACCTGGTTTTTACCTGTTCTAACCTGTCCATGGGAATTGATGGCGATGTCAACAACAATTATCCCGGAGGAATGGTTTATGCCAACTCTGGTTACGGTTCATTTCCATCATTCGATTATACATTCAAAACGTATTACGGTTGTGGTCAGCTGAGTCCGGTATCGTCACTTTGCCCGCTTGCCAGCTTAACCATTCCAACAGCGCTTGACAACTGTGCCGGAACGCTGGACGGAACACCAGATGTTTCATTCCCGATCAACACATCTACTACCGTTACCTGGACATACGATGACGGCAACGGAAACATTACAACCGAAACACAGGATATCATTATTGGTGATGTAACTGCCCCGGTTGCTGATGCCGCTTCACTGGCTGATTCTACCTACTGTATTTCAGGAAGCCCCACTGCACCAACTGCCACAGATGATTGCGCAGGTGTTGTAAACGGCACCCCGGATGTAACGTTTCCAATTACCACTGCCGGATTAACGGTGGTAACCTGGACTTATTCAGATGCAACCGGAAACACCTCTACACAAACACAAAACATCACTATTAATACGGTAAACATTGGTGTTACAGAGACTGGTCCTACTTTAACTGCAGATGCCACCGGTGCAACTTATGCCTGGCTTGATTGCAACAATGCCTACGCTGCAATACCCGGTGAAACAGGTCAGTCCTTTTCTCCATCTGCCGTTACCGGAAGTTACGCCGTAGCAGTAACAGAAGGCTCCTGTACAGATACCTCAGCCTGTTTTGTGATGGACTTTAGCGGAATCAGTGAAGCAGACAAATCGGTTTCTGTTTCGGTGTATCCAAACCCGGCAAGCAACTATGTTAACCTGCAACTCAACGGGCTCAATGGTGCGGATGTTGTAATCAGAATTACAGACGTTCAGGGTAAAGTAGTTTATACCAAAACACTAAACACCGTTAACGGATTATATACTGAAAAAATAGATGTATCTGCATTTATGCAGGGCGTTTATGTGGTAGACATTCTGAGTAATGAAACGGTGCTGATGTCAAATCGCATTGTCAGATTGTAACCAATTACTTAACCAGATTCACAAAGGTCTCTCAGAAACGGGAGACCTTTTTTTCAATCTGTTTTTTGACGACCGTTCTGATTTAATTGCGCTTATCATTATGCTCCGGCAGCTCAATCAATGTAGACTGCGATGCTGCACAAAGTTTCCGGATTCCGTTTTTGACACTGTAAACATCAGACCGGCAAATGGTAAGTGTGCGGCCATATTTTAAAACATGGGCATTGCCAATCAGCAGTTCTCCGTCAGCCGGTGAAATCAGGTTCAGTTTAAATTCAACCGTTAAAATAGAAGATGTTTTGCTCATGAGTGAATACGCTGCATAACCGGCAGCATTATCTGCAACAGTACCAATTATGCCGGCATGAAAAAAGCCGTGCTGCTGTGAAATATTTTCACTGAACGGAATTTCAATTTCACAAAACCCAGGTTCAATTTTGTTTAGCCGCGCATGAATGAATGTCATAAATTTTTGGCGGGCAAAACTATCCTGTACGCGTTTTTCAAAATCAGGATCTTTAGGCGTAAATTGAATCATAGGTTCGGTGAATGACCTAAATGTACAATCAATTTGCAGGAAATACAACAACACCCTGATGCGTTATTTTTAGTACACTGCCTGATGCACCGCTTTCATCCGTGCGCTCGTCAAAATACACCACTTCAACTAAAACCTGCTGGTTGACAAGCTGATTTTTCAGGCGTTCAAAAACTCCGGCAGGTAAAAGAAAAAAAAGTTGCTGCTCACCCACCTGAACAAGAATACCCTGGTCAACCGATTCCCAACACTCATTGGGATCAGGTGATCCATTATAGGTAACGGTCTGCGGTATAAACAAGGTTTGATATTCTGCCTGTTGCGCCATTAACAGCATGGGAAAACCCGTAATCAAAAACAGCAGGAAATACATTTTCATAGGTATTGCATTTGTTTTTAATACAATCAATCCGTCACTTCGTTCAGATAAAACTAGCAAAGATCAATGAACCCGTCAGGGGTGAATGAAAAATCAATTCCTCCCTTTTAAGAGAATGCCATTGAACAGGCTGAACCTTTCTGTTGCAAAATTGTATCTTAGTTCAACATGAAACAGTTTTTCATTCTAATCTACCTGACAGTTGGTTTTGCTTTTGCACAAAACGACCTGGTGAATACCTACAGCTCCTACTCCGAAGTTTATGGCGGAATGGAAGACAGCGGTATTCAACGTACCGAATCATATATCTTTGTTGCCAACAGCACCCTGAAAATACCAGCCATTAAATTTGAGGAAAATGGAATAACCCTCCAAAAAGGAGACACTCTTCTGGTAGCTGTCAACTCGTTTAAACCGTATACAAATTCAACCGTGCTGCCTGATTCAGTAACCGTAGTGCAATCTGTCACGCCCCGGGTAACAGAAAATTTTACGGCAATCAAATACGGTACTATTTATTTTGTCCAGGTTAATTATCCTGCTTTTTGGAACGGAGAAATTGAATACCACAAGCAGAAAAAAAAGTATACTGCAAAAATCAAAACCGGTTTTGATGCCGGAAATACAGAATACGCACCGTAGCGCCCGGTCATAGCCGGATGCTGCAAATTTTCCCGGCTATTTACTAATAATCTGAATGGTTCCCATGCCGCTGAACTCCATTCCGTTTTGCGCAGCACCTTCGTAGGTATAGAAATAAACGCCGTTGGTACACACTGATCCGTTTTTATCTTTTCCATCCCAGGCGTCAGTGATGTCATCCATTTCAAACATGACAATGCCCCAGCGGTCAACAATAATACAACTGAACTCAGCAACAGCTTCAGCGCGGTAGTCAAACGAAAACAAATCATTAACACCATCATTGTCCGGGGTAAAAATATTCAGTGGTGTAAACACCAGCGGGTCATAAATTACAACCGGTTTACAGAGTGTATCTGAACAGCCGTTTTTATTCAGTGCCACCAGGCACACCGTATACGTACCTCCAACATAATAGCTTGTGTCAAACGTTTCTGCCACATCATGACTGATTTGCCATGGAAGGCCGCTGTAGCCAAAATGCCAGAAGAAAGTTGTATCAGCATTGGGGTCATTTGGATTGGCATAGTACAATGACTGATTGATAAAGTGAACATCTACAACTGCTGTACCTTCATAATTGCTGGTAAACTGCGGAGAGGTCATTTCAAAATCAGCCAGTGGATTTAAAGAATCAACCGTTACTGTTTGAATCAATGTACAGCCGTTATCATCCGTCAGGGTCATCTGATAATCTCCCGGATTCAAACCGCCCCAGGTTGTATTATTGGATGTCTGACCGGTTTGCAGGTTGAGCCATTCATAGTTATAGTCGGGCGTTCCACCAGAGCCGGCAGCATACACCACCCCATTGCCTGACTGGTAGCTAAACAAACGGCAATATGCAGGGTCATATCCAAATTCGGTAAAGGCAAGTGCCGGAGGATAAACAATGCTGAAATCAAATATGCGTGAACAACCATTTTCGTCATTGATGGTAATGGTGTAATCACCGGCATACAATCCGGCAGAAAATAAATTTCCGATTCCATTACTTCCCTGCGGTTTGGGTGCCCAGAAATAAGCTATATCCTGGTAATCACCGGTGTAATTAAAAACAGTATCAACCAAAGCAAAGCCTGATGAATCACCGTAACACATGGGTTGAATAACATCCAGTTCAATGTCAAGCATGCCGGGCTGATCCAGAAAAACAGAATCATTGGTACCACAACCATTATTGTCTTCAATAGATGCATAATACCAACCGGTACCCAACTGATTTACGGTATTTGAATTTCCCAGATTCAGCTGCGTGCCGGATGCATTTGAAATATTAAACGTATTGCCGCCGCTGCCACCGGTTGTATTTATGGTTACTGAACCATCGGTAAATTCATAACAAGATGGCTCATTGAAACTAAAATCAAGCGTAATTTCAGATGGTTCGTTGACGGTGAATACCTGTGACCAGGCACAGCCTTCACCATCTGTTACTGTTACAACCCAGTTACCGCCGGGCAAATTATCCTGGTCATCACCGCCACCTGCTGAAACAGTTGTCTGATCAAACAAACCTGATGTGGATGTCCAGGTAATATCATACGGCGGAGAGATACCCCCTCCGACATTGGTGATGTAAGCACCACCGTCATTGGCCCCAAAGCAGGATACATGCTGCAAGCTGTCAGCAACCCAGGTGGCCGTCACCGGATTGGTGCCCAATCCCACATAAACAACGGTGTCAATAGCACAACCATTCGCATCTTCAACATGCAAAAAATAATTAACCCCTCCGCTCAAATTCAGAAACTGATTACTGGTTTGAGGTCCGTAAACAGTTGGTCCGTTAGTCAACGTATAACTCCAGGACGGATCATCCGGAAAAATTTCAATTTCACCCGGTACACCCGGCTGACCCGGACAATTGGTAGCATCAATCACATCAATAGCTGTTAAGTCGATCACGCCGATTTCAATTTTAACCGAGTCTGTTGTAGCTACGCAATCATCTGTTACGGTGAGGTAGTACCAGGTTAAAACATCAGGCGACACGGTAAGTTCATTGGTTGAACCGGGTGTTGGAGACCAGCTATAGGTAACTGCACCAAACGCATCAGTCACCGTTGCTTCAATAGTCACCACATCATCCGGACAGGAAATAAATGTATTCTGATTGAATGTAATAACCGGTGCACTGTCTACCACGTTAATGTTTACGGTATCGGTTTTTACCTGCCCGCAGGCATCCAGAAATGAGACAATGTACTGCGTATCTGTTGCAGGACTTGCAACCGGGTTTGGAATATTGGTTGCACTAAGGCCGGCTGCCGGTGTCCAGTTGTAATTGGTTCCGTTGAGAATGTAGGGAGACAATTCAATGGATTCACCCGGGCAGATATCAAACGTGTAGGTAACCGGAAAAATATTTTCAGAAAGACAAACCGTTTGCACATTATAAGCGCCGCCGGTTGAACCGGTGAATCCCCAATACACCATATTCTGTCCGCCAAAAATGGTATTGATTATGTCGTTTTGAATGCCTGTGCGAAAGACACAATCAAAATACACTTTCAACGAATCTTCGGCGGGGTCCCAGGTAATGCGTATATAATGTTCAGCACCGTCTTCAATATTGGCTGCCGTAGCACTTGCCTGCACCGGGCCCGCAAGATTATCTGTTGATGTATGCGTGCCTGAACCATTTTGCATAATGGCAATGTGATCATTTACCAAATCACCGTAAACAGAATTATAGTAGGTATCAAATTCAATTCCCAGAGAAGGCATAAAACCGGTAAAACCAATTCCGCCACCACCAACACCAGCAGCAAACGGCCCAACAGTCTGCAGCCCAAAAACCATTCCATCGGCGCCGGCATCACTGGTTCCGAAATTCATTTCAAAGTTTATTTCAAACGGTTGATTGAGATCCAAAAGATCAGTATACCAAACCGTACCAACCTGACTATTCAGGGCATCGGTAATCTGGTAACAATCGCTTCCGGTTGCAATGGCATTTCCATTGAGCTGATAACTCTGTGCAAAACTGAATTGCAAAAAAGTGCTGAAAACAAGCGCTGAAAAAATCCGGTTCATTATCATACGTTTTAGGAATGCTTTTTAGAAGCAATCTAAGTTAAAACGTATATCCTCAAGAATTGGTTGTACCGCCTCTTAATTTTTAACGAACTTCTTCACACTACCGGTGCCTGGCAAATAAACCAGATAAATGCCTTTTTCAAGCGCACCCACCTCAATAGCGGTATTATTTTCTACCTGTCCGCTGTAAATGAGTTTTCCGTTCAGATCATACAATTGGTAATCTACCGGAATTGCTGAATTGGTAACTACATAAACTAATTCACTGGCCGGATTCGGATAAACACTTATTTCAGCTGCAGCCGTTTCTGCAATTTCCAGTGCAGTGTACGAATTTTCTGCATTGAATGTTGGCACCATGCGAATGCATGAACCGGTACCGTTTACATACCTGCCGTAAGTGGTTGAGCTTTCAATTTCAGGCATGGTTACCTGGTTAACAGCAAAACCACCTGCGTTTGATAAAACAAGTGTTTCACCGCTGGAGGCCAGCTTGAAGTTTGTGTGCAAACCGGCATCAAGCGTATCCTGATCACACCATACAATCAGGTAACCGTTAGCTGCAATGCTGGTATCCGGAAACTGCCATTTGTTTGGATCAGTAATATCATCACTGAGAAAATAACCGGTAAGATCAATTGCTGAACCGCTGTTGTTGTATAGTTCAATCCAGTCTTCGTATTTTCCTTCTTCATCTGTTGCGGTGACATTATTTTTTGGCATTATTTCATTGATCACCACATCAGCATCTACCACCAGGGTATAAAATTCGTGTTCAGCACGTACAGGAGAGAAGATAGCTGCATCTGCATTCTCAGCATACAGGTAATATTCAATATCCTCAGCGCCAACAAAAATGGTTACGCCATAAGTACCGTCTGATGCAGCACCATCACCGTGAAGGCCGTCATCAAACATTTGTGCTTTCTGAAACACATTACCGGTATAGGTTCTGTAACCCAGATAGGCATACGTTGGACTGGTAATTGCGGCCGTAAAGGTTACGGAGGTGTTGGCTGATACAACTGCCGGTGTATTTGTAATTGCTGTAATTGCAGGTGCTGTCAGATTCCAGTCTGACTGCGTGGCCAGATACGTGGCGCGGCCGTCTAAAACTTCGGCTACCCCATAAGCACCTTCCATACCGCTAAGTGTATTGTCCAGGTTTGAAGTGAATTCAGAATAGGTATACCACCCATTTGGTTCTGTTTGCACCTCAGTTTCAATGATTGCCTGAAGCGCTTGTGCACGGGTATAATACCAGTTATTGGTAATGTTTTCAGAGACAATGGTACGCATGTGCGCCACATACATTTTTTTGTACCGCGGAATGGCAAATAGTTTTGAAATCAACGGATAAGTTGCATCTGCTGAATGCAGGTACATATCCAGGTTGGTCAGGCCAGCCAAAGTTGGAGGACCTGCACCTGTATTTTCAAATCCACCAATTCCTTCATTTTGATCCCAGATAATCGGGCACCATCTGCCGTTGTCATCCTGAATCATATAATAATTCTGTTTGGTTGGGCCTGAATAACTGTCCATGTTCGCCATCACGTTGTTGAAAGCCAGCATCCAAAGGGCGCGGTCAAGATCAAGATACGTTTCAATATTGACACTGTTGTATTCAAGCTGATACATAAAGTCAATAAATTCAGCCCAGCCAAAAGTTGATTTTAATTCGTAAATGTTGGCGTACAACGCTGAGTCAGTTCCCAGGTAATCCAGTGAAGGTTCATTCCCGGGTCCCATACCGTTTGGCGGATTGCATTTAAACCGGGGATTGTCTTTGTTGGCATACACCCTGCGCTCACCATATCTTCCGTCAATTGCTTCAGAGCTTGAAAACAAACCGTAATAGGCGCCGTTGATATAAACTTTGGCATAATTACCCAAAGGCATGTCCATGTATTTTCTTCCAATTTCATAACTCAATACCTCTCTTACAAAAGAGGGGTCTTTTGCGCCGGAAGCAAGTTTAAGTGTAGAATATCCCTGGTAATATTGATCCAGAATATAATTCAGTTCAATGTTGAGCGGATTTTTGAGATAGCTTGCATCGTAACTGCTGTTTCCTTTATAGGCTACACCAACACTGTCATAACTATGACCATCAATTGTAACCGTGCCCGGTAATTTTGTTCCGTCATCGGTGAGATCATTGGCATCCATCAGCGCATCCCAGTCACTGCTGCTAAATTCAATTTCAATCACTGTGATGTGATCAATGTCATACAGGTCCTGCGCAAATAAGTTTGCAGAAAGCAGGCCACAGGCAATTCCAATTTTTTTGAGCATAAGTCAGTTTTATAACCCTTGTTTGACAAGGTGTGTTCTAAAAGGTTTAATCTAAGTTAAAAAATTATTTCTACTGTGTTTACGAATTGTTAACGGGATATCTGTTTAAAGCGTTGAAAATAGTTGTAATTTTAATTCATCACCACCTATGAAAAACGTTTGGACTGTCGTATGCTTTACCTTGCTAACCGGATTTGTTTCCTGTAAGAAAGGTCCCATTGAAGGCTGTACTGATTCTGCTGCTTGCAATTATTCATACAACGCCGAAGTAGACAATGGTTCCTGTCAATACGATTCCCTTTCCTGTGGACTCTATCCGTATGTTCCGCCCTCTTTTTCAGGTGAAATGTATACCTCGTATGCTGAAAACTGGGATGACTGGGATTTTCAATTCAAGGGTGTAAGCGGCTCACTTTACACCTCCTATGCTGAAAACTGGGATGACTGGGATTTTTCCATAGGGGGCATCAGCGGAAGTATCTCTACCTCATACGCTGAAAACTGGGATGACTGGAACTTGGTTACCTCCAATTTTGAAATCAGCATTTACACCTCTTATGCTGAGAACTGGGACGATTGGGATGTCGATGACGACCACAGTACCTGGAATGCAAGTGTTTACACATCCTATTCTGAAAACTGGGACGACTGGGAAGCATCCGGTGACAGTGTCGATCTGGACCTGTACACCTCTTATTCAGAGAACTGGGACGATTGGGATTTTGAGGGTGAGTTTGCAAATTCAATTCCCCTTGAACATAAAGTAGCGGTTGTTTTTGTTCCACTCATCGTTACGGTGCTCCGGCAGCAGGGAATAATTCCATAGGCACCAGCGTTTCAAACATGTAACTCATTGACGATAAGGATATGCTGTTCCGAATTGTTTCAGCATCTGTGTAAAAATGGGACAAATACTGAGACAAGCTCAGGATGACTTAAGAAGTATACATTTGAAATTTTGATCTTTATTTAAGATTCACCTGAGTGCTGTGTTTAATTTCTTCCAGCACAATGTGGCTTTCAATGTCAGAAATATTTTCAATGGCGGCCACCTTGTTTACCAGAAACTCTTTGTACTCTTTCACATTGGCAAAGCGGACTTTAGCCACAAAATCGTAGGTTCCTGAAGTATGATAGAGTTCTGTTATTTCGTCCAGATCGGTCAGTTTTCGCAACAGTTTGCTGCGGGCTTCCAGGTTGTGCTCTTTAATGGTCAGGTTCAGAAACACAACCAGGCTTTTATCGAGCATATCCGGATCAAGAATGGCCACGTACCGTTTGATGATTCCCTGCTTCTCCAGTTTGCGGATTCGTTCATAAACAGGAGTGGCTGAAAGTGATAACCGTGAGGCCAGATCTTTTGCAGTAATTTTTGCATCCGTTTGCAAATATTCCAGGATCTTGAGGTCAATTTGATCCATACAGGGTGGATTTTTTCTACTAATATAGAATTTCAGATTATTTTTTACTTATTTTGCGCACGTGTAAATTATAATCAGGGACCATTTAGTCTGAAATAATTTACTTTGACAGATTAAATCATCTAAAAAAATCGCACATGGCAAAAGCGAAGAAAGCCCCGGCAAAGCCTGCAAAAAAAGCAGTTTCTAAACCGGCAAAAAAAGTAGCCAAACCAGTAAAAAAGGTTGTGGCAAAGTCTAAGCCTGTTAAGAAGTCAGCGCCAAAGGCCAAACCGGTTAAAAAAGCGGCACCTAAAAAAGTGGTGAAAGCAAAGCCGGCTAAAAAGGTTAGCAAACCTGTTAAAAAGGTTGTTAAACCTGCTAAAAAAGTTGCGAAACCGGTTGCGAAAAAAGCGGCAAAGCCTGCTAAAAAAGCTGCAAAACCGGCCAAAAAGGTTGTTAAACCAGTTAAAAAAGCAGTTAAACCGGTCAAAAAAGTGGCGGCTAAACCTGCAAAAAAAGTAGCTAAACCGGTTAAAAAAGCAGCACCTGCCAAACCCGCTAAAAAAGTGGTTGTCAAACCAGTCAAAAAAGCAGCTAAACCTGCTCCAAAAGCCGCAAAAGTTTCTGCCAAAACAGCAAAAAAACCGGTAGCACCACCTGTAAAGACCAAACCTTCTGATTCCAAACTTAAGTCAGCCAAACCAAGTGCTGAAAAAAATACAACAAAGCCAACAAGTAAAGTGAAAACAACAACCGAAAAACCAGCATCCAAGCCGGCAAAAACTGAAGCGCCGGTTCTCAGGGAAACTGAGAAAAAACCAAAGAAAGAACCAAAGCAAAGCACTGCCGTTCCTGCACCTGTTTACCGCCCTATCACACCCGGTAAACCAAACCTGAAAAAAATTGTGAGTTCAGTTGCAAAACTGGATTCAGATGTGCGCCTGGCTTTAAAAGAATTCAACGAGGCCAATGACCCTGCAGTTATTACATTCCCATACCAGGGTAAAGAAATGCGCGGGTACATTTTCACCTATAAAGGAATTGATCACCTGATTATTATTGGAGCCGCAGGCGCACCTGCCATTGGCGATGACGATGACGATGTGGATGCAATGGATATAGGAGAAGAAACACCAGATGTAGGAGATGATGACCTGGGAGGCGATGACGAAGAAGAAGAGGAAGATGTGGCCGACGAAGCCTACGATGAAGAGGACGAGGGAGAAGACGAAGATTAATCCACTAAAACACCTTATAAAATGGCCGGAAGTATCCGGCCATTTTTTTTGCCTGTCCACAGATTTGTGTAACCAATCTGATCAATCCCCTGATATCTGGTGAAGGGTTCATGTTAACGTGAGTTTGATCGAATTGTCCTGACTATTTCTTCCTGAGTCTTCAAATCTCCCAACGTTTCTGGTCATTGAGTTCATGCAATCCAGATCAGATTGATCAGAATACGGGATTTGACACCCGCCTGTCCGACGGAAAAGGATGCAATGCCAGCGCCTGTTTGAAGGCAGGCAGGGAATTGCACGGATAAAACGCAGGATTGAAAAATATCCGTGCTGATCCGTAGAATCAGTTTCATCCGTGTTCAATTACACCCTGTTTTAAGCGGATCACACCCGAACGATACATGGTATACAGAAAAGTGGTGTCAGTGGTGAACCTATTTATTTCAGGTCAGGTGAAACCGCATTTCAGCAAACGTGCCCATTGAAAGCTGGCCTGAAACGACGTATGACCTTTGCCTTTTGGAAGACTTTCATACGCAGCATAAAAACTGCGCTTTACGCCGGGAGATTAAGTAATGAGGCATGGGCACAAAAACAAAAACGCCCTGGCAAGCCAGGGCGTTTTTTAGTTTAAAATCAGTTTTAGATTATCCAACCACTGCTTTGAAAGAAGCATTTTCAAAGAATTTAATAAACTCTCTGTCTTTAGCTGCTTTAGCTTTCAGGCTAGGATCTTTGGCAATAGCACTTTTCAGGTTATTGGTCAACATATCCAGGTTGTTTTGACGAGCACCAATAATTGCTTTTAAGTAGTAACCCATTGCTGAATCTTTATCAGGTGAAGCATCGATAGTAGTCAAAGCTGCACTGTAATCTCCATTCAGCACCTGAGCAAGGGCTTTGTTGAATGTATTGTTGCTTCCGAAGTTTCCGATAGCCTGTGCATATTTTCCGTTTTGGATATCAATGATACCCAGGTTGTATTTTACTTCAGGACCAGCAGAAACAGCTGATGTATACAATTTGGTTGCTTTAGCGCGATCTTTTTCCTGAACGCGGGCAACAATTCCAAGATTGTTTAATGTAACAGGATTTTCTTTAATGCTGTTTGCTTTTTCCCAGCTTGTTTTAGCGCTGCCAAGGTTGTTTTGCATGTAATAAACATATCCTACGTTGTTGTGACCTCTCCAGTCTTCAGGATAGTATTTTACAACCAACTGATAAACTCTCATTTTTTCAGAAAGATCAGTATAAAGTGTTGCAGTGAACAACAGTTCTTCTACAGTCAGGGTATCCGGTTTAGAAACAGACAATTGTTTCAGTTCTTCATCAGACCAGCCCACTTTATCATAAACTACATTGATTTGAGTTCTACGCAATGAAGGAAGGATGTCTTTTTCAAGTTCCTGGTAAGTTTTACCCATGTTTTTAATTTCTTCTTCACGTTTAACCGGATCAGGATACATTTGAAGAACACGAACGATCAGTTCTTTGTCTTTCAATGTTGATGCGTTAACGGCAGTTTTGAAACCTTCCCAGTCTTCACCTTTTGGCTGTTGGCTGAACATTTCAGGAGTTGCAGTGAATTTTGCAGCAGTTAAAATTTTCTCAACAGAGGCCTGACCTGATTTTGCACGATCATTAGCCAACTCACCGTTTTTAGCAACTTCACCTTCTGGCGAAGCGTAAGAAACGAAATTGATTTTTTTAACTTTTTTCTTAGGATTTACAGCTGCATCAGCCATCCAAGCCTGGAAAGCAGGAATATCCTTGTCTTTCAGCTCAGTAGTACGAACGTCTGATTTTCCTTTCAGGTAATTGAACTGAGTTCCTGAGAAAACTTCTTCTGTAGTTCTCACGAAATTGTCTTTACCAATAAGGGCTTTGTCATCGTTTTGCACCAGGTACGGTGTGATGATTGTACCATCAGCAATTTTTTCAGGATCCAGGGCAATTTCTTTTTTCCCTTTTTTCACGGTACCTGTGATCATAAGATCAGCATTTTCCATGGAAGGAGAATAAGGAACAACATCTGTATAGTTCACTGTTCCGCCTGGTTTATAAGCAATAGTTTGTCCGTTTCCGGTTGCTTTTTCACCTTGTACAGAAATGGTTTTGAATGAAGCGTCACCCAAAGTTGGTGTGATTTCAGCTACCGCTTTTTTCTTCAGCCCTTTTTCAGGGAATTTTACGGTAACGCTTACTTTAACGCTGTCACCATGCATTTGAACCGGATCTTGTTGTACGGTGTACTCAACGTCACCAATTAACTTACATCCGGTTAGCATTGCACCTACTACTGCAATAGCCGCTAATCCTTTATAACTTTGCTTTTTCATTAGATCTGATTTTAAATCCTATTTTATTTATTAAATAACCTAAAAACTGTGCAATATTAAGTAAATTTTTTCATCTAAGCGTACAGTGGCCGGTTTTTCGGAAATTTTATACCCTTCAATCGTTTGCATTGGCCAATTTATCAGGTATTTCAGATGCCCCAAGGGCCCCTATCAGGTCCCCTATTTTTTTGCCGCTGACGGGATGCACCCACAAGGGGCAAATTTCACGCAGTGGATAAAGCACAAAACCACGCAGATGAAGGCTTGGATGGGGTAATTGCAATGTATCTGATACCCGAATTTCTCCCCTGAAATCCAGAATGTCCAGATCAATGAGTCGTGATTCATAGCCCTGCTCACGGGTTTTTACCCGCCCCATGCGGACTTCAATGCTTTTCAGAACCGTTATCAGCTGAACCGGGTCAAGGTCTGTATCAAGCTCTGCAACGGTATTGTAAAAATCCTGATCGGCCTCAAAACCCCAGGGTGGAGAAACGTAAACAGCTGATTTTGAAACAATGCTACCTGCAAGAGCCGCTATATGCTCATAGGCCCGGTTAATATTTTCAAGGCGATTTCCCATGTTGGTGCCTATGCCGATATAAATACCTCCCCTTTTTTTCACAGCGCAAATTTAGACCGATTTTCAGGAAGACAACAAAATTCCTACTTTTGCGGTGCGCACGTATCGATATGCCATGAAGAAAATTCTGCTCGTTGAAGACGAAGAAAGTCTGATCAATGTTCTTACCCTCAATCTTGAACTCGAAAATTATGAGGTGGATGTGGCAACTACCGGCAAAAATGCCCTCACCCGTTTTAACGATTCATATCACCTGGTGATATTGGATGTGATGTTACCTGAGATCAGTGGATTTGATGTGTGCCGTGAAATACGGAAGACAAGCCACGTACCCATTCTTTTTATTTCAGCCAAGGGTACCTCAGCCGACCGGATTAATGGTTTGAAGCTTGGTGCCGACGATTACCTGGTAAAACCCTTTAACCTGGAAGAGCTGCTGCTGCGTGTAGCCATTCTGATTGACCGGCAAAAAAGCGAAATGCTGCCGGACGTGTACTACTTTGATGGTCACGAGGTTAATTTCAAAACATTTGAAATTAAGGCAAACGGGCAACTGCATACTGTTTCCAAACGTGAAATGGAGCTGCTTAAACTTTTGATTTCCAAAAAGGGAGAGGTGGTTTCGAGAGACCTGATACTGGATACCATCTGGGGTAAAGAACAGTTCCCTACCAGCCGCACCATTGATAATTACATTCTCAGCCTGCGAAAATATTTTGAAAAAGACAATCGTAATCCACAGTATTTCAAAAGTTTAAGAGGCGTAGGCTATAAATTTGAAACAAAATCTTAAGGGTTCAGCCAACCCTCTGCAAACAACTTTCGTCTACCCCTACAGAAAGCAATATTTTTTGCTTCTGGTTTTAATTTCCTTGCACGGTAACCTGAAAAGAGCATGCTACTACCACGACTATCAGTAAACTCTTTTCAGGTTTTTTTATTTCCATAACCGAAGCAAAAAAATCGTCCGGCAATCTGAGCACTTCGACATTATTTGAAATCATGAATAGTGATTAACGAATGTTGATTTTTGAAGTAGCTTCTCTTGTTGAAAAAACAAAGGAAAAAATCGTTCGGCAACCTGAGTACTTCAACACTAATCGAAATCATGAATAGCGATTAACGAATGTTGATTTTTGAAGTAATCTCCCTTATTGAAAAAACAAAGGAAAAATCGTCCGGCAATCTGAGCGCTTCAACATTATTCGAAATCATGAATAGTGATTAACGAATGTTGATTTTTGAAGTAGCTTCTCTTGTTGAAAAAACAAAGGAAAAAATCGTTCGGCAACCTGAGTACTTCAACATTATTCGAAATCATGAATAACGATTAACGAATGTTGATTTTTGAAGTAGATTCTCCTGTTGAAAAAACAAAGGAAAAAATCGTTCGGAAATCTGAGCGCTTCGACATTATTTGAAATCATGAATAGCGATTAACGAATGTTGATTTTTGAAGTAACCTCTCTTATTGAAAAAACAAAGGAAAAAAATCGTTCGACAACCTGAGTACTTCAACACTAATCGAAATCATGAATAGCGATTAACGAATGTTGATTTTTGAAGTAGAATAGCGACGCTTGTTGCTTCTAACGTTGTACCCCAGTACTTTATTAAATAGTCATGATATCTGCCTCTTTTTTAGCGGCAAGTTCATCACAACGTTTTACGGCAGCATCGGTGAGGGTTTGAATTTTTGTTTCGACATCTTTAACGCGGTCTTCAGGGAGACCATCTGTCTTTAATTTTTTGAGGTAATCATTTGCATCTTTACGGTTGTTTCGAATTCCAACCTTGGCATGTTCTACCTCTGCTTTTACCTTTTTTACAAGGTCTTTACGTCTTTCTTCAGTCAGAACCGGCACATTCAGAATAATCATTTCTCCGTTATTCTGTGGATTTAATCCAAGATTTGCATTGATAATTCCGGTAGCTATTGCATCGAGAATACCACGTTCCCAGGGTTGTACTGTAATGGTGCGGGCATCCATGGTATTGATGTTGGCAAGCTGGTGAAGTGGTGTCATTGCACCGTAATATTCTACACTTACACTGTCCAGCATAGATGGGGTTGCACGCCCGGCTCTTACTTTTTCAAGTTCTGCAGTAAGGTGGTTGATTGTTTTTTCATTTCCGTCTTTTGCTTCATCAAGCAGCAACTGAACTTCTTCTTCCATATTACCATTAATTAAACGGTGACTAAAGTACCAATTTTTTCGCCTGAAACAACTTTCATCAGGTTACCTTTTTGATTCATGTCAAAAACAATTATGGGCAAATCATTTTCTTTGCAAAGGGTAAAAGCAGTCATATCCATCACGTTTAATCCACGCTGATAGGCTTCATCAAATGTAATGGTTTCAAATTTGGTTGCGTTTTTATCTTTTTCGGGATCAGCCGTATAAATACCGTCTACCCGTGTGCCTTTTAAAATTACATCGGCATCAATTTCAATAGCACGCAATGCTGCCGCTGAATCAGTCGTAAAATAAGGGCTTCCGGTACCGGCTCCAAAAATAACCACACGGCCTTTTTCAAGGTGTCTGACCGCTCTGCGTTTAATGAACGGCTCAGCAATTTCTTTCATTTCAATGGCTGACTGAAGGCGCGTATACATTCCAAGTTTGTCCAGCGCTGCCTGCAGTGCCATGCTGTTAATCATGGTGGCAAGCATGCCCATGTAATCACCCTGGGTACGATCCATTCCGCCATGTTCAGCCTGCACACCTCTGAAAATATTTCCGCCGCCAATGACAATTGCCACTTCAACTTTGGCATCACAGATCTGTTTTATTTCCTCAGCGTAGTCATTAATGACCTTGTTATCAATTCCAAAATTTTTTTCACCCATCAGGGACTCTCCGCTCAGTTTCAATAAAATTCTTTTGTACTTCATGTCTCGATTTTTTGGCAAAAAAAAAGAGAGACTAAATCTCTCTTCTTTTCATTTTAAATAATTATTTCAGCGATACCCGTTTGAAGTCTGTTACGGTTAATCCCGCCAGTGTATCGTTGAGGAATTGCTCAACTGATTTCTTGTTGTCGCGGATAAACTCCTGGCTCAACAGTGTGCTCTCTTTAAAGAATTTCTGAAGACGTCCTTGTGCAATTTTCTCAGCCATTTCAGCAGGTTTACCTTCCTGAATCGCTAATTCTTTTCCAATTTCAACTTCTCTTCTGATTGTATCAGCGTCAACACCTTCTTTGTTCAACGCAATCGGAGACATGGCAGCAACCTGCATGGCTACTTGTTTTCCGGCATCAACTGCGGCGTCACCTCCTTTAGAAAGTGCAACCAGTGTTGCAATCTGATTTCCCGGGTGGTTGTAAGCAACAACTGCTTCAGCATCCAGGATATTCAGGTTTGAAATTTCCAGTTTTTCACCAATAACACCAATTTGCTCAGTAATTTTTTCAGCTACTGTCAGTGTATCATCATATTTTGCATTCATCAAAGCTTCAACAGAAGCAGGACGGGTTTTTGCAGCCAGGTCTACAAAGCTGTCAACCAGTTTATAGTATGACTCATTTTTTGCAACGAAATCTGTTTCACAGTTCAATGCAAGAACAACGCCTGATTTTCCGTCATTAAAAATCTTAGCAATTGCCAAACCTTCTTTCGCTTCGTTGTCTCCTCTTTTTGCTGCAACTTTTTGTCCTTTTTTACGAAGGATGTCAATTGCCTCCTGGATATCACCGTTTGCCTCAACCAACGCTTTTTTACAATCCATCATCCCTGCACCGGTTTTTGCTCTGAGGTCATTTACCTGCGCTGCTGTAATCACCATTTCCATGATAGTTTAATAATTCTGTTTAACAATTAATTTTCTGACTCTTCAACGTTCACTTTTGTCTGTCCTTTTGAACGGGTTGTTTTTTTTGCGCCTTCTTCAGCTTCTTCTTTTACCCCTGCTCTTGAAGTTTTACGCTCTTCCAATCCTTCATTGATAGCTTCAGTTACTTTGTCAAGAATTTTTGCAATTGATTTGGTAGCATCGTCATTTGACGGGATAACAAAATCAATACCGCGTGGATCAGAATTGGTATCTACCATTGCAAAGGTAGGAATGCCCAATTTTTTTGCTTCTTTAACCGCAATGTGTTCTTTCAAAACATCAATTACGAAAATAGCTGCAGGTACGCGGGTCATGTCAGCAATGGTTCCGTAGTTTTTGTCAAGTTTGGCACGTGTACGGGACATTTGCAGACGCTCTCTTTTTGAAAGGGTAGCCATTGTTCCGTCTTCATCCATTTTATCAATAGACGCCATTTTACGGATCGCTTTACGGATAGTACCAAAATTGGTAAGCATTCCGCCTGACCAGCGCTCAACAACGAAAGGCATTTTTGTTGGTCTTACACGATCAACAAGAATATCTTTTGCTTGTTTTTTAGTAGCAACAAATAATACTTTTTTTCCTGATTTTGCAATCTGTTTCAGCGCTGCGCAAGCCTGATCAAGGTGCACTGCTGTTTTGTTCAGATCAAGGATGTGAATTCCTTTTTTCTCAGTGAAAATATATGGAGCCATGTAAGGGTTCCATTTACTTTTCAAGTGTCCGAAGTGAACACCTGCTTCTAACAATTCTTCAAATGATGTTTTTGTCATTTTTGTTCGTTTGTGCCGGCCCGTTCGTCCGACTGATTGTTTACTTTCTTTTTACTTTTCCTGCTTCGCCAAGGCTTCGCAGGATCATCACCTGACTCCTGCAGGTGATGGTTTTGTCGTTTTAAAGCAATCACTGAGTAGCATCCCGATAACAATCGGGGATAGTCTCAGCAATTTAGATTCTAAACGATCCCGGAAGATCTTCAGATTAACGTTTCGAGAATTGGAATCTTTTTCTTGCTTTCTTTCTTCCCGGTTTCTTGCGCTCCACCATACGTGGATCTCTGGTCATAAGCCCGTCTGCTTTCAAAAGTGTTTTGAAGTCAGGGTTAAGCTCTACCAGGGCACGTGAAATTCCAAGACGAACTGCTTCGGCTTGTCCATTCACTCCACCACCATCAACGTTGATGTTTACATCAAACTGACCCAATGTGCTGGTCAGTTGGAAAGGTTGATTTACTTTATCCAGCAATACAGCTGTTTTAAAGTAATTTTTTACCTCTCTGTCATTCACAGTGATTTTACCTGAACCTTTAGAAAGATAAACTCTCGCAACGGCTGTCTTTCTTCTTCCTAATGTGTTTGTTACACTCATAGTCTGGTTTATTCTTTACTTATTTTATTGAATCGATCTTAACAGTTTCGGGTTTCTGAGCGTCCTGATCATGTTTTGGACCCGCGTAAACTTTAAGATTTTTGTACAATGCACTTCCCAATTTGCTTTTTGGCAGCATCCCTTTAACCGCTTTTTCAACTAAACGGGTAGGTTGTTTTGCAAGGAATTCGCGTGGAGTTGTTTCTCTCTGTCCGCCAGGGTAACCTGTGTGGTGGATATAGATTTTTGTCTCCATTTTATCTCCGGTCAACACCACTTTCTCTGCATTGATTACAATGACGTTGTCACCACAATCAGAATTCACCGTGAAATTGGTTTTGTGTTTTCCTCTCAAAAGGAAAGCTACGTTACTCGCTAAACGTCCGAGTGTCTGACCTTCTGCATCAACCAATAACCACTTTTTAGCGGCTGTTTCTTTATTGACTGAAACTGTTTTGTAGCTCAATGTATTCACAATATTTCGCTTTTAATTATTAGTATTTCTTCCCTATAATCGGGGTGCAAATGTACAACGATTAATTTTATTAACAAAAAATCCTTCGAAATTTCTTAAAATATTCTTAGTTCCTCGTTATTACGGGCGGAGTTTGCTAACTTTGCACACCAAATTTACACAAAGGAACTCAATGAGTGACCCAATCAAGCACGAATGCGGAATAGCACTGCTCCGGCTCAAAAAACCTCTTGACTATTATCTTCAAAAACACGGAACACTCTTATATGGCTTGAATAAGATGTATCTGCTGATGGAGAAACAGCACAACCGCGGCCAAGACGGAGCCGGCTTAGCCAACATCAAATTTGACGTAGAACCGGGCCACCGTTACATAAGTCGCTCACGGTCAGTCGACAGCCAACCTATTCAGGAAATTTTTAAGCGGATCAATAACCGCCTGGGTGAAATTGAATCTCATAACCCCGCTCACCTGCGCAACCCTGAATACATGAAAAAACATGCCGGATTTACCGGTGAATTGTTTTTAGGACACCTGCGTTACGGCACTTTTGGCGGCAACAGCATTGAAAACTGCCACCCTTTTTTACGGCAAAATAACTGGAAAACAAGGAGCCTGCTGGTTGCCGGTAATTTTAACCTGACCAATAACGACGAATTGTTTGAATTGCTGCTGAAACTGGGCCAGCACCCAAAAGCCATGAGTGATACGGTTACGGTGATGGAAAAAATCGGCCATTTTCTGGATGAAGAAAATAACCGGTTATATCAGCAGTATAAAACAGATGATCTGTCTAACCGCGATGTCTATAACCTGATTGGGCAAAACCTGGATATTGAACGGATTCTTAAAAAATCGTCTGAAGTGTGGGATGGCGGTTATGCCATGGCCGGACTTATAGGACACGGTGATGCATTTGTTATGCGTGACCCGAACGGAATAAGACCTGCTTTCTGGTATGAAGATGATGAAATTTGTGTTGTTACATCTGAAAGACCGGTAATTCAAACCGCATTTAATGTACCTGTTGAAAAAATCAAAGAAATTAAACCAGGGCATGCGCTTATTATAAAACGCAACGGTAACGTGAGCGAGGTCATGATCAAGGAACCCGGCCCGCTGAAACAATGTTCTTTTGAGCGCATTTATTTTTCACGCCCGAGTGACGTTTCTATTTATAAAGAGCGTAAAGAACTTGGCCGTACTTTGGTAGATGCCACCTTAAAAGCAATTGATGGCGAAATTGACAACGCCGTTTTCTCATACATTCCAAACTCAGCTGAAACCTCTTTTTACGGCTTAATTAAAGGACTTGAAGACTTTCAGAACGAGATTAAACTGAAAACCATTCGTGAAAAAGGGGCATCACTTTCAGATGCAGAACTGAAAACCATTCTCGACAAACGCACCCGCATTGAAAAAATAGCTATTAAAGATACCAAACTCAGAACCTTTATTACCCAGGACAAAGGGCGTGAAGACCTGGTTGCACACGTTTATGATATTACATACGGCACGGTAAACGCAGGCAAAGATCACCTGGTAGTAATTGATGATTCTATTGTGCGGGGAACAACGCTGAAAAAAAGTATTTTGCGCATACTGGACCGGTTGAATCCAAAACGAATTGTTGTGCTCTCCAGCGCACCGCAAATCCGCTACCCGGATTGTTACGGTATTGACATGGCCAAGCTGGGTGATTTTATTGCTTTTGAAGCGGCCATTGAATTGCTGAAAGAACGCGACATGGCGCATATCATTGATGATGTTTATTACCGCTGTAAATCGCAGGAAAAACTGAAAAAAGAACAGATTGTAAACCACGTCAAGGAAATTTACAAGCCTTTTTCTGCAGATGAAATTTCAGCTAAAATTTCGCAGATGCTGCGACCTGATTCACTCCACGCTGAATTAAAAATTGTTTTTCAGTCAATTGAAAATCTGCATCTGTCATGCCCTGATCATACAGGTGACTGGTACTTTACCGGTGACTACCCTACCCCTGGCGGAAATAAAGTAGTCAACAAAGCATTTATCAATTACATTGAAGGCAGTAACCAACGTGCTTATTAAAATTAACCGCTATGAAAAAATTCATTCTTTCAGTCATCACCCTGTTCCTGGTTCAATCTGTATCACTGGCTGATCAGTTGGCCTATTTATCAAAAGCAGATGCTGACCGCGCTGCAGCGTTTATCGAAAACGCAAAAAAAGTGGCACTGTTTTGTGGTTGCTGTGACAATACCGAAATGGAAGTGATTAAAGTAAAAGGCGTAGAAGTAAAATTTACCGGTTACGAACAGTTCTATGAGGTATATGTGATGTACTCATACCAGGGAGAACTAAAAAGTACGCCGGTTGACCTGGCTTATGTCTGGGTAAAAACCAAAGGTGTCGGACTTCAAACGGTTGGCCAGGCTTTGGGTCTTGCGCACGATCCATGCAAAACGCCGGCGTGGTAATTTGTTTTCAGCTGATCGTTCACCCGTTTCATCTGGATAGTTATTTCCTTGCGCTTTAACTATTATCTATTTAATCCGTTGCGCTCACAAAACTTCCTGATTTTTTTTGTACCTGATTTTGCGAACGTTGATTCACGCATAATTGACATACGGCCGCAGGTATTGACCGGCTTTAAAAACCACCTCATTTTTCTCTGTAAAAAGGAGCATCTGAAATAAGTATGATGGGCCCGCGTTATGGATAATGGCTTTTTACCATTTGTTTGACATTGATGTTACCCGGACTCAAAAACTACCGCACAATTACTTTTTTTCAAAAAACGGCAGTTTTCAGTTTTGCCATTTTTGTATTGGCCGCCTGGTTTAGTGAAGGTTATCATCACCCCGATGAACATTTTCAGATTCTGGAGTTCTGTCATTATAAATCAGGCAATATCCCGTCAACTGTTCTTCCGTGGGAGTTTAATGAACAAATAAGGCCGGCACTTCCCATATTCATAGCCTACGGAATCATTCAATTTTTCAGCTTTTTGGGAATAACTGATCCGTTTTTTTGGGCCTTTGTTTTGCGCCTGCTGGTTGGCCTGTCGGCCTGGTGGGTTATGCATAAGCTGGCGCTGATTTTACTTACAGATTTTAAAACGCAGGCGGGGCAAAAAATTTTCTTTGCTATGGTTTTTCTGCTGTGGTTCGTTCCGTTTATCAGTGCCCGGTTTTCGTCAGAAAATCTGGCTTCAATAACCGTTTTATACGCCCTCTTTTTTCTGCTTACTTACCGCAATTTTGCAAAACGAAAACAATTTTTCAGACTGCTCATTATAGGTTTGCTGCTGGGGTTTGCTTTTTATTTCAGGTTTCAGGTGGCATTTATAATTGCCGGGGTGGGCTTATGGATGCTGCTGATCTATAAAATGAAATTAAATGAATTTGTATTGGTAATTACCGGCAGCATTATTGCACTGCTGACATGTTTTGTAATTGACTACTGGTTTTATGGAAACTGGGTGCTGACTCCCGCCAATTATTTTGTGGTGAATATTCTGGAAGATGTTGTCTCAAACTTTGGGGTCAGTCCGTGGTGGAATTATATTTACCTGTATGTTGTAAAGGGTTTTCCTCCGGTGAGTATTCCATTACTGTTGTTCTTTCTCTATGGAATTTATAAAAACCCGCGGAGTATTTTTCTTTGGTGCCTGGTACCCTTTTTGATGGCCCATTTTATGATCGGGCACAAAGAAATCCGGTTTCTTTTTCCGGTTGCATTTGCATTTATATACCTTTCTGCCAAAGGGATTGACAACTTCATTCAATCTGGCAAAATGCCAAAAATCAGGCAAATTGGTCTGGGTATTTTACTATTCATCAACATGCCGGCACTCTTCTATCAAAGTTTTTTACCGGCAAGTGACAATATCAGCTACTACCATTTTCTCTATCATTTTGCGGAGGGAAAAAAACTGGAGCTATTCAGTTTTGGAACAGAACACTATTCAGATGCCGGACTTCCTATCCACTTTTACCGGTCACCGGGTATTACCTGCCGCACCGTACATGACCGGGCAACCTTTATTGAATACCTTGATGCCGTGAAACCGGAGCAGGCTTATGTATGTGAATATGGGCCAATCCGGAGTATTCCCTACGATGGCTACACCACACAGGTTTTGTATTCCAAACTACCCGAATGGGTTATAAAAATCAACATTAATAACTGGGTTAGCCGGACAAGCGTTTTTCAACTCAAAAAACTGGTACGGATCTGAAAAGCTACTTGTTTGATTTGTGATCAGCAATTTTAGCAACTGTAAAGTCAAAAATAAGTTTCAATGCAAGGAAAATACCAATTGCAGCCACGTCGTGTAAATCAGAATTTTTGGCAAGTTCAATAGCCAGAACGATCAGTGCAAGGATGCTGAAATTTGCTATCCAGTGCCAGATAAAAAAGCGGGACGAATTTTTGCCGGAAAAACGCCGCGGAATAAAAAAAGTAAACTGATCTTTCAGGTAGTACATCAGAAGTACCAACGGAAAAAGCAGCCATAATTCATCTTTGGCAAAAGCCTTCAGTTCATCCAGTACGTGTTGTAAACGCGCCAAGCCATGTGGTGCAAAATAATCCAGCAGCACAACCAGTTCCAGGCAAAGCAATGCCGCAAATACAAGGCTGCTGATGGTTAGAAAAACAACCGCCGTTTTGTTCTCAAATTTCCGGATTGCTGCAAATTTCCGAAGGAATGAAATTTCAGAGGCGACCTGATCAATCACATAAAATGCAGCAATGATGACCAGGCTCCAGTCAAAGAAAAAATAACCAATCAGCGGAAGTAATATTTCCAGCAGGTATTGCTGAACAAACGGATTGCGCAGACGTTCCCTGAATGTCATTACTGCAGCCTGTTTAAATTGTCTTTGGCCAGTTTATAATCCGGGTTAATTTCAACGGCTTTGGTATAATAGAGCCGGGCATTGGTCAAATCACCCTTTTTTTCATAGGCCAGCCCCAGGTTATTGTATGCCTGGTAATATTGTGGATCCAACTCAACTGCCTTGTTAAAAAAGTAAACAGCACTGTCTATCTGTTCTGTCATGAGCAGGTGAATATACCCCTCGTTGTAATATGGATCAGCCCAGGTTGAATCAATGTGATGCAGCTCACGGTAACAGCTAAATGCCTCATCAAGCTCACCCCGGTTCTGATAGAAAATTCCTTTGTTGTACCAGGCCTCAATACTCTGCGGGTAAATGTCTATGGCTGCATTGTAATATTGAACTGCGGTTGAGTCTCCCATTTGTTCGTGCATGACCCCAAGCTGTACGTAGGCCGAATAATTATCGGGGTCTTGCTCAATAGCGGTTTGGAATGAAGAAAGTGCCATGTCCCAGCTTTCCTGGCGGCCGGTGGTTATGAAATCACTCCGGTAAATCATTCCCTTCATAAAATAGGGTTCTGTCTGGTAGGGATCAATTTTGAGTGCCTGATTGAGGTATGCAATGGCAGCTGCATTGTTATCAAGCAGGGCGTAAAGTTTTCCCATTCCGATATAGGCCCCGGTATAGAGTGAATCGTGATCAATGATGTATTCATAGTGGAACATGGATTTTTCAAGCACCAGTTTAGACATCATAATATCTGCATATAATTTGTGTACATCCAAGTTTGACGAATCGGCCTTCAGGTAATTCTCCAGGTCAAACTGGGCGTCTTCTACATTCCCTTGCCGCAAGTGATATTTGGAACGTTCCAACAGAATTTTAAGGTTTGACGGATTTGATTCCAGGCTTTTATTGAACCACGCGAGTGAGTCAAAAACCACAGAATCCTGGTCAGGGTTTGATTCTTCAGATGAACCTGATCCGCATGCACCAAGAAGGATGAGCCAGGGGAGAAAAAGTAAATTTCGCACGATTCTAATTTTGCCCTAAAATTAGCATATTCTGACGATACACGCAGGGAATTGAGCAAACGGTAATAAAAAAGGAGTGTCAGTTGGCTGACACCCCTTTTTCGGTTTTGGTAGAAGTAAAACCTTGGTAGCTATTTAACGGGTATCGATTGTCCCGATTTCTTTTTGCGTTTACACGCGTTCTTTTAAATTGATCTGCTCTACAATTTTCGCCTCCAGTTCATCCATTAATTCCTGGTTGTCTTTGAGAATGGCTTTAACCGCATCGCGTCCCTGTCCTAATTTGGTATCGCCGTAGCTGAACCAGGAGCCACTTTTTTTAATGACGCCCAGCTCAACACCTAAATCGACGATTTCACCCACCTTAGAAATACCTTCGCCGTACATGATATCGAACTCGGCCTTTTTGAATGGCGGAGCCACTTTATTTTTCACAATTTTTACTTTGGTGCGGGTTCCGATAACCTCATCCCCTTCTTTAATCTGGCTTGCTTTGCGAATGTCCAGGCGCAGCGATGCATAAAATTTCAATGCATTACCACCGGTTGTTGTTTCAGGATTTCCGAACATAACACCAATTTTTTCACGCAACTGGTTGATAAAAATACAGCAGGTATGTGCCTTGTTGATAGACCCTGTCAGTTTACGTAATGCCTTTGACATCAGCCGTGCCTGGAGGCCCATTTGTGAGTCGCCCATTTCACCTTCAATCTCTGCTTTTGGTGTCAGCGCTGCAACCGAGTCAATGACCAGGATATCTACTGCGCCGGAACGAATCAGGTTATCAGCAATCTCCAATGCCTGCTCTCCGTTATCCGGTTGAGAAACCAATAAGTTTTGAGTATCTACGCCCAATTTTTCTGCATAAAACCGGTCAAATGCGTGCTCTGCATCAATAAATGCCGCAACACCACCGGCCTTTTGGGCCTCTGCAATGGCATGCAATGCAACCGTTGTTTTACCGGATGATTCCGGCCCAAAAATTTCTACAATACGACCCTTTGGAAATCCTTTTACTCCCAGGGCCAGGTCAAGTGATACCGAACCCGAAGAAATCACATCCATCTCTTCAATGGCGGTGTCTCCCAGTTTCATCACGGTTCCTTTTCCATACGCTTTTTCAAGCTTGTCCAGCGTTAATTGCAACGCTTTTAATTTGTCATTGTTTACTTCTTTTACTTCTGCCATAACCTTTTGTTTTTAGTTCTACTTCTCTTTTTTCTCTGACAGATTCCGGCGCTACGCTTTACACTTCCTTTACGGTACTCGGAGAGGAAGCTTCGGCCGGGATCAATTCGACTAAGAATTTGTCTTACAAATTCAAGTCTCATTGACTTCTGCCATAACCTTTTGTTTTTAGTTCTACTTCTTTTTTTCTACAAACTAACGCTACCAAACCGTAATCTATTTACGGTCAAAAAAATTTTTATTCTTATTTTCTGAAATCCAGTAATGCAGTGCAATTTCACCGGCCGGAGGAATAATCTCTGTAATGCGTTCAATATCCAGCACATCAAACCCATGCGTATCGTATTGCACAATAATATTCCGATCTTTGCGCTTATCCAGTTTATAGAGACTCAGGGAATAATTGGTGACCGCAATACCAATTCTCAAATCCTGCGAATTAACAGCTCTGTAATAACCAACCAACCCCTGCGGATACTGCTCTTTCAGGAAACCATTTTTAAAGGTGATTCTGATTTTATTCAACCGTGTGATGTCTCTTTCAGGTAACATCATGGGCTGATCAGTCAGGTAATTATAAACTACTTTTTCCATCACTTGTTTATTAATTCTAAAATCTGTTGGGTATGCGACCGCGATTTAACCTTATCTATAATTGCCTCAATGGTTCCTTCTTCATCAATGAGAAACGTGGTCCGGCGAATACCCTGAAACTGAAAACCAATAAACCGTTTCGGCCCCCAAACCCCGTATGCTTTGATAATTTTTTTGTCCGTATCGGCAATCAACGGATAAGGTAAATCGTATTTCGTTTTGAATTGCTCGTGCTTCTGTCCGGTGTCAGCGCTGACTCCGATAATCGTTATGCCTATATTCTGAAGTTCAGAATAATTATCTCTTAAATTACAGGCTTCAATGGTACAGTTTAAAGTCATATCTTTCGGATAAAAAAACAAGACCACTTTTTTACCCCTGAAATCTGCAAGACTTATGATTTGGCCATTTTCTGTTGTACCTGCAAACCCGGGTGCTTTATCTCCTACTTTTAATTCCAAAAGACGATTATTTAATCATGTTACGACACAAATCTAATCAAAGTTTCAATTTATGCCAATATTTTGAACATTTTTTTATAAACATTCGCCGTTTTAAAACACGATATTAAAATTCAATTAATTAAAAATCAATTATTTAATGGATACTTTTCTCTCCGAAAAATCTTCCGAATTATTTAATCTCCACGAACAAAATCTTGACGAAATAACCGTCATTATACCCAACAAACGGGCCGCAGTCTACATTCAGAGCCACCTTGCACACCTGAGTAAAAGACCTTTTTTTGCACCCGAAATGATCACCATTAATGAATGGATCAGCCAGCATACGCCCGAAAAAATTCTGAACCAGCACGAATTGCTTTTTATTCTGTTTGATGTTCACCGGAAAATTCAGCAAAAAACAACTCCTGAAAAAGAAAAGGAAGAAGATTTTAACGAATTTCTGAAATGGGGAAAAACCATGCTCTCAGACTTTGATGAAATAGATCGCTACCTGGTTTCGCCGGATCAGATTTTTGCCGATCTGCGAAATATCAAAGAAATTGAGCACTGGAGTTTTAATGACCCTGAACTTTCGCAGGGCCAGGAAAAATACCTGCTTTTCTGGAACCAGCTACACACCTATTATAACGTATTTAATGAAACCCTACACGCACGCAGTGAAACTTACCAGGGAAAAGCGTACCAGCGATTTGCAGAAACAATATCGACTGCAAACCTGACGCAGCGGCATTATTATTTTTTGGGATTCAACGCCTTGTCTGCGAGCGAAGAAAAAATTATTCATTACCTGGTACGTGAAAAACGGGGAAGTTTTCACAGCGACATAGACCAATCTTATTACCTCAACAGTGAACATGAAGCGGCGCACTTTTACCGCAAACTCTGCCAGCGCTGGCAAATGAAACCGCAGACTGAAAATCATTTCAATGCTGCCCCCAAACAAATTACCATTATTGAATCAGCCCAGCAAACCGGTCAGGCCAAAATAGCCGGAAAGATCATCAGCGAGCTTGTTGAAAAAGGGGCTGATCTTAACTCAACTGCCATTGTTCTGGCCGATGAGTCACTGCTGATTCCACTCAGCCAGTCGTTACCCCAATCACTTGAAACGGCAAATATTACCATGGGGTATCCGCTCAAATACTCTCACCTGAAAAGCCTGGTTGATTTGATTTTTGACCTTCAGTTTAATTTTCAAAAATTCAAAAATTCAAAACTCTATCATAAGTCGCTGCTGCGTGTGCTGGATCACGCATATATCTCTTCATTGATTAAAAGTAAGGCCCGGCTGACAGATCTTGAAAATCATATTCTGGAACATAACCAGGTTTTTATTGACTGGGAAGAAATTACCCAACATCTGCCCGAGTTAAGTTCACTCAGCCAGGTTTTTCACTGGTGGGAGCAGCCCTCAAAAGATGGATTTGCTGCCATGAACGTATTGGTTGCTGAACTTTACAGCATTTTTAAAGACACACCCGGCAAAGACCTGGAGCTGGAAATGCTGTATCATTTTTCTGTTTCTTTTAAAAAGTTTGAACAAATCTGGAACCGCTACCAGCACTTCATGGACCTGAAATCATTCAAACGCATGTTCTACCAGTTCTGGCAAAGTGAATCACTTTCATTTTTAGGAAATCCAACGGCGGGAATACAGGTTATGGGAATTCTGGAAACGCGGCTGCTGGACTTTGAAAACCTGGTTATACTGGGCATGAATGAGGGCAACCTGCCGCAGGTAAATGTCAGCAATTCATTTATACCCTACGATCTTAAAAAGCACCATCAGCTGCCAACGGAAGAAGACCGGCAAGCCATTTTTGCACACCATTTTTACCGGCTGCTGCACCGCGCAAAAACGGTTTACATGACCTATAACAGCGGCGGAGACGACAATGGAAATGGTGAAAAGAGCCGTTATATTACCCAACTTGAAAATGAACTGGATCCCGCATTCGGACACCGGATTGTGCGCAACACCTACACGCCTGATGACCGCACAGCTGTTATTGCGGCAACGCGTTACCCCTCAGTAGCAGCGGTTCACCAAAAACTGGATGCCTATTTTTCAACCCAGGGATTATCTCCATCAGCCCTGAATAAACTGGTGGCCTGCCCGCTTGATTTTTATTACCGCTACATACTTGAAATGAGAGAGAATGAGCAGGTAGAAGAAAATATAGAATCGTCTACGTTTGGTACAAAAATTCACGACGTGCTGGAACTTATTTTCCGCAAAAATTTTCTGGACAAAAATGAACCGCTGAATTCAGAAGCGCTCAAAAAAGAAAAACCGCACCTTGAAAAATACCTGCGTGAAAAATACCTTGAATCATTTACCGAATCAGAAATCAGGTATGGACAGAACCGTTTATCATTTGAGGTTTCACTGAGTTTTTTGACCAAATTCATAGACAAACAAATAGAAGAAATTGAAAAATCAACGCAACCCATTTTTGTAAAGGAGCTGGAGAAAAGGCTTGAGCTGGACTTTGAGCTTGAAATTAACGGGGTGACAAAAAAAATCCGGATGTCAGGTCTGGCAGACCGCATTGACCAGGTGGGTACAATGATTCGTATTGTCGATTACAAATCAGGAAAATGCGACGATGATAAAGTGGTTATCACCGAATCATACGTTTCAAAAAATGAATTGTATAAACTGATGGATCACGACAAAAAAGGATATGCCCGGCAATTGCTGATGTATGCCAGCATGTACCGCGCCAACAACCCTCAGCACAAAACATTTTCAGCGGGCATTATATCCATGATTAATATCAATGACTGGCTGCAGAATGTGCGCGTGGGTAAAGAGGGAGACCCTGTTTTAAGTGAACAGCTTTTAGATTCATTTGAAACAGAACTGAAACGAAAAATTGAAGCACTCTATCAGCCGGATTTTTTCTTTGAACATAATCCGGATTCACAGTATTGTGAGCATTGTGAGGTATGATAAACAGCAGGAGATTGAGCAAGAGTAAAAAAACGGCCTTTAGCGGCACTGTTGCAGCAAGGATAACTGACAACGGGGGTTGTGGAAATCAGAAATCAGTCGTTCCCGTGTTTGTGCATTCGCCGCACCAAAAAATTGAAGTACCTTAGCTTTTGCAGATAACAGGATGAACACCCGAACCAAATCCATATTAAAAACAGTCACATTCCGTCGGGTGATAAACTACGCGTTGCTAAAAAGTTCGTACCATCTTTCATACCTTGTAAAGCGACCAATCCACTGGGGAACACCCATGGCGGTTTCAATTGAACCAACAACAGCCTGCAATCTGAGATGTCCGCAATGCCCCAGCGGACTCAGGCAATTTACACGCCCAACCGGAAATCTGAAAAAAGAATTAAATACAGAAATACTGGATAAACTAGGTAAATCATTGCAGCATATTAATTATTATTTTCAGGGAGAACCGTTTATCAATCCAAACTTTCTGGAGCTGGTCAACGAAGCGCGTAAACGCAATATTTATGTTGTTACCTCTACCAATGCGCATTTTATTTCAGCCGAAACGGCTGATAAAATTATCGATTCAGGTCTGAGTGAACTGATTATTTCAATTGACGGTACCAGCCAGGAAACGTATGAAAAATACCGGGTTGAAGGCAATCTGCAAAAAGTGCTGGAAGGCGCACAAAACCTTCTTGAAGCAAAAAAGAAACGCCGCGTATCATACCCGCTGGTTACATTTCAGTTCCTGGTTGTAAGCTACAACGAACACCAGATTCCCGAAATTGAAAAACTGGCGCGTGACTATGGTGTAGACCGGCTTACCTTAAAAACGGTACAAGTCTATGATTTTGAAAACGGCAATGACCTGATTCCAAAACAGGAAAAATTTGCACGCTATAAAAAAGATGAAACCGGTAAACTGGTACTGAAAAATAAATTCCGTAATTCATGCTGGCGCAGCTGGAGCAGTTGCGTTATTACCTGGGACGGAACCGCCGTGCCATGCTGCTTTGACAAAGATGCAAAACATGAACTGGGTAACCTTTCTAAAACTGATTTTAAAACAATCTGGCGTGGAGCCGTCAACCGCAGTTTTCAAAAACAAATTCTGAAAAACAGACAGCAGATTGATATTTGTAAAAACTGTTCTGAAGGATCACAGGTTTGGATTTGACCCCTCTCCCATTTTAATGACCCTGTGTAACTTTTGCTGATTGAGATTGTTTTAATACACACGTACTACCCTGTTTTTTAAATCTGATTCTATGAAACAAATTCTATTTATGCTGGTGTTTCTGACAACTCCGCTGCAGGCCTTTTTGCAGGAAATCAATACCGTTAAAATCAGCAGCGAGCTAAAAAAAGTAACCGTCTTTATTACCGGCGGTGAAGAGCAGCGCACGGCAACCGTATCGTTAAAAAAGGGCCGGAACAAACTGGTTTTTACAAATATTTCTACTGTAGCAGATCAAAAAAGTGTGCAGTTTAATGCAGACAAGGCATTTAACCTGGTATCTGTCAGCGCTGAAATTGATTACCTGAGTTTTGTTGAGAATAACCCACGCATCCGATCACTACAGGATACGCTGAAACTGATGCAGGCCAAAGTTGTTGATTTGCAGAATGAGCTGGATGCTTACCAGCAGGAGAAACAATTACTTCAAAAAAATACGGATATAAAAGGTGAGCAGAAAAATTTGTCAGTTGAGGAACTGAAAGCAATGGCCACCTATTACCGCACCCGGATCATGGAACTCAATAAAATTATAACGGAATACAACACTAAAATTTCAGAAATCAATACCCTGGTTTGGCGTTATCAAAGCCAGTTAATGGAACTAAACTACAGAGAAACCATTCACAGCAACCAGATTATTGTGATTGTGGATGTTGATGAAGCTACCACCCTGGATGTAGATTTAAAATACGTGGTATCTAACTGCGGATGGCAGGCAAACTACGATATTTCTGCCGACAATACCAGCGGACAAATCAAGCTGAAATACAAAGCAAAAGTATTCAACAATACCGGTAATGACTGGAATGATGTAAACCTGGTTTTATCTACTTCTGATCCCAACATTTCAGCATCAGCACCCACGTTGGTGCCCTGGTACCTGAGTTATGCGGATATGATGAGCGGCCAGTCTGATTTTGAAAAAGGAGACGTGTATGTAGTACCTCAAAACCGCGCATTTACGCAATACTATGCCAATGACAATATGCCGGCCATAAACCAGAACCTGGACGGTTTGTATTTCAGCAGCGGACGCGGTGAATTTGAAAACGGAATGGAAATCGGAGGAGACCCGCAATTCACCCAATTCGCTAATCAGGCCGGGTCACCGGTATCATTTACCGCTATTGAGGTAGCACAACTTACACGTGAGTTTGTCATTGACCGTAAATACACCATTCCATGCGATTCAAGACCTTACCTGGTAGATATAACAGAACACCAGTTACCCGCAACCTTTACCTATAAAGCGGTTCCAAAACTGGATAAAGATGCGTTTCTGCTGGCCAATATTGTGGGCTGGGAAAAACTTGACCTGGTACCCGGCCCTACCAATGTTTATTTTGCCAATACCTATGTTGGGCAATCATACATCAATACCGCGCATGTAGAAGATACACTGCGCCTTTCTTTTGGGCGTGATCCAAAAATTGAACTAACACGTGAGCTGCAGGAAGAATTCAGTGATAAAAAAGTGGTGGGTCCCAACCGCAAAGATTCGTACACCTATGAAATTAAAATCAAAAACAACCACAACACACCCATTCAACTGAATCTTTTTGACCAGGTACCTATTTCACAGGATAGTGAAATTGAAGTAACAGTCAACGAAATTTCTGCCGCCAGCCAGAATTTAACCACCGGGCAGCTTCAGTGGATTGTTAGCCTGCAACCGGGCGCCACAGCTTCGTATAAACTTTCATTTACCATCAAGTATCCAAAAGACCGCGAAATTGCCGTTAAAAAATTCAGAACGGTTTCATGTCCCAGCTTTTAGGGTGAAAAAGCAACTTACAGGAGGACTTGGAAAGGCTGTTAATTACCTGATAGTGTTAAAATTACTTAAACTGAACCTTTTGCTGTCCTGATTGTATCTACTTTAATTCCCGGATTAAAATCTGACCTATGAAAAAAATAATTGCCTTGTTTTTAGTGATCTCCGCTTATGCGCATGCGCAAGATGTCAATACCCTGAAAATAGCCAGTAAAATTAAACAAGTAACCGTTTTTATAACCGGCGGTGAAGAGCACCGTACTGCCACCGTATCCTTGAAAAAAGGACGTAATAAATTAGTTTTTACAGATATTTCAACAGTGGCTGATCATAAAAGTGTTCAGTTTAATTCAAACAAAGCATTCAACCTTGTTTCTGTAAGTTCTGAGATAGATTACATCAGTTTTGTAGACAACAACCCACGCATCAAACAACTGCAGGATACTTTGCAACTGATGCGTACAAAAGTGGTAGATCTGCAAAATGAACTGGATGCTTACCAGCAGGAAAAAAATCTGCTTCAAAAAAATACCGATATCAAAGGTGAGCAGGAAAATCTTTCAGTTGAAGAACTGAAAGCAATGGCTGTTTATTACCGCACACGTATTATGGAGCTGAACAAAATTATGACGGATTACAACAACAAAATCAGTGAGACCAATACAACCATCTGGCGGTACCAGAATCAGCTTACTGAATTAAATTACAAAGAAACCATCAAAAGCAACCAGATTATTGTGATGGTAGATGTGGAAGAAGCCACAACCATGGACGTTGATCTGAAATACATTGTATCAAATTGCGGATGGCAGGCCAATTATGATCTGTCAGCCGAAAATATTTCGGGCAAAATTGAATTAAAATACAAAGCCAAAGTATTTAATAATACGGGTAATGACTGGGACAATGTAGACCTGGTTCTGTCTACCTCAGATCCCAACGTTTCTGCTTCAGCACCAACGCTTACACCGTGGTATCTGAATTACAATTCCATGACTGATTTTGAAGGAGATTACCTGAAAAAAGAACAGTATGTAGTACCACAGAACCGCATGTATTCACAATACTCCTGGAACTCAAACGTTGCGCCGCAAATGACTCAGAACCTGGACGGACTAACGCTGGGTGGAAATACCGGAATAACCAACACCTGGGATTTTGGCGGTGGTACAAACCCTACCGGATCATCTGTTTCATTTACTACCATTGAAGTTTCACAACTCAGCAGAGAATTTGTGATTGCGCGAAAATATACGATCCCCAGCGATTCCAAACCCTACCTGGTAGATATTACCACCCATCAGCTGGAAGCAACTTTTTCACACAAAGCCGTTCCAAAACTGGATAAAGATGCCTTTTTGCTGGCAAACATTGTAGGCTGGGAGAAACTGGACCTGGTGCCCGGACCAACCAACGTTTATTTTGCAGAAACCTATGTGGGTCAGTCATACATGAACACGGCCAATGTAGAAGATACATTGAGACTTTCTTTTGGACGCGACACGCGGGTAGAAATTACACGCCGGCTGATGGAAGAATACAGCGATAAAAAGGTTATTGGCCCTAACCGGAAAGATTCATACACCTATGAAATCAAGGTGAAAAACAACCGTGAAACACCGGTGCAGATGAGCCTTTTTGACCAGGTGCCCATTTCACAGGACAGTGACATTGAAGTAACCATTGACGAAATTTCAGGCGCTGATCATGACCTGACCACCGGACGTTTATTATGGTTAGTAGACCTGGCCCCGGGGCAAACGGCAACCTATAAACTTGCATTTACGATAAAATACCCGAAAGATCGTAAGATTACTGTTCAGAAATACAGAACAGTATCTGCACCTAAATTTTAGGTGACTGATTTTTATCAGTTTCTTATTTGGCAAATTTCATTTCATTTGTCGGTTAGGGAGCAGAACTTTGCTCCCTAATCTTTTTTGCACACCTTTGAAAACATTACTTGTACCGGTAGATTTTTCTGAAAGTTCCTATAATGCACTGGTTTACGCGTGTCGCCTGGCGGTCGAAATTCGCGCTGAAATTGTCATGCTTAACTGTTACCAGGTTCCGGCCGGGCAAGGAACAGTAATGATTGATTTTAAAGATATTCTTGAAAAAGACTCACATACCGGTTTACACAAAATGTATGACCGTATTCTGACAAATCCTGCCAGTGATGGCGTCATCTTTACCCTTGAAAGTTATTACGGTTTTTTATACGAAGGTGTTGAAACAATAACCCGCAAGTATAAGACGGAACTGGTTGTTATTGGCACAACCGGGGCTTCAACTTTTACCCGGCGCATTTTTGGCAGCAATACCTCTCACCTGATCAAGCGGCTTAACCGGCCCATTCTGGCAATACCCGCAGGTGCCACCTGGCGGAACTGGAATCACACCATTATAGCGGCAGACTATTCAGGCAACCGGCCGGTTACCATGTTTACGCACCTGAAAAAGCTGACCAACGGAATGCCCGTTTCACTGGATGTACTTCACGTAATTGACAAACCAGACGAATCATCACGTGAGTATGATAAAATTGAATCACGGTTTATTGCCGCAATTGGAAATACCCAGGTTAATTTTCACTATGAACCGGCTGAAAGTATTGTGGAAGGAATTCTCAACTACACACAAACGCATGAATGTGATGTACTGGTTATGCTGCGCCGCAAATATAATTTTATTGAACAGCTTTTCCATAGCAGTGCCACCCAGCACCTGACACTTCACACTAAAAATCCGATTTTACTTTTACCGGAATAAGTTTACATGTCAAGCGTTGCCTCAACGTGTTTTCTGAAATTCAGAATGGTGCGTTCCAGTCCTGAAAAAAAACGGCTTCGGTCTTTGGCATTTACAACACTGATAGGGCTTGAATTGGCAAACAGGTTCTGGAGTGTAAACTCAGTTTCAGCCGTATAAAAAGGGTCAGATGTCAGCAGGTAATTGAGTATGTTGTGTGAAATGTAAACCGCCTTTCCGTCTTTCCACTTAATCAGGTAAGTATTATCAGCAATATAGGTTTCGTTAAAATACATGTGAAACTCATTGCCTGAACTCACCGGGTCATTGCCCCGGGCATATTTGCGGCCAATTTCAGCCTGTTTTTGAATGTGATGTGCCAGTTGCTGCAAATTGTCAATCAACTCCAGCGCATAGGTTGGATCTTCAAAAAGATCAGCGTCAAAATAATACTGTATCTGCCGCAAGGTACCGCGCAGGGTTTCATGGCTGTAAACCTCATGCGTGGTTATGGAGTTATAAATATTGTGCGCTTCAATACCAATCTGCAGAATTTTTTTATCAATCTTCTCCCGCTTAAATTTCTGATCAACATAAGCCGGAATTTTTAAATAGGTTTTTGCCCAGAAAAAAAATTTAAACCGCGTCAGGTGCGGCAGATTGAATAACTGAAAAAGCGGGGTATCATTTACACTCATCCACAGCTCCGGATGCTCCAGGTTTTTAATCTGCCGCATACCGTCACGCAATCCAATCAGGTAGTTCTCAAAATTAAGTTCAATACTGGTGAGTGCGTTGTATGAAAACGTAACCTGTCCTTTGCGGAATGTACCATAATCATCAAATGAAATATCGTATTTTTCACACAGAATTTTGGTTTCAAAAATGGTTAACGGCACCTCGCCGCGCATTCTACGGTAAACAGCATCCTGACTCAGATTCAGCACATCCATCATTACCTGTGCAAGCTTTTCTCCTTTTGGCAATTTCTGCCGGATGCCCTCAAGCAAACGTTGTTGGATGTCTGGTTGTTTTTCCATAGCTGCGTTTAAAAGTATCGGTGACCGTTAAGGTAGTTCTGCACGTAATCTTTCACCCCTTCTTCCAGCGAATGAAAGGGTGTTTGATACCCGTTGCGGATTAACTTAGCCATATCTGCCTCGGTAAAATACTGGTATTTGTCACGAATGTCAGCAGGTGTGTCTATAAAATTAATCTGTTCCGGTTTATTGAGTGCGTTAAACGTGGCCAGGGCCAGATCTTTAAATGTACGCGCTTTGCCGGTTCCCAGGTTGTACAAGCCTGATTCTGGTTTGTGATCCATCATAAACAAACAAACGTTCACCACATCTTTGACATAGACAAAATCACGCAGCTGGCCTCCGTCTGTATAGTCTGGCCGGTGTGACCGGAAAAGTTTCATGCTGCCGTTTTCAGAAATCTGGTTAAATGCGTGAAAAATTACAGAAGCCATGCGGCCTTTATGGTATTCATTGGGACCATAAACATTGAAAAATTTCAACCCTGCCCAGAAAGGCGGGCCTTGTACGCCACTTGTCGGACTCTGTTGCTGCGGCTGCTGAGCGGAGCCGAAGCACCGCTGCAAAACCCATTTATCAAATTCATTTTTAGAATCACCGTACGGATTTAACGGTTTCAGTTTAGCTACAATTTCATGCGAGTCTTCATACCCAAACTCTCCCATACCGTAAGTTGCGGCACTGCTTGCGTACACCAGCGGAATCTGGTGCCTGGTGCAGAAATTCCACATATCCTGCGAGTATTTGACATTGAGTTCATCAAAAATGGCTTTATTGAACTCAGTAGTATCTGTGCGGGCACCCAGGTGAAATACAAAACTGATTTTAGCTGCATTTTTTTCAGCCCAGTCAAAAAACCGGGTTCGCTCAACACGCTCCAGAATTGACTTTTCATCCAGGTTTTTGTTTTTATCTGCCCTTGAAAAATCATCTACTGCTACAATGTCGTTATGTCCTGCGCGGTTTAAAGCGCTGACAAGACATGATGGAATAAAGCCTGCTGCTCCTGTTACTACAATCATTTGGTGTGTTTCTAAGACAGTTTGTCAGTTTTTTGCGGATTGGCAATGGATTTGCTGATCCTTTAACAAAAATAAAACTATATTTTTACTAAATTTGATTATCTAAACTTTAAAACTATGAGTTATAGTAATTATGACGTGATTGACGGCGGAAAGTCAGTAGCTGACTTGTCCCGTTCGTTTTTTGCAAATGTTTACAAATACATGTTCTTTGCGCTGGCTGTATCCGGCGGGTTAGCCTATTATGCTTCTACCTCGCTTCCGTTCCTGAACATGATGTTTACTGAAGGTGGCCTGTCCGGCTTTGGTTACCTGATTATGTTCTCCCCATTACTGGTGGTTATTGGAATTCATTCCATGATTAACCGGATTGGTTTTGGCGGAATTATGTTTATGTATATCCTTTACTCCGTTCTGATAGGACTGAGTCTCAGCTTCATTTTCCTGATTTACACCTCTTCTTCCATTGCCCTGACATTTTTTGTGACGGCAGGTGCGTTTGGGTCTATGGCTCTGTTAGGTTACTTTACAAAAACTGACCTCAGTAAAATGGGATCATTGATGTACATGCTTTTCATTGGTATGTTCATTGCCGGATTGGTAAACTTCTTCATGGAAAGTGAAACCATGTCTTATGTGATTTCCTTCATTGGATTGTTTGTTTTTACCGGCTTAACCGCTTGGGAAATGCAACGGCTGAAAAGTGTAGCCGGCAACCCTGCCTTAACCGGTGATGAGCGTAAAAAGCAAGAATTGATGGGTGGACTGACTTTATACATCCTTTTCATCAACCTCTTTATGTCTATTCTCCGTTTTGTCGGCGACAGATAAATAACTGCGGATATTGATAGAAAACGCTGCCCGAATTGGACAGCGTTTTTTTTTTGCGCCTTTCGCAAATCAACCCGCCGCCGTGCGTAAATCAATTTTCAAAAAAAGCACCTTGTCACCACCTTCGTTTCAAAAAAGAATATGAAACGATGTATTTTAATGTGGTTTATGCAACTGCTGACCATGCCTGCTTTGAGCCAGCAAATTGGTTTCTGAAAAACCCGGGATAGGGTCATTTATGAACCATGGTTCATAAGTCCAAAGCAGCCAACCAAATAAAAATGGTATCTTCGTAAAAACTTTAGGGGTGCACTATTTGTGCTGAGAAATACCCTTGGAACCTGATGCAGTTAGTACTGCCGAAGGGAAAAGTAAGATCGCTTCTGATTACTGCCATCCCTAAAGTATAGAATTCGTATATCACTGTAATTGCAGGATACGTTACGTTCAATCCGGCAATTGCTGACTAAAGAACCTGTACCGCAAATGGAAATTGTAATTAACAACCAACCCAAAAGCTTTGATACAAACGGCATCACTGTTCAGGAAGTACTGAATCATGAAATGCCCGGCGGGCAAAAAGGTATTGCCGTAGCCATTAATAACGTAGTTGTTCCCAAAACGGAGTGGAATACTACAGTCATTCACCCAAACGATACTCTTTTGATCATAAAGGCCACACAAGGTGGCTAAAATGTGTATTCACAAAATTTATTCCAGTAAACATCCTGTCCTGATTAAAACTAACCAGGCACCTAAAAAACCAAAACATGAAAAAAGCCGACACTAAACCAAACGAGGAGGTCATTTCACGCAAGCCGCTGCCAAACTCCAAAAAAGTATATGTAAAAGGAACCATTCACCCTTTTATAAATGTAGCCATGCGTGAGGTTGAATTGACCGAGACAAAACATGCCAATGGAACAATTGAAAAAAATCATCCGGTTACCATTTATGACACCAGCGGTCCCTATACTGATACGAATGTATCAATCGATATTAAAAAGGGATTACCCCGGCTGCGCGAACAATGGATTCTGGACCGCGGTGATGTGGAGCGTTTAGAAACTATCAGTTCCGACTATGGTCAGGAACGTGCAAACGATAAAAGTTTAGACCACCTTCGGTTTGAACACATCAGCAAACCACTGCGTGCCAAAAAGGGAATGAATGTTACCCAAATGCATTATGCAAAAAAGGGAATCATCACACCTGAGATGGAATATATTGCCATTCGTGAAAATCAGCGAATAGATGAACTGCAGGCGCAATTAAACGGACAATACGAAACACTGGTGCAGCAGCATGCCGGAGAAAGTTTTGGAGCCAACACGCCAAAAGGATTAATTACGCCCGAATTTGTTTGTGATGAAATAGCTGCGGGCAGGGCAATTATTCCAAACAACATCAATCACCCTGAAAGTGAACCCATGATTATCGGGCGGAATTTTCTGGTAAAAATCAATGCCAATATTGGCAACAGTGCCGTAACATCCAGCATTGAAGAAGAGGTTGAAAAAGCCGTGTGGGCCTGCCGCTGGGGAGCTGACAATGTGATGGATTTATCAACCGGAAAAAACATTCACGAAACGCGTGAGTGGATTATCCGCAATTCACCCGTGCCAATTGGTACCGTTCCCATTTACCAGGCACTGGAAAAAGTAAATGGCAAAGCTGAAGATTTAACCTGGGAAATTTACCGCGACACTTTAATTGAACAGGCAGAACAGGGTGTTTCGTATTTTACCATTCATGCCGGTGTTTTGCTGCGCTACATTCCGCTAACGGCAAAACGTGTTACAGGCATTGTTTCACGCGGTGGTTCTATTATGGCAAAATGGTGCCTGGCACATCACAAAGAAAATTTTCTATACACCCATTTTGAAGAAATTTGTGAGATTATGAAAGCGTATGATGTTGCTTTTTCACTGGGTGACGGACTGCGCCCGGGCTCCATTGCAGATGCCAATGACGCCGCACAGTTTGGTGAGTTGGAAACACTGGGAGAGCTGACTAAAATTGCGTGGAAACACGATGTACAGGTAATGATTGAAGGTCCTGGTCACGTACCCATGCACCTGATCAAAACAAACATGGATAAACAACTTGCCCATTGCGGTGAAGCTCCTTTCTACACACTGGGGCCGCTGACCATGGATATTGCACCGGGATACGATCACATCACATCAGCCATTGGAGCTGCCATGATTGGCTGGTACGGAACGGCCATGCTCTGTTATGTAACACCGAAAGAACATTTGGGTTTACCCAATAAAAAAGATGTGAAAGACGGCGTTATAACCTACAAAATTGCAGCACATGCCGCCGATCTGGCAAAAGGTCATCCGGGAGCGCAATACCGTGATAATGCATTGAGTAAAGCACGTTTTGAATTCCGCTGGGAAGACCAGTTTAACCTGGCGCTTGACCCGGATACGGCCCGCGAATTTCATGATGAAACCTTACCGGCTGATGGTGCCAAGGTTGCGCATTTTTGCTCCATGTGCGGCCCCAAATTCTGCTCCATGAAAATTTCGCAGGAGGTGAGAGATTATGCTGAAAGCGGCATGCATGAAAAATCAAAAGAATTTATTGAACAGGGAAAAGAGATTTATTCGTAATCACCGTTTATCACACAGCGCAAAAAAAACCGGACAGCTTGTTTCACCGGCATAACGTAAAAACAAATACCATGCAACTCATCGTTGTTTCAAGTCCCGCTGAAATTGCAAATGAAGCAGCTATTATAAACGCTTTGTTTGATGAGGGATTGGAACGGTTTCACCTGCGCAAGCCGGATTATACGGAACCCGATTTAATGCGGTTATTAGAAAAAATAGCACCGGAAAATTATCCGAAAATTGCCTTCCATCAACTGCACTCTGCTGCGCTGAAAAATGGTTTTAACCGGATTCATTTTACTGCAACTGCACGGGAACAATTGCATGCCGAGGAACTGGAAAAGTTGCATGCGAATGGGTGCAAACTATCAACATCCATCCATACGCTGACAGAGAAACTTTCTGACAAATTCGACTATGCATTTTACGGGCCCGTTTTTGACAGCATTTCAAAACAGGGATACAAACCCGCTGTTGATTTTATACCACCTGTAGCACACCATAAAAACAGCAGTACCCGAATAATTGCCATAGGCGGAATCGATGCCGTTAAACTGAAAGAAATTGCACAGGCCGGTTTTGACGGAGCTGCTTTGCTGGGAACTATCTGGCACGATACAACCAAATCAATACCCCATTTTAAACAATGTCTGAAAAACGTAAATACGCATTGAGTATTGCCGGATTCGATCCCAGTGGCGGAGCGGGTTTACTGGCTGATATAAAAACCTTTGAACAGCACAACGTATATGGTTTAGGTATCTGCACAGCCAATACCCTGCAAACTGAAAACCGGTTTTATTCGGTTCAATGGACACCCGTCAGTGAAATACTGAATGCCATGGAGGTATTGCTGCAGGAATATCCGGTGGCGTATCTGAAAATCGGGATCGTTCCTTCAGTCAACTATTTGTTCACGGTGGTTTCTTACATCCAAAAAATCAGTCCCGAAACAAAAATCTGTCTTGACCCTGTTATTAAATCAAGCACCGGGTATGCTTTTCAGGAGACCGGTGATGCAGAAAATTTGCGGGCGGTTTTGCAACATACATTTCTTCTGACACCCAATATCAGTGAGGCAAAATTATTAACACAGCTTGAAAATCCGGACGCTGCTGCCAGCGAATTGGCGCAACAGTGTAATGTTCTGCTGAAAGGTGGTCACCGGGATGACACCCCCGGTGTAGATTATTTATACACCAACGGTGAAATTATCCGGCTGAATCCGGATGCAAAAGCGGTTACACCCAAACACGGTTCGGGCTGTGTATTTTCAGCAGCTATTACAGCCAACCTGGCATTGGGGTATGATTTAAGAGAAAGCTGCAGCAGGGCAAAAAAATACACCGCGCAATTTTTACAAAGTAATTCATCCCTGTTAGGGTATCATCATGTATAGCAAATTACACTACATCTCACAAGGTCACACAAATGACGAACAGCTGCGTAATGTTCAGCAGGCACTCGACGCCGGTTGTAACTGGATTCAGCTGCGCTACAAAAATGCAACGCAGCAGGAATTTTTAACCGTTGCTGAACGTGTAAAAAAAGTATGTGAACCGTATTCAGCCGTATTTTTAATCAACGATCAGGTTGAACTGGCAAAAGTACTCGACGCTGATGGCGTACACCTGGGCCTGCAGGATATGTCCATTGAAAAAGCCCGGGTTTTATTGGGCACAACTAAGATCATTGGCGGAACAGCCAATACGCTGGCAGATGTATTGCGCAGGGTAAACGAAGGTTGTAATTACATTGGTCTTGGACCGTTCCGCTTTACCACCACCAAAGAAAAACTGAGCCCGGTGCTGGGACTTGAAGGTTATAAAAACATCCTGGATGACCTTCACCAAAGAGCCATTCAAACACCGGTCTATGCAATCGGCGGTATTGTTGCAGAAGACATCCAAAATATCCTGAATACCGGCGTTCATGGCGTTGCCGTTTCAGGTATACTCACCGCTGCCATTCATAAAAAAGAATTAGTTAACACCCTTCATAACGCACTCTATGCAAACACTTAAAATAGCAGACCGGGAATTTACATCGCGGTTGTTTTTGGGAACCGGCAAATTTGGTTCATCGGCACAAATGGAAGAAGCGGTACTTGCATCCGGATCAGAACTGGTAACCGTCGCTTTGAAACGTGTCGACCTGGAAACGGATACAGATTCGTTGTTGTCTCATTTACAACACAGGCACATTCATTTACTGCCTAACACATCGGGCGTGCGCAATGCCAAAGAGGCTGTGTTTGCCGCCCAATTGGCCCGTGAAGCGTTAGAGACAAACTGGTTAAAATTAGAGATCCATCCGGACCCGCGGTATTTGATGCCTGACCCCATTGAAACATTAAAAGCAACGGAGGAGCTGGCAAAACTGGGTTTCATTGTATTACCCTACATTCATGCTGATCCGGTTTTGTGCAAGCGGCTTGAAGATGCCGGTACCGCTGCCGTTATGCCGCTGGGTTCACCCATTGGTACCAACAAGGGGTTAAAAACCATTGATTTTTTGGAAATAATTATTGAGCAAAGTCGCGTACCGGTTATTATTGATGCCGGTATCGGGTCACCGTCAGATGCAGCCAGAGCCATGGAAATTGGGGCTGATGCTGTACTGGTTAATACCGCAATAGCCGTTGCAGGGAATCCTGCAAAAATGGCGGCCGCATTTAAAATGGCCGTGGAAGCAGGGCGAATGGCTTTTGAAGCACGTTTGGGCAAACCAATAAACCAGGCAGCCGCATCAAGTCCGCTTACTTCCTTTTTGAACGAATAGTTGTGGATCACATGGAAACAACCTTTACACCACAATTCAACGCATATGACTGGGATGAAATAAAAAATTCCATCCATTCCAAAACAGCCATGGATGTTGAACGCGCATTGGCCTCAAACCGGCGGACACTGGATGATTTTAAAGCACTCATCGCTCCGGCAGCGCTCCCCTATCTTGAACAAATGGCACAAATCAGCCATCAGCTGACGCAAAAAAGATTTGGAAAAACCATGCAGCTGTATGCACCCATGTATCTGAGCAATGAATGCACAAACATTTGCACCTATTGCGGTTTTAGTTTCGACAATAAACTAAAACGAAAAACACTCACCAACGAAGAAATACTGAAAGAAGCAGAAGCAATTAAACAGGCCGGTTTTAATCATGTCTTGCTGGTTACCGGCGAAGCCAATCATACCGTGCATGTTGATTACTTTTTAAACGCTATTCAATTGCTCAGGCCCTTGTTTGCAAATATCTCGATCGAAGTACAACCGCTGGAAGAATTCGAATACCGGCAGTTGCACCAGGCAGGTGTTTATTCTGTGCTCGTTTACCAGGAATCGTATCACCGTGAAGCCTATAAAACGTATCACCCCAAAGGAAAAAAATCAAATTTCACATACCGGCTTGAAACACCTGACCGGCTGGGTGCCGCGGGTATTCATAAAATTGGAATTGGTGTTTTGCTGGGCTTAGAAGACTGGCGAACGGAATCTTTTTTCTGCGCCGCACACCTGGATTATCTGCAACGAAAATACTGGCAGACCAAGTACTCCATTTCATTCCCGCGTATGCGGCCGGCAGAGGGAATCATAGAGCCCAATGTAATCGTAACAGATAAAGACCTGGTTCAGTTAATTTGTGCTTACCGTTTGTTCAGTGAAGAAGTAGAATTATCCATCTCAACACGCGAATCTGAAAAGTTCAGAAATCACATTATTCCCTTAGGTGCAACCAGTATGAGTGCTGGTTCTAAAACAAATCCCGGCGGTTATGCCGTTGACCCGCAATCGCTGGAACAGTTTGAAATAAGTGATGAACGAAGTGCGGCCGAAATTGCCGGCATTATAAAACGTGCAGGCTACGAAGCCGTGTGGAAAGATTGGGATAAGGTATTAGCATACACGCATGAGTAAATTCAGCAAAGACGAATTTTTACGATACAGCCGTCAGATGATGCTGTGTGAAATTGGCTCAAAAGGGCAGGAGAAAATTCGCGCGGCAAAAGTAATTGTTATCGGAGCGGGTGGCCTGGGATGCCCGGTGCTTCAGTATCTGGCAGGTGCCGGCATTGGTACCCTTGGCATTGTTGATTTTGACCGGGTAGAACTGCATAACCTGCACCGCCAGGTTTTATACACCACCCAGGACATTGGAAAATCAAAAGCACAACTGGCCGCTGAGCGGATTAAAATGCAAAACCCGGCCATTGAAACAATTGTTTTCAATGAAATGCTGACCGAAACCAATGCTGAAAAAATCCTGGCTCCATTTGATATAGTTATTGACGGTTCCGATAATTTCCCGACACGCTATTTGGTCAACGATATGGCAGTTAAACTGAACAAGATTATTGTGTACGGAACCATTTATAATTTCGAAGGACAACTCGCTGTCTTCAATTACAACGGTTCTAAAAACCTGCGGCATTTATACCCTGAAGCACCCAACCCGGAAGATGTTCCCAGTTGTAATGAAAACGGTGTTTTAGGCATGGTACCCGGCATCTTAGGTTTATACATGGCACTGACAACCTTACAACTTGTTACCGGATTATTCGATAAAAGCAACCGCTTGTTTCTGTTTGATTTTAGCGGTTTTGGAATCAGGCAATTGAGTTATTAGGGGGTGGGGGGATTTGTACGCATATTATTTTCATTTGCTAGGGGCTACCTAAACAAATTTCCCCACCAAATAAACTCTCGATCACTTTTTTTTTCAAATTTATTAATTCCCAAAATAAAAAAACTTGCTGTAAGATTATGTTTGAGTATTAATGGATTTGTATCCGATTTTAACTGCCAATTATACCCATAGTATAATGAACAAATCATAAAATTCAGACCCACTTGAGGCTTAAAAACTAAGGCATTATCTATTGAGTTTCCAAAAACATGATACCCCAACGAACCCCCAAATGAAAATAAAACAAGAAAGTTGGCGTAACTTTTCAACTCAAAAAGCCCTGCTTTTGACCACGGATTGTAACCCATAGAGTAATGAAAATTGTATCTAGAATAGGTCATTCTTTTGCTTTCTTTAGAAAGTTCTACTTCCGTAAAAAAATAACCGCTTTGAAACTGGTTATACCCGGCGTTCAATGACAAAATCTGATGGGATGGTATTTTTTTATCTTGAGATAAAACGACCATACTAAACATGGATAAAACAACAAATACTGCACCGTATCTTTTCATATTGTGAAAATAAATCAAACTATTGAAACATGGATTGGTTTTTCAATAAATTCTATACTCGTCCCGAGCCTTCGGGATTAATGAACGATACAAGAAGCAGAACCTATTTGTTACAAAATCTTTATCTTGTTACTGTGGTACGACAGACCCCCGGAATATTGCACTATTACCTATTCTTCGGTCCAGAATCATTTTGATTATCCCCTAATTTATAGTGGCACAATATTCATCCCACAGTTTGAAGAAGGCATCCATCTGTTGTTCTTCAGAATAATGAAGTCTGATTTCTACCCACCAATCATTTACTACTTTACGATTTACTCCTAATTTTTTATCTACAAATACACTAAATCTGGACATCACGTCAAAATCTACTTTTTTCTGATTGTTTAGTGCAACACGTTGCCCATGAATAAAACCCAACAGAAATAGATTTACTTGATCCAAGATTGGTTCAGAGACAGGAAAAAAGTATCGTCTATATTTTCTTATAGAGTCAATAATCTCAGTAACGCTGTTCAATTTGAGCTTCTCCATGTTATCTATGATATAGGCCCTTCCATCAATACGACTTTAGCGAACTCGTCATAACATTTTCATTTGTCTTGAGAGCATCACATTCACCATGCAAATTTACCTTTTACTCGAAAACTAATTAGGTTATGAATCAATACTTTAGAAAAATAAGCGGGATATAAAGAATCAACTACGAAAACAAGCCTTCCATTTTCGTTATTATAAATTACCACCCTATTTGTCTTAGGCATTTTTCCATCTGCTGATAAATGATTTTCATTTTCAAATTCGTTCCCAAATCTTGCCATATTCTCAAACTTCATCTCGGTTCTTTTGTCATCCAGTATAGAAATAACTCTGTCAGTAGTTATTAGAACATAACTATTTGTCAATACACATTCCAATAACGGTCGTTCATTCGTATTCAACTCATCTTCAAACTTACAATGTTCATCTTTTAGAAATACTATGGAATTCAATTTATTATTGTGTGTTGTCCACTCAGCATAAGGCTTGTCTACAAGAGCCAAAATCCGCTTTAACACGTTTTGCCGAAATTCATTTTTATCAATCATTTTTCTTTAAACCCTTTTCCCAAACTATTACAGAATCTGCTTTAACTTGTCCTAAGCCTCGCATATTTCATATTTCTAACCACTCAGGTGTAAAACCAAATCGTGCGGTATCAGAAAGCGTATAATTGATCACAGAATCTCCCCTGACTTCAAGGATATAATTTACCAGGTTAATTGCCCTTTTATTTGGATAGAAGAATGAGGCACCTCCGAAAAAAAACCTGAATATTTCTGCCTTCGCTTCCTCTTTTATAGAATCTTTCGTGTCCACAAGCAAATCAGTTTTGAGATAATTCAAAAAAGTGCCATGCTGCCAATACGAAGTGTCTCTGATAGAGGTTTCCATTTTTTGTTGTTCCTCAATGTTACGGTCAAAATAGTTAAGTATATCAATGCTATTAGAGCGCATCACAAACTTCAATATTGGAATATAGGTTGAATCCACAGACTCGTATTCCCTGCACAAATTATTCACTTCTTCTCTGCTTGCCCGGTATCTCTTAAGACCAAAGTCTGAGTCAGGTATTTGAACTTCTAATATCACGGAATCCAACTGATTTATTACCTTTTTGTTCAAAGTTCTGATTAGCATGGTGTTATATTCAAGAATAAAATCAACATGTGCATATTCATTTATTTCCCAAAAAATTCTAAGGTCTTTAGTACCACTTAAATTATTCATTTTAACATTCAAAGCTCTGACATCAACGCTGTCTTCAATTGCATTGGACGTGAAATGCTCTGTTGCATGCTTTGATATATCCTCGAAATCGGACAATTGTGAATTGCCAATACAACCTATAAGGGGAATAAAAATTAAATAGACCAGAATGGAAGGTATTTTCATGTAAAAGTCAGTTAATTATAAAGGCGCGTAAATACTCCCAGCGTATGTTATTTTCATTTGAACTATATTCATATGTCTCCCCTTTTTATTCTCTCTTCATACAAGAGTATGCCTGTTTCGTCATAAATATAGAACTTACCTCTTTTTTTTGAAGTACTAAAGTCCCAAACATACAGAGGTAGACCATTGGGGTGAAATAGTGTATCACCGCTTACTACATTTCCTTTATCTATGACCATGTGATACATTAATTGTCCAGATTCATAATAGGCCTTAAATTCTTTGTCTAAATAAATCTCAGCCGTACCTGGGGAAGTAAACATAATTAACTGAAAAGATTCACTTTCCAACTTTGTGTTTAAACCAGGAATAATCATTGCCTTGGTACCAAAAGGCAAACTTCCTGTTTTGGTATCGACAAATCTATATTTTTTTTTTACACTTAGTTCAATTGGATTTTCGACAAGAAATAAACTATTTGAAAGCATCCCATTTTTGTGAAATATCTGCCAAAAACCAATCAATTTATCATTGAGCATTTCGCCTTTCGCTCTCAAGACATTATTCACTTTGAACTCATAGTTACCATTCATCAGACCATTATGAAAATCAATTTCATACTCGCAAAAAACATTTGAAACGGGTGAATATAAACCTAATACATCGGTAATTGTATCAATAGGAATTTTATAGTGCCACGTGCTTTCTCTTCGTCCGTTTAAATAGTTTCCGCTGGCTATAGTGTCTCCATAAGGACTATAGAAAAGGCTTTGGCCGTTAAGATATCTTTGGCTGATAGTAAAATGACCAAAAGCTCTATCGTTTATCCATGAGTCAGTTTCTCGATCGTAGAATGGTTCATAATAAAAGACATAATCACCGTCCGGAAGATTTTCTGTTTCTTCAAAACTCAATGTTCGAAACTGCTCCAGCAGAATAGTAGTGCTAGGACGAAAATCGTATCCTTCGCTTTCAAGAATTAGTGATTTGTTTAACTGCTTTCTACAGTAAGAAGAATCAAGAGGAATTAGCCCAATGGTATTAAATAAAATCATTGGGGTAGGCAAAAAAACGTATCTTTCATCGTTTAAATAACTACTATCCTTCAATAAAATTTGTATTTCATTACAAATATCCTCCCAAACTTCAGGGGGGTACGACTGTATTAAATCCTTACGAATTGGGTATTCTGAAACTTTGTAAGACCCATCAGACTGACACTTTAGATTATTTATCAAGAAAAGCGCCATGTAAAAAGTTATAAACGCAATTATCCGTTCACCCATAATGTACTGTACATATTTTACGAATATACTGACTCCATAACCGAATATTTAGCACCTACCGAAAAAAGTGAGAAGAAATTTTCGGGATAAAAAAAAGACTCGCAATTGTCAAAAATTTTCAACAACTTCACTCTGTATACGTTGGGAAACGTGCATCAGAGCGCTTTGCTATTATATTCAAATTTGAATTATACTCAGTTGAATCAATTTCACCCCACTTTCAAACCTCCGGCATCAGCATTTCGTTACCCAGGTATGAGAGTCTTGCTGACAACTATTCTGGTACTGCTGTTGACCGGTGTATCCCTGGGCCAGGACACGACGTTCCGAAAAAATACCATTTCTGTTGAGTCGGGTATTTTCAGCCGCGGACTTTTAGGTATCAGTTATTCCCGCAAGTTTTTGAAAACAGATTACGCGCTCCTTTCTGCAGACATTTTTGCCGGAATGAGCGAAGCGGGACCCTGCATCGGTGCCGGGTTTAACCTGAACCTGGGGCGCGACTATTTGTTTTTTGTGGCAGGCATTGATTGCAAGCAGTACGAACTTCAATTTTATGACAATTTTCTGATAAACGACTATTACTTCAAAGGAATCGTTTATAACCCCTACCTGGGTTTGAGTGCTTTTGTTCCGTATGGCTTTACAGTAAAACTACGAGCCGGCCTTATGCCCGTTTACAGAAACCACTCCTATGACTGGATTTTACCTTCGGTGGGAGCATCTATCGGACACAGCTTCTGACATTCCCGGCTAATTGGACCAACTGCACTCCAAATAAAAAACGGATACCTCAAACCTGTGCCATGATAACCACGTAATTTTTGCCGTAAATTTTGGCGCATTTGGGACAGGTTGTATACCACATAAACATGCGTTTCATAGCGTATCCTTTTGCTTTTACGGCTGACTCAAAATCAACACTCCATTTACCGGTATCCTTGAATGGACCTTCATAAACCTTGCAGTAAAATTTACCGCTCATCTGTACATTTTTTGTACCGGCTATTTCTTTATCCACGGCCATGTAAACATTCATATTCCAACGGGAAGTATGCTCTGAAAGACACATGTTACCGGGCGTTAATGCGCCTGCATGGGTCACTTTTTCATCCAGCCGTTTCATCACTTTTCCAAAATTCACAGGCATAAAAAAGAAGGTTACGACATGATCCTGAATGAATTTTTTAGCATCCCATTCAACAACCTTATCATCCCATGGGGCCGGGTCGAATTTTGGACAGCACGTTGAATCTTGTTTTGATTCTGATGGTTTCATAGTCATTCGTTTGAGGTTAAAAAAAATAAACATCAGCAGCTCCCTACCTATTTCAGTGTGCTAAACGAACATGCCTGACCAGCTGAACTCCCTGTCATCTGTTAAAGTACCAAAAAAGATCTCAGACTGCTTCAATTTTCTATATGACATTTATCAATTCCAGGCGCAACGAATGTTCTCTTAACCAGAGGTCAACTGTCGTACTTTCGTAAAATAAGTTAATCCGTAACCCTGATTTTTTCCACTGGTGACTGATAGTATACTCATTGATACCCCCGAATTCAAACTCGTGCAGTCTGAATTCATTGTCCGGCTTTTGGTTGCCGTAGGTATTGGTTTGCTCATTGGGTTAGAGCGTGAGCATAGTGCCATCAAGGAAAACAGGCCCGGTTTTGCAGGTATCCGGACATTTGTACTGGTAGTACTGCTGGGATTTCTGGGTGCCATGATGGTCTTTCTTTTTTCACCGTGGATTTATTTTTGCGTTTTATCCGCCATTATTATTCTGACTGGTATCTCGTATTGGATCACGTCAACCAAAGGAGATATTGGCGCCACCACAGAGGCTTCTGTTTTGATTGCCTTCATTCTTGGAAGCGTTACGTTTCTGGGGTACATTTTCATCAGCCTGATCATTACGGTAGTGGTAGTGGTAATGCTCTCTGCCAAAATCAGGCTCAAAACGGCCATTGGAAAAATAACCGCCGAAGAATTGTATGACTTTATCCGCTTTGCTGTTATTGCCCTGTTAATCGTTCCGTTTTTACCCGATGTCAATTACGGCCCTTATGGTGCCATTAATCCGCGTGAAATTGGCTGGGTCATTTTATTGACATCCGGAATTGGGTTCATTGGTTATATGCTGATGAAATTTTTGGGTACCCGCAACGGCATACTCCTGTCGGGTATTATCGGGGGCTTGGTTTCGAGCACAGCAACAACCTGGGTGTTTGCAAAAAAAAGCGAGCAAAATGCAGCTCAGTCACTAAACTGTGCGGTTGCTATTCTCGCTGCTTCAACAATTATGATGGTTCGGGTTTTAGGGTGGACATTTATTTTTAATCCGACCCTTTTTGACGAGACCTTCACCATGCAGCTATTTATTATAACCGCAGGTGCCTGCAGTACACTTTTTTTTCATTTCAAATCCCGAAAAAGGGTTGACAGCGTCACCAACGTACGGCCGGGCAAACCCCTCGACCTTCATGGCGCCCTGGCGTTTGGCGCACTCTACGTTATTATATTGGTTTTTGTCAGTTACGGGCATGAGAATTTAGGTGATCACGGTATGCTTGCTTTGAGCGCGGTTGCTGGTCTTTCAGACATTGACGCCATTACCATTTCTGTTTCCCGGTTTGCAGGCACCACACTCGATTTTTCAATTGCCGTAAATGCGCTGCTGATTGCTACCATGAGCAACACCGTTGTCAAATTGGGTATTGGAATTTGGGCCGGAAGTGCACAATTGAGAAAGTACCTCTACATTGGCTACGGTATTATTCTTTTTGCTGCACTGGTTGCGTTGGTGGTTGTAAATAGTTCACCGTAAGTTCAGTGATTAATGGTTTCTGCAAGAAGTAAACAGTCCGCTTTTTTATGGCTTTCAGGCATGACCCAGGGTCTGCTTTAAACCAACCAGGTAAGTTTTATAATCCTGAAATTCTTTATCATCCGGGTTGATATGAACAATAAAGTTTACCTGACCTAACAGGTGTGAGAGGTAATTGGCCTGTTTAATTTTTCTGCGTTTCATGTGATCTTCCAAACCAAATTTCCGGATGTAAAAAAGATCTTGCCGTAGTTTGTTTCTTTTTTGAAATGCAACCTGCGGTTTTTCATTCACCACAATACCGGTTACCAGTTGACGGCTGCCTGATTTCATTACCCTGGTTTTGGAATCATTGACCATTAATCCCACCGATTCAACCGCCCCTTTAACATAGGCTTTCAGTTTTTCAGCATCAAAATCACCTGAAAAATTCAAATCATCGGCATACCGTGTATACCGTATGTGATTCAGTTTACAATAGGCAGCAATGCGTTCATCAACCGGTTTAAAAAATAGATTTGACAAGGCGGGACTGGTAGGCGCACCTTGTGGCAGCGAATTATCTTTTGTACAAAGTTTTGCCAGCAGATTGGCAATTAAATCGGAATAGCCCAGCGAACGAAAAATTTCTTCCACTGAATTTGTCTTCACCGATGTAAAAAAATCCGTGAGATCCATGGTCAGGACCAGGGGCTGGTTTTTGTGAAATTTTATATTCTCCAGAAGGCCTACATTTTTTCTGTACGCTTTTGCAAACGGGCTTACACTGACATTGGACAAAATGGAATCAAGAATCCAGGTTTGAATTTCTTTCAGACTTGGCAGCGGTTCAGAAATGGTTCTCAGTTTTCCGTTTTTTTTCTTAATCTGAAAATCGCGGTAAAAGAAAGGCGTGTGTACCACTGCTTTTTTCAGGTACTCTTTTTTATACCCAACCAAAGCTGATAAATGAGACGTGTTATAGATTACGGGAACGTTATTTCTGAAAAGAACTTCGGCGTAGCCGAGGCAGTAGTTAATATTCTCTTCGGAGTATCCTGAATTGGAGGCAGCCTTTTCGAAGGCCTCTTTGTACCGTTCAAAATTCATATCTTAAAATCGTTAATTGAGCGGGGAGCTGCACTCCCCGCTCAAATTAGTGAATACGGGTTTAAAAGGGGTGGAGCTCAGCGGAACCCCTTTTAAACCCGAAAGCTTGAAAGCCCATTCAATTACTGAGCAGTGACTCACAACTCAGGTGCCGGCCGAAACCGACACGTTATTTTAAAAAAGAACTCAAAAAGTCAATTCATCTTGTCGTGGAACAAAGATAGCATTTTTGTCCAGTTTTGCCGTCTGACTTTTGTCATCTTTTGCTATCCATCCGGCTTTATCTGTCCTCTTTATTTTGTCAACTGTTTTAGCTAAATACGCAATACCCTGTGAAGTGAGAGTTATTTTTTCATGCTCATATGCCAAATACCCTTTTTCAACCGCCTCATTAGTCAGATCAGTTACTTCTTTAAATGAAACTCCTTCACGCGTGAGCCGGTTAATGTTTCCATTATGCTGAATAATGTCCAATAATAACGTGAGTTTTTTTTCTTTCATAATTCAATTGTTTCTTGTCTTGAAAATGGTGCTTCAAATTTCTTACTCCCCTTCTTAAACGTTTTCCAAAAAACCGGAAATGTATTATCAGGCGTTCTGATCATTGTCACCAATGCTTCTGACTGATTATATCCGAAACTGAAGAGACTGGCACCCGGAATCATTCTCTCAATCTCACGCATGATGGTAATTTTTTCCTGCAGCACAGGTGGTGTATAATAATCTGAAATACCTTTACCAGCAACAATGTTCGAATAAATTGAAAACCCTTCAGCCGTTAATTTTTCAAAAATTTCCCGTTGTGACACCAGCGTAATTATCATCCTGTTGGTATTGCTGATAGAAGGGTTGCTCTTAATTTCAGAAAAACAAAACCGAAGTGTCTCACCTGAACCGATATAATCATCAATCAGAAACAACGCTTCCCCGGTTTTTAACTGCAGCTTCTTCAGGTCATCAAATCTGGACAGATAGCTGAAAGTGATTTTATCATATCTTTTCAGAAGCCGCTTAAGTCCCTTAATCAGGTAAATAAGAAATTGTCCGCTTTTAAACTTTCCTTCATCTGATCTTTTAATAATCGGAAACAGATAAACCGTTTTTAGTTTCTCCAGCTTATGGTCCTCAACACTGTCAAAGGCGGCCAGCAGCCGTGAATTATAATCTGCCAGCGAAACCCACTTATATTTTTCAGTGAGTTCAATGACCAGTGCACGCTGTCGGGCATCCAGGTTATTAACGAGCTGACAGAAATTATTGAATACAAATTCATCCACATCCTTTTCAATCCAATTATTGGTTTTGAAAATTTTATTCAGTTTCATTATTGCTTCAATCGTTTCCATGAATCTGCCATTCTGATTTCAGTATTTTACTTACACCAAAGCCCGGTCAATCAAATATAACCCTTTCTACCTATTCGTCTGAAACTAAATTTCCCATCGCGTGGAATGATTTTTATCACCGAATTTTATCAGAAATCAGCCTGATGTAAAAAATGGTTAAACATGAAATGCAATCTCTTTCACCGCCGTTTTCTGCCCTGGCTCCTCTGAGGTGTCAGCCTTTGCCATCACTTTCCCCCAATTCTCTTATCTTTGCCCCCAGCATTTATTCATTATGACCACCGAGCAATTCAGACAAGATATCCTGAACGGAATTCCAAAAAACATTCCGGCAAAAAAAGAGTATGACCTAACCATTAATCATGCTCCTAAACGAAAAGACATTTTAAGCAAAGAAGAAAAAAAACTGGCACTGAAAAATGCCCTGCGTTATTTCCCCAAAGAACAGCATAACGAACTGGCGGCGGATTTTGCTGAAGAACTGAAAACGTATGGACGCATTTACATGTACCGCTACCGTCCTGATTATAAAATGTACGCCCGCCCTATTGGTGACTATCCGGGAAAATGTGAACAGGCCAAAGCCATTATGGTTATGATTCAAAACAACCTGGATTATGCCGTAGCACAACACCCGCATGAATTAATTACCTATGGTGGTAACGGCGCTGTTTTTCAAAACTGGGCACAGTACCGGTTAACCATGCAGTATCTTGCTGAAATGACCGATGAACAAACACTGGTTATGTACAGCGGTCACCCCATGGGTCTTTTTCCGTCACACAAAGATGCACCGCGTGTGGTGGTGACAAACGGCATGGTAATTCCCAATTATTCAAAACCGGACGACTGGGAAAAATTCAATGCCCTGGGCGTAAGTCAATACGGACAAATGACTGCCGGATCATACATGTATATTGGCCCGCAGGGAATTGTACACGGAACAACCATCACTGTTTTAAACGCATGCCGGCGCGTGCGTCATCCTGAACTTGTTTCAGCATCTGCACACGCCGTTTCCCCTACCTCAGGTAAATTATTTGTTACATCAGGATTAGGCGGCATGAGCGGTGCACAACCCAAAGCCGGAAATATTGCCGGGGTCATTTCAGTGACTGCTGAAGTAAATCCAAAAGCCACACAAACACGTCATTCACAAGGCTGGGTAGATGAGGTTATTTCAGACCTGGATGCCTTGTGTGAACGGGTTAAAAAAGCCAGAGCTGCAAATGAAATTGTCTCCATTGCTTACCAGGGAAATGTGGTGGATGTATGGGAGAAATTTGACAAAGAAAATATATTCATTGATTTAGGATCTGATCAGACATCCTTACACAACCCATGGGCCGGCGGTTATTACCCGGTTGGTTTATCATTTGAAGAATCCAATAACAGGATGGCAAATGACCCTGAAAAATTCAAACAAAATGTACAGGCTTCGCTGCGCAGACATGCCGATGCCGTGAACAAACATACCGCAAAAGGAACCTACTTCTTCGATTACGGAAATGCCTTTTTGCTGGAAGCCAGTCGTGCCGGAGCAGATGTAATGGCAGCAAACGGTATTGATTTTAAATATCCGAGTTACGTGCAGGACATCATGGGGCCCATGTGTTTTGATTTTGGATTCGGCCCGTTCCGCTGGGTATGTACATCCGGCAAGCCGGAAGATTTAAAACATACCGATGAAATTGCGTGTGCTGTGCTGGAAGAAATCCGGAAAAACGCCCCGGCTGAAATTCAGCAACAAATGGCAGATAACATTCAATGGATCAAAGGTGCGCAGGAAAATAAACTGGTGGTTGGATCACAGGCCCGCATTCTTTATGCAGATGCCGAAGGGCGGATCAAAATTGCAGCTGCATTTAATCAGGCCATCAAAGACCAAAAAATCGGTCCGGTGGTTTTAGGGCGTGATCACCATGACGTTTCAGGCACTGATTCACCGTTCCGTGAAACATCCAATATTTACGACGGTTCTAAATATACAGCAGACATGGCTATTCACAATGTGATTGGTGATAGTTTCCGTGGTGCAACGTGGGTCTCTATTCACAATGGCGGCGGTGTCGGCTGGGGTGAAGTAATCAATGGCGGTTTTGGCATGTTACTCGATGGTTCTGCTGATTCTGACCGTCGGTTAAAAATGATGCTGCACTGGGATGTCAACAACGGTATTGCCCGCCGGAGCTGGGCGCGCAATGAAGGCGCCATGTTTGCCATTAAACGGGAAATGGAACGCACACCCAATTTGAAAGTGACGCTGCCTAATCTGGTGGATGATGCGGTGGTAGATTTATTTTAACCCGCTATTTAATCTGCCGGACCGGTATTGGTTTATCCGTTCAGGAACTACAGAACTGCACTGACCCGGTGTGGTGTGCTAACATTTATCATTCAATTCAGTAATCAAGGTCATTTAACCAACCAACGACTTTGCCGTACTTTGCCGGTAATACCAAATTGTATTACCTATGGCTTTAAACTTTGATCAATTTGCAGCAGAAGGAAATGAATTTGTAGCCCGTCTGGCTAAAGAATTAGGATATCCTAAAGATAAAGCCCGGGCAGGCCGGGTACTGAAATCAGTATTGCATGCTGTACGCGATCAGCTAACACCGACTGAATCGGTTCAGTTAATAGCACAGCTGCCCATGTTTCTGAAAGCCGTTTACGTACACAACTGGTCATTAAAAACAGTAAAAAAGAAGACACGGAAATTTGATGATTTTCTGATGGAAATATGCGTCATTGACGGCGATGTTTCGCAATCTGATTTTCCAACCAACAATGATATTGAAACAGCAGTTTCTGTTGTCTTTATGATGCTGCGCAAGTACCTTTCGCTGGGGGAAATTGAAGACATTAAAGCCCTTCTTCCGAAAGAACTTAAACCACTATTGAATACACCACTCATGCTTTAATTCAGATTGTAATGGAACAGGCGCACGAATTTATTCTTCGGTATAACCAGATCACACTGACTGATCTGCCCAAAGTGGGAGGCAAAAACGCATCCCTGGGTGAGATGTTTAAAAACCTGCACTCGCAGGGAATTCTGATACCCGATGGTTTTGCAGTCACATCAGACGCCTATTGGTTTTTTCTGAATGAAAACAACCTGCACGACAAACTGGAAAAAGAACTGAATAAACTCGACACCACCGATTTTAAAAACCTGGCAGAAGTAAGTCTGGCCGCACATAAACTTATTGAAGGCGGGCTTATGCCAGGCTTGCTGAAACAATCCATTACTGCCGCATACACGGACCTGTGTGAACAAGCCGGGCAGCTTTTGAAAGTGGCGGTGCGCAGCAGTGCAACTGCAGAAGATTTACCCGGTGCCAGTTTCGCCGGACAACAGGAGACCTACCTCAATATCAGCGGACCCGAATCAGTAGTGAATGCTTATAAATTATGCCTGGCATCTTTGTTTACAGAACGGGCAATCAAATATCGTTTTGACCAGGGATTTAAACACATGGATGTGGCCCTTTCAGTCGGAGTTCAACAAATGGTGCGTTCTGATGCAGGCTGTTCCGGTGTTCTTTTTACACTGGAACCTGAGAGTGGTTTCAAAGATGTGGTGGTGGTAAATGGCATTTGGGGACTGGGTGAAAACATTGTTCAGGGTACTGTTGATCCCGATGAATTTATTGTTTTCAAACCGGCACTTCTGCATCAGAAAAAAAGCATTATTTCAAAAAAGCTGGGAGGCAAACTCAAAACCATGATCTATACCGATCATTTAAATCATCACCCCGCTTCAAACATTACCAATGTGGCTACACCGGTTGAAAAACAAAACCAGTTTATTCTCACAGATGAAGAAGTTGAACAATTGGCAAAATGGGCGCTGATTATTGAAAAGCATTACAAGTGTGCGATGGATATTGAGTGGGCCAAAGATGGTTTCACCTCAAAAATATACATTGTACAGGCCAGGCCTGAGACCGTTCATTCCAACAAAACAGACCCGCACCTGATTTACAGTTATGCCCTGAAAGAGAAAGGTACCGTTCTTACAAAAGGTATTGCACTCGGTTCAAAAATTGCAACGGGCCACGCCAAAATTCTGAAAGATCCAAAAGATGCTGCTGAACTGCAGCAGGGTGATATTTTGATTACCGATATAACAAATCCGGATTGGGATCCGATTATGAAAAAAGCGGCAGCCATCGTTACCAATAAAGGCGGACGAACCAGTCATGCAGCCATTGTTGCCCGCGAAATGGGTGTGGTAGCAGTTGTTGGAACCGGTAATGCAACCACCGTTATTCAAGATGGGCAAACTATTACCGTATCCTGCGCTGAAGGAAAAAACGGAGTAATCTACGACGGCATTTTACCATGGGAAAAAACAATAATTGATACCTCAAAAATTACGTTGCCTGAAACACAGGTCATGTTTATTCTGGCTGATCCGGATAAAGCATTTCAGCATGCTGCCCTTCCCAACAATGGCATTGGCCTGATGCGCATGGAATTTGTTGTGAGCAACACCATCAAAATTCACCCCATGGCGCTGCTTAAATTTGATGAATTAACAGATCGCGAGGCAAAACAAAAAATTGAAGAACTCACCCATTTATACAGTCACAAACCTGATTATTTTATTGACTTGCTTTCACAGGCTGTAGCAACTGTTGCTGCTGCTTTTTATCCAAAAGATGTGATTGTTCGTATGAGTGATTTCAAATCAAACGAGTATGCCAACCTGATTGGCGGCAAACAGTTTGAGCCCGAAGAAGAAAATCCGATGATTGGGTTCAGGGGAGCTTCACGTTATTACAGCCCACTGTACAAAGACGGTTTCAGGCTGGAATGCGAAGCAATGAAAATAGTGCGGAATGAAATGGGATTCACCAATGTAAAACTCATGATTCCTTTTTGCAGAACCGTTGAAGAAGGAAAAAAAGTAGTTGGCCTGATGGCTGAATATGGTCTGAAACGCGGCGATCAGAACCTGGAAATTTACACCATGATTGAAATTCCAAGTAACGTTTTGCTGGCAGAAGAATTTGCCGATGTGTTTGACGGATTTTCGATTGGTTCCAATGATCTGACACAACTTACCCTTGGACTTGACAGAGACTCAACACTGGTCAGCCCGCTGTTCAATGAAAACAATCCCGCGGTGCTGAAACTTATCTCACAGGTTATTCGCGCCGCGCGCAAAAAAGGAACCAAAATTGGATTATGTGGTCAGGCCCCGAGTGATTTTCCGGAGTTTGCAATGTTCCTGGTGAGAGAAGGCATTAACAGTATTTCCTTTAATCCCGATGCGCTCATTCGCGGTATTGAAAATATTAAAATAGCCGAGGCTGAAATTCGTGACGGTGAGCCTAAAAACAGGCTTGCTATTGAATAGGCAATTTTATTTCTGTATCTGTATATCTGTTACCGGCAAGCAGTACCGTAACTGACATTAGTCATTCATCCGAAACGGTCAAGTCATTACTGCAATCGCGTTAAATTCGTTCTTTTACAGAATAACGCGCACGTCGGAAATTTAGCGTGTACATGCCCCAAAACACCAATAACCATGCTCCCAGCCGGACTAGTTCGTTTTTTGACCGAAATTGCCGAGGTAACCCGTTTTACCACAAAGTTCTTTCGTGAAATACTGCGTCCGCGGTTTGAATTTGCCGAATTTCTGCGGCAATGTTTTTTTATTGGCTACAAATCACTGGGACTGGTAGCAATTACGGCATTTATTATGGGCCTGGTAATTACCATTCAATCACGCCCCACATTGGTAGAGTTTGGCGCTGAAGCCTGGCTGCCTAAAATGGTATCGGTTTCACTGGTGCGTGAAATTGCACCGGTAATTACCGCACTGATCTGCGCCGGAAAAATTGGTTCGGGAATTGGCGCCGAACTTGGCTCCATGAAAGTAACTGAACAAATTGATGCCATGGAAGTTTCTGGTACAAACCCTTACAAATACCTGGTGGTAACACGCGTTATGGCAACCATTCTTATGATTCCAATTCTGGCGGTGCTGGCTGATGCCGTTTCACTTTACGGGGCTTACCTGGGCTCAAACATACGCGGGGTTGTAAGCTGGGATTTATACTGGAACCAGGTGTTTGCAACATTAACCTACAGCGATATTATGCCATCTATTCTGAAAACTTTTTTCTTTGGTTTTGCCATTGGCATCATTGGCTGTTACCAGGGATTTAATTCTAAAAAAGGGACCGAAGGCGTCGGCCGGTCAGCAAATGCTGCCGTTGTAATTTCTTCGCTGCTGGTATTCATCATTGACCTCATTGCAGTACAGATTACCGACCTGGCAGGGCTCACCTGATTTATGAACCGGAAAAAAAATCATACCACGTATGCGCCCGCAGCTGATGCTGAAATTGCCATTCAAATCAGCAACCTGGACGTCTCATTTGGAGACAATCATGTATTGCGTCATTTCAGTTTTGAATTACCCGCCGGAAAAAGTTATGCTGTGCTTGGAAAATCCGGTTCCGGAAAATCTGTACTTATAAAATGTATTATCGGATTAATAAAACCGAATGCCGGAACAATCCAGATTTTTGGAACAAACATTACCGATCTCAACAGCGTTGAACTTGACAAAATGCGTATGGAAACCGGCTTCTTATTCCAGAGCAACGCCCTCTATGATTCCATGACGGTTCGTGAAAACCTGGAATTTCCATTGCGGCGTCACGGCATTCAAAAAACAGCAGCTGAAGTAGATGAGCTTGTCCGCGAAGCGCTGGTCAATGTGGGGCTCCCCGGAACTGATAACATGATGCCGGCAGAACTTTCAGGCGGCATGAAAAAACGGATTGCCCTGGCACGCACCCTTATACTTAAACCCAAAATTATTTTGTACGATGAGCCTACAACCGGGCTTGATCCGATCACAGGAAGAGAGATCGGCCATTTGATGGTAGATATTCAGAAAAAGTACCACACCTCATCACTGGTTATTTCACACGATCTCAATTGTATTCACATTGCAGCAGATCGCATTGTAATGCTCATCGATGGTACCTGTTACGCCATTGGTACATACGATGAACTGAAAAAATCAACGGATCTTAAAATCAAATCCTTTTTTGACTAAGCTATGGCCAATCAGACATCAAAAAATATTCGGCTGGGGGCAATGGTAATTGCCGGAACAGCGCTGCTGATTATTGCTCTTTACGTTATTGGAGATAAGCAGAACCTGTTTGGTTCAACCTTTCGCATAAGCGCCTATTTTCAAAACGTAAACGGACTAATGGTTGGTCATAATGTGCGGTTTGATGGAATTGATGTAGGAACCGTAAAAAACATTGAAATTATAAATGATACAACCGTAAAGGTTGACATGGCCATAGAACTGGAATCGCAGAAATTTATCCACAAAAATGCACTTGCCTCTATTGGAACAGACGGACTCATGGGGAATAAACTGGTGAATATTACGCCAACGGGTGTGCCGTCTCCGCAGGTTGAAGAGGGTGATATTCTGAAAACAAGCGAACCGTTGGAAGCTGATGATGCCTTGCGCACATTAACACAAACCAACGCAGATATTGCAGTCATTGTGTCCAACCTGAGAACTTTTACGGACCAGATGAGCAGTCCCAATTCAGTATGGAGTGTTTTGACAGATACAGCTGCTTCAGAAAATATAAAAGCAATTCTGGTAAATATAAAACAGACCAGCAGCTATACTGCCCTGGTTGCAGCTGAACTGAATGCCATTGTCAGCGATGTTCAGTCAGGCAAAGGAACACTGGGAGCATTGATTACCGATTCGACCATAGCAACAGAACTGAACCAAACCGCAGCAAACATTCAATTGATATCTGATTCACTGGTTTATTTTACTGCAGATCTGCAATCCATCTCAGACCGCCTGCTCAGCGGAGAAGGGACACTGAGCACGCTATTGAATGATACCACGCTTGCCGTTAACCTCACTGAAACAATTCAAAGCGCACGCAACGGGGCAAGTGATTTTGAAGAGAGCATGAAAGCACTTCAGGACAATTTTCTGGTCAGGCATTACTTCAAGAAAAAGAATAAAATGCTGGAGAAGGAACGCAAACACATTGATTAAAAAATAAAAAAACACGAAATTTCTTTCGTGTTTTCAGCAATCAGCGACCAGCGATGATACCCTTTCAAAACAGAACAAATTTGCCTTTAGGTTAATTCTGAGAAGTACCCTGATCAGTTCGTCGTTTTGGAAAAACCAAAACCGCCCAGCACCAGTTTTGCGTAAGGCATATTTAAACCGAAACTAGGTCCGCCGGTAATATCACCTCCTGAATACCCCCATAACGAATTTGGAACACTGAACAGGTAACCCACCTGTAAACCAATCATAAAACCGCCATACGAATTTTCCTCTTTGTCATATGCCAATGCGGGAATGGTATACAGGTTCAATGAAATATCTGTTACAATACCTCCCTGGCTGATGTTAATTTCCTGCCCCGGGTCAAGTGAAACAGTTGTTGCTGAAAGCGGAATATTTTTGGAAATACTGATTCCATAACCGCCACCGCCAACACCCAGCATGGGAAAAAATTTAAGCTTGTTTTTATTTATCAGAATATACCCTACATCAAAAGTACCTTGCCCGCCTGAAATACTTCCCCGGAGGCTGTCCGTTGCAAAACGATCACCAGAAATGGCGCAGCCACTGCCGCCAATAACAAGTCTGCCAATAACACCATGACCGGTTCCACCCAAAAGCATTTGATTATTGCTGAAAAATGGTACTGAAGCCGGTACAAACGTGTTTAAATCACGGACGCCCATGTTTCCATAGCCAATGGTAAACCCGCCGCCACCCATACCTTCAGTGGTAGCATTTTCCTGGGCCGTTACTGTTGCAAAAAAGAAACACAAAGCCACTCCTGTTATATATTTTGTTTTCATACTTTTTCTTATTGATTTATACGTTTCAAAGCTAAACACTTCGCCTCCGACAAAAATTGATTCTTACACCGGATGAAATGTGATATTTTTCAGTGTCTGGTTTTGACTCAGGTTCTGGTTTTGATAAAGCATGCTGGAGCATGTACCCGCTTAAAACCCGGCAATAGAATACCGTTCCGGTCAGCTGATCAAAACCTGAAAGATCAATCTGATGATTGATTTTCATCATTCGCTGTCTGCATAGAGCGTCTTAATTTTGGAACTATGAGATCAGGAGCCTATTTTTTTCTAGTATACTTTCTGCTGTTTGGCCTTATGGCCAGCGGTGAAATTATGAACCGGACCACGAAAACCGCACCGGAAGTTTTTGTAAAAACACAATTACATGCAGTTTCAGCAAAACGCAACAGCACTCATTTATATGCCAGGCTGGATTTAACGTTTAAAACACCAAACAACCAGAAGGTAAATCACATTGCGGACATAAAATAATCTTCCATAACGTGATCAGACCAAACCAAAAATTGTATGATTTCAAAAGAGGTTTCGGTTCCTGTTGACCATTTAACACTCAACGGACAACTGGTAATACCGCCTGACCCAAAAGGCCTGATTTTGTTTGTGCATGGCAGTGGAAGCAGCAGGCATAGTCCGCGTAACAAATGGGTAGCCGGTATGTTGAACCAATCAGGATTTAGCACCCTTTTGTTTGATTTGTTATCTGAATCAGAAAACCGCATCACCGAAAACAGATTTGATATTCACCTGCTCACTGAGCGGCTGGTTTGCACCACCGGTTGGATTGCCGGGCAAAAAGAACTGCGCGGAATTCCCATCGGCTATTTTGCCGCAAGCACAGGAGCAGCCGCAGCACTGACCGCAGCCGCCAAACTGGGATACATGATTAAAGCACTTGTTTCAAGAGGTGGCAGAACCGATCTGGCACTGCTTTCAGTTGACCAGGTAGTGGCACCGGTACTTTTACTGGTGGGTGAAAATGATTTGGATGTGCTTGAACTAAACCAGCGCACATTCAAAAAACTGGTATCTGAAAAACAACTCAAAATTATTCCCGGCGCCGATCACTTATTTGAAGAACCGGGGAAACTGGACGAAGTAGCCCATGCGGCGGCGACGTGGTTTGAAAAGTACCTGATACCTGAAAATCCACCCCGGTAAACGAACGAAGGATTCACACTACAATAGTCCCCAGGTCAAAAACCAATACGGTTTCAAATGAACCGTTTTTCAGCATTTGCCAGCGAATGTTTTTGTATACATCACTTTTATAAATTTCTTTACCGTTCCTGAGAACAGTAAAATAGAGAACCGGAATTCTTTCATGCAAAGACCCTGTTTTGACGGAATTTTTAACTTTAACCTGTGCGCATACTTTTCCGGCATCATCTGGTACTGCTTCAGCCAACAAATCATCTTTCAGCGCATCATGGTCATAGAATTTTACAACATACCCCAACCCCGGAAGAGTTTTATCTTCCTGCTTTTCAAGAACATTAATATATGTCTGTACAAGAAATGTCATACCCTGTCAACCTGCGCTGCTTCCATAAAATCCACCTTCAAAATAGTCGTCTTCAAAAAACGGCTTTGTATCATAACTTACCAGGTCTCCCTTCTCATTGAATTCTACGTAGTAAATAATATCATCACAATGAATTGATACGCCGTAAATGGTGTGACCGTATAGATTGACTTTTTCCTCAACGCGTTGAACATTGCCATCCTGAAAATGAGTGTGAACAAAATTCTTTGCTATGTCTGGTAACTTTTGCATAATCTGAATGCTTGAATTTGTACAAATATAAACCGGCGATTTACGATTTAAAATGACAAATATTAGTTGGTCATACAGATAAATGTCAATAGCCTTTTTCCCGTTCATATCGTATTTTTGCAGTATAAATGAAACGTCATGTTCAAAGACCGAAATGATGCCGGCGAACAACTGGCAGAAGAGCTGAAAGATTACACCAATAATCCCGACGCACTGGTTGTGGCAATTCCACGCGGTGGTGTTGTGCCTGGCGCAGTCATTGCAAAAAAACTTGGGTTGCCGCTTGAACTTGCACTGGTCAAAAAAATCGGGCATCCTGCTAACCCTGAATATGCAATTGGTGCAGCAAGTTTACAGAACATCACCCTGAACCGCAATGCTGACATAACTGATACAGACCTGTACAAAACCGTTGAACGGATAAGGACCGAATTGAAGCGGCGCACGATGTTGTTTTACAAACACCGCAAACCGGCCTCCCTGGCAGGTAAAATTGTTATTCTCACAGATGATGGTGTTGCCACCGGAAACACGCTTCTAAAATCAATTGAACTAATACGGCATGAAAAACCAAAACAATTAATTGTTGCAGTACCGGTTGGTCCGCCTGATACGATCATCTATTTAAAAAAAGTGGCTGACCACGTCATCTGCCTGCACGCCCCGCCTTTTTTTCAGGCCATTGGTGCATTCTATGAAAATTTTGAACAGGTGTCGGATGAAGAAGCCGTAGCAATCTTTAATTCAGTTCTCAGATAATAAATGTGCCCAGGTTAAAATGTAACCCTTCAGATGCCGGCATATCTTCTGTCTCTTCCAGGTGAAGGTTGCGGAATATGGTGCTTTTGAAAATCAGCTGCTGATCTGCAAAAATTTCAAAGTAAACATCCGGGTATTTTTCAGAAAAGGATTCAGACGCTGAAAAATCATCCCGCACAACGGTAACAATAACATGACCGTTTTGGTCTGGCACAGATTCACCCAAAAAATCATCCTGAATAAAATCCTTGTCATAAAACCGCACCTTATACCGCTCACCGCTGACCGGTAGATTATCAGACTTATGCAGGAGCCATGCATGAATGTTGACCAATTTTTCCATGGTCCTAAGTTACGCTGATTCAGCCCGTTTAAAAGTGATAAAGATCAATCTTAAAACTAATTTTTCACCCGCGTTCTTTTGACCAACTGCCGTAATATTGGTTTATTAAACAAGGTGTACCGTTATTTCACTTAACCAGATACTATACCCACCAAATTCAACAGGCTGCTATGGCAACAAAAAAACCAGGTAAACCAGATGACCGGCTTCAATCCATTTATCGCTTGCGTTATTGGATTTATCTCATTCTGCTGGCAGGCATTCTTTTGATATGGCTTCTTGGTGCGCCTGCGCCCCGGGAAATATCCTGGAGCCAGTTTGAACGCGAACTCATTTACAGCGGTGATATTGAAAAATTAATTGTTGTCAATGAAGAACGGGTAGAAGTTTACATCAAAGAAGACAGCCTGAACAATGTTTCATTCAACAACCTGCCCAAACAAAAATTCTCCGGCAAATTCTATTCAGGCCCCCATTATTTTTTCAACATTGGTTCTGTAGACGCATTTCACGACGATCTTGAAACTGCACAGGCCAACCTTCCGCCTGACAAGCATATTGAAGTAACATACAGCAAAGAGACAAACTGGTGGATAACCCTTATCAGCTGGTTGCTTCCGCTGAGTATTATTATCCTTTTCTGGCAATTTATACTGCGGCGCGGCGGTTTAGGTTCAGGAGGTCAGGGATCCATTTATAATTTCAATAAATCACGGGCCAGGGTTACAGAAAAGGGTGAAAAAGGAAGAGTTACCTTTAATGATATTGCAGGGCTTGAAGAGGCTAAAGAAGAAATACTGGAACTGGTAAAATTTTTGAAATCACCGCAGCGTTATAATCAGCTGGGAGCAAAAATTCCAAAGGGAATCTTACTGGTTGGTCCCCCGGGTACAGGCAAAACACTTTTGGCCAAAGCCGTTGCGGGTGAAGCAGACGTGCCTTTCTTTTCATTGACCGGTTCTGAATTTATTGAAATGTATGTGGGAGTTGGTGCTGCCCGCATGCGCGACCTGTTTGAAAAAGCAAAAGCCAAAGCCCCCAGCATTATTTTTATTGATGAAATTGATACCATTGGACGGGCCCGAAGCGGTGTAAAAGCATTCCAGGCAAACGAAGAACGGGACAGCACCCTGAATCAGCTGCTGGCTGAACTGGATGGTTTTGATACCAGCACCGGTGTTATTGTTCTGGCAGCAACAAACCGGGGCGATATTTTAGATCCTGCGTTGTTAAGACCCGGGCGTTTTGACCGGCACATTCACCTGGAATTACCAAACCTGCATGAACGAAAAGCCATTTTTGCGGTACACATGAAACAACTCAAACTGGCAACGGATGTCAACGTAGAAATTCTTGCTGCACAAACACCCGGATTCTCAGGTGCTGATATCGCCAATATCTGCAATGAAGCAGCTTTAATTGCTGCACGAAATGAAAAAGATGCGGTTTACAAAAAAGATTTTATGGATGCCATTGACCGTATTATTGGCGGACTGGAGAAACGCACCAAAATTATTTCACCGGAAGAAAAAAGACGCATTGCCTTTCATGAGGCCGGGCATGTTACCACCAGCTGGTTTCTGAAAAATGCATACCCGGTATTGAAAGTATCTGTTATACCAAGAGGCAAGTCACTTGGAGCAGCATGGTATCTGCCGGATGAAAACCAGATTTTTACACAACCTAAATTTATGGATGCCTTGTGTACTGCACTGGGCGGAAGAGCCGCAGAAGAACTCATTTTTAACGAGGTGTCATCAAACGCGGTAGACGACCTGGAAAAAGTCACCAAACAGGCCTACGCCATGGTTGTTAACTACGGTATGGGTAACACCTTGCGAAACATGAGCTTTTTTGATTCAACCGGCCAGGCCGAATTTGCATTTCAAAAACCGTACAGTGAAAAAACAGCTGAAAAAATTGACGAGGAAGTACAGCGTATTATTGATGAAGCGTATACAAGAACAAGCGCTATTCTAAGCAAACATAAACAAGAACTGACAATCCTGGCTGAAACGCTCATTGAAAAAGAAGTGGTTGAACGGGCAGAAATTGAACAATTGCTGGGTAAACGGATTTTTGATTAGCATCAGCCGGTTCCAGCCATTCCATCCAATAAAAAACCCTGTCCGGATTCGAACAGGGTTTATCTATTTATCAAAATTGTATTTTAAAATTTCGCAGTTCTTTTTTCCTGCTCACGTTTCACAAAATCACTCATAGCAATAAAAGGCTCATTGGGTGTTTTTTTCAGAAATGTTTTTCGTTCGGCAATCATAATTTTGAACTGGCAGAAAGGCTCACGACTGCAGCCTTCAGCATTATAAATTGTCCCATACGAAACCTGGGCGGTTGATTTCTGATCTTCTGAATACGAAAGACCACTTGGGCAGCGGCTGTATGATTTTTTGGCGTCATAACCGGTAAGCACACCCACTTCTTTGAATACTATTTTTTCCATGTGGGTATCCAGGTCAAATTCTGCATCTGAAACCGCTTTTTCAGAATTAGAATACATCATAAATGAGAACAGGGTTATAATACCAAGACTCAGTACAATCAGACTCAACGATTTTTTCATAATTAGTTTAGGTTAGGTAGTAATTTTGAGCTTATTCGTTCTACGTTGCATCGCAAAAATCATGCCTTCAGCAACCAAAAGGTTCAAAAGCCAGCTCAGCCAGGCTGTTGAAACGGTAATCAAATCATCATTATTGTGAATGTAAAGTGATAAAAGCGGCACCAGTAACCGCAGGGTAACTGCAGCAAAAGAAAGTGCATAACTGCGCATCATCCACACCCGGTGCTCTTCTGTCTTGCGCTGCCTGATTTTCAAAACAGCCATCAGCGTTGTTACAAACCAAAGTATGCTCATCACCAAAAAGGCAACGGTTGACCAAATTCCGCCCTCAGCATAAAACGCCATAATCAGGCCCGAAGGTGCTGCCAATACTAAAATTCCGTAGGCATAAATTTTGCCCCCCAGCCGGTGCCATTTAATGAATTTATGACGGAACCATTTCAAAAACTGGAACGGACCAATCAAAATAACAGCCATTCCTGAAATAACGTGAACATAAAAGGCAGGCCTCCACAGTGTATCATTCACAATGTCCTGCTTCACCAATAAAAAATTTACATCAGGCCTGAATGTCAGGTACTCGGCCGTTACCAGAAACAACACCAGCGCAAGAGCCGTCATAAGCCCCCAGATTGTCCATGTAATACCCTGATTCATCAATTGTATTTCTCTGTACAAGTTAATTTAAAAAAGGTTCAGCCCGTTTGGCTTTAAGTAATTTTAACGCAGGTCTCCCGTTTCTGGAATAAATTTAGTTTCTTTTAAGTTCAATTCTAAATCGTTTAATCAGTTTAGCAAATTCCATGCTTCGAAATTGAAAAACCGCTTTCACAGAACCCGGCGAAGACTCACGTACACGATGCTCAGAAACTATTATTTTAATTATCTTCGTTGCACCCAAAAAGCACTGTGAGACCTTATCTATATTCTGCCTTTGTCATTCTTATAACCCAGGTTTTGTTTTCGTGTAATCCGAAAAATTCAGAACCTGCCTTGTCTGACAATGCATCAAAAACTGATTCTGCCTTTTTTATCAGTTCCGCAAACGGTGACACGGTTTATACCAATGTCCCTTTTCAATTGGAAGGAGAATGGAAAGACACGGCTAAATACAAGATGAATTCCGCTTATAGCGGTGTAAGTTTCAGAACTGAAAAAAGCCCGAAATATCAATACATATTTGACTCGGTATATTACAACAAAAAACCGGTATATTATGACAGTCTTGAAATCACCACACCGGGTGAAGACACCTTTGATTTGCCGGTAACAGAAACGTATGAACCAAAAATTGTTTTGCTTCAGGCCTCTGTTCCAACCGCGGTTAGTCCGTTAAGGCGCAAAGAAAATGCACGGGTTGATATTCAGTACCTGAACACAGAAAGCGGGCTCCCCTCATCGTACATTACAGCACTACTCTTTACCCGCGATGGAATTATGTGGCTTGGAACCCAGAAAGGGCTTTGCCGGTTTGATGGAAAGTTTGTTACCTCTTACACCTCTGAAAATGGTCTGCCGGATGAAATGATTTCCAGATTATTTGAAGATTCAAAAGGAAATATCTGGATAGGGACCCAGTATGGCGGGGTTGCCAAATACGATGGTACAAACCTGATGATACTAGATGACCAGAATGGTTTACCAAAAAATTCAATCACGGCCATTGATGAAGACTCTCATGGGAATATCTGGTTGAGTATGTGGGGTGGCGGAATTTCAAAATTTGACGGCCAATCTGTTACCACCTTTGACCGCGAACAGGGGTTATTTGAAATGCGGGTACTCAACCTGGCTGTAGATGAAAAAGACGTTGTGTGGGTTGCAACAAATGGCAAAGGACTTTATTCGTATGACGGCAAATCAATTCGCCATCACGGACAAAAATTCGGAACAAATGACGGATACCTGATCAGTCTCTTCAACGATTCACAAGGCAGGCTCTGGATTGGAAACTGGAGTGACATGCGTTATCTCACCGCAGATTCACTGGTTGGTATTAACTACCCGGTCGGGGCCAAAACAGGGCAGGTTGCAAAAATGGTTGAAGATTCAAAAGGAAATATCTGGTTTGCGAGTATGCAAAACGGAGTCTTTCGTTATGACGGAAAATCAGTCATGAATATTTCAGAGTTGGGCGGCCTGCCTTCCAATTCAGTAGTAGATGTTGCAGAAGATCCGTCAGGGAATATGTGGTTTGCCACAGAAGGCGGCGGGTTGTGCCGGTATAATCCCAATTCATTCGATTATTTTGATGAGTCAGCCGGTTTGAACAGCAAAGTTGTAAATGCCATTACCGAGATGGAAGACGGACGCATGATTTTTGCAACCGACAAGGGAGTGGTTTTTTTTGACGATACTTCTTTTCTGAAACTTTATATCAAAGACAACGAAAAAGAAGAAAGCAGCAAAATCAGTGAGGTTTACCGGGCCCGGAATAATGACATCTGGTTTAGCGGCATGAATCACGCAATTTTCCGCATTTGGAATGACAGCATTCGCGTTTTTGGACGAAACCAGGGCATACACGATCACAACATTTCTGCCATCTGTGAACGGGGTTCCGGTGAACTTTGGATGGGTGCCATAAACGTTGGTTCTGCACGGCTCAATGAAAAAGGAATTACCGTTTTCAACGCCCGGTCAGGCCTCCACAACTTTATCATCAATGACCTTTTTACCGATCAGCAACAAACACTCTGGATAGCAACCGATGGAGAAGGCATAACCCGCTATGACGGGACGCATTTCATGCACATTACCGAAAACGAAGGACTGCTCAGCAATCATGTAAATTCTTTTTATGAAGACTCGTTTCACAATCTCTGGATTCTTGGAAAAAAAGGAATCAATCTTTTGATAAACGGTAAGGTTGAAAGATTTGACCTGGCAAATCTGCTGCCGGATAAAAATGTTGTTTCTGCCATCCAGGACAAGGATAAAAACTACTGGATTTTTACTGCCAACGGAATGCTTTATCTTAAACTGAAAGAAAATGTGCAACCCACAACCTGGAATCCTGAAAATTACGACGCCCGGCTTTTTACACAGTTTGATGGCCTTTTGGGTGCAGACTTTATTCCACGCAGCGTTTTCATAGATTCTAAAAACCGCATCTGGTTTGGAACCGGAAAAGGGTTGATGATGAAAAATCTGAGCAGTTTTGACGTTACACCCAAGGCCCCTGAAATATCCCTGGAAACCATCAAACTCAACGGTAATTTTGTGGATTATAACAACTTTACAGATTCGATTTACGATTCTCTTTTTACCAATTTTGAAGCGTTAGCTGAAGGAATCAAAACCCCTGAAAAATTCAAGAACATTCCTGCCGCACTCACATTGCCGCCAAATGTAAATCACCTCACGTTTATGTTCTCAGCCAAAAGCTGGCACTCTGACAAAATCAGGTTCAGCTACCGTTTAGTGGGAGTTGATGAAAAATGGAGTCAACCCTCCAAAGATGCGTGGGCAGAATATCGGAACTTGTCTTACGGCGAATATACATTCCAGGTCAAGGGAATTGGAGAAGCAAATGTAGAAAGTGCAGTACTGGAATATCACTTTACCATTTTACCTCCCTGGTACCATACCTGGTGGGCACGTTTGATCTTTATAGTTATTATCATACTGGGAGTGCGGTTTTTTGTGCGGTTGAGAACGCGCCAGCTGGAACTCAAACAAGTTGCGCTTGAAAATAAAGTGCAGGAACGAACAGCTGAACTGGATGTAAAAAACAAGGCGCTTGTTTCTCAAAATTCAATCATTGAAGAACAACGCATAGAAGCTGAAAATCGCAAAGAAGAAATTGAAAAGCAACACACCTTACTTGAAGAGACACACAAAGAAATTAAAGACAGTATTAATTACGCCAAGCGAATTCAGGAAGCTATTTTGCCAACCGCAGACCTGATTAACCAGCTCATTCCGCAAAACTTTGTGTTGTATAAACCGAAAGATGTGGTAGCCGGTGATTTTTACTGGATTCAGCAAATCAATGACGGTATTCTTTTCTCTTCTTCAGACTGCACCGGGCATGGTGTACCGGGTGCTATGGTGAGTGTGGTTTGTTACAATGCACTGAACAGATCAGTACGTGAATTTGGTCAGACTTCGCCCGAAAAAGTACTGGACAAAACGCGTGAAATTGTACTGGAAACTTTTCAGCGAAACAACGCGCAGGTAAACGATGGCATGGATGCGGCAATTATTTCACTGCGGTCAACCGGAAAAAACGCGACTGAAAAATTACTTGAATTCAGCGGTGCCAATAGTTCGGTTATCATTATCCGTAATGGCGAAATGACGGAGTTGGAGGGAGACAAACAACCTGTTGGAAATTATAAAGATGCCAAACCATTCCAACTGCATACATTCACCCTGCTAAAGGGAGATACGATTTATCTTTTTACTGACGGTTATGCCGATCAGTTTGGCGGACCCAAAGGCAAAAAACTCAAGTCAAAAGTATTAAAAGAACTCCTTGTGGCCATTTCGCCAGAGCCGCTGCACGTGCAAAAAGAAAAACTACTTCACCACCTGGAAGAATGGAAAGGTGATTTGGAACAACTGGATGATATATCGGTGTTTGGGTTTAGGATTTAGTGATCGGAAAATTTTCTTTTTCTAGACCGGATCCTGAAAAATATAACGCTCATCGTATTCAATTTCATGATACCGGAGCAGCTCCAGGTATTCATCCCTGAAAAGCGTATTTGTGTGATGTTCCTTCTGCCGGTGAATGTAGTTGATGACATTCTTTACAGATTCCGGGCTATAAGAAAACGCACCGTAGCCGCTTTGCCATTCAAATTTTGCGTCAATAAACTTTCGCTGGTTGATCCAAAGCGATGATTCACCCTTGATATCCCGCAGCAAGTCTGAGATGGATTGACTGGGCCGCATCCCGACAAAAATATGAATATGATCCTGTACTCCATTAATGGCAAGCAATTTGTGCTCGTGATTCTGAACAATTCCGGTAATGTATTTATACAGTTCCTGTTCCCAGGAAGGGTCGATGAGTGCTCTGCGGTACTTTACCGCAAAGACAAACTGCAGATGAATTTTTGAATAGGTGTTGGGCATTCTTTCTTCGTAACTTATGCAGGCGAAAGTAAGAAGATGAATTGAGTTTTTGTCCTGCGGATGTTATATTGCGCACCTACGGCGCGCCGTGCCCGGTATCACCTTGGGGACACCGATGTTTCGCCCCGATGGGGCGATGCCGGGCAGAAACAACCTGAATCGTCCCGTTAGGGACGAAATTAATATACCCTCACTGAAACAAACCAGAAACTATACCCCATAACGGATTTCGCAAGAAATCCCCCAACTCGTCACGCCAGGGACGAAATAATACCCCACTAAAACAAACCAGAAACTATACCCCATAACGGATTTCGCAAGAAATCCCCCAACTCGTCACGCCAGGGACGAAATAATACACCCACTAAAACAAACCAGAAGCTATACCCCGTAGCGGATTTCGCAAGAAATCCCCAAGTCGTCCCGCCAGGAACGAAATAACACACCATACTAAAACAAACCAGAAACCATACCCCATAACGGATTTCACAAGAAATCCCCCAAATCGTCCCGTTAGGGACGAAATCCCGGTAACGACGCAGGAGGAGACCAACACAACACCGCCCTGTAGGGGCGGAATATAAAGGGGGGGATCACTCAATCATAACCTGATACACCGCCAGATTCTTCTGCTTAAGTTCTGCGAAAACGGCGTCTGCATTCAAATCAAAATCGGCCTTGATCTTTAGCGCATCGGTGTATTTTTTTTCTAACTCCAGAATAAGCGGTACCATACCCCGGATTGATTCAACCAAACTGTTTTGAGTTTCTGAAAGGTTTACCGGTTTGTAGTTATTCAAAACATCTTTCAACTTTTTGAGGTGTACCATTACTTTGGTATCACTGGTGAAATTTTCAAAAATCAGCCGGCTTGTTTCAACATAAACACTCAGTGCAAAAAGTGTATCAGCGCATTGCTCACGGTTTACCGTTCGCATAATAATTTTCCCATATTCCGGTGAATCAAAGGGCTTCATGTTGGACCATTCATCCGGTGCAATAGCTGCAAGTTTAGCCAGTATGACATTTGCATCATTGGTGCGCTCATTAAAAAAACAATAGTTCATGTCGGCAAATAAAATGCCCTGTATCACCCTTGAAAATTCAGAGCCTGTTTTTGCTTTATCCTTGTTGTAGGTCAGCGTAAGTCCCAGATCATTTACCGTTGGCTGAACGCCTTTATACGTATCAACCGGCGTTGGAAAAGGCGGATTATAATCAGCGGGTAACGACGATATACTTCCAATCTCTTCTTCTTTTACGGAAAAAGAATTTTCAGATGCCTCATACTGTGCCGTCATGATAGGTTTACTGAAGTTGCGCTTACCTGCTTTTGCTGAAGGTGTCATCAGAATGCGCAATTCAATCTGTTGTTTTTCCTTAAAGGCGATGGATGGAATATAGGAGGCATCAATATAAACCTGTTTGGTCACATACCCTTCTTTCATGAAATAAACCGTTGAACGGCGGTTGGCTGGTGCCCAGACCTGGAATTCTGATTTTGCAAAACTGGTAGTTGTTGAATCCAGCCGGTCCTGCACTACTTTAATGGAATAATCGGTGAGTTCAGTCTTCGTCTCTTCTTCCAGCAAAACACCTTTAATGCTCAGAAATTTTTCCTGGGCCAGAACTGCGGCATTGGAAAACATTGCGGCAAGCAATAATATGTGTAATTTTATACCCAAAATGAACACGTTTGTAGTTGTTTCGTTGTCTGCTGTGTTTAGTGCCTGAACTAATTTTGGGTGCTTACTTCAGGCAAAGTTAGTTGTGTCTTCTCGCAAAAGCATATGAAAGTTATAAAAAATTACGTCAATGGTCAACTGGTTTCACCGGTTTTCGACAAATACATTGAAAACATAGACCCATCGAGGGGAAAAGTCTATTCAATGATTCCCGACTCCACGGCTGAAGATGTGGAGCTGGCTGTTGAGGCCGCGGAGAAAGCTTTTCCGGTATGGTCATCCTGGTCAAAAGAAAAACGGTCAGACGTTATGCTAAAAGTGGCACAGCTGATAGAACAGCGGCTGGATATTTTTGCCGAAGCAGAATCACTCGATAACGGTAAACCACTTTCATTGGCAAAATCAGTAGACATTCCAAGAGCCGTAAGCAATTTTAAATTTTTTGCAACCGCTATTCTGCACTTTGCTTCTGAGTCGCATTACATGGAATCAGAAGGATTCAACTATACTACCCGCAAACCTATTGGCATTGTTGGTTGCATTTCACCCTGGAATCTGCCGCTTTATTTGTTCACCTGGAAAATTGCACCGGCCCTGGCAGCGGGTAATTGCGTTATTGCAAAACCTTCTGAGATAACCCCCATGACTGCTTTTATGCTCTCTGAAATTTGCATCGAAGCAGGTATGCCTGCGGGAGTTTTGAATATACTGCACGGACTTGGTCACAAAGTGGGTGATGCCATGACGCGCCACCGCAAAATCAAAGCCATTTCATTTACCGGCGGTACAAAAACCGGTGAAATGATTTCGTCTATTGCTGCACCCATGTTTAAAAAATTATCGCTGGAACTTGGCGGAAAAAATCCGAACATCATTTTTGCCGACTGTGATTTTGACGATGCACTTTCTACCACCATGCGCTCATCTTTTGCCAACCAGGGACAGATTTGCCTTTGCGGATCACGCATTTTTATTGAGCGACCCATTTACGAAAAATTCAAGGCGGCGTTTGTAGAAAAAACCAAAAATTCGCTGGTATCTTATCCAACCGACCCTAAAGCCAAATTGGGTGCCGTTGTTTCAGAAAGCCACATGCAAAAAATACTCGCTTACGTTCAGCTTGCCAAAGAAGAAGGCGGAACCATACTCACCGGTGGAGAACGTGTGCTGCTGGAAGGAGAATACAAAGACGGCTATTACCTGAAGCCAACTATCATTGAAGGGCTTTCATACAACTGCCGCGTGAACCAGGAAGAAATTTTTGGCCCGGTGGTTACCATTACACCGTTTGATACAGAAGAAGAAGCATTGATGATGGCTAACTCAACGCAATACGGTTTGGCTGCAACAGTGTGGACTACCAACCTGAAAAAAGCACACCGCGTTGCAGATAACCTTCAAAGCGGAATTGTTTGGATCAACTCCTGGTTAGTGCGTGATTTACGCACGCCTTTTGGCGGTGTCAAAGCTTCCGGTGTGGGGCGTGAAGGCGGTTTTGAAGCATTGCGGTTTTTTACTGAGACTAAGAATGTTTTTGTGAAATCGTAGGGACAGGTCGCGACCTGTCCCTACGATTTCAATTATAAAAAAATCAATTCCTCGAGTCAAGCCCCCACATCATTTTTTTGCGAATGGTATTCAGGAAATTCTGATTGTCAGTCTGCACCACGTTCAATTCAAAACCTGCTTTTTTGATATGCAGTTCAATTGATGAATCAATGGTCACTGAGCGCGAATCAAGCGTACATAAAAACTCTTCATTGCCGCGGCCTTCAATTTTCAGGCGAATGGTACGATCATCCGGCACAACAATGGGCCGCACATTGAGGTTATGCGGTGCAATGGGGGTAATCACAAAACTCCGCGAGCCCGGTACCATAATAGGTCCGCCACAGCTCAACGAGTATGCTGTGGAACCGGTTGGTGTAGCTACAATCAAACCATCTGCCCAGTATGAATTCAAATACAAATCACCAAAATAGGCATGTATGGTAATCATGGATGAACTGTCTTTTTTATGCACCGTTAATTCATTCAATGCAAAATTGGTTGAACCAAATAAATTTTCTTTGGTTTCAAGGGTGAGTACTGAACGACTCTGCAGGCGGTATTTATCTTCCTGGATGAACTGAAGCACCTCTCTGATTTCATCTTTGTGCGTTGACGCCAGAAAGCCCAAACGGCCTGTATTTACGCCTAAAACCGGAATGCCGCTGTCTCTGACAATATGGATGGTTTCAAGAAATGTGCCATCACCGCCAATGGAAATAAGCAAGTCAATCTTTCCCCAGATTTCAGCGTGTTTATTAAAAAACAGGGGCTCGGTATCCATTGTAATGCGGTCTTTCAGGCTCGCAAAAAATGGTTCGTAAATCATAACACTCCAGCCAAACATTCTGAGTGTATTGAACAACTCCTGAATGTTGGGTACAAAAGAATCATTCAAATGTCTGCCATAAATGCCTACCCGCATAGCTTACATGTTTAAAAAATTCATCAGCTCGTCGTAGCGTTTTTTAAGGTCGTCATGGAAACGGCCTTTCTGATAAGTTTCTTTGATGTGGTAATCATACCGGTTAAAGGTCTGGATAATCCGGTCGAGATCTGTGGTATTAATTTTCAGCGTTACTTCAATTTGTGTTGAATCAGGAAGTGAAGTAATAAATGAACTCAGAATTTTTGCATTGTTTTCTTCTACAATTCTGGCAATTTCAGTCAGTGTGTAATCATGCTGATTCATTTCCAGAACCAGGATTCCACCCGGTTCATTGATAGAATTAATAGCCGTAATCTGTGACATGAGGTACAACAAATCCGTACAACCCAGGTATTCGTCTTTTTCATTCAGAATAGGAACAACCGTTATTTTATGATCTGCAATAACCTTCATGAGCTCATACACATGCCGGTCAGCATAAATAAACGGGCGTGGCAATGCCGCAAAATAATCCTTCAGTTTTTTGGAAGGATCCGGCATGTCATAAATATCATTCTCACCAATCAGGCCAATGTACTCTCCTTTTTCTACAACGGGTAAATGACTGACTCTGAATTCATTCATCCAGTTCAGTGCTTTCTCACCCGTTTCTGAGAATTTAATGGGCGGAATCATTTCCGATATGAGTTCATCTGCACGCATGCTAATGGCTTAAGTTGCTATAAAGAAACGAATATTTGCGCTTTAACAGTATGCGGGTTTTAAAATTAATGCTTAAAAGAAAGCCCCGGGCTGCTTTACAACAGTTAACGGGAATTTGGCAGGCCCGTTACAACTGCTGTTTCGGTATTAGTTTCTAAATTTGATTCAAAATTCACCATTTTAATTGAAATGGCAGCAAAACTGAGCGTTAATATTAATAAAATTGCTACCCTGCGGAATGCACGGGGAGGCAGTATTCCCGATGTCATTGAAGCCGCACGCAATTGCGAATTATTTGGGGCTGATGGTATTACCGTACACCCCCGGCCGGATGAAAGACACATCACGACAGCAGATACCTATGCGCTGGCAAAGATTGTAACCACTGAATTTAACATTGAAGGTTACCCGGATGAGCGTTTTCTGAGAATTATTGAAGACATTCGTCCCGCCCAGGCCACACTGGTACCTGACCCACCCGGTGTACTCACTTCCAACGCCGGATGGGACACCCTGAAACATAAGAATTTTCTGGTTGACATTATTCAGCGAATCAAATCACTGGGCGTACGAACCTCTCTTTTTATTGAAACAGATGCCGCCCTTATTGAAGGTGCTCAACTAACAGGTGTTGACCGAATTGAATTTTATACCGGCCCCTACGCTGAGCATTTTGTAATCAACCCGGCTGCTGCCATTGCACCTTATATCGCCGCTTCAAAAATTGCAGATCAATGCAAACTGGGAATCAACGCCGGGCATGACCTGAGTTTAAAGAACCTGAATTATTTTTCCAAAAATATTCCCTCACTGCTTGAGGTTTCTATTGGTCACGCATTGATTTCAGATGCCTTATACCTGGGGTTGGAGAATACCATTAAAATGTATAAACGGGAGTTAGGATTTGGGATTTAGGAGTTAGTAATGAAACTTACCAATTAACAATGCTATCCCCAAAAATGAACTAAATCCTAAAACTATGAAACTCCACTACCGGACAATTGGTGAAGGACAACCACTCTTTATTCTGCACGGCTTATTTGGATCATCCGACAACTGGCAGACCCTTGGAAAAAAATTTGCTGAAAAATACAAAGTGTATTTTGTTGATCAGCGTAACCATGGACACAGCCCGCATACAGATGATTTCAGCTATGACTTAATGGTGGAAGATTTTCACGAACTGGTTACAGATCTTGGTGAAACCGGTATCAACATCATTGGTCATTCCATGGGTGGAAAAACCGCCATTGGTTTTGCTGCAAAGTATCCTGAATTGATTCATAAAATGGTGGTGGCAGATATTTCACACAAAGCTTACCCCATGCATCATGATCAGATTCTGGAGGGACTGAATGCCATTGATCTTTCTGTTGTAAAATCACGCACTGAGGCAGAAAAAAAAATGGAGGCCTATATTCCACAGTTTGGTGTAAGGCAGTTTTTGCTGAAAAACCTATATTGGGTTGAACCCGGTGTTCAGCTGGCCTGGCGCATAAATTTACCGGTACTGGAACGTGAAATTTCAAATATCCTGGTAGCGATTCCGTTTGACAAAATTCAGGTTGAGACGTTGTTTATCCGCGGTGAATTGTCAAACTACATTCTGGAGAGTGATTTTGATGAGATTGCTGCCAAATTTCCAAATTCAAAAATACATACCATTCATGGTGCCGGGCACTGGGTTCATGCTGAAGCGCCGGAAGAGTTTTACAAGGTGATCATGGATTTTCTGGATTGATTGTTTTCCCTGCAAATTCGCGCAGAAAATCAGATTTTAGTAAGCAATGATTTTTTGTTGCCACGAATGCACGAATTTTTTTCGAATCTATTCGTGTATTCGTGGCGGTTTTTTATTTCATTTTTTGAAGATCGTTTTCCCCGCTGATTTGCGCAGAAAAATTTCGCTGAAAGGCGCTGATCTTTTCTGAAAAACTGGCGAAAATCTGCGCCTTTTATCTGCGTCCGCCCTGGCGGAATCTGGCTCCTACGCTGAAGCTCCGGCGTAAGCATAAGCTTTGGCGCAAGCGTTGCGGGAAAAATTCACAAAAAAAGCAGATCACTACGACCTGCTTCTCTTCTAAATTATTTTGAGTGCCTAGATAATCAGCATGGCATCACCATACGAATAGAAACGGTATTTTTTCTTAATCGCCTCCTGGTACCCTTTCATCAGCAGATCATGTCCTGCAAAAGCAGAAATCATCATCAACAGGGTTGACTGCGGCGTGTGAAAATTCGTAATCATCGAATCTGCAATAGCAAAATCATACGGTGGAAAGATAAATTTATTGGTCCAGCCGGAATAAGGTTTCAATGTATTTCCGGTTGAAACACTGGTTTCAATAGCCCGCATGGTAGTTGTTCCAACAGCGCACACCCGTTTTTTATTTGCTTTTGCCTTGTTTACTATATCTGCACATTTCTGATCAATCTCACACTGTTCTGAATCCATTTTATGTTTGGTCAGATCTTCAACCTCTACGGTTCTGAACGTTCCAAGCCCGACGTGCAAGGTAAGTTCTGCAAAATTTACGCCTTTAATTTCCAGACGTTTCATCAGTTCACGGCTAAAATGCAAACCTGCTGTAGGGGCTGCAACAGCACCTTCATGCTTGGCATAAATGGTCTGGTAACGGTCTTCATCAGCCGGCACCACATCACGCAAATTTTTGATATACGGCGGAATTGGTGTTTCACCCAGTTCGGTAATTTTTGCCTTAAATTCTTCGTATGATCCGTCAAACAAAAAACGAATGGTACGACCGCGTGACGTTGTGTTATCAATTACCTCAGCAACCAATGAATCATCGTCCGTGAAATAAAGTTTATTTCCAATACGAATTTTACGGGCCGGGTCAACCAAAACATCCCAAAGTAAACTTTCACGGTTTAATTCACGCAGCAGAAAAACTTCAATACGTGCACCTGTTTTTTCTTTATTACCATAAAGACGGGCCGGGAAAACGCGGGTGTTATTCATTATCATTACATCTCCCTCATCAAAATACTCCAGCACATCTTTAAACATGCGGTGTGTAATGGTTTGCTTTTTGCGGTCAAGCACCATAAGTTTAGACTCATCACGGTTTGGCGACGGGTGCTGGGCAATCAGGTTTTCAGGAAGCGTAAAATCAAAAGCTGATAATTTCATAGATGATCCCTTGTTTTTAATGAACAAAAAGAGCGCAAAGTTAAGAATAATTGTGACATCTCCGGCCGGGAACGCTATTTCAGGCTTAAACGTTTATTATAAAGGGATTAGTTTGCTTTGTACCAAAGGCATTAAACAGCAAGTATTCATTGATTTTTAACGGTTTAATTACCAATCGGAAAAAACGGATAACCAACCCTGTGGCAGGGCCTTATTCGTACCCCGGCTACAGGCGGATACCAATAATACAAACGTCATCCACCTGCTCCAGATTCCCTTTCCAGTCACGCAGGGTGTTCGCCAGCAGATTGTGCTGAGCGGCCATAGAGGTATCTTTTGCGCCAAGAAGCAGACTTTTGAGATTAGCCGCCTTGAATTTTTTGCCTTTGGGGCCGCCAAACTGATCGGCATAACCATCTGTAAATATGTACAGGGTGTCTCCTGAATCAAGTACGAGTGTATGATTTGTAAAGGGACTCAGGTTGGCAAACTTACCAACCGGCTGACTGTCACCTTTAATTTCAAGCATTTCAGACGTATTTTTTTTGCTGATCCAAACCGGGTTATTGGCGCCGGCAAACTGAACGTTCCACTTTCCGGGTGCCGTGTCCTGGCGGATTGAAAGCAGTGCAATATCCATTCCGTCTTTCACTTCATTTTCACTTTTTTCAAAGGTTTCAATAACCATTGTACGCACATTATCCAGAATTTTTGCCGGGGTTTTAATGCCCAGTTCTTTGACCGTTCTGTTTAACGCATTGGAACAAACAACACTTACCATTGCACCCGGTACACCATGCCCGGTACAATCAGCAGCTGCAACCAAAATATATTTCCCTCTTTCAGAATCCGAAGCGCCAGCGTATGAACTCCCATCAGAATCCGAAGCCTTGGCGAAGGATTCAAGCCAATAAAAATCACCGGCAACAATGTCTTTAGGCTGGTAAAAAATAAAGCTGCCGGGCAAATGTATTTCCACCAGCGCAGCGGGTGGTAAAATAGCTTCCTGAATTCGCTTGGCGTAATTAATTGAATCGGTGATCTCTTTATTTTTATCTTCCACCACCGCTTTTTGCTCTGCAATAATTTCGTTGAATTGTTTTTGCTTTTGATTGCTGCGGTACAAAATAAAAACAACCGATAATATCAAAACCAGAACGGCAATACCTGCCCCTGTATAAACCCTGAATCTGGCAGCCTGTTCTTCATTAATCTGCCGTTGCTTTTCTGTTTCAAGCGCTGCCAGTTTTTCTTTTTCAATCAGCTTTAGGCTATCTGCAAGCTGCTTTTGCTGATACTCAAATTCCATTTCAAGTTTTTGAACTTCTTTAAGCTGTTGGGTTATTTCAAGACTGTCTTTTAATTCAAGGTGCTTCATCAGGTAATCAGACGCCTCTTTATACTTTTTTAATTCCAGGTATGAAATAGCCAGCCCTTTGGTAATGCCCATCAGGTCTGGTAAAAAATTTGCTTTTCGGGCATACTCTTCAGCCTTTTTGTAGGCCAATATCGCTTTCTGATGATTGCCTTTCTTTTGCCAGATATATCCCAGCGAAGAGTAACACTGTTCTTCACCAGAAGTAAAATGAACCTTTTCAAAATTTTCAAGTGCCAGGTTGGTATAATAAAATGCCGAGTCAAAATTCTGCTCGTCCAGAAAAATCAGCCCAAGGTTTCCGTAGCTGGTGCCGAGCCCCATGTAATCCTGATTTTTCAAACGGATGTTCAGCGCCAGGTGATGATATACCAATGCACTGTCATACCATTTCTTTTCCTGGTAAACACTTCCTATATTCGAATAGACACCTGATTCCATGGTTCCATCTGTAATTCTGCGAACCTGCTCGAGTGATTTACCATAATATTCAAGCGCTTTATCATAATCCTGCTGCTGCTTGAAAATCAATCCAAGGGCATTGTAAATGCGTGCCAGTCCGCTGGTGTCAGCTACCTGAAGCGCTGCCTTTTCAGCCTCCAGACCATATTTTACAGCGTTTTTAAAATCACCCATGGTGCGGTAAATGTTAGATATACCCAGGTTGGCAGATGCAATACCCACGGTATCCTTCAAAAAGACGCGGTAATTCAGCGAATTCTGAAAGCAAATCAATGAACTGTCGTTATTTCCAATATAGGCATACATGATACCGGCTGCACCGTAAAACTGGCCCAGAAAATAAAAATCGTGTCCGGCCTTTGCTATATCCAGCCCCTCAAATACATATTTGCCGGCTGTCTGGTAATTGTGACGAAGCTCTTGTACATAGAGCAAACGGGCCTGCTGCTGCAATGAATCTGTAGGCGCATCAGACATAGCCTGAAGCAATGAATCTGCTTTTGAATTCTGAGCACCGGCAATGCCGGAAAGAATCAGCAAAACCTGAATCAAAAAAAACCGCCGGATAATTTGAGCAACCATTCAGTCAAAGATATTCAAAAGATTAGGATACAATTCAGCGAATCAGAGACGAATACCAATGATGCAGATATCATCCACCTGTTCCAGGTTTCCTTTCCACTCAACAAACCGCGCATCAATCAGTCGTCGCTGCTCAGCCATTGTTTGGGCACTGACAGAAAGAATGAGCTGTTTCAGGTTTGACGCTTTAAACTTTTTTCCTTTTTCACCACCAAACTGATCCTGGTAACCATCTGTAAAAATATAAAGGGTGTCACCAGGCGCAACATGGAGTGATTGTGTTGTAAAAGGCATTGCGCCGGCAAATTTTCCAACCGGTTGTTTGTCCGGCCTGATCTCTTCTATTTCAGTGGCACCTTTGCGCAAAATCCAGAGCGGGTTGTTTGCACCCGACCACAGCAGCTGATATCCCGGATATGAAGTGTCTTTCAAACGGGTAAGAGACAGCAGTGAAATATCCATTCCGTCTTTTACTTCATCATCACTTTTTTCAAACTCACGAATAACAATTTCACGCGTTTTATCCAGAATTTTTCCCGGATCAGTTATACCATACTCCCGCACAGAACGGTTCAATGCATTGTGACAAACCACGCTCACCAGGGCACCCGGTACGCCATGCCCGGTACAGTCTGCCGCAGCCAGCAGAATGTGATTTCCATCTTTGAAATACGACCCCTCAACAGAAGAACTTTCAGAATCCGGAGTGTGGACTACAGTTGACGTTACAGGTGGCACAAAGCCAGCCCCTTTAGAATCCGAAGCTTGCGCCACCGCTGAAGCTATAGGCGGCACGCGGTTAGCGAAGGAATTCTCATCAGAATCCGAAGCTTGCGCCACCGCTGAAGCTATAGGCGGCACGCGATTAGCGAAGGGACTCTCATCAGAATCCGAAGCTTTAGCGAAGGATTCAAGCCAATAAAAATCACCCGCAACAATATCTTTTGGCCGGTATAAAATAAACGCATCGGGGAGTACTTTTTCAACCAATCGTTGCGGAGGCAAAATAGCATTCTGAATGCGTTTGGCATAATTTATTGAATCAGTAATTTCCTTGTTCTTCTCCTCCACCAGTTCTTTCTGGTGATTGATTTCTTCATTTTTTTTCTGCAGCATTTCATTGGCCTTGTTCTTAACCGCATTGCTTCTGTAAAGTGCTATTCCCAGAAAGGCAACCAGTAACAGAATGACCACTGCCCCGGCCAGGTAAAAGGTAACAGTTTGCGTTTCTTTTTTAGCCCGCTCGGTTTCAAGCTGTGAAACTTTGTTTGACGCATTCAGCAGTTCAATCTCTTTTTGTTTTTGATCAGCATCATACTTACTTTGCATTTCAGCCAGCTTATCATTGTACACCAACTTATCCAGCGAATCGTTGATTTGCACAAACTGATTCAGCATTTCATAAGACGTTTTGTAATTACCCGATTTATAGTTCACCTCACCCAGTAACTTATAGGCTTCAGACTGGTAGTTTAGAGAGGCACTTGCCTTTGCATTTTCAAGACCCTGTTCTCCATAAAAAACCGCAGACAAATAATTTTTCTGGCGTGCGTATATTTTAGCAATGTTCAAAAACGTGTTACTCAACGTTTCTTTACTGATTCCCTCCAACCCCTCTTTGGATTCAAGTGCCTTGAGATAATAACTGAGTGCCTTATCATACATCTCTTGCCGGAAATAAAGCGACCCCAAATCATTGTAAGTGTAGGATGCGCCGTAAATATCTCCGTTGCGCAATTTGATTGCCAGTGATTTTTCAAAAAAGGCAACGGCTGAATCATACTCACCTAATTCTGTCATGGCGCTGGCCATATTATTCATAGACCAGGATGCATACACCTCATTATGCGGCAGCAGGTTTTTGTAACTTTTTCTGAAATAGACTTTCGAGTCCTGGTAAAATCCGGTGGTACTGTAAATATTTCCAATACCCATTTGTGTGATACCAAGGCCATAGGTATAGTCTTCAGCCTCGTATTTTTTTTCTGCCAGCAGGTAACATTCAAGTGCCTTTTCATAATTGGACTGTATGTCATAAATATTACCCAGGCTCACATAGCTGGCTCCAATCTCCAGGTTATACTCAGGCAAATCATACTGGCTTAATGAGTTCTGCAATACAAAAATGGCCGAATCATACCTGCCCTGCTCGGTATAATACCGGGCATAATTTTCATTGGCAACAATAATTCCACGAATGTTGTTTGCTTCTTTGGCAACGCGCATTCCCTCTGCGCACCATGCTTTTGACTGAACCGTATCTGAACGCAGGTAATACACGCTCAAGGCCTGTATGGCATCCATCCGCTTATCAATATCTGTACTGGTTTTTGCCAGCACCTCAAGGCTGTCAATATTTTGCGCATGCGCCGGATTCATCAGCAACACCAGTAAAATGAACAACGTACCAATACGAATCATGCGCGGGGTGGATTTCATTCTAAAATATACAAATTATGCTATTCAAACTAAAAAGGGCAGAATTAATTCTGCCCTTTCCGGTTGAAACCCGTTAAAAAAGGTTGCCCTCTATTTTCCGGATAACAATTTAGCTTTGTTTACAAGGCTGATAAATTCCATTTTTTCAAGTTCATTAAAATTGGCTGCGTGAGTTGCAATATCCAGCACATCATCCAGGCTAAATGTCCCAATGTATTTAGATTTGCGAAGAATGAGCGAAAATCCGGCAACGGCCGTTGAGAAGCGGAATGTAGTTGAGGTTGAATCCCATTTTTTAGCCGCGTCTTTAGTAATCACCACCTCTTTTAAGGTGCTGGTATCTTCACCCGGACGTTTATAACGCAATTGTATTGTAGCCAGATCATTTGACACTTTGGTTGATTTGTTCTGGTATTTCAGATCTGTTTTTTTGGCTTTGCCGGGTACAATTTCATAAATGGCTGTAACGGTATGGCCGGCACCCAGTTCCCCTGCATCTTTTTTGTCATTTTCAAAATCTTCAGCATTCATTAACCTGTTTTCATACCCTATCAAACGATATTCCGCAACAAATTCAGGATTGAATTCTACCTGTATTTTAACATCTTTTGCAATGGTAAAAAGTGTACCGGCCAGGTTTGTAACCAATACCCGGTTGCTTTCAGAAATATCATCAATGTAAAAGTAATTACCGTTGCCATTGTCAGCCAGTGATTCCATTTTTGAATCTTTGTAATTACCCATTCCAAATCCCAGAATAGTCAGGTAAACACCCATATCGCGCTTTTCTTCAATGATGCGTGTTAACTCCCCGTCTGACGATTGCCCCATATTAAAGTCACCATCTGTTGCCAGAATAACGCGGTTGTTACCTGTTTTGATAAGATTTTTAGAAGCAATTTCATAGGCCTTGTTAATTCCGCCCTCACCGTTGGTTGATCCACCTGACTCCAGGTTATCAATGGCCTCTTTAATCATTTCTCTGTTAGACTCACTGCATACGGTTGATTCAAGCACCACACGTTCTTCGCCGGCATAGGTAACAATTGAAACACGATCTTTTTCAGTAAGATTATCAACCAGCAGTTTGAATGATTCTTTCAGCAACGGTAATTTGTTAGCATCACTCATAGACCCTGAAACGTCCAATAAAAATACCAGGTTTGATGAAGGCAAATCTTCAGTTGCTACGGTATAGCCCTGTAAACCAATATGCACCAGTTTATTTGACTCATTCCAGGGACAATCACCCACCTCAGTATACACTGAAAAAACGTCTTTTTTAGACGGCACCGGGTATTCATAGTCAAAGTAATTTATGAACTCTTCTGACCGTATGGCATCAACCGGCGGTGTCATACCATCATTCAGCATGCGGCGCACATTTGTATAACTGGCATTGTCAACATCAATTGAAAATGTGGAAAGCGGATTTACACCAGGTGACAAAAAATCATTCTCCGGCATGTAGGCATATTCTTCGGTATTATGTTCCACATCATCCTGCAGCTGGTCCTGCACTTCATACTCCATTAATGAGCCGTCTTCTGTGGCAGACGGGTATGGGGCCGTTGTTTGAGAGTCAGTTGCTACAGCCTCATAGTTCATTGAATGATCTGCAGAATCGGCCCCACCGTTTCCGCCACAGGCAACAAGCATGTTCAGGAACAAAATTGTTGCGGCGCTAATTGTTATCCATTTTGTTTTCATAGTATAAAGATTTTGTTTGCCCGTTTATCCAGGTGAAAACAAGGATGTAACCCCAATCAAAAAAAAATTTCTAATTTGGGTTACCTTTTAAATTCCGGGGGATTAATACACTTAAGCATGATCAGCGAAACCAGCATTGACCAATCTGTGATTCAACGTGTGCGCAAGCGTGATGATGCAACGCTGACCAGCATTTACAAAGAAGTTTACCCCATGGTACTGAAACATGTCACATCCCATAACGGATCAAAAGAAGATGCCCAGGACGTTTTTCAGGACGCATTTTACCTGCTTATCAAAAAATGCGAGCGGCCTGATTTTGAACTCAGCTCACAGCTCAGTACATTTCTGGTTGGAATTTCTAAAAATCTCTGGCTTAAAAAACTAACCAAAAAGGGAATTGACCAGGACCGCTATCACTCAGAAATGGAAGCAGACGAGCCGGCTGAATTTGAAACAGATGAAAAAAAACTGACCCGTGTCAGACACATGAATTTTGCACTCACCAACCTGGGAGAACCCTGTAAAACCATTCTGACACAGTATTATTACCTGAAACAAACCATGCAGGAAATTGCGGCCATGCTGCATTATACCAACGCTGAAAATGCAAAAAACCAGAAGTACAAATGTCTGCAACGCTTAAAAAAACTGGTCGTTAAAGAAAATGAATAGTGCAGCGCAAAATATGGAACGGTTTGATGCCTACCTGCATCAAAAAATGGGTGCGGAAGAACGTACTCTGTTTGAGCAGGAACTTGAAAACAATGCGCTGCTTAAAACCGAATTTCTGGAGTACCGGCAATTTATCACTGACCTTCACGATGGGGCTGAATATGGTGAAATAAGGCATCAGTTAAAAACCATTCACAACAAACCCGGTGTTGGCGGACGCGTCTTTTTTCTGAGTCCGCAATTCCTGGTTCCGCTTTCACTGGTTGCTTCCCTGGCGCTCATTATTACCATTATCAACCCTTTTGTCAAACAAGGAAATTCCAGCGCTGAGAACAGTGATTACCAGAATCTGCAACATTCACCGGCGGCCACTGAAAGTATGGATACGGCTACAGACAGTACCGTCGCTTTTTCTGAAACACAGGCAAATGGCAAAGCATATCCGGGCTCTCCGGAATTTCTTACTGAAATTAAAACAGACCCCGCCGGAACCGCTTTCCTGATTTCGAAAGATGGTTATTTTTTGACCTCCAAACACCTGGTAGAAAAACACCCATTGCTTACATTGCAGCAAAAAGACCAGCATTACACCTTTGAAGCCAGTGTCGTTTATACAGACTCACTGATGGATTTTGCTATTTTGAAATGTCATGAAAAAATTGCAGCAGCATTCAAACCCGTACCTTTTAAGTTTCTGAAAAATGACATTCAGCTTGGGCAGGATGTGTTTACCCTGGGTTATCCTAAAAATGAAATTGTATATACCAAAGGCGTTGTCAGTTCTGAAAAAGGGTATAAATCGGATACGCTTTCGTATGAAGTGTCTCTTCCATCGAACCCCGGGTACAGCGGTGCGCCCCTGTTTACAAGCGATGGAGACCTTGTTGGCATTGTCATTGCAAATAATACCCGGCAACAAGCTGTTACTTATGTGCTGAATCATCATTATATCGAAACGGTGATTGATAACCTGGCAAAAAAAGACAGTATGAAAATAGACATGCACACGAATTTCTCTAAACGGTATAAAGACCATTCAACCCTTGTAAAAGCATATCGGGCTTATATTTTTGAGGTTCATTACTGAGTGCTTCTGTCTGATATCAGGGGGGTATTGCGACACTATCGGTTTTCTGTACACTGTATTATAACACCATTTAACGAAATTTAAATGTTAAAACTGGATGAAACTGTAACTTTATCGCACCAAAAATTGTCATAGAACTGTGAAAATCATTCGTCTGCTGCTGTTATTTCTGATTCTGGCTCCGCTGCAAAATTTTGCACAGAGTGTTTCGGGTATGGTGAAAGATGACGAAGGAAATCCGGTACCCTACGTTCGTGTTTATGCCATTAATTTTACCAACCTGGGGGGTGTTACGAATGAAGCCGGTGAATTCTTTTTCGGCTGTGATTTTGGAAATTACGACCTGCTGGCTAAATGTGTGGGCTTTGAAGACAAAGTGGTTAATGTAACGGTAAGTACACAAACCCCTACCGAAGTTGAAATTATTTTGATTCGCAAACAAAATGAGCTGACCCAGGTAAGCGTTTCTGAAAAGAAAAAAAATGTAGGCTGGGAAATTGTTCAGAATGTTATCAATAACAAAAAAAACTTTGCGCAGCAATATGAGCGCTATTCCTGTGATGTGTACATAAAAGGGGTAGAAACCTTTGAAGAAAAAGAGAAAAAAGAAAAGCCTGAAGAAACAGAAGAAGACGGGCAGCCCAAAGATATTTTTGACGAGCAGAAAAAAGAAATTCAGGCACAGATAGAGGGAGATAAAAACAGGCTCAACCTGGTTGAAATTAACCTGGTTCAGCACGTTGAACTGCCTAATAAACAAAAAGAGATCCGAACCGCCTATCAAACCATCGGCAATCCAACACAGATCTATTTTCAATCTACCGTAAACGGCGAATTTAATTTTTACAAAAGTCTGATACGTAAAGATGATTTGCATACCTCACCCATTGTTTCACCGCTTCACCCGTCCGGCATTCTGTCATACAAATACAAACTGGTAGACATTATTACCGAAGGACAAGACACCATTTATAAAATTGAAATTGGTGCACGTGATGTTGGTTCTTCTACCATGGAGGGACATCTTTATATCAAAAAACACGAATGGGTTTTAACCAAAATTGATGTAACACTGCATAAGGGAAATTTGAAAATCTATGACAATTTCCGCATTATCCAGGAATATGAAAAACAGGATTCAATCTGGCTGGTACGCAAGCAGATTTTTGAATACGATACCAAATATGCCAAAGAAACCGTGCATGGTACAACAACCGTTGTTTATTCAAACTATCTTATAAACCCGGTATTCCCTGAGAAGTTTTTCACCAATGAACTGGGCACCACCGTTGAAGAAGCGTATGACCGTGACAGCAGTTATTGGGAAGAGGTAAGACCCATTCCACTGACCGAAGAAGAACTCCGCAAAAAATTTGTGCAGGATTCCCTCACCGCCATTTATACCAAAAAAGAATACCTGGATTCAGTAGACGCAGTGTTTAATAAAATTACAGCGCTGAAAGTGCTTTATTTTGGAATTGAACACCGCAACCGGGAGAAAAAAACGCAATGGTACCTTTCATCACTGGTTGATTTATGGGAACCCGTTGGTGTAGGGGGAATGCGTATTGGGCCCGGTTTTGATTATTTCAAAAAGTGGGAAAACCAGCAATGGATTGATATCAGCACAGACATTACGCTGGGCTTTAACAATTTTGATCCACGCGGAAGGGTGCGCGCCTATCATCTTTACAACCCTAAAAAATTTGGTACTTATACCCTGTTTGGTGCGCATGAGGTTGATATGATCAACAGTTATACCGCCTACCTCCAGTCAATCAAACGATCTAATTTTTACATGAATGATCAGTTGGGCGCATGGCACCGCATTGAACTGGTAAACGGACTTTTTCTGAGTACCGGCCTGCGGTTTGAACGAAGATCGTCCCTGGACAGCATGAAGTTTAATCACTGGCTGGATGATGAACTTGATAACGACATGCCGCTTTCATTTGATCCGTACAATGCCGTGCGAACTACGTTTCAATTGTCTTATACCCCTTTTCAGAAATACGTTACTGAACCACACCGGAAAGTAATTCTGGGCAGCCGTTGGCCTACGTTTTCATTTTACTGGGAAAGAGGCTGGAATGGCGTTTTGGGATCGGTGGTTGATTTTGATTACATCAGCTTAAACATTGAACATAAAATACAGGTTGGTACACTTGGTGAATCATTCTACGTACTGCGCGGCGGGCAGTTTGTCAACCAGGATAGTGTTTTCTACATTGACCGTAAATTTTTCAGGCAGTCTGATGAAGGGTATTTTGGCTGGCTGCTGAGCAATCCGCTGCACTCGTTCCAAAACCTGGACAGCTCTTACGAAACGCAAAGCTGGTATGCTGAGTTCCATTACATTCACCATTTCAACGGGGCCCTGCTCAATAAAATTCCATTCATGAAAAAAACCGGTATTAAAGAAGTAGTTGGCGCCGGATTTTTGTATTTGCCTGAACACGCTAATTATTTTTATTCTGAAATTTTCTTTGGTGTGGAACGTACCTTTAAAGTAGCACGACAGCGTCTGCGCGTTGGCGGATACGTTATATTCTCAGTGGCCAACAACCAATTTGCCATACCCGATGTCAATAAACCGCAGAATATTCAGTTCAAACTCTCGTTTGATGTTATGAATGAGCGTGATTTAAAGTATAATTTCTGATCCCGGTTTCCGGGCTTAAGTGTTAAATTTCTGTTATCACCACCCGTTACCCGAAAAAAAAGCTGAAATTAGTTGTGAAAACATTATTTGTTTAAACATATTCACTAAAGCCATTCATTATGAACTTATTACTAGCCTATTCCCTTTTCTTTGGAGCCTCACTAACAGGGGTTAACGAATTAACCATTCAATCAGATGCCGTCAAAATTGAGTTTGTTGAGGGTAAAGATACCCACGGTTCTATCGGTGGTTTTCAGGCCACTATTTTATTTGATGTCAACGACCTGGCAAATGCATCCATCAGCGGAACCGTAGATGTAAACACCATTGATACCGGAACACCAAAACGTGATGAACACCTTAAAACAGCAGACTACTTTGACGCTCAAAAATACCCGACCATGGGTTTCAAAAGCACCTCCTTTTCAAAAGACGGAGACACCTTTGTAATGAAAGGACTGATGAAAATCAAAGATGTTGAACGCGAAGAAACCATTCACTTCAGTTTTGCTGACAATACGTTTAAAGGGTCGTCCACCATTCAGCTTTCATACTATAAAGTTGGCGGATATGCGAACAAAAAACCAGATCAGACAAATGTCAAAATCAGTTTCCTGGTGCCGGTTTTATAAGGGCCGTAAAAAACATTGATCGCAGAAAATCCTGCTTAACCGGCAGGATTTTTTTATTTGGAACAGGTCTGTTGTAATTTAAGTTCATGTTTGGTTACCTTTGCAGCAATTAATCAGAATCATGAGTTTAGAAAAAGACCTTCATTCACGCAGCAATTCAACCTGCGAAATTTGCGGATCAAAAAATGACCTGCTCGTTTATACCGTTCCTCCGAAAGCAGATGAAAATACTGATCACAGTGCCCTGATTTGTTCAGTATGTGCAGCACAGCTTGCAGACCCTGCAAAAACAGATGCCAATCACTGGCGCTGCCTCAACGACAGTATGTGGAGTGAAGTACCGGCTGTAAAAGTCATTGCCTGGCGCATGTTAAGCCGGTTACGCGGTGAAGGCTGGCCGCAGGATTTGCTGGATATGCTTTACCTTGAAGAAGATGATTTGAAATGGGCCAAAGCAACCGGTGAAGGTGTTGATGAAGAAGATAAGATTATTCACCGTGACAGTAACGGCGCCGTTCTTCAGGCTGGTGATACCGTTGTATTAATTAAGGACCTTGATGTTAAAGGGGCGAATTTTACAGCCAAACGGGGAACCGCTGTGCGCAATATTATGCTGGTTGACAACAATCCTGAACACATTGAAGGCCGTGTCGATGGTCAGCACATTGTGATTCTGACAAAATTTGTGAAAAAATCATAGATCAGCACCGGCACACGTTTGACTATGTTCAGCAGCCGGAATGTTTGTCCTTCTACTCCGTAATTACCAGGCGCTGAGGTATAGAATCATTCACACAAACAAAATACAATCCGGCATCCAGTTCTGCAGGCAAATCGAAAAAACCAGGTTCAGCAGTATTTGTGAAATAAACCAACCTTCCGGCTGAATCAAAAATTTTCAGGTCAAATTGTTCAGCCGTTACCCGGATTTGAATTTGCCCGCTTGACGGATTTGGATAAACCGTAAAAAGAGCCACAGCATCTCCCTGATTTGTTTCTATGGATGCATAGATATTATTCTCATTAATTACCCCTACTCCATCCAGGTCAAAACCTCCGGCATCAAAATCAGTCGGGTATGGATCATTGATTCGGTTTCCCTGGCTGTCAAAGGTTGAATAGGGTGAACTGATACTACCAATCACATCCAGTACCCGCACAAAAAGAATACTATCCGGGTTTATGCCGGTTGAGTCAGCCAGATCATCCAGGTCAAAAGGTGTTCCATAACCCTGCCGGTATTTACCTGCCAGGTTGTGAACAAGTTCAGTATTGGTGTATCCGAATGGTCCCGTTTGAACTGCCACCGGGGTCAGTGATACAGCCGGAAAACGCACAAAATTAATTCCGTCAGAACTAACCTCAACAAAAGCAAATTCAAGGTAATCGTCTGAAAAACTATTTTCGAAAACAGCAAAATCAGCTCCTGGTCCATTCATAACCGGAAACGGAAAACCGAGTGTGATGGAACCACTATCACCCAAAGAAACAACCGACGTACTAATTCCCTGTGCATAGCCCAACGCCTCAGTAGAATCACCAAACGCAGCCAATGATGTCCAGCCATTGGCAATGTCTGCAGCGCCCCGTTGAAACACTTCTACCGAATTTGCCCAGCGCACAATGACTGATGAATCTTTGTGAACTGCGGTGGTCCCAGGTTGACCAGCTGCCGGTGCATACTGTGAAATGCCGGAGTTTAACATACCGGAAAAACACCACACCAAAAGTAAAATTCTACTCATTGTAAATTAGTTTTTTGGCATTCAGCTCTGCCGTAAATTCAAATTGAAAAACACCGGACGGACTGTAAGCACGAATAGTAGACGAGTTCACATAGCCTTCAGCATCACAACAAAAAATCAGAGCCATTTCAGGTATATACTGCATGCCATAAAAAGTCTCAAAACCCGAAGCATCAATTAGGTTCACACCTTCAAAACTTTCAGCAATCATGTTAAACCGCCGTACGGCATTTGCTTCTGAATCGTAATAATAAAGCCAGTCACCAACCTGTGTCACGGCATCAACAGGTACATCAAACTGCTGCACAACCGTGTTGGAATTTGTATTAATGCGTATTAGTGCAGGACCAATATTTGCATAATTTCCGGATGACACCTGGTAAATTTCATTTTGTGAATCCAGAATCATTGCCGAAGAATTAATGCGCGTTTCAAACGTATCAATCACTTGTTTTGAATCCATGTTAATGACCATCATTGTAGAGTCATACACCGGAAAATTTAATCCGCCGGAATTTGCAACATACAGCCTGTTGCCAACCTGAACCAAACCATCCGGATTGGCACCTACCGGAAGAGTAGCTGTGATCATATTTGTGTTCAGATCAATGACCGAAACGGTTCCATCAAAACTACAGACAAAAGCAGTGCTTCCATAAACTTCGACCTGCCGGGGTTCACGCGCTGAGGCACCATCAAATAAAGGAATTTGCGCAACGCTTTTAAGTGTATTAGCCTCTATAATTTCAACCTGGCTTGAAACATCCACCGCAATAAGAATGTACGCTTTTCCATTGAGCGTATACTTTTCAAAATCGTTTCCGGTGTCACCCAAACCTCTTCCGTTTTCAGTCAAAAAGGCCTGTGTGTAGACCTGGTGATTTTCCAGATCATAAAAACAAACCGACGAATTATTTTGCTGAAATAAGCCCTCGTTTAGAACCAATAAACCGTTTTCATATTTGCCTGGAGATTCGGGCGGCGTTGGTGGATCATCTTTTGTACAGGAAACAAAAACCAGCGCCATAAATGCCACCAGAACTACGGGCGATTGTTTGATTTTGATTCTCTGCGCACTAATTTTCCCGCAGATGTCGCTGAAAAACCACGCCGATGATCGCAGATGCAAATAGCGACTCAAAACCAAATCTGCGAAAATCTGCGAACCTGAATCTGCGCTGATTTGCGAGCAATCCTTGGAACTCCTGAATCGAATCCGAAAAAAATCTTTAGCCCTTTTACCCATTCCCCGTTTCATCTGAAATTAAGATTTAAGGTGAATTGATGTTTGATTTTGATTCGCTGCGCACTAATTTTCCCGCAGATGTCGCTGAAAAACCACGCCGATGATCGCAGATGCAAATAGCTACTCAAAACCAAATCTGCGAAAATCTGCGAACCTGAATCTGCGCTGATTTGCGGGCAATCCTTGGAACTCCGGAATCGAATCCGAAAAAAATATTTGGCCCTTTTACCCATTCCCCGTTTCATCTGAAATTAAGATTTAAGATGAATTGATAATACCTGCCTGGCATTGGAAAACTGCGAATCACCTCATAGTTTTTATTCAACAGGTTCATAGCGGCCAATCCCAATTTCAACTTATACACTTTTGCAAACGTAATTTGTTTGGAAAGATTAACTGAAAGATCTGTAAACGGCGCCAGGTAATTGGCATAAATATTTTCATTCAGTGAATACCGGAAACCGGAATAAAACCCATTCAGGTTCAAACAAAATTCTTTGTACGAAAGTGCCAGACCGGCGGTTCCCGAATGAAATGGGGTATACGGAATTTGCTTCTCAAAGGTGGTGCTTTCAGAATCTGTAATATCCAACGACAGGTTAAATGTATACGAACCATTTACGGTCATTTTCCAATCTTTTTTCCGGTACGAAATCAAAAAGCCGGCATCAATACCCGTCGCCTGAATTTCTCCAATGTTTTGCATGCTCCAGTTAAATAAATCTTTGGTTGGAATGGCTACAATTTTATCCTGGATGCGGTTGTAAAATCCATCAGCAGAAAATTCACCCACCCAGTTTCTGATTGTTTTTCCGTAACTGATTCCCACGTTGAAAAGATGCGCCCGTTCAGGATTCAGGTTGGTATTTCCAATAAAATTATAGTAGAGGTCATTAAACGTGGGCAGCGTAAATGCCCGTTTATAAAAAGACCGGATTCTGAATGCTTCAGTCCTGAACGGCATCCAGCAAAGCGACAAAAACGGCGAAGCCTGCAGGAATTTTTTTTCAATCAATGTATCTGTTAGCCCCAATTTATCTGAGACCGCCTGCAGCGTTATATTTGATTCCAGTTTCAGTGATTTGAAAAACACATTCAATCCAAGAACAGAATTACTTTCAATTCGTTCAGGATTGCCAGGCAGATTTGAGCCAGTCAATTGTGAAAAAATGGCATCTGTCCCTGAAAAAAACAAGGCCCTGTTTTTCAAAAAATAACGTTTGATCATGGCGCCGGTACCTTCATTCTGCTGTAGGTACGAATTATCAATAAACCCCTGCAGATTCAAAAAATCAGGATCAAAATACCGCAGGTAAGCAGATTGATAAAAGGCATTCAGCTGCAGTTTCCAATTCTTTAACCGCTGGTCATGCAGCACTGAAAAACGTAAATCTTCATTCCACAATTTCTGATCGTTGGACGCATTGTAAAGAATAATGGCGCCGGGCAATTCCTGCTCGTTGTTAGAATAACTGAAACTGAAAAGAGTCTGCGAATTTTTCAGATTTACACCCACCACTGAACGCAGTTTGTAATTAAAAAGAGCCGAATTGGCACGCCGCTGAGCAGTGTCAATACCAGCAGGTTCGTAGACAAATGAATAATCTCCCTGACCTGATTTGGTCATAGCCTGAAAACCGAAAAACAGATTTTTGCTCAGAGGTGTGCTGATCAATGCGCCTTGTTCAAATGCCGAAATAGTGGATGCCGCAGAATACAAACGCCATTTCAATTTTTCAGGTTGTTTGGCAAGTTGTGATTTAATGGCAATGGAATTTGCCTGAAGATAAGCGGATGCAGACACATTCGTTTCTTCTGTCTGACCGGATGTAAATCCAAGTTCATTCACCCCAAAAATTTCAAACGAGCTTAAATTAATGGAACCGCTTTGTACGTTAGACACCCTGATTCCATCAACGGTTACGCCGGTATGTGTTGACCCAAGGCTGCGGAAAGAGACCGTTTTGATGCCACCTATGCCACCGTAATCTTTCAGCTGCATGCCGGGAATAAATTTCATGGCGGCACCAATATCCGTCACAGCCAAACCAGCAAGTTTTTCCTCGTTTAAAATGTAATGCGGAATGGCTGAATTAATCACTGATATACGCAAGACAGAATCAGTCTGCGTAAAAACAGGTACCGGATTCAGCAACCGCGATGAATCACGCTGGGCGAATGCATACGTGTTAAACAGCCACAATGACACGAAGGCGCAAAGAAGTTGATAGGACCTTCTTTGTGATCGCGAGGCTTCGCAATTCTTGCCTTCGTGTCCTGGTAGCATTGTGTATTAATGTTTAATCACTTTTTGATTCAGCACAACACCGTCTGAAATGGACGTTATAAAATAAATGCCGTTTTCATAAGCGCTCAAATCAAGCTGAAGAACCTTTTCTGAAGAGAACTCCTCGTGCATCAGTTTTCCGTTGCTGTTATGAATCATAACCTGTGCATTTTGCGGAATCTGAATATTCAGCAATCCGGTTGTAGGGTTAGGATACACCTCAAGCTGATCAGCCATTAGGGCATCAATACCAGCATACGCACCAAACAAATTGTCCATGGCAAAATAAGCCGGATTGTTCATACCAAATCCACCGGTTGTATCGGTTGATGAAAGCACAAAATCAAGTCCCTTTACCGGCCCCAGAACACTCAGGTCTACATAAGTCCACTGGTCTACAATGTAGTCATCTGCATCATTTGAAAAACGAAAATCAGCCAAATAAAAGTTGACTGAATCTCCGGTATAAAGCGAGTCTTCATCCAGGCCATAAATAGTGAGTAAAAACCAGTCTTCACCATTGGTTCCATCAACCATACCCTGTGCATTGGTATCAGCACCAAACGGTTTGGTAAAATCATCTCCGTTCAGCATAGCATAATAGGCATAGGTAGTGTTGGTGATGTAAAAACCCTGCAGCATTTCAGCCCCGGCCAATGAATTAAACAACCGGTGCTCTTCCCAGCTGGAAGCGTAACAAACAGCATACTGCGATGAACTGCTTTCACCGCTGCCGGTAACCGCACTGTATTGATTGGTCCAGCCCGGCGTGGTATTGTCGGTTACATTGGAAACGGCCCAACCGGCAAATGATCCCCAGCCGGAATTGTAATTGTTTTCAAAGTTAAAATCACCGCTGGTGTAAATGGTATCACCGTCTGTTACCTGGTCTTGCCCATACCAGGCTGACTCTGCTGTCAGAGCTGGATTTTCAAACGTGGCGTGTTGTGATTGTACCTGAAACGCAACAATCAATGCGCTTGACAAAAGAAAAATTTTTTTCATCCTTTTAAAAATTTAAGAGTTATCTCCGCAGCACCTGCATTGGAGGATTAAAAAATAAAAGGAATAAAATGACGCAATAGAACATGAGCCCAAGGCACATCTACTAAACGCGGCTTTTATCCCGAAAGCCTGTTTGTCTGCACAAAGCAGACAAGCTTGTTTATTCGTGAATACTGGCAGGTCTTCTGACTTGCTTCTTACGTTGAACCCTTCCCGCCGTTTTTGGAGATACGGCAGTGGTTTTTGCTCAGCGCTTTGAAAGCTTACAGCTGCGGGTACAGTTCCGGAATTTCAATTAAACATACAAACGTTTACTGATCACCGGATTCCCATTTTAATCATGACGGTAAATTGTCACGAACCAAAATTCAGCGACAAAGATAGGAAAGATTTGAAAGATGCAAAAGAATTTAAAATTGTACGTGCATTGGGATTCTTTCAATTGGCAGGCACTTGTCTGTTTTTATTTTTTGCCACGAGGACAAAAGCACAAATTGCGAAGCTTTACGATTGCAAAGAAAGAACCAACTTTACGTTGTGTAAGCTTGTGTCTTAGACGCTGTTTAATTTTTAGCGGAAGTTTCTTCGCTCCGTTACACTGCGCTCAGAAAGACAAGGGTCACGGAGCGAAGAAACCCTCCTAAGTCAACATCCGGTAAGTTCTGTTTTTAAACAACTTCCTGGTGGCAAATTTATCCTTCTCAGATAACTCCGGGATCAGCGCACAACAATTTTCTGTGTTGAAATACCCCACTCATTCGAAATCATCAGAAAATAAACACCCGATGCAAGTGTTTCAGAGGTAGTGAATCCTTGCTGATTTGTTACCAAAACAATTTCTTCTCCAACAGAATTCATGCAGGTCACTTTTGAATTTGCCAACAATTCAGCATCCATTTTAATCACAAAATTTCCATTGTTTGGGTTTGGATAAATTTCAACGCCGCTGATTTCGTTCGATGAAATTCCGGCATTAATCACATCAACATATACGCAGGCAGATGTATCAGTACAGCCATTTTCTGTTACAATAACCGCGTATGAACCTGTGGTTGGTGCAGCAAATACCTGTCCGTTTGCTGCGGAAATTGGCAGACCTGTTGTACAATTAATCCATTGGTAAATGGCGCCGGCAGCTTGTGCGGTGAGGTAATTCAAATCCTGGTTCAGGGCAACATTGACCGGTAATTGAACCGTTAAATTGGTAGTCACTATACTGTCACAAAAATTAGTCGCCGTAATCACATCGGTATAAACGCCACTTACAGAATAGGTGTTCACACCAATGGTATACGATTCACCGTAACAAATAGAAATAGTTTGTGTGGCTGTTATTTCATTTTCAATGGTGAGGTTAACGTATGCGGTGCTGTCACATCCATTTACTGCTGTATAAATAACCGGGTATGAACCAGAAACGGTATAATACGTTCCGCCAATAGTCATGCCTGCCCCGTAACAAACCGATGCATCTGATGACGAGGAAATTTCCGGTTGAAATGTCAGCGTCGTATTCACGGTGCTGTCACATCCTTCTGCTGAAACCAATAAATCAGAATACGACCCGGCAATGGTGTAGGTGTTGGAGCCAACGGTTAAACTTTCTCCATAACATAAATCAATGGTTTGATTGGTAATTAAAACCGGGCAGTTTTGATTGGAGAAAAAATAAGCAGCACCGGCATCTGCCATCAGGTTGGTACCTGATGCATCTGTATCCTGCAAAAATGCGCCAATTAAAATGGTGTACCCTGACAGGCCAACACTGATTCCAAACTCATCGTATTCAGCCCTGTCAGACGCATCTATTTTTTGCATTTGTGACCACGTGCCCGCATTTTTTTCAAAGATGTATGCTGACCCGGCATCTTCCAGGTAAGCCGCTCCAAATTCATCGTGATTGTCTGAATGGGTACCTATAACCAAAAGAGTATCTTCTAACGCAAAGGCGTATCCAAAATGATCACCGGAATTGCGATCTGCCGGAACAATTTTTTGTGCTGGCAGCCAGTTGCCGGCCATATTGCGTTCAAACAAATAGGCTGACCCGGGATTGGTCAGTTCATTGCTTACACCATCTTCTTCTTCATCTTCAGAATAGGCACCAATTACAATCACATTGGTATCAATGGCAACAGCGCACCCAAAACGGTCCCAGTCTTCCCGGTCAAAATTCTGTAATTTTTTTACCTGGTTCCAAACCCCGGCATTGCGTTCAAAAACATACGCTGCGCCTGAACTCCACAATACTCCTGATGGTGGTGAAACCACAGCGTAATCATGATGGAGCGCGCCCACAACCAGGTAATCGCCGGATATGCCAACGGCCCAGCCAAACTGATCACCCAAATCTTCTCCGCTATAACCACCCGGAAAATTAATGTCTGCTGCACGGTCTGCCGCACAAATTTTTTGAGATTGTGTCCAGTCGCCTATACCATCTCTGTCAAAAATATAAACCGATCCGGCACTGTAAATATAATTGGTACCGCCTGCGTTATGATCTTCTGCACGTGCACCAACAATAGCCGTTGTACCGCTGATTGCAACCGACCAGCCAAACTCATCATCCACCTCCCGGTCAGACGCCACTATTTTTTCTACCTGCACCCAATTGCCCAATCCGTCATTTTCAAAAATATAAGCCGACCCCGCATTTGAAAGAGAATTAGCGCCCGCAGCATCTTCATCTTCACGGTAAGCACCCACGATGGCATAATCACCATCAATAGCAACTGACCAGCCAAAACGATCATAATCTTCCTGGTCAGCCGGAATTAATTTCTGATGTTCTACCCAATCATTAATTCCATTTCGTTTGTAGATATAAACCGATCCGTGATTTTCAGATGCGCCGAAATTATCACTGTAAGCACCTACAATGGCGTAATTACCATCAATGTCTACCGAATAACCGAACTGATCATCTGCAGCACGATCTGCCGGAACTGCTTTCAAAAATTCAGCAAAATTCTGACCGATGCCTGTTTGGGCATACACTAAAACCCAAAGTGTGACAAGTGTTAATTTCATTTTTTCACAACAAATTTGATCACTTCTTTTTTGGAAGTAACAAGTAAATAAATTCCCTGATTGAGATCAGAAACATCTACAAAATTCTGATTTAAACCGCTGCACATTTGCCTGCCGTATAAATCATAAACGGTAAAATCAACTGCTTTGGATAAGTACAATTTTTCACCGGTCGGGTTTGGGTATGCAGCAACATGTGATACGGTATAGTCATCAACCGCACTGATGTCATTATTGGCATTTGGGGTAGGGTATTCAAAAATGGTGTATGCTGAACTGCCATTTGGATAGCGCCCGAACGAATAGTTGCTGCTGGTGGCAGGGTACAACAGGGAATCAAGAATTACATCATCTGCTGATTTAAGGTAGATGGTTGAAACTGCATTTGGAATTTTTCCGGCAGTGTGATTTAAGCCCTGGTAAATGGTTGCATCAAACCAAAAAAGTAAATACCCGTTGGCAGCAATTTCGGTTCCGTTTGGAATGGTCCAGCTTAACGAATTCCATTCAAATTTACAGCCCGACAAATTCAGTGTTTTTTGATTTGGATTATACAATTCCAGCCAATCATCGTATTCTCCAAAATTGTCGGCCAGGTAGGTTGAATTGGATGGCATCAGTTCATTAATTACAACGGGCTGATACAAATCATCTGTTTCAAAAACGGCGGTAAATGTAGAATCACCGTTTGGATTCCAAACTACTGTTTCAGCTGTATTACCGGTTTCAAGCCATTCTACAAACCGATAACCCGGTTTGGCCACAGCGGTTATAGGTAACTCAACGGAGTTCATGTAATATCCATTCCACGGGTAAATACTTGCATCAACTGCCGGCAGATTTTCATTCACCAAAAGTGTATTTACCTGCACCATGCCCATGGCCTGATCATTCACATTGACTGTAACCAGACTTGAATCCGGGTATCCCCATTTGACCATCATGTGATCACGCACTTTTCGCTGCCTGCGATCAGCAAAAACAGCGAGGTAATAAAAATTCAGATTCCATTGTGTGAGTGACGGTGTTTCAGATTGACGGGTGTAAAGTGTGGTTGCCGTAGACGGATACCGCCAGCGCTCCACATTCTCTTGCATAGATGGTGTAAGTGCGTCGTATATCTCTGTTACTTTTTGCTGCACCCGGTTTTTCCGGTACTGTGAATTAAGCAAATCACACATGCGGTTTACGAATTTTTTCCGGAAGGTCATGTTATCGAGCAGCCCCCTGAAAAAGCGGGTGTATGATGCAAAAGTTCCGCTGGCAATGGTTGCTGCATTGAGCGTATTTACCGTATAATAAGCCTGTGAACAATCACCGCCAAATGCACCGTCAAAATCATAGAAAACCCAACGGAATTTTCCGTCGTGTGGTTTTTCTTTGGTTGGATTAAACGGACCTGTTTTTCGCCAGATCACAACATTTGAATAAACCCAGTCGACATTGCTCAGAAAAATTTCAGAACACATGTAGTCAATGTAATTATCTACGTCTATTTTTTCGAGGACATATTGGTAATTTTCATCCAGCGACATATCACTGGTTATGATAAAATCTTCAAGACTTGACATTTCATCCGCATCAACCTGGTGACCGTTTCCCTGAATGTCATACTCCTGGTCGAGTATTGTAATTTCATTGTCATCTACCCCATACCGGTTTTGAATAAAATAATTATCAATCCGTTCTTTGATGGTGTGAATTCCCCAGTACTCTCCATTTATAAAAAGTACAATGTGCCGCACGTGCTGCTGATCAACCGAAAGGCCGTCGGTAATCATGTTAGCCAGATCATCTCTTGGAAAGCAGGATGGGCTGTGTCCGCCGCCGCGCAGAATAATTCGTTTGTATTGCTGCAAGGCATAATTCTCAAAAAACGGGTAATTAAAATTGGATGTGGAATCTGTTTCACCATACAACCGCAGATTTTTTTTGCACGATGAACGCGAGCCGCCACCGTGAATCCGCGTCCGCACTTTCTGATCAAGAACCAGCAAACCGGCATCATTAAACAACTCAAAATTGGCTACCCGTTCCCAGGCCACACCTTTTTGAGAATAATTGCCGTCCGGGTGATTGCCGTAAACATAAATGCCGCTTTCGTCTGAAAACAAATCGGTACTGTCAACGACCAGTGATAAAACCGGAAAACCATACCTGTCAGCTCCCAGCGGATCAATCATAAATGTTTGTGTTACCGTTTCACTAGGGGCATATCCGGGTTTAAATGCGCGGTACCGGATCACATTAATTTTATACACTTCACCAAACGGTGGTAACCAGCCACGATCGTTGGCTCGGTCAAGATCATATGCACCAACCGGATAATTGAATGACGGATTAGTAGGGATTGTTGAATAGGAATTTGGATCTCCTTCACGGTTCTGCAACAAAACAGGTTCTGAGTAAACATAATCTGACGGTGTTGGCTCATTCCCGTTCAGCGTATAAAAAATAGTAACACCTGGCACGGAGTGAGACAAACTGAGTGAAATGTCACTGGTATAAATGCCTGATACCTGGTCAGAAAACGGCACAGGCAATTGCTGTCCAAAAGCAGCAGCTCCTGAAATCAGCAAAAAAATACCTGGCAGTTTTTTCATAACATGTACTAACAATTACACTCAATTTTGTTTTTTCTGAACCAGCATAAGCTCAAGCAAAAAATCCATGTCTTCTTCAATTTTATTGCCCACCACCACCACATCAGCACCGGCATTAAATGCAGCTTCTACATCAGCAGCACTTCGTAAACCACCACCCACAATCAATGGCAGTGACGTATTTTTTTTTACTGCCTGAATCATTTGCGCAGGAACCGGGTTTAATGCGCCGCTGCCTGCATCCAGAAAAATGGTTTTCATTCCCAGTAACTCTCCGGCTATGGCTGTTTTTACCGCAATCGATTCCTGGTCAGCCGGAATTGGAGTAGTTTGACTCACGTATTGAACAGATGAATTTTTTCCGCCATCTATGAGCAGGTAACCGGTTGGTATAACCTCCAGCTTCATATTCTTTAACAGGTGAGCCGCTTCTACATGATGCCCGATTAAATAGTCAGGATTGCGGCCCGATATCAGTGAAAGAAATAAAATAGCATCTGCCTTTTCATGAATCTGGTTGTGTGAACCGGGAAAAATTACCACGGGTATAGCGGTATTTTTTTTGATGACCTCAATACACTGGTTAAACGTGGACGCATCTACCGTGCTGCCACCCACAAAAATAAAGGCAGGTTTTAATGCATCAATTTTTTGCAGCAGTTTAACTAACAGCCGTGCATCTTTGTTTTTATCCGGATCAATAAGAACAGCCAGATTCCGCTGTCTGTTGTTTGCTATTTGTGTTATAATTTTCACCGTTTGATTTCCAGTTTTGTGGTATGTATAATTTCATTTTGCCGGAGCATTAAAAGCAGGTAAGTACCTTCTGAAACACTGTTGAGCGGAATTACTGATCCGGCAGTAACTGTTTCTGAAAAAACAACACGGCCACTCATATCAGCCAATATTAACTGATCCATGCTTTCACCGTCAAACAAGGTTGTCTGTATAAAATCAGCCGCCGGATTTGGAAATACACCAGGGTTAACCGGCTTCGCATTTTCAGCCTGACCCAGCAGCGGATAAAAAGCCCAGAAATCACGCAGATTTGTGCCGTTTGTGCCCGTACCACAGTAGGCCACATTGCCTATTACAAATGAAACCATGTAGCGCCGGCTTTGACCATCAAATCCGGCTGCCTCTGTCCAGGTGTCTGATTCAAAACTGTATTTCCAGAAATCTCCAAAATTCTCTGTTCCTTCCGTATTATTACCTGTTCCTACATAACCCTCTCCGTTCACTACAAAAGCAGTCGCATCTTGTCTTGCTATTGGTCCGGCATCTGCTTTTTGTGTCCAGGTGTCCGTTGCCGGATCGTATTCAAAAAAGTCATTCCGGTCATCACCAAATACGTGACCGGTGCCTACATATCCTTTTCCGTTAAATGCAAATGCAACGGCTGAACTCCTGGCCTCACCGGCAAAATCGGCAATGGTATCCCAATTGTTTGTTGCCGGATTGTATACGTAAAAATCAGCTGCATATCCGGCTTCGGTTTGACCAGTGCCCACGTATCCCAGATTGTCTGCTGTAAACGCACAGGCCCCACGCCGTTCAGCACCGGGAAATGGTGCCACCTGGGCCCAGGTATTGATGAGCGGTATGTATTTCCAGAAATCATTTTCATAGGCTCCTGACTCGTTTTCGCCTAAGCCTACGTAGGCATAATTACCAATTGAAAATGCGGTTGAATGATAGCGGTACCCACCGCCAAAATCAGCAATCTGAGTCCAGCAATTGGTTGCCGGATCATATTCCCAGTAATCTTTAAAGTAAGCCAACGTTCCGGAATTGGTGTGGCCTCCGCCAATATATCCCCTGGTACCAATTGAAAAACCGGTACACCGGTGCCTGGCATCGCCGCCAAAAGAAGCTTTCTGAACCCATGCCGCATTACCTGCAAAAGGCATACCTGCCACTAAGAGCAATCCAAAAAATAATCGTATCCGGTTGACCAGAAAGGGCATTTAAGTAGTTTATCTCAAATCTTTTAATACGGTTGAAAGCTACAAAAAGTTGTTTGAATACCACCCTTTTTTAACATCCAACCTGGGGTAAAGTATGGTTCAGATAGGCCCTGGAGCAAAATGTGATAATATAATTCTGCCGGTCTATATAGCTAAAGCGATACTGATGCCGCTCCTTATCCTTAATGACATCTACCCAGGCTTCATTTTCACGTATTGAAACGTGAATGTGTTCTTTAAAACTTAACCCCTCCAGGCGCTCCATTTTATAAACCGCTTCTTTAATACTCCAGACAATGGTCAGATCACGGTCTGAATTCACATTGATCAGATCACGGTCAGGTACTGAGATGTATTTAGCATGTACCTCGCGTATTTTAGGGCTGTAATATTCAACATCTATTCCAACAGGATGATCCGGATCATAGGCAATCAGAATCAAATCGTGCGAATGTGAAATGCTGATAAATCCATTCTTCAGAAAAGGCCTGCCAAGCAAATCATATTCAATTACCTGGTCAATTCCAAACGCCTCCCACAACACCCGCACATAATAAAATTCTGATTTGCGTTTGACTGATTTAAAAGCGTTGTACTTCTGCAGCTCAGATGCTGTAAACCGGTTTAACTGAACCTCGCTGAGGTCTGTTTCAGAATATCTCAAAAGCTTGATAATACCTGCTCCGGAACTATTAATATGTTCAACCTGACCTGTCAAGTTTCAAATATAGTGCAAATTAAAAAGGAGTTTTGTATTTTTGCGGTTCGTTATAAAGAAACTTATACTAAAAATGAGCGATACACAACAAAAGTTGAAACACAAGGTGAAGGATATTAGCCTTGCAGAATGGGGAAGAAAAGAAATTCGCCTGGCTGAAGCTGAAATGCCTGGTCTGATGGCGCTGCGTGCTGAATACGGAAATTCAAAACCGCTGAAAGGCGCCCGCATTGCCGGTTGCCTTCACATGACAATTCAAACCGCTGTTCTGATCGAAACATTAATTGAACTGGGGGCTGAAGTGAGCTGGTCATCGTGCAACATCTTCTCTACGCAAGATCAGGCTGCTGCGGCTATAGCTGCTGCCGGAATCCCTGTATTTGCCTGGAAAGGAATGAACGAACAGGAATTTGACTGGTGCATTGAGCAGACACTTTTTGCGTTTGAAGATGGCAAACCACTGAATATGATTCTTGACGACGGCGGTGACCTCACCAATATGGTTTTTGACCGTTATCCTGAACTTACCAAAGACATCAAAGGCCTTTCTGAAGAAACCACAACCGGTGTTCACAGATTGTATGAGCGCGTTAAAAACGGAACGCTGGTTATGCCGGCAATTAACGTAAACGACTCTGTTACCAAATCTAAATTTGACAATAAATACGGCTGTAAAGAATCGCTGGTAGATGCTATCCGTCGTGCAACCGATATTATGATGGCAGGTAAAGTTGCCGTTGTTGCCGGTTATGGTGATGTTGGAAAAGGATCTGCTGCATCGTTAAAAGGATCTGGTGCACGTGTTATTGTTACTGAAATTGACCCAATCTGTGCGCTGCAGGCTGCAATGGACGGATTTGAAGTTAAACCAATGGACAAAGCCGTATTGGAGGCTGATATCATTGTAACAGCAACAGGTAACAAAAACATTGTGGTAGGTCGTCATTTTGAAAAAATGAAAGACAAAGCCATAGTTTGCAACATTGGTCACTTTGACAATGAAATTGATATGGCCTGGTTAAATAAAAACCACGGCAAAACAAAAGTGGAAATTAAACCACAGGTTGATCTTTACACACTCAACGGTAAAGACATCATTGTGCTGGCTGAAGGCCGCCTGGTAAACCTTGGCTGTGCTACAGGTCACCCGTCTTTTGTAATGTCAAACTCATTTACAAACCAGACACTGGCACAACTTGAACTTTGGAAAAATTCTGCCAACTATAAAAACGACGTTTATACTTTGCCAAAACACCTGGATGAAAAAGTAGCCAGCTTACACCTTGCTAAAATTGGTGTTGAGCTTGAAAAATTATCTGAAGAACAGGCAAACTATATTGGAGTTACGGTAAACGGTCCTTTCAAATCAGACCATTACAGATACTAGCAGTCTGCTTTTAGAACTGAATTAATTGAAAAGCTCTCCGGTAAACGGGGAGCTTTTTTTAGTTATAAATATTTACGGTGTAAGCACCATCCCAGTAGGAGGTGTAACGCTTCAGTCCGAATTTGGCAGGCCCTTCAATAACCGCACCATTTATAATGCTGAAGCGTGAACCAGAACAGGTATCAATGAGTTCAAAAATGTTGTCAGGATTTACGCTGACAATTGCACAGTCATCATCTGAATTATAGGTTGAGTGCCGATCAAGCGCAACAAACTCATCAAAATTACGATAAACGACTAATCCCCTGGAGCCCCCGTTAACATATGCATAACCACCGGGAGAATTCAATGCCTGATAAGACGGCAAATCAAGATTTATCGTTACATTCACAGGAACATTTGGAATGGGGTACTTTTCTTCTTTGCACGAATTTGTCAAAAAAGCGCACAAAACCAACCCTGAGATAATATTTCTTGAATATATTTGAGACATGAAACGGAAGCTACTCTCTTCTATAACGAAATTAGTAATAATTATTGCATCGTTTACCCTTGTTCCACCTGTTGCCTATAATCAGGACAAGGGAGCCAAAACCGTAAAATCCGGCGGAGGCTCTGGCAGAAAGAGTAAAGGTCTCAAAAGCAGCTACAGTTCCCGCAAACGTTCTGGTAAAAAACACTGGAACAACCAGGATAAAGAAACCCGCAAACGCATGAAGCGCGCAGCCCGCAATGCAAAACGTCGCCAGAAAGGCAAACCAATGAAGAATAATAGACTGGTATAATTACGTCTCAATTGTTCTCTTTTTCGCTTTAAACTTTCTTATTCAGTCCCTAATTTTGACAATGGATTTTGATCGTTAAGAATTTGTTATTTTTTTTTGGTCGTCCAATTATTATTTAGCTATATTTACCGGCTATTGTATTTTAGGAATATTTAACAAATACGCTTACTTATGCTGAAAAACCTCCGATTAGTAATCACAACATTCTTGTTGTCAGTTGGTTTCGTTTTTGCCCAAACCGGAACTGGTTCGATCAAAGGAACGGTTACTGATAAAACAACAGGCGAACCACTCCCCTTTGTCAAAGTTATCGTCTTTCAGGGCGAACAACAAAAAGGATATGCCGCTACCGATTTTGCCGGTAAATTTCTCATCAGTTCACTTGCACCTGGTCAATATGATGTAGAGTTACGATTTGTCGGATATCAAACTGTCAGACAAACAGGTGTCGTTGTCAGCTCTGATAAATATACCCTGCTCGATGATCTTCAGCTTGGTCAAAGTGCTGAGATGCTCGATGTGGTTGAGGTTATTACCTACTCGGTACCACTCATTAATAAAGATGGTGGAGCTTCCGGAGGTACTGTTTCGAGGGAAGATATTTCCAAAATGCCAACCCGTGATGCAACAGGAATTGCAACTACCGTTGGGGGTGTTTACTCGGCAGAAGGCTCAGGCGCATTAAGTATTCGCGGTGCCCGTTCAGAAGACTCCTATTATTATATCGATGGTATTAAAGTACGTGGTTCATCTTCGCTTCCAAAAGCTGCCATGCAGGAAGTATCTGTAATCACAGGTGGTGTTCCCGCAAACTACGGTGACGTTACAGGTGGTATCATCTCTATCACAACACGTGGTCCTTCTGCACAATATTTCGGATCATTTGAAGGTGTAACTTCTGGTTTCTACCTGAATGGTAAAAACCCGATTGGTTATGATGGTAAAGTAATTGGTCTTGATAAATATGCCTACAACCTGGTTGAAGGTATGATCTCTGGACCACTCCTGATGAAAAAAGATTCAACCGGTGAAAAAACAAAACCAATTCTCGGATTCTTTATCTCCATGAACTATACCGATGAACTTGATAACCGCCCAACTGCAAACGGCGGAACCTATAGAATCAAAGAAGATGTTCGTGACTCCCTGCTTGCTAACCCACTCAGACCTACAGGTCTTGGTCAGGGAACGTATTATAATGCCAGCTTCCTCAGATTCAATGAAGATGAGTCACTTTCAGATTTTGAAAAAACCCGCTGGAGAATGAATGCACGCAGCAGATCAGCCGCTGCTGCCGGAAAGATTGATGTTAACGCTGGTCCTTCTATCAACCTTACATTTGGTGGTTCTGCCGCTTATAATACCGGAAGAGGTTATTCATACAATAACTCCCTGATGAACTTTGACAACTTTGGACAAAACACCAGCTTTGACTGGAGGGTTTATGGTCGTTTCACACAACGCTTTAACAATTCTGAAGAAGGTTCAAGTTCAAAAATTAAAAGCGCTTTCTATTCGGTAATGATTGACTATTCACAATCGTATGACAGAAGCTGGGATGCTACTCACCAGGATCGTATTTTTAACTATGGCCACGTTGGACAATTTGTTACTTACAGACAACCAACCTATGAATTCAATGCCGATGGAGACAGTTTGATTCACAACGGATATGAAGATACACTGGTAGCTTTTACCGCTTCTGCCAACAATGCTGCCTTTGCAGCCATCACCAGCCAGTATTATGAAATCTATGCCAACAACGTTACCGGAAACTATGAAAACCAGTTCCAGTTACAACAAGGTGGTGCACTTCGTAACGGTGACGTTCCTGACAACGTTTATGGTATTTGGGAAAACCTTGGAACACCTTATAATTACTATGGCTACTCACAGGCTGACCAGTTCCGTATTACCGGTTCAGGAACAATCAATCTGAACGACCACGCTATTTCACTGGGGTTTGAATATGAGCAGCGTTGGGACCGTAACTTCGGCGGCGGACCAATTGGTATCTGGACTATTGCCCGTCAGTACATGAATAACCACATTCTGGAATACGATAAAAGTGTTGCCGGATCAACGTATGATTTTTACGGAACATTCCCGCGTGTTACTTACGATCGTTTGAACGCTGCCCCTGGTGATTACGGCGGACAACAAGCCAACGATGCACAGTATTTCTTCGATTATAATGTCAGAAAAGAACTGGGTCTTGATCCTGATGGAACTGACTTCGTAGACATTGATGCCCTTGATCCTGATTTCTTTAAAATTAACATGTTCAGCGCAGACGAACTCCTGAACTCAGGTAACACCATTTTCAGCTGGTATGGTTATGACCACACCGGTGAAAAAGTAAGAGGAAATACCGACATTGAAAAATACTTTACTGAATTCAATTCAGATGGTAACTACACCCGCCACATTGGAGCCTTCCAACCTATTTACATGGCCGGTTATGTAATGGATAAATTTGCATTTGAAGACATTATCTTCAACGTTGGTGTACGCGTAGATATGTTTGATGCCAACCAGCCTGTATTGAATGACAAATACCTGCTTTATACAGCTAAAACAGTTGGTGAAGTAACACAATTCGAAAACGGTCAGTCAATCACACACCCTGCCAACATGGGGTCTGATTATGTTGTTTATGTAAACGATGTAAACAATGTTACAGCCATTAATGGTTACCGCAGCGGTGACACCTGGTATGATGCAAACGGTGTTGAAGTTGCCGACCCTGCTGTACTTGCCGGCAGCAAAGGAATTGCACCATGGTTGACTGAAGAAGGTCTTGAAGCGGCCAACAAAGCACAACCTACTGCCGATGCTTTTGGTGATTACAAACCACAAATCAACGTAATGCCGCGTATCGCATTCTCGTTCCCGATTTCAGATGAGGCTTCTTTCTTTGCTCACTACGATATCTTGACAAAACGTCCTACAACCGGAAATCGTTTTGACCCTATTGATTATCAGTTCATGCAAACCAGAAACGTTATTATCAATAACCCGGATCTGAAACCAGAAAAAACCATTGACTATGAACTTGGATTCCAACAGGTATTGAGCAAAACATCGTCCCTGAAAATTTCAGCGTTCTACAAAGAACAACGTAACCAGGTTCAGTTGATGAGCGTTTTCCAGGCATATCCAAACACTTACCGTACTTATGGAAACAGAGATTTTGGTACTGTAAAAGGATTAACCGTATCGTATGACCTTAGAAGAACAGGGAATATCCGTATGACTGCCGCCTATACATTACAGTTCGCAAACGGAACCGGATCAGATGCCAACTCAGCACTTAGCCTTGTTAACTCGGGTGAACCAAATCTCCGCACAATCTTCCCGTATTCATATGATCAGCGCCATGCGTTCAGCATCGTAATTGACTACCGTTATGGAACCGGAAAAGATTACAACGGTCCAAAAATTGGTGATTTTGAAGTGTTTGGAAACACCGGATTGAACCTGGTAACAAACATTGGTTCAGGTACCCCATATTCAGGTATGAAACAACCAATCGGAGATGCACTTCTTTCTCCAAATGCTTCACAGCTTGATGGTACCTTGAATGGTTCCAGAAAACCATGGACCTACAGATTAGACTTACAGGTTGACCGTAACTTCAACCTTGAGTTTGGAGATGATGAAGATAAAAAGAAGGCTGCCTACCTGAACGTTTATTGCAGGGTAACAAACCTGTTCAATATTCAGAATGTACTTAACGTATACCGTGCAACCGGTAACGCCACTGATGATGGTTACCTGGCTGCATCGCAGTATCAGACTTCCATTCAAAGTCAGTTGGATGAACAGTCATTCAGGGATTATTACCTGATGAAAGTTCAAAATCCTTTCAACTTAGGTCTTCCAAGAACAATTCGTATAGGTGTAAAATTTGATTTTTAATCAAATAAAATAATATTCAAATTCAGTAGATTATGAAGAGAATAATCGTAAGTATTGTGGTGATGGGGTTAGCGGGTAATTCGCTTGCTTACAAATCCTACAACGATCATGCTCCGGTCGTTTCTGACGGGGATGATAGAGCTGCAGGATGCTCGCCTGCAAATGAGCGTCTTTTTATGGAATTCAACAACGTGCGCGCCCTGGTTGAAACCGGTGGTAGTATGTGGCAGGACAGGGCAAATTCGTTTGCATCGTATGAAGTTCCGGTTGGTTCAGGTAATCACGTACTCTATTCCGGAGCACTCTGGATGGGTGGTGAAGACGTCAATGGTCAGCTTAAACTGGCTGCTCATAAATTCAGAACCGGTAATGACTTTTGGCCTGGCCCTCTTGGAGGACTCATTCAGGGCAGCGGAAATTACAACCCGTTTGTACCACAAAATGCTGATTTGATCCTTGTAAGAGACAATGGTGCAGCTGACATCATCCCTGAAGAATGTACAAAATATGATAAGTTCTTTACCATCCGTAAAGCCGAAGTTCAGGCTTTCATCACCTGGTGGAATTGCGAAAACGGCGTTCTTGATCCGGAAGATTGTGAAGAGGTTGAAGCACTCGATGATGAGGTTCTTTCACGTATCGTTGCATGGCCTGCTCATGGTGACGTTTCATTAGGTGAAGATTTTTACCTGGCACCTTTTTACGACAATGCGCCTCCGGGACAATCACCTAACGGAATTTATGACCCTATCAACGACGGTGACTACCCATGGTACGATATCCGTGATGAAATTGATTGCCGCAATGACCGTCGTGTAACGCTTTTTGGTGATGAAACACACTGGTGGGTATTCAACGATAAAGGAAACATCCACACCGAAACAAATGGTGACCCTATTGGAATGGAAATCCGTGCTCAGGCATTTGCCTTTGCAACAGATGACGCTGTCAATGACATGACCTTTTACAACTATGAATTGATTAACCGCGGTACACAAACCCTCACCGAAACTTATTTTGGACAATGGGCTGACCCCGATGTTGGAAAATCATCCGATGACTATGTTGGTTGTGATGTTACAAGAGGACTTGGTTATGCCTATAACGGAGACGCAAACGATGAAGGAGCAAATGGACAGCCTGGTTATGGTAACAACCCTCCGGCAGTTGGAATTGACTTCTTTGAAGGTCCTTACCAGGATGTTGATGGTATTGACAATGCGAAAGGAATTGGTGCTGAAGAGGCATTGAACGGAATTGGTTATGGTGATGCTGTTGTAGATAACGAACGCTATGGAATGCGTCGTTTTGTATACTACAATAACGCCGGCGGACCAAACGGAGAGCCTAACAGCGCTACTGATTACTACCGTTACATGAAAGGAATCTGGACCAATGGCCAGGTTATGAAATTTGGTGGAAACGGATTAAACACCGGAACAACCAGCCTCGATGCAGCATTTATGTTCCCTGGAGATTCAGATCCGCTTAACTGGGGTACAAACGGTGTTGATCCTGGAATTGAATGGACCGAAATTCAAGCCGGTAATGCTCCTGCTGACAGACGTTTTATTCAATCTGCTGGTCCGTTTACCCTTAAACCAGGTGCGGTAAATAACATTACTGTAGGTGTGGTTTATGGCCGCAGCAGCGAAACAGATCTTGAAGCTTCGGTACGTACCATGAAAACAGCCGATACAAAAGCTCAGGCTTTATTTGACAACTGTTTTGAACTGGTTGAACCACCTGTAGCGCCAAACCTGACTATTCAGGAAATGGAGAACTCATTAATCCTTTATTTGACAGACCCTCCGGGAATGGACATTGAATCGTATTTTGAAAAAGATAAAATCAATATCATCACTCCGGATGAATTAATTGATCAGGGTATTTATTACGATGATACTTTCTGGTTTGAAGGATACCAGATTTTCCAGATGAAAGATGAGTTTGCTTCAGTTTCCCAATTAGAAGATATTTCTCAGGCCCGTCTGGTTGCGCAGTGCGATATTGAAAATGGTGTTTCCAAACTCGTTAACTATACCTACGATGAGCAATTGGATATCAGTATCCCTGCCGTTATGGTTGAAGGCGCTGATGCCGGTCTGAAACACTCGTTTGTTATTACCGAAGACTTATTTGCAACTGGTAACAGAACACTCGTAAACCACAAAAAATATTATTACATCGCTGTGGCATATGCATACAACCAGTACAAAGAATATGATCCAAATGATGCTACACTTCTGGATGGACAAAAAATTCCATACCTCAGGTCACGTATCTCTGGCAGTGGTAAAGGTATTGAAGCAGTGGTAGGTATTCCACATGATCCAACGCCGGAAAACGACGGAACCATTTTCACCACATCTTATGGCTATCAGCCTGAAATCACACAAATTGAAGGTGTTGGTAACGGTGGAACATTTATGGAACTTACAGATGCAACTGTAGATGAAATTCTGGCCAACGGACGTGCTGACCATCCAACATATCAGAGCGGTGCCGGCCCGGTTGACATTAAGGTAATTGATCCTCTCAATCTTCAAGCCGGAACCTATACCCTTGGCTTTGGTCAGGATTCTGCCAGCGTTAATGAAGATACATGGTGGATTTCACGCACCTATCAGGGTGTAACAGATACTGTATGGTCTGACTATACTATCGGCGTAGCCAATGAGCAACTGATCCTTGACTGGGGTATTTCAGTAAACATTACCCAAAAATTCTATACTGCAGGTCCTCCGGCCGGTTATTATACTGACCCTATTGACGCTACCATTACCTACGAAGATTCATCTAAAATGTGGTTGTGGGGTGTTCCTGATAATGACAGTTACTATCCTACCAACTGGATCCGTTCAGGAACTGCCAGCGAAAATGCAACTGACAATACTGAGTGCGTAGCTACAGCATGGATCAATAACCCATGTTTCTACAATGACCATGCACTGGATGATGAACAGGCCTATGAAAAATTATTAAACGGTACCATTGCTCCATATAACCGTGTTGGTTATGAGTGCTACGGTATGCCACTTGGCCGTCCGGGACACACTTACGTTGATCCGGATCCGGGAGGATGGTGGTCAACCATTTCTGCTTCGCAGACCAAGGCAAGTTTCGTAGAGCTGCATGACGTTGATATCATTATTACATCAGACCAATCAAAATGGACCCGTTGCCCGGTTATTGAAATTAATGATAATACTACCCAAACAGAACACGGTGATGCCGTTCTGCAAATGAGATCTGATGTCTCTGTAGGCAAAGATGGTCAGCCAGATGCTACCGGAACAACCGGCTTTGGATGGTTCCCGGGTTACGCCATTGACGTAAACACAGGTGCCCGTCTGAACATGGCATTTGCTGAAAACTCATGGTTAGGTGGTGACAACGGAAAAGACATGATCTGGAACCCAACTTCAAGTTTTGCAGATAATGTTGGAAACCCGCTGTTTGGTGGAATGCACTATGTATATGTATTTGGTGAAAACGTTGACAACAGCGGATGCCCTAATTACGACGAAGGTGCATGGCTTGCTGAAAAATGGGATATGAGCGTTGCTACCGGTACAAGAAATACAAACTTCCTGGCCGCCTGGAAAAACTGTATGTGGGTTTTCGAACCAATGCTGTTGCCAGATGCTGAACTGCTGCAAACGGATGTAAAAATCAGCACCCGCATTAACAAACCTTACGAAGAACGTACCGTGCAGGGTGAAAACAATGGCCGTCCAATGTACATGTTCACCATTACTGATCCAACAATTACCATGAACTCTGATCAGCTGGTTTCAGTTATTGATAACATCAACGTTGTTCCTAACCCATACTACGCTTACAGCTCTTATGAAACCAGCAAACTGGACAACCGGGTAAAAATTACCAACCTGCCGGAGCGCTGTACCATTACCATCTTCAACATGCAGGGGGCACTTGTGCGCAGCTTTGAAAAAGATGATCCGTTGACCTCTCTTGATTGGGACTTACAAAACTACAAAGGCATTCCTATTGCCGGCGGCGTTTACCTGATCCACATCAAAATACCACTGGTTGATTCATCCGGTAATCAAATTGGTGAAGAAGAAAAAATACTGAAATGGTATGGCGTCTTAAGACAACCTGATTTGGACAACTTGTAGAACTTTTAGTAAGGAAAATTAGTCATGAAAATGAATATAATAACAAAATCAATTCTCCTGGCCGCATCGGTATTGAGTGGTTCAGCAAGCGTATTTGCTGGTAACGGAGACCGTGTTGGTTCTGCAGGTGCAACCGAATTGCTAATCAATCCGTGGGGCCCTAGTGCTTCATGGGCAGATGCAGGTGTTGCCTGCGTTAATGGTGTCGATGCTATTTACACCAACATTGCAGGACTTGCATTTACTTCAAAAACACAAATTCGTTTTGACCGTACCAGCTGGCTGGGCGGATCCGGAGTTAATATCAACAGCGCCGGTATTGCACAACGTGTTTCTGACGCCTCTGTTATCTCCGTTTCAGTTATGTCTATGGGCTTTGGAGATATCCAGATTACAACCGTTGATTTGCCTGAAGGCGGTCTTGGTGAATTCTCTCCTATCTACTCAAACTTCAACGTAGGTTATGCCCGGGAATTCTCAAATTCAATTTACGGTGGTATCAATTTCAAAGTTGTTTCTGAAAGTATTTCAAACCTCAGAGGAACCGGTGTTGCCATTGATGCAGGAATTCGTTATGTAACCGGTGAAGAAGACCAGATTAAGTTTGGTATCACGCTGAAAAACGTAGGTCCAACCATGACATTCAAAGGAGACGGTCTTGCACTTCAGATTATGTATCCTGAAACTGGTGACCTTGCAACCCTTGAACAACGTTCTGCGGCTTTTGAAATGCCTTCACTCCTTGCAATGGGCGGTTCATACGACTTTAACTTTAGTGAAACCTATAAACTGACACTGGCAGGTGCATTTACGGCTAACTCATTCTCAAGTGATCAGTTCAAACTCGGGCTAAACTTCAACATGGGAACAGAAAAAGCCAAATTTGATATCAATGCCGGTTACGTTTATGAAAAAGGCATCTTCTCTAAAGATTTCATCTTTGACTCACGTGTAACGGCAATGAGCGGTTTGACTGCAGGTGTTACTGTTAATGCCATTGTTGGTAAAAACAAAAACATGCTCGGCATTAACTACGCTTACCGTCATGCGCGCCCTTTCAATGGATGCCACACAATTGGTTTGACTATTGATATAAAATAAAAAATCTACTATCTTTGATGACAAGGGAGCCCTCATACGGGCTCTCTTGTTTTTTTTAATAATAACTCTATGTCACAGTTAAGATACTATACAGCAGACGGCCTTAAAAAGCTCAAAGATGAATTGCATCAGCTGAAAAGCATTGAACGCCCGCGTGTTTCACAACAAATTGCCGAGGCCCGCGACAAGGGTGATCTTTCAGAAAATGCCGAATACGATGCAGCAAAAGAAGCCCAGGGACTGCTCGAGGCCAAAATTGCAAAACTGGAAGACATTGTTGCCAATGCCCGAATTGTGGACGAGTCACAAATGGACACTTCCAAAGTATTAATCCTCTCCCGGGTTAAAATCAAAAACACCACAAACGGTACCCAGGTGACCTACACCCTGGTTGCCGAAAATGAGGCCAACCTGAAAGAAGGAAAAATATCGATTGACTCACCTATTGGAAAGGGATTACTGGGCAAAAAGGTAGGTGACCTGGCCGATGTAAAGGTGCCAAATGGCACCATGAAATTTGAAATTATTGAAATATCACGCTAATGGCAACGCTCTTTTCACGAATTGCAGCCGGTGAAATTCCTTGTCACAAAGTGGCTGAAAATGCAAAATTTCTGGCATTTCTGGATATTGCTCCCCTTCAAAAAGGACATACACTTGTTATCCCTAAAACAGAAACCGATTATATTTTTGACCTGGATGACGCTTTACTTTCTGAAATGATGGTTTTTGCCAAAATGGTCAGTAAAAAAATCCATTCGTCATTCCCCTGCAAAAAAGTAGGCGTTGCGGTAATAGGGCTTGAAGTGCCGCATGCGCACATTCACCTCATTCCAATCAACGCTATGAAAGATATGGATTTCAGCCAGCCCAAACTGAGCCTCACGCAGGATGAACTTGCAGCCATTGCCCAAAAACTTCAGCAGGCCTGAAACACTATTTAACCCGTTTGGGATTATCTGTAAGAAACGCTTTCCAGGAGCCGGATTTGACTTTGTTGTTATGCCCTACTCCTTTTTGATAATGATGGCAAACAGCCGCTGCAAGCCCATCGGTTGCATCCAGGTAATCAGGCATGTCTTTAATACCCAATAACCGCATCAGCATGTGCGCAACCTGCTCTTTGGAAGCATTACCGCTGCCTGTTAATGACTGTTTTATTTTGCGGGGAGAATATTCTTCAAACGGAATGCTCCGGTTTAACGCAGCAGCGATACATACACCCTGGGCCCGGCCCAACTTCAGCATCGATTGAACATTTTTTCCAAAAAAGGGTGCTTCAATGGCCATTTCATCCGGCTTATATTCCAGAATTAACTGGTCCATGCGATCAAAAATACGTTTCAGCCGGTCTGGCTGATTTTCAAGCTTGCTCAACCGGAGAATTCCAAAATTCATCAAAGACAACTTGTCGTTGCATACGTGAATTAAACCGTAGCCCATTACAACTGTTCCCGGATCCACACCCAATATTATTCTGTCTGTTTTCATTCCTTAAAATGAATATATGTCCGGAACGAGACGGTTGACCAATTTACCACTGTGCCCGGTTATCATTTTCCAATCAGTTGCATCAAACATTATGGTAATCAATTCAGAGGTTGACATTTCAATGTTTAAACCGGTCAGATAGCTTGCCAGATCTGAAATTCCGTTATTATGCCCCACGTAAAGCAATACCTTTGCTTTTCCGGTTGTACATAATTTATGCAAAATGGTCGTCTTATCAGTCAGGTAGAGGGCATCATCGTATTCAACCTTTCCAACCCCCATAAAATGATTTATTATTTCAGCCGTTTCGAGCGCCCTGGTTGCACCAGAGCTTATTATTTGCCCAATGTCACGATTCTGGCTGCGGAGAATAAACCCAACCTGGTTTACCTGTGCGGTGCCTTCCCGGTTCAAATGCCGGCTAAAATCATCTGTATCTGACTGATTCTTAATCGCTTTGCCATGTCGCAAGAGTAAAAGTTCAAGCATATCAAAAAAAACCGGATTTTTTCCAACCCTAAGTTAGTCAATCTCGTCTTTAGATATAGAAAAATGTTTGTTATAGTTTTTTGGGTTTACTGTAATGGACTACTTATTCAGGCCGGCCGGTTTAAAAACCGGTTGGTCTTTTTTGACTAAACTTGCTGTGTATGATAGATAACAAGCTGATTGAAGCCTGTAAAAAGAATGACCGCAGAGCGCAGGAAAAACTCTACGAATGGTATTATGTCAAAGTAATGCCAACGTGCATGCGTTATCACCGTAATGAAGAAGATGCCAGAGGTGTCCTCAACATTGGGTTTGTCAAAGTCTGCCGGAATCTGGATAAGCTGAAAGCTGATACCCCATTTGAGGCCTGGGTGAGACGAATTGTCATGAATACCATCATTGATGAATTCAGAAAAAACAAGAATTACCTGCAGCTTGTTGATGCTAAAGAAACAGATCGTGAACTTGAAATAAAAAGTGAAGTTATAGAAAATGACGTGTGGTCAAAAATGGAAACAGACGTTTTAATGGGGCTTCTGAAAAGATTGCCGGAAGTATCCCGTAAAGTGTTTAACCTGTATGTCATTGACGGATACACACACAAAGAAATCGGAGACATGCTTGCCATTTCAGACGGAACATCAAAATGGCACTTGTCCAACGCGCGGAAACTGCTGCGCGAAATGGTACTTAAATTAAGACAGTCGAACGGTTACGAGGTTTGGGCCTGAAGCATGAAAACAGACGATCAACATATGGATGATTATTTCAGAAAAGCGGCCGGGGAGCAACATTTCTCCTACAAGCCTGAATTCTGGAATGACGTTGAAGCGCAGTTAAATGACGACTCGCTTGATACTGCTTTTAAAATTGCGGCAGGACACACTGTTGCCATGCCGGATATGGATTTGACCGGTGCAATTGATGATGCCTTTCTGGATGATGCTTTTAAATCAGCTGCTGAAAATGCAGCGGTTGATTATCCGGCAAATGCCTGGAATTCCTTTTTGAGTGAAGCCCCAATCATTGAGCAAGACATTGCGTTTAACGCTGCTGCCAATTCTGTTACCGCCGATTATCATCCGGCTTTCTGGAGTGATGCTGATCAGGCTTTGCAAAATGAAGGGCTGCATTATGAATACAAATCTGCCTACTGGAATGAAGCCAGAAATTTACTGGATCACGCCGACCGGAAAGTATTTTTCTTCCGCTGGTCAGCCGTTGCAGCAGTATTGCTGTTAGTGTCTTTTGGAGGCATTTATCAGCTGTTAAACGGCAATCGCGTTCCGGCTACGTTAGCATCACACCCTACCGCACCAAAAGCTATTTTCAGCCAATTTGCTGATGCTGAAACAACACAGCAAACAAACCTGGATAATACCTCAAACCGTTTCGAAAATCAGGTTAACGAACACGTTGCTGAATCAAACAATACAACACATAACTACACGCATTCACAGGCTGCTCAGCTTAACAGCACCCAGTCATTCGATGCCAGCAACAACGTAACTGAAAACAGAAATGACCTGACTGGTGGTACTACCGGAAACGATCCTAATTCCACTGAAAATAATCAGACCGGTATACCTATCGATCTGGCAAATACAGCACCTCAAAATCAAACCGATCATTCAGCGGTGCAAACCGGAATACAGTATATCAATGAACCATTGCTGGCGCTTGAAGAATCAGACCTGAACACAAACCTGTTGTCACTGCCTACAAATACAGTGAATGAACTGAATCAGGATGTGGTGTCAGCCTATTCAGGACCTCCGGTTGAAATCAAACGCTTTAGCCTGGCACCTACACACACACTTTCATTTATTGGCAATGCTGGCGTTGGAAACAAATATGGTGTTTTTGAATTTACACCAACACTCCGAACATCGTTTGGTATTGAGTATAAACGCACCGGATTTGGCCGGCTCAGAAATTTTGAATTTGGTGGTACAGCAAGCCTGAATCACGTGCGTCAGAATGACTTTGGAACAGAAGGCAGAGTGAGTGTGTTTAACCTGCAGGGCGGTGTCGATAAATTCTGGTATAAACTTCAGCTGAAAGATATGATTTATGCCAACGTGAGCGGTTTGGCATCTTACCGCCTGAATGCAAAAAACAGCCTGCGTGTTTCACTCGGTGTTGATTACCTCGTTTTTGTACAAAGCAACATGTCTTATAAAGTAAAAGCAGATGAAGAAATAACAACCGTTAACAACAACTGGGGCGTTAAAGAAGGCTTGAATAAACTGGATCTGCGTTTTGGTTTTGGATACGAATATGCCTTTACGCAGCGATTTACCATTCAAATGAACGGCAGTTTTGGATTCTTTGACCGGTCAGACAATGAATTTATTTCAGACAACACATTTGATCATGAAATGAATGCTACCGTTGGTTTAAAATATACTTTCCTTCGCAAACTCTAATGAAACTTACAAACTACTACATACCGGGATTACTTATTGCACTTGCTATGTTTTCTTGTAAAAAAGAAGAACTGCCTGAATTGCCTGAAGCAAATGCTCCTTATTATTCGATCCGGGGTTTGGTCAACGGAGACTCTATTAATTGGGTGGTAGGTATTGATCAAACCAGCCTTTCTTTTGGAACAGGTTCAATGAATGGCATTGAAACGTATTACGGCCAAATCAACGCAGGCACTGGTGATATGGCTATACGGGTTGAAATTCTGCGCCCTGAAATTGTTTATGACGGTACAACAATTGCCGCTGTAAAAACCGGAGAAACCGATTACCTGGTTCACAAAACAGGCAGCATTAAATTCAATTTTGGAATGAATTATTCCCAGTTTAACTATGTGCTTGTAAAAAATGAATTCAATGATTTTGAGTTCATGAGTGAAGTTCCTTTTGACGAATACGGCGTAAACAACCTCGTTATTAAATTTACAGATTACAGCAGCAGTGAAAGTTTTAACCTGCCGGTGCGTTACGGTTTTGAATACAATACAGTTAATCCGCAATTCCACAGCAACGGACTGGGTGACACCCTGGTTGTAACACCTGAAACCCTGGACGGAATGCACTCCTGGTACCTGAACGGTCAGCTGGTATCACAGGAACCGGTTTTTGAAAAAGAACTGGCAGATGGCATTTATGAATTGCGCCACATGATCAATGATTTAAACAGTAATGAGGCCGAACATACCACACTTATCCGCATGAAAGACGGTGAATTCTACTGGCAAATGAAATACTATTACCTGTCTCCGGAAGAACCTTCAAGTCACTTTGGAAACGTTATAGTTTCTATGTACAAAGATGGCACCTGGTACTCATCCGAAAATGCGGAACAAAACCTGCTCAGCTCATTCGGTATTGCTAATATTCAAACCATTATTGATGCCCAGTTCAGCCCTTCATCTACCCGGTTTGATTTTGATTTTGGATCAACCTTATTCAATGAAAATCAAAGTGATTCATTATATTTGCCTCAAATGACAGGCACGTTAAGTGTTGGTTTAAAATAATTAAATCCCGCAATTGATGAAACAACTTTTACTCTCTTTCAGTTTAATTTTAGTATTGACTGAAGCCGGCGCTCAAATTACCATTACACAAAGTGATTTTGCCAGTCCCGACGATACTGTGCTCGTAAGCGTCTCTGACGATTTAACACTTGATTTAACCGGAACCGGTGCCAATTACACCTGGGACTATTCCAATCTCCACATTGCATCACAACGCGTTGATACCTTTTTCAATGTTGCAGATGCAAGTGCGTTGTATCAGCTACAATTCAACAACATTATTTTTGAACCTGATTACGCATCTGACTATTATTACGACCTGGTTGGTTTTGACCTCGCCGGCGCTTCAGGCGCAGGAATAACAGTTGAAAAACCGGTGGGCTTTGTAAAAATTTCTTCATCTGCTGTTGAAAATGTGGGTATGGGATTAACGCTGAATGGTTATGAAGTACCTATGGCGGCAGATACCATTGATATGGAATATGCTTTACCCATGACGTATACTGATTCCTGGACTTCAGACTCCTATATTTATGTGGATCTGAATCCGGCATTTAATGGTATTTTTCAGCGTTACCAATATCGCACATCTACCGTTGATGGCTGGGGTTCAATTACCACACGCTTTGGAACGTTTGATGCCATACGCGTGCGTTCAGAACTGGCCTATGATGATTCTGTTTACGTTGATTTGGGGTTTGGCGGCACCTGGCTGGAATTACCAACCCCCGATGAGGTACACTATACCTGGTGGACAACAACCAATAAAATTCCGGTTATGAAAGCTGTAGCGCAGGTTATTGGCGGCAATGAAACTGTTACTCGTGTTGAGTTCAGAGATCAGTCACGCAACCTTGCAGGCATTGACGAATATGCAGATTTTGCCGGAACTATTTATCCAAACCCGGCTAGCAGCATGGTGAACCTGACACTGGATCAGGACGTAAACCAGGTACTCATTTACAATGTTGCCGGAGCAGTTGTTTATCAAAACACCGTAACAGAATCTGTCATGAATATTGACATTCAAAACTGGACCAACGGAATTTATCTCGTAAAATTAATCGGAGACACAGGTGTTTCATCTGCCAAACTGATTATTGAATAATATAACCTGGCTTCTTACTTAAAAAAAACGGTCGTCAAAAATTTGACGACCGTTTTTTTGACCAGCTGGCACCAACTTAAAAGCATCAGCCACACCGCACCCTTCTTGTGCATTCCATTCAATTGCATTATCTTTGCACCGCAAACCGTCTTGTCGCTGTTGCCTTAACTGATCCACCTTCGCGGTGCTTTGGTGGGTGAGAGAGGAAAGTCCGGGCAGCGCAGAGCATCATGCTTCCTAACGGGAAGGATTCCGCGAAAGCGGGAGACAGAAAGTGCCACAGAAAATTAAACTACCATCCTACGCCAAGGCTTCGGATGGAAAAGGTGAAAAGGTGAGGTAAGAGCTCACCGCGTTGTTAGTGATAACAACGGCACGGTAAACCTCATGAGCTGAAATATCATGTAAACCGGGGTCAGGTCTGCTCGGCCTTTTCAACGCAAGTTGTAACCCGGAGGGTAGATAGATTGATCGTGCGGGTGACTTCACGGCCAGATAAATGACAAGAGTCCTGACGCTTACCTTCAGGATACAGAACCCGGCTTACAGGTTTGCTTTTTTTAATCAACGATACGGTGATTCTGCAGCGCTTGCCAACGCGCATGTTCACGCAGGTAAAATTACCGGGTCTGATTCCTGTCTGTGCCAAACAGACAGGTAAATAAAGCGCAATGGCGCAGCTATTTATTTCAGGATGCGCTTTTTGCATCCAATCGATTTTGACCACCATGGCAGAAGAAAAAAGTAAAAACAAAAAATTGCAATTGTTACTGGCCGATCTGGTTTCCAATAATATTGCCAAACAACTTGAAGCCGTAGAATCATTGCGCGCACATGGGAATGAAACAGTTGTTGAACCGCTGCTGGATACCTGGGCCGCAACCCGGTCAGACGAGCTGAAATCAGAAATTGTTGATTTGCTCAATAACATCAAATCATCCAAAGTTCCAAAACAAATTATGGCTTGCCTGGTGAATAAAAAGTATGCTGCGCAAAAGCAACTTTTACTTTCGTCAATCTGGAATTCAGGACTTGACTACCATGATTATATTGCTGAACTGGTTGAAATTGCCTGTGAAAGTGACCTGTTGGAGGTTTTTGAGGTTGAAACAATTATTGAAAATCTGGAAGGCATACCTTCAGATGAAGTGCTCAGTGAATCACTTGTAATTCTTGGAAATTATCTCTCTGAACACAAAAATGAGTCATCACCAAAAATTGATTTGCTGATTCAGATCGGCGTTTTGTTAAAGCGCCTGAATGAAGATTAACCATGGGTAAAAAGAAAAAGCTCTTTCGCTTTGCGGATATCAAAATCATGCCGTGCGTTTTTGAACCCACCATGGACGACTGTAAAAGCAAAAACTACGCGTTAAAAGGAAACTGGCGCAGTACGTATTTCAAAAATGACAATCCGCTGATTCTGGAATTAGGCTGTGGAAAAGGAGAATATTCTGTTGGCCTTGGAAAAAAATATCCGGACAAAAACTACCTTGGAATTGACATTAAGGGAGCAAGAATCTGGTATGGTGCAAAAACAGTGATGGATGAAAAACTGCCCAACATTGCTTTTTTAAGAACACGCATTGACTTTATTGATGCCTTTTTTGGCCCGGATGAAGTAGATGAAATCTGGCTTACTTTTTCTGACCCACAGCCGCAAAAACCAAATAAACGGTTAAGCTCAAAACACTTTGTGGAGTTGTACAAAAAATTTCTAAAACCGGGTGGCCTCATTCACCTGAAAACGGACAACGATTTGCTGTTTGAATCGACCCTGGAACAAATTCAGGAACATGGCTATACCCTACTTGAAAAAACCTGGGATTTATATGGTGAAATGCCTGAATCACTTGATGCCGACACGCGTGAAATTCTGACCATCAGAACCTATTACGAGCAACTATTTTCAGCTAAAGGGTTCAAAATCAAGTATTGCCGCTTCAAAGTTCATTGATTTTCAACAATTTTTGTTTAAAAATAACAGTTGCTCAACCGGTTAAAAGAAGTGAATTTTCCTAATTTTAGAGGCAACCGCACGAAATCCGGTTCGTATTAAAAGAAAACAAAGACCTTGAAATTAGCTCGATTTTATAGTGATGGGGAGTTGTCTGAAATTCGCGTTTCGAATTCAGATGAAACAGTTTTTGAAGTAAAAAATCTTTTTGCTTCAGAACAATTGGCAGAGGATGCAATCAGAGATATGATCCGCACCGGAAATCGTGGTCAGATGAGTCACGTAGATGAACTGCGGCTTGATTTTAACCGTATTTGCCGGAAAAGAGACATTCAGCAGCGCATTCGCCTGGGAGCTTACCGGTTTACGGATTCGGCTGAATATAAAGGCTCTTTTTCTGTTGATACCATTCTTAACATTAAAAATGAGCAGCGTTATTTATCTGCCTGCTTCAGTGATTATGTGGTACTGATTCCACGCTTTGGATCATCACAGGAACCTTGCCTGCTGGCGTCTCTTAAAAACGGTTATTTCTACTTGTTAAATACCGAAGAATTACCACCTGCCAATCCAATTATGCACTCTGTGAAAAAAGCAATGGCATGGATTCAAAAAAAGATTTTTTCAGGGACGTCTACGAAGTAGTTCGCCTCATTCCAAAAGGACGTGTTACTTCTTACGGCGCAATTGCCAAATATCTGGGCACCGCTAAATCAAGCAGAGCTGTAGGCTACGCCATGAATGCTTCCGGGTCACAGCAAAAACCGGTTCCTGCTCACCGTGTTTTAAACCGCAACGGCATGCTTACGGGCAAACATCATTTCTCACCACCTGAAGCCATGGAAAAAGCCTTAAAAAAAGAAGGCATTAAGGTGAAGAATGACCGCGTGGTTGATTTCGAAAAATTGTTCTGGGATCCAATGATTGAGTTGGAGTTGTGATTAATACTTCTCTAAATGCCTTCTGCCATACAAAAAAATAGACGCACCTATTTTCTCCCCTTGAGGGGAGACACAGAGGCCTTGCGCCGCCAAAGCTATGCGAAGGCGAGGGTGAAAGTAGAAGCATCATGTAGTCAAAAATCTTCTGCGTTCACCCTATAAACTTTTGCAGTCACCCTCCTTGGTCCTCCCTCAAGGGAGGAAAACCAAAACACATTTTTTCATCCACCAATTAATCCAGCGGCGTCATCAAAAAATCGGCAATCAACCGGTGAAAATGATGCACCCCCTGCTCCATTTTGGGAGAATATCTTCCTTTGCCATACAAGCGCGATGAAATTCCCTTTTGTACATTTTCCACAATGGCTTCATCTTCACGTTCTACCCTATCCAGTAAGGCGCCTGCGCCGGCATCTATCTTTGAATAATCCCACACAAATGATTTGAAAATTACTCTTGTCAGGTTATGCTGCAACGGGCGAATAATGTTGAGTGACAATCCCCACGGGTAAAAATTAAACATGACGTTTGGAAACAGCCAGTAATAATAGGCACCAATTCGTTTGCCATAATCAGGCGAGGACTGGGGCAGATCAAACGCCATTTCTCCGCCTTTGGCAACACCCAGCTGTAAGTTTGAATACTTGTAAATTTCACTTTTATAACCATCATAATCGAGCGCCTTGGCCAAATCACGGTGAATGTAAGGAATGTGAAAACCCTCCAGGTAATTGTCACAATAAAGGGCCCAGTTTGCTTTCACCAGGTATTCACGTGACCGGTTTGCATCAAAAATAAAATTCTCAATGGGCATCCACCCCACCCGCTTTTCCATTTCTCCAACCAGGTCATTAAAATCCATGGTAGGATTCAGTGAGGTAAATAAAAATTGTTTCCACTGCTTTACCTCCAGTTTTGTCAGGTTATCACGCTGTGATGGAAAATCAACCATACCTTCAGTTTCAGGCATTGCTTTAAAACAGCCGTCGAGCCCAAAGCGCCTGCCGTGATACGAACAAGAGATGCCCCCATTCAAAATACACGGGTTATCAACCAGTATATTTCCGCGGTGCGTACACACATTAGACATGCAACGTAACTGGTCATTTTTATCACGCGTCAATAGCAGCGGTTCTGTAATAAAACCTTCCATAAATTCAAACGGATATGCCGCCTGTGGAACCTTGACCAAATCAGATTCACCAATAATCTGCCAGCTGCGTTCAAACAATTTTTGCCTGGACGCTTCAAACCGTTCCGGTGAATTGTAAAACGTACCATCCAGCGTGGACGCTATGCGAATGTCTTCGTGAATTTTCATACGAACTGATTTATACGAAGATAGGTAAGAATAATGAGATTTAATGGGGCCGGCCGGCTCTTTTAAAACACCACCTGATCAGGTACTTTTCACTGCGAATCGGTTTCAGAATCTGAAAAATCATCCAGTAAATTGTCTGCGTCTTTTTCCTGCGGCTGTGAATTACGGTATGCAATAATGAACGCAATACTATCTATTGGAAAACTGAGCAGCATTAAATAAATATATCCCCGCCCCAGCTGTGAAAACAACACAAAGGCCAGCACAAAAACAGCCAGTGATATAAAATGCAGTATACGCGCCAGAGGAACTGTTCTCATAGGGTTTTCAAGCCCGTTACCAACTTTTCTGGCATAATAGGTTAACGCTATAAAAACGATGAAATACCCAATCAAAATAAGTCGTGAATTGCCCTCTACCAAACCACGGATATTTCCAATATTCAACACACGCACCATCAGGTATGCATAAAAAAGAATATGCAATAAATTGACGAGATGATAAATGTTCAGGGCTCTGCGCATACGTTAAATGTACGATTTTCTCAAAATGATTCCAATCTGCGGCAAAAATCAGGGCAAATTTTTGATCGGCTGATTTCAAGGCGACTGCAAACCACAAACGAACCGCGAGATCCGTCTTCGCTGCGCTTGACGCTTTGGGGCAGATCCTGACGTTCCTGCACCTGCGGTGCATCCAGTCAGGATAAAAATTCGACCAGCTGATTTCAATGCGACTGCAAACCACAAACGAACCCGCGAGACCCGTCTTCGCTGCGCTTGACGCTTTGGGGCAGATCCTGACATTCCTGCACCTGCGGTGCATCCAGTCAGGATAAAATTCGACCAACTGATTTCAAGGCGACTGCGTCTTTTGAAATCAGGGTCTCATTTTAATCCCATATCCGCTCTTCTTTCAGGTCAATTACATCACCAAAAAACAACTTGGATGTTTCTTCAAACGACTCGGTATAATCAGAAATGTAAAACAAATCTTTACCCTCTTTCTTTTTACTCAAAAGGCCCAGGTCTTTCAGTGTTTTTTTGGTGTAATCGGCAACAACCGATGCCGAATCAATTACCTCAACCGGGCGTTTGAAAAATGCAATCACTTCTTTTTTGATCAGTGGATAATGCGTACAGGCCAGAATCAATGCATCAATTTTTTCAAAATTTTTGGTCGACAGGTATGAATTGATAATGGTTTTTGAAATTTTATTATTGAAGAAACCCTCTTCAATCATTGGTGCCAATAAAGGTGTAGCCGTTTGCGGCACTTCGAGTTTTGAATTTGCCTTTAACAGTTTGCGCGGATAGATGCGTGACTTGATTGTACCCCGGGTTGCAATAACACCAATTTTGCCTTTTTTGTATTTGCCCAGGCAATATTCTACGGTGGGGTCAATTACATTGATGATGGGAACTTTCGGGTAGAATTTTTTCAGATCAGCATACGCATGTGCTGAAGCCGTATTACAGGCAATTACAATGGCCTTGCAGCCTTTTGCCAGCAAAAAACCGGTAATGCGTTTGGAGTACATGGTAATAGATTCTTTCGATTTATCACCATACGGTAAGTGGGCCGTATCTCCAAAATAAATAATTGTCTCATTGGGTAATGCTTCTGCAATAGCTTTTGCAACGGTAAGTCCGCCAATACCCGAATCAAATATGCCAATGGGTTTGTTCATTGAGATAAAGGTAAAAAAAAGACCATCACAACGGATGGCCTTTGAAGTATCTTCTATTATTCGCTGACAATGAACTACAATCCGGTTCTTTCTTTCTCAAGGCGGAGCAATTCAGTGCGCACCTCTGCTGTCAGATCAAGCCCGCCTACGGGGTCAGTATAAAGCGTGGTGCTTTTTTCAAGTACATAGGTTACCTTGTGACGTTGTGCAACAATTTCAATAGCCTTTACCAGGTTATCTTCAATAGGTCCGTAAAGGCGCTCGTTCAGAATTTCCAGGTCCTGCTGCAGTGATTGTCTTTTATAATCAATCATCTGTTGCTGTTCCATCAGTTGTTTTTCACGCAATTCAACCATAACGGTTGACAGTGTTGGTTTATCAAGCAGGTATTGATTATACGCTTCTTCAAACGCTTTTTCCATTTCTGCAACGGTTTTTTCACCGGCATCCAGAAAGCCTTTTACCTCTCTGTCTGCGGTCATCATAGATGGAATACTATCAACCACTTTCAGGTAATCAATGTGTGCAAATTTGACTGTCTGTGCCTGGGTGTTAAAAGAATAAAAACTCAACGCCAGCAGAGCGATTACAGAAAGTACAGTTTTTTTAATCAGATTCATACGAGTTAATTTGCTTCCGGTATTTTTAGTAAATACGTTTTATCTGAACGTATCCCGGAATGGTTAGTTTATGTTTAGTTAATTACGTTTAGCAACTTTTATGCCCATTTTCTGAAGTACTGCATCAGATATGTCAAATTTAGGGTCGGCGTATAAAAGGTTTGACTGGTTAGCCTTGTCAAAAATAAATGAATACTGCCGTTCAACCGCAACTTGCTGAATGGCCTCAAAGATACGATCCTGAATTGGTTTTATGAGCTCTTCACGCTTTTTAAAAAGGTCACCGCCTACTCCAAAACGCTGCTTTTGCAGTTCCATGGCAGATAAACGAAGCTCGTCAATCTCTTTCTGGCGCTGTTTCTTAATTTCATCGGGCAACAGAATTGCCTCTGTCTCATATTCGCGGTGTTTTTTTTCAACCAGCGCAAATTTTTCTTCAATCTCTGTCTGCCATTGCTCAGACAACTTGTTTAATTGCTCCTGGGCCTCAGTATATTCCGGTATATTTTCCAGAATGTACTGCGTATCAACATACCCGTATTTTTGAGCCACTGCCAGTTGTGAGCAGGCTATCAATCCTATAAAAAATGCTACTAAACGCTTCATAGTCTTTCAAAATTAATCTAAAACTCAAATGTTGTGAATCAGATGTTTTACAAATCGCCAAGTGTTACGCCAATAACCGGGAACACACCAAAAACCCAACCGTTTCCATTAATACCAGGGTTGTCTGAAGAATTTGTAAACCCGGCTGACCCCGGATCAAGCGGATCAAAGCCCCAGGCAAAGTCAACGCCCAGCATACCAAACATTGGCAAAAAGATACGAACACCCGCACCTGCAGCGCGTTTCACGTTAAACGGATTAAAATCACGGAGATTGCTATACGTATTTCCGGCTTCAATAAAAGCCAGTCCATAAATCGTGGCACTTGGATTCAGTGAAAGCGGGTAACGCAGCTCTAATGAATAACGGGTAATAACGGTTCCGCCGGTTGTTGGTGAAATAGGGCTGCTGCTGCCGCTTCCATAACCGCGCAACGCAATAATTTCACGGCCGTCAAACTGCCAGGTTCCGTTCAAACCACTGCCACCCAGGTAAAAACGCTCAAACGGCGAATCACCTTTGGATGCATTGTAAGCACCCATAAACCCAAAACCAAACTTGGTGCGCAATACCAGTTTTTTATTTTGTGTTAATGGCATGTACCATTCTCCTGAAAATTTGATTTTATAATACTCAGCATACTTATACCGCTCCTGGTCAGACATGGCCAGATACTCTTCAGCCGAATAATTTTCGAATGCTGAGTAAGGCAATGTAGACTTCAGTGTCAGCGTAAATTTGGAACCGCTGCGCGGGTAAATAGGATCAGACACAGAGTTACGTGAAATAACAGCTGAAAGGGCAATGTTATTGGAGTATCCGTCTGAGAAAATAAAATACTGTGACTTGGTGAGATCATAGTATGAATAGGTGAACTCACTGTAAATCTGGAAATAATCATCCGGCCACTTGAGGCGTGAGCCAATTCCCGTACCTACTGATGTAATAGAGGTTTGGCTGTAACTTGCATCGGTTTTAGCCAATGAGTTGGTGATCAGGGAATGGGACATGAAAACAGAAAACGAGGTTGGTTTTTTACCCCCTAACCACGGTTCTGAAAAGGACATGTTGTATGATTGGTACCCACGGCCGTATGTTTGACCGCGCAGGCTCAGGCGCTGGCCATCACCAGATGGTAAAGGAGCCCAATAACCCTTGCCGAATTTGAAGAAGTTTTTGGTAGAGAAATTTGTAAACGACAACCCGAGTGTCCCGATTAAACGGCCGGCTCCATAACCACCGGAAAGTTCAATCTGGTCAGATGATTTTTCAACCACGGTGTATTCAATATCTACCGTTCCGTCAACCGCATTTGGAATAGGATTTACCTGAAACTGCTCCGGGTCAAAATAACCCAGGTTGGCCAATTCACGCTGTGTACGGATAATGTCATTCCGGTTAAACAAATCTCCCGGTTTGGTTCTGATTTCACGCAGAATTACATTGTCATTGGTTTTGGTATTTCCCTTAATAATGATGTTTTTTATACGGGCTTCTTTGCCCTCTGAAATACGCAATTCGTAGTTGATGTAGTTGTTGGAATCAATGTTCATTTCAACGGGCTGAATGTTAAAGAACAGGTAACCGCGGTCCATATACAGAGACGTCACATCACGTCCGTCCATACTCATGTAGAGACGCTGTTCAAGTAACTGTTTGTTGTACACATCTCCTTTTTTAATACCGAGCAAGGTGTCCAGCTGCCCGCTGCGGTATTTGGTGTTTCCAACCCAGGTAATATCACCAAAATAATAACGGTCACCCTGGCTCACATAAATATCAATGCCAATGTGTTTTTCATCAATTGTGTAAATCGAGTCTCTCAGAATTACGGCGTCACGCATGCCAATGGCGTTGTATTTATCAACCACGGCGGCTTTGTCACGCTCATACGCCGTGCGGTTAAATTTAGACCGTTTGAAAATGCGCATGATACCGGTTTCCTTGGTGTCTTCCATGCCGCGTTTCAAGCCGCGGTCTGAAACCGAATTGGCCATTTTCCATTTTTCAAATTTGGAATCCTCTGCCTGGAATTGTGTAAGTTCATTATCGTAAAAATTGATGGCTCCGATTTTGATTTTTTCTCCTTTGGTAACCGTAATCAGAAATTTGCGTGAATTGAAAGCGGTGGTATCCATCAACTGATCAATTTTAACAACCGTTTTCAGGTATCCCTTGTCCTGGTAAAAATTACGGATTGTATTCTCGGTATTCTTAACCAGTGATTCGGTAATTGTTTTACCGGAGTACAGGTTGATAATTTCGCGTATTTTATCAGCCTCTGATTTGGATACTTCTCCATTCAGGGCAAATGTAAAGCTGGACAATTTAGGGCGGCCCTCTACCTGAATAATCAGGTATACATCACCGTTTGGTTTGGGTGCGCCATCCATCAGAATCTGCACATCTGAAAACAGTTCCTGCTCCCACAATTTTTTAATGGCGTTGGCAATGTCTTCACCGGGAATGGTAATTTCTTTACCAACGGTAAGGCCTGAAATAAGGATAATGGCGCTTTCGTCGTAATACGGTACACCGGCAACACGCACACCGGCAATGGTATATTTCTGGGGGTTGAGGTAGGAATTGTCTCCACCAATTACATTACCCTGACCTTGTGGAACCGGCATTGCAAAAGACAGTGTGCCTGCCAGAAAAATCAGTCCCAATAGAATTTGTTTCAATTTCATCATCACGGTTGTACTTGTTCGCTTACTTTTCCAAATCTGCGTTCACGCTGCTGGTATTCATAAATAGCCTGGTAAAAATCTTCTTTCTTAAAGTCGGGCCAGAACTTTGAGGTAAAATGCAGCTCACTGTATGCCAGTTGCCAGAGCAAAAAATTGCTGATCCGTATTTCACCGCTGGTTCTGATCATCAATTCAGGGTCAGGAATGCCAGCCGTGTATAAATGATTACTTACCAGGTCATCGGTTATCTGATCAAGCGTTATTTCGCCGTTCTTATAACGCTGTGCTATTTGTTTTATTGCAGTCTTGATTTCTGATTTTGAACTATAGTTCAGGGCCAGAATCAGAACCGTTCCGGCATTGTTTTTGGTTTTTTCAATGGCAAGCTGCAACTCTTCACGGCAAGCGGCCGGCAGTTCAGCCATGTTTCCAATAGAAAGCAGCCGCACGTCATTGTTATTGAGTGATTCAAGCTCACTTGAAATGGTTTTTACCAACAGGTCCATCAGACCATCTACCTCTTCTTTGGGCCGGTTCCAGTTTTCAGTTGAAAAAGCATAAAGTGTCAGGTATTTCACTTTCACCTCAGATGCGGCCGTGAGTGCTTCACGGACAGCTTCAACACCTGTAGCATGACCAAATAAACGCGCTTGTCCCTTTTCTTTAGCCCAGCGGCCATTACCATCCATGATGATGGCAACATGCTGCGGAATGCGGTTCATATCTAACTGATCTTTATAACTCATTGGCAAAGCTACAAATTTGCTGATTTTTTTGGGATTTACGTGTAAATGTAACGTGCTAAAACATTCGTACTTGTTGCTTTAACAAAGTTTAGGAGGGATGTTGGGGGAAGAGCCATGAGGGAAGCGGGATATGGCAAAGATGGTTTTTAACACGAGTGCCACACTCCCTCATGGGTCTTCCCTGGTGACCACTTCCCTGCTGCAAACAAAAAAGCCCGGAATAATTTCCGGGCTTTTTTGTTTGTGTCTTCAGGCTTATTCAGCCAATACCATTATTTTATTTTCTTTTACTTCGATAACACCGCCGCGAATATCAAAGACAAAACTGGCGTCATTTTTATGTTTAGCGTTCAGTTTACCATTGTACAAATCTTCATCCTGGTTTTCACTCACGTTCTGGTCTACTTTAATCTGACCTTTAGCGAGTGCTGAAATCATGGGTGCGTGCTGATTCAGAATACCGAAAGAGCCATCAAGACCTGGCAGAACCACGTGGTTTACGTTGCCTTTATACAACAATTCGTCGGGTGTAATTACTTCTAATAACATGCTGATCGGATTAGTTATCTGCCAACATTTTTTCTCCGGCTTCCATTACTTGTTCAATGGTACCTTTCAGGTTAAATGCAGCTTCAGGGTATTTATCTACTTTACCATCCATAATCATGTTGAATCCTTTGATGGTGTCTTTAATATCAACCAAAACTCCTGCCAGCCCTGTAAATTGCTCAGCTACGTGGAACGGCTGAGACAGGAAACGCTGAACACGGCGGGCACGGTGTACAATCAGTTTATCTTCTTCTGAAAGTTCATCCATACCAAGAATTGCAATAATATCCTGCAATTCTTTATACCGCTGAAGGGTTAATTTTACGCGTTGTGCGCATTCGTAATGATCTGCACCAACAATGGCTGCAGTAAGGATTCGTGATGTTGAATCCAACGGGTCAACTGCCGGATAAATTCCAAGCTCAGCAATTTTACGTGACAATACAGTAGTAGCATCCAAGTGGGCAAATGTAGTTGCCGGCGCCGGATCGGTCAAGTCATCTGCAGGTACATAAACGGCCTGAACAGAAGTGATTGAACCATTTTTGGTAGAAGTAATACGTTCCTGCATCGCACCCATCTCTGTTGCCAGTGTTGGCTGGTAACCTACGGCTGATGGCATACGGCCCAAAAGTGCAGATACCTCAGAACCGGCCTGTGTAAAACGGAAGATGTTATCTACGAAGAACAGGATGTCATTTCCTTTGCCTTCGCCATCACCATCACGGTAATATTCAGCTAATGTAAGACCTGACAAGGCAACACGCGCACGCGCTCCCGGAGGCTCATTCATCTGACCGAAAACGAAGGTAGCTTTTGAATCTTTTAATTTGTTTTTATCAATTTTAGACAAGTCCCATCCGCCTTTTTCCATGTCGTGCATGAAATCATCACCGTAGGTAATGATACCGGACTCAAGCATCTCACGCAGCAGGTCATTTCCCTCCCGTGTACGCTCTCCAACACCCGCAAATACTGATAATCCTGAATAGGCTTTGGCAATGTTATTAATCAATTCCTGAATAAGTACGGTTTTTCCAACTCCTGCACCACCAAACAAACCAATTTTACCTCCTTTGGCATAAGGTTCTATGAGGTCAATCACTTTAATACCTGTAAAAAGTACTTCTGTTGCCGTAGAAAGATCTTCAAATCTTGGTGCATCACGGTGAATTGGAAGACCATTTGATTTATCGATATTTCCAATACCGTCAATGGCATCACCAATTACGTTAAAAAGACGTCCTTTAATGGCTTCACCTTTTGGCATTCTGATCGGGAATCCGGTAGAAACAACATCCATTCCACGGGTAAACCCGTCTGAAGAGTCCATGGAAATAGTTCTTACACCATCGTCTCCGATATGTTGCTGAACTTCGAGGATAACCTTTGTTCCATCTGCTTTTACAACCTCAAGGGCATCCATGATATTTGGCAATGAAGTTCCTTTCGAAAAGTTCACGTCAACAACAGGTCCAATTACCTGTGAAATCTTACCTTTAATACTTGACATCAGTTACGTTTTATGATTAAAAATCCGTTTTTTCGCGGTGCAAAGTTAACGGTTTTTCAGTAGACGACCGATTATTGTTGAAAGTTTTTTATATACCTTTGAAAAAGGTTAAAAACACCTGAAAAAGCAAGCGTTTTGAAAGTTCATCAATCATTGGAAAATCTGCCCTTCATCAAAAAGCCGGTTCTTACACTGGGCACCTTTGATGGCGTTCATTTGGGGCACCAGTCTATTCTGAATCATTTAATGGCTACAGCCAGGCAAATTGGCGGTGAAAGTGTTGTTTTTACATTTCACCCGCACCCAAGAGTTGCATTAAACCCTGATGACCATGGACTTGAACTCATTCAAACCATTGAAGAGCGCATTGAAAAACTGGAAAAAATGGGCGTTGACCATTTGATTCTTTTTCCATTTACCCGCGAGTTCTCGAGGCTTTCGGCTACTGAATTTGTGCGTAATATCCTGGTAAACCAGCTGCACATTCATACGCTGACCATTGGCTACAACCATCATTTTGGGCGCAACCGCGAAGGCTCTATTGAACTGCTGCGCGAACTGGCACCTGTATATGGCTTTTTTGTGGATGAAATTCCGGCTGTTACAGAATCACTCACCAGCGTAAGTTCAACCAAAATACGAGAAGCTATTTCAACCGGAAATATCAAAGAGGCCAATCTCTTTTTAGGTTCAACCTATCATTTTAAAGGCACTGTGGTGCAAGGTGACCGCATTGGCACCAAAATTGGTTTTCCAACAGCAAATGTTAAAACACCTAGCATTCAGCTTATTCCCAAAAGCGGTGTATTTGCGGTAAAAGTGAAACATCACAACAAGGTGTATCACGGTATGATGAATATTGGAAACCGTCCAACCGTTTCAGCCGGTGGTGAACGAAGAGTTGAAATTCATATTTTCAATTTTTCTGAAACCATTTATGGCGACGAATTGGTTGTATATTTGATAGACCGTGTGCGGGAAGAGAAAAATTTTGCATCGCTGGAAGCCTTAACTGAACAACTAAAACATGACGAAACTCATTGCCGCCATATTCTGGAGCAGTATTCTGACCTGGTCATCTGAGAGTTTTGCGCAAACCGGCAAAATTTATTATTCCCTGGATGAGGCCCTTGCGGCTAACCCGGATTCTGTCTACCGGCTTGATCTTTCTAAAAACAGACTGACAGCAGTACCGGAAACCATTTACCGGTTCAAAAATCTACAGGAACTGAACCTGTCTCAAAACAAATTAACATCACTGCCTGACACTTTTTATTTTCCCAACCTGCAGATTCTGAACCTGGAAAAAAATAACCTGGATACCTTTTCAACAGCTATTTGCCAGAACACTCAACTGCGTACTATTTACCTGGGGAAAAACAATATCCGTTACCTGCCTGAATGTATTGGAAATTTGCAGGAACTGGTTACCATTGATATCTGGTTTAACCCCATTCAGGATTTGCCAATGGCCCTTACCACCATGCGTAAACTGCGCGCTATGGATTTGCGTGGAATTACCTACAGCAACGATTTTCAAAAAAAATGGAATGCGCTTCTACCCTGGGTAAAAATTGAGTTTGACCTGGGATGTGATTGTGCAAATTAATGCAGTAAACGGTTAACTGACCAGCTCTTCTTTACGGACCGATTCAAACCAGATTTGTGCCTCTTCAATGCTTCCAAAAATTTTGGTTGCATACAGGGGTTTAAAATACTGAATGTAAAACCGCGCCACAATTCTTGCACGCAATGTATTAATAACAATTGCTGCTGCTTTTATAGAAGGAACGATGCGTGCCCTGCGTGAAAAATAAGCCTGTGCTTCATTTGAAAGGTCAGCGTCCGGTGCAGTTAAATCAACCAATAAAAAAACCTCACTCCCCTGCGCCATGGTCACGTAGATAGCATCCAGTTCTTTGGCATCAATCAGGTCAATAATGGCAGCCTTTTTATAGGTTGTAACTAAAATATCACCATCGGTACGTTTTACAATGGCCTTTTCAAATTCAACAAAATCTTTCACAGATAACAAGTTTTAAGAGGCTCCGAAAATAACGCTTTTTTCAGATTCATGTGCCTGTCTGATTGTTTTTTAACAAAAAACCGGTTCATCCGGTCACAATCATTTAAACTGAATCTAAATAAAACAGCCTTGAGCGTTTGTTAACCAAAATTCATCCGTCTTTTTTAAAAAAGGTCTTTTCGTCCACAAAGCGGATTCGTGTACTTTTAATTACGGTTGCCAGATATTCCTGCTCAAACTGACCGGGGGTTGGAATAAGTATTGCTTTTTTCTCCAGCGTTAATAGCTCCATAATGGTGGTGTACCCGGCCCTGGAAATAATCACATCCGATTCATTGATTAATTTTTCAAGTTCAGCCGAAGATGGATTTTCAAAAAAAGCAATGGCTGAATTATTCCCCGATGCACCCACCAGGGCAACTCTTTTGTCCTGACGGCCCAGGTATGCTTTCAACTTATTGGCAAAATCAGTGCGCGCAGGTTCAGGACCCGATACAATGGCAAGCAAATCATAGTTTACCGGGGCGGCTTGTTTTTTGAACCGGCACAAATGACCAATAAATACAACCGGAACATTCACCCTTGCATTGAGCAATTCACCGCAAACCGGTTTAACCGCATTATCAGGCACCCAGACACAATCAAATTTTTCAACCCAGTGTTTTATTTTGCGATTTACAAAACTACCCATTACCGGCAGTTTCAGATTCAGCTGGTGTGTGATCAAAATGTTTTTTGTGCTAGAACTGAAAAGCCCATACCGGTTGTCAGACAGCACCAGGTCTATCTTTTCATCCAGCACCAGTTTTTGTACAGCCTGGTTTTCTGCTTCAATGGCCTTTTTGATTTTTGCCAACTGCCAAAGCATTTGCAGGTAGGTTGATTTGGCGGGGTCGAGGGATACATTGTACCCATCAAGGTGAATGGTTTTCAGGTTTGAAAATTCACGTGCTATGAATTCACGCTGGGCTTGATTGCCGGCAAAAATGAGCGTGTTGCCCTGGTTTTGCAACTGCCGCATAAGCGAAATACAACGTGTGGTGTGTCCCATTCCCCAGTCGAGCGGAGAAACAAGAATACGCCTGTTTGAAATATCGGCCGGTTGTAATTGCACAAGTCTAAGATAGTCTGAAAATCTGCTCGTCAGCCATCTTTCCTTGATTTTACAAATGCCCTGTTTGCTACAAGTTGATGAAAGTCAGCTTCTAAAAGGCAGGCTAAATGAAATGAATTTCTATTTTTACTTAACCCTGATAAAATTGCTCCTATGGAAAAACGCATGTATAACCGGTTTCTTTTAGTCAAAGACAATTTCTACGACAACCCGGCAATGGTTATTTCAGCGGCAAAAAATGCCCGTTTTCACGAACCTGAAAATGTGACCGGGTTCAGAAGTACTTGTGTTTATCATGAACAAGGAATCAGGCAAAAACTGGAAAAAATTCTGGGCATAAAAATTAACCGGTGGGACACTGATCCGTTGCTGGAAAACGGCGTTTTTTATCACGGTTTTGCAAAAGGCACTAAAAAAGAAGTGCCGGGTGTACATGCTGATTACCCAGCCAATGATATTACGGTATTGATTTACCTGACACCTGATTTGCCGTATGACTGCGGAACCTCGCTATGGAAACACAAACGCACCGGTGTTACCGATGCGGTAACATCACGCGACGCAAAAAAACTGGGCATGACGTTAACCGGCCTGCGCAACGAATTGGAAACCGACGCCAAAAACAGATCCAAATGGATTGAAGTTGACCGGGTGGGTCATGTTTTCAACCGCATGGTAGCCTATCCATCGGGCGTTTTTCACTCAGCTACCAACCACTTTGGTGACAGCCTGAAAAACGGACGCATTTATCAAACCTATCGCATTGGTGTTGACTGGAACACCCATAAAATGAAATTGGCCTGAGGTTATTCCCTGAAAGCAATCACCAGTTGATTATACGTATAGGGATCACCCACTTTTGCAGGAATCATTTTTCTTAAAAGGTCCAGCCTTTTCTGATCTGTAATTTTTGCGGCGGCGGCAAAAAGTGCAACCTCTTCCAAAACCAGTTCCTGATCTGAACTTAAAGTCTCTGAAAGTTTGGTTTGATTTCTGAAATTTTCTTTACAAACTGCAGCGGCTTTGATCATATCTCCCTTAAATTTTTTGGCGACAAAATCAATCACTTTTTCACTGACCAACTCCACGTCAAATGGTTTTGCGCCAACCGTTTTCAGTGCAATGTTACTTTCTGCAAGCCCCAACAGCGTTTTTTCGCTGCTGCGGTATCCGGGTTTGGTTTTGATCTTCTGAAATTCTTTCTGAGCCAGTTGTTTCAATTTTGGATTCAGTGATCTGAAACCGTAGCGGTAATAGAACCAATAGGCCCCGGATCGAATGCCATCCATATTATCTTTTCCAAACTGAAAAGCATCCACTTCAATGTAATTCAAATTAAACGTGTGCATATACACGCGCAGCAATTCACACATCATTAAACCCGATTCACCACCCCGGAATGCTTCAAATACATTCAATCCAAATTTTGCAGAGCGTCCGTAAATCCAACTACCACCATAGGCTGCCGGAAATCCGTTTTTGAAAAGCGTATAGCCGATGTATGATTGCAGCGGCAGCTGCCGGTTAAATTGCATGCCGTAAATGGCAACTGAAATTCCACGATCCAGCATAAAATAACGAAGGCTTGATTCATCCATATACGTAGCCGTATCTGTTTCACGCAGAGTTTGAATCATGGAGTTGCGGATCACCGCCATCAAATCTGACTCTTGTTTTTTTGTCAACCGGGCCGGTTGTGGCAGTGCTTCACCCAGTGTGTTTTTGTGATTGAATTTCTTCAATAAATGACTGTGAAAAAAAACGGGTGCCAGGTTGAAACAGTTGTATGACTTTGAAAAGCCGGGTTTATCAAATTGAATGCTGATAAATGGTTTCATGGCATTCCACAACTGATCTTTGATGTAAGGCAGGTGATTGAGTTTAGAAAATTCGTTCAGCAGAAAAGTAAGTCTGTCTTCCGGTTTTATTCGCAGACGATCAAGCAACTCTTCATTACCAAGACCTGCCGTTGTTTCATCGCGGATGATTGATGGCAAGGTGAGCTTCAATAAGTCATTCAGTTCCGTTCCATCTTCCTCAAACGAATCCAGGCTCATGTGATACCCCGCCTGCTGCATCCACACCAATAAATCGTGTGAATACCGGGTGATCATTGTTGTATAAGGCAAACCGCTGTCTGCAAACAATTCGTGTTTACCATTTCGCGGAATTTTTAAATGCTCTGAAATACGGGCCAGTTCTAACTCAGCCAGCTTCAATACGCGGGTGCTTTCAGGATGCGCACTGATAAAAAGCAACAGGTCGTGATACTCCTGTAAACTAGTGTCATTTGGAAGTTTATTGGCCATCAGCGCCTTCAGCAGTTGAATTTTCTGATCAGGCTGATTGAAAACCGCTGCACTGCTTTTGAGCAGCTGAACGTTGGTTTGAAACGAATTTTTCATACCTAAATGTATCATTTTTGACAAATATTCCTTGCTTTTCAGCGATGATAATTCTGTGATTAAAAATTTTCCCGTTGATTGCCGCAGAAAAATGCCGCGGATTATCGCAGATCCTGGATTGGAATACAAAAAATCAGCGTTGATCTGCGAAAATAAATCGGCGCTAATTCTGCTGGAAATCTGCACATCGGGTTATATCGGGTTTGATTTTTAAACAGCTTCTTAGTGACAACCCTTTGTGCCCTTGTGCCATATTCTTCCGGACTCCGCCTGGTATGAGAATACACGATGCGTTTGAGCTTAGCGTGGAATGATTATCTTTGTCCCCAAAATTACACCACCATGTCAGTACAGGAAGATAAACTGAAAGATATTATCGGACACGCCAAAGAATACGGATTTGTTTTTCCGTCGAGTGAAATTTATGACGGACTCAGTGCAACCTATGATTACGGTCAGTTAGGTGCCGAGCTGAAAAACAACATCAAAAATTATTGGTGGAAAGCCATGGTGCACATGCATGAAAATATTGTGGGAATTGATGCAGCTATTTTTATGCATCCAACTACCTGGAAAGCATCCGGTCACGTAGATGCCTTCAATGATCCGTTAATTGACAACAAAGATTCTAAAAAAAGATACCGCGCGGATGTGTTGATTGAAGAGCACATTGAAAAAATACGCGCTAAAAATGAAAAAGACATTGAAAAAGCGCGTGCCAAATACGGCGATGCTTTTGACGAAGCCACTTTTAAAAACACCAATCCAAACGTAGTTCGCCGCAGAGCTGAGATCAAAGGCATTGAAGACAAAATGCGTGATTGTTTAGAAAACAGTAAACTGGATGAACTGAAAAACCTGATTGATGACCTGGGTATTGTCTGCCCGATCAGCGGAACCAAAAACTGGACCGAAGTACGCCAGTTCAACCTGATGTTTGCGACAGAACTTGGGTCTGTATCCGGCGAATCTGCTAAAATTTATTTAAGACCTGAAACAGCCCAGGGAATTTTTGTCAATTTTCTGAACGTTCAGAAATCAGGCCGTATGAAAATTCCGTTTGGAATTGCACAGATTGGAAAAGCGTTCCGGAATGAGATTGTAGCCCGTCAGTTCATTTTCAGAATGCGTGAATTTGAACAAATGGAAATGCAGTTTTTTGTGAAACCGGGTGAAGAAATGAAATGGTATGAACACTGGAAAAATTTCAGAATGAACTGGCACCTGGCATTAGGTTTCGGTGATAAAGTTTACCGCTTTCACGATCACATTAAACTGGCGCACTACGCCAATGCAGCCTGCGACATTGAACATGAATTTCCGTTCGGGTTTAAAGAGTTGGAAGGCATTCACTCGCGTACTGATTTTGACTTGAAACAGCATGAAGAATTCTCCGGAAAAAAACTGCGCTTCTTTGACCCTGAGACCAACGAATCGTATATCCCGTATGTGGTGGAAACGTCAATTGGATTAGACCGGATGTTCCTCGCAATTCTTTCTCAATCATACAAAAATGAAAAATTGGAAGATGGAACCGAACGCGTTGTACTTTCTATTCCGCCAGCGTTGGCACCGTATAAAGTAGCAGTGATGCCACTGGTGAAAAAAGACGGTTTGCCTGAAAAAGCGCGTGAAATTATTGATTCACTGAAAATAGATTTCACCACACAATACGACGAAAAAGATTCTATCGGAAAACGTTACCGCAGACAAGATGCTATTGGTACGCCGTTCTCCGTTACCGTAGATCACGATTCACTGGTTGATCATAAAGTGACCATTCGTGACCGCGATACCATGAAACAGGAACGTGTTTTGATTACTGATCTTCATCGTATCATTGATGAAAAAGTGAATATGCGGAAACTGCTGATGCAAAGACCTACTGAACCGACTATCGAAATCTGGTAAACCTAACATTTATAGATTTTCCCGCAGAACCCGCAGATTTTTCCGCGGATAATCGCAGATCAATTTTTTAAGCGAATAAATCTACCTTTATTGTTCAACAGGATTGACCGTAAGTTCAATCTTCCCGTGATGTAAATCCGCGATATCAGCGATCCTTTTCTGCGGTAATCTGCGGGGAATAATCTTGTTTAAACAATCTCTAAAAAATTGTCATGCCTCCTAAATGACAATCATCCCGGTCGCTCATATTTGCAACAGGCGTGTAAATTTTTATACGCTTTCTTACTGGCCCGGTGCGAATCTGTATCGTACCCAATGAGCGCCAATTCTGTTTTGATTTTGTCGGGTGTTATTTTTGCCGGATCGTACCGCAATGTAAGCATATTGGATTCTATGTCCCAGACAGCGGTATCCACACCATCCAGGTTTAACAGCCGGGTTTCAATACTGGCCTTGCACATTTCACATTTGCCATAAACCCTGAAGGTTGTATCCTGGTGAACCATAGACACCGAAATGCCTGTTTCTTCATTCAGCTCAACTCCCTGATCGCGGGTAATTTTACAATTCGGAACATTCATCACAAAGCTAAACGTGAACGCCTGTTTATATTTCAGTTTCTCTGTATTGAACTGCTGATAAACGGGAAAATCATAGGTAAAAGACAAAAAATAATTCTTCCCGAAAACCTGCCCGATCTGCGGTGAAATAAACAGCAATTTGCTGCCGGTTGTTTCTGCCGCATAACCGTCTGTTTTAATATCATTCAGGCGAATTTCATTTCTGACCTGTAGAACACCGGTTGTATTTTTGGAAATAAAACTCAGTTCTTTTGAAACAAACAGGCTTGATGTAAAACCACTTCCATAGGTATAGCCATTTTTATTTCTGAAATTGATATCGGGCCGGTGAATAAATAAAAAGGTCAGTTTTTGTTTTGGATATTTTTTGAACACCAGAATTTTTGGTACAATGCCAAAAGCACAGGTAGACGGCTGATTGTCTATGGGTAACTGAACCCCATCTACCATTTGATAATTGGTGGTAAACGGAAATTTCAACCCAAGTCCGCCAACAATTTCCCAGCCGGATTTTTCAGCTTTGAACAAACTCCTTTTGACAGAGACAACACCATTTGAAAATCCAAACCCTTTCAGCGTATAAACAGGGTTCAGTTTATACCGCTGTGTTTTATTAATAAAGTATCCTAATTCTGTTTCAAGCGTGTATTTTTTTGTCAATCCATACGAAACAGATGTTCCTATAAAATTATAATTGGCATCAAGAATTAAATACGGATTATCTGCCTTTTGATTGACAGACGAGCTGTAGCGGTGAAATACCACAACCTGCAGCGCATTGCGGTTTAATGTTCCCATGTTTCCAACACCACCGGTTGGGGTGCTTTGACCGCAGCACTGCGAATATGAAGCAGCATACATTCCGGCACTAAACAGCGCACTAAACAACCACTTCAGCATACCTATTCCGGCACAAAAATGTTAACCTCTTTGCATTGTGAATTGCCGTAGCCATCAGTAACCGTGCATTTCACGTTATGATTGCCGGCACAACAGGCATTGAACGTCACTGAACTTCCTGATCCAAGCAAGGTACCCAGGTTCAGTTCCCACGAATAAGAAAGTTCATTTCCTTCAGCCACCGCAACAATGGTGCAGGTTTGGTGCAACAGTACTTTGCCGGATAAATAGAGTGAATCATACACCAGTGGTATTTGTGTTTCTTCAGGTTGTGATTCAGGCTGCACCGCTTCTTTTTCGCAGCTCAGAAGTGTCCCTCCAAGGGCAAAAAGAATCAATACAAAAACGGAAAGAAAAGAGTGATTTTTCATTTTTCCAGGTGATTTTAGTTTTGATGCAAGGTAGTTTATTTTACACCCGTCTGAAATCAAAAAAACAGCTGCGATTGCAAGCGAAACAAGGCCTCATAGAGCAACATGAGGCGGATCATAAAAAATCAAAAGAGACAGTCTTTGCAATCCTTACCAACTGTAAAAAAACAAATCAGCAGATGCCGGGGCACACAATCATCGGAACAAAAATGAATTCAGCCGGACCGGTGCAGGTTGGAAAAAACGAAGTTTCGGCGACTGAAAAATGTCGCCAAAATGCGCGCTTAACAACTTGACATACAATGTCATACCAAAACAATAGCAGATTGGCCGACTGCTTTCTCATCACCCCAAAACGGCACATGAATTAAGACCACCTGATTCTTGGAGAGCTAACTTTTTTTGACAGACTTTAATCAGGAAATTTTTTTCGTTCCAATGCGTCATGTACAAAATAACGGTCTCGCCATCATTCTTTTGATTTGTTCAACCGCTCCTGCTGCTGTGTTATCTGTTGCTGTAAACATTTTGGGCACCAACACGAATTCCCTTGCACCGGCATAATGTTGGGTACGGCGTTACACCAACAGTCATGCGTATTGGCGCCGCATTCAAATTCGGTTCCGCAATTGGTACAGGTTATTTTCTGGTTGTCTGAAGTCATGCGAATTTCATAAAAACAATTATTCCGGAACATACCCAAACGACACAATCCTGAACCGGATATCGCTGAATGCAGTTGTTTGTAACAGAAATGCCGGATCTTCTGTTTTCTCAACCGGTACTGACGGCCGCAGGTAAACATTCGTTTGAATTCTCGCCGGATCAATGCCCATTAAAATCAATTCTTTCTGAATTACCTCAACCCTTTTCCAGGCCAATTTTTCTTTGGTTTCCCGATCAACTGCACCCGCAACCTCAACCAAAATGGTTGAATTCTCTGAAAGCAGGTCGTAAAAATAGGTAAGTACTTCACGATTGGCTGAATCCAATTCGCAGGATTTTTTTTCAAACACAATGGGCGGCGGCTCACCGGTATGACTGCTATTTTCCAGTTCAATTTTCCAGATCAGTTTCTTTTTTTGTGAAAAGCTGCCGGTTTCAAACATTGTCAGATACGATGAGTACTCCCTGAGTATACCCATAACATAAATTTCGTACACTGCATTTTCCTGCAAAAATCCGGCATGGGTTGATTGATTAATTGTTACCTCTCCGTTTTCATTACTTGTGAATGTGATGGTGTCCGTATTATTCCTGATGACATATCCGCGGGCATTAGCCACAGGTGTTTCTTCTTCCATATCTGTTATTCTGAGTATCAATGCCGGTTCATTTTGCGCTGAATCAGGCGGAGAAAAAGTGACAGCCGGAACATATCCAAACGACTCAATGCCAAAAATCACATTGCCCTTTTGTCTGTTTTGAATTGCCAAATCTGTTTGCTCACTGTAGGTTGCAATTTTGACAATCAGGCGTTCTTTCGGAATTCCCATTTCAACAAGGCGGGCACGCACCGCTTCAGAACGTCTCCAAAAGGGGGTAATATCCATTTCAAACTCAAATAAGCTGGTAATGGAAACAACCATGGAAGGGTTTTCAATCATCAGTGCGTACAAATAATCCAGACTGTCCTGCGACGCTGAATCAATTTCAGTAAGAATGCCTTTGATATTCAGCGAAGGAATTGTTTTCGGATGTCCGACAGAACACATTTTTAGTATTCCATACTCACGAATCAAACGCGTGTTTTCTATAATTTGCATGGTTGAAAAAGAGTCTTCCACTCCAAAAAATTTTGCACCTGCACCTGTTGCTTCAACGCTATAGCTGTTCCCTGATTTCAAAAAACCGGTGTTTTCGTTGTAAATGAATCGCATGGTACCGGTGATATCTGTGGTAAAAATTCGCTGCGAACTGTCACTGCCGGTAATTTTTAAGGTAACCCCGTTTACCGGTTCTCCGGTGTCCTGTACTTTCAAAACAATGGTCAAATCAATCAACGGTGATTCCGGGCTGTCACGCTGCGCAACTGAAAATTGCAGCGCAAAGAGCAAGGAAATCAGCAGATAAAACTTCTTTTTCATGGTACCCTTTTTACCCCGGTTTATGTCACAAATACCTTGTTGGTCACCTCAAGATAAATCTTAATTCTGACATCTGCCGGAATGAATTTTGAATTCCTGATTTTTTTGCTGTTCTATTTCAACTACTTTTGCCCCATGTCACGTGTATTTGCAAACCATTGGAACGACTATGAACTGCTGGATGCCGGCAACGCTAAAAAACTGGAGCGCTGGGGCAAAATCATTACAATAAGGCCTGACCGCAATGCCTATTTCAAACCCGGTTCTCCGGAGTCAGAATGGAAAAACCTGGCACATTTTGAGTTTACCGAACACTCAGCCAATTCAGGTGAATGGCAGGAACTGAAAGCCGGAACACCCAGAGAATGGCAGATTAAATTTCAGTCTGTTACACTTAACCTGAAACTTACCCGATTCAAACACATTGGCGTGTTTCCGGAACAAAGTTATAACTGGGATTTTGTTTCAAACCACCTCAACCCGGGAGACCGGTTTCTGAACCTTTTTGGGTATACCGGTGCTGTTTCATTGGTTGCCCGGAGCAAAGGAGCTGCTGTATTTCATTGTGACTCTGTCAAACAAATTATCAGCTGGGGAAAAGAAAACATGGAATCATCAGGGCTTTCAGATATACACTGGATTCTGGAAGACGCACTTAAATTTGCACAGCGCGAAGTAAAACGCGGAAACAAATACCGGGGCATTTGTATGGATCCGCCGGCTTTTGGACTTGGAGCCAATAAAGAGCGCTGGAAAATTGAAGACAAATTCAGTGAACTGCTTGAACTGGCTGTTTCACTGGCTGAACCCGGTGGGTTTATTATTGCCAATACCTATTCTCCAAGACTCAGCATCACTGATATTCAAGCCACGGTATCTTCGCTTTTCCCGTCAAAAAATGCTGCGGTAAATAAACTTTGTGTTAAATCAGTCACCGGCAAAGTAATTGAGTACGGTGAACTGACACGTCTTTTAACTTAATTTAAACGTGAATTTATTTGGACTCAAACTAAATAGTTCTACATTTGTAGTTGAAAACAGTCGTTTTTGAATGAATTTTAAATCATTGAGCCGCTTTTGTCTTTTCGGTCTTGCCCTGGTGGCAACCGTTTCCTTTATTGGGATAAGAGGCTTTCGTTTCACATCGCCCAAAAGCGCTGAACTAATCATTACGGCAAAATTCAACTGTGTTCACAACGACGCGCCGATTGATCAACCTTTCGAAATTGAAGACAAGGAAGAGCAAACCCGCACTGAAGACAACGAAATAAACGAAGAAGGGCTGTTGCCCTCACTCTTCGACTCAGGTTACTTAGCAGCCAAAGTAGAAATTCCGGCATCAGATAATGTCCCGGTTATTTCGAAATCACTAGCCGAATACCACACTCCCGGTTATGTGCGATTGCGGTCCATCCTTATTTAGAATCCTGCAAAGTGTTTGAATGTATTAGCCACCCGGTTGGCTGCATGGTGTATTTATATACCTCATTCAAATCAACTTTAATTGCCTGATCAGGGCAATTTTGATAAACCGGAATTTTTAAGACATCTGTTCTTTTAACCATTTGTCAAACAGGAAATCATATTAAACATGCATGATTCAAAAGGTTTTGATGAGCATCACCTGCTTCACAACCTCAAACATTACTTACCCGCACAGGCCCCGTTAAAGGATTTTGTGCATCACAATACACTGCATGAATTTCAGGACCAGAAATTTCATGACGGACTTGCCATGGCGTCAAAAATGCTGGGCTATAAAGTCTATCTTTCATTAAACGAATACCGGAATTTGTATAACGCCGGAAAGATCAACCCGGAGATTCTCAAACAAACCATTTCCAGGATCAAAGGACCTGACCAGGTTGAAGGCTACCTGAAAAAACTTTTTCAGCCCGGCCACAATCAGCAATTGCAAAAACGCATTGGTGCACTGAGAGCGCACTGGAAAGACCAGTATCACTTTGATCTGAATGGTCGTGTTCACGTAAATGTTTTCAGAATTCTCAACAGTTATCTTGACCAGGGAGTTGCCCTGTGGCCTTTTCCCATTCACCACATGACTTTGCTGGAGGCAATCAGGCACCTTGAAAAAAACAGCTTTTCAGGTTTTTTCAGAACTGACCGCGCCCGTGTTTTGCTGCATGATCAGAAAACCACTATCAAAGAACTGCTTAAAATACTGGTTGGTGAAGAGTCTCTTTTTGAGCAATACGTTTTTGATCAGCAATTCGAACATCCGGGCTGGTCTGGCCTTGTTGCCGTTATTGAAGAGCAGCCCCAGACATTGCTTGATCAGCGCAAAATCAGTTTACATGACTTGATTCTGTTAGAGCTGATGCTTGAGATTGATACCATGGATCACCGGTTTGGTGCAAACTGGAAACCACTGGCGCATACCTTAAAACAAAGGCCTACGGCACTTTTTTCAGATTTTGAAAAAACCGAGCTGGATGATCTTTATGCCATTTGGCAAGAGGCCTATGAATGGTCGTACTACGATGACGTAATTAAGGGACTGCTTACAGAAAGAGAATTGCCTGATGCTAAAAACGGCATATCATTCCAGGCATTTTTCTGCATCGATGACCGCGAAATTTCGTTGCGTGAGTATATCGAAAACCTGGACCCAAACTGTCAGACTTTTGGCACGCCCGGGCATTTTGCCATTGATACCTATTACCAACCGCAGCATGGAAAATTCCATACCAAAATATGCCCGTTGCCGGTTACACCCAAACACCTGATTTGTGAAGAATCAGACCAGGGAAAACACAAAAAAGACGTGCACTTTAACAAACGCGCACACAATCTTTTCAGTGGCTGGATCATTGCACAAACGGTTGGATTCTGGAGCGCGTTCAAACTTTTTATCAATGTTTTTAAGCCCAGTATTTCACCGGCATCTGCCTCGTCATTCAGGCACATGGATCAGTTTTCATCCCTGACCGTTGTGAATGCCGATCCTAAAAATAAAATAGACGGGCTGCAGGTTGGATACTCCGTACCTGAAATGATTGACCGGGTTGAAACCGTGCTGAAAAGCACCGGGCTGGTAACTAATTTTGCCCCGCTCATTTATGTGATCGGTCATGGTGCAAGCAGCACCAACAACACCCACTTTGCGGCCTACGATTGCGGTGCCTGCTCAGGGCGTCCGGGATCAGTAAATGCGCGTGTTTTCAGCATTATGGCCAATCACCCGGATGTGCGTTCAGGATTAGCAGCACGCGGCATTTCAATTCCGGAAAAATCAAAATTTCTGGGCGGACTGCATGACACTACCTGCGATGATTTTCACTTTTACGATGTTGAACACCTGAGTACTGAACTCCAGTCAATCCATGAGAAAAACACCGTTGTTTTTTCGCGGGCGCTCAACCTGAATGCCAAAGAACGGTCACGCAGATTTGACCTGGTTAATACCAAAAGGGATGCCGCCGATGTGCACAAACGTGTACGCCTGCGCTCGGTATCTCTTTTTGAGCCAAGGCCTGAATACAACCATGCAACCAACACCCTGTGTGTTATAGGACGCCGGGAACTTACTCAGAAACTTTGCCTGGACAGACGTTCATTTTTAAATTCATACGACCCCACCATTGACCCTGAGGGAAGATACCTGCTGGGCATTTTGAATGCAGCTGCACCTGTTTGCGGGGGTATTAACCTGGAATATTATTTCTCACGGGTTGATAATCATAAGCTGGGAGCAGGTTCAAAACTGCCGCACAATGTAATGGGTTTGATTGGAGTTGCCAACGGTATTGAAGGTGATCTGAGACCTGGTTTACCGCAACAGATGATTGAAATTCATGATCCGCTGCGCCTGCTGATTGTTGTTGAACAAAAACCTGAAGTGGTTTTGAAAACAATTCGCCTGGTGGCGGCAACGTATGAATGGTTCAAACACGAATGGATTCACCTGGTGGTAATTGATCCGGAAACAGGACGTGTGTTCCGTTTTTTAGATGAGAAATTTGAACCGTATCAAACCGTGTCATCCGGCATAGCTTCGGTGTCAGATTATGCCGCCATGATTGAAAGCACAGCTGAAAACCTGCCAGTATTCACCCTTAAAAATCAACTGGTATGAATTTGTTTATAGCGCTTTTAGTACTCATACCCTTGTCCGGATTTTTGCTGAGCCTGCTGATTCCGAAAAAAAATGAAAACGCCATCTCAGGTGTATCATTCGGGTCTGTCGGAATCCATTTCCTGGTATCTGCCGGGTTTGTGGGAGTTTGGCTGTTCAGTGGTATGGAAACTTTCAACCTGAAAGAATTTGTCATTTATTCAACGGATGGATACGAATTTTTTATTGATCTGTATTTCGACAGAATCACAGCTGTTTACCTGCTGGTAGGATCATTGCTGACTTTTTTGATTACCGTTTACAGCCGCTACTACATGCACCGTGAAGAGGGATACAAGCGGTTCTTCAACACACTGCTGTTTTTCTACCTGGGGTATAACATCACCATTTTTTCCGGAAATTTTGAAACCCTTTTCCTGGGTTGGGAAATTTTAGGTGTTTCGTCATTTCTCCTGATTGCATTTTACCGTGACCGGTATTTGCCGGTGAAAAATGCCATGAAAGTTTTTTCAGTGTACCGCATTGGTGACATTGGTTTGATTCTGACCATGTGGCTGAGCCATCACCTGTGGCATGAAAACATCACTTTTCTGCAGCTCAACAACGAGGTTTCTGTCAGCCATCATTTGCACGAACATGCGTGGATTGGATTATTTGCATCACTGCTTATACTGCTTGCCGCAGTTGCAAAATCAGCGCAGTTTCCGTTTTCATTCTGGCTGCCGCGTGCCATGGAAGGGCCTACTCCATCCAGTGCCATTTTCTACAGTTCATTGTCGGTTCACATTGGTGCATTTATTTTACTGCGCACATTCCCTTTTTGGGAACATCAACCGGTAGTGCGTGTTATTGTCATTGCCATTGGTCTTGTAACCGCCGTACTGGCTTCTTTTTCAGCGCGCGTTCAATCATCCGTTAAAGCACAGGTAGCTTATTCATCAGTATCGCAGATTGGAATTATTTTCATTGAAATTGCCTGCGGCCTTGAAGTGCTTGCACTCATTCACTTTGCCGGAAACGCCTTTTTGAGAAGCTACCAGTTGCTGGTTTCGCCGTCCGTAGTTACTTACCTGATTCGTGAGCAATTCTACAATTTCAAGCCACGTGAAGAAATCCGCCTTTCGGGATTCCGCCAAAAAATGGCCAACACACTTTACCTGATGAGCCTCAAAGAATGGGGCCTTGATTCGCTGGTATTTTATTACCTGTGGGCACCGGTTAAACGCGCCGGAAATATGTTGGGCTTTATTAATCAAAAAGTAGCGCTGATCATTTTTGTTCCCTTGTTTACAACTGGTTGTGTACTGCTGATTTTCCAGGATGAAATTCCGGCCGATTTGCGTCATACCCTTCCTGTTGTTTTTGCATTTACGGGCTTGATATTAAGTCTTAAATCATTTGTAAAAAGACACGATGTACGCTTTAGCTGGCTGCTGATATTTCAGAATCACCTGTGGATTGCGCTGGCCATTACCTTCAACGCTGAATTTGATTACCTGGATATGGTGCTTTATCTATCGGGCGTTATTTTTTCAGGTATCGTCGGATTTTTTGTTTTAAGATGGCTTGGCAGGCGCGAAACCAACATGGATCTGAATCGCTTTCAGGGTCACTCCTACGAGTATAAAAAACCGGCGCTTCTCTTTTTACTTTCCTGTCTTGGCATGGCTGGCTTTCCAATCACACCGGCCTTTGTTGGAGAAGATTTAATATTCAGTCATATTGAGGTAAACCAGGTATTGCTCTTGCTTTTTGTAGCACTGAGTTTCGTTATAAACGGCCTTGCCCTGATTCGGCTCTACGCACGAATCTTTATGGGACCACACATTAAAACCGATCACCCGATAGCGGGACGATCAACCTAGAAAATAGTTAAAAAATTCTCTCCACAAAAAAAATTATATGGAAAAAGTTCAGTTGCCAAAAACCGGACTTGCTGCGCTGAAAGCGCATTTCAAGGACGATTTTATTTCAGGCTTCAGTGTATCTCTGATTGCTTTACCCCTTTGCATTGGAATTGCACTTGCCTCGGGTTTTCCGCCTTTAGCCGGACTCATTACGGCTATTGTCGGTGGTATTTTTGCTTCACGCCTGGCCGGTAGTTTTGTAACCATCAGCGGGCCCGCTGCCGGACTCATTGTAATATCTTACAGCGCCATTGAATCACTGGGTGGCGCCGGTGCCGATCACGGTTTTGCAGGTTACCCTCACGCCCTGGGTGCCATTATTATTGCCGGCGCAATCATTACCCTGCTGGGGCTTCTTAAAGTTGGAAAAGTGGGGGACTACTTTCCCTCAGCAGCGGTTCATGGAATGCTGGCAGCCATTGGAATCATCATTATGATCAAACAATTCTTTCCGGCAATTGGTCTTGCAACACCCAAAAAAGAGATCATTGAAACTGTCGGAGAAATTCCGGCAGCATTGTCTGAGGCTAACATATATGCCATTGTTATTGCCCTGCTTGCCCTGGCCATATTGGTTATTCACCAGATGGTCAAAATCAAACTGGTCAAAATGATTCCCGCACCTATGTGGGTGTTGATTATTATAGTTCCGGTAGCACGTTATATGGGCACTGACCACCTGTTGTTTGTAGATATGCCGGATCATTTATTTGGCGCAGATGGAATTCAGTTTCCAAGTTTTGAAAAAATTGGTATGGGGGCCTTCTGGATTGCAGTAACAGGATTCACCCTGGTATCTGCCATTGAAAGTTTATTGAGTGCCAAAGCGGTTGACAGTCTTGATCCCTACAAACGATGTGCTAACCTTGACAAAGATCTGGTTGCCATGGGTTCAGGTTCCTCGCTGGCGGCGGCTATTGGCGGGCTTCCAATGATTTCAGAAATTGTACGTTCATCAGCCAACATTAACAACGGCGGTAAAACACAATGGGCCAATTTTTATCACGGTGCTTTGCTGCTGGTTTATGTTTTGATTCTTTCGTTTGCAATTGAACTGATTCCAACCGCAGCCCTTGCCGCCATGTTGGTTTTTACCGGATTCCGATTAGCGCATCCACGTGAATTCAAACATACAGCTGAGATAGGGCTGTCAGAACTGGTTGTTTTTCTGATTACACTGATTGGTGTGCTGGTTACTGATTTGCTTATTGGAATTGGCATTGGTATTCTGGCAAATTACATTTTTATTTTTGCAAAAGGTGCCTCCCTGAAAAATACATTCAGCGTAGATTCTATTACCAACGGTGACACTGTCAGTTTAAAAGGAACCCTGTTTTTCTCCAACTACCTTTCCCTGAAAAAAAGACTGGATAAAGCCATTGCAGGCAACAAAGTTCATCTTGATTTTTCAGAAGTAACACTGGTAGATCATACCGTTGTTCATCACCTTGAGACATACCGGAAACTGTTAAAACGGGATGGAATTCACCTGGAATACCGGAACATGACGCACCTGGTAGGCGTTTCTGAACATGCCATGGCAGAAAAACGCTCAGGCATTGAGCGAAAAGCCGTTTCAAAACAACTCAGCCGCAGGCAAACTGATTTGCTTTCACTGGCTGCATCACAAGGCTGGAACTATACCCTTAAACAAGACTGGAACGGAGCCTGGGATTTTTACACCATTACCCTGCGTAAACAAATTGTTTCACTGGAAAACCTGGTAATTAATTCTAACCCTTTCATTTCTTACACCACGGCTGACATTACAACGCAGGAAGGTGCCCGCACAACAACTGAATTTCAAACACTGACTGCACTCAAAATTTCAGGGTTAAAACCGCTCCCTAAATTTTACATGAGTGAAGAAACCTTTGTTGATAAACTGACCAGTATGGTTTCAGGGGACGATATCAATTTTGATTCAAACCCGGCGTTCTCTAAAAATTATTTGCTGAAAGGTGAAGATGCACAAGCAGTGCGTGCTTTATTCACCAAAGATGTGCTCGAATTTTTTGAATCAAATAAAGACCTTTGCCTGATCAGCAACGGTGAAAATATTCTGCTTCGGTCACATTTCCGCTTTTTAAAGCCCGATGAAATTGTCAGGCTGAATCAAAAAGCCGCGGCGCTTGTCAAAATTCTCGAAGACCAAAAGCAATAATGCGATGAGGTTTCTGAAATACATTGCAGCGTGTACCCTCGGTATGCTCTGCCTCATAGCACATTCCCAAACCGGAATGCAAAAAGGAAACATGATTCGTTTGAACCTGTCTGATGACGGAAAAGAATTTATCCGCTTTACGTTTCTGAATCAAACCTGGCTGCGTTATACCGATGCCAACCCCGGAACCATGGTTAACGGCTACGCACAACAGCAAATTGTTGACATTGGTTTACGCCGGACACGCATGCAGTTATTCGGGCAAATTTCACCGCGCGTGTTTTTTTATACGCAATTTGGAATGAATAATTTCACCTATAATTCCAAACAATTTCAGGGTGCTTTTTTTCACGATGCCGTAACCGAATTTAACGTACACGATAAAATGCTCTCGCTGGGGGCAGGACTGACCGGATGGAGTGGATTGGCACGCTATGCTTCACCTGCAACCGGAAGTATTTTAACCCTGGATGCGCCACTTTACCAGCAGACAACAAGTGGTATTAATGACCAGCTTTTACGAAAACTGAGTCTTTATGCCAAAGGAAAACTGGGGAAACTGGATTACCGTGTAGCACTTACAAAACCCATGGCTGTCCAAAATGCCATTGTTCCAATAAACTCACTCAATGTGAATGCAGACTTTAGTCCTGAACCTGCAAAATTGCAATCACAGGGTTATTTTATGTACCAGTTTGCTGACCCGGAAGACAATGTGGTTCCATACACCGCGGGCTCGTACCTGGGAAAGAAAAAGGTAATCAATTTGGGAGCTGGTTTTATTTATCAGCCGGATGCTATGTGGAATCTCGCCCCTGCGGGAGACACAGCACACAGCGATATGCTTTTGCTGGGGGCTGATTTTTTTACAGACCTACCGCTGAACAAGGAAAAACAAAATGCTGTTACCTGTTATGTTGCGTATAATTATTTTAACCTGGGACCAAATTATATACGCAACATTGGTGTTATGAATCCGGCAAACGGGGTTAATTCATCCGGATCTTTTAACGGCGCCGGTAATGCATTCCCCATGGTTGGAACGGGTTCAACACTCTACGTTCAGCTGGCATACCTGATGAAAAAAGAACTTTTAGGTAAAGGAACATTGCAATTCTATGGTGCCACACAGGTTTCAGATTTTGACCGGATGCAGGATAATATTGTGATGTATGAATTTGGTTTTAACTGGCTGATAAACGGTACAAACAATTCCAAACTAAGTCTGAACTACCAGGGGCGCCCGGTGTTTAATACAGCGCCTGACGGAACCATCAATTATTCACACCACCGCGGAATGATTCAGCTGCAATATCAAATTATGATTTAACTTTTTTTCCGGGGTTTGTAGCGGTAAATATCATCCAGTTTCTGACTGTTGTTTACCGTTACGTTCAGGTCCTTGATCCTTCCATTTTCAAGACTGTAAACCCACCCGTGGATATATGGATACTCGCCGGTATGCCATTCTTCCTGAATAAACGAAACTTTAGACAGGTTGTGAACCTGTTCAATAATATTCAACTCCACATAACGGTCAAACCGCTGCTGATCATCTTCAATCGCATCCAGTTCATCTTCATGCAAACGATAAACATCTTTGATATGCATCAGCCAGTTATCCAGAAAGCCAAAATTCTGGTTGCTCATTGCAGCAGAAACGCCACCGCAGCCATAGTGGCCGCACACAATGATGTGCTTCACTTTCAGAATTTTCACCGCGTAGTTGACAACACTTAACAGGTTAGCATCAGTATGTATCACCATATTTGCAATGTTTCGCTGTACAAAAATGGCTCCGGGCATGGTGTTGGTAATATCGCTCGCAGGCACGCGGCTGTCTGAACAGCCAATCCATAAAAATTCCGGTGATTGGTTTTGGGCCAGTTCATTAAAAAAACCGGGCTTTAATTTGTTGGTTTGTTCTACCCAAATCAAATTACCCGCTAAAAGATCTTTTGCTGACTTACTCATACACGCTATTAATTACTCAAAGATAAGCGTTTGAAAACACTATCTGCTTTTCCGGTTCTACATTGCACCAAGGGGCTTGTGATCGTTCTAACCACATTTCAGCGTATTTTCCTGAACAAGTAATTCAAATTCTTATTAAATTAGCACCAGCTGTTTTTCTAACAGCACTGTGAGATACCCATGAAATTATTCAGGTTCATACTACCACTGGTTTGCATTATTGCCCTGCTGGGTCTTGAAGTGGTGCGTGATATGAGTTTCTTTTATGAAGTTGACTCAACGGACATGGCCGTTTTAAGCAGCCTGAGTGAAGAAGACAGCCCGGGAAAAGAAAATGAAAACAAGGGAAGCACATTTTACGAAATGGATGTTGATTTTGAAGAATTAGCCTACTTGTTTTTTTTGCGTGAAACCGTATGGTTTAAAATTTTAAGTGCTCATGATCTAAGCTATCAGCTGCTTGAGCAAAAAGTGATTATTCCCCCTCCCGAAGGTTTGTTTTCCTGATATTCTCTTTTAATTTTTTTGCGTTGCCTTAAGGTTTTACACCTTCTTTGGCTCACGCGCTGTATTCTTTAAAGAGAATATTCATTTGAGTTTCAAATCAAGTCTGATTTGACTAATACCATTATTATTTTATCTCAACATGAATATGAAAACAAACTCATTTTTTAAGCATATTAAACACGATTTGCCGGCCGGGTTGGTAGTTTACCTGGTTGCACTGCCGCTTTGCCTTGGAATTGCACTTGCCTCAACCAAACAACCTGATTTGCTGTTTGCCGGTATTATTGCCGGCATTATCGGTGGCATTGTGGTTGGATTTTTAAGCGGCAGCCAGCTGGGTGTATCGGGTCCGGCTGCAGGCCTTGTAACTATTGTTTTTGGAGCCATTTCAACATTGGGCAGTTTTGAAGCTTTTCTGACGGCCGTTGTGTTGGCGGGTGTACTTCAAATTATTGCCGGATTTCTAAAGGTCGGTGTCATTGGTTATTACTTTCCATCTTCCGTTATCAAAGGCATGCTTGCCGCTATTGGTATTATTTTAATTCTGAAACAAATTCCACACGCCCTTGGATTTGACGAAGACTTTTTAGGGGATGAATCTTTCAGCCAGAAAGACGGCCACAATACTTTTTCTGAACTGTATTATGCCTTTCAACATTCCAATACCGGTGCAGTAATTATCAGCATTATTTCACTTGCGCTGCTTGTTTTTTTTGATCTGAAGTTTATGAAAAAACTGGGCTTATTCCGGTTTCTGCCAGGTGCTTTACTGGTTGTACTCAGCGGTATTTTTCTCAACCGGGGTTTTGAGTTGTGGTTTCCTGAACAAACCTTGTCCGGCAAGCACCTGGTTGAATTACCGGTTGCAAATTCACCTACGGAATTTCTGAGCTTTTTTACCTTGCCTGATTTTTCTGCACTGGCTAACCCACAGGTGTACATCATTGCTCTCACCCTTGCACTTGTTGCCAGCCTGGAGAGTCTGCTTTCAACAGAAGCAACCGATAAACTGGATCCTGAAAAACGATCAACACCTGTCAACCGCGAACTAAAAGCGCAAGGCATTGGTAATATTGTTTCAGGTATGATTGGCGGATTACCCATAACACAGGTTGTTGTGCGCAGTTCTGCCAACGTTAATTCCGGCGGTAAATCCAAATTAGCCACTGTCACGCATGGAATCATTTTACTGCTGTCTGTTATTTTCATACCAGCCTACCTGAACCTGATTCCGCTTTCAGCCCTGGCAGCCATCCTGATTATGGTGGGTTACAAACTGTCAAAACCAGCTCTTTACCTGGGAATGGCCAAGCTGGGATGGGAACAGTTTATTCCTTTTCTGGCAACCATTCTGGGCGTTTTGTTCACCGATCTGCTTTTTGGAATAGCCATTGGTTTTGTATTCGCGCTCTATTTTGTACTGCGCAAAAATTTCAAAAACGCATTCCGCTTTTTCAGCGAATCAGCCAATGGAAAACAAAAAATCACGCTGCGCCTGGCTGAAGAAATTTCATTTTTAAACAAAGCCAGTATTGTGCATGCGCTTGAAACCATACCTGACGAGTCAGTACTGATTATTGATGGTTCCAAATCAAGGGAGATGGATTATGATGTGGTAGAACGGATTGACGAATTCAAAAATTACGACGCTCCTTTCAAAAAAATTCAGCTGGAAACAATTGGTGTACCGGAATTAAAAGAAGTGGGCGGTTTTAAAATTATGAAGGAGCTGAAACAGGTTGTTACCAAAATGCGCACACAAACCAGGCGCACGCAAACACTTATGACACCCGAACTGGCACTTAACACCTTAAAGGCAGGCAACAAGCGCTTCGTTGAAAACCTGCGTGCGCATCGTAATTTGCTGGAACAGGTAAATGATACATCTGACGGCCAGTTTCCGTTTGCCGTTGTTTTAAGCTGTATTGATTCACGCACATCGGCCGAATTGATTTTTGACCTGGGACTGGGTGATATTTTCAGCGTGCGTGTTGCCGGTAATGTTGTTAATGAAGATATCCTGGGATCTATGGAATATGCCTGTAAAGTTGCCGGTTCAAAACTGATTGTTGTATTGGGCCACTCAAAATGCGGCGCCGTTATTTCAGCCTGCAATTGCGTAGAAATGGGCAATGTCACAGCACTGCTGAGCAAAATTCAACCGTCTGTAAAACGGGTCAGCAAAAAATATACGGATATTGGCAGTGAAGAAGCCGTTCAATCTGTTGCTGCTGAAAATGTACATGAGTCCATACGGGCAATTCGCGTACAAAGTCCAATTCTACAGGAACTGATAACCTCAGGCGAGGTTGGCATAGTAGGCGCTATGTATGATGTAGAATCAGGACGTGTGGAATTTTTTGAATCCTGATCAGTATAAAACCGGTTCTGGTTGTTACGCCGCGAAATGCTATAACATCCAGTCGTGCTTTTCGGCCAGAATCCGGTTAACCTGTTTTTTAACTTCGTCTGATGAAATCTGCTCTGTAATTTCACCAATAAATGCAGCAACCAGCAGTTTTTTTGCTTTTTCTTTGGAGATGCCGCGGGCCTGCAGGTAAAAGACGGCATCATCATCCAGCTGACCGGTGGTTGACCCATGCGAGCACTTTACATCATCTGCATAAATTTCAAGCTCAGGTTTAGAGTTGATTTGTGCAAAATCAGAAAGCAGAATGTTGGCATTTTTCTGATACGCATTAATTTTTTGAGCATGTTGCTGAACAATTACCCGGCCGTTAAAAACACCGGTTGATTTACCATCAAGCACATACTTGTAATTTTCATTGCTGAAACAATTGGGTACCCGGTGATTGACAAAGGTGTGATTGTCTACATGCATGGTTTCTTTTGCAATAACAGCGCCATTTATGTGCGTTTCACAATTCTCTCCGTTTACTGAAATATTGATGTTGTTTCTCACCAGGGCCCCATCCAGGGTCATGGTATTTATTTTAAAACGGGAGTTTTTTTCCTGCGCAACTTCTTCTGTTGAAATGTGAAACCCCGGGTTGTTTTCGTTTTGAATTTTGTCGTAAACCACGTGTGCATTTTCAGCTACAAAAAACGCTGTTACCACATTGTTAAACGCGCCATCAGCATTTAATGCCACATAGCTTGCCTCAAATTTTGCATCTGCATATTTATGAACATCAATTACAATTCTCGGGTTTGAAAAAACGGCATTTCCGGACGTGACTACAAGCAACTGAAGAGCCTCATTCATTACTGTTTTTTCAGCGACTGAAATAGAAATCAGTTCACTGAAATAAGTCGCATTCAATGCTGTAAAAAGATGCTGCTGACTGGCACTGTTAAACTTTGTTTCATCAGAAATAAAAGCCGGTTTTATTACATCAACCTTAACACCCTCCACCGAAATGTGGCTTAAATCGGCCCTGAAGATTCCGTTTTCCAAAACAATAAAATTCGCTGCGCTCAGAAAAGGTTTAAGCACATCAGCGGTGAGTTTGGTTTCTTTCTGAATTTTAAGTTTTGAATTTTGAATTTTACCAACGCGCGTATATTTCCAATACTCATTACGCGTGGTAGGAAAATCAAGCTGAATCAAATTATCATACGCCTCTTTTTGAAATACATTTGACGGAATTTCAAACGGGGCAATAAAAGCGGCCAGTTTTTCAGAGACAAGTGCTGTAGTCATTTTCTAAACTTTTTGAGCCGTATTAATCCAATCATATCCTTTTTCCTCCAGCTCCAGCGCCAGGCTTTTGTCACCTGTTTTTACTATTCGGCCGTCTGCCAGCACATGTACAAAATCAGGAATAATGTAGTCAAGCAAACGCTGATAGTGCGTAATAACGACAATGGCATTACCCGCATTTTTCAGTTTGTTAACCCCGCTTGCAACAATGCGCAGGGCATCAATATCCAGGCCTGAATCTGTTTCGTCCAGAATTGCCAGTTTTGGTTCAAGCATGGCCATCTGAAAAATTTCATTGCGCTTTTTTTCACCGCCTGAAAAGCCCTCATTCACTGAACGGGATGCCAGGTTATCTTTCAACTCAACCAGTTTTGATTTTTCTTTGACCAGTGCCATAAAATCTTTGGCAGAAACAGGCTCTTGTTTGCGGTATGCACGAATTTCATTTATGGCGGTGCGCAAAAAGTTGATGTTGGATACCCCCGGAATTTCAACCGGATACTGAAATGCGAGAAACAAACCTTCTTTGGCACGCTCGTCCGCTTCCAGCGCAAATAAATCTGCACCGTCAAACAGGGCTGTACCAGCCGTGACAGTATATCCTTCTTTACCGCTGAGCACAGCTGCCAGGGTTGATTTTCCGGCACCGTTTGGTCCCATAATGGCATGTACTTCACCTGCCCTTACGGTTAAATTCAGCCCTTTCAGAATTTGTTTTCCTTCTACCTCAGCATGAAGGTTTTTGATCTCTAATAATGTGCTCATTTTTTCTTTTCTCAATTCCTGCAATAATTTGCAGGGTTATGTTTTTGTTCTTTGTCTATCTTTAACTAAACACCTTTGGAATTTCATTGTACTTGTGCTAAAGCCCAAGGCTGCGCGATGCATCGCGCAGCTAACAGTGTTGGTTAACCAACACTGTTCTCCAATGAAATTGCCAGCAATTTCTGGGCTTCAACGGCAAACTCCATGGGTAATTTATTTAATACCTCTTTACAATATCCGTTTACAATCAGGCTAATGGCTTTCTCTTCTGAAATTCCGCGCTGCTGACAATAAAAAATCTGATCTTCTCCGATTTTGGAGGTGGTTGCCTCGTGCTCAAGCCGGGCTGATTTGTTATTGCATTCAATGTATGGAAATGTATGTGCCCCACATTCGTCAGACATCAGCAAACTGTCACACTGTGTAAAGTTTCTGGCATTTTCTGCCCGGTTTGAAATCTGAACCAATCCACGGTATGAGTTCTGCGATTTTCCGGCAGAAATACCCTTTGAAATAACGGTACTTTTTGTGTTTTTTCCCAGGTGAATCATTTTGGTGCCGGTATCCGCCTGCTGATAATTATTGGTCACGGCAACTGAATAAAATTCTCCTACTGAATTATCTCCCTTTAAAATGCACGACGGGTATTTCCACGTTACCGCTGAACCTGTCTCAACCTGCGTCCACGATATTTTGGAATTGGTATTACACATGCCTCTTTTGGTCACAAAATTGAAAACGCCTCCTTTACCTTCTTTATCTCCGGGGAACCAATTCTGAACTGTTGAATATTTTATTTCAGCATTGTCAAGGGCTATCAACTCAACTACGGCTGCGTGCAATTGATTTTCATCACGCTGCGGCGCGGTGCAGCCTTCAAGGTAACTTACATAACTGCCTTCATCTGCAACAACCAGCGTGCGCTCAAACTGACCGGTACCTGACTCATTAATCCGGAAATAGGTAGATAATTCCATCGGGCAGCGAACACCTTTTGGAATGTAGCAGAATGATCCATCTGAAAAAACAGCCGAATTTAATGCTGCATAAAAATTATCGGTGGAAGGTACCACAGATCCCAAATACTTTTTAACCAATTCAGGGTGATGCTGAACTGCTTCACTGAACGAACAGAAAATGATATTTAACTCACCCAGTTTTTCTTTAAAGGAAGTTGCAACTGAAACAGAATCCATCACAAAATCAACTGCAACACCGGTCAGTTTCTTTTGTTCTTCCATTGAAATTCCCAGCTTGTCCATGGTTGCCTTCATCTCCGGATCAACATCATCCCAGCTTTCGTATTTCTTTTTAGGCGCGGCGTAGTATGAAATTTCCTGAAATTTTGGTTTGGGATAGGTTACATGCGCCCATTTTGGTTCAGTCATTTGCTGCCAAATCTTGAATGCATTTAAACGGTATTCCAGCAACCAATCCGGTTCATTTTTTTTAGCTGAAATTTTCCGGACCACTTCTTCGCTGAGTCCCACAGGAAATTTTTCCGACTCGATGTTCGAAGTAAACCCAAACTCGTATTCCTTGTTATTCAGGTCGTTTGCTAATTCTTCTTCTGTGTAACCCATTTCTTCCTTTGTCTTGATCGTTTTCACCTCTCCCCTGGAGGGGAGATTGAGAGGGGTGACAGTATAACTAATGTATGTTCTTCTGTTTCTTCTAAATTTACGGTCACCCTCCTTAATCCTCCCTCAAGGGAGGAGGGTAAATCCATCCACCAAAATTTTTACAACGAAAAACTTTCCCCGCATCCACACGTTCTGGCTGCATTGGGATTTGAAAAAATAAATCCTTTTCCATTTAAGCCGCCGCTGAAATCAAGCGTTGTTCCAACCAGGTAGAGCACGCTTTTTTTGTCAACCACCACCTTAACTCCGTTGTCTTCAAATTCTTTATCTTCAGGTTTTATCTCATTATCAAATTTTAGCTGGTACATGAGCCCTGAACAGCCTCCGCCTTCAACACCAACCCGAATAAAGAAACCATCTTTATTCTCTTCGTGCATCAGCTCAAGTGCTTTCTTTTTAGCAAAATCAGTCACTTTTATCATGTTCAAACAATTTAGATTTGATATAAATAATCTCTTTCTACTGCAAAATTAAGGCTTTTAAAGCAGTACAACAACGTTAAAGGTTCAAAACTCAGTTTTTTTCAACCGCCTTGGCAACATAAAACATTGTTAATCTGACTATTAACACCAAATAATTATTTAGAATTAGTCTAAACAATCTGTTTTCGTCGAGTTCCGCACAGATCGTGTTGATTGAATTAAAATCACCCTTACTTTTGCCTCTGAATACACGAACCAACAAAATAATTATTCAGCCAATGTGGTTGAATCAGTTTAAAAACGGGAATATTACCATTTCTAAGGCTTTCAAAGCCCGTCTGTCTGACGGACAGGCAAACCCTGCTTGTGTTGGTCAATCGTGTCTGACATTGTTGCGTAACCTTTCTAAAAAACAAATCCAGTACACATGAAAACATCCATTGCCAGGAAAATTCTGATGGCGCTTTCGGGTTTATTCCTGCTCCTTTTTTTATTCCAGCATTTTATCATTAACTCTTTGTCAGTTATAAGTGCAGATGCCTTTAACAGTGCTTCGCATTTTATGGGATATAACCCAATCATTCAGTTCATTATCCAGCCAATTCTGCTGTTTGCAGTAATTTTTCACCTGGTTATGGGAATTGTACTGGAAGCAAAAAACAGAAAGGCCCGCTCTGTAAAATATGCCGTAAACGGTGCAGCAGCCAATTCAACCTGGATGTCCCGCAACATGATTATTACGGGGTTAACCGTACTTGCATTTTTAGGGCTTCACTTTTACGATTTCTGGTTCCCTGAAATTGGCTACAAATATGTGGAATTCGGACCTGAAGATCCTGGCCGCTATTTTGGCGAACTGCAGCATAAATTTGTAAACCCGGTTCGCGTTGCGCTTTATTGCACCGCTTTTATTTTCCTGGCACTTCACCTGCTGCATGGTTTCCAGTCCTCATTCCAGTCAGTTGGTTTCCGCCACAACCGCTATACACCAGCCATTAAAAAATTAGGAAACATTTACGCTATTGCAATTCCGCTGGGATTTATTGTAATTGCTTTGTTCCATTATGTTTCACTGTTAAACTAATTACACCATGTCAGTTTTAGATTCAAAAATACCAAAGAGTGATCTTAAAGATAAATGGACCTATTATAAAGATCACGTTAACCTGGTTAACCCGGCAAATAAACGCTCTATTGATATCATTGTTGTTGGTACAGGTCTGGCAGGTGCATCGGCCGCTGCCTCACTGGCAGAAATGGGATACAGCGTAAAAGCATTTTGTTTCCAGGATTCAGCCCGCCGTGCGCACTCTATTGCCGCCCAGGGAGGAATCAACGCCGCAAAAAATTATAAAAATGACGGCGACTCAACTTTCCGTTTATTTTACGATACAATTAAAGGAGGCGACTACCGCGCACGTGAAGCAAATGTTCACCGCCTGGCTGAAGTGTCCGCCAACATTATTGATCAATGTGTGGCACAAGGTGTGCCTTTTGCACGTGATTATGGCGGAATGCTGGACAACCGTTCATTTGGCGGTACATTGGTTCAGCGTACATTTTATGCTGCCGGACAAACAGGCCAGCAATTGTTGCTGGGTGCTTACTCTGCTATTTCGAAAGAGGTCGCAAAAGGATCCGTCAAAATGTACAGCCGTCATGAAATGCTTGACATGGTTATTGTGGGCGGCAAAGCCCGCGGTATTATAGCACGCAACCTGGTTAACGGTGAAATTGAAAGACATTCAGCACACGCCGTTTTGTTGTGTACCGGTGGTTACGGAAACGTTTTTTTCCTGTCAACCAATGCTATGGGAAGCAACGCTACTGCCGCCTGGAAAGCGTATAAACGCGGTGCCTATTTTGGAAATCCATGTTATACCCAAATTCACCCTACCTGCATTCCGGTTTCAGGTGATCACCAGTCTAAACTGACGTTGATGTCAGAGTCACTGCGAAATGACGGACGTATTTGGGTGCCTGCCAAAAAAGAAGATGTGATGGCCATTCGTGAAAAACGTAAAAAGCCAACTGATTTAGCTGAAGCTGACCGCGATTATTACCTGGAGCGCCGTTACCCGTCATTCGGAAACCTGGTGCCACGTGACGTAGCGTCACGCGCTGCAAAAGAAAGATGCGATGCCGGCCACGGTGTTAATGCAACCGGTGAAGCGGTTTACCTTGATTTTGCTGCAGCCATTGAGCGCTATGGAAAAATTGAATGCACCAAAAAAGGAATTGTGAATCCCGACAGCATGACTATTACGCGCCTGGGCCGTGAAGTAGTGAAAGAAAAATACGGAAACCTGTTTGACATGTACATGCAAATCACCGGTGAAAATCCTTACGAAACGCCGATGATGATTTACCCGGCAGTTCACTACACCATGGGTGGCCTTTGGGTTGATTATAACCTGATGACAACCATTCCGGGTTGTTATGCGCTGGGTGAAGCCAACTTCTCTGATCACGGTGCTAACCGCCTTGGAGCATCAGCATTGATGCAGGGGCTGGCTGACGGTTACTTTGTAATTCCATATACTATTGGCGAATACCTGGCAAACGATATCCGCACCGGAAAAATTCCAACCAACACACCGGAATTTGACGAAGCCGAAAAACAGGTAAAAGAACGCATTGAAAAATTCCTATCCAGCAAAGGAACCAAACCGGTTGATTATTTCCACAAAAGACTTGGAAAAGTAATGTGGAATAAATGCGGAATGGCCCGTAATGCAGAAGGTTTGAAACAGGCTATTGAAGAGATTAAAGCTATTCGTGCTGATTTCTGGGCCAACGTTCGTGTTACCGGTGCAGCCAACGAATTCAACCAGGAACTTGAAAAAGCCGGACGCGTAGCTGACTTTCTGGAACTGGGAGAACTGATGTGCCGCGATGCGCTTAACAGAAATGAATCGTGCGGCGGTCACTTCCGTGAAGAATACCAAACCGAAGAAGGAGAAGCACTGCGTGATGACAACCATTTTGCACATGTTGCCGCGTGGGAATTTAAAGGGTTGGAAAATGAACCGGTGAGACATAAGGAAGAACTGGTTTTTGAGAATATTAAATTGGTTCAACGGAGCTATAAGTAGAGGAGTTAGGAATTAGCTCTCAGGAGTTAGTAAAAAAGGACCGGATGAAGGATGAGTTTTTAGATATAGTTGAAGAAACAAACATCAGTTATGGGAAGATTAATTCCTATAAGGACCTTTTGGTATGGCAGAAGGGGATGGAATTAGTCAAACACATCTATTCAATTACATCATTAATGCCTGAAGATGAAAAATTCGGACTTACTTCACAAATAAGGAGATCTGCCGTTTCCGTTCCGAGTAATATAGCTGAAGGTTGGGGAGTAGCAGTTACTGGCCGTTATATCCATCATCTCAAAATTTCGTTTGGTTCACTTTGCGAGGTTGAGACACAATTAACATTAATTGAAAATTTAAATTATTTACCAAAAGAGAGTCTATCTGAATCAAAAAGCAGTTTGCAGGAAACAAGTAAAATGCTTCGAAGTTTGATTGCTTCTCTGGAACGAAAAAGAAATTACTAATTTTCATTTAGCAGCGACCTTTAGGGTATGGATACTAACTCCTAAATCCTAAGAGCTAACTCCTAAAATGAATAATTGAAAATGCTATGTCAAACACAATGAAATTAACATTAAAAATATGGCGCCAGAAAGGCCCTAAAGATTCAGGAAAATTGGTTGACTATCCGGTTGATCATGTATCGCCGGACATGTCATTTCTTGAAATGCTGGATGTATTAAACGAACAGCTTGTTGAAAAAGGTGAAGAGCCTGTTGCTTTTGATCACGATTGCCGTGAAGGTATCTGCGGCATGTGTTCACTGGTTATCAACGGTCGCGCTCACGGGCCTCAGACCGGTGTTACAACCTGTCAGCTTCACATGCGTTCATTTAAAGACGGAGACACTATTTACATTGAACCTTTCCGCGCAAATTCTTTCCCGGTTATTAAAGATCTGGCTGTTGACAGAGGAGCCTTTGACCGCATTATTCAGGCCGGCGGATACGTATCTGTAAATACCGGTGCCGCACAGGATGCCAACAACCTGCCGGTAAATAAAAATGACGCCGACAAAGCATTTTCTGCTGCAACCTGCATTGGATGCGGAGCCTGCGTGGCAACCTGTAAAAATGCATCGGCTATGCTGTTTGTATCTGCAAAAGTTTCACAGCTGGCCTTGTTACCGCAAGGAAAAGTAGAAGCGCAGGACCGCGTGCTGAACATGGTTCACCAAATGGACCTGGAAGGCTTTGGAAACTGCACCAATACTGGTGCCTGTGAAGTTGAATGTCCGAAAGGAATTTCACTTGACAACATTGCCCGCATGAACCGTGAATACATGGTAGCATCTTTGAAAAAAGAAAACTAAAAGCTGTTTTTCTGATTGATTTTGTAACCGCTCTCCATTTTTGGGGGCGGTTTTTTTATTCGTGCATTGGTGGCAGAAAAAAATGCGGCTAAAATGGTTGCCACGAATTCACAAATAAAAAACGAATCAGAATGTCCAGGTAGCACCAAGACTCACGCCACCCCAGAAATTTCGTTCAAGCACCGGCATCTCACTTTTTAATGACTGATAAAAATAGTACCTGAGATTTGGATTTAACCCGATTTTCAGATGCTCATTCAACCGGTAACTGAATCCGGTTCTGAAAAGAACAGAACCCATATAGCCTCCACTGAAATCTTTTGTGGCAGTGCTGGTTTCATAAGGTGTTGTATAGGTTGTTTTGGTAGTGACCCTGAACGGGAATTCACTAACCACACCGGTACCCAGTGAAACCTCAAACCTGCGGCGTTTGACAAAATCAAAATCAACTACCAGCGGAATTGAAATACTTAAAAAATTGCTGCGCATTGTCATTTGTAACGGATACAAATTCTGGCCCGTGAAATAGTTTAAACCAATGCCTGAACCAACAGAACCTCTTTTTCCAAACGTTCTGGCAATCGAAAATTCAAGCCCTAGCGGTCTTTTGATCGTAGCATCAATTTCAGCATATCCACTGAGCGATTGAACGCCTGAGCCTGTAATTGAATTTTCAAGACTGAGGTTATCTGCCGTAAAAATCTGCACGTTTGGATCGAGCCCCATTTTTTGGTTATGTGCCTGGTAACCGGCCAGCGTGCCTACTGAAAAGCCCAGTTCCCACCTGCCGGTTAATTTGCGTTTTTCAATGGCATTTATGCTCAGACCAAATACAGGTTCTGAAAATTCAGTGAATGGGACTATTGATGCCAGCGGCAGTGGTGTTAGTTCATGATTCAAGAATTCCATTTGTGCGGATTGATGTTGTTCGTTGATAGAGCCCTGGGGCGAATTCGACCTTATTGTTACATTACCATTATCAGTTGAGTCCTGGGGCGAATGAATATTCGCCCTTACAGATATGGTACCGGTGTCTGATGAGCTTTGGGG
>JACPUU010000006.1 GCA_016192075.1 Bacteroidota bacterium | reverse complement strand
TTGCAGTTCAATCTGCCTTTGCACGCATTCACCCGGATAAAAAGAATGTGTTGAAATACACCACGGTGAATGGGGTGAATGGGTTTTAAAAAGAGATTGGTATACCTGAACATCGGCAGGAAATAATGAATATCCAATAATAAATGTCGAATGTCGAAGTGAATTTTCAATCAAACTAGTTCGTTATTCAGCATTCGTTGATGGGTGTTCGATATTTAAAGAAGCACGGAATAGTGCGTATTCAAAAAAAAAATCAGTTAGACGGATCAATCACCTCCGGATTTATCACAACAGGTTTGCATTCCGGATCATACCAGATACAAATTTTGATTACATCACCCAGTTCCAGACCGTATTCATCGAGTTTTATTTCCAGCGTACGATAGGGTGATACTTTATCCATTATAATGTCATTGAGTTCCGGTGGCCTGGTAATACAATAGTCGCCGTTGGCTTTGACCGGGTTTGAGATAAACAGGTTGCGGCCCTCGTATAAGCCATGTAATTCCATTTTTACCTGGGTGGTTGAATCCTGAAGCGCTTTTTCGATGCCGGGGCCAGGTGCAGATTCCGGATAGTTCGGTTGAGAAACCGGGAATAGTTCAAGCATTATAAAAACGAAACTATACAGCATAACCGTTGTAGCTTTTAAGAAAGGTACGAATAAAATCAACGCGGCTTACATAAGATTTGCCGTCGATTGAGTGCCGGAATGCGGTAAATCGGTAAAGATGTACAAATCTGCTGTGAGCGAGTCAGAATTTTGTATTTTGGACGTAATTTTTAAGACATGGCATACAGCGAAAAACTGGCAGAAAAAATCCGGCAACGGCTTGCTGAAGTTCCGGACATTGAAGAAAAGGAAATGTTTGGAGGCATTGCCTTTATGAATAACGGTAAAATGTGTGTGGGTATTATCAAAGAGGATATGATGTGTCGCATTGATCCGGATGTGTATGACGAAGCACTCGAAAAAAATGGCTGCGGTGAAATGCGCTTTACCGGAAAGCCCATGCGCGGCTGGGTTATTGTGGAAGAACCCGGTTTTTCAAGGGAAAAGGATTTTGAATACTGGATTCAGCTTTCGCTGGATTACAATCACAAAGCAAAAAAATCGGTTAAAAAATCCAGATCAAAAAAGAAAAAATGAGCAAGCCGGTTATCATTCACGAAGGCCTCACATACGAATACCTTGTTCCGGGTTTGTTCGTTCTTATTTTGGGTGGCGCTGTTTGTTTTTTTAGTTCTGTGCCGGGATGCATTATACTTATTACAGGCATTCTGCTCATGCTTCTTTCCACAGGAATTGAAGTGGATGCGGAAGGGGAAAAAATGCGCAAATACAAATCCATCCTGCGCTTGAAATTCGGAACCTGGGAAAGTTTGAAAAATACAGTCACCGTTGAATTAAAGTACAATGCCAATGCGGTGAAAATAAGTGGCCTGTTTGTTACACAACCGGTTGGCCTTACCTCTATTTTTCCTAATCCGGGGGCCTCTGCAAAAACATTTGATTTGTACCTGGCAGATGATACAGGTGAAGAAAAGTTGGTAAATCAGTTTCTGAAAATAGGTCTGGCCCTTAAAACATTAAAGGCACTTGAACAAATACCGCACCTTAAAATCATCAATCATTTTGAAGCCATGCTGAAAGTTCAGCGGAAAGACCGGAGATAAATGACAGAACATATTCGTAATTTTACATTATGCCCCGTAAAAAATTAAAACTGCAGGAACTCAACCGCATCTCAGCAGCTGAATTTAAAGATGCGCAAAAAACACCGTTGATTATTGTACTCGACAATATCCGGAGTTTGAATAACGTCGGTTCCGTTTTCAGAACGGCAGATGCTTTCCGGATTGAAAAACTGTTTTTATGCGGCATAACACCGCAGCCACCGCACCGTGATATTCATAAAACAGCACTTGGGGCAACAGAAACCGTTGCCTGGGCGTATGCGGTTGATACGCTTGAATTGGTGCAGGCATTGCGCAGTTCAGGCGTAAAATGTTATGCTATTGAGCAAACTGAAAATGCGGTTATGCTTGATCAGTTTCAGCCGCAGAAAAATGAACGGTATGCGTTGATTTTTGGAAACGAAGTAGACGGTGTCCGGCAGGATGTTATAGATGCCTGTGACGGTGTTCTTGAAATTCCGCAGATTGGCACCAAACACTCACTCAATATTTCCGTTTGCAATGGAATTGTGATCTGGGATTTGTATTCGAAAATGAATCGGTTAGCTGAATAAAAATAATTCCGGTTTAAGTTCAGAAATTTACCATTTCACAAAATTCACATTGTCTGCAGTTGTATTGTACAATGAGCAAATGCGGTAATTGCCGGAAGGGAGCCTTGAAACATCAATTCTTCCGGCATTGTTAACACTTCCGGTAATCAGTATTTCGCCGCGGTCATTTACAATTTTGTAATCGAACATACCGTTGTAGGTTACATTGAGATAAAGCTGATCTGAAGTCATTTCGGCTTTTAACCCTTCAGGATGCGTGTGTTGAAATGTGTTTCCAACGGTAAAAGTTTGCCTGGTTGAACAACCAATAGCATCGACCACCAGCACTTCATAGGTACCGGAACTGAGCCCGGAAAGATCTTCGGTGCGGCTGATTTCATTTCCGTTTTGAGTCCACACAAAGCTGTAAGGAAAAGTTCCGCCTGCGGGTGACAAATCAATAGAAGCGGCTTTGGTATAAGTCCCGGGGTCAACCACAGCGGTAGCAGTAACTTTGTTGACCACCACAAAAACAGAGGCCTCGTTGGCGCATTGGCTGGTTGTATTTGAGCTGTATGAACGAACGGTATAATTGTTGACCCCAACCGGAGGTATAAACGCCACGTTGTTTTGAACACCTTTGTCCCAGGTATAATTTTCACCCCCAAAACCAATCAGTGTAGTTGTTTCTCCTTCGCAGATGATACCGTTTGTTGTAGTAGCTTTCAGCTCGCGTGAAAGTACGGTTACTTCAACTGAGTATGAACATTCTTTGCTGTTTGAACTGGTGACAGTATAGGTTGATTTTCCAACCGGCGGAATGAATGAGATGTTGTTTTGAATTCCGTTATCCCAGGACATGTAAGCACCGTAATTTGAAACTGCATTGAACCAGAGTGCCTCACCTTCGCAAATGGTTGTTGGTCCGCTGATGATTACCCTTGGATCGGCACAGTTTTCAACCGGGTCACCAAATCCGGTTTTTATAATCACTTTGCCGTTTCCTTCATGCACACCCTGTTCGTGTTTAACGTTGGATGTGCGTTTGCCTGCATAACTGCTTCCGCCGCCGCCGCCTGACCAGCAGCCACCGCCACCGCCGTAATATCCGCCTCCGCCACCTGTTCCGCAGGTACCGGCCGGTCCGTTTCCACCAATGCCCCGCGTTCCGTCACCCGCTTTTTCATACGAGGGCCATTGTCCGCCCATGCCTCCTTTGTCTTGGGTTGCACCCCTGCCGCGTGATTCATCTTCTTGTTTGTGATTGGAAAATCCGTCACTGCCGGTTAGTCCTCCGCCATCGCCACCGTTGTCACCGCCATCGGCATAATTGTAAGCTGCACCGCCACCGCCGCCGGCAACCAAAACCCGGTTATCCAGATCCGTTCCGTTGATGCGGATATCAGATGAGCCACCGCCGCCCCCACCGCTATAAGTGGTAGAGGTGTTACCGGCGCCTCCGCCATTGAAGCCCGGATTACCACCGATACCTGAACTGGCATCACCACCTTTTTCGCCAACATAAATGTAAAGTGTTTGTCCCGGTTCAACTGCGAGATTTGCCTGCACCCGTCCGCCCTTGCCGGGTAAATAGTTATCATAACGTACGCCGCTGTAATCATTCCAGCCGCCGCTTGCACCATACATGTCTACCTGCAAGGTATAAACACCGTTGGGTACGACATAGGTTTGTGCATAACCGGTATATTCAAATGTTTTGGTTTGAGAAAAAACAAGCGCAGGCAAAAAAAGCGCCGGAATTGTAAGTGTTTTTAGTAAGGAACAAATCATACCTTGCTGGTTTGGTGCATTAAAGTTAACCTGTATTTTGATTTGGTAAACGGTGTTTTTTAATCGTATTGGCAGGTTTATTAGTTGATACACCTGATCAATTAATTGGTTCAAAAAAGCAAACTCCGGTTAGCACGAGCGGGACGCTCGCGCTAACCGGAGTTAAAAACATCACAAACGGGATGCTCACCATAAACCGAAGCTAAATCATCGCGAGCGTCCCGCTCGTGATGACCAGAGTTAAAAACATCATAACAGGAAGCTCACCATAAACCGAAGCTAAATCATCGCGGGCGTCCCGCTCGTGATGACCAGAGTTAAAAACATCATAACGGGAAGTTCACCATAAACCGAAGCTAAATATCATCGCGGGCGTCCCGCTCGTGATGACCAGATTCTACTTTTTAAACCGCAACCGTAAACTATTACTTACTACCGATACTGAACTTAAAGCCATGGCAGCACCGGCAATCATAGGGTTTAATAAAAATCCATTAATCGGGTAGAGGATACCGGCTCCAAGCGGAATGCCGATGACGTTGTAGATAAATGCCCAGAATAAATTCTGCCGGATAGCAGCAACTGTTTGGCGTGATAATTTAATGGCTGTCGGAATTTTATTCAGGTCAGATGAAATGATGGTCATTTTGGCTACATCCATGGCAATGTCACTGCCTTTTCCCATGGCAATACTTACGTCAGCTTCAGCCAGTGCAGTGCTGTCATTAATGCCGTCACCTACCATGGCAACAATTTTTCCGCTGGCTTTCAGTTTTTTTATAAAATCAGCTTTTTGATGTGGAAGCACTTCTGACTGATATGCAGTAATTCCGGTTTTGGCCGCAATGGATTGAGCGGTAGTTTCGTTGTCACCGGTGAGCATGTAAACCTCAATGCCCATGGCCTGCATGGTTCGTATTGCTTCAACCGAAGTTTCTTTGATTTTGTCGGCAATGGCAATGACAGCCAGGGCTTTTTCAGAATCAGCAAACCAGATTACCGTTTTTGCATCCTGGCTCAATTCATGTGCATGCTTTTCAAGTGCCGCATCTATTAAAATCTGATTTGATTGCAGCAATGATTTTGTACCGGCGAAATAATTGTTTTGATTAATTTGACCACGGGCACCTTTGCCGGTAATACTTTCAAAATGGGTAACAACGGTTTGTGGAAGATCTTTGTAATAGGTTATGACAGCCTCAGCCAGCGGATGTTCTGATTGCCGCTCCAGGTTAACCAGGTTGATTTTTGCATCGTCATTGCCGTGGAGCCAGAAAATATCTGTAACAACCGGTTTGCCTTCGGTAATGGTTCCGGTTTTGTCCAGTACAACGGCGTTGATTTTTTTGGCAGACTCTAGGCTTTCGGCGTCTTTGATCAGAATTCCATTTTCGGCACCTTTACCTACACCCACCATAATGGCCGTTGGCGTTGCTAACCCAAGTGCGCACGGACAGGCAATCACCAGTACAGTCACCATAGCCATCAACCCTTGTGTCAGCCCGTTTTCACCGCCAAAAATAACCCATACCACCAGCGTAATTAATGCAATGGCAATAACAACGGGAACAAAAACAGCGGCAATTTTATCTACCAGTTTTTGAACCGGCGCTTTGCTGCCCTGTGCTTCTTCCACCGTTTTTATAATTTGTGACAGCATGGTTTCAGCACCCACTTTTTCAGCGCGGAACTGAAAACTGCCTTTCTGATTAATGGTTCCGGCAAAAACGGCGATGCCTTCGTTTTTAAGAACAGCAACGGGTTCACCGCTCAGCATACTTTCATCAACGTATGAATTTCCACTTGTTACAATACCATCCACCGCAATTTTTTCACCCGGTTTTACCAGTATGGTATCTCCTTTTTTTACCCGCTCAATGGAAACCTGAACGTGCTGATTTTCTCCCTGAACCAGTGTCACCGTTTTTGGCTGCAGACCAATTAGTTTTTTGAGAGCGGCAGAGGTATTTCCTTTTGCTTTTTCTTCCAGCAGTTTTCCAATCAGAATAAAAGCAATGACCACGGCAGATGCTTCAAAATAAACATGCACATGAAGGCCCCGGTCCATCCAGAATTTTGGATAAACGGTATTAAATACGCTGAATATGTAAGCAACACCGGTGCTCAAGGCCACCAGTGTATCCATGTTCGCTGACCGGTGCCGTGCCTGTTTCCAGGCATTGATAAAAAAATCTTTTCCGTACCACATTACCACCGGTGTGGAAAGTACCCACATGATACTGTTGGCATAAGGCATGTCCATAAAAAACATGGCAATAATCATTACCGGTAATGAAAGAATAACAGCGCCAATTGTTTTTGATTTCAGCGCAGCATAATTTTTAGCCCGGATCGTTTCCAGTGAATTTTTAGAATCTTCTTTTTCAGTGATCATGAGATCATACCCGATTGATTGGATAACAGATTTCATAGCTGCGGGAGTAATCATACCCGGAATGTATTCAACCAGTACCGAAGCGCTTGCAAAATTTACAGATGCGGTGAGCACACCGGTTTGTGACTGAAGCATGGTTTCAACGCTCTTTGCACACGATGCGCATGACATTTCCAAAACCGGAAAGGTAGTTTTTACCGTTGGCACATTGTACCCAAAGTCACGAATTTTCTGTACGGCAGCTGCTACCGTTTTGTTGTTTGCCTCAGGCAGCACAACGCGGTGATTGTTCAGCTCAACGGTATAAACCTTCAGCCCTTCTACACTGCTGAGTGCTTTGTCTATAATGCGTGCGCAATGTTCACTGTTCACACCTTCCAGCGGAAGGTAGCCTGTATTTTTTGTTGGATCTGGCATCTCATTTGTGCTTGAAATTTGATACAAAGTTCGGGTTTAACGCAAAGGTTGGCGTTATACTATTTTACCTAAGATTTACATCATTATACCTTGTCAAGGGGTTTGCGTTTTACTGTTTTCAGATTTTTAAAATGACTGGGTGTAAGCCCGGTTACTTTTTTAAACTGGCCGCTCAGGTGTGCCACGCTTGAATAATTCAGGCGGTAAGCAATTTCACTCAACGTCAGTTCATCATACACCAGCAGCTCTTTTACTTTTTCAATTTTTTGGGCAATGTAATATTTCTCCAGGGTGGTTCCCTCCACTTCAGAAAATAAGCCGGCCATGTATTTGTAATCCTGGTTCAGTTGTTCGCTCAAAAAATCAGAAAGATTGATTTTAAGTTCGCTGTTGCGCTGATGCACAAGGTCAATAATCAACGCTTTTATTTTTTCAATCAGGCGGCTTCTTTTATCATCAATCAATGCAAAACCAAATTTTTCAAGTGCTTCAGCTATGGCAGATTTTTGAATGGCCGACACGTTATTTTCAATTTCAACCTCGCCTAACTGAATAGACCGCACCTGCAACCCCAGTTTTTCTAACGTTGTCTGCACAACCAGGATGCACCGGTTGCAAACCATATTTTTGATATAAAGCTTCAAATTTGAACGGCCGTTTATGCAAAGATACGCTATTTCCGGCGCAGCATGAGTGAGGAAAAGGGGGTACCGGAAATGACTTAGATCACCTGCTGAATTTCACAGAGGGACTTGTAGTATCCGTTTTTGGCAATAAGATCGGAATGGGTGCCCTGCTCAACAATTTCACCTTTGCGCAGCACAATAATCAGATCTGCATTTTTGATAGTGCTCAAACGGTGTGCAATGACCAGTGACGTTCTGTTTCTCATTAGTTTTTCAAGAGCGTCTTGCACCAGTTTTTCAGATTCGGTATCAAGTGCTGATGTGGCTTCATCCAGAATCATAATGGGCGCATTGGTAAGTACGGCCCGGGCAATGCTGATGCGTTGTTTCTGTCCGCCTGAAAGTTTGTTGCCGCGGTCACCAATATTGGTCTCATACCCGTTTTCAAAAGACATGATAAAATCATGTGCATTGGCCACTTTCGCTGCTGCAATAATTTCGTCATCGGTTGCACTTGATACGCCAAACGCAATGTTATTTTTGATTGAATCATTGAATAAAATAGATTCCTGGGTTACCATACTGATCATGGTTCGCAGGTCTTTTTTAGTCATATCTTTTACATTGACAGTATCAATTTTAATGGCGCCGGAACGGACATCGTAAAAGCGTGGAATCAAATCGGCGATGGTTGATTTTCCACTGCCTGATTCGCCTACCAGGGCTACTGATTTTCCTTTAAGCAGCGTAAATGAAACGTCTTTCAAAACCGGCTCATCTTTGTATGAGAAGGAAACATGTTCAAATTCCACAGCACTGTCCAGGGTTGATTTCTGCACCGGATTTTTAGGATCTTCAATAGAGTCAGTGAGGTTGACAATGTGATTGATTCGCTCAAGTGACGCTGATGCTTTACTCATAAAAGCCATGCCCCCGGCAATACTGCTGATGGGTCTCAATAATTGTGAAAAAATAATGATAAACGTAATAAACTCTTGTCCGCTCATGCCTGGTCCTGAGCCGCTCAGAATTAATTTGCCACCGTACCAAACCAATGCAATCATGACAGAAGCACCTAAAAACTCATTGAGTGGTGATGCCAGTTCCCTTTTCCGGAATGCACGGGTCATTAATGTCTGATGATGATTATTTTCTTTTTCAAAACGGTCGTATGCTTTTTTCTCAGCGGTAAATGCTTTAATGATTCGCACACCACTTAATGATTCTTCAATCACGGAGAGCAACTGACCCATTTGTTTTTGTCCTTTTTCAGAAGTTCGCTTTAAACTTTTTCCCACGCGCGAAATAAAGAACGCGCTTATCGGCATCAATGCCAGTGAGAACAAGGTCAGTTCGGGACTAAACCAAAACAATACAGTGAGTTGAATAATGATAGAAAGCGGATCTCTGAAAATCATTTCCAGGATATATACCACCGCAATTTCAAGTTCACCTACATCCGAAGTAATGCGGGCCAGCAGATCGCCTTTTTTTTCTTCAGAATAATAGGCCAGAGGCAGGTGAATAGATTTTTTAAAAAGTGATGCCCGCAAATCTTTTACCACCGCCATGCGCAGAAAAGACTGGTACCAGATGGCGCCATAACGGAAAAGGTTTTTAAAGAAGAATGCTGCAAGGACAGACAAACAAATAAATAACAAAGCGCGCTCAGGACCATATTGACTGATGAAGTCTGCAAGCACATAATTATAGTAGTCTCCTAAATACTTAAACATGGATTCCCGTGTTTCCCAATCAGGTAAGGTATAGGTTGCTGCTTCGGCAGCGCTTACGGGATCAAAAATCAACTTTAAAAATGGTACAAAAAGTACCATGGAAAGCAGGTTGAAGATGACAAAAAGAACGTTGAAAACTATGACGGCCAGGGCAGTTCGCCGGTAGCTGAAAGACAGCAGCATGATTTGTTTCAATCCCTTCATGATCTCAAAAGTAGCGTGAATTTTAAGATAACGTCCAAAGATTGGTATTGTTTTTCAAACCATAAAAAGTCAAAAACGATGGAATATCGTACTTTTGCAGTATGAGTTCAATACGTCAGCAAAAATTTGAAGCCCTGATTCAGCAGGAATTCGGCAAGTTTTTTAGAGAAGAAGCGCGCGGCGTTTGTTTGGGCGCCATGGTTACCGCAACAGGTGTAAGGGTGGCACCGGATCTTTCGTTTGCACGGGTTTACCTGAGCATTTTTGGAACCAAAGACATTCAGGCTACTTTTAAGAGTATTCAGGCCGCCAAAGGCCAGATCCGCTTTGAAATGGGCAAAAGGCTGGGCAAAAGCCTGCGCCGGATACCTGAATTTGGTTTTGAGATTGATGATTCACTGGATTACTCTGAAAAAATTGATAAATTGCTGAAAGGTAAATAGATGAATTCGTCCTTTTTCATAGCCAAACGATACCTTTTCTCTAAAAAGACACACAATGCCATTAATATTATTTCGGTTATTTCGGTAATCGGAATTGCAATTTCTACACTGGCGCTGGTTATTGTACTGTCTGCCTTTAATGGTATTGAAAAACTGGTTATTGAAATCAACAGCGCTTACGAGCAGGACATTCGCATTGAATCAGCCAAAACCAAAACATTCAACAGAACCTATGTGTCACCTGAAATCTATAAGGTACAAGGGTTGCAGAATGCCACCGAGGTGATTGAAGAAATTATCATTATTAAAAATGAGGAGCATTTTATTATAGGGCAGCTGAAGGGGGTAGAACCGCAGTTTATTGAAATGAGTGAAATGCAAACTCACCTTGAAGACGGGGAGGCTGTGCTCGAAGATACCTATGGACCGTTGGGTATAATTGGTGTTGGAGCCCTCATTAATCTTAGTGGTTACATTCCGGATGCAAACATACCCTATGATGAATTTACCATTTATGTTCCCAACAAAGGAGAAAAAATAAAGAGTGCAAGCATTGATGGTTTTAAGACCAAAAGAATTGCCATTGCGGGTGTGTTTGCGTTTAATAACCGTGTAGATGAGCGCGTGCTGGTTGTTCCCATTTCGTATGCTGAAGATGCCTTGAATTATGAGAATGAAATCAGTGCTATTGAAATGAGTTTTGTGCCCGATACTGACCTGGAATCTAAAAAGCTGGAGCTGTCAGCACTGCTGGGTCCGGGGTTTAAGGTACGCACCCATTTTGAGCAAAACCAGCTGATTTATCAAACCAGTCAAATGGAAAAATGGCTGATTGTACTTTTTCTGGCCTTTATATTCTTTATGGTCACGTTTACCCTGGTTTCATCCATTACCATGCTGGTGCTTGAAAAGCGTGAAAACCTTCAGACCATACGTGCACTTGGAGCCACCCAAAAACAAATTGCCAATATCTTTTTTTATGAAGGGCTGATGATCAATTTTTCAGGACTCATCTTTGGTCTGCTCTTCGGATACCTGGTTTGTTTTTTGCAGCAGCAGTTTGGATTTATTATGCTTGATAAGGAATTTGGTGAAATTTTTCCCATTCATTTCAAATTGAGCGATCTCTTGTTAATTTTGTCTATCACCCTGGTACTTGGAGCACTTGTATCGTATTTGCCCAGCCGGTTTTTAATCAAACGAATTGTAAAATAAATGCTATGAAAAAGTTTTTAGTTCTCCTGTTGATCGCCGCCGCACCTGTAATTCAGGCGCAAGACCGCATGACACCTGAACTGTTGTGGAAATTGAAAAGAATTGGTGAAATTGCCGTTTCACCCGATCATACCACCATTGCATACACACTACGTGAATACAATGTATCAGCCAATACCTCAGAAAGTAATATTTACATTGTTTCAATAAACGGTGGTGAACCCAAACCATTCATTACCGCAGAGGGCACTGAATATAACCTGGCCTGGAGTAAAGACAGTAAAAAATTGTATTACCTGGCAAAGGGCAAGGGCGGCTATAATATTTTTGCAGCAGCGCTTGATGGTACATCTGCAGCCCAGATTTCAAATTTCAGAAATGACATTACCGGGTTTAAATTTTCGCCCGATGAATCCATTGTTGTGTTTTCAAAAGATGTGAAACTGGAAAGTTATACCGGTTATGAGACCTACAAAGACATGCCCCAGTCTAATGTGCGTATTGTTGAAGATTTGATGTACCGCCATTGGAGTGATTGGGAAGATGGCGTTCGTTCGCACATTTTTTTTACATCTGTAATTGACGGAAAAGTGCAGGGTGATGGTGTTGATGCCATGAACGGTGAAAAATTTGATTCGCCTTTGAAACCATTTGGCGGCATTGAACATTTTACCATTGCGCCGGATAACAAATCGTTTGTTTATGTCTGCAAAAAACTAAGCGGTGTTGATTTTGCCACCAGCACCAATTCAGACATTTATTCATACAATTTTGAAACTAAAAAAACCACAAACCTGACAGAAGGAATGATGGGGTATGACGTTGATCCGGATTACAGTGAAGATGGTACAAAACTGGCCTGGCTGAGTATGAAAACCAACGGCTATGAGGCAGATAAAAATGACATTGTGGTAATGGACCTGGCAACTAAAAAAGTGACCAATCTGACATCCGGTTTTGATCTTACCGTAGATGCATTTACGTGGAGCCCTAAAGGAGATAAAATTTATTTCAGATCAGTCAAAGAAGCCGTTTACCAGTTGTATGAATATGATTTTGCAAGCGCTAAATTAAACCAGGTTACAAGCGGTGATCATGACTATACCTCCCTGGCGTTTGCCGGTGATTACCTGGTTGGCGGCCGTCAGGACATGAATCACCCCACCGATATTTTTAAAGTAAGTATTAAAAAAGGAGAACAGACGCAATTGACAGATGTCAATAAAGACATTTATGCAACCGTTAAAACCGGCCCGGTTGAAAAAAGATGGGTTACAACCAGCGATGGCAAAAAAGAACTGGTGTGGGTCATTTATCCGCCTGATTTTGATAAAACCAAAAAATATCCGGCCTTGTTGTATTGCCAGGGTGGACCACAAAGCGCCGTTTCACAGTTTTTCTCATACCGCTGGAATTTTCAGTTGATGGCTGCCAACGATTACATTATCATAGCACCTAACAGACGCGGTTTGCCAGGCTTTGGTCAGGAGTGGAATGATGCTATTCGCAGTGACTGGGGCGGACAACCGATTGAAGACTATCTGTCAGCAGTAGATGAAATTAAAAAAGAACCGTATATTGATTCAACCCGCATTGGTGCAGTTGGCGCCAGCTACGGCGGTTATTCAGTATACTACCTGGCCGGAGTGCATGAGAATCGTTTCAAATGTTTTATTTCACATTGCGGACTTTATAACCTGGAAAGCTGGTACGGCACCACCGAGGAATTGTTTTTTGCCAACAGTGATATAGGCGGTCCTTTTTATGGTGTACAACCCCCGCAGGATTACATTGATTTTTCACCACACCGCAAAGCGCATTTATGGAATACGCCCATGCTTATTTTTCATGGTGAGCAGGATTTTCGTGTGCCGTTAAACCAGGGGCTGGAAGCGTTTCAGGCATTGCAAATCAAAGGCATTGACAGCAAAATGGTTTTGTTTCCGGATGAAAATCACTTTGTATTGCAGCCGCAAAATGCCATTATCTGGCACCGTGAATTTTATGCCTGGCTGGATAAATATCTGAAATAGAAAACATGCCTGTCCTGAACAACGTTGGCGGAAAAATTAAAATTGGTTATAACAAGCTGATTGTTTCATTACCAGTGCTGCTGGCCGGTTTGCTGGCAGCAATGGCTTATGTGGCGCGTACCCGCGGACTGGAGGTGTCAGGTGAAACCTATTTTCTGATTGTGGGATTGCTGGTACTCTCTGTACCCATGTATTTTTTACCGTACATTGTTGTAACGGATACCGAAATATGGGTCAATAATCAATTTGGAATGCCCCGCCGCAGAGCTAAGATTTCCGGACTTCAGGATATCCGGTTTGAAAAAGGAAACATTCTCGTTAAGACAGATGACTTTGAACGCAAACTGCATTACAACAAATTACTGGTTGATGCAAAGGCGCTGCGTGCATTGAAACAGAAGGTAGAAGAGGGGCGTTAACCGGTGCCGGTTATTTTGATTGACGTTAAAAAACCTCGCGCATCACATCGTCCTTGTACATTTGCCCAACGGGAATTTGTTTTCCCTGCACCAGCAGGTTGCTGCCATCAAGCGCTTCTACCATGTTTTTATTGATGATGTACGACTTGTGACAGCGCACAAAAATTTCTTTCGGCAGGTTTGATTCCAGGTATTTCAATGACATCAATGCCGTTATTCGTCCGGTGGCGGTATAAAAAGAAACATATTCGCGCATGCCTTCTATGTAACGGATATCGGTGTACTGCACTTTATACAATTTGTGATCTGCTTTAACAGTCAGGTAGGTTGTTTTAAGATCAGCAGACGGAACCTGTTTTCCTTTTAATTCAAAATAAGACTGAGCTTTAAGAATGGCCTTTTGAAAACGCTCAAACGAAAAAGGCTTCAATAAATAATCCACGGCATCGAGCTCAAAACCATCCATGGCATATTCTTTATAGGCGGTAGAAAAAATGACCAGTGGAATTTTGTCCAGTGATTTAATAAAATCAGTACCCAGCATACCGGGCATTTGAATATCAGTAATAATTAAATCAATGGAATGGCTGTTGATTTGCTCAAGCGCCTCGGCGGCATTTTTGCATACCGCAACCAGGTTTATATGCTCCATTTGCGCAAGGTAACCTTCCAGCAGAATGCGCGCCGGTTGTTCATCTTCTACTATAATACAGTTCATCATTCCAGCCATATTTCAAGTTCAACACAGTATTTTTCCCGATCACTTTTTATCGTCAGTTTATGTTTGTCGGGGTAAATCAAAGCTAAGCGTTTTCGTACATTTTCAAGTCCAATACCACCGGTTTTAGCGTTAGCCGGAGTATAATGCCCCAGGCTGTTTGCTGTACTCAGTTTTATTTTGCCATCAGCTGCGTGCAGCTTTATTTCTATCCATCCCTTTGTTTTGTCTTCGTGATTGCTGTGCTTGAAACTGTTTTCAATAAATGGAATCAGCAGCAGCGGTGGAATTTTATAGTGTCCGTTAGACGTGCTGATTTCAATGCGAATATTTGACTGATCGTCATCTTTCAGCGCCTGCAAGAGAATAAAACTTTCAATACTTTTAATTTCATCTTTCAGGTCCACAAAATTCTGATTGCTTTCATAGGTCACGTAGCGCAGAATATCTGACAAATGTAAAATGGCATCCGGTGTTTTATCTGACTTGATTTGAGAAAGGGCGTAAATGTTGTTCAGTGAATTGAATAAAAAGTGTGGATTTATTTGAGCCTTTAGTGCTTTTGTTTCAGCTTCCAGCATTTTGTTTTTTAGCTCAAGGCTTTCTTCCCGCTGTTTGCGCACCTGCATTGACCGGCTTACCAGGGAACTTACAATAATGGGCATTACAGACATAAAAAAACGCGCTATAAAAGAGACATAATAAGGCCTGTCGATTGCTTTAAATGTATGAAACGGGTAGTACTGATCAAGGCACATATCCAAAAAACCGCCGGCAGTGGTTGAAACAATAATCACCCCCAGAATCAGGAGAAAATAAACCAAACGTGAGTTTCCATCTAAAAGGCGGGGAATAAGCACCATCAGGTTCAGGTAGAAAATAACCATTTGCGGTATGGTTATACCTAATACCCTTACAAAAGCAGGCAATGGATCTAAAAAGGTTGAAAAGAGCCATACCCAGATAGCGGCATAAGCCACCCAGGCAAGCAGGGAGTATAGCAGTACATTTCGCATACCGGCAAATGTAGCCATAACAAGCATTTACCGGGTGTTTTTTCAATCTATGTGCCTTTTTTATCTAGCGGTGTACAATTTTTTTCAACGAACAAAAAGCCTGAAACAGCGAATTGGGGTTTATAGAGGAATTCAGCATTTTGGTAGAATTTAAAGGTTGAGTCAGAAATAAATAACCAATTTTGCTGTAACATTTTGAATTGCCCAAACGTCACACCTATTGAAAAATGAAAAAAATGAGATGCTTACTTCCAAATTCACTTCTTCTTTTATTACTGCTAACAGCCGGGTTTTCTTTTGGGCAGGAAAAATTTACCATCAGTGGTACCCTGAAAGACGGCTCTACCGGCGAAGATATCATTGGTGCGCGTATAACCGTACTTGAACTGCCGGGCACCGGTGCCATTACCAATACCTTTGGCTTTTATTCACTGACACTGCCTAAGGGAACCTATACCCTCCAGTACAAATCACTCAGTTTTACTCCCATGGAGGTGAAGATAGAACTGAACCAGGATATCACCAAAAACCTTGAACTCAAACCTGACGCCAAAACCTTTGACGTAGTTGAAATCACTACAGAAAGGGCTGACGAAAATGTTACATCGGGTGAAATGAGTGTGGAGCGGATCAGTGTCAAAGACATTGAAACAATTCCCGTCATTTTTGGTGAAAAAGATATTTTCAAAACCATGCAGCTTTTGCCGGGTGTTAAATCAGCCGGTGAAGGAAACTCAGGCTTTTATGTTCGCGGCGGCGGATCAGACCAGAACCTGGTATTGCTTGACGGGGCACCGGTTTACAACGCATCACACCTGTTGGGTTTTTTCTCGGTATTTAATTCAGATGCACTGAAAGATGTAAAATTATACAAGGGTGGTGCTCCCGCTGAATTTGGCGGACGCCTTTCTTCTGTCATGGATATTAAAATGAAAGAGGGCAATGCCAAACAATTTTCTTTCAGTGGCGGTGTTGGGCTCATAGCATCACGCCTCACCATTGAAGGGCCCATTGTAAAAAACAAAGGTTCGTTTATCGTTTCAGGCCGCAGAACCTATGCAGATGTGTTTCTGAAGCTTTCAAACAAAGAACAGCTCAACAAATCAACGCTTTATTTTTACGATCTCAACCTGAAAGCAAATTACCGTTTTGGTGAAAAAGACCGTATTTTTCTCTCAGGTTATTTTGGGCGTGATAATTTCGGATTCAGTGATCAGTTTGGTTTTGACTGGGGCAATGCCACCGGAACTCTGCGCTGGAATCACATTTACTCAGACAAGCTTTTTGGAAACACCTCCGTCATTTTCAGTAACTACAATTACAAAATAAAATTCGGCGGCGGAAACCAAACCTTTCAGATTGGTTCTGAAATTCAGGATATCAATGTCAAAGAAGATTTTGACTGGTATATCAATTCCAACAACACCCTTAAATTTGGCGCCAACTTTATTCACCACACCTTTAAACCGGGTGAAATAGAAACGGGTTCAGGCATTAATTTTGAGCTGAATGACATTCAGAAAAGATATTCAGCTGAAACCTCTGTTTACCTTCAGAACGAACAAAAAATCAAAAAACGCTGGGTGTTGAATTACGGTTTGCGGTTTGATAATTTTATTCAGCTGGGGCCCGGCGATTTTTACACGTACAATGATGCCGGTGATGTTATTGACACAACCACTTACGGTGACTGGGAGCGTGTTAAAACATACAATGGGTTGTCTCCAAGGCTGGGTACCACGTTTATTCTGAATGAGGTGAGTTCAATAAAGGCAAGTTATGGCCGCACTTACCAGTTTGTGCATTTAATTTCCAATACAACAGCTTCTTCGCCAACAGATATCTGGCTGCCGTCAAGCAGCAATATTAAACCAGAAATTGCTGATCAGTTTGCCATCGGGTATTTCCGCAATTTCTTCAACAACGCCCTGGAGGGATCAGTAGAACTCTATTACAAGGACATGCAGAACACCATCGATTACCGTGATGGAGCCGAGGTTACACTGAATCCAACGGTTGAAGGAGAGCTGCTGTATGGCCGCGGCCGTGCTTATGGAGCCGAATTTTTATTGCGTAAAAAGAATGGAAAATTAACCGGATGGGTTGCGTATACACTGGCAAAAACCGAACGCCTTTTTGATGAAATTAACAGCAACACCTGGTACCCTGCCCGGCAAGATCGCCGGCATGACATTTCCATTGTCGGAATTTATACGTTAAATGATCGCCTGACTTTTTCAGCTACATGGGTTTATTATACCGGTAACGCAGTTACTTTTCCAAGCGGTAAATATGAAATTGACGGGCAGATTGTAAATTATTATACTGAACGTAACGGTTACCGTATGCCAAATTATCACCGCCTTGACCTTGGAATTACGCTGAATAACAAAGCGTATAAAACGGTTACAGATCCTGAAACGGGGGTTGAAACACAAGTGGCAAAAAGATGGGAGAGCAGCTGGAACCTGTCTGTTTACAATGCCTATGCACGTGAAAATGCCTATTCTATTTCATTCAAGGAAAATGCTGAAACAGGTCAGACAGAAGCCGTGCAGCTGGCACTTTTTAAAATCATTCCATCCATTACCTACAACTTCAAATTTTAGACCTGATGAAAACAATCCATTGGTTTTTTAGTACAGTGACAGTTGGTTTACTGGTTACAGCCTGTGAAAAGGTAATTGACGTTCCGTTGGAAGAGGCTGATCGCAAAATTGTTGTTGAAGCGGTATTCAGAGATAATCCGGGAGACAATTATGTGTTGCTGTCAAAAACAGGCAGTGTTTATGATAACAGCGACTTTGAAAAAATATCCGGCGCAGCGGTGAAAATTACCGATCAGGCCGGCACTGAATTTTTGCTGACGGAAGTACCAGGTATGCCGGGTGCATACAGCCATGCTTCGTTCCAGGTTATGACCAATAATGCCTATACCTTAAGTGTGGTTGCCGGATCAGAAACGTTTACAGCATCATCACCTACTTTTTACAAACCCCAGTTTGATTCACTGACGTATACAGAACAGGTTGGTTCGTTTGGTGTAGGAACCGATACAACTTACCTGGTTTTTTTCAGTTTTATGGATGATGGCAGCGCCGAAAATTTTTACCGCATTAATGCCTGGGTGAATGGTGCTGCAGATGAAAATTTATATGTCACCAACGATGAGCTGTTCAACGGACAAAACTATTCACAGCCCATTTATGCCACCACGGTTGAAAAAGGTGATACGGTTCTGCTTGAATTATTAAGTATGGACAAAGCCAATTATACCTATTTCTATAGCCTTGCAAGCAACCAGGCCGAAGGTCCTTTTGCGGCAACACCTTCTAACCCGGTGAGCAATATTACCGGGGGCGCAATTGGCTATTTTGGAGCATATACCACAGATACCATGACCATCATAATACCTGAATAACCATGAAAAAATCTGTTCAGTTAACCTTATTAACGGCTGCATCCCTGGCTGTTTTCAGCTCATGTGAAAAAGTGATTGAACTTGAATTGAATGAGGCTCCGCCAAAAATTGTGGTTGAAGCCGTGTTGAAAGACGGGCCGGGTAACAATTCCGTTTTGCTCTCATACACATCAGCCGTTTATACGGATCAGACATTTGATAAGATTTCAGGCGCTGATGTGCGCGTTACCGATAAAGACGGCAATGAATACCTTTTTCCGGAAGACACCTACATTCCGGGGTATTACCACAACCCAACCTTTGAAGTTTTGCCCGAGAATGATTATACGCTGACAGTAAACGTCAACGGAGAGATTATTACCTCACACTGCCATTCATTTGCAAAACCGGGTATTGATTCACTGGCGTATTATCCATCGCCGTTTTCTGCCATAGCCGAAGATACCATTTACATGATTGACTACTATTCTGTAGACAATGTAAATGAAGTGAATCACTATCGTTTGCGAATCTGGATCAACGGTGAAGAGCAGACTGACTACTACTATATTGGCAATGATGATTTCATCAACGGACAATCGTACAACGCACCTTTTTTTGGTGCAGACGCCTATTCGGGCGATACGGTTTTTGTTGAACTCATAACCCTGGACAAAGCCAATTACACCTACCTCTATACCCTTTCAAGCAACGCCAGCAATTCAACAGCACCGGCTAATCCAACCAGCAACCTGGAGGGGAATGCCATCGGTTATTTCGGTGCGTTTTCAACCGATACAATGTCGGTTGTGATTCCATAACCTCCAAACCGGCGTATCTAAATTCTGTTGAGATTAAAAGAGATCAGCTGAACACAGTCTGGCTGGTGCTCACAGGCAAAAATGGAATGTTCCCGTTTTCTTTTTACATTTGGGTATGCAGTTGTTTCGTTATCAAAAAGAAATACTTCTCACCCTCAAAATTCTGGTGCCGGTTTTTGGTATTGTTTTTTTGAACTGGAGTATTGGCACTATTTTTCTCTATTTCTTTTTTGATTTACTTTTTGTGGCCGGTGAAACCGTACTGAAAGTATTCGCCGCTCTGGGCTCACCGCTCATGTCAAGAATTGGTGTTTTCTTTCGGTTTGTGCTGGGTTTTTCTGTTTTGTTCCTGGTCATTCTTATTGCCGCCGGAAATTTTTTTGACGGCGGCGGCCCCGGAAACATGGAAGCACATTTTGAAAAAGAAGTCATTTATTCACTTTGCGGCGTGTATGCATTTGAGTTTTTGTTCGGGTATCTTTTTTCGGGCACGTTCAAAACCGCAACTGCTCCATTGGTCGAAAAACGAACGTATTACCTGCTGCTGGCTATTTTCGGTGTGATGCTGGTTTTTCTGTTTCTGCTCAATGCCTTTGCCAAAGCTGACCAGGTGAATTATGTGCTTGGCATCAGTATTATTGTGGCACGTGAAGGAGCGGCGTACCTGTTGGCGAAGAAAGAAAAGCCGGCTTCAAAAATGATTTAATCAGGGCATTCGATTTTTGAAAGCCGATCAGGTTGTTGTCTTATTTTGCTCTTGGCGTAGGTTTCCCTTTTCCGGTATTAATCAGGGGCAACAAACTTTGCTGAATATATTCTCCCCAAACGGTCGAGCAATCTTTGAAGCACTCCAGTTCCGGAACGAGACCCTGCTGTGTGAACCGGACCTGCGTTTTATGATCGTGTTCAAAAATTTCAAAAATGACTTTGGTGCCCGTCCACTCCTGTTTGTTTTTTACAAAATTAAGCGCGCTGTCTGTAACCAGCCAGACTACTTTCTGATTTGGAATAACCTCAACCAGTTTTTGGGTAGAAACATGCACCTCACCAAACCGAACCGTAAATTCATCGTTCAGTTTCTGCGAGTTTCCTTCCAGGTTTTCTGTCCACCAGTTGGTAACGTTGTTAATGCAGTTGAATGCTTCCTGTGCGGTTGCATTTACGGTAATGCTTATACTGTAATCTTGTTTTTTCATATTCTTTAGTTGGATTTATGTTTTGTGAGTATCGGTAAAAAAGTATTGTTTTAATTCAATTCATTTTGGTTAGCAGTGCAAATTGTCCCAGGTGGTAAGAAAGGTGACTTGTTCGCGTAATGATGATGTTTAATTTATTACGATGCGGTTCTTTGCTGAAATCTTCTTCAGAAACTGCGGTGTGTTTTTGAAACCAGTCATCCGGCTGCAGGCGGTTGATATGCTGATTCAGCGTAGTATTTAAATTGTTCCAGGTTGCTCTCAATTCACTGGCAGATGGAATTTCAATACCTGATTTATCCGGTGATTTGATAAAGGGTTCAGCCAGTTCAGGGTATAATTTATTTCCAAAATCCAACAGCACCAGCATATCATCATGCACTGCCGTCAGGTGACCCAATAAATAAATTCCCCTGTTTTTACCCGGTGCAATTTCTTTTTGCAGTTGTTCATTGGTCATAGAATTAAGGGCCGTCTCAAAATTTGTTAGTTGGGCATACCATCTGTCCAATACCATTTTAATCATTGTTTGTTTTGTGTCCATATTTTTTGGTTGGTTCGTAAATTTGTTTGGTCACCGCAGCTTTTGACGGCCACCGTTATATTAGTTTCCATTTTTCAGCAAGCTGTGCGTTAAACCCTTCTCCCTCCAGCGGATTAGGTGCACCCTTGCCGGTAGTAATAAGATTGTAAAGACTGTTTTGGATGTAACCGGTCCAGGCATCAAAGCAAACATCGTAACACTCATACTCCGGAACTAAGCCTGCGTGTGTAAACCGAACTTTTGTTTTGCCGTTTTCGCCTGTCAGTTCAAAAATCAGTTTTGTATCAATCCACTCGGTTTTGTCTTTTATGAAATTAAATTGATTGTCAAGAACCTGGTATACCAATTTTTTAGCAGGAACCATTTCAATGAGTTTTATCTTACATAAATGAATGTCTTTGTAGTGATAGAAAAAGACTTCATTGAGCTGGTCTGTATTGCCTTCAATTTCTTCTGACCACCAGGCGCGAAAGTTTTTAATGGCGTTGAACGCCGCTTCGGGAGCCTGGTCGATCAGGATGCTGGTCGTAAAATCAGATTTGGTCATAGGTACGATGTTTAAGTTATTTATAACGCAAAGGTACGGCCAGGAATACACCTGTCAGGGGTGTAAAATGGACTATTCAGGGGGTTGATTTGGACAGGTCAAATTGCTATCTTTGTCAAAACTTACGGCATGAAACATTTAACCATACTCGTTCCCGAGGGAGAGAATAACCTGAGTAGTATTGTAGGCGCCTACAAATTATTTACCAGGGCCAATGAGCATTGGAAAAAAGCCGGAAGAAAAGACGTGTTTAAAATTCAGTTGGCAGGTCTTTCAAAAGAAGTGAAATTCTATGACGGTTTATTCAGTGTGAAACCGCATACGCCTGTTTCGGCTATCAAAAAAACCGATCTGATCATTGTTCCATCACTGAACCACAATTATGAAAAAGCGGTGAAAGGAAACAAGCTGCTGATTAACTGGATAGCGAGCCAATACAAAGACGGAGCAGAAATAGCAAGTATCTGCACCGGTGCATTTTTGCTGGCATCATCGGGTTTGCTGAATGGGAAAACCTGCTCTACCCATTGGGCTGCAGCCGAAAATTTCAGAAACATGTTTCCCGAGGTAAATTTACAAACCGATCAGCTGATTACCGATGAACATGGAATTTATACAAACGGAGGTGCCTATTCATTTCTAAACCTGATGCTTTACCTGGTAGAGAAATATTACGACCGGCAGACTGCTATTTTTTGTTCCAAAGTTTTTCAGATTGAAATAGACCGGAAGAGTCAGTCAGCCTTTATACTTTTTACCGGGCAGAAACAACACGGTGATGAACTGGTGAAAAAAGCGCAGACTTATATTGAAAACAACCTGCAGGAAAAAATTTCGGTGGAAGATTTGTCTTCCAGGTTTGCTGTTGGCCGGCGTAATTTTGACCGCAGGTTTATCAAAGCAACCGGAAATACACCTGTTGAATATTTGCAGCGCGTGAAAATTGAATCGGCCAAAAAGTCTCTGGAGACCAGCCGCAAAACCGTCAACGAGGTAATGTATGAAGTAGGTTATTCTGACGTAAAGGCATTTCGTGAAGTATTCCGTAAAATCACGGGAATGTCGCCGGTGGAGTATAAAGGGAGGTACAATAAGGAGGCGCAGGTGTAGCGCTTCGCTTTTATATTCACTCACCGTTCCTTATCCACGCATCAACGTGTGCCCTGATAACTTTTCAAAAAATCACCATCCACAATTAACAATTTAACGCCCTTTTCAGAAACGGAGCGGTGCGAACTCAGGTCGTCAGACACCACATATGTTTCACCTTTGGAAAGTTTGAATTTTTCACCGCTGCTGAGTTCACTGATGAATTCTCCTTCCAGGCAATGTACAATGTGACCTTTCTGACACCAATGGTCTGCCAGGTAACCGCCTGAATATTCCACTAGCCGTATCCGCAATCCATCCAATTGCACGGTTTGCCAGTGCGCAACTCCGGTTTCGCCCTTGTGTTCTGTTTTTTTAATGGAAGTCCAGTCAATGGTTTGGAAAGGGATCATCGTTTTTTGATTTTAAAGGTGGGTTGAATGTGTAGTGCCGGGTTGTTGCCGGGCATTGGTTTTTCGTTTGATTTGTGGCAAATTTCATAGATGTTTTTTGGAACGTACCATCTCGCAATCAAAATTTTATTTTCAGACCAAATTCACGTTTCATAGTCAGCAATGCTTCGGCATTTCCTTTGGCATCATCAACCGGGTTATGTGTGTGTGCTGTTTTTCGCAGATGTTTGAAAGTTTTAAAGGTATCCCGCTCAATGCCTTTATAAAGACTTCCCAGGTTTTGAGAACTGAACCCAAACGGATTGGATCCGGTGAAGTGATGAAAATACCAGCAAATAAACATCCAGTCAAATCCATTATTATCACTGATAAAAATGGGCCGGTCCTTGCTTACTTCCCTTGTCCATTGGGCAAATTCGCTCATCACTTTTTCGGGGTCATCAAAATCCATTGTCTCTTCCCGGGAATACCCTGAAACTGCAAGTGCTTCGGGAATAAATTTGTCAGAGATGGGTTTTAGTTTTCCATAAAATGTTTTGTCGAGCTTCTCATCAACAAGTACTGCTCCGAATGAAATCATGGAATAATCACCCGGAATAGGTCCATCGCTTTCAATATCGACCATCAGATAGGCCATAAAGGTTGTGTTTATTTAATCATGTAATCAAATCAAATGTAGGTAAATTTCACGCAGCAGTTATGCAGGAATGCAAATTCCCACACATGTTTATTTCAAATCTCACTGGTAAAGATAAGGCTCTTCGTTATAGGCCATTTTCCGCACATTTTCCAAAACGCGTTTCATATACCTGCGCCAGAAAAGTTTGGCGAATAGCCAGTTCAGCGGATAAAGCAACATCACATTTGCATGCAGAACGTAGGTGTATTCAATCAGAATTTCATTGGGCTTTAGTTCGGTAGTTTTCCAGGTGCCGGTAAATTTTGTAAAACCCAGCATCCATGATTTAAAGTCACTGACTTCAATTTTCCAGTACTGATTTTCGACGCGTTCAATCACTTTGTCAACGGAAGCTTCGCCGCCTTTTTGTGTCCATGATCTGGCTACAAATACATTTTTAGAGGAACCCGGTTTTCCCCAGTTTTCATCGTTGGTACAATGTGTGACTTTGGGCATAATACCATAACCTGTATGAACCTTGGATACATCGCAGAGCATGGGCGTTTTGAATGCGCGCTCAAGCGAACAATGGTAAATGGTTTTGACAGTAACCGTTGTAGTCATGAGGTAAAGGTAGCTGATTTTGTTGCTTGCCCGTGTTTTGATTTCGGTTTTTCATGGTGGCGGATGTGCTTATATCTTTGTAGAATCAGCTCTTAAAATCCGTCGAAGGTAATTTTTTCGTTCAGCTATTTTCTTAGCACGGAATTCGTATTCTTCATCGTTTATTGTCAGATAGTCCTCTGCCTGTTTCAAGATACTTCCTGCACGTTTGAGATCTTTTGCAAAGATACAGCAATCAACAATTTTATCTATTCCAAGATGTTTGAGTTGTGTTATGTTCCATTCCATCAATTTAGTCCAGTCTGAATAGTTCTGTAACATCGGAATTCGGACTTCAAGTGTTTGTTTAATGAAATGATTCATTAATTTTTTTGTCGAAAATTTCCCTAGGTCATATTCCCGGATATATCCATCGACAGTCCGAAATCTGTTATCCAGTTTTTCGCAGGAATAATCATCCCAGGAAGCAATTTCAGGCACCAGGCTGGGTTCACCAAATTGCTCAAGATGCCAGGTGTTGTATTCTTCTGAAAAAATGGACCATTCACAACTAAATAAAGCTCCACCGGGTGATATGCTGGTATCTGATAAAGCAATTCTTAGTTCATGTTGAAAATTTCCGAAATTTTTTCTAAAAAAAATCCATGGATATTCGTGATCAATGGTCATTTTGAATCCATGTTCCTGCAAAATAGGTTCGGCATACATTCTGAGCACATTTTCCAACTGTAAAAAAGGTTCAAGTTCAGAAAAGTCAATCTTAGGTTTGAAGAAGAACATTGTATTTATGGTATTCAGGGTTCTGATTTAAAGGTATGAATAAAACTGGATTGAGCTTTTAGGTCATGTTTCACATGAGAGTTCTATAAGCACGTCAAGTGCTTGGTATTTTGTAGCGACACCTCTCCAGACCCAGGATGTGTTGAATTAGTTAAATGCGTGCGATTTAAAAATGTCAATTAGTTCCTGTTTATTGGATGGATTGATAAGTGTCCGGCCTTCACCTGTTTCCAGCTTAAATACATCATTCCTGAATTGGGGAGTTTCTGTTTCGTCAGATTCACAGCCCATCAAAACTATGAGTCCCGCAGCAAAGAAATTTTTTTTCATGGTTTAAAATTCTCAAATGTTTTTCCATTCGGCATGTACCGGATAATAGCGGCTCAGGTCTGGTAAAATCTAGTTGTTTCTCTTATTGATTGCGACAATCAATGCTACCGAAATAAGGCACATGACCAATGCACTAATGATGAGTGCATTTTCTTTTTGTGAAATTCCAATAAAAAAGTCACCGGCAAACATTACCAAAAAGAAAATGTATGCAAGCGTCAGCATGGGAATTGATTTTTTAAACAGCGCAAAAGCAAAAATAAAACCCAGGGCAAATTGCCGCACCGCCCACATGTGAATCACATAGTCAACGCCTTTTGCGTTGAGGTCAACAGTCTCCAAAACCGATTGCGGCGAAAAGCACAATGCTAAACTTACGGTAAGTTCAAGCAATGCAAAAAAGGCGGATACAATAAGTATCCATTTGGGTAATGATTTTTTCGCTTCTGTCATAATTTAAGTTTGTTCTTTTATCCGCCACAGCCCGAAAGTTTAAAAGTGCAAATTAAATTCAAAGCGGCAAGCGGGTGCATGAAAATAAGTTGCTTGTTGTTCAGGACATATTGTTCTGCACCAAAGCACTAAAAATGGTACTTGCATTGATTCACGTGGACTCCACCAGATATAAGTACTGTAATTCAAAGAAGGAAATAAAAATGATTGGGGCTTTTGGTTTAATCGCCACGCGACAGGATTTTTGTAAGGGAATTTACGTTAGCGGATTACAAATTCTCGTTGCTTTGCATTAGCGTAGGATAGATATCCTCCGCAGCTGGGTCGCCTGGTTGTAAATTCCTGACGAGTACCTTTCTTCACCAGCATTTGCAATAGGTATTTACAGGGAACGGTTTTTATTCAGATCAGGTTTTCGTTACAAAAGCCATAAAAGATTCGCGCTCGCCTTTTGGAAGACGAGCGCGAGAAAAAATGATTAAACTTTTGGGGTCAATTAACACCCGAACGGATTGACTTCGCCGCATTTTGTTTTCACGCGGGAGCCTGAGGACGTATAAACCGGGATTATATAGGCCAGCCTTTCATGGATGAAATTTTATCTCCAAGATCTACCGATAGCCAATGCAGATTGGGCACACTTGCCGTTAACGAATAAATACTTCCTGAAAAGCAGGAGCCGGCAAACACGTCCAGGCGTAAAGGGTAGACAGAAGATGGGTAAGAACTAAACCAGATAGACGAAATATTGTTGTCGGCGTCATCCAGCCATTGGTCTTGAAAATAGGAGGCATTTACAACCCGAATATCGACGTATTCCCAGGAGTAATTGATGTCTTTAAAAAAGTAAAATGCTGCGGTACCTGGTTGACTCAGCCAATCTGTGCAGCGATCATATTCGCTTACTTGTGTCGCTGTGTTTTCATACAACCGGTCAAGTTCCTCTTCTGAATCTACAAGGGTGATGTCAAAGGTTTTTCCGTCTTCACTTATTTTGTCCACTTTAAAAATTTTAGTTTCGTCTGACTTTGATTTCATGATTCCATCATGAATAGATACGTCACCTTCACGGCGGAGCACTTCATTTTCAGAATTAAAATAATAGGTCAGCGTGTAACTTTCTGCATGGTAGGTATAGTGATGCGTTACGCAGATGGGCTGCTCCTCAGCAGGCATGAATGGATTTATACCGGGTTCCGGAATCTCTTCCTTGGAACATCCGTAAAACGCCAGTGCAGAAATGCCCATAACGATACTGTTCTTGATCTTCATCATAAAAATTTATTTTTTAAGTTGTAACCAAAGTAAGGCAGAATGAATCAGCCAGTAATTTAATATTCAGTAAGGAACTGGTTTAGTTCAGGAATGGAAAAGAAATGGATAAGGAATTTGGGGATTGTAAATTTTTGGTATGGTTTATTGATGCCGGATGAATATCCTGCTCATTTGGGGATGTCTACAAAAATGAATTTTTTACTCGTAGCATCCACTATCTGGTATGCACAGCATAGCTGGAAGCCCGCCATTAAATTGAATTCCTTTTTTTGTTCCGGCGAAATCGAATATGAGCGAATTTTGTTCAATCGATATAGGTAATTCCTCTGGTGCTTCAAGATGATAAACACGGGCATATTCTAATTCCCGATTTAGAAAAGCGACTTTACTGTTGCCGTGTTTCGCATCAGCTGCCTGTATGGTGCAAAATTGCGACACAACGTGAAACTCTGTATTATTTTCGAGATCATATATGGTCCCAAGGTAATTCATAAAGCACTCAACGCTGTCCGGGTTTCCGGTAACATTTTCGACATGGAGAAATTCAGTTGAAATATAAGGTTCAAAAATTTTGTATAGCTTTTTATTTTCCGGATCAGTTGCTGGATCATAGTCCATATTTGCTATTTCTGATTCTTCAATAGAGATTGGAATTGTGATTTTCGAATGAGTTGAATCAGGTTTTTCTTCAGTCAATACTGTTGTGGTCTGTTTCTCTGGTCCGTTTGAACAAGAAAACAAACAGCAAGCGGTAAAGATGGTAAGAGTTAGTTTCATTTATCACTTACATTGGTTTGACACATGGGATAGCTGGAATGACCATTCTATTTGAACGACCAATCAGACAAAGCAATAGTTACCAAGACATCCGGCCACGTTTCATAGGCGCTCTTTTTTGGCCAAACCGGTACAACGGTTGTAGGTGCCCATTTACCGTAAGCCATCAGAAAGATGGTTGCCTTATAATCGAGCGTCAGGTCAAAAGGGTTTTCAATGTGCAACATCATCAATTGGTGAACTTTACCTTCGGTAGTTTGAGAAAAAGAAATTTTAATGGTCTTTTCAGGATGAATATTTTCTTTAACCGTTTTCATGCTCAGAATTTTCTTCTTTTTCAATTCAATTTCCACGTAAATGGTCTCACCTGGATACAGTTGAATGGTATTATCCGGAAGCACATATGAAGAGGCATCAATATGTGCATTGTAAAATGCAGAATCGCTTACCGGAATAACCAGGTCAAAGGCATCGCGTTTGGGAAGATCATTCGACTGCGCCAGGCAAATGGTCGCAGAACAAAGGAGACTTAAGATAGAGAGGATTGATTTCATAGTAATTTTTTTTCGTGGAGAGGCAGGGTTAAAAGTAAGAATTTTTCGCTGGTACCTGGTAATTGCATCAAAAGGATTCAGTTAGATACCGGTACTATAATTTGGAGAAAAAAATAAAGAGGTGATTGGCGATTTTAGGTCAATTGCCATGCGACAAGACTCACTCAGGAACCTGAGTTACAATTCCAAAACATTCCACCTCTCTGCCTGATTACACATACCTGATATTTTGCAGTCACCCCTGTCTGACTGTTGTCAAACAGGCAGGCTCCTCAATCCTCCCTGCGCCTCCGCTAAAGCTTTAGCGACACGCGGTCGAGGGAGGAAAACCATCACCCACAAAGAGCAAAGCGACTTTGCCTCCAAATCTCCCTACGAAGCGACTTCTCCTCTCCCTCGGTGATGGGATAATATTGCTCTAATCGCCCGTAGAACGGGTCATTCAGAAGGTTTTGGGAAAACCAGAGTAACAAAGGGGTAACATGTTATCCCTAATTGTTACTTAAAGAACTGTAAGCAAATACAGGTTGGTTCTTTAATTTGGCTTTAAGTTTTCCAGTTGAAAACCCGGCAATATTTCAATGAACTCAGGATAAAGATAGCAAATAAAGGCAAATAACCGCTATCCCTTCCAAATCCCTTACAAACAGGGCGTTTTAGGCAATCCTGATTACCTGATTTCGACTCGGTCAGCCTCCCCTTAGACCACTCCCATATTCCCGCCAAATTTGGGAGGTGTTTTCACGACTTTTAAAGCCGAAAACACATCAAAGGTCATCTCGCGCTGCTTGAACCTGTTTTTGGTCGTGGTAGCTGTTCCATTGTCCACCCTTACAGTTATATCAGCATCGTGGATAATTTCCTGTGAGCCGCGCATTTTTCCATCTTTGGTAGATTGTGAAATAGTAATAAAAGCAGACTGCGGATACCAACTCTTTAACTCGCGGAGTTTAGCCGGGTCAATTTTGAGGGTATCGAGACTGTCAATAACAATGAAGTGAAATTTATTTTGTTCAACCCATTCTTTGATATGTTCAAAAGAACTGCAATCGGCAAAATACAAATAGTCGCTTTCTGCGTGTGTACTAATCATTTTATCCCGCAGTGTTTTGCCAAACCCTTCTTCACCACTTATGTAAACCACGCGCCCGAAGTTTTCAGCAAGGTAATGCGCAAACTGGAAACAAAAGGTTGATTTTCCTTCACCGGGTTTGCCATGCAAGGCCAAATGAAAAACCGTAGCCGGCTGGCCAAAAATTTCCAGCCAGCGCCCGGCAAAGTCCAGGCATTTGTAATTCATCTCCCGGAGCTGGCGGCTGCTGATGAGTTTATCATTGGTTTCAATGTCGGCGTTTGCATCAATTTCAGATTTGTTTTGATTGCTTTGGGTGCGTTCGGTTTGTTTGTTTGCATCTGAAAAAATCGTATCAATGGACGGTAAAGGCAGCGATGGTGCTTTTCGGATCACGGGAACCCGTCTTGTTTTTACTTCAAATTTTTGCATAGTACGCATGGATGCTTCTGCCAGTTGTATTTGGGTGCGATAGTGCAAAATTGCCCTGCTGAAATCATCCTTTTGTTTTTCAAGCTGCGCCCTGATCTTTTCATTTTCCAGTTTTCGCGCTTCTTTCAAAAACAACGCATCAAAGGCCGCCCCCAAACCAAGACCAAGCACCACCCCACCGGCAGTTACCCACGGATCACCTTCTGATTTGTTGCTGGCAATAATTCCCCCGGTAAGGGTAGTACCGGTAATCAGCAGCGGATTTCCCTCCCGGATATTTTTGAGATTTTGGTCACACCCCTGCACGGCTTGAGTAAACCGCTTTATTTCTGATTTAAAAAAATCCAACTGTTTTTTAACGGATTTATAGCTCTCAGTTTCTACCTGCTCTTCTTTGGTTATCCAGTCTACGACTGTCTTTTGAGGGAATTGGGGTTCCTCTTTTTTTTGGGGGTCAACAACGCCCCTAAGCCCATTGGAAAGCGAACTTTCCGGCTTTGTTTTTTCCACTGTTCCATTTGGTTCTGTTTTCCGATCTTCCCAATAACGGGCCTTACAGGAACTCGAACAAAATTTAGAATCTGCCCTCTTGTCCTTCGGAATTTCCCCGCTGCATTGCAAACACGCTCTCATCCTTTTCAGATTTTAAATTGCACTTTAGACGTCAGACAGACGTCTGAGACGTCTGTTTTTCGGCAAAAAGCGGGTTCCATGCTCGCACGGAACCCGGCTCTTTTTTACTTATTCTTCTTCCTCATTGCGTTGCTGCATTTGCTCAAGCAGCCCCTGAAGGAAATCTTCCAGTTCGTTGATTTCCTCTTCTTCGTCACGTTCGTATTCGACTGAAACAATGATTTCTGCTTCTTCGGTAATACCCTCGATGGTATTATCCATTTCCCGGTTGCTTAGTTCCAAAGCAAATGCGGGCATGGCCTCTTTGGGCACATAAAACTGCGCGTTTCTCATAAATGATTGATTTTTGATTTGATTAGTACTGATTCTTCTTTGCCGTGAGGGCGTACGTGGCGGCATCACCACTGATCTGCTCAGCTGTTTTTACTTTTCCCTCTCTGATCCACGATTGAAGATCGGCTAACTGAAAATACAACCGGTTCCCCTTTTTGAAATGGGGAATGAGTTTACGTGATGTTTTTTCGTAAAGCGTTGTGAGTTTAAGCCGAAGGTATTTGGCGGCCTGTTTAATGTCGAGAATTTCCGGCAGCGATTCTGCTGGTTTTGTAATCCCTTCGTTTAGTACTTCCCGTAGTGCCTGTTTTAAGAATTCCTTGAACTCTTTTTCATCCAGATTGGTCAAAAATGATACTGTCATTGTAGTAAATATTTAAATGAATTTTTACTACAAAGGTCGGCATATTACTACTCATTTGCCGGGTTCCTGAAGGTTCAAGTAGGTACGTGAAGGTTACTTTTTTTCATTCAGATCATTGGAAATCAAATTCATAATATTCACAAAGAGATTCTTCAGATCAACCAGATTTTTCTTGGAGTTGATCTGGTTTAATTCATGATTTGCGAGTTTTTGCCGAAGGGAATCAGCACTGTACCCGGTCAGAATATGAAATGCCTGACCGGCCTGTTTGTTGGTCAGATAATCGTCCTGAAAAAAGACTTTTGCTTTTTTCAAATAATGGATCAGTAAAACGGTTTGCTCCTGATTGAGTACCGTTATTTTATCATCTCCATTTCGTTGTGGACGCCCTTTTAGTCTAACTGTTTTCTCTTGTTGCTCTGAACTTTGCTCATCCTGCTTTTGTTTGATCCATTCCTGTATAGTCAACACATGTTCCCCCTGCAAGAGCCGCCGGGCATGTTTGCGAATGGTCAGGGTCAAAAATCGGGAGAATTTGGTAAAGTCGTCCGCGTAGTATTTTTCCAAATGAAAATCCAAAAACGCATCGAGGTCGGTCAGGTCAAGGTGACGGATTTTGTAAGTAAAGAAAATGCCGTGCGCTAGTTCACCGGGCATAATGATCTGATCTGCCCAGGTATCAATCCATACTCTTACGGGTTTGCCCTCACGCTCTCTTTCCCCGACCTCTACATACCGAACGTCATTTTCTTCCTCTACCTCCTGCATGGTTTGCTTGCCGTGATTCTTTAGAATTTCATCTTCAAAGACAAATTCATCTTTCAGGGCAAACATTTTTAATACTGTATCTTCATACCCGGGATAGTCATCTTTAAAAGCGTAAAGTTCAGCCATCGAGAGGTAATGAAGATTTATTTCAAAAGGTGATCGTTCCATAAGATGAGTTTTTAATGTGGCTTTTTTCTTTAAACGCGGGGTTGATAAAAAACGTATTTTCTGGTATAAGTAACAAGACGTATCAAATGTTTTCAAAAGAAATGAGCTCCCATAAAAAAGCACTGCCCGGGTTTCCCCGGCAGTGCTTTAGTGATCGGATTATGAAAGAAACCGAATCATCAATCACTAACATTGATAATTCGAGCGAGTGTATTGAAGTTACATTATTTTTCTGAATTATCAAAGAGACAGCGGCTGTTTTTGGCAATAAAACTACATGTCTGAAATTTTAGGACAATACAATGTTTTCCGGCAAAGGTAACAGACGTATCAGACGTCTGTTTAGACGTCAAAAGCCAGTCTGGGACTGCCTTTGATAATATATACTATGAAAAGAAACGGGGTGAAATAATGAGAATAAATTACAGGAAAAATAATCTTACCTAGAAACACAAATTTCATACTAATTTTCAGTCCCTGAAATTTTGTCACGTGGAATCCCGCTGTTGTCATGTGGAAACCCGCAAAGCAAGGGGTGGAAAATACCCTGTTTAAAATGAAACAAGAGCGCCGAATCGAAAATTAAAGCTCATTCGTTAACTGTTTGACCAATCAGACAGCTATAATATTTTGAATTATCGCGGGTTTTACGCTTGCTATTGACACAATATACTGATACGTTTGGCGTATGTATTTCGTAGATAAAGTCTATTAGCCCTTTTGCATTTATTCAACGTAATATTATAGGCATCTAAACCAAGCCGAAATATTTGAACCTAAATTTGTGATATGAAAGCTTTGGTTTCTTAACTTTCGGTATTATAAAAAATGAACTTATTCTTTGAAGAAAGAACTGATGGATAGCAACCAAACATGAATCTTGTAAATTACCGTATCGAAAATTAGTACTATGAAAAAATTCATTTTATTTTCCCTGGCATTATCAGCACTTATCTCATGCCGTGAGGATAAAAAAATTCCGGTTTGTGAATTGCATCCGGATCAATGCCGTGAGGTAAGTGAACCCAAAGATTACTTTCTTTTTGGCGTGGGCAGCTATTGGGTTTATGAAGAAGAAAATTCAGGTATGATTGATTCCGTATACGTAACAGAATCATATACCGGGCCTGATTGTTATGGTTTTGACGTGGTGATGCACAGTGACTATGACTCCTATGATTATCATTTCTGGTCAATATTAGCAGCCGGAGGTTGCCCATCCTGTGGTTTAATTGAAATGGATAGACATTGTGTTATTATCAAAAAATCTAAAGGTAAACCTGGTGATTTTGTTTCAGAATCATACTGCTTTTTTACGTACGCCGGCGTTGGAGATTGGATGTACTCCTATGGTCTTCAGTATAACTATAATAATGTTTTAAAAGTAGATAATATTTATCCTACTATTCTAGTTGGAGTGAAAGACTTTGAAAGTGTAATAAAAATGAGTGAGGAGCATACCGCTAGTGAAGAAGCTCAGCCTACTTTCCATTATTATTCAAAAGGAATTGGGCTTGTCAGGAAAGAACTATTGGATAGTAATCAAATCTGGAATCTTATAAACTACCATATTGAAAATTAAATAAAAAAATAATTATGAAAAAATGGCTTAAATTCTTGGTCTGCATTTTAGTTGTAGGAGTCAATTTTGCTCAGACTGATGAGCTTAATCTGAAAAAGTACTGGAAATTCAGGAATAGTTTCCGAGAGAATTTTGTTAAAATCGGACCTCTTTCTGGAGAAGGTCTTCCTGCTGGTAGACGCAACCCAGGGGCCTGTGTTGACAATATAGATTTTGCAAGCAATAAGGGTTGGATGTCATGGGGAGATGGCATGATTAGGCAAGGCCACTATATTGGCTTTTTAGCTACTGAATACCGGTTACTCAAAAATCACGGACAGGATGTCACCGCGGTTTTGAACGAACTCTATTACGCGCTGAGTGCTATAAATCGAGTAGATGGCAATGCTGAACAAATAATTACAACATTAAACGACGCATTAGTCGATAAACCACAAAATTTAAACGGTTTTTACTTGCGCGATGACGTGCCCGAAAATTTTTATCAGAATTGGCAAAACTCCCCAATAAAATGCCGTTGCACTGAGGGTTCTATCTATGAAAATAACAACGCGGCAAAGTCAAACTTTGGTGGGTACTATGCACATTCAAAAACCAGTGCATGGTCAATCCCAAGTCTGGACCAGATGACTTCTTTACTTGTTGGACTTTCTGTTTGTAATAAACTGCTCGAAGATGGAATTTATGTTCAGCCAACTCCTTCTGATCCGGTCATGGATTTGCGAAACGAAGTGAAACAAATTACTAATAGAATAATTTCGTATGCTTATAATCATAACTGGTTTTTATTGGATGAATGGGGTTGGCCGGTTAATAATGGAGGTGGTGAATTGTTGCTTACCTCCTATCCAATTACAGTGATTGGTCAAAATATTGTTGGCAACGACTATTCCTCGGTTATGAAACGTCATAAAAAGAAGTATAAAGCTGCACAGCATTATCATTGTTTACCAACACAAGAAGAAAAGGATGCCTACTGGGAAACACTTAATCTTATTCAGAAAGCTCAGGTTAATGATTATTCAGATTATAATCCATGGCCTTTAAACATTGACGGACTCAGCAATTTTGAAGCGTTTCAGTCTTCTGATGGAGCAGAAGAAATTTCAACGGACTTGTTGCAGGTTTTTTGGGAAGATGTTTTGCCAGAGAATTGGCCAGCTATGTATAATGATTGGCAGGATGATTATAAGTTTAATGAGACTATGCCAGCACCAATAAGCGCAATTGAATTTGACTCATTAAACGTGTCCGATTATAATAATACAATAATGTTTAACCTTGGGGTAGCAAGTGGATTATTTTCCAACTCGCAAGTATTTGAATGGGGTACAACTACCCATAACTATCAGTTGGTTCTAATTGATGCGTTGTTAAAGAATCAAACACCTGCTTTTGGTGGCAAGCCCTTCTTTCAAAATTTTTTGAACTCCATGCCCATTTACGGAGGTTTTAAATTTTCAGGAACAGAGAATTGGGAAGACCCCTTAAGTGACAAACAGCTCTTATGGCCAGGAGGCTGGGGAGGGGAGTATAAATGGACTCACTTTGGAGAAGCTTATAATGCAAATGGCTTTGAAGGGCAATTTTCGCCATTAGACTATATGTACTTTCATAATCTTTATTATCTGGTATTTGAGAATGTCTTACCTGACTACGACGAAGACCATGGCTGTATTTGTTCAGGTGTAGGTGACGCTGTGGAAAATTTACCAATTGTAACGGACATTCCAGCATACAGCGGTGATTTTGAGAATTTTGTCAGTGGCGGTAATGGCCTACTTAATGCTACAAAATTCAAACTTTCATTTTTGGAGTTTTGCATGGAAAATACGTTTCAGGATTTTACCGGGGCCCAACTTACAACTACTTACAATCTTGGACAATTCTTTCCTGAATATCATGATTTGGGAATTGCTCTGAATGAATACCAAACCAATCATTTTACCATTAAGAATTTAGGTGTATTGAATATTGACAGCAGACTGGTCATTTGCGAAGGAAAAGTATTGACTGTCGAAAATGGAGGTATTATCAATCTTGACGAAGGAGAAATAAGAATAAACCCAACTGCACAGCTCATCATACAAGGGGACGTAAATATTGCCCCTGGAACCAAAGTGATTGTTAAAGAAGGTGCTAAGATTGTGATTAAGAATGGTGGAGTATTGAACAATCAGGGGTATATACAATTGCAAGCAGGTGCCAGCCTTGAATATGAAGATGGCGCCACGCTTAGAATGAACAATAATGAATCTGAAGTGCATTTTGACGGTGGAGATTTAGTTATTCGCGAGAATGCTGATTTTACATTTGACATTAGTGGTGCCGCAAGTGGTCAGCTTCGATTTTCACAATGGGGGCCACATATAATTGCAGAAGACAATACCAGTATTCTGCTTCAGGGAAATGATGAAACTGATTCTATTCTTGTTCTTGATAAAGATGCCGATTTCTGGAGTAATTCAACCGGTCTCAACTGGATTGGTATCCATACCGGTAAAGTAATATTTCATGAAAATGCAAGGCTTGTCAGCATTCAGGATTTTAATTCGAATCATGTTCATTATGACGGTCTTTCATTAAATCGTGGCTTGGAGACCTTCGATCACAGCGTCATAGCAAATGCCATTTTTGATGAAGTTCCCATTTATGCACCGTTATTTTATAAAGCCTCCGGCACATTTAACCTGAGTAACTCAGTGGTTAATAATACAACTGCAAATTCAGTAATCAGAATAAAAGGAATGGGATATAATATTTCTGAAACCTCATTTAATTGCTCGGCTTATTACATTGTAGACGGTCAAAACACAACTCAATACTCAACCATATTGAGTTCAACTTTTAATGGAGACTTATCAACTGTTGGGATAATTGACAATTCAGCCGCTGAAATAGAAATTCGCAAATGTGATTTTAATACGCTTTATGCCGGAGTACACAAGCTAAATGGCAGGGCAAATCTCAAATGCAATAATTTTATCAATTTCAAGTATGCCGGTGCAGTTGCTCAGGGAAATTGCCTCCTGGACATGTCTTCTTTAAGTCATGGAGGTTATAACACGTTTCAGAAAAACAGTGCTGCCACTGGACCAAATGTCGCATTGTGGAATGCGCAATACATCTATCTGGGTTATGGCTATAATTATTTTGATGAGCAAGGTTCTTTGCCAATTATTCAGGGAACTCTAGCGATAGGTTATCCGCCGCTGTGGAAACAATACATTCAAGCTAAACGTAATCGTTGGAATGCCGCAAACACCGCTCCGCCGACATCTGATATAAGCCTGACCAGTTATATTACAGGTGGCGCTATTACAGCCATCACTTCAGAGCCACAATCAGCCAGTTGTCCAATAACTGACGTTATAGGTAACGATGTGGTTTCTCTTGCGCCCACAGATGATTATAGCAAACAAATAATCACAACTCCCCATTTCAGCGGAGCTAACTTTGCAACGGCAATCAATTATACTATTTCGGAATCTGAACGTTATAATCCCTCAAAAAATGATCTTACAGCACTCTCATTGTTTGAAGAAGTCCTAACCTATAACGTGGCCAGCAATTCTGCCAACACGTGGTTAACTGATTATGCATATCAATATATGAAGTATACCGTGCAACACACATTCCGAACCGGTCGAATTTCCCGTGCAGATAATATGGTAAGTTTTCATTCAGGGGTTCAGAGTTACGTAAATGTGCTGAACCACCTGACCACGGGCTCAGTTACATCAAGTAATTATCAACAGATGTTTTACTTGGAAATGGACAAAGTCCACCTATTTCACCAATTAGGTAAATATGATATGGCATTGATGATTTTGTATAATCTTGAATCATGCGGTTTGGATTCCGTAGAGCAAAAACACTTGAACCATTGGAAATTTGAATTGGAAACCGAATATGCCAAAACTACTTATGGGCCACAGGCTGAAATGTTGGATACTGCCTGGGCTGACACTACAAATTACCTCATACCTGTTCATAGAAGTTTTGGCAATTTTGGTTCACAGATAATAGACCCGGCAACCATTCAGTTCTACAGCTGTTCAGCACCAAGAGGCCAGGTTTCAGACGGGGCTTTGGAAGAATTTGAATTCTCCATTTATCCTAATCCATCCAATGGAATCTGTAACATTACCTACGACCTTCCGGAAGGCAGCGAGGGCTTTGTAAAAGTCTATGGTATTGATGGAAAGGAAATTAAAACATTCAAATGTCAGAGCGGTCCGAATTATGAAGTGGTAGATATATCAAATGTCAGTTCAGGTATTTACTATTATTCTTACTTGATTGATGGCGCCGTTGTTCAGAGTGGAAAATTAATTATTGAGTAGCTAAGTTTTATGGGAGCGGTTGAACGTAAATTTCAATTGCTCCCATTCATTTACTGGAAACCATGAAAAAAGGAAAGGTATTTATAACAATTTGCTTGTTGATCTTCTGTTCATCGTGTATGAAAAAATACACCTGCGCATGCGATGGCTACGAAGGCCTAAAAAAGGTGAAAAGATATAAATATCGGAGTGAGAATTACACCTCTGCCGAGAGTACTTGTAATAGTTACGAAAATAATACGGGTGGAAATTTAAGCTGCGAACTAGAGTGACAGTAAGGCCATGTTTTTTGTAATCCGAAAATATTGTTTCACGTCCAGAAATTAATCAAGATCATCAAATAATTCTTTAGTGGGAACTCCAAGAGCTTTTGAAATTGCAAAAATGCTCATCAGCATTGTATTGATAAAAATTATAGTCTTGGCTTACAATATCGGTCAATTTTACTGATATTCTGTCGGAGTTCCTGCCCAGTTTTGGATTTCAAACGTGTCGTTGCTTCCTTCATCATGGAAAATTATATTGGACAAAGTGGCCCCACAATAAAGTTTATGGAAAAGGGAAATTGATCTTATGGAACAAATTTTGAAGAATTTTTTTAGTCTACGCCTATACCAAGCCTTCTTAGGGCTGCTCTGACCCGTATAAATTGATATGAAAAAAATTATTGAGATTTGAGTTAAATTCTATCAACTTGAAAAGTGCGAGAAAAATTGAACTAGACAATTCCCTTGAAAAACTCTTCCGGTGTCATGCCAAGCGCTCTTATTACGCGTATTAGGCTACTGTATCTTAAATCTTCACCCTTTTCATATCGGCCAAATTGAGAGCGCGGAATATTATGCTCATAAGCAAAGTACTCATAGTTAGTATAGCCCTTTTTAATTCTTAGTTCTTTGATCCGCTGGCCTAGCTTTACCAAGTCTTCGGTAGGGACTTTTTTTATGGTCTTAATCTTCGTTTTTTCTGGCTTTCCCATGAAACAAAGATGAAACAGTTACATTGTTTGTGTTACCATTAGTATAAAACCTTATATTAGTGGTATTATATTCGGTCAGATTGTAATTTAATAATATCTGAAAACTACAAGAAGGCATATCAATTTTGTTCATGAAGGCGGTACGATCATACTTACCGAGCGTCAGTACGCCGTATTAAAATTAATCGTACATGGGTTCGCAAACCGGCAAATTGCTTCTATGCTCAATATCAGGGAAAGAGCGATTGAAAAAGACAGAGCCAAATTGATTCGTACCTTTAAGGTTCATAATTCCATTGAACTTGCCGCAATTACCCTGGAACGCGAGATCATAAGCTATGAACCCGATCGTTACCAATGGCTTTGGCAATTAATAGATGGCAATCAGAAAAGAAATGCAACTGGAGTGTTATAAATTTGAAATACAAATTGACCATACGAGTGAACTAAAGGAGCTTGAATTGATTTTTATCCGGGAAGGTATTTTCGTGGATGAAAAGAACGTGAATAGTCGTATCCGGGAAAAACTGGATCAGGCCGCAGGTGGAAATTCATTCAAAATCCTGAATTGTACATATCAAAATTATCCAATCGAAACAGGGTCAGATTTTTCTTAAATTGAATGCTGGATAGGAGTATTATTTTTCACTACTGAAAACTAAAAAAGCCGGGCTCAATGACCCGGCTCTTTGATTTTTTGATTTACATGGATTAAATCGCAGCCTGTAAATTCAGCATTGGCAACGATTTGACTGCTGCTGCTTTTCGCTTATCACGCACCTTTGCATAAATCATGGTTGTCTGAATTGATTTATGACCTAACAACTTGGATACCGTCCACAAATCCCCGTCAGGTGAATGTTCAAGCAGGTTTGTTGCGAAGGTGTGTCTTGAGGTATGAAAGTGCATTTGCTTAGGGTTTAACCCCGCTGCTTCTGCCCATGCTTTGAGACAGTAGTTTATCCTTCGGTTCATGGAGCGGTTATTCTTAAGTTCTCGAATATCAGGAAACACATAAGCACTCAGGGATTCTTCCATGCGCCTGATTTTTCTTCGTTGAAGAATTTCAACGGCCTGTGCTGAAAGTGGCTGATATTCGATTCCTTCTGTTTTCTCCTGCTGGAAATTGATAAAATAGTGTTCTTCATCCGCTATTTGTTTTACGATGATTTGCGACCAGCGCAAACCATTAACATCACTCCAACGCAATCCCGAAAAGCAACTGAACAAATAAACCTCTTTCATTTGTAACGGAATGTCAAAGGGTGTTGCAATCAGCCGTTGCAGTTCCTCAACTGAATATGCTTTTCTGAAAGAGTCCTGATACCTGAGCATGTCCTTTTTCTCCAACAATCTGAATGGACTTTTACGAATGATGTCCGTGCGTTCTGCATCACCTAAAGCCGTTCTCATGGATTTTACATAATCCCTTGCAGTATTGTTGCTCACTTTGGTTAACAGGAACATTATAAATCCTTTAATCCATTCTGGCGTAATGGCCTGAAAGGTCAAGGAGCGATGTCCTATATAGTCTTTAATATAGCGCAACACTAATCTGTAATGAGATTTAGCCGGTTTTTCAAGTGCGTATGTTTCAAACCACCGAACAAAATCCGCTTTCTGATGTCCTCTATTAATTAACCCGTTGTCCTGTACAATCAGCTCGTTTTCACGTTTGATTTTGATCTGCTGTGCTAACTGCCTCTTTTCTTTGTCCTCTGCACTTGGTTTACCTTTGCTGATATGAATATCTAAAAACTCATACCAGCGGTGTTTGTTGTGATAAATATCGAGGTATAATGATACCTGACCGTTTCCCAGTTTTTTTTCTCTTAAATGGATTCCCATACTCTCTACTGTTTTAAATGTTAAAACTTCCCTTCGCTCCGTGGATATTTCTGTAAATATCCGAAAGCCCGAAAGGGTTTGAAGGGTTCTTGAACCTTCAAGAAATCCAGTGAAAAATGCGGGTAACAAATGGGTAACAAAAACTACCAAAAGGAACCAAAAGAGGTCTAAATGAACGAGCAACTAAAAAGGGCTGGAATCCCTGTGTTTAGTGAGGTTTATAATGAATTGGTTATTTTTAGTTAGATATGAGCACTTATCCCTCGGAGAGGAGAAAGAGTGGAGAGGAAGCCATTTGTCAACATATCCCAAAAATATCCCACAATTTACCACCCGATACCTGACGCTTAAAAATCCCTATAAATACTGTAACCAAATGCATTTTATCGCGTATAGTATTACCATCAAGAGTCAAAAGTTATCAACAAACAAACGTTTAGTGGTAATTTGTGGGAACTTAATATTTATTTTTACACTCTAATCCATGTAAAATGGCCGGTTTGGTAGGCGAATTCGAATGTGCACTTGATTCCAAAGGGAGGTTTCTCTTCCCTGCCGGATTGAGAAAGCAATTGGACCCTGCTGCCAACGAACTTTTTATGATGAACAAGGGCTTTGAAAACTGTTTAACCCTGTACCCGATGAATGAATGGGACAAGGTGAGCAACAAGTTGGCAAAACTGAATTTGTTCAAACCAAAAAACCGGATGTTTTACCGCCTCTTTCATCAGGGAGCGAAACAACTGACGCTGGACAATGCCGGCCGACTGCTGATTCCAACCACCCTGACAGAGCGCATTGGATTGAAGAAGGAAATAATGTTAACGGCGTACAATGACAGGATTGAGATCTGGGATAAGAAAGAATACTTCAAATTGATGAAGGACAATTTCGCAGATTTCGCTGACCTGGCTGATGAGGTGATGGGAGAAACTGACTCCGAAAATGACGAATAGCGTATATCACGTACCTGTACTTTTTAAAGAATCAATCGATGCCCTGAATATTCCAAAATCAGGCATAGTGGTTGATGTCACGTTTGGTGGCGGTGGTCATTCGCGCGAAATTCTCAACCGGCTTGGTAAAAAAGGTATCCTTATTTCATTTGACCAGGACGACGACGCACTCGAAAACAGAATTGACGATTCCCGCTTTGTTTTAGTCAACGCCAACTTCCGGTTCCTGATCAACTTCATGAAGTTTTACGATTTGATGGAGGCCGATGCAATTCTGGCCGATCTGGGTGTTTCATCACACCAGTTTGATACCGGTGACCGCGGCTTTTCCATTCGTGAAGAAGGCAAACTGGATATGCGCATGAACAAAAATGCAGCACTCAGCGCACACAAAGTCATCAATCAATATTCTGAACCGGAACTGTTTCGCATTTTCAATGCGTACGCTGATTTGCAAAACACCAAAAAAGTGGTTTCCATTATTCTGCAGGCACGCAGCAAACACAAAATTGATACCACCAAAGAACTGGTTGATTTGCTGAGTCCGTTAGTTCCGCCGCAAAAACGGCACCAGTTTTTAGCACAGGTTTTTCAGGCTATCCGCATTGAAGTGAACGATGAAATGGGTGCCCTGATGGACATGCTGGAACAAAGCGCCAAAGTGTTGAAAAAAGGCGGAAGGCTGGTGGTGATATCCTACCACAGCATTGAGGACCGGCTGGTGAAAAATTTTATTCGAAGCGGCAGTTTTGATGGTGAATTTGACAAAGACATGTTTGGAAAAGTGACCAAACCGTTTGAAGCCATAAACAATAAACCGCTGATACCAACTGATGAAGAGTTGGAACGGAATCCGCGGTCACGCAGCGCCAAATTGCGCATTGCTGAGAAGATTTAGAAAAGAGGATCAGGGATTAAGGAGTTAGGATTTAGTATGAATAAACAGAAAACGGAATACGAATAAAGAATAAAAACCACGAACTCCTAAATCCAATATCCTAACTCCTGAAAAAGAAAAATGAGTAAAAACAAATACATAACAGAAGAAGAGGCGAACGCAGAAGAACCCGTTGTGGAAAACGCATCACCGGAAACGGAGCAACCAGAAAAAAAGAATAAACTTTTTTCAGGTAGAACGTTTGTGCAGATCATGAACGGGGAGTTTTTAACCCGTGATACATTTCTCCGCAACCTGCCCTTTACTTTTTTTGTCGGCTTTTTACTGGTTTTTGTGATTGCCTGGGGCTATTACGGTGAAACAGTTACCAAACATGAAGTGCAGCTTGAAAAAGAACTGGGTGAACTGAACTCAGAATTTTACACGCTGACAACCGATTACAATACCCAGCGGGGCAGAAGACAAATTGCCTTACGATTGGAACCAACAGGGGTGAAAGAAAGCACCAGCTCACCCAAAAAAATCCGCGTACGCAAATACGTGTTTGAATAATGGACGAAAAAAAGGAACTCTATATTAAATCGTACTTCCTGTACATTATGGCAGTAATCACCATGGTGGTGATTGTTGTGCGTATTTGCTACATCCAGTATGGCAATGTGGTTCCCGATGTTACCATTGTGGATGCTTCAGGCAATGAAGTGAGCACTAAAATTGATTCCATTGAACCCAGCCGGGGACGTATTTTGGCAGACGATTACAGCGACCTGGTCACCTCTGTTCCGCTATTCAATCTGTATATTGATCTGACAGTGATGAACGATGAATTGTACCAGGAAATTGATTCACTGGCGTACGAACTGTCAACCATTTTTCCTGAAAAAACAAAAGCCGATTGGGAGACTGAACTCCGCATGGAACGCCAGCATAAAAACCGGTATTACCCCCTTGCCAAAAAAGTAAAATACGACGTGGTTCAACAAGTGAGAACTTTTCACATTCTGCGTGAAAAAAAATACAAAGGCGGTTACATTGAAGAAAAATACATGAAGCGTGAAATGCCTTACGGTGAACTGGCACAGCGTACATTGGGCTACAAACGGGAAGGCATTAAACCCGTTGGGCTGGAAGGTGGTTTTGACTATTACCTCACCGGTGAATATGGCCTGGTAAACAAACAGTGGGTGAATAACAGCTGGAAACCGGTTGGCAGCGAATACCTGAAAGATCCGGTAGATGGGGCCGACATTGTCACATCGATTAACATAGATATTCAGGATGTGGCTGAAAATGAATTGCGCAAACAGCTCGAAAATCAAAATGCAAAATACGGCAGCGTAGTTCTGATGGAAGTGGAAACTGGTTTTGTAAAAGCCATTGCCAACCTTACCCGCGGTGAAGATGGAAAATACTATGAGAGTTTCAACCATGCTGTAGCAACGCGTTCTGACCCGGGTTCAACATTTAAACTGATATCGCTGATGGCTTTGCTTGAAGACCACAAAGTCAGTATCACAGATTCAGTGGGAGCCTATGGAAAGTATCAGTTCTATGACCTTACGGTAAAAGATCACGACGAAGAAGGGTATGGAAAAATAACCATTCAGCGCGCCTTTGAAAAATCATCCAATGTATTCTCCAAAATTGTGAATGACGCTTACAGCAAAGATCCGCAGCAGTTTATTGACCGTATCAAAACGTTTGGAATTGCAGACACATTAGGTCTTGACATTTCAGGAGAACCTATGCCCCTGGTTAAAAATGAAGGACAACCGGGATGGTCTGGTTATACACTGCCACAGATGGCTATTGGTTATGAAGTGGAATTAACCCCCATGCAGATTCTGGCTTTTTACAATGCTGTCGCCAATAACGCAGAATTGGTAAAACCCCAGTTTGTGAAAGAAATCCGCAAAGAAGGACATACGCTGAAAACGTTTGAAAAAATAGTTCTCAAAGAAAAAATCTGCTCGGATGAAACGCTCGAAAAATTAAAAATCTGTCTGGAAGGAGTTGTTGAACGCGGAACCGGAAGCGGATTGAAAAGCGCCAACTTTAAAATTGCCGGTAAAACCGGAACCGCTCAATTGGTGAATACCAATCAGGGATATGGCGGTGGTTACCTGGCTTCTTTTGTGGGTTACTTTCCGGCAGACAAACCAAAATACTCGTGTATAGTTTCCATTTCAGGTCCTACCAAACAAATTTATGGAGCTGAGGTTTCAGGAACCGTTTTTGCGGCTATTGCCAACAAGGTGTTTTCATCTTCGATGGAATATCATCCCAATTACAACGGGTTGAATCGCATTGCCACACACCCGCGTGTTAAAGCAGGTTATGCCAATGACGCTGTTACCGTGCTTGAAAAACTGGGGGTTAAATACAAAGATTTAAGCCAGAATCAAAACTGGGCCATTGCCGGTCTGGAAGGCGAATATGTAACGCTTGAACCCCGGTATGTCGATAAAACACATGTGCCAAATTTAACCGGCATGCCACTGAATGATGCTGTTTTTTTGTGTGAAAATGCAGGCTTGCATGTGGTGGTTTCAGGCAGTGGAAGAGTGGTTGCACAATCACTCACAGCCGGTGATGTATTTGTAAAAGGTCAAACAATCAAACTTGAACTGAGGTAGTGAAAAATTTGCAGGACATATTGTATAAAGTCAACCTGGTTTCCGTGCATGGATCAATGGATAAACGCATTGCAGGTATTGTTTTTGATTCGCGCAAAATGGTTGAAAATGCTGTTTTTGTTGCGGTGAAAGGCGTTCAGGCAGATGGGCACCAGTTCATTGAAAAGGCCATTCTGACAGGAGCCACCGTGGTGGTTTGTGAAGACCTGCCGGTAAAAATGGTACCGCAGGTAACGTACGTGCAGGTAAAAGATTCATCCGTTGCGCTTGCCTACATGGCAGCTAATTTTTACGACAATGCATCGCAGCAATTAACGTTGGTGGGTATTACGGGAACAAACGGAAAAACAACAACAACAACGTTACTCCATAAATTGTTTACGGACTTCGGTTTTAAAGTTGGATTGCTTTCCACAGTAGTGAATAAAATTGGTGAACTGGAAATTCCTTCTACGCATACAACTCCTGATCCGGTTGAGTTGAACAGATTACTGCGTGAGATGGTGGATGCCGGCTGTGCATACTGTTTTATGGAAGTGAGTTCACACGCAGTGCATCAGCACCGTATTACCGGGCTGGATTTTAAAGTGGCATTGTTCACCAACATTACACACGACCATTTGGATTATCACAAAACGTTTCGTGAGTATATCAATGCTAAAAAAGCATTCTTTGATAACCTGGGACCAAATGCAGTTGCTATTGTCAATATTGATGATGCAAACGGCATGGTGATGGTGCAGAATACCAGGGCAAAAATCCGCACACTGGCATTGCAGACGCTGGCTGATTACAAAGCCAAAATTATGGAAAACACCTTTGCCGGTTTAATTCTCACCATCAACGGTCACGAAGTTTATACCAACCTGATTGGTGGATTTAATGCGTACAATTTGCTGAGTGTTTATGCCATTGCGGTTGAATTAGGCCGTGACCCGATTGAGGTGTTAACAGGTATCAGCAAATTGAAATCGGTCGAAGGCCGCTTTGAATATTTTACCTCGCCTTCTAAAATTACCGCTATTGTAGATTATGCGCACACACCTGATGCATTGAAAAATGTATTGGGTACCATTCAAACTGTTCGCACCCGCAATGAGCAGGTAATTACGGTTGTTGGTTGTGGCGGAGACCGTGACCGCACCAAACGCCCGGTAATGGCAGAAATTGCTGCAGAGCTGAGTGACAAGGTTATTTTGACATCCGATAATCCGCGTTCTGAAAATCCCGATGACATCATTCGTGAAATGCAAAAAGGGGTGCCGGTTGAAAAAAGTGCCCGTGCGCTTTCAGTGACCAATCGGGCTGAAGCAATTAAAGTAGCCTGTGCCCTGGCGCAGCCCGGTGATATTTTACTGATTGCCGGAAAAGGTCATGAAAAATACCAGGAAATCAACGGTGTAAAATATCCGTTTGATGATTTTGAAACTGTAAAAGAAATCCTTAAAACCCTGAATAAATAATGTTGTATTACCTCTTTCACTACTTAGATTCGTTAGGCGTTCCGGGAGCCGGAGTCTTCGATTACATCTCGTTCAGAGCAGCTATGGCCATTATTACCTCGCTGCTTATTTCCATGGTTTTTGGAAAACGGATTATTGCGCTGCTGAAAAAACAACAGATTGGAGAAACCGTTCGTGACCTGGGCCTTGACGGGCAAAAAGCAAAAGAAGGCACACCTACCATGGGTGGTTTAATTATTCTGGCTGCTGTATTAATACCAACCTTGTTATTTGCCAAACTTGAAAATATTTATGTGATCATCATGATCATAGCAACCGTTCTGTTGGGGCTGATCGGGTTCATTGACGATTACATCAAAGTATTTAAAAAGAACAAAGAAGGCCTGGCCGGACGCTTTAAAATTATAGGGCAGATTATTGTGGGGGTTATCGTTGGGTCTATGCTTTATTTCAGCCCCAATGTGCAGGTGCATGACAACGTTCCGGCTACACAAAATGTACCCAACAGTATAGATGTAACGGACAAACACAAAGAGGCAGATCCGGGCACCAAATGGGTAATGACCAAAGACATGACGACTACCATTCCGTTTGTAAAAGACAATGAATTTAATTACAACTGGCTGATTGGTGATACCGCAAAAAGTTACGGCTGGCTGTTGTTTATTCCGGTAGTTATTTTCATCATTGTCGCAATTTCAAACGGCGCCAACATGACCGATGGACTGGATGGGCTGGCTACCGGTACATCAGGCATCATTGCCATTGCATTGGCTATTCTGGCCTACGTTTCAGGTCACATGGAGTTTGCCGATTACCTGAATGTCATGTACATTCCTGACTCGGCAGAACTGGTAATTTTTATCTCTGCTTTTATGGGTGCCTGCATTGGATTTTTGTGGTACAATTCGTATCCGGCACAAGTGTTTATGGGTGACACCGGCAGTCTGGCCATTGGGGGTATTATTGCAGTATTTGCTATTCTCATCCGCAAAGAATTGTTGCTGCCGGTTTTATGCGGTGTTTTTTTAGCTGAAAATCTATCCGTGATTATGCAGGTAGGCTGGTTCAAATACACCAAACGAAAATTTGGTGAAGGCCGCCGCATTTTCAAAATGGCACCGCTGCACCATCACTTTCAGAAACTGGGAATTCATGAAGCAAAAATTGTTGCGCGATTCTGGATTGTCGGATTGATACTGGCAGTAATGACCATTGTAACACTGAAACTTCGTTAAACGCATTTTAATTATAGCATGAGTACAAAACAAACCATTGTGATTCTGGGCGCCGGCGAAAGCGGAGTGGGTGCCGCGCTTTTGGCAAAAGCAAAAGGACATGCTGTTTTCTTGTCTGATTCCGGAAAAATAAAACCTTCTTACAAAAAAGAACTCGAAGAAAATGCGCTGGAATATGAAGAAGGAAAGCATACCGAAGAGCGTATTCTGGCAGCTGACCTGGTGATTAAAAGTCCGGGCATTCCTGATAAAGCACCCATCATTAAAAAACTGCGTGAGAAAAAAGTTCCAATCATCAGTGAAATAGAATTTGCCGGTCGTTACACCTCCAAAAAAATGGTTTGTATAACCGGGTCAAATGGTAAAACAACTACTACACTGTGGATTCACCACATTCTCAAAAATGCCGGTAAAAAGGCAGAGCTGGCCGGTAATGTTGGCAAATCACTGGCGCGCCTGGTAATTGATGATGAAGCAGAAATTTATGTGATTGAACTAAGCTCTTTTCAGCTGGATGACATGTATGATTTCAAGGCAGATATTGCTATTCTGACAAACATCACGCCTGATCACATGGACCGCTACAATTATGAAATGCAGAATTATGTAGACTCTAAATTCCGTGTAATTCAAAACATGACAGCAAATGACTGGTTCATCTACAATGCAGATGATCCGATCATTCTCAGTGAAATTGAAAAACGCTTGTCTGCCGGGCACCCGGCAGGAAAAATAGCCGCTCACCTGGTGCCATTCTCTATTGAAAAAACAGAAGGAATGGTAGGATACGTAAACAACAACCAAATAAATATAAACCTTAAACCTGAATTTAGTATGTCGATCCACGATTTGTCCCTGAAAGGGAAACACAACACACAAAATTCGTTAGCATCAGGTATTGCAGCGAAAATTTTGGAAATCCGCAAAGAGTCAATCCGCGAAAGTTTATCGGACTTTAAAAACGTCGAACACCGGCTTGAGTTTGTGGCTAAAGTAAATGGCATTGAATTCATCAATGACTCCAAGGCAACAAATGTAAATTCAGTTTGGTATGCCCTGGAAAGTATGGACAAGCCAACCGTATGGATTGTGGGTGGGGTTGATAAAGGCAACGACTATGAATCACTGCTGCCATTGGTTAAAGATAAAGTAAAAGCCATCGTTTGCCTGGGCAAAGACAATGCAAAAATTAAAGAAGCATTCAGCGGTACGGTAGATGTAATTGCTGAAGCAGGTTCTGCTTATGAAGCCGTGGCATTGTCTTACCGGTTTGCTAAAAAAGACGACACCGTATTGCTTTCACCTGCCTGTGCCAGTTTTGATTTGTTTGAAAATTACGAGGATCGCGGCAGACAATTTAAAGCAGCTGTAAGAGCATTGTAATAAACCGTTTCAGCTTGAAAGAACTGTTTAAATATTTAGGAGGCGACCGCAACATTTGGGTGCTGGCAATAACGCTGGGCCTGATTTCGGTTGTATCGGTTTTTAGTTTCATCCCCATCCTGGTAAAGGTGAAAGGGTTGAGCTATTCGTACCTCTTTTTCAAACATTTTTTTCTGCTTGCCCTGGGTTTTGTGATTATGTATGTCATTCACAAAATTCCGGTAAAGGCATTTTCCAAATTGTCCAAATTCCTGTTGTACCTGGCTGTCATTTTGCTGGTGTTAACCATGCTCATTGGTGAAAGCGTCAACGGGGCTGACCGCTGGCTTAAAATTCCGTTTGTACCGTTTTCATTTCAGACATCAGATTTTGCAAAACTGGCGTTGATTTTTTACCTGTCGCGTCAGCTGGTAAAACGGAAAGAAGAATTCAATGATTTTAATACAGCGTTTAAGTATATTTTGTTGCCCATCGGTGTTGTTGTTTTTCTGATTCTGCCATCCAATTTATCAACGGCAGGGCTGGTTGGTATGCTGGCATTGGTTATGCTGATTCTGGCAAAATTTCCGTGGAAATGGATTGGTTTATCCGTTGGCAGTATGGCAGGCGTTTTTTTGCTGTTATTGGTATTGGCAAAACTGCAACCTGAAATTCTGCCCCGTGTAGAAACCTGGCGCATGCGTATTGTGCGTATGGGTGATGATGTGGATCCAAAAGAACAGGGGCAGGTGAACAATGCCCTGGCGGCAATTAAAAACGGAGCTATTACCTGGAAAGATCCATTACCTGAGGGCCCCGGAAACGGGGTTTTCAAAGATTATATACCCGAAGCGTATGCAGATTTCTACTTCGCAGCCTTGATTGAAGAAGGCGGTTTACCCATGGCGGTTGTTGTTATTGTTTTATACCTGGCCATGTTCTACCGTTTTATCAAAGCCGGGTTAGGTGCTGAAGATATGTTTGCCACGTATGTGGCGTTAGGCATTGCTGTTATGCTCTTGTCACAGGCACTCGTAAATATGATGGTGAGCACCAAACTCATGCCGGTAACCGGGCAAAATATGCCCTTGCTGAGTATGGGCGGAACGTCATCGTGGTTTACCTGTATTGCTTTTGGAATTGTTTTGAGCATCAGCAGAAACCAGTTTAAAACCAACACTGAAACCGAACCCAATGTCATTGAATAGCGTTATTATAAGCGGCGGCGGTACGGGAGGACACATCTTTCCGGCGGTAGCCATTGCCAACAAAATAAAAGAAGTGTACCCTGCCTGCGAAATACTTTTTGTAGGGGCCGAGGGAAAAATGGAAATGGAAAAAGTTCCAAAGGCCGGTTATAAAATTGTGGGTTTACCCATTCGCGGATTACAGCGCAAACTTACACTTGAGAATTTATCGTTTCCGTTTAAGCTCTGGAAAAGTTTGCGCAAAGCCCGAAAAATTATCAAAGAGGTTAAACCGCAGATTGCCATTGGTGTTGGCGGTTACGCCAGTGCTGCTACTTTGCGTGTGGCTTCACGCATGGGGGTTTCAACGTTAATACAGGAGCAGAATTCGTATCCCGGAATTACCAATAAATGGCTGGCATCACGTGCTAAAACCATTTGTGTGGCCTATGAAAACCTCGACCGGTTTTTCCCCAAAGAAAAAATTGTGATGACCGGTAACCCGGTGCGTATGGAAATGGTGGATATTGAAGGGAAACGAGAAAAAGCCCTGGCACATTTTAACCTCGATCCTTCCAAAAAAACCGTACTTATTATTGGCGGCAGCCTGGGCGCACGCACGTTGAATGAGAGTTTCAAAAAAGACCTTCAGAAATTAATGGATGCCGGCATTCAGCTGATCTGGCAATGTGGCAAAATTTATTTTGATCAATTAAAAAATGATGTGGATGTGTTTGCAAGGGGCGGAAGATTTTCCGCCCCTTGCAAACAGGTTTACCTTTCTGATTTTGTTTATGAAATGGATCTCGCATACGCTGCGGCAGATATCATTGTATCACGTGCCGGCGCTATTTCTGTTTCAGAAGTTTGCCTGGTGGGTAAGCCCGTTATCCTGGTTCCGTCTCCCAATGTGGCAGAAGATCATCAGACCAAAAATGCCATGGCGTTGGTGCAGAAAAATGCGGCTATACTGGTAAAAGATGTGGATGCAAAAAATCAGCTGGTTGATAAAACCATTGCGTTGCTGCAAGATTCCAAAACGTGCAGTGATCTTTCAGGCAACATAAAAAAACTGGCCATTGCAGATGCGCCGGACAGAATATTAAAAGAAATTGAAAAATTAATTGTTCTATAGGGGATGGTCGCGACCATCCCCTACAGAACAATACACGATAAAAAATGAAATTCAACGACATTCATACGGTATATTTTGTTGGTATTGGGGGCATTGGTATGAGTGCCCTGGCACGGTATTTTAAGTCGCAGGGCAAAGTTGTCAGCGGTTATGATAAAACCAGTACAGATCTTACAAAACAACTCGAAAAAGAAGGCATTGCCGTACATTACGAAGATCTTGGCGCAGCCGTTTTAAAAGGGCTTGACAAAGAATCAACCCTTGTTATTTTTACACCTGCTATTCCAAAAGACCACCAGGAATTAAACGCGTTTATCCGGGAAGAATACACCTTGATTAAACGCGCCAAAGCACTCGGCATTATTTCAAGTGAGCAGGAAACCTTTGCTGTTGCCGGTACGCATGGCAAAACCACAACCAGTACCTTATTGGCCTATGTGCTCAGTACAACTCCTGAAAAATGCAATGCATTTGTGGGGGGCATTTCGTCTAATTTTCATTCCAATACGCTGATTGAACCAAACTCGGATAGAGTGGTTGTTGAGGCCGATGAATTTGACCGTTCATTCCTTCAGCTGGACCCTGACTATGCCATTGTAACCAACATGGATGCAGATCATTTGGATATTTACGGAGACGGAAATCACCTGCTGCAATCATTCAATGATTTTATAAACCGCATTCATCCACAGGGGCTTTTGGTTATTAACGCCAGCCTGGATATTTCAACCTTCCGGTTTGATCACGCGCTGAAAAAGGTAACCTATGGCCTAAATGCCGGGGCCGACTGGAAAGCCACCGGTCTGCGTTATGAAAATGGAAAATTTCTGTTTGATATTACGTCCCGCAAAAAGGAATACAAACAGGTAGAATTAGGTATTCCGGGTTCTCACAACTGTGAAAATGCGCTGGCAGTTTTTGCCCTTTGTTCTGAACTGGGTTTTGACGAAAATGTATTGCGCAATGCCCTAGCTTCGTTCAAAGGAGTGCAACGCCGTTTTGATTTCCAGATCCGGCGGGATGATAAAGTGGTGATTGATGATTATGCCCATCACCCAACTGAGATTGAAGCCTTTTTATCATCGGTTAAAAAGCTGTATCCCAATAAAAAAATCACCGCTGTTTTTCAACCGCATTTGTTTAGCCGTACCCGTGATTTTATGGACGGTTTTGCCCGTTCGTTAGCGCTTTGTGACGAACTTTTTTTGCTGGATATTTACCCGGCGCGTGAACTCCCGATTCCCGGAATTACCAGCCAGGTTTTGCTGGACAAAGTGACACTGAAAAACAAATGGATGAGTTCAAAAGCAACCATTGTAGCTGATCTGAAAAAAGAAAAACGCGAAGTGATTTTAATTATTGGTGCGGGTGATATCGATACCTGTGTTAAACCTATAACCGAGGCCTACCGGTAAGATGAAAAAGTGGATTCGAAATATCTTTTGGATAACCTTCTTTGTAGGAGTTTGTGTGTTAATGGCCTTTGCCAATACCCGGCAGGAGAATAAGGTGGTAGGGTTGCCTGATATCGAAATTGAAGTGACAGATCACATGCTTTTTCTTACCAAAGATGAGGTAATGCAAAGGCTGACCGACCGGAATATGGTTGCTGAAAACAAGCAGTACAATGAAAACGATGTGGCCGCCATTGAGGCAGAAATTGAAGGCATGCCCGAGGTACGAAATGTAAATGTATACACCTGGGTTTCGGGTAAGTGGGCCATTGAAATTGAATTGAGAAAACCCATTGCGCGCATTTTTAACAGTGACAGCAGCAGCTGTTACCTGGATGAAGACGGCACACTGATGCCGCTTTCAGATTCATATACCGCCCGCGTCATGACTGTGAACGGATTCATCAATGAAACCGACATGGGTAAAAATGCAGTTGAAATAATGAACAATGACAGTTTGAAAACTATTGAAATCCTCGATGATTTGTACGCTATTTCGCAATATGTTTGTTCAGATGAGTTCTTTTCAGCCCAGATCACCCATGTATTTGTGAATCAATATCACGAATTTGAATTGATTCCACGGGTGGGTGATCAGCGTATTCTTTTTGGGGATGCCCGCAATGTAAAGGGTAAGTTTAAAAAACTGGAATACTTCTACAGTGAAGGTATCAGCAGGGCGGGTTGGGAGAATTTTGACACAATTAATGTAATGTACCGGAGCCAGGTTGTTTGCTCCAGAAGATAGCATCCTTCGCTGATAAGAGGAGAATGAAAAAGGGTAATCCTTCTTCGCTGAAGCTGCGGAGGGTAAAAAAAATAATCCTTCTTCGCTGGTGCTATGGAGGGTAAAAAAAATAATCCTTCTTCGCTGAAGCTTCGGAGGGTAAAAAAATAATCCTTCTTCGCTGGTGCTATGGAGGGTAAAAAAATAATCCTTCTTCGCTGAAGCTTCGAAGGATAAAAAAAGAAAAAGATATGTCTGAAATTGTTGTAGGATTAGATATCGGAACCACTAAAATTGCATGCATTGTAGGTCGCAGAACCGAGCATGGAAAAATAGAAATACTTTCCATTGGTAAAGCTGAAAGTGTGGGTGTAACACGGGGTGTTGTGTCTAACATTGAAAAGACAGTACAGTCTATTCGCACTGCCGTTCAGGAAGCTCAGTCTAAAGTAAAGGGAGAGCTTGTTGTGCGTGTGGTGAATGTGGGTATTGCCGGCCAGCACATCAGCAGTTTGCAGCACCGTGGAATGCTTACCCGCAGAAGTCTTGATACTGAAATTTCACAGAATGATATTGATGCCCTGGTTGAAGACATGTATAAACTGGTAGTTCAGCCCGGTGAAGAAATTATTCACGTGCTGCCGCAGGAATATATTGTGGACCAGGAGCAGGGAATTAAAGACCCGATCGGAATGTCCGGCATGAGACTGGAAGCAAATTTCCACATCATTACCGGTCACATTGCTGCTGCCAAAAACATTAAAAAATGTGTTGACAAAGCAGGTCTTGAAGTAGATGAAATGATTCTGGAACCATTGGCTTCTTCTGAGGCGGTTTTAAGTGACGAAGAAAAAGAAGCAGGCGTGGTGCTGGTTGATATTGGCGGTGGAACAACGGATGTCGCTATTTTCCAGGATGGTATTATCCGTCATACAGCCGTTATTCCGTTTGGTGGAAATGTGATCTCTGAAGATATTAAAGAGGGATGCACCATTATGAAACGGCACGCTGAATTGCTGAAAGTAAAATTTGGATCGGCCCTGGCAAGTGAGTGCCAGGAGAATGAAGTAGTTTGTATTCCCGGATTACGCGGCCGCGAACCCAAAGAAATTTCTGTGAGAAACCTGGCTTCGATTATTCAAGCCCGCATGGAAGAGATCATTGAGCACGTTTACTACGAAATTAAAAACTCTGGCTTTGAGAAAAAACTCATTGGAGGGATTGTTGTAACCGGTGGCGGTGCTCAGTTGAAACACATTACCCAGTTGTTTGAATACATTACCGGCATGGATGCGCGCATCGGGTATCCAAACGAACACCTGGCTGCAACCACAACGGTAGAAAATGTAACGAGCCCCATGTATGCAACCGGAATAGGGCTGGTGGTAAAAGGTTTTGCCGGAACGCTTCGTGCAACTGAAACAGTGGTGGAGGAAAAACACGAAACAGAAAAAACAACTGCGTCTGCAACTGTAAAAAATCATTCAACCAAAACCAAAGGCGGATTTTTTGATAAAATTCTTTCAAAGAGCCGTACCTGGTTTGAAGAAGAAGACTAGGAGTAAGGATTTAGGAGTTAGTGGAATATTCTAATTCCTAAGAGCTAACTCCTAAAATCCTCAAGAAAGATAATAACCGGACCAACAGGTCCACCAAAAATGAAAATTATGGAATTTGATTTGCCAAAAGATCAATCTTCAATTATCAAAGTAGTTGGTGTTGGAGGAGGAGGTAGTAATGCCGTAAATCACATGTTTAATCAAGGTATTAAAGGTGTTGACTTTGTTGTTTGCAATACCGATCAGCAGGCCCTTGATATGAGTCCTGTACCACTGAAAATTCAATTAGGTGCAAGTCTTACCGAAGGCCGTGGCGCAGGTGCAATTCCTGAAATTGGAAAAAATGCCGCTATTGAGAATATTGAAGATATCCGCACTTTTCTGGCTAAAGGCACTAAAATGGTATTTATCACCGCCGGTATGGGTGGTGGAACCGGAACCGGTGCTGCGCCTGTAATTGCAAAAGTGGCTAAGGAAATGGACATTCTGACAGTTGGTATTGTTACCATTCCGTTTGCGTTTGAAGGTAAAAAACGGAAACAACAGGCTGAAGACGGTCTTGAAGAAATGCGTAAAAATGTAGATACGCTGCTCATCATCAATAACGATCGTTTGCGTGAAATGTATGGTAACCTTTCACTGGGTTCTGCTTTCTCTCAGGCGGATAATGTATTGGCTATTGCGGCCAAAGGAATTGCTGAAGTAATTTCTGTTACCGGTTTAATTAACGTGGATTTCAATGACGTGAACACCGTTATGAAAAACAGCGGTGCCGCTATCATGGGATCAGCTACTGCTGAAGGTGAATTCCGCGCTATTGAAGCAGTGAAAAGTGCGCTGTCTTCACCGCTGCTGAATGACAATGACATTCGCGGTGCAAAATATGTACTCCTGAACATCACTTACGGAAACAAAGAAATTCTGATGGACGAAATCGGAATTATCACAGATTATATCCAGGATGAAGCCGGTTCAACCGCTGATGTGATCTGGGGTCACGGATTTGATGAAACCCTGGGTGATTCCATTAACCTGACATTGATTGCTACCGGGTTTAATTCATCCCTGATTACCGGAATGGAAAAAGCAGCTGAAAAAACAATCATGAATCTGGAAGATGAGAATGTTCCAACCATGATTACACAGCCTATTGAAGCCCCGGTAAGTGTTACTTCCAATTCATTTGTAGAAACAACGGTTGAAACGTTTACTTCTGAAACCACCATCAGCAAAGAAGAAGAGGAGCAACCGTATCTGAAAATAAAAGATGATTCTGAAACACAAACAGAAATCAACTGGAGCTTTTCATCTGATTCAGTAAAATCTTCTGAAGATGAAATCAGTTTTGAGTCACAAACCAATTTGTTTGAGTCAAAAACAGAATCGTTTGAATCTAAAAAAGAAGTAGAAGGAGAGAAAAAAGAATCGGTAATCCGTCACATGCTGACAGATGATCTGGATGAGCGCGTTGATTCAAATGACGGTCTGCAAACCAAAACACCGCTTTCACTGGACGAGCAGCAAAAACGTACCAAAGAGCGGATGGAGCGCATTCAGTCGTATACGTCTAAACTAAAAACATCGTCAGGACTGACAGACCTGGAAAAAGAGCCTGCATACAAACGCAAAAATATCGCTATCAACGATATTCCGCATTCTTCTGAAGAACAAATGAGCAAGTTCACGCTTTCAGAGGAAACCGAAGACGGTAAACGTAAATTCGGCCTGAAAGAAAATAACTCGTTCCTTCATGATAATGTTGATTAGGAAACGGTTTTTTTATATCCGGAAAATGCCTGTCGTATGACAGGCATTTTTTGTTTTTATTCATGAGATACTTCTGAAAAACCGTTGGTTCAAATGTACTCAGCCAAAAGCTTAATTGTCGGTCGATGGCAGAAATGCGTATCACAAAAACGAACAGATTTCTCCCTTCGGTCGAAATGACCCGGTTCCAAAGAGATTTTCAATATTCCTTTCTTTCCCTATCTTTGTTATGGTTCCTTGATTGAATGAATCTGAAATCACCTGTATTTAAACAGAAACAGCATTAAAAACAAAAAGATATGAGTCTTACTGAACGAATCAACAACGACATCAAAGAGGCTATGAAAGCCCGTGAAAAAGAAAAACTCGAAGCATTGCGTGACATCAAAGCAAAACTGTTGCTGGAAGCTACCAGTGGTGCTGATGGTGTAACCGAAGCCGCTGAAAATAAAATTGTATTGAAACTGCATAAACAGCGCATGGAATCCTACGAAATTTTCAAACAGCAGGGGCGTAATGATTTGGCAGAAGCGGAATTGTTTCAATCCAAAGTCATTGAGGCCTATTTGCCAAAAATGATGAGTGAAGATGAGATTCGCCAGGCGGTTCGTGAAAAAATTGCAGCCGTGGGTGCAGCTGGTCCGCAGGATTTGCCAAAAGTAATGGGCCCTATTATGGGACAACTCAACGGCAAGGCAGATGGAAAAGTAATTTCTGAAATTGTAAAGCAGGAACTGAATAAATAAGTTCAATCAAACCTCTTCAAAAACCGGACGATGAAAATTGATCCGGTTTTTTTTGTTTTGGGGATTGTTCTTTGTGGATCTTTGTGCCTCCTTCGTGCCACTTTGTGGAACAGCTCTTTGTCTAAATTATTCCACAAAGGTTCACAAAGCAAACGAAGTTTCACAGAGGGTTTGCAGTTTCCGGCAGATGTGCATAGAAAGTAAGGCGTTACCAGATATCTGCGGGAATCTGCGGAACCGATCTGCGGAAATCAGCGGGAAAAATTATTCCCCTTTTTGATAGTATTCTTTCAACGCTTTCCTTTGTTTGAAATACGCAACAAAGAGCATTGAGAGTGGAAAAAAGCAGATGATCAAAACCCACTTCAGAATATTGGACATCGTTTTCATACAAATCGAATATATCAAATTATTTCAAAAACCGGACGATGAAATTGATCCGGTCTTTGTTTTGGGGATTGTTCTTTGTGGATTTTTGTGCCTTCTTCGTGGCGCTTTGTGGAAGGACTCTTTGCTTAAATTATTCCACAAAGGCTCACAAAGCAAAAGAAGTTTCACAAAGGGTTTATAGATTGTTCAAAACACGGACTTTATACACCTCAATGCACCTCTTTCCCGTTTACAAAACCAACGGTGCGTTCAATAACTTCAGGATTCCATAACATTTTATAGTGCCCCACGTTTTCAATTGTCACTAATCGTGCATTTTCAATTTCATTGTTGATTTCAGCAGAATGTGAATAGGGCAGAACCTTGTCGTATTTATCGTGAATAAGCAGCAGGCTGCGGTACCTGATTTTTTTCAGATTTTCCTGCACACTCAGGTTTGAAAGCGGTTCACCCAGCCGTTCGTGTGACATTTTCAGAAGTCTTGTATAAGCCCGGTTTCCAAGGCCAATCACATTTTTGAAATCTTTGAAAATGGTTTCAATTTTGTTTGGATTCGTCAGCAGAATCAATTTATCTATTTCATAATCTGACTTTGAAAGGGCATAGGTTGAAACGGCTGAACCAAATGAATGTGCAACAACCGAGAAAGGCACTTTCAGATTCAGATAATCCAGCACCGCCAGAAAAGCATCTTTACACTCAACCAGGTTGGTGTAACTTGATTTGGAAAATGCATGTCCCGGTAAATTAAAGCTGATCACCCGTTTGTTTTGTTTGGCCAGGGCATGAGCAATCATAGACATGCTGCCTGCGTTAGAGTCCCACCCGTGAACGAGCAATACTATTTCGCCTGTAGGGTTTCCCAGTTCAAAACAATCAACCGGTTCTTTTGTTGTCTGAACCTGGAATGAGCGTGACAAGGCAAAAAAATGTTCTTCCCGTTCACGGATTCCTTTCCGGCGCACTTTCTGAAAAAGCCGGAAACTCTTCGTTGCTGCTTTCTCCGGATTTACAAAAGAAGTCCAGCCGAAGTACGTTTTTAAAAAAATCAGATCTGCATTCATTGTTTTTGTTTTAGGGTTAGAAAAATATACCGTTCGGTATATTTGTGTTCAAAAAATTTTATACTGCCAGTTCGCGCCCGATAATGCCGTCAATGTGTGCCATCATTTCCTGGATGTAAGAATCGTCATTCATGGTAGCAGTCATAAATACAGCGCCTTCAATCAGCGTAAAAAATTTTCGGGCGTATGTTTTGGGGTTTATTTCGCGTCGTATTTCGCCGGCATCAATACCGTTCTGAATCATTTTGGTAATGTATCCCTGCAGCCGCAGTATTACTTCCTGCACGCGTTCCAGCAACTCAGGGTTCTGGTCTTTGGAATCTACTCCAATGTTCAGAATGGGGCATCCGCCATACTCAAAGGTGTATGTTTTGTATGTGCGGTAAAAATTAGTGAGTCCGTAAAGCTGCTGCAGCGGTGAGGTAATTCCTGAAAGCTCTTCGCGGATCTTTAATACCACCCGCTCTACGTTATACCGGAAAGCGATAAAAGCCAGTTCTTCTTTGTTCTTGAAATTACCATAAATGGCTCCCTTGGTCAAACCCGTTGCTTCCACCAGGTCGGCCATGGATGTTCCGTAATAGCCGTGCTTATTGAAAATCGGGGCGACTTTCTGGATAATGTATTCGGATGTTTGTTGTGCTTTTGAACGCATGTCTAAAATCAAATCCGGTACAAAGGTATGGAATTATACCGATTGGTATATTTTTTAGTCGTTAATTTTTTTATCGGGACTTAATCAGCACTAAATAGGCTTGTTTCAGGGGTGATTTGTATGTGTTTTCAAAAAACCGATCAAGGCATTAACCGCCAGCCCGCGGTGAGAGATTTTATTTTTTTCATCTGCGGTCATTTCGGCAAACGTGCCCTCAAAGCCTTCGGGTTTAAAAATCGGATCGTAGCCAAAACCTCCTGTACCTGACATAGATACTGTAATGTACCCATTGACAATGCCTTCAAAAAGGTGTTCTTTGCCATCCAGAATAAGCGCAATAACGGTTCTGAACCGCGCTTTCCGGTTAGATTCATGCAGTAATTGTTCCAGTACCAGGTTCATGTTGTCACCGGCGTCTTTGGATTCACCGGCATAGCGGGCTGATAATACACCGGGCCGCCCCTGCAGTGCTTCAACCTCAAGTCCGGTATCATCTGCAAAGCAGTTAACGCCGAATTTATTGTAGATATAACGCGCTTTGAGCAACGCATTTTCTTCAAGTGTAGAACCTGTTTCAGCAATATCATCGTTACACTGAATATCCTGAAGGGTTTGAACCGTAATACCGGCGGGTACCATTTTTTGAATTTCAGCGGCTTTGTTTCTGTTTTGTGTAGCAAAGACTAGGTTCATGGCGTGTATTTGTGCAAAACTACTTCTTTCTGATTACATGCGTGAAAATTGCTGAGCAGATTGGCTTGACGGTAAAGATAATTCGCTAAATTTCCGGTTTACTACATGCTCAGGGATTTACTCAAAGAAGGCGGATTATATACACTGGCAAGTGTATTGACAAGTGCGTTAAGTCTTTTATTAATCCCCTTATATACCGCCTATTTTTCTCCCTCAGAGTTTGGAATTCTGGATATCATTGCCGTTTACGGAGGTTTTTTTACCGCATTTGTTTCGCTTCAACTCGGGCAGGGCCTTACCCGCTATGTCAGTGATGGTACTATTGATTTGACCGAAAAGAAAATTTTTGCATCAACCGCAATCAGTTTTACGGTTATCATTTACCTGCTTTTTGGAACACTCGTTTTTTTTGCAGATACTTTTTTTATTAATATCATTTCATCGGATGTAAAAATTCCAGAGAACTTATTTGATCTTGCAATACTTACAGTAGTGCTTAACGGGATCTTTTATATTCAGGGTTTGTATTTCCGGTCCATCCGGAAAACCAAACAGTTTACACTGCTCTCGTTTATTCATGCTTTGTCCAATATTTTGCTGACACTTTTGTTTGTGATAGGGCTTGATTATGGACTTATAGGTGTCTATTACGCCGCTATCATTGTCGCCCCTATTTTACTTTTTATTCAAATGTTCCTGCTCAGGAATGAAATAAAACCGCTGATCGGAAAAAGACAATTACAGTTGTTACTTCGCTTCTCAATTCCATTGGTTCCTGCAGGGTTATCTTACTGGCTGCTCAATTATACCGACCGGATTTTTATCAATGAATATCTCGATTCTGCGCAGCTGGGAATTTACGGAACGGGTGCAAAATTTTCTTCGGTGGTGACCTTAATTATCACCGGTTTTTCAATGGCTATTGGTCCTATTTTGTATGAAAAACATCACCTGGAATCGAGTCGTGTAGGGTTAGCCCGAATTGCCAAATTGTATTTCTCATTGGGTACGTTTGGCGTCTTGATTATCAGTGCTTTTTCATACGAAACACTGGTTGTTTTTACGAATGAGCAGTATTACGGTGCAGCGTTAATTATGCCTGTACTTTATGTATCTGTATTGTTTAGTGGAATTATGATGTTTGCTCCGGGACTTAACCTCAATAACCGCACTATCACCATTGCACTGGTTGTTGTTTGTTCATCACTCCTGAATATAGGACTTAATTATCTTTTTATCCAGGAATCCGGAATGTTGGGATCTGCCCTTTCAACATTGATCAGTGTTGCTTTCAACAACATAGTTCTTTTTGTAATCTCTAACCGGTATTTTAAAATTGAGCTGCCGTATGGCAGAATTGCAGTTGGGATGATTTTGTTCCTGGTATTGGTTTGCTTGGGTGGTTATATTGTTCCATTGGTTTTCCCTGATTTTTGGCAGACCTTTTTTATTAAGGTTTTATTGGTGCTTGTTTATGCCGTTATTTTAGTCAAAATGGGTTTATTTGATTTGACCGATATTAAAAAACTAAAAACGCTGGTGATTAATGACAACAAATCAAAGGATTAGTGAACTTGATGCGCTTCGGGGCATTGGGGTGCTTTTGGTTGTTCTGTTCCATTATACATATCGGTATTATGAATATTCGGGCAGTCCAATTCCCGCGTTTAATTTCCGCTATGGCCGCCTGGGAGTAGAGCTGTTTTTTATGATCAGCGGTTTTGTAATTTTTATGACGATTGAAAGAACCAGATCAGCAAAGACATTTCTTCTTTTGCGGTTGACCAGGCTTTTTCCGGGATACTGGTTTGCTATCATTTTTACATCCGTCATTGTAACCGTTTTTGGTCTCCCCGGCCTCGAAGTATCCTGGAAAGCAATGTTGTTCAATTTTACGATGACTCAGGAACTCTTTGATATTCCAAATGTTGATCCGGCATATTGGAGTTTATTTCCCGAACTTTCTTTTTATCTCTTAATTGCCATGGTGCTTGCCGTTAACAAAAGAGAATATTTTGATGCGGTTTTTTTATTTTGGATGGGATTTATTTTTGTCTGCCCGTTTCTGGATATTCCGCTACCATTTCAGGAGCTGTTTAACCTGAGATACGGTGTGTTTTTTATTGCCGGAATACAGTTCTACCGATGGAAAAAAGCTCGCGAAACAGGAACGGCTTTTACTCTTTTTCAGATAACGCTGTTGTTGTCCGTTGTCTTCGTTTGGTACTCCTACAATACCGTATCTGCGCTGATTATTACGTTATTTTACGGTTTGTTTTTTCTGTTAGTGTTAAATAGACTGACCTTTCTTAAGGTACGTATTCTGCTGTTCATCGGCGCGGTTTCATATCCGTTGTACCTCGTTCATACCTGCCTTGGTTTTATTGTAATGAATGTACTCAGTCTGACACTATGGTCAGAATTTTTGATCGCTTTTGTACTTTCACTGATCACAGCCACCGGAATGCATTATTTTATTGAGAAGCCGGCAATGGATTATCTCCGCAGAAAATGGCTGAAAAAACCATCGCAGGTTACCCCGAACTAGACTTTCGTGAAAAAGTTATTAACTGACCTGTTTAATTGCGTAAATTCGCGTATGCTTCAAAACTGCTTAAATGAATAAATTCGAGTACAGTCTGGAAACGTATCGTGAGTCGGATGCAAAGATTGTTGCAGATATACTTAGTCAGAATTATGCTATTCAGTCGGTCATTGATATTGGTTGTGGTCTGGGAGGCTGGCTCAGTGTATTTCAAAATCAGGGTTGTGAAGTTCTTGGTGTCGATAATAGCTACATTCTCAGCGAAAGCAAAATTTATGTGAACCGTCAATACCTGGTTGGTCATGATCTTTCAACACCTTATTTGTCACCTAAAAAATATGACCTGGCACTTTGCCTGGAAGTAGCAGAACACATAAGTGCAGAAAATGCTGACCAGCTAATTGATTCGTTGATTACCTGTAGCGATTTGATATTATTCAGTGCAGCAATTCCGTTCCAGGGAGGCCAGGGACACGTGAATGAACAGTGGCCATCCTATTGGATTGAAAAATTTAAAAGCAGAGGGTTTCAACCAAAGGACACCATCAGACCCTTAATCTGGAGCAATGAGAATATTCAATGGTGGTACCGGCAGAATATGTTGCTGTTTGAAAAGGGCGCCCCAGAGGAAAAATCTGATACGTCAAAATACAACCTGGTACATCCTGATCTCTATCTGGCAAACCGGAAACAATTGAACAGTGTCACTGAGGGAAGGGAAGGTTTCAGACTTGCATTTTCAATTCTTGGGAAAACAATTGCAAAACGCCTTGGATTCAGAAAATAAAATACGGATGGTAAGTATTATTATGCCGGTTTATAATGCGGAAAAGTTTCTGAAGGAAACAGTTGAAAGCATGCTGAATCAAACCTATACCAATTTTGAATTTCTGATTTTCAATGACGGTTCAACTGACGGATCACTTGCAATACTGCAACAATATACTGATCCGCGAATCAGGCTCATTCATTCTGATCAGAATAAAGGATACCTGCATTGGCTCAATGCCGGTATTACTGAATCCAAAGGAAAATACATTGCGCGTATGGATTCGGACGATATATCCATGCCCGATCGTTTGGAGAAACAGGTACATTTTTTAGAGCAAAATTCACATATTGCAATTGTTGGAACAGGGATTGTTATTTTCAATGACAAGACTGGTGAAAAGCCATATCATTCTTTGTCGTCTGGACAGGAAATCAAGTGGGGGTTGATTTTTAAAAACAGGCTCATTCACCCTTCTGTAATGATGCGAAGGGAAGTCATTATTTCAAGTGGAATTTTATACAGGCAGGAATTTTACGGATCAGAAGATTATCGCTTCTGGACTGAAGCTATTCAACATAATCTGTCCGTGACCAATATTCCGTCCGCACTTCTGAAATACCGTGATCACGGAAACAATTTTACCAAAACGAACAGGGACCGTCAGATTGATAATTCCAAACGTATTGCCAAAGATTATCTTACTTTTTTATTACCCGCAATTTCTGAAAGTAAAGCGGGGGAAATGGTTGAGAAGATATATTCAGCTGAACCGGGTGCGATTGTAAGTTTATTCCATGATTTCAGAACTGTTTGTAAACAAAATGAACTGGAGCTGCTTATTCCCTTTTTAAGAGACTGTATTGTAGAACAATTTTTCCGGATAAAAAAGTGTACATTGAGGGATGTGGTGTTGTTCAGACGGAAACTTTCAGTTGTGCCTGGAGGATTTTATGCGGATGGAAAAAGGCAGGTTATTATTAAGCATTATATTAAACTAAAATTAGGTCGCTCAAAAAAGCGAACTAATCTTAGTTAACAGATCAGTCACCTTTGAAAATTGATATGTGTGGACTAGCCGGATACCTCTCGTTTAGTACCCCTTTTCAGGGAGTAACAGATCTGGCATTTCACAGCCCGCTCAAATTCCGCGGGCCTGACCATACAGGAGTCAGCGTGGTTGACCGCAGCTTTGTTACCGGTAAATTGTTTCATTACCGCCTTTCAATTATTGACCTGGATGCCCGTTCAAACCAACCGTTGAAATCAGGTTCCGGAAAAGCTGAAATTGTTTTTAACGGTGAAATATACAACTACGCTGAATTGAAAACCGAGCTGGAATTGCTGGGCTGTAGCTTTTCCACAAAGTCAGACACCGAAGTTATTCTGGCCGCGTATGAAAAATTTGGTATTGAAAAACTGGTAGAAAAACTCGACGGCATGTTTGCCTTTGCTTTGATCGATTTTGAATCACAACAGCTTTTCCTGGTGCGTGATCCGTTTGGCAAAAAGCCGCTTTATTATCATTGGAATGCCTCAGAAAAAAAAATAATATTCAGTTCTGACATCCGCTCATTTGAAAATTTTCCGCTGAAACTCACGCTCAATCACAATGCCCTGGCCTGGTATTTTTGTGAACTCAGCACACCAGAGCATTTAAGCATTTACAACAATGTGTATAAAATAGCTCCGGGTTCATACCATCACTTTTCGGTTGCCGGAGAAAAAAAGGTCACCTATTTTAAACCGGATTACCGGGCCAAACTAAAAATCTCACGGACTGAAATTCTCGAAGAAACAGAGCGGCTGTTGGAACGGGCAGTTAAAAAAAGAATGGTTTCTGATGTCGGAATTTCAGCTTTTTTGAGTGGAGGTATTGATTCGTCACTGGTAGTAGCGCTCATGGCTAAAAACAGCAGTAAGCCCGTTAATACGTATACCGTAGGGTATTCTGATCAGCGTTTTGATGAATCGGTTTTTGCAAAAAAAGTAGCGGAGAAATGGAATACCAATCACCATGAAATTTTACTGGATGAATTGAGCGTATCTGAAATTCAGCACATTTTTGAAGAATGCGGAGAGCCTTTTGCTGATTCATCCGTTTTACCATCGGCCATTATCTGCAAGGCCATTTCAAAACATGAAAAAGTGGCCCTGAGCGGTGACGGCGGTGATGAAATTTTTGGAGGATACTACGAATATTATTTCGCCTCGCGGCTGGACAAATATGCTTCCAAGAAAGGGTTTCTGAAACTGCTGGAGCTAATGCATAAAAGTGGCATTAAATCGGCCCGGACAAAGTTTGCAGCGGAGCTGTTTAAGTATGGGTTTAATTTGCCTGAACCCATGCTGCTTCACCGGAATAACATGGGATTTGATCCCGCTGAGCTGTTTGAACTCATGGGTGATACAACCGGTTTTGTGGAGCAGGAATTTGGCCGTATCTGGCAGGATGCCAGGCAGCAGTCCGGTTCTATCCTGGGAGCTGTGATGACCGGGTCGTTACACACCCGGCTGGTAAATGATTACCTGGTTAAAATTGACCGGGCTTCCATGATGAACAGTCTTGAAGTCAGGTCTCCTTTTCTCGATCGTGACCTGGTACGGTTTGCGGCTCAAATTCCGGATCAGGAACTGATTCACCGGGGAATTCCCAAATCAATTACCAAAGAAATTGCTCAAAAATACCTGCCTGAAGAAGACATTCACCGCACAAAAATGGGCTTTGGTGTGCCTATTGGCGAATGGTTCAGAAACCGCATGAAAACGGAGTTGGATAATAGTTTACAAGATCTGCCTGAATGGTTGAACAAGTCCTTCTTTCAAAAATACGTCAATCGTCATCAGGGCGGTGAGAATCATACTGATAAAATGGTAACTTTGTATGCATTCTATTTGTGGAATAAGCGCAGGGTTCAATGACGGGAATCATCGACTACGGGCTGGGGAATTTATTTTCGCTTGAAAAAGCGTTAAAGCGCAACCATTCTCCCTACCTGATCAGTTCATTGCCTGCAGAATTGCAAACCTGTGATCGCTTTATACTAGCCGGTGTCGGACACTTTGAATTTGGTGTGCAGCAGTTGCACGAGAAAAATCTTTTTGCATTTATTCAGCAGCAGGTGAACGACGGAAAATTTTTACTGGGCATTTGTCTGGGCATGCAATTGGTTTGTTCAGCCAGTGAAGAAGGACATGTTGCCGGGCTCAACCTGGTACCGGTAAACGTGGAACGGCTGAAGGTTCAGCCTCCTGCTAAAATACCACACATTGGCTGGAATTCAGTTTACGACAGTGCATCCAATCCGCTTTTTAACGGGATAGGTGAAACCGAAAAATTTTATTTCACGCACAGCTATGGGGTATTAAATGCATCTGGTTATGGTGCAGGTACAACTGATTATGGCAATGTCGCTTTTTATTCAGCAATCCGGAAAGAAAATGTATTTGGCGTTCAGTTTCACCCTGAAAAAAGTTTTGACCAGGGATTAACCGTACTTAAAAATTTTTGTGGGTTATGAGTTTTCGTCCACGCGTCATACCTGTTTTGCAATTGTCCGGAAAAGGCCTGGTGAAAACCCTGCGTTTTTCAGATCCGGTGTATGTGGGTGATCCCATTAATGCGGTAAAAATTTTTAATGATTTCATGGCAGATGAATTGGTTTTGATGGATATTGAAGCATCATCTAAAAATCAACCCATTCAGTTTGAACTTATCAAGCGCATTGCTGAAGAAGCATTTATGCCATTGAGTTATGGCGGTGGTGTAACCTGTATTGAGGATGCCGCTAAACTCATCCATGCCGGTGTCGAAAAAATAATTCTGGGTTCAGCTTTGCACACCCACCCGAAACTGGTTTCTGAAATTGCAGCCCGGTTTGGTTCACAAGCAGTACTGGCTTGTATTGATCTGAGAAAAAACGGTACGGGTTATCACGTGATTTACAAAAGCGGCACCGCGCAATCAGCAATACCCGTTTTTGAGTTTATTGACCAGGTTATTCAACTGGGTGCCGGTGAAATTCTGCTGCAATTTGCAGATACTGACGGTACCGGAAAAGGGGTTGATCAAACCATGGTGAAAGCAGTTTCTGAGCGCATTCCTGTTCCGTTAATTGTAGCCGGCGGCGTTTCATCCCTTGAAGAAATGAAAGAACTTATAACCGGGGGCGGTGCCTCTGCTGCCGCAGCAGGGTCACTCTTCTGTTTTTTAGGCAGCCGCAATTCGGTGATGATTAATTACCCGGACGCCGATGAACTAAATGAGGTTTTTGAATGATCAGTCATAAAAATATATTGTTTATCGGTGATCCGTATTGTATTCACAATTTGAAATGGATCACCTATTTTTCATTGCAAAACCGTTGCCTCATTATTGGTGCTGTTACGGATTACTCAAACAAAACAGAACATACTGAAAAAATTATTCACGACAATAACATCCGTGTTTTTGAAGAGCCCCTTCCTGAATTTTCAGTGAAGCGTTTTATGCGCACAAATCGTGCATTAAAACGGCTTGATAAAATCATTGCGGACAATAAAATTGATTTTGTACACATTATGTACGGCACCAATATTCCCTGGGGATACCGGCTTTCAAAACCACTCGTTCTCACCACCCGTGGGTCTGATGTGCTGATTGATCTGCCGCGCTTTTTTGGCGGATACAATGGTCCGCTGTGGGAGCGTATTTATACCCGAATTGTCAAAAAGCTCGCCTTTATTACCTCTACCAGTGCACAACAGGCTGAGCGTATCCAGAAACTTTTTCCCGATTTCCCGAAAGAAAAAATTCATGTGATCCGCACCGGGGTGAATGTAGAGGATATTATTGCACTTGAAACCCAGATTCAGGTTAAACGTGATGCGAACCGGATACTGCTGGCCCGCTACGTGGCGCCAAATTATAACAACGAACTTATTTTAAAAGCCATTCAGCTTTTACCGGCAGAGGTTAGAAAACAGCTTACCCTTGTTCTTCTTTCACCCATTAAAATAGATCGTGTTTATTTTACCAGAACCATGGAATTTGCAAATTCGCTTGGCTGCACGGTTGAGTTGAAACAAGAAATGAGTCAGCGCGAAATGTGGACTGAATTTTACAAGGCAGCCATGTGTGTGATGACACCACTGAGTGATGGAACACCCAACACGGCGTTGGAAGCTATGAGTGCAAAATGCCCGCTGGTGCTGCCCCCACTACCTTATGATCCCGGGTTGTTTGATGGTGTAACAATGCGGCTGAATGCTTACAGTGAACAGGAACTGGCTGAGGTTATAACCGCCTGCCTGAACGGAAAAAATATTCCTGATCTTGAAAAAGGCAGAGAACGGGTGCGCAAAGAAGGCAGCCGTTCAGACATGATGGACCGCCTGAATCAGCAATACAAAATACTTACCGGTGATACCGGTGAAGTGGAATGTACCCGTTGTGTCCTTTCAAATTTTGATGATCCGGCTATAACATTTGATCAGGCCGGTGTGTGCAGTCATTGCCGCCGGTATGATAAGGAATTGCCCGAAGTTGTACTCAGCGGTGAAAAAGGAATGCAGCGATGGCAGGCAAAAGTGGCAGAACTAAAACGCCGCGGCCAGGGAAAAAAGTACGACTGTATTTTGGGAATCAGCGGTGGAACGGACAGTACTTATCTGGCCCTTAAAGCCAAAGAAAGCGGCCTGCGTGTACTTTGCGTGCACCTTGATAACGGCTGGAATTCGAAAGAAGCATCTTCAAACATCAAGAACATTATCCGCAAACTGGAAATAGATCTTTTTACGTATGTGGTAGACTGGGAGGAATTTAAAGATATTCAAAAAGCGTATTTTAAAGCCGGGGTGCTCGACCTTGATGTACCAACCGATCATGCCATGCTGGCCTGCCTGTATGATCAGGCAATCAAACATAAAATCAAGTATATTCTGAGCGGTCACAATTACGTAACAGAAGCCATATTACCGGCAAATTTTAATTTTGATAAAGGCGATGCGCAGAACCTGATCAACATTCATGCAAAATTTGGTAAGGTGCCCATCAAGACATTTCCGCTTTTCAGGCAAAAAGAAAAATACCTCGTATCACGCATTCATAAACTGATTTCCATTCGTCCGCTTAACTGGATTGATTATAACAAGGATGCCGCAAAAAAAGAAATTATTGAAAAATTGGGCTGGAAAGATTACGGGGCCAAACACTATGAGAATATTTTTACCCGTTTTTACCAGGGCTATATTTTGCCGCGCAGGTTTGGAATAGACAAACGCAAAGCACACCTGGCAACACTGATTTGTTCAGGACAGATTACCAAAGCGCAGGCTGAAGCAGAACTGCTCAAACCGGCCTACGACCCGGCGCAGCTGGAGATTGATAAACAATTTGTGCTGAATAAATTCGGATGGTCTGAAACTGAGTTTGAAAACCTGATGACATTGCCCATTGTACCGCATGAAGAATATGGCATTGAAAAACCCTGGAGTCATTACCTGGGAATTCAATACTTCAGACGTAAAAAATAATGGAAACAACCGGGCACCATATCGTATTGATTTCACCCGAATCCTGGGGCAAAAATTTGCTTTCCAAACACCATTATGCCAAATTTCTGGCTGAAAATAACACGGTCTTTTTTCTGAATCCTGCAGTTGGTTTCAGTATACTCCCGTTTGGAAACATGAAGATTGAAAAGCAGGTGGTACAGCAAAACCTGAATGTAATTACCTATAAAAATGTGCTGCCGAGGCTGAATCACTGGCCGCGGTTTATACGGCAGTATGCCTATAAAATTCAGGCAAAAAGAATTGCCCGATTTCTCGGCTGCAAGCCAGATGTGGTATGGTCGTTTGATCCGCGCAGGTTTCAGAATCAACAGGTGTGGCAAACAAAATACACCCTGTATCATTCAGTAGACATTCACCCCGCATCAGATGAACAGCAACTGATTCAAACATCCAAAATGGTAGTTGGCCTTTCTGATTTGATTTGTACTGATCTCCGGAAAAAGGGGGCTGATCCGTTTCAAACCAGTCATGGCTGTCATGTAGATGTTACCAATAAAGAACAAATTGCGCTGCCAGGCAGAAATACCCTAAAGGTAGTTTATACTGGCAATTTTCACCGGCACGTGGATTATAACCTGCTGGTTCAACTGGCGCAGGAAAACGGGCAGTGTGATTTTATTTTAATCGGGCCAACGACTCCAAGTAATATTTCTACAGACTCCTTAAATCAGGCAGACCTGGCCCGTTTGAAAGCATGCAGCAATGTATTTATGGTGGGCAGCGTACCCGGTGATGACTTACACAAATACCTCAATGCAGCCGATATTTGCCTGGTGCTTTTCAAAAAAGAATTTGAAGTTGTTCACCACGCACCACACAAACTAATGGCTTACCTGGCCAGTGGAAAAGTGATTCTGGCAAATCCCATGTCAGCTTACCGGCATGTACCCGAAGATCTGGTGGTTCAAACAGAACAAGCGCAAATTCCACAGCGGTTTAAAGAAATTGCATCCAGCCTGGACAAATGGAATGCTGCGGACAAGATGCAGTTTCGCAAAAAATTTGCGGCAGATCATCACTATCGTATCAAAATCCATGAAATTCTTGGTAAATTGCTTGCATGAAGCCGTTTTTTTCTGTTGTCATTCCTACCTATAACCGCGCTCATTGTATAGCCAACACCATTCAGTCGGTTATTGAGCAGACGTATGAGAACTGGGAATTGGTGCTGGTAGATGACGGAAGTACAGACAATACAGCTGAGCTGGTAAAATCATGGACTGATTCACGCATCCGCTACTTTTATAAAACAAATGGAGAGCGTGGAGCTGCCCGCAATTTTGGAGCGCAGCAGGCAACCGGCGAGTATCTTTTTTTTCTGGATTCAGATGACCTTATTAAACCGGGTTACCTGGCTTGTGCATCAGAACTGATAGCAGCCACAAATACCAAATGCCTGCACATACCTTACAATTACCGTATTGGCGAACAGGAAAAAAAAGGACCTTCTGTTTCAGGGAATCCTGCCAGATATGAGCGTATCCAAAACCGTTTTGCCTGCCAGGTAATTATTCACCGTTCCTGTATGAATGCGTTTCAGTTTTCTGAAAACCGCAATTTTAAAATAGGTGAAGACTGGTATTTTATTTTGCTGCTGCTGAGCGCCTATAAATTTGAAATAGCAACGGAACGTTTAGGACTGATTGTGCAGCATACGAACAGAAGTATGGTGGAAGCACCTTTTGAAACAGTACTTCAGTCACTGGCAATTTTTGAGGCTGAACTGTTACAACATTTGCCTGATCCGGATTTGGTTTTGAGAAATGTGCGGCATGAGCTGACCAACCTGGCGGCGCTGCATGCGGCTATTCAGAAAAAAAAGAAAACAGCCTGTAAACTGCTATTGAAGTCCATTCAGTTTAAACCGTTCCGGTTGATGCGCTACCGTAATTTTGTTATACTGAAAAAAGTACTGGTCGGATCGTGAAACAAAAATCAATTCATATTATTTACTCCGGTTTAGGCGGACATTTTGATTATGTTTTCAACCTGATCAGTGCCATGAATGCGGCAACTGAAACCAGTATTCTCTTTTTTGGAGTAGAACCCGTTCCGGCTGATTATCTGAAGAAATGCAGCGAAACCGGAATTGTAACAGACGCGATTTTAAAACGCGGTTACGGGGTAAAGGCCGCCTGGCAGATTTTGCGGGTTTTGAAAAAGCAGAACCCCGGTTTGATTTATGTACATTCCAATGCGGCTGTTGTTCCGGCATGGCTGCATAAAATTTTCAGGGGTGCAAAGCTGGTGCTTATTGAACATCACAACAATCAGCTAAAAACCGCCAAAGATCATAAGCGCACCCGGTTTGCACAAAAGCGGTTTGACCGGGTTGTATTTCTGACGCAGGCGCATTGTGATGAAGCCCGGACAGGATTAAAAGAGCGTTTCAGCAAAAAAAAATCGGTGGTTATTCAAACCGGCATTCCGGCAGTTTATTTTAATGCACCGGTTCAGCAGCAATCAAAACAATTGGTGATTGGCATGCAGTCACGCCTGGTACCCATTAAAGATCATGATACCTTAATTCGTGCGTTTTGCCTTATTCTGTCTGAATTTCCGGGGGCTGAGCTGCGGATTGCGGGTGACGGGGTTGAAAAACAGCGGCTGGTGAACCTGGTTAAAGAACTTGATTTGGCTGACCGGGTTTGTTTCGAAGGCATGCTTTCTAAAAAGGAACTGATCACCTGGCTGGGTCAATTAACCATTTATGTTCACGCCACGTTTGGGGAGACAAGCAGCATAGCACTCATGGAGGCGTTGGCACAGGGGCTGCCGGTTGTGGCTTCAGACGTACCCGGCATTCACGATTTTATCAATGAAGAAACGGCAGTTCTGGTTCCGCCTAAAAATGTTGCGCAACTCAGCAGCGCCATTTCAGAATTATGGGGTAATGAAAAGAAGCGTCGTGCTTTATCTGAAAATGCATATAACTTTGCGGTGACCAATTGTTCGCTGCAGAAAATGGCAGATTCATACCTGCAGCTGGAAAATCAAATTTTAAGCACGCATGACTAAATCGCGCAGCACTGTCAAAAAATTTATTTACCGGTTCTTTGGTGAAAAAGTATACCAAAGGGCTTATGCGCGCGGTAAAATCAAAGACATCCGGTCTGGAAATAACCTCGAGCAGGAGGCGCAATTGCTGAAACATTTTATTCAGCCTGAATCTACCGTTTTTGACATTGGCGCCAATTACGGGCATTATACGGTATTAATGGCAAAGCTGGCTGCAAAGGGGCTGGTTTGTTCATTTGAGCCGGTGCCGTTTACGTTTGGGGTACTGAAGCGGGTTGTTTCTCATTTTAACCTTGACCGCGTTAAACTTTTTCACAAAGCCGTGAGTGATCGGGCAGGCAGTGTTACCATAACCATTCCGCTGCTTGATTTTGGAGCACCCAATACCGGTGTTGCGCATATTTCTGATTCATCGTCTGAGAATGCAGTCACTGTTGCCGTTGATACCATTGCATTGGATGAAGTACCGGTTTCCGGATCGGTTGATTTTATAAAAATAGACATTGAAGGGCATGAGCCTGTTGCTTTTAAAGGCATGGAAAAACTGATCAGGCAGCATGAGCCTGTTATACTGATTGAATTTTCACATCCGTGCCTGAAACGGGCAGGTTTTGAACCCGCTTTTTTTTCGGCTTATCTGATGCAGCAACTGGGGTACCGGTTTATGCAGAAAAAAGAGAACAAGCTTATACCGGTTGCGGAAAAAGATCCGGCAGATGGCTATTATTTTTTGATTCCAGGTTCAAAAATGAACCGGTTTAAAGCAATCATCGGGTCATGAAAATAGTATTTGATGCACGGGTTCATTTGAATTATTTCAGCGGTATCAGCCGTTACATAATTTGTTTGCTGGATGCATACCTGCAGCAGTTTACCGATGATGAAATGATTGTGCTGATCAACCCAACCATTAAATCAGACAATGCCATTTTTAAGGCGCTTAAAAAATTTGAGAATGTTAAAATAGAAACGGTGCATACAGCGCACATGGGTCCAAAAAATTACCTGGTAATGGGCCGGATCATTAAAAAATACAAACCGGATGTGTACCATTATCCACACCTGGATGCCCCCATTTTTACGGGTAAAATTCCGGTAGTTGCTACCATTCACGATACCAACTCAAATAAAACCGTCAAAAAATTTGATGACCGTTTTGGGTTAAAATCGTTCTATTTTAAACGATCACTTGCGCTTACATTGAAGCATGCAAAAAAAGTAATCTTTGTTTCAGACAGCATTCAGAAAGAGGTGCTGGAGCAATACAAACTGGCACCGGATAAAAATCGTTTTCACCGTATTTATAACGGACTTGAGGCAGACTTTAATCAATTGGATCGCAACGAGGCCAGTCGTTTGTTACAGAAATTGAAGGTGTCAGGGCAGTACCTGCTTTATGTCGGCCAGATCAGGGAACACAAAAACATCAAACGCCTGATTACCGCGTTTAAAAAATTCAACACCGCATTTTCAGAATATAAGCTGGTATTGGTAGGACATAACTACCTGCACGAAAATCTTTCAGAAAAAAACATTCTGCACATTGAAAAAGTGAGTAACCGTGAGCTAAAGGCGCTCTATACCGGGTGTGAGGCGTTTCTTTTTCCGTCTTTGTTTGAAGGATTTGGTTTTCCCATTCTGGAGGCATTTTCATTTGGAAAAAAAGTGGTGACCACCGACTACGGTGCTACTGCTGAGATCAGTGGTGGGCTCGCTGAACTTGTTGATCCGCTTTCGGTAGATTCAATTGAAGAGGGTATTCGAAAAGCGGTCCGGGAAGATGATCTTTCAGAAAAAAGAAAAGCGCATGCAAAACAATTTTCGTGGCTGGAGAATGCGCGGGAGGTGCGACAACTTTACCAAGGCGCCATCCAGACAAAAAACACCTAGACGCGGTTTAAAAATAAGTCCTTAGTTAACCCAGGTGGTGTAGATTTCCTTTGTGAAACTTCTTTTCCTTTGTGAGCCTTTGTGGAATAATTTAAGCAAAGCGCTGTTCCACAAAGTAGCACGAAGAAGACACAAAGATCCA
>JACPUU010000003.1 GCA_016192075.1 Bacteroidota bacterium | reverse complement strand
GGTCGGCCTGGTGGATTTCTACCGCCACGTGGCCGGGGCCGTTGCCCATGATCTCTATGCTGCTGCCCGCGCCAAACTGTATGTTGTTGGGCACCGCGCCATTGAAAATTACTTTTCCCGAGCCGGTGAAGGTGAAGGTGGCGTTGGGGGCGAGCTCGAGGGTTCCATGGATTTCGAGGGTGGCGTTGCTTCCTGAAAGAACTATAGAAACATTATCTTCAAACGTCAAGTTACCGCCATTTTTCACCATTATTTGACTTCCATTTTGTATTATTAGACTTGACCCGGACTCAAAAATTACATTTCCCCCATTTTCAATAATCAAATTACCTGTATTGCCATTTACAATGTCACCAATTTCTATAGTACCGCCTGACTCAACAACAAGTTCTTTAGATGAACAACCATCTTCGCCACCTAAAACATAAACGCTTAGATGTGAGTTATCGTCAGAATCAGGATTGCCACTTGATGCAAAACCGATTTCATCGTGTTTATTGATATAAAGTGTTCCATTATTCCTTATTTCCAAGTCGCCCACAATGGTTGGCACACTAAACTCTGATGCATGACCAATATTATAAGTTGTGTTTTGAATAATAGGTACTGGTCCATCAATGGCCTCATCTATCAAAAGCGCGGTGTTGTACAGGGTTAAGTCCACATGTAGCTCATTGTCAACAGCACCTGTTATACTGCCATCAGGTGCAATGTAGGTGCAAAAAGGTGTTTGTTTATTGGATGGATTCAATATGTCACCGTTTTGAACATGATAATTATATCCCTGGCCTGATGGCAAATCAATATCAAGTGAACTTACCGTAGGAATAAAGCAAAAACGATTAACCGGTTCGTTTAAACCCGGCACTCCGGCTGTGCTCAAATCAATACCGAAAGCCGCTAGGTCAAAAACGCCACCTGGTTTGTTTTCCATGCAATCCGATCCATTAACCGTTACCATAGAATTTATTAGGTCAATCCTTCCTAGTCCTATCAGGTCAAATGAAATTCTACCGCTATAAATAATTTGATTACCTTGATTTATATCTGGTAGAGCGAAAAGCTGAAAGTCCACATCTGCACCTGCAATTCGCATCACAGGAACACCTCGGTTTACAAACCATTGAGGGGTAAAAAAACCAAGATTATTCTGAATTTCAAACAACAGACCATTATCAGCTATTGGAGTTCCTCCTACTGCCTGTTCTACATTGATTTGGCTGCCATTGGCCACTGCTATTACTCGGCATTGTTCTGGGTAGCCCAGATTATCCAATTGTTGCAAAAAGGTAATATTATCTTGAACTGGTCTGTTGGTGTAGGTAGTACTCACTGATCCACGTGTTGGCATAGACCCAGGATCTTGATAAAGCAATAATTGGCTGTTGACAGGGGCATTGATCATATCCACAACTTCGGCAAAATCGGTGAACACATCGGCAAGGCCAAGCCCACCTGGCAGGTTCAACCCATCTAAATGCCTGATCATATACTGATAAGCCAATGGAACATAGGCACCCCGGTGGGGTGAGTCATACGAAACAAACAGCCGTGTATCGTGATCAATATTATTGTTTTCCATGGTTCTTAGCGCCCAGCGGCCTACAATGCCGCCCATGCTAAAGCCAATTACGGTGTTGGGCTCGGTGCTGCCGTTGGCTGCCTTTTCCTGGTTTACCCATTCTATTACTTCTTCTACTACCCTAGCATTGCGCTGTATTTGGTCAACCCCATTCATAAAGTCTATAAAAACCAAATCGTATGAAGCGTCTTCTATTTCGGTTTCAAGACTATTTTCTGCAGCTAACAATTGGCCCCAAATAAAATGAAAATCTAAGCCAACTCCAACATGTGAAGATCCTGGAGTCAAAGGGATGGGGTCGGCAACAACCGGATCGTAACCTTCGATAATAATCAACGGCTTCCTTATACCCGTACTTTCATCATGCCCGCAGCCGTAGGCCACGGTAACTATGGCGCCTGCGTGGCCGAAAAAACCCAAAATACCAGGATCGGGTTCAAACATTTCTTGAAAATCACCTACTGCAGCATAGCTCAATATACTCAGGTCAATGACCTCCAACTTTGAATGTGCCGTGTAGGTAAGACTTCCTGAATAATTGAGCTTATAGCGTATTTCCTTTTCGCCACCAATGGTATAAGTTATCGATTTATAACTTCCCACACTCACCGTTTGATAACCGTTGCCATCGTCAAAATCAACTTGAAGCGATTGAAGGCTCAAACCACTTTTGTTGATGAACAAGGATGATGGAAAATAGAAAACCGGGTTCATATTGGCAATTTGTGTGTGGTAGGTGGATGCCGCCACGGCATGGTGGGCCGTATAAGGGGATTCGGGGCGCGAAACCACATCATGGTATTGATTGTTAGAAACACTTATTAGATTGTCGTCAATTATGTTGGGCTTAAAACGGTTGTATTGTGCATGTATGATGGAAACCGCCAATGTTTCAGCCTCATTGTTGTTCTGAAAGCTGTTTTTATAGCTGGCCAAGGAGGCCAAACCCTGGTCGTTTAGTTGCCAATTGAACATAGAAGCGTACATGGTGATAAGCAATTCCTTGTTTCCAAAATTGGTGGTGTCAAGCGTATCTCCGGGGTATAGGCTTTCATCAAAATAGCAAAATCCCCTATCGAATAAAAATCCGGTAGTAGCCTCTGTAAAGTCAAGGTCGTCAAAGGCATGGTCAAGTACGGCATTTATATCAACCGCTCCACTGTCAACCACAACGGTGGTGTCTTGTGCATGGGTTAAAAGGCCTGTAAAAGCCATAAATAGTATTATTAGTAAAGTATTTTTCATGATTTCTAATTTTTAGTATTTGTATTTGATGTCGAATCTTCCATCGGTTATTCTTATAGTGTCGCAGCCTTCATTGTAGAAGGTCATCTCAAAGGTTCCTGATACAATAGCGTTGATGCTGTCAAGGCGTAGGATTTCCAGTTTGC
>JACPUU010000001.1 GCA_016192075.1 Bacteroidota bacterium | reverse complement strand
TATTTCATGCACCCTACAGCCTTTTCTTTTTTGAAATGACCTGCTGATAGGGTCTGCTTTTTAGTGTTACCTCTTCTTAATTGTCTAAAAATCAATCTTTAATTTTTTAATGTTTGCTCAGGTGACATTTGGAACACTACCGGAAAATCCGGGCTTTTGAAGCAATATGATATTTTGAAATGGTACCCCTACTTTTGAGGGAGTTCATATCCATTCTTAACATATTCAAAATACTCACCGGTTATTTCAAAATATGAATTTTCAGCAAACTTCAAACTGCCACCAATATACAAATCAACACTCTCACAATAGTGGCCGTAACCCATTGAAGAACCACACTCAAGAACTCCAATAATCCTTGCAAGCAAGGTATTTTCGAATAGATATGTGAATTTTGAGAACAACGGGCCTTTGTTTAGATCATAATAATTTATGGTATTGTAAATACGAATGTATTCAATACAATTATTCTTATCCAATTTTAAATTGCTCGACTCTGAATCTTGAAGCTTTTTCTCAACCAGTAGAACGAACTCACTAAAAGTTTTTTTGTCTTCTGTTCCTTTATTATTTCCACACCCACTAAAAAACATTTGGGGTAATAACAATACCATTAACATTGCCCGAATTCTAATTTTCATTATTGCATTATTTTATATTGTGGGTAATCATTCTGTATTATATCCATTGTTCTAGGTGTAGGTGCAACAAAATTTACAGTATTTGACTGATGAGTTTGCATCATTGTATTAGTCATACTATTATTCACAAATCCCCAGTTATACGTTCCCATCACTACATCCACACCTGACCCATAAAAATTTGTTGCAACAATTACTGTTTGGAATTGAACTGAGGCAAATGAATTTCCCTGAGCATTTGGTTTATCATAAACCCATATATCCGAAGACCCATTACTCGTAGAAACCGCCCCTGTAGCCCCCCCATTTGACGCAGTATAAATATAATATGGTTCTCCTGGATTTACTCCATCTGGATATTGAGGATCTCTGGTCATAGGTGAATTTACCCCCCCATCAACAAAGCCAATTTGTCTTCCATTGTCGAAAGTATAAGTTGCTTCTGGTTCTTTGTTCGTCGTTTCAACAACTTGAACTACTTGAGCGCTTGAAGTACTGCCAGTATTTTCTAAAGAAAAATTCAAGCTCATTTCTGTTTGAAGTGTCCCTCCACTAAAGCTAATATCCGGTGTTTTATATTGTTCTCCTTGTGAATTAACATACCCACCCGATTTAACTACCCCACTGGACCCAGGTGATACCATCTTGTTATTGAATTCCTGACTTCCAAAAGAAAAACTTTTTACTTGCCCTACCTGAATACCTGACTGGTCAACAGTAGCCTGACCATATTTCTCAACAGCATCACTATAATCTTGTTGAGAATAAGTGGTTACATTAGCACCTGCAGGAAGATGAATTGATCCGCCACCTGCGGCTGTGTATTGCTTAAAATTTTGAGGAGGATCATCCCCTCTTGGATCCGAATAATACATTGGGTTATCCAAAAAAGCATTGTACGGGGAAAAACCAGGATATTTTTTTTCGGCAGGATCTAAACTAAGCCATTTACCGATCCTCGGATCATATAGTCTAAAATCCGTAGTATAACTATTTCCTTCACCTTTAATTTCAGAATCTTTTTCCATTCCATTCAGACCATATCTGTAGTCAGAAGCACTACCATTTCTCCCCGGCAGCATCATCCCAAATGGAAAGTAATCGGAATACGATTGAACATCAGCTGTATAATAATCTACCATCGCATCATTTGACCACGATGGTGAACCGGTGGTGGTTAAATCATTGCTCTGGCTGGTTACGTCGTCGTAATTAGTGCCACTGCCCTCACTCACTTTCCAATACCCTTTCAGGCCGGTTTCTGAGCCGGTGTAGCCAACATAATCTTCAAAATTGGTTTCAATTTCTGCAGCGGCTTTGGTATAATTCCACATGCTCACTTCTTTGATGCAAGCCTTGGCCCAACTGGTGTAAGTTGTACCGGTGGTATTTACACGGCCCACATTCATTTTTTGCACCAGGCCGGTAAAGTTACCGGCAACGCTGGTACTTGAAGTTGATTCTAATTGTCCGTCTACATACACTTTCCAAACACCGTTATCAACTGTACCCACCACATGGTGCCATTTACCATCTGCCACATTGGTGGTGCCAGAACCTGATGTATAAGTGGTGGTAGTTCCAATACGCCCTACAAATTGCATTTTACCGCTTACCATTTACAAAATACCGCCACGGTTGGTGTACTAACTTATTCCTAATTCACCATAAACTGCTTCAAAACTTTCAGGAAATAAATATCGCATGAACTTTTTTAAATTTTTGGTTTTAATATCTTGAGCAAAAAATCGAATTTTAGAGTCCCCTGTCAGCTTTATGATGAGCGGCCTTAAATGTCCTTTAAAATTTATTCCAATAACATTTTGCTTAGAAAAACTGTGTTTGCCATAGAATCGTCCATAAGCAAGAATGGTATCACCATTAATGATGAAAACAGGAACTAGAAAGGCTCTTACCACAATCCAAATCTGAACAAAAATTATTATCAGCTTAAGGATATTTATTGGATATGCTAATTCTGCTATTTCCAATTCTAGTACATCACTAACTACTACCGTTGCCAACAAAATTATAATCGTTGAAACAATATATAAAGGGGAGCGATTAATCCTTTTTAATTCATCAACCTCTTTTTCTATCATTTTTTCTTTGTCCATAGTGTTCCGTTTGCTTGTTGTGTTTTGCTCACATTAATATTACCGTCATCATTTAATACATAAGTTCGTGACTCTCCATTATCTCTCGTTGTTACTTCATGCAGATGTTCCAATTGTTCCATCCCCCTGTCAACAGATCCATCAACAGCGATAGTTCCCAAACCAACAATGATACCACCCACAGGATTCAACCTCGCACTCGCAACAGTAATGGCTACTTGAGTAAACAATGATAATCCAGCATCTTTTTGATTATCTATATCCCCCTCATAACCGCTTACTTGATTAAGAGAAACTCCCCATTGCTGCCTACTATATATTGCTGCAGCACCTAATTTTTCAGTACCCGGAGCAAAATCATCAAATCTAAGCTCGTTATAATCCTTTACTACAGCATCAGAACTCCATACCCCGAACTCTTCATCCCCGCCTATTTTTGTACCGTCTTCATATTGTGTATACCCAGTATAAGTGGTGGTCACAACAGTTTCAATTTTTTGATATCCGACAGTCTGAATTACAGGACTACCGTCAGTAGCATAAGTTATAGTTGTCGTATATTCTGTAGTAACAACTTCAGTGGTGGATGTCTGCATACTTGTGACTACATAGTGATAAGGATTTCCACAATCACTACAACTTCTTTGTTGCTGAACTTGCTGCCAAGTAGCGTCTTCAGGCGTATGTGTTTTTACAGGAAGTACCGCATTTTTTGTAATGGTAGTCGACTGCATAATATCTGCACCAGCCGTTGAAACCATTGTAACAATTTTATCTAATCCAAGCGGATCAATAAATATGATCGGATTATTACCAAAGGCAGCATAAGGACTTTCGTAATGCTTTGTTACAGGGTCAATATTCCACCTTCTAATCAATCGTGGATCATACTGCCAATAATCAGCTGTATAGGAATTCCCTTCACCTGAAATTTCTGGGTCACTCTCCATAGAATTGAACCCATATGGATAATCACTACCTCCATTGCGTCCAGGTAAAAGCATACCGCCTTCAAAGTAATCAGAATACGATTGCACATCAGCCGTATAATAATCAACCATCGCATCACTTGACCATGACGGTGAATTATATTCCGTTAAAGTCAATGCCGAACTGGAAAGATCAACCAGTGTATTTGGAGTACCTGCGCCGTCATTGCATTTCCAATATCCTTTTATACCCGATTCTGAGCCCGTATAGCCCACATAATCTTCAAAGTTATTTTCAATTTCAGTAGCAGTTTTGGTGTAATTCCACATACTCACTTCCTTCACACACCCTTTCAGGTAATTGGTACCTGCGCCGGCACGGCCAATATAAAACGGCACACTTAAGCCACTAAAACCTCCGGCAGTGCTGCTGGTTGTACCTTCTACCTGACCATCTACATAAATTTTCCAGACACCATTGTCTGATGTACCTACCACATGGTGCCATTTGCCATCAGATACAACAGTTGTACCTGTTGCGCTGTAGCCTGCACCACCCGTGCCATTAAAGCCTGTCAAATTGGCCTTGCCATTAATAATGTTTATGGACATTCCCTTGGCCCCTATACCGGTACTCATAAAATAAGCCACCGTATGCACGCCGGTTGAAACACTCATTTTTACCCAGGCCTCCAGCGTCATTTGAGTACCCAGGCCCGGTGTTAAATTGGTAGTTGATGCAGCATATTCCAATGATCCGCTGTCAAAGCACGGGTAATTCACCGTTTCTGTCACCGGCAGTTTACGATCTGTCACCGTATTCAACACATTGCCCAAATGATTTGATAATTCAAAGCGTTTGTCACCTACATACCGTTGGGTGCGGGTAACAATGTTTACATTGCCTGATAGGGTGCTGGCCACTACCTGGTCAATGTTTTCTACTCCTATGCGTGATGAACCATACATGCTGCGTTCGCTAAGGTACAAATTTTTGTTTGCACCAACTTCATCGTGCCGGTAAATGCTCATTGCATTACCCTGCGCATCGTACACGTAAAACGTTGTAGTTGGCGTACCGGTTAATGGCACCACTTTTTTGGAAATTCTGTTTCCCATCGCATCGTACTCAAAAATAATGCGGTTGGTGGTGGTGGTTTTATTGGCATTCAGCGCATCGTTGAAAATAATTTCTTTCACTTTGCCCGTCACCGTCCATTTAATGGTATCAATGTCTTCAGCCACATCACGGGTTAACTGACCAATGGGGTCATACACGTAGTTGCCTGCATTCTGATCATCTACATCTACCGTAAAAGCAGCAGACGTAATGGCATCATCCACATGATCCAACTGGTTTTTGCCTGCAATATATCCATACTTCAAATCATCCATGGCGGTTTTAACGGTGCCGTTATCAGCCCAGCGTTTCAAGGTATCCAGGTTTCCGTTGGCGTCGTATTTATACATGCTTTCATACCGGCCGGCTGTAAGGGTAATGGTACCCGTTACGGTTGTCAGTTTTTCCTGGTTCATAGAACGGATGCGGTTCAGCTGATCATAGCGGTAGCTGGTGTGTGATGCACCCAAAATGGTTTCATCGTCTTTGCTGATGTTGGTATACATTTCTTTGATGTTGCCGTTATACAACTGGTGTGTATTGGCGGTTGGCACAACAGATTCACTGTAGGTTAAAAAGTTGTTGTCAAAACGTCCGTCGTAATCATTGGCAAAATAATGCAATGAATAGGCATAGGCATCTTTACCGTTCATGCGGTTGGTGGTTATTTTTTGGGCATCGTTTCCAATATCGGTGCTGCGGTCAAGGTCTTCTGAATTCACCCCTTTTAACCAGCCCTGTATGGTATAGGCATAATCCGTTGCCTGTACTTTTTTATCACCCACTTCTACCCGCGCCAGCGGGCCGTGGTCGTAATAGAAATATTTGGCGTCCTGCTCCCATATACGCTCGTTGGCGCTGGTGTATACCCTGGTTATGCGGTTATCTGCATCGTACATATACTTATGCGCAAACTGGTCGGCCTTGCCTTTCTGGTAGGTTACTTTTTTTACGTTGCCGCTCACCAGTTCATATTCATACACCGTTTTTTTAATGGTTTGGTCTGATGTGGTTAAGGCTATCAAATCAGCATTTTTATTTTGCTGCACCACTTCTTTTACATTACCGTGTACATCGTAATCGTAAAAGGTGGCGTTGGCATAATCAGTAGTCATGTTGGTTGAACCGGTAACGGTGTTGAAATAGAGTACACCGGTAATGCGGTTACGTGTATTGTTAGCTGCATAACTGGCAAACATAGCCTGCACCGTGCTGCTTAATACATGGTCATAAACGGTTACGGTTACCTCTTCACGGCTGGTGGAAATATTTGCCGGAAAGTTGCTGGCAGAAACATCTACCAGGGTTGACCCGCTGGTATAAATTAACCGGCCGTTGGCGTTGAATGAAAAGGTACCTGCGGCCACATTCATTTCACCTACCTCCACAATACGGCCCAATTCATCATACTTCGTATAACTCATTTGGTTTTTAGAGAGCTGCAGGGCATTTTGTGAAACCACCAGGCGGCCCAAATTGTCGTAGGCAAAATAGCTGGTGCCACCATCAGGCGTTGTCTGGCTGATGAGTTGGTTGAGTGAGTTGTACCGGTAATTGGTGGCCAGGGTATGGGCCGGTAAAACATCAGGCGTGGTTGGCGGTGATGCCGGGTTGCTGCTGCGCACACTGGTAATGCCGGGCTCATTGATGGTACCGCTTTCAATACGCGTAACACCGGCAGGTGGCACGGTTTGCACCAGGTTACCGGCCTGGTCATAATAATAAAGGGTGTAATGGAATTCCTTGTCAGGGTATTCCATGGTAAAGTTTTCAATAAGTGATGTCATGGCTGCTTCAATGTAACGCTGCTTAAAGCTGGCAATGGTATTTTGCAGGTAAATGTCATACTGCGTGGCTGTGTTGGCTGCATCCGCATTTTGGGTGAGCTGCTCACACGGGTAGGTTACGGTAATGTTTGGCAAAGCCGTTGCCATTGGGTTTGGCGGGCACACGGTATCATTCATATACAGGGTATTGACATATTCATTCCAGCTGAAACCGGCATGGGTATCTTCGTATGTTTCATACAAATCAACCACGTCACTCAGATCTGTAGGGCCGGACTCATAGCCGTATTGCAGCCAGGTATTTCCAAATTCACCAATGCTCAGGTAGTTTACATTGTCAAGATCAGCAACGCCCATTACAGTGAGGTAGTGCAAATACGCGGTGGTGACATACGCCAGATTCTGGTCACAGAATTCAGCCTGGGTGTATACCGGGAATAAGGCTGCATCTGCAGGATCCAGATCAGGTGTAGGTGCTGTAAGAATGGTGTTGTTAAGTCCGGTGATGGTATTGTTGTAACTGGTAAATGTGCTGGTGCAGCTTACCGGTGCCACGGGTTGTGGTATACAACCGTCACAAGGTTCAAATGTAAAACAACCCGGGGTGGAATTAGTGGTATGAACATCTACGGTGGTTCCGTTGCTACGCACCCCGGTAAACGTTATCTGGCTGATAACGCCATTGGTGTGTGTAAACTGAATGTTGCTTATTTCAACAATGCCGGTAAGATTTTGACCGGAGCCCGGGGCAAACTCAAATCCACAGGTGTGATCTTTGTCAAAATAGAAATGAAAAGTATTATTCTGGTTGTAAACAAAATCATAAATCCCCGGATCATTTAACCCAATATTAGGTTCCAATGCAGCCAGATCAGGAGTTTCAATACCGTTTGGAGATGGCGTACCATTGGCATAATAATAATCCATCAGGCTGTTCATGAAATTTTGAAAACGCTGTTCGAGCGACACTTCCTCATCACAACCACAATCCAGATCAAAGGCTATGGTGGTTGGTGTTGGTAACAAATCTGTACGGGTCACCGTTGCGGTTGCAGAAACCAAAACATCGGATGTATTAAAATACCAGATGGTAAGGGTAGACCCAACCAGGGTACCGCCGGTAATGGTTGCCATATTCGCAGGGTATGATGATCCAAAATTCACGGTGATTTTATAATCGGTGGTTTTGATGTCAAACACACCGGCAGAAATGCCGTCATACAATGCACCTGAACCAAAATCAAGCAACTGCATTTGCAACTCACTGTTGTCATACCAGCTCAGGTTGCTGCTCAGGGCCACATCGGTGGTGGTATTGGTCAATTGATTTTCAGCAAACAGCCAGCTAAATACATTTACCAGCTCACTGCCCAGGTTTGAATTGCGTTCACAAGGCTGGTCAAACTGGCATTCACCAATTTCAATTCCAAGGGTGGTACCGGTCATCACCACCTCTGTAATAGTACCGCCCTGGTTAATTTCAGCCAATACCTGGAAACTGTATGTGCTGCCAGATAAACTACCCGGTATGTAATAGAGCATGCTCATGCTTTCAATCACCCAACTGGTGCCATAATTTGACCAGCTTAAACCCGATGGCGGATTGAGTGTAATTTTATCCGTCAGGTTGGCCCCGCCGCTGGCGTTGCTGGATACAATCTCCAGGTTGCCTGAACCGTTGATGGTGTTGTCAATGTCAACGGCTGTACCGCCGGTGGTCATAATGGTTCCGCCCATGGCGGTATACAAATCAGCTGTAAATGCAGGCAGGCTGATTGCCGGTATGTTGGAGTTATCAAAATAATCACCCTGCGCCAGGGCATCCAGGAAAAATTGTACGTCCATGGCCAGCGGGCAAATACCGGTTTGGGCATATACATTTTCATCGGTGCTTTGCTGCAGTTCCGTTATAGCGGTTGTTGGCGGCACACCATCATCATACAGGTTTGAGATAGGTACAAAGCGCTGCTGTTTGTCTTCAAACAAACCGGCATACGAACCACCTCCCATCCAGGGTTCTGAAACGGCTGCAATATCCAGGTAAAAATTAATGGCATCATCAATCAGCGTGGTATAATATAAAAAGTTAACCGTGCTGCCTGATGTGTTATCACCACCAATGTACCCGTTGTAACAGCCATTTTTCAACGCATAGAGATCAACAAAATACTGGTTTACTTTTTTCTTTTCTGAGATATACATCTGGCGGAACATCACCCACACCTGGTCTTGTTGTGCGGTGCTGAGTGTGCCAATGGCGGGTATGGTGCAGGTACCGGCAAGGTCGGTTCCACACACCACTGCTTTGATGCAAAAATCAAGCAGTGAAATATTGAGGTCATGGTAATCACTCAAAATGGCATTCATTAAATCATACTTCAATTGATTTTCGCTGGGTGTTAAACTGGTTAACCCTTCAATCAGCGGAAAGGAATAATCAAAATACGGGTCAATGGACTGAATATTCCAGGTACCTGAAACGGCTATGGTCAGGTCCAGGCTGAATGGGTTGGTACTGGTGTTGCTGCCATACGCGTATGTTCCCAGTTGCATCAGTGCTGCGTCAAAACTTTCAGTGGAGTAAGCAGTACCGTTTACCGTTTCAGTGTGATCACAGAGTGCATCAAAAAAGGCTTTGTAACAATACTCAGGGTGATACGGCACCAGTGATTCAGCCCAGCTTGGACGCCATTCATCAATAAAAACCGCCAGCGGCAAATCTTTTGGATTTGTCAGCACGCCGCCATACATCACCAGGGAGGCCGTTACACCATCAGCCTCCATATAGGGTGTTGATGGGTTTTGCCAATTGTAGGTTGTATTAGAGGTCGTACCATTGTCCAGGTAATTGGGGTTTGAAAAAACACTCAGGTCCATTCCAACTCCGCCGTTGTAATCACCGTATTGTCCGCCGGGGCTTACATCCGCCAGCATCATGCCCATAGTAACAGAACAAATGGTTACCGGGTCTGTGGTGAGTTCATCACCACAATCAATGGTGCTTGGAATATCAAAACTGGTTGGTGTGAGCAAACAGGTATTGGTGGCCAGGTAGTCAGCCAGGTAAATATCCAGTTTGGCCTGGTCTATCTGAACAATTTTACTGACAGCATACGATCCTGTACTCAGGGTGCTGTTAAATGAAAACGTTTGATCCACATTGGTGGTGCCTGTATAACCCGCACCGGTTGTACCAACCACAGTTGTACTGATGGGTGCAATGGTGCTGGCGTAGTTGAGTACACTGTTTCCACAATCGTTTTGTACATCAATGCCTAATGTATAAGCAAACGGGTATGCTTTGCCTGCAGTCATACACCCATCAGAAAATGAACTGGTGCGAATGCGGTAATCAAATTCATAAAGGCTTCCGTCATCGGTAGCATTAATCTGTGTTGACAATACCAATGCATCATTCAGCGGACCGTACGTACCGGTACTGAACGGCAGGTTATCATCCAGCGGTGTATCCACATCGTCTACACCATCTTTGTTCAGCAAATCAATAATCTGGTTGGTGTGATTAGCGCCGCCTTCTGATGCCAGTGATAATAAAGCCGGGTCAGCACCATTGCCGCCGGTAGTGTTAGAACCGCCCAGGGCTGTGGCAATCACCCTGCCCTGCGGATCAATGTAGCTGATGCTAACCTGTCCGTTTGCATCTACCACCATGTTCTTTTTATAGCGTGTTTTATACCCTACTTCGTACCCGAATAAGCGGTTCAGTTCTTCCTGATATGGCTGCACGTAAAAGTATTCGGTTTCGTGTCCGCTGCCAATGGCATGTGCGGTACCCACTCCACTCTGTCTCCTGATTCGTCCGGTATTATCAGGTGTATATTCTACCTGTACAAACGGGTATCCGCCTGCCTGGGGAACATAATCCTGCCAGTTGTTTTCGGCGGTGTTATTGGCTGAATAGTATTTGGATGCACCGGCAGCAGTAGACATGGTTTGAGCCGCGCTGGTACAAGGTGCCAGCAAGGTATTGTCCCAGTCAAAATTGGTATGGTTGTAGGCAGCCGTACCCGCCGCGTTGCGGTTGAGTGTTTCATAATAACGCAGTGCCGGATTTGCAACCGGTGCAGGTAAAATCTGAATGGCTGAACGCCCCTGGTTGTCATATACCGTTTCACCGGCAATGGCTTCGTTATTACTGTTAATGCGTGTAACTGTTTGCCGGTTTCTTAAACTGCCGTCAAAAAAACTGACAATTTCTTTTTTCTTTCCGGACTCTGCAAAAACAGCCTGGTATTGCCAGTTTTTGAGGTCTTCATAACTGGTGGTAAACTGTACTTTGGATGACCAGTCAGACACGTAAGTTGGGCTTGTGCCATAGGTGCTCCATCTGCCGTAATAATTTTTATCCAGGTTTTGGGTAGCACCCGGCTGACTCCAGCGCCCAACAGCACGGACGCGATAGATTAAATAGCCTTTATCATACACCACCGGAATGCGGTAACTTTGGCCTTTGGTAATAATACGCGTGTTGTTCAGTTCAAAATCACGCATGCTCATTTTTATGGCTGATGCCGCCCTGTCATAATTATCTACCCAGGTGTATTGCAGTTCATACTCTTCTGCACCGGTAATGTAATTCCACGCCAGTTCAATTTCACCGGCACCAACCGTGGTACCGCCGGAAACGTTGAATGATACGGTTTCAGAACCGTCCACAGCGCTGTAGACAACATGGTTGGCTGATATAGAAGGGGTGAATGCGTTGTCAATGTGGTAAAAACGGTCTGCACTCACCAACCCCTCAAGGTATACATTCTGTGGCACAGTACCGCTTACGCTGGTAATGTAAATATTGGCCTTGTAATAATTGGCCAGTTCGTAAAAATCCATGTCTACGTAGGCATCGTTGGGCGCCAGGGAATATGAAACTGTCAGTGACGTATTAATGGGTGCCTGGGCTACGTTGGTTGAGCTGTAGGGTGTCACTTTCAAATTCAGGGTAAAATTTGAAACCGTACTGAGGTTGGCATAACTGGTCCGCTCGTCTACCCCAAACCGCAACTCAAGGTGTGCATCACGGTCAGCAAATGTAGCCGAACCTAACTGGCTGAATTTTCCGTCAACAATAAAAAAAGACGAACCTGCAGTCAGCTGACTGGAATTGCGGCGCACGGTATAGGTTTCATAGGCAGCATGAGCCGCCGTTGAAAAAATCATTACTGCCATTGCGGGCAACAGGTTGAACGAAATAACACGGCGCAAATTCACAGTCAGTAAATCAACAATACGTGTAATTGGTTTTACGAAACTTGTTTCCATAGTACTTACTTTCTCAGGTCAACGATTGAATAATTTTTGTAGAGCTTTGACGGCTCATAGCTTTCATTTATGAAACTCAGGTAATTTGCCGCATCGAGTTTTCCCTCACTGTCTTTCCATGATTTATTGAAATTCAGATAGGCAATCTCCATTCTCACCTGGTCCATATCAGGCTGGTTGTAATTTTTTGAAAAGTTGGCTTTGGCAGCATAAAACAACGTGATGCGCTGAATCCAGAAATCTTCTGAAACATCAAGGTCTATGCGGTTGTAAGGCAAATCATGCATTTTACCCAAAATCAGTGATACCACCAGGGAATTGCCGGTATGTGAAACAATAATGTTGCTGCAGATTTTGAGTGATTTTTCCAGATCAGCTTCAAACAGGTTTTCATTAACTGCGTTGGCCAGGTACATGGATTGATCACGGTGATCTACCTGCAGAAAAATACCTTCAGCAGAAAAATTAAAAAACTCAGACTGGTGAATGCGGCGGTATGATCCCTTTTCACTGCTGCAAAAATATCCGCTGTATTCTTCTACCGGTGTGGCAGACTCAAAACCACGGTAAATGGCATAACTCATATCTGACTGAAATGATTTCAGATTTTCGTAATTGGCGCGTATGGCATGCAAAACCTCCTTGCCTTCTGAACCGAAAACCAGGGTGCGGCTTATTACTAAAAAAATCAAACACACATTTTTCATATTCCTTTTCTTATTCATGGACGAATCACGTGATTCGTTCTTATATTTTTTTTGGAGAGAATCGCGATTCTCTCCTACTATTCATTTCTACAATGTCCTTACGGAGTTATTTTGACGGTACTTGAACGGGTTTCCTGGATGGTGACAATACCACCCGATGTTTCTTTTTTAATTCGTATCAAACCGCCTTCGGCGTCGTATTCATAAAAGGTTGCATAATTGTTGTCATCAAGCTCGGCAACCAGCCAGAAGGTGGTGCCATCATACACATACGATTTCATGCTGCCGTTAAACGGGTGAATGCGGATGTCATCAAAATAGGTTGTCAGGTTGCCGGCGTTGAGATTCACTTCCAGGTCATAAGTATTTGCCGGAATGGTAAATTCACCGGCAATGCGCTGCCATCCGTCAATAATTTCTCCGGTTGGTGTAAGCGTCACCGTGGTTGTACTGGTGCCAACAAAATCCAATGAAATGGAAACGTCATCGTAGGTAGACAATTGTGTTCCCCCATTATCTTCCTGCACCCATGCACTGAGCCAGTATGTTTCACCAGATTTTGGTTTGAATGAATTACAGGTGTCGCAGGATGACGCGCTTACAAAAAAAGTCAGCGTATCGTAACCCCTGCAGGTGCCTCCGCCATAGATATCCGTTACATAGGTGTGGGAACCCGCTGTCCATGAAGAAGAGCCACTGCCTGTCAATGTAAGCCCATTGCTAAGTGCTGCCGGTGAAGAAAAACCACCGTTGTCAATGTTGGCTCTGTAATACCAGTAATTGGTATAGCCGGGCGGAAACAAAGACAAATCTCCGGTGTAGGTAAAGTTGATCGTATTTCCTACAACAGGATTTGCCGGACTAACCGTAATTTCAAAATCAGGATCGTAAACCACCACACAATAGAAAAAAGCATAATTTGAAGAAGTAGAAGTCAGCGGAACTTTGGCATAATCATAGCATCCTGTGGTTTCCACTACTTTGGCCGTTACAAAATATTTTCCGGCATCGGCGTAAGTATAACTGACTGTATTTGCAGCGGTGTAAAGAATTGAACCATCCCCCATATTCCACTCCACATAACTCAATGTTCCACTGCCGCCGTAGGTGATCGTAAATGTTTTTTCCTCATCCACACAACCTTGTACCAAATATTCATCATTGGTCACCAGCGGATCATTAAAAACACTCGCTACAGAAGGTGTACAACCTGCTGCAGCAACAGTTACATTCTGCGAATAAGACGTGGTACACACAGAGGTTTTATAAACAGTGACTGTCACGGTATAAATTCCTGCCGTTGAATAGGTCACGGTACCAAATTTATTTTCTGTAAGTACACCTGTGTTGGGACCGGACGAAGTACCGTTTCCATAATCGATCGTATAGCTCACGGACGGGTCATAGGTAATATCTCCCCAATACAGAAAGTGAACGGGCGTTCCGGTTACCGGGTACTGATGCGACGGAACAAATGTGGCATCACATTGTGCATGGGCAGTGCCTGCACATCCCATCCCGACAAGTATCGGGATCAAAACGGTTATTATCCAGCTAAAATGCTTCATTGCTTTTATTATTATCGTTCAACAATTTTTTCAATTCAATTCATATTCTTACTCACCAGCCAAACCGGACGCGTCTCTAGGGTGCTGCCGTAACGCAAGTCAAATGATACACGCGCGTTGCTGTTTTGGTTCCGTTCACCGCCAGGCTCCAGGTTCCGGTATGTGATTTGGTATTGCTCTTGTTTACTTCTGCTGATGAATTTTCAATGGCCCTGAATCCAAAATGTTCATTGACGTTGCAGGCAGTAAAGAGGTAATCTTCAAAACCGTCAAAGCCAATATCTGAATAACGGCCGTTTGCCCCAACAGCTAATGGGAATGTAAAATTGTAACCATACTGTGCTGCAGAATAACGGTGCAATGCATCTTCATTTTCGAGTTCAAATCCGCTGTTATTGAATTGTGTCACCTGCGATGTAAAGGTCCAGTCGGTTGGCACAATGGTCCATTTACCAGCTGTATTGATCTGATAAAACGGAGAGAAGGTTGCATAGTAACCATCTTTTCTCGGGCTTGGATCGGTTGCACCGGAAGTGGTTCTGCCGGTCAGGTACAAATGTGATCGTTTGGCACGCCACACGCCTTTGGTATTATACAAATACGGGTTGTAATTATTCTGTGTATTGTCAATTCCACATTCACACTGCAGGCTCCATGCGTCTGCAAATTCAACCGCACCGGCATTCACTACTTTAAAGGTGCTGCCTTCGTAAAAGGTAGTTGGTATTTTCACTTCAGCCACACCATCTCCATCAATGTCACCGGTTGATACCATGTTTGATGTTGGGTTTGTCATTGACACCATGCTGGCCATGGATGTAGACTGAATGTTTCGCCGCCCGGAACGCAGCACTTTGAGTGTATTGGTGCCGGTAAGCGCAACCTGGGCACCGCTTGAATTCAATAGCCGGAATGATGAATAGGATAAATCATTCACCCACGCCCGCTGAATACCTGAAGTGGTGGTGACCAATACCTCATCTCCATTGTGCAGGTATGTTTGCGGAGACAAAATACCGCCTGGTAGTTTGTAACCGTTCACAACAGACCCGTGTGGTATAAATGGCAGTTCAAGGTTTGAATTGAGACTGGCCATACCCATGCCGGAATAATTCCAGTGCGCCGGATAATTCAGTGAATAGTATTTATCACCGTATTCATTAACCGTTTCGGTCAATAGTACTTCACCAGTGTAAGCATCCCATACCAGGTTTCGGGTTGAAACCGACGCTCCTGCGTCGTGCGCAATGGTTTCACGGAGTATACCAAACGAGTTAATGACTTTGGTGGTAGACACCATGTCTACTTTATCTTCATGGTGTGCATAATCCGGTAAAGGCACCGGCACAATACCCGGTATAATACCAATAAAGAACGTGGCCACATTGGTATTTATTCCAACCACTTCTGTAGAAGAAGACATTTCCCTGAAATCGTTGATCACGTCATATTCAACACCCATTACGCGGTCGTCGAGCAATCCATTCGGATACAATGCTTTTACATTGTTGTTGAGTTTACCGGTGTTGTTGGTCACCAGCGTAAATGGGTCTGGTGCACCCGGGCCGGTTGATGAAAATCCGTCATAAACGTAATCCACACCCGAGATATAATCACTCAGACCGGCTGCTCCCTCAGCATATACACGCTGGCTTTTCATTTTGCCGTTCATGTCATTCAGGTGAATAACATATCCCTGCGAAAGCGTAATGTGTTTTTTAACATTTATATTGAGCAGACTTTGCAAAAGCTGATTATCATCTTCTTCAACCTGTATCCAGGTTTGATCGGTCATGGTTGGATAATCACGACTCGTATAAAATTCAGTAATCACTTCTCCGGTCGCATGTTTTTTTACAGCCAGGTTCTCGGATACTTTTACACGTTCCAGGTTTTTTACACTCACCCGGCCATACGTAACTGTGGGAGCCGGGAAGAACGATTCACCAAATGGCTGCTCTATGTAATTTTCTTCATCCGGTGCCAGCAAACGATTGGCATTGGAATAGACAGGCCGCACGTATGGGTTTTCTTTACATCCAACCGGCTCATACGTTGCCACACCGCTTGATTTTCCATTCACCAGGTTATAACTATACACCTGACCATACATCTGATCACGCGGATCATTTGGAACAACCGCGCCATCGTCGGCATTCATGGTTGCCCACTCATCAGTCATTGCCAACTGTTTCACGCGTACACCGCCACCTTTTTTGTGCCCTGATGCATCCATCAGGCGAATCCAGGATTTATCTTTGATAAACCTGCGGGCTACTTTTTTATTTTTCAGTGCACCGTTTGGCCCCTGAAATGTTTCAAGCAAATTATTCAAAATTGATGCGCTGGTTAACTGATAGATAATTCCTTCAGCCGATTCACCTTCATCCACGCCTGATAAACCATACGCATAACGACTCAGGTATTTGCGTGCAAAATGCCAGCCTGTTTTTGAAATCGGGTTTACATTCTGCGTCCCCCCGACACCACCTTCCATATCAACCATCTTCATTGGAATACTGACATAATCTGTGGTTCCGACTGTAAATGGAGTAGGAAATCCGGTACCCAATTCAAAATAGCCGGTCACGTAATCAAAATCCTCATTCATCCAGCCGCTGCCACTTGTGCTACCTCCTGCTTCACTCATGTTCATAAAGAAGCGGAACTGAATCAGCTGATCCTGATAATTACGGATGTGAGTCAGCAATTCAGCTTCAAGTTGTGTTGAAGCGGGATCAGCAGAACCATACCACGCTGGTTTTTGGATATACAAATACTGTGACTGAAAATGACCGACACCTGTTTTGTAGAGCGTAGCATCTGTATTTGCCGGATTGGGTTCATAATCGCTCCCTACGGCCGGAACAGCATCGGGTCCACAGCCTGCCACTTTAAACATACGCATAAGTCCCATGTCCTGGACCGAATGATAATCATCTGACTCATAATCAACCTTGATATTTCCGCCGGACGGCAAACCAATATCGGTCATGCTCCAGGCCTGTGCGTTGAGGTTGGTCGTGGTCGTATTAACCTGATCAACATACGGAAACTCAGCAGCGGTGGGAGCAGCGGTTACGCCACAGGTTCCGTTGCTTGGTTTATAATTACCCCAAATGTCGTATGATTTCAGATCGTAACCCGGGTTGTTGTCAACGGTTCCGTTGTGATCGGTATCTCCATAGGTAAATTCATACGGTGAATATTTACCCATTTTAGATTCACGGTAGGTAAAGTACACTTTTTTCAACGTCAGTTTTCCTTTTGCGGCATTGACATCAACACCACCAATTACGTCAGCAGCATTATCGTTGTTTGGAACGTTCGGACACAGGGAATAATCGTATTCAAAATGCACTTCTTTAATTGGAATGGAAGTGGTTGAAATATTTCCGTAGGTACCTACTGAACCTTCTACATACTCCCCTTTTGAAAAGAGTGAAATTTTATCCAGTTTAAACATGTCGTTTGAATCCTGTCTTCCGCCATTTTCATTAACAACACCGTGCGAATCATGACGAGGTGAAATGTAGAAAAGTGCAACGTGTGTTTTTGTTTCAATTTTCTGAATGAACTGTATTTCTTTTTCACCATAAACATAAGAGCCTTTGTCATCGTCCGGATCAGTCCGTAATCCCTCATTGTAATTTGCTGTATTTGCCTGCAGCGGTACACGCCACCGGTAGTTGGTTGATCCAAGCGGATTGCGGTATGCAAATTTGGTGTATGATCCCAAATCATCAGGTGTTGGCCCATTGTTCGAAATGTCTGAATAATCAGAAGACAACAGGCATGTGAGTAAATACGTGTGTGCATAAGCCGGTGTTGTAACCCGGTTAAAGTAATGGTCTCCGCGATCATTGTTGATGGAATTATCAACACCTGCGGTATAGGTAACCAAACCTGTGGAACAGGTACTGGTGAGGCCTGCGGCTGCAAATGTAACTTCACGCTTGGTTGTATTGTAGAGCGCCTTGCCATAAACATAACGGGCACCATCATTGCGGGTGACAATATACCCGGCCGTGTGATGATCCTGCGCACTGGTGTGAATTTCTGTTGCCGTGAAACCTGGTATTTTAATTCCATCTGTATCTGCATTCTGAACCTCAGCCACGGTCAGTTTTTGAACGGCCTGATTGCGTTTAACACGCTGATGTCTTTTGTAACCGGCTGCCGGTATGGTAACATCGGTAAAAATTCCCGGTGTGGTGGCATTTTTTACCTGGTATTTATTTTCGATGGTCCGGTTATAGTCCGTTCCGCCAAGTTTCAGACGAATTGGCCGTTTGCCGGCCAGTGACGCATCACTTTCATAAATGCCTATTTCCTCATCAACTGAAAGATCACCAACGTTTTTATAATATACCTCTTCGTAACTGTAATCATTTCCGCCGTTTGATTTAAACTTGTCATGTGCCTGGTTGTTGGTTACCCAGTCGCCTGACTCATTGAAGGAAGTGGTCACTTCCACATCAAACCCGCTGTGAACGGCATTACCAACTCCCAGTTCAATACCAAACGACCCTCCTACTCCCATACCAGTAGTTCTGTTATCATACACATACCCTACCTGTGATCTGAACGGACGGAACATGCCGGACACACCTTGCCCCTGAACACTGTAAATATCATACGTATAATTGGTAAGTGGCAGGTGTGTTGTATTCACGCTAAAATTTCCATCTTTCTCCCGGTTAAAATCAAGTACATCGTTTTTATGTGCTTTGTGGGTATTGTCGTATCCGTATGTTTTTTCCAGCACATCTTTGGATGCATCACTCATCATTTGTGTTGTGAAATAGGCAGCAATTTGTCCCTGGCCCTCACCACCAAAAAATTCTGCCCCCAAAGCAGCGTTGAACGTTCCGCTGTAATTATTCAACCCGTCCTGAACCTGGGGTGTATAGGTGTTATTTACATAACTCACGGTGCCCCCAACTGAAGCTGAGGACCCCCAGTTTCCCAATTTGTTGCCTTCTTTATTGCTTACAGCAAACTCTGAAACACTTGATGCCGATGCATTTAACGTAAGCGCAGAAAGACCCTGCCTGGAGTTAAAATTCACACCGACACTTGCACCCAGATTTACGTCCCGATGTTTGGTTGATTTCTTTTTTGCCTGTAGTGATGCACTTGGATAAATACTCAGTCCATCAGGATTTGATTTAACATTCATTCCAACTGATAAATTCTCCGCTATATTATAGGTCATTCCGAAGGAAGGAGCGATGCTAATACCGTTATAGGTATTGTATTCAACACCAACCCCGACACTGTATTGAAAATTGTCCGGATCACCACTTCCCAAACTACCCAAATTACCATCAGTACCAAAAATAGCAGGGTTAAATGTAAAACTGGCCCCAATAGTCGTATTGTCTTTTATATTGTTTTCATACTGTACCTGGTCACCGTCAAAGTCGTCGGGAAAACCACGCATCTGGCGGTTGATTTGTCCAATGCTAAGATCCCATCCAAGGCCCACCCAGGAAGCTTCCTGGTCCATGGAGACACCTGAACTGTAAGCCAGGTTGATGGGGAAACCACCCACATCCATGAGCGGAATGTTATAACTGAAATCGCCTGACGCCAGGTCAACCATATCAGATGTGCCTATAGGGGTGAATGAATTAAATTCAGGCTGCGCCGGACCACCGGTCAGGGCATACGAAGTAACCGGCTGAAAGGTGGTCACCAGCATAATAAGTGCCAGAAAAATGCTTGTTGCCTTGCAGTAAATGCTATTGCGAATCTTTAAAATCATAAGATGTCTTTTATGTTAGCGTCAATAAATTTTTGATCGGGAAAACTAAACCGCAGTTCCCCTTTTCCAAAAAGGTTATCGCGGTATACCAGTTCAAACGATTCTCCTTCTTGCAAACCGGTAAAATCAATCAAAACACGTTCAAACGGAGCAAGGTGAAAATTGCGTTCGTAGAGGGTAAAATTGGGTACCAGTGTATCACCACTTTCAGTGAGAATCTGAAAATCATTGAGAATATCAAACGAGAGGTATGAAACGGCCTGCTCGTAATCAGCATCGTGGTATTTTTTCAACAGGTCTTTGCGTTCTGACTCTTCCAGCTCAAAATAAAAAACCTGTTCTCCTTTCAAATCTGCAACCGCTGAATCAATGACATCCTGCGGAGCATGCTGCAATTCTTTTTGCACATACAGTTCGGTAGGAATTTTTTTCATTCTGAAAATAACATCTTCACGCTGGTATTCAATTTGCTGAACCAGGCACGGCTGATCACCCGCCATCTCTTCTTTAAAAAGAATGGGAATGTTGTTATAAGGTTTAAAAACCTCACCCGGCTCTGCAGAAACATCTTCCGGAAAATGCTGAGCAAATTCAGAATTCAGTTCAGACTCTGCCGAACAACCTGCCACCAAAAGACCGGCCCAAAAAAGTGAATGCAGCTTCATCATACAACTTGAAATCTTAGATACCATTTTTCATTTTTGTCGTTTGTCACCTCGAACGTATAGTAACCCGCTGCGAGTGAAGAAACATTAATCCGCTCCCGGTTATCACCGTATTCAATGGTTTTGGGTTGAGTGGTATTACTCAGCACGGTGGCACCGGTTTGGTCTTTGATCACATAAGACAAACTCAGATTTTCATCCAGATACTCTTCGGTGTATTTAACCCTTAAAATGTCATCTGCCGAAAGCGAATAATAACTACCCTGCGGAGACTCGCTGAGTTCATAATACATGGCATCCAGTGAATAAACCAAAACCAGTTTTGGCCGTTTGGCATGTGTCGTAAAATCATACGACTGGTATTGCAAACGTGCAGTGCCGGATTGTGCCGTATTAATGTCAAAACGTACTCCATAATTCTGGGTTGGATTAGTACTCCAGTAACGAACAAATTTTATCAGATCTACTACATCATCACGGGTTGTAGCACCCGTAGGTGTAGTTTGCGGAATGGTTACCTGATCCGTGGCGGTGATATTGGGTTTGGTATTCCAGGTAACCGTATTTTCAATCCATGGGCCCACAATTCGTGAAACCTGGCTTGCGTTGGTATTTCCTGCGTCACGGGTGTGCCCGTTAGTGACAGAATAAAGATACAGATTGGCACTTTCATAACTCAGTAACGGATCAAAATTGACATTGTACTTTAACAGTGAATAGAGATACGACGTACTGCTCACCTGTGTCTGAATATAGGTACTGGATCCTCCCGTCAGAGTTCCGTCTGAAGTAGCGACGGTATACTGAACCTGGGCGTCATCATTAAACAACGCGCTGTTTGTATTGTTTGTATTACTGAATTCAACCGTGGTGATTGTGTTTTCTTCACCAATCAGAAAATACTGATAGCCCAATACAGTTGGTGTTGAATTATCACCAACCACCAGCATGTAAAGTCCATCTGCAAGTGCCGAAACATCTGCATTGGCAATATTGGTTCCGGTTTCAATGGTTGTTACAGTACCCATGTTATAGCGGTACCAGGTATAACTGTTATACGTTCCTGATCCCCCGGTAACAGATGGTGCAATAGTGCCATCATCCATTCCCTCCGTACAATGTTTAACAACACCGCTTATTTGAATCGGGTTAACGTAAGAAATTGTAAGTGTGGGGCGCTGAGAGGTAAAACCGGTTTGCTCAGAGTCCCTGTAGTAAGCTCCGCTGTTGGCTCCGGGTGCTTCATTCTGCAGGCTTAATCTCCACCCGAAATTAAGGCTGGGGTAATTTACCATGTACTGAACATGTGACAATACATTAAATGAATGCCACCCGGTAGCTGCGTTGTGCGGAATTGAAATCTGATCAGATGATATTACAGTTGGCTGATTGGCCCAGGTGATACCTGCTTCACTCCACGATGCCGCAACACGGCGTAAATAAAAGGGATGTGATGCTCCATTGTTTACAGTATATGCATACATATTCAGTGTTGCTGAAAGGATGATTGCTGTAGATGGTATGGACGAGAGATCTGCCTTAATAAAGGTGCGGTCTATAACAGCGCCGGTATTGGTAAAATTTGCATAAAGCCGGCCTGAATTATCAAAATTGCTGGTTGTTGCACCAGAACTGACATAGCTGTCTGTACCTGAAGACACAATATTAATGGTGACGTTGGTTGGTTGAGCTACCGACAGTACGGACAAAAGAACACCAATTGATCCTAGTATTTTTCTCATACGTTTGGAATATATAACTTAGTTAAAACGGACTGTTCAGCACCACTCACATTTGTAATCAGCAGCGACACGCGATAGATCTGATTTAAATCCAGATTCTGAAACACGTAATTTGATGGAGTGCTGCCCGTTAATGTCAAAAAATCGGTCAGTGTATAGGTTGTATTATTGACCACCTGAATGGTGTTATCAGTAAGCACCGCCAGTTCAATTTGTATGAGCGAAATACTGGCAGAATCTACCAGTTCAAACGCCAGCGAAAGATCTCCGGATTTTAGCATTTGCGTTTCGTCTTCAGCAGTAATAGTCGCCGACAATGTAAAATTCTGAATGTTCGGGTTGGATGATGCTGTGGTATCGGTCAGACCAAATTCAACCTGGTAATTATCCAGAATATCTGAAATGTTTCCACCTGTTTGTCCACTACCAGCGGTAGTATCTGTTTGGGCAACCATTTGCTGCTGAAACAGGGTCAAAAAAAAGAAACTAAAAACAAGCCGCTTTGCATCCATAAATCAATTCTTAGATTGTCAGGAGCGAAGCTACGACCGTAAAATTTCTGCATTGCTTCGGAAAACCACACGACTTTCACGTGGTTTTCCCCCAAACAAAACAACAGCTTACTTATCAATCAATTACGATTTTGATTTTGGAGATTTTTTTTCGGATTAATTAGAAAAAAACAAAAATCAATTAATCTCTTAATTTTTTTAACACATTAGAACCGGGTGATTTTAACCTGAAAAAAACAAGCAGAAAAGAAGTTGCTTTGCTCAAAATGAATTAAAGATGTTTTTGAATTCACTGCACCTTTTAGTGCGCACTAAAAAGAGTGCAATGGAACACGGATGAAACGGATTATACAGATCATCACGGATATTTTTGGTCCGGTTTTTTTGTGGAAATGCATTGCCGGATGTTGACTTAAGAGAGTTTCTTTGCTCCGTTACACTTCACAGATAGAGACACAGGCGTCGAATCAAAACTGCTGCGGCAGCAACAGGTAATGTTTGTAGAGATAGGTAATAACACCAAAGAAATTTCTACTATCGGTTTTTAGTTGCAGGTTGGCTTTGTGATGTTCAACAGAGCGGCGGGTAATGCCAAGTTCAACCGCAATTTCATCATTGGTATATTGTGCGCAGGCCAGGTAAGCCACCCGCAATTCGGTTTCTGTAAATTCAACCCTGAACTCATCATCAATCAGTTTCTTTTTGTGGGCTTTCATCATTTCAGCCAACATCATGTCTCCCAGGTTCCAGTCAAAATAATGGCCGTTTTCCATTACCTCACGAATCACTTTTTCAATTCGCCCCAAGTCAGCATCTTTTGTAACATAAGCTGCGGCACCGTACCGGATCATGGTCAGAATTATTTCAGGATCATCGTACATGGAAAGTATAATAATACGTGCCCTGGGATACTGTTTATGAATGTTATGACAGGTAATTGAACCGTGTTGTCCTTTCAACCTCAGGTCCATCAGTGTCACATCTATTTCGTCCGGGTTGTACATTTTTTCAAACTCAGCTCCGCACGATGCTTCACAAACCACTTTAAAACCGGGAATCAGATCGAGACAGGTTCTGAGTCCCTCACGGAACATTACGTGATCTTCAACTAAAGCAATTCTAACCATAACAAACTATCCCTCCGCTATTTCATTTTACTCCAATCCTCCAAAAAACGACTCCGGGTTGATTTCCACTGTATATCAACGTAAAATCCGGTTTTTCATTTTGGTACCCCCTACTATCTTCCAAATAAATTCCGACAACAATACTTTTTAACTGATTCACAACTCGTTGCTTAAAACGCCTCAGTTACCTGTAATTCTATAATGTCCGGCCAAAGATAAAGTAACCGTTTCACCTAAAATCAGCCTTTTAATATTCGTACGCAAAAAGTTAAAATTCGGATCGTTTTCCTTAAAATTTGATTTTTTCAAAGAACCGACCAATCGTCGTAAACTATTTACGCACTGTTTTTGTTTCTCCTTCAAATACCAACTGCACGGAATCCCGGTACGTATTTTGAACCAGTAACCCGTTGTATTTCTCGCCTTTACTTAACTGCACCTGTCTGCCATCAATTTTCAACAGGCATAAGGTTGAATTCTGATTCCGGTTTTTGACAAACCCAAAATAGTCTATCTGCGGCCACGTTTTAACAACCGGCACCACCGGATCTTTTTTAACCGCCTGATTTTGTTTAACATCTGTTATGGGTGATTCATTTTGTACGGACGGTGTCCAAGATTTTTGCAGAAAAGGGTCATACTCAGGCAAAACCAGTTCAAACGTATCTTTACGAAACTGCATGGGTGACACGGCTGGTGTACTAATCAACGCTGTCTCACTATTTTCTGCTTTTGCTTCATAATTTTTCCAGGTACGATAAATGGCTATCGCCCACAAAACTGCTACGCTAACATATAAAATTCTATTTCTGATTTTTTTGTCCATCAAGGAATAATGACTTTGCGATGAGCACTGTAATTGGTACAGGTATTACCCGCCTGATCGACTGTATAAACACGCCACCAGTATGTTCCTGAACCGGTAAATACGTGCTGTACAGTATCAACCGTTACGGTATACGTTTGAATGATGGATCCAAAAAGTGTGTCAGAAGAAATTTCAACCATGCGTGAAACGGGAGATTGGATAGTACCAACATCGGCCCCGGTTGTCCATTTCAAAACAACCGTATCAGCAAATGAGGCACCGTGTGCAGGTGAAACAGATGCGGGCGAATTTGGAACGGTCAGATCAATATAAATGGTGTGGTCAGAAAAATCAGACGCACTGGTTTGGTTCAGCGCTTTAACGCCCCAGGCATAGGCGCCCTCTGAACTGAACAGACCGGCGGGAGGTGAATACGACGTTCCGTAAATACCGGCTGCATCATGTAAAATGGTTCCGCTTGAAGAAAAATCAGAACCGGCACGCAACTGAAATTCATACGTCTCAGCTGAATAAACCGGTTGCCAGCTGAAGGTAAAATTGGCATCGTTTGAATACAACAAATCAGCCGGTGCAAGCAGCGGTACAACCTGGTTGGTCAGATCTGAAACACTGTCTACTACCAAGGTATAGGGCCCTGTCCATAGTGACTGATAAGCTGAATTTTCTGCGCGAATCTGGAACTGGTAACTGCCCGGGTCAAGTGCAAAATAAAATTCACCTCCGGTAATGTTTGAATCCAGAATAAATTCATCGATAGCCGAAAAAGAGGGTTTGACAATCTGTAGGTTATAATAACTGGCCCCCTTCAGTTCGTCCCACTTAAACTGAACATTGTTGGTTTCAGAAGTGTCATTGTTTACCGGAATAATCAGGTTCAGTGTATCTTCTGAAATATCGCGTTCAAAAACTGCCTCGCAGGAACTCATCTGGATTCCTGAAATAATAACAACCGGCAAAAACAGCAGGTATTTAGTTAATCTGGCGGTAATGCTGAAACAGGAGTTTTGCATATAGTTTTGTTTTTTTTGTGGTAAGATCCGTTTGTGTATACAGGTTTACATTGGTCAGCCGTGCATACTGAAATTCATTTTCCATGTAATAAATCAGCGAAAGAATTCCGTTAAAATTTCCCTCAACTGAAATGAGGTTTGAGAAAATAGTAAAGTCAACTGTTTGAAAAACATGTGTGGATTCCAGCCTTTGCAAACTCACCGCGTGATTCATTGAAAAAGCAGAAATGGTGCTGAGAATTTCCTGGTTTACTTTGTCAGGCTCAAGGTCTGAGCGCCCGATATTCTGGTTAAGCTGCGCAATGGAAATCTGCAGCATTTCAATAGACTGCTGGGCAGATGTTGCTGCGAGTTTCTGACTTTCCTGGCTGGTTAATTCATCCAGGGCATTCAGCGTGAGTACAAATGAACGTTTGTAACTGACCATAAGCATGACCACGAACAGAACCAGCAGTCCGTAATTTTTTTGTTTATATGTCAGTTTATCAAACATGCTTCTATCGTATCACCACTTTTTTTATTTTACGCGTCCGTTTATCAAATCACTCTACCACAATTTCCAGTTTAAAATTTCCGGCATTGCGGGCATAGGTATAATCCACAATATCTACTTTGGAAAGCCATTCTTCTTTTTTCAGTTCATCAATCCACCGGCTTAGCAAATCACTGGTTTTACTGCGTCCGCTGATTTGAATCAGGTGATCGTAAAATTCTATTTTCTGCTTCTTTTTTATTTCTGATATAAGTGGTCTTACCGTAATGGTTTCAAATGTTATTTCAGACGGAACCGAATGGGACAATTCCATCAGGTAAAAAGACAGGAATTGCCGGTTAAGCAGTCCGGATGAGCGCAGCAGGTTTTCTTTACGGTCTTTTTCCTCCTCCAGCGTACTGAGCATGGCCAGCTGATCTTCAAACTCTGAGAGCACCACAAAATTTTCTTCAATTTTGGTATTAAGGTGTCCCAGGTAAAAATAATTTGCTGCCAGCAGGGTGAGAAAAAAAATCATCAGCATTTTACCAAACCTGAAAAAAATATTTTTTTGCCGGGCCTCTTCCAGGTTTGTCATAAAAACCGGTGAATCAACTGACAGCATTACCCTGTCAGACGGGTTAAAATAATTGGCCCCCAGTGCAACAGAACCCAATACGTCATAGTCAATACGGTCAGCACCAATATTGATACTTCCGGCAGGGTCCTCTCTTTTTTCAAAGGAAACCACTTTGTCTTTTTCTACTGTTAACGCAATGTCATCAATTACAAAAGAAGATTTGTCAAAAAACGGAACCAGGGGTACACTGACAAACGGTCCGCTGGAAATACCCACCACATTCAGTCTATGTTTTGCAAATTCGGCCAGTAATTCATGTACCGTGTTCCGGCGGATAACGGAACAATAAGCCGTTTTTTCCTCCAGGTAATCGGTAAAATAAAAATCATCCAGCTGGGCATTTAAAAGAATGGCATGCCGGTAATTTTCTTCACGCCTGATTTTGCGGTTCAGAATTCCCTTGCCGGTAAAATGTAACAGAACCGGGTGTCGGAATGATACTTCCTTAACCAGTTCTTCAACTGAGCCAATGCGTTTGTTCATTTTGCCAAAGGTTATTTCACCCCTGGTTTTTTTCATCATGATGTAATGAAACAGTGTTTTGTCACCATTCAGCTGAACCGTAACGCAAACCAATTGATTGATATTTCCGAGATCTAATTTCATTAGTAGGTGACGGTTGGTCTGATAAATATGTGAAGTTTTGATTTTTCCTTGTTTTTGGTTCTGCTGCTGAAAAACCACTTTAACACTGGTACTCTTGAAATTAACGGAGTACCCTCGCCCGAATCTTCTTTGGAATCTTTTTCAAGTCCGCCCATCAGAATCATTTCTCCGTTTTTAACGCGAATCAGCGATTCAAATGTCTGCGTTGTTTTATTGGGTGGCGCAGTCGGATCTTCTTTACCTGCAAAATCATTTTGCTCTACTTTTATTTCAAGTGTCACGTATTCATCGGCTGAAACAAATGGTTTAACAGTGATATTCAGGTTGGCATCGGTTGATTTCCATACTTTATTTGAAATTACATTGCCCCCGCTGATACTGGGCTGTACGTTTACCACCTCTTCACGGTAATACGATGTTTCACCAACCGAAAAAGTAGCTTCGTGGCCATTCAGGGTAGAAATTTTGGGTGTGGATGCAATGTCAATAACACTGTTACTTTCGAGTGCTTTCAGTGACAGGTAAAAATTAGGTGTTACAGCGCCAATATTGATGATTCCAAATCCGTTAAAGGCCTGAATCAGTCCGTTCACCGTTTCTGCACCAAGTGTTACATCCAGCCCCGGAAAAATATCACCGTTGGTCACCACCGGCTGATCTGCCAGGCCGGCTTTCATTCCGGTACTGAGCTGACTTGATTTTTTAGAGAACACAATAATGATGTCAATCTGCACCATGGGCACCACTTTGTCTACTGATCGAAGAAATGATTTCAGCTCTTCAATTTTCAGGTAAGAGCCTGACAAAATAAGTCCGTTCAACTCTACAAACTCTTTGATTTCAATGTCACTCACCAGCTCTTTTGGAATTATTTCCATCACTGATTCAATCGTTCTGTTCTCAAGCTGAATCAATTCTACCGCCCGTAATCCTTCGGTTTTCCGGTTACCAATCAGGTAATAATTTTCGGTCTTTTTAAAGGTATAATCGGTTCCGTTCATAACGTGCGCCAGCAATTCCATAAAGCTCACGTTTTTGACTTTCAGCGTAGCATTTCCTTCTGGTACATCATACATAAAATAATGCTCACCCAACTGATCAGACGCCATACTGATAATGTCTTTAAGAGGTGTATTGGTAGCTTCAACATCCAGTTTCTGATTATCCAGGGCACTGATTTTAATGTTCAGAGACGGAGTATTAACCGGTGTTGTTACGCCGCCTGAATTTCGTCCGCTGGTTCCGGCATTTGTACCAACGGGCAGTTCATCCAACTCCAGGTAATAAAAGCCGTTCTGATCTTTGGTAGACTTTAACCCGTTTGATTTACACATCATGTCAATGACCTCATCAAACGGACGGTTTTCAATGTAAACTGACACCACCCTGTCTTTGATGTTAGGGGCCAGAATTACATTGCGGCCTGATTTGCGGGTAATGGTTTCTGCCACTTTTGACAACGTGTCTTTCTTTAAATCAAGACTCAAAAACTGGTTTTCTTTTTTGTATTCAACAAAAATTTCTTTGGGCAAAACCACAGGTATTTCTACTGGTTTTTCAGCCGGTTTTTTGAAGACAATAATAGTCCCGATCACTTCAACATCCAGTTCGTATTTTTTGACAATAAAAACAAATACATCTTTAACCAGGGCATCGTAAAAATTATTGACTACAACTGTTTTGAGCTGCTCATCCACACTCACGTTCAGGTTATGTTCAAAAGCAACTGCCGTAATAAAATCAGACAACCCGATTCCGGAAACATTCACCTGCACTTTCTCTAAAAGTCCCGGTTGTGACTTAGCCAATTCTGTGAGTTGTTTGTCAAATTCAGCCGGATCAGTCTGGGCATAAACACCCGTTAATCCAACCAGCAAAAAGAGACTTAGTATAATACATTTTTTCATCGGATCATTTTATACATTGGTAAGCAGCGAATACACTTCTTCCAGCGAAGTTTTACCTTCGTGCAAAAGCTGAAACGCCTTTTCATTTATTTTTTCAATTCCTTTTTCTTTCAACAGATCATCTGCTTTGAGCTGACCTTCTTTAATCAGATCGGTCAGTTCATGGTCAATATTGATCACCTCGTAAACGGCTTTACGTCCGCGGTACCCGGTAAAATGACAGGTATCACAGCCAACAGGTACGCAGTGCTTTACCAACCCTTTGTTCCTGAATTCTTTCGGTAATTCCTGCTGCGGTAAATCCATTTCTGCCTTACAGTCATTACATAAAATTCGCACCAGGCGCTGTGCAACGGATGTGTTAATGGTACTGGCCAGCAGGTAGGCCGGCACTCCCATATCAACCAGGCGTGAGATGGTTCCCCAGGCTGAATTGGTGTGAATGGTTGATAGTACCAGGTGCCCTGTAAGCGCAGCACGAATAGCCATTTGCGCCGTTTCTCCGTCCCTGATTTCACCCAGCATTATAATGTCCGGATCCTGCCGTAAAAAGGAACGCAGTGCACTGGCAAATGTGAGACCAATGCTCTCTTTTAACTGCACCTGGTTGATGCCTTTAAGTGTATACTCAATCGGGTCTTCAACGGTCACAATGTTCCGCTTTTCTTCATTCAGAATTTTGAGCGTGGCATACAGTGTGGTGGTTTTACCTGACCCGGTTGGGCCGCTGATGAGTACTATGCCGTTTGGTTTTCTGATTCCCTCCAGGTAATCGGTCATTTCTTTTTGTTCAAACCCCAGTTTTGAAATATCAACCTGCGAGGCATCGCGTGCCAGAATCCGGAGTACAATCTTTTCGCCGTGCAGCGTAGGTAAAATAGAAACACGTACGTCAAATTCAGGAAAATTCAACCGCCCGTCCTGCGGCAACCTTTTTTCTGTAATATCCAGGTTCGATTTGATTTTTACCTTATTCACAATCTCCGGATATTCGTCTTTTTCCAATTTGTATTTTTCTACCAGGTGACCATCAATACGAATACGCACGCGGGCATCTTCATCGTAAATTTCAATGTGGATATCACTGCTTCCAACAGCGCGGGCTTCGTGAATAATCCGCAGCAAAAAATCATCTTTATCACCGGTTTGGGTGGTTACATTTTCACGGTTGTAATTGCCTGACCGCCGGTAATATTTTCCAAGGCTTTTCTGAATCAGCGAGGCTTCTACCGGAATCAGTTTAACACGTTCACCGGTGAGAATTTCAAGGTCTTCTTTCACATAATCCAGGTCTGCATCTTCTTTTACAAAAAAAGAAAAATACGTTTCCGTTTTTTCAGCCGGAATGACCCCGTAATTCCAGGCCATTTCAACTGAAATCAACTGCTGGTTTTCAAGCGAAACCGTTATTTCTTTCACCTCACTCATCCAATCTGGTTTGTATAAAAAATATCACTGCCGGTGAACCAGCAAAAGCCTTTCAGGGCAATCAGGTAAACCGACAGATAACCTGCCAGCGGTACGGTTTTTCCGGCTTTACGCAGGCTCACCAAACCATGCAGCGCTGCCGAAAAAATCATTCCCGTAATAAAAAACAACACGTAATTTGATGCGCTGAAAAGCGGGGTAATTGCCAGAAAAAAAAGCACATCACCCAATCCAAAATGATTTTCAAAAATATTTGTCCATCGTTTTGCTTTAACCGAAACATAGACAAAGAGCAGTGAAATAACTGTACTCACAAAAATTAAGTTGAGCCCCAACACATTCCAGTCAGGCTGCTGCATAAAGAAAATCAACAGTGCTACAATTGCAATCAGCGGAAAAACGAACCAATAAATGGCACGGTATTTCCAGTCCTGGTAGCAGGCAAGTGCCAGGAGCAGAATCAGCAGAATGTGCAGTGTCAGGCTCATCTTAATCTTTCGTTACTTCTTTTAATGCTTTATCGTGATCAATTTGCCAGACATTGATTTCACCATCACCGTCAAAATCATTCACGGCAATGGCATTAGCCATAAAGGTGTTAGACGATGCCTCTACAATTTCAATGCGGTAATTGGCCTGTCCGCCCTCGGTACTCAATCGTTCCTGCTCAAAACCAATTTCATCCAGACTGGTGGAATACTTGGAATACATGAAAAAATAGTTGCGCTCCAGTGAATAAACCTGGTTGAGCATGGATTTGGCCTCAATGGATTTGGCCATGGCAACCGTAGATGCCTGGTTGGGCATTACCAACATGTAAAGGATTGCAATGATCCCCAATACAAAAACCAATTCCGCCAGTGAGAAGGCGTTTAGTTTTTTAATTTTTCTGCTTTTTGTTTTCATATCTAATTCGTTTTGGAGGAGTTAGGAGTTAGCTCTAAGGATTTAGTATTGTCCTTTTTCGGCTCAGCTGATAATAGTTATCCATATCCATTTCTGCATTACTAAATCCTAATTCCTTAGAGCTAACTCCTATTTTCATTGTGCCATCAGATTACTCAGGTTAAACATAGGCATGTACATTGCAACCAGTATCACCCCGACAATACATCCGATAATTAACAGAATAAGCGGTTCCATAATTTTACCGATGATGTTTGTCTGGTATTTTAATTCTTCGTTGTATTGTTTGGATAATTTACCCAACATTACTTCCAGTTGATTTACTTCTTCGCCCACCTTGATTAGTGAAAGCATACGTTTTGGAAAAATGCTGAACGCTGACATGCCGCTGTGTAATGATTTTCCTTTGGTAACATCGGTACGCATTTGTTCAATGGCTTTTTGCAGCGGATAAAATTTGATCATCCGCTCGGTAAGTTCAAGTGAGTGCACCAGCGGTGTTTTGGACGCCAGCAGCAAATGCATGGCCTGGGTAAACCGTGCCAGGTAAACCAACTTAATAAGCTGTCCAACTTTTGGAACCTTCAAAAAGAAAGCAGAGGTGGTTTGCCTGAACCAGGTTTCATTTTTCTGCCAATAAACAAACAAGCCGGCGCCGAGAATGATAATGATACCAATCATGGCGTAAAACGGAAAATTTTCAGAAATGGCAATTACTTTTAAGGTAAGCGGCGGAAGTTCTGATCCAAACTGCTTGAATACATCTGCAAACATAGGTACCACGCTGGTGAGCATGAAGTATACCAGGCCAATAGTGATCACAAAAACAAATGCCGGATACGATAAAACAGACATGATTTGTTTTTTCAGCGCGGCCTGATCTGCATAATAATTCATCAGCTCTTCCAAAACGTCATGCAGTTTATTGGATTCTTCACCAATTTCAATGCTGAAAAATTCATACTCTGAAAATTTACCGGTTGATCTCAGTGCCTCAGCCAGCGACTTGCCTTTAATGACATCATCGTAAATGATGCTGAAAAAAGCCTTGTCTTTTTCTTTTGGCTGCTCTTCAATAATGAGTTCCAGTGCTGATTTTAAATCAATGCCGGCCATTAACAAAATGCGCAGATCCATATAAAAGCGCTCTTTCTTTTTATCGTTAAATGAACCGCCAAAAAGCTGAATATCCCGGTTAAAGAAATTCTCTTTCTTTCCGGCTGACTGATTTGCAGTTTTTGCCGGAGCAACAGAAATGCTATGTTGATTCAATTTAAAACTCACGTATCAGTTTTTGATTCATTGGTTCCGTTAATCCATATTCCTTATACAGGTAACATTTCAAAATTTGCCCCTGATGCGTATTATCAGAACCGAAATTCAGCTTAAGTTCAACGCCTGCAAGTGCCCGGGGTATATTTTCAACCCGGCCTGAATCCAGCGGAATTTTTTTCATTTCAAGCAAATCACCGGATAAGGTATCTATTGAATTTTCTGTTTTCCGCAACAAAAACCGGTCCTGCTGCAGGTATGAAATTTCGCGGTCTGCCGAAACCAGCTTAAACCCGTCGGGCAGTTCTTCTATGCGCTCTGCCTGTTCAGTCTGCCTTTTTAAATCTGCTTTCAACAACAAATAAGTGTTCAGTTCAAGCCGAACTTTCTGATATCCGAATGACTGTTGACTGGTGGCGGACATCAGGTAAAAAACCATTACCACCACAAGACTCATCACCACCATACCGGTGAGTATGTCCATCATGGTAAAAGCTGGTATGGTTTGTTTACTGAACATAATCTGGATTTGCGAGTAAATGTTTTTCAGAATACCATTTTTTGTTTTGCGTGGTAACCAGGTATTCTACCCGATAGATTTTCTTGTTGCCGTTGTGATATTCTACTTTTTGTTCAATGGTGTATGTTTCATGCTCAATCATTTTTGAAAAAAAGGCTTTGTCCGTTTGCAATTGATGATAACAAAGTTCAATTTCTTCTTTAGCCTGGTAAAAGGCAATGGGTTTTTCAGATTCTACCAGGTTTGAATACACAATGGTTGCAATCCCAATCAAAACACTGATAATGGCAATAGCCACAACTGATTCAAACAAACTGAATGAAGCCAGTTTACGACCATGGGTTGCGCTATTTGAATTCAGTTCAGCCATTCCAGACGGGTTAATTGATTGGTGCTTTTTAACAAACTGACATAGATAAAATCAGCCGGCAATTGATCCAGTACTTTTGCATCCAGCAAATGATTTTCGTAGGTAGATGCTTTTGTTTTCAGGTAGAATTTTTCAGTATACAAATGACCGTTCACCGTTCCTTCAAGTTGTGTTTTTCCCTTGCAGTAAACCAGGCCGTCAATCTCAGATTCTTTGCCTGCATTGAGTTGTACCGGCAACCTGAAATTTTCTGCGCGGCTGAAGAGAAAGACTGACCCGATTACCTGGCTTTGTGCACCCAATGTTATTTCTGCATTTTTTTCTTTTGGAAATTCTTCTTCTATCAAGCCAAGCACACTTGGGTATTTCAGCAATACCTGGTCTTCAAGCACTATTTTACGGCTTGCAAAAACCTGTACCGTTCCGGTGAATCCTTTTTGAAAATAAACCACCGGACTTTTGAGAATAACATCGTTAAGTCGGGCACTTGCCCCTACAAAAATGGAATCGCGCGACTCAATAATTACCTGGCCTTCTACCACCACATTTTCAAGCAGGGTATACCCGTCACTGATATAATGAACGCCTTCATCACCAAAAGAAATCCGGATGGAATCTTCCAGTTTATCCCAGGGTTTGATCTCACCTTCAAATGCCATTACCTGCCCCAGAAAAACGTCATCAACCGGGGGTAAATTGCGATCGGATTTAGAAAGTGTTCCATAAATCATTTTGTCACCGGTATAATTTTTACCTTCAATGTAGGCACGTTTCAAACCCGCTTCGGGCAGCATGGCCCTGCCTTCAATGCGTACGTCTCCGCACAGTGCTATTGGTCTTCCCTGATCCGAAACATAGAGTGTTGGCTCATTGACCTGGTTAACCTGGCCGGTCAGTGCAATTTTGGTGTATGCTGTTTCACCATGCAGCGCCGTGCTTTTTAAAATGGTAAATGCGCCCCATTGTTTTTTCTCAATGCGTACTGAATCTATTCCTTCACCAAAAAGGCGCATATCTACCGGCTGACGGTTTGGTAATTCAGCATAATTGGCCTGCGCATATTCAATGCCCGAAACAGCGTTATCCATAAGCAGTTCTTCCATTTCAAGCCGGCTGGCAAACTGACGGTTCATGCCTGAAAACAAAACCATACTCCCCAATACCAGCGCTATTACAATACTCAAAAAGAGTGCGTAATAAATGGATGATGATTTTAGTTTTTTAATCATTTTTTCTTCTTCCGGACTTACATGCTGCCTGATCTGTTTCACACAAACCTTGTTACTCAAAGGGTGTTATCTCACTCACCTGGCTTGTGTTCTTTTTTGGTTGATTTTTCTTTTGGCCCAAACAATTTTTTGAATGAAAACTTTTGCTCCTCCCCGTCCGGATTTTTTTCCCGGGCGTCTGATTCACTGTTTGTATCTTTTTTCTGTTCACGGTTCTCTTTCTTTTCCTCCCTGGTTTTTTCTTTCCCGTCTTCAGGAGCAGCTTCTTCCGTGCGTCCCTGTTTTTGTTCGCGTTTTCGCCCGTTTTTATAATCCGTAACGGTTCCGTTCTCCACTATTTCACCGTGAAAATTTCCTGATTTGTAAGAACCGGATACCGTTATTTTTCCGGCCGGATCGTATTTGAAAAAATTCCCCTCCAGCACACCGTTCTCATAGTTTTCTATGGATTGCAGCTGACCGGTTTCATACCAGGTTTTCCATTCACCGGTTTTGAGACCGGCCTCAAACTGGCCCTGTTCTGCCAGCTGACCTGAAATATAGTATTGAATAAAGGGGCCATTCAGCACATGACCTGACGAAAACCCCTGGGAATTATGGATGGCTTGTGACTTAAACCAGTAGTAATCGAGCGTATCAACGTACCTGATTTTTTTACTTTCCAGTAAAATGTAAAAATCAGCATAGAACAAATCCGTCGTAACATGACGCAATTCTTTTGGATCCTGCCCAAACGACAGCCGGCTTAAACAAAATAAAAAAACAACGATACCCGATTTCATCTCCTTAATTCCTTATTGGAATTAAAGATAGACCGGGGGTTTGGGACCATTACTTCGGAAAACCACACGACTTTCACGTGGTTTTCCACAAATACACTGCAAATGTTTAATAATCAGTAAATTAAATGGTATTTAAATTTCATCTGAAAATTGTTAAAAAGTGCTTTCAGGGACATTTTTTCGATGAAGGCCTAAAAAGAAACGACGAGTTCCATTTCAGTGGTCCGGCGGTTTAATAAAAATTTTAAACCACTGTATTTCAGCATACTTTTTTCAGGCAGTTGTATACCAAGCTGAATGTTCCCTCTTTCACATAATTAAGAGGAGCTGATTTTAAACGTCAAATACCTACTTCAAACGAGTTAGTTCCGTAAATTTTTTATCAAATGTGTTGGAGCGAAACATTAATATTCTATATTTAAGGTAGATTATTACAAAAAACGTATGAAAAAAAACTACACATGGAAAGCAGCGGCTCTGGCTGCAACACTTATTACAGGGAGCGGTTTAAATGCCCAGGTCAGCACATTTAATTATACCGGAGCAGTTCAGACATACACTGTCCCTGCAGGAGTAACCTTAATTGCGGTTGATGTTTATGGTGCTGACGGATATGGTGCCGGCGGTTTAGGCGGCCGGGTGCAAGCAAATATGCCGGTTGTACCAGGCGAGGTACTCGAAGTTTATGTCGGCGGTGCAGGTACCCCCACATTAGGAGGATTTAATGGTGGCGGAAACGCGGGCAGCATCACGACCTATGGCGGCGGCGGCGGCGCTTCTGATATTCGTCAGGGTGGTTCAACACTGGCTGACCGGGTTATTGTAGCCGGCGGCGGTGGCGGAACAGGAAGTAACTGCGGAACAGATTCAGCTCCCGGCGGACACGGTGGTGGATTAATTGGTGAAAGCGGATGCTTGTATTTCTGCTCCAGCTGCCAGTATACAGGGGCAGGCGGCACACAATCAGCCGGCGGAATTGCAGGACCAACAGCGCACGGTTCATGCGGCGGTAATCAGGACGGATCTTTCGGACAAGGTGGCTCTAACACAACCGGCGGATACGGAACCGGCGGCGGTGGTGGATACTACGGCGGTGGATCAGGATGTTTTGAAGGTGCCGGCGGCGGAAGCAGCTACACTTATCCAATGGCAACAGCAGTTGTTCATACACAAGGTGTACAAAGCGGAAACGGTATGATTACCATTACTCCTCTTTGCGATGGATTAACAACCACGGTTTCTGCTACGTCACTTTGCCTGGGTGAATCATTTACCGTTACTGCAAGTTCAACAAACGGCGGAACCATTTCATGGGATAACGGAGTTACAGACGGTGTTGCATATACGCCTGCTGCTGTTGGTGTTGTTACATATACGGCATCAAGCACAAGCGTTGATGACTGTCCGTTTTCAGTAGACATTGAAGTATTTGATGTACCAAGTGTAACAGCAATGGCGGATAATACAGAAATTTGCCTGGGTGAAACCGTTACATTTACAGCAGGAGGAACAGCTGACTCTTATATCTGGGATAATGGTGTAACTGACGGCATTGCTTTTACCCCTGCTGCTTCAGGAACAGTAACCTACACCGCAACTGGTACTATTACCGCAACAGGCTGTGATAACACCGCCAGCGTTGATGTAACTGTTTACGATCCTATTGCTATTTCATTTGTAGCTACCGATGAAATGTCAGGAAACGATGGTACCATTAATATTACTGTAACTGGTGGAAACCCGGCATACACATTTGACTGGGATAATGACGGAACCGGTGATACCGATGACACCGAAGACCTGAGCGGATTAGTTGCAGGCACCTATATTGTTGTTGTTGACGACCAATCTTCATGCGCTTCAGAAGCCGATACAATTACCATTGCAAGCCAGGTTGGAATTTCAGAAGAAGATGCTTCAGCTATCACACTTTATCCAAATCCAACTTCAGACATGATTACCATTGAGTACCAGGGAGCATTTACCTATGTGCTTACTTCGGTGACCGGAGAACTTGTATTGAGTGGTTCTGCAACAAACAAAGAAGTTCTTTTAATGAGTCACCTGGCTGACGGAACCTATTTTGTAACTATTAATAACAACACCTTAAACACAATTCGGGTGGTAAAAAAATAACCTGACAAACCAGGTCAATTGCGGAGCGGCTTCTTTTTGAAAGAAGCCGCTTTTTGTTTCGCTTCGCTCCATCGGCCGCCAGCTCCTATACCTACGCTAAAGCTACGGTGTAGGCGACTACGCGAAGGCAATGAGCTACGGAATAAGCAGAAGGCTTGCCGACGGCGACGCATGTTTCGCTTCGCTCAACAGGACAAAAAGGTTATACTCAACAAAAAAATACTGCACCCTGCCAGTTGCAAAACAAGGAAAATGAACGCTGCGCAAGGGTATAACATTCACCTTTAAACTATCCGGATAAATTAATTAAGCGGGGCAAACACAAATTGGTCATGGACTATTTGCAGCAGGAGTATGCTCAAAAAAAAACCACCCGACAATCATTTACCATGAATAAAATGACGCGGGTGGTTTTGCTGCAATCACCTAGCAGCAACTATTCTGGGTTAAACTATGAGCCTTAGAGATTGAAGTATGTCTGATTTTTTACGGTCTGCAATAAAAATTTCAGACTGGTCGGTTAATACTACCCTGCTTCGTGCGCCTTTCAAATAACGCTTTACATGCATCAGGTTAATCATGGTTGATTTGTGAACACGCAAAAAATTCCATTCTGCCAGTTTTGGTTCAAAAAAAGTCAGGCTTTTTTTCACCAGAATTTCACTGCCATCAACCATAAAAAAACGGCAAAATGATTTTTCAGCATCACAACGCAGAATGTCTTTACACCTGAGTATATCAAGACCGGATTCGGTAGGAATGACAAGTTGATTATTGCTGAACACTTTAAAATCCATTTTATTTTCCATCAATTGTCCGAAAGGTTTCTTTCTGCGAATACACGTGTTCGGGATTTTTAGGGCTGCACTCGTAACTGCAGAAAAAACACCCTTGTGTTGCTTCGAAATGTTCTCTTGAAGCTGCCAGCGCACCGTTGCAGTCTTCATACTTTCCCAGATAAATAACTTCGTTGGCTGAATGTGGCATAAAAATACACTGGTTGTGATGCACGTCGTGTGATCCATCCGGTTCTGTTCTTTTACTCACGTAGTAGTTTCGCATACAAACGCTTTTGGTAGGTGTTACAAATGTAGAGTTGATAAAATCGGCAATCAAGGTGGAAAACACGGTATTTTATTGCGGAAACCCGCAATGTTTTATTTCCGAAAATTGCGGAAACCCGCAATATTGAATTCAAAAAATTGCGGAAACCCGCAATAAATTTTACGTAAAACCCGCAATTAATCGATCTACCTAAAAGAATAAACAAAAAAAACAAACAGCAGTTCTTTATTTTTCAAACACTTAAGTTTTTAACCCTCCTGGAGGCTAAAATATAACCTTGTTTTTCTCAGCAATAAATGTATTTTCGGTATTATTAACTTTAAAATTACTTACTATGGCATTTGATGGAACAGAAGGGGATGCAATAACCCTGGCAGCAGGCGCAGTAATGACCGCCCGATTCAGAACAAATTATCCAAATCACGTGCGCGCGCGTTTTTTTGGCCGCGATCTTTTACTCCAGATTTTAAATCAATCCGGATGCAAGGGAATTCGCATGTATTTTGCACAAGACAGTAACAACGTTTTGGAGTTGGTTATTGTTGGAGCGGATGCAAATGAAAATGATATGTGTGATTTAATTGGAGATGTTTCTTGCGCCTGCCCTAACCGGTGCGGTACAAAAAACAACCTGAACGGTCTGTAAATTGCAATACCTTATTCATTTAGATCTATGGTCCTTCTATTCGGCATTTCTTCCCGTAATAGCGGCTATGATTTTATTAAGAAAAACCAAAAAAACACTTGGAATTTTAAGTGTTTTTTTGGTTCTTAATGTTATCATTGAAATTGTTGCTTTTTTGATCAGTGAATACAGTATCAATAATATGTTCGTTTTTCATATTCATACTGTAATTGAATTCGCGTTTGTAGTATGGGTGGCATTAAAAATAATCAAACCAGTAAGGGCTACAGAAATAGCAATAATACTTCCAGCCGCTTTTTTAGTTTTTTCTATAATTGATGCTTTTTACATTGAGAATCTGGATTCATTAAACTCTTTACCCCGTGGTATTGAAGGGTTAATCGTAATTGCAATTTCTGTTTTCTTTTTCTACCGGCTTTTTAACTCCGAAGAAAATTTTGACCTTTTAAAATATCCTTACTTCTGGCTCTTTTCGGGCTGGCTCATTTATTTTTCCGGCACTTTTTTTCTCTTTATTTATAACAACATGGCCGGGTTCACGATAACCTTCCCTGTGATTCACTCTGTCTTGAATATTTTACTTAACCTTGTCTTCACTTATACCCTATGGCTGGGCAGCAGGAAATTGACATATCAGTAGTTGTTTTTGGCACCATGGGCATGCTTATGCTCGCTCTTTCGCTGGTCGCCTTTGTTGTCTTTTATCAGCGTAAACGCATCAAACAGCAGGTTATTTCTGTGCAGCGTGAAAATGAATACCAGCGTCACCTGCTCAATTCCATTATTGAGGTTCGTGAAAAAGAACAAAAACGAATTGCACTTGAACTTCACGATGATATCGGGTCAGCCCTCAACCACATTAAAATGAAACTCAGCCGTAAAGAGGTTGATGAAACTACCCTGACCGAAACCCGCGAACTGCTTAAAGAGGTGGTGGGACAAATCCGTGACATTTCCAATGATCTTTTACCACCTGTTTTAAATGAACTGGGACTTAATGGTGCAATCCGGAATCTCTGCCGGCGGCTTTCTGAATCAACCGGTATTAAAATAGAATGCAACACCAATTCGGGCCGTGAAGAAATACTGCCTCCGGATTTTAAGCTTGCCATTTACCGGATTACACAGGAACTGCTTAACAATATTCTCAAACACGCAAAGGCTACGGAGATTGCTGTTACCGTAGAGCAAACGACCTTTCAATACCAGCTTATTATTGAAGATAACGGCAGCGGCTTTGTACCGCCTCAGCAACTTAACTTCCAAAGTAAATCGCTCGGTCTTAAAAACCTGGCGAGCCGTGTACAGCAAATAGACGCTGAATTAAATTATGCGTTGCGAAAACAAGGTGGAACGCGGGTAATACTAACCAAAAAAACCTCATGAAAAAACCCATTAAAATAGCAGTGGCTGAAGACCAGGTTATGTTCAGGTCAGGCCTTGTCAGCATGCTCAATGACCTGCCCAATGTGCAGGTTTTTATTGAAGTTGGAACCGGAAATGAATTGCTGGCTAAAATGCGTACAATCCCGGTAGATGTTATATTTCTCGATTATCGCATGCCCGATCTGAATGGCGTTGAAACAGCCAAGATCATTCGTACACAATACCCTGAAGTGCGAATGCTGATGTTATCGATGTACGATGATCCGGAATTTATTATCAGCGCGCTGGAAAACGGTGTATGCGGTTACCTGACTAAAGATGACGAACCGGAAGAAATCAGCCTGGCCATTGTGAGTGTGCTCAACACCGGTTATTACCTCAACGACCGCACCTCCAAAATACTCATAGGCAACCTGGTGAATGAAGGCAAAGTGAACCCAAGTTTTCCGGAAGCCAGTCCCGAGGTCAAATTTACCGAAATTGAAATCAGCGTTATGACCCTTATTGCACAGGAATTAAGCAATAAGGAAATTGCATCCAAATTATCCAAAGCAGAACGCACCATTGAGGGATACCGGACCGATATAATGGAAAAAACCGGCGCCCGAAATTCGGTAGGTATTGTTATGTACGGAATCAAAAAAGGCATTATCCAGGTTTAGATTTCAGACACCCGGGTTCATATCCAGGGCTATCCTGTTTAACCAACAGGCTTAAGCAGAGGGGTAAGGGAAGGCTGAAGAGGTTCAAAGCTACAAAACGTCCACTGCAAAAAAAGGCAGGAAATAACTGGTGATTTTTTATTAATTTAGCAGTATTGAAACGGTTGCTTTCTATACTATTGCTGGGCATTTTCCTCTACCAGGTGGCGGGTATTTTTGTTGCGTTTAAAATTCAGCAGCAAGGTATCCGCAAAGAAATTAAACGGCAGATTAAACTGGGTGTACCAGCAGGTGAATTGCATTACCTTACCATTACTGCCGCTAATTACCGTGAACTTGCCTGGCACAACCACAAAGAGTTTATGTACCGCGGTGTAATGTACGATGTGGTTCACAAAAAAATTAATCACGCCACCTCGGTTACCTTTCAATGTGTCAGCGATACGCAGGAAACCATTTTGTTTGCAAATCTTGAACAGCAGGTTGATCAGACAACCGATGCGCGTCATCACGGTAAAAATCCACTCAAACTTATTACACAGCTTTTTTTTACCGTTCCTGAAGTTATCCGCATCCCAGTCGCATTAACAGGGACTGGTTGCCTGATTCCGGAGCGGTTGTTTACCCTTGCCGGCAAACACAGCCACACGATGATACAACCACCTGAGTTTAGCTAAAAGCTATGTGCCGGAATCTTAAAAATGCAGCACTACGGCAACAAAAAAATTCAGTGTTTTATCCAAATTAAAAAATCATGAAAAAAATTTTAGCCATGATGGCATCGGTCTTTTTAATTCCGGTTCTGTCATGGTCACAAACTATTACAATAGCTGATCAGACAACGCTACAGCCCATTGCTGGTGTGGTGTTAAAAGCAAATACCCTGTCGGTGGTTACCAATCAGAAAGGTGAAGCCGACATTTCTGAATTTAAAGGCAGTACTGCTATTGAAATTACACATATCAGTTACCTGCCCAAAGTTTACAGTTACGATGAGCTGGCACGCCTCCATTTTAAAATCAGGCTTACAGAAACAACCGTAGCACTGAACCAGGTTATCGTTTCGGCAAACCGGTTTGAAGAAAATGCACGCGATGTGGCACAGCCGGTTGATGTTATACGTACCAGCGACCTGAATAACATGAACCAGCCAACCACGGCTGAGGTTATGCAAAATACTGGAAATGTGCTTGTCCAAAAAAGTCAGCTTGGCGGCGGCAGTCCAATCATCCGCGGTTTTGAAACCAACAAGGTACTGATGGTGGTTGACGGCGTGCGTATGAACAATGCCATTTACCGGGGCGGCCACGTTCAAAACATCATTACGGTAGACAATTCCATGCTTGAAAAAATTGAAATTGTCTACGGTCCCGGTTCGGTAATGTACGGCAGTGACGCACTGGGCGGTGTTATGCATTTCTATACCAAAAGTCCAACACTTTCAGATAACGACAGTGTCAAAGTGAAAGCCAATGCATTTGCACGTTTTTCCTCAGCTGCTGTAGAAAAAACCGGGCACTTTGATTTCAGCATCGGTACTCAAAAATTTGGTTCACTGACCAGTTTTACCTACTCTTCGTTTGGTGATCTGATGCAGGGATACAACCGCAATGAACTATATGGTACCTGGGGACTGCGCACCTTTTATGCTGAACGGGTAAATGGTAAAGACAGTATGTTTACCAACCAAAACTGGCATTTGCAAACAGGATCAGGATACAGCCAATATGACGTCATGCAAAAATTTCTGTTTAAGCAAAGTGATCGCGTGAGCCATGTGCTGAACTTTCAATATTCCACGTCGTCAAACATTAACCGGTATGACCGCCTTACCCAAATGTCAGGCAACTTACCACGTTATGCAGCATGGTACTATGGTCCGCAGGAACGGCTTTTTGGTTCGTACACACTCAACCTGAAAAATGATTCCGGCATCTATGACAATGCCCGTGTTGTTATAGGTTTTCAGCAGATAGAAGAAAGCCGGCACGACCGCAGATTCAACAAAGACATTCTGAATCACCGCACCGAAAACCTGAACATTGCAACACTGAATGTTGACTTTGCCAAAAAACTGGGAAAACACGAACTTCGTTATGGGGTAGATGGCTGGTACAACCAGGTAATTTCAACAGCCTATGCTGAAGATATTGTGGCTGACACAACCGGAAAACTGGATACCCGTTACCCGGATGGAGGTTCAACCATGTCAAGTATTGCCGCGTACCTGAGCCATTCGTTTGAAATTTCAGAAAAATTTATTTTGAATGATGGTATCCGGGTAAACAACGTAATGCTTAATTCAACCTTCAATGACACCACCTATTTTCCGTTTCCGTTTAACAAGGTCACTCAAAATAACACGGCTGTTAACGGAAATGTGGGTTTAATTTACATGCCTGACAAATACTGGCGTTTTACATTGCTGGCTTCAACGGGTTTCAGAGCACCCAACGTAGATGATCTATCCAAGGTATTTGAATCCACTCCCGGTACCATTGTAGTGCCTAACCCTGCTATAAAACCAGAATATACCTACAACGCTGATTTTGGTGTTTCAAAAAATTTCAGCGATCAGGCAAACATGGGTGCAACCGTATTCTACACACTGCTTACCAATGCCATTACAACACAACCCGGTACATTTAACGGAGCCGATTCAGTGATGTATGACGGCCAGCTGAGCAAGGTTACCATGAGTACCAATGCAAACCAGGCCTATATCTGCGGTTTTAATTTGTTTTTTAAAGCAGACGTAACAGATTATCTTTCTTTTACCAGCACACTAAACTATACTTACGGGCGAATTAAAACCGATACAACAGATTACCCGTTGGATCACATACCACCCGTATTTGGAAAAACAAGCGTAACATTGAAACTGAATAAATTCAGGGGTGAATTTTTTGTGGCATACAACGCGGCAAAAAAATCTCAGGATTATAACCTGAACGGTGAAGACAATCACGTTTACTCGGCTGATCCGGTAAACGGTTATATGCCTGCCTGGACAACACTCAATGTGCGCGCGGCCTACCATTTCACAAAAAATGTGCAGTTGCAACTGTCACTTGAAAATATCATGGATACCTATTACCGGGTTTATGCCTCTAACATTTCGGCGCCTGGCAGAAATTTTATCATTACCCTGCGCGGAACATTCTAAGCATGAAATGAATCTGAGATCCCGCTTCCCCGTAACAGGGCGGAGCGGGATTTTTTTATCCGACTAACCTCCTTTCCAGTGCTGTGTTAAACAATCGCTCACATAGATTACTGTTGAAAAGACAGGCATTACAACCCTTATTTATTTTCGGGCAGATCAGCGATACTACGCGATTCCGCAATGCCACAACAAAAAAACACAGAAAATGCGGAAAAAATCCGGGCAGACAAAATTTTAGTGAAATAGTTGCGTTAATTCGCTGAACCTTGTATGGAAAATTTAGTTCTGGGAATTTTTACTTTTATTTTTTGCGTAATTCTCTTCTATTTCGCGTTCAAATCATACAAAAACCAAAACACAGGCCTTTCTCTTACCTTTATTATTGCCGCTGCTCTATCCCTCAGAATTTTTATTTCGTTGGATCACCATCTGCATGACTGGGATGAGAAATACCATGCACTGACAGGTAAAAACATTTTTGAAGATCCTTCTAAACCTTGTCTTTACAGAATCCCCGCATTAAATTACGATCACAAAAACTGGGTAGGTAATCACATCTGGCTTGAAAAAGGTCCGATTCCGCTTTATTGTATTGGTGCCAGCGTTGCCGCTTTTGGATCTCATGAATTTGCAGTAAGGCTTCCTTCGATCATCATTGGGTGCATGGCCGTATTGCTGACTTCTCTGATTGGTACCCGCCTTTTCAGTGAAAAGGTAGGATTACTTGCAGCTTCCTTGCATGCCATTCACGGATTATCCATTGAATTAATCGGCGGCAGGGTTTCCTCTGACCACGTTGAGCATTTTTTTGTATTTTTTACGGAACTGGCTTTTTTTCTCGCCATCTGCTTCATTACAACTGAAAAAAGAAAAAACCTGGTTGCAATTTCAATAGGTGTGGCTGTTGGTATGGCAATTCTCTGTAAGTGGTTTCCCGCACTGCTGGTTATTCCTGTTTGGTTACTTGCATCCCTGATGAGCAGAAAATTTTCTTTTCCTGCGTTAATTTATTACGGTCTGCTTTCCATTCTCGGAGGTGTAATTGTAGTAGCCCCCTATTTCTTCTTTCTGAGCACCATCTATCCGCAGGAATTTGATTGGGTGCTTAACAAATTTGTATTTGCCTATAATGAACCCATTGAAAAACACACAGCTCCTTGGTATTACTACATTCACGAAACGGGGGTGATTTTTGGTGAGCTGATTTACACCGCGCTTCTTGCCGGGATATTCTTTGTCTTTAAGCGTGAAAAGCAGTGGCAGTTTTTACTTTTGACACTTTGGTGGGCAGTACCTGTTGCCATTTTTTCGTTTGCAGACACAAAGCGTTACACCTATATTATGTTGGCGGCTCCCGCCTTTTTCGTGTTAACTGCTTACACCTGTCATTCGCTGTATTCAACCGTATATCCCCTCTTAAAAAAAGGGTATCTGAACTACATTTTGATAATTGCTTTGCTTGTTCTTCCAATTCGCTTTAGCATTGAACGAACCAAATTATTTGAGTTGCGGGAAACCCGTGTTGCCTGGAAAGATCAACTGCTCAGCTTAAACTCCCTGCCTTATGATACTGAAACAACCCTCATTTTTGGCGTGGAACAGTATATTGATGCAATGTTCTATACAGATTACACCGTTTATCCAAAACTCCCGGACTCTGTATCAATTCAAAAACTTCATGCCGCAAATTATACATTGCTGCAGTTTACCCCTGATTCTGATACACTGGTTCGGGAAATAAAATAGTCAAGAGAACTAAACGTGATATGCACAGATACGCTGTGATACGGTTACGATACGCTTCTCCAAATTAAACAACCAATTGATAGTCAAGTATTAAAATTAGCAACAGCGTTTCCTACTCACAACACAGCTTACAAATTCAACATAGCCCGCAATTTGGAATAACCAGAGCGACTTATTGGAATTTTAGCACCATTTTTCAGCAGGGCCAGACTTGTATTTTTATCTACCGGTTCAATGCGCGTTAAATGATCAACATTCAGAATGTATGAACGGTGAACACGTACAAATTTTTCAGGTTGCAGCACCTCTTCATAATAAGTCATTGTTTTTTTCTTCAGGTAGAATGTTTCGCTGTTAAAGATTTTGACATAATCGTCAAACGCCTCAATGTAGGTAACCTGTTCGGTTGGTAAAATCAAAATGCTTGATCCGTTTTTCACCACAATGCGCGAACCTTCTTCACGGTGTTTTTGTGCTGTTAAATCAAGCTGTTCAACGGCCTTCGAAAATTCTTTCTCCTTTAGTCCGTCTGCAAATTTATGAACCGCTTTTGCAAACCTGTCAGCGCTGAAAGGTTTAAGCAGGTAATCAATGGCATTCAGTTCAAATGCCTTAAGTGCATATTCGTCAAAAGCCGTCGTAAAAATAACTGCTGGTTTCTTCTCAAGCAATTCCAGCGTTTCAAAGCCGTTTATTTTAGGCATCTGAATATCCAGAAAAATTAAATCAGGATTCAGCTGCTGAATTGTTTTTACCGCCTCAAAACCATCACCACACTCTGCAACAACTTTGAATGCAGGAAAAGCCAGCAGGTATTCTTTCAATAAATTTCGTGCCAGCGGCTCATCATCAATAATTACAATCTGAATCATACCTGCGGAATTAAAAGGGTGGTTGAAAATAAATCACCATTGCGCTGTGCCTTTACCAAATCAGTTCGGTGATACAACAAATGTAACCGTCGCTGAATCATATTCAGTCCAAACCCTGAACCTTTTTTCAATTTTTCAGTTTCAGCGCTGCAGGGATTGGTCACTTCAATTTTGAGCATACCCTTTTCTTTTACTGCTCTTACTGAAATCAAAACCTGGTCAAGCATATTGTACAAACCAAACTTAATGGCATTTTCCAGAACAGGTTGAATTAAAAGCGGAGGAATCAGCATCTTCAGCGCATCGTCTTCAACATCAAACTGCACCTCTAACCGATGTCCGAAACGCACTTTTTCTATTTCAAGATATAGTTTAAGCACCTCCATTTCTTCACGCAGCGGTACGGTTTTACTTTCATCTTCCTTTAACGTACCTCGCAAAAAGTCAGACAAATTCAAAACCATTTGCCGTGCTTTCTGCGGATCAGTCATCACCAGGCTGTTAATGGAATTTAAACTGTTAAATAAAAAATGGGGCTGCAGCTGCTGGCGCAAACGGGTCAGCTCAGCCTGCCGGAAAAGATTATCCGCCTCTTGCTGCAATTTGGCCTTTTCGGTCTGACGCTTGATGTAATTCATGAGCCACAGCACCACTGAAAAAAAAGTAACCTGTGAAAATGCCACAATAATACGGATCAGCCAGGTATCATCTACCATAAACGGAAAAGCCGTTGAGGCATAGTAGGGTGTCAATATCAGCTTTTGGAAATAAATAATTTCTGCTATTATGGCAACCATAAAAGCCGCCCGAACCGGCGGACGGTTCAGGTAAGCCCCGGTATAACGCTGCAGAATAAATAAAATGGAAATGCCCACCAGGATAAATCCCAGCGAAATACCTGCATCCGTAAATGCCATCCAGTTGTCTCCTGAAATCTGCTGCACAGCATACCATTGCATCAGGAACCAAATGGCGAACCACAATGCAAGGGCAATGATGAGGCGTGATCGGGACGGGAGTCTGTCTGAATGCATCTACAACTTTTTGTTTAAAAAAGCACCGGTGTTCTGGCTGACAAATGTAAGGATCTTAAAAGTACTGAATTAATAAACCCCTCACGGTCATCAGCCTCAACCGTATTGGAATAAATCTCAACACCGTCTTCAATGGCATCAATCAGAATAATTTCTTTTACATCTACAAAAACCCACGACACCAGCTGGTTATTTGAATTGTGAAACCGCGATTCCAGCTTTTTGCCCAAACGCCTTGCTTTCAGAATAGCCAGGTCATGCGTCTCTTCTTCTACCAATCGCAGCTGTTCATCAAATTGTGCAGGACAAGTTGCCGATGCATCCATTTCAATGCTGAAAATTAATTTTACCAGATACCATTTCATGCTTTTCATTTTTTAGTAAGAAACTATTTCAAGACCTCCCATAAATATACTTCCATGCAAAACAAGTGTTTTAGCGTCTCCCTGGCCGCTCATATCAACAACAGGGCGCTTGTCTTCAATACCGGCAAAAATGCAGTTGATGTCAGATTTGATAATCCAGTTGGGAGGCACCATTAGTTTAACACCCGAAAATTGCTGGGTTACCTGTAAAATAGCCTCCTTCTGAATATCAGCCTGCATCAGGTTAATTTCACATCCGCCAAATGTATTTTTGATATCGCCCCCTTTAAAATCTTTGCTGATAACGATTTTCTCTACCCCTGAAAAAACATTGTTCACATACAGGTAATCTTCGTTCAACGCATTTTCATCTGTTTCAGCAGCGCTATCTTTAAAGCGGTCAAAACGTGACCAGTCTCCGTGTCTCAGATTTTTCATCCGGTAACGGTTAAACTGATGTTTGTTGTTTTTGGGTTTAAAAATGATTACAATACCTACCAAAAAAAGTACGACGGGTATTTTGTACTGAAGGAGTACCGAATCAGGATAAATATAACCTCCCAGGAAAAGGCTGCCGATCAAAAACAAAATAATCCAGCGCCAGTCATTCAACCCGTGTTTGACCGCTGCAATAATACTTACACCAATAATTAATGTGGGCCAGGTAAATACCCATTCCGGAATTTTATATTCCATCTGGTAGAGCAGATAAACCAACCCGGCCAGTATAACCAGTATGCCTGCTACAATTCGTCCGTTGCGCTGTTTGCGCTGCCAGTTCCTAAATCCTTCATCACTGTGCTGTTCATTCAGGTTGATCATGTGTTGTTTTTTTTGTCAAAGCTAGGCTGACAAAAGAAAGAACCCAAACCAAAATCGGTTAGTCTGCTCCACCGGTCGGTGAATGAAGAAAATAAACGGTAAGCCGGTATCACGGCTCAAAAAACAACAGCAATGGCCAGCGCCGGAAAAAGAGGTTGTTTACTCCAATTCGTTGAGGTAGCTGTTCAGTTCACTGGAATATTCTCTTTTGGAAAACGTAAAACTGAGTTCTTTTCCATCTGACTCCAGTTTCCAGGTTACGGTATCGGGCGTTTGCGCCACGCGGATAAAATAACCGCCACATTTATAGTCACCGCACTCGGCACAGCAATACACCAGAATTTTGTCCAGCTTCAATTCATCAAAAATGGGTTTCTGATCAAAATGGGCTGCCGGAAAAAATTCTTCCAGATCTGCCCGGTTTATTGACTCGCCCTGTAGCTGCCTGATCTTTAACCGGTCAAAATTGGTCAGTTCCATGGTGCCTAAAACACTCGTAAATTTTGACAACACTTTGTCAGCCGGGTTCAGAAACTCATTGATCTTATCAGACAAGGGTTCATCATTTATATAAAATTCCACAAAGTCGGGAATGGCAACATCATTTGAGTCAGCATTCAGCAATGATACAGCTCTAAGCTCAAGTTTATCCATGATTTTCTTTTTTGCGCTATAAAAAAAACCGTCCGCAACATACGGACGGTTTTGTGTTTACAGTAATTCCGGTTTATAACAGGGTTGACGGACAAACATACTCCGTCATTGGTATTTTGGTATCATTTTTAATGGCGCTGAATCCGCCGGCAACGTCTATCAGGTTGTGATAACCGCGTGATTTCAGTATTGATTCAAAAATTACCGAACGGTAACCACCTGCACAATGCACGTAGTAGGTTTTTTCGTGATCCAGTTTATTCATATCGCGGTTGATGGTATCAAGCGGTGAATTTTCAACACCAATCAGGTGTTCTGATTCAAACTCTGATTTTTTACGTACATCCAGCACATTGACACTGCCATCTTTCAGGGCCGACTCAAATTCTTTGGCCGTTATTTTTTTGATGGAATCTACTTCATAACCGGCTTCTTTCCAGGCAACAATTCCGCCATCAAGATACCCCAGTGCGTTATCGTAGCCGATGCGTGATAAACGGGTAACGGCTTCTTCTTCACGGCCAAATGGTGTTACCAGGATAATTTTCTGATCAATGTCTAAAATAAGAGCGCCCACCCAGGGAGCAAACTGTCCGTCAAGACCAATAAAAATTGACCCGGGAACATGTTCTTTCACAAATTCATTTTGTGAGCGCACGTCCAGAATCAGCGCATCCATTTCTTTAGACAACTGTTTAAATTCAGCTGGTGCAAGTGGTGTGGTTCCGCGACGTACAATTTCATCAATTGAATCATTCACGCGTTTGTTCATACCTGCATTTTTTGGAAAATATTGCGGCGGTGCTGAAAGACCGGTTAAAACTTCTTTTACAAATTCATCCTCTTTCATATCAGCACGCAGGGCATAATTGGTTTCTTTTTGATTCCCCAGCGTATCAAACGTTTCCTTGCTCATTTTTTTACCACAGGCTGAACCCGCACCGTGATTTGGATACACCACCACGTGATCAGGCAACGTCATAATTTTGGTGCGCAGGGAATGAAACAGTTTACGCGCCAAATCTTCTTCTGTTAACTCACCCTGTTTAATAGCCAGATCGGGACGCCCTACATCACCAATGAAAAGCGTATCACCGGTAAAGACACATTGCTCTTTGCCTTTTGGATCAAGCAATAAAATAGAGGTTGACTCCAGGGTATGTCCCGGTGTGTGCAGTATTCTGAGGGTAATGTCGCCCACTTTAAACTCTTCACCATCTTTTGCTTCGTGAATGGCATATTCAGCTTTTGCAGTTGGCCCGAAAACAATGGTTGCCCCGGTTTTTTTGGCAAGGTCTACCTGTCCGGACACAAAATCTGCATGAAAGTGAGTCAGAAAAATGTACTTGATTTTAGCTTTGTCATTATCTGCCCGCTCCATATAAGGGGCCGTTTCACGCAACGGATCGATCACTGCTGCCTCTCCGTTTGATTCAATGTAATAGGCTGCTTCAGCCAGGCAACCCGTATATATCTGTTCTATTTTCATATTCTTATCGTTGTACATACAAATTTACTTAAAATGTCTCACAAAGGTATGACGTTTGTCAGGCACGCTTCGTGACAAAGATTACGTTGAGCTTGAAAAGCCAAGAAAATAGGGTAATACGCATTTCTGTTGCCTGGTTTATATCCAAAATAAATACCAGAAAAAAGGTAGTCATTCAGATGGGCAATAAATTTGGGATTATTACCAAAAGTTGGAGCGGAATTTGATGCATCCTGGTCTTAGCGTCCGCCTGTATCTTTGGTATTTTTTTTTCGCATTCGAGGTGCTAAGTACCTGTTTAAATTTTAGCGGCAGCTTCTTCGCTCTGCTCAGAAGGACAAGGGCCTCAGCTGTAAGTCCGAGGGTAAAGTGTAACGGAGCGAAGAAACTTTTAGCTCCACAGGTTTTGGGTATATTCCAGGATAAGGGCACACTGAAAACGAAAAAAGGAAGCACCCCAATGTGATACTTCCTTTTCTCTTTGCAAAAACTATAAAACCCAAGAACCTGCGCTTATGAATTCACAGATTCAGTTACAAATATACAACAATAATTTATGCTGTCAAGTGAAATTTTGTAAAAAAATAAACAGAGGAACAAATGACCTCTCCCGGTGGCTATTTACAGGGAAAACGCGCTACCCCCTATTCCGTTTTATTGGATGTAAAATCAGGGTTTATATACCCGGCAGCCGATGGCTTTTTAAGCGGCCTGCATCGTGAAACAATAAACCAGGTAATTGGAATAATAGAGCACAATACCACATCCAAGCACAAAAGCAAGTAAGCCAATTTCCAGATCATGGTAGCAGGTGTTGGATTATTTCCTGCATCAGGATCAAACGGCCAGTTGTGTGTATAGCTGTATTAACTGCCGGCTCTGACGTTCAAACGTATGCCTTCGATGATTTTTGAAATGTGTACGTGAAAGAATCTTATTCTACCAGCACCTTTTCAACTACAGCACCACCGGCGTGTATCAGCCGGACAAAATAAATTCCAGACCTGATCTGATTTCTGTCCAATTCTATTTTCAACGATTGATTTACCGGTAAATTCATTTCACTGTAAACAGATCTGCCGCGGGTATCCAAAATTTCGACAGAAACAGTTTGTCCTGCCAGATCTGCTCCAAAACTGATGACAACAAATTGCGATGCCGGACTTGGATAGACTGAAAACAAGTTTTCAGTATTACTTTCAATACCTGTTGTTTCTACAACTGTTACTGTTGACCAGGCGGTATCATTCGGGCATGAACCATTGATTGCAATAAGCATAACGGTGTAGGTTCCCACAGCAGTGTATTCATGCCAGGGTTCGTTGTCTGATGAACTGGTACCGTCTCCAAAATCCCAGAAATAACCATTGGCATTGGTTGAATTATTGGTGAAAGTGACAAACGCATAATCAATATCAACCGTTGTGGTGCTTTGTGTAAATGAAGCAACAGGCTGTCCCTGTGTTTCAATAACGATTAGCTGAATGTCGGTATCAGAACCGCCGGGACCAGTTGCCGTCAACGTAAACTCATACGTACCTGAAGCCGGAAACTGAAAATACGGATTGGCATCAGCAGATGTTTCAGGTATTGCACCCGGAACCGACCACGAATACGAAGTAGCATCACTGCTGCCGTTGAGAACCTGGATCGAATCTGTCTGACACAAATAGGTATTCATCACATTAAATGCTGCCACCGGTGGATTTACCGGAAGACTCAGCAATTGTCCGTTTGACGTAACCGGATTACTGAACAATCCGGCCCCGTTTTCAGCCTTTACACTCACATAGTAGGTAGTACCGTAAACCAGGCTCAGGCCGGTATGCGTCACCAGCGTGTCAAACCAGTTGTCTGTCCAGTTCACCACATCGGTTGCGCCGGCACTTGTACCTATTGCATACCAGTAACTGGCAATTTCTGAATGCGGATCAGAAGTTGGCGACCAGTTCGCAGATAACTCGGTGTTGGACGTGGTTGTGGCAATGTCTGCACCGGTGCCGTCATTTAATAATGTGATATCAGCCGGTGCGGTCCAATCAATATTAGCCAGCTGTGCTGATATTGATGACAGATTAGAAGAACTATCTACAACAATGGATTTTATTTTAGCAGATGGTGTAATTGAATTCGGATTCTGATACCGCGCATCACCACTTGCACCAATTGTTATCAGTTCAGAATTTCCACGGTTGTGATATACTTTAAAATCATTGACATCATACACGGCATTGCCTGAACGGAATGAAACAGAATTTCCGGTCGTATACGGTGTGGCATCTACCCAACCCGCAACCAAAACATCATTCACCCATACTTTAATTGCACCCGAATTTTTGTCAAACGTGGTTTTGAAATCATACCACTGATTCGGGTTAAAGGTATACGCCACATCCGCCATCAATGTAAAAACATCATTCACCACTTCATAAATCTGCACTTTGTTATCATCTTCCCTGAACCAAACGAAATAGGAATTTCCACGGTTAGGCAATGTCGGATCATCACACATAAAATGAAAACCGGCCCGTTTATTGGTTCCGCTACCACCAATTTTTCCACCCCAATGATAGAGGTATGTGCTGTAATTATCCTGGTTGAGTGAGGCATAAATATTGGTGTTGGTATTGGCTTCATCACCCTGGTTGAGAACAGCTGATGCAATGCTCCAGGTACCGGTTGACGCCGTCCATTCGGGATGAATAGCCGCGTCAAAATTGTCAGAGAAAAATCCATGCGTGGCATTGGCGCGCCATTCTGTTCCGTCAAAATCAATGACCTGGTACAACTGGTACATCACTCCGCTGCCGCCACTGTTATCAGTATCGGTAAACCCGGTTGTGAAATCTGTTGTTTGCCAGGTACCCGAAAAAGAAACGGTTGTTGAAGGCGGAATTACATCTCCCGGAACTGGTCCGGAAACGCTGGTCCAGCTGATCTGCCAGCCTGATGCAACGGTTGAACAGTCTGACCGGAATTCAACCAGGATACTACTGCCTGTTGAGGTAATGCCTGATGGCAACGTGGCACCAGTAAAAACACCGAGTAACGGATCAGTGACCGATGATCCGTCGTATACATAAAGGTAATCCCAATCGGTCTCCAGGTTAAAACTTTGAAAACTGAGTGTGACGGTAACCACACCCGATGGTTGTATCAGGTATAACTGGCGTTCATCGTCTGTATAATTGCCGCCTGATCCGCCGCTGTCATAAAAGGTACCTGCACTGGCGGTATAGGTAATAACGGTGGGGTTGTCATTGATCAGCTGGTAATAATGTTCCCAGTCCCAATTAATACCCGGGTCCGTATGCGTTTGATTGGGATAATGCTGATGCCCTTTAATTTTGGTACAGCTGCCTAAAACATTGGAGCCTGATGTGGCTGGTCCCTGAAACGTACGCAGCGGACTGATGCCATAACCGCTGTTACAAATATCTTTCACCAGGTTGGCTGATCCAATGTACATTGCCTCTGTATACCAGGCCGGATCAGAAACGTAGCCCTCATGCTCAATGCCAATGGTGTATGGATTTTCAGACCCCACATGCCATGCCTTGCTGGCCTCATAAACCATCTGCGTAATTTGCCCGTCAGACGAACGCGCCACGTAATGATACGATACACTGGCAGAACAATTTTGTGCCCATGAAATTGCACCGGCATACGTTCCCTGGATGGTGTGAACTGTTACGGCTGAAATAGCTGTTCCGCTACGCGACGAATAATTGCACGACGGAGTTGCGACCCACAAAGCAGGTGCATATTCCAGCGATTTGAAAGTAGGTGTATATTCATTTCCATCAGCATCAGTAACAGCTGTACCGTTGATGTTTACCTGCGTGGATTGTAATACCTGCAGATTTTCTGTGCCGTAAATAGAAACAAGATCAATGGTATGCTGCGGAAAATTATATTGGCTCTGGCGCTGCGTATCATTCAAAAAACGGAATACTTCAAACGTAAAACAATCCAGCGCAAACTGGTTGGCTGTATTTTTATCTTTCGGAATTTCGGATAAAGTTCTCAGCACTATTTCATGCGTGCGCATGTTGTCGGCAGTCAGCGGCGGATTTAAAATCTCATCACTCAGAATATCATTCAGAATTTGTGAATATGCGGCTGCATAGGCATAAATATTTTGCTGTGGTGAAGTCTTGATGGCGTTAACAGATATCCCTGAAAGTTCTGAAACCAACAAAAGATTATTGTCAAAATACCCCTCCCCGTCTTCGGTCAATCCCATAACGCCGGATACCTGCGGAAGTCCGATACAGCCTTCATGATTACCGGTAATGTGCTGAATACGCGTTTGTGCATACGCCACTCCTTCCAGCATTCCTTTCGGAATTTCAGGGAACGCGTTGTAAGCCATTTCAAATTCAACACTGTAATTTGAGGACGACAGTATTTGTGAAAATGAATTAGAACCTAAAAGGATTGAGAAAAGAAAAATAACGAATATACGCATGAGTTGACCTGTTTTACAAGGCGCTAAGATAGAATAATCTACCCGAAGAACCTGAAAAAATGCAGCGTGCGGGCGGTAAAAAACAGAATGACTGAATGACTAACAGAAGTGTGAAAAAATTAATCGCCGATCAGATGCAAATGTGATGCACCAAAATACAGAGAACCTAATAGCAGAAAATTTACAAAATCTGCTCTTGCCAACAACCTGATTTTACAGTTTCACAAATTTTTCAGAGAATGCAGTTCCATCCATCGTCTCCACAAAAATAAAGTATGTCCCTGCCTCCAGAAAAGATACAGGAATAGTTTCTGAACCGGGTTTAAAAATGGAATAGATTTCACGCCCATCCAGAGAGAAAATTCTGATTGATTGAATGGGTTCTGTTATGTTTTGAATCTGGATTTCAGTGGTTGCGGGATTGGGGTAAATAACCAAAGAAAAGGCTTCATTTTCATCGATTGATTCCCAGCACTCATCACAAGAACCCCAACTGAATGGATTTAATTGAATAAATGCCGCGTGACCCTCCGGATCAAACATCAAATTTCCGGAAAGATCAGTAAAGTAGGATCCCAGAGTTTCTTGAGCTCCATAAGGGATGGGATGAATCCAACCATACGTTTGATAAAAAATCAACCCGGTGTCACCTGGCATAAAAAGTAAATTTAACGCATCATTGAAGCTTACACCGAAAGAAATCCAGTTACCCAAATCGCCGGTTAAAACCTCGTAATCATCAGTTGTTACGACAAGCTCCCAAACGGGTCCGTTTTTTCTGAATACCTGTGCATAAACAAGTGCGCCATTAAAGATAGTTGTGTCAGGAATAAACAATTTTGGCCTGACAACACACATAGGTTCATCGGGAATAAAGAGATTACCCATTCCACTTTTATTGATGGCCGACATAGGCAGATATCCTTCAACCGATCCATCGTAGCTATTTGTTGATGCATTGGAAATTTCAATTGAATCAGAGATTAACGGAGCAGCTGCATCCGCGTTGGTAATTGCAGCTTGTATTTTATAGTCCGCATACGTTGTAAGCGGCCCTTGTATTAAACCGGCCTGGATAAATTCAATGGTCTCCAGCGGCTTAATGAGTGGAATTATATCCGTTTGTGTGCTTTCAAAAATGCCGTCCTCGTAAACATCTGAGTGAACGGAAATACTAAATAGTGTGTCATATCCAAAATTGGTGAGCAGGAATGAACCATCGAGTGAGTTGGTGTAGCAAGAAGCAATCTGAACGTGACCGAGTCCGTTGGAAGTGATTCTTCCGCTTGCCTGAATGGCATACTGTTCCTTCTCAACTATTTTCAAATCATCCATCAGCCAGGCATAACCGCATTCACCAGAGAACCGGAAACGCATCCAGAAAGGTGCTGCCTGAACGCTGGCTGGAATAGAAACCTGAACCGTGTCCGGATTTTGAGTTTGCTGTAAATACCAATATTTTTGATTGATGCGGACAGATTCCCAGGTCAATCCATCATTACTGAATTCTACATAAACACTGTCTGATTTACGTTTGTAATGCTGCACCAATTCAACATAAGAAAGTTCGTATGCTGAAATGTCGATTGGCTGGTAATACGTCAGAACAACATTCTGATGAGTGGCATTGCACTGCCCTTCTGAATTAAATTGCGCAAAGCCATTTCCCGCAGAAACAGAGTTGATCGAGTCTACATCACTGCCAATAGCTGATGAAGCAATGGTCCATGTATCCGTTCCGGAATTCAAATCTGAACTGATCCATTCTGCCGGATTACTGAAATCATTTTGCCAGAGTTGTGAAAATGCAAACAACGGATAAAAAACAAGTAGCGCAAGTAAACGTTTTGCCATAGCTTTCGGTTTCAAAAAGTAAGGTAGCCAAAAAAAGAGCGTTAGTCACAACTATTTTACCTTAAAATTATACCTGTCTGACGTCAGGATTTTTTAACGCTTCGTAAATTGGGAGATGTGTTTGCTGTCTCCTATAAACAGGTATAGCTGGTTAATCCTTTACAAACTTAACCTCGCAGCATTCAATTCCATTTTCTACTACTTTCAGCACATACATACCGGTTGTGAGACCTGATACATCATACATAAATGTAATATCATTGGTGCTCACCGGCCATTCACGTAAAAGTTTACCCTGCATATCAAAAACCTGAATGGCACTGTTACCGCTAAATGTTGGATCATAAAAATAAATGTTAAGCATCTGGCTTGTTGGGTTGGGGTACAAACTCAGTTTAATTTGTGGTTGATCCGGCGCATCTATTCCAAAAAAATCCTGACAACCAGGTACCAGACAACCCACAGAATCTGTTTTGACCAACCAGGCAAAGTTGCCAGGGTTACCGCTGAATGTGGCCTCTTTATCCCAAGCAAAACCGGTCATTATAAAACCATTATCTGGGGTTTGTTCAACATCATTGAGTTCATGCCAAGGTTTGTCTGAAGATGTTGTTGAGGGAACGTAGGCAAAATTACTTTCCCATTTTAAATTTCCGTCAATATCAAATTTTACCAACCAGCCTTGTGTCATTGAATCTGCGGTATTGAATCCGGTAGCTACATACTCTTCTCCTGGTAATTCCAAAATAGCTGAAAAACGAATATAATCCATGCCACTTGAATCGCCCATTTCAATTTCCCAATCAACACTTTTATCTGCATTCAGTTTGGTAATGCGCCCCCTGTAAAAATGGGCATTAAAAGTAGTATTAAACCAACCGGACATTCCTCCGTATAGATACCCCCCATCTCCTGTCTGAATAAGCCCACCGGGAAAAAGATCATTTGCATTACTCATGTCTGTCCAGCGCCATTGTTCATTTCCATTCAAATCCGTCTTTATTAAACGGACCCGTTCACTGTCATTAACATATTCACTTACATCTTTTAAAATATCACACGCGATCACGTATCCGTCTGAAACTCTTATTAATGAGCGGGGATAGATATAGGTATACCCTGTTTGATTGATATTATATAGAACATAATTCCCTAAACTTCCATTCTTGTCAATATCCACAAATCCAATAAACGTTTCAAGACTTATTTCATTTTGCAGACAGACAACAGCTGAATAAGAACTGTCTTCCGGGTTTTCCCTAATAGATGTCGGATAAACGCAAACATGACCATCATTTAGGTAGATATCTTTGATAATGGATGTAAATATCGTGTCTCCTTGCGGAGAATATTTGATGAACATGAAATACTGATCATAATCAATAGCGGTTACAAAATTATCATCATACGTTTGAATTAAGTTAGAGTAAAAAGAATTGATAGATACCGTGTCGTAATGCAGGAAATGGGTATACACCAGTGTGCCGTCAAATGCCGTTTTTGTAAAAATCATATCCCAACTGTTTGTTACCACATTACTGGCGGCCTGGCCTATTGAATAATAGCAAGAATCGGTAACCACTACATTACTGTATGCTGATTGAGTGCGTCCAAAATCATACCACTGATTGATCGGGGGCTGAGCATTTAAACTCAACCCCACTGCTATAATCAACCCATATTTCAGAAGAAAGTGAACCATTTTTTTATCGGTTAATAATGACCTTTTGTGCCTCAAATAACATGCTATTGGATTTAATCAGAACCAGGTACACCCCATTTTCAATAATACCTGTCTCCCATAAATACGTACTGCGGGTTAATTTGGTTTGATGTACCATTTTTCCCGTCAGGTCTGTAATGAGTATTTCAGCATTCTCCAACTGATTATACGTTTCTATGTTAATTTCTAAATGCTTCGAAAAACCAAAAACAGCTAACCCATTCTAGTCAGTTTTGATGCAAAACTTTCATTACTGATAATCCACCACCGGCTCAAAAATTTCAATGCGCCGGCTGGTGAGGTGGAGTGCTTCACCGCTGTTCTTCATCGCGCCGAACAATAGTCTGTCGCGCGTTGTGCGGATATTTGGTGTCAGGTAGTAAAATGAAATTTCATGTGCGCCTGAATCGACGTAAACAGCGTTATCGGTTGCAGCATAGCCCTGCCAGCTGTATGATAAATCTTTATACCGCGCGGCCACATAAAAAAGGGTTCCGGTCAGTTGTTCCGGCGCTCCCTCATAGCGCCAGGTTATTTTTATCCACGCGTGTGATTTATGTATATAATCCGCTACCGGAATAAAATATTCTGTGGCATATTCATGTTCGGGCCCGATGGATTCAGGCGGTGAAAAATTACTTTCGAGCGTGTAAACACATGCATAGTTTTTTTTGTTTGATTCAAACCCTTCAACATAGGCCCGTTCCCTGTCAAAGGCCAGTAAATTTCGCTGCTCTGGCGTAACGGGTGAAAGCTGCAGAAAGGTAGACGTGTAATACGCCCGTGTCATAAATGAAAGATCCAGAATATCCTGTGAAGCCTGGTAGGTTTGAACCAGATTTAAACACGCCAGCAAGGTAACGCTTATAACGGTTACTATTTTCCGGCGTAGCGAGGTGAAAAGGCCCTGCAGTGCAAAACCAATAAAAACAATACACAGCGGGTACATATCTATTGCCGCACGTGAACTGAAACTGCTGCCATACCACCAACAGGTCCAACTGGCAATTACGTATAAAAATAAAAATGCAATCAGCGAAAATGCACGCCCCTGTTTTGATTTACGAATCATTACAACAGCACCCGCAAACGCAAAAATCATAAGCGGTGTATACAGCAGCCAGCCTTTACGGAAGCTGAATAAAAATTCAACCAGGTACGGATCAAAAAAATCAAGTCCCTCCCCATTGTTATTGGAATAACTGTTTAACAGCAATGAACCGGCAGAAAAATACCAGTAGATCATTTGAGGTAAAAACAGCACAAAAAATGTTACCCCTACAACAACCGTAATGCGCCGGTGCGTTTTAAAAAACCAGGTAAGCTGCTCTTTGAAACTTTGCCATGAAGTGACATTCCAGAAAAAAAAGAGCAGCCCGATAATTCCGTCAGGCGGCCTTATCAATACCAACAAGGCCCATGCCGCACCAACGTATATGGCATTTAAAGTTGTCTGATTTTTGTAAAAACAAATGATTCGCCATACCAGCAGAGCCGCTGCAAACAAGGCAAAATGGTTTGACTGCCCTACCGAACTGTAGTACATAAAAAACAGGTTGGTGCCAAATACCAGCAATAAAAGCAGCAGTGCAGTGTATATATCGGAGAAAAAATGGCGCAGAATCTTTCGTGTAAAAATCAACCCGAGCATGGCATAAAACCAGGACCCGAAATACATCATAACCTGGTAGGGGTAGGTAAACCCATCTGTTTTTACGCCCGCCAGGTGAGCCCATACCTCAGCAACCAGGTAAAACGGCAATTGCAGCAGCGCCCAGCCCGCGGTGCATTTGCTGAAAAGTCTTCCATCAGGCGTTTCAACAAACTGGTACAAAACCGGTGTCACGTGATAGGTTTCATTTACCTGCTCCAGGTAGGCGGCATTGTGCATAACAAGGTTGTGCTGATCAAATGCCAGGGGCAAATAAATATAGTGGGCCAGAATATCCCAGCTTAAAATTTCATGAAGCGGTGGATTAAATACAAAAAATGCAACCAGCAGTATAATGAAGCCAAGAACCGTATTTGAGTTGAAAAATTTCATGTCAGCCGGCTATAACTACAACAAAGGTCAGACGTAAGGAATTAATAAGCTCCGCTGAATTTACGGAAAAACCACTCAACCGAAATAAGCAGGATAATCAGAAAGAACAACCATTTAAATTCAATCAGGTCATCAAAGGTTTTTTCCTGGTACACAACCGTTGCCATATTCTTGTTGTTTTTGACATCTGCCTCCAGCTGCTTAAGCTGATTGGGAAAATAAAATTTACCCGATGTGTTTTGAGAAATGTTGCGCAGCAAACGGTGATCAGCAGTTGTATTGAGCCACTCCAGTTTAATTTCTTTTACCAGAAAAGTTCCCTGCCTGACGTAGTTTTTATCCTGAAAATTAGTTTTGGCTTCCCAGGTGTAAATGCCTGATTTAAGTTTTCCAAGATTAAGCTGATAAGCATTGGCAGTTGGCAAAAAAGCGGCATTGAATTCATGACCGTCCTGGTCAGTATAGGTAAACGTTACTTTGGGTTCATTGATGAGTTCAAATGATTTGTTGTAAAGTTCGGCTTCAATTTTCACTTCTTCATTTTCAGCATACTCACTTTCAATGTTGATTCTGAACGGATCTTTGTTTTCTTTAACGGCCAGGTAAGTAATCAGCTTGCTGAAAAATGCTTCAAAAATCTGCGTAGAATTATTGCGCAGCTGGTCATACAACCGCCAGCGCCAGATACCCTCGCCCATAATTACCCCCAGGCGTGCTTTTTCTTTACTGGTAAAATAAATCAGTGGATTGTCCAGCTGAATGTTGCCCACTTTCTGAAAGGCTAAAATATCCAGCGCACTGCTGTATGAGAGATTGCCAAAAGGTGCATGCAGCGGCGGGGCAGCACTTAATGTCTGAACAATCTGGGGAGTGAGCAGAATGTCTTTGAATCCGGTATTATAGACAAAGCCGGTTTCTTCAGTGGTGTTGCCATTGCCGCTGAAACCAACTTTCAGGCTTTGCAGGCTGCGCATATCAGTTCCAATACCATTTATAAACAGAAACGGAACAGCGCCGGTAAGTGCTGCGTCATCCAGTATTTTACTCCCCGCCTGGTAGTTGTGAACGATAACCAGATCATACTCAGAAACAGAACTCACTTCACGTATAAATTTTACATCTGTCTGGTAATTCTGATTATTTTCAATTACAAAACGAATCGCTGCTACATCCGGATGCGGAGCCTGGTATGCCACCAGAATTTTCTGACGCCCGTCTATTACTTCAACATAAAAATTCAGTTCATTGTTTTTCAGTGAAAATTCATTTTCAATACCTGAAATTTTTGCGGTGTAATGTTGCAGACCGGTACCGGAAGCGCGCAGCATAAAGAGTAATTTTTCCTGCTGATAATCGGAGTCAAAGACCATGTCCTGTTTTGAAAGCAGGGTATTGCCCTGATAAATGGAAACCTGCACCTTTTCACCAGCTGCCTTGATACCGGCAAACGAAACCTCTACCGGAAATTCATTACCCAAAAAAGCCACATCGTTGTGGTTTACCAGGTCAATTTTTAAATCACGCACCAGGTTGGTGTCACCCAAACCAATGGTATAAACCGGAATGTAGTTTTTTTGACTGACCGTATAAACCGGGTTTGCGCCTGTATTGTAAATTCCGTCTGTAGAAAGAATAATTGCACCAATATTGCGGTTCCCGTACTGCTCAAAAACCTGGTCAAACAAAGCTGCAATGTCAGTGAGTTTTCCGTCGTACGTACCGGTTAGTCCATTTTCAGACTGGTCAGCAAATGAATAGTTAACGACATCATAACTTTCGTTGAGGTTTTGTGAAAGTTCTTTTAAACCAGTCAGGTATTCATTGCGGTAGAACTGGGAATCTTTGTTCATCACCACCGATTCAGAATTGTCATGCGCCAGAATCACCAGGGGTTCTTCTTTACGTTCTTCCATGTTTTCCACAATAATTCCCATCAGCAGAAAAAGAATCAGCCATACCGTACAAAAACGAAAAATGGCCATTACCCATTTAACGGTTCGGCCCACCTCTTCCAGCAGCTGATCACGGTAATAAAGGTAAAGGGCAAATACCGCCGCAATGGCTGTAACCAGCAGAAGCCAGGCGGCGTGATATTTCATGATTAATTCCACTGCAGTTGTATAGAACGCTAAAATTAGCAATTACTTTTACTTTATCGTATTTTAACGCATGTCAGAATTAGCGCTGATAATTGTATTTTTACCACCTGAGCTATGAATTTTTTTGAACTGCTGGTTTTGGGATATAAAAATTACTGGAAAGGAGTCCGGTTTTTAATCCGTCATAAACTCTATTGGTTTGTGATTTTTCCGGTGGTACTTTTTCTGGGCATCTATTGGCTTGGCAATTTTTTTCACACGCTTGAAAAAGAAATCAGTGCCGGTATTACACACAGTGCCTCTGGTATTTCAACCCTGAATGAAATGACCTGGTTTACAGCCAAAATGATTTTTATGGATTCACTCTATGTCATTTTTACAAAATTTGCGCTTTACATTGTGGTTGTTCTGTTATCGCCGGTATTAAGCATTCTTTCTGAAAAAACAGAAGAGATTCTCACCCAAAACGTCTACCCGTTCCGGTTTATGCAGCTTGTGCACGATGTGCAGCGCGGACTCAAAATTGCCCTTCGCAACATTTTGTGGGAATATTTTTTCATTGTACTGGTACTGGGTCTGGCCTCTTTTTTTGACGGAACGGTGAGGGCGGTGTTGATTTTCTCTATTCCCATGCTCTTTGGTTTTTATTTTTACGGCTTCAGTTTTTTAGATTATATCAATGAACGCAGGCGGCTGAATATACAGCAGAGCGTCTATTTTGTTTCAAAACACCGGGGGCTGGCCATGGCTATAGGCAGCATTTACTCCATTTTCTTTCTGTCGTATCACGCCGTTTTACATAAATTTTCAAACCTGGGTACAGACACTGCCAGCCAGCTTTTATGGGGCACCGTTTTGGTTATTACATTTCTTCTGGCGGTTATTGCGCCCATCATTGCTATTACGTCTGCCACCCTATCCATGCATGAGCTGGTTGATCTCTCAAAGAATCAGTATGCCAGTAAAAAGCAAAATGATTCTGCTAAATCAGCCGGACAAGGCAGCTAAAACCACAAAATCATTATATTTGAAACAAGATATTCGTATACTATGAAAAACGCATTTTTTGGCTTTATTGCTTTATTCTGTTCGCTTCAATCATTCGCTGCTTTTCCGCCAGACTCAACAAATTCGATCATTGAGAAAGGAACTGCGCAGTATTTTATTCAGGAAGGGCGCCGTTTATATACAGAAGGTCAGTTTCAGTACGCCCTGGTAAAATTCAGGGAAGCATTGACGAAAGACGCCAACAACGCTGCCGCCACTTATTGGCTGGGAGAGTGTCACCTGGCCCTGGGCAATTACGAAAAAGCCATTGAAAATGCAGAAAAGGCCATTGCCATTGATCCGCTGGTGTATTCTGAATCAGGATACCTGCTGGGCAAATGCTATCACCGCATGGGTGAACTTGACAAAGCCATTGAACATTACAGCAGCTTATCAGCCACCCTTTCTGAAGCAAGGCTTAAAGAATTGCGCGTTCAGTTTCACATTGATGAATGCAAACGTGCCAAAGAAATGATCGCTGCTCCGGTAAAAGTTATTATTCAGCCCATGGATCTGAAAATTAACTCTCCGTTTGATGACTATGGTCCTTGTTTTTCACCGGACGGCAAATCATTCTATTTTATTTCACGCCGGGCTGATAACCTGGGAGGTGGAATCAGTGAAGGTGACAAGCGTTATTTTGAAGACATTTATGTCAGCACCTGGAGTGACTCACTCAATGCCTGGACAGAAGCCAGCAATTCGGATGAAATTGTAAAACGCCTGAATTCATACGGATTTGACGCTATCAACTACATCAGCCCGGACGGAAAAACACTTTACCTGACCGTTAATACCATGGGACTTGATTCACCAAAACCAAAAACAAAACACTCTGATATTTTTGTTTCACGCATTAACAACAAAGGAGGCTGGAACACGCCAAAACCGCTGGAAAAACCAATTCGCACCGTTTATTTTGAAGCAGCCGCTACGTTTACGGAAGATGGTAAAACCATGTATTTTATCAGTGAGAAACTGGGCGGTGAAGGCGGCGCTGATATCTGGACCGCTCAAAAAGTGGGCAACGGCTGGGGTAAACCCGTTAACCTCGGAGAAATTATTAACACCCCCGCCCAGGAGACCACACCGTTTATCACACCAGACAACAAATACCTTTTTTTCAGTTCCACCGGTCACGCCGGCATGGGCGGATATGACGTTTATGTATCTGTAAATACAAACGGTACCTGGTCTGAACCGGTAAACCTCGGATACCCGATTAACACGGTTTCAGATGAAACACATTTTGTCTATTACGCAGCCAAAAAAATGGCCTATTATTCTACCTTCTCAAATGCGCAGAATAAAGGTGTAGGTGCCCGCGATATTTTTGAAGTGAACATGGCCGACTTTAAGTTGCCTTAAATCGATTTTGTTCATCTGAAATGTTTTCCGTATCTTCATGTTGAAAATAAGTGGGAGAATAAGTTTAATTACCATTTGTTTTAGGTTAAATTAGCCTGATTTAAGAAAAAACAACTTGCGTACCTGTGTTAACATACTTTTTGCACTAACCTTTGTTTTTGCGGCGTCTGCTGCTATTGCTGAAGATACACTGAGCCATGTACTAAGACCTAGAATTGGACTCGGAACGGGTACATTTACCTATTACGGAGAGCTTCAGAATTACCAGAAAAATTTTGTACCAACGGTTAACCGTTATGGCGGAATGGCTTATGTCAATGCTCCCGTAACCCGGTATTTCAATCTTGAATTTTCAGCATCATACGGCCGTTTCACGGCAAATGAACGAAGCCTTTCACGCAATTTTAATTTTATGTCGCGGGTCAGAATGGGTTCTGTTTACCTGTATTACAACTTCTACCCGTTCTTTTCAGCCCAACGCTCCATGTTTCACCCGTTTGTAGGTGTAGGTATCTCTTCTTTTGAATTTCTTTCCAAAACAGACCTGGTGCAGGACACTTCTGGCTTGACTTATTATTACTGGTCAGACGGTTCCATTATGGACATGGATGAAAATGATCCGCTGGCACCCGGCCTGGCCAAACCGCTGGCACGCGATTATACCTATGAAACAGATTTGAGAGAACAGAATTATGACGGGCTGGGTAAATACCGCGAACAAAGTTTTGCCATTCCAATCACCGCCGGTTTTGAATTTCACCTTTCACCCCGCTGGGACTTCCGTTTTGCGGGTACTTTAAACCTGACATTTACCGATTTGATTGATAATATATCGCCGGCCGGAACAGGAATCCGGCAAGGTGATTATAAAAAAGACCGCCTGTTGTTCACCTATGTTTCGCTTTCCTACGATCTTCAGTTTGGCCAGGGAGAACCTGAATTGATAGAAGAAGACGATCAGATTCCGCTTTATGCTGACTGGGATCAGAATGACTGGGATCACGATGGTGTTATTGACGCACTGGATGATTGCCCTGGTACTCCGCTGGAAGCCATTGTTAATACAGACGGCTGCCCGCAGGATCATGATGAAGATGGGGTGCCTGATTACAATGACGATGAACCCGAAACGCCACTTGGAAATTATGTCGATGAATACGGTGTTACCATTACCAAAGAACAGTTTGACCGGCATTGGGAATTGTACAATGACTCAACCGGCTACCTGCATGAGTTTGCTGAACAGCGCACGACCGTTCAGTTCAGGACTGATGATAAAAATTACACCTACAATCCATACAAGGTGCCTACCGGTAAAAATTACGTAATTATTGTAGGGAAAGAACACAAAGATGTTACGGCCAATGACTTGCATAAATACCTTGGATACAATGATTTTAAAACCATTACCCGGGGTGATACCGTCTATTATGTATTGGGAGAATACACCAACATTGATGATGCCGTTGCTGCTAAAACCGAGCTGGAAAATAAAGGTGTTGAAGTAGATCTGATTGGAAAAGACAATGTTCGTAACGGTACATTGACCCCGGTTGATACTGCCGTAATCAATAAAGTGGAAATGGTAAATATTCAAACCGGAAAAAACGGTCCTGATTACGGAATTCCGGTTCAGCTTTACCGCGTACAGGTTGGTGCTTTCAAAAATAAGATCGATGAACAGGCCCTGTTTCCGGGACTGGAAGTTGTGCATGGTACGGCAGCGGATGGTATCACGCGTTATTATTCTGGCAGTTTTACAACATACGATGAGGCTGAAACTTACCGCAAAACAATGGTTACCAAAGGATACAAAAATGCCTTTGTTGTTGCCTATGAGGGGCAGGAACGGAAAACCCTGGTTGAAGCTGGTGTAGACTCTACCAAACTGCCTCCGGGTTATGACGAACAAAAAGAGCTTAACACGTTTGTAGAAAAACGTGACACGGCTAACCAGAATACAGAGCTGAGTTCAAAAGTTGACTGGTCAAAAGTCAAATACCGTGTAAAAATGGGCAGCTTTACCGGTGATGTTCCAATCAATATCGTCAACGTATATTATGATATAGGTGGTGTAAAAGGCATCAAAAACACCGACGGATCGGCAACCACTTATTACAGCCGTGAGTTCAAAACACAACCCGAAGCTGAAAACGCCATACTCGATTACAAAACGTATGGTCTCAACGATATGACTGTTGTGGTGGAATACCGGTATCAGTATTACACGCTCGAAGAATTTCAGAAACTGCTGGAAGAATAAGGTAACGGGAGCTCGATCTGATTGTCCTGATTTATTTCTTTCTGAATCCTCAAAGTCTCTCACCGTTTATAGTCTCTGACCTTCTCACGTGTTTCAATCAAATTGAGCAGAAAACACCTAAAAAAGAACCGAAAGAAATCCGCGATAATCCGTAAAATCAGCGTCATCCGTGTTCAATGACACCCCTCTTTTAACAGTTAATCTTCCAACGAAAAAAATTCAGTTTTCACTCTATAAATAAATATACAAAGAAGACAAAGGCCTGCTTCTGACTTCGTATTTACTCAGTCATTCACAGCTTAAAAATTGCAGCATGAATTATTGTTTTTTCTGAAGTACCAGAACGGATACAAATACATTTTGCATCAGCTTTTCAAACATTGCCTGGTTATTCGGGTCCATCAGGTATAAAGAAGGTTCCTGTATTGTTGCATGATACGTGGTGCGCATTGTTTTTTCATTCAGTTTACTGAATGCCGGGGCAGCTCTGATTTCCAGCTTATTTCCTTCCAATTCACGAAATACGTAGCTTACCCAAACATTGTGGCGGAATTCTGAAAACACGTTGATCACAAAATAATCTGTTCCGGTACGTATTTCGGCCTGTACCGAAAACACAGTGTCCTCAGCCTCAATAACCAGGAGATCTTCTTTGAAAATAAGGAGCATTGAATCGATCCGGCTTACATAGGTATAGGTGTTACCGTGAAGTTCGGCCGGCATCAGGCTAATCTTTTTTCCATCGCGGTAGAGGTGATTATCCTGAAGCGTATAACTGGCACCGTCTACAAAATTTTTATGCAGTTTCGCTGTCCGGTGCTCTCTGAAAATGAGCGAATCATCATCAATTATGAGTGACATAACGGGTGATTCAACCGGTTTACCCCGCGTTTCAGAAACAACATATACACCGGAATACTGCGCAGGAATTAACTCACTTTTTTCCACTCCCGCCGGTTGCGCTTCTGTAAATCCAATTCCGCTTTCGCATGAACTCAGTGCAACCAAAAACACCATCACCAAAAACTGAAATAACCTCATTGTGAGACAAAATTAATGGATTCGTCCGCATACCATTTTTAATAACCGTTCATCAGCACTGCCATTACAGAAAAAAATTCGCTGATTTTGCGGTAATTAGCCTGAAAATCAATAAAAATAGACCTCAATTTCATTTATTTGGTGTTTTCAACTAAATAAATAACAATAATTGGTGTATTTTACTTATTAACATTACAATAACAGATTTTTATTACTGCATGAATCAGAAAATTCAGTAAATTCGATATCATAATTTCAAATGAAGTTATTGTATGAAGAACATCGTTTATTACAATGACCTGTCTATGGCAATCAAAGATGCGGTCAAAAAGCTTTTCTCAGAGCGCACTCCTGAGATCATTTCATTTCCATTTAAAGGAAGACACATGCGTGGTTTCTTTTTTATTTGGGAAAATATTACCTACCTGATTATTAAATCAGAAGTTATCCGAAACGGAAACTCAACCCTTGAACTGGATATGATCACAGAACGTGCAAAGTAACAAAAGTGTCTAACCTTAAAATTAAAAACCCGGCCAAAAGCCGGGTTTTATTTTTTCATTAAGTGGTGTGCCTTACTTTTCTTTCCAGGTATCGAGGTCTTCCTGGATGTAATTGACCCAACCTTCATTCTTTTCTTCTTCAGCCATTTTCTTTGCTTCTTCAGCCAGTTTTATTGCTTCTTTGACTTCACCCTTTTTATGGAGTATGCGGGCTTTCAAAAATACATTGGAGAATGTTTTAGTAATTGCAATGGATTTATCAATGTACTCCATTGCTTTTTCAAGGTCATTTTTTGAATTGAAAAAATAATTGGCCGCTGCGGAATATACTTTGTCGAGATCTTTTCCTTCAGCAATAGCGGCATCAATGTTTGCCTGTGCATGTACATCGGTTTCAACCGTGAACGGAACCTCTACCTTGATTTTATCCCAGGCAATTACCAGCGACGCTGAATTCAGCGTCACCTTATTAATATCAATCAGCAGCGTTTCAGTAAAGGTATTTTCCATTGCTTTTACCTGAACACTTACTACGTTTTTAGCTTCATCGTAATTACCTGCCCCCCATTGTTCAATATCTGTATTGAAAACAATTTTCCAGTTTCCATCTGCCGCCGGAAAAGCAAATACCGCATAAGTGCCGGCCGGCAATACCTGCGCCTTGCCATCAGCCCCCTGAAAGCTGAGGTCATGAGCACTTGTTAGTTTGGTGGGTTGATTGGCCCCTAAGCGCCATACTTCATCATACGGAACCAGTTCACCAAAAATGACACGGTCACGTACACCCGGGCGTGAATACTGCAACGAAATTTTTGTAACACCAACCACGTGCTCTGATGTTGATGGTTGACTCAACTTTGGCAATTCCTGCGCAACTAAAAATCCTGTTGTTAAAACAAGACTAAAAAGCGTTATTATTTTTTTCATAATTTCTGATTTTAAGTTATTAGTTTACTTCAACCGGTTCAGCAGATTCAACCGGATTTAATTCAACCGTTACCGGACGCTCAGGCTCTGTATAATTACGCAGTGAAACAAATGCAATGATACAGGCAATAATAAGGATACCCGCAGCAGCCAGGTAAGGTGCCCCCGGAAAATAAACAGCTGCGTCTGACTGACTGAAACGGGAGAAAAGTGTGGTGTAAAGCAGCGGACCCGCAATGGCAGTTAAACTTACGGCCTGTGTCAGCGCACCATTCAGGTTTCCCTGTTCTTTTTCAGAAACGGAATTGGATAAAATTCCCTGAATGGAAGGACCTGCAATACCACCCAGACAATAGGGAATAAGTGCCAGGTAAAGTATAACCGGTGTTACCGCAAAACAAAATGAAACCATACCCAATGTCCACAGCAAAAAGCCAAGCAGAATAACGCGTTTATTGCCGAGTCGTTTAACAAACCACCCGATTAAAACCGCCTGTACAATAACAACCAGCGCGCCTACCACGGCTAAACTGATTCCTACTTCTGTTTCATCCCACTTAAAAAGTTCCAGCGTAAAAAATGACCAGGTTGAAGGCATTACCTGACCTGCCAGGTTCACCAGTACAAATGCAATAACCAGCCCAAGCAGGGTTTTGTATTTTCCAATGTGCGCGAGCGATACCCCTGGAATCATATTGGTGTAACGCACCGGGCGTCTCTTTTCAAGCGGCAGTGACTCCGGCACAAAGAAATAGCCAAAAAGAAAATTAAGCAGTGTAAAAATACCGGCTACAATAAATGGCATTTGTGTTCCCCATTTGGCACACACACCACCAATAACAGGTCCTAAAATGAAACCAATTCCAAATGCTGCGCCAATTAATCCAAAATTCTTTGCCTTATTCTGTGGTGTACTTACATCTGCAATATACGATGTGGCAACAGAGAAACTGGCTCCCGTAATACCTGCCAGAATACGCCCTACAAAAAGCAATGCAATGGTTGGTGCAAATGCATGAAAAAAATAATCAATCCCCAATACAAAAAGCGAAATCAGTAAAACGGGTCTTCGGCCATACCGGTCACTCAGTTCACCTACAACCGGGGCAAACAAAAACTGCATGGTTGAAAATGAAATAATCAGCAAACCACCATAAAGTGCAGCATCAGCCAGATCACCGCCGGTGAGTGTTTTTATCAGCGCAGGCAGCACGGGAATAATAATTCCAATACCAATTACATCAATCAGTATGGTAATAAAAATAAACGTCAGCGCAGTGTTGGGAGATGTTGCCGGCCCGTTTGAATCAAGAATCTGGTTGTTGGTTTGATGGTGCTCCACAAAAAAATCTATTTAGAACAAATCTAAATCGAAATTTTCAATCGCTCTTCACCTTTTTATCAAATTAAACAATATCCCTTTTATTCTCAATGAACAAGGTGAATTGTTCCCTGACCTTTACCGGTGATACCATTAAATGAAGTCCACGCATAGGTATAAAAATAGACACCTGCCGGGCACGCTTTTCCACTTTTATCAGAACCATCCCACGAATCGGAAACCGAAGAAAGTTCATGGATTACAACACCCCATCGGTCCACAATCACGCATGAAAATTCGTCAATTGAAGAGGCCCTGTAGTTGAATGTAAAAAAGTCATTGCTGCCATCACCGTCTGGTGTAAAAACATTCACCGGTGTAAAGGTAAGCGAGTCATACACCACAATTAAAACACAGCTGGTATCCGTGCATCCGTTTTTGTTCAAAGCCACCAGGCAAACGTTGTACTCACCGCCATCGGTATAGGAAACATCAAATGACTCGGTGATGTCGTTACTCAAAATCCAGGGTTCACCGGCAAAGCCAAAATGCCAGAAAAAAGTCGTATCGGCGTTGGGGTCATTCGGGTTAGCATAATAGAGTGACTGATTGTCAAAGTGTACATTCACCACTGCATTGCCTTCATAACTGGCAGAAAAATCAGGTGATGCCAATGCAAAATCGGCAACCGGATTCAGCGAGTCAAGCGTAATCACTTCGGTCAACACGCACCCGTTGTCATCTGTTACCTGAATCTGGTAATTGCCCGGATTTAAACCTCCCCAGGTGGTGTTGGATGAAACTGCACCGGTTGTCATATTGGTCCATGTATACACATAGTCAGGTGTACCTCCGGCAGCGGCTGCAAATACAACCCCGTTGCCGGACTGATAACTGAATAACCTGCAGTAGGCGGGCTCAGATCCCAGTTGAATCAGGTAAAGTGAATCAGGATACTGAATGATAAAATCAAACGACTCAGAACAGCCGTTGGCATCATTGATCAGCAGGTTGTAGGAGCCTTCGCCGACTGACGTGAGCGAATCTTCACCCAGCCCGTTTGTACCTGATGGATTAGGGTTCCAGTAATACCCTATTTGCCCGTAAGCACCTGTATAATTGTATACGGTATCTACAACTGCATAACCATTATTTATACCATAACACAACGGATTTTGAACCTGCAAATCAATGGTCATGGCACCCGGATCTTCAATCAAAACAGAATCAACAAGTGTACACCCCAGGTCATCTGTCACATTGAAATAATACCAGCCCTCAGCCAGGTTATTGGCCGTATTTGAACTTCCTGAATTAACGGTATTGTCTGCTGAATCTGTAATTGAAAAAACAGGTGTGCCGTTTGCACCGGTTACATTGATGGTAACTGATCCGTCATTAAAACCAAAACAGGTTGGATTGCTGAACGTAACAGATCCGCTCATCAGACAATCGTCTGTTACAGTTATAAAAATACAGTCTGTTTGTGTACACGGTGCAGTGCCGGCAGTATAACAAATTTCCCAGGTTCCGTTGCCGGCAGTAGCCGGATTAAAGGCACCCGTAGATGCATTAATACAAGCACCGCAGTCAGCTGACCATGTGCCGCCTGCCGGACTTGCGGTTAAATTTTGCACGCCTGAAAGTGTTGAAAACGGACCGGCCGGATTAACCGTTACAACCGGTACATCAATAACGGTAACTGTAACCACATCGGTAGCAAAACAACCGGTTGAAAGATTGGTTGCCGTAACGGTATAAGCCAAACTTCCGACAGCTGGTGTAAAAGCCACACCGTTGGTCACACCGTTGGTCCATGAAAGTGATGCACCGTCCGGATTGGTTGCTGTTAACGTCACAGCGTCTCCCTCACAAACGGTTTGATCAACTCCTGCACCAACCGATGGCAATGGATTAACAGTGATATCGAAATCAACCGCAGCACCCACGCATGAACCGCTGGAAGGTGTTACAGAAATAGTTGCTGTAATGGGTGAAGATGTGGTGTTGGTTGCCGTAAAAGCAGGCAGATTTCCGGTTCCGTTTGCAGCTAACCCAATTGTGGTGGCTGAATTGGTCCAGTTAAAGGTTGTGCCGCCGGGTGTACTCACAAATGCATTCACCGGAACGGCATCTCCTTCACAAAAAACCAAATCCGTTTCAGCGGTTACAACCGGGGTTGTATTTACAGTAACCTGCACCGTTGCTGTCTGCTCGCATACAGGTGTAAAAGAAATATCATCCAGTGCAAAATCATTTCCAAGAATATTTGTGTTCAGGTTGGTGATACAAATAGTAGCAGAAGTTGACGCGCCCGAATTCCAGGTGGTAAAAAACTCATTCCACACGCAGGTGGTTGCAGACGCATTCAGATTTGACCCTACAGGAACCCCGTTAATGGTAAATTGCAGCACTGCCGGATTTACCGGATATACCGATGCCAGCCAGGCTGAAAACAGATAATCCGTATTGGGTGTTACAGGAATAGTTTGACACCACACACTTGCACCAACCGTGGAAGAACCGTTTACAACCAGCATATTCCCTGACCCTGATGTGTGGTCTGTACAGGGTGAAAAGCCGCCATTATAGGTTTGCGGATTTGGAATAACGTTGTATTGCGCTTCAGATGTATTGGTTGGATCGGTAAATGTATACGATGAACTGAAACCACTGTTGCCGGCTGAAAAATCACCGTTTGTAATCAAGTTTGTTCCAACGGTATACGACGTAACGCTATACGTTGTTGTTGCTGCCGGACAAACGGTTTGTGTAGTTAATGATGAATCTGAAATATCCGGATCAGCATTCCAGACAAAAAAATCACCGCCTGAAACAGTCAGTGTTGCACAATCGCCTTCACAAATGGTTTGATCTGGAGAAACGGTTATGGGTGAAACAGCCAAAACCGAAACCAATATATCATCTGAAGCGGTGCATGCTCCGGATGTCATGGTGAGTGTATAGGTTGTATTGCCGGTTGGTGTTGCAACCGGGTTTAGCACATTGGTTGCAGAAAGTGTTGCACCGGGACTCCAGAGCGGCGTTCCTGTTCCTGATCCGTTCAGGGTAACGGATGTTCCCTGGCAAATGGAAACATCTGCACCAGCATTTGCAGTAGGCCCGCTTGCACATGAAAGTGTAACGTCGTCAATTTTCCAATACTCATCGCTTGCCCAGGTTTGAATTACAATACGAAACTGAATCGAGTTTCCGCCCATAATACAGCCGGTTGTATAAAGCGTCGTTCCGCCAACCACATCATCAGCCTGCACTACATTCAAATCAGCACACGCGCCTGCACAAAAAGTAGCATTGGAAGGTGTCTGCCAGCCTGATCCGTCAATATTATATTCCAGCTGAACCCAGTCAACAGAATTGCAGCCTGTACCGCAGGCCTCCATTGTGCCCTGGCTGCTAATGGAAAAACCAATTTCAATGTAAGTGCATGATGAAATATCAATAGAGCCTGTTTCCCAGGTTGCAGGTCCGTTGGTATCCTGCCCCTCAAGCACCCCGCTCTGAACTTCATAATGATCACCCGCCAGACAGGTAGGGCAGGTTGAATTCCACATCACACCGCCGGTATTATCGGTTCCGGAAACGGAGCCGTTTACTTCATCAAATGATTCACTGAAAATAACCTGTGCACTCAACCTGCTGCCTGCACTAAAACAAAGTACACTACCAAGTACAAGGGCATAAAAAGAATGGACAAAAGAAGTTCGGGTCTTCTGTGAAGCGCTTTGTTGAATCATACGTTTAGGAAAACTTAGTACCTGCCAGACCAGCAATCAGCAATTTGTGAATGGGCATCTGAAAACTCAATAAACTAAAAAGTCCGGCAGTAATTTTTTTAATTAGATCACACCGCGGTTTCAATACAGGATTTTAAAACCTGCTATCAAGGAGAACACAATGCGATTCATCTCAAATTTAAAACAAATACGGCCAGATTGGAATTAAGGCATCGTTAAATTTCAAACATCTTACGCACTTTTCTGCATCTGAAAGATTTAAGGCTGCCTGTGCGCGCAGGGAATTATTTCATAACTTTAGAGTCTCTATAAACCAGCTTCATGAAACTAAAACTGCACCATGCGGTAATTTTTGCCGTTTCCATTTTTTTCTGTTCCTTAAGTTACAGTCAGCAGGTGTATGAAGGAGCTGAAGCTGAAAAATACTATCCGGGTGCCAGCATGGTCCGCACCTCTCAGTATTCAGATCTTCCCTCTTACATTCGTTTCAAAGCCGGATCAGAGCCTGAAGCAGACCAGGTCATAAGCTGGATGACTAAAAATTTCAGGTTAGATCAGTCCCTCTCCTTTGAATTAAAAAACTCCAACAAAGATGGGCTTGGGATTGAACATTTCCGGTTTATGCAGACATTCAACGGCCAGGTAATTGAAGATGCAGTCTGGATCATTCACGTAAAAAATGACAAGGTGATTTCCATGAATGGAATGATCTATGCAATGATTCCACAAGAAGGTTCATTTGCCATCAGTGAAGCCAATGCACTGGAAAAAGCACTGAATTTTGTAGGTGCTGAAAGTTATAAATGGCAGATAGAGTCAGAAGAAAATCACCTGAAAACAGAAAGCGGTAGCCCGGATGCAACGTATTACCCGCATGCTGAAAAAGTATACGTATCCGGTGATGGAACCTACAGCCGCTCGTCATACAAGGCTGCATATAAGTTCAACATTTATGCACATTCAAAACTTTACCGGGCCTTTATTTACGTAGATGCACAAACCGGTGAAATAGTACTGGAAGAAGAAATTATTCACGACATTGACACACCCGGACCGGCAACAACTGTCTATAGCGGCGTTCAAACCATTACCACAGACAGTTTCAGCGGAACATTCCGTTTACGTGAAGCAAGCCGTGGAAACGGTGTCAATACCTACGATATGAATACCGGTACCTCGTATGGTGCTGCGGTTGATTTTACCGATGCTGATAATAACTGGAATAATGTGAACGCGCAGTTGGATCAATATGCAACAGATGCACATTGGGGCGCAGAAATGACGTATGATTATTATTTCTATCAGCACGGCCGAAACAGCATCGACGATAACGGATTTGCATTAAACAGTTATGTGCATTACGATGTCAATTATGCCAATGCTTTCTGGGACGGAACACGCATGACTTACGGAGATGGTGACGGAACATGGAACCCGCTGGTGTCACTGGACATTGCCGGGCATGAAATTACACACGGACTTACAGAGTATACAGCCAACCTGAATTACAGCGCTGAATCAGGCGCACTCAACGAATCGTTCAGTGATATTTTTGGAACATCGATTGAAAATTATGGAAAACCAACAGACTGGAACTGGCTGATTGGTGATGAAATTGGAGCAACACTGCGCTCCATGTCAAATCCAAATGCATACGGTGACCCCGACACTTATTTTGGAACCAACTGGGCCTCGTTAAGTGGTGGTGACAACGGTGGTGTACACACCAACAGTGGTGTTCAGAATTATTGGTATTACCTGATGGTGAATGGCGGTTCGGGAACCAATGATCAGAGCGAAGCTTACTCCGTTACAGGTATTGGATTTACCGATGCCAGCGAAATTGCATTCAGAAGTCTGACCGTATACCTGACTGCAACATCGGATTATGCAGATGCACGATTTTATGCAATTCAGGCTGCTATTGATTTATTTGGCGCCTGCACACCGCAGGTAGAAACAACCACCAATGCCTGGTATGCTGTTGGTGTTGGCAATGCCTATGTTGCAACTGTTATTGCTGATTTTTCAGCACCCGTTGTGAGTTCATGCAGCGCACCGTTTACCGTTACATTTAATAATACCAGCACCAACGGCACATCGTTTAACTGGGATTTTGGTGACGGCGGAACAAGTACACTCAACAGCCCATCACACACCTATACTGCAAACGGCACTTACTCGGTCACACTGAATGCTGACGGCGGTGCATGCGGAACAGATAATCTCACGCTAACCAACTACATTATCATTGACAACCTGATGCCATGTATTGTTAACATGCCTGCTGGCGGAACCGGAAACATTCAGACAGCCTGTTCAGGTACGCTTTATGACAGTGGCGGTTCAACTGCCAATTACGGCGGAAACCAGGATGCCCAAATAACCATTACACCTTTTGGTGCAACCAGTCTTTCACTCACCATTAATTCATTTGATGTAGAAGCAGGCTCTTCAGGTACCAACTGCAACTATGATTATTTACGAATTTACAACGGCCCCAACACCACCGCCCCATTACTTGGAACTTATTGCAACAACAACCTGCCGCCTACCACCATCAACTCAACCGGAAATTCGCTGACACTTGTATTTCATTCAGACGGTGGATTGGAATTGGCCGGCTTTGATATTGACTGGAACTGCGTTATGCCCACAACACCACCTGTTACAGACTTCACTGCCGATGTCACTACCACCTGCAACGGACTTGTAACATTCACAGACATTTCTACCAACGGCGCCACCTCATGGGCCTGGGATTTTGGTGATGGAAACACATCACTGCTTCAACACCCGTCACACACTTATTCTTCAAACGGAACGTATACGGTACAGTTGATTTCTACCAATTCATTTGGCAGTGATCCGGAAATAAAAACCGGTTACATTGTTGTCAACAAACCGGCTGCACCGGCAGTAACTGATGACGTGATTTGTGAAAACTCTTCAGCCAGCCTGAGCACTTCCGGAACAGGAACCCTGAACTGGTATGATGCACCCGTTGCAGGAACTATAGTTAACACCGGGCCAACATTTACCACACCTGTTTTAACCACCACCACCACCTATTATGTAGAAGAAGAAGTAGCCGGCGCAACCGCTTTCGTGGGTCCGGCAACCAATGTTTTTGGAACGGGCGGTAATTTCAGCGGTGACCAGCACCAGGTTTTTACCTGCTATGAGCCCGTGATTTTAAAAAGTGTTTTGGTTTATGCCAACGGAGCCGGTAACAGAACCATTCAACTGCGTGACAATGTTGGAACCGTTTTGCAGGAGGCCATTGTAAATATTCCAAATGGTACCAGCACCGTTACGCTGAATTTTGATGTACCCGCAGGCACCAACCTGCAGCTTGGAACATTGGCTGGCAGCAGTCCGGCATTGTACCGGAATAATTCGGGAGCATCGTATCCCTACACCCTGCCGGGGCAAATCAGCATTACATCCAGCAGCGCGGGTTCAGCTTATTACTATTTCTTTTACAACTGGGAAATTCAGGAATATGCGTGCCTGTCTGAACGTGCCGCAGTAACTGCAACGGTAAACCCAAACCAGGACGCTACCATTACACCGGTAAGTGCCATGTGTACAACCGATGCCCCGGTCACCTTAAATGCAGCTGACGCCGGCGGAACCTGGTCTGGCAGCGGTGTTACCGGCGACAGTTTTGATCCGGCTGCTGCCGGAACCGGCAACCACACCATTACCTATACCATAGCAGGCATGTGCGGCTCAACCGACACTGAAATTATTGCCGTGTCAGATGGATTTGATGCAACCATTAACCCCGTTTCTGATTTATGTTCTGAAGATACCGTTATCACACTAACCGGTTTTGATGCTGGCGGCGTCTGGAGTGGAACAGGGATTATCAATACCTCAACCGGCGATTTTGATCCGGCTGTGGCAGGTGCCGGAACACATACTGTTACCTATACCTTTACCGGAACATGCGGTGACACCGATACAGAAATAATCACGGTGAACCAGCAAAGCGATGCAACCATAAACGCAACACCGTCACTTTGTGAAACCGGTGCCCCAATCAATCTTACCGCTGCTGAAAACGGCGGAACCTGGAGTGGTACAGGAATCACCGATGCCGTCAACGGAACCTTTGATCCGACAGTTGCGGGAACCGGAACGTTTATCATTACCTATACACTTACCGGAATTTGCAGCGATACCGATACTGAAGCGATTGTTGTAAATGCACAATCAGATGCAAGCATTACACCGGTAAATCCGCTTTGTCGTGAACAGGGTGCTATTACCCTCACCGCTGCCGAACCGGGCGGAACCTGGTCAGCTGATTGCGGGACTTGTATTAATCCGGCAACGGGTGTTTTTGATCCATCCCTGGCGGGAACCGGAACCTGGACCATTACCTATATTGTGGGGGCAGCGTGTCCGGATACCAATGCAATTTCAGTTTCAGTTTTGACTTGTTTGGGGATCACTGAAAATTCAGAAAATTTATTTTCAGTTTATCCGAATCCAGCGCATGAGTATGTCATCATTGCTTCTGAAGAATTAAACAACGGTATGATTTTAGTTAACGATTTACTGGGCAGAGAAATTTACCGCACGAAACTGATTACAACATCTACACTGATTCCACTAAACGATTTTTCAGACGGAACCTACTTTGTCACTATTCTGAACGAAGAAGGAACCTTAATTGCCGTTGAGAAACTGGTGAAAGAATAACCTTAACCGGGAGCAGAATAATTCAGATGCGGTGAGAAAAAATTGCTCATTCTTCTTCATTATACGTATCAGCATGATTGGTTTCAGCTGAATCAAAATTAAGGTACGCCCTTATGTAAACCACTACCAGGATAAGTTCAGCCAGAAGAACCCCATACCATATATAGTTAGAAACAGGGTATACCATGCGTACTTCATAATACATGCGTAAAGACAATAAAACGAGTGATGTCAGTGCATAAACCAGCAGGTATTTATTTTTGCGGGCGGCATAACTCAGCAGAATAGAAATGTAAAATAAAATCCAGCTGCAGTTTATGACATAATAAACCATGTCGTAATAATTACTTTCATTGAACTGTGTCTGAAATGTTGTATCAATTTCCAGTTCTCCCCAAATTGAAGCCAGGTGAGCAAGTGTACCCAGCAGGGCAATCTGAATATACTGCCTGCGAATGCAGTAATACAACAAGGCTATTACGGCAAGTACTTCAGCCAAAATAAAGTTTGTGGTTGTCAAAGGCCACTCCCGTAAGTTCGGGTTATCGTAAAACGGCAATTCCCATAAATAATAAGTGGACAGGGCGCTGAGAACAAACCAAAAAACAGCTGCAAGGGCTCCCACCAGGTAAATAAAACGGAATGTCTCTTTTTTTGCACTTCTCATGCATTCAAAATTAATGTTAATTCAGACATACCGCTGAACAAACCTGAAGCAAAAAAGCCTTGTTTATCAATAGATTGATAAATCCAAAAAACAATTTTAAAAAAAATCCGGGGGATGACTAGGGGTAACCAATGACCTGGTTGTCTTAGTTAAAAACACAGAAATAATTAAATATATGAAATCAACTCTTTTATTTTCCGGAATTCTGCTGATAGGTCTTACATCGTGCAAAAAAAACGGATTTGTCTGTTATCACCCAAACGGCAATATCATTACAGAACAACGTACCACGGATCATTTTGACGGCATTGATCTGCGCATTGGCGCTGATGTGTATGTAGAGCAATCGGCCACCTATTCTGTCAGTATAACTGCCAGTGAAAACCTGATGGCAATTATTAAAACCGAGGTACACGGAACAACACTTTGCATTGATACAAAAAAAAATAAATGCATTAACGGCGATGATGACATTGCTGTTTACATTACAGCACCGGAACTCAGAAAACTGGAAATTTCAGGCAGTGGTGACATCATCAGCAAAACTAATTTTATCGCATCTGATCTTGAAATGAACATCAGCGGCAGCGGTAATATTACACTTGACAGTCTTCAAACGACCAATTATGCCATCAACATTTCAGGCTCAGGAAATGTTAAACTGGCCGGAGCACAAACTGCCACCAGTCAAATTACACACATCAGCGGATCAGGAGACATCAATACCCTGAACCTGCCAACCAGCAATTGCGACATTCACATTTCAGGTTCCGGCAAAGCACAGGTATGGGCCATAAGTACGCTGAAAGCAGACATTTCAGGCAGCGGTGATGTTATTTACAAAGGAAATCCGGTGATCACAGCGTCAGCTTCAGGGTCAGGAGAAGTAAGACCATATTAACACCTGTAAAAAAAGGCAGCTTCTTTTTTAAATACAGCTTATAGAATGCTAAATGTTGAAGGAAAAAGGACTTGATGATTTAGCACAAGACATTCGACATTTAGCATTTACACCGAAAACAAAAAGGGTATTTAAGTCATCAAAATTCCCGCTATCTTTGTCTTCACTGGAACAAACCAAGCACATATCACTGAGAGATTTTGAGGTTCTTTTCAGAAACCATTACGGTGAACTGTGCGCCTTTGCCAACAAATACCTGGAAGATGTAGAAGCGGCCGAAGAAATTGTGCAGGACCTGTTTGTTAAATTCTGGGAGAACCGTGAAAAGAATGAACTGCCAAACGCATTGCGGTCTTACCTTTTTACTTCGGTTAAAAATGCCTGTCTCAACCAGCTTAAACATTTGAAAATAAAAGAAACCTATAAAGCACACAACGAGCGCGAACTGAATTCAGCCCATGTTTCAGCCGACGAGGAATTGGAGGCCACGGAGCTTGACCAAAAAATCAGGCAGGCCATTGAAGCATTGCCTGAAGGCCGCCGCAGAATTTTTATTCTGAGCCGCTATGAGGGGTTAAAATACCAGGAAATAGCAGACCAGTTGAAACTAAGTGTAAAAACTGTAGAGAACCAGATGGGTGAAGCCCTGAAGTTTTTGCGCATACAACTCAAAGACTTTTTGGTGACACTGATTGTGCTGATAAAATTAATAGACGACCTCTGGTAGGGGTAAACGCATTTTAAATTGTCTTAGTTAAAGAGAGACATGGAAAAAAGAGAAGATGACATAAACGAATCCCAGTTGATTGCCTACATCAACGGTGAGCTTTCCGGCGACGAAAAATTGCGGGTGGAAAGGTGGATTGCGTCTTCTCCGCAACATAAAAAAGTTTTTGATGAACTCGAAAAAACCTGGATTCTCTCAGGCAAAATTTCACCCAAACCGGTGGTAGTTAATACCGATGATGCCTGGCTTAAAATCAGCCAGAAAATTACCCGGCCGGCAGCTCAAAAGCCAACCCGCGTTTTCAAACTGAATCCATGGCTGCAGGCTGCTGCTGTTGCTGTTATCCTGGTGGGTGTTTTCGGAATTTACAAACTCATGAATCCGTCAGCCGGACAGCTGACACTGACTGCTCAAAATGAAATTCTGACAGATACCCTGCAGGATGGATCGGTTGTTTCACTGAACAAAAATTCAAGCCTCACCTATCCTGATCGTTTTGCCGGCAACGAACGCCGTGTCAAGTTAGACGGAGAAGCTTTTTTTGAAGTAGAACCTGACGCACAAAAACCATTTGTTGTTGAACTCAATCACCAGGCACAGGTAACCGTTTTGGGAACCTCGTTCAACATTGAAGAGGGTGATTCTACCACCGAAGTTTTTGTAAAAACAGGTAAAGTTGAATTTAAATCAGCGCAAGATGCTGTTATTCTGACACCGGGTCAAAAAGGAATTCTGCATTACACCAGCGGAGAAATTACACTGGCCAACGCCGAAGCACTTGACTTTAATGAAACGTATTGGCTTGATCAGAAACTGAATTTTGAAAAAACAAACCTGGATGAGGTGATCCGGATTCTTTCCCTCGTTTTTGAAACGTCCATTGAACTTGAAAACCCTGAGGCGGGCAACTGTGTGCTGACAACCCGATTTGAACGCGAATCACTGAACCAGATACTGCAGGTTATTGCAACATCTTTTGGACTTGAGGTAGAAGAACATAAAAACGGATACATTCTGAAAGGTAATGGCTGCTAGAATTTTACTCCTGCTTTGCCTGGGTTTTACCGGTTCACTTTCGGCCGCCTTTCATCCTGACCCTACGCCTTATCCGGCCGGTGCAAAAATTGTAAGCCGGGTTATTTCGCTCGATGTAAAAAACATGCCGCTTGGTAATGTATTGCATCTGATTGAACAGAAAGCCTACTTCCGTTTTTCATACAACGCCGCCATTCTGGACGAAGAAAAAGCGATTACGCTAAAACTCGAAAATCAACCCGTGTCAGCCGCACTTAAAGAATTGTTCAATGGAAGCATCCGGTACAAAGAAGCCGGAAACCATCTCATTCTGCTCAAAAATGACACGCATACAACCAACCAGGATAAAACAAAAAATGTATTTTATTTCACCGGCAAAATTACCGACCTTGAAACCGGTCAGCCCATTTCAGGTGCCAGTATCTACGATGTTGAAGCACGACAGGCCAGCATTTCAGACCAGGCCGGAAACTACCACCTGACGCTGGAATCTGATGAAACCATGCACGGATTTTATTTCAGCAAAACCGGATACCTGGATACAACCCTGGTGGTACGCGCCGACATTTCACTGCACAATAACATTGGGCTCACGCCTGCCGAACCAGGCCTTGAAAAAATGCCCGGCGCCCGGGTTCAGACCATTGTGACCCCTATTGAAGAACGCCCGATCAGTAAACAAATTATTCCGCAGGAAGCTTTCATTCATGCTGAAAATTTAAAAGCCATTCATGAAATACGTGTCGCCCAGGTTTCATTTTTACCTTCCATTGGTATTGGTTCTGACCTCTCTACAAACGGCCTGATGGTTAACCGTTTTTCGCTTAACATACTCGCCGGTTATTCCAACGGTGTATACGGCTGCGAAATTGGCGGAATCCTGAACATGACTAAAAATGATGTCATGGGTGTTCAGGTTGGTGGTATTGGAAATCTTGTCGGCGGAAAAATTGATGGTGTTCAGGTAGCCGGCATCTCCAACATTGTATTAAATAACGTCAGCGGTGTTCAGGTGAGTGGCATCAATAATCTTGTCCGCGGGCACATGAATGGTATACAGGTAGGTGGTATTTCTAATATGATCTCGGGGGGTTTTAACGGATTGCAGCTTGCCGGAATCAACAATTTTGCAAAAACATCTTCACGCGGTTTACAGGTTGCCGGTATTAATAACGTGGTAGCAGATACACTTTACGGCGGACAAATTGCCGGCATTGGAAACTGGGCACGCCGCGGCATTAACCGCTGCCAGATTTCGGGCTTCGCCAACATTGCTTACGTAAACCAGGGTGCACAGGTCAGCGGTTTTTACAATTACAGCAATGTAAATGACGGTGTGCAGATTGGCCTTGTGAATTCCAGTATTTCAGGTAACGGAATTGCACTGGGCCTGGTTAGTTTTTGCAAAGAAGGATACCGCTCTACCGAAATTTCAGGCAATGAAGTTTTTCCAATCAACCTCACGTTTAAAACCGGGGTAAACAAACTTTACAACAGCTATACCCTGGGTGTTCATTTTATCGATCGTCCGCGTTACGGTTTTGGAATGGGACTTGGAACAAAAACGAAACTTGGAAAACGGCTTTCACTAAGTACTGATTTAACAGCATACGTGGTGCAGCTGGCAAATTTTGATTCGTTCCAGGGAAATGAATTATACAAGCTGGCATTGAGTCTCGACATTCGCCTGGCCAAATGGTTTACATTTTACCTGGGGCCCAATTTTAATACCGGAATTTCACGGTACAAAAATCCCGAGGGCAATTTTCAAACGTTCATGAATTATGCCCCTTTTTATACCAGCAATTCCACCAATGCGCAACTTCAAATGTGGTGCGGTGCCCAGGTTGGAATCCGGTTTGGTATTGAACGTTAATTTTTTCTTCTGCTGACACAGAGCCTGTTAAACAAGTCAATGCCGTCACCTCTTTTTTTTAAACACGTTTTTCAGCAAATAAAAGGACAATGGTTCATAACTCCCTTAAACCTGCGCATTAAACTTTTAGTAGTCGTTTAAGTGTCCGGATCAGGTCGCTATAAAATCGCCGGAATTGCGGAAACCCGCAATCAGAAGGAGGTTTTCCACCTTGCCATTCTCACCACCGAAGGTTAAATTTGTACCGAACCAACGCTGCAAACTGCAAGCTTAACGCAGCGCCTAAAAAGGAAATCGTATGGAATCAAGTACAACCGAATCAACTGCAACCGATTACATCACCAAATCAGCTTTCCGATCCATTGATGCCGTTATCAATCTGCAACGCGAACCACTTAAAATTCTTGTCACCGGTTCACTCTGCGTTAGATTTGCCCTGGAAAAAGTAACACTGACGCGCATTGAACGACCCAACCAAAATCCCGGAGAATTATTGCTTGAATTAAAATACGGGGGCAAATCACCTTCTGAAAAAGGCATCTTCAACATTTTTCACTTTGCAGAAACTATTCCCAGAAAAGGTTTCTACACCCGTGTTACCATTATTTGTGAGGGTGTTGAGTCTGATTCAAAAATGGTGAGGGAAGAGAAGTAAACGGTTCTGCTTAAAATTTTAACTTTTGGAACACGACAAAGCCAGGGAGCTATACCCTGGCTTTGTCGTAATTTTCTGCTGTATGAAGAAGTTGATCAGCAAATTTGAAAATGTCATCGACAGATTGAATTTCATTTTTATTTTCCTTTTTCTGATCATCGAAGGTTCCAATAAATTTCTTGCTGCCGTTGAAGTATAGTCTGCAAACAGATTTCACTTAGAAGTCGTTGAAAAAAGGAACTTACCTGACTTTGACTCAGGAGGGTTTCTTCGCTCTGTTACACACCTCTCCCAATATATTCCTTCAGGGCCCTTGTCTTTCTGAGCACAGCGAAGAAACTGCTGCTAAAATTTAAAACAACCTTCTGGTGAAATCTCGTATTCTGGCGCCCTTGTGATACTTTTTTTTCACTCCAAAGACACAGGAATCTGCGCTGATCTATTGTTAAGTATGATCAAACGCTCTATGAATTTAACCCAGCAAAAAAAAAATTACCTCCCACTAGGGGTATCCTCCCCCTTGTTTGTCTTATTTCTGAAAACACGAAAAAAAGACACTCATGAAAAAATTCCTTTTGGCTTTTATCATTTTACTTACATGCTTTTCAACAGCACAGGCACAACTCACCCAAACGGTTCGCGGAACCATTGTGGATGCCGACGCCAAAACACCGATTGTGGGCGCGCGAATAATCATTGCAGGCACTGATCCGCTGCAAGGAACAATCAGCGACCCGGATGGAAATTTCAAAATCGAAAAAGTAGCTGTTGGCCGGGTTACCATTCAAATTAAATCCATCGGATACCAGGATCTGATTTTGCCCGGCACCCTGGTTGAATCAGGTAAAGAACTGGTGCTGAACCTGGAAATGACAGAAGACCTGAAAACACTGACAACTATAAATGTGACCAGCGATCAGGACAACTCCGAATCCATCAATAAAATGGCAACGGTATCGGGTCAGACGTTTACGGTAGATGAAACACAGCGCTATGCCGGGGCCATTAACGATCCGGCGCGTATGGTATCTGCCTTTGCAGGAGTAACGGGTGATGCTGAAGGTGACAACGACATTGTGGTGCGCGGTAATTCACCCAAAGGAATTCTCTGGCGGCTGGAAGGAATTGATATACCCAACCCCAATCACTTTGCCAACGAAGGCGGAACAGGCGGACCGGTAAATGCACTGAACGCTTCGATGCTTGCAAACTCTGATTTTTTTTCAGGCGCTTTTGCACCGGAATATGGCAATGCCTACTCGGGTGTTTTTGATGTGCGCTTTCGCCAGGGAAATAATGAAACGCGTGAATATGCTTTTTCGCTGGGTGTTATGGGAACCGAATTTACATTGGAAGGCCCGTTCAAAAGCGGTTATACCGGATCGTATCTTTTCAACTACCGCTACTCTACCATTGCCCTGCTGGACCGGGCCGGAATTCTGGACTTTAACGGAATTCCAAAATACCAGGATGCCTCCTTCAAACTGGTGCTGCCCACCAAAAAAGCCGGCTCTTTTTCACTGGTTGGCCTGGGTGGTATCAGCACCATTTTTCAAACCGATGCGGATGACGAAAAAGAAATTACCTACGGTACGTATGATTTTAATGCCAACCTCGGACTGGTTGGTTTAAAACACACCTGTTTTTTTGGTGAAAAAACACACCTGAAAAGTTTCATTGCAGCAACCACTGCATCAAACGGCGGACAAGCCCAGTGGCTTAACAATGACAGCACCTCACTCTACACCTCTGAAAGGCAATTGTTCACCGACAACCGCATTAAGTTTGCAAGCACCCTCCATCACAAATTCAATGCAAAACACACCATTCAAACCGGGTTCATTTACACCTTTCTGAATTACAATTTATACCTCGAAGAAAACTACGATAACACCGGTATTTTTACACGCCTGGTAGACGGTGACGGAAACTCAGGCATGCTGCAGGCATTTGCCAGCTGGAAATATCGTGCAAACAACAAACTGACTTTTATTACCGGTGCGCATTACACCCGTTTTTTTCTAAACAACAACGATGCAATTGAACCGCGGGTTGGTGCAAAATGGCAGCTGAATCCGTCTAACAGCATTTCACTGGGAGCAGGTTTACACAGCCGGGTTGAGAGTTTGTCAACCTACCTGTATACTGAAAAAAAATCAGACGGGTCAACCTATCAGCCCAACATGAATCTGGGGCTCACCAAATCAGCGCACCTTGTTTTGGGATACGGTTTGCAGCTCACTGAAAATTTGCGTTTCAAAACAGAATTGTATTACCAGCACCTTTACAACATACCGGTAGAAGATGATACAACCAGTGCACATTCACTGATCAACTACTCCTCGTGGTTTCCGGATGTACATTTGGTGAACCGTGGAACAGGCCGCAATTACGGTGTTGAACTGACACTGGAACGCTCTTTTCAGAAGGACTATTATTTTATGCTGACCGGTTCTTTGTACCAGTCAAGCTACACGGCTATGGATGGCATTGAACGCGATTCACGGTATGATGCCGGCTACGCAGCAAACCTGCTTTTTGGGAAAGAATTCAAATTCGGGGATCAGAAAAACAACACCATTGCCGTTAACGTAAAAACATCGGTCATTGGCGGCAACCGGTATACGCCCATCGATCTGACTGCTTCACAGAACGCCGGCTATACCGTACTCCAGAACAAACCCTATTCAGCCAAAGGTGATGACATTTTTTTCATCAACCTGGGTGTCACCTACCGGCTGGACAAACCGCGCGCAAGCCACTCGATCAAAATAGACATTCAAAACCTTACCAATAACAAAGCTGCGGTCAATGAATATTACAATCAGCGCACGCAAGAAATTGAACATTCAACACAACTCTCATTTATACCCAATTTGGTTTACACCATTAAATTTTAAATACCGGCATGGTACAAATGCCATCGAACATAAAAAAACAAGTATGAAAACAATCATTACAACCATCTTAATTTCAGCATTTGGCAGTTATGTGCCGGCTCAAAAAGATACCACCTTGTCTCAAAACGGGTTTCCGAAAATTTCACTGAAAACTGAAAAGGATACAACCGGTCAGATGCCCGCCCAATTCAGTTTTTTCTACCCTGTCGGATCAAATGGTATTCAAGCTCCGCAAATTGAAAATAACTTTTCACTCAATGCCCTTTATGGCGTAAACGGTGGCGTTGAAGGTGCTGAGATAGGCGGACTGGTAAACGTTAACCGTGGAAATGTAAACGGTATACAGGTTGGTGGTATTGCCAACATTACCAGCGGATACAGTAACGGAACCGTTATTGGCGGCATTGCAAATATTGTAACAGATTCCACCAAAGGAATTTTAATTGCCGGTATCAGTAATGTGATTGGTGATTCATCAGCCGGATTCCAGGTTGCAGGTATTTCAAATACCGTAAACGGAAGATTTGACGGCGGACAGATTGCCGGAATCGGAAACATGAACAACGGACGTGTAGACGGTTTTCAGGTTGCCGGAATTTCAAATGTCACCAACGGAAATGTAAACGGTATGCAGCTGAGCGGAATTGCAAACATTGTTCACGGTGAAACAACCGGTGCACAAATAGGCTTCATTAATTTTTCAAATCACCTGAACGGAATTCAGCTGGGTTTTCTCAACATTGCCGGAGAATCAGAAAACGCCATTCCCATTGGTTTTCTCAGCTTTGTTAAAAACGGGTATCGTGCGCTGGAGTTTTCAGCCAGTGAAACCATTTACGGAAATGTTGCCCTGAAACTGGGCGTTGAAAAATTCTACAACAGTTTTCGTTTTGGAATTGGATCAGGCAAAAATGATTCATACCTTTCTTACGGCTACGGCATTGGAACACTGGTATCCTTCAATGAAAAAAACAAACTGGCACTCGATCTTTCAGCCAACCATATCATCAGCGATTTATCAAACAACTGGGAGCTGGATTTGCTGAACCGGTTTGAACTTACCTATCAACGGTTTATTGGCAAACACCTGACTGTTTTTGGAGGACCGGCTTTTAATGTTTATGTAATACAAGTTCAGGTTGACGGTGAATACGGATCAGTTCATGTACCGTATACGCTTTACAGTGAAGACTGGAATGACGGAAATGTATCCATGTGGGTAGGTTTTCACGCCGGCCTCGCCCTGCGTTTCTAAAAACGCCTGCCGTAATAATTACCTCTACCATCTTTTATCTTTTAATAACAAAACCGCACTTAATTCAGTATGAAAAAATTTGCTTTCCTTTTTTTGACCGCCTGCATTTCATTCACTTTTTCAACCGCGCAGGATTCTGCTACCTACAAACTAAAACTGAATGCTCCGCTGCTTGACCTGCCGCAAAACACATTTTTACCCAATCATTATCCATCCATGAATCAATCAGTAGAATGGTCACGTGATTTTTATGAACTTGCTTTTTGGGGAATTGATGCACTTGGAAACAAAATCTTTATTCCCAAAAACGGAACCTATACGCCGGTGCGCAAGGTTACTAATTTTGCATTTAAATATGCACTGGGGCTGGGGTTTTCAAAATACGGTAGTGAACTCCCGATTCCATTAGGTGTTTGGGCGCACGAAGAATTTCACCGCACCGTATTGGGGGTAAAAAATGTATCATCCCAAAACGGAAACTGGTTTTTGAGCCGCTGGGACGGAACCGTATACGGAATAACCGATCAGACCCTGGACAATTTAAAACAAACAGATCTGAACCAACTCCTCTACTCTTACACTGCTGGTGTACAGTATGAGGTTTTACTGAATCAAAAAATCACAACAGACGACTTTTTTACCAAACGAAGCCATTACAAAAATGCGCTGCTGTTATACAACGCATATTATGTCTACAACTATTTCAAATTTTCAACCAGCCCTTTTTCTGACTCTGTCAAAATACTGGCACCGCCGCATGAAAATGCCAATCCGGCTGAACGTGATTATGCTGGTGCTGATTTAACGGCATGGGCGTATGACATGTTTAATCCGGCTCTGCCTTTTTCATCCAGGGACAGTTTTCCAAACGGAGACGGTGTAAACCGCAGAGTAGGTTTCGCTGATCTGTCAACTGAAGCGCAGAATTACCTGGTAAAACAAAAGAAACTGACACTGCTCAATTTTGTTAACCCGGCAATATTCTTTGTTAACCGCATCAAAATCAACTCTGACTTTTCTTTCAATCTTTTTGCGCAATATGCACCCACCCATTTTGGAAACGATGTGGCGGCTTACCTGCCGGTGAAATACAAAAAATTCAATGTGTTGTTTCAGGCACATCAATTTCAAAATCACGATACCAAAGGAATGGGTATTGGAATAGGTATTTACAATTATCCGGTAACCGGTAAACTAAAACTGGATGCAGCGGTTAACTACTGGAATCAACCGGAATCATTCTGGAATCAGCAAAAAATAAACGGTGGTTCGGCCGACCTGAAAGCAACCTACAGGCTGGGCAAAAACACTGCTGTATTTGCCGGTGTAAGTGGAAAAACCAGAGGCTGGCTGATGGGAAATCCGTACCTGACTGAAAACGTTTCAGCACAGGCAGGACTTACGTTTAATCTGACAAAATAAGCTTTGAAGACAAGGAATCTCATGCGAATATAACAACCCGTACTAAAAAATATCGTAGGTAATTCCCAGCATAAAATCGTAATTCAACACCTTGGCTCCCCTGCTGTTATTTTGCACCGCAACGTGTGAAAACCCATGCATGTTATAACCTTCTCCATCAATAAAATCAGCAGATGCGTTAAACCTGAATTTAGGTGAAATGTAATAATAGGCATTCAGTGAAGCGCCGTACATGTATCCTAAACTACCTGAAACCAGGTTAAGGCCTGAATTAGCTGTTGCACCAAGATAGGTACGCGTGGTCGGGTAAAAACCAAACGTGTAACTTACATCCAGCCACAGGGGAAATGTATTGACCGTAGCTGAATTGTCGTCTGCACTTAGTCCGCCAATGACCGATGCTCTCAAATCATGCTGAATGGCATACGATTGCGGCACAAACCAGGAGAACGAATAAAACCCGTAACTGTTTGTAGTCAGCGTTGCGGCATTTCCCGTTTGGGATGAAATGGACAAACCTTCAGTTACTCCAAGTTCGTGTCTGAATCCACTCAAACGGGTCGTGTAATAACTGTATAAAAAGGCATCCTGCAGCTGACTGAAATAAATAATGTCAGCATCGGTTATCAACCCCGCTGACTGCAAAACACTATCCAATGCCTGCAGCTGATCAATTCGTCCAAGTCGTAAATCATAATACCGCCGGTTGCGGATTTGTGCAATTTTATCTGCCAGTGCGGTTCGGCCTGCCTGATCAAAAGAAGGTGCTAACCGGCCATATTTTGAAAGTGATTGCTCAATATCCATGGCCTGTCTTCCAAACTGCACCCACTCTACCCGCCCATACCCGATTGAAACTGCCGGCCTGATTTGCAAATTCACAAAAGAAGCCGATGGCAGCGTATCTGTTGTAGCATTGCTATAGGCATGTGAAGCGCTTGATTGATCATGAAACCCAATAAACCAGGCATCTTTGAAATAAAACCGGTTTGTCATGGTATTGGAAAGACTTTGGTTAAAGGTAATACTGCGTGCACCGTTCAATGCTAAAAAAGAAGATTGGTTGCTGTATACGGACCGGATGGTTCCCTGATACATTTGATTATTGACCAGGTGCTGATAGGTTAAGGAAGAATTAATGCTGAAATCGTGTTCTTTGTTTGTGGCGCTTACCTCGCCGTCACCCGATCCATTTCCGGCTACAGTCAGTTGCCTTAACCTGAAATCAGGTGCCTTGTAATTTTTAAGGTAATTATCTTCTGGCTGCTGTGCCGAGGCAAGTGCCAGAAAGGAATATGCAATTCCGGTAAAAATCAATTTAACATATCTCATGAAATTTCAGGTTTTAAAAGATTTAAAGAACCCTTTGCAGTTACAAATACTATGCCATAAGCGCCATCCGTTTGCCGTGTTACAATTCAGGTGCAAAAAAAAAAATTGATCACCCGGATTTGCCGTATTATTTTTTATCGTAATATTGCAATATATTAATTTTACAATGGGAGCTTCCAAATCAGATCACTTCAGTGAAAAACAAAACACACTGGCAACCATGGCTAAAGCACTCGGACATCCGGCGCGAATTGCCATTATTGAATTTTTACTCAAAACAGAATCATGTATCTGCGGTGATATTGTCAACGAACTGCCCCTGGCACAGCCTACCATTTCACAACATCTGAAAGAATTGAAAAATGCGGACCTCATTAAGGGATCGGTTGAAGGAAATGCCATTTGTTACTGCATCAATGAAAAAGCCATGGAAAAACTTCAGCACTATTTTGGAAACATTGTAAATAAACTGGAAAAACGCAAAACAACCTGTTGCTGAAAACAACACTTTTATACCTTATCTTATGACACTGGAACAACTAAAAAAAATTCTGCAAACCGCAGATGCCATCAACTTCAGATTACCTGACGGATCACTGATACCATCACACTTTCACGTAACGGAAGTGGGCCAGATAACCAAACATTTTATTGACTGCGGCGGCACGGTGCGCACCGAAAAAAAAGTAAATTTTCAGTTGTGGGAGGCCAATGATTTTGATCACCGGCTGGCAGCTCAAAAACTATTAAATATTATTTCACTGTCTGAAAAAACACTGGGTATTGAAGACGCCGGAATTGAAGTGGAATACCAGGCCGGTACCATTGGAAAATACGACCTTGATTTTGACGGGAAAGACTTTCTGCTGCTAAATACCCAAACCAATTGCCTGGCGCAGGATAAATGCGGCATTCCGGTTGAAAAACTCAAACTGAAAATGAGTGATTTGTCAAAGGGTGAATCAACAACCTGTGTACCCGGCAGCGGCTGCTGTCAATAACCCGGTTATGCTGAAAAAGGTAGAATCATTTCTCCAGGACAGGCTTGGTGAGTTTGCCCTGATACCAGATGAACGGAAAGCGCAGCTGCAAAAAATAGCGGACTATATTTCAGCCCGTACACATGCCGCTAAAAAAACAGCCCTCGTTTATATTTGCATTCACAATTCCAGGCGAAGTCATTTTGGACAGATTGCAGCAGCACTTGCTGCACATTATTATGGCATTAAACTGGACGCTTATTCTGGCGGAACTGTTGCAACGGCCTTTAACCAGAATGCGGTAAATGCACTGCGGGGAATCGGTTTTAAAATTGAAACAGCCGACATATCTGAAAACCCGCATTACACTGTTTTTTTTGATGATGCACACCCTGTTCATTCGTTTTCAAAAGTATACGATGATCCTGTTAACCCGCAAACTGATTTTGCAGCCATTATGACCTGCAGCGAGGCAGAAGAAAATTGCCCGTTTATTCCCAATGCCGGTTTTAAAATCGGTACAACCTATGATGATCCAAAGGCAGCGGATGGAACCGGAAAAGAAGCGGACGTTTACACGCAGCGATTTGCACAGATACTAAGAGAAACCCTCTATGCTTTTTCACTTGTTAAACCCAATTTATAGGTATGTCAGCAACTGATTGCACCCCGGCTTCAAACAGAAAACGTCTCAGCTTTTTAGACCGCTACCTCACCCTCTGGATTTTTGCCGCCATGGCACTGGGTGTTGGCCTGGGTTATTTTGTACCCGCTGTTGCCACAACCATCGATAACATGTCAAGCGGTACAACCAACATACCCCTTGCAATCGGGCTGATTCTGATGATGTATCCGCCGCTGGCGAAAGTGCGTTATGAAAAAATTCCGCAGGTTTTCAAAAACCTGAAACTGGTGCTGATGTCATTGGTTATTACTTGGGTTATTGCACCGTTTTTTATGTTTTTACTGGCCTACCTTTTTTTGAAAGATTACCCGGATTATATGACAGGTTTAATTCTGATAGGAATTGCACCCTGCATTGCCATGGTGATTGTGTGGAATGAACTGGCTGAGGGAAACCGCGAATACATTGCCGGTTTAGTGGGGTTAAACAGCCTGCTTCAGGTATTGCTCTACGCTGCCTATTCGTATTTTTACCTGACAGAAATGCCTCTGCTGTTCGGGCTCAAAAGTCTCGACATTCAGATAACGATGGGACAAATTGCTCAAAGTGTTTTTATATACCTGGGCATACCTTTCCTTGCCGGAATTATCAGCCGTTATACCCTGATTAAATTAAAGGGTGAAGATTGGTTTCAGAAAAAATTCATTCCGTTTATTTCACCCATCACATTGTTTGCGCTGCTCTTTACCATTATAGTTATGTTCAGCCTGAAAGGTGAATTAATTGTTCAGATTCCAATGGACGTTATACGCATTGCCATACCCCTTGTCATTTACTTTGCCGTAATGTTTGTCGTCACTTTTCTGATTGCCCGCAAACTGGGGGCTGATTACTCAACCAATACCGCGCTTTCATTCACCGCCACCGGCAATAATTTTGAACTGGCCATAGCGGTTGCAGTTGGTGTATTTGGCATCAACAGCGGGCAAGCCTTTGCAGGTGTTATTGGTCCGCTGGTTGAAGTACCTGCGCTCATTGCACTCGTCAAACTGGCATTCTGGTTCCGTAAAAAATACTACACACCCAAACCGGCTCATTGATGGTCACACCCCATTCACAATCAAGCCAACGGATCAATCATACCCCCGGCGATGCTGATAAAATCGCAAACGGGTTTCTCTCACAACCAGGCTGACTTCTACCTGCCTGCTTGTGCGAACATCATACAACACCTCAACATAAAAATCATTGATTTTATAAAGACTTGTATAAAATCCGGAAACCAGAAAACGCTTACCTACAAAGGTTCCGAATCGTCTTGTAAAATCAAGTCGTGTATTGAGGCTGTAAAGGCTAAACTCCTCTTTCGACAATTGAAAGCTCATGCTGTTTGAGTATGGGTTTTACAGAATTACTATAAAGGGCTGCCATGTTAAAATTATCTTTTACCTGCATGTAAGCACATGAACTGGTTGCGATGGCACCAAATTTTCTTTTTTCCGTTCCGGCTGAAAATCCAAATTGAATAAACCTGCATCCCAGTTCTTTTGCGCGCAGCATAACTTCATACAGGGCTCTGCGGTATACCGGTGTTTCATTGTTTACCTGGTAATCAAGCCCCACAATTACACCTGAATAAGTGTCACCGTGTTTGTATGCGAGAACCATACCGGCACATTTACCTGACTCTTCTTCTCCTTTCAGAAAAAGGCGTATAATATCCCATTTACAACCGCTGCTGATTTTGCGGAACAGGGAAAACGGTAGCCTGAATGTATTCAGTGCAAGTGAATTGTTCTTTACATTCATATACAGGTTGTAACATTGCTGCAGTGTTTCTTCATCAGCCTGATCGGTAATGCGGGTGACAAATTTATCGGCATGGCGGCGAATGTTTTCTTTGAAATGGCGTTTTGACCGTTTGGAGAGTGTTTCATAAAATTCCTGTTCATTGTTCCAGGTACTCAGATCAGCTTTGTATGATTCAGGCAACACCACTTTAAAGTAGCCGTTTTCTACCATAAAATCATCCATTCGTACATCGTCAGCAGGCAAATCACGCATCATGGTTGTAGATGCTTTATACAGCAACTGCAATTCTTCCATCCGGTGAATGAGTAGCTGCAAAGCCTCTTTCCACAGCGGTGATTCGTAGTTGATGTAAAGGTGATTTCCTTCAGTAAGCTGAGAGCCCAGGCTTAATGTGCGCGACGTAAATAAATACGGATTTGTTTTACGCCTTGCTTCTACATCAAATGACACGGCCTCATGAGACAGCATATCATCTTTGGTAAGTGCGCAGGTTGTATAGGTTGCCAGAATTGCTTTGCCTGAAAAATCACGAATGATGAAATAATCAAAATTCCAGTTGTCTTCGGGCTTTTCATTTTTTGAAAATGACTCTTCGAGCACATGCAGGGTATTAACGTCAAAAATTCCGCGGTTCTGCATCAGTTCATCCCATTCCAGGGCAGGTACTTCACGAATGGTTTTGTAGTGAGAACTTTTAAGCTGGGTATGATTGATACCTGACTGAACGTGTTTAGCCATCTCTTTCTCAGCCGGCGGCGTGATTTTGAATGCGCCGTATACCTGCTCCGTAGTCACCCCTTCTTCTGCCAGCGCAAGCGGATAATGGTATGCCATGGCTTTAATCATTTGCTCAATTTGCTCAAACGTATGAAGCCTGGTAATGGTAAACCGCACACCGGTATTTTTAATTGGCACCGCCGGAAAAATTCCCAGGTTCAGGTAAAACCCGGATTCAATCATGCGGTTAATGAGGTTATATCCCACCTTTGGAAAACCTACCGCTACAAAAAAGATAGGCGTTGTTGGTTCAGCCAGATCAGGCAAACCGTATTTTTTAAGCAATGAATGCGTGTACCGGATACGCTCAGCCAGCTCAGCCTGGTAAGCCGTAATTTCACCTGAAAGATGCAAATCAACACAAGCATTGGCTGCCATCAATGCGCTTGGCTGCATGGGGCCTGACGTAATAAGGGTACTGGCACAGTTGCGTATTTTCTGAGCCAGTTCAGGAGTTGGAAAAACGAGTGCTCCGCCGCCGGTTGCAAATGCTTTGTTCAGTGAAACAGCTACTACCATTCTTGGATGAATGGCCCTTGACCCCAGCACAACACCGCGGCCATTTTTACCAAAAGCAGTCATGGCATGTGCATCATCTACATAAAACCACAGTTCAGGGTACTTATCCAGCAGTGCATAGATTTCGTCAACCGGTGCCAGATCACCGTACATGGAATAAACACCGTCTGCCATGTACCAGATTCTGTTATGGGTTCCTTTCAGTTCTATGATTCGCTTCTCAAGCAAATCAAGCCGGTTGTGCCGGACCAGTTCTACGTGTGTGTCTTTAGCCTTGACAAGGTTTACGGCTGTTTGAACGGAATTGTGTACCTGGTGATCCATAATTACGGCGTCATTTGCGCCTACCAGTACAGGTATGGCACCAATGTGCCCCAGTGTGGTTGTAGGTGTTACCAGAACGGAAGCCTCAAACAGACGGCTTAACTTTTCCTCCAGGTTTTTATACAACCCCAGAGACACATAAGCCCTGGAAGATGAGAACTGGGTTCCAAAATTTTCAATTCCCTGTATTGCAGCATCTTTAAGGCGCCTGTCTAATTCAAGCCCCAGATAGCTGCATGATCCGAAATTGACCACCTCTTTTTGATCAAACCTTAACCGGTTGTCAGACAAACATTTGTTTGTCGTATGAAGGTGTGCGAGACCTTGTTTTTTGGCATGAGCCGCAATTTGGTCGATTGTGTTGATAATTGAATTTCTTTCCATTTTGATGTGCAATTTTTTTATTTATTTGGGCACATCAAAGTTCCGTGCAATATTGCAGGAAATCAACGTATAAAAGACGTAAAAAACAGCTCTTTTTAAACCTTTCCACTACGTGTTAATACTTAAGCCGTTCGGTCTTTTAGCCGAAATAAGTATATTCGTAGAACCTGCCCCTGAAACAACAATGATCAAACCGACTACCGAAGTATTTGAAAATGATTTCATGCGATTGGAATGGTCAGATGGAATCATAATTGGTACCTACAAAAGAGGCCCCATTACCCTTGAACTTGCCAAACAGGTTGTTCAAAACAGGCTGAATTTTGCAAATCACCAACCTGTACCGATTATGATCAATGATATTGGATTACGCAGCATTGATAAAGATGCCCGGGAATATTTGTCGTCAGATGACGGAATCAGGGGACTTAAAGCAGGTGCCCTGGTCACTGATTCCGTTTTTGGAAGACACCTGGCCAACTTTTTTATACGGATATCGGTTATTAAACCCAAAATACCCACCCGTCTTTTTAGTAATGAAGCTGAAGCATTGGAATGGCTCAGGCAATATGTCTGACAGGAACGTAATGTATGCCTAAAAAACAACTTGAAGAAATCAGTAATCTTCTGCTGGCCTACTCTGCCGGGGAATATCACGTTAAAGGTGCTATCTCTGAACGGGTAGATGAGCTGGATATGATTATATCCGGTATTAATATGCTGGGTGAAGAACTAATTGCCACCAATGTATCACGTGATTTTTTCTCCAGTATTTTCAACTCGGTATCTGACTACGTTTTTATTGTGGGTGAAGACGGTTTGCTGATTGATGCCAACGAAACAGTTCTGCGCACGTTTTCAGTTTCGGCCGACTCCGTAAAAAACCGTGCCTTTGAAAGTTTTTTTTCTGAAGATGCTGACAATCTTTTTAAACTAATCCAGCAGAAACTGGTAAAACCAGGCGCCCAGTTTAAAACAGAAACAACACTGCTGCCTGCCGGTTCAAAACTCATTTACGGTTCCTGTACCTGTACTAAATTATTTGACCGGTTTGAAAAATTTAATGGTTACCTTGTTAACATCAAAGATATAACGGAAGAAAAGGAGAAAGAAAACCTGATTCTGCGAACCATTATTTCAACACAGCAAAATGAACAGCGGCGGGTAGCTGATGATTTGCATGATTCCCTGGGGCAGGAACTGTCTATGGCGCAACTGATGCTTGCCAATCTTTCTAAATTCACCGGTAAAGACCAACGGTTTAACACCATGGTAGCAACCTGTACTGAAATACTGGAGAGCTCGGTTAAACATTTGCGTGAGATCTGTTTTGACCTGATGCCAAGTGCATTGGTTAAGGGAGGATTGACCCAGGGCACCAAACAATTGGTTGAACGCCTTCGGAAACAGGATCAGATTGAAATCGAATACACAGCTGACAGCGATTTTCCGCGGTTAAACCCTGATCTGGAAATTGCCACCTACCGTATTGTGCAGGAATTTATCAATAACATGATTAAACATGCCCGGGCCACCAAACTCAGCATTCAATTACTGGTTCTGCCTCAGCAGCTGGTAGCTATACGGCTTAAAGACAACGGCCGCGGGTTTGATCTGGTAAAGCTCAAACAAACCGGAGATCACCGGGGACTTCAGAATATCCAGACCAAGATCAAAGCCTATGGCGGTACCTGTGAAATGAATACCGCCCCCGGAAAAGGAACAGAGTTAGTTATACATTTTCCACTAAAAGGTGAACTATGAAAGGATTGAAAATCTTAATTGCCGACGATCACAAGCTTGTGCGTACCGGTATACGGTTCACTATTGAATCAAGCAATGCCAAGGGAACACTTGCCAAATTTGATGAAGCATCAAACGGCTATGAAGCCCTTCAGCTGGCAACGGTAAATGAATACGACATCATTCTGATGGATATTAACATGCCTGAAATGGATGGCATTGCCGCCACACATGAAATTCTGAAAAACACCCCGAATAAAAACATCATTGCCATTTCCATGCACGATGAAGAATACCAGGTGCGTAAAATGATTGAGGCCGGTGCCAGGGGATACCTGTTAAAAAATACCGGACCTGAAATTCTCAACGCTGCTATTCAAACCGTAATTCGTGGAGGGCAGTATTTTTCAAACGAGGTAGCGGTTAAGCTCATGCATATTGCCGGTAAAAGAGAATCCAGCGAACCACTCACCCGGTCAAGTCAGAAAATTCCGCTTTCAAAAAGAGAACAGGAAATACTGACCATGATTGCCAATGAGCTCACGAATGAAGAAATTGCTGAAAAACTGTCTCTTAGCAAACGAACGGTTGATACACACCGCCAGAATATGATTAATAAACTGCAGGTTAAAAATACCGCAGGCCTTATCAAATATGCTATTCAGAATAACCTGATCTGACGGTTTAATTTCTGCGCTTTGCTAATAATACGTGTTTATACGTACGTGTTTCCTTGATTTTACGTGTTTGTACTCTTTTTTCGCCTTTCATTATAGGGGAACTTTACGGATACCCAATTACACACAAGGAAAACCCTACAAACAATGTCTAAGACTTTCGTCAGATTAACCGATAAAAATAACGAGAACCGTGCCGCACTGGTGTCTCAGTTGCATACAGCCCTGAGTCTGCGATACGGCAGAGATCGTGATGACCACAGTGAGTATGTATTGCATAACGACCTGCTGGCTATGTTTACAATCAATGGCCAGAAAGTTGGCCTCATCAGTCACCAAAACCCCAGCCAGGATCCCCGGGAACTAATTGATGCGTTGATGCAGCGTGATTGTAATGTTATTGTTTTTACCTCCATCAGCTTTCAGGATGTTCAAAAACAGATAGACAAAAGCATTGCCAAAAAAGGATTCCGCATTATCCGGTCTGCCCCGTTTTGGTCCAGCACGTTTGAATTTGGCTACCTGGAACAAGTAGAGGTAGAAAATATTATTGATTTGCTTGAAATACTGACCGAAGATAATGCCCCCCTTAAAGTGCATGATGAAAACAAAGCGGTACAGCCCGAAATTCCATATTAAAGTCTCACATGATATTAACTTTTTCAGTAAACCCAAAACTTAGAGCCTGTTAGCTTATGCAAATTGAAAATTCAACGATTGGTATTCCAACACCTTCAACTATTGAACGTGTTTATGTTTTTGAAATTCTGCATTTAAAGCAGTTTGAAACAGGCACTAGGATCTTCCTGACAGAAAACAGGATTCTTGAATCACTCGAGGACTTCAGCTATTTTGATGAAGTTCTCGATGGGTTCAATTTTTTCAAACTGTCCAGGAATCAGATGGTGAACCTGTATCATGTCCGTAATTTTAAAAAGCGGGAAGATAAAATTTACCTCAGTGATCACAGTGAAATAGAGATTGCACCCAAAAAGAAATCAGAAATTAAACGCATTCTTTTTAATTCACCGCTGGTTAGTTTAACCAAACGAAATCCGTCACTGGTAGATGAGAAAGAAATGGTATTCTGAGAATACAGGCAGAATCACCCCACAATAACCTCAACCATCTGATCTTTCACAAAATATTTTTGTGCCAGGTTTTTCAGGTCATCTGCCGTAATGCGGTGAATGGCGTGGATAAAATCAGAATAATAGGATACAGGCAGTTTATTGAACCAGATGTTTTTGAAACTTTCCATCATGGCACCCGGGCCGTCTGAATTGCGCAAAAATTCACCCAACATGTAATTTTTTACCCGTTCCAGCTCATCTGCCGGAATGAGTTCATTTTTAAGCCGGTCAAACTCAGCGTAAATTTCATGAACGGTATTTTCCTTTACTTCTTTTGCCACCTCGGTTGAAATAAAAAAATACGCACTGTCTTCCAACACGGCAACAGAAGACCCGATTCCATAGGTATACCCTTTATCTTCACGAATATTGGTCATAAGTCTGCTGCCAAAATAACCGCCTAAAATCGTATCCAGAAGCTGCAACCCAAAATAATCAGGGTGTTTTTTATCTACCGCAATTCTTCCCAAACGAATGGCTGACTGGATAGCTTCGGGTTTGGCAATTTCAGTACGCCCCGGTACCGGTTTAACGTCTCTTTTTACAAAAACCGGTTTTTGTGAAGACATGGATGCAGACCACTGACGTAAATCGTCAATAACAGTTTTATCTACATTACCTACCAGAAAAAGCACCGGTATGGTGCCCAGGTAATGCGTTTTATAAAACTGCTGTAAATCCTCCCGGGTTAATTGAATAAAATCAGGTTCATCAGCCACCATACCGTACGGATGATTTTCACCAAACATGCAGGTATTGAATGTGCGCTGGCAGACATATTTCACTTTATCTGAATCAATTTTAAACCGTGATAAGGCTATGGTACGCTCTTCTTCAAATTCCTTGTCCGGAAATTCGCAATTGAGCATAGCTTCACTAAAGACGTTAAAAATAGATCTGAAATTTTCACGCAGTCCATAGAGTGTAATTGCAGCGTGGTCTTTATCGCACTCGTCCTGTATAAAGCCACCGTAAAAATCAATTTCTTCTGAAATGGTGCGTGCACTTTTTTTGGAATTGCCTGAAAGCAATAGTTTATTGGTAAATCCGGCAACCAGTTTTTTATGCTGGTATTTGGAACCTGCAAACCATTCAATATCCAGCCTTACGGAATCGTCTTTGACATCACGCAGCCAGAAAAGTGAAATGCCATTCTCAAGCACTATTTCCTCTGGTAAAACCAGGTCGAGGTTTTCAGCCTGTTTGAATTCAGGAGCTATTGATCGGTTCATTTTTTTGCTTTTATCAGTAAGGTAGAACAATTGGTTTTTACAAACGTGCGTTTGCAAAAATGCTGAATGTCATCCGCGGTTACGGCATCGTATTTTTTGAGCTCATCATTAATCTCATCTGGTTTACCCATCATTTCAAAAAATGCAATATTCATAACCCGGTTCATCAGGCTTTGCTCTGAAAAAACTTTGCCTGTTTTAAATTTGTTTTTAACCTTGGTCAGTTCTTTTTCTTCAATTGCAACGGTTGCTATTTTTTCAAGTTCTTTCCAGATTTCTGTTCGCGCAGTTTCAAATGAAACACCCGGATTCAGGTTTCCTGAAACAACAAATAAACCATCTTCCCAGCCACCGGAAATGTATGCTGAAAGTGTTGAAAAAAGTTGTTTTTCAGAAATGAGTGCATGGTAAAGCCGGGATGATTTTCCACGTGACAAAATATCAGATGCCAGGTCACCGGTATAATGGTCGGGACTCATACGGCTACCCATTCTGAAAGCCATGTACAGGGCATCAGACGAAACCTCACGCTCAACCTGCAGTTCACGTTCTTCCTGCTGCGGCGGTTCCGGTTTTAAATTCCGGTTATTGATTCCCCGGGCCGGTATTTCACCAAACCATTTTTCAGAAAGTTCACGCACATGCTCCAGTGATGTGTTGCCACCAACCACCAGCACCGCGTTGTCAGGACTGTAATACCTGAAGAAAAAAGATTTTACATCATCCATGGTTGCCTGTTCAATGTGGGCTATTTCTTTACCAATGGTAGCCCATTGGTATGGATGTGATTTATAAATAAGCGGCCGCAGCAGCAACCACACATCACCGTATGGCTGATTGAGATACCGCTGTTTAAATTCTTCAATAACTACGCTGCGCTGTACTTCCAGACTTTTTGGTGTAAAAGCCAGTTCAAGCATGCGGTCACTTTCAAGCCAAAATGCGGTTTCAAGGTTCTGAACCGGCAGCATGTCGTAATAATTGGTAATGTCGTTATTGGTAAATGCATTGCACTCACCACCGGCCAGCTGCAGCGGATTGTCAAAACTTTCAATATTTTTTGATCCGCCAAACATGAGGTGCTCAAACAAATGAGCGAACCCGGTTTTTTCAGCAACCTCATCACGGGCGCCCACATTGTATAAAATGTTAACGACAGCCAGCGGTGTGGTTTCGTCTTTATGGAATAAAACACGCAAGCCGTTCGGCAAGGTAAATCGTTCAAATGTAATCATGCAAATTGGTTTTGGGGTGCAGTCATTAACCGGAGCGCTTCATGATATTCTGCCATAATTTCTGCTACAATTTCAGCCGCCGGTTTTATTTCACGGATAATAGCAGCTACCTGCCCTATTTCCAGTTCACCCTCTTTCAGGTCTCCTTCAAACATGCCCATTTTGGCACGGCCCCGGCCTAATAAATTTTTGAGTTCATCTATGCTTGCGCCGGAAGCATACGCATGTTGTACTTTCTGATAAAATTCATTTTTTATCAAACGCACCGGGGTCAGTTCTTTCAGCGTCAGCTGCGTTCCGCCTTCGGGCGTATGAATGACGGTATTTTTAAAGTTGCTGTGCGCCGATGATTCAACCGAGGCCACAAACCGGCTTCCGATTTGCACACCGTCAGCTCCCAGTACCATTGCAGCCAGCATTCCCCGCCCGGTTGCAATACCACCGGCTGCAATCAGGGGAATTGTAATTTCTTTTTTAACGGTGGGTATAAGGGTAAACGTGGTTGTTTCATCAATCCCGTTGTGTCCGCCGGCTTCAAAACCTTCCGCTACAATGGCATCAACACCGGCATCCTGTGCTTTGAGGGCAAATTTTAAACTCGATACCACGTGAACCACCGTAATGCCTTCGGCTTTAAGTTGCGCTGTCCAGGTTTTTGGATTACCGGCCGATGTAAATACGATGGGAACCTGATGTTTGCGTATCAGTTCAACATGTTTGTCAATGTCCGGATAAATCATGGGTAAATTAACCGCAAAAGGTTTATTGGTAGCCTTTTTACACTTAACCAGGTGCTCTTCAAGAATATCCGGATACATGGACCCTGAACCTATAATTCCGAGTCCGCCGGCATTGCTTACGGCAGCGGCTAATTTATAGCCTGAACACCAGATCATTCCAGCCTGGACAAGGGGATAGCGGGTTTTAAAAAGATGCGTAATTCGGTTGCTGATCATGCCAATTTTAATAATTGCCTAAGGTAAGAATAAATTGGCGTTGGGATAGTTTGGCCGGGGTTTGAGATTTTTTTCTTACTTTAGTGGTTTATATAGCGAAAACTACTTTACTAAAGAAATTGATGAAGATGAAGCGTTTAATTCTGTTTCTCATTCTTGCCGTGGCACTCCAGACAGGTATTGCACAACGGTACAACCTGGGATTTGGCTGGAGAGGCGGTGTCACCAATTATTTAGGTGATATTGGCGGCGGCGGAGTTTCCAGAAACTTTGTTTACAACATGGAGTTGAAAGATACGCGCTGGGCTACCGGCCCTTTTATCAACTGGCGTTTTCACCCTTTATATGCTCTCCAGGGCGGAATTACCTATGGTCGTTTGCGCGGAGAGGACAATGAATCAGAATGGCGAACCCGTAAAGGACGTAACCTGAATTTCAGAAATGATATTTTTGAGGTGAGTGCAAAACTTGAAGTATATCCGCAAATTCTTTCACTGTCTGATGTTGGTTACCGCGGACGCTACCGGGTAGATTATCAAACCTATTTCTTTGCCGGTATTGGTGCCGTTTATCACAACCCTAAAGCGTACCTGGTTGGTGGTGATCCAAAAGAATATTACAAACTGCGTCCGCTGATGACAGAAGGTGTTCGTTACTCACCGCTGGTCGTTACCGTGCCTTTTGGAGGTGGTTTCTTTTTTACCTACAAACGTCAGCACCGCTTTGGATTTGAGTTTCAATGGAGCTGGGTTTTCACAGATTATTTAGATGATGTGCATGACGTGTATGTAGCCCCGTCAGATATGGCAAGTGATCCAATGGCCGCTGTTCTGGCTAACCAATACATAGAACAACCGGGTATACCGGGGCCGCAAAACTATGGCAACCCGGGGAACATACGGGGAGATCCTACTGACCGTGACAACTATATGTTTATGACCGTTTCGTATAGTTTCCTGATTCGTACACGCAGCGGTTTTTACCGTTCAAACTATTCCTGGATGTATGGCCGTCACCGCAAATGGGGTGGTACAAAAGCAAAATTCTAGATTTTAAAAGATACAGGAAAACACCGGAAAAAATCCGGTGTTTTTTTTTATTCCGCCAACAGGCCGGCAATGCCCTGTTCAAATTTGATTTTAGGAGACCAGTTGAGGTCTTTTTTTATTTTTGAAATATCAGCCACGGTATCATTCACTTCATTGGCACGCACCACGCCCTCACTCTCAACGGGCAGTTCACGTCCACCTGCTTTAAACAGGATCTGTATAATATCACTGACACTGAACGATTCACCACCCGCCACGTTGTATACCTGAAAACCATTAAAATGTTGGGTTGAAGCAATCAACGCATCGATCAGATCATCTACATGAACATAATCTCTTTTTGGATTCAGGTCTTTTACCCGTATAACATCCGACGTATGGTATTGCTGAATAAGCGTTGGAATCAAAAATTCAGGGCGCTGTCCTTTTCCATAGACATTAAATACCCTTAGAATATTTACGTCAACACCAAAATGCCGGCTAAAATCTTTCAGAATCTGCTCGGCTGCAAATTTGGAAGAGGCATACGGATTAAAAGGGCGCACAGCATTGGTTTCTTTAATAGGTAAACGATAAGGCTCACCGTATACAAACGTGCTTAGAAAAATAATTCGGGCTTTACAGATACGCGCCGCTTCAGCCACGTTGATGGTACCGGTTGTGTTGATGTGATAAAACTCCCAGGGGTTTACCCAGCTTTCCGGCACGTATGATTTACCGGCAGCCATGATAATTATTTCAGGTTTTTCTGCCACTATTTTTCCAATAACAGCTGCTGAAGAAATATCGTGGGCACCTGACCAGCAAACCAGTTGATGCTGCGGTAAATCAACCGCCATTTTATCAACCAGTTTTTTGCCTATAAAACCCGTTGCACCGATGATCAGTATTTTAGAATTACTCATGCAAAAAAGCAGATTTCATTTGCTCAAACTCTTCAATTGCCTGCATGTAATCGTCAGGGCGTCCAATATCCAGCCAATAACCGCTGAACGGTTTAACTGCAACGTTTTTTTTCTTTTCAAGAAACTGAAGCATCAACTGATCAAACCCGTAACTAACGTTCTGCGGAATGTATTGCAGCACCTCACGGCTGAGCATGTAAACCCCCATACTTACCAGAAAAGTGTGTTTGGGTTTTTCCAAAAACCGGGTCAGGTTTCCCTGTGCATCTTTTTCCAGCACACCATATAAATTAACCTGTTCACGAATAGCCGAAGAGATTGTAAAAAGTGCTTTTTCAGAAACGTGCTGCTGATAAAACTGCCCAAAATCAAGATCTGTCAGAATATCTCCGTTCATTACCAGAAAATTCTCAGGCAGGTCTTTTATCAGCGTAAGCGGCCCCATGGTGCTGAGCGGTTTGTCTTCAAGTGAATAATCAATTTTTATATTCCACTTAGAACCGTCACCAAAAAAAGACCTGATCAGATCAGCCTGATGATTAACGGTGAGTGTAATGTGATTGAAACCAAAATGGGCAAGCTGCCGGATAATGACTTCCAGAATGGGATAATCACCAACAGGCATCAGGGGTTTTGGTAAAACAACCGTATAGGGGCGCAAACGCGTTCCCATACCACCGGCCAGTATAATTGCTCTGCGGTCAGACATTGTAGATAGTGGTTTTATAGTGCTTCAGATTTTCAGGATCAAGGAACCAGTCAATGGTTTTTTTCAACCCTTTTTCCATGGAATGCGCAGGTTTAAACCCGGTCAGATTTTTGATCAGCGTGTTGTCACCCCACAGTCTGAAAACTTCTGAATTTTTTGGACGGATTCGTGCCGGATCCTGAACAAACCTGACATCAGAATTCATCCCTTTTTTGATCAATTCAAAGGTATCCTGAACAGAAATTTCAAAGTTGGAAGAAATGTTGACTGTTTTACCAATGGCCTCATCACAACAGGCCAGTGCTATAAATCCGTCACAGGTATCTTCTACGTAATTAAAATCACGGGTGGGTGTTATATCACCTACTTCAATTTCTTTTTTGCCGGATGCAATCTGCGAAATAATGGTTGGAATAATAGCCCGGGCAGACTGGCGCGGACCATAGGTATTAAAAGGGCGCGCAATAATCACCGGCAATTCAAAACTCAGGTAAAAACTCATGGCCATTGCATCTGCCCCAATTTTACTGGCACTGTAAGGTGACTGCGGTTGTAACGGGTGTTTTTCATCAATGGGAACATACTGGGCTGTTCCATAAACTTCAGAGGTTGATGTGTGAATAACCCGCTTTACCCCATTTTCTTTTGCCGCCTGGCAAATATTTAAAGTTCCCCTGACGTTTGTATCCACATAACTGTCAGGCGCTACGTACGAATACGGAATGGCAATTAAGGCGGCCAGGTGAAAAATAACATCTGTGTTTTTGGTTATCTCTTTGCAAAAATGCGGATCACGAATATCACCAGAAACCACCGTTAAATTTGGGTGTGCCGGAATTTGCTCCAGCCACCCCCAGTTGTTAAATGAATTGTAATAACTCAGTGCTTTTACCTTTGCGCCGCCGGCCAGTAATTTTTCGACCAGGTGTGAACCAATAAATCCATCTGCACCGGTAACCAGTATATTTTTAGTTGTAAGATCCATCTGCTAATGTTTCGGCAATAATTTCATTAAATTTATTCAATTGTTCTGACCTGGAGTAGATTCCCTGCATTTTTGCAAAGGATTTGCGGGTTTGCCCGATTCTCAAATCGTCATCACGCAACAAAAGCCGCAGATTGGAAGTCAGACTTTCCAGCGCATTGGTTTTATCAATAAACAAAACCTCATCTGTGCTGAACAAATCAGATACTACCGGTGTTTCAGGAGCGATAATGGCAATAGAAGATTGCGCATACTCAAAAAGTTTAAGCGGACTTCCGTACCAGTTTGAACCCGGCATTACGCCAATCATAAATTCGTGTTTATACCGCGTAAGCTGTTCTTCATTCACAAAACCCGGCATTTCAATTCTGGACCGGAACTCACTTTTATCAACACCTTGTTTAACCTTTTCCCATTCCTGCCCATACCCCAAAAGTACCAGCCGGGCACCTGTGAATTCTGCCGCAATTTTTTCAAATGCTTTTACCAGCAAATCAACCCGATGCCATTTCAGAAATGAACCAATAAAACCAATCACCTGTTCTTTGTTCTGGTTTTCAGGAATCTCTTCTTTCCAGGTAATGCAAGGCAAAACAGAAACAGCAGCTTTTACCTGAAATTGTTTTTGCAGGTAGCTTTGAACGCTGGCCGAATAGCAAATAAGCGCATCCGCATGTTCTACCATTTTTTTTTCAAGCGTATTAACCGGTTGTGAAAAAAACGGATTGCAGGCATGCACCTCACAAAACTGATCCAGCAGCGGGGCATCGTAAATCAGTACAGAAGGAATTTTATAGTGATTTTTCAGGCGCACACTGAGTTCAGATCCGATACTTAAAAACTCAACAATCAAATCAGGTTTCTGATAATTGGAAATGATGAATTCAGATACGGCTGAAAGCGATTTAATTTTTTGCCGCAGCACCAAACCGTAATAAAGTCGTGGAAAAAGTGCCTTAACGGTCTTTTTTAACTTGCCTGAAATGCCACTGCGTTGCGCAGTACTTACTACCCTGTCACCCCCTTCTTTTATGGCCGGAAACGTATCAACCCGGTATCCGTTCTGTTCCATTGAACGTTTGAGCGTAAGCAAATAATTGGCCACGGCTGAATTTGGATTTTCAAACGAAAAATTTGTTTCAGAGGCTATCAGAAGTATACGCTTCATACTATTCAGTGACTTTTGAGCCGGTTGTCAATTTCATAATTCCATCAACGACGTTACGAATATCAAAAGGCTCCAGGTTAATTTCAGGAGCCAGGTCATGTACGTAGTTTTTATCCATAAACGCAGCCATTACCTGTGGATCAAACTTTCCGGGTACATACGAAAATATTGGCCGGCCGGTTAATTTATAATCAATCAGTTTGCTTGGGGTATGCTCATCATGCGTATTGGAAATATTTACCAGAAAATCTGCTTTGCTCATTTCATAAATGCATTCAAGCCGTTCAACAAAAGGTTTTACCACCAGCCTTGCCCCCATCTTATCAAGATATGGCGCAATGATTTCACGGTTTTCACTGTCGCCGGTATTAATAAACAAGGTAAAGCAATAGTCGCGGTTGGTTGACGTCAGAAACTCAAAAAGTTCTTTTGGATTGCGGGCCTCTTTGTAAAAATTACCGGAAAAAACGAAATGCACCGGTTTGCTTTTGTCAATCACAACGGTGTCTGCCCGTTTAATTTGCGTAAAGTCAAATCCCTGGGGAATGACTTTGATTTTTTCGTCTGGTTTAAAATAGCGGAATGCATGAACACCTTTACTGGTTGGTGTAAGTATAAAATCAAACTGTTTTAACATGCGCCTTTCAAGCCAGCGGTGAAAATAAGGCGGATTTATTATTTTGCTGAACGAATACGGGTCACCATAATCTGCAATGCAGCAGCGACTGAACTGTTTATTTCTTCTGCGCGCTTTTGAAACAGCCAGGTGTGCACATATCGGCAGCCCCACTGAAATTACCAGATCAAATGGCTGACTTTGCTTTTTGAGCACCTTTGAACAGGTATACGCAAATTCAAAATTAAACCCGCCCGGATAAAACCAACGGATAATTTTAGCTTTTAGTTTTTTTACCAATCCCGGTCGTGCAGCAACAGTTTCTGGTTGCGTTTGAACCGGTTGCTGCTGCTGAACAGGGTTGCGGTTTTTTTTATTTAAATAAAAACCCGGTTCAACGGTATTGACTTTAAAATTATTCGTTTTTTCAAGTGCCGTATAATCAACGCCGGTGTCTGGTACAAAAAAAACAACGTGGTGTCCGCGTCGGGCCAGTTCTTTACCCAATTCAAATGCCCTGAACGACCTGGGATTTAAAACCGGATGAAAAAAATATGAAACAATGGCTATTCTCACCTTTTCTAGGGCTGGGACAAAATCTGAACACAATGAGCAAGAATCCGGGCCGTGGAATTACCATCCCACATTTCAGGAATTACACCTGATTTATAGGTTCCAAGTTCGATATCTTTTATCAACCGTTCTATTTCAGCAATATCAAACGGTACCAGCGTATTGGTTCCCAAACTTACTGTAACAGGCCGTTCTGTGCTATTCCGAAGTGTGAGGCACGGCACTTTTCTGAACGTGGTTTCTTCCTGTATACCACCGCTGTCAGTAATAACAAATGAACAGCATTTAATCAGTTTCTGAAATTCAAAATACCCCATGGGCTCGGTAAAAATTAATCCTTCCAGGTTCATTAAATTCTCAGAAAGGTTAAACTCTTTCAGTTTAGCCAATGTTCTTGGATGAACAGGAAATACCACCTGGTACTTTTTACAGATAGATTGCAGCAGGTGTGAGAGCTTAACAAGTCCTTCACGGTTATCTACAGTAGCAGGCCGGTGCATGGTAATAAGCACAAATTTTGAATGAAGTCCCAGTTTATTCAGAACATCACTCTGATCAATTTTTGAATCAAATGCAACCATGGTATCAATCATGGTATTGCCCACAAAATAGGTTGTTCCTTTTTTGTTTTCGGTTTTTAAATTGGCTGTTCCGCTTTGCTCGGTCACAAAATAATAATCAGAAATTTCATCTGTCAGCAACCGGTTTATTTCTTCAGGCATTTGCCGGTCGTTAGAGCGGAGGCCTGATTCCAGGTGAGCCAGTTTAATGCCCAGTTTGTTGGCTGTAATTGCCACTGCAAGGGTTGAATTCACATCACCAGGAGTAATAATGAGGTCCGGGCAAAAGGTTGTTTTTACCAGGTTTTCAAGCGCAATCATAATCTGCCCCATTTGTGAAACAGGGGTTTTACCGTCAATGTTCAGGAAAAAATCAGGTTCCAGATCAAACTGTTCAAAAAACACGGTAGACATGTTTCTTTCAGAGTGCTGGCCGGTATGTGCCAGTTTTATTTCCAGTTCAGGATAAGCAGCTGCCAGTTTCCTGAACTGCGTAACCTTTATGAAATTTGGCCGTGTGCCAACAACAATCAGAATTTTTTTCATTCCCTTTTCAGATTCTTCTATTCGCGCTGTATTCAAATCAAATGTACCGAATTGCCGTCTAAAAACCAATTTTGACCTGGGCCGGGTGTATTACTTAAAATCAAGACTTTATGAAAATCAGGTTATCCTGAAAATTACGGGTTCCGGCTCCAATTTGACGGAGTTTAAACGGCCATGGTTTTGGAAGGTACACCTTGAATCCGCGTGACACCATAAAATCCAGCAAATCCTGTGATGTGTATCCGGCGCGGGTGCAATTTTCCTCCACAATTTCCATTACCACAATCAGGTTTTTGGATCGTTCAATAACCGCTGTTCCGCCTTTCAGAAAATTAAGTTCACTACCTTCAATGTCTACTTTAATAATATCAATGGTACTGATGCCTTTGGATGTACAGTATTCATCAAGTGTGGTTAATGAAACCTCGGCTGAGTTTTTGCCGCTGCCGTTGAAGATATTGGCTGCCCCCAGATTTTTAAAATCGTATGAAATTGTCAGCGTACCAGGTTTATCAGACAACCCCATTTGATTTAAAACAATATTATCGCCGTTGTTGGTGCTGACATTTTTTTCAAGAATACCAAATGTATGCGGATTAGGTTCAAAAGCATGTATGCGCGACGAGGTACCGTTCAATTTTTTGGAAAGTGTGAGCGAATAAAACCCAATGTTTGCCCCTACATCAAAAACAACCAGGTCTTTGCTTTTTCGTTTATCAATTAATTTAAACAACTGGCGAACCGTGTTTTTTTCATAGATATCATACAGGTAAATCTGCTTCATCTGGTATTCATTTAAATCCAGATCAAAGGTTATGCTGTGCGAATTTGAGTAGGTTACCCTGGTTTTTTCAGGATTAAACCGGACCCACCGGGCCACGTATTTTTTTCCATAATCAAGCGGAAATTTCCGCAGGTATAAAAGCAACATTTTTTGTATCATTTGCAGCAGGACAATTAATGGCTATAATTCTTCTTTTTTGAGTCAGGTACCCGCAATTTCTCTCAGGCGCCCAATCAAAGACCGTATAATTACTATCAACGCGAAGTTAGTCAAAAAAAAACTCTTATGGTTGGAGATACGTCTCTTTGTCACTCCTTCCTGACTCCGTCATTGTTCACCAAAAGATTAAATAACGCCTGATAATTATGAACGGCATCAAAATTCCCCTTCCAATATTCCTTCACTCCCTTTCTGAATTGAACGGTATTCTTGTATCCGCCCCGATGCTCTTTAATCGCTTTTGCTATTTCAGCGGGTTCAGAAAATGCAGGTAAAAGAATTCCTGTGGAATCATTTACAATATCACAAACGGCATCCGAATTAACGGCTATAGCGGGAATACCGAAACTCTGGGCCTCAATTATTGCCAGCCCCAGGCCTTCAGATTCACTCAGGTGAATGAAAGCGTTTACAGAAGTTGACGAATAAAACTTCATTACCTCACTGTTCCTGGTTTCACCCATAAATTCAACACTGATATTGTTTGGGAGCGATTTTGATTGGGTCAGAATTTCTTCAAACAGCTTTCCATTTCCAAAATGGATCCATCGAACAGGAAAATCCAAATAGCGCAACGATTCTATGATTTTGTCAATCCTTTTTAAGTGAATAACTGCAGAGCAGGAAACCAAAGTATAAACACCGGAAGGATCAAGCGGATTTACTCCCGGATCATAAATACCGCAAAAATTCCAGGTAATTTTGTTTGCATATTTTGTTTTTCGCTTCAAATATTCTGCACCAAATCTGGACACAGAAATCACTTTATCAGCCTTGTCATAGTTATAGTTTCTAAACGGTAAATAGCCATTCTTTACCCGCTCTTCAAACAGGTCATAGCCATTTACCCGGAACGCAAATTTTTTAATTTTTTTTCGGTCTTTAAGGATAGAAAAAATCAGTGCCCCGTCATTCATCCACAGTGAATAAAAATAATTTTCCTTGTTTTGGTCGAAGAGTTTATAGATAGCATCACCCAGCAAATAACATTGCAAAAGGGAATTTACACTGTATCTCAGATTACGAAGTGCCTGAAAAAAGCTACCCGATTTCGTAATTTCAAACATAATTGTCCTGGTCAGAAACCAGAAGTGGGATAGGAATCTGGTAAACTTTATTTTCCGGTTAAACGTTGACAGGGTCAGATTGATCTGAACATTTTCAGGCACTGTTCTGATAACCGGAGACGAAGACAATGGATAAATGACAATCTCATCAAAGTACCTGGAAAGTTCGCGTATTTCGACTTCATAGGGTTGTTCCAACGAACCATACGGATAAGACGAGGATATTATATGTAAAACGCTGGTTTTAGCTGCAGGTTTCAAAACGCAGGGTAATTTATATCAGGAATACCAGTAAAATCTATCGTTGCCATTGTGAAATCGAATATACTGCTTTTTAGTTTTAGTTGAATAGAATGATTCAATTTGATTTTTTCCTAAACGTTGTAGACAAATAATACCGAAATAACCCTTTGATTTTCCTCATTTTAAAAGCCTGCATAAAACTCAGCCGGTTTAATTCAACCAGAACAAAACAAGTCTTACTAAATGCCTCATTCAGTTTCTTTTCAAGCTGGGCATGCGGAAAAACGTTTGTAACTAAATTACACGAAAGCAGGTGATTTATATGAGCTTGATACTTAACTGGTTCACTTTGGGGAGCAATGGCTCCACCCAACTCTGCGTGAAGTAATAAATCAGCATCATTGTGAATGAAACCCAACTCGTCAAAAATCATTTTGTAAAACCTCCTGTATGCATCAGCTTTTCTATCCTGAATTTGCTCATTCAGGTTATAGGCACCGCGTCTATAGTAATACAATACCTGCGGCAAACAGGAGAATTGTGCAAAATCTTTCAATCTGTAAAACAACTGGTAATCCTCCATTCTCCAAAAGTCATTCTGATAACGTATGCCATTTTTTTTCAGAACATCGGTTCTGAAAATGGATGATGCATGTCCAATGGTATTGCTGAAAATCAGGTTTGCTTTATTTACCAAAGGGTCTGGTGAAAAACTAATTATTTCTTCTTCCACGCCAAAGGTCTGAATATTGGATGTGCAAATATCCACAGCGGGGTTTGATTCCATAAATTCCACCAGCTTCTCAAATCTGGAAATGTGACTGATATCATCTCCATCCATCCGAATAAAATAGTTGGAGTGAATTTGATCCAACCCCAAATTAAGCGTGTCAACAATTCCTGAATTTTTTTCTTTGCGAATAATAATCATTCTGGATTGTGGATAAGATCTGGCTATTTCTACACTATCATCCGTGGAGCAATCATCTACAAAATAAACCGTAAAATCCTGAAAGGTTTGAGCAAAAATGCTATCCAGACACTCACGAAGAAACGGAGCATTATTATAATTGGGAAGCAAAACAGATAAAACAGGCCTTTCCATGACTATTTGAGTACTTAATTCATGTAATTAAATTTCGACTTAAGTGCGTTGATTCGTTTCTCGAAAAATTCCCACGAAACGGAGGCAATAATAATGGTGAGTAAAATTTTAAATAAAAACATAAGCCATAAATTATCCAGGAAGCCGAGGTGCAATATTTTTTTTATGGCAACCGCCGGGTATAGTGCAAGCAGGTGGAAAATGTAAATGCCATAACTTATCTTTCCCAAATATAAAATCAACCGGTTTTCTACAATCAATTTTGCGCCACGCCACTTAAATCCAAGAATAAACCTAAGTGTAATAACCGGTATCACTAAAATACTGATCAACTGATGGAGTTGATTGGTAATTTTGATAACGCCCCCTGCCTGCAACGCAACCAGTAATACGAACAGCATTAATACAACATTAATGTACTGGCTTAATGTTGCTAATTTTTCTTTGAAATGATACCATAACACACTTAATATTGCACCACTCCCAAGAAAGGATAAACAGCCAAACGTTCTGGCCATAAAGAACCGGTCTTCTGCAAAAAGAGATGTCCCTACACCAATCGCAAAAACCAAAAAGACCAAAAATAGCTGATAACGTACTTTTGGAATAAGTATAAACGTTATTGGCCATAGCAGATAGAACTGTTCTTCAACTGCCAGACTCCAAAAATGCGGAGCAATTGTTCCTTCAAAATTTCCCTGCAAACCCTGGGTAATATTGGAAACGTAAAATAAATCATTTAGAAACCACCCCCTATAATTGTCAACATTAACAATATAGAGTAACAATATGGTCAAATAATATACCGGGAAGATGCGCAGTATACGCCTTACATAAAAGTTTTTCAAAAGCTGCTTTTTGGGCTGCTCAATATTTGTAATCAAAATACCGGTAATTAAAAACCCACTGATACAGAAAAACAAGGGTACACCCGGCACATACTCATAGAAGGTTGTTACGAATTCAAAACTAGGCAGCTCTTTAGGGTATAAATGCATTATCATAACGCCCAAAACAGCATAACAGCGCAACGCATCAATTTGTTTAAGATATTCTTTCATATTGTTGTAGCGCTAAATTAAACGTATGCATGGTGAACGAATGGTAAAACGTTGAACATTTCAAAATACTTACAATATAGGCTGTAAAGTGTCAACTGTGACATGAAGGATACAATCTGTTTTTATCAACACCGGCCACGGCCCCTTAAATTCTAATAGCACTTCCAAAACTAAAATTATCTCACTATTTAGCTGATCAGATTACGGTTGAAATCTTTTTTTCAGTTTCAAAATCTGCTTTTCTACCAGAAAATAGGAAACAATAGCCGTCATGACTGTCAGTAGTATGTTCAATGGATATTTTTGGATATCAAGACTTCCTCCAGGGGCCGTTCGGATGAACAAACCATGATATACGTATAATCCATACGAAATTTTGCCTATAAACGAAATTACTTTTAAATCCAGGAAACCAACCAGCATCGTACCCTGGTTTTCATAGATCCAGAATAGAAGGTAAACCACACCTACTGACTGAAAGATGTCAATAACCTGTCCATTCAGGGATGGTACGATCAGTTGTGAAAAATAGAATATTCCGGCAAGTAGAAGAGTCACATATCTTCCATACTTACCAGCGCGCTTCCCTGTATCCCTGTAAAATAAATAGATAGCCGCCAGAGCCCCGATAAGAATTGGCATACATGCCGGAATGAACCAACGGTGTACATAGAAGTAACTTCGTATGTAGTGGGGCTTTCCGTTAAAATAAATCGGTAAATCGCATATTGCGCCAAACACTATACACGTTATGATTACAGCTATTGCCAGCCAGATTATAGTTTTGATGCGATTAATATAGGCCAATGCGACAGCCCAGAAAAGGTAAAACTGCTCCTCAACACCCAGCGACCAGGTATGGCCTAATTCAGCTGTATACCATTGATAGGGGACAAAGTTGTAGATATAAATAAAGGAACAAAAAACTGCAATAAAATTCTGATCCAGAAAATTAAACGCCATCAGAATGAGTAATACCACATACAAGATAATCACTGGCGGTAATAGCCTTAGAAACCTTCGAATGAAAAAGTATTTTAAATTAATTTTTCCAAACCGGTCCTTTTCTGTCAACAGCAAAGTTGTTATAAGAAATCCGCTGAGTGTAAAGAAAATCCTAACTCCCGCATAGCCATTTATCAGGTTTATATTTGATTTCAGGAAACCGGTCGGAGATAAGTGGTCATAGAATCCAAGGTGAGTTATCAACACGAAAATAACTGATATCGCCCTCAAACCATCAAAACCTTTAATATGCACCATAAATTAACGTAAAAGCAGAATAGGTAATCAACCCAACTTGTAACAAACAGTTCGTTATCTCCTGTGCTACCATAAAAGTCATATATTCAATGATGAGTGAATATGTTGTCATCAGGTGCTTTAAAAGCCACCAAAAGTAATAAATATTGGGTTTTTAGCGTTCCCTGGCAACAAAAATGCACAATTCCATTACTTTTGCGTCAAAAAGGCAGCATTTCAAAGTGGCTTTTGTCTTAGTATTACTCAATCTTTGATTTGAAGACGGATGACATATGGAAAAATAATTGTTGGCGTTAACTCAACAGAATATAATGAAAAACGAAACTTTATTGTTTCACGTCCATCCAATGCTAAAACACGCAAACTGCGTGATCTGATGAAACTGATTGACTACGTCTATTTCAAACTTTTCAAACGCAACCATACTTTTTTTCACAACACGTATTTTGATGCCGGCCTGCAGCAGGCACATCTTTTTCATTTTTATAATACCGTACTGATTGGCAGGCGCCCGTGGATTGTTACTTACGAAAACGATGTGCCAAGGCACAATACGGGTTCTGAATTCCTGATGAAAAGACTGGCCGGAAAATCATGCCGGAAAATTATTTCCATGACCCGGAACGCTTACAACATTGAAGCACATTACCTGGAGAAATATCCAAACCTGAAAGAAAAAATACTGAAAAAAATAATTGTTCTCCCTCCCCCGCAACAACTCTATGTTGAGAAAAAAGAGAATGTAATTAAGGACAAAATTCATTTCACATTTGTTGGCGGAGCATTTTTCCATAAGGGCGGGAAAGAACTTGTACAGGCTTTTATCAGGGCTTTAAAAGAAACAGAATCCATTCACCTGAACATTGTCTCATCATTTGCCTTCACGCATTGGTATGATACAGAATACTCGGACAAAGATGCAGATGATATGCGTGCATTAATGGCCCGTTTCCCAAATACAATTACGTATTATAAAACATTGCCAAACGATCAGATCATTGACTTGTTCAAACGTTCCGATGTAGGTGTGTTGCCTTCTTACGGTGAAACGTACGGTTATGCCGTGCTGGAGGCTCAGGCCTGCGGCTGCCCCGTAATCACCACCAATGCCTGGGCATTCAGTGAGTTCAATTCCAATGAAATGGGTTGGTTGCTTGAGTTACCCACTGTTGTTGAACGGGGCGGATTAAAATTTGATCTTTCAACACATGAACGGAGAGAAAATTTTTCAAAATTGCTGGAAGAGGCGCTTTTCAAAACCATTGTTGAAATAGCACAAAACCCTGAGGTGATTTCAAAAAAATCAGCCCTCGCTATTGAGAATATCCGCAGAAACCACGACGTTGAAACACACCGGGAAAAACTGCTGGAAATCTATACGGAAGCACTGAAGAAAAACTGAACCTGTGTTCAGCTACCGGACAAAAGTACCCGATGAAATTTTTGCCGAAGCGGTATTGGTAAACAGCACAATGTATAAACCCGGAGCAAGGCTATACAGGCTGGTTTCTGAATTCCCGGACAGGTTGGTTCTATTCAAAAGCAGTTTTCCATCTGTTGCGTAAACCATCAGATTGTAACCACTCAAACTTGTGCGTACATTCAAAATGCCGTCTGCAGTATAGTACCCTATCAAAACGTTTGTTTCATTCAGCCCGGTACAATCTGCCAGCTGCACATAAACACTGTCTGAGACTGAACACCCGCCCGAATTTGTGACCAATACCGTATAAAGCCCGGTGGCCAGCGCCATATGGGTAGAATCATACAAAACATTACCGCTTCCCCAATCATAATATTCACCGGAACTACCAGCATTCAACAGTACCGATGAATTACAGGTTTTGATGCTGTCAACCAACGTGGGCTGCGGGTATGAAAAATTGGTTATGTCATAATTGAGTGTATCCGTTTCAATGCCATTGGAGACAATGCAGCTCACCGAGTCACCGAGTGATGGATCAAGAATCACAATCAGGGTATCGCCTGAATTCTGAAGCAATGAATACGCGCCGTAGTACCAGTCGTAATAAAGCGGATAACCACTGGCTGCCGCTACAAACTGAACCGTATCAGGCATGCAGGAAATGGGGCTGTTTGACGGATTGGTATTCAGCGGAGGCAGAATTTTACACATAACACCGCTGTACACCGACGACGAGGCAGGTATAGTATACCCTTCAAATGCATGTACATCTTTAACCGCACCGCTGAAATAAATATTGCCAAACGGATCACCACAAACAGCATGAGCAAGCCCCGTCTGCGTGCCGGTTGATGTTATACCCCAGTTCAGGGCTCCACTCTGAGGGTTATAACTTTCAATACGCAATTCTCCGGTACTGCCCGCAACAGTAGGATCAGGTGATTGCAGGTAACTTCCGCTTACAATGAGGTTGCCTTTTGCATCTAAAAATAAACTGGTTCCTTCATCTGCCGTAAGACTTTTATGCTCAACCACCCAATAACAGGCACCTGTTGAGTCATATTTGGCAATGTATGCATCTCTGCTGTTTAGTGCCCCGGTGCTGCCCACCACTGCCTGGTCAGATACCCGCACAATGGTGTCAAAACTGATAGTTCCGGAATAGGCACCGGTTATGTAAACAAATGAATCATTCACGGCAATGTCATTACATAAATCATACGTGGTGCTCCCTGCATCATACGCCCACTGGGCTGTGCCTGCGGTATCCAGTTTGGCAAAAAACAAATCACTCCAGGATCCGTTTGAGACCAGCGTAATGGCATCCATTTTCATTGTTCCGTTGTATTTTCCGGCAACATAAATTCCTTCTTTATAATACTTTATTCCATATAAATTCGATAAGGCCGCAGTGATATTATCAGGCCCCTTTGCCCAAATAATGTTTCCGTTGTAGTCTAACTTTGCAACAAAGTATCCGGGGTCAACCAGGCTGTCTGTATTGTAATAAAAGTTTCCGCCTTGCGTACCTGCCAGGTAAATTGCACCTGATTTATCACATGTGAGTTTTGTACCGGTATCCTGCGCGGTGCCACCAAATGTTTTGACCCATTGAAAATTGCCATCTGTATCAAACTTTGCCACATAAACATCCGCACTGCCAATGCTTGAAATGGGTACACCCTCAAATGTACAACCCGTATAAAACTGGCCCGAAAGGTATACATTGTCAAACTCGTCAACCGTAACAGCAAAACCGTATTCGGTATCCGTACCTCCGATTGTTTTGCCCCATACAAAATGCCCTGCCGAATCTGTTTTTACCAGAAAAATATCACGTGAGCCTCCAAACGGCGGGTTGACAATATTGGATCCATCCTGCCCATAAAAAGTAGCCGTTGCCCGGTATCTGCCGCAAAAATAGAATGAGTTGGAATCATTGCCTGCGACACAATCTATGGCATAGTGACTGCCTCCACCACCCGTCAGGTGATTTACCCAGGCCCAGTGCTGGGCAGCTACCCAACCACTGCAACACAGAAAAATCAGAAATACGAAATACCGCATGGTTACCCGAAAAAATACAATTCAACTAAATATACAAACTATTTGCTATTATTTAAATCCGTTCCTGACTTTTAGTTTAATCTCTTGCCAGAAACTATTGCCTGAGGCACGAATAATGCGTTTCACTTTTTTTGGATGCGGATGCTCTTTCAAAAAATCTGTTACCAGGTTTTCAATGTATGGAAACAACTGGTATTTTTCCAGAATAAGTCTGCGGGATTCACCAATGGCTTCCAGGTTTTTTGACCAGCGGTCTTCACGGATTGCCTCACGGATTATTTCCAGTGCTTCCTTTTTATTGTTAAGATCTACCTGAATGTAAGATTCCCGAGGGAAGTACTTTTCCATGTTGTGACAGCCAAAATAAATGGGCATGGTCCAGCTCAGAAAACAATCCTGTATTTTTTCAGTCCAGTAATTTTCACCCGAATAATTCTCTACGGCAATGGAATATTTATATGCTTCAAGCCCGTCAAATTTGTCAGGAATGGGATTGAAACCACGCCCGAATAATTCAAATTCAAATTTTTGTTCTTTCAAAAAATTTAAAAACTCCAGGCGAACCTCATGCCCGGGAAACAGGTTATTGTTACTTGTAATCCAGGAAACATTTTTTGTTTTGTTCATGGATTCTGGTTTCAGATTTACCAGTTCAGTATAGGACTTGTTAATGTGCCAGGGCAGTGATACGGTTTCATTTATTCCATTTTTTACCCGATCTCCAAAGCCGGAATAAACCCTATCAGCAAACTTAAAATAGTTTTTGTAAAAAACATTCTTTGGATCAGGCGGTTCATGCAAAAACAACCATACCCCGCCTTTGTTTACGTTTAATCTGACATCTGTTTCAGGATAATTCAGAATTACACAAAAATCAGCTTCATCTGAAAATTCTTCTGCTATCTGAATCGTATTCCACACACCATCATTACCCGGAGTTTGCCGTTTCAAATCCGGAAAACGATAATTCCGTGCCAGTTTTACTTTAATCATACCATTGGCTTAAACATATTCTTTGCGCAGAAACAGCACATTCCCCATATCTTTCCAGGTGAGGTATTCTATGAAAACCTCAAACCCGTTTTGCTCCATAAATTTCCGGTATTCAGGATACAAACTCACTCCCTCATAGGTTTCTATTAAACTCACCTCGGTATAAACGGCTGTTGTTTTTGCCAAAATTCCAGGGCTCCCCTTCAGCATATTCAGCTCATTCCCCTGCATATCCAGCCACATAAAATCAATGGCTTTAACGTTGTTTTGTGCGGCCCATTCATCCAGCTTAATGGCTGTTACCTCAAACTGTTCGTCAAAAAAAACATCCGGGTGCGCCAGCAGGTGATCTTTGGGTTTCAGCAATGAGCCAGACGCGTCAGACCTTCCGGAACTTTTGTGAAATGTTACGTTGCCGGACTGGTTTGAAAGCGCCAGTTGATAGGTATGTATTTTAGGAAAAGGCGAAGCAGCTGTTTTAAGCTGGGTATAAAGCTCCGGTTCAGGTTCAAAAACATGGATATCAGCATCTGGCCAGAGCCCCCGCATGCGCAGCGTATCTTTGCCATTGTGACCGCCTGCTTCAAGAATTACATTCAGATTTCCCAGTTTGGTCTTTATTAGGCCCAGTATCTGGTATTCTTCCCTGAACTTTCTTTTCAAAAAATAATTTCGGATTTTTTTTATCATACGTTTGGCAGTGCTAAGAATTCAGATTCATGTTTACAAATTTGTTCCAGTTCAGTAGTTGATGAGACCTTTTTTTTGTCCAGGGTAAAGAGTGAATAATTCTTTTGTTCAAGCCAGTTAAAAATATCTGATGGTCCATAAGGATAATTTAAAAGATTGGTATAAAATATTTCCAGGAGCAAATGCGGCCTGCATTTTCCGATCACGTTTTCGCCTCCCCTAAGCACCATGAGTTCTGCACCTTCTGTATCACATTTAACAAGGTCTATTTTGGGCTGACCGTTTTTCGTCCACCAGTCATCAAGTGTTTGCGTTACAACACTTATTTTTTTTGATTTTCCGGCCCGGCCGGTATCCAGAAAGCCATCACCCGAAGCATCATCAGCCTGGTGAACGTGAAAAAAGGCTGTACCGTTGGAACTGCTCAGGGCAACCGGAAACAAATATATACGCCCCTTCAGGTTATTTTTTTCCAGGGTCTTTTCAAGCAACCGGAATTGATGTGGTCCGGGTTCAAATGCAAAAATCTGTGCGGACGGAAAACGTTCTGAAATGGCGAGTGAAATTAAACCAACGTTTGCGCCTACATCCACAAATACCCCGGAGGGGGTCTGCTTCATGGATTCTATCAAAACATCCAGCGTTTTTTGCTCATACGTACCGGTTGCCAGATAGCGTTCCACAATGGAAGTACCCTCACTGTAATACAAATCAAACCCGCAATAGCGGATTACTTTTTCGGGTTTCGCTTTTTTCCGGGAAAAATCAAATAATGTTTTTATTCTGTCCAGCATTTTTTTAGCATATTAATTTTTTGGTCCTGCTAACCAGGATTCAGACTTTTCCATTCCGGTGTCAGAAAAACCATACCGCTGTTTTTTGGCAAGCTTCGTTTTACAATTGCTGAGCCCTCTATAACGTTAAGACCAATACAGTTTTTGGCATAATCAAATGTTTCTTCTGAGACTTTATCTCCTATCCAGAATCCAAGTGTATATTGATCCGGATACAACCTGAAATCACGAAAACTGATTTCAAAAATACGTTCACCGGCAAAGGGATCCGGCAAAAAACCTGAATCTACATTTTCAATATTGGAGACACAGATTTCAGCAAAATTGAATATATGAATTGCTATTTTGAACCGGGATAATGCAAGACTTGTGACTTTTAACCGTATCGTAATAAGGTCACCAATCATAGAAACAGCTGATGGCTGCCCATTCACAAAAATTTCAAGCGTTTCAATTTTCATCTGACCATTTCCAATTCGTTCAGAGACGGCGCTGCGGTCAACAAAAAACTTTTGTTCAGAAATACCGGTTTTAAGATAACGTTCAATGGCAGAAGATACATCACCAAAATAGGCTGAAACACCGTTTTCAATTAACAATCCTTTTGTACAAAGGCTGCGCACAGAACTGATATTGTGACTCACGAAAAGTACAGTTCTACCTCCTTTGGAAATGTCTTTCATTTTACCAATACACTTGTTCTGAAACTCCTGGTCACCCACTGCAAGTACTTCATCAACCACTAAAATTTCAGATTCAAGATGCGCGGCAACGGCAAATCCAAGCCTGACAATCATACCACTGGAATATCTTTTTACCGGCGTGTCAATGTACCTGGCACAACCTGAAAAATCAACAATTTCATCCAGTTTGCGGGCTACTTCTTTTTTTGTCATGCCCAAAATGGCACCGTTGAGGTACACATTTTCTTTTCCGGTGAGTTCAGGATGAAATCCGGTTCCCACTTCAAGCAATGATGACATGCGCCCTTTGATACTTATTTTACCCCTGGTTGGTGCAGTAATCCGGGACATAATTTTCAGCAGGGTTGATTTGCCGGCTCCGTTTTTTCCAATAATGCCCAACACATCTCCCTGGTTGAGGTCAAATGAAACATCGCGAAGCGCCCATACATAATCACTCTTTCCCTTGGTTTGCCGATCATTTGATTCAGTTACTGAAAGGTAAGGATCTTCTTTACCCCTTATTTTATACCAAAGCCGGTTCAGATCATGAGAAATGGTTCCGGTACCAAACTGTCCCAAACGATACTGTTTAGCAAGATTTTCTATACTGAGTGACTTTGAGCTCATACTTCTAAATCGAATCCATAAATGTTCTTTCCACTCTTCTGAAAACAGACATGCCAATAGCCAGAATGACAAAAGAGGACACCATGCAATACCCAAACTGGTACCATGAAAAAACGGCAAAATCTGCCCCGAAAAATGCCAGTTTAAAAGTCTCCAGCAAACCGGCTACGGGATTAATCAATAAGATCCACTGAAATTTTTCATCAACGGCATTTAACGGATACACCACCGGTGTAACATAAAGTCCAAGCTGAATGGCAAACTGCACCAGGAAACGCAAATCTTTGTATTTGGTTGTCATGGCCGCTATCAGAATTCCGGTGCCCATGCCCAGCATGGCAAGTGCCAAAAGCGCAAAGGGCACCAAGGCCAGGTAATAGGTAGGTCCAAAATATGCATTTCCGCCATCAGCAAAAAAATACAGATACACTACAAAAAATACCAGCAGGTGAATTCCAAACTTAATCAGATTTGTGATTATCACTGAAACCGGAACAGCCAGCCGGGGAAAATAAACTTTTCCAAAAATATTCTGATTCTGAATAAACGTTTCAGATGTTTTTGTGACACAGTCTGCAAAATAGGTCCATACAACAACACCTATCAGAAAAAAAATAACGGACGGAACACCTGTTTCAATATGCGCAATACGCCCGAAAACAATCGTAAAAATAAGCGTTGTCAGAATGGGTTGTATGACTACCCACACTGGTCCCAGAATCGTTTGTTTGTACATTGAAACAAAATCACGTTTCACAAATAAAAAGATAAGGTCTTTGTATTTTTTCAGTTCCGTTAAATTGTAAAACCGAACTTTACCTTCCGGCTCAATAATATAATCCCATTCGTCTGTCTTCATAGATTAGCCCATGTTTTAGCGGGTATATCAGGAAGCCTTCGGATCATCTCCGTAACCCTGTCCATAACCATAACTAGATCCGTAACCATAGCCATAACCGTAGTTATAGCCATATTTATACGAATATTTGGAGTAGTAATATTTTAACTTGCTCTCTTTAATACCATTTAAAATAATTGCTTTGCTGGTGGTGGTGTATTTTTCAAGAATTTTCTCAACGGCTACCACCCCTCTTCTATTGGCAAATTTTGTATTCATTACCACAAGGAATAAATCAGCATTGTTAATCAAAACAATGGCGTCATTCAATAATCCAAATGGTGGGGTATCAATAAGTATATAATCATAATTGGCTTCAGCCCATTCAAACAGTTCTGAAATTTGCCTGCGCATTATCAGTTCAGACGGATTGGGAGGAATTGGTCCGGATGTGATGATATCCAGGTTTTCAACAACTGCCTTTTTTGTCATCTGGTTTATACCGGCTTTTCCGGTAAGGAAACTGGAAACCCCTTCTTTATTTTCAAGGTTGAAGGTTTTGTGTATTTTTGGTTTATGCAAGTCAAGATCAATCAAGAGAACGCGTTTGTCTGACTTAGCCAGAATAACGGCAATATTGCTTGAACAAAATGTTTTACCTTCAGAAGGCAGAAAGGACGAAACAACAATTTTTTTTGCAGCGGAACCGTCTCCATAATAAGAGATGTTTGACCGGATAGTTCTGAAACTTTCCGTTACCTGCGCCTTTGGCAGTTTATCTACTACAATTTCGGTTTCCAGTTTCAGCTGGTACGGAACCCCCCCGATAATGTCTATGGCAGTAATGGTAGAAAGTTCATTGACATTTTGTACCCGTTCAAAAAATAACCTTCTGACAAAAGCCACAATAAATGCAATCACAATTCCTGAAAGCAGGAAAAGCCGGTTTATGCGTTCTTTGTCGGGGCCAACAACTCCAATGGATGAAGGTTTTTCAATGACCTGAACCTGTGGAATAATACCTGCACGGGCAATTAACGTATTCGTTTTTTTCTCCAGCAAAAACAGGTACATCTTATTGTTTACTTCCAATTCACGCCGAATATTGTCAACCCCCTGAATGGCCCGTGGCAACTCCTGTATTTCTCCCTTATACTGCTCAATAATTCCGATCAGTTCCTTATTTTTCTGATCCAGGGCAACGCGTAGGTTTTTGATATAAATAAGCAAATCCTTTTTCATTACTCCCAACTCTTCTTTTGTTTTCAAAACAGTCGGATGAACGTCCGAATAGGTATAAATTTGTTCCACGAGATTGATCTGCAATTCATACATGGCCTGAACCCTCCGGTTTAGCTCAGGCTCACCATTTAAAATATAAAACGACGGCGCAAGAATGTGCTCGTCCGGTGAAGTAAGAATATAATCTTCCAGCAACACCAGTGAGTTCAAATTAAAATCAACCTCTCGTTTCTGCCTGGTGTACTCGACATATTTTGAAAAATACTCCTCTTCTTCTTTGGTCAGGTTTAAAATATCGTTATCGTCTTTATAACGTAGTAACTGATTTTCAATATTGGTGATAATTTTCTGAACCTCTATAATCTGCTTTTCAATATTGTCCAGCGTGTTCTGATTCACTTCCAGTTGTGTTTGTTTGGAAAAATCAATAAATACATCTGACAGGGTATCTAAAAAAACCTTTGCCCTTGCATTGAGATTATCGTGTACCTCTACGTCCAGAATACTGGTGAATTCAATATTTGTAATAATCATGTTTTGCTGAAACCGGGCAATGAGATTGTCTTTGGTATGAAAAACAAGTTCATAATCAGGTTCTGTTACAGAGCGGATATTATCCTCTGTAAATTCATAACTACGGGTTAATAAAAGTTTAAGATCATCACTGATAAGTTCCTGGTTAAATGCTGCGCGCACCCGTTTCTCCCCTTCAGGTAGCTCATACGAAACCTCATAATTTTCCCTGTCAATAATTTTTATCTGAACCGGGCGCTCATAGAGATTATTGTCTATTAATTCAACCCGGGCTGTAAATGGCAACGTACCGTAAACTTCCTTTCTTTTGAGCCGCCCGACCACGTAATACGATACTTCAATATTCATCCGGTCAACTGCTTCACCAATAATATCCTTTGATTGGAGAATCCGGGTTTGATTGCTGACATCGGTATACAAACCGTAAGCTCCGAGTCCTTTATAAATCGGATCCTGGTAATCATACGTCTGGTCTGATTTAAGCAGCAACTGAACTTTAGCTCCGTAAATATCAGTAAGCCGGTAGGTATAAATATAGCCGGTAACGTATGCAACCAATGGAACTAACAGAATAATGATGAAATTTCGTCCAATCAGTTTCCAGATAAAATCAAGATCCTTCAGTTCAATGATACTACGACTTTTTTTTGCTTCCATTCAAACTTATCTTGGCAGGCTGAATAGTTAAAATACCCGCTCCATAATTAGTACGGATACGGAATTTTGATGGTTTGGTTACGGAATTATTCAATTACGGACCTGTATGTTCTTTTTGAGATACCCGTGTATCAATTTTAACAACCGGTTAAACAGGGCAGGGAATATGATTGGAAACATGATGGGAAAGTGAAAAGCAGCGTTGGTTAGAGGCTTGGGAAATGGAAACAGGGTGTTCGGAAGAAATCAAAGGTTGAACAGTGGGTTGCATGAATTAATTTCAGTATATTTGGTTTAACAGGCGTATCAGATACATTTCCGCACACCTGAACTTTGTAAAATACGCCCAGCAAAAATCACCTAATGCCCAACTCTTATGAAAGTAAATAATTACATAGTCCGAACATGCTCAGCCGTTTTCCTTCTGTTCCTTGGTGTGAATGGTATTTCACAAACAGGCGCAGCCGGCGTTGGTTCATCTGCCACCAATGTTATCTGGCTTGATGCAAATACCCTGAACTTAAGTAATGGCAATTCTGTCTCCTCATTTACAGACGTTTCAGGAAACTCAAACAATTTTACACAGGCGCTGAGTACCAAACAACCTATTTTCACGACAGGCGCAGTTAACGGTTTGCCTGCGTTGAGTTACGATGGTGTTGACGATGTACTTAATTCAGGCAGTATTGCGGCCCTGGAATCAGCTAACCTGACCTATTTTATCGTTTTCAGACGGAGTTCATTAAAACTTCAGTACATTATTGGCGCCAATTATGCATCCAGTGACAAAAAATGGGTGAATTACACCAATTCTGCCAATAACCTGCTTATTTCGGCCCATTACTCACCAACCATTAAATATACCAGTTTTAATGAACCGGGAGGAGCATTTACCTTTACGTCTTCTCACATTACCCCTACATCAATCAGTCAGCGGCGTCAGGGAACACTTATGGGAACAACAACCGGTGCCTATACGGTACCAACCGGTCACAACAAAGTGACGCTGGGAAATGTACCGTTTACCACCTGGCAAAACTGCGCGTTGAGCGGATACATTGCTGAAGTTGTAATATACAACAGCGCGTTAAATAACCTGGAGCGCATTTTAGTTGAAAATTACCTGGGCGCCAAATACAACATGGCTGTTCCTACTGACTTGTATGCCTATCAGGCAACTCATAACATTGGCTTGATTGCCGTTGGAAACAACGGAACAAACAGTCAGACCATTGCTGAGGGCGCCGGTATTTTGGAAATTTCCAACCCGGTTTCGATGACTTCTAATGAATATCTTTTGATTGCGCATACCAATGACGCGCTGAGTTCATTTACAACTTCAGGTATGCCTGGCTCACTACCAAACCACGAGCGTTGGCTGAGAACCTGGAGAGCTGATGAAACCGGGGATGTGGGAACCACAACACTGACCTATGATTTGAACGGCGGTAATGATTTTGGTGCATCTGCGTCGTATTTACTGCTGGTTGACAATGTTACCCAGGATGGTGATTTTTCAGACGCCGCACAGATAGCGGGAACATACAGCGCCGGTTCTATTTCATTTGATGTTGACCTTGCTGCCGGTGATTATTTTACACTTGCTGCTATTCCTCAGGTACTCGAAATTCACTCTATTACCTCTGGCCCATGGAGCGCTCCCGGAACATGGGATTGCACCTGTATCCCAAGTTTTGTTGACCAGGTTTATATAGACCCTACCCATGCTGTTACCGTAGACATAGATGCCGAAACCAATTATCTGAATGTTGATATCACTGCCAGTGTTGTTATGTCTTCAGCCGTTACGCTGTCAATTTATGGTGACGTTGACTGGTTCGGCAGCACTTCAATTACAGATGGAACGATTGCTTTTGTTGGTACAGCCGATCAGTACATTGATGCCGGCGTGGGTAATTCAATTGAATTCAATGATCTTGAAATCAATAATTCAAGTGGTTTGGGCGTAACTTTTTATGAAAGCGAATACGTTATAAGCGGAACACTTTACCCGACGCTCGGAACACTTACTATTGATCCGGCACCAGGCAACTCATTTATTATTAACTCTACTTCCGATGTAGGCGGAGGAAGAATTGCTGCCATCAATGGTGGGGCTGCCATTACAGGAAATGTTACGGTAAGACGTTTTATCCCTGCTGGTGTAGCTGATTACAGAGACATTGCCTCTCCGGTTATTGGTGCTACACTTACTCAATGGGACGATGATCTTTTTATCAGTGGTGTTGGTTTTCCGGATGGTTGTGCCTATGGAACCGGTGGTTGTTTTTATTCCGTGAAAAAATATGTCATCAATCAATATGTTGACCAGACCAGTATGGCCAATCCGCTTACAAATGGTGTAGGTTTTGAAGCCTATATGGGAGATGATACCATTGTTTTCTCAGGTACTACCCTTGATGTAACCGGTACAGTGCGTGATGGATCTGATTTCCCTGTAACTGTTGGAAATGAATGGCAGATACAAGGAAATCCATTTGCCTCACCAATTTCATTTTCTACGGTTACCCGCAGTCACGTCGGCAATTTCTTCTATGTATACGATGCTGCAACCGGTTTTTATGAATACTGGGACGGATCTGATAATAGTTCCAGCGTTCCTGAATTGGCTAACGGGCTCATTGCTACCGGTCAGGGCTTTTGGACATACGATTGGGGTACACTTACCTACAAAGAGACTGACAAAGTTTCTTCAGCAACCTATGTGAAAGCTGCCAATAACTCAAACCCGTTAATGGTTTCACTCAGAGAAAATATTTCAACCTATCGTTCATCTATCAGCCTGGTTGAAGATGCAGCTGCAACAGATGACATTGATACCGTAATGGATATTCGCCACCTGTCAACCGGGCAGGAAAAAGCACCGACTGTGGCCTTTTATTCGTCTGAAGAACTGATTCGTAAAAACTACATCAGACACGACGGAAGAAACAAATCATTTGAGCTGTATACCAAAATAATCAACCCGGGTTACCACACCTTTGAGGCCCTTAATATTGAAACCTTTGATACGTATCGGAAAGTGCTGCTTTTTGATAATGTCACCGGTGAATTTATTGACCTCAAAAGAGAACTGGCTTATACCTTCTACAGCGATGCCTTCGAGGGGCACCGGTTTACACTGATATTGACCAGTGAAGATGTGCAGGAAGGATCTACCATTCAGTCTTTAACCGTAAATGAAACGGCTATTGAAACTGAATCAATGACCATTACCCAAATGGGAAACAGTTTCAATGTGAATGTAACAGAAGCATTTAATGAAGACTCACAGATAAGACTGGTTAATGTATTGGGACAAACAGATGTTTATTCAGGCCAGATTCGTTTTGTTGAAGGCAGCAATATGATCTCGGTTCCGGCTGAATTGAAAGGTGTTCACATTCTGATAATTACAACCGGAGATAAAATTGTAACAAAAAAAGTTGTACTTTAGTAGCCAGAACTACTTGAAACTGGAATGAAAGTACAACTCAGAACATTACTCTTACTACTTGCAATAGTTGGTGTTACGGCAGTTGCAAGCGCAATGCCGGGGCCTACTACCGGAGGACCACCAGCGGGTTCACCGCCTGCAGGATCACCGCCAGCGGCCGGACCGCCATGCTGGAGTCCCCCATGTATCCCGATTGATGGCGGTATTGGAATACTGCTTGCAGCCGGGGCATTTGTCGGAATCAGAAAACTTTATAAAGGAACACGCTAAGCGTGTTCTTTCTTTTTATGGGAACATTTTTAAAGCATCCGGCTGTCCGGTTTCTCATTTTGGGCGGCGTTCTATACGGAATATGGCTTTTGGTCTATTACCTTTTTATCAAAACATACACCAGCTGGGATTATTACCTTGACCTGAGCATTGTTTATTTATCACAACAGTTACTTGAACTGGTTGGTATTATAACATTAATTGAAGTTGAAAGTGACCACGTTATTCTGTTAATGGATGGCGCTGTCAATTCAGGCGTATGGGTGGGTGATGAATGCAACGGGTTTAAACTGTTTTCAATTTTTGCCATTTTTGTTATTGCCTTTCCCGGAAGCTGGAAAACCAAAGCCTGGTTTATTCCAATGGGCATGCTGCTGATTCACCTTGCAAACGTTATACGGGTTATTGCGCTGCTGCTAATTTATGACGCCTACCCTACTGCGCTCGATTTTAATCACCTGTATACGTTTACCGTTTTTGTGTATTCGATCATTTTTATACTCTGGTGGTGGTGGGCTAAAAGATATGGCCGTGTCAGTAAAAATTAAGCTCTTCATACTGGTGCTGGGGATAGTTCTGCTGGGTTTTGTCAGAGACTATTTTTTTATGAATATCAATTGGATATTCCTGCACCTGACAGTAGGCCGGCCAAACCAGGCCCTGGACGAATTCCATTTTCTGTTAAACTGGACACCCGAAGAAATCAATGCACTCAAATGGCTGCTTACCTTTTTATTTTCAGGCCTCTACCTTTTATTGACATGGTTAATTATTCGTATTTGTTTCCAAAACCCGGTCTATAACCGGATAACCCTTATTGCCTACCTGGCTTTGACCGGACTTGCCTTGTTACTTTATTTCATTAGCCTCTTTACCGGACAATCAGACGACCTGTATGGTGTTATCAGAACACTGATGGGGCTGGCACAATCGTTTATGCCGTTAATGATTCTTTATCTTTTGTTCAAATTTTTACCCAAACGGGCTGAATAAGATTCAAGGCTTACGCTACATTTGACAAAAAAATTAAGACATCATGGCTCAGGACAAAGCAATTTTTGACCTCATTCACCTGGAAAAAGAACGCCAGTTACATGGCATTGAACTGATTGCATCAGAAAATTTTGTAAGCCAGCAGGTACTGGATGCCATGGGCTCAATTCTAACCAATAAATATGCTGAGGGCTTGCCGCACAAACGCTATTACGGGGGCTGCCAGGTGGTTGACCAGGTTGAAGAGCTGGCCATTGAACGCTTAAAAAAGCTATTTGGAGCCGCCTGGGCCAATGTACAGCCCCATTCGGGATCACAAGCCAATGCCGCCGTAATGCTGGCCTGTTTAAACCCGGGTGACAAAATTCTGGGCTTTGACCTGTCTCACGGCGGACACCTGACACACGGATCACCTGTAAATTTTTCAGGAAAACTCTACAAAACATCGTTTTATGGCGTAAACAGAGAAACCGGCCGTATTGATTACGATGCAATGGAAAAGGTAGCGTTGCAAGAGAAACCAAAAATGATTATCTGCGGTGCATCAGCTTATTCCAGGGACTGGGATTATGCATGCATCCGCCAGATTGCTGATCAGGTGGGAGCCATTATTCTTGCTGATATTTCACACCCGGCCGGACTCATTGCCACCAAATTATTAAATGACCCGTTTGATTATTGTCACATTATTACCACCACTACGCATAAAACACTGCGCGGTCCGCGCGGAGGGGTTATTATGATGCGTCATGATTTTGAAAATCCATGGGGCCATAAAACACCAAAAGGTGAACTTAAAATGATGACCACATTGCTTGACGGGGCCGTTTTTCCCGGCACACAGGGCGGGCCCCTGGAACATGTTATTGCTGCAAAGGCAGTTGCTTTTGGTGAAGCATCTGAGGCCGCATTTACCACCTATGCCAAACAGGTTCAGGCCAACGCACGCGTTATGGCAGCTGAATTTCTTAAACGTGGATACACCATTGTTTCAGGCGGAACAGACAATCACTGCATGCTAATTGATCTGCGCTCTAAAAATATTACCGGAAAAGATGCTGAAAATGCACTGGTCAAAGCTGACATTACGGTTAACAAAAACATGGTTCCGTTTGATGACAAATCGCCGTTTGTGACTTCTGGTTTTCGCGTTGGAACGGCCGCTATAACAACCCGCGGTATTAACGAAAATGCAATTGCCGGTATAGTTGACCTGATTGACAAAGCCCTTATGAATAAAGACAACGAAACAGTATTGGCTGAAGTAAAACGGGATGTTCAGAAAGCCGTACACGGGCTGCCTTTGTTTGCCTGGTAATCAGTTCCGATAATTACTGTCATTGAACTGGACGGTTACAGGATTCAGCTATAACCGTGCATTTTTGCTTTCCGTGCGTTGGATAGGACACTTTTATACCCCTGAAAAGTTCGGATAGTATTTACCTGTCATTCTTACTGCTTTTTTACTCAAAAAACGGCTCGCGTGTAACATTCCAAAACGCAGGCTGCTAAAAGATTTAGCATTCATTAACGGGGTACCAATTCTGCCCCACCCCAGCCATTTCATAGCCGGCCGATCGGAAATTCCTGCGTTTTTACGCAAAACAATTCAGCCATCTTTGGTCTCAGAACCACCAGCACCGGCAGTCTAAGTTAAGGTCCGCTACAATGAACTCCACCTTACCTGATCAGCGCACAAAAGGTTCAAATGATTAATTTTTATTTAAATGATTTTTTATGAATGCCTTCAGTGACTCACACATTTCCTTAGAATTTATTGGTGAAAACATTGTTCATGTTTGTTTTAAAGAGCGCGCCCTTTTAAGTACCCAATTACTGCGTGAACTTATTGCCATGTCTAAAATTCATAAAGGAAAAAAGCCCGAAGCCTATATTCTGACTTTTCATGAGCTTGCTGATTCTCACCATTTTTTATGGAAAATCTGCCACAAATCTCAACTCTTTGAACCTGAAACCGTTGTTGCACTGGTTTGCCCAAACCTAACCACCAATGTTGCCGCACATAGCTATATCCAAAACCACAACCCCAGCTATCCGATTGCTGTTTTCAGCAAATACGGACATGGGCTTGAGTGGGTAGAGCAAAAGCTGAATTTCACTAAAACAGCCGGACCCGTATCTTTCCAGGACGGTGTTATTGGAATGTCTGCCTGAAAACCAGGAGGCACAAGTCTTAAAACGTTTTGAAAAGGAGGCACCATGTTTGTAAATTTATATCTACTTTCAGGCCAGGAAACCGGTATAAAAATTCCTTTACAAAAGAGGAAATCAAAACTGCCTGCAATGAGAATACTGCTGCTTGAGGATGATCAATTGAGTTCTGCCCGGATTATGGACATACTTAATGAAAGCTCTTCAATCAGTGAACTCAATACCGGAAAGAAACAGGATCTGAAAATGGTGCTGAGCCAGAATGCCTATGACATTTTACTGATAGGGCCTTCTGCCGGAATTTCTGAATCAGAAGCAATAATTTTCCAAAACAAATTATTGTATGACATACCGGTTATGCTGCTTACCCTGGATCCCGATCAGGATAAATACCAACAGCTGCTGCACAAAGGGCTCACAGAAGTTATTTCACTGGATCAACCGGCCGATTTACTGCGTGCATTGCAGCGATCATACAACGAAGTAATTCTTAAACGGAAATTGGCTGAAATGCAAACGCAGCTGGACCATGCCAGAACTGCAGCAATGGCACAAAAGTTTCCGGAAATTATGACCTCTCAGTCCGGATCAGAAGCTGATTTTGCACAACTGATTTTTTCATCAATCAGGGACAGTATAGCAGCTATTGATTCTGACGGAACCATTATCTACACCAATCAAAGCTGGAAAGATTTTGCATTAAACAGTTGCGGCATGCTCATTGGTTCTGAAACGGGCGCCAACTATTTTGACATCTGTAAATCATTAGCAAACGATGGTGATGAACAGGCTGAAAGGGCGCTGGAAGGTATACAGGCAGTTATAAAAAATGAAAAAACGCATTTTGAATTGCAGTACCGCTGCCATTCATTAACAAACAAGCGCTGGCTTTTGATGCACGTAACCCCGTTTCGAAAAAACAGATCAGGGGCACTTATTACGCTTATTGATATCACCGACAAAAAAAACAAGGAACTTGAACTGGAGTTTTCGAATAAAGAATTGTTGACCTCTGAACGAATCAACAGTGCTTTAATCAGTGGTGAATCAACCGAAAAACTGACCAGTTTTATGCTTGAAAGCCTTTATGAAAGTATGGGCATTCAGCGAAGCCGGATTTACCTCTATGACAAAGCAGCGCATAAACTTGATCTGTACGCATCACGCATATCCGGCGAAGTAATAAAAAAACTTGAAAAACGGGCAGGCATTACCGTTTCATCTGCAATTCCTAAACTGGTTGCCGGCAGTTTGTTTAACCAGGTAATCAGTGAAAATAAAATTCTGGTCACCAACAATGAGAATGAAATAATACAGATTATTGGTGAGCATGCCCCAAATGCTGTGGTTCGAAAACTGGCAAAATGGGCCTTTAAACTAATCGGCATTCAAACATTTACACTGATACCGCTTACCAAAGAAGATGAGGTGGTTGGTTTGCTATCTGTTGCTACCCCGTTTTTACTAAATGAACGCGAGCGGCAAACATTACTGCGGTTTGCTCAACAGGTTTCCCTGGTCATTTCCCGAAAACTGGACCAGGATGAATTACTCAACCGGAACGCAAAACTTAAAGCCATTTCTGACCATACCGCCAACTGGGAAAACTGGCTTGACACAACCGGAAAACCAATCTGGATTAACCCGGCTGTTTTTAATCACAGCGGCTATACTGCTGAAGAACTGCTCAACATGCCCGACTTTTACGAAAAAGTCATTCACAAAGACGATTTTGAGCGGGTTATGCTTATACTCCAGGATGCCCTGATCAATAAAACCGAAGGCGAAAACCTGGAAGTACGATCAAACCACAAAGATGGTTCTGTTAAATGGTTTTCTATCTGCTGGAAACAGGTCTTTGATGAGAATGGAAAGTGGATTGGAATACGCACCAGCGGTATGGATATTACGCAGCGAAAAGAGCAGGAAATTGAATTGCTTCGCAAGCAGCAGGAATTAAACGAGGTTCATGAAGTTGCCCGGCTGGGAAGCTGGGAATGGCTGGCTGAAACAAAAGAAATTTCATTCAGCCCCAACCTGTGCCGCATTCTGCAGATTCCGACAGATCAGCAGGTGTATTCACAAACAGAACTTTTGCGCATGATGTATTCTGAATCAAGGCACCGGCTTGAACGTGCGATTCTGAATTCAATGGAAAATTTCAAACCAACAGATATTGAATTGCGCATACGCGACTACCGCGGCAATGAAAAATACCTGCTGATACGTGCCGCCAAAGCATCAATTGACGGAGGTATTACACACGGTACAATACATGGATCAGCATTGGATATTACAGAACTGAAGCTCACCCATAACCAGGTGCGTGAAAGCCAGGAACGTTTCAGAAAAATATTTGAATCTATCCAGGACGTGTACTACCAGACAGACCGTGACGGCATTATTACCCTGGTCAGCCCGTCTATTCAAAACCTGCTGGGCTATACGCCGGAAGAAGTGGTGGGCCACCCTATCTCTATCTTGTATACCAAACCCAAACAGCATGAGTTAAAAATGGGTCAAAGAAATATGCAGGGTGATAAAGAACAATTTGAAGCCTCATTGCTTTCAAAAAACGGAGATGAGGTTTTTGTTTCCATTAACCTGAGTTTTTTGCCGGGTCATACTGCCGGTCATGAAATTGTACAGGGCCTGATGCGAAACATTACCGAAAAAAAGAAACAGGAAAAAAGTCTTGAAAATCAACGGAAACGGCTGCTGGAAATTGTTAAACTGAATACCCAGATCATTCAAACCTCAGATCACTTTTATTACGTGATTCAGATTACCGATCTGCAAAGTAATTCTATGCAGCTTAAATACGTCAGCACCCCGGTAACCACCATCCTGGGATTAACTGAACTTGACCTCTTAAACCGTGAAAACCGTTGGAAAAGTCTCATTCATCCGGAAGATGCGGGCCTGCTGGAGAATGCCATTGATCTGGTTTTTAAAGAAAAAAGACCGCAGAAAGTAAGCTACCGTATTACCCATAACCGCAGCGGAGAAACAATCTGGCTCGATGATTATATCTGCCCGCTTTTAAATGGTAACAATGATGTGGTAGAGATTTATGGTTCTGTCAAAGACGTTTCAGAGCGTGTCAATATGATTCTGAAAATAGAGTCTGAAAAAAGACAATCGATTGCTTACCAGTACCAGCTTTTAAGTTCACAGTTAAATCCACACTTTATCTACAATACACTGAATACATTTCAGTTTTATATTCTGCAGGGAAATATTGAAGAGTCACTGAATCATATTTCTGACTTCTCTAAACTGATGCGAAAAGTACTGGAAAATTCCATGTATAATTATATTTCGCTGGATGAAGAAATTGAATTTCTGGAACATTACATGCGCATTTCAAAACAGCGTATGAAGGAACCGCTGGAATTCACCATTCATGTGGAAGAAGGTATTGAAACGGCAGATGTCATGATACCTCCAATGTTACTGCAACCTTACTTGGAGAATGCTATGATTCATGGTTTTCATGAATGTCCGCGCAAACCGGTACTCAAACTCATTATTCAAAAGAAAGACCACCTGGTGCAGTGTATTATTGAAGACAATGGTATTGGCCGTGAAAAATCCATTCTATCCAAAGGCAACCGCTCACCTGAAATAAAACGGTCGTATGCAATGGGTATTAATAAAAACAGAATTGATTTACTGAATCAGATTACCGAACAGAATTTTGAGGTAATTGTAGAAGACCTTAAGGACGGTTATATGAAGCCAATTGGAACAAGGGTGTATATCCGGTATCGTGAAGTAATCAACGACATTCACCTTTAACACACCTATTGCGATACTTCATCATCCAGTTCAATTTCAACCTGGTTGCTCTGGTTGCGGAGGAAATTCAAAAACTCTTCTTTCTTTCTGATTGCTACAGCCACCAGCGAATCGTCACTTAGTTTAACAAAACCTCCTTTACCGCGAATATACTTCTGAACGTGTTTGATATTAACCATGTTTGATTTATGGATGCGGTAAAAATTGGCCTCAGAAAGCACATCTTCATATTCTTTCAGACTCTTGGAGATTACAACTTTGCGCTTGTTCACAAGGTGAAAGGTGCAATACGCGCGGTCAGCCTCGCAGCGAAGAATATCGGCTACTTCAAAAAATTCAATGCCTTCAGATGTTGGCAATGCAATTTTTGTAAAATCATAGCGCTGATCACGCCTGTTTGACCGTAAAACCTCAGCCATTTTACCAGTATTGCTTGCCTTATGATCTCCGGCACGCAAACGCTCGGCCACTTTCTCTACTGCATTTTTCAGTTCAGTCAGATTAATGGGTTTCAGCAGGTAGTCAAATGCGGCAAACTTAATGGCCTTAATTGCATACTCAGCATGTGCGGTGGTAAAAATGGTGTAAAATGCAGGATTGCGGATTTCATCAAAAAGTGTGAATCCATTTCCTCCTGGCATTTCAATATCCAGAAAAACAATATTGGGGGTAGTTTTAGCAATCAATTCAACGGCCTCTGAAACATTTCCGGCCCGGCCCAACACTTTTACGGATGGGCAAAACTGATCTATCATTCGAACCAATACTTCCTGGTTTTGTAACTCGTCATCGACAATTATACAGGTAACTTCTGCCATATTTCAAACTCTGCCATGGGTTAAAACTGTTTAAATGTACCCACTTTTTTTTTATGGTTTCTCAAAAAGTGCAATTAAAGTTTCCCAACGTTACAATTTCAATATCCAACGTTTCAAAATTACAAACGAACATAAGGAACCCTTTTTTTAAGAGGGTTAAACGTTTGATTTAAAATCTGACACCGATGCAACGGTTTTCCTTCCGTGTATCCCTTCTGCATCCCTTAAACATCAGGCAAAAGCACAAAAATTAGCCGGAAACGAAGGGCAATTATGTCCTTCAGAAGCAATACCGGCACCCTAGTTTTGGTGATGTAAAACTTAAACGTTATGAACCGAATTTTATCTCTGAGCCTGCTGCTGTCAATTACACTATCAGGTATTAATGGAATCTCGCAAACCGATTTAGCAAATAGTTCTGATCTGGTATCAGGCGATCCCGGAAAAAACAGCGCACCCGTTATGGGAATGCCTGACTCTGTAAAAACAATGAGTATAGCACTGCTTGCAAACCAGGATTTTGAAATTACCCCTGCCCCGTGCAGACCATTCTATAATCATTCGTTCAAATTTTCAGCCGGGTATAGCCTCAACACGCTGCGGTTGGATAACTCGATGCGCGTTTATAATGATACCAGTGAACATGTATTCAGAATTGAAAATCACAGTCCGCTTTTCAGCGTTGGACACACCATTGCCCTGGACAGTACTTTTTCACTTGGGTATACACTGGCTTATGCCAACTCTGAGATTTATTTTGACAACCAATATTATGGTTCGCAGTTTTTCTATGTATCACTCAACCCGCAGGTTCATATTCTGAGAACATACAATTTTGAATACTATGTAAAATTAAAAATTGGCCTGAGCTATGATTACAATCACCTGAGAGACATGGTGCCTTCAGAACGTCTTCAAAATCAATATCCAACCGGGTTTCACATGTTTACCGGGTTTACGTTTGCCGGTGTCAATTACCTGATCAATGATCACCTTGCACTGAATGCTGAATTTTCGATCTGGTCTCCTGAAACTGCGAATGTAGGACTGTCATACCGCTTCTTTAAACAGCGTCAGAAAACACCAGCCATGGACATGCAGTTTGCATATTAAATAAATCGTACTTGCTGCGCAAAAGCGAAGAACAGTGAGGAATATATGCCCCGCAGATTCAAAAGAACCGGGCATCCGAAACCGTTGCCGTTAATCAACCCAAAAACACAAAAGAAATTCCCCGCATGGGGGAGAAAAAAACATCAAAGCGCCGCAAGCAGCAGCTCTATATTTTTGAATGGAAGGTCAAATACTTTACCTAAAATTTCGCTGGTAAGTTTTCCTTTGTAGATATAAACACCGCTGCGGAAACCGGGATCTCGCTTAATCATTTCTTTACAGCCTCCCATTTCACCCATTTCAAGCAGCATTGGTGAAAAAATATTGCTTAGTGCAATAGACGCAGTACGCGAAACCCGCGATGCAACATTGGGCACACAATAATGAATCACATCGTGCTCTACAAAAGTTGGTTTGGTATGGTTGGTTACACGTGATGTTTCAAAACACCCGCCCTGATCAATACTCACATCCACAATAACAGAACCGGCTTTCATGGTTTTTACCATTTCTTCAGATACAATACACGGTGTGCGCCCAAAAGGAGCCCGAACGGCGCCAATCACCACATCGGCCCGCATGATGGCTTTTTCAAGAATTTTAGGCTGAATAACCGATGTAAAAATGCGGTGGCCGATATCATTTTGCAAACGGCGTAATTTGGAAATGGAATTGTCAAATACTTTTACCGAGGCGCCAAGCCCCATTGCTGCACGACAGGCATATTCACCCACGGTACCAGCCCCCAGTATAAGCACTTCAGTTGGTTGAACACCGGCTACACCGCCCATCATAATTCCTTTCCCGGTTTTATAATTAGACAACAATTCAGCCGCAATCAGAATGGATGTGTTACCGGCAATTTCACCCATAGCGCGTACTACCGGAAAAATCTGGTGCTCGTCCTGAATATAATCCCAGGCAATAGCCGTAATTTTTTTATTCATCAGGGCCACCAGTGTTTTCTTTGGATGCAGTGTCAGCTGCAGGGCAGAAATGAGTGTCTGGTTGCCGGGCATTAATTCTATTTCTTCATCAGAAGGAGGGGCTACTTTAATAATAATGTTGGCTTTAAAAACCTCTGCCTTATCATACGAAATTTCAGCACCGGCCTCAGAATAATCATGATCACCATAACGGGCACTTTCACCCGCCTTGGTTTCTACCAGTATCTGATGACCATTGCTGACCAGGAACTGGACCGCTTCAGGTGTCAGGGCAACACGATTCTCCTGGTAGGTTGTTTCGCGGGGAATCCCGATAACAAGTTTTCCTTTTTTGCGGCCAATTGCCAGCATCTCTTCCTGGGGGAGTAAGCTCCCCTCTTTTATCAACGACTTCAGCGCTTCCGGATCAGTTATCATACGTTTGCTTCAATTATTCGACACCCCTTGTGATCAATGATTCTAACATCTACGATTTTATCGGGCAAAAGGTTACCCAGCCTTTCAGGCCACTCTGCAAAAATCCAGGCATCGTCCTCAAACATTTCTTCTACCCCCAGATCAAGCGCCTCAAGCGACGATTTAAGCCTGTAAAAATCACAATGAAAAATTCGCCCAAACAGCGGCGAATGATACTCATTTATCAATGCAAAGGTAGGTGAAGAACCATGATCTTCCACCTTCATTTCTTTCATAAGTGCTGAAATAAAGGTTGTTTTTCCGGCACCCATTTCCCCCTTAAAAGCAACAAACCGTACCGGCTGGTTTTCAATAAAACGTAAAAACCGGCTGGCTGCATTCTGAAGATCAGCCAGGCTTTGCATTTCAATTTTCAGATGATCAGACATGATTTATTTTGCACGCAATTCAATAAACGGTATAATCATTTCTTCCAGCGAAATTCCTCCATGCTGAAAAGTGTCATTGTAATAATTCACGTAATGATTGTAATTGTTCGGATACGCAAAAAAGTCATTTTCTTTGGCAAAAATGAATGATGAACTTACATTTTCTTTCGGTAATTGAATGTCTTCAGGATTGGTAGAGACCAGCACTTCTTTGGCATTATAATCCAGGTTTTTGCCCACTTTATAACGCAGGTTGGTGTTGGTGGCTTTGTCACCCACTACTTTAATTGCATTATTTACCCGAATGGTACCATGGTCTGTTGTAATGAACGTTCTTATTTTTTTCTCGGCAATTTTTTTCAGAATTTCTTTCAGCGGTGAATGATTAAACCATGAAGCTGTAAGTGACCGGTAGGCTGACTCATCGTCTGCCAGTTCTTTTATAACTTCCATTTCAGTGCGGGCATGTGACAGCATGTCTACAAAATTGTAAACAATAACGTTGAGGTCGTTGTGCAGCAATTCATTGAACTTGTCTACCATTCGTTTGGCAAAATCAAGTTTAATGACTTTGTTGTAAGACATTTTCACATTTTTATTATTGCGCTTCAGGTTGGCCTCCAGAAAATCTGCCTCATGCATATTTTTGCCTCCCTCATCGTTTTCATTCATCCAAAATTTAGGGAATTTTTTTGAAATTTCCAACGGCATCATTCCGGCAAATAAGGCATTGCGTGCATAATGGGTAGCTGTGGGCAAAATGGAATAAAAAAGTTCTTCTTTCTCCACATTGAAATATTCGCTTACCAACGGCTGAAGAATTTTCCACTGATCAAACCGAAGGTTGTCAATCACAATCAAAAAGACGGGTTCTTTACCCACCAGCGGAAATACTTTTTTAGCCAAAAGCTGATGCGAGAGAATGGGGGCATCTTCATCACCGTGCAGCCAGTCACGGTAATTTTTGTCAACAAATTTACAAAACTGGGCATTGGCGTCTTTTTTCTGCATGCTGAAAATTTCTTTCATGCTTTCATCACTGGATTGTTCCAGTTTAAGTTCCCACATCACCAGTTTTTCATAGATTTCTGTCCATTCAGCGGCATCAGGCCGGTCATTGATACGCATTCCAAGCTGCCTGAATTCTGCCTGGTAATCACTGGTCGTTTTCTGGCTGACAAGGTCTTTTGTTTTCAGGTGTTTTTTAAGCGAAAGCAGTATCTGGTTAGGATTGACCGGTTTGATCAGGTAATCTGAAATCTGTCCGCCAATGGCCTCTTCCATAATATGCTCTTCTTCACTTTTGGTAATCATAATAACCGGCACGTTGGGCTTCTTCTCTTTGATCCGCGCCAGCGTTTCAAGCCCGGTAAGGCCCGGCATATTTTCGTCCAGAAAAATGATATCGTAATGCGTATCTGAACTTAAATCAACAGCATCTGAACCATTATTGGCCGTGTCAATTTTATATCCTTTTGACTCCAAAAAGAGAATATGCGGTTTTAAGAGGTCAATTTCGTCGTCAGCCCATAAAATTCTTGCTTCCATCTGTTGTTTTTTAATTAGTTTTGATCCCTGCTTTTGTTGTCAGTCAGGGACGCGATTAATCGTGTCCGTACTTTTTAGCCTGAAGCAGGTGTTAAATTTAGTCAAATTGCGCGTGAGTCAGTCATCACATAATAAAAGAAAGATCATAAACGATCCCGTACACGGCTTTATTACAATTCCGGACGAATTGATTTATGACCTGATGGAGCACCCCTATTTTCAACGACTGAGACGCATCAAGCAATTGGGCCTGTCACACCTGGTTTACCCGGGAGCCAACCACACACGCTTTCATCATGCCCTGGGCGCCATGCACCTGATGGTAAAGGCCATTGATGTGTTACGCAACAAAAGGGTAGAAATTACAGACGAAGAGCGTTTGGGAGCCCTGGTAGCTATTTTGCTGCATGACATTGGCCATGGCCCGTTTTCACATACGCTTGAGCATTCACTGCTTGAAAAGGTACACCATGAAGAGGTTTCCCTGCTTTTTATGGAAGAACTGAACCGGAAATTTAACGGCAGACTGAAAACAGCCATTGAAATTTTTACCAACCGTTATTCAAAAAAGTTTCTGCACCAGCTTGTAAGCGGACAGCTGGATATGGACCGGCTTGATTACCTGCAGCGCGACAGTTATTTTACCGGGGTTGAAGAAGGCGTTATAGGCAGTGAACGAATTATAACCATGCTGGATGTGGTAAATGGCAACCTGGTGGTTGAAGAAAAAGGAATTTACAGTATTGAAAACTTTATTGGAGCGCGCCGTATCATGTACTGGCAGGTATATATGCACAAAACAGTTGTCGCATCGGAATACATGCTTACCAGCATTTTGAAAAGAGCCAAAGAACTGTACCTGCAGGGGCATGATCTCTTTGCCAGTCCAAGTCTGAAACTGTTTCTTCAAAACCAGGTCAATCTCGATGATTTCAAAAACGGCTCAGCCTGGCTTGAAAACTTTGCATTGATTGATGATAACGATGTCATTACCTCTGTAAAAGTGTGGCAAACCTGCGATGACAAAATTCTGTCTACCCTGTGCAAAATGATTTTATCGCGGAAATTGTTTAAAACCGAAATTTCGAAAGAAACCTTCAGCGCCGAAAAAATTGCTTCTCAAAAAACAAAAATAGCCCAGGCATTGTCTATTCCGGCTGATCAGACAGCTTATTTTGCCATAACCGAAAAGCTGGTAAACAGTGCCTACGATGAAAAAGACAAGCAAATCATCATTCTGTCACGTTCAGGCGGCACCCAGGATATTGTTCAGGCATCTGATAACCTGAACATTCTGGCACTTACCAAACCCGTCGAAAAATTCTGCTTTTGTTACGCCAACCTCCCCTGATTGTTAACAAAAACCGGGGCAATCCTCAAACGCTTTGTTGAAAACTTCGTCAAGTACTGTAAACAGGCAGATTTTTATTATTAATTTTGAAGAATGGAATTTTCGGCTCAACAGATCGCTGGCATTCTGAACGGACAAATCGTTGGAAATCCAAACGTTAAGGTAAATGGTCTTTCTAAAATAGAAGAAGGAAAGGCTGGGACATTGTCATTTCTGGCAAATCCCAAGTATGAGGATTACATCTATACCACCCAGGCATCGATCGTAATTGTGAACAATACGTTTACCCCGCAGAAACCCATTTCTGAAAACTGCACGCTCATTAAGGTAGAAGAGGCTTATTCCTGCTTTGCCAAACTGTTGCAGTTCTATGACCAGGCTACCGCAAAGCAACCCCTGATTGAAGAGCGGGCGTATGTATCGCCAAGTGCCCGCATTGGTAAAGATGTTTACATTGGTGCCTTTGCTTACATCAGTGATCAGGCTGAAATAGGTGATGGCGTACACATTTATCCAAACACCTTTATTGGCGACAATGCCAAAATAGGCAGCGGGTCAAAAATTTATGCCAATGTTTCTGTTTACCGTGACTGCCAGGTGGGAGCACATTGTACCATTCACTCAGGTGCGGTTATTGGCGCAGACGGATTTGGTTTTGTTCCAAACTCTGAAAACAACTATCAGAAAGTACCTCAAATAGGCAATGTCATTCTTGAAGATCATGTAGAGATTGGTGCTAATACTTGTATTGACAGGGCAACACTGGGTTCAACCATCATTAAAAAAGGGGTAAAAATTGACAACCTGGTTCAGATAGGGCACAATGTGGTTATTGGTGAAAATACAGTAATGGCCGCCCAGGGCGGTATTGCAGGTTCAGCCAAACTTGGAAAAAACATGATGGTAGGCGGACAGGTGGGGATTGTCGGGCACATTTCATTAGCCAACGGAACCATGATCGGGGCCCAGGCAGGCGTGCCAAAAACCATTAAAGAAGAAGGCACAACCATACTTGGGTCACCTGCCTACGATGCTGAAGAATATAAAAAATCATATATGGGATTCAGACGGCTTCCACAAATACTGGACCGTTTGCGTGAGGTGGAGTCAGAATTAAAAAAGTTAAAAGAAAACCAAAAACTCAATGGCTGAAAAGCAAAAAACCCTAGCAAGTGAAATTAAACTCTCCGGAGTTGGTCTGCACACCGGAGAATTAGTAAACCTGACCATCTGCCCTGCTCCTGAAAAACACGGTTATAAGTTTCAACGAATTGATCTTGAATCAAAACCTATTGTTAAGGCTGACCCGGATAATGTGGTGTCAACTGCCCGCGGAACTACGCTGGAGGAAAAAGGAGCAAAAGTTTATACCACTGAGCACCTTCTGGCTGCGCTTTATGCCATGCAGGTAGACAATGCGCTGATTCAGCTGGATGCCCCCGAGGTACCCATTATGGATGGCAGCGCTGACCCGTTTGTAAAAGCCATTCGCTCGGTAGGGCTGGTTGAACAGGAGGCAGAACGCGAATACCTGGAACTGGACGAAAACATTAAATGGGAAGATCCGGAAAAAGGCACTGAATTTCTGGCTGTACCGGATAAAGAATACCGCGTTACCGTAATGGTTGACTATAATTCACCGGTATTGGGGACACAACATGCCAGCATGTTTAAAATAGGTGATTTTGAAAAAGAAATTGCCAAATGCCGCACCTTTTGCTTTTTAAAAGAACTGGAATACCTGGCCACAAATGGCCTGATTAAAGGCGGTGACCTGGACAATGCCATTGTTTTGGTTGAACGTGCTGATATCAGCAAAGAAGAATTAAACCGCCTTGCCAAAATTTTAGGGAAAGAAAATCTTTCTATTTCAATTGATACAATTGGTACCCTTAACAATACCAAACTGCATTTTGAAAATGAACCGGCACGTCATAAATTGCTTGACATTGTTGGCGATTTAGCTTTGCTTGGCAGACCAATCCGCGGACATATTTTAGCTGCCCGCCCGGGTCACGGCGGCAATGTTCAGTTTGCAAAATTGCTGAAAGAATATGCCAAAAAGAGTGTCAATAAACCCAAGGTTTTTGATCTCACCCGCGAACCGTACTACGATACCGTTGCTATTGAAAAAATGCTGCCGCACCGTTATCCGTTTTTATTAGTGGATAAAGTGATGGATATTACCGAAGACACCATTATTGGTGTAAAAAACATCACCATGAATGAGCCCCAGTTTACCGGGCATTTTCCGGGTAATCCTATTTTTCCGGGAGTACTTCAGATCGAAGCAATGGCCCAATGTGGCGGCGTATTTGCGCTTAGCAAAGTAGATGACCCGCACCTGTACTCTACGTATTTCATGAAAATTGACAACGTGAAATTTAAGAGTATGGTTAAGCCGGGAGATACGATTGTTTTTGAACTTGCGTTACTATCACCAATTCGTCGCGGTTTGGTGAACATGGCAGGAAAAGGTTATGTAAACGGCCGCGTAGTAGTTGAAGCAGAAATGCTTGCACAAGTTGTTAAAGACAAAGCATGATCAGTCCGCTCGCACAAATAAACCCAAAGGCAAAGCTTGGCACCGGCGTTACCGTTGAACCATTTACAACCATTTACGAAGATGTTGAAATTGGTGACGGCACGTTTATCGGTCCTAACGTAACCATTTATCCGGGCGCCCGCATTGGAAAAAACTGCAAAATTTATCCGGGAGCTGTTATCAGCGCCGTTCCGCAGGACCTCAAATTCAGGGGAGAATATACCACCACCGAAGTTGGTGACAACACCGTTATTCGTGAGTGCGTTACCATTCACCGGGGTACTACTGATAAAATGAAAACCGTTGTTGGCAAAAACTGCCTGCTGATGTGTTATGTACACATTGCGCATGACTGCCTGATTGGTGACAATGTTATCATTGCCAACTATTCAGGTATTGCGGGCCATTGTATTATTGAAGACTGGGTGGTGATTGAAGGAATGTGCGGTCTGCAGCAATTTGTCCACGTAGGTGAGCATTCATTTATTGCCGGCATGTCTCAGGTACGCAAAGATGTGCCGCCATTTATACGTGTTGCACGGGAGCCCCTCACCTTTGCCGGTGTTAACGCAATTGGGCTGCGCAGACGAGGCACTACGGACGAAACAGTAAAAGTAATTGAAGACATTTACCGCAATCTGTTTATTCTAAACAATTCTGTCTCCAACGGTCTTGCTATCATTGAAAAAGAAATTCCGGATTGTGAAGAGAAACAGAAAGTGATGGATTTTATCAAAAAATCAGAGCGGGGAATTATTAAAGGACCTATTTAAGGAGTTAGGAATTGGGAGTTAGGAGTTAGTATAAATTAGATTCAACCTACTAACTCCTAAGAGCTAAATCCTAACTCCTCAAAAGAAGAAACTAAAAATTAAGTAGATCAAATAATATGGCAACAACAGCAGAAATTCGAAACGGACTCTGTATTAACTTCAACGGCAAACTGATGACCGTTGTTGAGTTTCAACATGTAAAACCTGGAAAAGGTCCGGCTTTTGTGCGCACCAAACTGCGCAATATTGAAACCGGTAAAGTCATTGACAACACATTCTCAGCCGGACATAAAATTGATATTGTTCGTATTGAAACACGCGAGTATCAGTATTTGTATCCTGAGGGAACAGGGTTTCACTTCATGAACAACGAAACATTTGAACAGGTTTTTATTGAAGCAAAAATGATTGACAATCCGCAATTTCTGAAAGAAGGAATTACGTGTATTATTGTATTTCATGCGGAAGAAGAAACACCGCTTACCGTAGAACTTCCAAACTACATTGATGCTGAAGTGACCTATACCGAGCCGGGTATTAAAGGTGACACAGCTACCAACACCATGAAACCTGCCAAAATTGATACCGGTGCTGAAATCCGCGTTCCGCTTTTCATCAATACCGGTGATAAGATTCGCGTAGATACCCGCGAGGGAGTTTATTCAGAGCGCATTAAGTAGGCAAGAGTCCTTCACTTTTTCCTCTTCCCTAAAAAAAACGGAAACACTCATTGGTTATGCTGCTGAGTGTTTTTTATTTATGGAGCACAAACTAAACATAACTATTGAAGCACGTTACTTCTCACACGGCAATCCACAGGCTGAGACGGTGATTGTGGCGCTGCATGGTTATGGTCAGCTGGGAGCTTATTTTTTGAAAAAATTTGAATTCCTTGATCCTGAAAAATACCTTGTAATTGTACCCGAGGGACTGCATCATTTTTATGTAAGTGGTACCAGCGGCAGAGTGGGTGCATCCTGGATGACCAAAGAAAACCGTGAAACCGATATCCGTAATTACATTACTTACCTGGATGCCATACTGGAAAAAACGGGGGTTGCTGAATCTGCCTCCAAAAAAATTCTGCTTGGCTTTTCACAGGGAGGTGCTACGGCATCACGCTACCTGGCAGCCGGCTCACAAAAATTTGATGCCTTTATTCTGTGGGCTGCCGTTTTTCCGCCAGATATGAACCCCGAAAAATTTGCCGCTTTTAATACGTCTCAAAATTTTTTAGTGGTTGGAGACCAGGATAAATACTATAAAACAGAAGATATCGTTATAGAACAGGAGAAATTAGCCGTTTCAGGTATGAAATTTGATCTTGTTCAATTTAAGGGTGAGCATACGGTTGACCAGCATACCTTAAAAACTATTCTGGATGAAATTTAAACTGCTTTTCATTGTCTTTTTTGCCGGACTGAATCTTTCAGCTCAGTACGACCTGGAACATGTTCAAAAAGATTCATCAAAACGAAGCACTACCATCAACTGGTTTGAAATTAAAAAACGTACATATGTTGGCGGTGACCTGGCCATGCGGTTTGGTAACCTGACTTACATTTATGGTGCCCCCATAATCGGTTACGATTTTTACAAAAAAGCATCTGTTGGTGTTACCGGAATTTACCAGCTTTACCGCCTGAATATGGGAGGTGCTGTGCAAACAGAACACACCGCCGGCGGCGGAGTTTTTGTGCGCTGGCGTCCGTTGGATTTTGTTTTGGTTCAGACAGAATTTGATCTGCTGAATACCGTTAATTATGATTTCTCGATTCCTGACAAACGGGTAAATGTACCGGTGTTTATGCTGGGGGCAGGTTATTGCGGATCAATGGGTGACCGCGCCTATTACAACGTCATGCTGATGTATGATCTTATCAATGATCCGGCAATGCCGGTTCCAAAATTCATCAACCCGATTCCTCTTTACCTCCGCTATGGTTTTGCCTGGTATCTGGGCTAAGTAAAAATGCCGGTAATCATGCACCGTACACTGCCGCCGCCAATCGTTTCTATTACCGGAATTTCAAAAGCGTGAATAGCCACATACATTTCCAGTTGTTTCTTTTGATCGGCTGTAAGTACTGAAAAAGCTTTTTTACTCATGAGTAAAAGCGGTGCATTTGTGCGGTCCAAAACCTCTATGCAATTACCGGCAAAATGGTTCATTTGCTGCCAGGATATCGGAATTACCGTTCTGCCGCTTTCTGAAAGTTTAATCTCCAGCATTTTGCATTCAACCGGATCAGCTACTGAATCAAGACAAACAAGGGCAAACTTGTCTCCCAGTGTCATCATTACATTGGTGTGATAAATTGGTTTTCCATCTAAATCAACGCTTGCAAATGACACCGGCTTATACCCGATGCGACGGCAATATAATTCAAACAAGGCAATATTTGTGCGGGGTGATTCGCAGGCATAGGCCACTTTAGTGCGGTAATCAAAAACTATCGATCCGGTTCCCTCCAGGTACTGTTTATTTTCAAGAGCGCCGCGCAGGTCAATCACCTCATGGCATTTTCCGGTTTGAACAAGCCAGTCCACAATATCAGGCCTTACCTCTGCGCGCCGGTTTTCAGTACACATTGGAAAAAGTGTCAGCCGTTTGTCAGGCAAATGGGCAATCCAGTTGTTGGAAAAAACCGAATCCGGCAGGTCAGCCTGCAAATCTTCAAAAATATGAACAGCTACCCGGGCATTGCGCAATTTTTCAACCATGTTGTCAAACTCAAGTTGCGCTTTTAATGCCACACCGGTTTCAGTCACCTGATTCTGAAAAAGGTTGGATGCTGCTGTCTGGTTGTTATATCCAAACGCTTTGGGCCTGATCATTAAAACCAAATTCGGTATATTTGAAAACGATGACGCGGACATTGACTTATCTATTTATCGGATTTTTTATTCTGGCTTCATGCAAAGATACAAGTCCTGAGACTGTTTCAGGCACGTTGATTAATCCAGAGGTGAAAGATACGGTTTTGGAGGTACAGCCAGAACCTGAACCCGCCTATATTATAGACACGCTGGAACAGAAACTGATTGATGCCGGCCTGGTCAACGTTCAGGACAGTATTCCCGGTATTCTCATTGACCTGCGTTATTCCACCACAAATAATTTCATGAAGCAGGATGTATACGGCCATCTTAACCGGGCTTACCTGCAGCCGGATGTTGCTGAAGATCTGAAAAAATGCCTGGAATTTCTGAAAGGCAAAGACAGCAGCCTGACCTTGCTTATTTTTGACGCTGTGAGGCCCCGCAGTGTTCAGCAAATTATGTGGGATATACTAGATATGCCGGTGAATGAAAAAACCAAATTTGTATCCAATCCAAAAAACGGATCTGTTCATAACTACGGTGCCGCGGTGGACATTACCCTTGCAACCAACGATGGTGTGCCGCTGGACATGGGTGCTGATTACGATGATATCCGGCTGATTGCTTATCCTAGACATGAAAAGGCATACCTTGATTCAGGCATGCTGAGCCTGGAGCAGCTTGAAAACCGGAAACTTTTGCGTGAAACCATGCGTGCCGGAGGCTTCAGCGGCATACAAACCGAGTGGTGGCATTTCAACCGGTATTCGCGTGATGTCTGTAAAACTAGGTATACGATTGTGGAATAAGGAAAGAGGGAAGAGCCATAAGGCGCGAGGCGGAAATACCGCTGCCCTTTTCGCTCTTGGCTCTTCCCTTACCAGGCCTCTATGTTTTCTGCATTTAATATCTTTGTAAACACGTTAGTGCAATAGTTTAAAAATCATGAAATACAATCTCAGTGAAATAACAGCCGTCATTAAAGACAGACGCACTATTTTTCCCGAAATGTTTTCAGACCGCAAGGTTCACCGGGAGCAAATTGAAACCATTCTGAACAATGCTATCTGGGCACCCACCCATGGCCTTACACAGCCCTGGACATTTACCGTTTTTTCAGGAGACGGACTAAAAAAATTGTCTGACTTTTTAGCTGAAACGTATCAGCAGTTAACGCCGGCAGAATCGTATAACGAACTAAAATTTCAAAAACTAAAATCGCGCCCGCTTCTGGCCGGAGCCGTTATTGCCGTTTCATTAAAACGGGACGAAAAAAGCAAAATTGCCGAGCTGGAAGAAATTGAAGCGGTTGCCTGCGCCATTCAGAATATGTATTTAACCTGCACCGCCTGGGGGCTTGGTTCTTTCTGGTCAACACCCGGGGTCATTTACAAACCGGTGATGAATGAATTTCTGAAGCTGGGTGAAAAAGACAAATGCCTGGCGCTGTTTTACATTGGGTACCCCAAACCTGATCTTGAATGGCCTAAGTCACACCGTCGTCCAATTGAATACTATACAACATGGGTAGAAAAATAGGTACATTTGGTTTAGTCAATTATCGCCGGCATCCTGAAAATCCAAACTACATTGTTTTTGGGTTCAATTCAAAGCAGGAAGCTGATATTTTTGAGTCAGAATTAAAAAAGACCAAAACCTGGTTTGAGCAGGATACCGATGACACCGACCAGGGATTAATGTATCTTTTTGCTGTAGCTGAAAGCAGCATGGATGAAGCAATCCGGGCAAACGGGGTTGTAAAATCAGCAACCCGCGACCCGCTCTTTAAAAATATTTTTCTGCGCTATGCGTTAATCATTTTTGTTGTACTGCTTGGCATTCTGGCTATTGTTGGATATGTAAAAAATTCATCCAAAATATCAGAATCACCGGTACAAACAGAATCAGATTCGACTAATTTTACCCGATACCAATGATGCAACGTACACTCCTGATCGTATTCTTTCTACTGGGTTTCCTGGGAACAACCTGTGCCCAAAAAGGAGTGACAACATTTGGCCTGCAATACAAGCCCATTATACCCAACCGCTTCATTGGAACTTACCAGCAGGATTTTAACGAGGCCCAATTGCAATCATCCATACAGCAAAAACTGGGACACTCATTTGGCGGGGTGATTCGCCACGGTTTCACAAAAAATCTAAGCTTTGAAACCGGGCTTAATATCACCTACCGGAATTTCGGACTGAATTTTTCAGTTCCTGATTCGGGCTATGCCAAAACAAGCAGCGTGTCTGTTGTCAGTTATGAAGTTCCACTCTCCTGCCTGGTATATATTCAACTCAGCGACAAATGGTTTATTAATACCTCACTGGGGTCGGCCCTGACTATTTTTACCTCTGATGTATACAAACCCATTCCAATTGTCGGTAAAGAATCTTTCCGGATGGAAGGAGCTTATCAAAACAAAATTCAGGGAGCACTGCTTGCCAATGTAGGCTTTGAATTCCGCAGCCGTAAAAGCGGTTATTATTACATTGGCACATCGTATCATTTACCTTTTGCCCCCATCATTACCATGGCCATGTCTTACGAATATGACGGCGGAGATGTGGTATCAATTTCAAATGTACGCGGCAGTTACCTCACCCTTGATTTCCGCTATTTTTTTCACGAGCGGCCTGAGGCAGACAATCAATGATCTTCACAAATAGCGCCGTTATGCACTGTGAATTTCTTAGAGCCCACTAAAAATTTATCCCCTTCTTTCTTTTTGTCCAGGTCAACGAGGCTTTTTTCCATGGTGTGAATTTTACCCTTGTTTTGTTTTGCCAGGTTCAGGTAAGCCGGGTTCACGCCCAGCGAAGCACCACACACTACAAAATCAATGGGAATGCGAATTTTTTTGAGTAATGCGGTATCACGCGGCACAGCCCAGTTGTCACAAATCAGAATAATTTTCTGAATGCTGTCATACTGTTCAAGGCCATACAAAACCGCTTCAAAGTTATTTTCAGGACAGTCTCCTCCTCCACCTTTTGCCATGCATGTGGCCATGGAACGATAAACATCCAGCACCTGGTTTGTTTTAACCGGGTACAATCCGCCGGTTGATCCAATAACCTTTTCATGCGTCTCTTTGGAATCACCGTCATTGAAAAACACATAGTGTTCTGTTTTGTTTTGATTCAGCCTGAGCGTATGCCATAACATTAATTGAGAATAATAAGGATACATGCTTCCCGTAAGATCTGTAACTATCAGCGTGTTCTTATCTGAATTCAGCCTCCGGAACATTTGCAATACCGATTTATCGCCCAAAAGGCTATAACAGGCAAAAATACCAGCCGAAACTTTTGTCAGGTAATAACGCGTGTTGTAAAAAATTTTGTTGACCCCTACCGAATCATAATGCCAGTCAACCAGCGTACTTTCTTTCATGTATTTTTTTTCAATTTCGCTCATCTTGTCAGCCGTAATATTTCCGACAGATACCGTGTCCAGGCATTTTGGTTTATCCAGGGTAAGCGTTTTTAGTTCTTCGGTAATTTCTTTTCCGGCAAGTGTTTTAAAAAATTCAGGAATGTCTCCCAGTGCCCGTTCGTGCAGCTTTGAAGCCGATTCTTCATAATAAACCACAAATCCATGAAAGAGCAGCCGCGCATCTTCTTCATTGGCCGCGGTGGTTTGATAAAAGGTATTTTTTTCAAACGACCCTTTTGAATTAATACCGGTGAAGCGGTAAAGTTCAGACCACCTTTTTGAATCAAGCCTGCGCTGATAAGCCGTTACGGAATCGTCCAGCAAGGTAGCCACATAATCAATGCGATATACCTGACCAATATCAACCGCCGGTTTTTCACGGTCAATGCTATCTGAATCAAAACTCATGGGTATGGTCAGCGTTTTAAAAAAGCCGGATTCTCTTTTATAGGTTTCAACGAATTTGTTGGTTTGGGCCCTGAGTGCAGTTGCGCACAGCAGGCTCAGAATCAGTATACCTGTTTTCATAAGATCAGTTGTTAGGTTTTATCTTATAAGTAAGCGGGAGCAAAAAGGTAACTGACAATTAATTTGAACATTGTAAAATGCAAGGGGCGGAAGATTGAATATTGTAAAATGTAAGGGGCGGAAGATTGAATATTGTAAAATGTAAGGGGCGGAAAATTGAATATTGTAAAATGTAAGGGGCGGAAGATTGAATATTGTAAAATGTAAGGGGCGGAAGATTGAATATTGTAAAATGTAAGGGGCGGAAAATCTTCCGCCCTTACATTTTACAACCACCATCATTCGTTTACGAAAAACGGAAAATGCCCCGCACCATGCAAATAATTCATTTTCAATCACGATTTTTCAAAACAAACGTTAATTCCAAAAAATAAATTTGCGTGTATGAAAAATTAAATTAACTTTGAATCACAAAGCACTTTTTATGAGCAAAACAAATCCATTGGAAGATTTGCAGGAAATCCGCCGGATGATGGAAGGATCATCCAAATTTCTTTCGCTGAGCGGCCTGTCGGGTGTATTTGCAGGAATAACTGCACTGGTTGGCACGTACCTGGCCTGGCTGAAGGTAACGCACTTTGAAAAACTTTATATGACCAATCTGACCCAGGGAACCCTGGTAAAAGCAGAATGGAACCTGATGCGTGATCTGGGAATAATGGCATCTCTTGTGTTGATTATTGCATTGATATTCGGTTTCTTTTTCACCTGGCTTAAAGCCCGTAAAGAGAATCAAAAACTGGTTACCCCGCTTTCATTCCGCCTGATACGCAGCCTCATGGTTCCGCTGTTTTTCGGAGGCTGTTTTGTACTGATTGCAATTTATCACGGCATGATTGGAATTGTTGTGCCGGCTACACTTATCTTTTATGGCCTGGCACTTTTAAACGCATCCAAATACGTTCATGTAGATATTAAATACCTTGCTGTTTCAGAAATGATTCTGGGGCTGGCTGCCTTTGCAACCATGGAATACGATTACCCGGGTGCCGTTCGTATGCTTATCTACTGGGGCCTTGGTTTTGGTGTTTTGCATGTACTTTACGGTACCGTTATTTACTTTCGTTACGATTATAAAAAATCAGCCGTCTGAGCTCTATTGAACAATTAAATAAAGCATTTGAAAGTCGCGTACGACTTGGAATCATGTCCATGCTGATGGTCAATGAATGGATGGACTATAATGAGATCAAAGAGCGGCTGGAGCTGACTGACGGCAACCTGGCCTCACACATCAGCGGCCTCGAAAAACTGAATTACATTGAAATCAGAAAACGCTTTGTGGGCAAAAAAACAAACACCAGTTATAAAATTACACGTCCGGGAAAAAAGGCTTTCCAGGACCATATCAACGCGTTGGAAAAACTGCTGAAGAATATGTAAAATTTTTTACTCAATTACTTTGTATTTCAAAGTACTTTTAAAAACTAATCATTAACGTATGAAAAAAGAAATCAGATTCTACTTTTTATGGAGCCTCGTTGTCTCTAACCTTTTCTACCAGGAATATTGGGGCCTCAACGCCCTGCTCATTGCTGTATTCACGACCGGTATCTTTGGCTACCGTTTCTTTTTCAGACGAACGGAAGAAGAACAACCCATCGGCGCTGCAAAAAAAACGTCGTGGTTTATTGCAGCTACCATCTGGCTGATCACAGCAGCAGGTGTTTTTCTGGGAAACGGATGGCTCCCTGTCTTCCTCTACCTGGTATCTCTCATTTACTTTGTTTCGTTGCAGAACAAAGACTATATTTCACTCCCGCTTGGCATTGCACAAGGGTTTCAGTCATTTGCCACCGGCACCTTTCGTTTCTTTGCAGATCGTGCAGCGGGTTTAAAAGAAACTTCCGGCGAACGTTCTTCCAAACTAATTCGCCAGATTTTACAAATCGCTATCGGGTTTATTATCTGCATTGTCTTTCTGAAACTTTATCAATATGCCGATGATGATTTTTACGAGTTGACTGAATTTTTAAACCTGGACTGGATATCGTGGGGATTTGTTGCATACTACATCATCATCGCCTGGTTTCTTTACGGCATTTATTTTTTCAAACCTTCAGATCAGATTAATCAAACAGAAGCTGCACTGAAAAATGACGTTCAGATCAACTACAAAGACCGCATTCAGTCATTCTTTGGTGCCGAAGGCGAAATGAAACTTGCCCGGATAACCCTGGCCGTTCTGTGCTTAATGCTGCTTCTTTTTCTTTCTCTTGATGTCCGGTTCATCATCCGTGAATTTGGTATTCAGCGACCAGTTGCCGTTTATTCAGAAGCCGTTCACCAGGGAATCAACTCCCTCATTCTTTCACTGGTTATGGTCATTATTCTCATCTCCTACTTTTTCAGGGGATCACTCAATTCAGAGGAACATACTGCCATCAAAAAAATGGCCCTTTTCTGGCTCTTTCTGAACTGTATACTGGTCATTACAACCGGACTTAAAAACTACGACTACATTATGAACTTCGGTTATACCTATAAGCGGCTGGGGGTTCTATTTTACCTGTTTTTATGCGGACTTGGGTTAATGTTCAGTATTTATAAAATACAACAAAGCAAGTCAATCTGGTTCCTGCTCAGAAGAACCTCACTTTCATTCCTTGCTGCATTTTCAATCGTATCGCTTTTCAACTGGAATTCCATTATTGCCGAATACAACCTGAGTCATGTCAAAAAAGAACGGCTTGACCTTTATTACCTCTACGAGCTTGGTGCAGATACCTATCCTTACCTGATGAATTACCACCTGGAAAATAAAATTTCCACAACACCTCTTTTTTTCATGCTGACAGATCAAATACAGACCACCCGAACGAGCCTTCAAATGCGGCAAACAGCTGCTACGTGGCGATCACTTAACCTGCGTGACCAGCAGCTTTTAGCAAAGCTTCAAACCTACAATTTCATGCACGAAAACCAGTTAACTGATCGCCAGCTTTCACAACACCAAATCCTACAGCCATGAGATGGAAATTAGTAACCTGGTTAACCATTAAGGCAACAGACTTGTCTGACTGGCTGCTGCGAAAACGAAACTGGAACCACACCGCGGCAGATTACCGGCGAATGCCTGAAAATTCAATTGGCAAAAAACTGATCGTCTATATGGACGAAAACAACATTCCGTTCAAACCCAACCTGGTAAGACACGATCTGAAACACATACTGCTTGGGTATAAAATGAATATGCCTGATGAATTACGTATTCATGCCTTTCTGATTGGTAACCGGTCATACAACCCAATGGCTATAATCTATCTTTTAACCTGCACGCTGCTTGTACCTGAAATAATTCCAACACTCCGGACGGATTACAAGCGGGGTCAAAAAGCAGTTTGCCTGAAACAGCTTAACCTCGAAAACTTTGTGACAGACGATCTTGAAAAATGCCAAAAACGCTGGAAAATTCAGATCTGATCCATTATTCAATAACAACTTATTCAGAAACTATGCCCTTCACGTTCTCACATCCGGCAATTGTTTTACCGCTGGCCAAAATCAATCCAAAATACAGCTCTGCTTCGGCTCTTATTTTGGGAAGCATGGCTCCCGATTTCGAATATTTTATCAGAATGCAGTTGAAACAGGTACATGGTCATACACTGCAAGGGGTCTTCTATTTTGACTTACCGGTAACGCTCTGCAGTCTTTTTTTATTTCACCTCCTGGTACGCGATACACTTATTGATCACTTGCCGGAATTTCTGCGAAAAAAATACGCGCACTTTTACCAAATGAACTGGTTCAGCTATGCCCGAAAAAGGTGGTATATTATTCTCTACTCTGCCGTAATTGGCATTTTTTCACACCTGTTCTGGGATGCTTTCACACACGCCCCCGGCTATTTTGTTCAGTTCATTCCCTTTCTGCAGCAGGATCTTTTGATTTTTAATGTTTCCATTCCGTCGTATGACCTGATGCAACTTTTGAGTACGCTAGTCGGTGGACTGATTATTTTCCTGGTTGTTATCTGGCCAAATGAAAATCGCGTTACTTTAAAATCACTGAACAAAACGGTTCTTTACACCAGCGTTGTTTTGCTGACAACCCTTATCATTATGGCGCTGCGCGGCATAACCAATCAAAGTGAATTTATTGCAACCACACTGGCCGGTATGTTAATTGGTATGATGCTGGCTCCATTTATACTCAAAATAATCTCCGGGACTTTTGCTAAAAAAAACGTACGTATTCATCCAGCCAAAAATTCTGAAAAATGAAACTACTCCTGATCAACCCACCTCATAAATCCATTGGCAGCAGAATGGCCGGTGAACATTTGCCCCCACTCGGGCTGCTTTCAATAGGCGGACCTTTAATTGATTCTGGTTACAACGTGCAATTGCTGGATGCTGACTATTCAAACATGGCCCTTGATACCCTGGTTTCAACAACTGCCGGAATTGAACCTGACCTTGTTCTGATGGGTCATTCGGGCTCCACCTCCGCACAACCGGTTATTAATGAAATTTCAATGCGGCTGAAACAAAAAATGCCCACGGTAAAAATTGTTATCGGCGGTGTTTTTCCAACCTATCACTGGAACGAAATACTGAAAGAAAATCAGGCAATTGACTACGTTGTGTGTGGTGAAGGCGAACAGATTATGCTGGATCTTGCAGCAGCCATCCGCGATGAAACACCTGAAATGCTTGTTAAGGGAATTGCGTTCAGAGCCGGTGATGAAATTGTAAAAACAATCACCGCGCCGGTCATTCAGAACCTGGACGATTACCGTGTTGGCTGGGAACTGATGCATGACTATAAATACACCTATTGGGGAAAACGAAAAGCAGTGGTTATTCAGTTTTCAAGAGGCTGCCCTTACCCTTGCAGCTATTGCGGTCAAAGTTTGTTCTGGAAAAAATGGCGGCATCGTGACCCGCAAAAATTAGCCGATGAAATTGAAATGCTGCACCGGAATTTTGGAATTGAGGTGATCAATTTTGCCGATGAAAATCCATCTACCAACAAAAAGGCCTGGCGGGCTTTTCTTGAGGCGCTGATTGCCAAAAAACTGCAACTCACACTGGTTGGTTCTATCAGGGCAGATAACATTGTTCGCGATGCTGAATTTTTGCACCTCTATAAAAAAGCAGGTTTTGAACGCTTTTTGCTGGGCATTGAAAATTATGACGAAACGGTGCTGGAAAAAATCCGCAAAGCGGGTTCCGTTACAAAAGACAAAGAAGCCATTCAGCTGCTGCGGAAACATGACATTCTATCTATGGCAACTTATGTTGTAGGGTTTGGAGAAGAATCCACCAAAGATTTTTACAGGAGTCTGAGACAGTTGTTGGCGTATGACCCCGACCAGGTTCAACTGCTCTATGTAACACCTCATAAATGGACGCCTTATTTTGATGAAATCAAAAACAAAAACATCATTGAACCCGACCAAACCAAATGGGATTATAAGCATCAGATTATGGAAACGTCCAAACTCAAGCCGTGGAAAGTCATTTTCTATGTCAAACTAATTGAAGTCATTTTGCAGGTGAGACCCAAAGCAATTGGCCGATGGCTCTTTCACCGCGACAAAAAACTCCGCAAAGCCATGTTCTGGTACAACAACATTGGCCGCAGGGTTTGGATACATGAAACAACGCAGTTTATTTTTAAATCCCGGCTTTTGAAAAAGCCCGTTCCGCTAAACAACATGTGGCGCTAAAATTTGCACAGACCGGGAAATTACCTTTCATTTGTATCATGGAAAAACCAAAACCAGCCGGTAAATTTTCAATTGGTCTGAATTATGCCTTTAAAGGAGTTGTTACTTTTTTTAAAGAAGGCCGCAATGCTAAAATTCACCTGGTTGCTGCCATTGTTGCCGTAGCCGCGGGAATTTATTGTGACCTGAAAACGGCTGAATGGTTTTGGATAGCCGCAGCCATTGCCCTTGTTTTTATTACGGAAATGCTCAATACAGCGATTGAATTACTCTGTGATTTAATAATGCCTGACTATCACGAAAAAGCAGGCAAACTGAAAGACATTTCGGCAGGTGCTGTGCTGGTTTCTGTTTTATTTGCACTGGTGGTGGCCGGGGTTGTTTTTGGGAATTATTTATTCCCGGCAGACTGACTCACTTTTTCTAAATGGTAGTGTCCGTTTATTTCAAGCTCAAATTTGCTAAATCAAAAAGAAATATTTGGGTATTTTTATCACATGACCCAAATTCCCTTCATACTCGTCCTCAGCAGAATTCTCATTGCAGGCATTATAGCTGCTCTTACTTTTTCTGAAATTAACTTTCGGGAATATTGGATTGCATCACTCATACTGCTGGGCGTATTAACAGATTTATTCGACGGTATTATTGCACGAAAACTAAAAGTTGCCACCGAAAAATTACGGGTATGGGACTCTAATGCTGATGTGGTTTTCTGGCTGATATCCATCGCATCTGTGTTTTACCTGAACCTGCATTTTCTGAAATCAAATCTCACCTGGATTATTGTACTCACTGCATCTGAAATACTGGTCTACCTGGTCAGTTTTTTAAAATTTAAACGACCCGTTGCTACCCATACTTACCTGGCTAAATTCTGGACATTAACATTGCTCATCTTTATCGTCGAGCTGATTCTGACCTCGGATAGCAAACCCGCATTTATAATCTGCATCACTACCGGTATAATTTCACGTGCTGAGATCATCTTAATTTTGATTCTGTTGAAAAAATGGGCTACAGATGTGTCTTCTGTTTTTGCTGTTGGGAGGATTAATAGGGGGTGATTATCAGTATGGTTATGATATAAAATATACAGTCCGGATTTAATTAGTCCTGTAGAAGAAGCAAAAGAATTTTTATTCCCTCTTTTGTATATTTGGCAGACAAAGTATGTACGATCCGCTAATCCATAATCGCAAATCTCTCCGGTTGAAAGGGTATGACTATTCACTTCCCGGATTATACTTTGTAACAATCTGTACACATAAAAAAAAGGAACTGTTTGGATCTGTCATTGACAAAAAAATGATTTTGTCTGATGGTGGTAAAATTGCAAACCTATGTTGGTTGGAAATTCCGGATCACTTCCCAATGGTCAATTTGCATGCATTTGTTATTATGCCCGATCATATTCATGGAATTATCGAAATAATGGATGCAACACCCCATGAAGTGGCGGAAAATTTTCCGCCGCTTCATGGGGCAAACGTGTCACATGTGATGTTGTCCAAATCCAATTATTTTGAATTCCATGAATTAAATCACATTTCAAAACCCGGGCCTTCATCAAAAAATCTTCCCTCCGTTATCCGGGGATTCAAAATTGGTGTTACAAAATGGTTTCGAACCAATACCAACATTGAAATTGTATGGCAACGGAATTTTTGGGATGAAATAATATTAAACAAAAAACAATACAATCAAATCACACATTACATTGAATCAAATCCAAAAAATTGGGGAATTGATTCAATTTGAGATATAATAAAGGGGCGGAAAATCTTCCGCCCCTTTATTATATCAACTTATCCGTGACCAATTGGGCTTCGCCTTCAAAATTTTCTTCAATTCTTTGGCAATATTCTGATGTTCTTTCATTTCAAAGGAGGGGTCCATATCCAATAATTCACGGGCTTTATCGCGGGCAAGAGATACAATTTGTGCATCACGGGACAGATCAGACAATTTCAAATTCAATAAGCCACTCTGCTGTGTACCCATAATATCTCCGGGGCCTCTTAACCGGAGATCTACCTCAGCAATTTTAAAACCATCATTGGTTTCACACATGGTTTCAATGCGGGTTTTGGCATCTTGTCCTAATTTATAACCTGTCATTAAAATGCAATAGGATTGATCAGCACCGCGCCCCACTCTACCCCGTAGCTGGTGCAGTTGTGAAAGACCGAATTTTTCAGCACTTTCTATAATCATTACACTGGCATTGGGGACATTTACACCCACTTCAATGACGGTGGTTGCAACCATGATATGGGTGATTCCCTTTACAAATTGCTGCATTTCATATTCCTTCACCTCTGGTTTGAGCTGACCGTGTACAATACTGACACGGTATTTCGGAATCGGGAACCGGCGTGTAATAGCTTCGTAGCCGTCCATCAGGTTCTGGTAATCCATGGTCTCTGATTCCTGGATCAGTGGATATACCACATAAATCTGTCTGCCTTTCGCAATTTCGTCCTGCATGAACTGAAAAACTTTCAGCCGGGCTGATTCAAAACGATGCGATGTTTGTACGGGTTTTCTGCCGGGAGGCATTTCGTCAATCACTGAAATATCCAGGTCACCATAAAATGTAAGTGCCAGTGTACGCGGAATGGGTGTTGCTGTCATTACCAGCACATGCGGGGGCAGCGTGTTTTTTGTCCACAGACGCGACCGTTGTGCCACGCCAAAACGATGTTGTTCATCAATAATGGCAATTCCCAGATCTTTGTATTCAACCACTTTTTCAAGCAGCGCATGTGTACCACATAATATTTTTATTTCGCCGGATTTTAACTGCTCATGCAGTATTTTTCGTTTGGATTGTTTGGTTGACCCGGTAAGCAGCGCTACTTCAACCGGCATATCTTTCAGTAATTCACAAATGGTATTGTAATGCTGCGTGGCCAGAATTTCGGTGGGTGCCATAATGCACGCCTGGTGTCCGTTATCAATGGCAATCAGCATTACCATCAGTGCAACCAGAGTTTTACCGCTGCCGACATCACCCTGGAGTAAACGATTCATGTGAACACCGCTGGCCAAGTCAGTGCGTATTTCTTTGATCACTTTTTTCTGTGCGCCGGTTAATTCATACGGCAGGTGTTTGTTGTAAAAATCATTAAATATGGCTCCTACCTTGGTGAGCTTAAGCCCCTTTAATTTTTTTTGTGTGATTTGTTTCCGAAGCAGCAATTCAAGCTGAAGAAAAAACAACTCTTCAAACTTAAGCCTGAACTGCGCTTTTTTAGCAAGGTCGTGTGATTGCGGGGCATGAATTTCATGATAGGCTTTTTCTTTTCCCATCAGGCTTAGTTCACCCAAAATGCGCGAAGGCAGCGTTTCTTCCACCTGGTTTTTTACCTGCGGCAGCAATTGTGCAACGATGTGTTCAATACCTTTTGTGGTAAACCCCAGCGCCTGCAGCTTTTCACCCGAATGATAAACCGCCTGTAAACCGCCGGATGGAGCTTCAAGGCCGGTTAAAATTTCCATTTCAGGATGTGCAATAGTGACTTTGGCGCCAAATTGTTTCGGTTTTCCATAAATAATAACCTCGGGCAGATTCTGCAATTTGGGTTTAATCCACTTTGCCCCTTTAAACCAAACCAGGTCAATGGTTCCCGTACCATCGTCCAGCTTTGCTTCGAGCCTTTTCAAACGCCCGACAGCAACATCTCTCAGACCGGTAATCCGCCCTTTGAGCTGAACGAACCCTTCGAGGTGAGGAATGTCTGAAATTTTCTGAAAACTGGTCTTATCAACGTAACGGAACGGAAAATAATTGAGCAGATCACCAAAAGTAAAAATACCTGCTTCTTTCCGAAGTATTGATCCACGCTGCGGTCCAACGCTTTTCAGGTACTCTATAGGGGTATTCAGCAAATCGCTCATCTCTGCAAAATTTCATATATTTCGGGAACTATTCACGTAAAATGTTCAAAAATTTATTCCGGTTGATGTTTGTAACTGTGACAATTGTCCTGGTTTATGCATTTGAATGGAATTCCACAGGCCTGATTTCGGTATACACCCCCCATGATCCTGAAAAAGTCAACCTGGCCGACCTCGGGGTTGAAGAAGTGTTAATCAAACTGGGGGAAAAACCGCCTATTCATTACATTCCTGTTTTGAACCAGGATTCAGCCCGAATGGGTGAAGAAATGGTGCGGTATGGTAAATTGCTGGATGGATCCAACAAACGAATCTCCAAATATTTTTACTGCACTGATTGTCACAACCAGGTTAAAGAATCTGCTGATCCGGGAGATGAGTCGCCCGAGGCCGTTCTTGAATATGGTAAAGCAAACAAAATTCCCTTTTTACCCGCCGCCACTTTTTATGGTCTCTACAACAAGCAGCACTGGTATAATGGCGACTATGAAAAAAAATACGGCGACCTGGTACGCCCAACCCGTGATACCCTTTTCAACGCCATTCAGCTTTGTGCCACACAGTGCTCACAGGGACGTGAAATGGAAGCCTGGGAGATTCGCTGCGTTATGCATTACTACAAGTCTCTTGAGTATAAAATCGGTGACCTTGTTTTTACCAATTATGAAATTAATCTATTGGGAAAAAGCATTGTAAACAACCCGGCACTTGCCCGTGAAATTATTCATTCACGCTACAATGAAATCAATGAAGCAACTTTTGGCACATCCGAAATTCCGGAAATTGCCGGGTATGAACCAAACTATGAAAATGCAGAATACATCTACCAGTATGGCTGCCTGCATTGTCATGCCAAAGAAAAAGAGATCACCAATTTTGACCTGGGAATGGATAAATTATCTTTCAAATTTCTGGAAGCGAAATTATATAAGTACAACTCTTTTTCACTTTCTCACATCACCCGTTACGGTACGTATGCCGTCAGCGGACGTAAACAGTACATGCCTCAGTACACGATGGAAAATATGAGTAATGAGCAGTTACTGGACCTAATTGGATACATCAAATACAAAGCCGGCGAATGAAACAGAAATTACTTTTAAGCACATTCCTCATTTCCATTTTCAGCGTGATTTCTCTTTCGCAGGAAAGCGCAGAAACAGATACACTGATTCAGCCCGAAATTTCAACCGGCACTTCAGATGACGGCGGAGATTACGTTCTGGAATCATTCGCGGCAATTCGTGTGCTGAACAATCATTCGATTGAAATGATTCCCAAACGAAGCCTGGAGTTTATTGTGGCACACAAATTTGGCGACCTGGCCGGTTCAAACGGAGGTGTTGAAAACTGGTTTGGTTTTGACAACCTGGCTGATGTGCGCATTGCATTTGAATATGGCATCACCAACCGCATAAATATAGGCCTTGGACGAAGCAAGGGCGTTGGATTGACAACACAGGTTGCCGATGGGTATTTCAAATATGCCATTCTCAAACAGCAGACAAGCGGTATGCCGGTGAGCCTTAATTTTGTCAGTGCATTATCAATTCCTTATGCAAAGGCATCCACTGATTCTACTTCCATTACCTCATACCCTACGTTTCTGCACCGGTTTATTTACACCAACCAACTATTGGTTGCCCGCAAGTTTTCAGACCGCATTACCCTGCAGGCAAATGTGGGATACAATCACCGCAACTTTGTCAGCTACCTGGACCAGAACGGTTTATTTTTTGCCGGACTCAGCGGCCGCTACCGGTTTACCAAAACACTTGGAATTTTGTTTGAATACAATCACATTCTTTCAAGACCAGGTGCCGTTACCTATACCAATCACCTGGCTTTTGGGTTTGAAATTCTGACCGGCGGTCATGCATTTTGCCTGATGCTGTCAAACAGCCGGGGCGTTACTGAAAACCTGTTTATTCCTGGTACCGTTGAAGATTGGACCAAAGGTCAGTTCAGGTTCGGATTCTCGATCAACCGGCGGTTTAAACTCTGATTGTGTCTTTTGTAAATCAATTTCAGTTGCCGGTATTTTTTCCGGATTATGTCATTTCTGAAAAGCGATCCTGCCCTTTAAAACACAGAATACCAATGACTTTTTTTTGGAATACCAAGAATAACAAAAAAGATCACCTGTTTAAACAAACGCTTAAATCTATCTTTGCGTATCGATTTATATGAAAAAACACACTTTACGCTTTGCTTTGTTGCTGATTCCTTCTTTTTTTCTGTTCAAATCCAATCAGGGCAAAATTGAAAAATTTCATCCGGCTGCTCCACCTGTTTTACTTTCCTCCGCAAATCCGCCTGCGGCTAAAACAGGCGCCCCCGGAGAAACAACCTGCACCAGCTGCCATACAGGTACAACACAGTCAGCATCAGGGATTATAGATCTCACTTTTTCAGGTGCGGGTAACGAATACATTGTCGGGCAGGATTATACATTTACCATCAGCATTGCCACGGGTACCAAAAACGGTTTTGAGGCCACCATACTTGATGCTTCTGATGCAAAAGCCGGAACCTTCACATCCGGCACCAATTATAGCGTCACCAATTCAGGTGTACGGCAATATGTCAGGCATAATACATCAAGCGGCATCACCAGCTGGACATTTAACTGGACTGCGCCGGATACAGATATGGGCGACCTGACACTTTATTTTTCGTTCAATAAATCCAACGCAAGCGGCAGTTCTTCCGGAGACATTATTTACCTGGGCCAGTTTAACATTACTTCTGCGGTCTTTAATACGGTAACGGAATACGAAAAAACCGATGAAACGATAAACCTTTGGTACAACGCACAAAACCAAACCATGAACATGGACTATGTGCTTTTTGAACCGTCCCTGGTTATGCTCTCTGTTCAGAATCTTTCAGGTGAACTTGTACTGCAACAAAACCTGGGCCTGCAGGATGATGGAAACTACCAGGATGTCCTTTCCTTAACAGAAAAACCGGCTGCCGGCATTTACGTGGTATCCCTGTTTGCAGGCAACAGCGTTTACAACCGCAAAATATATGTCCAGTAGTTTGTTTTCTGCCAATCTGTACCTGATCTGAAAGAACCCTGAATTGTTAACAGGTAGTTCATAAATTCTATCGACACCAAAGTCTGTTAAAGGCCCATTTACCTTTTCAACGGCTATCTTTACGGCACAAAAAACAATGCCATGAATTCAATTTCTACCTACAACTTTACAGGTAAACGTGCCCTTATCCGTGTTGACTTTAATGTTCCGCTAAATAAAGAAACACTGGCGGTAACAGATGATACGCGTATTCGTGCCGCAATCCCGACAATAAAAAAAGTACTTGAAGCGGGTGGCAGCGTTGTTTTAATGTCTCACCTGGGGCGTCCTAAAAACATTCCGGAAGATAAATTCTCATTGAAAAACTGTATTTCTACGATTGAAAAGCACCTGGGCTTTCCCATTCAGTTTGCAACCGATTGTATTGGTGAACGCGCCTATGAAAAATCAGCTGCGTTAAAGCCAGGCGAAGTGCTTTTGCTTGAAAATCTACGCTTTCATCAACGGGAAGAAAAGGGTGATCACGGATTTGCAGAACTGTTAGCCAGACATGGTGATTGTTATATCAACGATGCCTTTGGAACTGCTCACCGGGCACATGCTTCAACAACGATTGTAGCGCGTTTTTTTCCAAATGATAAAATGTTTGGTTACCTGATCGAAAAAGAGATTGACAGTGTAAATAAAGTGCTGAACTCTCATGAAAAACCACTTACAGCTATTGTTGGCGGCGCAAAAGTCTCTTCTAAAATAACCATCATCACCAAGTTGCTGGATAAGGTTGACAACCTTATTGTTGGCGGCGGAATGGCCTATACGTTTATCAAAGCCCAGGGCGGAAAAATTGGAAAATCACTGGTAGAAGATGATCACCTTCAAACGGCTAAAGACATTCTCAAACTGGCCCAGGAAAAAGGAGTTAAAATTCTTCTCCCGGTTGATACGGTTTATGCTGATGAATTTTCAGATGCAGCCAATACCGGTGTAGGAAAAATCGGTGAAATTCCGGATGGCTGGATGGGACTTGATATTGCCGAAGAATCGATTGCCATTTTCCGCAAAACGATTCTTGAATCCAAACTCATTTTATGGAACGGCCCTATGGGTGTTTTTGAAATGAAAAAATTCCAGACCGGTACCCTTGAAATTGCAAAAGCAGTTGCTGAAGCAACTAAAAAAGGCGCCTTTACATTGGTTGGTGGCGGAGACAGTGTTGCGGCAGTAAATCAATTCGGCCTTGAAAACGAAGTAAGCCATGTTTCAACCGGCGGTGGCGCCATGTTAGAATACCTTGAAGGAATTCAGTTACCAGGTATTGCAGCAATTCTGGAAAAATAAATGACCCTTGAACAACTCCATACACTTTTTATTGCCTCTGATGGTATCTCCACAGATACCCGAAAGCTAACACCCAATACACTTTTTTTTGCGCTTAAGGGCGATCATTTTAACGGAAATAAATTTGCAGCACAGGCACTTTCTGAAGGATGTTCCTACGCCATTGTGGATGAAAAAGAATTTGTTGTCTCAGAAAAATACATTCTGGTAGAAAATGTTTTAAAGACCATCCAGGACCTGGCAAATTATCATCGCAGACAGTTCAAAATTCCGGTTATCGGAATTACCGGAAGCAATGGTAAAACGACCACCAAAGAGTTGATTGGTGCAGTGCTGTCGACCACTTACAATACACTTATCACAGAAGGCAATCTCAACAATCACCTGGGAGTTCCGTTCACACTGCTGCGCCTGAACATGGATCACGAAATGGCCATCATTGAAATGGGAGCCAGCAAGCCGGGAGATATTAAAGAACTGGCCGAAATTGCAGAACCAACTCATGGTATTATTACCAATATCGGCGCTGCACACATTGAAGGTTTTGGATCGTTGCAGGGAGTTATAAATACCAAAACAGAACTTTACCGTTTTATAGAGCAAACAGGAGGCACTTTGTTTGTTCATGCTTCGGACGAAATACTGGTAAATCACTTACCCAAAAACGTTCAGACTATTTCGTATGGCGAATCACACGCCGCTGTTACCGGATCAATTGTAGAACTCACCCCGTACGTAAACTTTACATGGGGTGAATCCAACTACACTTCACCAATTGTACAATCACACCTGGTTGGCAATTACAATTTCACCAATTTTCTGGCGGCCATTTGTATTGGCAGATATTTCAATGTATCACCCGATGCTATTAACGAAGCGCTTTCAAATTATATTCCATCCAACAAACGTTCACAGGTTGAAAAAACAAAACGCAATACATTAATTGTAGATTGTTACAATGCCAATGCGACCAGTATGATGGCTGCGCTTCAGAATTTTGTGGCAATACCGCACGAAAAGAAATTTGCCATTTTGGGTGATATGCTGGAGCTAGGCCCCATTTCAGCAACAGAACACCAGAAAATTACCGATTACCTGCGTGATAAAAATATAGAAGTGGTTTTGGTAGGCAATGAATTTGGCAGCACCAACAGTTCTTTCAAAAAATACAAGCTGGTCACCGATCTGATTGCTGCAAAGTCGCTCACAACAATTCAGGATCATCTCATTCTCATTAAAGGTTCCAGGGGAATTAAACTGGAAATGGTTTTGGGGGAATTGTAAAACCTTTGCCTCGGCTACGCTCGGCAGGCGGTTTTCCGATACATTTTATACCTGTTTGATCACGCTCGGCAGGCGGTTTTCCGATACATTTTATACCTGTTTGATCACGCTCGGCAGGCGGTTTTCCGATACATTTTATACCTGTTTGATCACGTTCGGCAGGTGGTCTTTACACTTCATTCTGCTATAATTGCATCCGATGGTATGCTCTGTATCAGTACCTGGTCTGCTTTATTCAACCAGGGGTCCAAGCATAGCGGCGTTGAACCTGAACCGGTGTCCGAGCGCAGCCGCGTTGAAACTGATACTTAATCCTGAACCGGTGTCCGAGCATAGCCGCGTTGAAACTGATACTTAATCCTGAACCGGTGTCCGAGCGTAGCCGCGTTGAAACTGATACTTAATCCTGAACCGGTGTCCGAGCGTAGCCGCGTTGAAACTGATACTTAATCCTGAACCGGTGTCCGAGCGTAGCCGAGGACCCGGCCCATTCACTAATCACCTGAATTATAAAAAATGCTGTTCGTCTGATTCTGGCACCTGGCTAAATAATGCAAATCATTAAACCTATTTTCAATTAGAGCCAATTTCTTCTTATGGCTCCAGTTTTGGACTTGTTTCTCCCGATAAAAAGCAAAATCAATTCGCTCAAATTCCTCATAATAAATGAGTGTCACAGGCAATCGCGTTTTGGTATAATTGGCTCCCTCGCCATTTTGATGTTGATTGACCCGACGTTCAAGATCAATCGTACTGCCGGTGTAAAATGTTCCATCAGAACATTGGAGTATATACATCCATCCCTTCATATCCTTCTCACTTTCTCTTTGGAAAACCTTTGCCTCGGCTACGCTCGGCAGGCGGTTTTCTGATACTCTTTTACATTCTGATTAGCTACGCTCGGCAGGCGGTCTTTTGATATTCTTTTTACACTCTGATTAGCTAAGCTCGGCAGGCAGTTTTCTAATACATTTTCACACATGTTTGACCACGCTCGGCAGGCGGTTCTCTAAAACTGGTGACTGAACATAGCTGATAACTGGTGGTTGAGCGTAGCCGAAACCACCAGTATTCTAATCCTTCAAAATTCCCCTCGAAATAACAATTTTCTGAATTTCTGATGTTCCTTCGTAGATCTGGGTAATTTTTGCATCACGCATCAGGCGCTCCACGTGATATTCGCGCACATACCCGTATCCACCGTGAATCTGAACTGCTTCAGACGTCACAAACTGCGCTATTTCAGAAGAGAATAGTTTTGCCATGGAAGCGGCTTCTGTATAATCAACACCGGCATCTTTCATGCGCGCAGCGTTCAGACACATCAAGCGGGCCGCTTCAACCTGCGTCGCCATATCTGCCAATTTAAAAGCGATTGCCTGATGCTTGTAAATTTCTTTACCAAATGTTTTGCGTTGTTTTGAATAAGCAATGGCTAACTCCAGCGCGCCAGAAGCAATTCCCATTGCCTGTGAAGCAATACCAATGCGTCCGCCGCCTAATGTTTGCATAGCGAATTTAAAGCCGAACCCTTCTTCACCAATTCTATTTTCTTTTGGAACTTTTACATCGTTAAAAATAAGGGTATGGGTATCTGATCCGCGGATTCCCATTTTATCTTCTTTCTCCCCGACAATAAACCCGGGCATACCTCGCTCTACAATCAAAGCATTGATTCCATGATGTCCTTTTTCACGGTCTGTCTGACAAATGACCAGGTAAATAGAAGCTGAACTTCCATTGGTAATCCAGTTTTTTGTACCATTCACCAGGTAATGATCTCCTTTATCGATTGCCGTTGTGCGCTGTGAAGTAGCATCTGATCCTGCTTCTGGTTCTGACAAACAGAACGCGCCTATTTTTTCACCGCGGGCAATTGGTGCCAGGTATTTTTGTTTTTGTTCTTCGTTACCAAAAGTCTCAAGCCCCCAGTTCACTAATGAATTGCAGACAGACATACACACCGCCACAGAGGCATCAACTTTAGATATTTCTTCCATTGCCAATACGTATGAAACGGTATCCATACCTCCCCCGCCGTATTTCGGATCGACCATCATACCAAAAAAACCAAGCTGTCCTAACTGCTTTAATTCTTCAACGGCCACTTTGGCTTCACGGTCACGTGCAATAACACCTGGCTTTAATACGTTTTGTGCAAAATCTCTGGCTGCTGCCTGAACGGCTAACTGTTCTTCAGTGAATTTAAAATCCATAATCTGACTTTAAGGGGTTATAATTTCTGAGGGCCAAATTTAGTCATATATTTAATTCCTTGTTTTAAAAAAGTTCATTTAACTTCAACATCTGATTTTAAACAAATGGTTGAAAAAAAATGGACCGGGGTAATTGGCCTCATGTCAGGCACATCGCTTGACGGGCTGGATTGCTGTTATGCGGAATTCAATGTTACAGACGGGGTCTATAAATTCAGAAATACGATAGCACATACCTACCCTTATTCAGACACCTGGAGACAGCGTTTAAAACAGGCTTTTTATCTGCCCCCTGCAGAACTGGCAGCGCTGGACCTCGAATTTGGAGCTTTTCTGGCTGAAAAAGTCAATTTATTTCTGACTGAAAACATGCTGCAATCCAAAACAGAACTCATTGCTTCACACGGACATACCGTCTTTCATGATCCTTCAAAAAAACAAACGGTTCAAATTGGAAACGGGGATGTACTCAACCGGCAGACCGGTTTAAAGGTTATAAATGATTTCAGAATCACCGATGTTTTATTGGGCGGACAAGGCGCCCCACTGGTTCCGGTAGGTGATCACTTTTTATTTTCAGCGTATGAAGCCTGCCTTAACCTGGGGGGATTTTCCAATATCAGCTTTGTGTTAAACAACCAACGCATTGCTTTTGACATTGGCCCCTGTAACCTGCCCATTAACCAACTCTGTAAAAAATACCTTCAGTGTGAATTTGACAAAGGGGGCCTTATTGCCGCCTCTGGTACTGTTATTCCGGCACTTTTAGAAGCACTGAACTCCCTTCCGTTCTATACTCAAAAACCGCCTAAATCACTCGGCGTTGAATGGCTGAATGCCCAGGTACAACCGCTGATTGACCAATACATGTCCTCCAAACCGCAGGACCTCATTGCCACCCTGACACAGCACGCTGCAACCCAGATCAATGTTGTACTTGACAAATACCAGCTGAAAGCTGTTTTGGTAACCGGTGGCGGTGCCTACAACACAGAACTTATCAACCATCTTCAAAACAGAAGCACAAAAATTATTCTTCCTTCACCTGAAATCATTGATTTTAAAGAGGCTCTGATCTTTGCCTTCCTGGGATATCTCAATTTCAACAATTCGATCAATACCTTTAAATCGGTTACCGGTGCCAGAGAAGACTCGATAGGCGGTATCCGTCATTTTGGTCATCAACATTAACTGGTTGAAACTTTTAGGCAAAGTGCCATTTTATTGAATTTTTGAGCGGAATTCTTTTTCTAATTTTGGAGGTTTAAATAGCGAAAGACATGATTAAGCTCCTCGAAAAATTCGAGAATAAACGACCAGAGATTGTATTTGAGTGGAAAGATCCCGAAACAGAGGCAGAAGGCTGGGTAGTAATAAATTCACTACGGGGAGGCGCTGCAGGTGGAGGTACCCGCATGCGGATTGGACTGGATAAACGTGAAGTAGAGTCCCTGGCAAAAACCATGGAAGTGAAATTTACGGTTGCCGGCCCACAGATCGGAGGTGCAAAATCAGGAATCAACTTTGACCCGAAAGACCCGCGTAAAGAAGGTGTTTTAAGACGTTGGTATGCGGCTGTTACGCCGCTGCTCAAACATTATTACGGCACCGGCGGTGATTTGAATGTGGATGAAATTCATGAAGTAATTCCAATTACTGAAGATTGCGGCGTATGGCATCCGCAGGAAGGGGTTTTCAACGGTCATTTTCAACCGCGCGAAGCCCAAAAAATTAACCGCATTGGCCAACTGAGACAAGGTGTTTTGAAAGTTATTGAAGATTCAAAATTTTCACCCGATGTAACCCGTAAATACGTGGTGGCCGATATGATTACCGGATACGGTGTTGCTGAATCTATCAAACATTATTACACCATTTGGGGTGGTGATATCAAAGGTAAACGGGTCATTGTTCAGGGATGGGGTAATGTAGGCTCTGCCGGTGCTTATTACCTGGCCCTTCAAGGCGCTAAAGTGGTAGGTATTATTGACCGTGTAGGCGGACTTATCAATGAAAACGGATTCAGCATTGAAGAAATCCGCCAGCTGTTTCTGAATAAAAACGGCAATGAATTAGTTGCACCCGGCATGCTGTCATTTGAGGATGTAAACAAAAAAATCTGGGATGTAAAAGCAGATATTTTTATTCCGTGTGCCGCATCACGCCTTGTTACCCAGGACCAGGTTGAACGAATGATAAAAGCCGGGCTGGAAGTAGTATCGGCCGGAGCCAACGTTCCGTTTGCTGATAAAGAAATTTTCTTTGGACCCATTGCCGCTTATACCGATGCCAAAATTTCAGTAATCCCTGATTTTATTTCTAACTGTGGAATGGCGCGGGTATTTGCTTACCTGATGAGCAGTGATCTTCCCAAACTGACTGACCAGGGAATATTTGAAGACACTTCTGCCACAATTAAAAATGCGCTGATTAATGCGCATAAAAAGAATAACACAAAAACACACATTGCACAAACAGCTTTTGAAATTGCACTCGACAAACTACTGAATTAATACTACCAGGTCAACTTAAACAAACACACAATGGATATAGCGTATATCATGGTTTTCGTTTTTGTCGCGGGATATGTAGCGATAGCCATGGAACACAGTATTCGTATCAACAAAACAGCCTCAGCACTTTTAATAGGTATGATTTGCTGGGCCATTTACGCCATTTGGCCGGCTGAACATTTAAAAATTGATACGGATCGAACTGTTTTTGAATTAGCAACTGATCCCGAACTAAAAGAGCGCAACCCCGGCCTTTCAACCTTCATGGCGCATGAAGAAGAAGAATACCGGGAAGAAGTTTTTAAGAATCCGGAACTGTATATGGATGCATTAAAAATACCAGCCGAACAAACGCCGCATTATGTGCAGGAATATGTTGAACATGGCCTGGGGCATCATATTTTTGATATTGCCGGTATTCTGTTATTTCTGTTGGGCGCCATGACCATTGTGGAACTGATGGATGCACATTCTGCCTTTGAAGTGATCACGAGCAAAATTCAGGCGGTCAACAAAGTGAAATTGCTTTGGGTTGTTGCACTGGTTACCTTTTTTCTTTCTGCCGCGCTGGACAACCTGACAACAGCCATTGTCATGATTTCTGTTATCCGGAAACTGGTAAGTGATAAAGAAACCCGGTGGATTTTTGGCGGCTTTGTGGTCATTGCGGCTAATTCTGGCGGTGCCTGGTCTCCAATTGGTGACGTAACCACAACCATGCTCTGGAACAATGGTCAGTTACCTGATTCCATGCCGCTGATTTCAAATGTTTTTCTCCCTGCATTTGCATCACTTACTGTACCACTCATTATTGCTTCCCTGTTTATGAGAGGCAATGTAGAGCGCCCGGCAAAAGCTGATCACAACAAACCAGGACATGAAATCAGTTCAGTAACCCAGTTTGAACGCAACTTAATTTTTGCACTGGGTGTTGGCGCCCTGATGTTTGTTCCGGTATTCAAAACCATTACGCATTTACCGCCATTCACCGGCATGATGATGAGCCTTGGTCTTATCTGGCTGATCAGTGAACTGATGCACAGCCGCAAATCGGAAGAGAAGAAAAAAGGACTTTCGGTGATTTCTGTACTGCAAAAAATTGACACCTCCAGCGTGCTTTTTTTCCTCGGAATTCTGATGGCTGTTGCCGCTCTCCAGGAGGTAGGCCATTTAAATTCTGCTGCCTATTTTCTGGACCAGACGCTGGGTGGAAACATGTATGCCATCAACATTTCAATCGGCATACTTTCTGCTATAGTTGATAACGTACCACTGGTTGCAGCCGCACAGGGAATGTACCCGGTTTCAACCGGAGACTTTGCTGCCAACGGCGCTTTCTGGCAGTTTCTGGCCTATTGTGCCGGTACCGGCGGAAGTATTTTAATTATTGGTTCTGCTGCAGGCGTTGCAGTAATGGGACTTGAAAAAATCAGTTTTGGCTGGTATATAAAACGAATGACTGGATACGCTTTTGCCGGATACGCAGCCGGTGCAGCTGTTTTCTATTTCACGTCACACGTGTAACAAAGAGAATATTAACGCGTTAATTAACTAAAACAAATTGATTATGAGTTTTTTCACGGTATTACTTCAAACAGGTGATCTCACCGGAACAGACAATCAGCAGGTTGCTGAAGGTGTCAATGAACTGACCAAGGAAATTCCACTTTGGGATCTCGTATTAATGGGTGGGTGGACAATGATTCCACTTGGAATTTTATCTGTCATGACAGTCTACATTTTTGTGGAACGTTTTCTGATGATACAAAAAGCATTAAAAGACGAACGCAACTTTATGATCAAGGTAAAAGAATACCTCGTGGACGGGAAAATTGATGCTGCACGTGCACTTTGCAGCCAGACAAATAACCCCGCAGCCCGCATGGTTGAAAAAGGAATTTCACGCATTGGTAAACCGATGAAAGACATTGTCAGCTCTATTGAAAACGTAGGTAAACTGGAAATTTATCAGCTGGAGAAACGACTTGGATTTCTGGCAACCGTTGCCGGTGCAGCCCCAATGATTGGGTTCCTTGGAACAACACTGGGTATGGTGGACACGTTTCACGTTTTGAAGTTCTCTGCCAAAATTGAATTGTCTGCCATTTCGGGAGGTATTATGGAGGCCATGGTAACCACCATTGCCGGTTTGATCATTGGTATTATTGCCTTTATGGCTTACAACTTCATGATTTCAAAAGTAGACAAGGTGGTGCATAACATGGAAGGCGCTTCCATTGAGTTCCTGGATTTATTGAACGAACCGGGTAAATAGTTGTATTAAACTAAACAGATATGGATTTAGGCAGACGAAATAAGGTTAAAGTTGAGGCCAGTATGGCTTCCATGACCGACCTCATTTTCCTGATGTTGATCTTTTTTATCATCCTCAGTACCATGAGTAATGAAACCTTGCCGGTTGATCTACCTTCCAGTGACAGTGCAACTACTTCTCAATCAAATCCGCCGTTGGAAATTGGCGTAACGGCAGATAATCATTATTTTTTCGACCCGAATGCACCCGAAAATTATACGTTTGAAGAGGTAGTTCCTATTCTCGAAAGCAAGATGCAGCAAAGCGGACAGGACGGATTGAAGATATCCGGAGATAAGACCGCAAACTACGAAACCATCTTCTCTATTATTGCTTTGGCGAAACAAAGAGGCTGGAAACCCGTATTATCTTATAGAAATTAATTAAAACGAGGAGGGGATATGAAAATGTTAAGTTTTTTTAAAACACTCAGAGAAGAAGATCACCGTCGTGCATTGTATGCATCGTTGATCTTTATCATGTTGAACACCTTATTTTTTCTGCTGGTTAGTATGGAAGAACCGGATCCTCCATTGAAAGAAATCATTATTCCGGTTGCCCTGGAAGATATGGATATTCCAATCGAATATATTGACAGCGAAGAACCAGGCGGCGGCGGCTCACAAGGTGGTCCAAGCCCGATTGATGAGCAGGTTCAAAATTCGGCCGAACAAAACCTGACCCAGCAGGAAGAAAGCGTTTACGTTCCTTCAGGCAATCAGAATCAAACAGAAAACGGTGTCAACAATCAACCACAACCTGATCAGTCGTTGGGCTTTAATGGTAATGGCGGTGACGGAAATGGCAACGGAACCGGTACTGGTTTTGGTGATGGTGACGGAACGGGCGTGGGAGACGGAAACGGACCCGGTGGTTACGGAAATTCAAACCTGAACCGCAAAATTACCACTGAACCTGTATTTAACGGAAATGTACAGGAAGAAGGAAAAATTGCACTGGATTTATGGGTTGATGAAAACGGAAACGTTGTTCAGATCCGTTACAAAGAATCCAAATCAACCAGCGGAAGTGAATACCTTATTTCACTCGCTACCCGCGCGGCAAAAACCATCAAATACGAGAAAAAACCGGGTGCGGTAAAAGAGTATGTCGGATACCAGATCTTTGCTTTCAAAAAAGTCTGATGACTTACGCAGAAACGGTTGACTGGCTTTTTGCACAGCTGCCCAACTATCAATTACAAGGTGGATCAGCCTACAAACCTGGTCTCGCTAACATCAAACAACTTTTAACATTAACCGGAAATCCTGAAAAGGGTCTCCGGTTTTTTCATGTGGCCGGCACCAACGGAAAAGGATCTGTTTCGAACATGCTGGCCAGCATCATGCAGGAAAACGGCTACAAAACAGGTTTATTTACCAGCCCGCATTTACATGATTTCAGAGAACGTATCCGGGTTAACGGAGAAATGATTTCAGAAAAATTTGTGATTGGATTTGTAGCTGCTTATAAAGATGCGTGGGCGGCAATCAATCCTTCTTTTTTTGAGATAACAACTGTTATGGCTCTTGAAGCGTTCCGGCAAAACGATTGTGACATTTGTGTCATTGAAACAGGTTTGGGCGGGCGGCTTGATTCGACAAATATCATTGTGCCGGAAGTAGCCATTATCACCAACATTGGTTTAGATCACACCGCCTTTTTAGGAAATACCCTGGAAGAAATTGCCTTTGAAAAAGCCGGAATCATCAAAGAAAATGTACCTGTTGTCATAGGTGAGTGGAATGAAAGAACACAGCCTGCTTTTCAGAAAGCTGCACGTGAAAAAAAAGCAGAACTGATTCTGGCCGAAAAAGCAATTGGCTATGAGACGGATCTGGCCGGCAGTTTTCAGCAAAAGAACCTGTCAACGGTATTAACCACCGTTAAAACACTTCAAAAAAATGGCTGGCAGCTGGATGATGTAAAAATCAGGACCGGATTGCTGAACGTAGCCAAAAATACCGGGTTCAGGGCACGGTTTCAGAAATTGCAGAATCACCCGGATCTAATTATAGATGCTGCGCACAACGAAGACGGCGTGCGTGTTTTTCTCAATGAAATTTCAAACCTTAAATGGGATACACTGCACCTGATTTACGGCGCAGCCAATGACAAGGATATACGGAGTATTTTTAAACTGCTCCCCGCAAACGCAACCTATTATTTTACCGAATTCAATTCCAAACGAACCACCAAAAAAATTGTTTTTCAGGAGTTGGCTGCTGAATTTGGCCTGCATGCAATGTTTTTTGAAAACTCAGCCGATGCACTAAATGCTGCACGCAAATCAGCCGGTTCAACTGATCTCATAGCCGCATTTGGCAGTTTTTACCTGGTGCAGGAGTATCTCTGATAAATCATCCCCCCAGCGAAACCCCGATTAATTTACCAATTCCAAATGTCACGGCAGCTGCGGCAAGACCGAACAAGACTTGTCTGAGACCTGAAAACCACACATTTCTGCCGGTAAATAATGTAATAGCGGCCCCAATCAAAAACAGCCCGGCCGCGCTCAGGGCAACACTTAACAAAATAGCATTGGTGCCACGCATAAAAATGAACGGCAAAACCGGAATGATTGCGCCCACAGCAAACAGAAAAAAAGAATACAGCGCCGCCTCCATTGCAGATCCCTTTAATTCCTCCGCATTGATGCCCAACTCTTCTTTCACCAGAACGTCGTGCGCATGACTTTTATCTTTCATAATTTCAGCAGCCATTTGTGCCGCCTGATCTTCCGGAATACCTTTTGCCATGTAAATCAGCGCCAGCTCTTTTTGTTCCCCTTCAGGATTTGTTTCCAGTTCTTCCATTTCTACCTGCATCTGGTTCTCATACAATTCCTGCGAACTTTTAACCGAAATCCATTCACCCAGTGACATCGATAAAGCTCCCGCCAGCAGCCCCGCAACACCTGCGAGCAAAACACCTTCATTCCCTGCCGTGGCGCCGGCAACGCCCATTACCAGGCTGAAATTGGAAACCAGCCCATCATTCCCTCCAAGCACTGCCGCGCGAATGGCATTACCACCCACAGAACGATGCCTGCTCTCAAAACGAGACAACTGCGCCCCGGTCACCTTTTCTTCTTTCTCCAGAATTGCCCGCAGTATTTTTACATGGTTGGTTTCTGCCCCGGTAACAGGCTGGTTGTTTTTTTTCTTTTGACTAAGTACCGCGCCGGAAATACCTTTTTCAGTATCCATAAGCGAACCCAGAACATAATTGTACCCGAAAATTTTACCAATCAGATTTAATGTTTTTGCCCGCCACGATGGCTGCATAAGACCAACCACAGGCAGATTTTCTTTACGGGCAAATGCCTCAGCGTGACCTCTTTCAATGTCACTCATTTTTTTGAAAACCTGTGCAATGGTCTCGTCTGATTCATGCTCTGCCAATTTCTGATACAGAAACCAGGCATCAATTTCTGTTTGAATACTTTTGTTTTTCATACATCCTGTTTAAAGCAGCAAAAGTGTCTTGTCAATTTACCACTTTAAAAGCAGATTTGCATCTATTCGGTTGTTTTTCCATGAAAGTCTGCCTCGTTTTTTAAAGCATCTTCTTTGGTCGTGCGTACAATTCCATCCTGGTGATGAGGCGGAGCGTAAATGGTATACATTTTCAATTCAGAATTGGCATTGGTGTTAATGATGTTGTGCTTTGCGCCAGCCGGTATAACAACTGCATCACCCTCTTTGACGGCATATTCATTCCCGTCAATAATACACATTCCGGTGCCGCTTTCAAACCTGAAAAACTGATCGTTATTCCGGTGAATTTCCTCACCAATTTCTTCACCTGCTTTCAGACACATCAGCACCAGCTGCATGTAATGACTGGTGTATACTACCTTGCGGAAATTTGTATTTTCCAGCGTATCTTTTTCGATCGGGCCTTTAAATCCTTTCATGAATCTCGTTTTTAGGTTTATTTCTGCCGTGCGTAAACTTACGGTACAAAAAAAAACGTTTGTGACCGGATAAAGGAACTCAAAAAAACACGATTCAGCAATGATGCGGATATGCCGGATGAATGATTAATATCAGTCTGAGCATGACTTTGTCAACGCTCATTTTTGAAAGATGAAAGCTGTTCCATTCCGTGCAAAAAAAACCGGTCACTGGCGCCTGTAAATTCAGGGAAGTGACCGGTTTTTTCAAAAATTGGTGTTCAGTATCAGTCCTGTTTCCAGTTGCTGCGGTTTGGTGTATAGGGTACTCCAAATGAATCCAGCTTCACTTCCAGCGCTTCAACCCGAGCTTTGATTTCATCTACATTTTTGCGAATGGTCCCATACTCTTCTTTGGCCAAAACAAACTGATCTTTTTGTGTGGTGGTAACATTACTGGTTGAGTACCAGCACTGCCCCACAATACCTTCAATACGATCTCCGGTACTTGGGCCGGTTTCTTCATCACGGCCTGATTTGTGGTAATCACCCCACATCTGAATGTAGGTCAGTTCTGCCAGATCTTCAATAGCTGCTACCTCTTTCATTAAAGACATATCAGCGTTTGGATACTGGGCGATAGCTGTTTTGATATAGCTCAGCGTTGTCCGCAATTCTTCAAATTCGCTGGCTGTTCCACGGAACGATCTTCTCAATTCAGACAATTCTTTTTTGAATGCCAGAATTTCGTCTGATTGTCTTGCCAGGGATGAATTTTCAAGTGCTTTCACATTAAACGAAACCGGATCAGCCACTTTTTCCAGAATTCCATTCGTGCTCAAATGAATTTCTACAGTGTATGTTCCGGGCAGGGCCAGCGGACCTTCATCCGGATAACTGTAACGGCCGGGAGCCTGTTTGTTCAGTTCAACAGGTGTGGTTGTCGGATACCGCAGATTCCAGGTTACACGGTTAATACCGGTTGATGCACCTGTTTTAATACGGTTCACTTCATTCCCCTGTGCATCTCTGATCACAAATATCAAAAACGGATCCTGGTAATTATCTTCCGCCACAAACTCTTCGTACGTTGGATAATGAATGTCTTCACCTGCCTCGCGTTTTTTCTTTTCATCTGCCTGCCGGATAGCTTTCGGAGACTGTGGTACCTCTTTTACATAATAGGTAAACGTGGCACCAAACGGTGGATTATCTGCCAGGTAAAATCCGGACCCCTGGGATGATCTGCCAGTGAGCCCCAGCGGACTGGTTTCTATATATTCCAACGATGTTCTGATTGGAAAAATCAGAGCTTTTTTATCCAGGCTTTCAGTTGATAAATGACGCAGCGGTGAATAATCATCCAGCACATAAAATCCCCTGCCAAAAGAGGCCAGTACCAGGTCATTTTCGCGTGTTTGAATTGCCATGTCTTTAATAGCAATGGTTGGCAAACCTGCTTTTAACTGAATCCAGTTTACGCCGCCGTTAATGGTAAAAAAGCAACCGAATTCAGTTCCGGCAAAAAGCAAATCAGGGTTCACATGATCTTGTGCAATGCAATAAACCGTTCCGCGCGCCGGAAGGTCGCCGGTAATTGAAACCCACGAGTCTCCTGTATTGGTGCTTTTCAGAATATAGGGTTTAAAGTCGCCCTGCTTATGATTGTTGAAAACCGCAAAAACCACATTCTCGTCATGCTTTGATGCAACAACCTGGTTCACATACGTCATTGCCGGAATGCCTGGAAAATTATCCTTTTTATTCCACGTTGCGCCGCCGTCTCTGGTAATCTGAATCAAGCCGTCATCTGTACCCACATAAAGTATTTTTTCATTTTTGGGCGACTCATCCATGGCCGTAATATTGCCAAAAATGGATGTGGATTTATTTTTCATCACCGCATCCGGAGACTGAATTTCACCCATTACTTCCATTTTATTTCTGTCGAGCTGCCGGGTTAAATCAGGTGAAATAACCTGCCAGGTATTTCCACGGTCATCACTTTTAAAAACTTTATTGGCGGCAAAATAAAGACGTTGATTGTTGTGGTTTGAAATTACCAGCGGCGCATCCCAGTTCCAGCGGTATGCAGCTTCTCCTTTACCCGGCATGGGTTGAATGCCGATAGACTCACCGCTTTGTTTATCGTAACGAACCAGCCAGCCGTATTGTGCCTGTGCATAAACAATGTTTGCATCGGTAGGGTCAACCTGTGACTCAAAACCATCACCGCCGTTGGTAATAAACCAGTCGCTGTTTAAAATTCCGGCGTTGTTGATTGTACGTGAAGGGCCTCCCATGGAATTGTTATCCTGGGTGCCGCCGTATACATTGTAAAACGGATAATCATTGTCCAAGGCTACTTTATAAAACTGTGTCACCGGTAAATTTTGTTTAAACTCCCAGTGCGCAGCATGATCCCAGGTTTCGTAAAGACCGCCGTCACAGCCCACCAGCCAGTGACGGGTATCAGCGGGATCAATCCAGATACAATGGTTGTCTACGTGCTTATCATTTTCACCCGTGCCTTTAAATGTTCTTCCACCATCTTCAGTGTGATGCAGCCAGGTATCCATACTAAAAACCTTATTCACATCATACGGATCACAGATAATCTCCTGGTAATAATTTCCACTTGTTTCGTAGGCTGATCTTTTTTCAAAACTCGCGCCTTTGTTGGTTGAACGATAAAAGCCCTGCTGACCATTTTCAGCTTCGCAAATGGCATAGACATAATTTGGATCAGCAGGTGAAACAGCCAGCCCTACCCTTCCCAGGTTAGATGACGGCAATCCGTTTTTTAACTGAGTCCAGGTTGTGCCGCCATCGGTCGTTTTAAAAACACCGCTTTCATCTCCGCCGCCAATATAGGTAAACACATGTCTGCGACGCTGATGAACCGATTCATACAAAATATCGGGATTTTTGGGGTCCATTACCAGGTCAGCTGTTCCACTGTTTTCTGAAATAAAATGAATTTGTTTCCAGGTTTTACCGCCGTCGGTTGTTTTATAGGTTCCGCGTTCTCCGCCGGCAGCCCATAGCGGACCGTAAGCAGCCACATACACCACATCTGAGTTGCGCGGATCTACAATGATTTTTGAAATGTGTTCTGAACTTTTCAGCCCCATGTTTTGCCAGGTTGAACCGCCGTCATCTGACCGGTATACACCGTCTCCGTATGCAACCGAACGCTGGTTATTGTTTTCTCCGGTTCCAACCCAAATGGTGCTGGTGTTATTGGGGTCAATAGTGATACAGCCAATCGAATACGATCCCTGGTGATCAAAAATCGGGGAATAGGTATTTCCGTGATTGGTTGTTTTCCAAACACCACCCGACGCTACAGCTAAGTAATATTCACTGGGGTTATCCGGATTCACGGCTATATCACTGATACGGCCAGATGCCATAGCCGGACCAATATTACGGAATGCCAGGCCGGATACAAGACCGGAATTTACCGGATTTGCCTTTGCATCCTCCTTTTTCTGGGCAATTACTGCATTCGCTGTCATCAGAAGAATGCCGGAAACAACCAAAATTAATTTCATAGGGTTTGAATTTGACACTAAAATAAAAAGAATGTCAGTGATTTGCTTCTTTTTGGGATGAAAGTGGCTTTTTTGCGTGTACGAGGCTGAAATCTGGCAAATAACTCCCTAAAACAGTGCGAAGTTGTTGCCACAAATGCACAAATAAAAAACAATACCATTTCAAAAATTCGTGTATTCATGGCGAAAAAGAACATTCAATCCTGCATTTTCTAATCTTCTTATAGAAAGCCCCAGGCTCCCGAGCGAATCCTTTCGCTCGGGACCGAAGATTATTTTCACATCACAGTCTGAATGAGATAAAAAACGCCACGAATCCACGAATAAAAAACGAATAGCATGGTAAAAATTCGTGGAACCAAAATCAAAACATCCAATGAAAACTTCGACATTCGAAATTCAACATTCGATATTTATTATTTTAGAAGATCTCATTGAAAGAAAGAGCTTACCTCAGTATATACATCTTACCAAAATCTTTGGTAAAGTACTGATCAGCGCCGGAAGTGCGGTGATCTACATTTTCACCGTTTATTTTGACAATAACGCGGTAGAGGTAAACGCCGTTAGCCAGTATATCACCGTATTCATCTGTTCCATCCCAGGTATACTCGGTAATGTTGCGGCCAATTTTGATAGGCCCTAATTCATCTACGGTAATTTCACGCACCACTTTTCCGGTAACGGTCATTATCTGGATTGTAAACTGATCAGGAATCACAGACCCGGTAAGGGTAAATACAAATTGTGTTTTGGTAGAGAACGGATTTGGGTAATTCATCAGGTTGGTTACCGATGAATGATGGTCTACTTCAAATTCAATATCATATTCATAATCACCGGACACGTTACCGGATTTATCAGCACCTTGTACCAACAAACGGTAAGTACCATCCTGTGTCAGATCAGCGTCGTAAATAATCTTGAATTTTTTGGTGCCGGCATCTGCCGGAACCCATTCCATCAATGGTTCGCCCAGTGAATTTCTGAAATTCAACCGGTGCTGCACACCATCCGGGTATGTCAGATACAATCCAAAAAATGCGGTATCAGCCTCTTCATTCATGAGGTAAAAATCATTTTCATCTTTAAGGGTGATCAGAATTTCTGATTTAGGATCCACAATGTCTCCGTTCAGAATATGGTATCCGTTGAATGTAACATCCAGCAAAGGGTTTTCATCATCGGCATTAACCGCAAACGGAATCTGCCCCATGTTATTGAAATGATACATTTCAGGCTGGTCTGTCATGCCGGAATTGGAATATGGATTTACCTCTACCCACAAACTGTTCATACCAACCAGGTTATCGGATGCAATGGTCAGCGTGTCACGAATTACCTGCCCCACTCTTAATGAATCCTGCCGCGGATAAGTAATTGGAATCAGGTTGTGATCATCGTTTTCAATCCAGTAATTAACCAGCAGGGAATCCATGTCCCAGTCAGAAATATTTGCAATGTCAAAAGCAACGGTGAGCTGCTGCCCCTCCTGCAATGAATCATCGGGCAGCCATGTATATCCGCCTGAACCATCCAGCGCAGCTTCTGGCACCGGGGTATACAATACATGCCACCGGTCAATCTGTGCCGGGGTAAAGCCTGTGCTATCCCATAAACTAGCCCCGAGTTTAAGATAAGGATATTGCTGCGCATCAATAATTGAATACAAATCAATAATGGAATCATTTGACGTAAAAAGTGTGTCAATCAACAACGCCTCATTGCCATCCCAGGTTTGACCGTATACATACAACCGGGTTGAATCTTCATTGGGATCTTCCATGGCAAACTGTTTCCAGTAAAGGGTATTCCATTCTTCAGCCGGCCCAATCAGGGTTGATTCTTCACCGCCGGTATAATCGTATCCCCACAGGGTGTCTTCAAAATGAATCATTTCATTAATGTCCTGGGCATAGACCTCTACCAGTGAATTAGGATCGCCCATGCGGCCAAACAGAATAAACGGAACGTGCGGCCTGCCCGCATAAATACTGTCTGAACCCAAGCCGGCAAATACGTTGTACATGTTAAGATTGGTGGTATCCCAGCCGGCATAATTGGCATAACGTGATGTATAAATCAGGTAATAAAAGGAGTCAGGAATTTCATTCAGAATCATATTTTCAGCGGCGGCCATATAGGTTGCATCATTCTGCGGAAATGCAAAATGATATTCAACCCGCGGTCTGCAGCCGCCATTGTCATTCGAGTTTCCAAAATTGTGATCAGGATTGAGCATGGTTATACCGTTCCAGTAACGGGTTCCCCACGGTTCAAGCGTATAGGGATCAATAACACAAATCAAAAACTGCGGATTTGTGCCGCAATAATTATACTCTGCTATTTCGCCGTTAATGTGGTAGAGCGTAAATGCATGCTGCCACCAGACGTTGGCATTTCCATAGACATCACAATCGATGGTTTTAAAGGACGGACCAAATAATCTGCGTCTTGCAGCACGGTCATATTCCAGGAACAAAAAGTCGTTGTTTTTAAACTGAAAGAAATGATCTTGTCCCCAACCGGTTTTGCCGGCAATGTGCTGGAATGAATTTTCAATCCAGTAATACGACCCGGTGTCTGCTACCGCAACGCGCCAGAAATAAACGACGCTGTCCTCCAGAATAAGTCTTTGTGTGGTGTCAGCATCAGCATTCATCCATTCATTGTACTCCACCTGCACCACTCCACCCAGGGAAGTCTTTATAGCGTATTTACGAAAAGGGCTGTCAAATAAATCTGTGGTATCAATTTCAAAACGGTAAACCGCCAAATCAGCAAACGGGTTTACGGTAGAGCCCATCAGTGTAATGGTATCTTCAGGGACCACGGCATAATCATAAGGCCACACGGGGTAAATTCCATCCACATCAAAAATCACTTGTTTGCTAATGGTGTTGTTACCTATTTCATCGTATTGCTCTGCAACGATACTTGGAATATCTACTGATACCGAAAATTCATTTATTCCCAACCCTTCATTCACGTAAAACGGAATGGTGAATACAACCGTGTCATTGTAATTAATGCCATGAACCTCTTTTACGTAAAGAGAATCTCCACCATTATTTGGAAAGGTCCGTGTCAGTTCAACCGCAAACGTATCCGTTGCTGATTTACCCAGGTTGTAAATAACCACATGCACGTCAATTGAATCAGTTGTCAGATTTACATCATTTGGTGTGACAAAAAGACCATTGTAATTTACTTCAAGTTCAGGCCGCTGATGATAATTTACATGCAATGCCGGATCGCCGTGCAGGGTCATTTCCAGACAGACATTTTTTAACCCAAAAGACATGGACGGAGTTTGAACCGTTTGAATGGTTTGCTTTACCTGCTCGCCAATGGTGCTCCCGTAACTGGTAATGGAAACCTGGTGAAAAAATTCGTTGGAGTAAACATGCAGTGATGTTGAAAATGCCTGTTTTACATTGGCCAGAAACGCAATGGCCCCTTTGTTTTCAATTAAGACATACTCTTCTGACGTACTCATGTCATTGGGTTCATGTATGTTTCCGGTAAGGCAGGCATTACCTACAACCAATGGGTATTTTCCCTGGTTATTCCAGTTTGCCGGATCGTCTACATTCTGGTCAAAACCATCAGCCGACGCATGACCAAAAAAGGTCATAATGGAAACACCGTCATTAATATAATCCGTCACTTCGTACAGTGTAACCGGATCAATGGGGTCAGATACCGTTTTGTAAAACCCGGTAACATTACCGCCAAATTCAGGCCCTTCGAGTGAGTACTCATATTGAGACAGGTAATATTTAAACGTGTTTTGTTCACTCGCATTTCCGCCACCGCCAAAATGCAGAATTTCTTTCTGCCATAATTTTTCATCTACCGAATAAGCAGAAGTGGGATCTTGCGCCAATTCATATTCTTTTACTTTATTCAGGTAGATAATTACCTCGTTGTTGTCTTTGGCGGCAAGCCTTCCGGTTGGAATCAGGGGATCCCATAAATTCCCTTCAAGCCGCGCTGTAATGAGGTTGTCACTGGCCGGATATCCAAACGTAGGCACCAGACACAACTGGTACGACCCCGTATTTTGACGCGTACCAAAACCACTCGAAATACTTTCATTTGCTTCACGCACCCCTTTACCAATGATAAAAAGGTTTGATGGTTTTACCGTTGCATTGTTGTAAGCATAATCAATAAAACGGCGTATGCCGATAACGTGCTTTTCAACACCGCCGCCAAACTGGTGGTAGAGCTCGTCAATATCAACCAGCAGCACATTGTGGCTTCCACCTGCTGCACTGGCGCGGTAATTGGCATAGTCTGTTGCTGAAGTCCAAAGGTTTTTGTGTGACACAATAATGTACGCATCTTCAAAGTTAAGGCTGGTCAGATTTACAAAATCACCGGTTCCGTTAACCGCATTCAATGTGGTTACATTGATCATTTGGTCCTGGTCAAAAACGACCATTTCCTGGTTTTCACCGCCTGGCAGATTTGGAACCAACGCCTGGTATGTTCCGGCATTGTCAATCAGCGGAATTTTTTTCATTTGACCGGTTAAGGTAAAGGCCCATGGAGTAGCTGCTGAAAACGATGTAAAATCACACCGGGTTTTTGTTTCTGAAACATTGTAGGGAACAGTCATTTTATAATACGGTGCCCCTTCCAGGTTCATGGTATGCGGATAGGTCAGCTCAACAAAAGCAACAGCCTGGTAATCTGCCGCAACGCCCAGGTCATCCGGTACCCGGTGTCTGAAGCGCGTGGTTGGTGATTCAAGCGTTGCAGGGTCAACTGAAATGTCCAGTTTGTTTCTTTGATAACCACTGAACAGCGTATCATAAAGTACCACATCTGCACTGGTATACTGCAGCTGTAAATGGTGATTCACAACAAGCGTGTCGGTAGCGTTGGAGGCACCGGATGATACCGCTATACCTGTTGCGTCAGGCGCACCAGGACCTGAATAAACATTGGTCGTTGACAGGTTGGCATCTTCATAATTTGACGGATTGGCCATGTATATTAAAGGCCCGTGCCAGCCTTCTCCACTGACATAGGTTGCGTAAGACATGCCCGCCAGTTTAAATCCTTCGAGGTAGGTATTATTTCCACTGTAATAAACGGTTCTCAAAAAATAGTCAGCAGGTGTAAAACCCGCAAAATTGACATCGGTTTCTTCCAGAATCCGCTTGTTACTAGCACTACTGTTCCAGGAAAGGTAATAGTGAATGGTATCGTTATAATGCGGATAATATTTATTGGAAACATCGTTGGGCGTATCATAAATCATGGAGTCAAGCCAGGATGTGTTTTTACGCCCGTAGAAAACAATGTAATCACCCGGATCAAAACTTCCATCACCGGACCCTTCTACCCAAATGTATTGTTCCTGGTCAAAACCAAACACCTGAAAATTATCGGGATTAATGGTTGAAACCGGCACACCGGCTGACGCCAGCAAATTGTAATCGAGTTTATAAACACCATCCTGCCATACCTTGAATGAGTAGTATTTCTGACTATAATCAATCCACTCATTTCCATACTGTGCATTGGCAACAAATGGAAAAAAGAGCAGGATATAGCCGATCAGTTTTTTCATTCAATGGAACTTGTCGAGGTCTTCAGTTTGGGATCACTCAGGCTGAAACGCAGTGAAAAAATATGCGAGTATAATGCCACAGATGCATCTCCGATATCGGTAAACGCATAATCAATTTTTATGTCTTTAAACCCTACTCCAATACCAATATTGGGTTGAAGTGTAAGTGCCTCTGTCAGATCCGGATTTTTGATCCACTGAAAATTTCCGATACCGGCGCGCAAAGCCACCCATTTGCCATAGCCCAGTTCAACCCCCAGGTGCGGATCAATACTTACCGGTGATGTGCGAATGAGTACATTTCTCCGTCCATCGGTATTTAAATCAAAATTGATTTCAGAACGCACATAAAATTCTTTGACAATTTTTTGCTTGTAACTGGCGCCAAGAATAATTTTAGGCAATGTGAGTTCAAGTCCGTTTTCAGGAATTTCATTCCCTGTCAGTTCAAATGTTTCAATCATCTGGTCATCGAGGTTGTAAGACCAGGCGTTAAAGGTTGAAGTAACGTCGCGTGCAATTGCAGCAAAGCGCCATTTTTCGCCCAATTGATAGGTTGCGGCAGCATCGAGTCCAAAGCCCCACGAACGGGCAAAGTCACCTACGTGGCGGTAAATAATTTTGAAATTTCCACCTACACTTAAGCCTTCAACGGGCATTTTGCGGGCGTACGAAAAGAGAAAGGCATAATCACCCGCCGAAAAAGTGGTGATTTTATCGTAATCAATATTCCCTGAAGCATCAATAAGCTGAGTGGTGTTTGGAATATCATCCACGCCAAAACGAATAAATGTAAAGCCGGCGGTACTGACATTGTCAATGGGTTTTGCAATGGCCAGGTAATCGTATTTGGCAATGCCTGCAAAATACTCGGCGTGCATGGCACCAATCTGCATCCAGTCTTTCACATCGGTAAGTCCCGCAGGGTTCCAATAACCGGCAGTTACATCATTGACACCTGCAACGGCTGCGTTAGACATACCCAACGCATTTGCACCTACTCCAATTTGCAAAAACTCGTTGGAATATTTGGGTGCCAGATCACCCTGGGCATAAATACCGGATAAAGCCAACGCAAAAATGGCAGATAAAAGGGATTTCAATTTCATGGTATTGAACAGTAAAGATACAAAATTCTATGTCAGATCAGATAACTCTTAAATCCGTGAAAAATTGTATACTCATACTCTTAATACGTTTAAGACGGGCAAAAAGATGGTTTTGGACCGAATTATTTGTTCGAACCGTAAAAACAGGGGGCCGGCAACCTGACATGGCACATTAAAGAACTGCCAAACCGGGCAATTATCCAAAACAGGAGAAATGGATTGGTTTTAACAGAATTTATTCTGCAAATTTGCGGTATGTCAAAAATCAAAGCACTAATTCCCCATCTGTTTACGGCAGGTAATCTTTTAGGCGGCGTTCTGGCCATTATTTTTGCCTTAACCGGCCGGCTTGAGTGGGCTCCGTATTGTATTTTTAGCTCCGCTTTCCTGGATTTTTTTGACGGCTTTGTTGCACGCCTACTGAAAGTGCAGAGTGAACTGGGCAAACAATTGGATTCACTGGCTGATATGGTGACCTTTGGGGTGGCGCCGGGGGTGATTGTTTTTGTATTGCTAAAGACCGCAATTGCATTTCCGCTTTATGCTTCCATGATAGGCGCACAAAGTCCCATGGAAGCGACAGGTCTTTTTCGCTTCGATATTGCTACGCTTGACCGCTTCATTGAAATTGAAGCAAATCCATTGTATGACACGACCATTGACTATCAAATAATCTGGCTCTATAAACTACTGCCTTTAGTTGCATTAATTATTCCGGTGATGTCTATGTTTCGCCTGGCTAAGTTTAATCTTGATACGCGTCAGTCTGATTCATTTATTGGTGTTCCAACTCCGGCAAATACGCTTTTTTTTGCATCTATTCCATTAATTGTCGTTCAGGCATGGCATTCTGATCAGGCATGGCAGTTATCATTTGCTTATATCATGATGCATCCCATTTTTTTATCTGTCTTCAGTATTTTTATGTCTATTCTCTTAGTTGCCGAGCTCCCTCTCTTCGCCTTGAAATTCAAAAGTTTTGGCTGGCAGGGCAATGAGATCCGCTACATTTTCTTAACACTGGCGGTAATTCTGTTGGCAACTTTACAGTGGCTGGCCATTCCGCTGATTATAATTTTATACCTACTTTTGTCCATCATTCAAAACCTCCGCCTTCGCCAAAAGGCCACGACGGATAAATTCGCCAATAAAAATGAAAAAATTCAAAGCTGAAATTGATGTAATGCCTTTAGACGCATTGTTGGATCCTCAGGGAAAAGCAGTTACACAAGCCATGGGAAACCTGGGGCTGAATGAAATTTCAAATGTGCGTATCGGTAAACACATCCGCCTTTTTATTGATGCTGATTCCAAAGCAACTGCTGAGAAAAAAGCGGACGAAGCCTGCAAAAAATTATTGGCGAACCAGATTATGGAAGGCTATTCGTTTACGGTAGTTGAGGCTTAAACAAGCTTTTAATTCCGATAATGACTACGCATTGAGATATTGCAAACTCTCAAGAATTAACCCGCGCTCTACCTGCTGATCAAAAACACAGTTTCCAATGCCTTTAAGCAGTGAAAAATTAATTTTTCCACCGGCATTTTTTTTATCATTCTGCATCAGTTTCAAAAGTTCTTCAGCAATTGGTTTTTCAGCCAGGCTTTCACCAAAATGGGTTTTACAGACTGCTTCAATTTCGTTAAACTCAACCTCTGAAAGCAAGCCTTTTTTCAGAGAGATATACGATTCTGCAATGATTCCAAGTCCTACAGCATAGCCATGCAGCAGCGGATTTTCTTTGTTCAGAAAATACCCTTCCAGCGCATGCCCGATGGTGTGACCGAAATTTAAGGTTTTACGCAAACCGGTCTCAGCATAATCCTGCTCCACAATTGCTTTTTTCAGGCGAACCGATTGTTCAATATACGGCACTATTTCAGCCGTATTTTCTGGTTTTACCGTTTTCAGTTTTTTCCAATAAGCGGCATCTGCAACAAGTCCGTGTTTAAGCATTTCAGCAAAGCCTGACCGGATCTGGTTTTGCGGAAGCGTTTCTAAAAATCCCGGATCAAGAAACACCAGGTCTGGTTCTGCAAAAAGGCCTACCTGGTTTTTAAACGGCCCCAGATCAACCCCTGTTTTACCACCCACCGATGCATCAACCTGTGCCAACAAGGACGTTGGAATATTTATGAAGCGGACACCGCGTTTAAATGTTGAGGCTACAAATCCACCCAGGTCTGTAATCATTCCACCACCTATATTGATGATGACATCACCACGGCCAATTTCATATTCAGATAAAGCTTCCCATACAGATTGACAAATCTCCAGGTTCTTGTTTTCTTCGCCAGCCGGCAGCACAATAATTTCAGCCCGGCTCAGTATTTCAAAACCGGTAACCATAAATTCAGACCAGTGTTCAGCCACATTTTCATCTGTCAGCAGGACAAACCGGGAATGCGGATACTGTTGCTGTAAAATCTTTTCAAATCCGGTTTCAGAAAGTGATCCAAAATAAAGAGATGCAGCAGGTTGCGAAAACAGGGGGTTCATAAATCAAATTTAAACACAATCAGCCGGAAGTTGAACGGCTCAGAAAATCTCCCGGTTACAAGCCGTTATGCCACAAATTTAGATTTATATTTGTTCCATGATTTCATTTGACAACACAGAAATTGCTTTTGGGGGTAAAACAGACAAGGATCTGCAATGGTCATACCGCCTCTTTAAAATGATTGGAAAACCCTGGCTGGTAAAGGTTGGGACAGTAGCAGCCAATGCAGCGCTCACCCTGCGTCTGCCGGTAAAAGGCATGATCAAAAAAACCATTTTCAAACAATTCTGCGGCGGTGAATCAATTGCCGACTGTGAACAAAAAATGAATGACCTGGCCAAATTCAGAATAGGTACAATCCTGGATTACTCGGTAGAAGGCAAAAGCACTGAGACGGACCTCGACCATACCCGTGACGAAATTATAGCTACCATAAAACGGGCTAAGGGTAACCCTAACATTCCGTTTTCAGTATTTAAAGTAACCGGAATTTCACGCACCGATTTACTGGAAAAATGGAACAAAGAGGGCGCAACACTGAATGCGGCCGAAGAAAAAGAACTGGCCATTGTACTGGCCCGGGTAGATGCTATTTGCAATGCTGCTTTTGAAGCTGATGTGCCGCTTTTTATTGACGCAGAAGACAGTTGGTTCCAGGATGGAATTGACCGCATGACCAACCAGATGATGGCCAAATACAACAAACAAAAGGCCATAATTTATAATACGCTTCAGATGTACCGCCATGACCGGCTTGATTTTTTGAAGAAAACATACCAGGAGGCGGTTGACGGAAATTACTTTGTGGGCATTAAACTGGTGCGCGGTGCTTACATGGAAAAAGAACGTGAAAAAGCGGCGGCAGAAAAATACCCCGACCCCATTCAACCTGATAAAGCAGCCACCGACCGGGATTATAACCTGGCACTTGATTTTATGGTTGATCACCTTGAAAAATTTTCGATCTGTGCCGGTACACATAATGAGCAAAGTTCAGCTCACCTGGTAGCGGTTATGAATCAAAAAAACATTGCCAAAAACGACTCCCGCATATACTTTGCGCAGCTTCTTGGAATGAGTGATCATATTTCATACAACCTGGCACACAACGGTTATAATGTAGCCAAATATGTGCCTTACGGACCAGTGCGTGAAGTAATGCCATACCTGATGCGCCGCGCGCAGGAAAACACATCGGTAGCCGGACAAATGGGACGCGAGTTATCGTTGATTGTGAAAGAAAAAGCGCGCAGAAAGAAACAGAAGTAATATCAATTTACCGGTTTTAATTAATTCCGGTGATACAAAAAATAGTACGCTTCCACATTGTCCAGGTACACGCCGTCAAACCCGGCATCCAGAATTTTTTTCAAATAAGAAGCATCGTTTCCGTAAATAATGTCTTTCCACTCCTGATCCCAGTATTCCACCCAAATTTCATCTTTATAGCCGTCGTATTTTTTCTTTAACCAGTTTGGCTTGTGAAGGCGCCATTTGTCTTGCCAGTAATACCGGTAATTTTCAGCAGAACCAATGCTCATATAAGCAATTACCAGGCGTTGTCCGCCGTTGGCTTTGGTTTTTAACTGGTCAATTTCTGCAGCGGTGAACGGTTCTTCTTCAAAAAACAAATCGAGAATCACCAGGTCAAAATTTGTTGCGGCAATTGCATCAATCATCGCTTGTTTGGTTGCAAACTGGCTGTTGCTGATCAGGTATAAATAATTTTTTGCCTGCTGAAGGGTAACAATGCTGTCAGCATTCTCATTTGTTACGGTTGACGGAATAAATTCATAATTATAATTGGACGAAGACCGCGGAAAACATAAAAATCCTTCAGCCAGATTCTGCTGCACGGCATCGGCCATTAAATTGTCATCATTGACATATTCAGAAACCATTATTTTCTCTGAAACGACCAATTGGCGGAGCATGTTAAGACGATACGAATCAATGGCCAGATCACCGTTGTAAAAAATTTCTTCTACCCCAATGCCATCAATCGCATCCAGGTAGGTTGTTACAAAAGCAAGCTCCGGATTGGCATCAGTATAACACAAAGCTTCACCGTTTTGCGGAATAATTAAAAAATCAGGATCAATGGCTTTGGCATAGTTTGAAATTTCAATGACAAATTGCTGCATTTCATGAGCAGCCTCAATGGTTTTCTGTTCTTTTCGGCAAGCGGCTACCGGAAGAACAGCGATGAACAGGATAATGAACGTTTTTTTCATAAAACTAAGATTCTTCGCCCACAAAAGCAGGGCTGAAATTAACAAGATAAAGTTGTGTACGTGCCCGGGTTATGGCGGTGTATAACCAGCGCATATACTCAGTGTTCCACATTTCATCGGTAAAATAACCGTGATCCACAAAAACGGCTTCCCATTGTCCGCCCTGGGCCTTGTGGCAGGTAACGGCGTATCCGAATTTTACCTGGAGTGCCTGAAAGTGCGGATGTGCCATTAATTTCCGGTTCCGCACGCGTTTATTCATTTCATACGGATAATCTTCCTGAACAATGTTTTGAAAAAGCAGTTTCAGCTGGTCTCTTGGCAATGAAGGCCCATCAACCCGAATGGAGTTTAAAATAATCTTCAGTTCCACATCTTCCATATCCGGATAGTCAATTAGCCGCACAATTACATCCGCAAACTCAAAACCGTAAAGTTCTTCACGCCGCACAATCTTTTTTATTTCCATCAATTCACCGTTGGCAATGAACCCGGCCTCAGATTTTGGCTCTATCCAAAAGTAATTGTTTTTGGTGGCCATCAGCACATCTCCGGCGTTCAGGTCCTCCTCCTGCCACAATACCCTGCGGCGAATTTGCTCATTAAACAGGTTGGCTCTTTTATTAGAGCGGGTTACCACCATTACCTCATCACGGCCATATTTACTGATACAGGCCTCCAGTTCATCCTGCAAATCGAGTCCGCTCAAAGCCCGCGCATCTGTTTTGTTATGAGGCAGCAGCGGAATTTCTTCTGAAAAATCGCGGAGCGCGGTAGCGAGTTCCAGAATACCGGACATTTTTTTTTGCCTTACAATCTGGTTCAGCGGTGATTCAATTACCTGCAGGGCATATTCCTGCTTTAAATAATTTGCATCCAGCGCCGGACTGATAGCCATACCCACTGGTGGTAACTGCCCGCGGTCTCCCACAAAAATCAGTTTACAGTTTTCAGCCGAATAAACGTATTCAATCAAATCATTCAGCAGGTTTCGGGGAGTGAAGTGACTTTCGCCTCCAACCCCGGAGTCTATACCAATCATGGACGCCTCATCCACGATAAACAGCGTATCCTTAAACCGGTTGGTAACCAGGCTAAAACCGGCAGAATCATCTGAATCACCCGGGTAATAGATATGCCGGTGAATGGTTGCTGCCTTCTGGCCGCTGTATCCGGAGAGTACTTTGGCGGCCCGTCCGGTTGGGGCAAGCAGAACGGTGTGGGTTTTAACCAGCCGCATGGTATTAACCAGGGCACCAATGAGGCTGGTTTTCCCTGTTCCCGCATAACCGCTCAGAATAAAAATATCCAGTGAATCGCGGTTCAGCACAAAATCTGTCAGCTGCTGAATGGCGACTGCCTGGTCAGCTGTTGGCTGAAAACCAAGCTGATCGCTGAAAGCCTGCCTGAATACGGCGTGTTGGGGTTTCTGGTTCACAAGGTCGAATTTAGTGTGAATTTGATTGATTCAACGGCGCAAAAAATATATTCTGTGACGGTTCTCCCAATAAAAAAAATTGTAGTTTTGTCAGCAAAGTGAATCTATATCTAAAATTCAATCGAAAATGAGTGTAATGGATACCGCAAAATATCAATTTGGCCGTTTCATGTGGCCAACTTTATTTCTGGCCCTTGGGATATACCTGCTGAAAATAGCCCTGGTACCTGAAGTAGTTGAATTAAATAATGGAGAGCCACTTGAAGTAAAACAAAGTTCCTTATTTCTTTACGGTGCCCTATTCTTTGTGGTTGGCAGTATTATCTGGTACCTCTACCTTTTTGGCATTATCAGAACCATTGTTGGATACGCTATTCTGGGCGTAATGGTGCTAATGAGCTGTTATTTGCTTTATCATGACTACATGACCGTTGATAACGACGTTCAATACATTGCCCAATACAAAAAAATTGACACTGATATCAAAGCCCGTATGTATGATCTGAAAGCGGCTGAATCAGCTTTTAAAGAATATCATAAATACTATACCAACAACATTGATTCATTGATTTTCTTTGTGAAAAACGGTAAAAAAATGAGTGTTCCAAACATTGGAAAACTGCCTGAACGCCGTATTACACCTGAAGAGCGTGATTATATTTACCACGACAACAGACCAATTGATAAATTGATGACTGAGCAGGAAGCCAACGTACTGGCACACAGCCCAAATCCGCCGGCTGATCTGCTTAAATTCTCACGGGACACGCTTTATTTACCGGTACTGGATGCTATTTTCTACGACAAAAAATACGTAACCAACCGTAAAAAACTGGAGCCTTCTCTTGATTTCCATCCTGATTCCCTGAAATTTGTCCCTTATTCAGCCTTATTGGTGAAACTGGATACCGGCTCTGTTCAAAAAGGAGAGATCAAAGTACCAACCCTGATGATTCAAATGAAACACCCCATGGATAGCCTCAAAATCTATCAGATTGGTGACCTTAATGAGAATCACCTGAGAGACAACTGGTCACGTTAAACGATGGCCATTCCCGGAGCTCTTGCTTATCAGCATGCGTTGTGCATGGATCTTCGGCATGACAAATTCGTTGCCGCTGCGCTTCATAAATCAACAAAAAAAATAGCTGATCAGAAAGTTTTTCCGGTAACTGAATTTAATCGCGCCGGGCTTGATAAAATACTCTCAGACGATTTTTTTAAACCTGAATTTGCTGACTTTGTACTCACCGCCGGGGCTATACGCAACACGCTGATTCCTACCGGAATTTTTAACGTATCTAAGCCGGCTGAGATCTTTAAGCTAAATTACACCGAACCGGTTGACAATCTTGATTATAACCGCATACCCGAACTGGACATTGTAAACATTTACGAATTACCGTTATGGGTAAAATCAGCTTTTGTAATCAAATTTCCACGGGTAAAAATACTGCACCGTTCTTCGGTATTGCTTAAAGGTATTTTTGATCAGCCCACTTTTTCACCCAAAGCGCATTTGTTTATTGAAGAAAGCAGTTTTTACCTTTTTATGACGGAAAAAAACAAGCTGCAATACTTCAACCGTTTTGATTACAAATCTTTAGCCGACATTGTTTACCATGTACTTTTTGTGGCTGAACAAAAAGGCATTCAGCAGGAAAATCTGAATCTTCAATTATACGGCATACCGGCAACCTGGGGGCCGCTGAATGAGTTCAGGTCTTTTTTCAAAAACACTCCCAACCTGTCTGATGAAATTGAAAAAGGAGAATATTTCATGCTTGCAAAACAACTTTTGTGCGTGTAATCAGCGGTAAATACAAGGGTAAACGATTTGATCCGCCGCGGAATTTTCCATCACGCCCCACCACTGATTTTGCCAAAGAGGCGCTTTTCAACATTCTCGAAAACCGGTATGATTTTGACGGCCTGCAGATTCTGGATCTTTTTGCCGGAACAGGAAGCATCAGCCTTGAGTTTATTTCACGGGATGCCGGACAGGTGACCAGTGTTGACAATCACGCCGTTTCATGCAAATTTCTGCAATCCATGAAAACCTCGGTGAATGCCGCTAACTGGCAAATTATTAAACAGGATGCCATGCGTTTTCTGGAAGAGACTCAGGCCACCTTTGATTTGATTTTTGCAGATCCGCCATTTGCAATGCCCGGCCAGGCTGAAATTCCACGACTTGTTTTTGAGCGGGGCCTGTTGAATAGCAACGGCCTTTTGATTGTAGAACACGGCCGTGAAAATAACTTTGAAAAAATACCCCGGTTCACTGAAATCCGTAATTACGGTGGAGTATGTTTCTCTTTTTTTGATCCTGACAGCGACGGGGATTGACCAATTTCACCTTAACTTTGTAGTATGCAACGAATTGCCGTTTTTCCAGGTTCTTTTGATCCGTTCACCAAAGGACATGAATCTATCGTGAACCGCTTTTTACCCTTGTTTGACCAGGTTATTGTAGCCGTGGGGGTAAACTCTACCAAAAACTATTTGTTTACACTCGAAAGCAGGCTGGCTCACATTCAGTCACTTTTTGCCGCGCAGCCAAAAGTAAGCATTGAAACCTACCAGGGACTTACAGTTGATTTCTGCAAACAAAAAAAGGCCCGGTATTTGATTCGTGGTATTCGAAATACCACTGATTTTGAATTTGAAAAATCCATTGCACAAATGAATCAAACCTTGTCAGGAATAGAAACCCTGTTTTTAATGACTGACCCGCAACTGGCACCTGTCAATGCCACCATTGTGCGTGAAATAAAAAAGAATAACGGTGACGTAGGAGCATTTGTAACAAACAACCAAATACTCATTATACAATCAAAATGAGAATTACCGGCTTCATAACATTACTACTTGTTTCGCTTTTTTCATTTGCAGAAGAGGAGTATGAGCTTGTGGGCTATGCCCCCCGCTTTGTTGGTGAAAAAGTAATTCTTTACACCTACCAGGATTATGTGACCATGACCAAAATAAAAATTGGAGAAGGTACCGTAAGCCCTGTTGACAGCCTGTTTCATATTCCGCTGGCAGTTAAATCAACCATTAAAGGTATTATTCACATTCAAAAAACAGAAGCTGAACTTTACCTGGCTCCTCAAACAAATTATGACATTTATTTTTTGAAAGCCGTGGGGCAGCCGGATGGATTCCAGACCAAAAAAACAGAACTGGTATTTTTTGATCTTGATTCAACCGATATTAACTACCGCATTATTCAATACAACAGCTGGTTTGATATGTTTGTTGCAGCCCATGCTGATGTTATTAACGCAAACACGTTTCACACCTACCTGGATACATTTAAAACCAATGCAGCTGAGGCTTACAAAGACGTGCAGGATCAATTTTTTCTGACCTACGTGCGGTACAACATTGCTGAAATGGATCAGGCTTTTAACAGCAAAGGAGAAGAGCGGTTGAATACCTTTCTGAATTACATTCAGCCTTTTCCGGTGTATTATGAAAATGACCAGTACATGCGCTTTCTCAAGCGTTTTTACAGTGAAGATTTCAATGATTACAACCCCGATACCGAACACGCTATCTTTCTGGCGCTGGCTAATTCAAGTCCTACACAACTTATGAAAGCGCTTAAGCAGGACCTTTTTTTAGCCAACCCTGAAATTCGCGAACTGATTATGGTAGATAAGCTGGGAAAGGCTTTTTACAAAGAACCTCAATTCCGCGGTAATATTTTAACCGTGCTTGATTCTGTTTCAAAATTTGCGGGATTCAGACACAGTTCTGTTGTTGCCACCAACGTAATGAATTACCTCACCAGTATTGAACAAGGATTTCCGGCCCCGATGATTTCGTTAAAAACCACGGGCGGCGAGCCAATTACCTGGGCCAAATACAAAGGTAAGTTTGTGTACTTCACCTTTTTTGAAACCTGGAATGACAAGGCACTCGCTGAACTCAGAATTATTGGTGAACTTCAGAAAAAATACGATGAAGATATTGCCTTTCTCTCTGTCTGTACAGATGAAACGCGCGAGGGATTTGATCAGTTCAAAAAAGAAAATCCGGATCTTTTGTGGGATATTGTATATGTTGGTAAAGATGAAGCGCTGATGCAGAAATTCAGGGTCACTTCTGTTCCCTCTTATTTTTTGATTGACCAGGATGGATTTATAGCCATGGCACCGGCACCCGGACCTTCGCCGGATGGCGAATACGAGTCAATAGACAAAACTTTCTTTTTCATTCACGAGGCGCTGCATCAGCAAGGGCCTGTCAAAGTGGGTGAAAAATAACTGTCCTTTTTTAACCCGTTTGTTTTTAAAACTATTTGCAGCACGGTGTCAAACAAGGTGGTGAATCCGTATCTTTAATCTCAGTTTAGTCCCCTGCTATGAAACGAATTTTGTTTGTCCTTTTTTGCCTGCTTTCATTACAGGCCCTGACTCAAATCAGTGGTGATATTGTAAGTGACGGCCGTAAAATTGTAACCGGTATTCCCTACTCCATCACCGGAAATCAAACCGGTAAATTTGTTTTCAAAATTGCTGTGAATATGGATGGTAAGGTAACATCCTGCATTTTGCAAAAAGATCAATCAACCCTGGTGAGCACCCCGCTGATGATGAAGGCTAAAAACAGTATTCTTACCGGACTGACTTTTGAACGGGGTTATGCATTTCCTGAATTTCACTATGGATTTGTAACCATTGAGGTGGTACCTCACAACGAGTAGGATTCCAATTTTTGCCCATTCTTTTCAGGCAGACAGCTGCAAAAAAAAGCAACCCGGTTGTGAACACGGCGTTAAGACCTGAAACCAACTTCTTCATGAAATTCACGTCGCTGCTTTTTGCATTTTTAGTACTCTCTGTTTTTTCAAGGGCACAAATCACAAAAAAGGTGTGCTTTCTGGGCAACAGCTATGTCTATACCAATGACCTGCCCGGTATTATCAGTAACATGGCTGCGGCAGACGGAAATACGTTAATCAAAGATCAGAATACGCCTGGCGGCTATACCCTGGAAGGGCACGCGTCCAATACTACTTCACTGGCAAAAATCAGCTCCAATACCTGGGATTTTGTAGTGCTTCAGGATCAGAGTCAGCTCCCCTCCTTTCCCTGGTCGCAAGTAGAAACCGATGTTTTACCTTTTGCTGAAATACTGTGTGATTCAATCCGCAGCGCAAACCCATGTGCCATTCCGCTTTTTTTCGATACCTGGGGACGGCAGAATGGAGACCCGCAATGGGATTCTATTGACACCTTTACCGAGATGAACCAGCGTCTTTACAATGCCTATGAATACATGGCCAATGCCAATAGCGGCATGCTTTCACCGGTTGGAATTGCGTATGAACACGTTGCCAATGATGTGAGTGCTACGGTTGGTTTTTCATCGCTGTATGTGAGTGATGAAAGTCATCCAACCATTTTTGGATCATACCTGTCTGCCTGTGTTTTTTATGAACTTATTTATGCCTCTTCTTCCGTTGGAAACACTTATTTACCGGCCGGTATCAATGCCCCGCAGGCCGCTTACCTGCAAGGTGTGGCGCATCATGTACTTACCGTTGTAGATTCTGTTGAGACGGCATTTATTGATCCGGTGGCTGCTTTTTCGTTTACTGTAAACGGCAATGAGGTTTCCTTTACCAATGAAAGTTTGCATGATTTTGAATGGCTCTGGAATTTTGGTGATGGAAACACGTCAGCAACAGAAAATCCCACCCATGTTTATACCGCAACAGGAACGTACCCGGTTGAACTGATTGCCTATTACTGTGACCGTTCTGATACACTTGAACTTGCTGTTGCCACTACCAGTTTGTCTGTTGATGCGGTAACCCATACAGATGTGCTCAGGGTGTATCCAAATCCATCAACCACCGGTGAAATGACGCTATCCGGTCTTGATGCCGGAACGCCGTTTTCAGTTTATTCAGCAGATGGTAGACTGGTTCAAAACCTGGTAATGCCGCAAGAACCTGCCCTGATTTTAAACCTGCAACCGGGAATTTATTTTCTGAAAACAAAAACGAGCAGTTTAAAGCTGCTCGTTCTGTAACTATTTTCAGTAAAAAACTATTCTGTAAAATCACTTGAATACGCTTCAGGCTGATCAACCGGAATGTAGTGTATTTTTACCTGGGCGGTATCTTTTAAAAAGTCAATTTTTCCAATATCCACTTTGGTGATTTTTAAACCGGTTCTGGCCTCCAGGTCAGCTTTCAGTGCCGCATAATTCTGGGGTTTAATGTTCTCTATTTTTTCGTAAACAATGGTCTTAATGGTCTCTTGTTTCATCAGCCACCAGTACTCCAGACCTAAAACCATCAGCGTCACAATTCCGTTGATGAATGCAATCTCCAGAATAGAAATTTGTCTCCCGGAAAGAGAGTTTATTACAGACAATCCAATGGCAATAAACAGGTATGACATTTCACGAATACGGACTGTATCTGTACGGTAACGGATAATTCCGAAAATGGCAAAAAGGCCCAGTCCCATACCGGTATCAATGTCCAGTTTTTTGAGTGCAAAGCAAATCATGAATGAAATAACCGCAATGGCATAATAGGTAAACAGGTAATCTTTGTTCGATGTTTTGCGGTAATAGATATAGCGGATAATAATTGTGATGAACAGCATGTTGATTCCAAAACGAATCAGCAGTTCATACAAATCCGGACTAAAAAAAGTCAGGTCAAAAATATCCTCTTTAACAGTTGTAATCGGATTCATGGTTATTTCAGTTTATCGATGAGTAAAATTTTATCTTTAAAATTATTTGCTTTCAAACCCGGGTTCAGGGTTATTCCACCTACGCAATACTTGCTGATACTGTTTGGCCGGATACCGTTTTCCTTCATCAGTGTATAAAACAAACTTTTGCGGTTCACATTCTCTTGCTTGAGCTCAGCCACCACAATGTGATCAAAGGCTTTCTTTTTATCTTTCCATTCAAATGTCAGGTTCAGATCCAGCGTCAGCCGCTCTACCTCTTTTGTATTTACAAGGGTAATACGTTCAAATGAGTTCCAGAGTTTCGGTACCACCTTCACCTCATCACCAATTACCTTGTTAATGTACTTTATAGATTCGTTGGTAAGTTCCAGCTCAAAGTCTTTCACTTTGGTTCTTTTTTTATCGGTTCTGCCTTTGAATTTTCGTTTGATTTCAAGAAAATACAGCTTTGATTCCACGTAGTTGCGGATGCGGATTTTATACCGGTCACCCTTTTCATTGTGGTGATCCATAAAAAGCTGAAAGCCTTCTGTATCGTAATACAATGTGCGGTAACTAGACAGGCGGCGGTTTGCTATTTCAAGCACCCGGTATGACTCAGCCAGTTTTGGAAGTATCTGGTTAAAAAAAGCGCGATTCAGAACAAATTTGGTATCTGTCCGGTTCATGAGTTTTACAGCGTCCATTTCCTCCAGGGTAATGGGTTCAAAATTCTGCAGGATGGTTTCCTCGTGGTATTCGCTCTCTTTTATCATTCCTCTTAAAGCAAATGTAATTTATTTTTAGTTCAAGTCAACCGATTAACGACGTACCGAACAATTTTAGGGATAATTCGTATACCCTGTTTGACTATGGAAGAAAAGAACATTCATATCCGTTACCGGTCAACCCAATCTATCCGGGACTTTGACCTGGATGTACAGGCACTGATTGCAGAAACCATTCAGTTTGCAGAACAGGCTTATGCACCCTATTCCAATTTCAGGGTAAGTGCCGGCCTGATTCTTGAAAACGGCCAGATTCTAAAGGGGACCAACGTTGAAAACGCGTCATACCCGGTATGTATCTGTGCTGAGCGTACGCTGCTTTCACACGCTGTTTCAAACTATCCTGCTCAAAAAATCAAAATTATAGCCATTTACGTTGACAAGGATTTGCCTGCCCCGGTACCGCCCTGCGGCCTTTGCCGGCAAACACTGGTAGAAGTAGAAAACCGTCAGAAAAAAGCCATACCCGTATTGCTGGTTTCCAAAAACGGCACCATTTTGCAGTTTGACACCTGCGCCGATCTGCTTCCATTAAGCTTCAGTGCTGACTTTCTCTGAGAACCTATTCATCTTCATTCACCTCTTCCTCCTCCTCTTCATCCGGGTCTTTGTCAGGGTCTGGTAAATCAGCATCTTTAAAGGATTTGGAGAGACTCATCAAAGGCATTTGAACGTTGAAATAGAGCTCTTTAATTTTTTTCCGGCGAACCCGGCCCTGCCCCTTTTTCTCAAAAAGCAGCAGATCACAGTCATTTATGAGCATTTGCTGTTTTACGTAAAGCCCCAGATCGCCCACAATGCGGTATTCATCATCGACAGAAATAACCACATAGGCCGTTTCAAGACTTTTACCGTCACCGCTGGCATAGATCACATCCAGAAATCCAAAATACTTTTTGCCATAAATGCGGGCCTGCGCCGTATCTTCCAGTTCCAGAAATGAAATGATCATTTTGAGCGTAACTTCAATGTCAACCGGGTTTTCAGCCAACACCTCCCGGCCTTTTTCAACCGCCTTCTGATACTCGCCTGATTTAAAAATGTCTGAAAATTCCTTTTTGGCATTGCTCACCCCATAGGGATGGTAATAGGTCTGAAATACATTGCCGTAGTAAAGATGCTTATAGTCTGAATAGTTCAGGGTTGTATCATCAGCCCAAATACGCTCCAGCAGGTTTGGATAGTAATAGGCCGATGCCGGATTTTCAACGTTCTTTTTTATCTCTGAGAAATCAATTCTGCCAATATTTTGAGCCATTCCGGCATGAAAGGTCAGTCCTGCCAGTACAAAAAGGATATTTTTCAAAAGAAGCGTCATTGATTTAAATATACTCATTTTTTGGCAAAGGTTACAACCCAAATCTGCCCAATCCTTTGATTTAAACAAATTTTAGGAATGTGAAGGTACCGTGAAACATGCCGGCCCAAGTACACGTACAAGGGTTTCAAACCAATCATTTTAAAAAATATTGAACTATATTTGTGAGTTCAAAGGAATATTCAGTGCGTATGGCTACAAAAATGGCAGATAAACCCAACAAAACAAACCGCAAATCAGCGTCTGGCAAGTTTTCAAAAGAAACCTATGTAAAATGGTATAAAGACATGCTGCTGATTCGCAAATTCGAAGAGCGTATTTCACAACTTTATATTCAGCAAAAATTCGGCGGTTTTCTTCACCTCTATATTGGTCAGGAAGCAGTTGCTGTTGGTGCTGTATCAGCTTGTAAAAAGGGAGATAAGCATATAACCGCTTACCGTGACCACGGACACCCGATTGCTTTAGGAACTGACCCGCGCATTCTGGCCGCTGAACTTTATGGAAAAATTACCGGCTGCTCCAAAGGCAAAGGCGGATCCATGCACTTTTTTGACGTGGCCAACGGGTTCTATGGAGGACATGGGATTGTAGGCGCGCAGATTCCAATGGGTGCCGGTATTGCTTTTGCCGAAAAATACAACGAAACTGATAATGTCTGTGTTTGTTCATTTGGTGACGGAGCTGCCCGGCAAGGAGCTTTGCACGAAACATTCAACATGGCCATGACCTGGAAACTACCGGTTATTTTTGTGATTGAAAATAACAATTACGCCATGGGTACTTCGGTTGAACGTACTACCAACGTAACAGACCTTTCAAAAATTGGTTTGTCATACGAAATGCCATCGTTTGCAGTTGACGGCATGCGGCCGGAAGCCGTACACGAGGCCTTTGAAGAAGCCTGCGCCCGTGCAAGACGCGGTGACGGACCCACATTGCTCGATATCCGCACTTACCGTTACAAAGGGCATTCCATGTCTGACCCGCAGAAATACCGTACCAAAGAAGAGGTTGCAGAATGGGTGGAACAAGACCCGATTGAACATGTATTGCGCGTGATCAAAGAAAATAATTTCCTCACTGAAAAACAGGTTGAAGAAATTGACGCCTGGGTTAAAAAAGAGGTGGAAGAATCCATCAAATTTGCTGAAGACTCTCCGTTGCCTGCAGCAGAAGAACTTTACAAAGATGTTTACAGCCAGGACGACTATCCGTACGTAAAAGAGTATTTAGCATAACACAACTTAAAACACAAGACAGCTTAACATTATGGCAGAAATAGTTCGCATGCCTAAATTATCAGACACAATGACCGAAGGGGTTGTTGCTGCCTGGCATAAAAAAGTAGGTGACGCCGTTAAAGAAGGTGAATTACTTGCAGAAATAGAAACCGATAAAGCCACCATGGAATTTGAATCATTCTACGATGGTGTGTTATTGCATATTGGTGTTGAAAAAGGAAAAGCAGCTCCGGTTAACAGTGTTTTGGCTGTTATTGGAAAAGCAGGCGAAGACATTAAGGCTTTACTGGCAGATGCAGGAAATTCTGCAACAGTTGGAGCAACAGCAACAGAAGCTAAAAAACCAGATCCGGCACCTGTCAAAACAGAACCGGTTAAAACACAAACACCCGTTACCGTAGGAGAGGTCGCGACCTCTCCCACAATGACGGCGGCCGTTCATTCGGCTCCGTCTAACGGAAACGGACGGATTTTTGTTTCTCCGCTTGCCAAAAAAATGGCCGAAGAAAAAGGCATTAACCTGGCAACAATAAGTGGCAGCGGCGAAAATCACCGCATTGTAAAAAAAGACATTGAGAATTATTCTCCGGCAGCAGCCTCTTCAAAAGGGGCAGCCGTTTCTTATGCAGCGGTGGGAACAGAATCGTACACCGATGTTCCGAACTCACAAATGCGCAAAGCAATTGCACGGACACTCTCAGCCTCCAAATTTTCAGCACCGCATTTCTACCTCAAAATGGAAGTGGATATGGAAAATGCCATGGCTGCACGTGAAGCAATCAACAAAGACAGCGATGTGAAAATATCATTCAACGATATAGTCATAAAAGCAGTTGCTTCTGCTTTAAGAAAACACCCCAAAGTAAATGCTGACTGGATGGGTGATTTTATCCGGTACAACAATCACATACACGTTGGTGTTGCTGTTGCCGTTGATGAAGGACTGGTAGTACCCGTGGTTCGTTACACCGATGCGAAAGGTTTTGCCCAAATCAGCACAGAAATTAAAGACCTGGCATCACGGGCCAAAACAAAAAAGCTACAGCCGCAGGAAATGGAAGGCGGAACATTTGCCGTATCTAACCTGGGCATGTTTGGAATTGAAGATTTTACGTCTATCATTAATCCACCTAACGGATGCATTTTGTCTGTTGGTCAGATCAAAGCTACACCTGTAGTGAAAAACGGAGCCATTGTGCCGGGACATGTCATGAAACTGAGTCTTTCATGTGATCACCGCGTGGTGGATGGAGCTGTTGGATCTGCTTTTCTGAAAACGCTGAAAGAAATTCTGGAGAATCCGGTGAAGATGTTGGTTTAGGTGAAGTAAGTTGTAAGACTTAATATATAAGTTATAAGATTGAAAAAAATAGAGGAGGCTTTGGTCTCCTTTTTTTTGTGCTGATTGATACTTCTTCAATTATGAAATGAATGCTTTCATGATCAGAATAATTTCTTCGGGGGTCGTTTCAGGGTTGTTTAATTTTTTTTTTATTCCACAGGTTCAGGACCTGATCTATCCAAAAATTGCCTTGAATGCACGAATCAAAAACAAACCGACATAGCAGACTACCCCTTCAACTCTTTAATCAAATCATCCAGTTTCTCCTTTACCTCAGCCAGTTCTTTTTCAAGGGTTTCAATTCGTGCTTCCAGGCTGTTTACTGATTTTCGTGCCGGTTCTTCGGCCATTAAATCCTGTTCTGATTCAGAGGGCATGCCTGAAAACAAATGACAAAAGCGCACCTCTTTTTGCCCCGGGCGTTTGGGTAATTCTTTTACCAGCGGCATTTCGTAAGACGACAGTTGCTGCAGGGTTTCCTGCACCGATGCCAGGGATTGAAATTCATGAAGCCTGCCCGAGTTGGAATTGATCTCTCCGGGTGTCAGCGGTCCGCGCAAAAAAAGCAAACACAGGGCAGCAACACCTCCGTTTGGAATGTCAAACATGTTGTTAAAGTTGTGTTTGTATTTGTTGGTTCTGCTTCCGCCACCAATCACCGGGCTCACAAACCCTTTACGCTTAAGGCCGTCAATAGCCAGTACCACGGTTTCATCATCGTACTCCACCACCGGGTTACGTGATGATTTTTGATTACAGGCAGCCGTAATGCCATTCAGGGTCATGGGGTAATAATCAGGTGTGGTTTTACTTTTTTCCATCAGTGCTCCCAGCACCCGTACTTCTTCTGCTGTAAGCACCGGAAGTGTATATGTTTCTTCAGATTCCATAAAAATCAGGCTCCAAATTGTTTCAAATGATGATCAATGTGTTTGTAGAACAAATTATTCCATTCAGTTTTAGTCAACGCGCCAAACGAAAGTGATTCTTTACCGTCAAAATGCTTTTCGCCTGCCTCTGCCGTTTTACGGATGTAGTTAACGAGTTTTGTTTTTTCTGCTTCAAAATTACGGTAATCAGCAATTAAAAATGCCGGAGCTGTTCTGCTGCTTTTGCCGTAAGGCTTTTCATTCACAACAATTTTTTTCACAAAAAGTTTGAGCATAAAACGGGCAAATGCTCCCGGTTTTGGATGCTTATTTTCAAAGGCCATTTCATAACTGACAGAACAATGCGCCAGCATCTGGTCAACACTCATTTTTCCCCAAAGCGATCTGGTATCCGCTTTCAGTGTGTTTATCCGGTTCACAACCTGCTCTGAAACTTCTGTTGTAAAAATATTCGGTAATGCCATGCTTCGTGAATTTTTACCTAAGATCGTATTTTTTTTGAATTTTTCAGATTGGGTATGCGTTAATTAAGCATTTTAAAAATTCATTTTCACCTCAGTTGTGACACGGTTGTCAGGTAGTTCAGGAACATTCGTTACCTTTGATTTGTCAAAACTGAACTTTATGGATCAGCATCAGGTTGTTGCAAACTGGAAAGGCAACATGTATTTTGAAGCAGACGCGCCTGGCGGAATGGTAAAACTGGACGCAGCCGAAGATGTTGGCGGACAGAACAAAGGCAACCGGTCAAAACCGCTTATGCTGGTTTCGCTTGCCGGCTGTACCGGAATGGACATTGCTTTACTGGTTCAGAAAATGCGCATTGAGGTAGCCGGTATTTCTATTGAAGTGACGGGTTACCTGACGGACGAACATCCTAAAATTTATAACCGCGTGCATGTACTTTATACTTTTAAGGGTGACAACGTTGACCGTGAAAAAACGGAAAAAGCGGTGAATCTTTCGTTTGACAAATACTGCGGTGTTATAGCCATGTTTAAATCATTTGCGCAGGTCACCAAAGAAATCCGCTACAGCTAATTTTACCGGCATTTTTTGGACCCTCATCATTTTTTGGCTACTTTTAGGAAACGTTTTACTGAATCAGTCCTGCATGAAAACGCCTGAATCTATTGTCAACAAACTTAATCAGCGTAAAGCAGACCATGCTTTCAGAGAATTAATGATTCAGGGCAACAGTGTGGATTTTTTTTCAAATGATTACCTGGGTGTTGCACAGTTGCCTTTTGAAGCAAACCTGAATTACGGCAGCACTGGTTCACGACTCATTTCAGGAAACTCAAAATACACTGAGCGTTTAGAAAATTACCTGGCCAATTTTTACCGGCATGAGGCTGGTTTGCTTTTTAACTCCGGCTACGATGCAAACCTTGGAATTTATTCCTGCATTCCTCAAAAAGGCGATACGGTTTTATACGATGAATATGTGCATGCCTCTATACGCGATGGTATTCGCCTGAGCCTGGCCAAATCGTTTTCGTTCCGGCACAACGACCTGCAGCATTTAAAAGAAAGGCTGCGTGCTGCAGAAGGCACCGTATATGTTGCGGTGGAAAGTATCTACTCCATGGATGGTGATCAGGCACCGCTTGAATTACTGGCTGAATTTTGTGATGCACACAACCTATACCTGATTGTGGATGAAGCGCATTCAGGCGGATTATACGGCGACGGCGGAAGCGGTCTGGCAACTGAACGATGTATTGATCAAAGCATATTCTGCAAACTCATCACTTTTGGAAAAGCATACGGAAGTCACGGAGCCATTGTCCTATCATCAAACAAGGTGAGAGACTTTCTGGTGAATTTTGCACGGCCGTTTATATACAGTACCGCCCCTTCACTTCACGCCCAGGAACGTATTGAATTTGCCGTAAACAAAGTTGCCCAAATGGATGCAGAGCGGAAAAAGCTGACGGAGAATATTGCTTTTTTCTGCAGTGAAATTAAACGTGTGCCGGTAACCTGCATTGAAAGTTCGTCACCCATTCAATCCATTATCATTCCAGGCAATGAAGAGGCCCGGCAGGTTGCGGCACATATACAACAGGCCGGATTTGCTGTAAAAGCTATTCTGTCACCCACCGTTCCAAAAGGACAGGAGCGAATCCGCATTTGTTTGCATAGTTATAACTCACGTGAAGAAATAAAAGCACTGATCGGATGTCTGAACTGAAAACATATTTTGTAGCCGGAACAGGAACAGACGTAGGCAAAACAATCTGCGCTTCGATATTGGTTGAAGCCTTACAGGCAGATTACTGGAAACCCATTCAGGCAGGCGGACTTGACTTTACAGATACCATGCGGGTCAAAAGTCTTATCTCCAATTCAGAATCTGTTTTTTTTGAAGAACGGTACCGGTTGAAACAGCCCATGTCACCTCATGCAGCGGCAAAGGCCGATGGGATTCACATCCGTCTTGACGATTTTCAACTGCCTCAAACCCAAAATCACCTGATTATTGAAAGTGCGGGAGGGCTCATGGTTCCGATCAATGATGAAGGCGATCTGATGCTTGACCTGATTGATCAGCTGAAGGTAGAAGTGATACTTGTTTCTCAAAATTACCTGGGCAGTATTAATCACACCCTGCTCAGTATTGCAGCGTTGAAAATGCGAAATCAGAAAGTGGCCGGCATTCTTTTTAACGGTCCTTCTAACCCGGAAACAGAAGAAATTATTTTGAAAATTTCAGGGTTGAAATGCCTTGGCCGGATTCCGCTGGCGGAGCATGTGAAGCAAAAATTTATCCGGGACGAGGCTGAGAAATTCAAAACACTGGTAAGTTTTTAACTGCTGATTTTTTTCATGAATTCAGACCGCTATTAATTTTCTAAAACAATGCGGTAAATTCAAACTTCTTTTTGAAACACATAGGCACAGTAGAATACATAGGCTTCACATAGGTTCTTTTTCAAAAACGGAAATCAGCAGCGCTATGTGTTTTTCTTCCACGTATGTGAAGACATAATTCAGGATAATTTAAATTCACATTTCTGTAATTTATTACGTAAAAACTGAAAACCATTTTTTTCGGAGGAGTACCCGTTGAAAGAGAACGCAATTGAACATGGATGAAACTGATTTTACAGATCATCACGGATATTTTTTGGTCCTGCTTTTTTATCGGTACAAAACTTCAGGAAATTGAAAGACCAAGAAAAAATAATCACGGTAATTAGATCAAGCGCATGCTAAAACACCTCATTGATCACCAGATTGTTTCCGTTAAGCACAGTACGATCTCCTTTTTTAAGTCCTTTCAAAGCCTGAACAACCGGGGAAGAAACCGATACCGCAAAATAGGTCTGTCCTTCAAAATCCAGCTTACCTGCTGCAATAGAAACAAAATAATTGCCGTGTGATGTTTTGACCAGACTTCCGGCAACTACAGCATCATACGTCTTAGTGGCATTGATACGTGTTAATTCATCACGCAATTTTTCAGCTTCAGCCAATTGCCGGGTTGCCTGTTCAACCTCAATCTGCATCATGGCCCGGCTGGTATCGTGCTTATCTCCGGCTGTGCTTTTTGATTCTTCGTTAGCAGCCTCCTGCGCGTTTTGCAGAGCCGCATTTGCGTTCAGAATACGCTTACCGGCATACTGCACGCAGCGTTCATAGAGTGCTGCTTTTAAGACAGTGTCTGACATAAATTACCCGTAAAATAACCGGAAAAAAGAGAAGTTGGATCAGATTACATCCAGTATCTCGATCATTTTATCATTAAATTTTACTTTTTCTCCTGTTTTTTTGCCCTTAAGCGCTTGCGCCACCGGAGCCGAAAGAGAAATAGCAAAATAGCTTTTTTTGTCCAGGTCAATTTTACCTGCACTGATAGAGATATAATAATTACCCAGGCTGGTAATTACCAAACTGCCCGCCATTACCTGGTTTGTTTCAAGGGATGGATCAATGCGCAGCATTTCTTCTTTTAATTTGCGTGCTTCTACCATGTGTTTGGCCTGCTGTTCTGCCTCAATCTGGAGCATAGCCTTGCTGTTGTCATCTTCGCTGGCCGTGTTCTTGGTTTCCTCGTTTGCAGAATCCTGTGCGCTTTTATACGCTTCAGTGGCAGTTTGAATACGCTTTTCAGCGTAAGCCAGACAGGCCTGATACAAGGCCTCTTTCGGATTTGATTTCTTCTTTGCCACTGTTTCGAGTTTAGGTCAGCAAATGTAAGAATTTCGTTGATTTCTCGTCTAACAGGGGTGAACTTTGCATAAAGTGCTGAACAATGTTTATTTAGAAGCGTTATGGATAATACAAATATATCTTAGTAACTTTGCGCCACATTATGAAACCGGTAATGGATATAGAAAAAAACGATGCAGACGGTATTGGCGAAAACCACCTTTCAACAGCCGGTGATACGCCTCTACGGTCAGATGCCTTTGATATGTCTGACGATCAGAAAATCAAATTAATTGAAGAAAAATTTACAGAAATTATGCACACATTGGGTCTTGACCTGACAGACGACAGCCTGAAAGGAACCCCGAAGCGTGTTGCTAAAATGTATGTCAAAGAAATTTTTGGCGGACTGGACCCTAAAAAGGCTCCTACATCGTCTGACTTTGATAACAAATACAATTATTCAGAAATGCTGGTAGAAAAAGACATTACGGTGTATTCTACCTGCGAACACCATTTTTTACCCATTGTAGGTAAAGCACACGTGGCGTATTTTTCAAACGGACATGTCATTGGTCTTTCCAAAATGAACCGCATTGTTGATTACTATGCCAAACGTCCTCAAGTACAGGAACGGATGACCATGCAGGTGGTGAAACACCTTCAGAAATACCTTGGAACAGAAGATGTGGCCTGTGTTATTGATGCCAAACACCTCTGCGTAAATTCGCGCGGTATCCGCGATATTCAGAGTAGTACTGTAACCAGTGAGTTTGGTGGAAAATTTAAGGACCCGGCCGTTAAGCAGGAATTTCTGGATTACATTCTGATGAAACTGGAGTCCTAGGGATTCCCCCACCCCTTATATTCCGCCCCTACAGGGCGGGGCTGTGTTCGGCTCCTCCTTCGTCGTTACCGATATTTCGTCCCTACGGGACGATTCAGCCGGTTTCTTTCGAAACCGGTTACAGGGTACTTTTGGAGGTGTATAATATTTCGTCCCTTGCGGGACGATTTGGGCGGTTTCTTACGAAACCTGTGGATGGGGATGATTAGATTTTTCCTTTTAAAATAGACTCTACCACACCGGGATCAAGCAGCGTTGAAATGTCACCAAAATCACTGGTTGAACCTTCGGCTATTTTGCGCAGAATACGACGCATAATTTTACCTGAACGGGTTTTGGGTAAGCCGGTAACGAATTGGATTTTATCAGGCCTTGCTATTTTTCCAATAATGGATTCTACAATAAAGTGAATTTCTTTACGGGCTTTTTCTTCATCTGCAGGTAGTTTATCACAGATCACGTAGGCGTAAATGCCCTGTCCTTTTATATCGTGCGGATAGCTCACAACGGCAGATTCGATAACCAGGTCGTGTTCATTGATGGCATTCTCAATTTCAGCAGTGCCCAACCGGTGACCTGATACATTAATGACATCATCTACCCGGCCAATAATGCGGTACATGCCCTGCTCATCACGCCGGGCACCGTCACCGGTAAAATAATACCCGTGGTAGGCTGAAAAATAGGTTTGCCGGCAGCGTTCATGATCACCATAAGTGGTACGTATCATAGAAGGCCATGGGTATTTTATAGCCAATAATCCTTCGGCACTTTTTTCTGCAATTTCTTTTCCCTCCGACGTCAGTAAAACAGGTTGTATTCCTGGCAGCGGCTTTCCGGCAAAGGTTGGAATGTGCTTGCCAATTCCGCCCAGGTTTGAAATCATTATTCCACCCGTTTCTGTTTGCCACCAGGTATCCACTACCGGGCAATTTCCTTTTCCAACATAATCAGAATACCATTGCCAGGCTTCCAGGTTAATGGGTTCTCCAACAGATCCAATTACTTTCAGCGAATCCATTTTGAACCGCTTTGGAATTTCTGAGCCACTTACCATCAACGCGCGGATTGCTGTAGGTGCTGTATAGAACTGGGTGACCCGGTGTTTTTCAATCACCTGCCAGAACCGTGCGGTATCGGGATAATTGGGGACACCTTCAAAAATAACACAGGTTGCACCGGCCAGCAAAGGGCCATACGTTATGTACGAGTGCCCTGTTACCCAACCCACATCCGCCGTACACCAGAAAATATCATGCTCTTCATACTGGAATACATTTCTGAAACTGTAATCAGCATAAACCATATACCCACCGCAGGTATGCACAACGCCTTTGGGTTTACCGGTAGATCCGGATGTATAAAGAATAAACAGCGGGTCTTCACTGTCTGTTTCCACAGCATGAAACTCAGCAGAAACTGATTTTAGTTCGTCGTGATACCATTTATCCAGGTGATTTGTTTTTACCACATCACCGGTATACCTTATTGTTAAAACCGTTTCAACCGATGAGCACATTTCCAGCGCCTCAGCCACAATATTCCGCAGCAACATTTTTTTGTCACCGCGCAGTAACCCGTCTGACGTAATAATCATTTTGGCCTGGGCATCTTCTACCCTGTCTGCAAGCGCACGGGAAGAGAATCCGGCAAACACAACCGAATGAATTGCGCCAACACGAGCACAGGCCAGCATGGCAAAAACAGCTTCGGGAATCATGGGTAAATAAATACACACCCGGTCACCTTTCTGAATGTTATTTTTAACCAGAACATTGGCAAAGCGATTGACCTCACGGTGCAACTCAGCATAGGTATATTTTCTTACCTCCGCAGATGGTTCATTGGGTTCCCAGATAATGGCCAGTTGATCCGCTTTGTCTTTTAAATGCCGGTCAATGCAGTTTTCGGTAATGTTGAGTTTGCCGTTCAAAAACCATTTTACATCGGGCTCTTCAAAATTCCAGCTCACCACCTGGTTCCATTTTTTGCGCCAGTGAAATGTTTCTGCAATTGATTCCCAAAACTCTTCGGGTTGCTCTATTGCTCCCTGGCAGGCGCGCTCGTATTCTGATTCGGTATTGATCTGGTAAAATGGTTTTGACATGGCCGTTTTTTTCTTTAACTCACTGATTCTACTGCAAAAACTGCGCCTTATTTTTTTCGTTTCATCAGCTTTTTAAGCTGTGACGGCTTGTACATTTCTACCAGCCGGCTATACATGTGAGAGATGAGTATATCTGCAACTTTAGGTTGGGTGCATGCCAGGTTGACCAGTTCGCGCAGTTTTAAATTTTTATCAGTATACATGGCCAGTACCCGGGCAATAAGAATACTTTCAGTGAGGTTTGCTTTTTTGATTGCCGCACTTACAACATCTACATCTACTGTACCGGTATCAATTTCCTGAACACAATAATCGTGTGAATTAATAAGACAGGCTTTATCAGGCTGTACATTAATACGAAGTCCGTTATAGGCTTCACTGACACAGGCCATGGACTGGAATGACGCAACCAAAACAAAAAATAAAAGCAATTTTTTCATAACACATCGTTGACAAAATCAACGATTAAAGCTACAAAAAATTAACCGTATTTTCAGCGCTCTTTTAATCTTACCTTATACAACTTGTTAAACCCACTGTTATCAAGGTTATGCAGGTAATACACCCAGCCATCCCTGATCCTGATTTTTTGCGGATAGGTGTGCCTGACCAGCTCAGTTCCTTCTTTCAGCTGACCTGTTTCAAGATTTATTTCAGAAAGCAGAAAAATTCCGTTGGTCTGATGCACGGCATAAATTTTTTCCTGCGCCTCATCGGTCAGCAAGGTGTTGGCCCAATTCTCCTGAAGGTGATAGCCGATTGAAAACTGACGAATGAATTCACTGTTCTGGCTAAACACAAAACAGGAATCAGCCAGGTGATCAAAAACATAAACCGCATTGCCCGTGCGAATAAGCGGCGCATAAACCGCGTTGGTAATGACAAGGTCAAAAAAGAACTGATCCTGTGCTTTTTCACGCGAGGCCCGAACATCCCTGGGGTCAAAAATATCCCCCATTATATTGGGCGCTACAGTTACCTGCAATTCCCTGGCATAATTTTCTACATCGTTCACTTTAGCGGGGTCTGTCACCTTTCGCAGACTCTGGTAAAAATCATCTGCTTTCCGCTGTGAGATATAATCAATGGTCTGATTAAAATTGGTGACATATTTCAGAAAGAAAAAATTTTCAGTGGCTGCCACGCAGGGTTCAATAAATTCAACGTAATCTTCAACCGGAATGGCATCCGGAAACGTGAATACCTCTGAATCAAAATGAACGGGATACAAACTGTCTTCTGAAACAATGTGCAGAATTCCTAGGCAATCTTTTACAAACGAAACAGGCTTAAACGCCAGATTCTGCCGGGTGAGTATTTTCTCTTGCTGGTCAAGCAGGCGTACCTGGTAATTTTCACGGCTTTTTACCAAAAGAAGGATGTGCTGACCAAAAAAGGTATAATCCAGAATGTTAAGATTGGTTGTTTCAAATACCCTGATGTATGGCTGGCTGGAAACTGTAATTGCCCCAAGTTCTTTTACGGTCGACACCATACGGAAAGAAACAGAAACTGTGTCATGGGTTGTACTTTTAAAATTCAACGTAGTATCAACCGGCAGGTACCCGATGTATGAAATGTGAAGGCTTACTTTTTCTGCCGGAACGGTCAGGTAAAAAAGTCCCCGCTGATTGCTCAGGGTTGTTTTGCGCGACTCGTAATCACTAATTTTGGCATACGGCAGCGGATAGCCGTTTTCATCGAGTATCCTGCCTTTCAATACAATACCGGACTGTTGCGCACAAACCTGTGATGTAAATGCAATCAGTACACACGCCAAAAAAAGCCCTGTTATGACTCTCATACAAATCAAAGGTGATTTATTTTTTGGAATTTACATGAAAACCACTGACCGTTTCAAGGCATTTTTATAGCAGTCTGAAAAATGTGCAATAACCTTGTTCAGGGGCGCAGCACTTTAATACCATCGTATGTAAGCCAGGACTGGCCGGGAACATATTTATAGATTTCTATCAAAAAATCATTGGCGGCCGTGTACTTTAATGAACCTGTAAAGGTTTGTTCTATGCTGCCAATCATCCAGGAATTCCAGATAAACCAGACCGTGTTAGACGGATTAAGCTCAACCTCATCACCGGGTTTCAGGGTGGAAATATCAATGACTACATGATCAGCATAACTGCAATCCATACAGGAACAAACCGTGGTGCGGATTTTAACTTCAAGATATGTTTTTTCACCCTCTGCAAAATCATACGACCAATCCACACTGTCTTCAATGACGAGTGTTTTTTGACTGTATAGCGTGACCATGGTATCTACCACGCACAGTGATCGTTTATGCACCCCTTCCATGGTCCGGTCCCAGTGAGTTGAATCTGGCTGAGCATAGGTTACCAACGCAATCAAAACAAAAATAACAGGCAGAACAAATTTCATGGAATGAGTTAACGTGACCGCAAGATACAGTGTTTAAAAATGAAAGCCAAAGAAAAATATAAACAACAAATCACCTTGAATATTTAACGATTGAGGGAACTTAAGTGGTCTTCAGCCTGTTAAAAATCAATCCCGTACTCTTTTGCAGGGAAATCGTAAATGAACAATTTCTGGTTTCCCGGAATATAGGTGTTCAGTAATTCCACCAGTTGCTGCGCCCGATCATCATAGCAATTATGAAGTGAAAAAAGTGTTTTGTGTCCGTCATAATTCAGGGTCAGCGTAACAATTCCTCCACTGGAAACTTCAAGATTTCTTTTGGTGATAATTGAATCTTCAAGCCCTTGAATAATCTGCAAAACGGAATCTTTTGTGGTGTTTCGGAAATAGCCGGTGTTAAGTGTGTCTGTTGGCAAGGGAGCCTGGCCCTCGAAGGAGCTGTTTTGTTTCATTGAAAACACAAACATGGAGTCTTTAACTTCAAAATACTGCTTTCTTGTGCCAAAATTTGCACCCATTCCGGCAAAGCAATAAATCAGGTGAAAATTCAACGTATCTTCTTCTGTTAAGAATGGTTTTAACGAATCCGGAAGCTCCTTTCTTTCAACCAGTTTCCAGCCGGAAGTATCTGACTGTAAATTTTCAGTGCATCCTATCAGAAAACAAAACATCAACAGCGAAAAAATCACAATTCCATTAATCTTCATGTCTTTGCACTTCCAGCATTAAAGTTGTCCCCTCCTCAACCTTCACCTCTTCAGAAACCATCAGCCCCGGTAAACAAATAATACGTTGATCACAATCGGCCAAAACCAGTTGACGGGCTTTGTCGTGCAGGTTGATTTTTTTATCAATCAGAATGTCTGAAATCAATTTGGTACCGGTCATGCCCAGCGGTTTGATTTTATCACCCTGCTGCCAGGTGCGCAGCACCAGCGGAAAATGTACTTTTTCAAAATCAAGCTGCTGAATGGATGGGTTGTTCTTAATCAACCCTTCATTTTTCTTCCGCTCCAGGCTCAGGTTCAGTGCATCAAGCCGGAGAATTGCCTCCAACGCTGCAATCTCAATATACACCGGCTCATCGCCTGCTGATGTTTCACTGATTACAAGGTCATCGCGGTCAATCAAAAAACGAAACGCTGTTGTTTTGAATTGAGCACCGGTATGAGCGGCCAGAAATTTTTCAAATTCAGCTGCATTTTTACGGTGAATACCAAACGGACGAAACAGCTGTTCCCTGAAAAAAGTACTGAGCAGGTTTAAATTCTGCAACCGGTACCGATAAAAACCGTTTTCATGTTTCTGATGTGCTTGACGGAATGTGTAAACTTCAGCATCCAGGTATGATTTCAACCCGGACAACTCCCCAAAAAGTGCAGTCATTTTGGTTCTGAAATCCGGTTCCAGATCAGCCATAACCGGAATCAGATCATGCCGGATTTTATTGCGCAGGTAGTCTTTTTTTGCATTGCTCGAGTCTGACCGGTAATCAATCTGGCAGGCATCAATATACCGGTAAATTTCTTCGGCTGTAAAGCCCGATAGCGGCCTCAGAATCTGGTTGGCATTGACCGGAATACCTGACAAACCCCGGAACCCCGTACCGCGGAACAAATTAATAAAGAATGTTTCAATCGAATCGTCCAGGTGATGAGCCGTCAGTAAAAACGAATTTTCATGTTGATTCAGAAACGTTCTGAACCAGTCGTACCGAAGTTTGCGCGCACACTCCTGGATACTCTGTTTTTCTTTTTCAGCAATATGTGCCGTATCAAATTTCTGAACGTGAATTTCAAGCTGATGAGTTGCAGCATACGCCCGCAAAAAGGCCTCATCCTGGTCGGACTCCTTTCCGCGCAGCTGAAAGTTGCAATGCAATAAGGTGTGTTTAATACCGCTTTCAAGCAAAAGGTGTGACAAGGTCATGGAGTCTTTACCTCCACTTATGGCCAGGTATAGTTCAGCCGTGCGGATAACCGGAAATTCCTGCTCAAGGACGGTTTTAAATTTCGTCAGCATAGGGCTTTTTGAAGTGCTTGTAATTTCAGCAGACATTCTTCGTACTCTTTTTCAGGTTGGGCATTGATGGTAATGGCTCCGCCCACGCTGCAAGATACAACCTTTGCGCTGTTATTGTATAAAATCGATCTTATCACAACGTTAAAATCAAAATCGCCGGACGGGTGAATGTATCCGATTGTTCCGCTGTACAATCCGCGGCGGAAATTTTCAGTGCGCTCTGCAAGCTGCATGGCAGAAATTTTAGGTGCCCCGGTCATGGACCCCATTGGGAATGTAGCTTTAATCACATCGGTAAAACGTACACCCGTCCTGAGATTACAAGATACGGTTGAGATCAGTTGATGCACCGTTTTGAACGAATAAACGCCGCAAAGCTCATCTACTTTTACTGAATTTTTTTCGGCCACTTTTGAAAGATCATTCCGCACCAGGTCCACAATCATAATATTTTCTGACCGCTCTTTGGGATCCTGCTGCAGCTGTTTTTTAATCGCTTCATCACCGGCTTCTGATTTTTCACGGCGGGCAGTACCTTTAATGGGTTGTGAAATCAAACGGTCTCCCGTTTTCTTCAAATACCGCTCAGGTGAAGCGCTCATCACAAAATGCGGGGCTGTATTCAGGTAAACTGAAAACGGCGCATCTGAAAGTGCGTTGAGTTTTACAAAGGTTTCAAAAGGATCAATCACGGCATTTTCAGCAAAAAATTCAACGCAGTAATTCATTTCATAACTGTTTCCGAACTGAATTTCTTTCTGGATTTCACGAACGTTGTTCAGGTAGTCGGCGCGGCCGGTTGCGGCAAGCAACTCAACACCCGGATAGGTTTTAACATCCTGTTTTTTTTCCTGCTCAAAAAAAGCCCTTACCGACGCAGTATCCGATTCACCAAAATAATGACACTGCCCTTCTTTGTTTTCAATCACATGCCGGGTTACAAAAAAACGGGCCTCGGGAAAATTGACGCGGCTTGTATTTGAACTATGCAGCCGCTGCTCAATACTGTTTTTGATGTCGTATGCCAAATATCCAAAAATATACCGGCCTGAAAAACGATCGAGAAAAGCCTGCAGTGAATCAAAATCAAACTGGTCTTTTTGAAATGTCAGATCAGCCTCAATATCCCACCCCAGGATAAAATGATTTGCCTCACCTTTCAGTAAAATACAGGGATCAGGCTCAACCTGGCGAACCAGCTGATCCCATGATTTGTGGAGATGAAATTGTTTGAAGCTTTTCATTGAAAGCAAAGGTAATAAAGTTCCTCCTACCCGGTCTCATCCCCGTCAGCTTGTATCTGCAGACAGGCTTCTTTTGTTTTCTGCCGAAAAGGAAGAATGAGGCCACGCTGCGGTTCTGGTGAAAGCTTTGCGCAGGCATGAATGCGGTATTTTTACTATCTTCACATACTCCAATCACCACCTCATGAAATTCATCAGCACCTTTGCAGGATTTTTTTGTTTTGTCGCTGTCATGGCACAAAAAACAGGTTTTACAAAAATTTTTCCGGAGCAGTCAGGCGTTCATTTCAGCAATGACATAACTGAAACAGACGCTGTGAACATTACCATGTATGATTACCTCTACAACGGCGGCGGTGTTGGCATTGGTGATTTTAACAACGATGGTTTGCAGGACCTGTTTTTTACCGGAAATTTTGTAGACGATAAACTTTACCTCAACAAAGGCAATTTTCAGTTTGAAGATGTTACCCTGAAAGCAGGTATTACCAAAAACGGCTGGAGTACCGGCGTCTGTATTTTTGATATCAACGGTGATGGTTACGATGATATTTATGTTTGCCGCTCAGGCTGGTACCAGGATACTGAAAAACTAAAAAACGTACTTTACGTCAACCAGAAAAACGGGAAATTCAAAGAAGAGGCCGCAGTGTATGGATTAGACCTGGCGGGACACCACACCCAGGCTGCACCGCTTGATTTTGACCTGGACGGTGACCTGGACTTATACATTATGGGACACCCCGGAAAATTCATGCATAAAACCGATTTTGCAACCTATGTAAAAACCATTCTGAACGGTGAGGTAGAAAGTGATGTGCTGCTTGAAAATGTCAATGGAAAGTATGTTGATGTCACTAAAAAAGCGGGCATTTTTGAATTTGGTTACGGGCTGGGGCTGGCCATTACAGATATTAATAATGACCGGTATCCGGACATACTAGTCTGCAATGATTTTGACGAACCTGACCACGTTTTTGTCAACCAGCAGAACGGAACCTTTAAAGACGAAAACCTGACTTATTTCAAACACACGTCTAATTATTCCATGGGAAACGATGTAGCCGATTTTAATAATGACGGACTCATGGATTACATAAGCGTTGACATGGCTTTTGACACGCACGAACGTTCCAAAATGAACATGGCATCCATGACACCGGCCAAATTCCGGGCACGGGTAAAACTGGGCTGGGGCTATCAATACATGCACAACATGCTGCACCTGAATACGGGCAAAGGGGTTTTCCAGGAAATTGCACAATTCAGCGGTATTGCCAAAACAGACTGGAGCTGGGCACCGCTTTTTATGGACATTGACATGGATGGCTGGCAGGATTTGTTCATTACAAACGGCTATAAGCGCGATACCAAAAACAACGATATCCAGAACATGATCAACGCTGAACTGGCGAAAAAATCAAAACTGACGGTGATGGAATTATTGGACATGATTCCTTCTGTAAAAATTGAAAATTTCTTTTTCCGTAATTCACGCGATTTAAAATTTGAAGATAAACGGGCCGACTGGGGCATTGATGAAAAATTGAATTCAAACGGCGCCGCTTATGCTGATTTAGACAATGACGGCGACCTTGACCTGGTTCTGAACAATGTGGATGCGCCGGCTTCTCTATATCAGAACACGACCAGCAATGGCAATCATTATCTGAAGATTGATTTGTCTGAAATTCCGGACAAAGATCTCATAGGTGCAACGCTGTACCTGCGAACACAAAACACCCTGCAAATCAAAGAAGCCAATTTTGTCAGGGGATACCAGTCCAGCATGGAGAAAAACAGTTTCTTCTATTGGGAAAAAAAAGACACTGCCAATTTCATTCGAATTGAATTAAAGGATGAACGTTACTACCTGGCTGAAAAAATTGTGCCCAATTCTGTCATACACCTTTCAGAAAAAGACCTTAAAACCAAAACCTGGCAACCATCCGGGCATCCTGGATTAATTGCGCTGTGGAGCATTGAAGACATTTCAACTTCTGCCTGTATTGATGCCTCGTATATGGACAATGACTACGACGATTTCCAGACAGAAACTTTATTACCTCACCGCATGAGTGATGCCGGGCCGCAGATTGCCGTGGCTGATATTACCAATGACGGATTGGATGATTTTATCCTCTCATCAGCCGTTGGCAAAATTCCACAGGTTTTTATACAACAGGCCGATGGAACATTCAAACAAATTGTTTCTCCATCGTTCTACAATCACCAGGGAAGTGAAGACGGCGGATTGATTTTATTTGATGTGAATGCTGACCGTTATAAAGATCTCATCATTACATCCGGTGGTTATGAATACGAACAGGGAGACAGTAATTACCTCAACCGGTTGTACATCGGCAACGGCCAGGGCATGTTTGGTTATGTCAAAAATGCGCTGCCCAAAGAACTTTACAATTCGGGCAAAATTATTGGCGAAGACATTGACAGAGATGGTGACCAGGATTTTCTGATTTGCGGAAAAGCGTCTCCAAAAAAATATCCGTATCCCGGAATCACTACGTTGCTTTTAAATGAAAAAGGATTTTTCTATGACATCACTGACAAAATTGCACCGGAATTAAAATACCTGGGTATGGTCAATGATGCTGAATTTACAGATGTAGATGGTGACAAAGACAACGACCTGGTAGTTGTTGGTGAATGGATGGATGTGACCATTTTTATTCGTGATGGCGGAAAATATACGCGGCAAACCAATGCCCTGAACATACCCGGCTGGTGGTCGTGCGTTACCGCATCTGACATTGACCTGGACGGAGACATGGATTTGCTTTTGGGCAATGCCGGCATGAACAACAAGTTTAAACCTTCCAACGAAAAACCCCTTGATGTTTACGCCAATGATTTTGACAATAACGGAACACTGGATATTGTACTGGCACACACCAAAGATGAACACCTGCTGCCGGTAAGAGGTAAAGAATGTTCAACCGGTCAGATGCCTTTTCTGGCACAAAAATTTCCGACCTATTTATCGTTTGCTACCGCCGATTTATACCAGATTTATTCCAAAGAAAAACTGGATTCAGCCCTTCATTACAGGGCAACGGAATTCAGAAGCGGAATTCTTTACAACAACGGAAAAGGGGTTTTCAGTTTCAAACCATTTTGCAACGAAGCGCAGCTTTCATACATTAATGAATTTCTTGTAAAAGACATTAACAAAGATGGTAAACCCGATATTCTGGCAGTTGGAAACCGGTTTGGAACCGAGGTAGAAACCACACGATACGATGCAGGATGCGGATTGACACTGCTTCAAAACCAGGACGGTACTTTTCAATCCGCCCACCATTCCAGCAGCGGCTTTTTTACCCCGGGAGACGCCAAATGCATGGCTGAAATAAAACTGGGTTCAGACGGAAAAACCGGTGTGCTGGTGGGTAATAACAACGGTAACGTTCAGTTGTTCCGGATCAATTAAAACAACTGCACAGCGGTACTATTAATACCGCGAGTGATTACTGCCCAACTGATTTGAAAGTGATGTCACCAGGCGCAATGAAAGTTCCAGCCCACCGCGTGTATTGGTTGCCTGCTTCAGGCTGGATGTGTTGATGTCATAACTTATTCCAAATCCCCAGCCGGCATACTCATACAGCATGCGCAATGTAATAGCATCACGTGTGCGGTAATAACCACCCAGGTAAAAAGCAGAAGCACTTTTAAAACCGGTAAATTTAGAATCCTGCGTTAGCAGAAAACGAAACAGGGCTCCAAAATAAAGCTCTTGTGTTGGTCCCTGGCGGTTGTAAAAAAAGCTCGGGTTAATCGCCACTTTGGAATCACCGAGACTTTTTGTTAAACCACCGTGTATAACCAGTTTCATGTACAATTGTTCCCCGGTGTTGAGAAATGAATATTTAGGTGTTGTAATGTGATACAGGGCAATACCTGCATGCGCATTCAAATCGTGGTTATCGGTTACATGAATATCTCCGTCGGTGTTGTTGTGTGACCAAAGAATACCTGCGCCCAAATCATATTTGGTGAACGATTGACTGCCCTGCATTTCGCCGGTTGGCATGCTGTAATCATAGTGCATGCCGTCAAACTGGCTGCCCCACTGCAAGCCGGTAAAATCAATGGATCGTTGAAAAAATCCGGGTTGAATGGCTGCTCCCAAAAAATTATATTCATCCAGTTTTACATGGTATGCAATGGACAAATTTCCCTGAGTTGTTCCCATGTTTGAATCACCCGCTTTATCACTGAACAAATGTGCCCCCATGGCCATGTATCCTTTCTGAATTCTTTTTTTGGTGAGGCGCATGTCGTACCCTACCGCAAAGGTTTTATAAGGTGATCCAATGGTTCTCCATTGATCTTTGTAATTGATATTTGCTTCAACCCCATAAAGTGCACCGGCCATTGCCGGATTCTGCTGCAGCGGTGCCATGTCAAATTGTGAGAAGTGGATATCCTGTGCAAAGCCTTTTGTCAATGCACAAAAAATCCCTGTTGTCAGTCCTAAATTCCAAATCACTTTTTTCATCTTTTCTGCTTTTAGATTAACGAACCAGTGTAATATTTCCTTTCTTCTCCACCTTTTCACCTGTCAGCAAAGTGCCTTCAAAAATGTAGACATACACCCCTGAATTCAGTGGTTTTCCTTTATACATGCCATCCCAGCAGATGTCCTGATTTTCGGTCACAAATACTTTTTCTCCCCAGCGGTCATAAATGGTAAACACCATGCCTGAAATGCATCTTCCGTAAACACATTCCATGTTGTTCTGGCCTATGTCATCCGGTGAAAAGGCATTTGGAATAAATACGTCACCACAATCACGGTCAACGGTTACTTCCACACAAGCCGTATCTGCACAACCAATGGAATTAGAGACAACTGCACAATACGTTGTTGTTTCAAGCGGATTTACTTCAGGATACTGACAGCTGGTGCAGGTAATATCCTGATCAGGATACCAGAAATACGATGTTCCGCCACCGGCTGAAAGCAATGCTTCATCCCCGATAAAAATGGTTGTATCTGAACTCACCCATGCTGTTGGCGGACCACTTACTTCAATGTAAATGGTGTCATCGTCACCGCAGGTTCCGCCCAGTGTATAAATGATTTCATGAATACCGGCGCCGGCTGAATCCGGATTAAAAATTCCATTTGGTAAATCCCAGATTCCATTCCCCTGCCAGGTTCCGCCACCCGGAGAACCAATCAATGCAACATCCCCTGCTCCAAGACAGAATGGGCCTTCTTCAACAATAGCTGCTGCTACTGTTTGCGTAATAGTAATGGTGAACGTAGAAACATCAAAACATACACCCGGTGTGGTATAGCTAACCGTAAATGTTCCTGTTCCGCTTGCGCTGAGATCAATAATACCGGTGACACTGTTTATGCTGCCGCCGTTGTCAATGGTAAATGTGCCGCCAATGGTTCCCATAATTGTCGGGAACGGATCTGTATCGGCTGAACAGAACGTGGTATTGGCATATGTGATCACTGCACTCTCAAACGGATTTACCACAATGGTGGTGGTTGAACTTCCACCGCAGGCACCGGCAATGGTATAGGTAATGGTATGTGTTCCCACACCGGCAACTCCCGGATCAAACTGACCGGTTGAAGCGTTGGTAATACCCGGGCCACTCCACGTTCCACCCGCGGTTGCTGCTGTCAGTGTCACGGACGGATCATCTTCACAAAACGGACCCGCAGCTGTAATCGCAGTATTAATTGTTGTGGCAATGGTTACACTGAAGGTTGAACTTGCCGGACAAGTACCACCCGTGGTATACGTTACGGTAAATGTTCCGGCACCGCTTGAACCAATATTGATGACACCGGTTGATGCATTGATAACACCCAGTGAACTGATGGTAAACGTGCCGCCTGGCGTACCGGTAATGGTTGGTGTTGGATTTGGATCACTGACACAATAGGTTGCCGCCGCATAGGAGAAAGCAGCATTGTCAACTGCATTTACAGTCATTGTTTCGGTATCGGTTGCACCGCAGCCACCTCCTATTGTGTAGGTAATGGTAAATGTGCCCGCACCGGCAACAGATGGATCAAAGGTTCCGTTAACACCATCGGTGATACCGGTTCCGGTCCAGGTTCCACCCGGATCAACGGCCGTTAAATTTACCGGTGCTGCATCTGCACAGAATGGTCCTGCCGGTGTAATGGTTGCATTTGCGCCGCTGGTAATGGTTACCGTTGCAGTTGATGATGCTGAACAAGTTCCGGCGGTGGTATAAGTAACAGTGAATGTTCCTGTACCGCTTGAACCAATGTTCATTTGTCCTGTTGAAGCATTAATGACACCCGGTGCACTGATTGTAAATGTACCACCCGGTGTTCCGGTTACTGTTGGTGTTGGATTTGGATCTGTTGTACAATATAAAGCAGCGGTATAATTGAACGATGCATCATCGGCCGCATTAACAACTATTGACTCTGTATCAGTTGCACCGCAGCCACCGGAAATGGTGTAGGTAATTGTAAATGTACCTGCGCCTGCAACGGACGGATCGAAGGTTCCGTTAACGCCATCGGTGATACCGGTTCCGGTCCAGGTTCCACCCGGATCAACAGCCGTTAAATTCACGGCAGCATCGGTTGCACAAAACGGCCCTGCCGGTGTAATGGTTGCATTTGCGCCGCTGGTAATGGTTACGGTAAATGTTGACGATGCAGGACATGTTCCGGCGGTTGTATAGGTCACCGTAAATGTTCCGGCGCCACTCGAACCAATGTTGATTTGTCCTGTTGACGCATTAATGACACCCGGTGCACTGATTGTAAATGTACCGCCAGCTGTGCCGGTTACTGTTGGTGCCGGGTCCGGATCGGTCAGACAAAAACTGGCAGAAGCATAACTGAACGAAGCATCATCACCGGCATTTACGGTAATTGTTTCAGTATCCACATCGCCGCAACCACCTCCAATGGTGTAGGTAATTGTAAATGCTCCTGCAACAGACGGATCAAAAGTTCCGTTAACACCATCCGTAATACCGGTTCCGGCCCAGGTTCCGCCGGCATCAACCGCTGTTAAATTCACAGCAGCATCTGTTGAACAGAAAGGGCCCGCCGGTGTAATAGTTGCATCTGCTCCGCTGGTAATGCTGAGTGCAAACGTAGCCGAATTAGGACATGATCCGCTGGTGGTATACGTAACAGTAAAACTACCGGTACCACTTGCTGAAAGATCAATCACTCCTGTTGATGCATTGATAACTCCAGCTCCGCTGATTGTAAATGTGCCGCCGGCAAGTCCGGTAATTGTTGGTGAAGGATCAGGATCAGTCGGACAATACGAACCAGCCGCGTATGAGAACGAGGCATTGTCCAGTGGATTAACCGTAATGGTTAATGTGGTGGTGGTTGCACACTGACCTGCGGTTGGTGTAAACGTGTAGGTTGTGGTAGCTGTATTATTTAATGCGGGCGACCACGTTCCGGTAATTCCATTGGTGGATGTGGTTGGCAAGGCTGACAAAGTTCCGCCTGAACAAATGGCAGCAACAGCCGCAAAAGTAGGTGTCACGTTTGAGTTGACTGTAATAGTTAACGTGGTGGTGGTTGCACACTGACCTGCAGTTGGTGTAAACGTGTACGTTGTAGTGGCTGTATTATTTAATGCGGGTGACCATGTTCCGGTAATTCCATTGGTGGATGTGGTTGGCAATGCTGACAAAGTTCCGCCGGAACAAATAGGTGCAACAGCCGCAAAAGTAGGTGTCACGTTTGAATTGACCGTAATGGTTAATGTGGCGGTGGTTGCACACTGACCTGCTGTTGGAGTGAACGTGTAGGTTGTAGTGGCTGTATTATTTAATGCAGGTGACCACGTTCCGGTAATTCCATTGGTGGATGTGGTTGGCAAGGCTGACAAACTACCGCCTGAACAAATGGGTGCAACGGCTGCAAAAGTAGGCGTGGTTGCTGCATTGACCGTGATGGTTTCTGTATCTGTTAAACCACAGGTTCCGGTATAGGTGATGGTAAATGTTCCGGCACCCGCCGTAGCCGGATTAAATGTTCCGAGTGAAGCATTGGTGATTCCGGTTCCGCTCCAGGTTCCGCCCGTTTCAGCAGCTACTAAATTTACCGCGGCAGCAGTAACACAAAAAGGTCCTGCCGGTGTAATTGTAGGATCACAGGTAGTTGAACAAGGGCTTACCGTTGACGGATCAAATACCAGTGTTGTTCCGGTTCCATCTGTAATCTGAACCTGGGTAGCTCCGCCCGGCGGTGTTGCATTGGTTCCGGTTGCAAAATTTACATACCCGGTAGTGGTGAGTGTACATGGAAGAGATACGGTACAGAATCCGAAAATCACACTTCCACCGCAGGCCACACAATCGCTGGAGGATACGGTTGTTGTTTGCCAGTTGGCCCAGGTATAAGGTCCTGAACCTCCGGTAACGGTAATGCTTCCATTGGTCTCTTCACAAATTGTCAGTGCGGAACATGGGTTAACTGTAATGGTAAAACTGTATGATCCGCACAACAATGTATACGTGATGGTGAATGTTCCGGCACCGGAAACAGATGGGCTAAAAACACCGGTTGATGTATTTAAACCAGCAGGTCCGCTCCAGGTTCCACCCGGTGTATCCGGTGTTAGTGTAACTGGTGCATCACTGGTGCATAACGGACCAGCCGGACACACGTATGGATTACAGCAGGTCATGGAAATGGGTGTACAGGCCCCGGCATTAATTGATTGAATTTTTCCGGTACGGCTTCCTGAACCGGAATCTCCGGTTGAACCACCGGCAATAATTTCTCCGCCGGTATTTACATGCACATCGTATACATTAAAGGTTGTTGCATAGGTTGCCAGCTGCACCAGGTTTGCATCGTATTTTACCACCTGGTTTTTGGATCCGACATAAATATTACCGCAATCATCTACATCAATTCCACTGTTCTCTAAATTATTTCCACCCAAAAAAACGGATGAAAATACACCGCCCGGAATTGTTGCCGTTGCAACCACTGCCGCTGTGTTAAAATCTCTTTTCTGAACCTGGCTTCCACGGTTTACATAAACAAACCCGTTGTAGTAGGCAAGCGCTTCAACACCGGTATTATTATAACGCCAGTTTTCACATTTATACCCCATGTCAATGCCGTTGTTCACGTGAAATGGCGTTGACTGTCCGGGACAGGTAACGAGCCCCTGATCTACATAACCTATAGTGTCCTGTGTGAGGAAATAATATTTTTCATTGGTGGTTCCGATGATTGAACGCACCTCTTGTGTGTTGGGTGGAATTCCGGAAATGGTAGAACCGCATACCTGTACACTGTTAATCACATTTCCGGTAGCCATGTTGATGTTGTAGATGTATGGCAGCGGAGGTAAAACACCTCCGGTACCGCCAATTACCAGCATGGTTTGGTCACAGTTAAATTCAATGTTCCAGAATTCGGTACTGCCAAATAATCCGCCGGGGCTGGAATTGTCCCACACCAATGCACCAGCCGTACTAATTTTTTGAATCATGGCATTTGATCCGTTTGTCACGTATGAATTTCCGGCATCGTCAGTTGCAAATGTACCCAGCCACATCGTGGTATCGTACGGTGTGTTATAGGTCCATTGCTGAACACCCGCTGAATTGTATTTGATCAGTTGAAGCGGTGTTACACCGCCAATGATGTATACATTTCCGGCACCATCCTGTTCACACTCCCACACACAATCCCAGTTTGACGGAAAGGTGGGTGTCTGCGTCCACGGGTCAATCACCAGTGTTTTGGAATCATCGTAATCTGAAACCTGGAAAGAAATTACATTGTCTGAAATGGTGTATGATGACTCAATGACAGAACCGGAATTTCCATCGTAAAAAGTAACAGGAGCATGATCAATAATATCACCGTAACGGGTTAGCGTGTGAATGGTACCATCTGCATGCAGTGAACTGGTTTTCGAATATTTTAAATGTACCTGTGAAAGGTCTCCGCCCGGGTGAACAATCACTGAATATTTGATACCGCCATCGGGATGAAATTCATACACCACATCAATGTTCGCATAAAGATTTTTATACGTCAGTTTTGTATAGGCAGGCACATGATCAACACTCAGTACATTCCGGTTTTCATCGTAGTATGAATAGTTGTGATAGGCGGTATTGGCATTTTCTGCAATCAGCTCCACATCAGGGTTTGCTCCTATCCATTCAGCGGTAAGCACATCGCGTTCATAATCAATCCGGTTGCCGTCATTTTCAAAATCCTGCCATTCTTTTAAGGTGTTAAACGGTTGTGATTTCCGCTCGGCACGCGCTGCTTTTTCTTCTTCTGATTTTACCACTTTGTGTTTTGAACTCAGTTCAATGGTCAATCCTGATTTGGTAAAAAAGTAATTGAGATTGGTTGCATCACAGGCAAATTCCACCCCTGAAATATCCAGGTATGAAGCCGGCAAATCAAACTGCCCTTTGTTGGGAATAAAAGCCTTTGTTTTGGAATATTCTGCCTGCCACCCGGCGGGAGCCTGGTTAAACGCAAAGAATGAAAACAGAGACAGTGAAATAATCGTTATAAAACGAAGAACGGTTCTCATGAGAAGGTGGATTTTGAGTTGGGGCAAAATTACCTTGCTGCTAATCAGGGTTCAATGGGGTTACCCCCTCAGGTAATACCATTCGTGTTATAAATTAGACGGTTGAAGCAAAAATGTTGTTATAAATTAACAAAAATACGTAAGCAATTTATTGTTTTTTAAGCAGTTAGCGGCAGGATAAAAATGCAACTTTTAACACACATCCGCCGTGTAATTCGTATATTTAGACCCATTGCAATAACCCAAAAAAGCATATGGCTGACAGGTATGATCCGGAAACGGAAGCAACACTTATACCTGCAAAACCAGCTGCTGATTTTAATGCACAATGAACTTTTGTTGACATTCCGGAACGATTATGATTATTCCCGTTTTTAGACCTGTTTCTTTTTGCACAATTTTACTTTCGCTTTTGATGCGTAAACAACCTTTTTAGCATAGATTTCGTTCTTATAAAACTGCCCAAACAAACTCACATGCTCAAACTACTCGTTATACTAACATGCCTTTTACTATTTACCCAACCATTGATTGCTCAGGGCAATTGGCTGCGCACAGCAGGCAATAACTTAGGAGAAGAAACCAAGGATGCTGTTTTTGACAGCGGTGGCAATTTGGTTATGACCGGTTTTTTTAACGGTACCTTCAACACCGGTGTGGCAACACTCAACAGCGCCGGAAACACCGATATTTTTATCATAAAAACCAACGATGCGGGTGACCCTATCTGGGCTGTAAAGGCGGGCGGCACCGGTATTGACCGGGCGAATTCAATTGCTGCCGACAATGCCGGAAACACCTATATTACCGGGTACTTTCAGGAAACCGCCACTTTTGGATCCATCACTGTTTCAGGCTCAGGCTGGGAAGCTTATGCCGCAAAAATTGACAACAACGGAAACTTTATCTGGGTAACAACATTCGGTGGTTCTTTTGGTGACATTGGCCACGGCATTGCTGTAGATAATACCGGCAATGTAATTTGCGTGGGTGAATACAAAGGTACTGCTACATTCGGGCCGGATGTTCTCACCAGTATGAATAACACCGTTTCAGGCGCACCAACGTACGATGTGTTTATTACCAAACTGGACAACAACGGAAACTTTCTCTGGACAGAAGACGGAAACGCCAACCAGGATGACCGGGCACTGGAAGTAACCACCGGTTCAAACGGTGCCATCTATGTGGTCGGTCAGTTTTCTGAAAACATCACCTTTCAGAATGTACACACCAGCACATTGCTTAACGCCGGATTCGTAATCAGTTTTGATGCCAATGGAAATGAACTTTGGTTTGACAAAATGTGGGGAGGACAAATTTTAATTACCGATATAAAATGGGGCGGCAACAACATCTATCTCACAGGAGATTATCAAAACACTCTTTTGGTTGAAGATATTAATGGCGTACAAAGTTTCGGCGCAGCGGATGATTACAATATTTTTACAGCACGGTTTAATGAGGCCGGAGATTTAGGTTGGTTGTCTGCCAATTATTCTGCTGATGAATTGCATGCCACGCAGCTCACACTCGACCCGGCCAATAATGCATACATCACCGGTGACTTTACCTGCACCTTTACCGAAATGAATGATTTTTACGGGCAATCCACCTTTCTCTCACTCGGCTATGAAGATGTTCATTACATCAAGTATAATACTTCAGGCGCCTTTCAGTGGGCAAGACAGGTGGCAGGTAATCAGGCTGATTATTGTGAGGCCATTACCATAAAAAATATAGACAAGCCCGTGCTGGCCGGTTACTATGAAGGAACATTTTATGTGCCCGCCGGCGGAACTTTTTCATTTCAAACGGGACAGCAGGTAAATTTTCCAACCACCAATTGCGGAGATACCAATTACGGCAATTTTGCACAGGAAAGCAACAATGGTCAACGTGATATTTTCTGGACCAGTCCGTATGATCCCAACCGTGATCCGTTTGATTATTATGAAAAAAATCCGGGGTTATCCTGTGATCTGAATATCTATCCGCCGTGTATCGGAGACGTGATTACCTTTAATATGTGTCTTGATACGCTGGAGGGGTGCCAACCTCTGACTGCACAACTGAATGATTTTATGATTGACAATGTGCAGCCGTTTTATACCGTTTCATGGAGCAATGGCGGCGGCGGACTGACCAACACATTTAGTACAGAAGGTTACTATACTGCCACCACCACCACACAGGATCAATGTTATTCATGGATTGATTCCATTTACATTTCGTTATTTCCTGAACCTGATCCTCCGTTTATTTCAGACAGCTGGAATGTGAATGACAATGCTATTATTACCGACCCTATTGATAGCTGTGATACCGATTCGGTTTTGGTATGGGCATCACCCAATGGTTCATCAACCGATTCGCTGGTATGGGTGGGCAACAATACTGAACTGAATGATTCTACTATTTCAATTACCAACTCCGGAACCTACTCGGTATACTCAATCAATTCATTTGGCTGTGTCTCTGAAACCAATAACATTGATGTTGTCATTAATAATTTTGCGCTGCATGATACGCTTGATCCACACATCTACTTCAACGATTCCAATATCCAGGATCACGATTCCACCCTCACCTGCAATTTACCTTTTTGTGTCAGCACGTATCTGACCGACAGTTTATTTACCAACCAATGGGGAACGCTGCCAAATCTTTATTCGGTCTGGTATCTTGACGGTGTTTATATAGATACGCTGCAGCATAATTCAGACGATTCAGTGCTGGTGCAATCGCCTACCAACATCAACCTTTGTGTAAACACCGTTGGCTGGCATGATGTAGAAGCACACCTGGTGAATGAGTGCGGTGATACCGTTCACTACTTTTTAGTAGACAGTTTTTATGTCGATACCATTCCGGCTCCGTATCTGACTATTAATGGCCCTCCGGGTGCCTGCCCCGGCGACACAATTATTATTACCGCCGAATTTTTTACCAGCAGTGCCTTTTGGTCCGGCTCACAAATTATTGCAAATTACGGTGATTCTGTCATGGCCGTTTTTACGGCTCAGACAGGTGTCAGTGTTTCGATAAGTGTAGACACCACCGTTCAGGGCGTCACCTGTTACAATACAGCTGGCTATGGTTTACCCGCCATACCAACACCGCAGATTACAGTTGATCCCATCGATGCCGTGGTGTGCCCGGGTGATTCGGTTTTATTCACCGTAAACGGAGGTATTGCCTGGCAATGGATTGGTCCAACCGGGGATTCTTTAGGTACCAATGTGATGCAATACGGAACCGATATTGGTGAATATTTCTGCTATGTAACAACCGCTGATGGCTGCGTTGTAAACTCTGAATTTGAAGCCGCCGTGGCGTACAGTTCACCCTCCCTTTATTTGTGGGATCCGCTGATTTGTGTTAATGACAGCGCCCTCATTGAAGTGTTGGGACCAAGCAATACTGTTATCAACTGGCTGGCTCCGCTTTCAGGTTCTTCTTTCCAGCAATATGCTGATACCTCGGGCTGGTTTTATTGTGAAACTTCTTTCTGTGGAATTACAAAAACAGACAGTGTTCTGGTCCAGATCAGTCTGCCGCTTTCCGGTTTTTCCATGCCCAATGATACCACCATTTGTCCGTATGACACGCTGACTATTAATGCCCCAACCGGGTTTGCAGAATATTACTGGAACGGTGTTGCAGGCACATCAACCTACCAGGTACTTGATTCGGGGATGTATTATCTGAACGTAGTTGATAACATTGGCTGTACTGACTTTTCAGATACACTGGTGGTCGATTATCATGCACTTCCGCCGGCACCGGTTGCAACAGATACAACCATTTGCCCGGGAACAGATGCGACCTTGTTTGCAGCTGCCGCCGGAACCATCAGCTGGTATACGTTTGTTGGAAATTTCATTCAAAACGGTTCGCCGCTGGGTGTAACCAATGTTGCTGCCAATACCAATTACCTGGTAACAAATACCGATGCTTTCTGTGAAAGTTTGCCGGATACGGCGTCCATTGTTTTATTCATTGACAATGTCAACGCTGACTTTATTATTCTGGATACCTGCGGATCGTTAAGCGTCCAGGTACAAAATTCCGGCTCAACCGGTTTGACGTATTACTGGTATTGGGGTGACGGCACCAATGCTACCGGAGCGGTTGCCAATCATACCTATGCGGGCAACGGCACCTACACCATTTCATTGGTGACTACTGATCCGGTTTGCGGATTTGAAGATTCCACCTCACAACAGGTAACCGTGTATGGCCAATCGGTCAGCATCATTTTTAACGACCCAACCTGCAATCAGTTCTCTGATGCATCACTGACATTGAATGTAGTTGATGGTGTGGGCGGTGAAACTATTTTAATTGAAGATGCCGGCGGTAATACATTAAATCCGGGTGGAACCAATACAGCCAATAATTTAACGGCCGGATGGTATTTTTATACCGTCACTTTGGGTCCTGGCTGTGCACTTGTTGGTTCGGTTGAAATTCCTGATCCACCGGCGCTGGATGCTGCACTGAATTTATATCCGCCGTTGTGTTACGGCGGTACCGGTTCAGCTTTGGTTGATACCGTATACAACTGGCAGGGAAATTACAACAACATCAGTTTTATCTGGGCTCCAAATCCTGCCGGGGTTGGTGGCGTTTGGGCAGATAGTTCCTGGAACATGCCGGCCGGTAATTACGTGCTCACCATTAATGATGATAACGGTTGTTCCAACTCCATTGATTTTACCATTACACAACCAACCGAACTTACACTGGTTGAGTTTGGAATGGAATCTGCCTCGTGCCGGTTATTCAGTTATCAGAATGGCAACGGCGTTGTTTATGCTGCCGCCAGCGGCGGAACGCCGGATTACACCTATTTGTGGACCAACCTTTCAACCGGTGCAACATCCGACAATTCAACCTGGGGCGGATTGAATCCGGCTGACTACATGATTACCGTTACCGATGACAATGGCTGCGTTCTCACACAAACAATCACACTTGACTCCTTAAATCCGATAGCCGATTTTGACATGAGCTCCTTAGGATTTACCGTTGAGTGGGAAGGTGATGCACCCCTTGAAGTGCATTTTGACAACCTTTCGCAAAACTTCTCCAATCTGAACGACCCAAATACAGACACCACCTTCTTCTGGAATTTCAATTACGATGAAGGTCCGTGGATTATTTCTCACGATGTGAATGAATCATTTGATACCACGTACTACATCTCCGGCACGTATACCATCTGCCTAACAGCCTTAAATAAAAACGGATGTTCAGACACCCTGTGTCAGCAGATTATTGTGTATGATCAGGTGCTGCTTGACCCGCCTAATATTTTTACACCCGATGGTGATGGCGTCAATGACGTATTCACATTCGAATTCAAATCACAGGGAATTGAAACATTCGAGTGCATTATTGTCAACCGCTGGGGTGAACGCATCAAAGAATTAAACGAAATAAATGCAACGTGGGATGGCAGTGACAAAAACGGAGACCAGTGCCCGGACGGCGTTTATTTCTATGTTTACAAAGGCGTAGGATTCAACAGTGTTGAAGTTCAGGGACAGGGGTCGTTGACATTGATTAGTGGGGGTGGGAATTAGTGATGGGTGTGGGGGCTTTGTGAATTCTGAAAAGGTATAATCCTTATTCTGTAATGTGATAGGAGGAACTAAGAGTTTCCCCTATTTTTTTGTATCACGCCAGGATTCCGTTAGTCTCAGGAATTTAATACCTTTAACAGAGAGTTAAAAACCCATGACTGACGTCCATTCCAAAAAGATCCGCAGCTACAATATGAGCCGTATTAAGGGTAAGGATACCAAACCTGAGATGCTGGTGCGGAAATTTTTGTTTGCCAATGGGTTCAGGTATCGTTTGCACGTTAAAAACCTGCCCGGAAAACCAGACATTGTTTTACCAAAATATAAAACCGTTATTTTTGTTCATGGGTGCTTCTGGCACGGGCATAAAAACTGTAAGTATTTTGTGGTACCTAAGACCAGGACGGAGTGGTGGTTGGAGAAGATATCACGAAACAGAGAAAATGATGTTGAAAAAAAGAAAAATTTGACCCGACTTGGCTGGAGAGTTATGAACATCTGGGAATGCCAACTGAAGCGGGATAAGATAGATAAGAGACTAAATGAATTAAGATCAAAATTAACTTGTTAAGAAAAATAAGGAATGTATGGTTTGATTACATTGGATGTTTTCCGAATTTTACATTATGAATTATATTGATCTATTTGCAGGCGCCGGAGGACTTTCCGAGGGATTCACTAGAGCTGGATTTAAACCAATTGCTCACGTTGAAATGGATGAGGCAGCATGTTTTACGCTCAGAACACGCGCTGCTTATCACCACCTGAAAACAACAAATCAAAAAAATGAATACGTAAAATATCTGAAAGGTAAAATCACACGGGACGAATTGTATAAAATGATACCCGATAAACTAATGCAATCCATAATTAATCTGCCTATCGGGGGAGGAAATAACCCAAAAATTTTTAACGCTATTGATGGATTGCTTGGAAAGAAAAAAGTTGATCTGATCATAGGCGGACCGCCCTGTCAGGCATATTCGCTTGTAGGAAGGGCTCGCTCTGCAGATGGAATGAAAGGAGACCAGCGCAACTATCTCTATATTCAGTATGCCAGATTCCTTGAATACTACTCACCAAAACTTTTTGTTTTTGAAAACGTAATTGGCCTGAAATCAGCTGGTGGTGGGCAATACCTAAAAAATATGGAAACCCTTTTTCTGCAAAAGGGCTATAGCATGAAACTTTTTACCGTTACATCGGAAAATTTTGGGGTACTTCAGAACAGACGAAGAGTTATTATAATTGGATGGAGATCCGACAGAAAAATTCAAATTCCTGATTTGGAGAAAATAAAAATGGCCTCAGGTCATCAGGTGAAATCGATTTTTTCAGATTTGCCCGTAATTGAAGCTGGAAAAGGAAAGGATAAATTTCTGGAGTATACATCTAAGACCAACGACTATTTAGATAAAGCAAATATCCGCAATGGTATTGACGTTCTCACACAGCATGTAGCACGACCAAATAGAGACCGAGATAAAGAGATATATCGCATTGCAGTTGAGAAATGGAACAAAAACAAAGAACGCCTGAAGTATAATGATTTGCCTGAGCGTTTAAAAACGCATAGAAACCGTACTTCATTTTTTGACCGGTTTAAAGTAGTCGCCGCCAATGAAAATTATTCCCAGACTGTCGTAGCGCATATTTCAAAAGACGGACATTACTATATTCACCCCGATATCGAACAAAACAGATCTATTAGTGTGCGTGAGGCTGCAAGATTACAATCTTTCCCGGACGATTTCTATTTTGAAGGAGTCAAGGAAAATGCAAATCGAACGGCCGCATTTAAGCAGATTGGGAATGCTGTACCTCCTTTAATGGCTGAAAAAATTGCAATAGAGATTAAACAACTTCAAGGTCTCAAGTGATCCACTTCTGATATTCACTTGGCAACAGTTGAACCACATCATCACCACTCATTGAATTTAGATCATAGGTCATTTGAAATTGTGGTATAGTCGCTTTGACAAATCGCCTCAACACGCCTGCACCATCCTTGTTTCTCACACCTTTTTTTATTTTTCCTGTAGTATCATCCCAATACATTATAGTTGCAGCCTCAATAAGACTTCTGCACGTTGCTATCTCCTGCCTACTCGCCAATTGTTCAAACAGATCCCCTGGAACGTCAGGTTTTCCGGCAAGGTATATCTTCGAATTTGCCCCTAAATCATTATATAACCTCGTCGGAGACGCAAGTAAATGTCTATAGTACCTTTGCCATTCTTCAGTATTCAAAATATATTTGTTCTCGTCTCGTACTTTCCTTTTACCGCCACTATTCTTTGGACAAATGCTATCAAAATAGAAGGCCGCCAACCAAGTCCAAAGTCCCCGATCATAGAGAAGATTCTTGCCTGGTAAAGTAGAAATTTTATCGGATAAGTACTTTACCATGTCATCTTTCAAAAGGAATAATTTTTGTTCAATTTTCTTATCCGTGTGAAGAATCTCACTAACATAAGCGTCAGTAAGTAATGATGGTGGTACATCATTCACATCCCCGCTTTTTATTCGGTGCAGAATATTCCGAAATTGTTCAATTCCAGACTCGTTAAATCTTCTAATTTGTGTTGTCATTTCGTACCTTTTAATGCATGTTCTAATTTTGTTCTGAATTTGTTCTTTCTACAGAATGCTGCAACAACCTCTTCTATCCAATATTGATGATCATCCGGATTCCCATCTTTAAAGTCTATCTCGATATTAAGATGCAAATAATCTTTAATGAATCGCATCCATATGCTTTGCCAAGAATCATCCCCTTCTTCAAACTCTTCATCACTTGTAGATACTATTTTAGTTGCGACCTCTTTTACTACTACTGGAAAGACAAGGGCGCGAAAAATTTGATCATTTTTCATCAGTTCTTTTGAATTCTCGATCCTTCGATTTATCTCAAGCCTAGGAAAGTCTCCCTGTGGAAAAGTTATTCTGAAAATTTCCTGATCCAGATCTTGATCCCAGTCAATATGAAGAATTGAAGCACGACTGTTTGAAGTTTCATCAGAATTCTTTGGTCTTATTTTATCAGCAAATCGAACTATTCGTCCATTTGCATTAGTTTCATCAACAATCTTTACACGGAATAGAACAATGCTGGTTGAAGGAATTTCCGTAAGAAAAGTACTCTCCGGATTTAATTCATTGGCAACCGTTCCAAAGTAAAAGCGCATAAATGAGGATCTATGATAGGGCTCAATATAAATTTTGGCATCATCAGATAACTTTAACCCTTTGAGGTTTAGTTTAACGGAGAAAGACTTATAAGGTTTACCATTAATGATTGATATATCAACTCTATCTTTACTTAATTTCTTTCTCCCTGTGTAATTAAATTTCCGAATCATAATGGTTGGCTTTTATATATAAATCTCGATGAATATCAAATCCGTTTACTTCGATTGAAAAATCGTTGTTGGGAGCAACAACGTCGAAAGAAATTCTATTTCTTTCATACTCCAAATTAAATACGCCCAGAGTTGTTAATCTAATTGGTTCCTTCGTTAAATTAAAATCATACTCGCTATAATTTTTCAAAGCACTTCCTTTAGCAACCATATACGCAGCTTCAATTTTAATAGACCCTACGAAATTTTCACATTTTGGATTTTTTTTCAATGTGAATCCACCAATTTCTCGATCAATTGTGAAAGGTGGAGTTACGCTAGCAATATCCAGAGGATCCACTTCATCAGAATCCTCTCCTTCTTTATTATTACTCCTACTAGTTTCTCCTGGATCTTCTTCATCAATATCAATAAAGAAAATATCCTTCATTATTTCCCGATCTATTCCTTCAGCTGGTCTAAGCAACATCAAGCAAAGTTTGTCAATTGCCATTTCAACAAATGATATGACCTTGTCACCATCTTCATATTTACCTTCAAGATGAGGTGATTGTTTTTGCCATTCGGTGTGAGCCGGATTCTCTGCAAGCCCCAATAGTTTGACCAAATCCTTATCTTCAATAACCACAATGGCCCGAATGAATTTATTTTTTGCCTTTCTGATACCCGTAATAGTTATTGCGTCCCTGACATAATTAGAATCGGATTCAGTCAGAAGCTCGTCTTTTTCTAAAAACACCTTAAACCTGCAGATCTTTGGCTCAAACCCTATTTCCTTTATCCTTACAGGAACGTCAAAGGCAATTGGGTTACTCTCGTCAAAAACATCTACTAGCCCGTCTATTCTGATTTGAGTTTTTTCGTCTATAAACCATTCCGTTTGCCAACGCGCAGCATTTTCCAATGGTGGGGCCTTTAGCGAAACAACATCCTTGTCCGAAACATTGATTGACCAAAGACATAATTTAAATAGTTTATGAAAATCCCTAGACAACTCCATTTTTGTTAGACATGCTGAAATTGATTCGTGGTCTATTTTTTCATTTATGTTATTGTCTGCATCAACGACTTCAACAATCAATCTGCCTTTGATTATTGGATAAAAATATTGTCTCAAGACACCTTGAATAACTGCTCTTGAATTTAAGGCCTTCTTAGGAAAAGGTATGACAATCGACAATCCAGAGTCATTATGCTCTAATCTCTTTAAATCAAATGCGGCTCTAAAATTTGCTATTACTTTAGGATCACTACTTGGTTTAACAAAATACTCGAATATAGAATCGCTAAAGTCCCCAAAGTAACCATAAGGGTATCTCTTTACTGTAGGTTCTGAATTTATGTGATGTGTTTTCAGAACACTAAGTCCCATAAGATATGTCTTGTCATCATCATATCTGTTTGTCAATCCAAAAAAGGTGTTTATTGATGAAGACGCCGGAAAAACAGTTTTCCCTAACCCCCATTTACCTAATTCATATGTTGTCTTTCCTGTCCGCCCAACGTTGCGCCAAAACCAAAAAAAATTATGCCCAAGCGGTGACGCTGTTTTCGGAATATCATTTTCCTCGATATCACCATCTAGTCCGACCGTATTAAAGTCTTCAATGGTCAAATAAGTAAGTTCTGATGAAAAATCAGGGAATTCGCTACGAGCCAACCCATTATCATTAGAATTTAGATGATCAATTATACCACGAAAAAAAAGACTTGAATTTATTTTTTGATTAATCGATTTTTTGCACGAAAAGCTGAATCGAACAACGACAACATCTCCTGATCCACTACCTTGGGGAGTTTTTGCATCAAGCGAGTTCTGTATTGTTTCTCTCACTAAGGCATCTGCAATACCTCCAACGTATTCCGTCGTAAAAAATTCTTCTTGTGTTGGGTCTTGATTTAGCTCGTCTTTTCCCATTTTTCGAAACTTCCATTGTGCTTCATCCATATTCTAAAATTTAAACCTATTTTTTTCTTCTCTACTTATTGACTGCCCAAAAGAGGCCTTTATATTCCTAGTTTTCCCCTCAATGGCCAAAAACATTTTCCGTACATCTTCTTCGGAATACTCATAATTAGCTCTATTTGAACAATTTCCGAGTATATCAAGCAAATCCAAAATTTTCTGCGTACGCTTAGCGGCCACTTTTTCAAAGCGTTCGCGGCGTATTGATTTTTTAGCCATTTTTATTTATTGTGGTGATTAATAGATACAAATCTATAATATAATCGCACAAAAACCAAATAAAAATCAAAAATAGTTAAAATATAATATTACATTTTTAACTATGTAATACTAAAAACTAAATCAATCATACCATTTATGTAGAAACCCACTAAACATCTTTGATTTTTTTATCTTAGTTGAATAATATAAAGTATTTTGCTTCAAACACAATGATTCAATACGAGAAACTATATCAGTCTTTAAAAAAAATTTCTGCTGAATGGCATGCAGGTCATGTTGAGTGGCAATATTGTTGGGATTATATTAAGTTCTTTGCCGACGGGACATTTATCCAAGCATCTATTTTAGGTGACTCATTTGATAAAATTAATACCAGTTTTAATAAAGAATCAGCTAATGTGACGCATGGCACTTTCGTTCTGGAAAAAGGAAGAAATATAAATTTGAATTTCGGAGCGACTCAAATTAATGGAGCAATAAACAATGATGGATCAATTATAATAAACGGGAGATTAGCATGGGATTTATATACCCCGATCGGCTAATCAATCTCCAATGTATTTATATATCCCATTTATAGCATCCCACTCGTATACACCCTGACTTACAAGGTTCTCCATGTATTGAATTTCCTTACCAAAACCAGTAAGTATTCTTTTTCCGGTCGTTTGATCAATATCGAACATGACTTCTCCCGATATGCTATTTTTGGTCCATTTATATTTTAAGAAGTCACTCGTTTTATCGCTTAACACTACAACATCTGCTTTATTCGCCACCAACCCATCTAGCCAAGGAGTATTAAACTGTGCCCAAAACTGGTCCGGATCACTCCAATAAAACTGATTCGTATTTAACATCTTAAATCCATCCATTGATTCGTTGATAAAATTTGATGCAAATGTTTCTGGAAAATTCAATGCTTCCAACGCATTTTTGGTATCACTAACCCAAGTTCCATCAGGTAACTGCCGGTTATAGACTCCGATAAGTCCAACAGGATTGTTTAAATTTCCATTGATAACTCTATTTGGTAACCAACTTGGCTGATAATTTAATGTTGTTAGTATTATATCGTCCAAACTTTTCGTCCCAAACTTCTTCAACGAAGCCGTTGCCACGGCATCAATACCTTCAATCCCCAATTTCACCGCCCCTCCGGCAATAAATGGAAATACTACTGTCAATGTCCTTGTTGAGATCTCGAACGTATTATCCGGATCAACGACATGAACATAGATCACCCCAATTGCATCAAAAAACACATCACCACCAAAAGGCGAGGTAATTAAACTGAAAAAATCGACTAGTCCCAGAAATTCACTGTCTTCCAGCGGATTTATTTTGGCATAAGCCGGAACCGATCCCGGATCAATGAGGTTATATTCAATACGATAATCATCAAACTCATGGGTAATAAAATGATTCACATAGTGAGCATGATATTGTCGAATGTGATAATGCAACAAATTGACGTATGGAGAAATCCATTGTGTCTGATAATCTCCCGATTCATAAGCCCATTCCTTTTCACGGAAAGAAGCCAGGAAATCAGCATTTGCCTGTTGTGTATAACTATTGCCTGAAGATTGGTATGCAGATGCTTGCTCATGTTCAATTTGAAGGCTATGATCATAGTCTTCGAAATTTGCATCATATACAAGTTTTATGTCATTTACCTGACCTTTACCACTAATCCATTCCTTCAGGGATAACTTGGAAAACTGAATACGTCCATAAATATCAATGGCATATGTGTAAGTATCGTATGGCTTGACTGTTTCCCGAAATACGTCCTGAATGAACGTTGTAAAATCTGCCGGCTGATACAGAGAGGCTCTAAGACCCGAAGTATTTACCAGATTTGGTTTATCAAATGATAATCCAGGCATCCACTCAGGTTTCTGTGGACTTGTACCATTAAATAAAGGAGGGGATGCGTAAGGTATTGTGATCAAAACTACGTTTTCATATTCGTCCAGATCACTTTGTTCAATTACATCACCAGCATAGTTGTTCCAGCGCTGGTTTACCATAATAAAATCTATATACTGAAATAGTACCACAAAATGAATTGGCTGGTCATGATCATGAGAGGTACGGTACAAGTCCTGCAACTTCAATTCTATTTCTGCAAGTTCATTCGCATGTAATCCTGCTATTCCCTCAGTTGTAGTGGTTGCATATTGATTGTAGTTAATGATGTGAATCTTAGTTGTCAGGTCAGCCGGATATGCTGTCGTCAAATTGCCGATATTGGCATTGATTAATAAAACGGCTTCATCTACGGCGGCATTATAACCTGTCCAAAACGCTTCACTGTTGTCTATTGGTGTTGTATAAAAATTCGGATCAACCTCTTCAAAATAACTCGTCTGACTAGCTACGGTGTTGTCCCTTATGAAGTCTGCACAAGATTCACAATCACCGAAAGAACCATTTGAAACTTCTGTTGTTCCCCGATAAATCCCATATTCGCATGCAGAGGTAATTTTAATTTTCAGCGGAACAGGGTTTTGGGTTTCATCGAACTGCTCATAAACATACTCCTCATAAATGCCATAGTGATTTGAAAAATAACCATACTTATTATTCAGCTCTGATCGTTTTGGCAGGAAGATTTTATTGTCCGATATCCTACGAATAGCCGCAACACGTCCATAATATTGCTCCAGCCCTTCGCTATTTCCTACAAACGCATAGGGTTCATAATCCGCGCTTAGAAAAATAACATTGTCATCGAGGTCAGTATAATATTCATTGAGAGTTGTTTTTGCAATTGCCGCTGGTATACATTTATAATCCATTATGCTCAGGACATACTCCCCCTCCTCCTCATCATCAAACATTGAAAACGCCGGCAACGGCTGATGCATGTAATACCACTGTTTTTGTGTCAGGTGCGTTTGGCCGGAACCCGTATTGAGCGGAGCCGACGTGTAATCAAGCAAATTGTTGGATGTTCCGGCTGGAATTTCAGGGAACGTATGTTCCAATGAAAAAACGCCGTGGGCTAATTCATGGGCTGTGGTGTGGCTGGCTTCACCGCTTCTCAGAAAACCAACTCCTTTGCCGCGCACCATGTAACCGGCCAGGTTGTCATCCAAAAATGCCGGAACGACAAACAGGTGATACGCGTCTTTGTCATACTCCGGATTGGTTTCAAAATACTGATCACGCAGCAAGCGCATTTCTTCACTGTAATGGGTCATCAGACTGATGTCTCCGTTTTGCAACTTGTTATCTGCGTTGAGATCCCAGCTGGCAGAAGTATAAGCAGTTGCAATGGTGACGCTGAATGTAACGTTGGCCTGGGCGTAAATTTTATTCAGTTCACTTTCAATTGTTTCAGCATCAGCCGCCAGCATGGCATTGTTTACCGGAACGATGACAAGTTCTTTTTGAATAAGCGGCAATACTTTCACCCATAATTTTCCAATTCGGTTTCCTTCATGCACCGCATAGATAAAACACGATTCATTTAAACCGGACAGCGTTAACCGGTATGTTGAATCCGTTAACTCCTCTGCGTTTACTGGGGTTGGCTGATTGTTGACCATAGCTTCAAAAGTCAAACCAGACAAGGTTTCGGGAGATTTTACAGTTGCATTGACATAATCGGTTCCATTGGGCCCGATGCCTGCCTGATTGCCTGCAGACAGGGATTTAAATGGTACAAAATAATTGGATGAATCCGTCAGGCGGATAACTTCGTAATCGGCAATCCAGGCGGAATATTCTTTCTGATCAAAACCATAAACCTGGTCTTCAGCAGCGGAAAAATTCACACGGTAATTTGCGCTGCCGGCCAATGCATCGGTACTGTAAATTAAAATGCTGGTCACACTCCAGGTGCCGTCGTCGTGGAAGGTATAAATCATCCCTTCTTCATCCTGGATAATCAGCGTACCGTTTTCGGGAAATGCAAATGTTTGCGGTTCACCATCTACCCAAACCGTTAACGAGGTGGAATCATTCCATTCAAAATCAGTAATGGTTCCGTCTACATAATAATCCGGTTCCGTTTGGTTCAGATCATTGAGCCAGGCATCAATACCTTCAGTGATGGCTTCTACTTTACCTGAACGCACCATCAGGTTATCATCTACCAGGATATTGTCAAATTTTACGCGAATGTTCAGCATCGTAAATCCAACCGTAATTTTTCCGGTTCCGCGGTAATGTCCCGGCATTAAAACAGCGTTCACCGGTTCAATGTCAGTCACCAGCATTTCAAACTGACCTATGCCGAACGTCATGCCTGGCAAGGCATTCAGCATGGGGTTAAATTGTTGCTGTTTCGGTGGCAGGGTTGTGCTTCCGCACGCATAATCCGGCGTTGGCTGTGTTGTGAAAACGGAAGTATTGCTCCATTCACTTTCATATTCATCACCAATCAAACCTTTGACACGACACTCATATTGGGTAGCCGGTTCAAGCTGATAAATTTTTAATTCGCCGCCTTCTGACTCAAACGGGAACCATTCATAATCCGGATTTCCGGTTTTGCGCACTTCTACCTTGTAATGCGTGAAAGTTGAAGAGACATTCCACCAGGCAAGTCCCATGCGGGTTCCGGTGCCGTTAGAATTTAAATTGAGTACAATACCATCTGCCAGTGATGAGGCAACACTTCCATAAGTGAATGTACAAACAGCACTGTAACCGTTGTTGCGAAAAAAATCCCGTCCCTGAATGTCCTGCGCACGAACGCGCCAGGCGTAAGACATGCCCACCTGCAGCTGTGGTTCTGTAATGCTGTAATTAATAAATGACTGATCAGTCACCTGCATGAAAATGGGGAGCGAACTGTTGACCACCTGGTTGGGATCAGCTCCGTCTGGCCTGATTTCAAAAAGTTCAAAGGTATATTGTGTTCCGGCGCTGTGCAATGAATTCATGTGCAGCGGTGTCCAGGAAAAAATAATGCCCTGCGGATCGGTTGGTGTAATTGTGTTTCCGCAAAAGGGTGTATTTAATAACGGCGGATCATTGAGTGAAAACCACACCTGCGTGCAAGCCAGGTTTGAAAGAACGGCCTGGTTAGGATTTGAAAAATCAATGACCTCTACACAAATCTGGCAGGGACCTTCGGGCAAAATTTTCCGGAGTTCATATTCGGCAACATCAATTCCGTTAAACACTAAATTTTGTGTTGCCAGGTATGGCGCCAGATCACTCCCGCTTATCTCAACCGGCGTTCCGGGCGATAATGTTGTGACAGGTAAATTTAAAAGAGAAGATGTTGTGATTGAATATCCGTTTCCGGTTAACGTAAATTGTAATTTCACCTGGTAAGACGGAACCGTAAAATCAGTCAGCGTCAGAAAAATTTTTAGCTGGTTGCTGAACGGATCACTGTAATCAGGCAAATAACTGGTATGCGGCGGGGATACCTGGACGAAAGTTTGTACCGGATAAGTTTGAGCGGTCAGTTTCTCTGAAGCAAAGAAGAAAAGAAGAATAAATGCTAAATGATAAAATAATAAAGGAGGTATCCTTTTACATTCAACATTTGTTATTTGAAGCATACGCTCTGATCGCATTCTCAAAATCTGAAAATCAATTTTTTAACCAAAAGACGAAGATAAAAAAATCTGCTAAAATGCAGTTGCCATCATTCTGAACTTGTTTCAGAACGACAGTGACGATTAAATAAAAGATCACGATGAGCACTTCTCAAGAGAAACGTATAGAATAAATCAGATCCCTGGCCGACCAGATTATAATCACTTAGATACAGAATTTAAATGATCAGGAGTCGAGTGTTGCTGCAAAAATGGTCTTTTTTAATGATGCAAGAAATTTCGTTGCCTTTTGCTTTGCTTCTCCGGTCGATAACTTGAATAAATACCGATACTGTTTTCCCTGGTGTACAAATAAAATTTCATTAGCTACTCCTGATCGTAATCGCAATTGGCCGGAAGTTGAAGTCATATCAGCTATTTTTACCTCGCCCTCGTAATCAGTGATTTTGTAATCAAAGCCACTGATATCTGACAATTTGTACACGTGCAGGAGATTTTTTGCCTTCAAAATATGAATTTCATGCTCAAAGAATTGAATACTTCCCGATCGTTTTGTAGGATCACGAAAGAATCCTAAAATAAAACGCGATGCCAGAAAAATGAGCGAAAGAGTGACCAGAATAATTCGTGTAATTCCGATTGGCTCTATGAAGGCGACGACAAGTACTAACACGATTCCAAACAAAAACAGGATATTCGTAACCATGTATGCTTTGGTATTTATAGCTTCAATCCAATTTAGCGTAAGATTTGGTTTCATAAAGCGGGCGGAAGGTAATTGAAAAAAAGAATAATAGTAACGTATAGACCATTTTACACTCGACATTCAATATTTGATATTTGCCAGCCGCAGAATCCCTAAAGGAGTTGAAACAAGTCCAGCGTGATGATCTGCGGACAAAAAAGATTTCTAAAGGTCGCCATAGCAATCCTTAGAAATAGCTGCATCCCGACCGCAGCGCTAGCGAAGCGTCGGGACTTCAGGGCAAAAAAAAGACCTCATACTTTTGGTATGAGGTCTAAAAAAACCGGCATTGCAAATATTTCTTAGGACTTGCTTCAGCAATCCTTAGAAATAGCTGCATCCCGACCGCGGCGTTAGCGGAGCGTCGGGACTTCAGGGCAAAAAAAAAGCCTCACCAGTCAAAGACTGATGAGGCTAAAAAACCGGCATCTACATACTCTCCCGCCCTTAAAAGGGAAGTACCATCTGCGCAAGTTGGCTTAACTTCTCTGTTCGAAATGGTAAGAGGTGGACCCAACCGCCATAGACACCGAAAACGTTGATTCAACCTTGTCCTCGACTACGCTCGGACAGCGGTTAAACTTTTTAATTACCTGTTGGCTGGGCTGAGGCCACTGAGCGTAGCCGAAGTGCCGAAGCCAGAGGGCAATTAAAACAATGTTTTGATTGAAAATGTTGTATTGTAATATCGAATACAATCGAAGTAGTGAGTACACTTATTATAAGTCTACGGGTAATTAGTACTACTTGGCTTTGACATCACTGTCTTTACACCTATAGCCTATCAACGTTGTCGTCTTCAACGACCCTTAAAAGATATCTCATCTTGAGGCGAGTTTCGTACTTAGATGCTTTCAGCACTTATCTCATCCATACTTAGCTACCCTGCAATGCAGCTGGCGCCACAACAGGTACACCAGAGGTATGTCCACCCCGGTCCTCTCGTACTAGAGGTAGGTCCTCTCAAATATCTAACGCCCACAGTAGATAGGGACCGAACTGTCTCACGACGTTCTGAACCCAGCTCGCGTGCCACTTTAATGGGCGAACAGCCCAACCCTTGGGACCTTCTCCAGCCCCAGGATGTGACGAGCCGACATCGAGGTGCCAAACCACTCCGTCGATATGAGCTCTTGGGAGTGATCAGCCTGTTATCCCCGGCGTACCTTTTATCCTTTGAGCGATGGCCCTTCCATACGGAACCACCGGATCACTATGCTCTACTTTCGTACCTGATCGACTTGTCGGTCTCTCAGTCAAGCACCCTTATGCCATTACACTCTACGCACGGTTACCAAGCGTGCTGAGGGTACCTTTAGAAGCCTCCGTTACTCTTTTGGAGGCGACCACCCCAGTCAAACTACCCACCACACAATGTCTCCCGCAGATGCGGGATTAGATATCAAGTAATCCAAGGGTGGTATTTCAAGGACGACTAACTAACTCCTAGCGAAGCCAGATCAACGTCTCCCACCTATCCTACACATGAATTACCCAATAGCAATGTGAAGCTATAGTAAAGGTGCACGGGGTCTTTCCGTCCCACTGCGGGTAATCGGCATCTTCACCGATACTACAATTTCACCGAGCTCATGGTTGAGACAGTACCCAGATCATTACACCATTCGTGCAGGTCGGAACTTACCCGACAAGGAATTTCGCTACCTTAGGACCGTTATAGTTACGGCCGCCGTTTACTGGGGCTTCAATTCAATGCTTCTCCGAAGATGACATCTCCTTTTAACCTTCCAGCACCGGGCAGGTGTCAGACCCTATACTTCAACTTTCGTTTTCGCAGAGTCCTGTGTTTTTGATAAACAGTTGCCTGGGCCTATTCACTGCGGCTGACATTGCTGCCAGCGTCTCTTCTCCCGAAGTTACGAGACCATTTTGCCTAGTTCCTTAACCATGATTCACTCGAGCGCCTTAGGATACTCTCCTTGACTACCTGTGTCGGTTTGTGGTACGAGCACTCATTATCTGAAGCTTAGAAGATTTTCTTGGAAGTCTGATTAAGATCATTATCTCCTTGCCTAAAAGGCTCAGAGTACTATCAGGTTCGGCTCTCCAGCGGATTTTCCTGCTGAATCTACACCTACACCCTTTAACCAACTATTCCGTCAGTTGGCAGATCGTTCACTACTCCGTCTCTCCATCGCAATAATAAGTGGTACTGGAATATTAACCAGTTTGCCATCGGTATCTCCTGTCGGATTAACCTTAGGTCCCGACTAACCCTCAGACGATTAACGTGGCTGAGGAAACCTTAGTCTATTGGCGAGCAGGTTTCTCGCCTGCTTTATCGTTACTTATGCCTACATTTGCTTTTCCATACACTCCACGACACCTCACAGTGCCGCTTCAACGCAGAATGGAATGCTCCCCTACCAGTTATATTACTATAAATCCACATCTTCGGTACTATACTTATGCCCGATTATTATCCACGCACGATCGCTCGACTAGTGAGCTGTTACGCACTCTTTAAATGAATGGCTGCTTCCAAGCCAACATCCTAGCTGTCAATGCAATCGAACAACGTTAAAAACAACTTAGTATAGATTTTGGGACCTTAGACGATGGTCTGGGTTCTTTCCCTCTCGGACACGGACCTTAGCACCCGCGCCCTCACTCCCGAGTATATATTGCAGCATTCGGAGTTTGTCAGGGTTTGGTAGGCGGTGAAGCCCCCTAGCCCTATCAGTAGCTCTACCTCTGCAATACTCAACCTCGAGGCTGCACCTAAATGCATTTCGGGGAGTACGAGCTATTTCCCAGTTTGATTGGCCTTTCACCCCTACCCTCAAGTCATCCGAAAACTTTTCAACGTTTACCAGTTCGGTCCTCCACCCCGTTTTACCGAGGCTTCAACCTGCTCAAGGGTAGATCACAAGGTTTCGCGTCTACTCCCGTTAACTTTGTTCGCCCTATTCAGACTTGCTTTCGCTTCGGCTCCGAGTCTTAAACTCTTAACCTTGCTAACGAGAAGTAACTCGTAGGCTCATTATGCAAAAGGCACGCCGTCACCATTTCTGGCTCCGACCGCTTGTAAGCATACGGTTTCAGGATCTTTTTCACTCCGTTATTCACGGTGCTTTTCACCTTTCCCTCACGGTACTTGTTCACTATCGGTCTCTCAGGAGTATTTAGCCTTACCAGATGGTTCTGGTTGATTCAGACAGGATTACACATGTCCCGCCTTACTCAGGATACTGCTAGGTATACACATTATTTCAAATACGGGGCTATCACCCTCTGTGGCCCAATTTTCCAATTGGTTCTTCTATAATGTATAAGTCCATATTACAGTCCTACAACCCCATATTTGCCGAAACAAACATGGTTTGGGCTGTTTCCGTTTCGCTCGCCGCTACTCAGGAAATCACTCTTGTTTTCTCTTCCTCCGGGTACTTAGATGTTTCAGTTCTCCGGGTTTGCGCTATTGCAATACATCTTCAATGTATTAGGTTACCCCATTCGGAAATCTGCGGATCAACTTGTATTTGCCAATCCCCGCAGCTTATCGCAGCTTATCACGTCCTTCATCGCCTCTGAGAGCCAAGGCATCCACCGTATGCCCTTAGTAACTTATTAATGTTGTTACTCACTACTTCAATCAATATTCAATATGTCAAAGAACGCTGCTTTGGCAGATCCTGAAACAAGTTCAGGATGACGCCAAAGCGTTGTCGTCTTTACGACCGAACCAATGTTCGTCTAAAAACTTTTTCAATCTTGTTTAATCTTCAAAACATCCGTTGATGTTTTCTTTTATCTTGATATCCTTCGCTGAAGCTTCGGATATCGAAGTCGAACCGATGATCCCGATGTAAAATCGGGACGCTCTAGCCCTATCTTCTCTTTTCAATATTCTTTTTAAAAGTACTCTTTTGTACTTCTTGTGGAGAATATCGGAGTCGAACCGATGACCTCCTGCGTGCAAGGCAGGCGCTCTAGCCAGCTGAGCTAATTCCCCTAATAGTTAGTAGTCCCGAGCGGAGTTGAACCGCTGACCTCTACATTATCAGTGTAGCGCTCTAACCAACTGAGCTACGGGACTATTTTATTACTCCCGTTTGCTTTGGCATCGCTCCCTCTTCTCTTTTTAGCGGGAGGGGTTTAATAATAAAAAAATTGAAGCAGAAACAGCAAAGATCCGATAGCAGGATCCGATCTCTAGAAAGGAGGTGTTCCAGCCGCACCTTCCGGTACGGCTACCTTGTTACGACTTAACACCAGTTACTGGTTTTACCCTAGGCAGCTCCTTACGGTTACCGACTTTAGGTACTCCCAACTTCCATTGTTTGACGGGCGGTGTGTACAAGGCCCGGGAACGTATTCACCGCGCCATGGCTGATGCGCGATTACTAGCGATTCCAGCTTCACGAAGTCGAGTTTCAGACTTCGATCCGAACTGAGACGAGTTTTTGAGATTTGCATCACCTCGCGGTGTAGCTGCCCTCTGTACTCGCCATTGTAGCACGTGTGTGGCCCAGGACGTAAGGGCCGTGATGACTTGACGTCGTCCCCACCTTCCTCGCGGCTTGCGCCGGCAGTTTTTTTAGAGTCCCCGACTTAACTCGCTGGTAACTAAAAATAGGGGTTGCGCTCGTTGCGGGACTTAACCCAACACCTCACGGCACGAGCTGACGACAGCCATGCAGCACCTCGCAAATTGTCCGAAGAAGGACTGATTTCTCAATCTGTCAAAATGCGTTCAAGTCCTGGTAAGGTTCCTCGCGTATCATCGAATTAAACCACATGCTCCACCGCTTGTGCGGGCCCCCGTCAATTCCTTTGAGTTTCAATCTTGCGATCGTACTCCCCAGGTGGATTACTTATCACTTTCGCTTAGTCCCCGACCGTATATCGCCGAGAACGAGTAATCATAGTTTACAGCGTGGACTACCAGGGTATCTAATCCTGTTCGCTCCCCACGCTTTCGTGCATGAGCGTCAATATTAGTTTAGTAAGCTGCCTTCGCTATCGGTGTTCTGTGTAATATCTAAGCATTTCACCGCTACACTACACATTCCGCCTACTTCAACTATATTCAAGTATAGCAGTATCAATGGCAGTTCCTTCGTTGAGCGAAGGGATTTCACCACTGACTTACTTTACCGCCTGCGCACCCTTTAAACCCAATGATTCCGGATAACGCTTGGACCCTCCGTATTACCGCGGCTGCTGGCACGGAGTTAGCCGGTCCTTATTCCTTGGGTACCGTCAGCCTCTTACGCGTAAGAGGGTTTCTTCCCCAATAAAAGTAGTTTACAACCCATAGGGCCTTCTTCCTACACGCGGCATGGCTGGTTCAGAGTTGCCTCCATTGACCAATATTCCTCACTGCTGCCTCCCGTAGGAGTCTGGACCGTGTCTCAGTTCCAGTGTGGGGGATAACCCTCTCAGGCCCCCTACTGATCGTTGCCTTGGTAAGCCATTACCTTACCAACTAGCTAATCAGACGCATACTCATCTTATACCGCCGTAGCTTTAATTATCAATCCATGCGAACCAATAATATTATGGGATATTAATCCGAATTTCTCCGGGCTATCTCCCTGTATAAGGCAAATTGTATACGCGTTACGCACCCGTGCGCCGGTCGCCGGCATTCTATTGCTAGAACCCGCTGCCCCTCGACTTGCATGTGTTAAGCCTGCCGCTAGCGTTCATCCTGAGCCAGGATCAAACTCTCCATAGTATAAAGAATTTATTATTGTTAGATCCATTCGTGATCCTACCAATACTCAGACTTTGCTGTTTCTATCTTGCTTCAATCTTTCAAAGAACTTATCTTGTAAAAAACCTGCGTTCAGGTCCCTCTTTTTTTATAACCCCTTTTTGCTAATTGGGAGCGCAAAGGTAACTACTTTTTTATTCTCACCAAATTTTTTTACTTTTTTTTCAAAAGTTTTTTCCTCCAGCCCTTTTTCATCCCCTCAATCGTTCTTCTCTTACCCGCTCACTCCCCACAGATCGTTTTCTGTTAGCGGGTGCAAAGCTACATACTCTTTTCCCTTTATTCCTAATCTTTACCCAACTTTTTTTTAACTATTTTTTTGAACAGTGATATATAACCAGTTACCAAAACTATTTTTTGAGATTATACTGCTAAAAAGAATCAAACCGACTAACAAAAGCCTGTTGATAGGAACACAAGTCTGATCAAAATCACAGCAAACAGATTCGCTATCTTCGAAGTTTGAATTACACCAAACTCAGCACCTACTTAATTTTGCATGAAGAAAAAAGGGAATGAATATATAGCCCCCGATGAAATAACTCCAACAGAGCCGGAAAAAACTGCGAAAAAGAAAAAGGAAAAACAAGCCAAAGTAAAGGAATCAGAACCTGCCGACTCAACAACCGAACCGACCGAAAAAAGAAAATTCAACTTTTTTAAACCGGTATCCAACTTCTTTGCACCTGAAAACCGCCGCACCAATTTAACCACCGGTGCCGTGCTTGTTTTGTTTTCGGTTTACCAGCTTCTCTCTTTTATCTCTTATTTCTTTACCTGGAAAGCTGATCAGAATCTTATTCTGAATAAAGGTTTCTTCTCTTTTCTTTTCTCAACCGAAGAAGTAGAAGTAGCTAATCATTTGGGGAAACTGGGAGCATGGCTGTCTCACCAATTTTTGTACGAATGGTTTGGCCTGGCCTCTTTCTTTTTTCCAATGTTGTTTTTTGTATTTGGCATATTTCTGCTGTTTCGCATTCAGTTAGTGCCTCTTCAGCGCGCACTCGCACGATCTGTCGTTGGAATTATCATTCTATCACTGTTCTTAGGATTCTTTACCACCGATCATTCTTTTCCCTACGGCGGATCGATAGGTTATCACTTTAATGCCTGGCTCAAACTAAGCCTGGGAACAGCCGGAGCGCTGCTGTTTCAAATGGTACTTGTATTTATTACAATTGTACAGATGTTTAACCCGGACTTCAGGCAAATGGCCGCCCGGTTTGGGTTGAAAAAAGAGGAGCCGGCTACGCATGAACCCCTTACTGAAGCAACAGATGAACCAGACCTTAAGATTGTTAATACCTTGCGTGAAGAAGATATTATCCATGAAAAGGTCAGTGAACCAATTGATCTGAAGGATGACCTTTCTGGTCACGAGGCACAAATTAATATACTGGTTGAAGATGAGGAAGAACCTGAACCGGAGATTAAAGAAGAGGCAAACCTACCTGAGGAACTGGAAGCATTAAATACAGACGAGTTTCAGGTTGAAGTGGCACCAACCGAGGAAACACTCAGTGATGATGATCTCAAAGACCTGAGTAAAGAGTTTGGTGATTATGACCCAAAACTGGATCTATCTTCTTACATGCTTCCATCAGTTGACCTGATGGAAAATTACGGCGGCAATCAAACGCATGTAACCAAGGAGGAACTGGAAGCAAACAAAAACCGCATTGTTGAAGCCCTGGGATATTACAACATTGAAATTTCCAAAATCAAAGCAACGGTAGGCCCAACGGTAACACTCTATGAAATTGTGCCGGCACCCGGTGTGCGAATTTCAAAAATTAAAAACCTGTCAGACGATATTGCCCTGAGTCTTGCTGCAAACGGTATACGGATTATTGCCCCTATCCCCGGAAAAGGAACAATTGGAATTGAAGTCCCGAATTCGAAACCAGACATGGTATCCATGCGGGCACTGATCTCTTCAGAAAAATTTCAGAATTCAGACATGGAACTGCCCGTGGTATTGGGGAAAACCATTTCCAATGAAACGTTTATGTTTGACCTTGCCAAAGCGCCCCACCTTTTATGTGCCGGTGCTACAGGACAAGGAAAATCAGTAGGTCTGAATGCTATACTGGTATCGCTGCTTTATAAAAAGCATCCTGCACAGATTAAGTTTGTGATGGTGGATCCTAAAAAAGTGGAGCTTACACTTTACCAGAAAATTGAACGGCACTTTCTGGCAAAATTACCCGATACGGAAGAAGCTATTATTACCGATACCAGTAAGGTGGTAAATACCATGAAATCATTGTGCATTGAGATGGATGATCGTTATGAACTCCTTAAAAATGCACAGGTGCGTGATATTAAGGAATACAACAAAAAATTCATTGCACGAAAACTCAATCCTGAAAAAGGGCACCGCTACTTACCTTATATTGTTGTTGTGATTGATGAGTTTGCAGATTTGATTATGACAGCGGGTAAAGAAATTGAACACCCGATTGCGCGTCTTGCTCAGCTTGCCAGGGCCATAGGAATTCACCTGATTGTTGCCACACAGCGCCCGTCTGTTAACGTTATTACAGGTATGATTAAGGCAAACTTTCCGGCACGGATTGCTTTTAAAGTATCTTCTAAAATTGATTCGCGCACAATTCTTGACCAAACCGGGGCCGACCAGTTGATTGGACGCGGAGACATGCTGATTTCTTTTGGAAATGACCTGACCCGCTTGCAGTGTGGATTTGTAGACACGGCAGAAGTTGAACGGATTTGTGATTTCATTGGCGGGCAGCGCGGTTATGAAAGTGCCCTGTTACTGCCTGAATATGTTGGTGAAGAGGGAGAGAGTGACCTGGGGGTTGATATGTCTCAAAAAGATTCCCTGTTTGATGAGTCCGCCAAACTGGTGGTTGTTCACCAGCAAGGGTCAGCATCGCTGCTTCAGCGCAAACTCAGCATTGGCTACAACCGGGCCGGGCGAATTATTGATCAACTTGAAGCTGCCGGCGTTATTGGGCCCTTCAAAGGCAGTAAAGCACGTGAAGTATTAATCAGTGATTTAAGTGCGCTGGAGTTATTTTTAAAGAACCTCGGATAATTTTGGCATAAGTTTTGGATATTTGTATCCCAACATAAATAAACTCCTTCGCTAAGGCTTAAGCATGGGCACACGGAGGATAAAACAAACCACTATGAAAACCACATTCAGTTTTTTAACCGCACTTCTGATTGCTGCAACCAGCTTTGGCCAGGATGAAAAAGCAAAAAAAATACTTGACGATATCAGTACCAAAACAAAGACCTACGAAACCATGATCTTTGAATTTACGGTTATTGTTGCCGTTCAAAATGAAGAACCTATTACACAAACCGGAAAAGTGTATATCAAAGATGAAAAATACTTTTTATCACTAACCGAACAGGAAATTTATTGTGACGGAACCACTATCACCACTTTTCTGAAAGAAGACAATGAATGCTATACCCGTGCCGTAGCAGATGTTGAGGAAGGTGAAATTGTATCACCCAGCCAGTTGCTGACCGTTTGGGAAGATGGTTATAAATACAAATACATTCAGGAAACAACCTATGCAGACAGACCTGCGCATGAAATACACCTGTATCCGAAAGATCCGGCAAACAGCAAATTTCACACCATCATTCTGAAAATAGATGTTGAGCGCAACGAGGTGGTTTTCTTTATGGTTAAAGGAAAAGACGGAACCAACACCAAATACAAAATTTCAAAATTTGAAAAAAACACCTCCATTGCTGACAGCAAATTTATCTTTGACCGGGCAACACACCCCGGCGTAGTTTGTCAGGAAGAGTAATCATTGGAAAATACAACAAAGCCCCGGTTGCTGAGCGTAGTCGAAGCACCAGGGCTTTGTTATTTATGCATCCGGAAAAATTTTACCCGGATTCAGAATGCCATTCGGATCAAACAGTTTTTTGATACCACGCATTAAAGTCAGTTCAACAGGACCAAACGGAATATTCATGTACGATTTCTGAACATAACCGATTCCATGTTCCCCCGAAAGGGTGCCGCCGAGCTTAATGGTCAATTCAAACAGTTCACGAATTGCTACCGGCAAATCATTTTTCCAGACAGCATCAGGCAGATTGCCCTTAATAATGTTTACATGCAAATTTCCATCACCCGCATGGCCGTAGCAGACTGAGTGAAATCCATATTTTTTGCCAATAGCTTTTACGCCCTGCAAAAGTTTTGGCAACTCATACCGCGGCACAACCGTATCTTCTTCTTTATAGACTGACTGTGATTTTACAGCCTCCCCTACTTTTCTGCGCAGGTTCCAGAGCTTGTCTTTCTGCGCCTGCGAATCAGCAAAAAGTACCTCATCGGTCTTAAAATTTTCAACGACCGCAAGAATTGCCTCACATTCACGCATCAACACCTCTTCATCATTACCATCTACCTCAATCAGCAAATGCGCCTGAATATGGTCAGGAATAACAATTGACTCATCTCCAATAAATTTTGCGGTCCAGATCAGGGCATCACGCTCCATAAACTCAAGTCCGCTGGGCGTAATTCCCTTTTGAAAAATTGCAGCTACCGCCTCACAAGCCTGTTCTGCCTGGTGAAAAGGAACCAGCATGAGCATGTTTTTGGTAGGCATCGGTATCAATTTCAATACTGCTTTGGTAATAATACCAAGTGTGCCCTCAGAACCCACAATAAGCTGCGTGAGGTTATAGCCGGTAGCATTTTTAAGCACATTGGCACCTGTCCAGATAATTTCTCCGCTGGGAAGCACCACCTCCAGGTTAAGTACATATTCATTGGTCACGCCATACTTTACCGCTTTGGGGCCACCGGAATTTTCAGCCAAGTTTCCGCCAATAAAGCAGGATCCTTTGCTGGCCGGGTCAGGCGGATAGAACAGTTTTTTTTCAGCAACCGCCTGCTGCAGTACTTGTGTTATAACAGCCGGTTCTACTGTTACCTGGCCATTGTTTTGATCAATTTCAACAATGCGGTTAAACCGTTCCATGGAAAGCGCCACACCTCCAAAAAGTGGCAGCGCTCCCCCACTCAACCCGGTGCGCGCTCCTTGCGGCGTAACGGCTATTTTTTGATTGTTGCAATAGTTGAGAATGGCTGAAACTTCAGCCGTATTTGCCGGTTTTAATACCACATCGGGTGAAAATACCAGGTCTTCTGTTTCATCACTGGCATATTTTTCAAGTGTCTCAGAATCTGCCAAAACAAATGAAGCGCCAATTTTACTGACAAAAAAATCCAGGTCACGTTGTGTAACCGGGGCGAAAGGAGGAACAGCATTCATAAAAGGAGGGGGACTAGTGTCCAAGAATCATTTCTTCAGCCTGTTTACCAGAAGAAGCAATGTTCAACACGTTCTGTAACTGCGATATTTCAACCAGTTTCTGAACATTAGGCTGAAGGCCTGTGAGTACAAATTTACCACCGGAATCTTTGCACAGCCGATTACCAATCAGAATAGCACTCAGACCTGATGAATCACAATAACGTGATTTAGACATGTCCAGCACAATGTTGTTGATTGATTTTTTATTGATTAATACCAATTCAGACTTTAATTCCGGCGCATTTGTAGAGTCGAGTTTTTCAACATTAGAAGTTACGATGGTGTATTTGTCTTTCGCTTCTTTTGAGAAATTCATACGTGGTCTGTTTGGTCTGTTCGTTGTTAATCAGCGCCTTGGACACATCTCTCAAAAAGGTTCAGAAATGAGTCACAATGCTAATAGACCAAATTTAGAATTTTATTTCATAAATCTGTTAAGGCGTGGAAAAATAATAGGAATTGTGAAAAACCCATGAGTTACGCTGCATCAAACCTGCCAGAAGCTATAACACCTCAATACTTTGCTGAGTTTGCTGCAGTCAGCGCATTAATTGCGTTCTATTTTAGAAGCCAGCAGGTAAATTACCGCCATGCGCACAGCAACGCCATTTTCAACCTGCTGCAGAATAATGGACTGGTCTGAATCGGCGACATCTGACGTAATCTCTACTCCCCTGTTAATTGGTCCGGGGTGCATGATGGTAATTCGTTTATCCAGGCTGTCAAGTAACTTTTTGTCAAGCCCAAACAACATGGAATATTCACGCAAGGTAGGGAAGTATTGGATGTCCTGGCGTTCAAGCTGAATGCGCAGCATATTTGCCACATCACACCATTCAAGCGCTTTGCGCAGGTTGTGTTCTACTTTAACGCCCAGTTCACCAATGTGTTTCGGAATGAGGGTTGTTGGCCCGCAAACCATTACCTCAGCACCCAGTTTTTGCAGGCAGAAAATATTGGAAAGGGCCACGCGTGAATGCGTGATATCACCGACAATGACTACTTTCTTTCCGGTAAAATCATCGCCGTGTCTTTCACGGATAGAGTAAGCATCAAGCAGCGCCTGTGTAGGGTGTTCATGCGTACCGTCACCGGCATTCACCACCCGCGCCTTGATTCGTTCAGAAAGAAATTTGGCTGCCCCGGGATTTGGGTGACGCATAACCACCAGGTCTACTTTCATTGCCAGAATATTGTTCACCGTATCAATCAGCGTCTCCCCTTTTTTTACCGAAGAGCCCGACGCCGCAAAATTGATCACATCTGCCGAAAGTCTTTTCTCAGCCAGTTCAAATGAAAGTTTGGTGCGGGTAGAATTTTCAAAAAATAAATTGGCAATGGTTATATCTCTCAGTGATGGTACTTTTTTGATAGGGCGGTTAATGACCTGCTTAAAGCTGTCAGCAGTTTTGAGAATGAGTTCGATGTCCTGCCGGGTGAGGTCTTTAATACCAATAAGATGATCTACACTGAGGTTATTCATTTTTATTTTCCTGGGTAAATAAAACTACTTTGTCTTCTCCTTCTATTTCTTTCCACTCTACTGAAACGCGCTGACTTGAAAGCGTGTCTACGGTTTTACCGATATAATCAGCCTGAATGGGCAAATGGCGCTCAAACCGGCGGTCAATAAATGCCAGCAATTCCACTTTTTTAGGTCGGCCAAAGGCCAGCAACGCATCAAGTCCTGAACGAATGGTACGACCGGAAAACAGCACATCATCAATCAAAACCACATTTTTGTTTTCAATGATAAAATCAATATTGGTAACGCTGGGAATAATGGGTTGTTCACGCCTGCGGAAATCATCACGGTAGAAGGTGATATCCAGTTGTCCGCACGTCAGCTCTCTTTTTAAATCAGCCTCCAGAATTTTTTTGAGCCGTTCAAGCACATGAATGCCCCTGGGCTGTAACCCAATAAGAACGGTATTTTCAAAAAGGTGATGATTTTCTTTGAGCTGACTGGCCAGTCGTTTTAAGGTAATCTCAAAATGTGTGCTATTTAAGATTGTTCTTTTTTCCATTTTGGAAGGATTGGTCAAAGGTAATTGAAAAGTTTGAATTGATTCAGTGTGTTTATAATTTGTGAATTGGGTGAGCAGATTCGTTTTTGAATCAGGATATGCGAGGGGGAGTTTCTTCGCTGCGCTCAGAAAGACAAGGGCTATGGCAGATTCAGGGAAAGGGGCCAAAATGTTTGTGCGGTAGCCACAAACATTTTGGCCCCGGTTATAACTTTTTCAGGCCCTTGTCTTTCTGAGCGGAGTGCAAGGCAGCGAAGAAACTCCCAACGAACCCTGATATGTGGAACCTTACACAAAAACACTAAATTTGCGCCAGCAAAAAAAACCAAACCTTGACAAAAATTCTTCCTTTCCGTGCCATCAGACCAACCCGGGACAAAGCACACCTTGTGGCTACCATGCCTTACTATACCTATAAAAAAAATGTGCTGGAGGCTAAACTGGAGCATAACCCGTTTACTTTTTTACATGTGCTGAACCCGGAATATAACAGCCCAAACCGCACTGCTCCAAATACGGTTGAGCGTTTCCGCAACATCCGCAAAAAATTTGATGAATTTTGTGCTGAAGGTATTTTCAGACAAGATGAAAAACCATGTCTTTACCTTTACCGGCAAACCAAAGACGGACATGAATATCTCGGTCTTATTGGCGGAGCCTCAGTTGAGCAATACAACACTGGCCACATCAAGAAACACGAAGCGACACTTACCTCCCGTGAAGAAACCTTTTCGACTTACCTGAGCACGGTTCGTTTTCATGCAGAGCCGGTATTATTATTCCACCCAAAACATGAAAACCTTTCAGCACTGCTGGATGCCGTTTCACTGCACCGCCCTGAATATGAATTTACATCTGCAGAACGAACACGGCACGAGGTATGGGTCATTGAAAACCCGGAGGCTATTGCCCAGATTCAACAGTATTACCGTGAAATACCTGATGTATATATAGCCGACGGCCATCACCGGTGTGCCTCATCAGCCCGGTTTAGTGAAGGTTTGAACGGAAAAAGCACCGTGGAACAGGAACATTTTCTGGCCTATTTTATAGCCGAAGACCGCATGTTTATTATGGAATACAATCGTTTGGTGCGTGAATTGGAAAACCTCACGGATGAACAGTTTATGACAGCCGTTTCAGCAAATTTCGACATTACCAAAGTCAGCAATGCCCAGGCAAAGCCCGCCCGGTTCCATGAAATCAGCATGTACTTTAATTCTGCCTGGTACAAGCTTATTCCGAAAGCAGAAAAATACAATGCCGCACACCCCGTTAAGTCACTTGACACTGCTTTACTGACCGATCTGTTACTGGATCCAGTACTTAAAATTAAAGATCTGAAAACAGATAAACGCATTGATTTTATTAGCGGAAACAAGGGGCTTGAAGGCATAGCAGCAACTGTTGACAGCGGTAAATTCAGAATTGGATTTGCATTATACCCCGTTTCAGCCGAACAGCTGAAAAAAGTGTCAGATGAACAACTGATTATGCCGCCTAAATCTACCTGGATTGAACCCAAACTACGAAGCGGTTTAACTATTTATCCGCTTGACTAAGCCTATGTCTGCCATTGCTTCAAATATTGCAAAAATCAAAGCCGGCCTCCCTGCCGGTGTTAAACTGATTGCTGTTTCAAAAACCAAACCGGTTAGTGATATACTTGAAGCGTATAATGCCGGACAACGTATTTTTGGTGAAAACAAAGTGCAGGAACTCACAGCCAAATTTGAAAGTCTTCCAAAAGACATTGAGTGGCACATGATCGGGCACCTTCAAAGCAACAAGGTGAAATACATTGCCCCTTTTGTTGCGCTGATTCACGGTGTAGACTCACTCAGCCTGCTTACTGAAATTAATAAACAGGCAGTAAAATGTAACCGGGTTCAGGATGTACTGCTGCAGTTTTACATTGCACAGGAAGAAACCAAATTTGGTTTTTCACTGGATGAAGCGGTACAACTAATTGCTTCAGATGCGTTTAAACAACTCACCCACGTGCGCGTTGTTGGCGTAATGGGCATGGCCAGTTTTACAGATAACCACGACCAGGTGAAAAAAGAATTTAAAACGCTGAAAGTGTATTTTGATGAACTTAAAAAACAGTTTTTTTCAAACGCGGGTTATTTTTCTGAACTATCTATGGGCATGAGCGGTGATTACCTGTTTGCAATTGCTGAAGGCAGTACCATGGTGCGTATCGGAAGTTCTGTTTTTGGAGGGCGCTGAACCGCACAACGCTTAGTCAACAGCGTCAAAAATGACTCTTACCTCCGTTCCGTTCTCGTTTAAAAACCGGGCCGAGCCTCCAAGTTGTTCACTCAGAATATTAATTAATTCAATTCCCAGGGTTTCTTTGCTGCCATTGATAAACTCTTCCGGAATTCCTTTTCCGTTATCACAAATTGTTAACTGATAATTTTTGGAATCAATGGGTTTTAGCAGAATTTCTATTTTACCGTTTGGGTTTTCGTCAAACGCATATTTTACTGAATTGGTCACAGCTTCATTCAGGATAAGCCCCAGTGGAACGGCAAGTTCAAGGTCAAATGACTCATCACTGCATTGAATGCTGTATTCAATATGAGTGATGTTGTTGCTGAATGATTTGATAATGGACGAAACCAATTCTTCAGTATACGTACGAAAATCAATCCGCTTAACTTCATTTTTCCGGTACAGCATTTCATGTACCAGTGACATGGACTGAATTCTACCCTGAGCATCTGTCAGCACCTTTTTACTGCGCCTGTCTTCTTCAATTCCCTGCTGTAAATTCAAAAGGCTGGAGATGATCTGGAAATTATTTTTAACCCGGTGATGAACTTCTTTGAATAAAATCTGTTTTTCATCAATCGAATAACTCAGCTCCTGGTTAATGCGTTTACTTCTTCTGTTTCCACGGGCAATTACAATAATGATAAGGATCAGGCAAAGAATGGATACAATAAAAAGTGAATAAATCCATACTTGTTTTTCTTTCTCAACCTTCACCTCCATCTCCAGTTTTTCTTTCTCCTTTAGGTTTTTATAATTGCTGAGTTTATCATCAATTCTGTTTTCTTCATCTTCAAAAAAGGTCAGGAACTGATCAGTTGCATCACGGCTGTTTTTGCGGGTAAGCTCATCTTTGAGTAAGATTACAATGCGCAGGTATTTATTGGCGCTTTCAAAATCATTGTGTGATTCGTAGATTTCACCCATCAGTTCATACAACTCAATGCGCTCATACTTTGTGCCGGGTCCGTCAAACTGCCTTTCTACACGTTGCAGAATTTCAAGTGCTTTTTCATCTCTGCCTGATTTATAAAAGCATTTGGCACGCAATAATTCATTCCGGTTAAGTTCAGTCTGGCTGTTAATTTGCCGGAATGATTTATCAGAAAGTTCCAGGTATTTTAAAGCGAGCGTATATTTTTTACGGCCAAAAGCGGCTTTGGCCAAAACCGCATAATTATATCCCAATGAACTTTCAATTCCAAGTCTTTTTTTCTGCTCCATACCAGCAATGGCATAGCTTTCAGCTTTTTCAAAATGCCCCAGTTGATAATACGCTAAACCAATATTCCCCAATGTTATTGCCTGCAAAACTTCACTTTCATGGCCCGGTACTTTCTGTGCAATTTTAAGTGCCTTTTGCGCATTCTGAAGTTTTGCATTGTAATCACCCAAATATTCATACACCTGGGCAATACTTGCATAACAATAAGCCCGGTTAAGGTCAAGGCTGTGCTTATTCGTCCGGACATATATTTCAAAGTTTTCATCAATGATGCGCAGCACCTTTTTGAACTGAACCAGGGCCTGAATATACTCTTCAAGATAGAGGTAGATATTTCCCACATTGTACTCAGCCACATAGTGCTCTGTCGAATCAGGATAATACTGAAATATTTCACATGCTTTTTTTCCATAAACCAATGCTGAATCAGCCTGTGAACGCATAAAGAAATTATGGCTTTTTAACTGAAGGGCATCGCCCAGGTAAAAAAGATCTTTCATTTCAAGCGCAATATTCACGCAGGAATCGATAAAGATGCGGCCGGAATCAAGGTTGGAGGTGCGATAATAGACTGCTTTTTCTTTAAATGCCAGAAAGCGGTTTAAGTTCTCTGAATCTTTTTGCGCCAGCACACTTGAAAACACAAGCAGAGCCAACACTAAAAACGTGTTTTTCAGAATACTATTTAAACCACCTAAAAACCTCAAAGCCAAAAAGTCAACAAAATTTGCAAAGATAATCAATGATCTTCAAACTCACAGGTATTTGATTTTTACTATCCTTTAAATGCTAAAGCACTTAATAAAACAGGTGTTTTAGCAACATTTCTATGGAAGAAACCGTAATTTCGTACACCTAATCCCGGATTCATGTCAGAATTGACCAAATTTCATATAAAAGCAGGAAAAGAACGCTCTATCGAACGCAGGCACCCGTGGGTGTTTTCAGGCGCCATTCAAAAAACAGAAGGCCCGCTTACAGAAGGTAACGTTGTTGAAGTATTGAATTCACGGGGAAAGCATTTGGGCTACGGGCACTACCAAAACGGTTCTATCACGGTGCGTTTACTCACTTTTGACGGTACTTTGCCTGACGCTGCTTTTTATAACAACCGCATTCAGTCAGCCTGGAATTTGCGATCGTCTCTTGGTTTGACGGCCAGTTCTGACACCACCATTTTCAGACTGGTTCATGGTGAAGGTGATTTTTTGCCCGGACTTATTATTGATTATTACAACGGTCACTGCATTATTCAATGCCACAGCATTGGTATGTATTGTGATATTGAAAGCATTAAAAATGCACTGATTCATGTTGCCGGAAATGCATTAAAAAGTATTTACCAGAAATGCACCGGCACCCTGCCTAAAGAATATACCGGCTATACGGGAGACCAGTATTTATATGGTTCAGCAAACACACCTGAAATTGCCAGTGAACACGGCAACCGGTTTTATGTTGACTGGATTCACGGTCAAAAAACCGGATTTTTTATTGACCAGCGTGAAAACCGTTTATTACTGGGGCGCTATTCCAGTGGAAAAAAAGTGCTGAATACATTTTGTTATTCCGGCGGATTTTCGGTGTACGCGCTCAACAACGGCGCCACCCTGGTGCACTCGCTCGACTCATCACAAAAAGCCATTGACCTCACCAATCAGAATATTGAACTGGGCCGGTTTGCTCCCGAAAAACATGCCTCTTTTGTTGCAGACACCATGGATTTTATCAGAGATCTGAAAGAAGATTATGACATTATTATCCTTGATCCGCCTGCGTTTGCCAAACACCGGGGAGCCAAGCACAATGCCGTTCAGGGATACAAAAGGCTTAACGCTCATGCCATACGGCAGATAAAACCAGGCGGCATTATTTTTACGTTTTCATGCTCACAGGTGGTTGAAAAAGAACTATTCACCAACACCGTAATTGCTGCGGCCATTGAGGCCAAAAGAAATGTCCGCATTCTGGAGCAGCTGCATCAACCGGCAGATCACCCCATCAATGCCAATCATCCTGAAGGTGAATACCTGAAAGGGCTGGTTATCCAGGTGGATTAACCTTCATTTTCATGCTGGAATTATCCTATAAAAAAATACTGGCCATTGCAGTGCCGCTCATGTTTGGCACATTTGTACAATCGGTGGTAATGCTTACCGATACAGCATTTGTAAGTACGCTGGGCACAATTCCGTTCAACGCGGTTAATAACGCCGGACTCATTTATGTTTCGCTCTTTATGTTTAGTAAAGGGCTGGCAGACGGGACCCAAATTTTAATTGCGCGCAAATACGGAGAGCAGAACCCCGCACAAATTGGCTCACTCATTTTTCACACACAGCTCCTTCAGATTATTTTAAGCGGTTTTCTCTTTCTGCTTTTTTTCTTTCTGAGTTCAGTTTTTATTGAGTTGATTGTTAAATCACAGGCAACCGGTGAGCAAATGGTTTTATTTTTGAAATACCGCAGCTGGGGAATTTTCTTCGCCGGTATGCACGCCGGTTTAACTGCTTTTTTTATTGGAATAGGCCGCACCGGTATTGTTTTGTTTTCGACACTGGTTATGGCCGTTTCTAACATTTTTATGGATTACGCCATGATTTTCGGGCACTATGGTTTGCCTGAAATGGGAATGATTGGTGCCCCCATTGCTTCCTCCATTTCAGAAGCAATGGCTTTTGCAGTACTGGTTATTTACATTTTTTCTGTCCGTGAATTCAAAGTATTCCAAATCCGTTTTTTACAGAAAATTCATTTTTCAGAAATCAGGGCACTTTTAAAACTGGGCACCCCTCTTATGTTCCAGGGCTTTCTGGCACTGGCCGGCTGGCTGCTTTTTTTCACGCTCATTGAACGGGAAATGTCGGCTTATGACCTGGAGGTTTCTGCCGTTGTAAGGGCCATTTATTTTATTGTATTTATTCCCATTTTTGGGTTTGGTGCAGCAACCCGCACCTATGTCAGTAACCTGCTTGGTCAAAATAAACCGCACCTGATTCCGCTCATTCAGCACAAAATTATTTTACTCAGCATGGGCTTCATTTTCATTTTCTGCGTTGGTCCGGTTTTATTTCCACACTACGTGATTCCGTACATTGATCCCAACCCGGCCATTTTTAAAGACAGTGCCGGCGTTTTGAAACTGGTCTGCGGATCTTTTCTGATATTTTCAGTTATTACTGTCTGGTTTAATTCTGTTGCCGCTTATGGTAAATCAAACGTTTCTTTTATCATAGAAGGTACCAGCATTGCTATTTACCTTACCTGCTGTTACCTGTTTATTGTGGTGTTTGATTTCGGCATAATTGGTGTATGGACAGTAGAATACATCTATTTTGGCGCTATTGGAATAATGAGTTATTTATATTTACACTACTACAGAAAGAAATTTGTAAAAGCATGAACAAAAAAATTGTTTTTATGGGTACCCCTGAGTTTGCCGTGCGCTCACTGGAAGTGCTGCTGCAGGGGGGCATTGATGTTGCAGCTGTTGTAACCGTACCGGACAAACCTGCCGGGCGCGGTCAGCAGTTGACAGAATCTGCCGTAAAAAAATTTGCCGTTGAAAAAGGGTTAAAAATTCTGCAGCCTGAAAAACTGAAAGATGAAAATTTTCTAACTGAGTTGAATGCATTGAATGCAGATTTGTTTGTGGTTGTTGCTTTCAGAATGCTGCCAGAAGCAGTATGGGCAATGCCCGCCCTAGGGACAATCAACCTGCACGGCTCATTATTGCCCCAATACAGGGGAGCTGCCCCTATCAACTGGGCTGTGATAAACGGTGACAAAGAAACCGGCGCAACCACTTTTTTTATAGAAAAAGAAATTGACACCGGAAAAATTATTGACCGGGTTACCATACCCATTGATGAAAAAGATACCGCCGGATCAGTTCACGACCGTTTAATGGAACAGGGTGCACAGCTTCTTTTGAAAACTGTTGAATCTATTTTTAATGGCACCGCTCACGGAATTGAGCAATTGAATTTTATGGCAGGGACGTTGAAACCGGCTCCCAAAATTTTTAAAGAAGACTGTTTCTTAAACTGGGCACAATCAACTGAAACTGTTTACAATAAAATACGCGGTCTTTCACCTTATCCAACTGCCTGGACAATGCTTGTAAAAGAGGACCAGCAGAAAACACTCAAATTGTTTGCTGCGCTAAAACATACCGATGGGGCCAATCACGCCTTTGAACTTAAATCAGACGGCACAACCCTTTTCCTTGGCTGTTCAGACGGCTGGCTGGAGGTAACTGAACTTCAGCTGGAAGGGAAAAAGAAAATGCGCACCGCTGAGTTCCTGAACGGCTTTCACCTGGCGGGTTGGAAAATTGCAAAATAAGACGCTATATATATAGCGTGATTTAATTGAACATTAAATTTCAGTGGTATGAAACAATTCCTTTTCATTGTAATTGCAGTAATAGCAATGGCTGCAATGGCACAGATAGATCCCCGTTTATACCGGCATACACCTGCAGAACCGTATGAAAATACCTATGTAGAAAAAATTGCCGATGACACAAACCAGACTTCTTTTCTGATATGGATCAGAAACGGGGTGGCATTGCACAAACACGAGTGGCATACTGAAAACATCTACATCCTAGACGGGAAGGGCGAAATGACACTTGGTGACGAAAAATTCGTCGTTAAAAAAGGTGATTATTTCAACATTCCAAAAGGTACTCCACACGCTTTAAAAGTACTTTCATCTGCTCCAGTTAAAGTTTTGTCTATACAATCACCCCATTTTGATGGAAGTGACCGTGTGTTAATTTCAACCCCCTGATCCCTTCCAAAAGCGGCGCCAAATGCGGGTTTTGGGGGTCACTTATTAACATTTTGCCTATTTTATTAACAAAATGACGGTATTTGTCGCCAGACCCCTTGCAAAATAAGGTTATTACAATATATTTGTTTCGATATAAAAAATTGTTTAACCAAAAATCAAAATTGATTATGAACAAATCAGAATTAGTAGATGCTATTGCATCAAAATCAGGATTGTCAAAAGCTGACTCAAAAAGAGCTCTTGAAGGTTTCATCGCTGCTACTGAGCAAGCTTTGAAAAAAGGAGATAAAATCTCTTTAGTTGGATTCGGATCTTTCTCAGTTTCTAAAAGAGCTGCAAGAACTGGCCGTAACCCACAAACTGGTAAAGAAATCAAAATCGCTGCTAAAAAAGTTGTAAAATTCAAAGCAGGAGCAGAATTATCAGGAAAAGTTAACTAAGATAAATCTGGTTAAAAAAATTAGCCCCGGCCTCAGTGCCGGGGCTTTTTTTTGCACCTAAGTTTGGGCCGGAAGTTCCAATGGTCGACTGTCATCCCAATCAACGGGAGGAATCTGTTCAAATAACTTCCAGAGTCAATAACTATCATTTCACGTTAACCGAAACAGCTCTCTCCCTGCGGTCGAGATAAATATTTCAACTAATTTTGTTGTCAACCTTTTCATTCATGGAAACTAAAAAATGGCTCGTTGACCAAATGCTTGAACACATCTCTGATCACAAACGCAATTTATTTGATCAGATTCTTGAAAACAGAACACGTCACATAACCGTTGTTCTCGAAAATATTTTTCAGCCGCACAATGCCAGTGCCGTACTTCGCTCATGTGATTGTTTCGGCGTTCAGGATATTCACATTATCGAAAACGGAAACAAATACGAAACCAGTTCAGGTGTTGACATGGGTGCATCCAAATGGCTCACGCTTTACAAATACAATCAGGAAGAAAATAATACCGTAGCGGCGCTTCAGGCGTTGAAAAAAAAAGGGTACAAAATCATTGCCACCACACCACATACCAATGATTGTATGATTGATACACTGCCGGTTGACGAACCTTTTGCACTGGTGTTTGGAACAGAGCTTACCGGACTTTCTGAACTGGCCATGCAGCAGGCTGATGGCTTTGTACGCCTGCCCATGTATGGTTTTACTGAGAGCTACAACATTTCTGTTTCCGTAGCGCTGTCACTGTATGAAACCACCGCACGGTTACGCAAATCAACAACCAGCTGGCATTTAAGTGAACAGGAAAAACTTGATCTGAAATTGCATTGGGTAAGACAAGTTGTCAAACACGCTGAAAAAGTGGAGAAAGAAATTCTCTCACGTAAAAAAAATTAATCCTTTTCAGTTTTAAAGGTTATTAAATCCCAACTGATTTTCAGCCAGACCAGGATACACGGCACCACTTTCCAGGCATAAGGCTCTGCCCACTCTTTGCGTATGCTGCGTGGAAAAACATCGGTTGCAACCAGGCAGGTAAATACAAAGGCAATAACAACCAAAACCAGGTTTAGCTTCTGAATTTTTGCCTCGGTAAAAAACCAAAGCACAATGCCTGAAACAGCAATTATAAACGTTGGCGACTCAGATTTATGGTTGAACAAAATCACCCACAGCAAAACTGAACTCAACATCAACAACTGAAATTTAGAACTGGAATAGGCTTTTTGTTTTATCAGCGGAACAAGCAATAAAACAGCCCCGGCAGCCAGCAGCATTAATTTATCGGGATTTAGCTGAAACCAGGTATGCAGCCAGCCGAGTACGGAATATCCGTAAGAGGCAGAATGATCCATTTGCAGCATCACATTCCAGTTTTGGTAGTGCCACACCAGTTCGGTCCAGGATGCAAAAACGAGCGGAAGCAAAAATAAAACAACCGACCAGCCAACGGACCACGCAACCATTTTCCATTTACCCGGAAAAAAAATAAATACCACAAAACCAGCCAGCGCAAAAGGTTTAATGAACACGGCAATTAGAATCAGCAGACAGGCTTTACTTACTTCATTGCGCTGTATATAAATAAATCCAAGTATCATCAATCCCGCAATTAACAGGTTGCTTTGTGCATTTTGCATGGATGTGAAAACCTCAGGCAGCATAAAAAGATGCGCCAACAATTTCATTTTAAACGACGGAAATTCAATTTTTGAAAGTGCAAACAAAAGCACTGAAACGTTCAGCAAATTCCATAAAAACAAACCAACCGAATCAGGCAACAGCCAGAATGGCATCATCATTACAGAAAAGGTGGGTGAATATTTGTACAGATCCCAATGCTCATTTTCATAGAGTACATACAGGTTTTTGCCTTGCAGTAAATGATCTGCAGAATTTTTAAAAATCACATAATTGTTGTAGCGCGGATATTCTTTTGTACCGTCAAACGACTTGGGTGCCTGCAAATATGATTGCAGGCTAACCACCAGCGCAACCACAAGGCCTGCAATAAAAAACCAGGCTTTGAAATTCCGCTGCTGCTGAAAACTCATAAACGGTTGGCCAGTTTTTTCAGACATGCAACAAAGTCTGATTTTATTTTCAGCGACTGATCGGGATTATTTTTTTCTGAAATCAGTTTTCCATGTGAAATTACGCCGCACTGCATCGAAACATCTGTACTATAAACAATGGTTGCCGTAAGATTCTGCAACCCTGACGAGGCAATAAGCGGTGCATCTGCATCAATCAGTGCTGCATTGAAAAAGTCACCGGCGGCAAAATAATTTTCACTGAAATTATGCATGGCTTTGCGGCCGCTTTTCGTAATCATATCTATTGCAAACTTACCCGAATCACCTTCAGACGCAGCATAAAATGTATTTCGTTTGTGTGAGGTAAGTCGTTGTCCGTAATCCAGTATACGCAGCTCTTCCAGCGGGTTGAGGCCAATATGGCTGTCGGTACCAATGCTCCATTTTCCGCCCAGATTGCGATACTCCAGCAAGGGAAAAATTCCATCCCCCAGGTTGCCTTCTGTACTCGGGCAAAGCACTACATGCGCACCTGATAAAGCAATGCCCTTTGTCTCAGCCTCTGTGAGATGTGTTGCATGAACCAGGTGAAAACGTGCATCCAATGCACAATTATCCAACAACCACTGAACGGGTCTTTTTCCAAGATAAGCCAGGCTGTCACTTACCTCTTTCAGCTGTTCTGAAACATGTATGTGAAAAGGCAAATTACGGGGTCCATCAAGCGCAATTTCTTTGATAATTTCAGGTTCAACACCGCGCATGGAATGAATTCCCAGGGCCACATTGGCATGGGCATAATTTTTACACACGTCGCCTGATGCTTCAAGTAATTTTAAATACGATTCGCGGTCAGCAGAAATAAACCGTTTCTGCGCTTCAACCGGATCTTTTCCAAAACCACCTTTCTGATAAAAAATAGGAATCAGTGTAATTCCAATACCTGCATTTTCAGCCGCTGCAACAAGTCTTTCGCCCATAGCTGCCAGATGATCGTAAGGCTTTCCGTTCTTGTCATGATGCACGTAGTGAAACTCTGCCACGCGGGTATACCCATGCCGGAGCATTTCACTGTACAGCATGGTTGCAATAACTTCCATCTGATCAGGATCAACAGACAATGCAAGTTTGTACATGGCATCTCTCCATGACCAGAAATCATCCGGCGTTTGTGATGTTGAATGCCTTTCTGCAAGGCCGGCCATGGCATACTGAAATGCATGTGAATGTGCATTCTGAAAACCGGGAATGGCAAAACAATTTAAATCGTAATCCGGTTTTTGCAATGAGGTGTCAGAAACTGAACTGATTTTTCCGGTTTCGTCCACAGAAACATAAGCCGGAGAAATCCAGCCGGTGTTTTGAAGAAGGCCTTTTAGTTTATAGGTTGTCATGATTTGCTGTGCTGTAAAAATACGCTTTTACAGAAATATCAAAGCGCTGATGCAGAATAATAAATCTGCATGGTTGAAATGCTTAGCAACTGCTCTTGTTTTTTCTCCCGGCTTGTACCTAACAACTGGAATTTTACACCGCGTATCATCTTAAGGCGTTTAGCGACTTTTGCCATCACTATGCTTGGATTTTGGGGCTCATGAATCTCAGGACATCTTCCAGAACCAAAAAATTTCTTTTCCGGAAAACCGGTACGATTGAAGTTCACCCAACCTTACCAGCAGCAAAATTGACTGCGTTCACTATCTTTACCGTATGAAAATTGCTGAACTAACCAACTACCTGGAGTCATTGGCACCCCTTGGCAGTCAGGAATCGTATGACAATTGCGGTTTGCTGACCGGGTCTAAAAACACGCAGATAACCAATGCGCTCATTACACTTGATTGTACCGAGGCTGTTCTGGACGAAGCCATTCAGAAAAACTGTAACCTGGTTATTGCACATCACCCGGTTATTTTCAAAGGTCTCAAAAAATTAACCGGCCGCACGTATGTTGAACGCACGATTATAAAAGCTATTCAGCACAACATAGCCATTTATGCCCTGCACACCAACCTGGACAACTTTCAGTTTGGGGTCAACAAAAAGATTGGTGATTTACTCGGAATCCGGAATCCGGCAATTTTGCAACCTGCCGAAAATAAACTGGTCAAACTGAGTGTTTTTGTACCGGCAGATCATACAGAGCAGGTAATGAACGCTTTATTTGAAGCCGGTGCGGGCCACATTGGCAACTATTCAGATTGCAGCTTTTCAGCCAGCGGAACGGGTACCTTCAAAGCCTCCGAGGGAGCCAACCCATTTGTAGGTAAAAAAGGAGAACGACACCTGGAACCTGAACAAAAACTGGAAGTACTTGTTTCTGCACACCGTATACATGAAACCCTGCAGGCCCTGAAACGGGTTCACCCGTATGAAGAAATTGCCTATGACCTTGTGCCGCTGCTCAATACCAATCGTTATGAAGGGGCCGGTATGATTGGTGAGCTGGATGCACCGGTAAGTGAAACAGAATTTTTGACCCGACTCAAAAAAACATTTAAAACCGGGGCAATCAGGCATACCAACCTGCGCAACCAGACCGTGAAAAAAGTAGCCTGGTGTGGTGGCAGCGGCAGCTTTTTGCTTTCAAAAGCCATTTCTGCCGGGGCCGATTTTTATATTACCGGCGACTTTAAGTATCATGAATTTTTCGATGCTGACAATCAGCTGGTTATTGCAGATATCGGGCATTTTGAAAGTGAACAGTTTACAATTGAGCTGATTGGTGCACTTTTGCAAGAAAAATTTCCTACCTTTGCACCCTGCTTAGCAGAAACTAACACCAATCCGGTCAACTATTTTTAAAGAAAAATGGCAAAAAAAGTAATAGAATCAGCAATTGAAGAAAAGCTGAACGCTTTGTATGAGTTGCAGCAAATCGACTCTGAAATTGATAAAATTAAAACCGTACGTGGAGAATTGCCTCTTGAAGTACAGGATTTAGAAGACGAAATTGTAGGTTTGGAAACCCGTCTGGCTAAACTTCAGGAAGAGAATGATGAGCTTGAAGGCATCATTTCTGACCGTAAAAACATGATTAAAGACGCCAAAGCGGCGATTAAAAAATACACCGATCAGCAAAAAAATGTGCGCAACAACCGTGAATTTGATTCTATTTCCAAAGAAATTGAATTCCAGGGGTTAGAGATTGAATTATCGGAGAAAAAAATAGCCGAGGCTAAAGCTAAAATTGAACATAAAGCTGAAGTATTGCAGGCTTCTAAAGATCGTTTGGCTGAACGCAAAAAAGATCTTCAGATCAAGAAAAAAGAGTTGGACGAAATCTCCAGCGAGACTGAAAAAGACGAAGAAAAACTGGTTAAACAATCAGATAAAGCAAAAGCAGGTATTGAAGAACGTTTGCTGTTTGCTTACCAAAGACTCAGAAATAATTCACGCAACGGACTCGCAGTTGTTTCTATTCAGCGTGATTCATGCGGCGGATGTTTCAATAAAATACCACCTCAAAGACAATTAGATATTCAGGCCCGCAAAAAAATCATTGTTTGCGAACATTGCGGACGTATTTTGGTAGAGCCGCCAAAAGTTGCCGAGAAAGCTTAATACTAAAAAACCCTGCCAGCAATGATGGGGTTTTTCTTTTTATAGATTCCTGATCTGCAATTAAAGAAGGCCTAAGAAGCTGCTCAAAAATCAAACCCGGTATGACCTGATTTGTGAATTTCCCGCAGATCATCGCTGATTTATTTCCGCAGATCTACAGTGATTTTTTTTGTGTTCCAATCCAAGATCTGCGACAATCCGGGAAAAATTTTTAATCACAAAATCATTTTAAACGGCCACTAAGGGACTGTTAGGAAATTCTATTTCGAAAAGTAGTACTATAATCAGCTTTTACGGTGTCATCATTTTGATTTCCTGCAACGCTTGCGCCGGAGCTCATTGCCTTCGCGCAGCCGCTACGGCATAGCAAGGTCAGCATAGGCGCACGGCATAGCAAGGTCAGCGTAGGCGCCAGATAAGGCGCAGATTTGGTTTGCATATAACTGCAATCTGCGTATTCTGCGCATTTTATCCGCGTCGCGACACCTCGCGATCTGCGGGAGAACAGACCTCTTCTTTTGAAGGTTAAAAAAATCCTAACAGTTACTAAAAAATAAGTCGCACCACAGCAGCCCTTGTTTCTTTTATCCGAAACACCTTTCCACAAATTAAATCCAGTTCAAAATCATACCTCTTTTCCCCTTCCCTCTCCCTTGTTTCATGTAAACAGAAAGCTCAAAAAAAAATAACTTATATTTGGCCAACCAAAAAATAAAAAACAATCATGGGATTACTTGACGGAAAAGTTGCCATTATTACAGGCGCCTCACGCGGAATTGGAAAAGCAATTGCTGAACAGTTTATAAAACAGGGAGCAAAAGTTGCTTTTACGTATTTATCATCTGAAGAAAAAGCAAGAGCGCTTGAAACTGAGCTGGCTGCAAACGGTGGTGTGGCCAAAGGCTTTAAATCAAATGCCTCAGATTTTAATTCAGCGCAGGAACTGTGCGATGCTGTAGTAGCTGAATTCGGAACCATTGATGTTTTGGTCAACAATGCCGGAATTACAAAAGATAATTTATTGATGCGTATGACTGAGGAACAGTGGGATGAAGTCATCAGTACCAACCTGAAATCAGCTTTTAACCTGACCAAAGCCGTTTTGAAACCCATGCTGAAAGCCAGAAAAGGATCTATTATCAATATGAGTTCAGTAGTAGGCGTATCCGGCAATGCCGGCCAGGCTAACTATGCTGCCTCTAAGGCAGGTATGATTGGCTTTTCTAAATCGGTTGCGCAGGAACTTGGTTCACGCAACATCCGTTGTAATGCCATTGCACCGGGGTTTATTGAAACTGAGATGACCGCTGTTCTGGATCAGAATGTGGTTCAGGGCTGGAGAGACAATATTCCGCTGAAACGCGGCGGAACCCCCGAAGACGTTGCCAATGCAACCGTTTTTCTGGCTTCAGACATGTCTGGCTATATTACCGGGCAGACTTTACACGTTTGCGGTGGAATGCTCATGTAATCAGGCAACTGGAGCATGAAAAAAAAGGCCGGTTTTTGAACGGTTTCTGTTAAAAATCAACGCCGTGCAACCAACTTTCAATTTTCTTCGTATATTTGAGTAAATTTAAATTAATCAGAATGAATAAAGGAATTGTCAAATTCTTTAACGTAACCAAAGGTTTTGGGTTTATTAAAGAGGACGAAACGAACAAAGAGTACTTCGTACACGCAACAGGTTTAATTGACAAAGTAAAAGAAAACGATGTCGTTACATTTGAGCTTGAAGAAGGAAAAAAAGGATTGAATGCAGTAAAAGTTAAAAGAGCTTAATCAGCACCGGTAACAAATACTCAGTAAAATCTTGAATCCCGCACCAAAATGCGGGATTCTTTTTTTATATCCACCACGCAACACAATTCTGAATGGGAGAAATTCACTAAATTTCGACACAAATTAAAATGTCTATGAAAAAGTCCGGTCTCCTTGTTATACTGCTAATTACAGCTGCTTTTACCATCTCATCCTGCAAAAAAAGTCAGCCATCGTATAAAATGGAAGGTACTTTCCTGGGGCATTTCCAGGGAAATTACCAGGGAAATGACACCATTGTCAATGAGAATTATTCAGTGGTTGTAGAAGCCATTGATAAAAGTACAGCGACTGTAAGCGGAACGTTGTTTTCTACCTTCAACGTGCTGGTTGCTAAAAACGGAATTAATGTAGAGCTGGTTTCACCCACTGACGGATTAACCGAATTTCTCTATGAAGGCGACACCGAAACGCTTACTTTTTCTTATACCTCCGGCGGAAATACAGCAAACTACGTTGGAACAAAAAATTAACCTGTAACGCGGTTATTCGTCTGGCGAATAACAAAAAATCACATCCGCTCAGGCACTTCAATGCCCAGGAGTTTCATGGATGATTTAATTACTTTTCCAACGGTCTGACTCAGAACCAATCTGAAATTTCGTTTGGCCACATCTTCTTCTTTAAAAATACTTACGCTCTGATAAAACGAGTTGTAATGTTTTACCAGGTCATACGCATAATTGGCAATCAGTGCGGGTGAATAAGCATGCCCGGCATCAGCCACAACCTGTGGATAAGCCGCCAGGTGCTTGATAAGTTCACGTTCAGAAGGTTGCAGCTCAACTGCCGCAGCCGGAAAACTAACATTTTCTGCCTTGCGCAAAAGTGACGCAATACGTGCATGCGCATACTGAATGAAAGGGCCCGTGTTACCATTCAGGTCAACTGATTCAGCCGGATCAAACAACATGCGTTTTTTAGGATCTACTTTAAGCAGGTAATATTTCAAGCCACCTAAACCAATTATGCGATAAAGGTTGTTTTTTTCAGCGTCACCCATGCCTTCAATATGGCCGCGCTCCTGTGTCATTTCTTTAGCTTTTGCTATGACTTCATCCATCAGATCATCAGCATCTACCACAGTTCCCTCACGTGATTTCATTTTGCCGGATGGTAAATCAACCATGCCGTAAGACAAATGATAACAATTGTCAGCCCAGGTATACCCCAGCTTTTTGAGAATCAGAAAAAGTACTTTGAAGTGATAATCCTGCTCATTGCCTACGGTGTAAATAATACCGTTCAAATCAGGATAATCCATAAACCGCTGGCGGGCTGTACCAATGTCCTGCGTCATGTAAACGGCTGTACCGTCTGACCGCAGCACTATTTTTTCATCGAGGCCGTCGGCAGTAAGATCAACCCATACCGAACCATCTGGTTTTTTATAGAAAACACCTTTTGCAAGGCCTTCTTCCACCATTGATTTTCCATAAACATAGGTATCAGATTCATAGTACAGTTTGTGAAAATCAACCCCCATCATGCGGTAGGTTTCAGCAAAACCATCATATACCCAGCCATTCATTTTTTGCCAGAGGGCATACACTTCAGTATCATGCGCCTCCCACTTCAACAGCATTTCTTTTACATCGGTCATAATAGGCGTCTGACTATTTGCCAGCTCTTTCATTTTGCCTTCAATGCCTTTTTTGGTTTTTTCGTCGTCTTTTTCTTCAAAAGCCTGTTTCAATCTTCTGAATTCAGCAACAATATCTGCAGGGGTGTTTTCAAAAATTCCTTCGTGCCAGTTTGCAAGTATCTTTTTAGATTCTTCACGCATGGCTTTGTCAAACTCTACGTAATACTTGCCAACCAATTTATCTCCTTTTAAACCGGACGACTGCGGTGTTTCACCATTTCCAAAACGCTGCCAGGCCAGCATGCTTTTACAAATGTGAACTCCACGGTCATTGATAATCTGCGTTTTTACAACCTGGTTGCCATTGGCAGCAAGAATTTCAGCCACTGAAAACCCCAGAAAATTATTCCGCAAATGCCCCAGGTGAAGAGGTTTGTTGGTGTTGGGTGATGAATATTCTACCATCACTTTGTTTTTACCCTGACTTACCAGGCCAAAAGCACTGTCAGCATTCATTTGCTGCAACTGGTTTACCCAAAAAACATCGTTAATGGAAAGGTTCAAAAACCCCTGTACTACATTGAATTTAGAAATGGTATCAACCGACTGTAACAAGGCACGGCCAATTTCTTCAGCCGTTTCCTGCGGTGATTTTTTGGCCGCTTTGCTGAATGGAAAAACAACCAGTGTGACGTCACCCTCAAACTCTTTTTTGGTTTTTTGAAGTTGTACCAGTTTAGCATCAAACGATGACTGGTAAAGGGATTCAACTACCTGCAAAATTTTAGGCGCAAGTATTTGTTCAATGTTCATTTTCAGATTCTGTTTTCGAGGGTGTGAGTAAAAGATTCAAGAATTTCAAAGGCAGTTTCAGCCATGGTATTTATTTTGTCGTCAAGACAGGGATTGATTTCTACAATTTCCATGCAGCAGGTTTTGGTCCATTCGGCAAAAATATCCATAAATCTGCCGGCTTCTTTTGGTGAAAGACCATTTGGTGCCGGTGTGCCGGTTCCGCGTGAAACCATATCCGGGTCCATACTGTCTACATCAAACGACACATAAATCAAATCACAGTTCCGGAGTTTTTCATCAACCAGTGCAGCTATTTTTGCGGGTGTTTTTTCACGCACGTCTTCAACTGTAAAAACGGTGATGTGGTTTCGTTCTATATAACGTTCTTCAGGCGCTTCCATATCACGCAAACCAATGTACACAATGTCCTCAGCCAGAATTTTGGGTGCAATACCTGACATGGATTTTAATTTGTTCCAGAATTCAATGGTTTCAGGTAACGGTTCGTTGATCTGCTCTTCGCGGTTGTCTTCGTTGAGCGCAGTAGCCATTGGCATACCATGTAAATTGCCTGAGGGTGTTGTATACGGGGTGTGAAGATCAGCGTGTGCATCAATCCAGATTACGCCCAGCCTTTTTTCAGGAAAAGCTTTTTTAATACCGGCAATGGTTCCGCCTGCACTTGCATGATCACCAGCCAGAACAATGGGAAAATCACCGTTGCGCAAAACAAATGAAACCTGGTCAGAAACACTTTGGTAAATATTAACCAGGGCATCAATGCGTTTGGCTGTTCTGAATATCGTAGGCTCAAAAAGTACGTTGTTATCTGAATCTACCTTAAAACGCTCATACCGGCCAAAGTAGTCGCTGTCAGCCTTTAAAGATGCTACTTTCAAAGCCCCCACGCCCAGACTTGCACCGCGTGTACCGGCGGCAATTTCAGATGTATTCTCTATTATTTTGATTTCAGCCATAAAATGCTTGTAACGCAGCAAATTTAATCATTTTGAGCGGTTTGAAGTCTATTCTGCGCTGCATTCCAATAAAATGATATATTTGTCTAATAATTTGACCCTTGGCTTTAAAACATTTGAGTACTCAAATTACAAGCGCCAAAAACAGGAAAGAAAACTACTAAAACCAAAATCGCACACCCTAAATGAAGCTTTTTAAAACCCTTACCCCTCAGCTTTTCGCAGGCGCATTTTCTGCACTTCTCCTTTTTTCCTGCGGGCCATCTTACATTGAACAAGGTGAAATTACGTACGAAATTACGTACCCTTACAACACTGATTTGTCTGCAACCATGCTCATGATTTTACCCAAAGAAGCCACCCTGGTTTTTAAAGGATCAAAAATGCTGACCATTGTTAAAACCGGCAAAATTTTCCGTACGGATATTTACGCTGATGAAGCTACAAAAGAACTGGAAATGCGTTTGGACTTTGGTTCTGATGTGCTCTATACCGTTTTGTCAGATGCTGATCAAAAAAAATTCAGAGCGAACCTGCCCAATTATAAACTTAGTCCAACGGATGAGGCTGACAGCCTGAACGGGTTGTGGGGTAAAAAATACACCACCAAATACGACAGTGATACCATTCCTGAATTTGATTCATGGTTTACTGAAGACCTCAGCCTGCGCAATATTACCTGGTTTTCCAATTATGCCGGAACAGTTGGTGTGCCGCTGATTTATGACATTGACCAGTACGGTATACGCATGCACCTGGAAGTTACCGGATTCAAACAACGTGAAGTGAAAGATGAAGAGTTTACCCGTTCTTCAGAACTTAAACAGGTACCTTATGATGAATACGATCATAAACTGAATGAGTTGTTTACCATTCTGACTGAATAATTTTTCTACCCGTTACCGCTTTTCTACAAAATCACCAGTTTTTTACTGATTATTCCGTTTGTTGTTTTGATAGAAACGATGTATGTTCCTTTTTCCCAACCCGCAGTTTCCAGCTTAATCTGACTGCCTGAAACGGTACTTTCAGAAATTACCCGCCCACTCAGATCTATTATCTGCACGGTTGAATTTGCATACTCATTTGTTAAACCTGAAAAATCAATTGTTACGGCATTATTCGCCGGGTTTGGATAAATACGTACCTGATTTTCGGCTGCAACTTCTCCAAAACCAATGTTATTGATATTTGCAGATTTGTAAAGGGCCGCACCACCACGTTCATTCCCCACCACCATTTCAAAACGTGAATCATTATTTAAGTCTGCTATAGCCGGCGCTGAATAGGTGCCAATCTGAATCTGATCCAACGATGAGTCAGCCAGGTTAAAATTACTGCTGATGTTACCTTCTATGTTATCATACAAATGCAGGTAACCGGTTTTTGAACCAATGACCAACTTGTAGGCCCCGTCAATGTCCAGAAATTGTGGAACCGCATACCCCTCAATTGACCACCATTCACACACATTTACACCACCCAGCGCATTGGTCAGATACAAAAAACTATAAGCAGAAGCATTGCCAATATTTTCATAATAATTCAACTGTCCGTTGCGCCGCCCGACAACCAGGTCAAGGTCATTATCACGGTCCAGATCAACCAGCGTTGGTGCAATGTAAATACCTGCATTGGTTGGCGTTACCAGCGGGTTGCTCATATAGTCATTCAAAATAACGTATGTGCTGAAAATAGCAGTATTGCCTGCTCCACCGGTATTTTCAAAATAATAGCAATAACCTGAATATTCACCAAGCACCAGGTCTTCATCACCGTCATTATCCAGGTCTCCAAATGCGGGGTAAAAATACAGCGAGTAGCCAATGCCCAGTGTTGAAAGTCCCAGGTAATCTGTTGTGATCAACGTATATGCAGGGTTTGCAAGCGTACCCGTGTTTTCGTAATAATAAATTGAGCAAACCTGGTTTCCGCTGCCGGCATCAAAATGTCCCAGGCTGCTTACAAGTAAATCTTTTAATCCGTCACCGTTGTGATCAAAGAAAACCGGCAGGGCGTGTGACCCTACATCAATCATTTCTCCCTGCAGAAAATCATCTTGCTGAAAGTTAAATACCGGAGACAAATCAGTACCTGAATTGAGGTAATACCAGGTAGATGTTCTGTTTTCAGAACCCACTTTAGAAGACGGAGTAACAACCAGGTCACGTTTAGAATCATTGTTAATGTCTACATGATAAGCGCCCGGAAAAACGGTTGCATCTACCGCAACAGAATTGGACGGAAATGCCGGATCTGCGGCATTCATGCCCGAATTGGTATTGGGTAACGTACCACTGTTTGAAAGTAATACCAGGTTGCTGTATGCTATATCACCTATCACCACATCCATTACACCGTTATTGTTCATATCTAACGGCAGCACGGTTGAACCTGAGTGGCGGTCAGCCTCTCCAAACGGGTGCCAGCTTTCAGGATTTGGAATCTGATCATCACACGGATATGAAAGCGTGTCCCACAGGGTTACTGAGTTGGTGGTTGATGATTCCTGAAACCGGCCCCAGCAAATATTTTTCATTTCAAAAATCAGTGAATCACAATGCCCGTAAGTTTCCATACTCATGTTGCGGTGATATTCCAGCGCCTGACCGGTACCGCCAAACGTAAGCAGGTCAACATCGCCGTCACCGTCAACATCCTTTATTCCTGGCAGATCTGCATTACTTACATAGATGTATTGCTGCATGGTATACTGAAATGATTTAAGCCGCAGCGATGTTTGCACAAATGACAAGCCGTCAGTGACATTGCCTGTATTTTTAAAGACCTTGATACCACCTGAACGTGCTGCAAAAATGTCTTTTTTTCCGTCACAATTATAGTCTATCAGCAAAACCCAGTTGAAGAGAAACTGTTCATCTTCATAATCATTGTAAATATTCTGATATTCCGGAAACTTGGATTCATACTGCGGTGCATATACCCAGTCAGGTGAACCGGTTGTTCCGTTTTGAATAAATGTAAGTACCTTATTGTTTGTGCGGTCAAAAACAAACAAATCTTCGGTTCCGTCAAAATCCATATCAATGTTTGAAAATTGCGCATAATCCAGTCCGCCCGCCCAGGCATATTTTTGCAAAACAGCTGACTCGTAAACCGCAATTGTATCAATACGCTGAAAGCCAAACTGCGCACCGGCATAAACGGGCATAGCAATCAACAATGCCAAAAACAATCTTTTTACCATAGAATCTGAATACAAAAATAAAGGTACAATTTCCTTTGTTAACAACGTTTAAACCCGGTAAATGGTTGAAACAGCGTTTAAAGCTGCAAAAACGACCCTCGTAAAAAACGTATATTTGAGTACTAAAACGCAGCTAAATCAGCCTATCCGGCATTGCTTTGTTACCAAATTGTGTTATAGTATATAAGCAGGTTAATCTATGAATTTCACAAAAAGAGAACACCACTTATCAGACAACACGAAAAAGAGCTTAACAGTTCTTTATGAAAAATATGCTCAAAAGCTATTGGGGTATACCTGTAAAAATTATAGCATTGATAAAGACGATGCACTTGCTGTTGTATACAAAACACTTTACAAAATAGTTGAAGTGACCAACGACAGCATGTTTGAAAATGAGCAAAAGCGATCAGCCTTTATATTTAAGACGCACATTCATTTTCTGCGCAATTTTTTCAGAGACGCGCGGTCTTTTGAAAAAAACAACCAGGAGGTTGCACTTACTGAAAATATTGCAAACAGTGAACAGGACACGGACAGCCCCTTAAACATGCCACTGATTATTTTGCAGCAGGAATTGGAAAAACTGGAAGACTGGCAGCGGATTCTGCTGCTGATGCGCGGACAGGATATGCCCTACAGTAAAATTGCCGCTTTTGTAAACAAACCTGAAGACCAGTTAAAAGTGTATTATGCGCGGCTGAAAAAACAACTGGCAGAAAATGTAAATGCCGCATTACAACAACTTAAAACAACGCAAAATGTCAACCGTTCATAACATCCCCGTTTCAGAAAAAGAACTTGATAACCTGCTGGCTCAGGCTTTTTTGAATTTAGATTTTAACGATTCTAAAAATAACGAACTTATGGAAACTATTTCAACACACCACCTGGTGCAGGCACCAACTATTATTACTGCGTTAAAGAAATTTTTCGGAGGTAAATTTCTGATCAGTATGCTGCTGCTTTCTATTGTTGCTGTTTTTGTTTTAACCCGAAACCCGGAAGAAACAACGAACACAGAAAATAAATTGATCACAACACCGGTTTCAGACAGTCCTGAACTAAATCAGCATGCAAATCCGGCTGGCCCATACAAAACAGGCCAAAATCAGTCTGGCGCAGTTCAGGAGAATACACCTGCCAATGAAATGCAAAAAAATCCGGATGAATCAGGCAATTTAATCCCGTCGGTATCAGACGAAAATCAGAAAAATCAAATCCATCATTCACATCCAGTGAACGCAGGGCTGGTGAAACAACCCGCAGACAGCGGTTATATTTTTCCAACCTTAACGGAAGAAGAGACGCGCGATCACTACAAACAAAAAAATAAAATGATTGCCGCGCTGTCAAAACTGAATAAAGATAAATATGCGTATATCCCATCCGGCACATGCGATTACAAAAAACAGGTTATCAGTGTAAAAGCCTTTTACGCGCAAACAACTGAAGTAACAAACCTGGAATACCGTACTTTTCTTTCTGACTTGATTCTGCAGGGGCGTAAACAGGAATTTTTAGATGCATTACCTGACCAGACGCAGTGGATCAAAAGGGTACCTACTTCATACAATGAGCCTATGGCAGAGCACTATTTTTCTCACCCCTCATACAATGATTATCCGGTAGTGAATATTTCCCGAAAAGGTGCTGAAATGTACTGCAAATGGCTTACAGAAGAAACCAACAAGGTTCTGAAAAAAAATAATAAGCCGCTGATCATGAACCTTCGGTTACCTGACGAATTCGAATGGGCCTATGCAGCATTTAACGGAGAAAATGACCTGCAATATGCCCATGGCAATACGTATCTTCGAAACAGCAAAGGCAGTTATGAAATGAATTACCTCGGCTATTCGATCGATGAATGTACCTATGACAGCATACGCCACTTGTACCTTCCGGCAGTGGATATAAACAAAATACAGCTGGATGGTGGTTTTTATACGGTAAAAACAACATCGTACCTGCCTAATAATTATGGACTCTACTGCATGGCCGGCAACGTATCTGAAATGATTATAGCGCATAATACTCAAAAACCTGCAACCAAAGGAGGCAGCTGGTTTAGCTGTGATCATTTTCTGGAAATAGAAGCGGAAGATGAATACCCTGGCGAAACAGGCGCATCCCCTTTTATTGGTTTCAGACCGGTTTTGACCATGAAAACGGAGTGAGGAAATACTAAACCGGCCGCTGGTTCAGCAAGTCACACATGGCCTCGTAAAGTCCGGGAGCTTTGAGTTTCATTTCGGCAGCCTGTTCAAAAAAAGTTTCCACGCAAACGGCAAAGAGTTCGTGTTTATTTTGTCCGGCATAATTGCGCAGAACAGGATCTTGCTGATAGCGCATTTTCACCACTTCCTGTTCTGCCGTTTTCTCCCATTGCGGAAAGCGGCGTTCAAAGGCCTCGTCAAAATACTCGATGTGAATAGCATGCGCCATTTCATGCAAGCCCAGGTTTAATGCATCGTTGGGTATGGCATATCCCTTTAACAAATCTTCAAACGAAAAGAAAATAACATCACCCCGGCTTACACCACCCTTTACATAAGCCGCCTGCTTTTCAGAAAAAAACCGGCGCGGATAAACCACAATGGTGTGATAGCTATTAAATAAATAGGTGTCCAGCCCCATAGTTATCTGAATAACCGGTGCGCAGCAAAGTGTGCTTACCTTGAGATTAATTTCCTGCCCCTGCTCACCTAAAAATTCCATGTGCTCAATCAACTCATGCAGCCGGGTTATGAATTTTTTACGCTTTGGCTGATCCAGTTCACGGTAATACGCTACGTATTTGGTTAATACCTGGTGATAAAAATCAATCAGCTTCGCATCTATGTCTTTCAACGCACCGCTTTTTTCCGAATTCAGCCAGAGTGATTGCGGATCAGCAACTGTAGAAGACCTGAACCGGCGGATAATGTAATACGCCAATACCACCAGAAAAATAAAAATAACAATGCCAATGGTGTTGTAATCAGGGCTGGTCTGGTAATTATTCATGCGTTCAGTTTGGGCTTTAAAGATAATCAACCTGCGGAATCCGGCAAAACACCCCTGCTCCGCTTAAACGGTTGATTGGCCTTTCATGTGCTCATTTCCGGTGAGATAAAAAACTATTCGTATTTTCGTAATCCTAAATTAAAACCATCATGAAACAACTATTTTTTGGATTGCCGCTGATTTTTGCGGCGGTATTTCTTTCAAACTGCGGCGGCTCGGGCGAGTCATCGGGTGAGTTAAAAGATACCCTGACTGAAGCACCGGCCAACATGGACTGGGAAATTGAAACCTTTGCCGACGTACAGGTTTTAAGCTACGACATTCCGGGATTTGACAGCCTTACGGTAAAGCAAAAAACATTTGTTTATTACCTCTATGAGGCAGGATTATCAGGCCGTGACATTACCTGGGATCAAAACTACCGCTACAACCTGCAGATACGCAATGCGCTGGAAAACATTGTGCGTACCTATGCCGGTGATAAAGAAAGTGAAGACTGGAAAAAATTTATAGTTTATACCAAACGGGTATGGTTCTCCAACGGTATTCACCACCACTATTCCATGGATAAATTTATACCTGATTTTTCCAGGGACTATTTTCAGACACTGTTGAGTGAAACCGCTACCCAACTTGATTCTGTTATTGTAACAGCTATGTTTGACCCCACCATTGATATGAAACGTGTAAACCAGGATCCAAAAACAGACATGGTTGTTTCATCTGCCATGAATTTTTACGGCGACGGTGTAACTGAAAAAGACGTAGACAATTTCTATAAACCACTAATGGCTAACGGCGGCGAAACACCTGTTGAATTTGGCTTGAACTCAACATTGGTAAAAGATGCTGACGGTAAATTGCATGAAGAAGTTTGGAAAGTGGGCGGCCTTTACGGGGATGCACTTTCTGAAGTTGTATACTGGCTTGAAAAAGCGCAGGGCGTAGCTGAAAATGATGCACAGGCAAATGCACTTGGATTACTCATTGAATATTATAAAACAGGCGACCTGCAAAAATGGTCAGACTATAATATTGCCTGGGCCGGCGCAACAGAAGGAGACATTGATTATATCCAGGGATTTGTGGAAGTGTATGGTGACCCTATGCACATGCGCGGAGGCTATGAGTCTATTATCCAGATTAAAGATTTTGAAGCATCAGAACGCATGAAAACGCTGGAGCAAAATGTACAGTGGTTTGAAGACAATTCAAGCATTATGCCTGAGCATAAAAAGAAAAATGTGGTGGGCGTAACCTATAAAGTGGTAAATGTTGCCGGCGAATCGGGTGATGCTTCACCGTCAACCCCAATTGGTGTAAACCTGCCTAACGCCAACTGGATTCGTGTACAGCACGGTTCCAAATCAGTAAGCCTGGGTAACCTGGTAGAGGCATATGACAATGCCGGCGGTGAAGGATTGCTGGATGAGTTTGCAAACGATGCTGAAGAAATTGAACTGTCAAAAAAACACGGAAAACTGGCTGCCAAATTACACACGGCCATGCACGAGGTTATCGGGCACGCATCCGGACAAATTAACCCGGGAGTAGGCACACCAAAAGAAACCTTAAAAAGTTATGCATCGTGCCTGGAAGAAGCGCGTGCCGACCTGGTAGCCTTATATTTTATTTTGGATCCAAAGCTGGTTGAACTTGGATTGATGGAATCACTGGATGTTGGAAAAGCAGAATACGATGGCTATATCCGCAACGCCCTGGTTGTTCAGCTGCGCCGCATTGAACCGGGCCGTGATGTGGAAGAAGCACACATGCGTAACCGTCAGTTAGTAGCCAACTGGGCTTTTGAAAAAGGTGCCAAAGACAACGTGATTGAACGCGTTGAGCGCGACGGAAAAACCTATTTCAACGTTACCGATTACGAAAAACTGCGTGTACTTTTTGGAGAATTGCTGCGTGAAATTCAACGCATCACCTCTGAGGGAGATTACAAAGCAGGCATGAACCTGGTTGAAACATACGGTGTAAAAGTAGACAAAGAGCTGCATGCACAGGTTTTGAAGCGCAGCGAATTATTGAACATTCCGCCATACAACGGTTTTGTAAACCCAATTCTGACACCGGTTATGGACAAAGACGGAAACATTACCGATGTAAAACTTTCACAACCTGAAAGCTTTGAAGCACAGATGCTGAACTATGCTGATAAATATGGTTTTTTGGCTAAGAAAAAATAATTTTTTTCTATTATTGAATGAGAAAAACCGGGCAGTGATGTCCGGTTTTTTTGTTGACTTTTCCTATAGATTTTTTTCAGACCACCAGCACTTTTTTTTGCTCCAGGCCCCTATTCGCCAAAATAAATCAGCGCCATCCGCGAAATTTTTCAGCGCTTTTCTGGCTCCTACGCTCACCTTGCTATGCCGTGCGCCTATGCTGACCTTGCTATGCCGTGCGCCTATGCTGAAGCTCCGGCGTAAGCATAAGCGGCTGCGCGAAGGCAATGAGCTTTGGCGCAAGCGTTGCGGGAAAAATGAATTCTGTCTTTGAATCTCTGTAACACCTGTGAATATAAAGCGGGAATTAAATAACTCCGGAAGTTTCAACACCGTGCCACAAATTTTTTAGTTCCCCCGCTCATCCATGTATTTCCAAAACTTGCGGGCGTTTTCCAAATGCTGGCTATAGGTTTCAGCAAAGGCATGTAAACCGCTGTTATCTGCCTTGGCACAGAAATATAAATAGTTGTGATCTTCAGCATTTAAAACAGCATCAATGGCTTTTTTGGAAGGAATGCGAATGGGCCCCGGAGGCAAACCTGCATAGAGGTAAGTGTTATACGGACAGTCTTTTTGCATGTGAGTTTCCAGTAAGCGCTGCACGCCTGCCAGTTCATCTCCCCAGCAGAATTTAGCCGTTGGATCAGCCTGCAGACGCATGCCTGTTTCTAACCGGTTCAGGTACAAACCGGCAATGGTTTCCCATTCCTGCGTGTGAATGCCCTGCTCTGCTTCAATAATAGATGCAAGCGTGGCCACCTGCGACTCACTCAGGTTAATTTTAGTGCGTTTGGCAACACGTTCCTCATTCCAGAAAGCTTTCCACTGCTCAGCCATAAAGGCCACAAACTCTTCTGCACTCATATCCCACTCGCCCACTTCATAGGTATCCGGCAGAAAAAGAGAGGGCATGGTTTCTTTTCTGAAACCATATTTTTCCATGGTCTTCGGGTCTGAAATATACGTTGCGAGTTCTGTGGAGTCAGCCTCTATGGAAGGTGCTACCTTGCCTGCCAGGTCGTAAACATCATGGCAGTTGTTAAACGTGACCTGAACATCTTTTACTTCCTGGTTTCCGTTTTTCAAGGCATAAATCAGATTTTTGATTTTCATACCTGAAAAAACCCGGTATTTACCCGGTTCTATTTTTGAGTCATCAAAATCAAGGTCAGCTGAAAACTTCAGAAACTTGTCTTTGGTAAGAATGCTTTCTGTTTCAATCTGAGTTGCCAGCTCATCCATGGTGGTGCCGGTTTTTACATAAATCAACGTGTCTTTTTGAAGATCAATGGCTGTAAAATGCAGCTGATACATGGGCCATCCCCATATATAGGCTGATGCACTGACACCCAAAATCAGAACGATTGATACAAGTATTCTCATGTTTTTTGATTTAGCGTTTGTAGCAGACATAGATGCTGATCAGTTGATTAATTGAGACTGGTACATGAATTCATCAATCCAGTTTTTTCCATCATTGAACCAGTTTTTGCGGTGTCCCACTTTTTCAAATCCGCTCTTTTCAAACAGCGCAATGCTGGCCTTGTTGTCAGCCAGAATAACGGCAAACAGGTTACGAATACCAACCACATTCAGCGCATATTCTTTGACTAATTTAAGCGCATCCGAAGCATAGCCTTTTTTGCGGTATTTTTCATCAATTAAAATACCCACTCCCGCACGCTGGTGCCTGGGCTCAAAATCAAACAAATCAATTGCCCCAACGGTTTTACCTGAGGCTGTTTCTTCAATCATCAGTCTGATTTGCCTGACAGCGTAAATATCCTGGGCTGAATGCACGTATTGATGAATCAGTTCTTTCGAAAAAGGAGTCAGCGTATTGCTTACGCGCCAGTATTCAGGGTTATTTTCCCAGGCCAATAAACAATCAAGGTCAGCCGGTTCAACTGCCCGCAGAAAAATTTTACTGCTTTTTAGCATGCTTTTCATTCAATGCCTGAATGTACGTAAAAATGGCTTCTTTAGAGTATTCACGAAGGCTAAAAAAATCCTGATTTTTAAAATCAGGTTCCATGTTCATGTGATAAACCTGTTTGATACGATCTGCGTTCTGAAGCTCCTGAATGAGTTCAAAAACAAAACCGGCGTTGCTATTTTCAAAAATGGTTTCTTTGATAGGCTGTAAACAAGTCAAATCTAACCCGGCCAGTTTTTCGTATTTTTTGAAAATGGTCCAGGGATTTTCTGCAACCCGGTCAATCTCTACAAAAAGTAATTTGCGTTTGGCACGCACCAGCGATGCCAGATAGGGTACAAAGTCGCGCGCATTCTCACATTCTTTATACGTCAGGGAATAATAAAGTCCGCCGTGAATAAGGCACAGATGTGGTATGGATTCAGGAGAAACAAGTAGCAGATACGTTTTGGTTCGTTCCGCTCCCGGAAATGGTATTACATTACTCAGCCGTGTCATGGATGATTCCCTGATAGACAAATTCTGCAGGCCCCTGGAGCCAGATATTGCGATAGCCATGCCCGTATTTCTCAAACGTTACAAAAAGTGTTCCCCCCTTGACATCAGCCCTTACAGTGCCTGCTTCAACTCCGTTTTTGAAAGCATAAGCAAGCGCACAGGCTGTAACACCTGTTCCGCAGGAAAATGTTTCACCTTCTACACCCCGTTCATACGTTTTAACGCCAATATGGTTATCAGCTAACGTTTTAACAAGGTTCACATTGGTGCCGCCTGGCTTAAAGCGTTCAGAATACCTGATCTGGCGCCCGAAAGTAAGAATGTCTTTTTCTGAATTCTCATCAAATGCAATGTAATGAGGTGAACCGGTATGAATAAAAAAATCAGCGTCTATACGATCTACTGCTGCTACATCTTTCATTTGAATAGAAATGGCGTTGTCACTCATTTCAGCCCGGTGCATGCCATCAATGGCTTTAAAGATTACTGTTTTACCGCTGGTTATTCCAAGCCGGCCGGCAAACCTTACCGCACAGCGTGAACCATTACCGCAAAAACTCTGGCTGCCATCAGGGTTATAAAAATCAACGTAAAAATCAGCGTCGGATGCAGTTTCAATAAAGATCAGGCCGTCTGACCCTATTCCAAAACGGCGGTCACACCATTTTTTGACAAAGGCCGGTTTATCTGATTTAAAAACCTGATTACGGTTATCAACCAGGATAAAATCATTGCCGGTTCCCTGGTATTTGTAGAACTCAATCATGGAAAACGTCACTTTTCGAAACCTCAACAAAAGGTAAAAAGTCCTGCGTTTCTTTCATCTTGTAATAGATATTCTGACAGGCTAAAAAGTACGACGATCCGTCTTTGTAAAGTTTATAGTCGAACTGTGAACTAAGCCCATACACAATGAGTTTTTTACGTGATAATTTGTAACCTTCAAAATTCAGCGGTGACTCCCAGAACTCAACAAACAGGGCATTTATTTTTACTTCATCAATCCCCAGCAAATCTTGCATGGCAGTGTCTTTTGACGTTTCTTCTGTCAGATACACAACCGGAATAGAAATTGTTTTAATTAGTTTTTCAGTGCTGATATTTTCATCTTCAAGTGTTGAATCAAGCAGCATTAAATCAATCAGTGTTGAATCTGTCAATGCTGCATCTGTTGAGTCATACTCATGCTGCATTTGCTCGAGCGTTGACTCAGCGGCATTTAATTCACGGTCATTTTTTGATGTGCTTTTATCAGATGATACCATACTCACCTGATTCATTTGGTCAGGATTACCGGAGTCTACTGAAAATGCAGAGCGCGTTCCTACCACATAACCAAGTGACATTCCAACAATAAAAACTCCGGTGATAATGAGATATTTCATGGCAATAAATCCAATACAAAATTAGCGACTTTATTACAAATGTCATACCGTTGCATGAACAATAATCACCAATAAAATGTTATTAAACCTTAATTTTGTAAACTAAAAACTGCCCCTGAAAGGTATCCCGGAACAATAGGATGATTGGGACCGGGTTGAAAAACAATACAACCAAAATAAGAGAATGTATGACAAAAGAATATAAAGTAGAAGGCATGACCTGTAACCATTGCAAGGCCAAGGTAGAAAAGGCAGTACTCCAGCTCGAAGGTGTTTCAGCAGCTACCGCCATTCCCGCAGAAAACAAATTGATTATTGAAGGTGAAACTGATGAATTGCTGCTGAAAACAGTTATTGAGGAGTTAGGTTACTCCTTTAAGTGATCGTTTTTCCGGAATTAAGAACCGGCAGATGTGTTAATTAGCCCAAAACTGTTGCTTAATCCCTTTTGATTATTTATCTTTAGCTATATCCGGCCCATTTTTCTAAAACCAACTAACCATGAAAACACCGAAGACTTTTTTTTTAGTGTTGATGTTTGCTGCAAACGGGGTTGTTTATGGACAGCCAATGGCATCCAAAACATACAATTTTGATACGTTTACACTCTCAGGCCAGGAAATTACCGAAGAATTAAAAAGACTCACGCCTGCAGAATTTCAGACACATCCTGAATTTGGAACGCTCCCCTACAATGCCCCCTGCCAGGATTGTTATGAACTGATTCACGAGCGCACAGACTCAACCCGCATGTTTGTAGGTAAAGGAGCTGAATCAACCCTTTTTTACAGCCAGGCCGCTTATGGCAAAATTCATTATACTGATTCAGACGGTTATTTGAGAACCTATGATCCGCGCATTAAACCGCTTTATGAGAGCAGCACTGTTTTTGAATCATCCCACCAGGATTTTCCGATACGCATTGACAGTGACCAGCACTTAACTTCGTTTACATTGCCAGGCGGTGAGCAAATTGCACTTAACCGGAATATTGAACTGGTTCATAAATCAACTGCAGGTACATTTACCAGCCTGGGGCAGGCTGATTGGTCCAACATTACCGCCGGAGATGATGGTATTAAAATCAGCAACGCCTGGCCGGGAATTGACATTGAAATAAAAGTGTCACTGGGTCAGCTTAAAACAGATTACGTTGTGACTTCAAATCCCGGATTTTCAGACGGGCATTTGATTTTTACCGATCACCTGGCTGCTGATTCAGAATTTCACCTTGAAATGCATGAGGTTATTGATATAGAAGCTGGCACTGGAGCAAAAATAGGTGTTGCCAAAATAGTAAACACCAGTGGTGACGGGTTGTATTTTGAAACAGCTTTTGGGTATGATCAGTCAGGCATTAAAGAAAATACCGATCAATTTGGTTATAAAATTCAGGATCATGACCTGGAAATGTGGGTACCGGTTGAATGGCTGAATAACCCGGCAGCGGTATACCCCATGGTTATTGACCCGTCTGTAAACTCATCTGCCACTTACACCGCCGGCATTATGCGTTTCCGTTACAATGGTTCATTTTGCGGAGGCACCGGGGTTGACTGTTCATACACCCTTACTGTTCCCAGACCTGCAAATTCAACACTAACAGGAGCAACATTCAGCATTGTCCATGAAACATTAGGAGGCTCCTGCTTTTTCAGCTGCTGGATGAGTGATGCCGGATTTTATTTTCAAACATCTTGCGGTGTTGACGGTTATTGGGGTTGTAATGCCGATGCGCCGGGAACCTGTACAGGCACCAACCTGGCCTTTGACAACCTGGTTACCTGCCTGGCACCCGCCTGTAGTGGAAACGTAAACTTCAGCATTTTTAATTCATACTGTTACTGCAATACAGGCGGTGCATGCGGCACCAGCTGTCAGCGCATCAACAACAATACCTGGATTGTAACCATAACCGGCAGCACCCTGGAAACACTGGCCAACACAGCCACCGGTAATGGCAGCCAAACCATTAACGATGCTGATTGTATTGGTACTTCAATTCTTGATCCGGCCACGGCAAACGGCGTTCCGGGTTATACCTATGCCTGGAGCACTGGGGCAACCAGCAGCACTATTACTGTAAATAATACACCGGCTGTTTATACCTGCACCGTTACTGATGCCTGCGGTGTGAGCAGAATAGCCACTTTTGACATTGGCTGCCCGCTGCCGGTGCGCCTTGACAACCTGATTGCAACGACAGGTGAAAACAACATTAAAGTGTCCTGGAATACGTTTACAGAAAGCGGTATGGAAAAATTTGTGGTTCAGCGCTTGTCAGCCGACGGTTCATTTAAAGATCTGACCACTATTCCGGCGCAGGGAGGTGATGCCGGATATGCCTACGAAGTACCGGATACAAAACCATTGCCGGGTATAAATTATTACCGTTTGCTGGTGTATTATGAAAGCGGCGAACCTGAGGCTACTGAAACCGTCGGTGCATTCTTTGATGCGGCGCAGAAAATTGAAATTATTCCAAATCCGAACGCGGGTAGCTTTGAAATTCGTTTTACCTGTGAAGTTGGTGCTGAATCAGTCATTGAAGTTCTTGACCTGACAGGGAAACCTGTTTTCACCAAAAACCTGGTTTATTCAGCTGAAAATGTTACCCAGCAACTTGACCTCACCTATCTGACCAGTGGTATTTATACCTTGCGTGTAAAATCCGGAAACCAGATTTTAAGTGAGCGCTTAGTTATTCGCTAGTGTATTGTCTGCCGGCACAAAATCTTCCAGGTAATCTGTTCTTGAAAGGTATTTAGAATGTCTTTCGTATGAATTGCTTGGGTAATAGATAAAGAAACAGGTTCCGCCTTTGATCCATTCAACCACCTGCTCAAAATTGTCATACGGTAAGGCCGGGCATCCGTAAGACCGTCCCAGGGTACAGCCGTTTTGCTCCAGAAACTCATAGGTGGCATATTTAGCAGCGTGAATTACAACACCGCGGCTATTGGCTTTTGAATTGGTTGACTCCAAACCATCAATACGCAAAGCCAGGTCATATTTACCGGAATACGTGGTTGTGGTAATATAAAAACCAAGACTGCTCTGATGTGAGTTTTCTTCATTTGAAAAATTGCGGGCATACAAGCCACCCGAATTAACACCATGCGCAACCAATGTTCTGTAAATGATTTTGTTTTTACAGAGGTCTATAATAAACATGCGTTCTTCGTTGGATGGTTTTGAAAAATCCACAATGGTAAGCATGTCCTTTCGGGGCAGTTCACCTCTTTTTTCCAGATTCCAGTAACCAATAAGCCCTTGCTGAAGGGCTTTATAAGACAAAGCGGCGTCATCAACCTGATGATACACAGCCTGCACGTATTTTTCGAAATCAGCTTTTGCCCTTGAGTAGACAGAATCCACAGCCAGCAGGTCTGAAGCGTTTACCTCTTCCGCACGACCAGAAGAACTGTAAACAAGACCTGTGAAGAGCGAAACCAAAACGAAAAAAACGGGCGTTTTTTTACGTTTCCTTGCACACATATACCGTAAATATAACGAAACTGCCTACTTTTGCGGTTTTGAGACCGGGGAAAATCCCCGGATTTTAGATAAATTAACAGATCAGACCGACGAACCGGTAGTACCAAAAGAATGAAGTTTGCAACCGAAATTGAGAAAAGACGCACATTCGCTATTATTTCTCACCCCGATGCCGGAAAAACAACCTTAACAGAGAAGCTGCTCCTTTTTGGCGGAGCTATTCAAACTGCCGGTGCGGTAAAGAACAACAAAATCAAAAAAACGGCAACCTCTGACTTTATGGAGATTGAAAAACAGCGGGGTATCTCTGTTGCAACCTCTGTTATGGCGTTTGAATACAACGGTAAACAGGTTAATATTCTGGATACACCGGGCCACAAAGATTTTGCTGAAGATACCTACCGCACATTAACCGCGGTTGACAGCGTTATCCTGGTCATTGACTGCGCCAATGGTGTAGAAGCCCAGACAGAAAGGTTGATGGAGGTTTGCCGCATGCGCAAAACACCGGTTATTATCTTCATCAATAAAATGGACCGCGAAGGGCGTGACCCGTTTGATTTGCTGGATGAGCTGGAAAGTATGCTCAAAATAAAGGTACGTCCGCTGTCATGGCCTATTGGTATTGGAGCCACCTTTAAAGGCGTGTATAATATCTTTCGAAAACAACTGAACCTGTTTGCAGCCAGTAAAACCAAAATTGCCCAGGAAATTGTTTCGATCAATGACATACAAAGCAATGAAATTGATGAACTGGTGGGTGATGAGGCAGCCGGCCTGCTGCGTGAAGAGCTGCACCTGATTGAAGGGGTATATGATGAATTTGACGTTAAAAATTACCTCAGCGGTGATGTGGCCCCGGTTTTCTTTGGCAGTGCGGTCAATAATTTTGGGGTAAAAGAATTGCTGGAGGCCTTTCTTGAAATATCTCCGTCACCGCGCGGACGCGAAACAGATGCCGGTTTTATTGAGCCACAGGCAGATGAGTTCAGCGGATTTGTATTTAAAATTCACGCCAACCTCGACCCCAAACACCGTGACCGGATTGCTTTTTTACGCGTCGTATCCGGCCGTTTTGAACGTAATCACTTTTACCACCAGGTGCGGCTTGACAAAAACTTTAAGTTTGCCAACCCAACCTCATTTATGGCGCAGGACAAAAGTGTTATTGATGAAGCTTACCCGGGTGATGTGGTTGGACTGTATGATACCGGCAACTTCAAAATCGGCGACACGCTTACAGAGCAATCCAATTTCTCTTTCAAAGGCATTCCAAGTTTCTCGCCGGAAATTTTTATGGAACTTGAAAACAGGGATCCGCTGAAATCAAAGCAGCTTGAAAAAGGCATTGAACAGCTCACAGATGAAGGTGTAGCGCAACTTTTTGTACAACAGCCCGGCAACCGAAAAATTGTTGGAACAGTGGGCCAACTTCAGTTTGAGGTAATTAAATACCGGCTTGAAAATGAATACGGGGCCACCTGTGAATTTACCCCTAAACGCTTTTACAAAGCGTGCTGGATGACCAGCACCAATCAACAACAGCTGGATCAGTTTATCAGGGCTAAAACCATTTACATTGCCCAGGATAAAGACAAAAACCCTGTTTTTCTGGCCGAAACCCCTTTCCTGCTGCAAATGGCACAGCAGGATTATAAGGATATCACGTTTCATTTCACCTCTGACTTTAAGGTGGGGAAGAATTAGATCGTTGGCCGGGCACCACCTGGGCCACCTCTATTTTTTGTACCTTTAGACCCCTTGAACTTTTTAGGCCACTGCTACCTCTGTCAGGACCATATGCACCTGATTACCGGAAATCTCGGCGGAGACTCCTATAAGGGAAAACTGTCCAATTTCAGCCATTTGCCGCTTAAAATTCAGCAAGGCATTAAACTTCACCGGTTTATTGACGATTTTACAGATCAGTCAGAACATATTCTAACCGTCACACACCTTTTGCAGCAAGGGGGCATTTCAAAAGTAGCCGCCATAGCCTGTGACATTTTGCTGGATCATTACCTGTCACGCAACTGGAATCACTATTCATCAATTCCCTACCCTGATTTTATAGGTGCCATTTACCTTGAAGTGGAGGCAAACCTGGAGGGCACCCCGGCCGATTTTCGTTTTCTTTTCAACAAAATGAAAGAACACGGCTGGTTTTATGCCTATCCTTCTTTTGAAGGAATAAGCCTGATTCTGCGCCAATATGGAACCCGCATTCCATTTAAAAATAAGCTGGCCGGCAGTTCAGCCGTTTACCAGCAACATCAAAAAACGATCGATACATGTTTTGAAACGTTTTTAAATGAAATAAGAACCCGATCAGCAGAATTTATTCTTGATCAAAGGCTCGATATTTTGTAACTTACAAGCATGAACCGAATTTTCGCCGGAATCTTTTTGGGGTTGTTGCTGAGCTGCGGAAATCCAGAGCCAGTTGTTGTTAAACATGCCTGTGTACATGATTGGAGTGACATTCGCAAAGACAGTGTCATTACAGTGCTTGCTGAAAACAGCCCGGCCTCTTACTTTGTTTACCGTGGCCGTAACATGGGCTATGAGTATGAACTGCTCTACCAGTTTGCCAAAGACATGAACATACGCCTGCAGGTAAAGATGGTGCATGACCTTGACACCATGATTCACCTGCTGCACAATTGTGAGGGAGATATCATAGCAGCCAACCTGGCCATTACCAACCAGCGCAGTGAAGGGCTTGGTTTTTCAATACCGCACATGACTACCCGCATGGTGTTGGTTCAACGCAAGCCTGACAATTACCGGAAAATGAAGAAAGACGCCATTCAGGATTCCCTGATTACGGAGGTCTCGCAATTAAAGGGCAAAACCATTCATGTCTGGAAACACTCCACCTATTTTCAGCAAATTCACCGACTCAACGCGGCTTACCAACTGCACATGACCATTATTGGAACGGAAGGAGATATGATTACCGAAGAGCTGATCAGACAAGTGAGTGACGGAGAAATAGATTTGACCATTGCCGATGAAAACATTGCCCAAATTGACATGAACTTTTACCCCAACCTTGATATTTCACTTGAATTAAGTGATGATCAGCAAATTGCGTTTGTGCTGCGCAAATCATCTCACCAGCTAATGGATACGCTTAATTACTGGCTGCGGGATTCCCACAATAAATCAACCATTGGTGAAGTACACCGCAAATATTTTGAACGCAAAAACCTGTCTGGTAAAGCCAATAAAGAGTTTTCATCCCTGAAAGACGGACAGCTTTCTCCGTACGACGACCTTGTAAAAGCTGAGTGTGCCAAATATGGCTGGGACTGGCGATTGATTCTGGCAATTATGTACCAGGAATCCAAATTTGAGACCTGGAAAGTTTCCTGGGCGGGGGCATTTGGGTTGTTTGGTTTTATGCCCGGCACGGCAGAGCAGTATGGTATTTCTCCGCTGTCTTCACCGGCTGAGCAAATACGGGCAGCACTGGAAAAGCTGGATAAAAATTACGACGAATGGGCTGTCGAAATTAAAGACAGTTCAGAATGCATGAATTTTACCCTGGCTACCTTTAATTCAGGACGCGGTCACATTGATGATGCACGCAGGCTTTGTGAAAAATACGGCAAAGACAAAAATACCTGGACCGGGCACGTCAACGAAATGCTGTTGAACCTTTCCAAACCGCTTTATTACCGGGACGACCTGGTTAAAAATGGTTACTGCAGAGGGGTTGAAACCTATGAGTACATTATAGAAGTGCGGCAGCGCTACGAGGAGTATAAGGCTGCTTTTCCGGACGGAAACCCGATTGCACTGAATTAATTTCAGTAAAAATTGGCTTACACCCTTGCCAGATCCAATTCTATCACTATCTTTGCCGACCCGAAATACGGTTTTTCGGGATAATTAAATTATTAACCGGAGTTTTGGACTCCAAATTATAATCACAAAATGGCAACAAAGATCAGATTACAAAGACACGGAAAAAAAGCAGCTGCATTTTATCACATTGTTATTGCAGATTCCCGTTCACCAAGAGATGGTAAATTCATCGAAAAAATTGGTACTTACAATCCAAACACAAATCCTGCAACTATTGACCTGCAATTTGAACGTGCTTTGCATTGGTTATCAAGCGGTGCTGAGCCTACCAATACCATGCGTGCAATTCTTTCTTACAAAGGCGTGTTGTATAAAAATCACCTGGCAAAAGGAGTAGCAAAAGGAGCTTTAACGCAAGATGCTGCTGATAAAAAATTCGATGCCTGGGTGAATGACAAAACATCAAAAATTACCGGCAAAGCAGAATCTGTCGTAAGTGCTAAAAAATCAGCTTACGAAAAAATGCTTTCTGAAGAAAAATCTAAAAACGAAGCAAAAGCTGCTAAAATTGCTGCAAAAGCAGTTCCGGCTGCTGAGGCTGCACCTGCCGCTGAAGAAGCTGCACCTGCTGCTGAAGGCGAAGCTAGCGCAGAAGCATAAGCAACATGTTCGAAAAGGACAGCTGTTATCGCCTGGGTCACATAGCCAGATTGCATGGTTTTAAAGGTGAACTGAGCATTTTTTTAGATACAGATGATCCTTCCGATTTTAAAAGACTGGAATCAGTTTTCGTCGAATACGACCAAAAACTGATTCCTTTTTTTTTGGAAAAAATTCACATTCAGAATAACGGGTTTGCGGTTGTTCGTTTTGAAGACATTGACACCGAAAAAAAAGCAAAACTGCTGGTTGGCTGCAGCCTCTACCTGCCGTTGGAAACATTGCCGGAACTGGATGAGTCTGAATTCTACTTTCATGAAGCAACCGGCTTTGATGTCATTGATAAAACACGCGGCCCCATTGGCAAAGTCACTAAAGTGATTGACCTTTCAGGCAACCCGCTGCTCGAAATTGATTTCAACGGCCGCGAAATTCTGCTTCCCAAACAGGATGAATTTATTGAGCGTATTGACCGGGAGAATAAGATACTTTACGTCATTGCGCCTCCCGGCCTGCTGGAAATGTACCTGAACGAAGAAGAAGAATAAGTTTCTTTCCGGAAAAATGGCTGCAAAAAAAACACCTGCTTTTCAGTTCAAAAAATTCACCATTCAGCAGCAGGTGAATGCACAAAAGGTTGGTACAGACTCTATGCTGCTGGGGGCCTGGTCTAAAGGCAATTTCACCTCCATTCTGGATATTGGAACCGGCACCGGAATTTTAGCCCTGATGCTTGCCCAGCAAAATCCATCTGCACAAATAATTGCAATTGAACCCGATGCAGATTCGCTGACGGAGGCCAATCAGAACTTTGAAGCATCTGTTTTTAAATCACGCATCAACGGTATTCAAACTACTCTGCAGCACTTTACGTCTGCCCAAAAATTTGACCTGATCATTTCAAATCCACCCTACTTTGAAAACAGCACCCTGAGTGAAAATATGGACAAAAACAGAGTGCGCCACACCAATGAATTGCCGATAGCTGATTTGTATCAAAAAGCCGCTGAATTTCTTTCTCCACAAGGCAATCTGAATCTGATCTTTCCATTTGAAGTGGAACAACTTCATTTGGACGAAGCAAAAAAACAAAAACTTTTTCCGCAAAAAATACTACGTACCGTGCGTGAAGAAGGTGTATTTAAGCGAACACTGGTTTCGTATGCCTTTAACGCCGTGCCTGAATCAGAAGAACAACTGCTGGTGAAATTTTCAGACAACACCTATTCACCCGAATACATTGCACTGACGAAAGATTTTTATGCAACGGATCTTACGGCCAAAGGGCTTTGAACGTAAAATCTGCCAATGCATTTTGAACTTAGCCATTTCTGCCAACAAAGAGAAAGTCGCCACGAATACACGAATTTTGTTGCGTCTGTAATGTCATTCGTCTTTTATTCGTGCATGCATGGCCTTTTATTACGACAGCATCTCTTTCAAAAAAAATAAATAGCTTTAGAAAAACAAGCTTTATGGACAGACGCGTAACATTCAACAAGGTACTTGGTATCGTTTTTATGGTATTCGCCTCGTTTATTTTGTATGTATCCCTGATGATTGGTCCCTCAATCAATACCATTACAGGAGGATTATTGCTGCTTGTATCTATCTTCTACCTGGTAAACCCTGCGATAATCTATAACCACCAGGAAATTCAGTTGAAAAACCTGTTTGGCATGACCATGAAGCGTTACTCATTTTTAACCGACACCATTACCGTACAAAACCGGGACATTTATGTCAACGGCTCTAAAATTAAACTGGCTAAAGGCATGCTGGCACGTTCAGAATATGAAGATTTGCTGAGTCACATTTTAACCATTCAGCTGGAAAAAAAGGAAACATCAGGAAAACCGCTGAAAGGGAGCGATGATATTCTGGGCTCATAGGCAGGCAAGAACACCATTATTCCACATTTCAAATACTTTTTGAAAACCGGTAGTTGTTAGAAGCGGGTGCTGGCCTTCACTCTATTTCCCCAATAAAAAGGAATTTCAATTAATGCACGAAGCACGGGTAATAAACTAACAACGACGGGATAACCTTTGGTTGGTACAAGATTCAAAACAATTATTGTAAAAATTCCCATCCCCCAAACCATTACACCATTAATTACCAGGTTGAATTCCATTCGATCACTTTTATTTTCTGTCTTCTTTTTACTTTGGTATTCGAAAAAGTACCCCACAATAATGGCGATCAACATTGTACTAATTTCCCATTTATAAAATACGATCGGACGGACCAGGGGTGCATATTGATTCAATTCATAAAACTCGTTTCCATCAAGACCTAAGCCTGCAGCTGCAAATAAGAACGTATTCAAAAACAACAAGGGAACGGCTCCATAAACGACATTCATATAGTTTACCGTAGATTTTTGTTTGGAGCGCATTTGGTAAAAAACGTAAAACGCTATAAGCAGTATCAGTTCTGCCGAAATTGAAAACAAAAACAAAAAAGCAGAATAAGATTCCAAAAGAAAAAAAGCCAGGGACATTGCCCCATAACAGAGCCAAATTGTTACATTTTTGGTATACTTCATTCTACTTTTAATCCTTGTACGAAGATAAAAATCCTTACTTCAGAATTGTAATTTAAGTTGTTTTTTACCCTTGGTTTCAATACAAACTATCATCATTGAATCCGCCTCCAGGATTGCATCTCATTGTAACGGACTCACCCTAAAATTATCCCGATAACTATCGGGGCAAAAGAATCACTGAAGGTCTGCCTGTAATTACAAAACAGAAAAGGATTCAACAATTATAGTTTCAAAAAATGCAGTAAAACGGTACCTGATTTTGCTAAGCCTCTGAAAGCCTATCAAGCCTCACTCCCCCACCAACACCAATGTTTCCAAATCAGGTGTTTTATCAAACCCCAGACTCAGCAAAAATTTTTCTTTGCTGATGGTTGAATGAATGATGGCCTTCACCCAGCCTTTGTATTTTCGTTTGAGTGATTTGATGGACAGTTCCACTTCATGAACCGGTTCAAAATTCAACTCTCCGCCTACATCATGATGTGCAATCAGATTATTCTCAGGCGATAAAAATTCTATTCGCGTGTGGCCTTCATTAAAACTGCTTCCGTCTGCCAGTTTCAGAATTAAACGTCCAGCTGATTCATTACTAAAATTCGTGTAAAAAGAATGGACTATACTCATGTCTTATTTTCGGGGAATGTATACGTTTTTCAAATGCTTCACATCGGTTTGCAAATCCAGAATGGCGCGGGTTAAATCACTTTCTTTAAACCCGGGCGTTGGCAAATCAGACGAAATGTAGTTGACAAATTTCCAGATTTCAATAATGTTGTTGGCATGTACCTCATACGGCGCATACAAGGGATTGGTGCTGCACAATTGAAATGTCTGGCTGTCTTCAAGCCGTTTGTACACATTCTTAAATACAATACCGTCATCGGTTGTTACCACAATGTATGGATAACCGTCTTTTACATTGTTCCAGTTCTCAAGGTATTCAGCAATAACAAAACTGCCGTCAGAAACCGGCGGCATGGAATCACCTTTGATTGGAAATGTTCTGTATTTGCGGTCTTTTTTAAGAAAAGGCAATTGAAAGGTTGGTAAAACGCTGATAAATTCAGGGTCAGCATACCCGGTGGTATACCCGGCTCTTGCCTTTTCAGGAATCAGCTCAATGTTCTCATTATTGTCCTGATCAACCGTGGTTGCTATAATGCGAAGGTGTTTACCATCCAGATCGGCATCAATACCCCGGTCTATCTTATCCCAGTCTTTCTCTGAAATTTTGCTGAGATCACGTTTGATAAACTTGTCTAAAGAAATGTCATAGTACTCCGAGATCTTAATCAACGTTTCTATATTAGGTTCAGCAACCCCGTTCTCATAACCACTGTAGGAAGAGCGTGTCAAACCCAGATCTGCCGCTATTTCTTCCTGCGAAACACCTTTACGTTTACGCAGCAATTTCAAATTTTCACCAATCATAAAAGACGATTTATTCGTCAAATATACAATTAATTTTCTGACTTTTTAATCAGAAAATAAAATTGGTTGAATAAAAATTTCAGAAATGTTGGAAATAGGCTGTTGGGAATAGACCTTAAAAGGCTGACCGTTGCTGACAAAAGTATATTCTGAATACCAGCCCAGGGTGAGTTTATTTTTGTATTCGACTTTTAACTTATGGTGACAGGCTTTGGTTTTGGTGAGGCTGAAAATGCCGGGACGGAAATAAATTTCATGATCATGCTCTTTTATTTTATTGAGTTCACCAAAAAAACCGGCTTCGTATTTATTGCTGGGCCGTTCAAAAAAATCCTGCGGGGTATCAACCCGTTTTATTTTGCCGTTGCGGATAAAAATGATACGATCAGCCCATTCCATAGCCTCAATACCGTTGTGCGTTACAAGAATGGCGCTGATGTTGTTTTTACGGATATAGGAACGAATGTGCCGTTCAATTTTTTGTTTGTTCTGAAAATCCAGCTGGTTGAAAGGCTCATCCAACAATAACAGTTCGGGCTCATCAGCCAGTGCACGTGCAATAGCCAGGCGCTGCTGCTGTCCGCCGGAAAGGCCGGTGGAACGAACGGCGCGGTACTTATTCAGTTTTGTTAACCGCAGCAGCGTTTCAACCCGCTCATTGCGATAGGCCTCATCAAAACGCAGCAAACGCATGCGAATGTTTTCTTCAACGGTATGATAGGTATCCAACGCAAAATCCTGGTTGACAAGTTTGATGTGATCATGCCCGGGAACCAGTTTTTTCAGTGCATCTTTTACAGGTACTCCCTCAAATAAAACTTCTCCGCTTTGCATGGGTAACAACCCTGCAATAGCTTTGAGCAAAGATGTTTTACCGTCACCACTGGCGCCTAAAACAACACTGATTTCCCCTTTCTTAAGTATAAAAGAGGCTTTGTTTACAACAACATTTTTAGCGTAGGCAACGGTAAGATTTCTGACTTCAAGCAAGCTCATTTAGTAAAAGTAATCATTTTGGGGAAGAGCCAATGGGGAGGAGTTGGGAGTTAGCGGCTTATTTACTGGTTCCTTCCCTCATCCCTGAATTGAATTATCTTTGCAACCCATGAGCACTTTAAAAACACTCTATATTTTTCCGCATCCGGATGATGAATCATTTGGTCCGGCGCCCGTTATTTACCGGCAGACAAAACGCGGTGAAGAAGTTTATTTGCTAACGCTGACCAAAGGAGGCGCAACCAAACAACGTTTCAAATACAACCTGTCTGTTGAAGAAATGGGCGCAGTGCGCGTGCAGGAAATGCAGGACGTAAAAAAGGTACTCGGCTTAACGGGCATGACTATTCTTGACCTCGAAGATGGCGGCATGGCACAAATGAACCCGCTTGAAATTGAAAAAATGGTATCCGATCACATGGCGGCAATCAACCCTGATATTGTGGTAACATACGCCATTCATGGCATTAGCGGACATCACGATCACCTGGTTATGCATGCCGTGATTAAACGGCTTTTCTGTGATCCGCAGAAAGACAAGCTGTACCCAAACTGGAAACGACTGGCGTTATTGACTTTTCCCACCCCTGAAAATTCAGAACGTGACGGGGCCATGGCACACGTGCGTACATCACACCCCAAACTGATTGATTGTATTATTGAACTGAATCAGGAAGAACAAAGCAAACTCAGGGAAGCTCTTTATTGTTACAAAACATTTACAGACGTGATTGAAAGTACCGGCGTCATTGAACGAATTGGAAGCCGGGTTTATTTTGAATTTTTCAACGAATCATTTCATCCGCCGGTTTCAGAACTGCATAGTTACTGATATACCTGCAGGGTGTAAGAATCATAATCCGTTTCACCCAGGTAGAATTTATACAAATAGGTACCAACCGAGTCCTGCTTCACTTCATAATAATTTGAGTCTTCTTTAAACTGCAAATCGCAGCTGCAGCCATCGTAAAGCAGCTTAACCCGTACCTCTGTAGTTTGCCCGGCAATGTTTTCTTCAAATTCCACAAACGACCCGCAGGAATTTTCAAGGATGTATTCTACTTTCACATTCTGCGAAACACCGGCAGGCAAACTGTCGGGAAAATCATACACAATGGCCGAACCATATTTTTCTTCTGTACAGGCTTGTTCAATATCATCGCAGGCGGTAAAAACCACTGCCAGACCTAAACAAAAACCGATAACCAATCTCATCTTCATCTCTTCTTAAATCCCTCTATTAATACAGTGCAGGAACGGTTAAACGGTGCCGGATTTTCGACGGAAGGATGCATGATGTTTAAAATCATCGCACCATCCGGTAAAAAAATTACACCCGTTCCTTCAGCTCCCTTTGGTGTTACGGCAAAGCGCATCAGATCATCAACCGTTGGATTTTCAATACGCATATCTAAAAAATAAACCTCATTGAAAAACAGCTTGTTCAGTTCCCCCTCTTTTCCGGCCCTTCCGCGGTCATACCAGTTTATATCTTCGCAAACAACCATATAGGTCCTGCCGCCTATGTTAACGGATGTATTGCAATCAGGGTTGGAAAAACAGCCGGAAGAATCTGAAAAAAATCCGCCTTCAAGGTAAGGGCTCATTCTATTTGTCTGAGGATCAAACTCCAGAATACGTCCAAAAACATCATCGTAAAGATTTCCGTTCTGGTGAAGACGCTCAGCCACATAGTCCGGAACGGAGCCTCCGGTCGTAACACCGTCTGTCCAGTCAAAATTATCTTCCCCGGTTTCAGTAATGTATAATTTACCGTTGATCTCCTGCATCCATTCATGGCGTATAAACATGCTCGCGCCTTTTTCAAGGGCTATTTCAGAACAGTTTATCAATGAGGTGGAATCCATTGGAAGTGTAAGCCATTCGCCTGTTTCACCATCACCGGATTGTTTGTAGGCATAGAGCTGACCATCGTCGTAATTGAATGCTGTTTTGGTTTCATATTTAAAAAAGACACCGGGGCTGTTGTCATCTGTCAGGTAAACGGTTTTACCATCGGGTGTAAAATGAAGGTCTTCATGTACAAAACGGCCCATTTTCCAATGTTTTTTAATTGCCTTGTGGGTGTAAGGATCAACTTCAACCACATAGCCCATGTTTTGCCAGAGCGGCCGGCCGTTCTGAAATGAAGTATCTGTATGTCCTTTTCCGTCAGACCAGAGATACGATGTATTTGGAGCCCACACTTCTTCACAGGTAAAAACAGTTCCGTTGGGTGACATACTTCCGCCGCAATTGCGGTTAGTACCACCTACCTGTGAAAAATCAACGTGATGAAATTCACTCACTACCTGCCAGTGGCCGTCTTTTAATTCAATGTCAAAAATGGTTGCACCGCCGCCATCGCCAAGATCAGCATTGGCATATTTGGTTTCATGCGAGATGTAGAGTTTTCCCCGGGTTTCAGGCGCTGTTTTATCGGGAATGAATACGGAAAGATCATGACTGCCTTTGGCCGGGAATTTTTTGCCGTCAGCCCGGGTTACCAGGTCAAATTCCTCACGGAATAATATGGTATAGGTAAAACCTTCAGGCAGAATAAGACTGTCTGTCGTAAAATTTGATTGAATGGCAACAAAGGGCGGAATGGTGTCAACCACTTGCTGTACAACCGTATCCTTTGGCGTTTCTTCTATTTCATCACCGCTGCCTGAGCAGGAGGCAAGCAGAATCAAACTGCTAATCACCGTAAGTTTTTTCATAACAGAAAAGGTAAGTAAACAAATATAGGGATTGAGATTAAATGAATTGTTAAGGGATTCTAAAGCAAGCAGAAAAACAAATTACTCAAGGACTCTGTTACAAATAAAAGGACTTCACGAAGAGGCTGCTTAAATTTTAGTGGTGGTTTCTTCGCTGTGCTCAGAAAGTGAAGTATACCTGAGAAATTCACTCTATTGCAAGTATAGAACTTGTCTCACAGAAATGTTAAGCGGAAAGAATATTCAATCAACCAACCTGTTTACTTTAATTACCTTTGATGCCTAACAATTTGTTGCTGCTATTTATCACCTATGAACTATCTATTCATTTTCATACTTTTCACTATTGAAACCGCGAACTCTTTTTCCCAAAGTGATACCTCAATATCCGCTCCTAAATCATACAACGAGTTTGTGTTTCCGCCGGACATTAACAAATACCCCTTGCTGTTCTCCACTTTTTGGACAAATAATGATGCGAAGATTAGTGATTCACATAAAAAGCAGGCATCAAGCCAAATCAGCCAATTCATAAAAAATGATAAACTGATGCGTGGTTTAGACCATTTACTCATCGATGATACGGAGGGAAAAGAATATGATATTTCAACCTATCGCTATATTGTTTTTACTAAACCCTTCTCACAAATAACAGTAACCCCCACTCCCCCGTCATCAACTATTCCAGGCCCTGGTTCTCCCTCTCAAAGCACGGGAGGAGTAAAATATGGGCACTACATTACACTTGCCTTTTACATTAAAGATAGACAAACATCTAAGACTTATGCCTGCTTTGGTTCCCCGCCAAGCAAACCAATGCCCATTTATGCAGCTGAAGACATTGGCTCTGCCAGCCCTTCAGCATTCTTTTCCGCCTTAAATCGCATAATTAGCAACCTTGAAACCAAAAGTGTAGACGAAACCTTTGACAATGAACTAAAGCTACAGCAGAGACCTGCAAAGGTCAGGATTGTCGGCGAAGTAATTATGTATACCATTTTAGCCGGCGGAGTAGCGTGGTATGTTTATGATATTATTGACTAAAAAAACACTCCCAAATCTGAGAGCACTTTCACTAACATTAATACCCCTTGGGTGCACTCATTTATTATTCTGATTGTGAAACCGCAAAATCATAAATCGTTTTTTTGTCCAAAAAATGGTCATAATTGAAACAGGAATAGCAACTAAGTTGAAAAACACAAACTTTTCATAATATTTTGGAAATTCTCCAAAAGCAGTTTTCACAGGTTCATTCATGGATCCGTCTGTCAAAAAAACGATATTTATCAGTACCATAACCACCAACGCAATCACCATTGGCCATATAGAAAACAAGCCGTATATTTTTCCGGTATGGGTATTTTTCAACATTTCTAAATAGCCGTATTGGTTAGTAACGCCGGTTACCTGATCACCCACTTTTATTTTTCTGTAGGAGCTACTCCCTGCTAAATTTTGGCCGGAAATGTTTATAAAATAAGTAGTGCGTTTTTCAAGTGTTTTGTTTTGCATTCCAAATCTTGGCAGGTGGGTATTGACCGTCTCTGATCTGGATTGTTTACCAGCCACTGTACCTGAAACAAACTGGTAGATAAGCTTCGGCTTTTTAGATCCCGTCAGTGTTTCAATATGGGTTTGATTTCCCCACTTCAAATCTTGTAGCGGAGAACTGAACGCGATGACTTCATTTGCCGTGTTGATTTCAAAAATGAACTCGAATTTTTGAGAGAAGTTTATACCTGAGGGGAGTTTTTTATCCCTGGTTTTTAATGTAAGCTTTTTTCCGTTTACCTGTAAGTTGTAGACCGGATTGGGATCACCGTATTCATCAAAACTATGGGTGCTGTAGCGTTGGATATTGGCTCTTACTAATTTATTGGTCATCACATGTTTTTTTTACGGTAATGATTGCAGTCGTTCCTGTCAGCAATTTGTTTTTAGTTATAACGGTTTATTAATTATATAACGGCTGGATGCTTTGTGAAGAAGCGGTCTTGAAAGCTATCGGGGTCAATGCTCTTTACTTAATGCCTGAGATAAATTTAATAAAAGCAATGCACTTGATATAGCCTTGACAACCACTTTTATGCAAAAACGCCTGTCATAGCCAGTTAAGTAGGTACAGGACCAAGCTGTGCAAAAAAAAGCGCTCCCATTTCTGAGAGCGCTTTTGTTACTATCAATAGATACTTCGCTCAGCTATAATTCCAATCACATGGAACTCCTTCTTTCGCTCAGTATAAACCAACTGCTAAATCTTGTTTTCGTCTACCGACTCAAACCGATTAAGCATTGGTATTATTTCGCTACGGCATCCAGCAGCATGTTCACATCGCGAACACCTTTTGCGCTGTCTGCAACTTTTGCTTTCTCAGCATCAGACAATTTAATTTCAACGATTTTTTCAATACCGTTTTTGCCAATGATGCAAGGCACCCCTAAACAAATGTCTTTTTGTCCGTATTCTCCATCCAGCATGGCTGAGCATGGGAACATTTTTTTAGAGTCCAGCGCAATAGCCTGACACATGGCTGCTACCGCTGCTCCCGGTGCATACCAGGCAGATGTACCCAACAATTTCGTCAGTGTTGCACCACCCACTTTGGTTTCTTCAACCACCCAGGCTTGTTTTTCAGCACTTAAAAACTCTGAAACGGGAACGCTGTTACGCACTGCTTTCTCAATCAAAGGCACCATACCGGTATCGCTGTGTCCGCCAATTACCATACCGTCTACATCAGACTGCGGGCAACCCAAGGCTTCAGCCAGGCGATATTTGAAACGGGCACTGTCAAGCGCTCCACCCATACCAATGATGTGGTTTTTAGGAATGCTGGTTGACTTGTGTACAAGGTAAGCCATGGTGTCCATTGGGTTACTAACAACAATGATAATTACATTGGGAGAATGTTTGATCAGGTTTTCAGCCACCGTTTTAACAATACCGGCATTGATTCCAATCAGTTCTTCACGGGTCATACCTGGTTTACGTGGAATACCAGAGGTGATAACAGCCACGTCAGAACCCGCAGTTTTTGAATAATCGCCGGTTGTACCGGTAATTTTTGAGTCAAACCCCAGTAATGAAGCCGTTTGCATAAGGTCCATTGCTTTTCCTTCTGCAAAACCTTCTTTGATGTCGATCAAAACGACCTCTGAAGCAAAGTTTTTAATAGCGATGTATTCTGCGCAGCTCGCTCCTACCGCTCCTGCCCCTACAACTGTAATTTTCATTGTAATGTAATTTTATGTTAGTACTTTTAGAAATGTGCTCTTTATATTAAGCCAGACAACGAATTTAGGAAGTTTTTAAATCGAACCTTCTTTTTTTGGCGATTTTTGTGCTTGTAAGGGAAGAGGCAAAAAGGAAGGGAATCAGGATTCAGGAATAAGGATATAGTAATAGCTTGAGCTTGTTAGGTATGCAGGACCCGGGAATTGGATTACGGAACGAATACTAACTTCTGAATCCTTACTCCTTCTCTCCTCGCTTCAAGGCTCTTCCCTGAAAAAAAATTTATCAAATTGGCAACCCTTTCACAGTTGGGGCGTCTTAATAGTGTAAAAACCAGTGGAGACAACAGAAGATTTAAGAACGATTGTTGATGGTTGCATTAAAGGCAAGAGTAAATATCAGCAGCAACTGTTCAAGCTTTTCTACGGTAAGATGATGGCTGTATGTATGCGTTATGCCAAAGACAGAGACGAGGCGCAAGACATGGTACAGAACGGTTTTATCAAAATCTTCAGCAAACTGGACGTTTACAATTTTGAAGGTTCTTTGGAAGGTTGGATCAGACGTATCATGATAAATACGGCCATTGATCAGATCAGGAAAAACAAACGCGATCCGTTTTCAATTGAAGACGATTCACGCATCCAGAATTTAGAAGAGGATGTTCCTTTTGCTGACGATGAAGAGCACGATGTGAAAATAAAGGCTGAAACGGCAATTAAAGCTATCAGCGCGCTTTCACCCGCTTACCGCACCGTATTTAACCTTTACGTAATTGAAGGCATGAGTCACAAAGAAATTGCTGAATACCTTGGTATCAGTGAGGGAACGTCTAAATCAAACCTGGCAAAAGCCAAAATGAAGTTAAAAGAAGAACTAAGCTTAAAATTTGAACACTAATACATCTTTAACGATGGACAAATTTGATAAATTAATAAAAGAAGCAGTTGAGGGCTATGAGGCACCTTACGATGCCCAGATTTGGGCTAACGTAAGCAGCCAATTGGGCTCTAAAGGCGGTGCCATGAAATGGATCATTGGTTCTGCTGCCGCTGTTGTGCTGATTTCAGGTACTGTTTACCTGATGCAGCAAAATGAAACTATTCCGGCTGCTGAAGTAACTGCTGAAAATACCGTTGCCGGTGAAAACACAGCAGATAACAACACGCTGATTACAGATCAGGCACAAAATACAGCCGAAGACAATTCTACCGAAATTCAACCTGCAGGAAACGAAAACGTTCCTTTCTTAACTATTTCTGAACCTGGAAGACCAGGAATGCTGGGCGAATCCGGAAACGAGAACTTTAACCACGAATCAACCCAAAACGGATCTGAACCAACCAACGGAAACAACACCGGTACTGACCCTGTAAACCAGGTTGCTGAAAATCCAGGACAAACCCCAAACAATGCAGAAACTGTCAGCACAGCACGTATCAATGCACGTTTTAATACTGAAAACAGCGTGGCTTGTATGACTTCTGAATTCATTTTTACACCGGAAGATATTAACCAGGCTGTTGTTTATGTCTGGGATTTTGGTGACGGATCATTCAGCAGTTCTAAAGTTGGAACACATACCTACAAACGTTCTGGTAATTTCACCGTATCACTTTCATTGAAAGACTCCAAAACAAACAAAACGCTGAGTAAATCAAGTATTGATATTACCGTGAATCCACTGCCTGAAGTTGAGTTTGCTTTTGAAAAAACAAATGAAATGATACCAACCGTTACCTTCATCAACCTGACTGAAAATGCAGTTGAATGGAACTGGGATATCAAAGGCTTAAAAACATCTGCTGAAAATCAGTTTGAATACACGTTCCGCAAAAAAGGAATTTATACCGTTGAACTGAGTGCTACCAATGAATTTGGCTGTACAAACAGCACCCAAAAACCAATTGAGGTAAAAAGTGACTACAACCTGCTGGCTCCAACTGCGTTTACACCAAATGGTGATAATAAAAACGACTACTTCATTCCTGAAGCATTGCGCCTGATGGACGTAACATTTACAATGGTGGTTTATGACAAAGTTGGAACGGTTATGTACCAAACCAACAATGTTAACCAACCGTGGGATGGCACTAACATGAACGATAATTCCCTGGCTGATGACGGGGCCTACGTATGGCAGGTTCAGTTTAAAAACGCCAACGGCGAAACAGAATACTTCGAAGGACAGGTTATAATAACCAGATAATATCCCGATCGTTTCGGGAGTTTGGTTTCTTTGCTGAAAAATCCGCGGAATTTGGTTCGCGGATTTTTTATTTCAGCCCCTTTTTCAGGTTCAGCCTTTTGACGCAGCCGTAAGCTTTTTCCATTCTTTCTGACCTTTGGATGCCAGATACGGATAAACCACCTGCACAATCATTTCAAAATTGCGTTCAACAGCAGCTTTAGTCAGTTTATTACCTTGCATAACGGCTGATGTGATCCAGAAATTACCAAGAATCTGAATTCGTTCATACAAAAAGACATATTCATCAGGCAGTTCAGCCGCACGAAGGACCTTTTGTTCAATGAGTTTTTCAAAAAAGAAAAGAGACTGCCTGCGCCGTTTCTCTATTATAGCAGCGTAATGTTTCTTAATGGAAGGATTTTCAGCTACCAGTGAAATAAAGTCACGCATCAGAAAGCTATATTTTAAACGGGTTTCTGTAAGAATGGAAATCAACTCAAAAATGAGACGCAAACTAACTTCTGACGGATTTATTTTTGCAAAACGCTCGTCCACAACTGCCACAAATTCATAATAAAGTACTTCTACAATCTCTTCACGGCGTTTAAAATGATAGGTCAGATTACCGGGACTGATCTGCAGCTCGTCAGCTATAGTGCGTAAACTTACCTGGGCCAGTCCCCGCTTATTAAACAAGGCCAGCGCAGTGTCCAGAATTTGTCTTTTGGTTTTGTTCATAAAACAAAAATACAAAAAATTAGTACACACAACCTAATTATTAGTACATTTGTACTATAATTTTGTTTTTTATGAAAATTGTGCGAACCTCTTCTTTCAAAAATCCCGAAACGGATATTGCCTGGTTTAACGGCTGGGTAGCGCGGCTTGAAAAGCTGACCAATCGTACCTATCAACCGCTGGAAATAAACACATCACTGGGAAAGACCCTTGTTTGGACCTTAGGTCAGGAGAACGCCGCACATACCCTGCTTATTTTTCCCGGCTTCAGAACCTCTCCCCTTTTTTGGGACCTGGACTGCGGATTGGATTATTTGCTCAGACACAACAAAATTTACCTGGTTGAAACCAATGGCCAGCCCAACCCCAGTGACGGAAATTCACCCGCCATCAAATCATCCGGTTATGGACACTGGGCTTGTGAGGTTATGGACCAGCTTGGACTTGAAAAAACGTTTATTTCCGGCGCTTCCTTTGGTGGCCTGGTATGCATGAAACTGGCACTGGCAGCACCTGAACGTGTTCATGCCGCTTTTTTACTCAACCCGGGATGCCTGCAGCCTTTCTCTCTCAAATGGAAAAACCTAAGGGCTAACCTGCTTCCGGTTTTGTTTCCGTCTGAAAAAAACATTCTGAAATTTCTGAACGCCGCTGTCTTTTGCAAATCCAATCATCAGCTGAACGCAACAGCTGAGACTTTAATCGTGGAATTTGAACGCATGGCACTGACACGCTACAAAGACAAAACGCAAAAACCGTATTACATGCGTGAAGAACTCAACCGGGTGGCTGTACCTACTTACTTGCTTGAAGGTGATAACGACACCCTTTTCCCCTACAAAAAATCCATTGCCAATGCACAAAGACACATTCGTACACTGAAAGACACCTTTGTATTTAATCAGGTAGGACACGGCATTGAAACCTACCGGCCGGCATTGGAGAAAATGAGTGAGTTGATTTTAGCACATCAGTAAAAAAAGTGCAGGTACCGGTTTGATGATGCCTTTGCATTCAGAATACTCACAATAAATACATCGTTATAACCGCTCAGATTTTCAAGCTGTGTACCGCAATACTGATTAATGATAGCCGGGATGGAATTACCATGCCCTACAACCAACACCGTTTTGCCGGTATGGGTTGAAATGATGCGATCTGTTTCACTGATTTCATGCGGCGTATAATCCAGTATTGGCAGATTTTTTTGTTTCGCAGTTGGTTCAGCTGTCAGCCGCATACGAATGTAAGGCGTTGTATAAATTGCCGCCAATTCAGTATTCACCAATAGTTGCGCAAGCCTGTTTGCACGGTCATACCCGGCAGGGGTTAACGTGGTGGTATCGGTTTCATTGTTTTTTTCAGCATGGCGTACAATAATCAAGGTTGTCACAACCGGTGTCCTTTTTGCCGGCGTTCCACCCAACGCCGTCAGCACACTAAAACATACAGCTATCATTGCAAAAAAACTTTTTTTCATTTTATTTCAGATTAAGATCCATGAATGCTTTTGTCAATTCAGCCACTTTATTCTCAACCCCTTCATTTGAAGTGGAAGGTTCTGTTATACTGCGGTGTCCTTTTAGTTGGAGTATTGATTTTTGAAGGTCAGCGCCCTGTTTTGTTTTTTCTGAAAAATACGTTTCAGCCAGTTTTTCAAACACGTAATCCACCGCTTGTTTTGTTGGGTGAATCAAATCTTCCTTGTAAAACCGATAATCTCTGAGATCATCGGTAACAAGTTCATACGCCGGAAAATAACACACCTGCTCAAACCGTTTCACCAAAAAATCAGTAAGCAACAGCAAAATGGCTTTGCTCAGGTTATTCTCATGCAACCCATCCCTGACATGGCGCACCGGGCTAACGGTTAAAAGTATCTTCAGTCCCGGATTTTTTGCAAACAGTTGCTGAAACAAACCGGTATACATGGCTTTCAATGCATCCAGTTCAAGCAGCTCCTTTGAAAAATGCTGCTGCGGAACTTTGTGGCAATTGGCTACCACCGTATTGGTGGCACAATGCCTGTAAGCCCAGGCTGTACCAAAAGTCAGTACCAGTAAATTCCCTTGCTGCAAATGCTGCTTTACAACCACATTTACCTGGCTTATTTTTTCAATCAACCCAGCTTTTGAAGCGGCATTTAGCTGAGAGTGATAAGCGTGATTAAACCACAATCCGTCACGCTCCAGGAAAAAATCTGCGTCATTCGATTCATCCACCGCATTCTTAAGAGCTGCTGCTATTGAAACCGGGTTAAAAATAACCCCAAACGGATTGGTGTAAATGGAAAAATCAAGCGATTTAAGCCGCAGCCCGATTTCATCAGCAAAGCAGGATCCCACAGAAAGCATCTGCGTTCTGTAAGTGATAAAGTCAGGTTTTGCAACACAATTTACCTCGGTTCTGAACTTCATGAAATACCAAATGATGCGTTAATTGTTTTCAAAAAATTACTGCTGTCGGTCAGTAATTTAAGCTCCTCATCAGCCAGCAGTAAAACACCGTCACAATCTTTCTCAACCCTGTCGAGCTGGTGTGTGGAGCATATAATGAGTTTGCCTGTTTCATCTGCAATTTTTTTCAGTAATACAGACAATTCAAAACGGTTTACCACATCCAGAAAAGCAGCTGGTTCATCCATCAGCAGCAAAGGTGTGTCCTGCACCAGGGCACGCCCAATCATTACCAGTTGCTTTTCTCCATCACTCAATACGTTAAATGATTTGGCATACCAGTCTTTAATTTTAAGCAAACCGGCCATTTGATCTATCACATGCAAATCAGCAGCTGAAATTTTCGAAAACAGGTTCTGGTAAGGCAGCCGGCCCAATGCCAGCACATCTAAAACGGTGTGATTTCCAAAAATCCGAGGGCGGGAATAAACCACAGAAACCAGTCGTGATTTTTGCAAGGCTGACAGGCTTTCTGGGTTCTTTCCATCTACTAAAACGGTACCTGAAAAATCAGCGTGTTCACCCAGAATTGTTCTGATGAATGTTGATTTACCTGAGCCGTTACGGCCCACTAATGCAATCATGCCTTTTTGCAGCACCAGTGATTTAACCGCAAATAACCTGCGTTCACCAACAGCTACCGTTATGTCTTTTAACTCAAGCAAGGCGTTTGTTCAGTTTTATAATGGTATAAATAATCACAGGTGCACCAATTAAAGCGGTTACGGTATTTAAGGGCAGTGAATTGCCTGAAAGGCGCACCGTAATATCAGACAACAATGCCAGTATGGCGCCCAGTATTATAACAGCCGGAATCTGGACCGTATGATTTTTTGAAGTCCACAAAATACGAACCAGCTGTGGCACCGCAACACCAATAAAACTGATGGGGCCGCAATAAACGGTAACAACTGCTGCAAGCACACCGGTAATGCTAATTACAAGCAGTTTGGTGGTTTTCAGATTAACGCCCAGCGACGAAGCATATTCAGAACCCAGCACCAGGGCATTCAGCGGTTTGATCAAAAAAACGGCCATGAGTAAAAACAAACCAATAACACTTACCAAAACAATCAGGTTTTCGGTTGAAATGCCTTCAAAACTTCCAAGCCCCCAAAGCACATATTCACGGGTATCATCCAGGTTGGCCCACAGAAAAAGTACATTGATTATGGCTGACGTAAAATAGCCGAACATTAATCCAAGCACCAGTAAAGTAACGGGGTTGTGAACAAAACGTGAAACAAACATAAGTAAGGCCAGCACAGCCATGGCTCCTATAATTCCGGCAGCAATAATACCAATACCACCGGCAATTGACGCGGCACCGGCACCGCCCAAAATAACAAATGCCACACCCAGTGAAGCACCGGATGTGATGCCTAATACGCCCGGCCCGGCAAGCGGATTCCTGAAATAAACCTGTAAAATAATTCCGGCTACAGCCAGTGCTGCCCCTGAAAAAACAGCCGCCACCGAGCGGTTTAAACGGCTTTCAACAATGTATGACCAGGTTTTTTGTTCTACCTCACCCCCGCTGAGCAGTGTTGTTATATCAGACCAGGGAATGTGCACATCACCAATCAGCAGGTTTAAACCAAAAAGCAGCGTTATCAGCAGCAAGCCTGCAAGTAGTAAAAGTATGTCTGCCTTGATTTTCAAATTCCGGTACCTGTGTTTTCAAATTTAATCAATACCACTGACATACCTTTCTGAAAGCGCCAATACTCCCTTTCAATTGCAAATGCTATCAGTTCAAAAGAAAAAAATACTCCGGTTCATGATCTTCTAACTGCCCGGTGGCAAACAAAATATCTTTGAGCATTACCTGTGGCTCAGCAATACCGCTTGAAAAATAATTGCTGGTGGCTGTATTGCAGAAAATAACCTGGTTCTGAATAACAGCTTTAAAACCGGCATACGCAGGCTCTTCTGCCACCAGGTCAGCCATTGAAAAACCAGCCGGTCTGCTGGCCATAATAATCCAATAATCTGCAAACAGGGCATCATTCCAAACAGCTTCTTTGGAATGTAAGTCGTTTTCAGTTAAACCTGTTTCAGGATAATAATACCTCAGCCCCGCATCTTCAAACAAATTTACAACCAGTGAATTGGCCGAGGGCATGTGCCAGTTGTCTTTGAACGGTAAGTTTAAAATAAACGTGCGGGCACTGTCAACAGGTGCTCTTTTTAACTGCAGGTATTCCGTTTCTACCTTTTCAAAATACGCATTTGCCTCGTTAACTTTATTCATCAGCACACCAAAAAGTTTTATCCACTCAAGCCTCGCAAGCGCTGTTGTTTCAAGGTATTCTGCAATGTAAAAAGACGTGATTCCGCTGGCGTTGTATTTTTCTTTGCCGGTAGTTTCAAACGGATAAATCAAAAACAAATCAGGATTCAGCTTTTGAAGCGCCTCTATTGAAACCTGTTCACCGGGGCAAATTTCCAGGGTACCGTTTTTTTGTAATTTTTCATGTACTGCAACATTCTGAATATATTCCATACCACATAAACCGGTTACAACATCCAGTTCATTCAGCAGGTCCAGAAAAGCAATGTGGGTTGAAGACTGACAGGCAATTGAGTTCAGATTACGGCTCAGGTATGACATAGACGAATCTGCCTTAAGCGGGTCTGTCTGCAGAAACAGCGTATCTGCAAAAAAAGAATTTTGCCGGATCGAATGCGAAATAAGTGCAAGGTAACCGTCATAATAATTTACATCAAACCCCTCTGCATATTTTACCACAACGGTATCGTGGATTTCTGCTATTTTACTGCTGGCAGAATTTTGCTGCTGATGACGAACACAACCGGCAGACAAAAAACAAAAAAAGAGCAGCACCGGGCTGTATTTCATATAACCAGAAAATAAGGGGTTAATCAAAAAAATCTTCATCAAAACCAGAGAAATCATTTTTTTCCACAAGGCTCATGGTATAGTCCAGCACATCCTTCCACCCCTTCCATTCACCAAGGTCGTTGATAGAGCTGTTGTGCCAGATACACATAAAAACACCGCCCACATTTTTTACGCTGTCAATTAAATCCTTGACATGTTCTTTGGCAGCTGAAGGACTCATTTTTAACTGATCTTTCAAAACCCCGTCCATGTAAGCAAATGGAAACACCAGTAAAGGAGTGGCCTCATTTGACCGGAGGTTAAAAAAATAAAACGGAAAGGATGTACCCGCTCTGAAACCGGTATTGTCTGCATACCCCATGGTAAAATCACGCTGAATTCCTTTGCTGATGAGAATTTCATACGATTCAGGAATTCTGAGTCGCAGAAAATGCTGGCGGCTTTTAACAATTTCATGCCCCACAATATGTTCCAGGCGTTCCATTTCCTCCTGCAGTTTTGCTGCATTCAAATGTGCCTCATAAGAGGGGTGTATACCCATTCCGCCCGTGGCGTTTAGTCCCCTGATCAGTGAACCGTAAGCCTCATTTTTCCAGTGAATATTTTTATTGTATTTAGACCAGTCACCCAACAAGGCAAAGCAAATAATGCGGTTCACCTTTGCTGATATTTCAGTGATGTATGAATAGGTATCGTACGGATCTTTTTCTTTGCCGGCAAGTACACGAAGCCGTTCACGCAATTTACCGTTTGTAATACCAGCACCAATTGACCGGCCCAGTTTACGGTGTTTGTAGGCCCAGGCCACGTCAATATCAAATGACGGAACACATTCAAAACCACTTTCAACAAGTGTGTAATCAAGCCCGAGTTTATTCCATATTTTTTTGTTCAGCTGATCTGCAACCGGCTGGTGATGCAAATTCAGTTTAACCAGTTCAGAATTGGATGACATGTAGCGGTCATGCGCATCCCGTTCATGCGGCAGATACTCTTCATACCGTGACAGAAACCGGAAAATGAGTGCCAGCTCATCGGTCATACCATCAATCCTGATTTCAGTGTCAGCCGCAGTGATCTGAATGTCTTCACGAACACCTTCTTCAAACAAAAGGTCATGCGGTTTTATCAGGTAATCGCAAGGAATAGCATGGTGTGAATAATTGATTCTCAGAGCACGTATTTTGGACCAGGCTGTGGTATCAGAGATAACCTGGTATTCAAAGCCCCGCTGCACAAAGCAGAAGTCGAGCACGTAGCGCAGCCTTGGGGTGCTATGTTCACAGAAAACAGATATCATCCAAGCTGGTTGAGTATTTCTTTACAAATAAATTCAGCTGCTTTTCCGTCACCAAACAAGGGCGGATAGTTCAACCCGGGGTTCTGATGAAACGTATTGCAGGCGTCCAGAATGCGCTTTTTATCAGCATCACAGAGTATGGCGTTTCCATTTTCAACAATTTCTACCCATTCTGTTTCAGGCCTTAAAATAATACAGGGTTTCTGAAAGAAAAATGCTTCTTTCTGAACGCCTCCGCTGTCTGTAACAATCATTCCGGCATTTTTTTCAAGTGCAATGACATCTAAAAATGACACCGGCGGAATGATTTTGATACGGGTGCTGCTGTTCAGGCGCTGCTGAAGTTCAACGCTCAAATTCACCTCCATCATTTTGCGCGTGCGCGGATGAAGCGGTAATACAACCTGAACCTGGTAGATCTCAGTTATCGAAATAAGCGCATCAAAAATAGCTGAAAGGCGGACCGGATCATCGGTGTTATTATTGCGGTGAATAGTTGACAAAATAAACCCCGGTTTTAAATCCAGCTCTTTCAAAATTGAACGGCCTGAAGCCAATTCTGAAAAATAAAGCGAATTGTCATACATAATATCGCCACAATGATATACGTGTGGATTATCAATGGTATAAGGTGGTTTATTTTCAGGGTTAAATCCTTCTCTTTTCAAATTTTCAATGCCCTGACGGGTGGGTGAAAACAAAAGTGTTGACATGTGATCACAACAAATGCGGTTGATTTCTTCAGGCATGCTTTTATTGAATGATCTTAAACCAGCTTCAATGTGCACCAGCGGAATCAATAATTTAGACGCAGCAAGACCGCCGGCAACAGTTGAATTGGTATCTCCATATACCAAAACGGCATCGGGTTTTTCAGTCAGAATGACGGTTTCAATTCCCTCCAGCATTTTTGCAGTTTGTTTACCGTGGTTCCCTGAACCCGACTGGAGGTTGTAGTGCGGCCGGGGAATCTGAAGTTCATCAAAAAATACCTCAGACATATTTTCATCGTAGTGCTGCCCGGTGTGAACAATTATTTCATGCATTTGGGTTGAAAAGTGATTGCGTATAGCCCTGCTGATAGCAGCCGCTTTAATAATCTGGGGACGCGCTCCAATAATGGTTATTAGTTTCATGAAAAAATTGCCTGAAACAAATTTAGGCTTTTGAAATGATTTTTGAGCCTGTGCGCTAAATCATTCCGTTGTCTGCAAAACTGAAATAGTTGCGATCAGCAACAATGATGTGATCAAGCACTGGCAGCTCAATAAAACAACCAAATGATTTCATTTTTTTTGTCAGATCAATGTCTGAATCACTCGGGCGTAAATTACCAGATGGATGATTGTGCGCCAGAATAATACCGGAAGCCCCTTTTTCCAGCGCTTTTTTAAAGATCACTTTACCATCAGCAATGGTAGAATTGAAGCCGCCTTTAGAAACCAGGTCTATGCCAATTATTTTGTTTGAACGTGATAACCCAATAACGTGAAACTCTTCGTGATTGAGATCTTCGTATAAAGGCAGAATAGCATTAAAAGCATCTTTGGATGATTTGACAAAAGAAGAAACAGATTCTGCTTCTGTTTTTTTTCGGCGTGACAGTTCAAGGGCGGCTGCAATGCTGACAGCCTTGGCTTCACCAACACCTTTGAATTTCATAAGGTCATGAATGGTAAGCCGGGCAAGGCGGCTGAGATCATTGCCAACTGATTTAAGAATTTCACGGCAAAGATCAACGGCTGATTTGTCACGCGTGCCCGATCCAATAAGAATGGCCAGTATTTCTGCATCTGAAAGGGCAATAGCGCCTTTTTCGAGCATTTTTTCACGGGGACGATCATCCCGCGCAAGCTTTTTTATAGTACTATAAACAAACATCAGACTACAAATATGTAAAAATCTGACGTTATTTTAATCTTTTTACTGATTATTTTTTAATCATTTGAAATATTTACGCTCCATCAGGTACGTATAATAGTGCTGGTCCAGAATATCAATTTCATACGTATCAATAACTATCCAGCCCTTTTTGCCCAGGTAATTAATCAGGTCAATATCACTTTTAAACTCCTGCTTTCCATAATCGTCTGATATAGTTACCGTAGCCTCATCATTGGTAACCTGGCCGCTCATGGAATGACTGCCCGAGGTTCCTATATCCAGGTAAACTTCATACCGGAGTCCGGACAATGTTTTGCCGTATTGGACCCGTACTGAAAGGTATTCTGATTTCGTTTCCGCATCTGTTTGCGCAGCGCACAAAGCACCGGCCAGCATAAACATCAAAAAAAGGAAATTCTTCATACTTAAAATTTATAGGTTGCACCAAAACTGATTGCCGGGCCGCCCAGGCCGAGTTCCATGTTTATAGCAACAGCATCCGTAACAAAAAAACGTGTACCAAAATGAACCCTGAAAGCAGCTGGGAAACTAAATGTTTGTACCTCTCCGCTTACATAAGGATCATTGGTTTCAGCATTTGCATACGATTTTTTTCCACCAGCCAGAAAGCCCAGGTAACAATCAGCCCTTGAAGTGCGGATAATGTGAAAATTGAATCCGCCGGTAAATCGGAGCTTGTGAATGCGGATATCATAATAGTATGTTTTCAGCACATTTGTTTGTGTTACCGGGTCCCAGTCATAGTATTCAGATTCTTCATAGCCCGTAAAATAGCCATAATTGAGCGCCGCCATAACTCCTATTTTATCAGCCATCATAAATTCACCCTTCACAATAAACTGACCATAACTGTGTCCCTGCTTTTCAAAGGGCGAAAAGGAATTGTGCGCTACTGCTCCCGGAATGTATACAAAAGGCTTCACATTCGGAAAACCTATGCCTGCTTCAACAACAAGATCTCCCTCCTCGAGCATTTGTGCTGAAGATGACGCTCCCAGAAAAACCAGGCAAACGATGACTAACCAGTTTCGCATAAAAAAAAAGCCCGCTGTTAAAACGGGCCTTTCTGTTATTTATTGTTTTTAAAATTTGATGGAAATACCACCCGACAATACTGGTCCTCCGAGGCCTAGCTCAGCGTTAAGACCGATATTATCTGTAAAATAGAATCGTGTACCAAGTGCAATACGAATTGAAACAGGGATCAATGCACCTGTTGTTGCATCTGGTTCTGTAAAATCCGGATTGGTTGAGTCATAGGTGTATCTGCGAATATTTGTTCCAGCTCCAAAACCTACATAAGCATCTACCGCATCGGTCTGAACAAAGTGATAATTCATTCTGGCCTGAACTCTGAAACGCTGCATGTTTACATCGTCCGTATAATTATGTGATACACCGGCACCATCAATTTCTGTATAGTCTGCTTTTGCGCCAACACTGTTATAAATAAAATCAAAACCTACACCAAAATTATCTGATATCAGATACTCTCCGCGTAAACCACAAGGTCCAATTCCTGTAACTTTAACATCAGATGTAGAATCTGAAACAAAGGTATCCGCTATTTTTTTTCCAAAATTCGGGAAACCGTAATAAGGATCAATGATGATGCTTCCCTGCTCTACCTGAGCAGTTGCAGAATGATTAATCCCAAGTGTAACAGCCGAAAGGGCCACCATCATAAATAACTTCTTCATAGTTTTAATTTTAATATTAATCAAATGTACGATTTATCAGGAAATAAGTTTCCGGCAGCAGCATTCGCAATTACCGTGCCAGAATAACCAGTCTGCCGTTTGCAAGAATTTGCGTAGTTTCGCACTATGCTTAAAGGGTTGCTGACCGGGGTATTTTTTGTGTCATTGGTGTCATTGGGCCAGATACATAACCGCGTTCTGAAATTTAACGCCGGGGTTACCTATGATCAGTTTGCGCGCAAATCACTCTTCGATGCTATAAATGACACCAGCAGCGCAAAATTTGAATCAGTTACAACCATGCCGTATTTTGCCTGTTCGCATGAAATGGTGTTAAATAATGTACTGAGCATTTCAGGCCATGTGGGGTTTCAGTACCTGAATGAATATTACGATAACCACTATTACGGTTCCCCTTTTCTGCTGTTTTCAATCAACCCGCAAATTTCTGTTTTCTACCGCAAGGGTTTTGAATATTATGTTAAGCTTCAGGCCGGCATTACCTGCTGGTTTCAGCACAGTGAACTTTTGACTGATCAGCAAAAAAAATACTTTCCGGACAAGGTTAATTTATTTACCGGTGTTACCCTGGGAGGGTTCAATTTTTTTCTGACAGATCACCTGGGGCTGAACCTTGAACTGAATCTCTGGTCTCCTGAAATGGCTACCTTTGGCATTACTTACCGTTACTTTAAGGGTGAACTTCCGGCAATTGAAGAAACCAAGGAAATGTGATACTTGTCACCACCACTTTTAATGGGGCCCGCTAATTTTGTAATCAAAAAACAATGCAAAAACTAATCTTACTTACAACATCCATGGCTTTGCTCGCTTTTCTGGGATCATGTAACGGACAGCAAACCAGCACCGAAACAACAACGTCGTTGCAAGACACAACTACCACCATAGCTAACACACCTGCACAAATCAGTGAAGATGTGGATGCAGAAAAATTCAAATCGCTTATTGATGGTGGAAACGGCCTTTTGCTTGATGTGCGCACCCCGGGTGAATATGAAGGCGGCAACATTGCCGGCTCAGTCAACCTGGATATTAACGGTTCAACATTTGAAGCGGCACTTGACACACTTGACAAATCGGTTCCGGTTTATGTTTACTGCCAGAGCGGCGGACGCAGCGGAAGGGCGATGGAAATGATGAAAGAAAAAGGGTTCTCCGAAGTCTACAATCTACTAGGAGGATACGGCAACTGGCCTTACAAAAACTAATGTACCTGAATTTAAAAAATCCGGCCCGGTGCCGGATTTTTTTATGCCTGGCCGGGAACAAGATTTCAACAGCAGCCGGCAAATGCTTCCTTTTTGTTTATTTTCGCTGAATGGCCGAAAGGATTACGTATTTTGTTGATGTTATACTTCCGCTGAGTATTTCCAATACCTATACCTACCGGGTACCCTTTGCCCTGAACAACCACGCTGCCCAGGGCAAGCGGGTTATTGTGCCGTTTGGCAAATCCAAATACTATACCGGCATTATTCGCCGTGTTCATGAAGAAGTGCCCAAAGAATACCAGGTAAAATACATTGAAGGTGTATTGGATGAAACTCCTATTGTAACCCAGAGGCAATTCAAATTGTGGGATTGGATTTCAGAATATTACATGGCGCCCATTGGAGACGTTATGAACGCCGCCCTGCCGGCAAATTTTAAGCTGGCCAGTGAAACTAAAATCAGTATTCATCCTGAATTTGACCGCGATCTTGAAAACCTCTCTGAACAGGAAATTATTGTGGTTGAAGCACTGCAGCTTCAGGAATCACTGACGCTGAAAGAAATTTCAGACCTGGTTAAAATAAAAACCGTTCAACCCCTGATCAAAAGGCTGATTGAGAAAAAGAAAGCCATTGTTACCGAAGAGCTGAATGCCAAATATGCACCCCGTTTTCTTGCCTTTGTAGAAATATCAGAACACATCACCACCAGTGAAAAGCTGGAACACATTCTCAATGAACTGGAGGCAAATAAGCGCAATGAAAAACAGGTTAATGCCCTGCTGAAAATAGTTGACAGTGTAAAGTGGAACGAAGGTAAACAGAACCCCATTCCAAAAAAAGAAATTCTTTCAGAGCAGATTGGTGAGTCTACCCTGCAGACCCTTGAGAAGAAAGGTATTATTACCATTTTCAATGCTGAAGTAACCCGCCTTGCTTCAAAACTGGCCGAATCTAAAGAAATCAAATCACTGAGTGAAACCCAGGCAAAAGCACTTCATGAAATTAACGAGCACTTTCATGACAAAGAGGTTGTGTTACTGCACGGTGTTACCTCATCAGGCAAAACAGAAATTTATGTAAGCCTGATTCAGGCGGTGTTGGAACAGGGCAAGCAGGTACTATTTCTGCTTCCTGAAATTGCCCTTACAACCCAGTTAATTACACGCCTTCAACATTACTTTGGAAACCTTGTTGGTGTTTATCACAGCCGGTTTAATCAGAATGAACGCATTGAAATATGGAATGAAGTTCTTAAAAACACCGGCAAATTCCGGATTATCCTGGGGGCACGCTCGGCTGTATTTTTACCGTTTCAAAATCTGGGGTTGATTATTGCAGATGAAGAGCATGAAAATTCATTCAAACAATACGATCCGGCGCCGCGTTATAATGCACGTGACACAGCCATTGTTCTGGGCCAACTGCACAAGGCAAAAATTCTGCTGGGTTCTGCCACTCCTTCTATTGAAACCTATTTTAATGCCCTTGAAAACCGCTATGGGCTGGTGGTGTTGAAAAACCGTTTTGGCGGCGTTCAGATGCCTGAAATACAGTGTGCCGACCTGGAGAAAGAGACCAAACAAAAAACCATGAAATCGCATTTTTCATCACTGCTGATTGAGCAGATGGAAGAAGCGTTTAAAAATAAAGAACAGGTTATTCTGTTTCAAAACCGCCGGGGGTATACCCCTATCTGGTCATGCGAAATGTGCGGCTGGACACCTACCTGCAAAAATTGCGATGTATCACTGACCTATCATAAACTCAGCAATGCATTAAAGTGTCATTACTGCGGCTACTTTATTACACCACCGGCATCCTGCGGGGCATGCGGAAGCCGCAAACTGAAAATGCTTGGATTTGGTACTGAAAAAGTGGAGGATGAATTGGCACTGCTATTCCCTGCCATCAAAATTCAGCGCATGGATTTAGATACCACCCGCGCCAAAAATGCGTATCAGCAAATTATTTCTGACTTTGAAAACCGTGAAATTGATGTTTTGATTGGAACGCAAATGGTAAGCAAAGGGCTCGATTTTGACAACGTTGGCCTGGTTGGTATTTTAAGTGCTGATCAAATGCTGCGCTACCCTGATTTCAGATCTTTTGAACGTTCATTTCAATTGATGTCACAGGTATCAGGGCGGGCAGGACGTAAGGCTAAACGGGGCAAGGTTATTATTCAAAGTTATGACCCGCACCACTGGATTATTCAAAAAGTTATGCAGCATGATTACGAAGGGCTTTACAAACAGGAAATTCTGGAACGAAAAAATTTTCACTACCCTCCTTTTTTCCGCATCATATACATCAGCCTGAAACACCGTGATAAAGATGTGCTTGAAATGGGATCCATTACGCTGGCCAAAAGTCTTAAAGCTGTTTTTAATGACCGGCTGCTGGGGCCTGAAACACCTGGTATTTCAAGAATTAAAAACATGTTTATCAAAAACATCACCATTAAATTTGAGCGGGACGCATCTCCCAAAAAAGTGAAAGATGTCATTCGTGAAAAGATTGAACAATTTCTGGCAATGCATGATTTCAGATCTATTCGGGTAGATGTTGATGTTGATCCACAGTAAAAATTTATGAGAGCAGTCATTTCTGTCATACGTATTTTCTTTTTTTCAGCATGGTCGTTATTTTGTATACTGGCTGCAATGCTGGGCTGCCTGCTGACTATCAGTACAAAACCTACCCTGTTTCTGGCAAAACACCTGTGGGCACCGGTGGCCTTGTTTATAATGGGTGCAAAGCTTGAGGTGAAGGGAGTTGAAAATATCAAACCGGGTATTTCCTATGTAGTGATGTCAAATCATTGCTCGTATCTTGACATTCCTGCATTACTGATTGCATTTCCCATCTATCTTTATTTTATTGCCAAAAAAGAACTGAAACGAATGCCCTTTCTGGGTTGGTTTATTATGCTTGCCGGCATGATTTTTATTGACCGTAAAAACAGAGCCGCAGCTAAAGCAAGCCTGGCGTATGCAGCGAAACTCATTCACGATGGCAAACATGTAATTATATTTCCAGAGGGTACTGCTTCTAAAAACGGCGAAGTGAGTGCATTCAAAAAAGGTGGTTTTCACCTGGCCCAGGATGCTGAAGCACACATTATACCTGTACACGTAACAGGTGCTTACGTGGTATGGCCGTCTTCTGCCAAACTCAATATGCAACGTGGTAAAATAGTTGTGACCATTGGTGCGCCCGTTTCACCTGAAACCTATACAAAAATGGAAATGGACGAGCGCATTGAATTTATACGCAGTCAGATTATTCAGTTATAAGCAACATTGCTGCTTATTGCTTATCAATAAGCATGGTTACAAAACCGCGGTAATTGTATTCTTTCCCTTCACGGTCATAGAACACCAAATGGTAAACATAGGTACCTTCTGGTTTCAAATCTCCGAAATCAGCTTCGCCGTTCCACCCTTCATTGCGGTCGCGCGTCTGAAAAATGACACCGCCCCAGCGGTCATAAATAGTCAGTAGGTATGAATCAAAATCATAGAGGGAAATAACCGGCATAAACACCGGATTTTCACCATTAATAATAAACGCGTTTGGAATGTACACAATAGGGTCAATAGTTACGCACGCAGTATTTGAAAAAGCCGTTTCTGACAGGTTGTACGAATTGAGTGATTCAATAGCCTCTACACGATAGCAGAATTGTCCCTGAGAATTCAGATATGCCGAAACATCATCTTCATACGAACGCACACCCGGTAACGTAACCGCCAGCGGCGTTGCATCAAAAACCCCATTAATACCTCGGTAGATGCGGTATTCCACAATAGTACCGTCAAAACCACTGTAAGCTGACCAATTCAGCGTATTAAGCATGGCTACATGATCTGTCTGTACTTCTAAAAAGACGGTGCGTGCTACATTGGTAACATAGCCCACGTGACCGCATGAATCAATCAGGTTGATCCGGTACTGATAAGCACCATGATCCGGTAAAACAGACGCGTCATTGTAATAAATAAAATCAGTACCGTTTGGTGAAAGCGTTGTCAGCAATGAAAAATCAGTATCCAATGGCCCCTTAACTTCAACCTCATAACTCTGTACAGATGCGCTTCCGTCAGTATAACAAACCAGTTCTACTTCATCGGCCAGGTTGTAAGATGCCGTTGCCAGGTAATGGAAAGCAGCCTGACTTGGGCTTTGTGTAAACCGGCAGTTGCCGTTGGAATAGGAAATAGAATCGTAATTTGAAACAGCGCGTATGTAATAGCAGTAATTGGCATCATAAACCAGGTCGTTGTGTACATACGAGGTAGCTGATGAACCTAATGATGCAATAACCTCATACGGTGAGCCCGCAATGCTTACAATCACTTCATACCGCTTTACGCCCTCAGGCCAGCCCATGTAAGGTGACCAGGTTAAATCAATCATGCGTTCACACGGATCAAATGTGTTTTGCAGGTAAACGGTTGTATGCGGTAAACTCAGTGCTGAAGTCTGATAGGTCTGTGGAAAAGTAGAAGTAAGGCATGAGTCAAATGCTGCAATTCTGAATGTTTCTGCCTGGTTGGCTGAGTTCGTGAGCAGGTAGGTATAAGTCGTATTGTTGATTCCGTAAACGGTATCAATGGGCTCCCAAAATCCACTGATTAAAGCATAGATGATATACCCATACGTATCATCAGAAGCGTTGACATTCCAGCTGATATCAACATACCCTGTAGTGGTATCCACACTCACCCAATCCAGTATTGGAATAATGGGGTTAATGATATCCTGAAGTACCATTCCCGGACTGTTGGATGTAGATACACATCCGGCTGCATTTTGCACCCTGATTTCATAACTTTGAAAAGCGCTGCAAATATCCACGGTATCAATAAAAAAATTGGTTGCCCCGTAGGGTGATGTTCCCCTGAGTGTCCAGGTTCCGGCAGGGTATTCACGGTAAATTTCATAAACCAGGTCATCACCTCCATTTGCCGGATTGTGTGTGTCATTCCAGCTGAGTGAAACCCGTCCGTCTGCCAGGTCAATGAGGTTCAGATAAATGGTTGAAAGTGTATCAGAACTTACCGTATTGTTGCCGTTACAGCCAAATTCGGTAAGTACATAATAATGTTTTGCTCCTAAATCAGCATTTGCGCCGGTTACCGTATACGTTGCTGTTGCAATGGCCGGAATGGCTGTTATAAAACCATCTTCGAGAGACCAAATTTCATATTCAATGAAGGAAGTACCAGAAATATCCGTGGTAGGCTGCCAGGTTAAATCCACATCACCGTTAGCAAGTACATCTACACACTGCAAATCTGCCGGTGGCAGCATTTCTTTGTTTTTAATGGTAATGGCTACCGTTTCAAATGTTCTGCCAGGGACAGAGCAGTAATCATCCTGTGCATTCAACACAAAATAATAGGTTACTTCAGCCTGCTGAATGCCGTTTGCATCAAGCAAATGATCACACGATGTCTGCCAGTTAAAATTGGTTGTGAGCCCTTGAATTCCCTGAATGATTGGTGCCGTGCTCAATGTTGCGCAGGGCGTATAATCACAGCCTGAATTGGGGTCAGTAAAATTGGTACCAAAATAATTGCCTGACGGGTTCAGAATGACGTTTTGCGCTGTGCCATCCTGCAAAACCTCAGGGTCAGAAATTACAATGTTGAAATTAACCAGGTCACCTGCAAAAAATTCTGCCGCAAAACTGGTACCGGCCATAAAAGGCGGTGTAATAACCGGCGGCGTGTTGTTGTAAGATGGGCATGGAATAACAATCATTTGAATTTCACGATTCACCGTTGAAATCAACTCACCGTTGCGGTACGAATCAATTTTCTGAACCAGCCCGAAATTGCCAATGGTATTGGATAAAAACGAAATAACCCCGCTTTCAGTATCCATCACTGCGGGAATATTGCCTGGAGCGAAACTTGCATCGGGTGTTGGGTTTGTGTTGGAATAACCGGCAACAAAAGGCACCGGAGCCGGATTTACCGGTGGGTTAAATGAGCCTGATACCAACTGATCCAGCGGAATTCCCCAGGAATAAACCAAGGAATCATTGTCAGGGTCATAGGCACTTGGGTTATACTGAAAATCAGTACCTGCACACATCAGCATGTATGGGTCCTGCGCAAACTGTGGTGACGAATCTGTGCAGGGATTGGCATTGGTACCATCAACAGCATACATGATAGCTGAAAGGGTAATTCCATAACTGAACGGATCTACCATGTTAGTCAGTCCCCAGTTCCGTGAAAAAGAATCATACGTAAACGCCCAGCCGGTTGATGGCGGAACGCCGGAAAGAAAAACCGGGGCAGACTGGTAATTGAATTTTTGAACAGCTCCGGGACCATTTCCACCACTGGTACCAACACCACAATCTAACTCAGCGGGGCCACCGGCTACCTGTGTACATGCCGGGCTCAAATCAGTTGTAGAAAGCAGGTTGCAGGTAATAGTAGAAACCGTAGGATGCCCCCAAACCTCAATATTCAGGGCCGGATCAACAATGTCAAGCCCGTTACAATCACGGTAGAGCACCAAGTTAAACTGGTATGAACCTCCCCCCAGGCAAGTCCAAGTGATTTCCCCTCCCATGATATGCGAAGCCATGCCATTCCGGCCAAAAGCCAGAAACAGGCAAAATATGAAGAGGTATTTAAGTTTCACCTAAATAAGAACGTAAAAAAAGTAGTTTTATTTGAATACGTATAAACCGGGTAAAAAGTTGTCTGAAAGCCCAGAAAATAAAGCCTTACAACTTTAAAGACACCTTTAGCCTTGGATTGTTACCGATTATCCATAACGGTGACGGACAAAAATTCTCAAAAACCCGGCAGATAATTGCATTACCATCTACTCAAAAATTGCCGGCAGCTATGGTTTTATGGCTGATTTTTTTTATTTCACCTCCAGCGATGAATAGTTGCTGCGGACGTATTCACCAATTTTATTACGGATTGCTTTTTGCTTTGGAAAAAAAGCGATCAGGTAAATAATTGCCGGAATCAGAATTCCAAGCCCAACAAGACTGATGGCAAAAAGAAACTGCCCGCCCATGGTTGAAAACCCTTCATTGACAATTGCATTTTTTTTGCGGGAAAGCACCATTGCTGCTGCTGATTTTGATACACCCGGTTCACTTACAACAAGTACTTTTGAACCACGCCAGGTACATTTTATGCCGGGAAAATCACGTTCAAGATTTGATTTCAGTTCATCCAGCAGCAGTTCTTTGGAAAGGGGAATACGCATATTTTTTTTACGGCAATATACTGGAATTTCGGAAACTATTCCACTCCGTAATCAACTACTGAATAAAAAAGTTCGGTCCCTTTTTGAATTGCAGTGGTGTCATTGTTCAGAATCTGAAGATCCTTTTTTACCCGTATAATACGACCGACATTGGCTGCATAAATATCATACTGCCGCTTGTATTCAATAAAGGTTTTTACATTTTCAATTTCAACCTGAACGGTTGAATCGAAAGATTCCCCCCCCACCGAATAGGATTCATATATATTTTCGTAACGGGCATTCAGTGCGTCATCGTTGTTGAGTGCATTATAATCCCAGATACGATCGTACGAAATAGAAAACGCCAGACTTATTCTCCGCTTATTTTCTTCAACCGTCTCAAGCGTTTGCGGGGTTTGTTTGACTGTCCAGACATCCTGCATCGTCCAGGCAAGTGTATCAGAAGCGCGGTAATACCGGTACAGCTTGCGGTAAGTCTCCCCTTCACCATCGGTTTCTTCTTCACCAATCACTTCCCTGATCTGGTAATAGCTGGTATCATGTGCGGGTGCAAGTGCTACGTCGTGAAAAATATCCACCACATCATACACCACATAATTTCCTTCTGTCATGGGATAGACATTGTATCCGTAAAGAATTGGCCCGTTATCTTTTTTACAGGATACCAGCACCAGAACAAATGCAATTGCAGCAAGAATCTTCATTGTATGTACTAACGCAATTGGCCGCATGTACGTTGGTCAGGACATGCGTTTTAACTGCACGGCGTAAAGGATGCAGAAAAGCAACGAAAATAAACCGCCGAAAACAGCACCAAATGCAATGATAAAACCAGTGCCAAAAAAACCGAATGAAATAAGCAGCGGAACAATGCTGTAGGTCAGGTAAAAATAATACCCCTTTTTTTTCAGGTTAAACATCAGCATAACACCGTAGAATCCAAGCACCAGGTTAGCGGCATTAAGTCCCTGCAGGGTATAAAAATAGTCGTTTGAAACCTCCAGTACACGAATGGTATCAGTAATATACGATTCACCTAAAATTTCGAGTACTTCAGGTGTCATTGTTGACAGCAGCGCTACTTTTTCTTCTTCCAGTTCATCGGGTGATAACTGCCCGTCAACGGTTGAAAATATAATTCCCAGCGCACTGAGCCCCATAAATATCCAGGACAAAATAACCAGCACCTTCAGTGTTTGCCCTCTGCGTTCACTGACCAGGTTTTTATCATCCGGTGTATCAGACATATTGTTCTATTTTTTTAATAAAGTTAACTGATTTTTCAATTTCAGGGTGCATGTATTTATCTTCCGTTACTGAAGGTACCAGTTTCCGGTAATCCGTCAGTAACCGCTCAATCAGCGGGCTTGATTTGGAGGGCCTTCTGAATTCAATTGCCTGAGCAGCGTTGAAAAGCTCAATTCCCAAAATGCGTTCCAGGTTTTCAACAATGCGGTATGTTTTGGTGGCTGCATTGGCTCCCATACTTACATGATCTTCCTGCCCGTTAGATGATTCAATGGAATCAACTGATGCCGGGCTTGCCAGTTGTTTGTTCTGGCTGGCAATGGATGCGGCGGTGTATTGCGGAATCATGAAGCCTGAATTTAAACCGGGTTTAGAAACCAGGAATGGCGGCAGATTTCTGTTCCCACCAATCAACTGATAGGTTCTGCGTTCTGAAATGCTTCCCAGTTCAGCCAGCGCTATGCCTAAAAAATCAAACGATATTGCCAGCGGCTGCCCGTGAAAATTACCGGCAGAAATAATCTCATCGGTTTCAGGAAAAATAGTAGGGTTATCTGTTACGGCGTTGATCTCCCGCTCAAACACAGCACGCACATGGGCAATTGCATCTTTGGATGCGCCGTGTACCTGTGGTATACAGCGGAATGAATACGGATCCTGCACATGTATTTTTTTACCGGCAATAAGTTCGCTGCCTTCCAGAATTTTGCGGAACTGTTCTGCTGTTTCCAATTGTCCCACCTGGTTGCGGATGGCATTGACATTGTGATAAAACGGATTCAGCCGGCCGTCAAAACCCTCCAGCGACACAGCACCAATTAAATCGGCCGCATACGAAAGGCGTTTAGCATGAATCAGGCACCACACACCATACGAACTCATAAACTGTGTTCCGTTCAAAAGGGCGAGACCTTCTTTGGATTTCAATTCAATTTTTTTCCAGTTCATCAGTGAAAGCATTTCAGATGAACGCATGCGATCTCCTCCAAAATAAACATCTCCTTCACCCAACAACGGTAATGATAAATGTGCAAGCGGCGCCAGGTCACCAGATGCACCCAGCGATCCCTGCTCATAAATAACCGGTGTAATGTCGTTGTTGTAAAAATCAATAAGCCGTTGTACTGTTTCAACCTGTACGCCCGAATGGCCGTATGAAAGTCCCTGTATTTTCAGCAGCAGCATTAAGCGGACAATTCCTTTAGGTACCTCAGCACCTGTTCCACAGGCGTGTGACAAAACCAGGTTGCGCTGCAGTTTGCTCAGGTCTTCATTGGAAATAACCGTGTTGCAGAGTGATCCAAAACCGGTATTGATACCGTAGTGAACCTCACCCGGTTTGCTCATTTTCTGATCCAGGTAATCACGGCAGCGCTGAATTTTCTGACGGGCCGATTCTGACAACTCCAGCTTGGTATTGGTTTCAATAATTTCCTGCACTTTTTGCAGGCTCAAATGATCGGCTGAAATAGCGTGTTTCATGATAAAATAGTTTGTACAAAATGATCCAGTGAACTGGTTTGTTGTTCACCGCTGTCCATATTTTTAAAGGTAACCTGGTTGGTTGAAATTTCTTTGGAACCAATCATCACCACAAATGGAATTTTGCGGTCGTTGGCATATTTCATTTGTTTCTGCATTTTAGCAGCTGAGGGATACACTTCACAGGCAACATTTTTCAGGCGCAGCTGTTTTGCCAGTTTCAGTGACTGCATTTGCTCTGCCTCACCAAAATTAACAAAGAGTACCTGTGTGGATGTGAGGGTATGTGCCGGAAACAATTTCAATTCATTCATGACATCGTAAATACGATCTGCACCAAATGAAATTCCAACCCCTGAAAGGCCTTTCAAACCAAATAAGCCGGTAAGGTCGTCGTAACGGCCGCCGCCGCAGATGCTGCCCATTTGAACATTGTTGGCCTTTACTTCAAAAATGGCCCCGGTGTAATAGTTCAACCCACGCGCCAGTGTTACATCAAATTCAACGGTGGCTTTCTGAATTCCCAGTTCGCTGACGCGACTCAGCACGTAGCTCAATTCTTCAATCCCCTTCAACCCTACCTCAGACAATTCCAGGAACGTTTTCAGACCCGAAAGTTTTTCTTCATTGGATCCATTGAGGTTAAAAAGCGGGTTTATTTTTTTGATGGCCTGTTCACTTACACCACGCTCCTGCAACTCTTTTACAACACCATCTATTCCAATTTTATCAAGCTTGTCAATGGCTACTGTAATAGCTACCAGTTTATCAGCCTCACCACATACTTCAGCAATACCACTCAGAATTTTGCGGTTATTTATTTTGATTGAAAAATCATCAAATCCCAATTTGGAAAGTACCTCATCAAAAATCTGAACCAGCTCAATTTCATACAACAACGAATCACTGCCAACCACGTCGGCATCACATTGATAAAATTCACGGTAGCGGCCTTTTTGAGGACGATCAGCACGCCAAACCGGTTGAATCTGGTACCGTTTGAAAGGGAAAGCCAGGTCATTTTGATTCTGCACCACAAAGCGCGCAAAGGGTACGGTGAGGTCATAACGCAGGGCCTTGCCGGCAATGGAATTTGAAAACTTTCCAAAATTACCCTCGGACAAAGCTGAAATATCTGCATTCTTAACACTGTCACCCGAATCCAGAATCCGGAAAATCAATTTATCACCTTCATCTCCATACTTACCCATCAACGTTTCTGTATTCTCCATCGAAGGTGTTTCAATAGGCAGAAAGCCGTATTTTTCAAAAACCGATTTAATGGTAGAAAAAATGTAATTGCGTTTTACCATGGTTTCAGGTAAAAAGTCACGCGTTCCTTTAGGTATTGAGGGTTTTGAGCTCATGAATTCAGTGTATGCGGGCAAAGGTAGGATTTTTTTGTTTCTATCAGGAATAAGCCGCAGACGCAGGCATTCGAATTTATGCGTAAATTTGCGCCCAAACCTGTTTACCTTGGATCGCTTTAAACAACGTATCAAATACTACCTGGTTGGCTTTGTCATTGGCCTGCTCATCATGTTCATGATTTTTGGAAACCGCGGCTGTTCATGGCTGCCGGGGAACCGTGTTAAAAACATGATTGCAGAAAAAGAAATTCTGATTGGAGACAGCCTGAGCGAGGTGATGAATTGTGCCGGTGTTACCAACACAGATATTTACGCGTTGCTGAATGAAGGCGGTGACGTAAATTTTTCTCAAAGTATTACCAACACCTATCCTAAAAAATACCTTTTTGAAGGATCAAAAAATGACAAACCACTCAGCATTACCTACGCCCTGTACGATTCACTGGCTGAAGTAATCAACTTTAATTTTGAGGGACAAACCAACTGCACCTCTATCCTGTCCAATAAGCGTAAACAAATTGTTCCGCTGCCTGATGCAGATGTGCGCGCCATCATTGAATCACATGAGCTGAGAATACTGAACAAGGCAACCTGCCAGATGGACTGCCTGGGGCTTACAGAAGAGGAGGTTTTGAATTTTCATAAAACGGCTTCGTTTAATGTAGAATTTTCCAAACCAAGACAAAATCCAAATCCGCAATATGTGATGAAGGGCAGCATTCGAAATACGGTTTATTACATCACCTATATCATTGGTGAAAACCGTTCACGCATTTCAGATATTTCACCCAATACCTGCAATTGCGCTGAGTAATTTTTTTCACTTTTTCAGTAACAACTCCGCTTCTGCACGTTATCACCAAAATTAGTTTGGATGATGCGACTTTTTCTTGTTCCCTGTTTGTTGATTACTGTTCATTTATTTGGTAAAGATGCCTGGAAAACCTTTAACTCAGGGGCACCTGAAGATCACCTGGTTTTTATTGAAGGCGGTACCATTCGTACCCAGGGCAGCGACTCAGAAATTGACACCAGTGAGTTTGGGCGGCTGGATGGCAAAACAATCAACTCATTTTACCTCTCAGCTTATGAATTAACCAATTTTCAGTACATGGAATTTCTCTATTACCTGAACCGCACCGATTCTGAAAAATACAGCGAGGCTTTACCTGACACTCTTGTCTGGCGAACAAAACTGGTCTATTGTGAACCATATGTTGAGTATTATTTCAGGCATCCCGCTTACAGGCATTATCCCATGGTTGGTGTGTCTCACCGGCAGGCAATTCTTTTTTGTGAATGGCTAACGGAAATGTATAACAGCTATGAAGACCGTAAATTCAAAAAAGTTCAATTCAGGCTGCCTTCGAAAGCAGAATGGTGTTATGCGGCCCTGTCGGGCGGGCAATATCGTGAAAAGAAGAAAAAAGATGCAGGTGACATAATCTATTATGCCTATTCGTCATTTTTTCCGTGGTCGTCCTATTCACTACAGGATGAGAATGGCGCATGGCTCGCCAATTTTACCCCTATTAATCAGGCGTCAGTTCGAAAAATTGATGGTACCCTGAACTATGAAGGCAAAACCATAACCAATACCTTTTATATCGGTTCGCCGGGCAATTATCAAAGTACTGCCGGACAATTAAATGACGCAGCTGATTTGACTGCACCTGTCTATTCTTACCTCCCGGGCCTTACAGGGTTGTACAACATGGCCGGCAATGTAGAAGAAATGGTAGCCGAATATGGTATAACCAAAGGCGGCGCCTGGAATGATCCGGGATATTACCTGCAGAATGCATCCGAAGAAAAATACGACTCCACCACTGAAACATCCTCTGCACGGGGCTTCAGAATAGCCATGGATGTGCTGGAAGAGTTCTGATATCGGTCCCATGTAACATTGGTCACCATCGCTTCAATCTCACCTCCCGATCTTTGTGTTATTAAATACAAATTATATGGGATTCTTTTCAAATTTTTTAGGCGGCGGAAGTAAAAAAAATGTCCGCGAAATGATTGCAAACGGGGCTGTTGTGATTGATGTTCGATCACCGCAGGAATTCAAAAACGGAAATTTCCGCGGATCAAAAAACATTCCGCTGGACCGCATTGAATCAGAAGTAAAAAAAATCAAGGCACTGAACAAACCGGTTGTGGTATGTTGTGCAAGTGGCATGCGCAGCAGCCAGGCAAAATCCATTTTACAAAGACACGGTATTGAAGTTGAAAACGGCGGCGGCTGGTCGTCATTATAACTCAGTGCTTTTAAAAAATGAATGCAAATCAGGACTCTGAAAACAGGATCTGATCTGCAAATCAACCTAAACCCATCTACATGAAATTACACTTTAAAAACTGGTCATTCATGCGCTGGCTCAGGCTTATATTAGTTATAGGGTTTCTAATAGCATTTGCCAGGCAGGGTGACTGGTTTTTACTTTTTATAGCCAGCTATTTTCTGGTTCAGGTAATTTTTAACCTGGGGTGCGGTGGTTCGTCCTGCGCTGTTGAAACCACTGATTCTGAAACGAAACCAGATTCTTCCCAATCTGCCTGATTGCCGGTACGGTTCAATTATGAACAGTTGATGATTCTATATTCTGGTTGATTTGTATCTTTATTCAAAAAACAACCATGGGTACAAATGACCAGTTGGTAGACAACGACCACATTACCAATTCAACCGCCGATATCCGGATCAGTAATGGATTTAGTTTTGGTCCTGCAACACGTTTGGTTGCAGGAGTAATGGTTGTTTTGGGTGCATTTGCGCTACTAAGCGGAGGAGCCGGATTCTTTTTAGGTCCCATTATTCTGCTGGCTGCTCTTTTTGCGCTTACATCAAAATTCGGAACTGAAATTTCATTGTCGAACAACTACATTAAGGAGTATTCGGTTGCTTTTGGCATCAGAAGCGGCAAATGGCAATCAACACTAATGCTGCCCGATTTGTGCGTCATAAAACTGGGAAAAACCCGGGGTGTAGCAAATACTTATACAGGTGGAATTGGAACCGAGGTTGACGCCAGTAAAAATGAAGTTTATCTGCTCAGTGCCAATCACCGAAAAAAAGTTTTGATGAAAGTGTGTAATTCAAAAAAAGAAGCTGAAAATTTTGCCAGAGATCTGGCTCAGAAAATGGGTAAAAACTATGTTCCGTTTAATCCCAAAATATCTGAACAGACAAAAGCGCGAAGGTAAGACCGAATAGATCTGATTCTTTTTTGGCTTCTTTAGGTTTTGATATTCTTTTTTTGCTATCAGGGCTCTAAGGCTGAAACCCGTCTACCTGCAAACAGGAATAGAAACATAAAGAGCAAACCTGGAAACCATTTAAATTTTAGCAATAGTTTCTTCGCTTTGCTCAGAAAGATAAGGGCTTCAGATTACAGTTCAGCGGAGTCAGAAACACCAAATTCTTCCTCTACAGGCTAACTAAAATTCAGGCGTGATTTTTTCAATCCCCCAGGTTTTGGAGTTGATCTAGAAACGCCCCGATCCCTAACTTATCTACACTCAATACTCACACTCGTTTCTGCAAAAGAAAAAGCGAACTGCTAACGCGATTCGCTTTTTCTTTTTGTGCCCAAGACTGGACTTACATTCGATCCCTAAAAAAGGGATCTCAGTATAAACTTCTCGTCCAGTCGATACCAAATGAAAAATCCTGACTGAAAAAGTCAGGATTTGAAACTGTGCCCAAGACTGGACTCGAACCAGCACGCACATAGTACACCACCCCCTCAAGATGGCCTGTCTACCAATTTCAGCACTTGGGCATTTTGCCGCAAAGTTAAAACTTTGATCGGACTTTTATCAAAAAAATCAGGTTGAACGTTACAATTTTTCAACGCCATCATTTTTGGGTATGATCTGATTCCAGAATAAAAAAACAGAATGAATATGATGAAAAAAGACAGAGCGAGAAGATAGCTTTCGCTCTCATTCTCGCTCTGTCTTTTGTGATCCCGCTGGGATTCGAACCCAGGACCCTATCCTTAAAAGGGATATGCTCTACCAGCTGAGCTACGGAATCTTGCTCGATTGCGGGTGCAAATATAGATGGTTTATTTTATTCTGCAATATATTTCTGAAAAAAAAGGGAAATTTTATCAAAGATACTCTAACTCAGTTGTCTTGTCTTTACTTTTGCACATGACAATTTTCCTGATCGGCTTCATGGGGAGCGGAAAATCAACTATTGGAAAGAAACTGGCCAACAAACTTGGGTATACCTTTCTGGATATGGATCGTGAAATAGAAGCGGCCGAAAAAAAATCAATAGCACATCTCTTTAAAGAAAACGGTGAAGCATATTTCAGGCTCCTGGAATCTGACTGGCTTAAAAATTATTCAGGCCAAAATGCCGTGGTTTCAACCGGGGGCGGAACTCCCTGCTTTAACGGAAACCTGGAACTGATGAAGCACAAAGGCAAAACGGTTTTTCTACGCGTTAATGCCGGTATTCTGGCTCAGCGGCTGTTTCACGCAAACCATGCGCGCCCCCTGCTTGAAAACTATACCCAAAGCCAGGAACAACTTGAAAAATACATTCAGCAAAAACTGGATGAACGTTTACCTGTTTACGAAAAATCAGATATTACGATAGACTGCTCCGATTTTGACCGGCATAAACTGGAAAACCTGGTAAACCTGATCAGGACTTCATTGTAACAATTGTGCTTTCAGTTTCTTCTTTTGCCAGACACGTTTGCTGTACTGATACATTCGCTATATTCGTGGTACAATGAGTATGCGGTTTTTCATTTTTTTACTTTTGCTAAATGCCCCGCGGGCATGGTCGGCACATGTTACTTTATCGACTGTATCATTTGATGTACCGGATGCCGTTGCAGCCGGCAATAAAGTACTTGTAACAACTGACGGTATCAGCACCTATGCCTGGAACAGGCTCAGGGCAGACAGTTCATCCTATTACTACTCCTACTCCTTTAAACTGGACAATGTGCTGTTTGAATTCAGGGAATGTCATAAAGTTGATATTTACGAAGCCTTTGAAACCTATTTTAAACCGTCACTGGCAAAAAGCAAGGAACTTAAAAATTTTGAGATCACCCGCTTTCAGTCTACATCCAACGAATTTCTCCGCAGCTCATTCAGCAATGCCGTGGTTGAATACGATAAGGGCATGCGAAAACTGACACTGCTTTATACCATTAATCAGACAGGCCTTTTTCTGGTATCCATTAAATCCAAATATCCGGCTGAAACATTTCTGAAAGCACAAAACAACCTGGACTCTATTCTGGTAACAGCACAATACACGCAAGCTGTGGTACCCCAACATGAAACGGTGATTCAAAAAGGTGAATTGGTAAACCGCACACATCATACAACCATTAAGCTACCCTATTATTTAGCTACCGATTTTAATAACCCGGTTGTGCAGGCAACCCCGGACAATGGTTTTGTAGTTGTATTTGCACACGCTGAAGGGTCTGAAATTTTCAAACTAAACGCTGAGAATAAAATAACGGCAACAGCCCATCACGACAAAATTATACACGACATTGCCATTTCTGAAAAAGGATTTTTTTCACTTTCCTCGACAGATTACAACATGCTCAGTTACGGTATTTACCCCAGCCTGTATCTCAACAAACACAATCAAAACGGCGGGGTGGAATTATCACAGGTAGTATTCAAACAAAACGATGTAAAGCTGCCTGGTAACCAGGTTTTTGATTACTATTCACGCGATAACGTTTGCCTTGAAATTGCAGATACCTTTGGTATTATCTACATGAATTCTGAAAAACGATTTAAGGATTTAAAAGTATTACAATCGGGCGCATACAAAACGTTTTCACTTGAAAACGGAATTCTGAAAAAAGGCAATGAAGACCTTTATCACCTGAGCCATTGTTTTGCGCAGGCCAGCACGCACGACTCTAAATTTGCGTACCTCGTAAGTCTGAGTGACGGTATTCCACGCGGTGTTTGTCTCTCAAAAGTAGACATTGCCATTGCAAAAGATTCAACGGATACGACCTCTTTCTACCACCATGTACTTTTTGAAATAGACGGAACGCCCGGTGATAATTATGTGGCTGATACGCATTTCAGTGAACCGCTGCTGTATAACAATTTTCTTTACGTTATTATTGAAACAGAACAGGGCGCCAGAACTGATCTGGAGTCGAATGAGCTTTCAGCCAACCGCGGACACAATGACCTTTTCCTGGTTAAATGTTCACTCGACAGCAAAGAAATGATTGTCAAACAACTTACCAAAACCGACAAAATTGAAGAAGTAAATCCGAAACTGGTTGATCTTGGGAATGAACTGCTGCTGATTTATTCAGAGGCGCGGTTTGACAAACAGACCAGCCGGTATAGCTTTGCTGACAAGTATCTTTTGCTCGATGAACGCGGAGGAAGGCAAAGCATTCTGGAAGAATTTAACTCGTTCTACGACAACGAAAAACGGGCTGATTATAAAATGCCCGATGGCCCGGTTAACCGCGATGGCAGCAACCTGGTTAAAATGGCTGATGGTTCTGTGATTTGGGTGCGCCTGCTGAAAAATGCGCAGGAAATTGAAGTGATACGGTTTAAGTGAAGGTGGTCTCGGCTACGCTCGACCACCATAAATCCTTCACACGGTGAAAGAAATCTCACGACTACATTCAAACCACCGGTTTTAATCCGGATTTAAATTTATTTATTCAGCAGAACCGAGCACTGAGCGAAGTCGAAGTGCCGGCTACGCTCGACCACCATAAATCCTTCACACGGTGAAAGAAATCTCACGACTACATTCAAACCACCGGTTTTAATCCGGATTTAAATTTATTTATTCAGCAGAACCGCGCACTGAGCGGAGTCGAAGTGCCGGTTACGCCCGACCACCTTAGATCCTTCTTCAAAGGGAAGAGATTCCGCCTCAAGTATCAGCTGTAAAACGGATACTGAGCGGAGCCGAAGTGCCGGTTACGCCCGACCATCTTAGATCCTTCTCATCGTGAAAGAAATCTCACGACTACATTCAAACTAACGGTTTTAACCCGGACCTAAATTTATTTATTCAGCAGAACCGCGCACTGAGCGGAGTCGAAGTGCCGGTTACGCCCGACCACCTTAGATCCTTCTTCAAAGGAAAGAGATTCCACCTCAAGTATCAGCTGTAAAACGGATACTGAGCGTAGTCGAAGTACCGTTTTACGGTATCCACTTAATATTTTTGAAATTCGGTTTACGTTTTTCCAGAAAAGCATTTCTTCCTTCAATGGCTTCTTCAGTCATGTAAACAAGGCGTGTTGCTTCACCGGCAAATACCTGCTGGCCTACCATTCCATCATCTGTCAGATTCATGGCAAACTTGAGCATTTTTATAGAAGTAGGTGATTTTTCAAGAATTTCCTGCGCCCATTGGTAAGCGGTATCTTCCAGCTCAGCATGTGGTATAACGGCATTCACCATACCCATATCAAACGCGTCCTGTGCAGAATAATTTCTACCCAGAAAAAATATTTCACGTGCCTTTTTCTGCCCCACCATTTTTGCCAGATAGGCTGAACCATAGCCGCCATCAAAACTGGTTACGTCGGCATCAGTTTGTTTAAAAATAGCGTGTTCTTTGCTTGCCAGGGTCAGGTCACACACTACGTGCAAACTGTGTCCGCCGCCCACTGCCCAGCCCGGTACCACAGCAATCACAACTTTGGGCATAAAGCGAATGAGACGCTGTACTTCCAGAATATTCAACCGGTGCATTCCATCTTCACCCACGTATCCCTGATGCCCGCGTGCACGCTGATCTCCACCGCTGCAAAACGACCAGATTCCGTCTTTGGGTGAAGGCCCTTCGGCTGAAAGCAACACCACACCAATCGACGTATCTTCCTGCGCATCGTAAAACGCACGGTACAATTCAGCCGTAGTTTTGGGCCTGAATGCATTGCGCACTTCAGGGCGGTTAAATGCAATACGCGCTACACCGTTGCTTTTTTTATAGGTAATATCTTCAAATTCGATGGCTGTTTTCCAATCAGGTTTCATAGGCAGATTTTGAACAAAGTTAAGGCTAATAAAATTATTGTTTACAGCTCAGAAAGACCTACATGGAAATTATGATGAACTCTGTCCGGCGGTTTTCCTGGTGCTTGGTATCAGGGCAGGTTACCCCGTCTTTACATTCATTCACCAGCTTTGATTCTCCGTAACCAATTCCCTTAATTCGCTCAGGGTTGGTGATTCGCGCTTTAATATAATCAGCAGATGATTTTGCGCGCTTAACAGACAAGGCCTGGTTTGAATTGGCATTTCCGCGTGAATCAGTATGTGACCCCAGTTCAACAATCATGGAGGGATTATCGTTCATTACCTTAACAATTTTATCAAGTTCAAGTGCAGCATCGGCACGAATGTTCCATTTACCAACATCAAAATAAATGGGGTTCAGTTCTACGATCTTGGAAAGATCCTGTCCTACTTCTACTTTATCCAGCGTGATATCCAGAAATTCATGCACATTGAATTTTCCCTCACGGTCAAACAATACATTAAACGTAACTGTTTTGGAGAGGTATCCTTTTTTCTCAATGGTAAAATTATAGCTTCCGCGTTCGTTTAGTTTTTTGTCTGCCAAAGGCCGCAGGTAATCACCGGTCAGTGATGTCAAAACAGAATCGATCACGCCTGTCATATTATCTACCACCGTAACCTTAACGCTGTCAACAGGTTCACCGGTCACTTTATCTGTTATAAGCAAATACAATGAAAGTCCCGGATCTTTTTCCAGGATTACATCAACCGGAAAAATGCCCTGCTCACCCAGCGTTTCAACCTGAACCGAGCCGTCAAAATATTTTTCTTTGGTACCTGTAATTTTAAATTTCATTTCAGGATCTACCAAAAAGCTAAAGCGGCCTGCCTCATCGGTAGTAGCGTACATCAATTCACCCGACTCCAGTTTTTTTATTTCAATGTTGACAGAAGCCAGAATGTTTCCCTCTTTATCATGCACTGTTCCGTTAATGGTTTTTCGTACCAGCCCGAATGAATAAATATCCATGCCTCCATAACCACCCATCCGGTTAGAAGAGAAAAATCCGCCGCGGTTATCAGAGGTCCAGCTGATGTAAATATCATCTGCCGCTGAATTCATTGGATATCCCATATTCACCGGGGTTGACCATTCACCGTTTACCAGGTGTGACACAAAAAAATCATACCCGCCGGAACTGTTGTGTCCCCGGGACGAAAAATAAAGGGTTTGTCCGTCATGGCTCAGGTACGGCCCGTCTTCATCAAAACCTGAGTTTACGCGGTAACTAACCGGTTCAGGAACTGACCACACCCCGTTGCTAAAACGGCTGATGTAAAGATCAAGGTTATCATTCTCTGCCTTGGCACTGAAAATAAACGTGCGGTTATCACCCGAAAAAGTACCATGCGGCTGAAAATAATATCCGTTAAGCGGAACAGGAAGTGTTATCAGACTTTTGAGACGGTCTGCCCCAAACGACGAAATCCAGAGCGTATTTTTATAACACACCAGAATGGTATCTCCACCATACGTACGGCTTACTACTGCAACGTGATTTTTCTGATCAATTTCAGGATTAAATGTTGACGCAACACTTTCAGTCAAATCAAAATAATAAATGTTTTCAAAGTAATTATTGTCTTCAGACATGAGTTCAGCATCGTAATCTTTATACCGCGCATTGTAGAGCAGTATACTGTCAGACTCAATGAAGACCGGGGTGTATTCACGCTCAATGGAGTTTACAAAATACCCCATGTTGTGCACCTGAAAAGGCTCATAAATCAGTTCTTTGTTGTTAAGGGCATTCTGGCAATAATCAATATTGGTGCTCATGGCATCCATCAGCGGCACATTGGCACGGGTTCTTTTATCCATGTGAAGCCTGCAAAAATGATATTCTTTCAAGGCTTCTTTATGTCTTTCAAGCAGGCGCAGACAGTCAGCATATTTGTAAAAAATCAGGTAATTTGTATCAGGCGTGGCAATGAGCATGCGCTTATCAATGTATACAATTGCGGAATCATAAAGCTGGTAATCATACAGGTAAACATCAATGACTCCCTCCAGGGCTTTAACATTCTGAGGTTCTGTCAGCAATACCTCTTTATACAGTTTCAGTGCTTGTGAAAAATTGTGCGCGGCACGTTGCTTTTCAGCATTAACAAGACCTGCGTTCACATTTACCTGGGCAATTGAAACAGAAAAAAGAAATTGAAACGCAAGAGCGGCTGTAGTAATTCTGACAATCAATGACATGGCCCTGAAGGTTATTTTTTTGAGCAGACCAATATACATTAATTTTGCGAAAACCGGCAGAAATAAATCACTTGCTGCACAGCGGCAGCGCACTGTAATACTAGCTACTCAACCGTTTAATATCAGCTAAAAAGCTTAAGTATTTGCCTGGCGGCAGATACACAAAAACACCGGGGCCGGGTCTGCCATACTCCACTCATCCAGCCGGTAATCCATACACCCTGAATTCTGTCCGCTGTGTTGCGGCGCCATTTCAAAAGCCTGCAAATTACCCTAACTTTGAGCACTGTTTACACCGGCCTGTTAAAGACGATTTTGAGCATACTAACTGAACTTAAACCAATCGTCATTGTATGAATGAAAGCGGCACAGTTATTGATCCGGATAAGTATCGGGGCTGTTAACAAAAAATAAGAAATGACCGCTGATTTTTTTAGTAAATTCGCCGGAATAAAAAGACACCAATACAAAACTGATTCTCAGACTACAAAACAAATTCACCCGCGCCAACGTTACGGTGAATAAAACCAAATGACAACAAACATATGAAGAGGCTTATTTTAATCATCACACTATTTAGCTCTATCCAGGTTTTTTCACAATTCAAGGAAAATGAAACCACCGGAAAATTTGAAGAGGTTTTTAACTACCTCAAAATGTACTATGTTGATGAGTTTGACGGGGCGGCTGTTACAGATGCGGCTATTGTGGCTATGCTGAAAGAGCTTGACCCCCATAGTTACCTGATTACCAAAGACGAAGTTCAGAGCGCGAACGAAAAAATTGACGGCAGTTTTGTGGGCGTGGGTATTCGTTTTGACATTATTGATGACACCTTAACCGTGGTTAATACCATTGAAGGCGGCCCGTGTGAAAAAGTGGGTGTAAGAGCCGGTGACAAAATTGTGGTTATTGACGGTGAAAATGTTGCCGGTATTGGCATACAAACAACCAATGTGCGTGACAAACTGATGGGTGAAAAAGGGACACTGGTAGTGCTGGGTATTAAACGCCGCGGTGAAGGTGAAATTGTGAGTTATGATGTGCGCCGTGACAAAATACCGCTTTTCAGCGTAGCCAGCCATTACATGGTTACTGAAAAAACCGGCTATATCAAAGTAACAAACTTTGCACGCACCACCATGGATGAGTTTCGTGAAGCACTGCTGGCACTCAAAAAAGCAGGTATGAAAAACCTGATCCTGGATCTGCAGGAAAATCCCGGCGGACTGCTGCACATTGCAAAATACATGGTAGATATGTTCCTGGCCAATGACAAACTTATTGTTTACTCTGAAGGACGTGCTCAACCGCGCCAGAACATGGTTGCTGATAACAAAGACAGCAATGGTCAGTATTACAGTGAAGAAAAAGACGGGCTTTTTGAAAAAGGCAAACTGGTGGTTCTGGTCAATGAAAATTCGGCGTCAGCCTCTGAAATCGTTGCCGGCGCCGTTCAGGACTGGGACCGTGGACTTATTGTAGGGCGTAGAACCTTTGGAAAAGGACTGGTACAGCGACCATACAAACTCAGTGACGGATCTGAAGTACGCATTACCATTGCCCGTTACTATACCCCTTCAGGGCGCTTTATTCAATCACCGTACGACGATGGTGTTGATGCTTATTTTCAGGCTGATCTGAACCGCTACCTGAGCGGTGAACTGATGCACGCTGACAGTATTAAATTCCCTGATTCACTGCAATATAAAACCTTAAAACTAAACCGGACTGTTTACGGCGGAGGCGGCGTAATGCCTGATTATTTTGTCCCTATTGACACCCTGGAGCTTACCAAAATGTACCGTGACATTAGCCGTAAAGGATCCATCAATACGTTTGCTTTCAGCTATGTTGACAATAACCGTGATAAACTGCACGCAGCCTACCCTACTTTTGAAAAATTCAAAACTGATTTTGATGTGGAAAAAGAAGTCATGGCCGGATTTCGTGAACAGGTAAAACTGGACGGAATTACGTTTGATGAAACCGATTATGAAACATCAAAAAAACTAATTCACACTTTGCTTAAAGCCCGTATTGCATCAAACCTGTGGGACTTTGCTAAATTTTATGAAATCTACAACATTCATGAAAACGAAGCTTTCATAAAAGGACTTGAACTCATAGAGGGCAAAAAAATTGAAGAATTGGGATTGGATTATTAATTTTGATACACTTTTCAGCATAAATTTCAGATCATGAAAAAAATCTTTTTTTACGTTTCAGCATTGAGCCTGGTGGCCTGCAATGAAACCACACCGGGAGAATCAGCCGAGGTAAATACCGGCGAACAAAGTTCTGTGATTGAAACCACCAACCCACAGACAACTAATTCTTCAACCAGCAATAACCCTGGAACCACTGAGGCGGCAGAAGGTGATATAACCACCATTGAGTACATTGAAACCAAACACAATTTTGGAAATGTATTTTACCCCAGTGAAAATAAATACACGTTCAAATTCAAAAATACCGGCAGCACACCACTGATTATTGAAGAGGCAACGGCGTCATGCGGATGTACGATACCAAACAAACCTGAAGAACCAATTATGCCGGGTGAAATTGGAGAGCTGGATGTTATTTTCAGACCAAAAGAAGGCCAGGTTGGGCAAACCGTAACCAAAACCATTACGGTTGTTGCCAATACATCTCCGGCTGAATCTTTCCTGGAAATTTCGGCCAACGTGATGGAAAGCCTTTAAGATTAGCTACCTGAGATCTGACCGGAATTGACTGAAAAAAATACAGCGACGGTTTTACCTTCTGAAATTTTCACGCAGCCACATTTCAGTTATAAATACCGTAAACAAATCACCGTATACCAGCCATTTTGCATGGCTTCTGAAATTACGTACGGTATGAATGTATTTTTCACGGTCAAGTATTCCCATTTCTTCGAGCATGGACGGAGCCTGAAAATAAGAAATGATATACTGCCCCAACGGCCCTGCCAGCCACTCTTCTTCAGGCGTTACAAATCCTTTTTTGTCTTTTCGCCAGCGAATGGCGTTTGGAAGTTCATGAATGGCATCACGCAGCAGGTACTTGGTCCAGCCGCCTTTCAGCTTATCTTCTACCGGGCTGTGTATTAAAAAATTTACCAGCCTGAAATCCATAAACGGCAGCCTCACCTCAATGTTATGCGCCATTGAATTACGATCTTCATAATGGGTCAGCTGTGGAATGGAATAAAGACTGATATCCTGAATCTGCCGTGAGGTCATTGTTTCAAATTCCCAAATGGTATCTTCAAACAGCGGCTTTTTGAAAAAATCACGTCCCTTGTTGGTGCGCCCGGGCAAATAACGTTTTGCATCTTTCCATGAAAATTCACGAACCGATGTGCCCTTCACAAACGAAGAATATACTTTTCCCGCAATTTTTAAATAGCTGCCTTGTTTTTTAAGCTGCAATAAGTGAAAGAAAAAAAACTTGTTGTAACCCAGCAATACCTCATCTGCCCCCTGCCCGCTCAAAAGCACCGTTATGTCAGCCTCTTTGCGCACTTTTTCAAACAAAAGATATTGGGCAACTACGCTGAGTGAACCATAGGGCTCGTCCTGGCAATCCAGCACGCGCTGAATATTTTCAAGTGCCAGATCTGTCTTAAACCAAAGTTTGTGGTTGTTGATTTTCTTTTCTCTTATAAGTAAGTCTACAAATTTTTCTTCAGAATATTTTTTCTCATCAGCCACAACTGAAAAAGACTGTACTCGGTTATTCAGGTGATCGTGAATCAGTGCCGTAATTGCACTTGAATCAAGTCCGCCACTAAGCAGTGTACCCAGCGGCACATCACTTCGCAGCCTTAATTTCAGTGAGTCAATCAGCAGGCTGCGAAAAAGTTCTTTGCGTTCAGCATACGACGCCGGCATATCTGGCTGCTGAAAATCCCAGTACTTTTTTTGATTGCGTTTTCCGGACGGGAGATCTATTTCAAGCACCGTCATGGCCGGAAACATGGTAATTTCATTGTAAAAAGTTTCTCCCCCAACATCAATGAGCATTTGATTTAAAAAGCGCTCAATAATTTTTTGATTTGGAGAAAGCGTCGTATTCAGTGTTTTCAATAACTTAATTTCAGAAGACAAAAAAATCTGGTTGTTTTCTTCATGAACGTAAAGTGGTTTTACTGAAAAACGGTCTCGTGAAACAACAATCTTTTTGCGGACCGAATCATAGATAACGAAAGCCCACATTCCATTAAACTTGTCAAATCCGGCGGTGCCGAATTTTTGATAGTAGCGCAAAATAACTTCGGTATCTGAGTTGGAAACAAACCTGAAATCTTTTTCAAGCTCATGCCTGAGTTCAAGATAATTGTAGATCTCTCCGTTAAAAATAATATGCAGGCCATCTACCTCAAACGGTTGATTTGATTTTTGATCAAGATCAATAATGGCCAATCTGCGGTGCCCCAGGTAAAGGTTAAAATTTTCAGCCTGGTCGTTAAATGAAAAAACCCGTGCCTGGCCTGCATCAGGTCCGCGGTGAATTAAGCGGTTCAGAGCGTTGTCAAAACGCAAACGATCTCCCGCATTGAAAGGTCTTTCAATCGAAATTGCAGCAAATATTCCGCACATAGTAGTCTCTAAGTCTGTGGGTCAGGTTAGTCGTGGTAAAATTAGAAGGATTATTTGAATACGGCACGTAAATGCCTTAATTTCTGATCGTAAGGTTTACTCTACAATTTTCATTTTACGCAACAAAAATGAGGCATTCATGTTCTGGCAGATTCCTGCTTTCAGGCAATAATCAAAATGAAGTTCATCATTTTTAATTTCTGCATCAAAATAGTAATTGTGAATGGCATTATTTTCTGCCGCCAGGTCACACAAACTCAAATCATGCGTTGCTATTAACCCACCTGAACCGCTTACAGAAAGACGCTCCAGGAATTTTCGTGAGCCCTGCTCCTTGTCTTTGCTGTTGGTACCTTTCAGTATTTCATCCAGAATAATAAAATACGGTTGTTTCTGTATTTCATCTACAATGAATTTAAGCCGTTTTAGCTCTGCAAAAAAGTACGATTCATCATTTATCAGTGAATCAGAACTGCGCATGCTTGAAATAAGTTTTACCGGCACATAGGTGAACGAATCAGCAAATACCGGCAGGCCGCAATTTGCCATAACCAGTGAAATTCCGACGGTGCGCAGAAAGGTACTTTTACCGGCCATATTGGCACCGGTGATTATAAAAAAATCAGTATTGCGGATGCTAAAACTATTGGTGACACATTTTGATTTTGACAGCAGCGGATGCCCGATACCGGAAGCAGTAATGAGTCTTGTTTTTTCTTCAGAAATTACCGGGTATGAAAAATCAGGATGCGTAAACGCATAATTGGCCAGTGAAATCTGGACGTCAAAATTAGTTACCTGTCTGAAAACGGTTTGAATGCGCTGAGAGTTTTGTATAATCCACTGCTCTGCCCGGCAGCCGTGTTTCAAATCCCAAAGAAAAAAACCATTTGCCACCAATGCAAAAAAGATGTTGTTCCGCTGATCAAGTGCTGACAAAATTTTTGAAAATGCCAGCAGCACGTTTGAATTTTTGGTTGACTGATCGGCCCCTTCACCAGCCGAAGAAACCAGGTATTCAGCTTGCCATTGCTGTGATTCAATCAGCTGCAGGGTTTCACCAATATGCCTGAAATTATGTGCCAGGTTTGATGACTGCTGGCTGATTTTAGTAACGTGTTTAATAAAAATACCGGTGATTAAAAGTCCGATAAAAAAAGGTACCAGCAACACCTGCCAGGCCAACACCTGAAATGCAACGAGGCCCATCAGTGCAACTGAAATAACGCCGTAAAAAAGTGAAATTACTGGTCCGTACAAGGGCAATAACCGTTTGTGCTCAAGCATTGTACGCACAACCCGTTCCTGGTCAACCGGTTCTGTCTGCAGACGCTGGTGCGTTCTGAAATCAAGACACCAACCTGGTTTTTGCGCAAGTTCACGAATAGCCTGTTGTTTTTTCAGTACATTATCTGTATTGTTAGCGGTGAGAATTGCTGCCAGCAGCGCTTCGCTTTCAGGTGTTCCGGTACGGTTAACGGCCTGGAAAAATGATTTATTTCCAAACAAATCCATGTCATAACTGAACGGGTGCAATGGATTTGAATGACTGTTTCCGTTTCCAAAAAAAGAAGAATCACCCTGTAATGCCTTCAGTTCTGCCTCACAAAGCAGGGAGCGCTGATCAACTTTATTTTTCAGCAGGCGAATATCCGTGTACTTTGAAATCAACAGAAAAAAAACGGCAGCGCATGCAGCCATCCAAAGCAGCAAAAAACCAACGGGCCATGAAAAAAAGACAAGCGGAAGCCATATAGCCAGGAAAGCAGCCAACCGGGCAAACCCGAAAAGAATCAGCCGCTTTTTGAAAACAGCCGACGCTGCTTTTGACTGCGCCAGTTCTTCAGAAAAAAAAGACGTTGGATTTTGTTTTTGCATGTTTACCGGTATCTCAAACCGCTTTTTGTTTGCGAATAATTTTCCAGAAAAGCCATGGCCAGAAACGCTTGATATGAACGGCCAGAATTTCTTTTTTTCCAATCAGCACCGCCTTTTTCTTTTTTGAAACTGCTTTAAGCATTTTGCGCACACAAACACTTACCGGCATACCTGTTTCCTGGTTGTGATCCATAACCCCATGTGCATTACCACTGGCATTGAGTGCTGATTTGGAAATTTCAGTATTGATTTTGCCAGGGTACACCAGCGTTACAAAAATGTTGTTTTTTTCTTCCTCCAGCAACAAGCTTTCATAGTATCCCTGCAGCGCATGTTTGGATGCTGAATAGGCTGAGCGTAAAAAAAAACCAAACTTGCCGGCAATTGATGCAATAACAACAATATGACCCGATTTCTGGCTGTGCATTACCGGCAGCACAGCTTTTGTCAGCGCTATGTTTCCAAAATAATTAATTTCCATAATACGGCGGTTCACTTCCATCGACGTGTCAGCCGCCTCACCGCGCTGACTTAAACCGCCATTGTTAATGAGGTAATCAATGCGGCCATAAGTAACCTGAATTTCACGGGCAATTTCAGCAAAGCCTTCTGACTTCTCAAGGTCAAGGCAAATAATGGCTGATTGGGCTTTGAATTTCAGCTGATTTTGAACCTTTTGCAGCGCCTCTTTATTTCGGGCTGAAAGAATGACAAATGCTCCCGCTGCATTCATCTGAATAGCTGTTTCAGCACCTATTCCCGATGAAGCGCCTGTAATCCAAACAATTGAATTTTGATACATTTTAACTGAAATTTCAGAAGCACGAAGGTAGGCAATAACACGAAACATTGTTCACCAAAACTTTTATTCCGGATGTACTCATTTTTGAATGGGTATTTTTAAATGCTTTGAATTATATTCGCACAGCTATGAAACTAAAACCTGAAACCGGGTTCCAAAATTATTACGAAGCTGCCCGTTTTGACCTGAACTGGAATATTAACCTGTTTCTTACGCTGATTCTTCCATTTTTAGCTCTGGCACTTTATGTTTTTAGCCAACAGGCATACATAACAACATTAATTGGCTGGTCAACCTGCCTGACACTTCTCATTGTTATGCGTGTTACCAAAAAGTTCTACGTGGCCTCCATCTTTTTTACATTGATTGGGGTCTCGCTTTGCTCATCAACCATGATTTTTTTTCAAACGTCATTTCACCTGGTTGATACGTTGTGGATGATTATTTCTATTCTCTACGCCTACTTTACATTGGGAAAAACCTGGGGAAATATAGCACTCGCAGCCAACACAGCCGCCCTGGTTTATTTTATTCTTTTTCGGTTGAATGACAATTTATTCAGCGTTAAACTTCTAAACCAGGGAGAAATAATTTCACTCTGTGTCAATAGTTGTATCTGCAGTATTATTATTGCCTATCTTATTTACCAGTTTTTAAACACCAACCGTTTTGCTGAAAGCAATTACCTGCGCATGACCTCTGAACTGCAACAAAAAAACAAAGAGGTTGAACTGCAGCATGAAGAAAAAACGGTTATGCTGCGTGAAATCCATCACCGGGTGAAAAACAACCTTCAGGTAATTACCAGCCTTCTCCGGCTTCAGTCACGTGAAGCGCGCGATCTTGAAACCATTGAGCTGTTTAAAGATTCAACCAACCGGGTGGTGGCCATGGCACTCATTCATGAAAAAATGTACCAGACCAAAGACCTGGCAAAAATTAACCTGGAAGATTACCTGAGAACACTGCTGAATGATCTGATTGAATCCTACTCCATTGAAATTCCAATCAAGGCAGATATTGTATCACGTGTTGAAATGATCAGCAATAAATCACTGGTACCGCTTGCCCTGCTTTTTAATGAGCTTACCTCCAACTCACTTAAACATGCTTTTGCGCGCCTGTCTGAGGGTTATATTAAAATAAGCATTGAGCGGCAGAACGCAAAAATTATTCTTCATTACCAGGACAATGGAACCTGGCGTGAAAAACAAAAAGGCACCTCGTTTGGCCTTGAACTCATTGAATCTTTAACTGAACAATTGGACGGCACCTGTACACGGAGTGTTACACAAGGCACGTCCTATGAATTCATACTACCGGATAATTTGTAAATTTAGCCAGTGAAATACCCCACCATTGCCATAGACGGATACTCATCCTGCGGAAAAAGCACGCTGGCTAAAGACATTGCCAATGCACTTAATTATGTATATGTTGACAGCGGTGCCATGTACCGGGCCTTTACGCTTCACTTAATCAATAAAGGTCTTCTAAAAGACGGTGCTTACCTGAAATCACAGGTTATTGAAGAGTTAAATTCAGCTGAAATCAGTTTCAGGTTTAATACAGAAACGCAAAAGTCTGAAACCTACCTGAATGGTATAAATGTTGAAAAAGACATCCGTTCATCAGCCATTTCAAGACAGGTAAGTCCCATCAGCGCTATTGGTGAGGTACGCACCAAAATGGTGGCTATTCAACAGCAAATGGGCCTTGAGGGGCGTGTAGTGATGGACGGGCGCGATATTGGAACGGTTGTTTTTCCAAATGCTGAAGTAAAACTGTTTATGACTGCCAGCAATGATATTCGCGCACAGCGCCGCATTATTGAATTGCATGATAAAGGAGAACAAATTACCCTGGATGATGTGAAAAAAAGCCTTGCTCAGCGTGATTACCAGGATATGCACCGGGAAATAAGTCCGCTGCAAAAAGCCGTTGACGCCATTGAAATAGATAATTCTGAATTAACCCGTGATGAACAGCTAAAATTAGCCTTATCCATTATCCATCAGCGAATTGAAACACTTCAGTTCACTTCATAACTTAGCTGCCGCAAGACTTTACTCAAATCGAAAGTTTTATTAATTTTGCCTCCTGATTTTTTTAAACCGATAACATGGCTTCAAGCAAAGTAATTGAAATTTTAGGTAAAGAAGGCGAAGACCTTTTAAAGCACGAGTGTAAAACCATTTCTAAAAACCTCATACACCTGCCGGGAGCCGATTTTGTGGATCGTTGTTTTACACAAACCAACAGAAGTTCGCAGGTACTCAGAAACCTGGAGGCTATTTATAACCATGGTCGTTTGGGTGGAACCGGGTATGTTTCCATTCTGCCGGTTGACCAGGGAATTGAGCATTCAGCAGGAGCTTCTTTTGCTCCCAATCCAATTTTCTTTGATCCTGAAAACATTGTAAAACTTGCTATTGAAGGCGGTTGCAACGCTGTGGCATCAACATTTGGTGTACTGGCATCCTGCTCACGTAAATACGCACACAAAATTCCGTTCATTGTAAAAATCAATCACAATGAATTTTTGTCTTATCCAAATACCTATAACCAGATTGAATTTGGTTCAGTAGACGAAGCATGGAATATGGGTGCCGCTGCTGTCGGAGCAACCATTTATTTTGGATCACCTGAATCTGAACAGCAGATTATTGAAGTTTCACGTGCATTTGAACGTGCCCATGAATTAGGCATGGCTACCATTCTCTGGTGTTACCTGCGTAACAACGGTTTCAAAAAAGACGGCGTTGATTACCATACAGCGGCTGATTTAACCGGTCAGGCCAATCACCTGGGAGTAACCATACAGGCTGATATTATCAAACAAAAACTATCTGAAAACAACGGCGGTTACAACGCTATTAATTTTGGAAAAACACATCCAAAAGTATACTCGCAATTAACGACCGACAACCCAATAGACCTTTGCAGATACCAGGTTGCCAACTGTTACATGGGCCGCAACGGCTTAATTAACTCAGGCGGTGCCTCAACCGGCAGCGGTGTTTCAGATATGCAGGAGGCAATCAAAACAGCCGTTATCAATAAACGGGCCGGTGGTCATGGATTAATTTCAGGCAGAAAAGCATTCCAGAAAGACATGAAAGAAGGTATTCAATTACTGAACGCCATTCAGGATGTTTACCTTGACAATGCAATTACCATTGCTTAAGAAGACAACGTATTCACTAAAACATTTGTTACTATGGGTTGGTTTACCAGGAAGAAAGAAGGGATTGTAACTTCAACAGCAGAAAAAAAAGAGACACCGGAAGGCCTTTGGTACAAGTGCCCTAAGTGCAAATCTGTGGTTCCGGCAGATGAACATGCCAAAGAAATGTTTGTTTGTAAAACCTGTGAACACCATGACCGTATCGGGTCGCTGGAATATTTTCAGATTCTCTTTGACAACGGCAAGTATACTGAGTTTGCCAAAGGTATTTATTCAGGTGATCCTTTGGAATTTGAAGACACCAAAAAGTACGTAGACCGTATTAAAAACGAGCGTACCAAAACCGGTATGGATGATGCCATCCGGGTTGCGCATGGAAAAATGAACGGTGAGGATTTTGTGGTTGCTGCCATGGATTTTAAATTTATTGGCGGATCAATGGGCTCTGTGGTAGGTGAAAAAATTGCCCGCGCTATTGATAAAGCCATTGAACTGGAGTGCCCGTTTATGATTATTTCCAAATCAGGCGGTGCACGTATGATGGAAGCCGGCTTATCCCTGATGCAGATGGCTAAAACATCTGCTAAACTCACACAACTTTCTGCCGCCAAACTGCCTTTCATATCTTTACTGACAGACCCTACAACGGGCGGTGTTACAGCCTCTTTTGCCATGTTGGGTGATTTGAATATCTCAGAACCGGGTGCATTGATTGGTTTTGCCGGTCCGCGCGTGGTTAAAGAAACCATCGGACGTGACCTGCCAGAGGGGTTCCAGACCGCTGAATTCTTGCTGGAACACGGATTTTTAGACCTCATTGTAAACCGTAAAGAGCTTAAAACCAAGCTCAGCCACCTGCTTTATATGTTTAAAAATTAGACTTTCCCGGGGTTCAGGTGTGCAGGTAATTATTTTATTATTATCTTTGCGCCCTGTCTTAAGGTAAGGCAGTATAAATTACATAAGAATCATTAAATTAATATTGGCATGTATTTATCGAAAGAGAAAAAAGCTGAAATTTTTAAAAAACACGGTAAAGGAGCAACTGATACCGGCAGTTCAGAAGGACAAATTGCATTATTCACTTACCGCATTTCGCACCTGACTGAGCACTTGAAATCAAATAAAAAAGACTTTGGAACACAACGTTCACTTCAATTACTGGTTGGTAAAAGAAGAAGCCTTTTGGATTATTTGAAAGGTAAAGACATCGAGCGCTACAGAGCTATCGTGAAAGAACTTGATTTAAGAAGATAATTCTGAATAAGATCATGAAAAAAGGGGGCAATTGGAATTCAGTTTCAATTGCCTTTTTTGTTACCGTTCACTTCGGCTACGCTCAGTGAACGGTTCTCCGGAAAAGATTTTAGTGTAGCAATAACCGGTGGCTGCTTCGCCGACGGTAAGCCTTATGCTTACGCCGGAGCTCATTGCCTTCGCGCAGCCGCTACGGCATAGCACGGTCAGCATAGGCGCATGGCGGCCGATGGAGCGTAGCCGAAGCCACCGACACAAAGAGTAACTAATAACCAAAAATAGAAGCGGGACAAAAGATGCCCCCGTTTCGCAAAAACCCCACCCTGGCTTTGGCTGTGGTGGATTAAAAAACAAGATGTATGAACATAGTAACAAAAACAATTGATGCCGGTAATGGAAGAGAAATCTCTGTTGAAACCGGTAAACTGGCTAAACTGGCTGATGGAGCCGTTGTTGTAAGATGTGGTGGAACCATGATTCTTTCAACAGTTGTTTCAGCTAAAGAAGCAAAAGAAGGTGTTGATTTTTTACCACTCACCGTAGATTACAAAGAGAAATTTGCTGCCAACGGAAAAATTCCGGGTGGTTATTTAAAGCGTGAAGGCCGTCCGTCAGACGACGAAGTATTGATTATGCGTTTGGTTGACCGTGCATTGCGCCCGTTATTTCCAGATGATTATCACGCAGACACCCAGTTAATGATGCAGCTGATTTCATTTGACGGTGTTAACATGCCTGACTCCATGTGCGGTCTGGCTGCCTCTGCAGCTATTGCCGTTTCAGATATTCCGTTCAACGGACCCATGTCTGAAGTGCGTGTAGGCCGTGTTGATGGAAAATGGATCATCAACCCAACCCTTGAAGAATTTGCAAAATCAGACGTAGATGTTATGATTGCCGGAACAGCAGACAACATTGTTATGCTGGAAGGTGAAATGCACGAAATTTCTGAAAACGATATGATTGATATTATTCGTGTTGCACACGAGTCTATCAAAAAACAATGCGCATTCCAGTTAGAACTTGCGGCTTCGGTTGAAAAAGCAAAAGTAAAACGTGAGTACTCGCACGAAACACACGATGAGGCTGTAAAAGCAAAAATTCACGCCGCCACATTTGAAAAATGTAAAGGCGTAGCTCGTATGGGGCTTGCTTCCAAAGAAAAAAGAAGCGAATTGTTCAACGCTATTAAAGATGAATACAAAGCTTCTTTAACACCTGAACAATTAGAAGCAGAAGAAAAATTCATTGGTGAATATTTCGGAAAAACAAAAAAAGAAGCGGTTCGCCGTGTAATGCTTGACGAACAAATTCGCCTTGACGGACGCAAGATGACTGAAATCAGACCGATCTGGTCTGAGGTAGATTACATTCCTGCAGCGCATGGTTCTGCAATCTTCACCCGCGGTGAAACGCAATCATTAACCACATTGACATTAGGTGGAAAATTAGATGAGCAAATGATTGACAGCGCTTCTGAAAAGCGTTTTGAAAAATTCATGCTGCACTACAACTTTCCGCCATTTTCAACCGGTGAAGCAAAACCAAGCCGTGGCGTTTCACGCCGTGAAATTGGTCACGGAAACCTGGCTTTAAGAGCACTGAAAAACATGCTGCCTGCTGACAACGTTTATACCGTTCGTATTGTTTCTGATATTCTTGAATCAAACGGTTCATCATCAATGGCAACGGTTTGCGCCGGAACATTGGCGTTGATGGACGGTGGCGTTCAGATCAAAAAACCAGTATCAGGTATTGCCATGGGATTGATCACAGACGGAACCGGTAAATTTGCCATTCTTTCTGATATTCTTGGAGATGAAGATCATTTGGGTGACATGGACTTTAAAGTGTGCGGTACCAGAGATGGTATCACCGCTTGTCAAATGGATATCAAAGTGGACGGCCTTTCATTTGAAGTACTGACCAAAGCGTTGGAACAAGCCAAAGCCGGACGTATGCACATCCTGGGAGAAATTCTGAAAACGCTGCCAGCACCGCGCCCTGAAATGAAATCACATGCTCCGCGCATTGAAGGATTCCTGGTACCAAATGAATACATTGGCGCCATTATTGGACCGGGTGGTAAAATCATTCAGCAATTGCAGAAAGATACCAACACCACTATTACGATTGAAGAAATACCGGGCACCGGTGAAGGAAGTGTTCAGATTCTTGCTACAAATGGTGATGATATGAAAGAAGCCGTTCGTAAGATTCGTTTGATTGCTTTCCCTCCTACCGTTGAAATTGGCCAGGAATATGAAGGAAAAGTAAAATCCATTCAGTCGTATGGATGCTTTGTAGAAATACTGCCGGGCACCGATGGTTTGATTCACATCTCTGAACTTGAACACCGGAGACTGGAAAAATGTGAAGAAGTAGTAAAAGAAGGTGATATTGTGAAATTCAAAGTCATCGGACAAGACGAAAAAACCAAAAAATACAAACTGTCACGCAAGGTTTTGTTGCCAAAACCTGAGAAGGCAGAGAATTAACCTTCGCAAACGCTTCGGTTAATACAATTAATTTGAAAACGCAGTTCAGCAATGGGCTGCGTTTTTTTTACCTATTTAGGTATCTTGGGTATCTTCAACTTTTTGTCCTCTTGATTTACAAAGTCGATTATTGAATTAACCCTTGATAATCGCCTACTTTTCTGCCTAGTACTTGCAATCATGCTACGTTTATACTCTTTAATTGACGGGCTGTCAAAATTCCTATCACGGTAATTTTGCATTAGTTTAATCAATGGTTTAGCCAATTTCTTAGGATCAATAGATAATTTTTCGCAATGATTCGCGAACACCCATATACCATATATGTGGCTAACTCCTTCAAACCTATACCTTTCATAGTCGAGATTGATTTTAGAAAGATATTCCGTCACAGATTTAAATCTTGCTTTGAAAGTCCTAACCTTTGCACTGTCATCCCTCAATTGATGAGACCACTTTTCATATAAATCATCAATTTCTGAATTAGTTGAATTAAAAATTGATTCAGTTATCTGCATAAATAATAACTCTGATATAAACTCATGATGTTCTAACCTTTCAGTCTTTACCACTTCTAATCTTACTCGCCAAAAATCTAACTCTGCCAAACTCTTAATCAACTTCAATAATTCAGTACCCTTATATAGCGCATTTCTTAACTCCTGAGGTGTTAACGGAGAACCATTTCTATTTAGACGATCAAAAATACCATCTATAGCTTCTTCGCTATCGGTATCAATGTAGGCGATTGGTATTTTATAACTCCAAAAATTTTTTTTATAATTAGCAACTTGATCCAGCTCGTTAAAAGATAGTCCATTTAATTCTTCGTTACCAAATGGACCATCACTAAAGTTGTCCGGGAGATAAACTCTGCCCTCAATAAAACCAATTATGGACTGTAATCTTTGCTTACCGTCAATAACATCATATATTGTCTTGCCACTAGTAGGATTTAGATTCATCTTTAGAAAGATTGGAGGTATGGGAAAATTCTTAAGAATTGAATCGATTAAAAACTGCTTCTTATCCTCACTCCAAACACTATCTCGTTGATATTCTGGATCAAAATCGTATTTTTTTAATAAATAGTTTTCATAAAACTCCGAGATTGTCAAATCTGAATATGATACTTTTAATTGCTTTTCCATAATTATCAAATTTTGTGAATTTGAGATGCATCAGAATAATTAATGTAGTTTTTAAAAACACTTGAAATGACAGCATTTAGAGTTTGATTAGGTCTTGGATTTACTAATTTTACATTGATATCATTATCCATAGATAAAAAGAGTTCGTCAATTTCATTCCTATCAACATGCCAATAAGACAGCCCGCAAATGATACATTCATCATGGGCTATTAACTGCTGTGCACTCTGTTTGGCTAAATCCCTTAGTTTACCTGACCAGCCAAAATCGAATCTGCTAGAATCTCCAGCTGGAGGAATCATTGGGTTAATTATTGTATGTTTATCGGTTGCTTCATAATCTATTTTTATATCTTTCAAATCGCCATCTGAAGAAATCTGATCATGTCTAATATTAAATAAGGAATTGTCCACATCTCTTGAGTGCCTAAAGCTAATTGAGCCATGAGGCTTAATTAGTTCAAATTTATGATCTGTGTCTTGTAATCCCTTCACTGTATAATCAATTTCCAAACTCATCAAAAGCCTTTCCAGAATAATATCATAATTATAGCAAATTATAAATACTTTATCATATTTCGAGTCGTTATTAAGATTTTTGAATAACGTAGTCCATCCCCATTCTCTAATGTCCTTTTTTTGGAAGTCTCTATCTCCAATTAATGAATTGTAGTATGAAAACAGGTATCTCAGATACAATGTCAACTCATTGTATGCCTTTATATATATGTTTGGATCTTCAGTGGGTAACTTAGATCCTTTTTTTCTATTACTATATAAATGCGCACAAGTTATTATATCTTCAATTAACGAAATACATTCTTCCTGAGAATTGCTACTTCTAGCCCCAAGGCTCCACAAGTTTGGACATCTCTTATATGACAAAAAACCCGGCTCATTATCAGCAACCCAAGGAACTTTATCACCTTTGCAGAATAAGTTTCTTACATCAATAAGTTCATTTTTCTTCAACCTATTTATAAAATCAATAGTGAAACCATTCCCTAATATTATAACAAGTTTTTTTGTCATGCCTATCAATAAAAAAGGTTTAAATATATTCATTGTCAAATACTAACTACGACACAATCTCGAATTTCTTCCTAACGTCTTAAAACCTGAATTTGTTAAACCCTTGTAAGATTCACCTGCTTAACATTTTTTAAAATTCATGGAAAAAATTCTGCTGTAAATTTGCGTTATGGTTCAAATTTCAAACGTGATTTATGAGCAGGTTCATTCTTATTTTATTCATTTTTCTGGCAGCAACTGCCGGTGGGTACATTGGTTTTAAAGCGGCCGCTTCGGGTGCAGAGCAATCTTTTTCAACAGCTGATCTGACAACTGCTGACGCGCAGTTTGGGTTCAATCCTTTTTCGAATTTTACGACCGAAAAGCCGGCACCGGCACCTCAAACGGGTTTGCCTGATTTAACTTTTGCTTCTGAAAAAACAGTACAAACTGTTGTACACATTCAAACGCATTTTGTGCGGGAAGAGGTTTATTATGACCCGTTCATGCATTTCTTTTACGGTGAAAACGCTTATAAAATCAGAGAACGCCATGGAAATTCTTCCGGTTCGGGAGTTGTTATTTCAGCCGATGGTTACATTGTAACGAATAACCACGTGGTGCAGGATGCCAAAGAAATCAGCGTAGTGCTTGACAATGTCAAATACGAAGGAAAGCTGATTGGCACAGACCCTTCAACCGACCTGGCCGTAGTAAAAATTGTGGGAAAAAACCTGCCTTTTTCTGAATTCGGAGACTCAGATAAACTCAGACTGGGAGAATGGGTACTGGCTGTTGGCAATCCCATGAACCTGCAATCAACCGTTACTGCCGGAATAGTCAGTGCAAAAAACCGCAACATTGATTTGCTGGCATCTAAATACAACCCTGAAGAAAATGTCTTTCCCATTGAATCATTCATTCAAACCGATGCTGCTGTAAATTCAGGAAACAGCGGCGGAGCACTTGTCAATACCAAAGGTGAACTGGTTGGTATCAATACTGCCATTGCATCGGGCAACGGTTTTTACACCGGCTATTCATTTGCCATTCCATCCAATATTGTGAAAAAAGTTGCCCTTGATCTGATTCAGTACGGTGCTGTGAACCGTGTCCAGCTAGGTGCCGGCCTGGTAAACAACAATTCAGAAATAGCCAAAAAAAATGCACTTGGAATAGACCGTGGAATTGTAGTTACCACTATTTCAGAAAAAAGCAACGCCGCCAATGCAGACCTGCAGACCAACGACGTGATTCTGGCGCTCAACGGCAAATCAATTACCTCTGTGGCCGAATTTCAGGGCATGCTGGTAATGTTTAACCCGGGAGATAAGGTTTCCCTGAAAATTCAGCGCGGAAAGGACGAAAAAGAAATTGAACTGAAGCTGGAATAACAACTGAACCGGTGTTTCGTTTAAACTTTTGAATTTTCAGGTATCTTTGAGGTATAGATATAACTCATGAGATACCTGGTTTTATTTTTACTGATTTGCATTTCTACTACCCATTTTGCACAACAAACCTTTTCGTTTAAAATTGTAGATCACGCTACCGGTGAGCCCATACCTGGTGCCCGCATTTCTATTGACAGTCTCAAAATTGGTGCTATTGCTGATGCAGGCGGAATTGCCGTTATAAAAGCCATTCCAATGGGTGAACACCGCATTACCATACAATCCATTGGTTACGATGATTTGCAACTGGTTATGTTATTCCCTACCCGGCAGCAGGAACCGCGCCTTATTGAACTAACAGCAAATACTGAACTGGATGAAATTATTGTAGAAGGAACGCGCAGCAATAAATCCATTTCTGACTCACCCACCCGCACCGAAGTATTAACCGACGAAATTGACGAAGCCGCCTCCATGGAACCCGGCAAAGTGAGTCACCTGTTAACGCATACAACCGGTATCCAGGTTCAGACTACCTCAGCCGGTTCAAATGGTTCGGTGATTCGGGTACAGGGATTAAACGGACGTTATACCCAACTCCTGAAAGACGGTTTTCCAATGTACGGTGGTTTTTCAGGAAGTCTTGATATTATGCAGATTCCGCCGCTGGATCTGAAACAAGTAGAATTTGTTAAAGGGCCTGCCTCTACGCTCTACGGCGGCGGCGCCATTGCCGGTATTGTAAACCTCATCTCCAAAACCCCTGCAACCGAAGAAACGCTGCTGCACATAAATTACTCAACTATTGGCGCCCGTGATTTTAACGCGTACGTTTCACGCAACCCTGGAAAATTTGGGTTTACCAACCTGGCATCGTTTCATGCTCACCTGGCCTATGACCCTGATGGAGATGGCTTTTCTGATTTGGCCCAGGTAACTAAATTCAACTTTAATCCACGACTTTTTTATACCCCCTCTAAGAAACTTGAATTTTATTTTGGTGTCAATATTTCAAAAGATACCCGCGTGGGCGGTGATATGAACCGCATCAACCACGAGCCGGTTTCATACGTTGATTTTTACCTGGATGAACAGGAAAGTCAGCGTTATTCTTCTCAATTCAAAACGTCGTTCAGCTTTACTGAAAAATCAAAACTGACACTGCGGAACAGTATCAGTTTATTCAGCCGTTATATTTCTATCCAGGAAAACCTGGCTGAAAATACGCGTTTTAAAGGAGAGCAATTAAACACATTCTCAGAACTGAACTATATGTTCAAATCAAAAAAGCACACGCTGGTGACCGGAGCTAATTTTGTGACAGACCAATTTACAGAAAGCCCTTTCACCACTGATACAGCGCGTAGCCAATGGTATCAAACCCTGGGCGGATTTGCCAATCATGTTTTTGACATCACCGAAAAAATTTCACTTGAAAGCGGTTTACGTGCTGATTACGTGTTGGCGGGTTCCAAACAAAATACCTCCGGCGGACAATTTTTTCTGCTGCCCCGCATCAGCTCGCTGTTTAAAGTAACAAAAGGACTGGCGCTCAGACTTGGCGGCGGCATGGGCTACCGCATGCCCACCATTTTTAATGAAGAGGCTGAACCCATTGCCTACAAAAATATCAGGCCCATTGATTTTGCAGCTACCAAAGCCGAGCAATCCATGGGGGGGAATTTTGACATCAAATACACCACCAATTTTGGAACGGAAAATTTATTGCTTTCCGTTAACCAAATGTTTTTTTACAATGTGATTGACAACCCCATTTTCCTGGTGCAAAACGGCACCGGTGAACTGGCCTATCAAAACTTTGGAAAACGCGTTCACAGCCGCGGTTTTGAAACACAATTGAAATTTACATTCTGGAAAATTACCTGGTTTTTGGGGTATACCTTCAACGAAGCATTTCTGGAAACAGATGCATACAACGCCTGGCTGACACTTACCCCACAACACAGTATCAAAGGTGATTTTCTTTTTGTATCTGAAAATAAATGGCGCATTGGGCTGGATTATGAATACAAATCCAAGCAGTGGTTATCTACCGGTCTTTCTACACCCGCCCTTTTTACATCAGGCCTGGTAATTGAACGAACGCTGGGTAATTTCGTACTGTTTTTCAATGCTGAAAATTATACCGATGTGCGCCAGACACGTTATCAAAACTTGATTTCAGCCCCTAATAACACCCCGCAGCAAACCGAAATCTGGGCGCCGCTCGACGGCCGTTTTTTCAATGGCGGAGTAAAAATTAAATTGTAATTCTTTAGTTTGTAACAAATCTGCAGCACCAAACGTCTGATATCCGTTATGGCTATTTTTTTGATGCATAACCGGACCCCAAATTCGCATTACGCGGTATGAAAAAAAAGCTGGTTGCAGCCCTTGGCATATTACTTCTGACTCTCTGCGGACAAAACCTGTTTGCCCAACGAATCCTTAAGGGAACCGTAACCGACACGCAGGGCCAGGCAATACCTGGTGTACGTGTGTATGTGGAAAACACCACCTACGGTATGATCACCGATTACAACGGTGGTTATTTTCTGGAACTCAAAGATGCCGGTACCTACCTGATTCATTTTAAAATGCTGGGGATGAAAGATACCCTGGCTGAAGTTTTAGTCACCGGCAAAATCACCGAATTGAATATTGTGCTGGTTGAAAATGTACACGAATTGGGTTCTGTAGAAGTTGTTACAAAAAAAGAAAATGTGGCCAACGGTATTATTCGCCATGTGCAGGACAACCGCAAAAATTTTGCGCTGCAGTTTGATAACTACACCTGCAACACCTATCTGAAAACAAGCCTGCAGAAAGAAAAAATAAGGCCCGATGATGAAGATTCACTTGAAAAAGGCCCTGTCAAGATGAGTCTTATTGAATCCCTGTCAAAATCTACGTTTATAGCCACAGATACCTATCATGAGACAATTCTGGCACATCATGATTATTCAGATAAAGAAGCAAGTTCAACATCCAGCGTTGTGGATTATTTTATGGATGATATCATTGTTCCCGTGCAGAACATTGAAGTTGACCCGTACCTCTTTTTTGAAAAAATACAAGACGGTGATTTCAACCTGTATCAGAACATGCTGAACCTGCCAAAAATTTCAGAATATCCGATTACCTCTCCCATCGGTTTACAGGCCTTTACCAATTACAAATTCAAACTGACGAATGTTTTCACAGAAAGTGAACAGAAAATTTATGAAATACAGGTGACACCGCGTTTCAGTGGAGCTGCTTTGCTGGAAGGGTCTCTCTATATCATTGACAGTTTGTGGGTGATAAAGTCGTTTAACCTGTCTGTAAATCCTGGCACCATGGTATTTTTTAAAGAATTTACAGTGATTCACGATTATGAGCAGATTGATGGCTTTTGGGTTCCGGTGCGGCGTGAATTTATTTATTCCATACGTGAAGAGGGCTATATCATAACGGCCAACACCCGGGTAAATCATTCCAGCTATCAGTTCAACCAAACAACAACCATTAATGATTTTAAGAATGAAGCATCACATTATACCGACGATGCTTTTTCAAAAGATTCTGCCTTTTGGGCCCAAAACCGGCCATTGTTACTGAAGCAGGAGGAACTGGATTTTATTGCAGAACAAAACCGGATTGATTCCATTAAACAAAGTGAGTATTACCTGGACAGCCTGGATGCCGACTTTAACCGGATTACTTTTTTTGATGTTACACTTAACGGCGTTGGACTCAGAAACCGTTTCAAGCAGCAGGAAATTTATATCTCTCCGTTGTTCAGTAACCTTGAGCTTTTGGGCGTAGGTGGTTTCCGTTACGGTTTTTCTGGTTCGTATTCCAAAAAGTTTGAAAACAGCCAGAAAATTAAAGTAAAGCCGGCCATCAATTTTGGCATTCACAAGCTGGACTTAAAACCAAGCCTGGAACTGGATTATACTTTTCTGCCACTCAAATTTGGCAGCATTGAACTTGAGGGCGGCGATGTGTATCAATTACTCACCAACCAGCTCAGCATGGTAAACTGGCTGCTAAGCGGAACCAATTCTGTACGCAACCGGTATGTAAGCATTGCACACCGGCGTGAACTGGTTAACGGTCTTTACGGACGAATCAAGTTCAGTTATTCAGACCGGCAATCTGTTAATGGCGCAGACATGGGGCCGATTGTCGATTACATACAGTCAATTGATACAGTAATCAACTTTATAAATGAACCTATCCAGTTTCAGGAGTATAAAGTAGCCCTGCTGGAACTGAAATTTCAGTACCGGTTTAAACAGCAGTACATCATCAAAAAAAATGAAAAACTGATTATTGGTACCGAATACCCGGAACTGGAAATGACCTTTAAGCAAGGCATTCCGGCACTGTTTGACAGCGAAGTGAGTTTCAATGTCATTGAATTTAAAGTTTCAGACGAAATCAGTTTTGGTAATTTTGGGGTGTCCAAATGGAAAGTAATCGGCGGCTCTTTTCTCAATACCAAAGACGTACGCGTGATTGAGTATAAATATGTCAAACAATCTGACATGGGGCTTTTTTCAAACCCGCTGAACACGCATCAATTGCTGGATACTACCTACAGCACCACCGGCGCTTACGTTCAGGCTTTTTACCTGCATCATTTTAACGGGGTTCTGATCAACAAAATTCCAATACTGAACAAAACCAAATTTGAAACCATTGCCGGTGTCAGCCTGCTTTACATAGACGAATTCAACCTCATACATACTGAGTTTTTTGTTGGTGTTGAACGAAAATTCAAACTTTTTAATCAGTACCTCAAATACGGGTTCTATTATTCCGGTCAATTTGATGATTTAAACAATTCCTATTTCAAACTCAAAATAGGTTTTGACTACCTGAATACGTTTACCAATAAATGGTCGTATTAACCGGAATCAGTTTTTGAACCCAACGGCTACAGTTCCGTTAGTGCCCTCATCAATTAAGATAAAATAACCGTTTTGCGTATTATCAGTGTACGTATCCAAAAATAACGGTGATGCGGCTTTCAGTTCAACCTGGTTAATGGAATTGGCACCAACTTTACCTGGATTTGGTTCAAACTGCAGGGTTGAAAAATCAAGCTGACTTTCTACGGCACTTATTTTTACCGGAACAACTGTAGCGCCATATTGCAGCAAGTATTTTTTGTTGACCACCAGTTCCTCTTTATCCAGCCAGCAGAGTTTGGACTGGATGTTTTTGAATCCCTGCCCGCCGGCCAGGCCAGTGTCAAATTTCTCAGCAACCGTGGTTAAATTATCTCCGCGTGAAATATCAATGTCTTTTTCCAGTTCCAGCGTGATTGATTCTCCGGCACCGGCTTTCAGCAAATCCGTTTTATACTTATGAATGCGTTTGATTTTTGCTGACTGACCACTGGCGAGTACCATCACTTCATCACCTACAGCAAGCGAACCGCTTTTCAATTTTCCGGCATAGCCGCGGTAATCGTGAAATTCATCAGACTGTGGCCTGATCACATACTGAACGTTGAAACGCACAGGCATATTTTCTTCCGCTGAAATTTCTACTGATTCAAGATACTCCAGCAGGGTTGGACCTGAATACCAGGGTGTGTTCGCCGATTTATTCACAACATTATCACCCAATTTGGCTGAGATTGGAATGAAGGTCAGTTTTTTATCAGACAGGTTAAAATTCGATTTCAGTTTCTCAATTTCAGCGAGGATGGAATCATAGATTTTTTGATCAAAATTCACCAGGTCAATTTTATTGACAACAATGATGATTTCATTAATCTCCATCAATGATGCAATAAACAAGTGTCTTTTGGTTTGTTCAATAATTCCCTGGCGGGCATCAATCAGAATGACAAATACCTGTGAGTTGGATGATCCGGTAATCATGTTGCGGGTATACTCCACATGCCCCGGTGTATCGGCAATAATGTATTTGCGTTTTTCTGTAGCAAAATAAATATGTGCCACATCAATGGTGATACCCTGTTCACGTTCTGCCGTTAAACCATCTGTGATTAAAGACAAATCCATTTCACTTAACCCGCGCTGTGCCGAGATGGCCCGGATATTCTCCAGGCGGTCTTTCGACAATGAATGGGTGTCATACAAAAGCCTGCCAATGAGTGTACTTTTTCCATCGTCTACACTGCCTGCGGTTGAGAGTCTTATTATGTTCATAGTTTTTCTTTTTTCAGGAGTTAGGAGTTAGTAACAACTATTTTCGCCTTCAACTCTTGATTTCTATTTATTAATTAATCCCTTTTTTGAATGTCTCCTTTATTTCTGCACTAAAAAACTATGGCTTGGGTATTTTTGTCACTTCATTAAAAAACACTACTAAATCCTAACTCCTGAGAGCTAAATCCTCTTTAAAAATACCCGACTGATTTCCGTTTTTCCATTGCCGCTTCTGACCGTTTATCATCAATGCGCGCGCCGCGTTCAGAAATCTCAGCTGCTTTAATTTCTCCAATCACATCATCCAGTTCAAATGCTTTCGAGTCAACGGCTGCGGTACAGGTCATATCACCCACCGTTCTGAAACGAACAATCATTTCAAACACTTCTTCGTCAGCATCACGGTTAATGTAAGGTGAGTCAGACCAGATCAAACCATCACGCAAAAAAACGCGGCGTTTGTGTGCAAAATAAACCGATGGCAATGCTATTTTTTCTTCTTTAATATAGTTCCACACATCCAGTTCGGTCCAGTTAGAAATTGGAAATGCACGCACATTTTCACCTTTGTGAATGCGTCCGTTAAGGATATCAAACAATTCAGGGCGCTGATTGCGCGCATTCCATTGCCCAAAATCATCACGCACTGAAAATACGCGTTCTTTTGCTCTTGCTTTTTCTTCATCCCGACGGGCACCGCCAATGCAGGCATCAAATTTGTATTCGTCAATAGCATCCAGCAAGGTTACTGTCTGCAGGTTATTACGACTGGCGTAACGTCCTGTTTCTTCTTTTACTTTTTTGGCATCAATCGAATCCTGCACATAACGTACAATTAAATTCAGGTTGAATTCTTTTACCAGCCAGTCACGGTATTCAATGGTTTCAGGAAAATTGTGCCCCGTGTCAATATGCAGCAGCGGAAACGGAACCGGTGCCGGGTAAAATGCTTTAATAGCCAGGTGTACCAGCGTAATGGAATCTTTGCCGCCTGAGAACAGGAGAACCGGTTTTTCAAATTGTGCCGCCACTTCACGAATAATGTAAACGGCCTCGTCTTCTAGTTTGTTTAAGTAGTTCATTCTTTTCTTTTTTAAGGATATAGCTTTTAGAAGTTAGGATTTAGTGCAATTAATTCTCTCAAACTACTATATCCTAAATCCTATATCCTAAGTATGTAACCCACATTCTTTTTTGGATGATTCCCACCACCAGCGTCCGGCCCTGAAATCTTCTCCCGGTTGAATGGCCCGTGTACAGGGTGAACAGCCAATGCTTGGGAATCCTTTTTTGTGCAATGCATTTACCGGAATGGTGTGTGTATCTACATAAGCATCTACTTCTTTTTCTGTCCAGTAAAAAATGGGATGCACTTTAATAATCTGATTACTCTCATCCCACTCCACCATTTGCATGTCTGCCCGATTTTCTGACTGTTCTTTGCGCAAGCCGGTAATCCAGATTGACTGTCCTTTCAACGCCCGCTTCAACGATTCTATTTTACGCACGTAACAGCATTCTTTTCTGTTTTCAACAGAGTCATAGAATGAATAGGGACCTTTTTCAGTAACCAGTTTCTGAACCGCAGCCGTGTCCGGATAATAGGTTTCAATACGGAGCTTGTATTTAAGAACGGTGCGGTTAAACACTTCGTACGTTTCTTCAAAAAGCCGGCCAGTGTCCAGGGTAAAAATGCCGATTTGCGCATTTGAAGCTGAAATGGCATGCGTAATAACCTGGTCTTCTTTACCAAAAGAAGTTGAAAAAACAACCGGTTCACCGGTTTGAGTAAGGGCATTCAAAATACCGTTCAGATCCTTTCCCTGCAAGTCTTTCAACAATTGGTCTGTTTTGTTTTTCATACCGGATTTGTCCATTTTTTCCGGCACAAATATACATATTCTATCGAAATAGTAGATTACTGACGAAAAAATTTTTTATCCCTCTGCTTTCAGAATATCTTTCAGCGTTTTGTTCGCCAGAATTTTGAGGGTTTCTACCCGAACCTGTTTCATAATTTTATTCAGCCCGCACTTAGCCTCATCCTTACATTCCACACAGGCCTCGTAGTAATTCAGACTCACGCAGGGTAACAGAGCAATGGCTCCGCTGAACATCCGTATCACATCGGCCAGTTTTATTTCTTTCGGATCTTTTAGCAGGTAATAGCCCCCACCTTTACCCATGCGGCTGGTGAGAATGCCTGCTTTTTTCATATCCAGCAAAATGCTCTCCAGAAATTTTTTGGGCACATGGGTGTTTTCAGCTATTTCACTGATCAGCACCGGCTGGCCATTTTCCTGCTTACCCAGGTAAGTCAGTGCATGAAAAGCATATTTGGTTTTTTTGTTGAGCATTCTATTCCAAAGGTAGATTATTCAAAGAACTTTACAAAATGAAATCCTTTTATGACATAGCCGAGGTTAAAATAAAACTTGTGTGATCCTGAATTATTCACGTAGGTGTTTAGCTCTGTTGCTTCAATTCCGTTTGCTTTGGCATACGCAAAAATCCACTCAAACAATTTTTTGCCAACCCCTTTTCCCTGGTAAGCGGGGTCAATCATTACATGATCCGGTTCAATACTTTTTCCGCAATAATGACGCGTCATAAACCACAACCCGCAGATTCCAATCAGCTTGCCGTTATCATAAATACCCAGGCATTTATAATTCTGCTGTACCATTTCCTGCAGCCGGGCCTCCAGCACAGCCGGTGGTGTTTTTAGATTAACCTGCGTTAGCAGTGGCATAATCTGCCCTATTTCTGCCGGTGGTATAAAGTCGAATTTTAGTGTGTTCATAGTGATTTTGACGTTTCAAACTTACTTATTTAACAACTTATTTTCCCATCGTTTGGTTCAATTCAAAAAAAAATACCTAAACTTATACGACTTCAGTGCTTATTAAAGCAGGATTTAAAGCCAACCAACGCGATTGGCAAAGCGTCTTAAAGAAAAGAGTACGAACCTTTTTAATACCGACAGACATGAGACAACTTAAAATTACCAAACAGGTTACGAACAGAGAAACAGCATCACTTGATAAATATTTACAGGAAATTGGAAGGGTTGATTTGATTACTGCGGAAGAGGAAGTAGAACTTGCCCGTAAAATAAAGCAGGGAGACATGAAAGCCCTGGAGCGGCTTACAAAGGCTAACCTGCGCTTTGTGGTGTCTGTGTCAAAACAATATCAAAACCAGGGATTATCACTCCCTGATCTTATCAACGAAGGAAACCTGGGACTTATAAAAGCAGCACAACGTTTTGATGAAACCCGTGGATTTAAATTTATATCCTACGCCGTATGGTGGATTCGCCAATCCATTCTGCAGGCTTTGGCAGAACAGGCTCGTATTGTGCGTTTGCCGCTCAATAAAATCGGGCTGATCAATAAAGTAAACAAGGCTTTTTCTGAATTAGAGCAGGAACTGGGCCGTACACCAACAATTGATGAGCTGGCTGATGCCCTTGATATTTCAGATGCTGATGTCAAACAATCCATGGCTGGTTCAACCCGTCATGTAAGTATGGATGCTCCGCTGAAAGAAGATGAAGAAGGCTCTTCAACACTTTATGACATTCTTCAAAATCCGGAAAATAACAACCCTGAACGTGAACTGATTCTTGAATCACTGCGCGGTGAAATTCTGCGTTCTTTAAATACACTTAAACACCGTGAAGCAGATGTTATCAGGTTGTATTACGGACTGGATGGTTCTGCACCTATGACACTTGCTGAAATAGGAGAACGTTTTGACCTGACCCGTGAACGGGTTCGTCAAATCAAAGAAAAAGGCATTCGGAAACTGAAAAACGCATCGCGCAGCCGTATTCTGAAAGCTTATTTAGGCTAAACTTTCTGCTTGATTTTTCTGCATGTTGTGCAGTTTTGCATAAACACCATTACGGGTTATTAATTCTGCATGTCTGCCCTGTTCGACTATAAGACCATGCTCCATAACCAGTATATTATCTGCATGCAGAATGGTTGAAAGCCGGTGCGCAATAACAAAAGAGGTGCACCCTTTCATGAGTTTATCCAGGGCATCCTGTACCACTTTTTCAGATTCAGAATCCAGCGCACTGGTTGCTTCATCAAGAATCAGAACCTTTGGATTTTTCAATACCGCACGTGCAATGGCTATACGCTGCCGCTGACCGCCTGAGAGCTGAATACCCCTATCACCTACCAGGGTTTCAAATTTATCGGGGAAGCTCATGATAAAATCATAGGCATTGGCTTTGCGCGCAGCATCTATTACTTCTTCATCGGTAGCAGTTGTTCTGCCGTACAAAATGTTTTCACGTATTGTACCGCCAAATAAAATAACCTCTTGCGGTACAACGGCAATAAGGCTTCGAAGACTTTCATTTGAAACGGTTTCAATATCCTGATCATCAAAATAAATGGTTCCTGCCTGCGGTTTATAGAATTTCAGAATCAGTGCTGCAATGGTTGATTTACCTGAACCTGAACTGCCCACCAATGCTGTCAGTCCGCCTGGTTTACAATCAAACGAAATGCTTTTGAGCACTTCTATTTCATGCCGCTGCGGGTATGAAAATTCAACGTTTTCAAATTTTACCCGGCCTGAAAAATGGGTCAGTACATTTCCCTGAACACCTGATTCCGGCACCTCATCCAGAATATTCATGAGATGTTCTGTTGAGCCAATGGCTTTTTGAATTTTGGCGTATAAATCAGGAATAGAGCCAAAACTGGCGCCAAGAAAAATGGTATACAGGATAAATGCATTAAATGCTGCGCCTGTTATTAAGCCCTCACTCTGCATTTCTTTTGCTTTCCAGATAACAAATGCCACACCACCAAACAAACAAAAGATAATGAACGATACAAAAAGCCCCCGCATAATACCGCTTTTGATATTGTGTTTGAGTACACCGTTGATTTTTGTTAAATACCGGTTTGATTCAAACCGCTCGTTGGTAAAGGCTTTTACATTAAAAATACCCGTCAGTACTTCTTCCAGAATAGCGTTGGATGCCGCTGATTCATGCTGGGCTTTTCTCGAAAGGCTGCGGATGTAACGGCCAAAAACAATGGCTATAATAGCCAACACGGGTACAACCGCCAGCATCCAGAGTGCCAGTTGCCATGACAGGTAAAAAATAAAGGTCAGTGCTGCAGCTATGGTTATGATTTGCCTGAAAAATTCTGCAATGGTGGTGTTAAAGGTTTCCTGCAGCAGCTGAATATCTGTTGCAATGCGTGAGGTAAGTTCACCCACTTTATTTTTGTTGTAGAAATTCATGGGTAAAAACATAAATTTCTCAAAGGTTTCTTTCTTAATGTCACGCAGTACATTTTCTGTTACCCGGTTAAAAACCACAATCCGTATAAATGAAAAAAGAGCCTGTGCCCCAAAAACAAAAAGCATAAAGAGCAGCACAATGTTGATGTTATTAAAATCATAGTCGCCCAGGTTGATCAATGACTTTTCAGCTTCATTTGCCCCAAGCAGCTGCCCCATAAGTGCCGGAAAAAACATTGCCGTAATGCTGGAAAGCACCAGGAAAATCCACCCGAAAAGGTAAATTCCCCGGTATGGTTTTATAAAATCAAAAATGCGGCGGGCCCTTTTCAGGGCATTTTTGGATAACTTTACGTTTTTGTTGGTTTCTGTCATGAGGTCGCAAATTTATTGGCTTTGAATGCCTCAATTGTCACAGAAAATCCATAATTATTAAAAATATTCCCGAAAACTTTGAATTATTCGTATTTGTTGTATCTTTGCACTCCAATATTTTTGGAAAAGTAAGCCTAATACGAACAGCTAATACGAATAGAAATGAGCAAAAGAACGTTTCAGCCATCTGTCAGAAAAAGAAAAAATAAACATGGATTCAGAAGCCGCATGGCAACTAAAAATGGAAGACGTGTATTGGCTGCCCGCAGAAAAAAAGGTAGAAAAAGACTGACTGTTTCTGACGAGAAACTGGCTAAAAAATAAGAGACTATAGCATACTATGGTTTGAAAAACCTTCCCTTTGCGGAAGGTTTTTTTGTTTTACCTATAGCTGTTTCAGGTGTTTAAAAAGATCACGCCGGATGTTGACTTAGAAGGGTTTTCTGAGCAAAGTGTAACGGAGCAAAGAAACTCCAGCATTACGTTTTTTCTTTGTGTTTCGCAACCTGTTGCAGGCAGATAGGCTTTTCTGCATTGCCTCACCTCTTTTTAATAGACAGGATAATCCAATAACGTTTCCCCTATTTTAATGCTGAAACAGGGAGAGACCGATAAGCTCTTTTAAAACCAGCTAAGCCCGGCAGCAACATTTCAGTTGAAGACAAAAAAAGAAGCCGCCCTTTTGAGGCAGCTTCTTTCAATTAAATTTCGTTGTTGCTTAGAATTCTCTCATTGGACGAACTTTCAGCGCATTTAATTCAGATGTTACACTAATATCAAAGGTAACGTTACGAACGCGGTAAGTGCTGAAACCTGCTGAAGTAGCATCTTGTGTAGAAGACCAATAATAGGTTGAGTGTGTCAGGGCTGATGAGCCCATTACATAGTTACTCATACCTAACAATTCAAGTTCATACGCTGACGGCAGATACCAATCTGTAAAACCACCACCTGCATACGTATCACAGGCTTCTGCTGCTGTGTATTGTCCTACAACGGCTATTAAAGCAATTGTATTAGCCTGACCATCTGTTAAACTGGTGGCAAGCACAACCAGGTCATTTGGTGTTACCTCAAATACATAAGTTCCTGCAAGATCTGCTGTTGCTGCAATTAAGCCGTGTTGGCCGGTAGAATCTACCCAAACAACAATTCCGCCTTCAAAATGTTCACCAATAAAATGGGTTTGTAAAGGCAGGGTAACAGTGTTTCCGTCAGCAATGGTCAAATCTGCACCAACCAATGAAAGTGTCTGATCATCGGTATCGGGAATGGTGATTGTATTTCCACCAGCTATGGTAACGTTTTGTCCCACAATAGAGAGTGTTTGATCATCCGTATCAGCAGGAATTGTAATGGTATTTCCGTCAGCAATGGTAATGTTTTGCCCTACAATGGAAAGTGTTTGGTCATCCGTATCGGTATCAGCAGGTATGGTAATCGTATTTCCATTAGCAATTGAAATATTCTGGCCTACAATTGAGAGTGTCTGGCTATCTGTTCCGCCTGGCAGGGTAACTGTATTTCCGCCGGCAATAGTCAAATCCTGTCCTACAATTGAGAGTGTCTGGCTATCTGTTCCACCCGGCAGGGTAACTGTATTTCCGTTGGAAATGGTCAAATCTGCACCAACAATTGAAAGCACCTGGCTATCGGTTCCGCTACCCAAAGTAACCGAGTTACCACCAGAAATGCTAAGTGTTGTACCCACCAGGGAAAGTGCCTGAATCTCGTTGGCAGGGTCCGCATCTGCATCATCACCCAATGCTGAAAGGTCAACAGCCAATGTTCCGCCGGCATCAATAATGTTCAGCGTAGTACCTGTAAGGTTAGCACTGGTGTTCAACTCATTGGTTGTGCTGCCGTCAGCATCATTCAACGATGACAGGTTTACAGCCAATGTTCCGCCGGCATCGGTAATATTCAAGGTAGTACCAACCAGTGTGGCACTTGTATTCAGCTCATTGGTTGTGCTGGCATCAGCATCGTTTCCAAGTGACGAAAGGTTTACAGCCAGTGTACCGCCGGCATCGGTAATGTTCAGTGTCGTACCAACCAGTGTAGCACTTGTATTCAACTCATTGGTTGTGCTGGCATCAGCATCATTGCCCAAGGATGAAAGGTTTACAGCCAGTGTACCACCGGCGTCGGTAATATTCAATGTTGTACCAACCAATGCAGCACTTGTATTTAACTCATTGGTTGTGCTGGCATCAGCATCGTTTCCAAGTGACGAAAGGTTTACAGCCAATGTGCCACCGGCATCGGTAATATTCAATGTCGTACCAACCAGTGTGGCACCTGTGTTTAATTCGTTTGTAGGGCTTGCATCTGCATCGTTGACATCATCTGTAACAGCACCGCCTCCGTTAGAAAGGGTAATGATATTTCCTACTTTTGAAATGGTTTGAATCTCGTTGGTTGGATCAGCATCGGCATCATCTTCCAATGAACTCAGGTCAACGGTAACTGTTCCGCCACCATCTGTAAGCTGTAAATCAGTGCCGCTTAAGGTTCCACCGGTGTTGTATTCATTGGTAGGATCAGCATCGGCATCATCATTTTGCTCAACCGTTTTAGCGTGTAACGCATACGGTACAGATATTAACTGGGTAGTTGACGTAATGGTGTAAGAAGAGCCTCCGGCAGGGTCAAACTGAACCGTCATAAAATAAAGATCAGCAGCCCAGTCAATGGTATTCAACTGAGGTCCAAAATTGGTTCCCGTGCCAATCTGAAGGTTTATCAATCCATAATTGTTTGTGGTGGGCAAATGCGTCTCACTGAAAACAGCAGGACCTGAAGATGAGCCCTGAAGGATTGTAATTTTTACACCAACCGCCTGGTTCTGGACCACAGCACCGGTTGTATTTCTGACAACCGCCTGGTAATTGAACATCTCCGGAGCCTGCGCTGAAGATATTGCTGCAAAAGCAAAGATTGCAAGAAGAGTGGATAAAAAAGATTTCATAAGCATTGAATTTGTAAGTTTTTCTTTTTGGGTTTTAATTAATTTACATTACAACAAGTTGAGCCGTGCGGGTTTCACGGCCCGCTGATTCAAATACCAGGTTGTAGGTTCCCCTGGCAAAGTCTGATACATTTAACTGGTTTATTTCATTGGAAAGGTCATGAACAGAGACCAGGCGCCCTGAAACATCAAAAATTTTCACACGCACCGGTTCAGGACTTTGAATAGTCACAAACTCACTGGTTGGATTCGGATAAATGTTTACTTCAATAGCGCGCAAATCATCAAGCCCGGAAACATAAATGTTGCCCTGATGAAAGCCTTGTGTTACATCATTCGACGATCCGCTTAGCGTGGTGATAACCATTTCACCCAGCGTCCAGCTCACGCTCCCGCCCGGCCCTTCGGTATAGGTACCCGCAGATGCAACTACGTTTAAACTCTGTCCATAAACGATTGCCGAAGGAACCGCTATTATGAACATGATAAAAGTCAGTATTTTCTGTTTCATGCTCGAATATACGTTGGTTTTTCCTAAAAGGTTTGATTTTTATAGTTGTAAAGTTAAAAAAGCCCGGTCAGAGACCGGGCTTTTGGCTATTTTAAGACAGTAACGTGTCCTCTGTGAGTCTGACGTTTATCGGTGTATTTTTCACCAAATTCAATCTGCCAGATATAAACACCATCTTCAACCAGTCCCTGGTCACCATAAGTGCCCGACCAGCCGAAATCATAGTTGAATGACTCAAACACCACCTCACCCCAACGGTTAAAGATGGTTAAATGGTAGTTATACATATCTACCCCTGAAGTAACCACAGGTTTAAATGTTTGATTGTTAGGATCTCCATCAGGTGTAAAGACATTTGGAACATAGAAAATAATCTCTTCCTGAATCAGGATATCCTGGCAAAGGGTGTCCATACAACCATCCGGCGAAACCACATACTGGCAAATTTCATAGGTCGCCTCTTCCCCTGTTTCAGGGAATGTAAAGCTTGGTTCTTCTTCAAACGAGGTACCCATTCCACCAAAGTTATAAGTGTAAAACTCGGTATTTTCAGCTGTGTTCATAATCTGAATGGTTGGGTCCAGTACCGATGGTGCATCTGGATTCCAATAGAATCCAGGGACCGGCAGCGGATTAATACATACCAGATCTGTATAAGTCATAGATTCTACACAACCATCTGCCGATGTAAGAGTCAGTGTTACGTCAAAACATCCGGTTTGGGTATACAAGTGACTGGTTGAATCACAATCAATTGAAGTGGATCCGTCACCAAAATCCCAGAAACATGAACCTGATAAATAATCCGGATTTTCAAATACCATCAGCTCAGGTAAACAGCCATTTCCTCCACCAACGACAGTTGGGATAGGATCAGCATATAAACTAACCAGCATTGAATCCTGAACAACCTGATTGCAGAAATCGGTTACGGTTACGGTATACATGGTTTGTGTTGCAGGACTTACCGTTACAGTTGGAAGTGTATCAGCCGGTACACCTGTATTCCAGGAGTAAGAATATCCCTGGTAGGTTCCAAAGTCGATCAGTGATCCACCGTTGGCAACCACATTCAGGGTGGCTGTTCCGTCCAGGCAGATGGTGGTATCATTTCCGGCAACTGCCGTCAGAGGTGGAGATGAAGATACATTGTACGTTACAGGCACAGCCGGACATCCGTTGTTATCTGTAACTGCAAGTGTAAAATCAATACCGGGTGACGGTAACAGAATAGTATAGTTAAACATGTCTGTGGTTATCACGGTTGCATCCTGGTTATTGGTCCATGAATAGTTGTATGGTGGAACACCTCCGTTGGTGAATGCCTGTACCACAACATCGGCTCCAAAGCAACCAAACCAGTCAGAAGGGGCAATTGAGTAAAGTGAATCAGGCTCGTAAATGGTAGTGTTTGAAATTGACTCGCATCCATTCGGATCCTGCGCCACAATATCATAGTTACCAATAGGCAAACCTGTAAACACATTGCTTGCCTGGAAGGTAGCACCCCCATCTATACTATACTGAAAAGCGGTTGGTGCGTTAATGGTAATAGTACCGGTACTGCCTCCATAACATAAAACATCTGTAACCACAACACCTGTAAGCGGCACCTGGGCTGGTTCAGTAAGTACAAAGTTCAGTGAATCTATCTGACACCCGTTATCATCAGTGACAATCATTGAGTAGGTACCATCACAAATGCTGTCTGCCATATTGGTAGAAGGGCTTATTCCACCCATCCAGATGTAAAAATAAGGCAACGTTCCGCCCGTAACGGTAGTAGTTACAATACCATCACAAACATTGTAACACGATGGGTTTTGAATCGTAAATGCTGAAAAGGCAAGCGCAGCAGGTTCATTAACCGTTTCAACACCGGTGGCCTGGCAACCGTTTTCATCTTCAACAACCACATTGTAGTTTCCGGCAGCTATAAAACCAAAGGTTCCTCCACCCTGGAATGTTGCACCGTTATCAATGCTGTAAGAATATAAACCAGTTCCGCCATTGCCGGTCAGCACCAACGCTCCTGAGAAATCATTATTACACTCAAGATCAGTAATTACGGCGGCATATCCTAAAACAGGCGGATCAGTAAGTGTTACAGAAGTTGTTGCGGTACAAAGGTTCTGATCCTGTACCACAACGTTATAAACGCCTGCCGGCAATCCATTAAACACGTTTGACGCCTGATAGGTAACTCCATTATCAACGCTATATTGATGTGTACCAACACCGGCACTTGAGGTTATGGTGATGGATCCGTCACTGCTGCCATTACAAAGCGGGTCAACAGCAACAATGTTGTCAATTACAGGAAGTGCATCTGCTGTAATTACAGCAATGTCTGACAGCTGGCATCCGTTGTTGTCTTCTACAACCACAAAGTAATTTCCGGCAGCCAACGGGCTGAAGAAGTTTGAGGGCTGAAAAGAAACGCCATTGTCAGTAGAATACGTATAACCTGGCGTACCATTGTTTGCATTAATAGTTAAGTCACCATTGTTTAACCCACAGGTAGCAGGGTTGGTAACAAAAGCCATGGTAATAAGGGTTGGCTCATTAACCAGCTGAGGAGCTGTAATATTGCAGTTATTGACATCTTTAACAAAGATGTTGTGGCTACCGGCACAAAGGCCCGTAAGCGTAGCGCTTGACTGTAGCGTTGTTCCTCCATCACTGCTGTACAGGTAACCTGGTGTTCCGCCTGCCGCGGTGACCACTACCTGTCCGTCACATGAACCATTGCAAAGGGCATCAACAACCACATAGGTTGCAGAAAGAGCTGCCGGTTCTGTGATCAGCTGGGTTGTATTGTAAGTACAGCCTAAAACATCGGTAACAACCACATTGTATGTATTGGCTGCAAGCGATGCAAAGATTCCGGTTCCATTGGTCGTTGCCCCAAAGGTATAGGTATATGCTCCGGGATTTGATCCTGCGGCTACAATCTGCACAAAGCCGGAGTTATTGCCATTACAGGTCAGATTCGTTGCATTAATAACCACGTTAAAAGGTACTGGTTCATCTATAACCACTTGTTCTGCCCCCATACAACCGGTGCCATCCTGGGCAATAATGGTATAGGTTCCTGCAGTAAGTCCACTGAATGTTGTACCGGCCTGGAATGTAACTCCCCCATCAATCGAATACGTATAGGGTGCTCCCTGTCCACCGGCTGGTGCGCTCACAACAATCTGACCATCGGCACCTGCATTACAGGTTACGTCGGTTGGTGTAAGTGTCATGGTTATGGTGTCTGGCTCGTTAACGATAAACTGCTGAATTCCTATACAGAGACCGTTATCCTGAATGGTGACATAATAGGTATCTGCTGTCAGACCAGGGAAAACGCCTGAGAAATTGGTGGTACCGCCTGGTGTAATGGTATAGGTAAACGGTGGCGCACCAAATTGCTGTGAAACAATTCCCAATCCGTCAGCACTGCCATAACAAGTGGCGTCAACAACCAGATCAACCTGGGTTACCATAATATTATCCGAAAGAGCTGAATAAATAGAGTCAACACAACCATTGGCATCTTCAACTACCAGGTTATAAAGCCCTGAGTAAAGATTGAGGAAGAAACCGTTATTTACCTGCACTGTAACACCACCATCAATAGAATAGAAATAAGGTGCCACACCATTGGTTGCAACAATTTCAAAACTTCCGTCATTTGCACCGCAGTTAGAAGGGTTGTTTGCAATAAAATTGAATGTAAACGGCGGTGGATCAGTCAGTGTTACCTGTGAGGTTACCTGGCAACCATTGTTATCTTCCACCACCACATCATACACACCTGCCATCAGGCCGGTCACAGGAGTAGATCCTGAGAATGTCACTCCGTTATCTACACTATAGGTATACCCGGGAGTACCGCCAGCCGGTGTAAATGAAATTTGCCCGGTAGGGGTTTGATAACATTGCGGATTCACAAAGCCGTAGGTAGAAGTCAGAACAGGTGGCTGCGTAATTGCAACTACCGCATTTGCCAGGCAGCCGTTATTATCCTTAACCACCACGTTAATATTACCGGCGCAAAGACCGGTGAGTACGTTGGAAGCCTGGAAAGTGAGCCCGTTGTTTGAACTGTATTGATACGGTGGTGTTGCATTGGAAGCGTTGACCGTGATTTGCCCGTCACAAACGCCGTTACAACTTGCGTTTACAGGTACTGAAGTAAATGTAAGTGCCGTTGGCTGCGTAATGGTAAAGTTGACCGTACCCTGGCAGCCATTGCCGTCCTGAACAGTAACTATGTGTGCACCTGCCGCCACGCCGTTGAAGGTATTACTTGCCTGAAATGCACCCGCATCCAGCTTATACAGCAATGGCGCAGTACCGCCTGTTACACCAATTGTTACAGAACCGGTTAACGCTCCGGCACACGCTACGTTCGTTAAAACGTCAACAAAGGGAACCGGACCCGGAGCAGAACCGATGGTAACCGGCAATGTCTCTGTACAGCCCTGCAAATCAGTCACGGTGACAGTATATGATCCCGGTGCCAGACTTGTAAAAACTCCGGTACCATTTGTGGTAGAACCAAGGGTGTATGAATAAGTGACTGTACCACCTCCGGCGGTTACAGTAACAGATCCGTTATTAAGCCCGCATGTTGCAGGCGCAATAGCAGTTTGTACCAATGTCAGATCAGTAGGCTGTGTTATCGTAACCGGAATGTTAAATGTACAGTTATTGAGGTCTCTTACAGTGACCGTATAGGAACCGGCGCATAATGCACTAAATGTGTTACCTGCCTGGTAAGCTCCGCCATTCAATGAATACTGGTACGTTGGCGTCCCCCCCGTAGGTGCGCTTACAGTAATTGATCCATTACACCCGCCAAAACACGATGGTGCAGTTGGAGTGGCCGTTGCACTCAGTGCTGCTGCCGGCTGGCCGACAACAACTGCAGCAGAAGCCTGACATCCGGTAGCATCTGTAATTGTTACGTTATAGGTGCCTGCTGCCAGGTTATTGGCTGTTTGGGTAGTCTGACCAATTGGTGTCATGCCTGCATTAAACCACTGATAGGTATACGGGCCAACTCCGCCCGAAGGGTTTGCTGTTGCAGTACCGGTAGACTGACCAAAACAAAGCGCCGGGGTTGAACTGGCGGTTGTTGTACAACAGACAATACCGGGGTTGATGGTAAATGTTCCGGTAACGGTGCAGCCCGAATTGGATGTGACCACATAGGTATAGGTTCCGTCTGGTAAATTACTGATGTTCAAATTATCGGGAGCACCATTACCCTCCGTGTAAGTATTGTTGACCGGGCCTGTTACAACAATCTGGTAAGGACCTGACCCACCGGGATTGTCAATAATAACACTTCCGTCATTTAGTCCGGCACATGTTTCATGCGTTACTGTAACCGTAGGTTGTGGTATTGTAGCCACGTTTACCGTAACACTCCCACAGGCTGAGTTGATACCATTGGTATAACAGCATGTAAATGTGGTGGTGGTGGTTATAGTTGTAGATACGTTTGCGGCATCAGGAGCTCCTGGAATATGCGCCCAATCGTAATAATAAGGAACGCAAGGGGTAGCATAAACGTAAAAATTGTCAATTCCCCAGTGGTCATACGAACTACCTGAAGAACCCCATTGACGCATACGGAACATGGTTGATGCACTGTAAGCTGCTGCCGGAATGGTAAAACAGTAATTCTGCCAGGTTGTAAAAGCAGTTGCACCAGATGCTATAGGTGAAGTTACTGCTCCCGGATAAGCACCAAGCAGGTTTCCGTTTGGTGCAAAATAGGCCATATCGGTCCAGGTGGCACCGGCGTTGGTTGACCATTGTAAACTAACTCCTTCGTTGTACAAATCGGCTCCTTCGCAGGGTGAACTATCACCGCAGGACTCGCAGGTAAATTTAAAATTGAAACACACCTGACCGCCGCAGGATACATCTACTGCAGCAGTTTGCATGGTGCGGGGGGCGGCTGTTCCGGGTCCCATCCAAAGATAGGTGGTTCCGTCCATAGACGCACCGCATGGGTTGTTAAACTGTGCTGCCGGTGAGGCAAGCCAACCGGGAGAAACAGTACCTGTATTGAAATTGTCACCAAAAACCGGTGTTGTTGAATTTCCAAGGGCGGTTAGGTTAACGGTTCCACCTCCGCACGGGAGGTTTAGGGGTGAACCGCCAACTACTATAGTTTGTGCGGTCAACTGATAGCTCCCTATCAGCAAACCAATCAGGGCAATAACGCTAGACTTTTTCATGACTTTTGGGCTTTTAGTCAATTAAATTTTTGCAATCCGGATATTCTCTAACTCAAATCTGGTAAGCTTTGTAGGGCTAACATAGGTAATAAAATCCTTAAAGATATAAAGGGCTCCGTAGGGTGCGTCGCAGGTACCTGCGACCTGGCCTTTAGCCTCCAAATCAACGGTCATGTGGTTTTCACCATCAGCAACATCGTGGGCCAGCTTTTCATTGTTATACCAGATTTCCATATCCCATGAAACGCGACAGGCACTGCCGGTTGTATTGACAACTTTTAAAATATAGGCAACCTGTGCAGGGGCTTGGTCAGTAGTACAACTGACCTCCTGGTAATAGATCTCTACGCCCTCAACAGAGCTGTATAGATTCCATGTATTTGTCTGTTGGGCAAATATACCAGGCAGAAAAAAACAGAGTGAATAGGTTAATAGGGTGCGCATAGTTTGGGTTTTGTTAGAATAAGACGTTATGCATTCCTAAGGGTTGCGTCAATTCTTCACTTTTTTACGTACTAATTGGTTTTCAAAAGGTTGTCCTCAAATGTTTAAAATAGCCTAATCTAAACAGAGTTTAGTTACGGCTTAACATAGTGTAAGACCCAGGTTTCCTCAGTTAAATCGGTTTTGGCCTTATACGAGGCATACCCCAATCCTTCGTTCTTCTCAGTAGAGTGATACAGAAGCACATAATAAAGATTGTTGCGCTTGTTTTGAATAATACGCGCATTCGGATATTTTGCTTTTATTTTTCGAATCAATGCATCTGCATTGGATTTTTGAGCAAAGGCACCTGTAATTACATAATAACCATTGGGAGTGTCTTTACCGCTTAATTCAATAAAATAATCAGCCGGGTTTGACGTCATGTCTTCCGGCGTTATTTCCGGAATTGTATCTACCGGCACTACCTGGGTTGTCGTGTTTTTTGGCCATTTTTTCAACGAGTCTTCAAGCACCTGGTTTTCATTTTCCAGCTGATTGATCTGATTGCGCGCATTGGCATCATTGGTTACAATCACATTATTCAAACTGTCCATGATCCGTTTTTGTTCGGCAAGCATTCGCTCAAATTCTGAATTATCCTGAACCTGCTGCACTTTAGGCGGAATGGAATATTTCAACATAATTTCAGCATTCGGCTTGTTGCTGTAAGTAGCCACATCATTGATCATAAAATCATACGCCAGGCCAAACTTGAGGTTTTTTACCAGGTTCACCCCTACGTTAAAGGACATTGCGTAATTGCTTTTATAGCCCACTCCAACCCAGGCAATTTTTTGCATTTCAAACATCAGGTTAGCGCTATACTGAAGAGGCGCCCCGGGAAATGAATAAATAACCATTGCTTCAGGATTCAGAATCAACCCCTTTTCACGGTTCAGGTACCAGGAATATCCTATGTTGGAAACCAACTGTCTTTCCAGGGTATAATACGATAAATTATTCCCCGCATAAAGTAATTTACTGCCAAGCACCTGCGGCATGCTCACCCCTACCCGCAAGTCAGCATAACTGAAATTCAGCCCCACGTTCATGTCAAACATGGTTTTGCGGTCACCAACGGCATTCACAACAACCGGATCATTGGGGTCTGTTACGACGACATTACTGAAATCAATGCGGTTGTCAACCACACCGGCTGCTACACCCGCACGCAAATTGGCTTTTTCACCAAGTTGAATGCGGTATGCGTATAAAAGATGTGCATTCAGCTTACTGGTTATACCCACATAATCACTGTAAAGACTGATACCAAGTCCGGATTTATTGTCTTTCAGCAAGGTTCCGACACTCAGGCTGTTTGCGTTAAAGCCTTCCCCATAATTACCCCACTTCTGATTGCGGATAAGGGTTACATCAACGCCATCATTAAACCCGACATACGATGGATTATAGATAAGCGGGGCAACATGGTATTGATTGTATAAAGGCGCTTGCTGCGCTTTTGACGGAATAATGTACAAAAGCGTAAGGGCGTACAGAATATATTTAGTCATTGCCTATGATAGTAATTACGCCCTGAAACGGTTCCGGAGCCAGAACCGGATCATGCAGATCCAAAACATAATAATACGTACCATCCGGTACCAGGCTACCGCCGTAGGTGGCATCCCAATCATTGTAATAAGGACTTGCCTGGTAAATGACCTGGCCATACCCATTAAAGATGACTATTTCATTGTTTGGATACGTATCCAGATTCGGGATAACCAGAATGTCATTAAACGAATCAGAATTTGGGGTCAGTAAATTGGGTATAACAATTTCAGTGAGGTTTGGTAAAACAGTAATTGTCACCGCTGCTGTATCAGTACATCCATTGATATCTGTAATTGACACGTAATACGTGGTGGTGGTCATAGGCCATACAACAGGGTTGTATATCCCGGGATCACTCATGTTATAATCAGGTGACCAGGTAAAAAAGGATCCTCCGCTTGCATTTAATTGGGTCGAGTCTTCTTCAAAAATACTGACATCGGGGCCTGCGGTAACGGCCAACGGTAAGACCACAATAGAGTGAAAGGCGGTATCATAAGGGCAATTGCCTTCTTGCACCAATGCAGCAAAAACGGTATATCCCAAGAGTCCAGAATACGGATAAAGCGTATCACTTACACCTGTACCCACCCAGGTGGTTCCATTATCTGTAGAAATATTCCAGTCTACCACACTACCTACAACCGGATTTATCTCAAGCGATGAATCATTTTCAAAGTTACAGACCAGGAGTTCTCCTACAATTGAACCAGCGTCAGACCCGGGTATAAGCGTAAGTGTAACCGGTGCTGAAAACACAGCTGGACAAATGTCATTCTGAACTTCAACGTGATAACTGATGGTATCCATCAGGTTTAAATAAACCAGTGAATCTGTTGTATTGGAAAGGGGATTCCAGCTGGCGCCTCCGTCATCAGAGTATTCCCAGCCCAAAATAGTACCCAAATAGCCTGTTAAGTTAACAGTGCCGCCATTACCGTTATCGCAAATGTCAAAATCAATGGGCAGCACACCCGGGTTGGTCTGCGGTACCACTTCGATGGTTATCTGAGCGGTTGAATCATCTGCACAAAATCCGTACGGACTGCCCATCAGCACCCACCATTTCATTTGTGTATTGATGTTTGAATAGGGTTGCGTATCCAGTGTATTGCCGGTCCAGGTCCAGGTTGCACCGGCATCGGTAGAATAAATCCAGTTTTCAACATTGCCGGTATATCCCCAGACAACCAGGTTACCGGAGTTCAATCCGGCACAAAGTGTATCAGGTGCGGTAATTGATCCGGCAACGGCCGGGCAATCAGAAATGACAGAGGTTGACATGTAATCATTGACGCCGTTAATATCTGTTGGGTCATTCACTTCAAAATCAAGCGTATGTATGCCACAAGCAGAAAGATCAGCTTTCATTATGAACGAATAAATGTAGGTTCCGCTGGCAGGCAAAAATGTTGTTACTGTTTCAACCACAGGTGTTCCACCGTCCAGAATATAACTGATATCAAATGTACCGGCATAGGGTGAAGATTGTGCATTCACCACAACGATGGTTATTGTTTCTGTAGTAGACAACTGGCACCCGTCAGCTGGCGCAACCAGGGCAGGACTAATTGTAAGATCAAACTGCGCTGACGCAAGCAGCGGCAGGCACCCGACCAAAAATCCACTTAGTATTTTTTTCACCGTAATTTTAGGGTTAAGAAGTTACTTTACAAATATAAGCTAATTAGCCAGAAATACAACACCATTTCATGATCTGGATTATACGGAACCAACAGTTTGCTATTAATACGTTTAAAATCAATCAAAGGTAGCTTTTGAGCTGCAGAATAAGACACAAACCCGCTTGTCTCAGCTTATCCACAACCCCGGGCAAAAAATTTATTTTAGACCACAGGCAAACATTCAGCAGGGAGAATTTAACTTTGGTCCCCTGTATCACCAGATCAGCAAACCGGGAATTCAAGGTGTTTTCCTGTTAAAACCCGGTTAACCTGATTTTCATTAAAAAACGGTTCATGACAAAATCCTTTTATTCGGCTGATTTCAAACTGGGCATCCTGGGAGGCGGCCAGTTGGGACGCATGTTTATTCAGGAGGCCATTAACCTGGATGTTTCTGTTCACATACTTGACCCCGATGCAAATGCCCCCTCAGCTAAAGTAGCCCATCATTTTCAGCAGGGTGATATTACTGATTTTGACACGGTCTGGTTCTTTGGAAAAGACATGGATGTACTGACCATTGAAATTGAACACGTAAACGTTGATGCTCTTGAAAAACTGGAGGAAATTGGCGTACACGTTTATCCTCAGCCGCGGCTGATACGCATGGTGCAAGACAAGGGGCTTCAAAAAGAATTTTACGCCAAACACGGCATTCCAACCTCTCCGTTCAGGTTAATTGAATCAAAAGACGGGTTGAACGAAAACCAGACTTTTATGCCCTTTGTTCAAAAACTGCGCAAAGGTGGTTATGATGGCAAAGGCGTTCAGGTTATCAAAACAGAAACTGATTTTGAAAAAGGATTTGATGCACCCAGTGTCCTTGAAAAATTTGTTGATTTTGAAAAAGAGCTGGCGGTTATTGTAGCACGCAGTTCAACCGGCGAAGTAAAATCATTCCCGGCGGTAGAACTGGAATTTAACCCGGAAGCAAACCTGGTGGAATTTCTTTTTTCACCTGCAAATATTTCAGCCGAAACAGAAGAAAAAGCTCAGAAAATTGCGCGGGATATTATTGAAAGAATGCAACTGGTTGGGGTACTTGCGGTAGAACTTTTTCTCACCAAAGATGGCACCGTGCTGGTTAATGAAATTGCACCCCGGCCTCACAACAGCGGACATCAGACCATTGAAGCCAGTTTTACATCTCAATACGAGCAGCACCTGAGAGCCATTTTGGGACTTCCGCTTGGTGCTACCGCTATCATTATGCCATCTGTTATGCTTAACCTGCTGGGTGAAAACGGTTATGCCGGGCCGGTTACTTACAACGGACTTACCGAAAGTCTGGAAATAGCTGGTGTTTATCCGCATATCTATGGCAAATCAACCACCAAACCGTTTCGTAAAATGGGGCATGTTACCGTAATGAACCCATCCCTGGACGAGGCTAAAAAAACAGCGCAGCGCGTCAAAGAACTGATTCGGGTTCAAAGTCAAAGCTAGTGTTGCGTCAAACAATTCATTAATTTTGTAAAAAAGATCCTATGCCGGAAGTTGGAATTATTATGGGGAGCAAATCAGACTTACCTGTTATGCAGGAAGCTGCCGAAATGCTTAAACTGTTTGGAATTTCCTACGAAATTAACGTGGTATCAGCTCACCGGACACCGGAACACATGGTTGAATATGCAAAGTCAGCTGCATCACGGGGCCTGAAAGTTATTATTGCCGGCGCCGGCGGAGCAGCTCATTTACCCGGTATGACCGCCTCACTAACAGCCCTGCCGGTTATTGGTGTACCCATCAAATCATCCAATTCAATTGACGGGTGGGACTCTATTCTTTCCATTCTGCAAATGCCAGGCGGCATTCCGGTTGCTACAGTTGCACTCAATGGCGCTAAAAATGCCGGAATACTGGCTGCCAGTATTATTGGGGCTTCCAATGAAATCATCCGTAAAAAAATTGAGGCGTACAAAGACGACTTGAAAAAACAGGTGATGGAATCTGCCAAATCGCTTGGCAATTAAACCTTTCTGCTGACTGTTAAAACCCCTTTCCCGGAAATTTTAACGGAAAAATAACTTTTATATGTTGCAACATATTATGTTCAGACGTATATTTGTATCTCTGATTAATTATGGAACCACTTTCGACACAAAACCAAACCCGGCCCTTTCAGAAAATCAGTTATTACAGTGTACTGGTAGCGGTTTCACTTGTTTTTATGGCAAGCGCTTACATGAAACTCACAGATGCTGAAACTGTCGTCAACAACTTTTCAAAATGGAACCTGACCGCCTGGAAAAACACCATTGCCTGGGTTGAAATTACCGGTGCTGTTTTACTGCTTATTCCCAAAACAAACTTCAGCGCCAGTGCATTGCTGAGCGGGGTTCTGGCAGGCGCCATTTTTACCCATATCAAACACCACGAACCGTTCTATTTTCCGCTGGCCATATTGCTCGTCATCTGGATCTGTTACCTGTATCTCAAACTAAAAAAAATCAAGGTATGAAACGCGTATTTTTTTTGCTGCTTTTTTCATCCGCTTCGTTTTCTGTTTTTTCGCAGGTGCGAACAACCGAAACAGCTTTTGTTAGTTTTTATTCAGAGCTCGAAGACGTTTTGGCTGAAAACTACTCCGGCATCAGCGACCTGAATACAGAAACCGGTCAGCTGATTTTTAGTTTTGCCATTCAAAGTTTTATGTTTGAAAATGCAACCATGCAAAAGCATTTTAACGAGGAAGATGTGATGCATTCAAGAACGTTTCCGCGGGCTAAATTTGTTGGGGAAATTACCAATAACGCATCTGTCAATTATCAAAAAAACGGTGATTATAAAATAACCGTAAAAGGTTCCCTGACAATCAAAGAAACAACGCTGCCCATTGAAACAAAAGCCATGATCAGAATTGAAAATGGTAAAATTTATGCCAGCGCAACATTTACGCTTGACCGCTTTTTATACGGTATTGACGGAAAAGACGGTTCCATTTCACAAATGCTGGACTTAACTGTAAAAGCTGAGTATGAATAAATTCAGATATCCCTCTTTGGCAGCAGGCTGTTTTACGCTGCTGACCGTTGGTTTTGGATTGAACCTTTGGTTTGAACCGCATCGTGATGTAAAAACTGCCGAAGTTTTTGATGAATTTGAGGTGACTGATTTTGTTACTGAATTTATTAAAAACCCGGATGCAGCCAATGAAAAATACCTGGCTGAAGACGGTGACTCCAAAATTGTAACCATGTCTGGCAAAATTACAGCCATTGACACCAATCTGAATCAGCAGCTAGTTATTGAAATGAAAAGTGATCAGCACGATGCCGGTGTGCGGTTCACGCTGCTTGAAGAAGAAAATGAAAAAGCAGCGGCACTTAAAATTGGTGAAAAAACAAGTATTACGGGCGTTGTCAGCGCAGGTCCGGTCTATGACGAGGACTTTGGCCGCTACCTGGATGCCATACTTGAACAAGCCTACTTTTAAGATTTAATCACTAATTTCGCGCAACCATTCAACCGAGTTTATGAAAATTGAAGATGAATTAAAATCCAGATTCCGGAACGAATATCATAAACTCATGGTCAATATGATGCTCACGACATCCCGCCTTGGTGAATGTTTTCAGCACACCATCAAAAAATACGACATTACCCCTACTCAATACAATGTGCTGCGCATTTTACGCGGACAAAATCAAAAATCTGTCAGCATTGGACTGATTAAAGAACGAATGATTGACCGCAATTCAGATGTCAGCCGTATTTTGGAACGCCTGGTTCAGAAAAAACTGGTTGAGCGTTCTGAAAACAGCGAAGACAGACGACAGAAAGATGTTAAAATCGCTAAAGAAGGTCTTGATTTATTGAAAGAAATTGATGGCTGGGAAAAAGAAATGGACAAACGGCTGAATCATATTTCTGAAGCAGAAGCAAAGAAAATGAATGACATGCTGGATAAATTAAGAACCGGTTTTTAATGGTTCCATTTTTCAGACTCATTGCCCTGCTCGAGGGCACTTCATTCCTGGTAATTTTAGCAGTTACCATGCCGCTCAAATACATCTGGCAAATAGCTGAACCCACTTTTTATGTGGGCATGATACACGGCGTTTTATTTCTGCTTTACATGGTGTTAGCTTTTGCTGTTCACATTCAGATAAAGTGGAATTTTGGAACCTTATTTTGGGTGTTGCTGGCTTCTTTGTTACCCTTTGGAACCTTTGTGGCTGATCACAAAATATTGAAAAAAATCAGCAGCCGGTAACCCTGCCTCTTCCCGTTAATTTCAAATCAGTACCGGTAAAATTGCCGGCTATACGCGCTGTTAAATCAATCTGTTTTTTATCACTGAATAAAATACGTCAGTGCCAGTTCATACGAGCGCAAACCAAAACCAAAAACGCATCCCGCACAAACGGGTGACAGCAATGATTCATGCCGAAAAGACTCACGCGCCGCAATATTTGAAAGGTGTACTTCCACAACCGGTATTTTAATGGCCGCAACCGCATCTCTGAGGGCAACAGAGGTATGCGTGTATCCGCCGGCATTCAGAATAATACCGTCGTGTGTACTTTGCTGCAGGTAATTGATGAGCTCTCCTTCAACATTGGTTTGAAAATAATCTACATGGACGTGGGCAAACTGTTTCTTCAATTCCACAAGGTAATCTTCAAAACTTTTGTCTCCATAGACAGCAGTCTCTCTTTTTCCGAGTAAATTTAGATTCGGACCATTCAGAATCAATATTCGTTTTGCACCCATACTGGATCAAATATAAAAAGGATTATCAGAGTTATCTCAAAATTGAAAAATCTCTTTCTGAGAACAGTGTTCTTGCATACATGCGTGATTACGAGAAACTGATGCAATTTATGGAGTATTCAGGTTCTGAAAAAAAACCGGCAGAAATTGTGCTCCGTGATTTGCAGGAAATGATCAGGTGGATTAGTGAAATGGGAATTGCAGCCCGCTCACAGGCACGCATTATTTCAGGAATGCGGAATTTTTTTGAATACCTGGTGCTGGAAGATGAGATCAAACAGGACCCGACAGAATTGCTTGAATTACCCAAAATCGGGCGAAAATTACCCGAGGTACTCGAAAAAGAAGAAATTGATGCGCTGCTGAATGCCATTGATCTTTCCAAAAATGAAGGACACCGAAACCGCGCCATTATTGAAACACTATACAGCTGCGGACTCAGGGTAAGCGAACTGGTGAACCTGAAAATAACCAACCTGTATTTTGAAGAAGGGTTTATTCGTGTTATCGGGAAAGGCAATAAAGAGCGGCTGGTTCCGGTGAGTTCAACCGTTGAAAAAGAAATCAGTTTGTATCGGAATTTTACCCGCGTTCACCAGGATGTGAAACCGGGCGATGAAGATATTTTGTTTCTGAACCGCCGCGGCGGCAAGCTGACGCGTGTTATGATTTTCACCATCATTCAGCAATTGGCACAGGCTATCCGGCTTCGAAAAAGCATATCACCGCATACCTTCCGGCACTCGTTTGCAACACACCTGGTAGAGGGTGGCGCAAACCTGCGCGCAGTTCAGGAAATGCTTGGCCATGAATCAATCAGTACCACTGAAATTTATACCCACCTGAGTGATGATTTACTCAAAGAAGCCATAATCTCCTACCATCCGCGAAATCAAAAATAACAGCAATCTGCACCTGTTAATTTATTTACCTTTGTGCCAATGTCAGACCACGAATTATACATGCGCCGCTGCTTTCAGCTTGCCTTGCAGGGAAAGGGATTTGTTGCACCAAATCCGCTGGTAGGTTCTGTCATTGTACATGATCACAAAATCATTGGGGAAGGCTATCACATGAAATACGGTGAGGCACATGCTGAGGTGAATGCTGTAAAAAGTGTAGCTGATCAATCACTTTTGCAGGCCTCTACCCTCTATGTAAACCTGGAGCCTTGTGCACACCATGGAAAAACACCACCCTGTGCTGACCTTATTGTGGCAAACAAAATTCCGCGGGTGGTTATTGGCTGTGTCGATAGTTTTTCTGAAGTTGCCGGCAAGGGAATTGCAAAGCTGCGCGCCGCCGGAATTGATGTAACGGTTGGAGTACTGGAAAAAGAAAGCCGTGAACTCAATGCCCGTTTTTTTACCTTTCATGAAAAAAAACGCCCGTATGTTATTTTAAAATGGGCACAATCTTCCGACGGTTTTATAGATATCACACGGCAAAAAAATCAACCGCACAGCAAAGGTATTGTGTGGATTACTGAACCAACAACCAAAACCCTGGTACATCAGTGGCGGCATGAAGAGGCCGCAATTATGGTTGGCTGGAAAACCGTTGCAAATGATAATCCTAACCTGACCTGCCGTGAAATTGTGGGAAAAAATCCGGTACGCATTGTGATTGATGCTGATTTACGGCTTGACTACAATGCCTTTCACCTGGGTGACCGCAAGGCAAAAACCATTGTGCTGACAGCTAAAAACGTTACCGGCGATGAAAACCTGCAGTTTATTTCTCCGGCAGATTTCAGCGTAAACAGTATTCTCAGCAAACTGTGGCAGCTCAATCTTCAATCTGTTATTGTTGAAGGCGGGCGCACTACTCTTCAGCATTTTATGGACAGCAAAACCTGGAATGAAGCACGCATTCTCACCGGGCAAAAAAAACTAACCGACGGAAGTACCGCACCAAACATAGAAGGCCTGACAACGGCGTCTTACTATTTTGGAAACGACCATGTTCACATTCTGAAAAATGGCTGATATAATTCCCGGTATACTTTGTTTCAATCTTATTCTGATCTGCTTCAAACTTATGGCAAAATACCAGGTTGATAACCTGCAGGCCATTACCATAAATTATATCACCGCAGGTTTACTCAGTTTTACACTGGTGCCTGAAATACCAGGCGTAGCTGCGATCGCATCATCGGCCTGGCTATTGTATGCTGCCGGTGTTGGTGTTTTGTTTATGGTTGCTTTTAACCTGCTTGCACTGGCATCGCAAAAAATAGGAATGGCTGTTGCAACCGTGGCTAATAAAATGTCGCTGGTTATTCCTATTCTGGCGGCCATTCTCTTATTTGAAGGTGAAACACTTTCGTTTCTAAAAGTACTTGGCATTATACTCGCGCTGGGCGGTGTTTACTTCACCTGCACAAATGGGGCTAAACTCAGTTTTGATTTCAAATACCTCTGGCTCATCCTGGTGATTTTTTTTGGACAGGGACTGGCTGACGTGCTTTTCAACTGCGCCAAAGAATGGTATGTTGATGCATCGCTCAACGGATTATTTTTTGTCGTTATTTTTCTTTCCGCAGCAACTGTAGGACTGGTTATGCTGATTCCAAGATTAATGAGCGGTGCTTCTACCCTTGCCCTTAAAAATATACTCTGGGGCATTGCAGTAGGTGTTCCCAATTTTCTGACACTCTGGTTCTTCTTCCGGTCGCTTGACAGCGGCCAGCTGGAGGTTTCACAGGTTAACCCGGTATATAACATTGGCGTAGTAGTAATTTCAGCACTTACCGGATTTTTGTTTTTCAGGGAAAGACTAACCCGCTCAAACTGGTTTGGAATTCTACTCTCCGTTGGTTCTATTCTGGCAATAATGCTGGCCTGATTTTAATCAAGGTAAACATCATTGCCAATTGGGTAGGTTACCTTGTACTTAAAGGAGACTTCCGTCATTTTGCTCCCTGCAAGTTTAATATCCCAGGTAATGATGCCGGTTGTTTCATCCACTTTTGCATCCTGCACTTCGTCGGTTTCAATTTGAATACGTGAATCACTGGTAAGCGGAAACTGATCTTCTACAATCAGGTTAATTGGAACATCTTTATTGTTTTTAACTGAAATCACCCATTTGACAGATTTGGATGCCTCATCACCCACAATTTTGTATTTGCTGAATTCTTTTTCTTTTACACGGTCAACCACAATACGTTTATCACGGCCCAGTGAAATATCAAGTGTATCACCCACAAATTTGGCATCCAGCAAACTGGAGCCTACAAAGGTTCCTTCAAAGAAAATGTTGGCCTGCCCTTCCAGCAAACTCAGGCTTTCCCAATCCGTCATCTGTGCAGTTAAAAACACATCTGTATTAAATCGTGGTGCACAGTAATACTGGTAAAATACTTTCTTTTCTATTTCATCAATTTTGACATTGTAGTTTTTTTCATCAGACGGAATGGAATATTTTTCTTCAATTTCAAATTCAGCGGAAACCACATTCACCTGTCTTTCCATTTCAACCGGGGCAGAATAAGTGGGTGAATAAATGGCCTGTTTGTTGAGTCTTGGCTGATTTGATTTTTTTTCACGGATTGAGGATGAGGTAACAACTTCCACAGCGCTGTAATCATAACTGATATTCTGGCTTTCATAGGCATCAAGCACCACCACCTCATCGGCGTATGCGTATGAATAATTATAATTTTCAGCTTCAAGCGCATCCACCACAATAATCTCTTCAAGCATCAGCGGTTTCTCTGCCAGCACAATGTTATGCGTATTGGCCGTTACATAAATTGTCACCGGATTGTACCCGATAAACGAGACTGAAATCTGGTTTTTGCCCTGCGGAATGTTCAATGTATAAAATCCGTCAGCATCTGTATAAGTACCCACCGTAGACCCCACCACTAAAACAGTTGCATAAGGCAAGGGTTCGCCATACTGATCTGTAATTCTGCCTGAAACGGTGTTTACCTGGTTAGGGGTATACCGGTTGTAATTGGTTTCATCGGGCCGTTGATTCATTTGGTTTAAAACCAGGTACCAGGGTGTTAAAATGGGTTTTTGGCCTGACAGGTTTGGATCAACCGTAGACAGGGTTAATTTCACATCCTTCCAGTCCTCCCCGGTTTGCTGTGATATGTTTGCCTGGTAATCAATCAGCAGCGGTTCATCCAGACTTTTTACATTCAGATTGTAGCTTGGATACCAACGCGCATTTGATACAAAATAAGACAGTGTGAATTTTGCTTTTACCTCAGCTGCTGCTTTCACTTTAATAACCACCCGCGGTTCAATGCTTTCATAAATAACACCCATTGCTGCAATCTTCTGGCTGAGCTGATTTACATCGCGGTTCATTTCTTCAATCTGTTTCTCAACCTGTAATGCTTCCAGTTTAATGGCCTCCAGCTTGCTTGCAATTACCTGCTCTGCTTTAACAATATCATCAATAGTAGCAGACATGTTTTGAGACTGGTAATAAGCCAGGTTGGCAATCAGCGCCTCACGCGTACGAATAACTTCCAGCTTTGCATAAAGTTTACTCAGCGCCTCCTGCTTTTCAAGCTGCGCTTTTTCAAGTTCAGCCAACTCTTCTTTATTCTGAGCCTTTTCAACCGTTTTTGTTTCGTAGTGAACGGCCAGAATAGAAATATTTGCTTTGGTACCGGCCTGCAAACTTTCCCGTTTCAGTAAGGGCGAAATACCGGTGAAAATAACATCACTGGTTCCGGCTGGTATAGTAACCGAACCACTGCGGTTTACCTGTGCTCCCTGTAAAAAGACAGTTACGTCATCAATCTGGGAAACCACTTTAATTTCATTACTAAAAGAAACGGTTGTTGCTGCAAATGAAAGCAGCAGTAGAAATAGTCTGGACATAGCACTTGTTTTTTTCATGGATGAGATACAACTGAAAATTCCATACGTTCAATTTTACTTTTTTTTTGCAGGGGCAGAATACGTAACTTTGGATGATCTGATGTTATGACCACCAACTTAAATTCAATCAGTATTCTTGGCTGCGGCTGGCTGGGCTTTCCGCTTGGCAAAAAATTGCAGCATGAAGGATTTTCAGTGATGGGATCTATCACAAATCAGGCCAAAATAAATACCCTGCGTGAATATGGCATTGCGCCCGTGCTGATTCATTTGGATAATCCCGAAACCAAGGCGCTTGAGGTATTTTTAACCTCTGCTGTGCTGATCATTGCTGTTCCTGCTTCACGCATACACCTGCCCCCCCTGGAATCTCTTTTAAAACAAGCAGCCGAAACCGGTTCGGTGAAGCAGGTAATCCTGGTCAGTTCTACAGGCATTTACAGAAACACCCGTTCAGAAATTTCAGAATCTGATACAGCAGCAGTGGATACCAACAGCAACTTGTTTGCGGTTGAACAGGTAGTGAAATCCTTTGACCAGCTCCATCCTGTTATTCTCAGAATGGGCGGCCTGGTTGGGTATGACCGGCAACCGGTTAATTTTGCCGGGTCATCCAAAGTAAGGGAGAATCCAAACGGAAGAATCAATTTCATTCACCGGGATGATGCTGTAGATATACTTGTTCAAATTATCGAATCAGGCATTCAGAACGAAACATTTAACTGCTGCTCAGATGAACATCCCACCAAAAAAGAGTTCTATTCCAAACTGGCCGGAATGGCTGGTATTGAAACACCTGTCTTTGAAAACGTGACAGAAGATTCTTTCAAAATCATATCAAATAAAAAAGTGAAAATGACATTGGGGTTTAAGTTTAAGGAGCTATACAAGTCTCTGGAAGCCTAATCTCCTTAACTTTTATTCAAAAATGATTCTATTTCTTAATCGCGGTTCCCAGAGATCATCTTGATACATATAGCCAGGCGGACCCTACAGTAAAAAAAATTCTTAACCGCGGAGGGGGCGCTGAGAAGGCGCTGAGCTACGCAGATAGCGTTTTGAATCAAACAACTCAGCGGACCTCTGCGCAACCTCCTCGTAAATCTCTGCGGTAAAAAAAAATCTCAATCGCTGAAGGACCAAGTGGTAGCTAAAGGTTGCGCAAAGATCATCCTGATACATACAAACGCTTCAGTAAAAAAACCAGGTATCAAGGATTATAAATAAGTTAGAACGTGTACTATATTTGCTTAAAAAAGTGATGACGGAGAATGAGTTAACTGAAATCATAATTGGTTGTGCAATCAGGGTACATAAGGCTCTTGGACCAGGTTTGTTAGAGTCTGCATATGAAGCATGCCTTGCATACGAAATTGAAAAAGCAGGCCTCATTCTTGAAAGGCAAAAAGCATTACCCCTGATTTATGAAAGTCGTTCACAAATTCGATGACTAACTCCACTACAAATATTCACCTTGAATTTTAAACCTATGAAAAAAATAATCCTGTCAATGACAATTGCGCCATTCATGCTGATTTCCTGCAACGGAAGTGGCACAGAAACGGTGTCAAACCAAACTGAAACAGATTCAACCACATTCGTTGGAACTGAGCAAAAAATACAGACCGTTGAATTTGAATCGCTGGATTCGCTGTTAATCACAGCCAACCTGTATGAGAAAGATCCGTCGTTTCCACTGATTGTATTATGCCACCAGGCCAAATTCTGCAAATATGAATATGCCGGCATTGCAGAACGTTTTAATGATTTAGGTTTTAACTGCCTCGCTATTGACCAACGCTCCGGTGGTCCAATTGCCGACCAGCGGAACGAAACATGGCTGCGCGCTGTTGAAGCTCAAAAACCAACGGATTATCTGGATGCTGAACAGGATATTGTTGCAGCCATAAACTATGGATATACTAAATACAACCGCCCCGTCATTCTGCTCGGCAGCTCTTACTCGTCTACACTTTGTATTTACCAGGCCATTGAAAATGAAAACGTGAGTGCTGTAGTAGCTTTCAGTCCTGGTAATTATTTTGCGCCAGAACGCGGCGACCTGATTGAAAAAATGATCTCATTTGAAAAACCATTCTTTTTAACCGCTGCCAATGAAGAAATGCCTTTTGTGCGGGAACTGGTTTTGGGCAGACAACGCAACGATCAGCAGGTTGTGTTTTCACCTGAAGGCGAAGGAATGCATGGCGCACGCGTACTTTGGCCAACACAACAAGATGGCGAAGAGTACTGGACCGCGCTTGAAAAATTTCTGGAGAAATTAAAATCACCACCACCGGCTGAAGAACCGGTTCAGTAAAAACAAAAAAGGATCCCTGCCGGGATCCTTTTTTAGTATCGGTTTAATGGCTGAACTATTTTACCTCGCCCATTAGTTTTCGGACAAGTGGAGAAATAACAATCAAAACAACACCGGCAATCAATGCATAGATTGATAATTGCATGTAGCCATCTGTATAACTCGTTAATTTTTCCATAGCCGTTGCATCGTCTTTTGGAGAAGCCATTCCCGCACCCAAAAGGCCGGCAACGTATTGTCCGTATGCACTGCCCAGGAACCACATTCCCATCATAACTCCCCAAAGCTTGCGAGGTGCCAGTTTGGTCATAATAGACAACCCGATTGGTGACAAACACAATTCACCAAATGTGATAACCAGGTATGCAAACGTGAAAATATTCAGTGATGTTTTTCCGGTTGAATCAGCAAAAAAACGGGAGGAGTAAAAAATATAGAATGCAAGCGACAGAAAGAGAAATCCAAGACCGAATTTGATCAGTGTATTGGGTTCAATTTTTTTCTTGGCCATCCAGATCCATAATAAACCTAACAACGCACTGAAGGCAATTACAAATACAGAGTTAGCACCGTTGTTAATGGTATTGGGATTCACCCCTTCTATGCCCAGCAGGTTATCATGCAGGTTATTGAGTGCAAACAAACTCAGTGATCCACCGCTTTGCTCAAAAAATGCCCAGAAAATAATGGAGAAGAAAATGAACACCAGCGCTGCAACGATTTTTTTGTTTTCAGCTGCATTGAACTGTCTCATTTCATAAATCAGGTAAATCAATGTCAATGGTCCGATTGTATACATAAAAATATCTGTATAATCCGTATTCTTAACCATCAGAATAATTGCCGGAATACATGCCAGGGAAAGAATGTAAACCACCAGTTCCATGCGGGTTCTTTTACCGGCTTCAACATTTGTCAGCGGGCTGTCTCCAATTGCTCCCATGGTTTTTTTGGTAAAGAAAAACAAACCAAGACCGATGATCATTCCAAAACCAGCTAATGAAAAAGCAATATTCCAGGAATAAGCCATACCAACTGCAACGCAAGCCACACCGCCCACCAGGGCTCCCAGGTTAATACCGGTATAAAACAAACCAAAACCAGCATCACGGCGGTAATCACCTTCTTTGTACAGGGCACCAACCATTGTTGAAATATTTGGTTTAAAGAAACCGGTTCCAATTACAGTAAAAGCAATACCCAGAAAAAACAAATCCTGCGGATTGAAGGCAAGTATAAAACTTCCAATAATCATCAGAAAGCCGCCCCAGAAAAGCGATTTTTTAAAACCCAGTATCTTATCAGCAAACAAACCACCAATAAACGTAAAGGCGTATACAAAGGCCTGAATTGCGCCATATTTTAAATTCGCCTCTTTATCTGTAAAGAATAATTGCTCTGTCATAAAAACAGCAAGCATCCCTCTCATTCCGTAGAATGAAAAACGCTCCCACATTTCAGTCAAGAACAAATACCAGATCTGTTTAGGGTACTTACCCTGAAAACCCTGAATTTTTTCAATTGAATAGTCAGACATGTTTTATAATTTTTTTTGAAAGATAGCACTTAATCCGTTTATCAGGTCAGGCACGGGGTATTTTTTGGGTGAACGGCAATAAACAGGTTGTATTCAAACGAATTAAACAAAAACGGGAACTCAATAAGCTCCCGTTTCAGGTACTAACCATGTGTTGAAAATGATCTGCAAAGATCTGATTTATATACAACCGGAAAATGACAGGGTTGTCTCTGACTTCAATTATGTTTTACGCTTTTTCTTTTTAGCTGCCGGAAAAAGAATGTTGTTGAGAATTAACCGGTACCCCGGAGAACTTGGGTGCAAACTTAAATCTGTTGGCAAATCATTAACGTAATGCTGATAATCTTCCGGATCATGTCCGCCGTAATAAGTCCAGGTTCCTTCACCAAATTCACCGTGAATGTAACGGGCTGTTCCAAGCGCTTTGTTATCACCCATAATCAAAACCTCCGGCCGGATAAATTCAGTTCTGAAATCGGTTGTCTGGCCCATAAATCCGTTGATTTCACGGGTATGGTTCTGGCACAGCATGGTGGGCACAATATCCCATTTGGCTGAGAATTCAAACAAGAAAAATTTGTCCTGATCTTCGGGAATCTGTTTGTGATCATCAGACCCGTCAATGTCTGAATATTCATATTTGACCGGATCTTTTTCAAGCGTATAATTTTGAAATGCGAATCCCTGTAAATAGTCCAGCTTGCTTTGAAAATTCGGTTCCGGCGGATCGTGATCGTAAATCACATCACAGATATCGGTATTGTAGGCTGCAAGGGCAATGTCATAACTGTCGGTTCCAGAGCACATGGTAAACAAAAAGCCACCGCCCGCAACAAATTCTTTGATCTTAATGGCAACACTCAGTTTCATGGCTGACACTTTTGCAAAGCCCAACATAGCGGCTGATGCTTCGGTGTCTCTCACCTGTTTCTGGTACCAGGCAGCATTGTGATAATTCTGATAAAACTTACCGTACTGGCCGGTGAAATCTTCGTGATGCAGGTGTAACCAGTCGTAATCAGGCAAAACACCATTCACCACGGCCGAATCGTAAATTTCAGTGTAGGGAATATCAGCATAGGTTAATACCATGGTCACGGCATCATCCCAGGGTTGTTTGCCGCCAGGCGTATAAACAGCAATTTTGGGTGCGGTTTCTAACTGCACTACTTCCATGTTAGCTTCAGGCTGCGCAATTTCTGATTTAATCTGCTGCACTTTTACATCGGGAAGTATTTTGTATGACACACGTGACAGAATGAGATCTTCTTCAATACCGGCTTCCTGCGGAAATAAAAAACTTCCGCCGCGGTAATTGAGCAGCCACTCCATAATAAAACCTCTTTCCAAAACGCGGTAAGCTACACCGTATGCTTTCAAATGCTCGGTTTGCGTTTCATCCATAGGTACCAGAATGGTGGCAGCCTGTGACCTGAACGCCGTCAGAAACAAGAAAAGGAGTGTTATTTTAGAAAGGAACTTCTTCATTTGAATTGTTCAAAAAATCATCGTCTTCATTCATTTTACTGCTTACAGTAATGGTAGCCGAGTTACCGCTTTCGAAACTCTTGTTGGCTTTAAATCCACCGTAACCACCGGTGTCAAATGAATCAAGGTTATCAAATTTAGTCAATTCTTTTATAAACTTCAGACGCACGGTGTCAAGTGATCCATTCCGGTGCTTTGCTACAATAATCTCGCCAATTCCTTCTGTCGGCATTCCGTTCTCGTCTTCAATGAGTCCGTAATACTCCGGACGGTAGATAAAACACACCATATCGGCATCCTGCTCAATGGCACCGGACTCACGTAAATCGGACAGCAACGGACGTTTATCACCTCCCCTGGTTTCAACCGAACGGCTTAGCTGGGAAAGGGCAATAATTGGCACGTTCAGCTCTTTTGCAATTTCTTTGATGGAACGTGAAATGGTTGAAATTTCCTGCTCACGGTTGCCGCCTTTTGTTCCGGCAGACATCAGCTGCAAATAATCAATAATGACCAGCTGAATGTCATGCTGCATTTTCATACGGCGGCATTTAGCGCGCAGCTCAAAAATAGAAAGTGCCGGTGTGTCGTCAATATAAATAGGCGCTTCTGTCAGGCCGCCAATACGTGCATGCAACTGTTCCCAGTCTTCTTTACCAGAAAAACCTTTTCGCAGTTTTTCAGAAGAGATTCCGGTTTCCATAGCCATGAAACGTTTCACCAGCTGAACGCTGGACATCTCAAGTGAAAAGATAGCAACTCCCTGGCCAAACTGCACGGCTGAATTGCGCGCCATGGAAAGTACAAATGCTGTTTTTCCCATTCCGGGACGGGCCGCCAGAACAATCATATCAGACTTTTGCCAGCCCGATGTTAAGCGATCCAAATCCGTAAAACCAGACGGAACACCACTCACCCCGTCTTTATTTTCACTGGCTTTTTCAATTTCATGAACGGCCTGACTTACCAGGTCTTTTACGTTCTGATAACTTTTTTTCAGGTTGCCCTCTGCAATGCGGAACAAGCCGCCTTCAGCTTCTGAAAGCACATTAAAAACATCCTGTGTTTCGTCGTACGAATTTTTAATAACCTCTGACGAAACTTCAATCAACGAACGCAAAATGAATTTTTCAGAGATGATACGCGCATGATATTCTACGTGCGCTGCAGAAGCAATTTTATTGGTGAGTCGTGCAATGTAACCCGGACCGCCGATGAGCTGCAATTCTCCTTTTTTGCGAAGCCTTTCTGTTACACTGAGAATATCAATGTTTTCTGAATTGGCAAATAATTCAAGAATGACTGCAAAAATTTTCTGATGTTCAATTTTATAAAAACTTTCCGGCTGAAGAATGTCAATAGCATCATTCACCGCGTTTTTTTCAAGCAGCATAGCACCCAGCACCGCTTCTTCAATATCTACAGCTTGCGGTGGCAGTTTCCCAAGTTCAGAGATGTTTTGAACACTCTGTGAAATGAGAGATCGTTTGATTACCGGTTTTACGGGTTTGTTTTCATCCATTTCTGCAAAGATAGCCTTTTGGTAAGGGTTAAGCCAGCTTTTCAGGTTTTTTAATTTTTTGAACAGCTTTTCAAATTTCAAAAATTAATGAACAGTAAACAGGACCTTATTAACAAGATAAAATGACACAGTGGAAAACTTGTTAACAAGCTCAAAAACAAGCAATCTTTACCCGGTAATGAAGTTCAGGAATTTCTACAAAGAAAATACCCCGGTGATAGAACGGAATGGTGTTTTGATTCAGCAATGAGCCTTCATAAACAACAGACCCGTCAGCTGCGTAAATAATTAAATCACCGGTCAGTAACGGAGCCTGATCAAACTGAAAAACGATTTGATTGTTCTTGTAAAACAGGTACACGCCCGTTCCGGCCACAGAAACCAGGTGTGAATAGGTTGCTGCCTGGTAGATATCTGACATAGCCAGCCGGTAATACGTCACCGGATTTTTTAACGGGCTTTCATCATACCAGGTGTAGTTCCTTAGAAAATCTGAATTACCCTGAATGGCAACGGTACCAATTGTTTCAAACATCAAACCATCAGCTGAGCGCTGAATGTCATACCCGGCAGCATCTACTTCAGAATAAGAGCCCCAGGTCAACGCAACGCGGCTGCCTGTTTTTTCTGCTTCAAAATAGGCTAGCCGTATCGCAAGCGGATAAACACAATCGGTGGATGTGTAATACGTGGCATTGCCGGCTGCGTCATAGTTTACTGAACCACCATCTACATTTGCAACATTGTCCGGCAGGTAAGAAACCGCATCGGACTGGCCGTTTCCAAAATCAATGTCAATGACTTTAACCGTTGAACCTGAATTGGCAAAATTACCGGTAATGCTGCTGTTATCTAAAAAAAGGACATACATAGGAGCACCCGGCGCACCACAGTTGGCTGAATAATCCAGTACTGCAGAAGGTGGATTCCCGGTAAAAATGATAATGGTTGCACCCGCCGGAATAGGGTCTGCATAAACAAATAAATCAGGCGAGCAGCCCGCCATGGCATTGAGGTTGGAAACATAGGTAGGGTTATTGACAATTGCACCGTCAACTCCGGCGCAGCCATTGTTACACCAGGTGGTATTGGGCAGACTGATAATCATGTCATCTACATTGATGAGTTCATCACCGTTTTCAATAATAATCAGTTCATCGGTACCTTCATTTGTTCCGTTGCAGGAATTTACCATGAGTGATGTTATTTCTGCGGTTCCACAACTGGCGGGAGTTGTGAACGAACCAAAATTTCCACCCGTGAGGTAATTTTCTTCACAATCTGCAGTAACCCCATCGTATCCGAAAATGGCATAATTGTAAGTTGTTCCGGCGGTAAGGCCGGTAACCGTTACGGTTGTTCCGGTTCCGTTGTAAACAACATACTGCCCGTCTGCGAGCACTAATTCTTCACCGCTGCCAAAAGTTGTGCTGGCCGTATAGGCGGTACCATCTGTCGGGGTATCTGAAATAGCAGCTGTGGACATGACAACTAAAACATTATCAGCGGTGGTGCTTGCGGTCCAGTCTAAAATAACCGATGTGCAGCCGGGTGTTGCCGTATCTGCTGTCGTTTCTGTTGTTGGTTCTGCAACAGGTCCCGGACATCCGCCACAGGTAACGGTTCCGTTAAACGTAAAATCATTGATACTGTAAGTTGTTCCCGAAGCTGCCGATCCCCAGCCATAAAGGCGAAAAGTGATTGCAGTTGTAATGTTTTGATACGCTGCACCAGCCAGACTAATTGTTGTACCTGCTGTCACGGGTGTACCAATATCTGCAGTAAAACCATCCACGCTGCTGCGAAAAGCAAAACTCATTGTTCCGGTAGATAATTGTCCGGTGTAAACAAAACTGGTAAAATCAATTTCACAACCCGAATTTGGTGTGAGTGTAAACTGAAAATAAGCGTTCAGATCAATTGCCCCGGTATTCCACCCATTTGTATTATACCGGTTTGAACCGGCATTACCATTTACCCCGGTTCCATGGCTAATGCCCGCTACCGAAATATTTGCATCAAACACATTGCCCGTCGTATATGGATTGGATAAACCGGGATCCGTTCCGGTAATCGGATTTGTCCAGATGGATTGTGAAAAAGAATATGTACCGGTAAAGAACATCGCAAGCACTGCAACGACAAATCCCCTTACTAATTCATTCATTTTTTTCATGGCAAAAAAACTCAATGAATTAAGTGGTTTCGGAATCTCCGCCCGGCGGCGGATTCTTGTAGGGTGATCACTTAATTGAATGTCTGGCAGACAACCCTAAACAACAGGTTATCAAACAAGACAATCAAAATTAAGTAAAATAATTATGCGTTAGATTAGGAGAATGTTAACAAAGAATGAACGAGCCGCTAAAGCTATTACTTTACAATTTCATAAATGATCACATATTTGCCAATGCGGCTTTGAACGTTTGGATCATCGGTATCCCACAAGCCCTCCATTTCTGCAAGGCTGAATGTAGCGGTTTGATCTTTGAGTTTTGCAATATCCTCACGCAATACAGATCCTGCTGAGAATTTGATAAACCAGTTTTGATTGTCATACACCAAAAAGTAATCGCCAACACCTTCAATGAGTTTACCGGCTTTATTGACAAAGGGTTCGTAAATGACTTTGGCTTCAACTGTTTTAAACATAGCATCGATTTCAGAAAAGAGTGCGGAATCTTCTTGCGATTCAAATGAAAGCGTATCCTCTTCCAGGGCTTTTTTATCACGCGCAGCTGCACATGCAAAAAAAACAAGGCCAAATGAAGCTACGATCAGATTTTTCATACAGGAAAGATACAAAAAAAGCCGTCCTGACCAAAGTGTCAGGACGGCTTTTTGTTCGTCATTATCCGAACGGGTTAAAAAGTTCCTTCAAATGCTTTTGATTTGGCTTTTTTCTTGATGATAATTTCTGATACCACAAAATTAAGGGCCTGCCCCTGGGTGTTAATTAACATGGTATGCGGCAGGTAAAACCCTTTGCCCATGTCTTTGTAATCACCAAAAGTTACCAGTACGCTCACCACTTCTTCTCCCTCACCTTTTGTAAAGGTTTCTTTTTTCTCAAGCATGCCGGTTTCAACGCTGTAAAACTCGTACGAAAATTCATCCTTGTTGTCTTTTTCAGCCACTTTTACTTTATAGTATTCTTTGCCATCTACTACATCAATTCCAAGCAATTCAACATTCAGCGATTCATCTGTCAGATAATAGTACTGACTAAACGGAAACGAGGGTTTCATTTTAGCTGCCAGTTCATCTCCCTCATATTTGGTTGAGCCTGCACCCATCGCAAAAGTTCCGCCGGCAGTTCCGTTAAACCATTCTTTCTGTACAACCGCATTCATATCAGGACTGCTCACTTTCATAAGGGTTGCAGATTTATTTGGTTTTCCTTCGTAGGTAGTCATTAAAAGTTTACCTCCCATTTCAGGTACATCGGCAACATACGATGTTTGAATCAACCCAACTTTTGCAAGTTTTGCTTCAAACGCCGCTTTGTCTGAAACCATAAATGCCCCAAACATGTAATTATCAAGAATAGTCTGCAATGTAACGCCGGAAGGAACCGCTTTTAACTGTGCCTTGTCATTTCCAAAATAATCTTTGTAATGTACCGCATTGCTGGCATCAAACACTTTCAGCTTCTCAGCAATCTCCTGGTTACCTACCACCACAATGTTCAGGTGATTTGGCTGCAGGTAAAGACCGGCAACGCGCAGCAAATCTTCTTTGGTGACTTTCTCCAGGTTTTTAAGGTAGCTTGAATAATAGTCTTTTGGCAAATTATAACGAATGGTGTTGAGTGCAAAACGGGCTACTGTCTCAGGCCGTTCAAGGGAGCGGGCAAAGGCACCGGTCATTGAACTTTTCACCAGGGTAAGTTCTTCATCGGTTACCATGTTTTTAGAGATACGGTCAATTTCAAAAAGTATCTGCACAATGGCACTGTCTGTAACTTCATTTCTGAAGCTTCCGCCAGCTGAAAAGCCACCTACCATTTCATCACTGTAAATAGATGAATAACACCCGTAGGTATATGCTTTGTCTTCACGAAGATTTGCCATTAAGCGGGCAGAGAAACTGCCGCCGCCTAATATACCGTTCAGTACACTCAGTGCAATTTCATCCGGATGTCCGGGTTTCAGGTTTACGGTATGCGTTATGTCTATAACACTCTGAACTGCGCCCGGCTTATCTACAAAATACACATTGTTGCCTTTGGTTTGCGGCAAACTATAAACCGGTTTTTTCAGGTCATTTCCTTTTTGCCACGATGCAAAATAGGTGTCCACATATCCTTTGGCTTCATCTTGTGTTACATCACCCACAATTACCAGGTAGGCATAGTTGGGTGTAAAATAGGTGGAGTAATAGGTTTTAATATCATCCAGGGTAATGTTGTTGATGGTTGTTTCATTGGTTACCTCACCGTAAGGGTGTGTCGTACCATAATTCACCACACCGCCTACAATACCTGAAATGGCATCTGCATCGGTTGCAATAGAAGCCAGGTTGGTCAGGTTTTGTGATTTAATACGGTCAAAATCTTCCTGCGGAAAAGCCGGGTGCATGATCAGATCACTCAGCAACGTCAGCAATTGTGGTGTGTGTTTTTTAAGTGATGAAGCAAAAAATCCACGTGAACTGGTATTCAGGCTAGCACCGATGTAATCAATTTTCTGATCAAATGCATCTTTCGACATACTTGTCGTTCCGCACGCCAGTAATTCACCAAAAATAGCGCTCAAACCGGCTTTGTCACCTTCTGCTGCAATTGGGTAATCAATAAATAACTGAAAAGACACTTTGGGTAATTTGTGATTTTCAACCACAATAACTTTCATCCCATTTGGAAGTGTCAGGGCATCAGGAATGGCAATTTTTATTTCAGGGTTTGGCTGTGGCTGCGGTGCCTTTGTTCTGTCAACCTGGGCAAAACCGCAAACGGCTGCAAACAGAATGGTCAATACTACTACTATCTTTTTCATATGCACAATTTTTTTTACGATTTAATGATTAACCTTCTTTCGGTAAATAGTAAAGTACCACCCGGTTTGTTTTTGTAAAATATGTTTTGGCTACACGCTGAATATCTGCTTTGGTGACAGCCATAAATTTATCAAGCTCTGTGTTGATCAGATTCGTGCTGTGTTTGTAGGTGTAATAATCAGCCAGTGTTTCTGCAATACCAGCCATGGTTGAGTTTGAAGTAATAAAATCACTTTCAATCATGTTGCGCAGTTTTCCAAATTCTTCATCAGAGATCAGCTCGTTCTGAAGTTTGGCAACCTCTTCATCAATAGAAGCTTCAAGGTCTTTCAAATCACCTCCCATATTTGGAATAGCCAGCATAATGGCCAGTCCCGGATCTTCGAGCGGGAACGGGAATGAAACAGCAAAAAGTGCTTTCTGCTGCTCTACCAGGTTTTTATTTAACCGTGAACTGTTACCCTGTGAAAGAATCATGGAGAGCATTTCAACCGCATAGTGGTCTGCGTGATTTAATTCCGGTGTTCTGAAAGCAATGGCAATGGCCGGTAACTGAATGTTATCATAAACGGTATCACGCACCTCAGCAGTCAGTAAACCTTCTTTAACAGTTGGTGACGGAATTGTTTTTTTGGCTTCTGACGCATTTGGGAAATACTCTTTAATGAATTCCTCGGTGGTCATGTCTCTTTCAAAGTCACCGATAAAATCTTTGGATGTTTCACGGCCTTTTAACTGTGCAGCATATTTGGCCTGAAATTTTTCAAGCGTCAGAAATTCTTTGTCACGGTAAATATCCAGCTTTTCACCGTTTGGAATGGTACCAAAATACGATGCAATCCATTTTTTAGCCTGCTCCACATTTAAATCACCGGCAATAGACAGGGTTGCATTGTGAGGCACGTAGAATGTGCGGTAGAAATTCACATAGTCATCTTCCTGCGCGGCATCCAGGTCTTCCATACTGCCAATTGGCTGCCATTTATACGGGTGATCTTTGTAAGCTCTTCTGAAAATTTCATACATCAGTGAACCGTAAGGCTGGTTGTCTACCCGTTGACGTTTTTCTTCCTTTACTACTTCACGCTGTGTTTCAATACCAATGTTTTCAACTTTGGCATGCAGCAGCCGTTCTGACTCAAGCCAGATCCCCAGCTCCAACTGGTTAGACGGAAGCAGTTCGTAATAAAATGTACGGTCCTGCGAGGTATTTGCATTGAGCGTTCCACCGGCACCTTCAACATATTTATCATACTGGTGACGGTCAATGTTTTCAGTACCTTCAAACATCAGGTGCTCAAAAAAGTGTGCAAACCCGGTTCTTCCTTCGTGCTCGTTTTTTGAACCCACGTGGTACATAATGGTTACTGCCACAATAGGTGTTGAATGATCTTCATGCAGAATTACGTGCAGACCGTTGGGCAGGTCGTATTCAACAAAGTCGATCTTTTTTCTGTCCTGAGCAAATACCAGTGCCGAAGCTAAAACCAGTACGCCTGAAATCCAAGATTTTAATTTCATTCCGTCTTTTTTTGATGAGAGGCAAAAATAGCAGATGTTTCTTAATTATTTTAGCCGCATGGATAATTGGCTAATTTTTAAGTTGAATGGTGTTAAAAAGCAATTCGTTTTAATCGGTTGCCTGATTTTAAGCGGTTCGGCCCTTGGATTTGATTTCAGTGAAGCAACGGCGCAAATGCAAAACGATTTAAACAGGGGCGATTCAGCGTCCTTTTTTGCTCATTTTCTGCCCGATGCCCGGCTTTATCACCTGGGTGACGAAGGACTGGAAATGATAGAACTCGCTGATTTTGTACCTGTTCTGAAAAAGTTCAGAAATAAAGAATACCGTGAAGATTTCACCAAAATTGAGGTACGTGAACTGGAAACCGGTTTGACGCACGTAGATGTGCATTTTAGTTTTTATATCAACGAAACCTTTGCTTTTGCCGGTATTGACCATGTTATCTGGGTCAAAGAAAATGCCGGATACCGCATTGCAAATTTGTACACAGGCGTTTTAAAACCTAAATTTGCATCAGCAACAGGCCAGGCATCAACCACCATACACCTGGACAGCCTGATGAATAAATGGCACAACGATGTAGCCACCTTTGCATTCGATGACTATTTCAATTTTATGACCAGCGGCTTCATCTTTTTAGGAACAGATCCATCTGAACGGTGGACCAAAGATCAGTTCAGCGAATTTTGCCAGCCCTATTTTGAAAAAAAATCAACCTGGGACTTCAAAACCAACTGGCGCAACTGGTATCTCAGTGAAAACGGCGATGTTGCCTGGTTTGAAGAATCGCTGGCAACCTGGATGGATGAGTGCCGCGGATCAGGCGTGCTGATCAACGAAAACGGGACCTGGAAAATTGCTCACTACAATTTATCAGTGCTGATTGAAAATGAAAAAGTAGACAAGTTCATTAAACTTAGAAAAAAATAGACGATGCTGAAGATTGACATGCATACCCACATATTGCCGCATGAAATGCCAAACTGGACCAACAAATTTGGTTACGGTGACTTTATCTGGCTAAAGCAGACTGATCAGCCGGGTTTTGCAGACATGATGAAGGGAAATAATTTTTTCAGACGCATTGAAGAAAATTGCTGGGATGAAAAAATGCGTATCGCAGATTATGCTCAGTTTAATACACAGGTGCAGGTTGTCTGCACAATTCCGGTCATGTTCTCATACTGGGCTAAACCGCAGGACACGCTTGATCTGAGCAGATTTCTGAATGATCACATTGCTGAACTCACTGTAAAATACCCGAAGAATTATATTGGACTTGGAACAATTCCCATGCAGGATACAGACCTTGCCATTCAGGAATTGCGCCGGTTGAAAAATGAACTGCACATGCCCGGCATTCAGATTGGTTCAAACATCAACGACATGAACCTGAGTGATCCGCAGTTGTTCCCTGTTTTTGAAGAGGCCGAAAAACTAGGCATGGCTATTATGATTCACCCCTGGGAAATGATGGGGCAGAAAAGTATGGAAAAATACTGGCTGCCCTGGTTAGTGGGCATGCCCGCAGAAACAGCCAGGGCCATGGCGTCCCTGATTTTTGGAGGGGTGCTGGAACGGCTTCCTGATTTGCGCGTTTTGTTATCACATGCCGGTGGTTCGCTCATTCCTACCATGGGCAGGCTTGAACATGGTTTCAATTGCCGGCCTGACCTGGTGGCGGTTGACAACAAACGAAATCCGCGTGAATACCTGGGAAAATTTTGGGTTGATTGTATTACGCATGATCTTGACCTGCTGAAATACATTTTAAAAGTTCAGGGATCGCGCAAAGTATGCCTGGGTTCAGATTATCCTTTTCCATTGGGTGATCTTGAAATTGGAAAATTTATTGAAGAAAGTGATTTACCAAAAGAAGTTATTGAAGATATTTTCTGCAACTCAATTGTAGATTGGCTCAAACTTGATAAAACACAATTTATATAAGAAGCCGTTTATTTTCAAATTTTTCCAGCAGATCGCGAGGTATCGCGACGCTGAAAAAGCCGCAGATAATCCAGATTTAGCCGGGGTTCAAAATCGAATTTCCCGCGGATTGTCGCAGATTCTGAATTAAAACAAAAAAATCAGCGAAAATAAATCTGATCAGCGGGAAACCCTTTCACAGACTTTCTTAAGATCATACCGTTCAATCAATCACCCGACGCATTTACCAGAATAACGGCCAGGTGGTTAAATGAAATTGCTATCTTCATACCATCAAAAACTACGCATGAAAAAACATTTACTCTTTTTGGCGGGCTGTATGTTCGTGTCAGCTCCCGGTTCACTTGCGCAAAGCGGACTCAGCTGCTCACACATGAAATCAGCAAAGCATTCAAATGAACGGTCCAATACACTCAGTGTTGAATACATTGCGCTGACTGAAGCGTATGACGTTCATTTTTATTTTCTGGATGTTGCACTTGAAAATACCTCAACAGACATCAACGGTTCTGTTGAAATTCATGCTACCAGCAAAGCAGCCGTACTCGACACCTTTTTGTTTGAATTACATGAAGACCTTGTGATCACAGATATTCTGCTGGACGGCATTACATCCATGCCCTTTACACGAGTCGGATCAGCCGTTTTTGTTCCGGTAAATTTTACCAGCGGCGATGCTTTTTTTATGAAAATTCTTTACGGCGGCACCCCGCCAACCCCTATCACTAATCCGCTCGGCGGCTCTGGCATGACCAATGACAATTCACCCAGCTGGGGAAACCAGGTAACCTGGACCTTGAGTGAACCATACAGTGCTTACGAATGGTTCCCATGTAAACAATCACTGACGGATAAAGCCGACTCATCGTACACATTTGTTACCACATCATCAACCAACATGGCCGGATCAAATGGTGTTTTGACCAATGTTACCGATATGGGCGGCGGCTTGTCACGCTATGAATGGAAAACCACGTACCCTATCGATTATTACCTCATTTCCATTGCGGTGGCTGAATATGTAGAGTACACCATCTATGCAAACCCGGTTGGCGCACCGGCCCCAATCATGCTTCAAAATTTTGTCTATAACAACCCGGCAACATTGCCTTATTTTCAGGATGAGATTGACAACGTGGCTGATTTTATTGAATATTTTTCGACCCTGTATGGCCTCTATCCGTTTCACGGTGAAAAGTACGGACACTGCATGGCTCCCATCAGCGGAGGTATGGAGCATTCAACCATGACCACCCTGGGCTGGTTTGAAGATGGCCTGACCGTTCATGAAATGGGACACCAGTGGTTTGGAGACAATGTCACCTGCGCAAGCTGGTCTGATATCTGGCTGAATGAAGGATTTGCTTCATATACCGAACACCTGATGTGGGAGTATTATTATCCCGGTGATGAGCTGACCGATATGCAAAACCGCCATGATGATATTATGTCACAACCCGGCGGAAGTGTTTGGGTATTGGATTCGTTGGATGAAGCAAGTGTTTTCAGCGGACGCCTGGTATACAATAAAGGGGCAGCCATCATTCACACCCTGCGTTTTTTAATTGGTGACGATGCCGTATTTTTTGACGTACTGCAAACCTATCAGCAAACCTTTACTGACAGCACCGCACATGCGTCTGATTTCAAAGCCATATTGGAAACTGTAACCGGCATGAATTTCACAAACTTCTTTAATGAGTGGTATTATGGTGAAGGCTATCCAACTTACAGCCTTGAATGGAACCAGATCAACAGTTCCGTTTTTATTGAATTGAACCAGGCCGTTTCCATGCCGGGCGTTACACCTTTTTTCACCAATGACCTGGAAATTGGTATTACAGATGACCTGGGGAACACCAGCTATTTCCGCCTGGGCGATATCAGCAGTGCAAACAGCTTACACTACCTCGGTTTTCCGGGCACCATTGCCAGCATTGAAATTGATCCGCACAATTACATCATTAACCAGGCCGGCACAGTAACTGAAAATACCAGTCTCGTTAGTCTTACGGAAGAATACCAGGCCATGAATGTATACCCAAATCCGGCATCCGAGAAACTGATCATTGAATCTGCTGAAAATACACCTTACCAATTGATTAATGCCATGGGGCAAATTGTATCAACCGGTAATTTTGCCGCGGGTAAAAACACGCTGGACATAAGCACACTTTCAAACGGCATTTACCTGGTTAAAACAGAAACGTCACAAGTAAGTTTTGTGAAAGAATAATTTCACACACAGGAATATTTCTTAAAGGCGTTGCACCCAAAAGGTGCGACGTTTTTTTTTGATCATGCCAATTTGTTGTGGGGCTATTTGAAAAATTCCTGTCGCTGATTTTTTTAGAGCATGTACGCAACATCTGCCTGTTTTTGGACTGGGAAAAACGGATTCATGTTTCCTTTTTAAAATCCGCGAAAATCTGTCCGATCCGCGTTATCCGTGTTCAAAAAAAATCTGAAAGCGGAACACCGATGACACTGATGCAACGACAGCCTGTTTGCAGTTAGGGAGAGATAAAACGGAACTTACCGGGCGCTGACTTAGGAGGGTTTCTTTGCTCCGTTACACTTCGCTTAGAAAGACAATATACACGCAACAAAAAAGGTGTCACAATTCTGCAACACCTTTTTAATTTTTTTAGTAGAGAAATGCTATTCGGCCCCCTTCATTAATTTTTTCATAACCGGGTTCAGGAACATAATTAAAATACCTGCAATTACCGGAACAATTGTAAAGATCAGGAAGAATACAGACATGGAATAATCAGCAACTACCGATTCAATCATACCACCCAACGATGCAGCCAGTTTGTTTCCAATTGCAATAGCCAGATACCACATACCAAACATAAACCCAATCATGCGGGCTGGGACCAGTTTACTAACCATGGAAAGACCAACCGGAGACACGCATAACTCACCCAGTGTGTGAAAGAAATAAGCCATAATCAGCCAAACCATGCTTACCCGCTCAATACTTCCCTCACCTCCAATACCCAGTGAACCGTAAGCCAGAATACCAAATCCGCCTCCCATAATAATGAGTCCCAACGCATACTTCATAGCCGCACTTGGGTTATACTTACTCTCCCACCATTTTGAAAAGAACGACGCAAAAGCAATAATGAAGAATGAGTTGAGAATACTGAACCAGGATGTGGTTATTTCTACTGCTCCGGATTTTGGTCCGATTACGGTTCCTTTTATGACCGGAGATGGTCTTTTATGCAAATCAAGCTGCTGCCTGATCACTTTTTCTTTTTCCTCGTCCATGCTCACATAAGCACCATTTTCAGCAATCACATTTACCGCTGCACCAGCCTTCATTTCGGTCAGGTCATTGAACACCAAAACCGTATCTTTTACCTTGGTCTCTTCCGTAACAACAGTTGATTCCATGTATGGTTCTGAGGTATATAACTGTGCACCGGTTTTTTCATCTTTAAGCAGCTCCTGTGTCTCCGCATCCCTTGTCGGATAATCTACCCATTGGGTTTTAAATTCATAAGCCGTTGTATTCAAATCACGGTTTATCATCCAGATAGCAATGATCCAGACTCCCACAAAACTAAGCCCAAGAACAATATTTGACCACTTGATTTCTAACCATGTCTGGCTGAATAAACGGAACAATACCCAGGTAATAATCACCAGCGGTCCAAGCGTCAGAATGATGTTTACAATATTAAATATAAGCGCCGCAGATCCGTCCAGAATACGATCAGTATGATCACGGGCAAATAACACCAGCGAGCCGGCCCCCTGTTCAAATGACAACCAGAAGAAAACGGTGAAAAAAGCAAAAATAATGACCGCAAACATGCGATATTTTACCACTTGTTCATACCGCAAAATACGGCTTATGGTGAGGAATAAAAACGGAATTAGACCCAAAACTACCAGAATAAATAAAGGCCCGTCATAGACTGCTTCACCCAGGTTTATTGACGGAGGCAGAATATTGATCTTTGCAATTTTTGAAATAGGATCATTCATCAGAAAAAGGAATCCTACGGTTGATGTAAGCGCAATTAAAATTTTGTCGACGGTAGTAAACGTATTGGGTTTGTAGTCCAGAACTTTTGCCGCTTTTTCTGCCCGGGTTTCTTTTTTAGGTTTATCTCCAATGGTTCCAAAAAGCGGTTTGGCCAGCCAAAACTGGAAAGCACCAAACAGCATAAAAACACCTGCCAGTCCAAAACCATAGATCCATCCAACTTTTTCTGCCAGGTAACCGCACAGCATCATACCAAAAAAGGCACCTGCATTTACACCCATGTAGAAAATGGTATAAGCCCCATCCTTCTTTTTAGGAAGGTCTTTGTACATTTCAGAAATGATGGACGTAATATTTGGTTTGAAGAACCCGGTTCCAATCACCAGCAATCCCAAACCAACGTAGAGTGACAATTCCGTTTCAAGCGCCATGCAGAAATGCCCCAGGGTCATAATCAAAGCCCCCAAAACCACAGCCCAGCGATACCCCAGAAATTTATCGGCCAGAATTCCGCCTAAAATGGGTGTCAGATAAAGTAAACCGGCGTACGTACCAAATAGCGAAAGTGCATTTTCAGAAGACCATTCCCACCCCGGGTTTGTTCCAATAAAAGCCATGGTCAGAAAGTTGACCAGCAGTACCCGCATTCCGTAGAATGAGAACCGCTCCCACATTTCAGTAAAAAACAAAACAAAAAGTCCGGCCGGATGTCCTAATACTTTGGACTGAAAAAACTTATCGGTATTCGGGTCAACTTGCATAATCTGCTAAGGTCGTTTTTTGAGTAGTTGATCATTGTATTCCTTTTCTCCCCGACATCCCATAACTCCTGAAGGCTGAATAACAGCAAAATCCGTTTAGTCTCAGCTTTTCCGGGGTTAATTTCCTTGCTACTACCTGAAAAGTTTAAGGCCGTGAAATTAATCAAAATCTATTAAAATCAACGCTTGCAGCCAATTTATATTGCGTCCGGATAGTTAATCCGTTAAATATGAATATTTAACGGCAGGAATAAGCCATTGATATAATTTTGACAGAACAACCATTTTTTAAAGTATATCTTTGACGCCCGAAAGGAAAACGTATTTTCAATTACTATGAACAAATTTAGCTTCTTTATCAGCATTTCAGGCCTTTTCGGGTTGGTTTCGTGCTCGGGAAACGCCTCTGAATCAGCCGTATTACCAATTGACACCGTACAGACTGATTCGGCCCCTGTGCTGGAAGATGATCACTCGTATTCCAACGTACATGACGTTTATTCCAAACACCTGCACCTGGACCTCGCTGTTGATTTTGAGCGTAAAGTATTGTCAGGCAGCGTAGTTCACACCATTGAAAACGTAAACGGGGTAACCGAAATGGTATTTGACATGAATGATGAAGCTATTCAGAAAATTACCCTGGATGATGACACGGCCGCTACTGCCTATACCATTGGCGAAGATGATGAGCTGCTGGGCTCAGCACTTACTGTTCAGATTAAACCTGAAACCAAAAAAGTAACCATTTATTACGAGTCTGATCCGGGATCAAATTCGCTGCAATGGCTTACCCCACAACAAACTGCGGGTAAAAAACATCCATACCTCTATACCCAGGGGCAGGCTGTATTAACACGTACCTGGATTCCCTGCCAAGATACACCCCTGAAACGAATTACCTATTCGGCCCACATTAAAACGCCTGCAAACCTGATGGCTGTTATGAGTGCCGACAACCCGACAGAAAAAAGCAAAGACGGAAACTACAGCTTTGACATGCCGCAGCCTATTCCAACCTACCTGATTGCCCTGGCGGTGGGTGATCTTTCATTTGCCACCCTGGGTGAAAGAACCGGCGTTTATACAGAACCTGTAATGCTTTCAAAATGCGTGTATGAATTTGTTGACGTTGAAAAAATGGTTATTGCCGCTGAAGAATTGTATGGTGAATACAAATGGGGCCGGTATGATATTATTGTGTTGCCCCCTTCATTCCCTTTTGGCGGCATGGAAAACCCGAAACTGACGTTTGCCACACCAACCATTATTTCAGGTGACCGCTCCCTGGTTTCTCTGATTGCACATGAACTTGCCCACTCGTGGTCAGGCAACCTGGTTACCAATGCTACCTGGGATGATTTCTGGCTGAATGAAGGCTTTACCGTTTACATTGAAAACCGCATTATGGAAAAAGTATACGGCAAAGAATATTCAGACATGCTGTTGTCTATTGAGTACCAGGAACTGGAAAATGAAAATGAAGACATACTGGCCGGAAGCCACCCTGAGGACACCCACCTGAAATTAAACCTGGACGGCCGTGACCCGGATGAAGGAATGACTTCAATTGCCTATGTTAAAGGAGCACTGTTTCTGAAAACGCTGGAGGCTGCAGCAGGACGTGATAAATTTGATCCGTTCTTAAAAAGTTATTTTGACCTGCATGAATTTCAGCCGGTAACCACTGAAATGTTTGTTGAATTCCTGAACAAAAACCTGCTTGAACCAAACAACATTGAATTCAATACCGATGAATGGATTTATGGTGAAGGAATTCCTGAAAACTGTGTAGCAGTAGAATCAGACCGGTTTGACAAAGTATCAGAAAAAGCAGCGCTGATTACCTCTGTGAATTCAGGGGCGGAATTGAATGTAAAAAAGACAGACTGGTCAACCCAGGAGTGGATGCACTTCATTCGCCAGATACCGGCAGAAGCCGACGTCACCAAAATGGAAATGCTGGACAACGAATTTAATTTTTCTACCTGTGGAAATGCTGAAATCATGTCTGAATGGTACCTGGTATCAATTCAAAAAGGATACGACAAAATCAACAAACCCATGGAAGACTTTCTGGTAACTGTAGGGCGTCGTAAATTTCTACAGCCGTTGTATGAAGAGCTTGCCAAAACTGAAAGCGGCATGGCCCTGGCCAAAAAAATCTATACCAAAGCCAGACCAAATTATCACTCTGTTTCAACTGGTACAATTGACGAAATTCTGAGCTGGGAAGAGTAATTTCAAAGAGAGGCAAGGAATTTTCAGCGATCTGTAACTTTCACTACATTTGATCGTCTCACAAGGAAATCTGCAGCTCCATGAAACTGATTCTACCTGTATTCCTTTTCTTTTTTACACTACCTGCTGTTTCACAGTATGCCATAAAAGGTGTGGTACTGGACGAAGCAGGTAATGGAATTCCGGGTGTCAGGGTTGCACTTGAAAACACCACTTACGGTGTACCGGCCAATGTACAGGGCAATTATTTTCTCGAGGTTCCGGGAGAAGGCACGTATGTGCTGACATTTTCAATGATTGGTTTTGAAAAAAAATCAGACACCCTGGTTGTTACTGAAAAACTGACTTACCATAAAACAGTGTTGCTTGAAAAATCAACCGAACTGGGAACGGTTGAAGTTTATGCCGATAAAAGAGACATTGCCAAAGAAGTAATCGGTCACGTTATTGACAACAAAAAAAACCTGGGTAAACGTTTTGATACCTACCAGTGTAATACCTACATCAAGACCTCTCTTGAAAAAGAGAACCGGATGCCATTTATCACCAAAGCTGATACGCTGGGCAAGCAGCGTATGAACCTCATTGAATCGTATTCCATTACCAGCTTTGAACAAAATGCCACCTATCATGAGCAAATTATTGCGCACCATGATTATGCTGAAAAATCAAACAGTACGGTTACCGTTTCAGTTGATTTCAGCAATCCTGACAACCTGATACCAACCCAGGTTATTGAATACAACCCGTATATCTTTTTTGAAAAAGTGCAGGACGGTGATGTAGATCCCTATCAGAACCTGATTGATCTGCCTAAAATTTCATCCAAGCAACTTGTTTCACCTGTAGCGGTCAATGCATTTATCAATTATAAATATGATCTGGCAGGCGTATTTTGCGAAAATGGTCAGAAAATTTATGAAATTAAAGTAGAGCCGCGGTTTAAAGAAGGCCCGCTTTTTTCAGGCACACTTTTTATCATTGACAGTTTATGGGTGATCAAATCGATGGACCTTTCTATCAATTCAGCCGCCATGGATTATTTCAAAGAATTCAGAATTATTCATGATTTTGAAAACATTGATGGTAACTGGGTGGCAGTACGCCGTGAATTTATTTATTCAATGAATGACGGAACGGACCTTGTAATGGCCAACACACGCGTACAGCATTCAGACTATGTTTTTAACCAGGGATTTGATGAAAAAGAATACAAAAACTCGGTGATGTCATACAACGACGACGCTTTTGATAAAGATTCACTTTACTGGGCTGCTGCCAGGCCCATTCAGTTAAAACCTGAAGAACTGACCTATATTCATGAACAAGACAGTATTGACCGTGAATTAAACAGCTTTGCCCACATTGACAGTCTGAACGCTGAATACAACAGGCTTACCGTATGGGACTTTCTATTGAACGGGGTAGGCTTTCGAAACCGTGAAAAAGGACAGGAAATTTACATTGCTCCGTTAATCAGCCAACCCCAGTTTTTTGGCTTTGGTCCTTACCGTCATAAACTGGCCGGAACCTATTCCAAAGAATTTGAAAACGGACAAAAAATAGCGTTGAACGGTGAAATTGATTACGGTTTTAAATACAAAGATCTGAAGGGTATGCTAGGAGTTGAATACACCTATCTTCCCAAACATTTTGGTTCACTCAAGGTCAGCGGCGGAGATGTTTACGACCTGGTTAACAATTACGAGTCAATTGTAAATACAGGTGCCAGCAGCAACTTTGTGCGCAAAAAATTCTTTGGTATTGCCCAGCGGTATGAACTTGTTAACGGGCTGTATGGCCGGGTAAGCTATGACTATTCAACCCGCATTGCAGTGCCTGAATTAAAACGTGCACCCTGGCTTGATTCATTGATGAACAATGTTGGGTCCGACATTCAGGCCAAGCCTTTTGAAACGTATACAGTGTCTATTTTTGAGCTGGAGCTGCTGTACCGTTTCAAACAATCCTACATTTACAAAAAAGGAAAAAAGATTATTATTGGAACCGCCTATCCTGAATTGAAACTGAATTATAAAATTGGTGTGCCGGGCCTTTTTGGCAGTGATGTCAATTTTAGTTTTCTGGAACTGGGTGCCTCTGATGAAATCACTTTTGGAACCTTTGGAAACATGAAATGGAACCTGGTAGCGGGCAGTTTTATGGGCAGTAACATTGACGATATCCGTTTTATAGAACACAAATTTTTCAGGGGATCAGACCTTTTCTTTTTCTCTAACCCGTTAAAATCTTTGCAGTTATTAGACAGCACCCTGCATACGGCAAGGCCCTATTTACAAGCCTTTGTGATTCATCACTTCAACGGTGCCATTACCGATAAAATTCCGCTGATCAACAAAACAAAAATAGAACTGGTAGCCGGTGGAGGCTTACTGTTGATTGATGACATCAACTACCGTCATCTTGAATTTTATGCCGGTCTTGAACGTAAATTCAAAATCAAAAAACAGATTTTTAAAATATCTGCTTTTTATGTTGTCAGGGAAAACAATGCACCGTCTGTTCAGCTGAATTTTAAACTGGGACTTGATTTTTACAACTCATTTACCAATAGCTGGAGTTACTAAAATACAGAACGAGAAACAGAGCCAGAGCGATAATTTTTGTGTGTAAAACCTTTAGTTTGTCCTGTCAACAAAATAAAACTTGTCCTTAACTGACCCAGATTCTGCAAGAGGCAAGGCGAGTAAGTCTGAGAACAAGGCATTGAAGCTTATGCAATAGGATTCAATTAAGAAACCATAAAATTCATAAGCTATGCGAAGTATTCATGGTGACAATAAATTTACCAATTAGCTGGAGTTATTGATTACTGCCCGGTAAACAGTTTATACAAATCGTTTCCGTTGGCATAAACCAACAGCCCAAGCAATAAAATAATACCAACCATTTGCGCATATTCCATGAATTTATCACCCGGTTTGCGGCCCGTGATCATTTCATACAGCAAAAACATAATGTGACCGCCATCCAGGGCCGGAATTGGTAAAAAGTTCATAAATGCCAGAACGATTGAAATAAATGCGGTCATCAGCCAGAATGAGTGCCAATCCCAGGTAGAGGGAAATAATGCACCAAAAGCTCCGAATCCACCAATGCTCGAAGCTCCTTTTTTGGTGAACAAAAATTTCATTTGCGTAACATAATCATTCAGCGTGGTAAAGGCCATGCTGAAACCTGCCGGAATGGATTCTCCGAAAGAATAGTCTCTCTGACGCAGTGCGGCCTGATCAGTAATATACTCCGGTATAAAACCCATCTTACCCGCAGAATCAAGTTCAATAGGCAATGACATGAAAGCATTATTTCGATAAAATCCAATTGTTACATTTTGTGATTTATGCTTTTTTAGCTCTTCACTGAATTCATCATAGAAAATTACAGGCTGATCATTAATGGAAACAATACTATCTCCTTCCATAAAACCGGCCTTGGATGGTTTCATCTCAGCATTGAGTGAATCTATGATTGGATAAAACCTTGGCTCAAAAGCATTCATGGCACCGTTCTGAAACATGTCCCATTCAATATCTTCATGCAATTTAATGGTCTCATCTGTGCCATCAGCATGCTGCACATGAACAGACTGACCACCACGTAGCAACAGTATTACATTTACATCCATAATATCCTGCGGTACCTGGCCGTCAATATCCAGTATTTTATCTCCGTCTCTAAAACCGTATTCTTCGAATGATTCATGCACTGCAAATCCATGTTTCAGATCTTCCATTTTATAATACTTCTCACCCCACACAAAAAGCACCATGCAGTAGATCAGGATACCTACAATAAAATTCACCACAATACCACCAATCATGATGATGAGGCGCTGCCATGTTTTTTTGGTTCTGAACTCATACGGCTGCGGTTCTTTTTTCAGCTGCTCGGTGTCCATGGACTCATCAATCATCCCTGAAATTTTAACATAACCACCTAGCGGAATCCAGCCAATACCCCATTCCGTATCCTTGATTTTCTTTTTGAAAAGCGCGAATTTATAGTCGAAAAAAAGATAGAATTTTTCAACGCGTGTTTTAAACCACCGGGCAGGCAGGTAATGACCAAATTCGTGAAGCACAATAAGAATTGATAAACTTAAAATGAGCTGACCTGCCTTAATTAGAAAAACCATTCCGTAAAAATTTGGAGCCAAAGATAGTATTTATAATACTTTTAAAAGGAGAAGGGTACAAAAGCGTTGCCGTTCATAGGATTTTTTAACGACGTTCAATAATTATCCAACAGGTTACGCGACCATACAATTTGCAGCAATACCTGAATCAACCTTCCAAATCCACCAGCTTATTTTCCAGAAAATAATTTACCGCAGCTTCTTTCAGCAAATCTTCCTGCTCTTTCAATTCAATAGCCGGCAGATTTTTTACCTTATCAAAATGCGGCCATCCGTCCGGGTCATTTTCTCTGAATTTATAAAACCCATAAGGCTCCAGAATGGTACAAATAGCCACATGCATTAAGTTCATTTTTTCATCTTTTGAATATTTCCGATACCCTTTTCCCACCTCCTGCACACCAATAATGAATAGTACCGAATTCAGATCCATTTCTCCGTCTCCCCCAAATTTTTCTCCCAGCTTTTTTAAAAGTGAGTGAAACTGCATTGCCATTGCGTGGTCCATCTGTAAACATTTTTTTGTTGATACAATCCGCCCTGAATTACATGGCTGTGGCAAAGTTCACCATTATTTTTGTGTTTCATGAATTACCTGGATATTATCTTGGTTTTACCCTTAATCATTGGCGCCTGGCGGGGCTTCAAAAAAGGATTTATTATTGAAATTTTTACCCTGCTGGCACTGTTGGTGGGCCTTTATGCCGGTATTCATTTTTCTGATTTTATATCCGGCCTGTTGCGAGAGTACCTTGGAATGACTTCTGAATATGTCCCTATCATAGCCTTCACGCTGGTGTTTTTAGGCGTTGGCGCCATGGTTTATTTTGCAGGCAAAATGCTTGAACGCGCTGTAACAGCGGTTGCCCTGACCCCATTAAACAAATTCGTCGGCCTTGTTTTTGGTACAATTAAAATGCTGTTTTTTACCAGTGCAGCATTGGTCATTCTGGAATCGTATGATCAAAAAGGCGAGTTTTTACCCGAAGAGTTAAAATCAAAATCACTGCTCTATCACCCGGTTAAAAATGTTTCCCTGCTTACCATTCCGGCACTCAGGCACAGTGATCTTTTTATACAGGCAATTGATTAATTGGCTGGTCTGAAATTGGTCACAATTTTTATTTCCGGATTCAGACTATTGGCTACCGGGCAGGCATGTGCCAGACGCTCCAGGTGTTCCAGCTCTTCAACTGAAAAATTGTTTTTTCCAAAATCAAACTCAATGTGAATTTCACTGATGCGGCGGGGGTTTGCAGCCATTATTTTTTTTACCTGAGATTTTATTGGGTGCAGCACCAGGCCACGGTTGCGGTAATGAATGGCAATAATCGAAATCATGCATGATGCCAGTGAGGCTGATACCAGGTCTGTTGGTGAAAACGCAGAAGCCTTGCCATGATTGTCAAGCGGGGCATCAGTTGTAATGCGGGTACCGGAATAAAGATGAACGGCTGTTGTGATGATTTCACCTTCGAAATCAACTGTAAAGTTGGGTGATTCCATTTTGTATTGGTTTTAGTCGGAAAACACAAAGGATTTCCGTAATTTTGTTTCAATGTACAAAAGTGCACTATTTTTTGCATTCCTGATCACTCCTTTTTTAGCTGGAGCGCAGGAGCATGCGCAGGAAGAAACCACAACCCTCATGCGCGGCGATATTGTTGGCGGGCTGCACTTCAATACCAGGGGATGGGGCATTGCCGCGTCGTATGGCTTTCAAAAAAACTACAAATACAAAAATACCGTTGGCTTTACGTTTTCAAATATCCGCCATGAAAAAGAGCAAAAAATTTACCCCGATATTATAACCAATACCAAAGGGTATTATTACGGTAAACTCAACTCCCTGGTGAGTTTGAGGCTCACGTATGGTGGTAAACTGGTATTGTTTCAATCCAAACGGGAAAACGGTATTGAAATTGCGGCGAAATGGGAAGTTGGTCCATCGTTGGGACTACTTAAGCCGGTTTACCTGAAAATTGATAAATTAAATATTACCGTGGATGAACGGTATGACCCAACACTTCATAATTCAGGCAATATAAACTCCCGCTCATCGTGGTTTAAAGGCTTGGGAGAAGCCCGTTTTATGCCGGGCGCTTTTGTCAAAGCGGGTGTTGATTTTAACTTTTCTCCGGTTCGTGAAGTAATCAGCGGAGGCGAGTTCGGTGTTATTTTCGATTACTTTTTTACAGACAGCGTCCAGATTCTGTATAACAATCCGGATATGAATTATTTCACCGGCCTATACTTGCAGTTCAATTTTGGAAGAAGACTCTATTAGCAATGGAATTAAAAGATAAAGAAAAAATAAGCATTCAAAAACCAAAATGGCTTCGTGTTAAACTGCCAACCGGTGAGAATTACAAAAAAGTACGCTCACTTGTGGATGAACATAAGCTGCATACCATTTGCCAGAGCGGAAACTGCCCCAACATGGGTGAATGCTGGGGTGAAGGGACGGCTACCTTTATGATTCTGGGCAATGTATGCACCCGCTCCTGTGGATTTTGTGCAGTAGCAACCGGAAAACCAGAATTGGTGGATCCTTTTGAGCCCGCCAAAATTGCCCAGTCTATTAAACTCATGAACATTAAACACGCCGTTATTACTTCGGTAGACCGTGATGATTTAACAGATGGCGGAGCAGATACCTGGGTTGCAACGGTTAAATCCATCCGCCGCAAAAGTCCGGGAACAACCATGGAAACGCTGATTCCTGACTTTGCCGGTAAATGGGAGAATCTTCAAAAAATAATTGACGTTGCACCGGAAGTGGTGTCACATAATCTTGAAACAGTGCGCCGGCTTACCAAAGAAGTCCGCATTCAGGCCAAATACGACCGGTCACTGGAAGTTCTGTTTCGCCTGAAAAAAGGCGGAATGAAAACAAAATCAGGTGTGATGCTGGGGCTTGGCGAGTCTGAAGCGGAAGTGTATGAAACCATTGATGACCTGGCTTCTGTCAAAGTAGACATTCTGACCCTGGGGCAATACCTTCAACCCACACACAAACATTTACCGGTTCAAAATTTTATTACACCTCAGAAATTTGAAGAATACGGTGCCTATGCACTTGGCAAGGGCTTTCGTTTCGTTGAAAGCGGCCCATTGGTGCGCTCTTCCTATCATGCTGAAAAACATGTCTTTTAGACAGATGTGTATAAAAATTAAAATTCCTGTTGGCTAAAATTTGACAAGCCCCCCTTGCAGGTTGTATCTTTGTATTATATTAGTCGCTTGAAAAAGCGCTTCATGAAAAATAATACTATGAATAAAAAATTAATCTTACTCGGTTCGCTTTCTGTTACTGCGATTGCTGCAATAACAGTTGCTAACAGCTCTGCCACGGAAGGTGTTTACTCTTCAAGAAACCAAAACCAGCAAGAGTTGCATGGCATTGAGGGAGCCAATGACATTTACTACCGTCTGAAAGGAGATTTTACCAAAGAAGACTGGTTACGTGCAAAATACGAGTCTGAAATGATGCCGCAGGACCGGACCACCTTTGACTGGCTTGACCAGGGCCCGGACAATGTTGGTGGACGGACACGCGCAATTTTGGTTGACCGCACCAATCTTCACCATATTTACGCAGGATCTGTTTCCGGCGGATTGTTTGAATCATTCAACCGTGCCAACGAATGGCAAAAAGTAGATGAATTCCAGGATAACGTTGGCGTTTCATCTATGTGTCAGACTGCTGACGGTACATTATACGTAGCAACCGGCCACCAGCAGGAACAAACCGGCGGTTCTCAAAATGCCTACGATACCGGACACAATGGTGACGGTGTATTCAAAAAGAACACCGATGGTACATTTACACAAATTACAGGTACCGAATCATTTTCATACATCAATGAAATTGTTTGCGACACCATCAATAATATTGTTTGGATGGCTACAAACAGTGGTTTAAGAAAATACGATCCTTCTTCAGGTACAATAACCAGCATTAGCGGTGGCTTGTCTTCAGGTGCCTGCAATGCATTGGCAATTTCAACTGACGGACAAATCATTGTGGCAAACATGGCTGGCGGAAAAACCAACGTTTCAAACGACGGTGGTGTAACATTTGATGATAAATCAGGCGGAGGAGCCGGAGAAATTGAAGCCGGTGCCGGACGTGTTGAATATGCTATTTCATACGAAAAACACACCGATGGTTTCTACAGAATTTATGCTTCTTGCGCCAACACACACCTTGCTGGTATATGGAGATCAGCTGACAACGGAAACACCTGGGAAGAAATTGCACCTGCCGGTAACGGTAGCCCCGGAACATTCTCGCCATTCTCGCACAGCACTACTTCCGGACAAGGAACTTACGACAACATTATTTCTGTTCAACGCGGCAACCCCGATCGTATTTTATTAGGAGGGATTGACATTTATTCCTGGAGCTATAATGGAAACTGGACCCAGCTTACACAATGGTTCTATTCGCCTACAAACCCGCAGTATGCACACGCCGATCAGCACGAAATGGTTTGGGACTCTTGGGGACGTCTTTATATAGGTAATGACGGTGGTATCGGATATTCAGATAACGGTGGCCTGGACTTTGTACCTGCCAACCGCGGATATAATGTTACCCAGTTCTACGCTATTGGTTACTCAGCACACGGTGATGTAATTGGTGGTGCCCAGGATAACGGTTCACAGGCAAATTACCATGACAACGCAACCTATCGTTCGCACGATGAAGTGGGCGGTGGTGATGGTTTCTCTGCTGCAATCTCATTTATGAACCGTAACATCATTTTCCACTCTGTTTATAACGGTTCTATCTCCCGTTCATCTGACCGTGGTGTGAACTCAAGCCAGTATGTACCTACCCAGTGGTCATGTGAACCAGGCGGACTGGAATCTGGTTGCGGACAATTCTTCACAAACTTTAAATTGTGGGAAAATCCAAACGATGTGAATTCTGACGACTCTGTAAGCTATATTCCACAGCAGGAATATTCTGCAGGTGATATAGTGGTTATACCATCCAGAACTACCGGAAAAAACATTAACTATAGCACACCAACCGATGTCGTATTTGATGACACGCTTGATTTCAACCCGGCCTTAACTACACTGGATACAGTTATTACCTCTGGTACTGCTGAATACAATCTGGCCGTTGTGGACCACTACCTGGTTTATGATGCAGTTGGCGGACTTCCTCCAATTGATGTGGATGACTCTATTTACATTGTTGACCTTGATACTACAATTGAAGTAGATGCTTGGGAAACCATCAACCATTATTACGGTACAAACCCGCTGAGACCAGGCAAAGTATTTGACATGGACAATGACGATCAGGTATACAACGTAGCCTGGGACACATTACTTGTTCAGGATCGTTTCCAATCATGGTTTGCCATTGGTATTGGAGGATCTGGTGATCCAAGCGGCGTATGGATGACCCGTAATGCTGTGAGATTTGCAGCGGATGCAACTGAATGGTTCCTGGTAGCGGATGGTATTGGTGAAGTTTCAACCATGGAATTCTCCAGAGATGGTGATCACCTCTTTATTGGTACCTGGACAGGTCAGTTATACCGCCTGAGCGGATTTGGTGATGTTTACTCACCAGGTTCACAGGATTCACTGATTGACTGGACAACTGCACATTATGAAACCACATTAACCAGCATTGGTTCATTTGGCGCGCCGGTTACCGGAATTGGTGTAGAGGGAGACCTTGACCACGTTATTGTAACACTTGGTAACTTTGGCGGTTCTAATAAAGTACAGGAAACCAACAACGCGACAGGCGGCTCACCTACCTGGTCAAACATTTTTGGAAACCTGCCTTCTATGCCATACTACAGCTGCGTTATTGACCGCGAAGACCCTAACACCATGGTTGTTGGAGGTGAATTTGGAACATACTATACTGAAAATGGCGGTACAACCTGGACTAACTGCTCCGGTGATTTCGGAAACGCGCCGGTTTATGACATGGGTCAAAACTGGAGACAATACGACGAAGGTTGTATTAAACCAGGACAAATCTACATTGGTACACACGGACGCGGAATCTGGAGTACTGACGCATACCTGAGCCTGCCTGGTGATCAGGATAACCTGAACCCGAACAAATTTATTCCGGACATCAATGTTTATCCAAACCCGTTGAACGAAGTTGGTAACCTGCAGTTTGATCTGACTGAAAATGCAGATGTATACATTCAGATATTCAACCTCAACGGACAGTTGATCAAAGAAATCAGCCAGGCTAATATGGCTAAAGGAACCAATGTTATCACCTTTGAAACGGCAGATCTTCCGCGCGGAACTTATATCGTGCGTCTGAATGCCGGATCAATGACTGAAACGACCAAGTTCATTAAACATTAAGCAACTGTTTTAAGATACGAAAACTGTCCGCCTGAGGCGGACAGTTTTTTTTTTATACATTCAGGACCATTTACCGCGTCAGCTTTTTTGACATGAATACTTACCTTTGACTAAATTAATTTTTGCTTCCAATGAAAATCTCTTACAACTGGCTCAGACAATACATAAACACCAGCCTTGCACCTGAAGAAATCGGAAAAATACTGACATCAACCGGTCTTGAGGTAGAGAGCATTGAAAAAACAGAGACCATCCGGGGTGGATTGGAAGGTGTTGTGGTAGGCGAAGTGCTTACCAAAGAAAAACACCCCGAGGCTGACCGGCTAAGTCTGACAACAGTTGCCATTGGCGCAGCCGAACCGCTGAAAATTGTTTGCGGGGCACCCAATGTTGCTGCCGGACAGAAAGTTCTGGTGGCTACCGTTGGCTGCACACTTTACCCGGTATCCGGAGATCCGATCAAAATCAAAAAGTCAAAAATCAGGGGCCAGGAATCTGAAGGTATGATCTGCGCTGAAGATGAGTTGGGCATTGGTGAATCACATGACGGAATAATCATATTGCCGGCAGATAAAATTCCGGGAACACCTGCCAGCACAATTTATCAGCTGGAAACAGATTACCTGCTTGAAATAGGGTTAACGCCTAACCGCACAGATGCTATGTCACACATTGGCGTTGTGCGTGACCTGAAAGCTTTTCTCTGTTTCCATAAAGATGCCGCAACAACCATTCAGGTACCGGCAGTGAAAGACTATAGTCAACCAACAGGTACAGCCCATTTAACCGTAAACGTTCTCGATCTGCCTTCATGCCCGCGTTATAGCGGTGCTGTTATTACCAACCTGAACGTAACCGATTCACCCGCATGGCTTCAAAACAGGTTAAAGTCAATTGGATTAAAACCCATCAATAACCTGGTAGATATTACCAATTTTGTGATGCACGAATGCGGCAACCCGCTGCATGCTTTTGATCTTGCCATTGCAGGAAATGAGATAAACATACGCAAAGCTGCTGCCGGTGAAAAACTAATTACCCTCGATGGTGTTGAACGTGAATTGAGCGTAAATGACCTGGTGATTTGCAACCAAAAGGCTCCCATGTGTATTGCCGGTGTTATGGGCGGCAGTGAATCAGGCATAACTGCCGGAACAACGTCCATATTCCTGGAAGCGGCCTATTTTTTACCCGCTTCTGTTCGTAAAACATCTAAATTTCATGTGCTGAATTCAGACTCTTCATTCAGGTTTGAGCGCGGCACTGACCCCAATAATGTGATTTATGCACGCAACCGGGCTATTGATCTGATACTTGAAATTTGCGGCGGTGAATTGAAACAGGTGTATGACCACTATCCCACCCCTATTGAACCAGCCCGTGTTGAATTTGATTTTCAGCAATGCCGGAAACTGTGCGGAGCCGATTTTTCAAATGATCAGCTGTTAAAAATTCTGGGATACCTTGATTTTCAAATTTCTGCACCGCATGAAAAAGGCGCTTTGGTTCACGTGCCTACTTACCGCAATGATGTTACCCGGCAGGCCGATATCAGTGAAGAAGTGCTGCGCATTTATGGATTTAACCAGGTTGCTTTGCCTGAGAAATTAAATACCTCAGTCACTTACAGCAACAAGCCCGACCAGGAAAAATTCTACAACCTGATTGCGGATACCTTATCCAATAACGGATTTTTTGAGATCATGAACAATTCCCTCAGTTCATCTGTTTATGCTGCCTCTAAAGTAAATTATCTGAACGCTGACCAGTTTGTAACGGTATTGAATCCGCTGAGCAATGAATTGGATGTAATGCGCCAGTCATTACTGCCTGGTGGCCTAAGCGTTATAGAGTTTAACCAGAACCGCCAGCATCCGGATCTTAAACTGTATGAATTTGGAAAAACCTATTTCAAAACCGCAGACGGATACCGTGAATCACGCAGACTGGTTTTGTTCATTACCGGCCAGCGCCTTGCTGAAAACTGGAACAGCGATAAAACGCGCACCAGCTTTTTTTCAATCAAAGCTGCCGTTCAGCGAATTCTGGAAAAACTCGGACTAACCATTTCTGCTACAAATTCTGTTACATCGCAAGCCTTTGAAGACGGTGTAAGTATAGAAATTGATAAAATGACTGTTGGCGAATTCGGCTGGATCAAACCACAGTTGCTTAAAGAGTCGGGAATTAAAAACCCGGTCTATTATGCAGATCTTGATTGGGACCAGTTGCTTAAACTGGCTGCACGTCAAAAAGTGGAGTTCACCCCTATTCCAAAAACGCAGTTTGTGCGCCGTGATTTTTCACTGCTGCTGAATGAGCATGTTACCTTTAAAGACATTGAAATGCAGGCACGCAGCGTTGACAAAAAACTGCTTAAAAGTGTTGGTTTATTTGATGTGTATGAAGGCAAAAATTTACCGGCAGGTAAAAAATCCTATGCGGTTTCGTTTACCTTTCAGGACCATGAAAAAACCCTGCAGGATGAACAGGTTGACCGCATGATGCAAGCTATACGGCAGAAACTGGAAACAGAGTTAAACGCTGAACTGCGCTAACTCATACCTTGCCTGTTATTTTTTTGAAATCATTCAGCTTGGATGCTGCTATAGCCGACCAGAGAAATTTTTCACGAACCAGTTGCAACGATTGGTTTTTCATTTCACCCAGTTCAACGGGTGACATTTGAATAACCTGCTTCATGGCTCCTGTTATTAAAGCCACATCGGGTTTCTCCAGTAAAAATCCATTTTGGTCAATCATACGGCTTACGGCGCCTACATTGGTGCCTATAATTGCAAGCCCCCGGGACATAGCCTCCAGAATAACCGTAGGCATACCTTCAGCATAACTTGGCACAACCAGGCAATCACATTGATCGAGAATAGACCGGATGAGGCCACTGTCACGAATGGTATTGTGATAGGTGAGATTTGGAAACGGTAGTTTTTCATGTGCAGGTATATCACCAATAAAGTGAACGTTGAAATGCAACCCGTCATGGATCAAATGCTCAATGCTGGTTGCAAGTTCTTTTATTCCCTTGCGGCGTTCGTTTCTACCTATAAAAATAAAGGTTCGGGGACGGTCGTCAACAGCAGCAGGCGCATCTCTTAACCACGAAACCTCAATACCGTTAGACTGCTCCAGAATCCGTTCTTTCTGAACTCCCAGGTTCGTTAAAAGATTGGTCAGCAAGGCACCAAAAGAATACACATAATCTGCATTCAACAGGCTAAAAGAAGCCTCTTTTTTCAACCAGTGATAAGCTATTTTATGTTTCAGATCGGGAGCATACTGATACATCTCAAACCCATGCAGGTTAACCACAACCGGAACCGACAGTTCTTTTCTCTTTCGGGCTTCTATAAATGCTCTGCCGGTAAAGCCCTGCGCATAAATCAAATCAAATTCAGACAGCCGGCCTTTAACGGTTTCAAAAATACGTGCCGAATAGTGTTTGTTGGCCCTGATGTAATGCCCCGGTAAGCGGCCGGCATCGGTAAAAGAGACAGGCACAAACCGGATGTTGGAATTGTTTGGGAACTGCTTCACCAGTTCTTCTTCTGAACAGCCGCTGCCAGAGGGATGAACTACTGTAAGCTGCACATTCAAATCAGCCAGTTCACGAATCAGAACAGACGAATGTTTCTGCATTCCTCCAATCTGAAAGGGAAACAAGCCGTCGGTAACAAAGAGTATTTTCAAATCAGAATCGGATTAAGTATTGGCCTGAAATAATCAATGCAGACCAATTGTAAGTCTGCATTGAAAAAAAGGCGTTTAAAAATCTTACAGCAAACTGCCAAATACCTTTTTCAACAGGTCGGTTACCTGCGCAACAGGATCTTTGCGGATTTTACGTTCTTCCTGCTTAACCAGGTAAAACAAACCGGTAATAGCACGGTCAGTCACATATTTGTCCAGGTCCGGATTAATCTCCGGTTTTCCGGTAATTTTGGTTGTCTGATTGTATTTGGTTGCCAACGGGTTCCAGTATTTAGTAAGCTCAACGGCTTCTATGGCTTCTTTCACAACCGGCATAAACGCAGTTGTTAAAGGCGATGTTGTTGTTTTTATCAGATACATGGTTGCAGCAGAATCAGAGCCGTGCAGAATTTCAAACCCGTCACCGATACTCATGTTGGTGATAGCATCAACAAAAATAGGCGATGCTTTTTGTGAAGCCGTTTCAGCGGCCCGGTTCAGGGTCAGAATGATTTCATCTACCTTATTCTGCAATCCCCATTCAATGGCCTTTTCCTTCATAGCTTCAGCCTCTGGCGGAAACGGAATTTTGATCATGTCATTTTTGAAAAAACCGTCTGTTACAGAAGCCATTTCAGCACCTTTCTTAATGCCAATGGTTAACGCCTCTTTCAACCCGGCTATTACCTCATCATTGGTGAGCGCAGGGGCAGTGGTTGTTCCGGTACCGGTGCCTGTAGTCAATACATCTCCGGCAATTTCTTCAAGTACACAACTGGTTAGCAACAATCCCAATCCCAGTGAAAAAAATAATTTCGTTTTCATTTCTAAACAGTTTTATTTTGTCAAACTTAGCAATTTCTTTGCTTACAGTACAAAGACAATACCAAATATTCAAGATTCATGATAAAGGCATCCATTATAACCATTGGTGATGAAATTCTGGTTGGTCAAACGGTTGATACAAACTCAGCCTGGATAGCATCTCAACTCCGACTCATTGGCATCAAAGTAGCAGAAATTATAAGTATTTCAGACGATTCAGTTTTGATTAAAGAAGCGGTTGACCGTGAGCTATCCAAATCTGACATTGTATTTATCACCGGCGGCCTTGGCCCCACACAAGACGATATCACCAAAAAAACGCTGACGGAATACTTTAACGATGAACTTAAAATGAATGCCCGCATTCTTGAAAAAGTAGAGGGCATGTTTAAATCCATCAACCGGCCTATGCTCGATGTAAACCGGCAGCAGGCCATGCTTCCGTCAACCGCTGAGATTATTGAAAACGACCTGGGAACAGCTTCTGGCATGTGGTTCAGAAAAAACAAGCAATCAGTCATTTCAATGCCGGGTGTTCCTTTCGAGATGAAGGGATTAATGCTGAAACTGATTCCGCTGCTGAAAAAAAACTACCCGCTGAATGCATTTTACCACAAAACCATCCATTTTCAGGGAATTGGTGAATCACAACTGGCACATGATATTGCTGCAATTGAAACGGCTTGCCGTTCCAACGGAATTTCGGTGGCCTACCTCCCATCACCCGGTATTGTGAGACTGAGACTTACCGGTACACTTGATCAGCAGACTGAAATTGATTCAACACTCAATCAGCTGCAGGCCCTTTTTCCGGAACAGGTTTTTGGTTTTGAAGAAGACTCACTGGAATCTGTTATCGGTGGAATGCTCAAAAAGAATTCAGCCTCTGTTGGTACCGTTGAAAGCTGCACCGGTGGTGCCATTGCGGCACGTATTGTGACTATACCGGGCTCATCCGTTTATTTCAAAGGCGCTGTTATTGCCTATTCGTATGAGTTAAAAGAAGAACTGATTGATGTCAACCACCAGACACTGGTGGAGTTTGGAGCGGTGAGCCAGCAGGTAATTGAACAAATGGCCGTAAACGGGCGGCAAAAGCTAAAAACAGACTATTGCATTGCAACGTCAGGCATTGCCGGCCCTGATGGTGGTACAGACCTGAAACCGGTAGGTACGGTATGGGTTGGTATTGCATCAGCCCGGGGTGTGGTATCCAAACAATTTCAGTTCAAACATAACCGGGAGAGAAACATTGAACTAACCGTGGTTTATGCCCTCAACTTCTTGCGCAGAACCATGCTGGAACACGAAAATAAGGCTGTTTAACTCCCCGATTCTCAGTTATTTTAGTATTTTTTCATTTTTTATTTGTAAAACCGCAAAATAGTTAGTTACTTTGCACTCCGAATTTTGGGCAAGATTCTATGCAGTCAGTCTGAGATCGGGAAGAATAAAAACAAGAAACATGTCAAAAGTTTGTCAGCTAACGGGTAAAAAAGTTATGAGTGGTCATAACATTTCCCATTCAAACCGTAAAACAAAACGTAAATTTTACCCTAACCTGGTAACAAAACGTTTTTTCATTCCGGAAGAAAACCAGTATGTAACTCTGAAAGTGAGCACTGCTGCTTTGAGAACAGTAACTAAGAAAGGTATTTCTGCTTGTATTAAAGAAGCAAGAGCAAAAGGATTCCTTTAACATAAAATTCATTGAGAAATGGCAAAAGCAAAAGGAAACAGAATTCAGGTAATTCTTGAGTGCACAGAGCACAAACAAAGCGGTATGGCTGGTACATCACGTTATATCACAACCAAAAACCGTAAGAATACACCAGACCGGATTGAGTTGAAAAAATACAACCCGATTCTTAAAAAATATACTATTCACAAAGAGATTAAATAAGTTGCACCATGGCAAAGAAAGTAGTTGCATCGTTACAAACCGGAGGAGGAAAAGAACACACTAAATGTGTTAAAATGATCAAAAATCCTAAAACCGGGGCTTACAGCTTTAAAGAAGAAGTTGTACACAACGATAAAGTTCAGGACTGGTTTGCTAAAAACTAATTCCTGATTCTTCAGAATTTGATAAATAGCTTCTTCCAATAACGGAAGGAGCTTTTTTACTTTTTAAGTATGGGTATTTTCAGTTTTTTTTCAAAAGATAAAAAGCAAAGTCTGGATAAAGGTTTGGAAAAAACCAAACAGTCGTTTCTTTCCAAACTTACCCGCTCTGTTGTCGGAAAATCAGCCATTGACGATGAAGTGCTGGATGAACTGGAAGAGATTCTTATCACCTCAGATGTTGGCGTTGAAACAACCTTAAAAATTATCAAACGCATTGAGCAGCGCGTGGCAAAAGACAAATATGTTTCCACATCTGAACTCAATGCCATACTCAAAGATGAAATTGTACGCCTGCTGGCAGAAAACAACAGCACTGATTATACCGAAATCACCATTCCCAAAATAGATGAATCACCCTATGTGATTATGGTGGTGGGCGTAAACGGTGTTGGAAAAACCACCACCATTGGAAAACTGGCCAATCAATTTAAAAAATCAGGCAAAAAAGTGGTGCTGGGTGCTGCAGATACATTCAGGGCGGCAGCGGTTGAACAATTAATTATCTGGTCAAAACGTGTCGATGTGCCAATTGTACAACAAGGTATGGGAGCTGATCCGGCATCAGTAGCGTTTGATACCGTTCAATCCGGCAAATCACAAGGTGCTGATGTAGTGATTGTGGATACAGCAGGAAGGTTGCACAACAAAATCAACCTGATGAATGAATTGACAAAGATCAAAAAAGTAATGTCTAAAGTAATCCCCGGTGCACCGCACGAAATTTTATTGGTGCTCGACGGATCAACCGGACAGAATGCCTACGAACAGGCCAAACAGTTTTCACTGGCTACTGAAATTAATGCACTAGCCGTTACCAAACTGGACGGTACCGCTAAAGGCGGCGTTGTTATTGGTATTTCAGATCAAATGAAAATTCCGGTCAAATATATTGGCGTGGGTGAAGGTATTGATGATTTGCAGGTATTCAATAAAAATGAATTTGTAGATTCTCTTTTTAATTAAGGTTATGCGTTTATTACTAATTATTCCGGCTGTTATTTTTTTTTCAACCTGGTCCTTGGGTCAAAAACCCACTTGTGATTGCCGGAGCTATATGACTGGTTCATTCTATACTTTGGGCCCGGACAATGGATCAAAAGACACACTTTTCATCTACCGGACTTTGACTGAACAAACAGAAACAGTAGGTACTGATTACAAGAAAAAAAATGAAGTTTTCTGGCTGTCTCCCTGCAAATACCTACTGCGTGATAAAGATCTGAAGACCAAAAAAAAGCGACACCCTTCAGACGTTATTGTCAAAATTATTGAAACAGGTGATGGCTATTATGTGGTTCAGGCGTGGGCACCACACCAGAAAAAACTTACCATGACAATTTACGTCAACAACTGATTTTACCGTGAAAACCAAAACACTCAAAAAAAATAAAGTCAATGTTGTTACACTCGGATGTTCCAAAAACATTTTCGATTCTGAGGTAATGATGGCCCAGCTAAAGGCCAACAAATTCAGTGTAGAGCATGAAGCACAGCAGGACGATTCTGAAATTGTAATCATCAACACCTGTGGCTTTATTGAAAATGCCAAGCAGGAATCCATTGACACCATCATTCGCTACGCTGAAGCAAAAAGCCAGGGACTGGTAAACAAAGTCTATGTGACCGGATGCCTGAGCGAACGCTACCGTGATGAACTGGAAAAAGAAATTCCGGATGTGGACGGGTATTTTGGAACGCGCGAATTGCCGCGCTTGTTAAAAACCCTCAAAGCTGATTATAAAAAAGAACTGGTTGGTGAACGTTTGCTCACTACTCCATCTCATTATGCGTATTTCAAAATTGCAGAGGGATGTGACCGTCCCTGCTCTTTTTGCGCCATTCCGCTGATGCGTGGCAAACACGTATCAACACCCATGGAGCAGTTAATTTCCAACGCAAATTCACTGGCGCAGCAAGGTGTTAAAGAACTCATTTTAATTGCGCAGGATCTTACTTACTACGGCCTGGATATTTACAAAAAACGCAACCTGGCTGAACTGGTTGATAAATTAGCCGACGTTAACGGAATTGAATGGATCAGGCTGCATTATGCATTTCCTTCAGGTTTTCCAATGGATGTGCTGGATGTAATGAAAGACCGCAAAAACGTGTGTAACTACTTGGATATGCCTTTGCAACACGGGTCCAGTAAAATTCTGAAGGCCATGAAACGCGGCATTACACGTGAAAAAACAGAAGAGCTGGTTAATTCTATCCGTGAAAAAATGCCGGATATCGGAATACGGACCACGTTGATTTCAGGATTTCCCGGCGAGACGGAAGAAGATTTTCAGGAAATGTATGACTGGGTTGAACGCAGCAAATTTGAACGCTTGGGAATCTTCACGTATTCACATGAAGAAAATACCAGTGCGTATGCGTTGAAAGACAATGTGCCTGCAAAAGTCAAACAAGAACGGGCTGATGCCATTATGGAATTACAATCAGGCATTTCATACGATCTGAATCAACAAAAAGTAGGACAAACATTCAATGTCCTTTTTGACCGAACAGAAGGGGAATATACCATTGGCCGCACTGAATTTGATTCACCTGAAGTAGATAACGAAGTAATTATTCAGGGAGCTGATAAAAGCCTGATAGGCCAGTTCCGCAACGTTAAAATTGATTCAGCAGATCATTATGATCTGACAGGAACAATTATTTCTTAATCCTTATTTTTCTTTGAAAACTTTGCACCTCATTGGTGTACTTTGTGGTTAACTTTTATGAACGTTTTTAACCACAAAGGTCACAGAGTTTTGCACAGAGATCACAGTGAAATAATTATTCGGGTATTAGCTACGCCTTTCTGCAAACAAACTTTTGATTCACGTATTCGCGGCAATTTTCTTTTTTATCACTTCGAAATCCGACATTCGTTAATCATTATTCGATATTCAAAAAAAACTCAATTTTTCTCTGTGTACTCTGTACCTCCTTGGTGTACTTTGTGGTTAATTTTTTTACTTCGAAATCCGACATTCGTCAATCTTTATTCGAAATTCAAAAAAAACTCAATTTCTCTCTGAGTACTCTGTGCCTCCTTGGTGTACTTTGTGGTCAATTTTTTTATCACTTCGAAATCCGACATTCGTTAATCTTTATTCGATATTCAATAAAACTCAATTTTTCTTCTCCTCTTCGTCCGTGATATCTTCATAATCTGAAAAGCCATCGTCTTTTGGCGTATTGTCCGACGGAAAACGACGCTCACTGTACTTAAACTCAGTACTTGCTGAGGAACTTGTCAAAGGCTGACCGTTCAGTAACCGGCCAATAACATTTGCCGCGCGAAGCAGAATATTGATCAGGAAGAAAAAGGCAATCACCATAAAAACCCAACCGATGATTGGTGTATCATAAATGTTCTGAATAGAATCCGTAAACCAGTTCACCAGCTTGTTGTCTACCATTTGCGGATAAAACAGGCAGGCAACAAAATAAGCAATTGAACCCAACAGTAAAAACCGTTCAACTTTCGGATCAACCGAATTGGCAAACCTTGAAAAAAGCGGATGCTGACCAAGCTGACTCAGCACAGCCCGGTTCTGTAATTTGCCCAAAAGGTAAAATGCCAGCACCAGTGTGCCCACAATCAGGTTGGTGATACCAACATTCGTATCCAGGTCACTTCCCTGGAACTTGGCAATGTAATTGGCGGTAACAGAAACCAGCAAAAAGTACTTCACAATGCGCAACGTATAGTCAAGCGCCTGGTTGGGTGCCTGCCCGGGAGTGCGAAACATGCGGATAACAAGCATCATCAGTCCCCAGATAAATCCAAAAATGGAGAAGTTAATACCGAGGACAAAAATAAATTTCAAAATTTCCATGTCACTGAGAGATCAAGTTCTGTGCTAAAGCAAATTTGCTGACAAAAAATCAGGCACCGCATCCTAAATTCTAGTTTTAACGGCTGACCATTCCTTGATCTGCCACTTTGTAAACCCGGTAGCCACATGGTTTCCCTGCTCATCCATCAATTTAATTTCACACCTGACAAATACCTTTTCTGAGGTGCGCAGCGGGTCCAGTACCTGGTTCCTGATCCATTCATTATTGGCCTCAAACTGCGCTGTGACAGTAGATTTGGCCTGGTAGTGGTATTTCATTTCAAGCGACTCCATAATCAGGCGGTACTTTTTACTGTCCAGTTTTGTCAGCAAATGAAATCCGGATGCAAACTCGGCTGCAGTTGCCAGGCCACAGGCATGAATACCTTTAATGTGATTGAAATTTTTTCGTTTGTAGGGAATGGTTGTTTTGACAAAATCGTCACCTATCTCTTTGATTTTAATGCGGTGAGGTTTGTTGAACGGAATGATAAACCCAAGTCCCAGGTTTAATTTGAACAGGCCAAACCGTGATTGTCGGGCCTGCTTAATGTATTTTTCAAAATTCATAGTTTCACACTGTTGGTTTTATACCGGTGTACCCTGTAAAAGGCTCGCTGGCAAATAGCTGCCACGTGTCAAATTTCGGTAATCTGCTTCACAAAACAATAGTATATTTGCAGTCAGTCAAAATTCTATTGCGTTCTTATGAAAAGATTAAGTCTTGCCGTTCTTTTATGCCTGGCTGTTTCAGGCCCGGTTGGTGCCGTCGAAGGCATGTGGATTCCGTCGCTCATTGACATGTTTTATTCAGACATGCAAACCTATGGGCTTAAGTTGAGCAAAGAACAGATTTATTCAACCAATAATTCAAGCCTGAAAGATGCAGTTATTCAGTTTAACGGCGGGTGTACAGCTGAAATTGTATCAGACCAGGGCCTGATTTTAACCAATCATCACTGCGGATACGATGCCATTCAAAAACATTCAACCATCGAAAATGATTACCTGGCCAATGGTTTCTGGTCAAAAAATTTTGGTGAAGAATTGCCATGCCCCTGGCTTAATGTAACCATTGTTAAAGAGATCAGAGATGTAACAGATGCCGTTTTTAAAGACGTTGATAAATCAGCCAGTGCTGACGAAATTCAAAAAGCCGTTGCACGGAATATTGCCTTGCTTGAAAAAGCTGAAAAAGAAAAAAGCGGCTTTGCAGCCAAAATCAAACCGTTTAACCAGGGCAATGAATATTTCATGCTCATTACGCAGAATTACGATGATATCCGGCTGGTTGGAACTCCTCCCAATGCTATTGGAAAATTCGGTGGTGATACCGACAACTGGGTTTGGCCAAGACATACCGGTGATTTTTCCATTTTCCGGATTTATGCTGATAAAGACAATAAACCTGCCAAATACAGCCCCGACAATGTTCCTTACAAGCCTGCCTATTCACTGCCTGTCAGCCTGAAACCAAAACAGGTGGGTGACTTTACCATGGTCTATGGTTTTCCAGGCTATACAGATCAGCATTATACCGCCAGCAAACTGAAATTTTACATTGAAACAGAAGCGCCGGCCCGCATCAGCATGCGCCAGCACACGCTTGATCTGATGAAACCAGCCATGAATGGCAATGATACCATTCGTATTCAATATTCTGCCAAACAAGCCAGCATTGCCAATGCCTGGAAAAAATGGATTGGCCAGTTAGGTGGTTTGCGTGAACTGGATGCCGTTGGAAAAAAAATCTCATTTGAAGAAGAGTACCGCGCAAAAGCTGCTGAACGCACTGAGTGGAAAGAAAAATACGGCAGCGTAATTGATGAGCTTGATAAATTGCAGGCGGAATACGGACGTTATGAATTTGCCAGAAACCTGTTTATTGAATATTTCTATTACGGACCCGAAGGCATTAGTTTTGCCTTTGATTTTTATGAACTCGCGTTCAGCTACGAAGAACTTGAATCAGCCGGAAAACTGGAAGAGACCATTACCGGCTTAAAAAACAATACCACCAGTTTCTTTAAAGATTTTAATAAAAACCTGGACCGCTCTATCTTTCATGATCTGACTCCGCTTTACTGTGCTTATGTCAGTACTGATCTTTTACCCGAAGGCATTTCAGAAACATGGGAAAAAACGGAAGAAGAAATTTACGCTAAATCCATTCTCTTAAAGCAGGACGAACTGGAAGAAATGCTGGACAAATTCACGGCTAAAACTGCTAAAAAAATTCAGAAAGACCCTACCATTTTGTTTGCGCGGTCAATCTACATGGCATATTATAACAATGTTCAGGAAAAATATAAATGGTTTATGGCCAAAGAAGATGAACTGATGCAGCGTTATGTTGAAGGTATGCTGGTTATGTTCCCTGATCGTAAAATGTGGTCAGATGCCAATTCAACCATGCGCATTGCCTACGGTAAAATTGATGGTTCACAGCCTTATGACGGAATGAAGTACCTGCACTTTACAACCATTGATGGTATTATGCAAAAATACGATCCTGAAAATCCGGATTTTATGCTGACAGACCGGTTCATGGAACTTTATAAGAAAAAAGACTTTGGTGACTATACGCAGGATGGCGAATTGTGGGTTTGCTTTACAGCCTCTAACCATACCACCGGCGGCAATTCAGGCAGCCCGGTTATTGATGCTGAAGGCAACCTGATTGGAATTAATTTTGACCGCAGCTGGGAAAGTACCATGAGTGATTTTATGTTTGATGAGTCACGCTGCCGCAACATTGTGGTTGATATCCGCTATGTACTTTGGGTCATTGACAAATACGGTGAAGCCGGTCACCTGATTGAAGAGATGAACATTGTGCGCTAACCGGTGTGAAAAATCAACACAAGGCATATAGATTCATTGCGCCGTTACTGCTATTGATTGCTGTTGTCACTTTTTCATGTAAAAAAGAAGACCCGGCTCCTCTTCCTTTCGCTGATTTCCAATCCGATAATAATGGATGTATCTCTCCCTGCTGGATGCATTTTTATGACAATTCACAAAACGCCGTGGAGTGGGAATGGTACTTTGGCAATGGCTTTAATTCAACCACCCAAAATGACTCAGCCTATTACACCTCTTTTGGTTTTTACGATGTCACACTTTGGGTGAAAAACAGCGACGGTGTAGCTGACTCTGTGACCAAAGAAGTGATGGTTTATTGAATGAGTGAAGAGCCATGAACGCTTACGCCGGAGCTCGTTGCCTTCGCGTAGCCGCTTGCGCAGAAGCTTATGCTTACGCCGGAGCTTCAGCATAGGCGCTCAGCGTAGGTGCACGGCACAGCAAGGTCAGCGTTGGCGCAGGAAAGAGAGAATCCTTATTACTTCCTTCCTTATCCCTTACCTCTTACTTCCTTACCCCTTACCCCTTACTCCTTACCTCCTCCCCCTAAAAAACCACCACTCCCATTCTCATCAGGAAATCTTAAATTAGCTGTGTATTTCTGATTTTATAGCAATCAATCATTCCGTTATGGAAATTCGTTCACCTTACAATCAACAATTAGTTGGCTCAATAACACTTGAAACCGAAACTAACATTGAACAAAAAATTCAGTGCGGAAAAAACCTGAGCAAAAATTTTCCGCTCGGCCTTCTGAAAGAAGATCGCATCCGGATTTTGAATCGCGCAGCAGAAATCATGGAATCTCAGGTAGAACAACTTACCCTGCTGGCAACCAGTGAAGGCGGCAAACCCTATCTGGATTCAAAAGTAGAAGTACTGCGTGCCATACACGGTGTCCGGCTTTCACGTGATTATGTTTCTGAAATTACGGGCACTGAAATTCCAATGGGGTTAAATGCAGCGTCTAAAACTAAAAGAGCTTATACCGTTAAAGAACCCATTGGACTGGTGGTTGCCATCAGCGCTTTTAATCACCCGTTGAATTTAATTGTTCACCAGGTGGTAACAGCTTTCGCGGCCGGTTGCCCTGTCATTGTAAAACCTGATTTGCGCACCCCCCTCTCCTGTTTGCGTTTACTTGAAATTCTGGCTGAGGCCGGTATGCCCGATGGCTGGTGCCAGGCAGTACTTTGTGAAAATGAACTGGCTGAAAAACTGGCCTGTGACAGCCGCGTTAATTTTATGAGCTTTATTGGTTCAGCTAAAGTTGGCTGGTATCTGCGGTCAAAACTTGCGGCTGGTACCCGCTGCGCACTGGAACATGGCGGCATTGCACCTTCACTTGTTTTTGAAGATGCTGATTTTAACTCCATGATTCCGGCACTGATCAAAGGTTCATTTTATCATGCCGGACAGGTATGCGTATCAACACAGCGAATTTTTGTACAGGAATCCATTGCTGAAAAACTATGTTCGGCCTTAAAACAACAGGCTGACCAACTGCTTGTAGGTGATCCGCTGAAACCAGAAACAGCAGTGGGGCCTCTTATCACAGTGAATGAACTGAATCGTATTGACACCTGGGTAACCCAGGCTATTGCAGAAGGTACACACCTTGTTACCGGCGGCAAACGAATTGCAGAAACCTGCTACGCGCCTACTATTTTACTGAATCCGGCTGCAAAATCAAGCGTGTCAACCCATGAAATTTTCGGGCCGGTTGTTTGCGTCTATCCATTTAAATCAACAGATGAAGCTATTCAAAAAGCAAATGATACACCTTTTCACTTTCAGGCATCTGTGTTCAGTCAGAATGAAAACCGGGCCCTCGAAGCTGCCGGCAAACTGAATGCCTCAGCGGTTATGATTAATGATCACACAGCCTTCAGAGTTGACTGGATGCCTTTTGCGGGAAGAGATCAGTCTGGCCTCGGAACCGGCGGTATCAAATACAGCATTGAAGATCTGCTGCAGGAAAAACTAATTGTAACGCAACGGTAAGGGATGAGGCCCCCCTTACTTCTTACTTCCTTATTTCTTGCTCCTTATCTCTTACCCCCTTACTTCTTACTTCCTTATTTCTTACTCCCTTACTCCTTACTTCCTTACTTCTTACTCCCTTACTCCTTATTTCTTACTCCTTACCTCTCACCTCTCACCTCGACTCCTCCACCGAATCTTTACCGGTATCTTCTTTTTCATCGGCAAACGACTCAGACAGCAAATACGCCATCAGCGCAATCAGCAGAATGAACAAAAACATGCGTTTGTCTTTATAGATAGGCTTTTTAGGCCGTTTGGTATAGTGATCATAAGCATGAGAAAGCCGCGAAAAGTCTTTGTACTTTTCAATCGTTTCCTGTGAGGGAACTTTTTGCGTTGCGGTTCTATTTACTTTATACTTTCTCATTTAATTTATTTCCAGTCCTGCTTCATTTTTTCAAGAATGCGGTACAGTCTCATCTTAGCATTGGCTTCAGTGATATTATAAAAGTCGGCAATTTCTTTGAAAGAATATTCAAGAAAAAAACGGAGCTCAATAATCTCTGTCTGTTCGGGCTTGAGTTTGGTCATCAGCTGTACCAGTTTTTCCTGATCTTCTTCACTATCCATTTTACCCAGTTCGCCTTCATGCATCAGATCTTTCAGGTGTCTCTCCTGAATTTCAACGGTGGTATTTTTATTTTTTTGCCTGAAAAACAAATTCACCTCGTTTGAGGCAATGCGATAAAGCCAGGCAGAAAAAGGAATTCCGCGGTCTTCATACTTCCCAATATTAAACATCACTTTCAGCATCGTCTCCTGGCAAATGTCCCCGGCCAGATCCTCGTCTCCCACCCTTCTGAAAATAAACAGGTAAATGCGTTCGAAGTATTTATCATAAATGGCAGCAAAGGCATTTCTGTCCTTTTTAGCAGCGTTAACAAGTACGCTGTCTTCATTCTTATATGAACCTTTAATTTGTGCCAGGATTCGTTGGGTTTTTCTTTAAAATGTCTGCCTTGGATAAAAGTAACAGGAATCCTGAAAATAATTTTTCACCTCAGCTTTTCTTTGGCCAAAACTCCCTTAACCTGCTGATTAATAACGCAACAAGAATGACCGGAATAATTTCCTTTACCGCAGCCAGCGTATTTCCGTCTGAAACAGGAAGGAGTAAGTCCGGTGTTGGAACCAGGTCAGCAAGTGGGATTAAAAGTAAAAGAAGAAGTATTGAAACAATGAATGCCCATTTTTTCAGTCTTAGTAAAAGGAATGCACAGACTAAGAGTAACACGGTAAAAATGCAAATCACTATAAGGATTATTCCCTGCGAAAAGTTCTTCAGCGCATCAAACTCACCGTGATGTTCAACAGGTAGCAGCAGTTCACGTATTGAAATGATTAAAGTCCAGAGCGTATAAAGCAACAACACCGTCACAACAATTTTTAAAAATCCGGATGCTTTTTTAGTATTCATACTCAACACGTTTTCAGTAATTTAATCTTTTTCAAGGGCGTTAATCACTTCCAGAATTGAAAGGTACGTATTGGATTTGATCAGGCTGAACTGATTTTTGTCAAACAATTTAACCTCGGTTATTCCTTCTTCAAGCTGCGGAACCAGGTTCAGTTCTTTATCCGTTGACCGAAGCAGGTACCAGTAAGTTTTTTTCAACACCATCCGGCCCTTGTGTTCATAAGTATGCCAGGTATTCACCAGGTGCTTTTCAATTTCAGGTTTTACCAGCCCGCACTCTTCTTCAATCTCCCGCACGGCCGCTGTTTCAGGCCGTTCACCTTTTTCAATCTTGCCTTTGGGAATGTCCCAGCAGCCATGGCGTTTTATAAAAAGATACGCATTACCCCGCTGCACAATTCCGCCAGCGGCTTCTACAAACTTAAAACCAGAAAACTCACGCACAAGCGCATCCTCGTCTGTGACATTAAAAATTACCGATTTGTTATCAATAAATACTTTGTACATTTGCCGCCTATGATTTTAGATAAGGATAAGGCTCTAAAAATAGCTGATTTTTTATTACAGATTAAAGCCGTTAAACTACAACCCTCAAATCCCTTTACCTGGGCCAGCGGATGGAAGGCTCCGATTTATTGTGACAACCGGAAAACATTGTCCTACCCAAAAATCCGTACCGCCATACGCCAGACTTTTTCAGAACAGATTACAGAGGCTTTTGGAGCTGTTGATGTTATTGCCGGCGTAGCAACCGGAGGCATTGCCATTGGCGCCCTGGTAGCTGAAGAAATGGGACTCCCGTTTGTTTACGTACGTTCTGAATCAAAAGGTCACGGCCTTGAAAACCAGATTGAAGGAGAAATTCAGGCTGGGCAGCGCGTTGTTGTTATTGAAGATTTGATTTCAACCGGGGGCAGCAGTCTTAAAGCCGTTGAAGCCTTACGTAAAGCAGGTTGCAATGTACTTGGACTGGGCGCTATTTTCTCGTACGGATTTGAAAAAGCAACAAAAAGTTTTGAAGCAGCAGAGTGTCCGTTTTTCACTCTTTCAGATTATTCACATTTGGTTGAACATGCCATCACCACCAATTACATCACTGAAAATGACCTTGAGTCACTGCGGGCCTGGAGAAGTAACCCTGAAAACTGGAATCGCTAATGTCTACCATCATTGAAAGTGATAAAGTAAAAATAAACAAGTCATCAAAAGTGGTTTTTGATTACCTGTGTGATTTTAATAACATTGTTCACCTGCTGCCGCAGGATAAAATTTCTGATTGGCGTTCAGACAACGACCAATGCTCATTCAAAATTCAGAATGCAGCCATTATTCCGCTGGTGAAAAAAGAAGTTCATCCGGAGCATAAGATAGACATCGTATCGGGTGAAAAAGCTCCTTTTCCGTTCACACTGATTGTACATATCAAAGAAGTGGAATCAGGCTGTGAATGTCATTTGCATTTTAACGGTGAAATCAACGCCTTTTTGAAAATGATGGTTATGAAACCCCTGACCAATCTTTTTAATTACATGGCTGACCGGTTGCAGAAAGTACATACCGACTAAAACAGAAAACGAACTTCTTTCAGATCGTATTTCCGAACCCCGTCATTGCGCAGTATTTTAAGTTTGCCACTTTCATCAACGCCTTGAATTACTCCTTCAAAATCACCGGTGTCATCCTGAAATTTTAATTGACGGTTAATTCCCAAAAGACGTGTGTGATACTGTTTTGAAAGCAGTTGAAAATGCTGCTCCATCAATAAATTCAGATAAAAATCAAGCTGGTTGTAACAATTCTGAAACACGTCATCTAACGAAAAGTCAATACCGGTGAGTGATTTAAGTGAAACGGCCTGCAGGTTGTTTTCAAACTGTACCTGGTTTACGTTAATTCCAATCCCGAGTATTGCTGATGCTATACGCTCTCCGCGAAACTGATTTTCGATCAGTATACCGGCAATTTTGGTATCACCTGCATAAATATCATTCGGCCATTTGATAGAAATTCCCCCAATAGAAGCATCCAGGGCTTTTGCAACCGCCAGGGAAACAACCATGTTCAGGTAAAAAACCTGTTTAACGGCAATGTCCGGATATACAATCACCGAAAAAGTAAGATTCAGTCCGGCACCGGCCTGCCAGGAATTGCCGCGCTGCCCCCTTCCGGATGTCTGCCTTTTTGTCAGAACGGTGGTTCCGTTTACTGGTTTTGTCTCCTTTAAAAGATTGGCAGCATAGTTGTTGGTTGAATCAACAGTTTCCAGATGAATGAAATACGGCTCTAACCTTTTGTAGTACATGACGAACAAATGTGGGCAATTTTTCGGTTAGCTTGAACAAAAACCGTAGTTTTGCGCGATAATTTTCAAAGAATGCCAAAAGCACTTAAAATAAAAGATAAAGCTATTCGTCAACTAGTAGAAACAATAGTAGATGGATTACAGGATATCAAAGGAAAAGACATTGCAGTTCTCGATCTGACAGGATTGAAAAATGCCGTAACTGACTACTTTGTAATTGCAACCGGAGATTCAAGCACCCAGGTAGAAGGTATGGCAAGCTCAGTTGTCAGAAAAACGCGTAAAGAACTGAAAGAAAAACCGTGGCATGAAGAGGGCGTAGGAAATTCAGAATGGATTTTGCTCGATTATGTCAACGTGGTGGTTCACATTTTTTTCAGAGAAACACGGGAATTCTACAACCTGGAAGATTTATGGGCAGATGCAAAACGAACCGATATTCCGAATCTTCAATAGACAACAAAATGTATGGCAGAAGAACCAAAAAAGAAACAAGGATTTAACGCGTACTGGATTTACGCTATCATTGCTGTATTACTGATCAGTTTCAACCTGTTTCAGTTCAGCGGGCGCGACCTTGAAATTCAGGAAAGTGATTTTTATGAATTGGCAGAGCACGGGTACGTTGAAAAAATGGTGGTGATCAAAAACCAGGAAACGGCAGAAATCTATTTCAAACAAAACAAGCTTGATTCAATCAAATTACTGGATACTGTAAAATACCAGCACATTCAGAAAAAAGAAGGTTTTGGCGGACGCACACCCGATGCCCGGTTTGAAACCAAAGACATGGAATCGTTTAACGATGACATGAAAGAGCTGGAGAAAGAGCTGGAAGCCAAAGGTCCAAACTACAAATTCAACATCAATTATGAAAACCGTACAGACTGGGTATCTGATATTCTCGGCTGGCTGTTATTCCCAATTATACTGATCGTATTCTGGATTATTATCATGCGCCGGATGTCAGGCGGCGGTGGCGGACAAGGCGGTGCCGGTAATATTTTCAGCATTGGAAAATCACGCGCCAAAGTATTTGAAAAAGGCAAGGGAACCAACACCACTTTCAAAGATGTTGCCGGTTTACAAGGTGCTAAAGAAGAAATTGAAGAGATTGTTGACTTTCTTAAAAACCCTAAAAAATATACGGAGCTGGGAGCTAAAATTCCAAAAGGAGCTTTGCTGGTTGGCCCTCCGGGTACCGGAAAAACCTTGCTGGCGAAAGCTGTTGCGGGTGAAGCCAAAGTACCGTTCTTCTCGCTTTCAGGATCTGATTTTGTAGAAATGTTTGTGGGTGTTGGCGCGTCACGCGTGCGTGATTTGTTCAGACAAGCCAAAGAAAAAGCACCGTCTATTATTTTTATTGATGAGATTGATGCCATTGGCCGTGCCCGCGGTAAAAACCTCAACATGGGTTCAAACGACGAGCGTGAAAATACCCTGAACCAGTTGTTGACAGAGATGGATGGTTTTGGAACTAACAGCGGTGTTATTATTCTGGCCGCTACCAACCGGGCTGATGTACTTGATTCTGCCCTGATGCGTGCCGGACGTTTTGACCGCCAGATTTATGTAGACATGCCGGATGTGAATGAGCGGAAAGAAATCTTTTTGGTTCATTTAAAGCCATTGAAACTGGATACAGATCTGGACATTGATTTCCTTGCCAGACAAACTCCCGGATTCTCAGGTGCTGATATTGCCAACATTTGCAATGAAGCTGCCTTGATTGCTGCCCGTAAAAAGAAAAAAGCCGTTGGGAAACAAGACTTTTTGGATGCCGTTGACCGTATTGTTGGCGGACTTGAAAAGAAAAATAAAATCATTACACCCGAGGAGAAAAAAACCATTGCTTACCACGAGGCTGGCCATGCTACCACATCGTGGTTGCTGGAGCACGCTTCTCCGCTGATTAAAGTAACCATTGTACCACGCGGCCGTTCATTGGGTGCTGCCTGGTATTTGCCTGAGGAGCGCCAGATCACAACCACCGAACAGCTGGAAGATGAAATGTGCTATGCCCTGGGCGGACGCGCCGCGGAAGAAATTATGTTTGGTAAAATTTCTACCGGTGCTTTAAGTGACCTTGAAAAAGTAACCAAGCAGGCTTACGCCATGGTTTCCATTTACGGGTTGAGTGATAAACTAGGCAACATCAGTTACTACGATCCGCAAGGTCAGTCAGCATTCATGAAACCATATTCTGAAGAACGTGCGCAGCTGATTGACAAAGAGGTTTCTGAGCTGATTGAAAATCAATATCACAGAGCTAAAAAAATTCTGGCTGAAAACAAAGACAAACTTTCTTTGCTGGCTGAAAAACTGCTGGAAAAAGAGGTTATTTTCAAAGACGATCTGGAGGCCATTTTTGGTAAACGCATGTGGGATAAAGAAGAGCATAAACTCACCACGCCTGATACAACAGAGAGCCATACAGAAAGCAATACCTCTGATGCTGCAGATGATTTAGCCAGTGACGAACCTAAACCGCTACCGCACTAAAATGAGTTATGTCGGAAACCAGGTCTGTATTTTTTCAGCTTATGCTGAAAATGATGCTGTGCAGGTTCAGGACAAACTTTTACAAGCCAATGTAGATGTGATTCTTTTGAATAAAAAAGATTCTACCTATGGAACTACGGATGGAAAAGTGGAACTTTATGTTCCGCTTCTCCAGGCCGAAAAAGCCAAACTTCTCATCAAAAAACTGCATGACTAATTTCTGGCAAAGAGCCATTACCGGAACCATTTTTGTGGTGGTTTTAGTTGGAGCAATTTTGCTCGGCGGCTGGTACATGCATGTAACTTTTGGATTGGTTGTGCTATTTGGTTTGCTGGAGTTTTACAAGTTGTTTGAAAAGACGGAGACAAAACCGCAGCGCGTTATTGGTACACTCATTGGTTCGCTTTTATACTTTTCAGTTATTTTAATTGATCAGGGGTCTACAAAACTTTTTATAGCAGTTACACTGGGCATTCTGCTCACAAGCCTGATTCTGATATCAGTTGTGGAACTGTTTCGCTCAACAAAAAAACCGTTTGAAAATATTGCATTAACCTATACCGGAATTTTCTACCTGGTCATCCCTTTTTTGTTATTGAATATTTTGGCTGACAAACCACGTATGACCGATAGTTCATATAATTTCTGGCCTGTCCTTTCCATCTTCATTTTAATCTGGTGCAATGATACGTTTGCTTATCTGACAGGTAGATTAATCGGCAAGCACAAATTGTTTGAACGCATTTCACCAAAAAAAACCTGGGAAGGCTTTATAGGTGGTGCTGTTTTTGCCATGATTGCAGGCATTTTATTGGCTTATTTTCTGGATCAGAGCTATGTCAAATTTATTGCGTATGCATTGGTTGCAAGTGTCATTGGCACGTTGGGTGATCTGGTAGAATCCATGCTCAAACGCAGCGTTGACGTAAAAGATTCAGGAACAATTTTGCCGGGTCACGGTGGCATTTTAGACCGGTTTGACGCCGTACTTTTTGTAGTACCCGTCATCTTTTTTTTAGAGAAATTTATTTTTGCATTTACACTTGACTAATCTCCCTATGAAAATTCACAAAGAAGGTTATGTAATTATTTTAATAACGCTCGTTCTGTGCGCGGGTATCTTTACAGTTAACCATCTTTACCTGAAAGATATCCTGATTTTGTACTGGCTGATCAACGCATTTCTGCTGGTGATGTTTTACCTCATTGTGCAATTTTTCAGAGTTCCTTTCCGGGTGGCACCGCAGGGTGATAACCTGATTATATGCCCGGCAGATGGAAAAGTGGTGGTGATTGAAGAGGCTGAAGAAACCGAATATTTTAAAGACAAACGCATCCAGATTTCTATTTTCATGTCACCGCTAAACGTTCATGTGCAATGGAATCCGATTTCAGGTATTACAAAGTATGTAAAATATCACGCGGGAAAATACCTGGTAGCCTGGCACCCGAAATCATCTACCGAAAATGAACGCACCACGGTTGTTGTGCAGCACGCAAATGGTAAAGAAATTTTGTTCCGCCAGATTGCAGGTGCTGTTGCCCGCAGAATTGTTTGCTATTCCAAAGCGAATGAAACAGTTTCTGCCGCCAGTGAATTTGGCTTCATTAAGTTTGGCTCGCGGGTAGACATTTTTGTTCCACCTGGCACCAAACTAAATGTCAAAATAGATGACGTGGTACAGGGAAAAACCACCGTATTGGGAGAATTATAAACCACTCACTAAGCCTGTTTTTTCAGCACATCAAAAAGATTTAGCAGATTTTTAACAATCAGCGGTAGTATTTATTTCTACTTTTACTTCAATCAATACTATTTAATTACAGAATATGAAAAAACTAATTTTAGCAATTGCACTTCTTGGATTTACAGGAGTAGCAACCAATTCTTTTGCGCAGGACGGTGAGAAAAAAACAACTACCAGCACTACCACTTCTAAAAAATCAACCAAGAAAAAATCATCTTCTTGCTGCCAGGGTGGTTCTACCACTACCTGTGACAAAAAGAAAACAGAGAATAAATAATCATTCTAAACACTTTTTGAAAAAGCCGTTTTGCTCAGGTAAAACGGCTTTTTTTATGCTTATAGGTTAATCGGCTGAATTACTGGATATACGGTTCAAACAACCAAGGCAACTTTTTATAAATTTGTCCGTCAAGTAACATAAGGATCCATAAATAGTTAATTTTTTAACAATTATAGATCACTTGTGTTTTGATCAAAAAACCTATACCATGAAAAAGACGCTCTTCCTTCTGGCATTACTTGCCTCCCATCTTTGGGTAAACGGACAAACCAACAGCAGTGGAACAAATCTTTCTCCTGCCTTATCAAAGGCATTTGAAAAACCAGAACCAAAAGAAGAGATTGCAAGGCTTCAGGGTAAAAAAGAAAATTTGCTGATCCGTTTAAATGAACTGAAATCAAACCCTTCTCAAAACGCAGAAGAAATTGCCCGGGTAGAAAGCCTGATCAAATACATCAATCATAAAATTGAATCACTTGAAAATTACCTGTACTCCGTTGAGTATGCTCAAAAAACCAATGCACCAGCGCAGGGAACCATGAGTGATGAGGAATACCGGGCAAAAAAACTAGAATGGCAAAAAAGTCAGGCAACCACAAATGAAGGTGCCGGACAAATCAAAACCACCCTTACGCGTGAAGAATTTGAACGCCTGCCGAAAGAACGACAGGAGCGGATTTTGTCTATGCCAGAACGTTATACCATTATTGACTAAGCCCCTTTGAACATGAAAAAACTACTAACCCTTGTTTTTGCCGGATTTGTTTCATGGGCTTCAAACGCTCAATGTGCATACGACAACACCTTTCTCATGGACGCTACACCACCTGCTTGTCCGGGTACCATGAACATTGGTTGTATGAATCCGGGAGAATATGTTTCTCTCAGCGTTACCAGCGGAAACACCTACACCTTTACCACCTGCGGGGGAACGACTATTGATACAGAGTTAACATTATACAATAGCACAGGTACTACAGTACTGGGCTCTAATGATGATGACTGCGGTACACAATCGACCATTACCTGGGTGGCAACGCTTACCGGCACCGTTAATTTATTGCTTGATGAATTTCCCTGTTTAAGTTCAGCCACCTGTGTTGATGTGGAAATAACCTGTACCCCCCCGGTACAATCAGGCAACGGTTGTAATACAGACATTACCATTTGTACCCCTGGTGTAGCCGGTCCGTTTGGATTTAACACCCCAGGACCTCCCGTAAGTTCATGCCTGGACTTTTTTGGACCTGACTATGCCTACATTGTGCTCTATATCACATCCAGCGGACCGCTGGAATTACTAATTGATGGTGATGCCGCTACCGGTTTCCTCGATGTTGCCATTTTTGATATCCCTACAGGACAAGACCCTTGCGTTGCCATTCAAAATACCGGCAATGAAATTGGTTGTAACTATGCTGATTTTTCCAATGGCTGTAACCAGTTTGGTACTTCTTTCCCCTGCACATCATCGGTTCCGTCACCCAACGTTACGGCCGGTGACGTAGTTATGATTGTGGTTGAAAACTGGAGCGGAACATCGACAACATTTACCATGGATCTGGCACCGCCGCCAGCTGCCCAGACAGGTCCTCCTGATCCGACAATCAACCCGGTTGGTGTTATGTGTACAACTGATCCTGCATTCCAGATGACAGCTGTAAACATGGGTGGAGACTGGTCAGGAACCGGTATCAGTACAACCGGTATGTTTGATCCTGCAGCGGCAGGTGTTGGTACACACACCATCAACTATGTTATCGGACAACCCCCTTGTCAGTCATCTTCATCAATCAGCGTTCAGGTTATTGACTGCAGTGTACCGTGCTCCATTACAAATTTTACAGCCAACGTTGGCGCTTGCGTGGTGGGACCAAGTACCTATTCTACAAGCGGGCAGGTCACCTTTGTAAATGCACCTGCGACTGGCTCGTTAATTGTTGAAGATTGTAATGGCGTTCAGCAGGTATTTAATGCACCGTTTCTATCTCCTACCAACTATAACCTGACCGGACAGACCGCCAATGGCGCTGCATGCGATGTTACGGCCTATTTCACAGCCGACCCGGCCTGTACACAAACCATAAACTACACGGCGCCGGTATGTACCTGTAATATGGACAACTTCACCGCCAACATTGGTGCTTGTTTACCTGACAATACATTTGAAGTTACCGGTACAGTACAGTATTCATCTCCGCCCGGCGGCGGTACACTGGTTATTGAAGTGGATAACGGAACATCAACCTACACCACCACCATCAATGCCCCTTTCACCAGTCCGGACAACTATACCATCACCGGCATTCCGTCTGACGGAGCTGCAATTACCATAACTGTTTTCTTCAGCGCTAACCCGGCTTGTACCAGTGTCATCAATTCAACCGCACCGCCGTCTTGCGCATGCGGTGTTGATATTGGAACATTTACAGCAACCATTACCGGCTCAAGTCCAAATAACTATGTGCTTTGTTACGGTGACCAGATTGATATCAACTCAAACATGGATTTTATACCACCGGCACAACAATTTGCGCCTCCGGGGCCACCGTATGATCCGGGTGTATCCTGGTTGATTTATTCATGCCCGCCAACTGTAGCACTTGTACCCAACCTGGTAACCGATGTACCGGATGACCCTTGTTTCCTTGGATTGGTAAGTGATTTTAATTTGTCTGACCTCAATGACCTGGGAATGATCAATGCGTTCCCTCCGGGTACATTCACGAACAATACCATTTACTACGTTCCAATCACCATGTACAGCATGTCAAACGGAACTTACAGTTATGTGAATACAACCATGCCTTGTTATGAATTGGGTGCACCGTATGCGGTACAATACCTTCCTGAATTCAACTCGGTTATTGTTCAGGACTGTAACAACGGTACTGCAACGGTTACCGTTTCAGGAGGGCTGCCCGAACTGAATGGTACTAATTTTACGGCGAGCAACCTGCTTCCGGTAACGGCAAGTTTTACCAGCACAACAGCACCAAACAATGGTTCTTTTGTAATTAACGGATTAAATGGCGGAGAAATGTATTCGTTTACTGTTAATGACGGAAACGGATGTCCGTATACAGTAACCGGCGGACCATTTCCTCCTTCACAAAACCCCGGATTTAATTATCCGAATACGACCTTGTGTATAACCGCTGCTGCCATGAACCCGGTTATTTCGGGAGTAGCCGGCGGATCATTTACATCATCACCGGCAGGGCTGGCTATCAATGCGGTCTCCGGACAAATTACACCAGCCGGCTCTACCCCCGGAACCTACAACGTTACATATACAACACCAGGTCCCTGCCCCGATGACTCTACACTTGTTATCAATATCATCAACGCGCCTGTTGCCAATGCCGGCCCTGACGTTTCCATTTGTCCGGGAAGCAGCATTATGCTCAACGGGTCTGGCTTAGGAACACCAAGCTGGGCACCCGGCGCAACCTTGTCTGCAACCAACATTCTGAACCCGGTTGCCACACCTGCCGTCACCACTACCTATACACTCACGCTGAACGCAACGGGCTGTATTGATACAGATGATATTACCGTTACCATTCTGAACCCAACACCTATTGTGGTGAGTCCGGATGTTGCCATTTGCGAGGGTGACTGTACAACACTGACTGTAGCCGGCGGCGATTCGTTTGTGTGGGACCCGAATCCGGGAATTACGGACTCATCGCTGACAACACAAAACGTTTGCCCGGTTACAACTACCACCTATAATGTGACCTCTTATACACTTGGGTCAAACCTGATTGTGAATGGTGATTTCAGTGGCGGAAATACTGGTTTCAGTTCTGCTTACACATACGTAGCCCCTACCAATACCGGTGAGGCTCAGTATAACATTACTGCTACACCGCAAACTTACAACGGCGGTTTCTCGGCTTGTGGTGATAATACCACCGGTGCCGGAAATATGATGGTTGTGAACGGTTCTTCAGTAGTGGGTGCAACAGTGTGGTGTCAAACCATTCCGGTAACGGCAAATACAGATTACATGTTCTCTGCCTGGCTGGCCTCAGTTTATCCAACCAATCCGGCCACTCTGCAATTCACCATTAACGGAGTACCTATCGGAGCTGATCTCAATGCATCGGGAACAACCTGTATCTGGGATGAATTTTTCAGTACCTGGAACTCCGGTGCGGCAACATCTGCCAACATCTGTATTACCAATTTAAATACAAACGTAGCCGGCAATGATTTTGCGCTGGATGATATTTCATTCACCCCGGTGTGTGTGCAAACAGCATCAATAACTGTTACGGTTAACCCGTTACCGGTTGTAGATGCCGGTCCTGATCAGACACTTTGTATGGGTGACCAATCAGTTCTCAGCGGATCAGGCGCAACCAGCTATACCTGGGATAACGGGGTAACGGATGGCGTAACATTTACACCCGCAGCTACATTGACTTATACCGTAACCGGAACCGGACCTGGTGGTTGCCAGGGAACAGACCAGGTTACTGTTACTGTAAACCCGGTACCGGTAATTGATGCCGGACCCGATCAGACAATCTGTATTGGTGATCCGGTAACATTGAGCGGAACAGGTGCCGGAGTTGGAGGTGTATATGCCTGGGACAACGGTGTTACAGATGGAGTAGCCTTTAACCCCGCTGCAACAAATACCTATACGGTTACCGGTACAAATGCTGATTTGTGTTCAAATACTGACCAGGTGGTGGTAACAGTGAATCCACTCGATGATCCGGCATTTGTCTATCCGGCAGGACTTACCTATTGTCAAACGTCAACAGACCCTACAGCAACCATTACCGGACTTGCCGGCGGAACATTTACATACACCGTTGTAACCGGCGGGCCAAACCTGGTGTTAACGGCCGCAACTGGTTTTATTGATCTCAGTGCAAGTGATTTGGGTACGTACGCAATTACTTACAACACTGCTGGTGCACCGGGTTCTTTGTGTCCACAGACCAGTACATTAAACCTCACCATTACCGATGCGCCGATTGCTGATTTTACCTTTGGTGTTTATTGTGCCAATGCCGTTGATCCTTCTCCTACTTTTATTAACGGCGGCAGCGGTGGAATTTTTTCAGCAGCCCCTGCGGGTCTTTCCATTAATCCGGCAACCGGCCTTGTTGATGTAAGTGCAACCACACCCGGTACCTATACCGTTACCAATACCATAAATGTTGCCGGATGTGCATTGGCAACTTTTGATGATGACATTACGGTCAATGAATTACCTGCAGCAAACATTTCCGGTACGGCCACCATTTGTCCGGGAGATCCATTGCCAGATATAACCATAAACCTGACCGCCGGAACGCCAAACTGGGATCTGACTTATAATTACAACGGCGCCCCGGTTGTTGTTACTATTGCCAGTTCTCCGTATACAATTTCAGGCGCCGCTATCGGATCGTATGACCTTGTTTCTGTAACCGATGCAAATGGCTGCACCAGCGCACTTGCCGGAAATGCAACCATCTCAACGTACCCGGTACCTGTTATGAATACACTTGCAGACCAGGACATTTGTGAAGGAAATAACCTGGTGGTTCAAACGTTTGGTTCAACCATTGGCGGTTCAACCTATGCATGGACCAACACCACCGGTATTGATGTTGGATTTGGCCTGGCAGGAACCGGTAACATTCCAATTTTCCTTGCCACAAATGGTACCGGAACGGACATTTCTGTAACGGTATCTGTGACGCCTACTTCACCAAACGGCTGCCAGGGATTACCTGAAGATTTTGTAATTACCATTCACGCCAACCCGATTGTTTCATTTGTTGCAGATACACTGAATGGCTGCTCACCTTTTGTGGTGGTATTTTCAAACACATCCAGCATTCCGGGTCAGAATTGTGTCTGGGATTTTGGCAACGGCCTCACTGCAGTGGGATGCGGAGACGTAACCAATACATTCGCCACCGGCACCTATTCAATATCGCTGAATGTCACCACAGCTGACGGCTGCTACGGTTCCGCATCAATTGCCAACTACATTAATGTATTTGATACCCCGGTTGCAGCCTTCTCTTATTCACCTCAAATTCTTGACATTGGTGATACAGAAGTGAATTTCACCAACGAGTCAGATTTTGCAGATACCTATGAATGGGACTTTGGAGATACCACCTTACACGTTTTCCAGATTAACCCGACACATACCTATCCTGAAGTGCCGAATTCATACCTGGCAACGCTCATTGCATCTAACAACAACGGCATGTGCGCTGATACTGCCCAGCAGCTGATTACCATTCAGGACGTGCTGATTTTCTATGTTCCAAATGTGTTTACACCAGACCATGATGAATTCAATGAAGGTTTTCACCCGGTATTTACATCCGGCTTTGACCCGTTTGATTATCACCTGACCATTTTCAACCGCTGGGGAGAAATTGTTTTTGAATCGTACAACTCTACCGTTGGGTGGGATGGAACCTATTCAGACCAGGGCCTTGTGCAGGATGGTGTTTATGTGTGGCAGATTGAATTCAAAGAAAACATGTCGGACAGGCGGCACACTTACCGCGGGCATGTAACTGTTCTGAAATAACAGCATAACAAAAAACTAAAAAGAAAGGGCGACGATGATTCGCCCTTTCTTTCTTTAGGGTATAAATAGCGGACAGATTCTAAAAAAGGGATGATCGGATACCGATCATAAAAAAGCAAAAATACGCTTCCAAACGAACCAGGATTTTGCACAAAAGCAGACCACCAATGGCTCTAAAAAGGGCCTTTTTATATTCTGCAACAGGTACAGGTGATAACAATCAGTTTTACCAATTTCAGGCGCTTTTACGGTACAAATTCGTGCTATTTACCTCTACCTATAAGATTTAGCCAATAAATAAAACAACCTTTTCCCGATTATTTCGTTTAATTTAGTAGTGCAAAATTGCCGATTCGTCTAACCAATCAAGACGAAAATTTTGCTGATCAACAACCAAAATTCAGTTAAATGAAAAACAAGTTCGTTGTTTTGCTGGTTACCCTTTGTCCGTTTTCAGCACTTGCTCAAACCGCAGACAATTGTGGTAATTATACAACCACAGGAACCAGCTCATCACCTTATTTACCGGGTTCAAATACAACCTGTAACAATTCTGTACCGGGCACGGTTAATACGAACGGGGCCTGGTGTGGATTTGGGTGCGGCGGCGTTTTGATTTCAAGCGTTGTGGGGCCGCCGGTAACCTGTCTGAGTTTAGCTTATACGGCTGTAAACACCGATGATTTTGCCACGCTTACAACAGATACAGGTGGAGCGCTTACCATTACCGGTGTTAATGTCGGCGTCAGCGGAAACGTTATTGGTCCATACCAATGCGGTACCGATGTAACCGGATATGGCGACGTTATGGTTACGGTTTGTTCTACCATCCCTTTTAGTTCATTAACACTTACCAACACCGGCTGTTCTTCAGGCTGGGTTATAAATTGCGCAACACCGGTTACCTGCACCATTACCAACCTGACCGCAAACATTGGTGCCTGCGTACCCGGGCCAAGTACCTATTCTACTACCGGCCAGGTCTCTTTTACCAACGCACCTGCTTCAGGTCAGCTAATTGTTGAAGACTGCAACGGCAACCAGCAGGTTTTTAATGCACCTTTTACTTCGCCCGCCAACTATACCATTTCAAACCAAAATGCGGACGGTGCTGCCTGTGACATTACAGCTTATTTTACAGCTGATCCGGCGTGTACACAAACAGTAACATATACAGCACCTATATGTGGCTGCAACATGAGTACGTTCAATGCCAACATTGGGCTTTGCAATCAAACAACCAATGAATATATGGTTGATGGTGATCTTACGTTTGTCACTCCTCCCGGCGGCGGACAGCTCATTGTTGAAGTAGATAATGGAACCACCATTTATGATACCATTATTAACCCGCCGTTTACCTCACCGCAGACATGGAGCATTTCAGGAATTCCGTCAGATGGTGCCGGAAGTACCGTAACGGCCTATTTTACGGCTGACCCCACCTGTTCATCAACCATTGCTTACACAGCACCAACCGCATGCGTCTGCCTGGCTGAAATAGGAACATTTACGGCCACCATTACCGGAAGCAGTGCCAACAACTACGTATTGTGTTACGGTGATCAGATTGACATTAACACCAACAATGACTGGATTGGTCCGGGTGAACAATTTACTCCTCCTGGACCAGTTTACGATGAAGGTGTATCGTGGCTGATGTATTCATGCCCGCCAACGGTTGCGCTTACACCTGACCCATTCAACACAGTTCCTAGTGATCCCTGTTTTCTGGGGCTTGTCAGCGATTTTAATCTTTCAGACATCAATGACTTGTCAATGATTAATTCTTACCCTCCGGGAACATTTACTGATAATATCATCTACTACGTTCCAATTACCATGTACAGCATGGTATCAGGTACCTACAGTTATGTAAACGGTACCATTCCCTGTTATGAATTAGGCCCGCCTTATGCGGTACAGTACCTGCCACAGTTTAGTTCGTCCATTGTGGAAGATTGTAACAACGGTACTTCAACAGTAACTGTTTCAGGTGGACTACCGGCCATTGATGGTTCAAACTTTACAGCAAGTAACCTGCTTCCGGTAACGGCCTCTTTTGCCAATACAACCACCCCCAATAATGGAACGTTTGTTATCAACGGGCTAAACGGCGGAGAAAATTATTCTTTTACCGTAACAGATGGCAACGGATGTCCTTCAACTATAACCGGCGGACCATTCCCTCCGCTCCAGGACCCGTCTTTTACTTACCCTTCGATCACTTATTGTGAAACAGAAGCACCTTCTTCACCAACCATTACCGGTGTTGCCGGCGGAACATTTACAGCTACACCTGCCGGATTAACGCTCAATGCCGCAAGCGGACAAATTACACCGGCTACATCTACACCAGCAACCTATACAGTAACCTATACCACCCCGGGCCCATGTCCGGACAATACAACATTCACACTTACCATAGCACCGACACCAACTGTGAACCCGGTTGCCGACCAAACAGTGTGTGAAGGATCATCTTTCACCGCTATTGGATTTACGGGAAGTGCAGGAGCAACCTTTGACTGGACAAACACCAATACCACGATTGGCCTGGGTGCAAGCGGAACAGGATCTATTGCTGCTTTTAATGGCACCGGAACCGTTATTGGCGGACCGGCAATCAGTGGAACGATTACTGTAACCCCAACTGTTGGTACTTGTGTTGGAGCGACAACCAGTTTTACACTCACCGTCAATTCACTGCCAGATGCAACCATTTCAGGCACAACCGCTATTTGTGCAAGTGATCCGCTTCCGGACATTACTTTCAATTTAACGGCAGGTACACCAAACTGGGATCTTACCTATAATTTTAATGGCAATCCGGTAACTTTTACGACCGGTTCCACACCGTACATTCTTTCAGGTGCTGCTGCCGGTTCGTATGATTTGGTTTCTGTTACCGATGCCAACAACTGTACCAATGCCGTTACCGGTAATGCAACCATTTCAATAAATCCAACTCCGGTTATGAACCCGCTGGTTGACCAGGAAATTTGCGAAGGATCCAATCTGAGCGTACAAGGTTTTGCTTCAAACGTAGCCGGTTCATCTTTTGACTGGGTTAATGTTACCGGCACTGACGTAGGATTTGGCCTGAGCGGAACGGGAAACATTCCAATTTTTCTGGCCGTAAACGGAACCGGAACAGATATACCGGTAACCGTTTCAGTTACGCCTACGTCGCCTCAAAACTGCGTTGGAAACCCGGCAACATTTATCATAACCATTCACCCTAATCCGGTGGTTTCATTTGTTGGTGACTCGCTGGTAGGGTGTGAACCACACACGGTCAATTTTACAAACACATCTTCTATTCCCGGGCAGAACTGCGTATGGAGTTTTGGTACGGGCCTTGGCGCTACCGGCTGTGGAACTGTAACAACTGTTTTTGCTGCCGGCACCTATTCTGTTTCGCTGGATGTTACTACGGCTGACGGCTGTTTTGGATCAGCAACCGTTACCAACTACATCCAGGTTTATGAACAGGCTGAAGCAGCATTTTCATATTCACCGCAGGTAATTGATATTGATGACACCGAAGTTGAATTTCTCAATCAGTCAGACAATGCCGATGGTTTTGCCTGGGATTTTGGTGATACCACTGCAACTGTTTACCAGGTGAATCCTTCACACACCTACCCTATTGCACCCAACCAATACCTGGCAACACTTATTGCAACAAACAGTGGTATGTGTCCGGATACCGCCCAGCAGCTGATCACCATTCAGGACGTCATTATATTCTACGTTCCAAATGTGTTTACACCTGATCACGATGAGTTCAATGAAGGTTTTCAGCCGGTATTTACATCCGGTTTTGACCCGTTTGATTACCACCTGATTATTTTCAACCGCTGGGGAGAAATTGTTTTTGAATCTTACAACGCCGCCATTGGATGGGATGGAACCTATTCAGACCAGGGGCTTGTAGAAGATGGTGTTTATGTGTGGCAGATTGAATTCAAAGAAAACATGTCTGATAAACGGCATACCCATCGCGGGCATGTGACAGTGCTGAAATAAACGAATGATTCTTAAAACAGAAAAGCGATCTGTAAATCCGGATCGCTTTTTTTATTCAGTAATACCCAAAAGGGGTGAATGCCTGTTTTGCCCAGAAGTTTCATGTTACCGGACAGCTGCTTTTTATTTTAATCGTTCAGCGACCAGTTGTAGGGCATATACTCTACTTTGGCTGTTGCTGAAATGGTAACGGCTGAATACTGATTCAGAAAATCAATCAGTGTTTTTCCGTCAACGGTAAAATCAGTTGCATACCATGAAAAAAGTTCAGAGATCTGAATTTTCTTTTCAGCAAGAATGTTGTGTTTGGTATCGTTGATAAAGGTTTTTGTTGCTGTAGTCAGCTGTGAGTTGAGTTTATCTGCGGTATAGGCTTTGTTCAACAATTTAGGGCACGAATACGATGCACAATTAATGGCAAAATGGATTCGTGCATCACCCATTTTCCGTAAAATATCATTTTCAATCTGGTTCAGCGTATAATTAGTTCCGCCCAGGTTGGCCATTTTAAAATTCCAGATGTCTTTACCGCTGTAAGAGATATCTTTCACTGATTCTACCGGATATTTTGACAATACAAATTTGACTGTATACGCATTGTACGCATTGATGTAATAGGCCATTTTTTCATTTTTAGTCCACTCACCGGTAGGCCCGTGATCCCGCAATTGAATAAGATACGCATCCAACGTATCCATTTCCAGTTTCATGGATTTGTAATTAACCGTTCCTGAACTGCTCACATAATTGCCAAGATATCTGTCCCAGATAGAGTGATCAGGCTGCGTAGCCCCAAAACCGGATAAAACGGTACAGCACAACACGGAAACAAAAACGGCAATTTTTTTCATAATGGTAAATGAAGGTTGGTATCAAATTTAATGAGATAACTGTGATAAAGCAAGAATTGAACCAAAATCAGCAGTGCCTTAAAATGTGCTGATTCCGCCAGGAGTAACACAATAATGAAGTGCTACATCGGCATCATGCCTGTCTTCAATTTCTTCAAACGTTTCAAACTGGTAAAGACCTATAAAAATGCACCCCGGTTTACAGCGCGCCAGAAATTTATCGTAATACCCTTTGCCATAACCAACCCTGTATCCGTTCTTATTTACGGTTAACAATGGTACAAGAACGACATCAAGTTCAGCCGGATCAATTTCTTCACCTGACTGCGGTTCCAGAATACCCCATGCATTTTCTTTCAGCTTGTCTTTTCCCTGGTAGCGGATGTGTTTTAACTGATCGTCTGAACCAATTACCGGTAAAAAAAAGGAAGCATTGACTGAATCAAGAATGAGCCAGGTATTCACTTCTTTCAGTCGTGAAATGGGAACGAAACAAGAAATTCGTTTTCCTTCCAGGTCAAAGCGGGTTGTTAAATGACCGGCAATCAAATGCGAAATGGTATCCTGTTCACAATTGGATAACTGACTGCGCAGCTTTTTGTATTTCTCCCTGAGTTCTTTTTTTGTCATCACTTACCTTGTTAAAAAACCGCCTGCCAGGGCAATGCCAAAAATCATCATTGAAATGGCAATCAGCATGGTTAGAAACTTTAAATCTATTTTTTTCAGCAGGTATTTACCTGTAATGGCGCCCACAAATGCAGCGAGCAATGAAGCCAGCAGCGTGGTCCAGTTTTCACGGAGAACAACCAGGTCAAAACCTGAAAAATAGTTGACCGATCGTGAAATGTCTACCGCCAATGCAATGACAATACCTGTGGCAATAAACACTTCTTTATCCAGTTTATATTTTGTGAGAAACGCAGTGCGCAGCGCTCCCTGGTGCCCTGAAAGTCCGCCAAAAAAACCACTGATCAAACCTCCTACCCAGAGAAATCTGCGCTCAATATTCAGTGTAAAATCCGGAATCATTTCAACAATTGCAAAAACAATCAGCAGCAAACCAAAAATCAGGTTCATCAGCTGAACGGTATAGGTGGTTGTTCCCAACACATACTCCACCAGTTTTACATCTTCAAAATGAATCAGCAGCCAGGCGCCGAGGTAAGCAGCCGGAATGGAGGCCAGGCCAAAGGGAATTGCAATTTTCCAGTCAATACTTTTTTGCATCAGTAAAAACTTAAAAAGGTTGTTCAGAAAATGAACAATTGCGGTTCCGGCAATAGCCAGTGCCAGGTCATTAAACAAAAAATAAAAAACCGGTGTGAGAATGGTTCCAAGCCCAAAGCCACTGAAAAAAGTCAGCCAACTTGCCGCAAACGAAATCAGAACAAGGTATACTATTTCCATTTTTCAGGATATTTAACTCAATTAATTGCTTTCGTTAATTCAATCTTGAATGAACGCAAATGTAAGCATGCAAGCTGGAAGGAATATTATCTTTGCTGTCAAATATTAACGTAAATGCAAGCGATTATTGAAAAAGCGTGGGAAGACCGCAGTCTTCTTGAAAAAAAAGAGACGCAGGATGCCATAAATGCCGTTATTGCCAAACTCGATGAAGGTTCTTTGCGGGTTGCAGAACCAGCTGGTGCAGGTGAATGGAAGGTAAACGAATGGGTAAAAAAGGCAGTAGTGTTGTATTTTCCCATCCGCAAAATGGAAACCATTGAAGTGGGGCCGTTTGAATTTCACGATAAAATGGCACTGAAACGCGGCTATAAGGAAAAAGGAGTCCGCGTGGTACCACATGCTATTGCACGTTACGGATCGTATGTTTCAAAAGGTGTTATTCTAATGCCTTCTTACGTAAATATTGGCGCTTATGTAGATGAGGGTACCATGGTTGATACCTGGGCCACTGTTGGGTCATGTGCCCAAATTGGAAAACACGTACACCTGAGCGGCGGTGTTGGAATCGGCGGTGTGCTGGAACCGCTGCAGGCCGCGCCGGTTATTATTGAAGACAATGCCTTTATTGGCTCACGCTGCATTGTGGTTGAAGGCGTACGTGTAGGAAAAGAAGCTGTGCTGGGTGCCAATGTGGTGCTCACCAAATCAACCAAAATTATTGATGTAACCGGATCAGAACCTGTTGAAATGAAAGGCTATGTGCCGGAACGCAGTGTTGTCATTCCGGGTTCGTATACCAAAAAATTTGCTGCCGGTGAATACCAGGTGCCTTGTGCACTGATTATTGGAAAACGCAAAGCAAGTACTGATTTGAAGACTTCACTGAACGATGCACTGCGTGAGAATGAGGTAGCGGTTTGAGGAAATTCCAAAATTTAAATTTCAAATCCAAGCGGTATACGTCAGATTCATTGGCGTTACCAGTATCATCCCAGGCGAACCTGTCTGACAGGCGGTTTAAAAATCAAAAATGGATTCAATTGGATGAGTTAATTTTTCCCGCTGATTAGCGGAGATTTTAACCGCGCAAATCCACGCAGATTTGTTTTGTACAGTTATTAAAACCTATTGCAACTGCGGGCCTTTTCTGCGTAGCAATACTTCGCGATCAGCGGGAGATAAACTCCAGCGTTTAAATCACAATAAACCACCGGACAGCCAGACTTTCCCCTGAAAAATACCTGTCTGGAATTTTGTACTTTAATCTTTGGAAATTGTTTTTTTGAATGTAAGGGTTTGTTCTTTTGTGCTTTGGAGTCTTACAAAGCGGCGACTTCCTCTTTCTTACACTGCTCATCAGGCCGTGCGCCGCAGAAGCTGCAGGTTTCTTCACCGTCATTCAAATAGGGATTGCTGCTGGCGCAGGTACCTGCAAATTTGCCTCCTTTTTTTGCCCATATTTTAATTGCAATTCCGGCAAAGGCCAGGGCTAATAAAACAATTGAAACAAGAGCTATTTTCATACGCAGCATGAATTGAATACTGCAAATTTACGGAAGAATATCGGAGCGGCTGGTGATTCATGTCACAAAAAAAACCCGTCACGCTTTTGGCGGACGGGTTATCAATTCAAATATCAATGACGCTGACAAGTGATTAAAACGGGCCTTTCAATTAAGAAATTCGGCTTGCAATCACTTAAAAATCACGCGTACTATTCAAGAATTAATGGATAAGCGCTTTACGATTAGCGTTGTACATCAAAACAAATGCTACGTTAATAGCTACTCCAATGAAGACACCAGTCCACATCGCACTTTCCACTGAGCTTCCCAAAGCACTTCCGCCCAGGTCAGGCATTGTAAATACGTTGATAAGGCTCACTACAATTGAAAGCGCTACGCCGGCAACATAAAGCATGAAACCTTGTTTTTTCAATCCCCACATTTGGATGGCACCAAAAAGACACAAACCAGCAGCAGCCAGACCCAGTAAAGTCCAAATCATCAAGCCTCCTGATGGTGCGAATCTGGCAAGGGCAGAACTACCAACAAGACCTAAAATTCCGCCTAATACACCAAGTCCGGAACCAATGAAGGTTAAAATACACAATACTGTCAAAAAAGTTGGACGGGCTCCTGTGCCTCCTCCGTTGCTGTCTAGAACTTGATCACTCATAGTTATTAAGGTTTTAGTTAAATTTTTGATGAAGATAAAAAAGAATTTTAATTATGATCGTTTTTGTGCAAAAAAAATAGCACCGGGTTTAAGCCCGATGCTATCCATTAAATAAGTAATCTCAAACGTTATTTCAATTCATCTTTAATTGAATCTTTGGTTGGCATTTGCATATTTCCATCTCCTTTAATGATAAAAGGAATTGCCAATACGGCTGCACCGGCAATAAAACAAAGGAATACACCGGTTCCGAGTGTTAAATATCCTCCGCCCTGAGATTTTAGCAGAATCATTGCCAAAAGAGAAAAGAATGCGGCAGCAGCGCCTCCACCCATAACAACTTTTTTAGACGAGGAGTCAAGTGGTTGATTTTTATCTTCCGCTTTAAATGTAATTCCCGCAGCAGCTCCAAAACCTGCCAATGTCGCCCATCCGGCAAATCCGCTGTTAAAGCCATTCTGAGAAACAATCCAAACCGAAGCCCACGGCATTATCATTCCTAATAATCCTACGCCGGCGGCGATCAAAATAAACAATCTTTGTTTGTGCATATAGTTTTGTTTTAGATAGTACTGATCAAAGATAAAATTATTCAGTCAATGCACCAGTAATTTCAGTTATAATTTAATGAGTTCTCCGCTGCCGGGCTGTACAAGACTTAACGAATCAGGCTGGCCGGTATAATAAATTTCACCGGTGCCCTCCAACACCACAAATGCATAAGCGTTTTCAAGATTAATTTTCAAATCACCGGTTGAATTATTGTACACAAAAACATATGGCGAATTGAACTGTGAGGCATCTGCAAAACCATTGTTCTGAATTTTAACTTCAGCATTGTTCGCATACCCTGAAAGAACATAATCACCGGTGCCGTATGATACGTTGATGGAGAGAAAATTCACGTTCACATCAAGCCGTGCACTTCCGCCCCCCTCGCGCATTTGAATCCACAATGAATCGCCGGTTATGGTGTTTTCGAAAATAACCGAGTCACTGGGTTCAATATAAAAATGATTTAAATACGGATAGTGAATTTCTACCTCTACGAGATCTTCACTCTTTCGCAAAAAATTGCATTTGTTTTTATTGGAAACAGAAACAACACCGTTTTCATTTTTAGCCTCAATCAGGTTCACCACATTTGCGCCTCCCTTTACAACCAGTTTGCGCGAGTTGTCCTGAAAAATGCGGTACCGGATATTTTTGTAGAGGTTGAATGTATGAACTGAATCAAGCGGAATCTCAACAGACGTCTGATCTCCGGTGCTTTTAAAACAAGAGCGGTCGGCAGGTTTTTTACAGCATATCAGAAACAGACTTGTCAAAGTCAGCAGTAAAAAGATATGTCGACTTATTTTTTTCATTTGCAGTCGTATTCTACTTCTGGCATCATTTTAACAACCGTCATTGGTTGCCGCGAATGCACGCGATTTTTTTTACAACCTGTATCCGACTCCCATTTCCAGGTAATCAGCAATACCAATGTTGGCTTTAATTGCAACCAGCGCATTCCAGTGATCATTAAAATTATAACGGTAGCCAATGCGGTTATATACCCAGCCGGCAGGATTGATTTTGTTGTATACATATCCGGCAAGGCCAAAGAAAATTTGCGATTTGTAAAAATTGGCGGCTGCACCTGCATAAATTCCAACCTGAATAGTTTCACCCATGGTAAACGATTTGTCATCGTACTTCCGGCGGTTGGCTTCACAATAAATCACATCCACACCGGCCTCAAAATCCCATTTGTAATTCAGGTATTTTCTGTAGAGTACCTGGGTAGCAATTACAGGAAGGTATTTACTGAGATTATAGCCCGGCAGATTTTGTTTGACACTGCCAATCACATTAACCTGGAACCTGCTCACCACCCGGGGAAGAATGTCAATAAAAACGTCTGTATTGGTGGTGTAGACTTTTCGCTGTCCAAGCTGATATCCGGCTTTAACAAAACACAGGGGAGTATTCAATCCAAGGTTCGGCATCGTAATCGCAGCGTTTGAATAATGCGACATTTCCAAACCGGCTCCAAACAAAAAATTGTTCCAGGTTTTGGAATAAACCAGCTGAAAGTTGACAAAGGCATTCCATTTAGAACCAATGGCATTGTTTTTAGGATTGGTAACCACTTCGTATTCTTTGGTAATAAAAGCTACGCCGGAACCAATTCTGAAATCCAGAAAACCAAACTTTTTAGTTTGAATGAGGTTAAATTTGGTGAATTGAAAAACGGTATACGACGATCCTAATACCTCTTTGTAACCATAATCCTGGTATTGAAGTGAGAAGCCGCGAGATGGAAAACGGTAATTATCAGCGGTTGCATTGTGCCGGTTATCCTGTTGCGAAAACTCCAATTCAAAGGCCGTATTACGGTCCTTCACCAGATGAGACATGTAGGGCCGGTGTGCTATTAAAAACCCGGTTTTTGGCAAGACAGAAATAGAAAGCGGGGTTTCACTGCCTGACTGCGTCAGGCAGACAGGGGCTCTACCCAACCACCCCCTTTGTGAAAAGACTGGTGCTGAAAAAAACAGGAAAAGAAAAAAGTAAGCTAACTTCACATCTTTAAAATTCGGTTAAATGTAACAAAATGCAAGAGAAACTGAAAGCTTTTGAGCGATTGCTCATTATCATGGACGAATTACGCGCCCAATGTCCGTGGGATAAAAAACAAACCCTGGAGTCATTGCGCCACCTGACCATTGAAGAAACCTATGAGCTGGCTGATGCCATTATTGCCAATGATCTGGAAGGATTAAAAGGTGAAATTGGCGACCTGATGCTGCACATGGTTTTTTATTCAAAAATCGCATCGGAACAAAAGGCGTTTGATATTGCAGATGTTTTAAATGCTATTTGCGATAAACTGGTTTACCGGCACCCTCATATCTATGGTGATGTTAAGGTACAGGATGAAGAAGAGGTGAAAGCCAACTGGGAAAAACTCAAACTTAAAGAAGGAAAAAAATCGGTGCTGGAAGGTGTGCCCGCCTCACTACCCGCCCTTGTAAAAGCAACACGTATCCAGGACAAAGTCAAAGGCATTGGCTTTGAATGGGACAACAAAGAACAGGTGTGGGCCAAGGTTGAAGAAGAATTGGCTGAACTAAAAGTGGAAGTAGACGCTGGCAACAAAACCAAAATGGAAGAAGAATTTGGTGATGTACTTTTTTCGATGATCAACTACGCCCGCTGGATTGGTGTAAACCCTGAAGATGCACTTGCCAGAACCAACCAGAAATTTATCCGCCGTTTTCAATGGATGGAGACCGAAACCAAAAAAGACGGCAAAAACTTACCCGATATGAAACTCGATGAAATGGATGTTTACTGGGAACGGTCTAAGAAAGAAAGCTAAATTGGAAAAATCATAAATTATAATTTCAAATGATTCTTTGTAGGACTGTCATCTCGAGTGAAGCGAGAGATGACAGTCACACCTTTTAATTTTAGAGATAATGTTTCCCCTCTTAATCATAGCACTAGTCTCCCTGGCACTGTCCTTTTTAAGTGCATTACTTTTAAAACGAAAAGGGTACCCGTTCTGGCGGACCTTTGTTTCATCGTTTATCGGAATTACAGCTGTGCTGACGTTGGTGTATAACCTGGTGAGGCCTTATTTGTAAATTCTCCGGCAAATGAAATCCAAAATAATAAACAGACCGGGAAGTCATCCTGAACTTGTTTCAGGATCTGCCCGGTTTTTAACAGATGCTGAAACAAGTTCAGCATGACCGACAAGGGTAACCACGGTTTATAATTTTGGATTTCCTTTCTTTTCATTTCCTCCCCCATTCTTTGTATCTTTGATTAACCAACCCGATTACCATGAATAAACTTTTCACCGATTTCAAACCGGCGGATTATGAGACCTGGATCAACCAGATTAAAAAAGATCTGAAAGACAAACCGCTGGAAATTTTGGAATCAAATCCGGAAAAAGAAATATCCATTAAGGCTTATTACCATCCGCAGCAGGATAACTACAATCAAACGGGTACAACGCTTGCCAACAATTATTCCAGAAAATCAAACAACTGGTCAGTGCGGCGTGAATACCAGGCGGGCAGTAATACACAAATACTGCGTGACCTGAATGAAGGCATTGATGCTATCAGTATACCTGCAATTACGGCCGATCAGTTTTCAAAAGACCAGGACGGAATACTTTTTGAACATGTGGTTTCAGATATCCGGTTTGAAAGTAGAACGGCCGCTCTTGAAATTCCGGTTCAAAAAGAATCATACCTGAATTTTGATGTCATTTCGTTGAACGCAGCATTGGGCGAAATGAAATTTTCACTGGCTGATTTTGTGGAATTTGTTCAAAAACGAAACACCGCCAAAGCTGTTTGGGTTGATGGTTTTTTATACGGTGAAGCCGGCGCCGGCACTATTCAGGAACTGGCATTCACCCTGGCACATCTCAATGAATATGTACAGGCGCTGAAAGATACCGGTATGGATTTAAAATCCATCAATGAAAAAATCATTCTGCAACTTTCTGTCAATGATAATTATTTTGTGAACCTTGCCAAATTCAGAGTAATCCGTGAATTGGCAGCCCTCTTGTTTTCAGCTTACGACAGCAGTTACACTTTTCACACACCGGCTATTTTTGCCAAAACAAGTTGTCGTTTTAACGCCCTGAATGACCGCAATACCAATTTCCTGCGCCAGACCACACAGGCCATGTCTGCTATTTTGGGCGGATGCGATGTACTGACCATTTCAACGTTAAAAACAACACAGCCTGATGAAGCTATCCTGAATCAGCGTATGGCTAAAAACATTCAGCTGGTGCTGCGTGAAGAATCTTATTTTGACAAGGTTGTTGACCCTGCAGCAGGTTCCATGTACATCGAACATCTCACCGATCAGCTGATTGAAAAAGCCTGGCATCTTTTTAAAGAAATTGAACAAAAAGGAGGTTTGATTGCGTGCCTTCAAAACAATACCATTCAAAGCCTGATTGAAGAAAACCAAACCTACCTGGTGGAGAAATTGCGCAGCGGAAAACAAACCTTTCTGGGCGTAAACAAATATCCAAGCAATCTTGAAAAATGGATTCCCATAAAATTACCAGAGACAGTTCCGGCATCTACCGGAACAGGCAAAACATTTAAAGCACTAAGCCCCTTTTCACTGGAATCATTTCATCAAACCAAAACGGTTGTATCATGAGCAGAATAACATTTGATCATATAAGCCCAAAGCGCATAAACCAGGCTGTTTCAGAACCTGTATCTGATTTTGAAACTGCTGAAAAAATAAAAATCAATTCATACTACTCCTACAAATCACTAACCGGTTGTGAGCATTTGAATTTTGTTTCTGGTCTGGCTCCTTTTTTGGGCGGACCTTATTCAACCATGTACACCATTCAACCGTGGACCATTCGGCAGTATGCCGGATTTTCAACGGCCGAAGATTCCAACGCATTCTACCGCCGTAACCTGGCAGCAGGGCAAAAAGGATTATCGGTTGCTTTTGACCTGGCAACGCACCGCGGGTATGATTCTGACCATCCACGGGTGGTGGGTGATGTTGGAAAAGCGGGTGTAGCTATTGATTCTGTTGAAGACATGAAAATTTTATTTGATCAGATTCCGCTTGATCAGATGTCTGTTTCCATGACCATGAACGGGGCTGTCATTCCGATTCTGGCCTTTTACATTGTTGCGGCAGAAGAACAGGGTGTAAAACCCGAACAACTTTCAGGTACCATTCAGAATGACATTCTGAAAGAATTTATGGTGCGTAACACCTACATCTATCCGCCGGCATATTCGATGCGCATCATTGCTGATATTTTTGCCTACACGGCTAAGAACATGCCTAAATTCAATTCCATTTCCATATCCGGCTACCACATGCAGGAGGCCGGCGCCACAGCCGATCTGGAGTTAGCATATACCCTGGCAGATGGAATGGAATACATTCGCGCCGGTATTAATTCAGGCATGGATATTGACAGTTTTGCACCGCGCCTTTCATTCTTCTGGGCCATTGGCATGAACCATTTTATGGAAATTGCCAAAATGCGTGCAGCCCGTTTACTCTGGTCAAAAATTGTAAACCAGTTTCATCCTGAAAATTCAAAATCATTACCGCTGCGTACCCATTGCCAGACATCAGGCTGGAGTTTGACAGAGCAGGACCCGTTTAACAATGTAACACGTACCTGTGTAGAAGCAATGGCTGCGGCACTGGGCGGCACACAGTCATTACACACCAATGCACTCGATGAAGCCATTGCATTGCCCACCGATTTTTCAGCACGTATTGCACGCAATACCCAAATCTACATTCAGGAAGAAACCGGAATTACCAAAATTATTGATCCGTGGGCAGGTTCGTATTATGTAGAAAAGCTGACACACGAAATTGCGCACAAAGCGTGGGAACATATCCAGGAAGTTGAAAGCCTGGGCGGCATGGCCAAAGCCATTGAATCCGGCATTCCAAAAATGCGTATTGAAGAAGCGGCAGCGCGAAAACAGGCACGCATTGATTCAGGCAAAGACATCATTGTAGGCGTGAACCGGTATAAGTTAGAAAAAGAAACACAGCTCGATATTCTTGACATTGACAATGCCAAAGTACGCAAATCACAAATTGAACGCCTGCAAAAAATGCGGGCATCACGCAATGAAGCCGACGTAAAACAGGCCCTTGAAAAACTAACAGAAGGTGCAAAAACAAAAGCCAATTTACTGGAACTTGCAGTAGATTGTGCCCGTAAAAGAGCATCACTGGGAGAAATTTCAGATGCCATGGAAAGCGTATTTGGCCGTTACCAGGCCACCATTCGTTCTATTTCAGGTGTTTATTCTGCAGAAGCTATGAATGATAAAGAATTTGAAAAGGCCCGTGAAATGGCTAATAAGTTTGCTGAACTGGATGGCCGCCGACCGCGCATAATGGTTGCTAAAATGGGACAGGATGGCCACGACCGGGGTGCTAAAGTTATTGCTACCGCCTTTGCTGATCTTGGGTTTGATGTAGACATAGGCCCGTTATTTCAAACGCCTGAAGAAGCAGTTCAGCAGGCCATTGAAAACGATGTACACATTCTGGGTATCAGCTCGCTCGCTGCAGGACATAAAACACTGATTCCTACGGTGATGAAAGAACTGAAAAAACATGACCGTGAAGACATCATGGTAATTGCCGGAGGCGTTATTCCACAGCAGGATTATGAATACCTCTATAAACAGGGCGTTATGGGAATTTTTGGACCCGGTACCAAAATTGCCGCCGCAGCTATTGAAATACTGGAGATTTTACTCAGTTATTACGAAGATTAATGCTGTTAAAAATTGGTTAATTTCAAAAAAATGTAACTTTAGGCATCAATTTTGAGTTTAACGTTTACCAAAACGCATGTAACGGATATTGAAGTTTATTTGCAGCTGCGCTGTTAACTTTTCTTCAAAATGCCGTTTATACCAAACAAACTGAATATGAAAAAGGCTTTATTACTTACGCTTATGGCTTTGGGACTGGTTGTTCCGTCTATTGCCCAACCACCAACATACGATGACCTGCTGATCTATTACGCAGATGGTGATTATGAAAAACTGCTGAAAAAAGCAGAGGCCTATACGCTGAAAGACGATACTAAAAATGACGCACTGCCTTATCTGTATCTTTCAAAAGCAAATTTTGACATGTCTAAAGACCAGGTTTGGCTTGAGAAATATCCAAAAGCCTGGGCTGATGCCATTAACTACGGCGGACAATGCATTAAAAAAGACAAAGACAGCACCATTTACCGTGAAAACATTAAATACTTCACTGATCTGAAAACGGCAGTGGTTGAAGAAATTAAAAACCTGGTTGAAACCGGTGCTTATCCAAAATTACTCGGTGCCATTCCAAAACTGCATAAAATTGACCGCAACGATGTGGGCTCATACTTTCTGAAAGCCGCTGCTGAATATAATACCGGTGATAAAGGATCAGCCAAAGAAACACAGAAAGAAGCTTTCTCACGCCTGTCAGCCGTTAAAAGTGTTGAAGACTGGAGACCCATTGATCTGGAAATGCTGAAACTGGGTGTTGTTGAATTCAGTAAAGCAATGATCAAGTTGAATCAAAAAGCCAAAGCCTGTGAAACGGTTGGTATGATTAAACAATGGTTTGAAAAAGACGATGAGTTTATGGCTTTCTATAACGAGGCCTGTAACTAAAAAATCAACTACATGTATCAAAAAAACCGCAGCGGAATTCGTTGCGGTTTTTTTTAGTTCTTAAGCGTAGCTGCAAAATCAAGAATAACCCGGTACAGCGATTTCAATTCTGTTTCTGAAATACAATACGGCGGGTTCACGAAAACTATGTTGCCAAGTGGCCTGATCAGGAAACCGCGTTCCAGGAAAAAGGCATACGCCCGGTCGCGTATTTCTGTAAAATACGAACTCTCCGTTCCGGTATTTAACTCAACCGCAAGTATGGTTCCGCACGAGCGTACATCTTTAAAAACCGGGTTGTTTTTTTGAGCCTTCACAAAAGCGGCATGCATTTTTGAAATGGTTTCCACCGCATGTTTTGCATCCGGATTATTCAGCAGATCGAGTGAGGCACAAGCCGCAGCACAGGCAAGTGCGTTACCGGTAAAGGAGTGTCCGTGCAGCAATGCTTTCACTGTTTCATCGGCTAAAAAAACGTCATAAATCTGCTGGGTTGCCACGGTTAACCCAAGCGGAAGTACCCCGCCTGTAAGACCTTTGGACAAACAAATAATATCCGGTTCCTGTTCTAACTGATGAATTGCAAACAATGTTCCGGTGCGGTAAAAACCGGTCATAACTTCATCTGCAATCGTAAGCACTCTATTTTTACGGGCCAGTTTCAGCGCCTCATTCAGCCAGGCAGCATCATAGGTACGCATGCCGGCAGCACCTTGTACAAGGGGTTCAAAAATGAATCCGGCAAACTCACCGGTGGCAAACAGTTTTTCCATTTCGGCAAGCACATTGTGCTGGTTAGCCTGATTTGGAAATTTCACAAAATCCACCTCAAAAAACAGGTGTTCAAAAGGCTGATTGAAATTGCCGCGCTGCCCCACACTCATTGCTCCAAATGTATCACCGTGATAAGCGCCTTCAATTGCCAGAAAACGTTTTTTCGGATGCCCCAGGTTAAACCAATACTGGTAAACCATTTTTAAAGCAACCTCTACCGCGGTGGAGCCATTGTCTGAAAAAAAAACTTTTTTAAAATTACCACCCAGCAAATCTATGATTCGTTCAGAAAGTTCAACCGCTTTGGGGTGCGTTACACCGGCAAAAATTACGTGATCAAGTTTCAGAAACTGTTCGTGAACCTGTTTTGCCAGGTAGGCATTTCCATGTCCGTGAATTACTGTCCACCAGGATGAATTTGCATCCAGGTACCGTTTGCCATCTTCAGCATAAAGCCAAACCCCTTCTGCCTTAACAACCGGTATAGGTGTCAATGCTGTCCTGGCCTGCGTAAACGGATGCCAGACAAACGCCTTATCTTTTTCACTTAATGCTGACATGAAACTAAAGCAGCGTGGTGAAATCATCAACGCCTATCGGGCGTGCGGCAATAAAACCTTCAGCATACGTTACACCAATACTCTTGCCAAAATCAAGCCAGCGGCCTTTCAGAAAATCAAAATAACGTTCCCCTGAAATGGGTGTTGCCGGTTCTTTTGAACCGGGATCGTAGAATTGCGTTTTGAATGCTTTCAGTGCTTCAATTTTGCGATCGGCAAAAGCGGTAATGTCTACCACAAAATCAGGCCGGTGATAATTCTCCTGGATATAATGATACAAGGCTTTTGGTCTCCAGGCTTCCTGTGGTTTCCCCTCCCAGCTGGTTTCTACTTTTGGCAGTCCGGCAAGGAAACACGCCTCGGCTGCAAGTTGTGCAGCACGGCCGTGATCAGGATGACGGTCAGAAAGTGCATTGGCTAATACAACCTGTGGTTTAAACCGGCGAATCTGTTCAATCAATTTGATTTTTGATTCCCTTGAAAGATCAAAAAAACCATCAGCCAGTTTCAGGTTAACGCGTTCTGAAACACCCATTATTTTAGCTGATTCTGCTGCTTCGGCGGCACGTGTTTCAATTGTTCCGCGGGTGCCCAGTTCCCCCTCTGTCAAATCAACAATGACTACTTTTTTTCCCTGGGCAAGATGTCGCATCAGGGTGCCGGCGGCTGAAATTTCAATGTCATCCGGGTGTGCTGCAAAAGCTAGAATATCCATTTTCATAGGTCTGTTTTTTTTGATCCCGGCTGAAACCGGTTTTGCATTTTTTCTGCCAGTTCAGAAAACGAACAATCCAGGTATTTTGACTCCAGTATCACCGGTGTTTTATAAATCTGGTTGTTGCGTTCAAGCAGTTGCCTGATAGCTTTATTCTGGGCTGATTTGATAACATCTGCCGGATTTTTGAGTATCACACGTATCAGTTTTTCTTTTTCATCAACTTCAAGTGAACGCACATTTTTCCAGCTCACCTGCCCTACTCCAATTGAAGTTGAATGGTCAGCAAATCCCTGGGTATTTATATGAAGTCCGGCATTTTTATCATTCAGTGACTTCAATGCCCCAGCCCCGGTAAGCACAAATAAAACAGCCAGTACCCCGCCGGTTATTTTCAGAGCCAATGCCCAGTTGTCAGACACCTGATCGGCCAGCATAAAAAATCCGGCCAGTGAAACCAACGCCAGAAAAGCATAAAGAATGCCTGTCAGCCGGAGTCTGCTTTTTTTAATCGGAATATGTTCAGCCATGTGGTTCATTTTTCTTCGCCCAAATTTTATCAAACTGAAAATCCAGCAGGTCAGTCCGGAAATGTTTTTTTAATTCGTACATCAGTACAAGAGCCAGCATCAGGTATTCAGCCAGCAGGTAATACGTGTTTTCAGCAAACACCGGCGTTGTGTATGCACTGTAACTGAGCATCACCAGGAATGACCACACCACCCCAAACCGGTACTGCGTAAAAATGGAAAAAATCAAAACCATGCTGATATACCACGGGTGAACAGTGGTTGAAAGGCCGTAAAAAATAACAAATGCAAAAAGACATGAAATCAGCAGGTCCTGATCTGTGCGGTATTTGCGAAACAAAGCCAGCATAAGAATGCTGATGAGAATAATTCGGGTGAGCAGTGGGCCAACCGTTTGAATGGTGTCATACCCGGTGATCCAGAAACCAATTTCACGAATAACGTAAAAAATACCGGCGTTGAATTCAAAGCGGCCAAAATACTGATCCACGCTGTCAAGCATATTGGCCAGAAAAAGTTCATTCAAAAATAATTTTCCAATCAACAGAATCACAATAGCTGAAACAGCTGTGTAGGCAATCATTTTGCGCAAGCCCAATTTTTTGATAAAAAGCGGGAGAATAATCAGCGGTATTAATTTGATCTGAACGGCAAAAGCAAAAAACACGGAACTGAAAAGCCATTGATTTTTCAAAAGCAAATAAACCGCACTGAGCAAAAAGAAAATCATCACCCCTTCAAAATGAATATTTCCACTAAACTCCAGTATAATAAATGGGTTCATGGCAAAAAGCCAGATCTGGTGAACGTTAAGGTTCAGGTGTTGTGCTATTTTTTTTGCAACCAGTATGATTCCCAGGTCAGCGGCAATCATCAGAATTTTAAAAATGAGCACCTGGGTAGGTATATAATCGGACAATCCGGCCGGAATGACAAAGAACAATTGATTCAGCGGCGGGTAACAGGTATAGCTTTGCTGAGACAGTTCACCCATGCCGTGATAGAGTTTACGCATGTGGTCTTCATCCAGAAATCCGCCAAAACTGATCAGATCGTCTGGCTTGTGGGCATAGGGACTTATCCCATGGGTCACCAGTTCCCCATCCCAGATGAACCGGAAAAAATCATTTGACAGCACGGGCAGGGCAAACAGCAGAATAAGACGAAATGCAACCGCTAAAACCAGGAAATGGTTAAACGAAAAGTTTTGACGATTCAGCCAAAGCCAGTAAAACAAGCCAAAAAGCAACAGATAGCTTGCAAAAAAACCTTCAAACTGGTTTCGGGTCAATACATATCCCTGGTAATAATACAGTCCGCCTGAGGCAAGTATTGCAAGCAACGCCAGAACGCGGTATTTCAGGGGACTTTTAAACGAATTCATAGATTCAACGGTAAAATTCTGCATTTTCGGCCAAATAAAAACAAAAAAAAATTAATTTTGCACCCATCATTTTAACTGGCCCATGGCAAAAAAAGAGAATAAAAGAACTGCTGAAGATACACAGGAACTGACCTCAACCGAGTCTTTCTTTGATAAAAACAAACGTTTTATCCTGTATGGGGTAATTGGAATTGTTGTAGTGGTTGCCGGTTTTTTCGGATACCAGAAATTTATCCTTGAGCCGCATGCAGAAGAGTCTCAGGACGCTTACTGGAATGCTTTCTATGAATTTGAAAACGGTGATACCACAGGTGTTGCCAGTACCGGAAATGAATATTTCATGGGCTTTGAGCAAATTTCAGACGAATATGCCGGCACCCCGGGTGGCAACATTGCCACGTATGCTTTAGGCGTATCAGCTATGGAAAAAGGTGAATTTGAAGCTGCGCTGGGTTATTTTGAAGAAGTTGAGTTTGAAGACGTAATGGTGGGTACCCTTGTTATTGGTCTGATGGGTGACTGTTATGTTGAAATGGGCAATTTTGAAGAGGCAGCAGCTAAATTTGAAGAGGCGGCCCTGCGCGAACCAAATGAGTATACCAGCCCGATGTTCTACAAAAAAGCCGGTTTGGTTTACCAGGAGCTTGGCCAGAATGACAAAGCAGTGATTGCTTACCAGAAAATTAAAGATGACTGGTCAACTTCTATGGAGGCCCAGGATATTGATAAATACATTATCAGAGCTCAGAACTAATGGCTACAGCTGAAAAAAATCTTTCAGACTATAACAAAGAAGAAATACTCCGTCAGTTATATCCTGACGGACAAGAAAACGGTGCCGATTTTAAGATCGGCATTGTTGTTTCTGAATGGAACGGAGACATTACCTCCAACCTGCTGAAGGGAGCCATGCAACTACTGAATGATTGCGGAGTTACAGAAGACAACGTGGTTGTAAAATATGTACCCGGTGCATTTGAACTGCCGCTGGGCTGCCAGTTGTTGCTGGAAAGTGACGAAGACATTGACGGCGTTATTGCCATTGGCTGTGTCATTCAGGGCGACACCAAACATTTTGATTATGTTTGCCAGGCTGCCACCCAGGGCATTATGCATGTAAACCTGGAATACAATACACCGGTAAGTTTCTGCCTGCTCACTGACACTACCAAACAACAATCCATTGACCGTTCAGGCGGCAAACATGGCAATAAAGGAATTGAATGTGCCCTTGCCTGTTTAAAAATGGTGGCTTTGCAAAACAGCCTGGATTAAACGAAATTTCGCTTCTAAAAAAAACGACTGCTTCTTATTCCTGACAATGAGCCGGTTACTTTAACCACAAGGCTTTCAACAGAAACAATCCATTTTTTTTGTAGCTTGCAGCAGCACTTTTTTCTGCTTTGAAAAAAAATACGTTATGAAAAACTTCCTGCTTCTCCCGGCTGTGTTTACCCTTTATCTTACAAATCCGTTGTTTACCTGTGCACAATCACATGAAACCCCGCCTCAGCAAAATGCCAACGGTCAGCGAATTGATACCGACACCCTGAAAGAAGACATCAGTGACGATTTGATTGAACTGGAAGTTGAAGGAATTTATGAGGCCGACATGTCGGCGCTGGTGCGCCTGGTAGAAAAAGATTCAGACAATAAATGGTGTTTAATCATGGTCATTGGTGAATGTGAAGCAACTGCCATGGTGCGCGCCATGAATGAGTTTGAATCAAACAGGCCGCTTACATACGATCTGATGAATACCATTTTTACAGAAAGCAGCCTGACCCTGCAGCACATCATTATCACTAAACTGGAAGATGGTGTCTATTATGCCGTGCTGGTTATTGATGATCACGGTACCATTCTTAGACTGGATGCGCGCCCGAGTGACAGTATAAACCTGGCCCTGAAAGCCGGTGTTCCGATTTATGCGCCGCGGTCATTTTGGGATGAGGCTAAAGAGAAGATGGATTGATTTTTCAGTTTATGCAGACTCTTCCTGTGAATTGCTTCTTCACTAAAGGCGCCCACATGTAATAAAGCCAAAAAGCAATAAGCTTCCTCCTATAATAAGCATGATCCCGCCTTCTTTTTTCATTTTCAAAATCAGATATATAACACCCATTATAATAAACAAGACGGGGAACAACCATATTGAAATAATAAGCGCTCCCAGGTATGCATAGTGACCCGAAACGGATTCACCAATAACAAAAAAAGTCAGAACACACACAGCCAAAATTCCTACAATTGAAAGAAGTATGTTCCTGGTCACTTTTGACTCTTTACGGCCTCCATTTTCCTGATCTGTATCTACATTTTCCATCCTTATTTTCAGTTTCTGTAAAACATATTCATTGTTTCAAACGGTATAATACGCCCATCCTTGTGAACAATATGTACACAGGATTTTTTAATAGATCTGATGTCAAAATCATAGGCATCCTGAAAGTTAATTAAAATAATCCTGAATAAATCTGAATAGGTCATGTTTGGCGCGTCAATTTTAGGTAGACAGCACATAATTTCATTAAGTACCTCTCCGGCCCTTTCAACAGATGTTCCGGTACTGAATATCTTAAAAATATTCTCTTTCAGATTTTCATCAGATTCAAAAACAATGGTGTTGGTTGTATTCTCCAATAACATTTCGGGATCAATAAACCGGGTTAATGGTACTAGCTCATTACCTTGTTTAAGTGCGTACCCCATTGTGAGTGCATCCGGATTGCATGGAACAGGTATAAGATCGTTTTCATTAAAAACGGATGTTTGCTCAAGGATTAATTTCCTGATTTCATCAATCGAAAGTTTTCCGGTGTCAGGATTATAGTGTTCATTCCTTCCGGCATACTGGGTGGCCTGCAGCGTAACACCCCGCACACATTTTTGTGCTGCCCCATACCGGATAATTTCGCCAATTTCATGCTCATTTTTACCACGCTGAAGAGTAACAACCAGCGTTGTCGAAAGATTTACCTCATTCAGATTAGCAATAGCCTGCTGTCTGGTCTCCAGAAGATCTTCTCCACGCATATCAGCTAAAACACCCCGGTCAAAACTATCAAACTGCAAATAGATTTCAAAATCTGGCATGTAACCTGCCAGGCGTTTCACAAATTCCTTGTCCTTTGCTATCCGTATCCCGTTTGTATTTACCATCAAATGACGGATTGGCTTTGTTTTAGCCAGATCCAGTATTTCAAAAAACTGAGGATGTATGGTTGGTTCACCGCCGCTTATCTGAACAACGTCGGGTTCTCCTTCATTTCTGACAATAATGTCAAGCATCCGGTCAATTTCTTCCAGCGTGCGATGCCTCCCATAATTGGGGGCTGAGCTTGCATAACAGGTAGGACAAGCCAGATTACAGCGGTCCGTTACTTCAATCAAAGTTAGACAGGAGTGCTGCTCATGATCAGGGCACAAACCGCAGTCATCCGGACAACCGCGTTCCGTTTTTGTATTAAAGGCCAGCGGATAATCGGACGGTTTGTTATAATTGCGTTTCCTTTTATAAAACTCTATGTCGTTTGAAATCAACACCTTTTGTCTTCCATGCTCATTGCAACTCTTGGTCATATACACGTTGTTGCCTTCAAAAATAATTTTAGCATCCACTTTCTTCCGGCAAACGTTACAAAGACTTATTGTATGATCGTAATAGATATACTTACTTACTTTTCTCATGCAGTATCAATTTTCCTGGTTTTGTCCAAACTTTATAGTAGTATAGGAGTCCGGCAGCGCAACAAAGCTGTATAACCGTGAAAGCCCAAATGCGTTCGCCGGGTTTTATAAATTCAATACAAAAACGAAATGCCAGAAATGCTACCATAAAAAATTTAAATCGGGCTCCTGGTTCCAAAAGAACGCTGCCCTCCATGAATCTTATACCAAGCCATAGCAGCAGCAGAAAGACCATTTCATAAATCATGATGGGGTGCCTTTGCAGGCCATCTCCCAAATCCATCCCGGCCCAACTTTGCGTGACTGAACCAAAGGTTGCCTCATAAATTCCCATGGAAAAACATCCGGTTCTGCCAATAATAAGTGCCAATATAATTGGATAGGTAAACAAATCTCCTGAAGAAGAATTTTCACCAATCATTTTCTTAACCAGTTCAACGCCTATAAGACCACCCAAAAGACCGCCGACAATAGTCTTATGAACAAAATAATAGCCCAATGCCTCATCCCCCGAAAAAAAACGTGACGGTGCCTCCATTGCACCCACCAGCCTTGAAAAAATCAGAGCCCCTGCGGTTGCACCAACTAAGATAAAGATCCGGTTAATGGCCGGAATCTGGTCTGGCGTTTGTTTACGCAGCCAGACATAATACCTGAAACCTATCAGGAAAGACAGAGATTCCAGGATAGTATGCAAATAAAGACTTACAGCACCAAACTGAAAGTAAACCGGAAAATCCGTATGGAATGACAAAATCACCTGCTTTAAATCAAAGATACGAAAAGGTGAGTATAAAAAACGCGGCTTGTCAGCATGCGAATCCTTCTGTTCATATCCTTTCATAATTTATTTTTCCACAGTTTGATCACAGGCAATATTTGTCTTACCTTTGTCTCCCGTAGTAGCGAAGCATCGCTGCAAATCAAATTATGTCCAGTTCAACCAAGTACATTTTTGTAACCGGCGGGGTTACTTCATCCCTCGGTAAGGGAATCATCTCAGCATCTTTAGCAAAACTCCTTCAGGGCCGCGGTTATTCTGTCACCATTCAAAAACTGGACCCCTACATCAACATTGACCCGGGAACACTAAACCCTTATGAACACGGTGAATGTTTTGTAACCAACGACGGCGCTGAAACGGACCTGGACCTTGGCCATTACGAACGCTTTTTAAATGTATCTACCTCGCAGGCAAACAATGTGACTACCGGTAAAATTTACCAGTCTGTCATTGAAAAAGAACGCCGCGGAGAATTTCTTGGTAAAACCGTACAGGTTATTCCACACATCACCGATGAAATTAAAGAACGTATCCAGATTCTTGGAAATTCAGGTGAATATGATTTTGTAATTACTGAAATTGGCGGAACAGTAGGTGACATTGAATCATTGCCATACGTAGAGGCAGTGCGTCAAATGCTTTGGGAATTTAAACGCCGTACACTGGTTATTCACCTCACCCTCATTCCTTACCTGAAAGCAGCCGGAGAGTTAAAAACAAAACCTACCCAACACTCTGTAAAAGCATTGCTGGAACTTGGTGTTCAGCCTGACATACTGGTTTGCCGCAGCGAATATCACGTTGACCGCGCCATGCGGAAAAAAATTGCCTTGTTCTGCAACGTTGAACCAAACGCTGTTATTGAATCACTTGATGCCTCTTCAATTTATGAAGTGCCGCTGTTAATGCAGCAGGAAGAACTGGATAAAGTTGTTTTGGAAAAACTCAATTTACCGCATGAAGGCGAGGCCAATCTGGTTGAATGGCTGCATTTTCTGGATCGCTTAAAAAATCCGAAAAGCAAAGTAACCATTGGTCTTATTGGAAAATACATTGAGCTTAAAGATTCCTACAAATCAATTATTGAAGGCTTTCATCATGCCGGTGCTGCCAATGAATGCAGTGTAAATATTGAATGGATTCATTCAGAAAAACTGACCGATGACAATGTTGCTTACCGTTTAAAAGATCTTGACGGCATATTGGTTGCTCCTGGTTTTGGATCACGTGGAATTGAAGGAAAAATTCTGGCCATTCAGTATGCCCGCGAAAACGATATTCCGTTTTTTGGAATCTGTCTTGGTATGCAATGTGCCGTTATTGAATTTGCAAGAAACGTGCTGGGACTAAGAGATGCTCACACCACAGAGATTGACGCTGCTACGCAAAATCCGGTTATTGCCATTATGGAGAATCAGAAAGATCTGACCCAAAAAGGAGGAACCATGCGGCTTGGTGCCTATGCCTGTGACCTTACCAAAGACTCACGTTCAGCAGAAGCTTACGGATCTCAGAAAATAACTGAACGCCACCGCCACCGTTACGAGTTTAACAACGATTACCTGGAAGCCATTGAAGCTAAAGGTATGATTGCTGTTGGCAAAAACCCTGATACCGGCCTGGTAGAAGTAGTCGAAATTCCAGATCACATCTGGTTTGTTGGTACACAATTCCACCCTGAGTATAAGAGTACCGTTGAAAGACCACATCCGCTGTTTATCTCTTTTGTGAAAGCGGCTATCCGTAAAAAGAAATCAACCCTGGTTTAATCAGGCAAAAGGGAAGAGGCAAGTGCCACGAGGGAGTCCTTATTTCTTACTCCCTTACTACTTATTTCTTACTTCCTTACTACTTATTTCTTACTTCCTTACCCCTCATATCTTGTCCCTTATTCCTCCAGTATTATTTCTTACACCTTACTTCTCATACCTTAACCCTTATTTCTTACTCCCTTACCTCTTACTCCTTATTTCTTACTCCCTCACTCCCCACGCTCCTAAAATATCCCCCCAACTCATTCGTCTCCCTTAACCAGTATGGATTTCCAGATTTAGAACAACTTTGAAAGAACAATCTGGGAATATTACTAATTTTGCAATCTAATTTTTTAAAGTCTCATGGACAAAAGGTCAATTCTTGGTTTGCTGATTATTGGTGCAATCCTTCTTATTTTTAGTATTTTCAACAGCAACCAGCAGCCTGAAAAAAACACAACGTCTGCCCAGGACTCTACCGTTCAAACAACTGATGCGCAAACAGACAAACCAGTTACAAACGGAACCCTTGTACCTAAAAGAGATTCTCTCGGAAACCAGTTAATTGACTCACTTGATCGCTGGGTTTATACCGACACCCTGACCGGCCGTGATACGTTTATTGTACTCACGCAAACCACTGAAACAATACAGATTGATTCTGCCAAATTGAAACTGGGATCTACACCAAACAACCCTGAAGAACTGGTGCGCCTTGAAAACGATTTACTGATTATTGAACTGACCAACAAAGGGGGAAAAATCAAAAACGTTTTCCTGAAAAAATTTAAAACCTACGATGCCTTTGTAACTGAAAAAGCAGAGCCGCTGCAGTTAATTGATTCAGCCTCAACCTATGCAATAGAGTTTTTTGAAGGAGACATCAAACGCCATTCAGATGACTACACGTTCCGGTTCACAGATGTATCAGCCACCGGCGCAACTGCTGAAATGCTGAACTCTACCGGCCGCAAAGTACAATTCAAATATTCACTGACAGAAGGTAAATACGATGTTGATTTCCAGGTTTCTTTTAAAGGATTTTCTGAGGCTGATGCAAAATCAATCTCCTTCAGGTCTGATTTCAAATTACGGGCTACTGAAAAATACCTGCCGAATGAAAAACAGGTAGCGGCACTATTCTTTAAATACAATGAAGAATCGTACGATTACCTGCAGGGAAACCAGTGGATGCCATTGGAACAAACCACACAGTGGGTAGCCTTTAAACAGAGTTATTTTGCGGCCATTCTAATGAGTCAGACCGGTTTTCCAAGAACTGAAAAATCAAAAATTTCAATCAAAGATTTGCCTGAAACCGATTCAACGTATGTAAAACAATATAAATCGACCCTTGATCTGGGGATTACTTCAATCAATAACACCGTTGATCTGAAATGGTATTTCGGTCCTAACGATTACGACATTCTTGCCACGTATGAAAACGGATCTGAAGACATTGTTGATTTAGGCTGGGGGCTTTTCAGATGGATTAACGTGTATGCCATGCGGCCGATGTTCAAATTCTTTATTGGCTGGGGCATGGGCATTGGTATGGCCATATTGTTGCTGACCATTGTCTGGAAACTGATTCTAAGCCCGGTGAACTACAAAATGTACAAATCATCTGCCATGATGAAAGTGCTGAAACCAGAGATTGATGAGCTTGGCAAAAAATTCCCTAAAAAAGAAGACGCGGTAAAAAAACAACAGGCCATGATGGCACTCTACCGTGAAACCGGGGTGAGTCCTTTTGCGGGTTGTATTCCCATGCTGATTCAGATGCCCATTCTGTTTGCCATTTTCCGTTTATTTCCATCGTCACTCGAATTGCGCCAGAAACCGTTTTTGTGGGCTGAAGATTTGTCAAGCTATGACTCCATTTTAAATTTCAGTTTCAACATTCCGTTCTACGGTGACCACATTTCCCTGTTTACCTTGCTGATGTCTGGTACTACCCTGCTCTATACCTGGTACAACAGTGCCAACATGCAGCAGCCAACCCAGGAAGGCATGCCAAATCTGAAATACATCATGTACATTTTCCCGTTCCTGATGATTTTCTTCTTCAACAACTTCTCAGCCGGTCTTAGCTACTATTACTTTATCTCTACACTGATTACCATTGTCATTATGTGGGCTATCAAACGCTTTATTATTGATGAAGTTAAAATTCATGCGCAGATTCAGGCCAATAAAGCCAATCCTGTGAAAAAGGAGAAATCAAAGTTTGCGCAGCGGCTGGAAGAAGCTCAGCGATTACAGGCTGAACGCTCAAAGAAAAAGTAACCCACAGCAATCCGTTAACATTTATTGGGTTTTAACCTGAGTATCCCGCATTCATTGAGGAATATATATACCTCATTTATGGTATTTCACACCCCTGAAGGGGCAAAAAGCGACTAAACCGCTCCTATTAACCGATTAAATGCTTAAATTTGTTAATACCGCAGAAACTAAAACCATGAGTACAATCACCGAGGAATTAAAACCAATCCGTTTTTCGCAGAAAATAGGAGCTGATTTTAATGGAACCCTGAAAAAGCGAGTCAGGGACTACTTCAAAGACAACAACATTTCACGCTTTGCCAATGCCAATATGGTCTTAAAAACCATTTTTATGGTATCACTCTACTTTACACCCTATTTTCTAATGGTGTTTGGTGTAATAACCAACCCATGGCTTATTGTACTTTGCTGGGCAATAATGGGTATTGGAATAGCCGGCATTGGTTTATCAATTATGCACGATGCCAATCACGGAGCTTATTCAAAAAATGAAAAAGTAAATTTCTGGATTGGCCGGGTTCTGAATGTAGTGGGTGGCTTTGCACCTACCTGGAACATTCAACACAATGTCTTACACCATTCCTACACCAACATTCTGGGGTATGATGAAGATGTATCTCCCCCAATTTCGCTGCTTCGTTTTTCACCGAAAGACAAATACCGCAAAATTCAGCGCTTTCAGTTCATTTACGCCTGGTTTTTTTATGGGTTGATGACACTTTCGTGGATTACAAACAAAGATTTTTCACAGTTATTCCGTTACAAAAAACTGGGATTGACCAAAACAGAAAATGAAAAATTCGGACGCCTGCTGACCGAACTGATTCTGACCAAAATTGTTTATTACCTCTATATACTGGTTATTCCAATACTGGTGATGGATATAGCATGGTGGGCAATTCCACTGGGCATTATTCTGATGCATTTTATTGCCGGCATTATTCTGGCAGCCATATTCCAGCCGGCGCATGTTGTAAACGAAACTGATTTTCCGGTGCAGGACTCTAATAGTTCTATTGAAAACAACTGGGCCATTCACCAGCTTCAGACAACCAGCAACTTTGCACCAAAAAGTCGCTTTTTTTATTGGTTCGTTGGTGGGTTGAACTACCAGGTTGAACACCACCTTTTTCCGAATGTATGCCATGTTCACTATAAGGCACTGAGCAAAATAGTGAAACAAACCGCCCAGGAATTTGGCATTCCATACTACTCAGAACCAACCTTTGTAAGCGCCCTGGGTAATCACGTGCGCATGCTCAAAAAATTAGGCCAGGCAGCCTGATTTTCCTTTACGCTTTTTTAATACACTAAACAAACAACCGAATGACAAACCATACCGGGCTTAGCAGCCCTAAATTTTCGCAAACTTCTCACATTGATTTTGACCGGACTTTAAAAAAACGTGTACGCGACTACTTTAAAGAAAATAACATTTCCAAATATGCCAACGGAGAAATGGTTGTTAAAACCGTTTCAATGCTTGCTATTTACCTTGTCCCTTTTATTCTGATGCTTACCGGCATTATTACCAACGGCTGGCTTATTGCCCTTTGCTGGGTGGTAATGGGCATTGGTATGGCCGGCATAGGCATGGGCGTTATGCACGATGCAAACCACGGCGCCTACTCAAAAAATGACACCATCAATAAAATCATTGGTAAAGTAATTATACTGGTCGGCGGCTTTGCTGCCAACTGGAAAATTCAGCACAACATTCTTCACCACTCCTACACAAATATTCAGGGACACGATGAAGACATTTCAGCACCAGGCGGGCTTTTACGATTTTCGCCAAACTGTGAACTGAAAAAAGCGCATCGCTTTCAGTATTTGTATGCCTGGTTCTTTTACGGGTTACTTACCATTTCATGGAGCACCGGTAAAGACTTTGTTCAGATTGCCCGTTATAAAAAACAAGGACTGACAGAAACCCAGAATAAAAAATTTGCACCCCTGATCTGGGAACTGATTTTGGATAAAATGCTTTACTATGGCTTTATTATTGTGCTGCCTCTGATTTTTATGGACCTTGCCTGGTGGCAGTTGGTACTGATGTTGTTTCTGATGCATTTTACGGCTGGTATTATTCTGTCTACCGTATTTCAGCTGGCACACGTAATCCCTGAAACCAATTTCCCGGTTGCTGATCAGAATATGAACATGGCAAATAACTGGACGGTTCACCAACTTGAAACAACCGGAAACTTTGCACCTAAAAACCGTGTTTTGAATTGGTTTGTGGGTGGGTTGAATTACCAGGTTGAGCATCACCTGTTCCCAAATATATGCCATGTACACTACCGCAAAATTTCAGCTATTGTAAAACAGACTGCGCGTGAATTTGGTGTTACCTATAATTCAGAACCGTCGTTTTTCAGGGCGCTGGCCAACCACACACGCATGCTGAAAGTATTGGGCCAACCTGCTGTTGCCGGTTAACCTGCTTCTTTCCAGGTTCTTTTTATCTTTGCTTCTATGAAGACAAGTGTAAAAGTTGCTTTAAGTGTTTCCCTGATCTGGATTATCCTTAATTTGTTGATATACCTGGTTGGTTATTCGCGTGCGTTTTTTACCGCCGGTATTTTACTGAATATCTTTTTTCTGCTCTGTGCGGTTTCACTGGGCTTATTTCTGACAAAAAAAGAAAAAGGGTTTCCTGAATCACTTTACCTGGAAGATTTCAAAACAGCCATGCAAAGCGGTATTATTTATACGCTTTTAATTTCGGGCTTCATTTACCTCTATCATGAACGCATTGATACCGGCATTCGTCAATCATTGATTGAAGCACGCAATGCATCATTGCACCAGACCTATCCGGATGCGGCATCGTTTAAAGTACTGCAGGATTCAGACCCCAAATGGAAAGACAAAAATTTTGATTTGTTTATTGAAGAACAGGAAGATCTTACGCTGGGTATTTACAGTTCGTTCTCTGTTTTTATTTTTCACATGATGGGACTTTTCATCTTTTCAATGTTCTTCTCGTTTTTTGGAACCATCATTATGCGCAAAATTATTTTGCGTCAGTGAATCAGCTCTTTTGCAAAGCCGTTCAGGTCAACGCCATCAAAATTTCCGGAACTCATTAAAAGCAGGTTGGCATTCTCCCATTTTAACATCCGCAGGTGATCTGTCAGCTGTGCTGAATTTGTAAAAACCCGCACGTTGGCCGACGCGAATGATTCTTTAACCAGGTCAGCACTGATAGGTTCCAGCTTTTTATGATGCACAACTTCAGGACTGAAATACACATAGGCCTCATCAGCCCCCTGCATGCAGTTTTTATACTGCGGAAGAAAATCTTTTTTGAGGGATGAAAACGTATGCAATTCCATACACGCAATTAATTTACGATTGGGAAATTGTTCTTTAACCGCAGCAACTGTTGCTTTGAGTTTAGACGGAGAATGCGCAAAGTCTTTATATGCTGTGCATGTTTTATTCTCAGCAATCAGCTCAAGCCGTTTAGCCGCTCCCTTAAAATCAGCCATGGCTGAATAAAACGCATTGTCATCAACCCCCAGTTGGTTTAGAATAAGTTTTGCGGCGTTGAGATTCTGCAAATTGTGTTTACCAAAAACCTGCAGCGGGTATTTGCGGCGTTCTGACTCAATGCAGGTAATACCGTTTTCTACTGAATAGTCCGGACAATCATACGGCAGCAAACGAATATCTGACCGCACCGATTTAACCATTTTCTGCAGCTCAGAATCTCTGATGTAATAGACCAGTGTTCCGCCGGGTTCTATTCTGTCTGTAAAAATTTTAAACTGATCTACATACATTTCAAACGTTGGAAAAACATTGATATGGTCCCAGGCTATGCCTGAAATAATTGCATAATGCGGTGCATACCAGTGAAATTTAGGGGTCAGGTCAATGGGGGAAGAAAGGTACTCATCACCTTCTATGACAATGTATTTTGCATCAGACAACTGAACCATGCAGTCAAAACCTTCAAGCAGGGCGCCTACCAGAAAATCAGTTTGTTTACCCAGCCGGTTCATGGCATGTAGCAGCATGGAGGTTATGGTTGTTTTTCCGTGTGAGCCGCCAACCACTATCCGTATTTTATCTTTGGTCTGCGAATAAATAAACTCAGGATACGAATAAATTTTCAACCCCAGTTCCTGGGCACGAACAAGCTCAGGATTATCTTTACGGGCGTGCATGCCCAGAATAATGGCATCAATCTTAGCTGAAATCAAAGCCGGATCCCAACCCGTTTTAGCCGGCAGAATTCCCTCTTTGGCAAGCCGTGACTTAGACGGTTCAAAAATTTCATCATCTGAACCGGTCACCTCAACTCCCTTGCGTTTCAGGGCAATGGCAAGGTTGTGCATCGCGCTGCCTCCAATGGCTATAAAATGAACATGCATAGAATGAATTTGAAAACGAAGGTCGTGAAAAAGAAAAGGTCTGCGGAGCCATTTCAACTGATCTTTTCAACAGCTCGTTTCTTACATTTTCCCGCAAACTCCACATCACATTTTCACAAAGCGACTTTGATATGTTGATCCGGACGCATCCAGAAGCAGCAGAATGTAAGTCCCGGAAGGAAGCGCTGAAATCTGAATATACTGATTCTGCTCCTCCTTTTTACCAAGTTGAACCAATGGGGTTACATCTTTTCCTGTCATATCCAGTATTTTAAAATAAGGTTCAGCTTCAATTCCACCACCTATTTCTATCTCATCCAATGCAGGATTTGGGTAAACCAAAAAATCGTGTTGTGTACTTTCATCCAGGCCAAGATTTAATTGAAGTCCGCTGGAACGAAAAATACCCCCACCATAGGTTCCTGCATAGATTTCGGCGCCATCCGTTACGAGTACGTTGTTGCCGTAAATATTGGTTGATGTCATATTGGTGGTGATGTTACTCCAACTGATTCCCTGGTTGGATGATCGCCAAACACTGCCCTGCATCACATTCACCGTGTCTTTTTCTGCCCCGTTTAACCCAACAAATAAGTTGTCTCCCTGCGCAAGAATACTTTTGATTTCTACAGGTGTATTCCAGGAACCTGATATCTCAGAAGGAATATCGTCTTCTATTTTAAACAGGTCTCCATCTTTTGTTCCGGCATAAACAACGTTTCCGGCAACAGCAAGTGTCATAAAATCGTGTCCTGAAAGATTCCAGAAATTGAAGCTGGCCCCATTGTTTGCCGAAATATACAAACCATTGTTGGTAGCAACATAAACCGTATCATCGTACAACGGATTAAAAACAATACGGTTTGCAATTAAGGAAGAAACCGTTGAAAAATTTTGGCCTCCATCTGTACTGCGTTTTATAGAAAAAGCGGGAATGCTCCAGTCCACTTCGGAAAGCAAAACGACACTCGTATCCTGTGGAGAAACAGCAATATCACTCACCGCTATCTGGCCTGGACCACTAAGGTTTGAATAGGAGTCAAAACCATCACTTGTTTTATATAATCCCTGAGCAAATGTTCCAAGGTAAATGACATCCGGATTCTGTGGATTTGCAACCATACACAAAGCATGCGCATCAGGCCCTTTCCGGGTCCAGGTTAAACCACCATCGTCTGTTTCATAAACTGAAGGGCGATCATAATTTCCTGTAGGGCTGTAGGAACCCAATAAACAAGTCCACAAATGATTTTCATCTGCCGGATCCAGTAAAATATCATTTAACTCCAGAGCGGAGGGAGAAGTTGGCGTTTCACTCCAGGTCAGACCTCCATCTGTAGAACGAATCACTGGACTATTTGAAAAACCTCCGGTGTACAAGTTGGTACCGTCAGACGTTATTCCGATAATTAATTGATCGGTAAATAATGGACCAGGGACAGAACTCCAGATGTTTGTTGCGCTTGAAAAGTACTGTAATCCACCCAACGTAGAGGAATACAATTCAATTTCGGGATTTATTTTGTGAATGCAAACATCAAAATTCAATCCGCCTGACAAGCCAACGTATGTGAAATTAATTCCCCAATTCAGACTTAAATAAATACCCTCTGTTGATGCTACCACTATTACCTGATCCTTCACATCCATTTCATTAATCAGTCCGGTTGTCGGAACATCAGGATGAACAAACCAACTGGCTCCGTTGTCATTCGTATAATAAAGTCCGGCTCCTTCTGTACCAGCGAAAATAGTTCCAAAACTATTCTTGGCAATGCAGGGCACTGTGACGCCTTGTAAACCTGCATATTGCCAACTGGCACCTCCGTCATAACTAGAAAAAACACCATTGCCTGGTCTCGGCGGTGTTGAACCTGCTCCTTCTCCGGTAGAAATAAAAAGCGTATCAGACGCTTTTAATACCAATCCTGACACCATCTTATCATAGATTGTAGAAAGACCGGTATTTTTCAGCTCCCAACTCATTGCTCCATTTGTTGATTTAAGAACTCCATAACGGCCGTATAAATCACAAGCGTAAAGGGTATCTGGCGCATTTTCGTCCAACACTATTTTCCACCCGGTCATATTGGGAAAATTTCCTGTTGTCAAGGACCAGGTATTTCCCTGATCAGTACTTTTCCATACTCCCCCTCCATCATCGCTGCCTGCATAAACAATCGAGTCATTGGCAGGATGTATCGTAAACTCTTTGAAATAGCCTCCAGAAGGGCCTATCTGTGTCCAGGTTTGAGCTATTACAAATGAAGACTGAATCAAAACCAAAAGTGAGAGACCTGATTTCATTTTAATCGTTTTTAAAAGACTAAAATTAAGACGATTTACCAAAAGGAAAGGTTACAAGGCTTCCAATTTTATAGCTTCAAGTACACCTCTTGAGAAAATTGGATTATGATTGTTTCTTGCTTTCTATTGGCCAGTTCACTCACTTTTTTTTTGCACCTTTGAACGAAAGAAATTCATCATGAAACTCTATCCCATTGAAACCGGCAAATTTAAACTGGACGGCGGTGCTATGTTTGGCGTTGTGCCAAAAACAATCTGGAGTAAAACCAACCCGGCTGACGAAAACAACATGTGTTCATGGAGCATGCGCTGTCTTTTAATTGAAGACAACGGAAAACTGATGCTGGTTGATACCGGTATTGGTGACAAACAAAGTGAACAGTTTTTCAGTCATTATTATTTGTCAGGCGACGCGTCACTTCAGAAAAGTATTGAAGCAGCCGGATTTTCAATGGATGATATAACCGATGTGATACTCACCCACCTGCATTTTGATCATTGCGGCGGCGCCATTGCCAGAAACGGGCAGGACCAGTTCAGACCTGTTTTTAAAAATGCAACCTACTGGAGCAGTGAACGTCACTGGAAATGGGCAACCGAGCCAAATGCGCGTGAAAAGGCCTCTTTTTTGAAAGAAAACATTCTTCCCATCCGGGAAAGCGGTCAGCTAAAATTTGTTGAACGCACCGGAGACTACACTTCAAACGTTTTTAATGGAATTGATTTGTTGTTTGTAGACGGACATACCGACAGCATGATGCTGCCTGTAATTCATTACAAAGAGCATAAACTTGTGTTTATGGCTGATTTATTGCCCAGTACAGGCCACATTCCACTGCCTTATGTTATGGGGTATGATACCCGTCCGTTAATTACCCTGGATGAAAAAGGGCGTTTTTTTCAAAAAGCAGCAGACGAAAAGCTGGTTCTTTTTCTGGAACACGATTTCTACAACGAATGCTGTACTGTCAAGCATACCGAGAAGGGTGTACGCCTTGAAAACGCCTTTCCGCTGAAAGAAATATTGTAATTTCATTTTCAGTTCCGGCGGATTTACTTATTTTAGGTAGACCTTAACTCTCACTTGAACCAGTAGCTCCTATGAATAAGTATCTCATTGAATTGATTAAACTTCAAAATTCGGTCATTCTGCCCGGGTTTGGTGCCCTGATGATTGGTAACAGCAAAAGCGGCAAAGTTGTTTTTAATCCACACCTGAAATTTAATGATGGGGCCCTGGCCAAATTCATTGTTGAAAAAGAAGGAATTGACCAGCAGGCCGCCCAGAACCAGATTGCCAAATTTGTTCGTGAAATAGAGGCCGAACTGGGAAAAGGAAATTCATTTGACATTTTTCAGTTTGGCAAATTTTCCAAAAAAAAGGACGGAACGATTGAATTTATGGCGGAAGCAGGATCAGTTCTGACAACCGAAACAGAACCCGTAAAACCAGCCGTTAAAGTGGAAAAACCGGTTGCTGAGAAAACGGCAGCACCTGTAACCACTACCGATAAAAAGATAGCTGACACCAAAGCAGAAATAAAATCAACGCCGGAAGTAACAAAAGAAGCAGCTGCAAAAAAATCAGAAAGTTTACTGGACAAATTAAAATCGTCTGAAGCCACCGTTCAATCAAAAGTTGTTGAAACAGAAGCAACCCTGGATAAAAAGCTGACATCAGCTGAAGAATCAGCCTCTAAACAGGTTAAGAATAGTTTTAAACCGGCCGATGAAAAAACGGAAGCGGTAAAACATGCTGAAAAGACAGTTGAAAAACCGGCTGAAATTACCAAAACAATTCCACTGGCTGAAGCAACTAAAAAAGAGCCGGCAGCACAGGTTAAAAATGTGTACAAACCGTCTGAAGAATTAAAAACAGAAGAAAAACTGGTTACTGTGTCTGATACACTATCCGGCAAAAGTACCGGTGACGACAAAAAACCAGATGACGTTAACCCATTAACAGATAAGGCACCTGGTACTGACAGCAAAAAGAAAGAGGAACCGGTTAAAAAAGAATCCATCAAAGAAAAATTCAAAAAAGACAAACCTCAAAAAATAAAACACGAGGACCCGGAATCCAAAAAACCGAAAAAGAAAAAACGCTGGGTGCTCTGGACTATTATCATCATTATTCTCGGCGGGGGCGGAGCTGCTGGCTGGTTCTATAAAGATCAGATCAATCACTTTCTTTTTGCCGGTGTAGGCGATCAGGAAACTGATTCGACGCATACTCAAACACCTGTTCACCCTGAAGATTCACTCCAGACAGAAATCATGAACACCGTAGATCCGGCCGATTCTGCCAGTTATGAAGACGTAAGCAGCGATACTGAAACTGCCGAAGAAACACCTGTAGAAGAGAATGTAAAAACAGAACCGGTTGTAACGCATACGTCACCTGGCGGAACGTATCACATTATTGGCAACTCGTTCTCGAGCGAAACCAATGCTGAGAACTATGTAAAAAAGATGACTGAAAAAGGATACAGCGCACAGAATATTGGAAAATACAATGGCCTTTACCTGGTCTCTCTGAAATCTTTTGGCAGCCGTGATGAAGCTAAAAACAACCTGGGTTCTGTACAGAGTGATGCGGCTGGAGCTTATGTTTTTAAGGCAAAATAACCCATGAAAAACCCGGTTTAGTTCTGCTGAATGATCGGACCCGTTAAAAATAGCAGCCTGTTTTATGCCGCTTTGTTTGCTTTAAGTTGCTCATCACAACCCCTGGAAACAACTACAGAAGTCCCCCTTTCACAACAACCGGTAATGATTACACCGGGCCCGTTTGAATGTGATCAGTATTCAGACACTGCCACTTCTTTCTACGCAAGTTCATCCAGTTTTCCGGATCAGCATATTCCGGATTGTGTTTTTGAATTAACTCATCTGCGTGAGCTCATAATTACCGGTCAGGATTGTTGTGGAATTGAAGTTGATGCAAATGGAAATAAAACATCCTACTGTTCCGTAATCACTGAAATACCTTCTTCGATTAAAAATCTACCGGACCTGGAACGCGTTGAGCTGCGGATTAATGCTATCAGCACGCTTCCAAAAGAAATGGCAGAACTAAAAAAATTGAAGGTTCTTGATCTGACTGACAACTCAGGAATTACCGACTGTGAAGTTCTCTCTCAACTGGTGAGTCTTGAGGAACTTTATTTGTATGGATGCTACATTGATCATTTACCAGCTGCTATCGGAAATCTTAAAAAGCTGAAATACCTGGGCCTGGCGCGCAATAATTTTGACGAAGCCGAAAAGGCCCGTATTCAAAAAGCGCTGCCCGATTGTGAAATCAGTTTTTAAGGCATCACCCTCTGATCTCCTCTAACCTGCTGTCGGGTCTGCTGATTTTTTAATCCAATCAACTGTTTTTTGCAGGCCCTCTCTTAAGGGAGTTGGTTTCAAACCTAAGTCCAGGCGGGCTTTTTCAGCGGTTACATGCCAGTCGTATTTTCCCTTGGCAACCCATTTGGGGGTGATCAGCGGCTCTTTTCCAAACCAGGTTTTCACCAATTGCAACCGGGCAAACAGCATTTGAAAAGCATCAGGCATGTGAACCATTTTACGCCTGATGCCTGAACATTCAGCCAGGGTATTAAAAAAAGCGGTGTAGGTATGATTTTCACCACCCAGCAAATAGGTATTCCCTTTTACTCCTTTTTCCATTGCCAGTACATGACCTTTCACCACATCTTCAACAAACACATAATTTCCAAACTTGCTTCCGTTACCGGGTATAAACCGCCAGCTGCCCTGCACGTATTTTTTAGCAAGCAGGGTTACCGATTCTGGTTTACCAAAAAGGTAAGGTCCGTAAACCCGGGTTGGTGAAACAATAACCACATCCTGTCCGTTCACCACACAATCTTTTATTCTGGATTCAGACAATGCTTTAGAACTTTCATATTCGTTGAAAAAGTCGATGGAACGAACATGCGATTCTGTTACTGAGCCCTCCATCGAAGGACCAAAAACACCAGCCGTTGAAGTTACAACTGTACGCTGAACACCGGCTTTGGCGGCTGCATTCAGCACATTCAGGGTGCCGGTTACATTGAGGTCAAAAAACGTCTTTGAATTTTGCGCCCATACTTTGGCAAAAGCAGCCAGGTGATAAACCTGGTCACAACCATTCACACACCGCTGCAATGATTCCGTATCCAAAATATCACCTTCAAAAAGAATCACCTGCGGCCGGTTAATGCATTGGCCTTTTTCAACAGAGCGCACAAGTGCATGCACCATGTGTCCCTGTTCTGCCAGGTATTTTACCAGGTGTGCGCCTATATATCCGGTGGCACCGGTCACAGCTATTTTCATTTGACAGCGTTTCGTGTTTTTTTGCGTTCTTCCCTGAAACCGGTTTTGAGCCAGTTTGCAATTTGTTCACCCAGCCACTGCGGTTCATCGAGCGGAAGGGCGTGGCCTGAATCAGGATGCCAGATCAACGTACCTCCAAAAGCTGCATGTGTTTTTTCAATACAACGGGTACATACCATGCGGTCACCCTTTGACCCAAAAATAAGCAAAGGTACTTCCGGTTTTCTTTGTTTCACCCCATAAAGCATTCCCGCCAGGGTTTGTGCCAGTATATTGCGGCGGCTCATGGTTCGTTTTTTTTGTATTTCAACCCATTCAGCCGTTATTGCGGCATGAATTTCAGGCCGGTTACTGTTCACATTTACAATCAGTGCTTCCCGCTTATGCAGATTGCCGGTAAACAAAATACGGACCATGTCACGCCGTACACCAGCCTTAACCCGTTCAGCCGTGGTACAAATTTTTTTGAAACTGGAATTGATAATGATGAGCCCCTGAAAATCTGATTTATGACGCATTACCCATTCACTGGCAACCATTCCACCCAGTGACGTTGCGCAAATAATCCGCTCTCCTTCACCCTGCTCTTTCAAAAAATCATGCCGCATAAAATCAACCATCCTGGCAATGCTGACTGATGCTTTTTCATGCACATATTTTCCGGACCCGGGAAGATCAAGCAGGTGAATTACAGCATCGGGCATTTGCTGCTGAAATAGTTCTATAAACGATCCCCAGTGCCCTGACTCGCGGGTGAGACCGCGCAGGAGATAGATATGAATAACCTGGTTCATGTGTTTTTTGTTTTACGTTTTTCCAAAATACGCACCGGTGTATGTGCGGCCTTTTTGCCGGAGTAGTTTGTTGCCGGGTTGTATTTCAGTGCTGTAAAACTATTGGTCCACGCCATAGCCACATGCACTAAAAAAGCAATCCAGATGGTGCCTGACTGCAGTGTTAAAATACACAACACTACTCCCAGCGGAACGGCGCCGATGGTTTCATCTAACCCTTTTGGAATGTGTGTGGCGGCATAAAGGGCAACATTCACAGCTATTGCCGGCCACAGCCCCATTGTGTCAGTCAGCGGAACAAGCAAAACACCGCGGAACAGGAATTCATACCCAAACAGGTAAACAAACCAACTCAGTGCATTCATCACCATCATCCGGCGTGTCCAGCTAGCGGCACGAATCTGTGGATACTGAGCCCAGTTTTTTTCTTTGCGGGCGCTGAAATAAGCCAGCGGAATTACAACCATACAAAGCCCGATAATCCAGAGTAACGAAAAAAGTGCCGTTTCAGAAATGAACGTTAATCCGTAATCGGCCAGGGTATATTCATTCAGGTAAACCAGGCAAATCAAAACCGGAAAAATACCCATCAGCACAAACCCTGCAAACCGGTTGAACAGAATGTGCCGGTATGATGCCTCATTAAATTCATACCGCGCATAAAACCAATTTTTGATAGCAGGTGATTGTGTCAGGAACCAATAAGTACTGAAAAACAAAAGTGTCAATACTACCGGTAAACCAGCTGCAAGATCATGACGGGTCAGTGAAAAATCAATTGAAACAAAATGAATCATACGTATTATTTTTTGTTCAGGTATCCGTTTTCTTTAAACCAGTCAAAACACTCTTTAATAGCATTTTCAATTGGCGTTTGCGGCAAATCCAATTCTTTTACAGCCCGCTGTGCTGAATAATAATGATCACCCGCTGAAAGCAATGCCAGCTCATAGGTTAATGCGGGCCTGTAACGAAAAATTCCGGCCATTTTTGAATTCATCCAGCCAAGCAGAATAACGAGCCTGCCGGGTAACCAAAACCGCGGACCTTTGACAGAAATGGTGGAGCCAATTTTTTGAAACACTTCTTTGTAGGTCAGGTTGGTATTTCCCAAAATGTAACAGGTTCCTTTTCGTCCCTTTTTAATGGCATTGGCAATTCCAACGGCCACATCTTTTACGGCAATGTAATTTTTTCCACCATTGGTATACCCCGGAATTTTTCCCTGGTAAACACCAAGAATCAGGGCACCGGAACTGGGCCGTGAATCATAGGGGCCTATCATAAATGTTGGGCAGACAACGACCGCATCCAATCCATCTTTTTCAACAGCATCCAGCACCAGTTCTTTAGCCGTATATTTTGAATCCATGTAATCCAGCCCAAAACGGTATCCCTGGTAAGGTACTGTTTCATTTCCCGGTTGAAACATAGAACCCGGACCAAAAGAGTTTGCTGACCCAACCACAATCAGGCGTTTTACCTTGTTTGTCAGACAAGCATCAATTACGTGTTTTGTTCCGTCAATATTTACCCGGTTAACAATCTCAGCCCGTGCCGGAAACATGCATGTGTTGGCTGCACAATGAATAACAATATCCATTTCTTTCACTGCTTCTTTTACCCGGTTTGCATCCAGTAAATCTCCGGTAATAAAATCAATGGGTAAACCAATCAATGTGGCTGGCCGGTGATGCGTTTGAATCATTGCGGTTACCTGGTAGTTGCGGCTCAATAGTTCCCGCACCAGGTTGCTTCCAAGAAGTCCGTCAGGACCTGTCACTAGTATTTTCATGCTGCTTTCATTTTAGTTTGTTAAGCCCTCAGTTATGCACTGAAAACAGGACAAACCTAGCCCGACGTGACGGGCTTTTGAAATTGAATTCCGCTAGGGAAACGGAGAAGTTGCGATTAGCGCAAAAGCTGAAATGAGTGTGCAGCTGTTTCAGTCCAACGTAAGTTACCTGTCAGCAGAACCATTCGCTGCTACCCTCTTTACAAAAGAATCAGTCTTTGAAAAGGAGGTATTACCGGGAAACGGAATAGCCAAAATCCAAAAAAGTTTCTAAATTCATCTCAAAATTTCAAACACTATGGGAATAGGACTATTAATTGCCGGTGCAGTTGTTGCCATCGTCGGACTTTTTCTTTGGATTTCCAAGGGAAAAAAAGAAGGAAAATCAGCGCTGCTGTCAGTTACTGATACATCAAAAATCAGTGAAATCAATGAAAATTTTGAGAGCATGCGCTCGTCAATGGGAAACGGAAATTTTACGCATTTCTGTGAAGTAAAAGGCGTTGCACATTCTGACACTCCTATTACATCTGAACTTGCCAAAAAACAGGTTGTTTATTATTCGTCCAAAGTGGTTCATGAATACGAGCGACTTGAAGAACGGAGAGATTCGCAGGGAAAACTGACCAAAAACTGGGTAAAAAAATCAGATGTTGTTTCAGACAATACCAATTGGGCCAATGGTTTTGGTGTTAAAGATGAAACCGGTTTTATTCAGATTGATCCTGCAAAAGCAGAACTTCACGCTATTCAGATTCATTCCAATTTCGAAAAAGGAGAACCCAATGCCGATGCCCTGGTAAAATTCAAAATAGGCGGTGTTTCTTTTGGTTTGGGTGATACCACTCCTGGTCGCAGAACCATTGGTTACCGGTATACTGAAACAGCCATACCACTGAACCAGGCCTTGTATGTGCTGGGCGATGCCAACGACCGTGAAGGCAGACTGCTGATATCTAAACCCAAAGAATCACGTTACCCGTTTATTGTATCCACAAAATCAGAAACAGAACTTTCAGGTGATCTGGGATCATCGATTAAAGGCTTGAAAATAGGTGCCTTTGCGTGCTGGATTGTGGGTGCCGGACTGGCAATTTATGGTTTAATTTCAATGGTAACCGGCTAGTCATTCCGGATTAATTACTTTTGCATACTAAATTCAACCTGACCAAATCTATGTCAAACGGACTCTTAAAAGGAAAAAAAGGAATCATTTTCGGTGCTTTGAATAATCAATCCATTGCATGGAAAGTAGCTGAACGTGCACATGAAGAAGGTGCTCAAATTGTTTTAAGTAATGCACCCATTGCCATGCGTATGGGTGAAATCAATGAGCTGGGATCAAAAATCAATGCGCCAATTATTCCGGCCGACGCTACAAGCGTTGAAGACCTGGATAACCTGGTAAAAAAATCAATGGAGCATTTTGGTGGTAAAATTGATTTTATTCTCCACTCTATTGGTATGTCCATGAATGTTCGCAAGGGCAAACATTATACCGATCAGAATTATGACTTTACCATGAAGGGGCTTGATGTTTCTGCCATTTCATTCCACAAGGTATTGCAAACAGCCATGAAAAATGACGCCGTGAATGACTGGGGTTCTATCCTGGCATTAACCTATATTGCCGCACAGCGTGTTTTCCCTGATTACAACGACATGGCTGACAATAAATCATACCTTGAATCGGTTGCCAGAAGTTTTGGATATCATTACGGTATTGCCAAAAAAGTTCGCGTAAATACTATTTCACAATCACCTACCATGACTACGGCAGGCAGCGGTGTAAAAGGCTTCAACGAATTTATCAACTTCTCAGAAAAAATGTCACCGCTTGGAAATGCCTCAGCGCTGGATTGTGCCAATTACTGCATTGTTATGTTCAGTGATCTGACCAAATATGTAACCATGCAAAACCTCTTTCACGATGGCGGTTTTTCTAATACAGGTGTTACACAAGAGGTTATCGAAAAATTTGGACAATAGTCTGAATTTTTTTAAATTCACTCGATGAAAAGAAAATTGAAATAGCCTTTGCCCAAAAACAAAGGCTATTTTTTTAAACTCAAAACAGATCAGACATGAAAAAATCAGTACTTATTTTAACTTGTTTTTCCGCATTCAATTCGTTTGCGCAAAATGAATACATTGCCTATCCGGCAACCGGAAAAGGAGTTTCATCTACATTTGTGACAGATTACCATTGTTTGGGTATTAACCCGGCAAACCTTGGTTGGCAGCAATATGAAAAAAGCGTTACCATGGGAAGCTCTGAGTTTGGTATGTCTATCTATTCTGAATCACTTGCCAAACAGGATTTGCGTGACAATATCTGGGGTGTGGCAAAAAGCGGATCGCTGGACTCACTCACCTACGAACAAAAGATGGATGCCATTAATGGTTTTGCATCTGACTTTGCCTTTAACATGGATTATAACATGTTTGGCGCCTCTTACCAAAACCCAAAGTTTGGCGGGATTGCAATTTCTATCCGCTCCAGAGCAACCTGGAGCTCAAGCCTCAGCCCTAAATTTTCTGATCTTATTTTCCAGGGCCGCAACTCCATGTATTTTGATTCGCTTCAATACTACAATGGCACCGACACAGTAAACATTGCCAATTACCAGAATATGTCAGCAGACTCATCTGCTGCCGTAATCAGCGGTACAGCTTCTTCTCCGCTTCCGCTTTCTCAATTGGTGGGTGACAGTTACCTGCGCCTGAGTCTGAACCGCGAATACCATGTTGGTTATGGTCGAAAAATTCTGAACATTGACAGTGTTTTTACCTTATACGGAGGTGTTGGCTTTAAATACATTCAGGGAATTGCCATGATGGATTTGAGTAACCAGGATGGTGTTCTTCAAATGTACTCGGCTTTCAGTCCCGGTTTTCAGATTGATTACGCAGCAGGCCTAAATTCACTTCCGTCACAGGCTCAAAATTTCTGGAGAAGTTCTGTTGGGCAAGGCTGGGGAGTTGACTTTGGTGTAAACGCCACTTTCTTTAACAAACTACACGTTGCTGCCTCTGTTACAAACATTGGTTCTATGACCTATACCGGCAATGTTTATGAAGCCGTTGACACATTGGTTGTAAGTTATTCCAGAGATGGTTTGCAGGATATGAATATTGCCAACTCCGTTCCTGAAATGCTTGAAGGTACCGGCTTATTCAAACTAAGAGGGCTTACTGAGAAAAAAGTAACCTTGCCGGGAACATTGCGCATGGGTGCCAGCCTTGAATTAGGTAAAATTGCACACATTGGAGCTGAAATTGTTTCTCCGTTCAATGACGTGCCAGGCAGCATCAACGGTTTTGCTTACGGGCTTGGCGGAGACATTAAAGTAGCAGGCGGTAAAATAATTCTGATGGCTGGTTTCACCGGCGGCGGCGGATACGATGTACAGGTTCCGCTTGGTGTTAACTTTTGCTTTGGCGGCGGAGCTTACGAATTTGGTGTTGCTTCACGTGATGCTGTTACCTTTTTCTCACAGAATAAACCAACCATTTCGGCAGCATTTGGCTTTGCCCGGTTCAGGTTCTGATAAGCATTTTCATAAAACGAAAAGACAGACAGCCCCACAAAGGCTGTCTTTTTTTTGCCCGTGCAGGAATACGATTCCTTAGCCGGCACACTCTCCCTTAAAAATCATGACAAAAGTCATTTAAAATAATAGATTACTATTTAGTAATCTATTAAGAGTCGCCCTATCTTTGTGCTGTAAACTAATTTTAATCAACGCTAAAAAACACATTAAAATGGAAACCACTTTAAACGTCACCCTGATTGAGCCACGACTGAAACATCCAACCATATTCAGGCAGTTTGATGAACTGAATGCCGGCGAAAACTTCATTATTTTGAACGATCATGATCCCAAACCGTTGTATTATCAGCTGATTGCTGAACGCGGCGAAACCTTTAACTGGGAATATCTTGCACAGGGACCAGTAGAATGGCAGGTGCGAATTACCAAACTTGCCACCGGCGAAAAATCAAGTACTATTGGAGAACTTGTTGCCGCTGATTACCGCAAGGCAGAAGTATTCAGAAAATTTGGTCTCGACTTTTGCTGTGGCGGAAACAAAACCATTGAAGAAGCCTGTAAGAAAAAAGGGGTGAACCCGCAAGAGGTTGAAAAAGCACTTACTGAAGTAGATCAGCAGGTAGCCAATCCAAGCCAGGATTTTAACAGCTGGGCACTTGATTTTCTGGCAGATTATATTGTTGCCACGCATCATAAATATGTGGTGAATTCTATTCCGGTTCTGGCTGAATTAGCTAAAAAGGTGGCCCGCGTTCACGGTGATTCTCATCCTGAACTGATTGAAATGGACACCCTGTGTCAAAGCGTAATTAATGAACTGACAGTGCACATGCAGAAAGAAGAACACATTTTATTTCCATACATCAAAGAACTCTGGCAGGCAAAACAAAGCGGAAACAAAATCAGCCGTCCACCGTTCGGCAGCATTCAGAATCCGGTTAGAATGATGGAGGCGGAACACGTTGAAGTGGGTGATGAAATGGAACAAATAAGACAACTCAGTTCAAACTACACCCTGCCTATTGACGCATGTACTTCATACCGCGTACTTTTCAGCAAACTTCAGGAATTTGAACGTGATCTTCATCAGCACATTCATCTTGAAAACAACATTCTTTTTGTAAAAGCCATAGAGCTAGAAAACGAACTATTAAAATAAACCGGAAATCAGTGAGTCATCATTTTTTTCAGTGATGACTCAACTTTTTCAACCGGTTGCATCAATTCAATACACCTGGGCATCCGGGCACTGTTTCTGAAATGCCTGCTGACAAAAATTCTTTTAGGTATGAAAATAAATTCCGGCACAAAAATTTCGGTGATTATCGCTCACAATAAAGAAGCCATTGAAGCCATTGCTTCCGTAAATCCGCATTTCAACAAACTCCGCAACCCGATTTTGCGTAGAATTCTGGCCCCGCGCGTTTCTGTTGCTGATGCTGCACGAATTGGAAAATGCAAGCCGGAAGATCTGTTGGAAAAACTGCAGGCAATTGGTTTTGAAATTGAAACGACTAAATCAGTGATACCAGCATCAAACAAGGATGACTCAACACAACCGGTAATGCAAATTCAGCAGGCCCTTTCAAAAAACCAGCTGATTTCGTTTGACGTGCGCCCGGTCATTCAGTCAGGTAATGATCCATTTCAGACCATTCAGCATAAACTGAACGAGTTGCCGGATGGATATGCGCTGGAACTCATTAACTCATTTGAACCTGTGCCACTCATCACCATTTTTGAAAAAAAGGGATTTAGTACCTGGGTAAAAAAAGACACCGATAAGGTGACTACCTATTTTATGAACGTTTCAGGTACAACGCAGACGATTGATTCTAAAATACCTGACCACGCAGTGACTGCTGAGAAACTGGATGAAGTATACAAATCATTTAACGGCAAACTAAAAGAAACCGATGTACGCGACCTGGAAATGCCACTCCCGATGCTGACTATTCTTGGTGAACTGGAAGAACTTCCGGAGGGATTTGCCTTGTATGTTCATCATAAAAAAGTTCCGCAATACCTCATCCCTGAACTGGCTGAACGAAAATTCAGATACATTTGGAATGTTCGTGGCGAAAACGATGTCAAACTTTTAATATTCCGCTGAAAAAAAATGCAGGAAGCAGCAAGTCATAATGCTCCGGATCACCGCATCATTGTACCGCACTTTGTTATTGGCGGGCTGGTAATTCTGTTGACAACAGTGCTGCTTTTTTTACATCCGGATGCGCTGACGGGTCATTTTTTTAATGGCAAACTTCTTTCGCTGACACATCTTGCGGCACTTGGCTGGGTCACCATGGTCATTTTCGGGGCGCTCTGTCAGCTTATTCCCGTGATACTTGAAACACCACTCTACAGTGAAAAATTTGCACTAATTTCATTGCTTCTGCTGACAACCGGTGCGGTGCTGCTTTCACTTTCATTCTGGCAGTTCAATTTTGGCATTTTGCTGGTTACGGGTGGTCTATGCACATTGCTTTCAACTGCTTTCCTCGTCGCAAATTTAGTGGGCACCTCCCTGAAATCTCCTAAAAAAACGCTTGAAAAAAAATTCATCATTACCGCCTCCCTCTGGCTGTTGTTTACCTGTTTTGCGGGGCTCACGCTGGCAATTAACTTCACCACCCCTTTTTTATCTCAATCACACCTGGACCTGCTTAAAATTCATGCACACGCAGGATTGGTGGGCTGGTTTGTACAACTCATTATCGGCGTAGGCAGTAAATTACTCCCCATGTTTATGATTTCCCATGAACTCAAAACCACTCCGCTGAAAATTGCATATCCGGCTATCAATATGGGGTTAATTCTGGCATTGGTCTCTGAATTTTTTGCATTCAAAATGGGTATTCTGACAGGAGTAATAATCACCGCAGCAGGCATTCTGAGTTTTATTTTTTACCTCATTCAGGCATACAAAAAACGTGTTCGAAAAAAGCTGGATGCAGGAATGAAACAATCGGCCCTGGCATTTTTTGCATTACTCATTCCGGTTAGTCTTATCCTGCTGATTTTTTTTGGCGAGAATTTGCACACCGGATTTGTTACCGCGTATGGATTCCTGGTCATTACCGGATTTATTTCGTCGTTAATTATGGGGCAAACCTTCAAAACACTACCGTTCATTATCTGGTTAAAAGAATACCGCGGTAAAATGGGAAAAACAAAAATTCCCCTGCCAAAAGACCTGTATTCTGAAAAATCAGTCAACCTGCAGACATGGCTTTTCACAACCGGTTTTATGGTTGTTGCAGCAGCCGTCATTCTTCAGAATCTCACAGTGATCCAATTCGGTACAGGCCTGATGATAGTGGCATTGCTGATTTACAATGTGAACGTTTTTAAAATTGTTTTTCATAAAAATAAAAGCTGACATGGATACTCCCGGTTCAACAAACGAAGACAAAATTTACCAATTGCTAAAGGGTGTGATTGATCCTGAATTAATGGTTAATATCATTGACCTGGGACTTGTTTATGAAATTTTATGCGACGAAGAAAAAAAGCTGATAACCGTTTCCATGACCCTTACATCACCCGGCTGCCCCATGGGCGATGTGATTCAGGAAGATGCCCTGCAGCTTGTAAAAAAGAACTATGACCACTATGAGGTAAAAATCAACCTGGTTTGGGAACCGGCCTGGTCACCTGATTTTATGTCAGAAGAGGCAAAGAAACAACTCGGATAAAACAGAATTTATGCTGTCTCAAAAATGTAAATATGCCATTCGTTCCGTCATTTATTTATCGTCTGATCAGGATAAATCAAAAATGACCGGTGGAAAAGAAATTTCTGATATGCTGAAAATTCCGCAGGCCTTTACGGGAAGAATTCTTCATGAACTTTCTCAAAAAAAAATAATTTCTTCGCTCAAAGGGCCTGGTGGTGGATTTTACATGACTCCAGAAAATCTTCAGTTACCCATTCTGAAAATTGTGGAAGCTATTGACGGGCTTGGCTTTTTTAAAGAATGTGGATTGGGGCTTGATGTCTGCTCAGAAAAAAGACCCTGCCCCGTTCACGATACATTCAAGCAATGCAGAGATCAGCTATTTACACTATTCAGTACAAAAAGTATTAAAGATCTGGCGCATGATGTAACTTTACATAAACTATTTGTTGTCAGGTAAATCTATCAACCCACACGCACGCTATGTTAGTAAACGATTTTAAAAACAAACTCACCGAGTATAAAAACTTTGAAGTCTGGGAAATTCAAAACATGAACGATTTTTTTAAAGGAAACAGCGTTCTCAAAACTATTTTTGAAACTGATTACGGAATAAAGATTTCAGAATTGTCAAAACGCCGGCATGAAATTCAGGAAACGGATTTGTCAGTCATGCATAAAATACTGGATCAGGTTGGTGACAAACATTTTTTCATCTTTACATTATTAGACCCGAATCATCTTGAATTAATTCAGATTCAGGATATGAAACTCATGGATTTTGGAATGGACATTGCAGAAATCAAAAACAACTGTGTGTACGTTATGATTATGGATAAAACCAAAAACGAAATTCCATTCTTTTAAAATACCCTTCCCCCCCAACCCTGATTATGCGCTGAACATTGGTGCCGTAAGGGCCCGGCCATACCTGAACTAAACTAAAGATTAAACAGTATATTTGCTCTTCGTCAAAAAAACAGAAGCGTATGACTACGGTTAAATCAAAGAAATTCAAAGGTCCAAGCCTGATTGTGCAGATTTTTTTGGGAATGATTTTCGGTATTCTTATTGGCTATTTCTGGCCTGATGTTGCACCGGGATTCAAAGTTCTGAGCGACATTTTTATGCGCCTGATTAAAATGATTATTGCCCCATTGGTTTTTGCAGTGTTGGTAGTGGGTGTTGCCAAAGTGGGTGATTTTAAATCGGTCGGACGAATTGGTGCCAAAACAATTCTCTATTTTACCGGCGCTGCAATTATCTCATTGCTGCTTGGTTTAATGATTGTCAATATCTCCAAACCCGGTAAGGTAATGACCCTTGAACTACCTGAAGCAGCCACCGCAGAAACTGAAATTGACACAACACTTGCGTTGGTTAATCCACAAACAATGCAGGTTGATACAACCATTGCCATTGCTAAAAGTGTTTACAAATCAGATGTACCAGGCGGCGGGCAAGCAACTAAGTTTGACTCTAAAACATTTATTGAACATGTGATTCCAGACAGCGTGGTAGAATCCATGGCCGTGAATGACATTTTACCCATTGTTGTTTTTGCCTTGTTCTTTGGAATTGCCTGTGCTTCTGTTGGGCCTAAGGGAAAAATGGTCGTTGATTTTTTTGATGCCATTTCACACATCATGTTTAAGGTTACCAATTACGTCATGGCCTTTGCGCCGTTTGGTGTGTTTGGAGCACTTGCGGCCGTTGTTGCCGCGCAGGGACTCAGTGTGCTGACCGGTTACCTGTACCTGATTGCAACCTTCTACCTGGGATTGCTGCTTTTCATTTTTGGCGTTTTATTCCTGATTTGCCTTACCATGCGCATCCATTTTTTCAGGTTGCTTAGTTACATCAAAGAACCCATTCTACTCGCATTCAGCACCGCCAGTTCTGAAGCCGCCATGCCAAAAACAATCGAATCACTGGAACGTTTTGGCTGCGGTAACCGCATTATTTCATTTGTATTACCGCTGGGCTACTCATTCAACCTGGACGGCTCAATGATGTACATGACATTTGCAACGGTTTTTATTGCACAGGCTTACGGCATAGACATGTCTACCGGCGATCAGATTACCATGTTATTGATACTGCTTGTCACCAGCAAAGGCATGGCTGGCATTCCGCGCGCATCCCTGGTGGTTATTGCCGGTATGCTTACCTATTTTGGCATTCCGGTAGAAGGGCTCTTGCTGCTTTTGGGAATTGACCAGATTCTGGATATGGGACGCTCTGCCACCAATGTAGTAGGTAATGCAGTAGCAACAGCCGTTGTATCTAAATGGGAAGGGGAATTGCATCCTTATAAAAAAGATCCGGATATTGACCGGTTGAAGCTGGATTGATTCTCCAAACGCACCACCACACAGCAGGTTCAGGTCGCGACCTGAACCTGCAGAAGTCGCCCTTTTCAATGTGATTGATTATATATTCAGTCAGACGTCATTTAACGTATTGCCAAAAAAAAACGCCCCTCCGTCCAAGACGGGGAGGCGTTTCTATTTTGTTCATCTCAAACAACCGCTGGTCGAGCGGAGCCGAGACCAAGGTTACTAGTTACCTTTTCCTTCCATTTCAGATTTCAACGCTGAAAGTGCATCAAGATCTCCGAGGGTTGATTTCTCGTTTGAATCGTTGATTTCTTTCACGGCTTTATTTGCAGATCCTGCACCACCTGTTGTTTTCTTTTTACCTCTTGAAGGTGCATCGTCTTCTCCTTCTTCGAATGTACGGGTGTGTGACACAACTATTTTCTTTCCTTCTTTGTTGAATTCAATTACTTTGAAGTCAAGAACTTCGTCAACAGCTGCATTTGAACCGTCTGCTTTACGCAGGTGTTTTTTAGGACAAATTCCCTCTACACCATAAGGCAATGAAACGATTGCTGCTTTGTCTTTTTTCTCCTCGATGATTGTTCCCTGGTGAACTGAACCTTCTGTGAAAGTTGATTCAAATACATCCCAAGGGTTTGTCTCAAGTTGTTTGTGACCCAGTGCAATTCTGCGGTTGTCGCGGTCTAATTCAAGAACCACTACTTCCATTTTATCACCTACTTTGCAGAATTCTGACGGGTGTTTAATTTTCTTAGACCATGAAAGATCTGAGATGTGAATCAAACCATCAACACCTTCTTCCAGTTCTACAAACACACCAAAGTTGGTGAAGTTACGTACAGTGGCAGTGTGTTTAGAGTCAACCGGATATTTGGTTTCAATATCAGCCCATGGATCTGGCATCAATTGTTTAATACCCAATGACATTTTACGCTCGTCGCGGTCTAATGTTAAAATCACAGCTTCTACCTCGTCTCCAACTTTCAGGAAATCCTGAGCTGAACGTAAGTGTTGTGACCATGACATTTCAGAAACGTGGATCAAACCTTCAACACCCGGAGCGATTTCAATGAAAGCACCGTAGTCAGCAATAACCACTACTTTACCTTTTACTTTATCACCTACCTGGATGTTTTGATCCAATGCATCCCACGGATGTGGCTGCAATTGTTTTAAACCAAGCGCAATACGTTTTTTGCTGTCATCGAAATCAAGAATAACCACGTTGATTTTAGAATCAAGCTGAACGATTTCTTCCGGATGATTTACACGGCCCCATGAAAGGTCAGTGATGTGGATCAATCCGTCTACGCCGCCAAGGTCAATAAATACTCCGTATGAAGTAATATTTTTAACAGTTCCTTCAAGAACCTGTCCTTTTTCAAGGCCACCGATAATTTGTTTTTTCTGTTCTTCAAGTTCTGCTTCAATAAGCGCTTTGTGAGAAACAACCACGTTACGGAATTCAGGGTTGATTTTAACCACTTTGAACTCCATGTTTTTACCAACGTACTGATCGTAATCACGAATTGGTTTTACGTCAATTTGTGAACCAGGCAAGAAAGCCTCAATTCCAAATACGTCTACAATCAAACCACCTTTTGTACGGCATTTTACAAAACCGGTGATGATTTCACCTGAACGCAATACGTCATTTACACGTTGCCATGCACGGTGAGTTCTTGCAGTTTTGTGTGACAGTACAAGCTGACCTGATTTGTCTTCGAGTGATTCTACATACACTTCAACAGTATCTCCAACTTTCAAATCCGGGTTGTAACGGAATTCGTTGATCTGGATAACACCTTCTGATTTGTAGTTTACGTTCACTACTACTTCTTTCTGAGTAAGCGCAATAACAGTTCCGTCAACAACTTCTTTCTCTGCAATAGAGTTCAGGGAGTTGTCATACATTTTGTCAAGCTTTGCTAATTCAGCTTCAGTTTTACCATCGTTTTCATAGGCATGCCAGTCAAACTCCTGTTTTGGAATAACAGCACTGATTACCTTGCGGATATCAGCTGTTTCTTCAAACATTGGTTCTTCTTCTTTGCGCACATCAGCAGCAATCAAATCAGCTTCTTCGTCAACGACTTTGCGGATTGCAGCTTTAACTTTGGTGGTGGATTTTGCGTCCGCTTTTACATCTGCATTTTTTGCAGTGATTTTAGTAGCGGCTTTTTTCTTTGCGCTGTCATCAGCGCTTTTTTTAGATTTATCTTCAGCCATTTGGGCATTAAGATTTGTAGCCTGTCTTCCCGATTTCAACAAGCGTGTTAAACAATTTCCGGTTCGGTTTCCGGCCCACTTACCCTTGTAAGCGGGGTGCAAAGATAGGTTATTCTTGGTTTTTGAGCAAGTTTTTATCACTTTTTTGAGGGAAGAGGCAATCTGCGATAAACAAAAACTACCTCTTCCCCTATGGCTCCTTCGTTGGATTTTGGCTTTCCTCCCTTGACCGCGTATCGCTGAAGCTTTAGCGGAGGCGCAGGCAGGACTAAGGAGGGTGACTGCAAACACCCATAAAAACGAAAACCGCCAGTCATTGAATTACTGTCACCCCTCTGTATCTCCCCTCAAGGGGAGAAAATTTGATCTGGCTTTCCTCCCTTGACCGCGTGTCGCTGAAGCTTTGGCGGAGGCGCAGGGAGGACTAAGGAGGGTGACTGCAAACACCCATAAAAACTAAAACCACCAATCATTGAATTACTGTCACCCTCACTTTCGCATAGTATTAGCAACACGCGGTCAAGGGGAGAAGACCAGAGCCCCAAAACACCATCCAAAATATACTTTTGGTATAAAATGATAGGGTATTTATTTTTACTAATTTTGACTCACAATAATAAGCTACAGACAAAAATTTATGAAAGACATTTATATTATTTCGGCCGTACGTACGCCAATCGGAAGTTTTGGAGGTGCACTCTCAACGGTTTCTGCAACTCAACTGGGTGCAACCGCTATTAAAGGCGCTCTTGAAAAAGCCGGAATTGATTCCAAATTAGTGGACGAAGTATTTATGGGTAACGTACTCCAGGCTAACCTGGGTCAGGCACCTGCCCGCCAGGCTGCTCTATTTGCCGGGTTAGGAAATAATGTACCCTGTACAACGGTGAATAAAGTATGTGCATCGGGTATGAAAGCCATCAGCCTTGCTGCACAAAGTATTGCAACCGGAGATAATCAGATTGTTGTAGCCGGCGGTATGGAAAACATGAGCCTTGTTCCACATTATTACCATGCACGCTCTGCTACCAAACTGGGTGATGTAAAAATGATTGACGGTATGGTGAAGGACGGTTTGACCGATGTATACAACCAGGTTCACATGGGTGTTTGTGCTGAAAAATGTGCCAAAGAAAAAAACATTTCCCGCGAAGAGCAGGATAAATTTACAGTAGACTCTTATAAACGTTCTGCTGCCGCATGGGCTGCCGGAAAATTCAAAGATGAAGTGGTTTCTGTTTCTGTTCCGCAGCGCAAAGGTGACCCGATTGTGGTGAATGAAGATGAGGAATATAAAAACGTAAACCTGGACCGGATTCCAACACTGGCTCCGGTATTTGATAAAGCAGGAACTGTTACGGCAGCAAATGCATCCACCCTCAATGACGGAGCTTCTGCCCTGATTCTTGCCAGTGCCGAAGCGGTTCAGAAATACAACCTGAAACCTGTTGCCAAAATACGTGCTTATGCAGATGCTGCACAGGCACCGGAATGGTTTACAACAGCACCTTCACTGGCACTTCCAAAAGCACTTGCCAAAGCAGGTTTGAAAACAGCTGATATTGACTTCTGGGAACTTAACCAGGCTTTTGCTGTAGTTGGACTTGCCAATATGAAAGAACTGGGACTGGACCCTGCCAAAGTAGATGTGAACGGAGGCGCCGTTGCGCTTGGACACCCACTTGGAAACTCTGGTTCAAGAATCATTGTTACACTGATCAACGTACTGAAACAAAACGGTGGAAAACTGGGTGCAGCTGCTATCTGTAATGGCGGTGGCGGCGCTTCAGCCATGGTTATTGAAAACGTTTAACCGGTAAAAACCGGTATCGGATTTTACAAAGGACCTTTTACGGGGTCCTTTTTTTGTTCCTGAAAAATGCCGGATACCTCTCCAAAACACAGAAGCAGAAAGACTTATGCAAGCCATAAACATCCCCAAAAAATCAAGTGGCTTTGCAAGTATTGATAACTTTTAATCGAAGGCGTTCAACGGTTGGTCGATCCTTTACGTATATTTGTTGTATTCTAATTCCCTGCATTATGATAAAAAAACTTGTTGTTGCATTACTGGTATTTACCCCAATGATAGCTGTTGCACAATCGGCTCCTACCCTTATCAGCTATGAGGTTGATACCATTTGCGAAAATGATTATGGCTATGGTGTTTATAACCTGGTGGTAGAAGACCTTGACAATGACAGTACGTATATCAACGTAATTGGATTTGACAGCGGCCTCATTGGGTATACCTATGTTGTTGTTCCGCCAACCTATGACCCGGGATCTTCGTTGCGGACTTTCCAGATTGAGATTTATGCAAATACCGGTATACCGGCAGGTGTGAGTTTATCCAATATCAATGTTGACCTGGTTGGTGGTGGATTAACAACCAATGTTGACTTGCTTGATGTTGGTGTACGCCAGGGGCCTCAGGTCGTTATTGATTTCTCTTCTACCGTTTTTTGCAGTAACGGAAACCCGGTAGATCCGGCTCCTTATGTAAGTCCGGTTGGTGGTTTAATTTCGTACAACGACGGTACCTCGTCTCCGTTTTTTGATCCGGAATATTATGCAGCTGACCCCGGCGACGGAATTGTTTACACCTATACCGATGCCAACGGATGTTCTGGTAACCAGATGACTTATGTGGTCACCGCCAATGCCCCTACTGTTTCTGTCAGTTCAAACAGTAGTACCTGCGGAAATGCTGATGGTTCGGCTATTGCAGCTATTCTGGGAGACGCCATTCCGTTTGACGTAAACTGGACAACTGGTTTTTCTGAAACAGTTTCATCCAGTTCCATTGTAAATAACCTGTCATCTGGTAATTATTATATCAATGTTGTGGATGCCAACGGCTGTAAAGCAATGGGAATTGCACAGGTAAGTGACGGAGACCTGGATGTAACCGAAACAATAACCAATGAAACATGCATTGGACAATCATTTGACGGTGCCATCGATCTGAACGTACTTTCGACCAACGGAACTGTTGACTACGTTTTCTGGAACAACGGCAGTACCACAGAAGATATCAGCGGATTAAAAGCCGGAGATTATACCGTACAAATTCATACAGACATGAATTGCCAGGGATTTTATACGTTCACAGTAGGCGCACTGCCAAAACTAAGTGTATCTGTTGACAATATGATACCTGCAGATTGTACCATGCCGGGGGGTGGCAGCAGTGGAATTGAAATTTCTTCTTTTGGCGGATCCGGAACTTATAACTGGGCATGGAGTAACGGCGCAACTACCGAAGATATTTACAACATTCCTTCAGGCATTTACACCTGCGTTATTACTGACCAGGTAACCGGCTGTTCATGGTCGTGGTCAAAGAACCTGGATGCATTTAACGGACCGTCTGTGTACATAAACGAAGTAACAAAAGCGGCTTGTAATATGACCACCGGAGGCGTTGATATTGGAATTTACGCTCCATCTCCCATTATCAGTACCAGTTGGAATACCGGTCAGTTAACCGAAGATCTTACCAACGTACCTGCCGGTACCTATTTCATTACCGCGCTGGATGTAAATGGCTGCATGGGTGAATTAAAAGTTGTTATTCCAAACAGCAAGCCGTATCAGCCAAGTATTTGTTTGCTTACCGTAGATACGTCACTTGTATACAACATGGTTGTGTGGGAAAAAGACATCAGCCAGGACATTGCCGGTTTCAACATTTACCGTGAAACAAGCACCTTTGGTATTTTTGAAAAAGTAGACTCACGCCCTTATGCGCTGGAATCATTTTACCAGGACAACGTAGCCTCTCCAATGGACAATTCCTGGAGGTATTACATCACCACTTATGATGATTGCGGCGGTGAAAGTTTCCCTGCCTTTATTCACAAAACCATTCACGTGGTTGCAACGACATCCAACGGTATTGATTATGTGCTCCACTGGGATGATTATGAAGGAATCTCATACAGTTCTGTTGATCTTCACCGGTATGACCCTACCAACGGCTGGGTAACAGTTGGCACCAGCCTCCCTTACGGAACAAATACATACGCCGATACACCACCGGTTATTACGGGTCTTGATTACCTGGTGACATTTAACCTGAGTGATCCGTGTACATCTACCAAAGTGCAGGACCACAATTCGTCACGCTCCAACAAATCAGCCTCTGTATTTATGCCCGGCGGTTCTACCGCTCAGATTCAGGATACTGACCTGGGATACATTTCACTTTACCCGAATCCGGCATCTGAACTTATTACGCTGCATGTAGACAAACCTGAACTGTTTCAGAATTATGAGGTGCGTGATCTGAATGGCAAACTGATTGCTTCCGGTACCATTTTTTCAACAAATACAACCATTGAACTGGCTGACTTGTCAGCGGGTATTTATACGCTGCACCTGGTATCTGACACAAAAATAGTGGTTCAGAAATTTGTAAAAAATTAGACTTAATCCAAACTAAAAAGAGAGACCTTCCCAACCGAAGGTCTTTTTTTTTCGTCGTTACTTCTAAATGATTCGTCTTTTACTTTTAAAAACTAAACGAAATATAGTCTTACCTTTGTTATCTATTCTTTAGTCCTATGAAACACATTACCCTTGGCGTTTTTTTGCTGCTCTCCCTTGGAGCTGCTGCGCAAAATTTACCTACCCTGCTGAGTTATGAAATTGATACCATGTGCAACGGTGATTATGATTTTGCGCTGGTTCATACCATACAGGTAGAGGATTTGGACATGGACAGTACTTACCTGACCATTGTTACCTATGACGGTGCTGACCTTTACAACGTGGCCCCTACCAGTCCCGCTTATTCTGCCGGTGCAACAATCCGTACGTTTTCCATTACCGCTGACCCCGGAACGGGCCTTGCAAGCGGACTGAACCTCTCAAACATTACCTTTACCATTACCGGAAATGCGGTAGCTGATGGCGGTATTACAACCGGTCAGACAATTAACAACGTTGCCGTTTACGGCACACTTACATCCAGCTTTAATATTTCCAGCCTTTCATTTTGTAAAAACGATAACCCGGTTGACCTGAGAGCATACGCTATCCCGTCAGACGGTTCATTCAGCTGGGGAGCCGGTAATGCAAGCTACATGTTTGATCCTGACAAATATTATGCAGACGGAGGAGGTTCTATATCCTACACATTCAGCAATGCGGCAGGCTGCGTTGGCAATGCATTATCAGCCGGACCAACAATCAACCTTCCGCCAAACGTATCTGTCAGTCCCTCTACTTCTACCTGCGGAAATGCAGATGGAATGGTTGCTTCTTTCATCAGCGGATCTGCCATGCCATTTGATATTTACTGGTCAACCGGTTTTTCAGAAACGGTGAGTTCAATACCTACTGATGTGACCAATTTACCTGCCGGCAATTATTACATGAATGTGACGGATGCAAATGGCTGTAAAGCTGTTGCCCTGGCACAGATAAGTGATGTGGAAGTAGATGTATCAGAGAGTGCTTTTTACGACGAGACCTGTAAATATGTCAGCGAAGACGGTGGCGTTGATCTCAATATTGTTTCAACACTAGGTACGGTCAATTACATCTACTGGTCAAACGGACAAACTACGGCAAACCTGACTGGTGTTCACAAAGGTGAATATGTGGTTGAAGTCAGAACCGATGCCGGATGCGAGGCAAACTACACGACGTACGTAAATGCACTGCCTTCCATGTATGAACAAAATGTAAACTCAACCGATGCAAGCTGCAGCGGCGCTGACGGAATTATTGACTATGACATTTACGACGGATCCGGTACGTATACCTACCTGTGGAATACCTCTGCCACATCGCAGGATTTATTTGGGGTGCCATCTGGTTCATACTCCTGCCTGGTGACAGATGTCGTTACCGGATGCCAGCTTACTTACTGGCACAATGTCTATGCTGCTGGCAGCCCTTCAGCGTATGTAAATTATATGACGCAGCCTACCTGTGGAGCAACAGACGGTGCAATTGACCTGGACATTTATCCATGGGGACCACCGATTGTAAGTATATCGTGGAACACCGGGCAAACAACCGAAGACCTTGAAAACGTGCCTGCCGGTGAATATGAACTGACTGTTACAGCGCTTGATGGCTGTGTTTTCAATCATACCTTTGTATTAAGCAATGCAGCGCCTGAAAAACCTGAAATTTGTTTGCTTACAGTTGACACATCCCTGGTTTATAATATGATTGTATGGGAAAAAGACTTGTCACAGCCGCAAATTGACGGATTCAATATTTACCGTGAAACATCTGTTTATGGAGTATTTGAATTGGTTGCTTCGCGGCCGTATGAACTGGAATCATTTTACCAGGACAACGACGCATCACCGGTTGACCGGTCCTGGAGATATTACCTGGAGGCTTATGACAACTGCGGAAATGTAAGCCCGGGAAGTTATGTACACAAAACCATTCACGTGGTAACCTCTACTACAAACTCGATTGATTATGCCGTAAACTGGGACGATTATGAGGGATTGAATTATACATCTATTGATTTATTCCGCCATGACGCTACCAACGGATGGACAACAGTTGCAAATCTCCCTTTCGGAACCAACACCTATGCTGATACACCTCCGGTTATTGCGGGGTTAGATTACATGGTATCCTTTAACCTGGCTGACCCGTGTACATCTACCAAAGTACAGGATCACAATTCATCGCGCTCTAACAAATCAGCCTCTGTGTTTATGCCGGGTGGTTCTACCGCTCAGATTCAGGATGCTGACCTGGGTGTAATCTCCATTTATCCGAATCCGGCAAATGACTTTTTTGTGATTCACATTGACCAGGTTGAAACAGTTCAGTCGTATGAAATTATGGACCTCAGCGGAAACCTGGTGCACAGCGGTGCAATTGTAACCAACAATACAAACATTGCAACCGATCAGATGGCAGCAGGTGTTTACCTGGTTAAAATTTATGCAGCTGATAAAGTAATTACGCAAAAGCTGATACTGAACTAGATTTCTTCTAAGTAACTGTTAGGATTTTTTTTAACCGTCAAAAGAAGAGGTCTATTCTCCCGCTGATCGCGAAGTATCGCGATCAGCGGGAAATCAAAATGATGACACCTCAAAAGCTGATTATAGTACTACATTTCGAAATAAAATTTCCTGACAGTTACTAAGAACCAAAGAATAATAAGGCCCGGGATTCTGAAACAATCCCGGGCTTTTTAATTTGAGATGATGGCAAAACGGTTTTTACCTGAAAGATCGTTAACCAGTACCGCGTTGGTAAAATGTTTTGAACGGGCGTAAGCCAGAATTGCCTGACCGTAATCAGGATGAATTTCAAAATAAACCTCGCCCTTTTCAGATAAATGTGTCTGTGCGAAATCCAGTATGGTTTTGTAAAATTTTAGAGGGTCACTGTCCGGAACGAACAGGGCCAGGTGCGGTTCAAAATTGAGCACATTTTTATGCATGGCATTTTTGTCTGCATCCGGTATATAGGGTGGATTGCTGATAATCACGTCAAAAATACCAAGAGAATTTACCTGATTTGAAAAAATATCCATCTGCAAAAATTGCACAATGGCTTTGTTCTGCAGAGCATTTTCGCGCGCCAGTTGAATGGCGTTTTCTGAAATATCGACAGCTGTAACGTCACTTTCTTTCAAGTGAAGCTGAAGCGCAATGGCTATACACCCTGAACCTGTACCAATATCCAATACCCGTAAATTGCTTTGATGTTTATACTTTTTAATTACAAGATCAACCAATTCTTCCGTTTCTGGTCTTGGAATAAGCACATCCGGCGTAACGTTAAACGTTAGTCCATAAAACACGGTGTTGCCCAGCAGGTATTGAACCGGTTCATGTGCAGACAGGCGGTTTACCAGGTCACGGAATTCAAGTAATTCTGATTCGGTTAGTCGTTTATCACCCCCAAGGGCCTCCATTTTTTTGAGGCCGAAACGGTTTTCACAAATCAGAAAAAAAATACTTTCTATTTCACGCTCGTCGTAAACGGCCTTTAATTTTCGTTTGAAATAAGGCAGCAAATCACGGAGCAGGTTCGATGCAACAAACATTACATAGCGGTTATCAGAAAATCAGTACGCCTGTTTTTTGCGCGGTTTTCAGGTGTGGTGTTAGGCACCTTAGGGCGTGACTCACCATAGCCTTCGGATTTCAAACGATCTGCGGCAATGCCCCTGGCAATAATATATTCCATAACACTGCGCGCCCGGTTTGAACTCAGTTCTTTGTTGTGCGTATTATCTCCCTGGTCATCGGTATGCCCTTGTATGGTTACGGTGACTCCCGGGTTTTCATTCAGAAACTTTACAAACTGGTCAATAATAAATTTGGAATCATCAGACAAAACATACGAGTCTGTTTCAAATAAAATGTCATCAATGGTAAAAGCTTTGCCAACTTCTATTTCATCAATTTCCATTTCAATGCCTTTAATGCTGGTTATGACGGTGTCAATCACATCATCTGCCTTTATCAATTCGGTGTCAAATGAAAATCCTTCTTTTTTCATGGTAATCATCACATCCTGCTCTTCATCAGCCATTACAACTGCTGTAAATTTGCCGTCATCACCATTTACTTTAACCTGTATATTTTCACCGGTTTCTTTGTATGAAATTTCAACCAGGGCATCTTCTACCGGATTTCCCTGCTGATCTTTCACCACACCTTTGTAAATTTTTACCGCTTTGGGCTGTGCCTCTTCATACAAATCAAAATAGAAAATATCATAGCTGTTTGTGTTGACATTAAAGAAGGTGTAATATGCCACGTGCCCGTCATACGATACCACCAGCCCTACTTCATTGGCTTCTGTATTGATAGGAATTCCGATATTGGTGGGTTGCTGCCATGCGCCGGCTTCATCTTTTCGGGTATAAAAAATATCCGAACCTCCGGCACCCAAACGCTCTTGTGAGCAGTCAGAGACAAAATAAAGTGTTTCACTGTCCTGGTGAAGGAATGGTGCCTTATCGTGTCCGGCTGAATTAATACCACCTTCAAGCCTTTTTGCCATACTCCATTTTCCGTCAGCACCCCGGGTTGAATAATAAATATCAGTCAGCTCTGACCCTTCACGCCAGGAGGCAAAATAAAGTGTATTACCGTCAGCAGACAAGCTTGGCTGTGCTTCCCAGCCATCTTTGGTATTAATGGCCGGTCCCAGGTTTTCAAGCGGTGTCCACGTAAAATCATTGCCGCCTTCACCAGACCGTTCGAAACGTGTTACGTAAATGTCACAATTGGCGTGGTCCTGGTAGTCTACATTCTGGCAGGCACAAATAAACATTTCTTTGTTGTCCAGTGAAAGAGACACACCACCGTAGTTGGCATAAGTAGCCACATTAAATGGCTTTTTGAGTTTTTCACCGCCATTAAAATCGGTTTTGATATCCGGGCGAAGACTAACCGTAAATTCTTCAAAAACACCTTCTACCACCCCATGTGCTTCTTCAGTTCCCTTGCGGGTATAAAAAATAAGCTCACTGTCAGGCGCCAGCATTGGAAGGTACTCGTGTTTGGCTGAACAGACATTTGGAACAGCGGTTGCTTTAAATGGTACCAGGTTTTTATAAAACTTTTCGTAAAATTCTATCTCAGGGAGTATTTCTTCTACCTCCTGTTTCTGGGTTGCATAATTCTCTCCATAAGCTGCGCGGTCATCACTTTTGAATGCCAGAAATTGTTTGAAGTAAGACGCTGCCTGCCCTTTTTCATTCAGAAAGTAGTAGATATAACCCACTTTGTAATAAGCATCAGCACTGAATTCAGGACAATAAGCGATCACCTCTTTGTAGGTTTTCATAGCCCCTTCATAAGCAGCGCGCAACTGGTTGTAATTGGCCCGCCCCTCTTCATAACTGGCCTGAATATTCTGGGCATGCTGAAAACTAAAATTTGCAAACGAATAGGCTACGTAGGCATTGCCGGGAGCCATTTCCACAGCCGTTGTATAAAATTTGCGGCGCTCGTTAAGGGCATACTTTTCATTCTCTGCCTGCGAAAGAACTTTCATGGTTTTTTTATCGGGCTCATAACAGGCCTCATTCACATCTTCTTCCTGCGAAAAAACCGAAACTGAAAAACCGGTAACAAAAACAGAAGTTACCGCCAGAAGGTAAAAACGAATCATGATCACTAAATTAGGTTAAGGTTAGAATACAATTTTCATTCCAACAAGGTATACAGAAAAAAGCCAAATTGGTTACAGAATTCAGCTGTTTTACAAATAGAATCTCATAACAAGGTCAAGCGATATAAAATTGCTGGTGGTCACCTCGTGCAGCGGGTATGTTTTTTTCCAGGCATCCAGAAAATGGTAACGCGCCTGGGCTCCTAATTCAAATAAACCGCCTCCGCGGGAAGAAATAGAACCAATACCCAGTGATAAATAAGGTTGTATTGCATTGATGCTGCCGGCAATGCTGACATTGCTGCCCGGTGTAAAAATGCGCGACCGGAACAGGTAATTCATCCCGGTTCCGGCAGAAATAAACCAATTGGCCACTAAATCAAAATTCAGCTGCAGCGGTATGTGAACCGAATGCAGGCGCATGCTCGAAACCAGGCTGTTGTTTGCCCAGTTATCAAAAGCCATGTACTCGTAATCAACGCCTGTTACAAAGGCCCTTTCTTCAGCGTATCCAAAACGGAAGGGCACGCCGGCAGAAAAACCATAACCACTTTCTGAAGACCAGATTTTTGTTCCCTTATTGCGATGCGAATTCAGCTGAAAACTGGTGGATATATGTGCCCCGGTATTAAAGCCATCCTGGGCAAAAATTGCTGCCTGAAAAACTATCAACAGGGCAATGAGGGTAATTACTGGTTTCATAATGCTGATCAATTTAAATGCCTGACATGGCATTCCACTCTTTGTAAAACTGGTTCAAAAAGCCCTCCATGTATTGATGGCGCTGCAACGCAAGCTCTTTGCCGGTTTTTGTATTCATTTTATCTTTCAGCCGCAGCAGCTTTTCATAAAAGTGGTTAATGGTATGTGTCCGGCTGGCCATGTACTCTTCAGCTGATTTAAAGGTTGATGGCGGAATACCGGGATCATAAATCAAACTTCCGGATTTGCCGCCATACGCAAAGGAACGGGCAATGCCAATGGCACCAATGGCATCAAGTCTGTCTGCATCCTGAACAATAAGGCCTTCTTTCAGCGTCATTTTATTTTCAATACCCCCTTTGAAAGAACTGTGCCTGACAATATCCGTCACTTTTTGAATTGTTGGCTGATCAACTCCCAGATTGCCGAGCAATGCATTTATTCTTCGTTCGGCTTCTTCGTCGGGATTTTCGACAAATTTATGATCGGCAATATCATGCAGCAATGCGGCGAGTTCACATATAAAGGAGTCTCCCCCCTCCGCCAGGCAAATCAGTTTTGCATTTTTCCAGACACGCTCTAAATGAAACCAGTCATGGCCGGTAGACTCACCGGCAAATTCTTCTTTCAACCGGCCGGCAAGCGTGTGAATGATTTTTACTTTATCCATTTTCAAATAAGCTTAGGGTTCCAGACAAATATAAAAAACAAAAACCACCCTATCAAGGGCCGTTTTTAACATTGGAATAGTAGTAAAATTATTCTGTAACATTAAAATTTTCAGTTACAACCATTTTGATATCATTCATCCGCTGATGGCTGAATACACCGCTGCTATGACTGGTGTCTGATTCGGGTATTACTGTCAGCGAAGCCCTGCCCATACCAGAAAAGGGATACACACGGTAATACCCAAAACCCGGATGACAATTTTTGGCGTCTTTAAGACAAAGGCCCCGAAGGAATATTTTAGGTGAGGTGTAACGGAGCGCCCTTCTACTTCAACACCCGGTACGTTCAGGCAAAAAGAAAGCGCCGCCTGTCCGGAGACAGGCGGCGCTTTTAAACATTAATCTTAGTACTAGTTAGCGATAACCAGGTTTTCGCTTCTCAGAACTGTTCCGTTTTGAGAAACAGTAACAATGTAATTACCGTTTTCAAATTTGTCAGTGCTCAGTGTGTATGATTTTGCATACGCAGCATAAACAGTTTCAGTGCGAACAACGCGACCAGCCATATCAGTGATGGTAACATTTACATCACCTTCAATGTTTCTGAATTGCAGGTTTAAAATTTCAGAAGCCGGGTTAGGGAAAAGAATTACTTCATTGTCACCGGTTTCAAATTCAAAAAGACCTGTTGTTTGTCCATCAACGAACAATACTACGTCATCAACCAAAACGTTGAAAGTAGTAGCAGTTGATTGAATACCTTCAATACGAACAGTGTGTGCTGCTCCATCTGTATACGCATCGATAGAGATTTCAAACAACGCATAGTTGTCTTTGTAAGTAGCACTGTCAAGCGCTGTAATTGTACCAACAGTTGTACCGTCAATTTTAACAACCAGTTTATCAGCTGCTAATCCAGGACCAGGCATTGGCATTTTCACAAACATTCTCAAAGCACCTGTAGAAGCGTTTGGAATGGTGCATGATTGCTCTACAGAACCATTCTCTACGGCTGTAGCTCCACCAAACCAGGCATACCATGTACCGGTTTTAGCTACGCAAGGACCACCGCATGTACCGCAGGCAGCGTCACAAAGAGGGGTACCAAAATTGTCAGAAGCTTCTGTCCAGGCTCCGGAACCTGCACCTGCTTCAAAACTTTCATCATTAATCTGTGCAGATACTCCGAGTGATACTCCGAAAACGGCAACAGCCAGCATGTAAATTTTTTTCATAGTGTCTATTTTTAAATTATCGAGTCAAATTTAACGAAATATTATCAATTCATCAGCCTAATCTTATCAACGAATATTAAGTCATGCCTGTTGAAATCATCCCTCATTTAGCCTCTAACCCTACAAACCGGTTCTCAAATATTCACGTACTTTTGGGGTGTATGACAATTCAAATCCTTCCCTTTGCAAACCTTTCAACAGCAGATTTTCATGACATGATTGCCATTCGGATTGGCGTTTTTGTAGTGGAACAGGACTGTGCGTATATGGAGCTCGACGGTAAAGACAAAGATGCCTTTCACCTGATTGTCAAGGACGACGACGGCACACTGATAGCAACCCTTCGCATTTTAAAACCCGGTGTAGCGTACCCTGAAGTAAGTATTGGCCGTGTGGCCAGTCACGCCAGCCACCGTCACAAAAAACTGGGACACCAGATGATGACCGCCGCTATGGAATTCATACGGACAACGATGAATAACCCGGATATACGCATCTCTGCCCAAACCCATCTCTGCCGCTTTTATGCCGCTTACGGCTTTGAAAAAACGGGAAAAGAATACCTGGACGATAACATTCTTCATTCTGAAATGTTGTTTCGATCTCATAAATCTTAACTAATCAACGTTTTAGTATATTGGCAAACTATTTGATTTACCCTCTCAAACATCTTCAATGACCCTTGAATTTAAATCTGTCTTACCCTTCCCGCTGCGGGAATATAACCATGCCGGAGACAGTGTCTGGAAAAATGAGTTTGTACTTGAGTTTCCCTCTAAAGTTATGCTCAACGCCAGCAGCGGAAAAGGCAAATCAACCTTTGTAAATACCGTTTATGGTGTAAGGCACGACTATGATGGCACCATTTTACTCAATGGCCGCGATTTGCGTTCACTGTCACTTCATGAATGGATTGAGTTACGTAAAACAAGCATGAGTGTTATTTTTCAGGATCTTCAGCTTTTTGGTGAATTAACAGCCTGGGAAAATCTGCAGCTTAAAAACAACCTGACGTTTCACCGCTCTGATGCTGAAATAATGGCCATGCTGGAAACGCTTGGAATACCTGACAAAAAAAACCAGACCTGTAAAACGCTTTCACTGGGGCAGCAACAGCGTGTTGCTATTATCCGCTCACTGCTTCAACCTTTTGAACTGCTGCTGATGGACGAGCCCTTCAGTCACCTGGACGAAGAAAACGCACACATTGCACTGGGCCTGATTTGCCGTGAAACTGCAAAAAATAACGGCGGGTTTGTATTGACTTCACTGGGAAGCAAACATGGATTTACGTTTGACCGCGAATTAAAACTCTGATCTATGCTACGAAAACTCTTGTTCAGAAACAGTACCAACTTTCAGTTTGTATTTGCAACCGCCGGCGCGCTCATTGGACTTACCGCTTTATTACTGAGCTTTCAGCTAATTCTTGATGTACGCTCTTTTCACTCGTCTGAAAAAGAATTGTTTGGCCCTAATTCTGTTGTGATTCAGAAAAAAGTAACCAAACTGACTACGGTTGGTATGAACAGTACTGAATTTACGCCCGAAGACATTGAGGCGCTCCGGAGTAAGGAATTTATTACCGATGTAGCTCCCTTTCAGTCTGCTGATTTTAAAGTAGGTATTTCAGAAGTACCCGGAGACGGCCTGCCGCATTTTTATGCCGATATGTTCTTTCAGGCCATTCCTGACCGGTTTATGGATATTGACGTGGACTGGAGCTGGAATGAAAACAGTGAATATATACCCATTGTTTTACCGCGTGATTTTATTATGATTATCAATTATGGTTTTGCACAAAGCCAGGGAATTAATCAGATTTCAGAAGAGCTGCTGATGGCTGCACGACTGACAATTCACATTGATGGCAATGGTAAAAAAACAACCATGATGGGGCGCGTGGTTGGCTTTTCACAAAAAATCAGTTCCATCCTGGTTCCTGAATCGTTTCTGGAATACGCCAACGGCCTATACAGCAATGGCAATATCATTAATCCTACCCGTGTATTTATTACCACCACCGATGACAGTTACGGAGAACTGGAACAATTGATGGAAGAAATGAACCTTGACATTAGCCAGGCTTCTATTGACGTTGCAAAAATCAAAACCATCATTACCGTGGTTATTGGCATATTTGGTGTGGCAGCCTTGCTGATTATGCTGTTATCACTGATGGGATTTGTGCAGTACTCACAACTCATGCTGAGCAAGGTGTCGTATGAAATACGAACGCTGATACGCATTGGCTATTCTGTCAAAACCATTGTTATGACCTTTGTAGTGCAGATGACTATTTTATTTGGAATTATCACCGTTTCAAGTATTACTGTTATGACCCTGGTAAATGCGTTTGTGGTAAATACCTGGCTCAATGAAAACGGGATACACCTGGAAAAATCAGGTTTTCTGCCTTCTGTTATTCTGGCAGCGGTTTGCTTTGGCCTTTTTATCACTTCTAACTACCTCAGTGTGAGAAAAACCATTTTTAAACTTGGCCGGAGTTAACTGCCTGTAATTGCCAAAAAAGTTAAATATTTGTTAAACTGAAGACCAACCAGATTAATCAACGTCTCTGGTATATTAAACCATACATTCTTTTCTACTAATTTTGCAACATTATGAAACAAATCCTGATTGCACTGACCCTTTTGATTTCTGCTTCAGCAGGAGCACAGGTTTTAAAATTTAAAATTGAGGGATTAAAAGATACCACAGTCCATCTTGCAAAATATTTTGGTCCCAAATTGTATTATGCAGATACAGTGGTGAGTAAAAACGGGTATGTGCAATATGACGGTTCCAAACACCAGTCAGGTATGTACGCCGTAGTTTTACCGGGTAGCAAATATTTTGAGTTCATTCATGATAAAGAAGCGGTAGACATGTATGTGAGTGATCAGAATGATCTGATTGGCTCTATGAAGGTTAACAAGTCAATTAACAACGATGTATTTTATAAGTACATCACGTTTATGACTGAGCACAAAAAGAAAATGACTGAGTTAACCAAACAGTACGAAGCTGCGTCTGAAAACTCACCTGAACGTGAAAAAATTAAAGAACAGAGCAAGGTTTTAAATGATGAGGTTGTTGCTTATCAGAAAAAAGTAGTTGCTGAAAATCCGGGGCGCTTTATTGCCATACTGATTACCATGACCATGGATGTTCAGTTGCCTGAACCACCCAGAAACGCAGACGGGGTTATAACTGACTCCAATTATGTATACAACTACTACGTGACCCATTATTGGGATGGCGTTAACTTCAAAGATGCGCGCATTGTAAACACACCTGTTTACCACAATAAACTTGATAAATTTTTCTCTAAAGACGGTATTCTTCAAATACCCGATACCATTATTAAATACGGTGTGTGGATGCTTGACCAGATGGACATGACAGACCAGACAAACAAAGTATTTCAATATACCCTTCACCACCTGACATATAAATATGAGACCATGCAGATAATGGGTATGGACCGTGTTTTCTGGTATCTTGGAACCAATTATTACTGTGAGCCCAATAAAAAAGCCTATTGGATGACACCCGAAAATCTGACCAAATTGTGTGAACGAACCACTAAAATAGGCCGCACGCTCATTGGCAATTACGCCCCCATGTTAATTCTGCCCGACACAACCGAACAAAACTGGATAAACATGTATAAAGTACCGGCTGAATATACCGTGCTTTATTTCTGGGACCCTAATTGCGGACATTGTAAAAAAACAACCCCTAAGTTACAGACCCTGTATGAGAAAAAACTGAAAGACCGGGGCATTGAAGTGTATGCAGTTGCCAAAGCAACAGGTACTGATTTTGAAGACTGGAAAAAGTTCATCATCACCAATAAGCTGACCTTTATCAACGTGGGACTGACAAAAAATGTATACGACCAGGCAATGAAAGACCCTCGTCCGCTGCTGCAAAAAACCACGCTTGAAAGTTTGAATTACTCAGACACCTATGATGTTTATTCAACCCCGCGCATATTTGTGCTGGACAAAGACAAAAAAATCAGGTTTAAGCAAATTGGTATCTCTCAGCTTGAGATGATTATGGATGACATCACCGGTCATGCATCCGATGTTAAACTCTTTCCGGAGGAAGACGAAGAAGAGGAAGAGCACCATTAACGATTTAGTTCTGCCTTTAGGTAAAATTAAACCAGACGGATTTTTCAAAATTGGTGCATTTTGGAACGAAAAATGCATTTTTTACACGATTTTGCAGTATCTGAACGTTTAAAAACGAAAACCAGACGCTTTTTTCAATCTTCGATTCAATTAATTTAAAGTAATGCGTAACTTCGTGTCCTCAATTGCGCCGAATTTATTCTGATTTATCATATTTAAAATCTGGAGCGGGTGTTCAGCATGTTGATCGGAGAGATCTTACTTTTTCATAAGTTTTGGGTTAAATGAAAAGCTCTGTGGTTGAATCTGGCATCCGCTTCTTCTTTTTTACGGCAGATATACTTCATCCCAGAATTCAGGTTTAGCCACATTTAAATCCACTTTTTCACCTATTCCGTTTACTGTTCCTGATTCTGAAAACTGCCAGACCAGCACGTTTTTGTGATCCATTGATTCGCATTCACCGTTGTAATTGGCAATCCAGAAACGCTCATTCTTCAGGTATGAGGCAACAAAATAATCCTTGTAAAAGGACTCATTGGTATAAATCATTGGCCGCACGCCGGTGAGACTTTCAAAGGCCTGCAAAAATGCATCAACCGAATCAACCAGGTGGTTTTTTCCAAACCCGCCACGCACTTCAACATCCAGTACAGGTCTGAGAGAATCAGGTAAATCAAGACACCTGGCGGCGAAAAATACTGCCTGTTCACGCGCTGAAAGTTCAGCCCTGAAAAAATGATACAATCCAAAAACCAGGTCGGCCGCCGCGGCGCCCTCAGCATTCATAACACACTGATCATCTTCAAGTGCAGTACCCTCGGTACATTTAATGTATACAAAATGCAGGCTGTCAGCATTTATTTTCATGTCTGAAACCTGCTGCCAGTTTATCTCTCCCTGGTAATGCGAAACATCAATACCCAGTGCCTGGTAATTTTCAGGTAAATCGGTTCCAAAATCTGCGTAGAGGTATGATTTACCTGATTTATTCTGAATCATCAGCCAGGTAAACAATACAATGATACCCAGTATAACCAGTGCCGTTAATTTTGCCTTCAGATTCATGATATGTTGATCTGAAGTCCGTCGTAAGCTATTTCAACATTCTCAGGCAGTTCAGCGCTCACCACATCATGCAGCCCCAGCAGGTGGCTGATGTGTATCAGGTACGCCTTGCGCGGTTTTATACGGGCAATTATTTCAAGCGCTTCATCCAGCGTAAAATGTGAAATGTGGTGTTCACGGCGCAGGGCATTTATAACCAGTATTTCTGTCCCCGCCAGCTTTTTCATATTTTGCTCATCAATGTAATTGGCATCTGTGATATAGCTAAAATTACGTATTCTGAAAGCTTTCACCGGCAGTTTGTAATGCATGACCTCAATGGGAATAATTTCTTCACCCGCAAAGTGAATGGGCTCCTGGTCAAAAAAATTCATGTTTACCTGTGGAATGCCCGGGTAATTGGTACCATCAAAAACATAATGAAATTCACGCTGCAGTGCTGCAAAAACCTTTTCAGTGGCAAAAACCTCCATGGGCAATTGCGTGATATAGTTGTATGCGCGAATGTCATCAAGTCCTGAAATATGATCTTTGTGTTCATGTGTAAAAAAAACAGCGTCCAGGCTTTTGACTTTTTCACGCAGCATCTGCTGCCTGAAATCAGGTCCGGTATCAATGACCAGGTTTTTACCGTCAATTGAAATTAACAGGGATGTGCGGGTGCGGTTATCTTTTGGATTTGGCGAATTACAAACGGGGCAATCACATGCAATTACGGGTATTCCCTGCGATGTTCCGGTTCCAAGAAAAGTTGCTTTAATAACAGGCATTGCAACTGCAAAAAATTACTGCTGCAGAATCCACTGGGTACCGTTCTTTTGATTCATCTGAATCAACCCATACGTGGAATTGTAATAAACCCGGTTATAATTTTCAGGACCATCTTTTTCAGCATCGGTACTGATCAATGGGGTCACTTCATACACGTTATACCAGTCAATGGCATTCAGGGTAATGGTGTCATGAAACTCTACCAGGTTTTGAAAAAAACCGTTTTCAAGCCCAACGGTTGAAATTGGAATTTCAAAAATATTGGTGCGGGCTACATTACTTGCGTCACGGTATGGCAAATACATTGCCAGTGTTTTCTGAGAGGTCTCTGTCTGGAGATAACGCAATCTGAACTCTATTTCCAGTGCTGCATCTGTGCTATAGGTAAAAAAAGTCTGATCCCAGGCAAAATACTCCTCGGTTCTGAGGCGTTCTTTAAATTGAAAAACCAATGTAGAATCAAGTAAAGGAAGTGTTTTGAAAACACGATCACCAGACTGATACGGCACAAACTGAATATCTGTTTCAGTATACGGGGTGGCACCATCAGGCAGGTTTGACGAATCATCCGGTTCATCTTTCTGACAGGCAGACAGTGTAAGCACAAATACGACTGCAGTGAGCGAAAAGATGGATTTCATAAGGTTGGCTTTTGGACTATACTACGTAAAAATAGCAGAAAATGTTGGCCCGGGCAAAGAAAAAAGCATCTATCAGGCCTGCCGGAAAGACCCAACCAGCTCTGAATGCCTCTACTTTCGGCCAAAATAATACCGGTACCCGAAGCCAAAACTAAAAAAACGGGTTATGCCGGTATTGTCCTCTTCATACAAACCGGGAAACTTTTCCATACACAGGTAGCGCGGTCCAAATTCATTGAAATAAAACGGATACCCCAATACAACTGAAAACCCATCGGCAGAAACCTTTTCAGTCAGCAACACCAGCTCAAACTGGGGTTCAACAAAAAAAGCCATTTCAAATTTTTCAGGCTCAACAACAGCCGAGCAGGAATCGTTCCCATGAATGGCAAATATACCGGCATAACCAGCCCTTACACTCACATTGAATGAAACACGATCAGTTGTAAAACGTTCATAGCCAAGTTTCAGGTATCCGGCAGGAAAGTGCATCGATCCGCCCCATTGAACATTATTCAGCGCAAACGGGTTGAGTGTAAAAAATGAATATTTGATACCTGCACCTGCTGTTAAGCCGCCAATAAAGTTGTATTGCATGGTTACTCCCCCGTTAAAAAGACCTTCCATGATGCGTGAAAATGATTCATTGTGTCCTTTGGCCGGAATTCCCAGATCAACGCCAAAACTGAGTTTGGGTTCAAAATAACTTTGTGCATAAGCCCGGCCGGTAAGCGCAAAAAGGCTCAGCAGCGCGATAAGGGTTTTAATTTTTTGCAGCATTTACGCGAAGTATTGGTTTAATCTTCCTCAACACTAAACAATTGGTACGTTCCAAAAGTTACACTACGCCGGTCAAACAGTTATTTCTTTAGTTAACGTGTAAATACGTTCTTTTATTATTTCTGCACCTGTGCCGTTTTATCTATGGTTATTTTTCGCAGCACAGATGTACTATCTGTTTTTAAAGATAAAAAATAAGTTCCGTTTTCAAAATCTGACGGATCAAAAACAATGGTGTGCTGGCCTGCCTCCAGATTACCCTGAAGCAACACGCGAACCTGTTTTTCAGATGCATCCAGCAAATTTAAATCAACACCGCAAGGCTTTGGAAGCTGCAGTAAAAAACGGGTTTTAGCATGATAAGTGTCGTACCGTGAGGTTATGAATTCAATGTTATTCAGCATCTCCATGCGGCCTCTGCGACGGTATTTTTTCAGGTAAATCAGGTATGCTGCTAACATCAGCAACACCGCCCCTGTGACATAAAGTATAATAACTAAAACCTCAACTGTATCGCGTTTTCCCATGTTTAAAGAACAATAACATTTTTAATTTTTGAAACACGCTCATACCTTACAAGAATGTCATCACTGTTAAGCATCATTTGTTTTATACTTACTGAAATATAATTTCCGTTTCGTGACGGATGCGTTTCAAATTCGGCCGTTTCATCAAAACAGCGTTTGATGTCTACCACTTTACTCAAATCATTTTTAACAATGAATTTAAATAAGTAAACAGACGGATAATTTTCTTTATCCAACAACGCTTTAAGACGGCTCGCCTGATCTGACATTCGAATGTATTTTACGGCTTTGAAGACAAACCCTGGTAAGCGGTGAAAATTCTTTGGGTTCCTTTGCTTCAATTTCAGCGCAAATATAGGTCTTTATTTGGTTTTCAGAAAGCCCGGCTGACTTGATGTATTGCAGTATGCGGTAACTGTCAACAGCATCAGACTGCCGGATATCCTGATCAGGTAATTCAATACCCTCAGGCAAATAGCTGCTTAACCGCGTTATCAGCATCACGTGCCATTGGTAAAGTTCATTCAATGACAGGTACAGTCCGGCTGGCTTTTCAGCTTTACTGATGGCACTTTTCAGTGCATAGACAGCATCCGAATGAGCCTGTAGCAGTGTCGTCAGATCAGCTTTTGAAAAATCAGGCAGTGCGGGAATTACCGGTACAGCCTGAACCATTTTTTCTACCTGGCCAATGGCCTTCAAAATGAGTTTCGGGTGCGGAATTTCCCTGAAAAACTTTGACTTAATGGTAAATAACTCCAGTTCCTGATCTTCTGTCATACAACAAAGATAGCCCAAGTGAATCAAAAACCCATTGGAGAAAATAAACCAACCGCCGGATAAAATGACTATCTTGGATAACTCAAAAATCATTTATTCTATGACCTACCATTTTAATCATTCATTGCCTCCGGGCAAAAAACTGAAACTCGCCTTTCTTTCGCTCACTGCTACTTTGATTTTATGTGTCTGCGGCTATTTTGTGGCTGAAATATTCTGGGATGAATATACCTACCAGGCCTATTCACTGCGGTACGCAACTACCGTAACGGCAGGCTGGCCGGCATCACTCCAGGGCTGGAGCATCTGGCTGGGGGTAGCCATTATTATTGTAATGCCGATGATGTATTTTATGCAGGACTGGAAAAACCCGTCGTTGGGAATTACCGATGAAGGCCTGTTCATTAATCAGCAAATGATCCGCAATCAACTGGTACCCTTTTCAAACATTGCATCTGCTGAAAAATCAGAAAAAGGATACCGCATTAAATTCAAAGACAACAGTGCTGTTTTTGGCAAGGCCGGTTTCTTTAAACCCTTTGTGAAATACAACCTTGAAAACGATAATTTTTTTATCAGTGAAATTCATTCGGGCGGAAGTGTTGCACCGTTTTTTGAAGAACTGAACCGTAAAATCAAAGCATAGCCTGACGCCAAACCGTTCAAAGCATGAACCTGAAACAAATGCTGCAGCATCAGCTTCAGAACCTGCCGGGTGAAGAATCTCACCTGGAAATGTTTCCGCTGCGGGGCAAAACCAGTGAGGCGTTAAAAACGGTAACTGACTATAAACTTTCAGGTGTCATGGCGCTGTTTTATCCACACGACCAGTCACACAAACTTATACTTATTGAACGGCAAACTTACGACGGCAAACACAGCGGACAAATGAGCTTCCCGGGTGGTAAACTGGAACAGCATGAAACGTCTTCACTGCACGCCGCACTGCGTGAAACCCATGAGGAAATTGGAATTGACCCGCAAACCATTGACGTGATCGGGCAATTGTCACAGGTCTACATTCCGGTCAGTAATTTTTTGGTTCACCCCTACCTGGGTTTCCTGGAAAACGAACCGGTTTACCACTTGAATGAGCGGGAAGTAAAATCAGTCATCAGCTTTGATATTACCGCTTTGCTGCATTCAGAAAACCGCATCACAACAAACATTGCGCTTGATAAAGGAACCACCCTGAAAAACGTACCGGCTTTTTTGATTGAAGAAAAAATTGTGTGGGGAGCCACTGCCCTGATGTTAAACGAAATTCGCGTTATGCTTCAGCGCATTCAGGGATTGGGGTAAACTTCTGTTTCAGCCATCGGGCCGGTTATTTTGTACCACTTTCCGCCACGGCTGACAATGTCAATGTAGTTTCCACTAACCGGGTCAACATATTCTTTCCAGGAATCAAACTCAAAATTGGTCAGTTTTTTTCCGGTACTGTCATACACGGCTACTTTGCCTTGCTGTCTCACCATAAAACCCTGGTAAACGACTTCTCCACTGCCGTAACGAAATGGTCTGATCAGTTCATAGTCACACGGCAAAAGAACCGTGTTGTTTTTATCAAGCAAACCGTATTTCAGATCAACTTCCATAATAAAAACACCTTTGTTATACGCATCTTCAAGTGACGGATAGCGGCACGGTACAATTTCAGTATACGATGAATCAAGCACGCCATACAGCCCGTTTCGCTGAACAACCTGGTAATTGGCACCTGTAATTTTTTGAACGGGTTTTGAATAAACGGGTTCCAGTATAACGGTCATATCAGCGCCCAGTAAGCCATACTTTGAAAAACTGGAATAAGATATCTGACCTTCATTGCGTAAATCATACAGTGATATTTCCTGGTCATACACCGCCGGAATAATTTCATTTCCACTATGGTCTACCACGCCAAACTTGTTCTTTATACGCACTACCACATAATTGCCGTTTACCTCTTTAACCTTATCGTATTGAAACATGACACGCAATGTTCCGGTAGAATCCATAAACCCGTATAATCCGTCTTTCTTTACCGCATAAAAATCAGGGCCATAATATTTGATATTTTCATAAACCGGCGGTATAACTATAGTTCCGTCACTTTTAAGAATTCCCTCACGGCTGCCATCATAGACTTTAAATAATTGCCCCGGCCTGATTACTTCAATCCATGAATACGCCAGTTCTGAAATCAAGATTCCTCCTGCACTTGCAATGGCATACCTGGAGTGATTATCTGAAACAATCATGACAGACCCGGAATTGTATTTGACCATATAGGGGCTGAAGGGCACCAGCATTTCACCACGGTGATTGATGACCGCGTTGGAATCATTGCGCGTAACACCCAGTGTGGTATCCGTAATACTCCAGATACGTTCATACAAAAACGGAATTACAACTTTCCCATCCGTATCAATGACGCCGGTTCCTTTGGAATTTGAAACAATAAATCCCAGCCTGTCATTTTCAAATCCATGCAGGTAAACCGAACTGGAAATGCTGGTATAAATGGGTTCACACACCTTTTTCCCTTCCGGTGAAATTAACCCTGATTTGCCTTCTTTCTGAACAACAAAATAATCAGCCAGGTAGGTCTCTGTATAAAAATCATCGTAATAAGGACCAACAATTTCTACACCTTTTGAATTCAGCACCACCGGTTTTCCATTGCGCAAATTATAGGTTGTGGTAGTGATTTCATACCTGAAATCTGAAAAGTAAACCGGGGTATCGTAAAGCGGTTTAATCAGAATGGTGCCGGACGTATCAACCAACCCGAATTTTCCGGCTTTTTCAAATGTACAATAGCCGTTGTAAAGCAGGTCATAAAGTTCTAACGGTGCCGGAAATTCAGGCTTAAGAATGACATGACCGGTTGCATCACAAACACCGTAATACGCTCCTTTTTTTACGTTGTAATAATCGTAATCAGAGGGCTGAATCTGATCATATACAGCAGGGCTCAGTTTCTTTCCGTCATCGTAAACAAAGCCCCATTTTGACCCAACCCGGTACAGGTAAACAGCTTGCCCATAGCCTTCCAACGCATCCAGTTTTGCCGGTTGAAGAATTTCACCTTCAGGTGATACCATACCGTATTTTGAACCTGTTCGGTACTCAAGCAATCCGCCGTAAGGCTGAATAATTTTAAGGTCTTCAAACTGCGGTTCAATTACCCTGGTTCCATCTGCATTCAGTAAGCCCCATACTTTTCCCAGGCGAACAAAAAACAGGCGATCATACAGGTAATCTACCCGGATTTCATCATATACAAACGGAACTTTAACGGTACCCGAATCAGAAAGAACTCCCCACTTTTTGTCTTTTACGGCAACCACAACTTCTGAATAATCTTCAATGATAATTTGGTCATACACCGGCTCAGCCAGAATCACCCCTTCTTTGGTTATAAAGCCCTGTTTGCCGTTGAGCATAGTCACTGCATACATGGCTGAACCAAATTCACCAATGGAATCATACACGGCATTTACCACCAGTTTGCCGGTATGATCAATGCAGCCGTATTTACCATCTTTTGCCACACGCATTACTTTGGGATAGGCCGGACAGGCATAACCACCCGGTGGTACTTCCAGAAAATCATACACAGGCGGACACAAAATATCTCCGTTAGTGGTTACCAGACCGTATTTCTGATCTTTGACAACAAGTAGTAAATGCCTTTTGTGAATACAGCTGAGCCGTGAAGCAGTAGAAAAAATCTGGTCATACACGCATGGAAAAATCCAGTTTCCATTGCCATCCATTAAACCGAGTTTATCATCTTTCTGCACTACAAAGCGATACACCTCAATACCCGGCAACATGCGGATGTTTGTGTAAACCGGTTCTGCAATTATTTTTCCATTGTCGTCACTGATTCCTTTTTTTCCGTTTTGATCAAACACTGAAAGTGCCATTTGCGGACGCTGTTTTTCAATACTGTCCAGGAAATGCCAGGGATCCTGGTGATTACGGCGGCAGTAATACGGATCAAAACCGACACCTGACTCCAGGATGGGCGCTGAAGTACAAACATACACAGCCGAAGTTGGAATAGGAGGAATAGACAGTGCTGAAAAAACCGGAACCCAGGATACCTCCGGAAGTATAGGCGCACTCAAAAAAGCCATTGAATTATCAATAACCGGAACCTGGTATGTTACAATTTCAAACGGCTCAAACCCCGTTGTATTGGCTACCAGTTTAAAGGTGTCCTGGTTATCCGGCTCCAGAATATAGCATGTGGTATCAAGGTTTTTATACCCCGTAAACCGGAGTTTAAGGTCATACCGTGCCAAAGGAAGATTATCGATACGTACCTGACCGTCAAAATCAGTTGTGTAATAGCGTAATTGCTTATCGTACTGAAAAAGCCTGACGGAAACAAAGGGTAAAGGTTCACCGGAGAGACTATCTACCACGGTAAGCCGCAATACGCAAAGGCTGTCAGATTGAGCAATGGTTGATTGAATAATCAGAAAAAATAACGCAATAGATGAAAAGAGTTTCGTCATGCTGAAAAATAGGCTCCTTCAAATATAGGGAATTTTCCCCCGACCCCAACCTATCCCCTCTTTCCCCTTTCCGAGGGAAAGGGGACGATCAGATCTGTTTTACATTGGACATTTATCATTTAATATTTGTTATTCCGTTTCCAAATGGTGGTCGGACCTAACCCCTCTTTCCCCTTTCCTATGCCTTCGCTGAAGCTTCGGTAATACAAGGCAAAGGAGAAGTAACCAGATCAATCATTTGCCAGACAATTGTGATTCCTCGTTTATACTCAGGAGTGCGGTTAACGTCATCCTGAACTTGTTTCAGGATCTGTTAACCGCTTTCTCAAATCAGGTTACTTCATCAGATCAATGCTGCGGTTGATGAATTTTGTCAACTCTTCACCCTTCAGCATACCTTGTGAAAGCATGGCCAGATCAGTTAGCTGTTTGGCTAATTTTTGTTTGTTGTCTTTTTGTTTTTTCAAAATAGATCCGACAACAGGGTGATTTGCATTTACTGCCAGGGTATACATTTCAGGGAAAGCACCAAAAAACATGCCTCCGCCACCGCCAAGCTTCTGCTGTTCCATCATCCGGCGGATAAATTCAGGTTGTGTTATAACAATCGGCGGTTCGGTTTCACTCATGTTTTCAAACTGAATGGTGAATTTGTCTTTGTTCACCACCTCTTCAAAAATGGGTTTAAGTGTTTCTTTTTCTTTGTCTGATAATTTGGATGGAGCCTCGTCGTCTTTTTTGATCAGCTTGTCCAGCGTATCGGAATCTACTCGTGCAAATGAAACATTTTCATGTTTGCTTTCCAGTTTGGAAATAAAGTGCGGTGACAAGGGTGAATCAAACAATACCACGTCGTACCCACGCTCTTTAGCTGCTTCCACAAACTGGTGCTGGGCATCAAAATTGCTGCTGTAGAGCACGACGGTTTTTCCGTCTTTGTCAGTCTGAAGCGGTTTGATTTTCTCCAGGTATTCATCCAGCGTCTGATACTTGCCATCCAGGTTTTTTAGCAGCAGGAACTTTTCTGCCTTTTCATAGAATTTATCTTCGGTAAGCATACCGTATTCAATGAAAACCTTCAGATCTTCAAATTTGGATTCAAAATCAGCGCGGTCGTCTTTAAACATCTGCGCCAGTTTATCAGCTACTTTTTTGGTTATGTGTGCTGATATTTTTTTTACGTTTCCATCAGCCTGTAAATACGAACGGGACACGTTCAGCGGAATATCCGGAGAGTCCAGCACACCGTGTAACAGCGTCAAAAATTCAGGTACAATTTCACCCACTGAATCGGTAATGAAAACCTGGTTTGAATACAGTTGAATTTTGTTTTTCTGAACCTCAATGTTCTCTTTCAGTTTGGGGAAATATAAAATACCGGTAAGGTTAAACGGATAATCCACATTCAGGTGAATGTGAAAAAGTGGTTTTTCAAAACTCGTCGGGTACAGTTCCCGGTAAAATTTGGCGTAGTCTTCATCGGTCAGGTCAGCCGGAGCTTTTACCCAGGCCGGTGTTGGATTATTGATGATGTTGTCAACCTGAATTTCGACCCGTTTTACATTTCCTTTTTCGTCTTTTTCACCAGCCGGATCATCAACCCATTCTGATTTGGTACCAAATTTTATTTCAACCGGTAAAAACTTGCAGTATTTTTCAAGTATACCTTCAACACGGTGTTTTTCCAGGAACTCCAGGGAATCGTCTGCCATGTGCAATACAATTTCAGTACCGCGGTCAGCCTTATCAATTTCAGTTATTTCAAATTCAGGTGTGCCATCACTCTCCCACTGCACAGCCTGTGCGCCTTGCTGGAATGAAAGCGTTCTGATCTGAACCTGTTTGGCCACCATAAAGGCGGAATAAAATCCAAGTCCAAAATGCCCGATGATTTGCTCAGCCCCTTCTTTTCCTTTGTATTTGTTGACAAATTCTTCTGCGCCTGAAAAGGCAATCTGGTTAATGTATTTCTGAATTTCCTCTTCGGTCATTCCAATTCCACGGTCTTTCACAGTAAGCGTTCCGGCTTCTTTATCCAGGATCACTTCTACCGTCAGATCACCCAGCTCACCTTTGGCCTCACCGGCAGCACTCAGCACTTTTAATTTGCTGGTGGCATCCACGGCGTTTGAAACCAACTCCCGCAAAAAGATTTCATGATCACTGTACAAAAACTTCTTAATCAATGGAAAAATGTTCTCGGTTTGAACATTCACGGTACCTTTTGTTGCCATTTTTATCGAGTTAAAATTTGATTCTGCTTTTACAGTCAATGACTGTGCCATTGCAGGAATGCTGACAGAATGTCTTTTTGAGGCTGACGAAGTTTACGTTAAATGGCTTGCGGGGCTGACAAGATGCATTGAAACAAAACGGTCTTTTAAGGATATACGATGCAAAAAACAATCTCAAAAAACCACCAACAACTGCTCGGTATACAACTTATTTATACCACTCACGTTAATACATTTTAAATTTTGATTCACCCGCTAAACTGAACCAGTATTTGAAACACCCCATACTCCTCCGCCTGACAACGATATCAAGGTCTCCGGCGTTTCATTATGCGCTGCTGCTGACCTGCATTTACCTTGTTGTATTTTTGAAACTGGGCAGTTTTCCGTTTCGGTTTTGGGATGAATCCATGTTTGTCGTGAATGCCTGTGAAATGGAAAAAAGCGGCAATTACATGGTTCCGTTTTTTGACCATGCTGTTGACTGGCGAAACAGCAAGCCCCTTTTATTTACCTGGATACAGGTGGGTTTTATCAAAATTTTTGGATTTAATGAACTGGCTATGCGGTTACCCAGCGCACTTGCAGTTGCAGGATCAGTGCTGATGTTGTTTCACTTTTTACGAAAACGCATGGGCCTGCTTTTTGCCTGGACAGCGGCACTCATTTTACTCACCAGCCAGGGGTATATTACCTACCACACAGGCCGCACCGGCGATGCCGATGCGCTTTTGAGTTTTCTGCTGCTGGCAACCTGCATTTGTTATTTGAAATGGCTGCCGGACACGAATTGGAAATTCCTGGGCCTTTCTCTGTTTTTTTTCGGATTGGCTGTAATGACCAAAAGTTTTGCCGCTTTTTTAATTGTGCCGGCTCTTTTGGGCTTTGCCCTGTTTTACCTGAAAACCCGGTTTCTGCAAGTGTTTTCATCCGGTTATTTTTACCTGGGTTTTGCCTTTGTACTGCTTTCGCTTTTTGTGGTGTTTCCGCTTCGTGAACTTTATCAGCCGGGATTTTTGACCTATACTTTTTCACACGATGCCGGACGCCTGGGAACCATTATTGAACTGCACGATCACGGTTGGGATTTTTACCTGGAATCTATTTTTTATCACCGCTATTCAACCTGGACCCTTGCCTTTTTACTGGGAGGTATTTTAATCTTTACCGTAAAAGAAAAACCGCTGCGTACGGTGGGGCTTTTTTCACTCGTTTTCAGTTTGGGTTACCTGGTACTAATCTCTGTTTCCACCACTAAACTGGTCTGGTATGACATGCCGCTTTATCCCTTTATGGCTATTATCAGCGCCGTTCCGGTATACCTGCTTTTGAATCAATTTTTCGCCGCAAAATCTGTTTTTATGACAGTCGCCGTAATTTTTGTTTTGTTTTTTATTCCTTACCGCCGCCAGTTTTTTGCGGCACAGAATAATGCGTTTGCACCCGGCGACCAAAAAGAAGAACTGACCAGTTTATTTCTTTTTGACCAGCTGAAAACGGGCCATGCAAATGACCTTACGGTTTATCACCACGGCTACCAGGGAAGTTTGCTGTGTTATAAATACAGGTATGCCGACCTGGGTTATACGCTGCGAATTACATACACGCCCGACTTCAAAACAGGAGAATTGGTTTTTGTAGGCAACGACTCACTCAAAAACGAATTGCTTTTAAACTTACCGGTAGACACTGTCACCACATTCTACCATGGACTGCTGTTCAGGGCCAGATAGGTTCTCACCGGATATTTCCCTACATTTGATATTACCTAACCCAAAACCCATTCACTCATGACACAGAAACATGTTATTCTTAGCCTCATTTTTCTTTTTTCAACTTTTCCTTTTTCAGTAACTGCCGGAGAATTAAAACCGGGTTTTGATAAGGAAGAGTACCGCGAACTTATGCTCATATCTGCCCGCACAACCGCTGAAGAAGAATACTACAGTAAGTTTCCGGAACCAACCCGTTTCAAAATGATTTATCAATCTCCGGTCATTGGTCTGGACAATTTGTGGGACCTCTGGAAAGATGATAAAAACGTAGCCGCTATCAGTATTCGCGGTACCACAACCAGGGCAGAAAGCTGGTTGGTCAATTTGTACGCCGCTATGGTACCCGCAAAGGGCAAACTTGAAATAAGTGCAAACCATACTTTTGACTATGAACTGGCAGCTAATCCACGGGCAGCAGTTCATGTAGGCTGGTTGTTGAGCACCGCTTATTTATCACAGGATATTCTTCCAAAAATTAATGAATTGTATAACAATGGTACACGCGAGTTTTTGATTATGGGACATAGCCAGGGAGGCGCCATTGCCTTTTTATTAACTGCTTACCTGAAAAATCTTCAGAGAAACAAAAAACTGGCTGACGATATTGTTTTCAAAACCTATTGCAGTGCTGGCCCCAAACCTGGTAACCTTTACTTTGCCTATGACTATGAAGCCGCTGTTCAGGGAGGCTGGGCTTACAATGTCGTTAATGCGGCTGACTGGGTTCCTGAAACACCCATGTCTATTCAAACCGTGGATGATTTTAACACCACAAACCCATTCAAAAATGCGAGATCTGCTATAAAAAAACAGAAATTTCCACAAAACCTGGTGTTAAAACACATTTACAAAAAGCTGGATAAGCCAACCCGAAAAGCACAAAACGCGTATGAAAAATACCTGGGTGAAATGACTTCAAAACTAATCCGGAGCAATATCCCTGAATACATTTCTCCTGACTATTACAAAAGCAATCACTACGTAAGAACCGGTAACACCATTGTATTGATGCCCGATGCTGAATACTATGCCAAATACCCGGATGGCAGCGAGCAGATTTTCATTCATCATTTTCACGAACCTTATTTATTTCTGCTGGACCGGATGAAGTAATTTTTCCCGGGGGAAGCGGGGAATTGAAGAATCAGGCAAAATTTACCGGGCACTGCTACCTGCATCTTTACCCTGACCTCTTTCCCAAAATTTTGCCTATATTTGAGTGAATCAAAAAACTACTTACATGAAAAAACTCTTTGGAGTTCTGATTTGCTCAGTTTCTGTTACTGCTTTCAACCAATCACTGACGCCAACGGTGGTGGCCAGTTCCGGCGATTTTTTTTCGGGATCAGCTGCCAGCCTTAGCTGGACATTGGGTGAAGTAGTTACAGATACTTATATTGGAACCAACAATCAACTCACACAGGGATTTCAGCAACCCGAAATCCGCTTTTTAACGGTAGAAGATCTGGCTGTTGAAATTACGATGAACCTGTATCCGAATCCAACCACTTCTGAAGTCAGCCTGGAAATAAAAAACAACACTGAAACACTTTCCATTCTGATTCACGATGTTACCGGCAAGCTGATGTACAACGGATTGTATCAACCTGAAACCATTCAGAAAATTGACCTCAGCACCTATGCAAATGGTATTTACCTGATGCAGATCAACAATTCAAAAAACGAAAAACTTAAAACCGTAAAAATTCAGAAATCGTAACCTGCGTTCAGCGGAAACAATTTCATTAAAATACACTATTTATGAAAAAACTAGGACTCTCTTTTATCATGCTGCTGTCACTTGTTGCAGCAATTGCGCAGGCACCAAACATGTTCAAGTATCAGGCTGTAGCGCGGGACAATGCCGGCGATATCATGGCCAACCAAACCGTGAGTTTTGAAATCAGCATCCTGCAAAACAGTTCAGGTGGTACACCTGTTTATAAAGAAACGCACGTAGCTACTACCAATCAACATGGCCTTGCCAGTTTAAACATTGGCGGTGGAGCAGTGACATTAGGTGATTTTACAACCATTGACTGGGGTGGTGCTATTTATTTTATCCAGGTAAAAATGGATCCTTTAGGCGGCTCTGCTTATGTACTTATGGGCAGTTCACAATTACTTTCAGTGCCTTACGCACTGGATGCCAAAGTTGCTGAATCTATTGACTGGTCTGCCATTGCCAACATGCCTGCTGACATTGCAGATGGTGATGACAATTCAGCCGGTGCTGCTGACTGGACAACCATGACCAACATACCAGCCGGTTTTGCTGACAATACCGACAATGATGTAATTGCCGGACTTACCTGTGCCAACAACCAGATTGCACTCTACAACGGTACAGCATGGGTATGTACTACCTACTACCCAACTACCGGCCAAATGAGCACCAGCGTGTTTGGAACGGCACAGGCTGTTGCGCTGGTTTCAACAACAACCTATACGCTGATTCCGGGGCTTACCCAAACCATTTCAGTACCGGCCAACTGCCGTGTGATTATTTCTACTGATGGTGGTGTTCAGTGCGCTGCAGCGGGTGTTGCCTTTGCTGCTGTGGATATTGGAATTCACGTAGACGGTGTTGCATCACCGCAGGGCGGACAAAAAGAAATTGTAGCATCCAATACCGATGCGGTTGGCAACATGCTGGCTTATTGGAGCATGTCTAAAACCTATACGCTGTCAGCAGGTACACATACCATTGATGTGCGTTACAGAGATGCCGGCGGATCGGCAGACGGAAACGTAAGCGGTACAGATCCACTGATTCAGGGAACACTTACGGTAACCATCATCAACCTGTAATCTTATTCCATTTAGTAAGAGAGGCCGTCCGCTGTGACGGTCTTTTTTTTTGTATAAGATCATCCTTTTGACTGACCTGGATCAGTTGATATAACCTTCATACTAAGCATATTTGTGCAAATAAACCTGACTTATGGAAAAAAAAATCATTGATACCCTGATCAGCGGATTTAAAAAAGCAGCCACTGAACTGGAAGAACTTCAGGTGCAACTTTCTCTGGGAAAAGCTGAAGCCAAAGATAAATTTGAAAGCCTGAAAAAACGGTTTAACACCATGCTGCATGATGCTGAATTAAAAGCAAAAGATGCCAAAGAATGGGCAGACGATATGCGCACCAAACTGGATGAACTGCGGGTGCAGCTCGCTCTTGGAAAAGCAGAATCCAAAGATGCTTTTGAGGCACAGCGCAAACGCATCAATGCAAAAATTCACGAAATTGAATTGTTCATTAATGCGCATCCAAAACTGGCCAAAGTATTTGACTATTTGCAAACAGAATTTGAACGTATTAAGCTGGAACTTGAAATACTGTCTGTCAATTTTAAACTGGCCTCTTTGAAAACATCAGACTCGTTTGAAAAACGAAGAGCTGAAATGGCTGAAATTATCAAACGCCTTCAAGAGGGCCTTGAAAAACACAAAGATGCCGCAGAACCTTCACGCCAGGAACATTTCAGAAATGAAATCAAACAAGCTTATCACCATTTGAAAGCGGCATTTTCGTAACATTTTCGAAAAGCCCTTTCCTTAGCCCTGCCGTGGTAGCAGGGCTTTTTTTTGCAAGAAAAGCACTTTACATCCAACTACCTGAAGTGTGAAACTTACCGGATGTTGACTCAGAAACTGTTTAATTTTGATTTTTTGATCTAAAAGATTCCTGCAACGCTTGCGCCAAAGCTTATGCTTACACCGGAGCTCATTGCCTTCGCGCAGCCGCTTACGCTTGCGCAGAAGCTACAGCGCAGGCGCACGGCATAGCAAGGTCAGCGTAGAAGCCAGATTATCCGAAAAAGAGTGCAGTATACGCAGGTACCGATTACGGTAAAAAATCTGCGCACATCAGTGAAAGAAATCAGCGGGAGAGAAAAACAAAATTACGTGCGGTACAGAAGATTAAATTAAGGCAAATTCATTTTCAGGCAGCTGCAAACCGGGCGAATGAATACTTCACTACACCCGGGCATGACATTCGATTCCTGAATTAATCTTTCCATCCCTGCCAGGGATCATGATCTCCCTTGCGCATGTCGCGCAGCATACCCAGTGCCAGAATACCTGCCAGTATAAATGCAATAACGGACCAGGCAGAAGTATCATTCCAGAGCGGTGTTGTTTCATTGATGAGTGTCAGCGAACCGCCTATAAGCAGCGCAGCCAGTATCAGTGCCGCAACAAGTTGTTTGGTAACGCGGTTAATGGTGTGAATCAGCGGATCAATGCCTTTGTGGCGCAAATCAACCTTAATTTCCCCGGTATTGATTTTACGGATCGCATTTTTGAGATCACGCGGAAATTCTTCCATGTAATTTCCAAATTCAAAAATTCCGCTGAGTACCTTTTTCCCCATCTGCAGCGGTGAGAATTTTTTGGTCATGGCACTTACCAGGTATGGTTTGGCAAGTTCAAGCATATCCAGTTTGGGATCAAGGTTGCGGATTACCCCTTCAATAGTAACCAGTGAACGTGCCAGCAAAAAGAAATGAGACGGTATTTTCAGATCGTGCTTTACAATGACATCTTTCAACTGCAATAACACAGTACTCATTTCATTGGCATGAACCCCGCCCACATAATAGCTCTCTACAAATTCATTGATATCAAACTCAAGCGCCCGCATGTTCTTGATAGTAACAAGGTCAGACAACTGCATCAGCGCCTTGATTATTTTTTTGACGTCCTTGTCTTTGACCGATAAAAACAACTGACCAAAAACTTCAATGTCTTTTGGAATAATACTACCCATCATTCCAAAATCAAGGTAACAGATTTCACCGGTTTGCAGAATTAAAATATTACCCGGATGCGGATCAGCGTGAAAAAAACCGTGCTCAAAAACCTGCCTCAGGTATGAAATGGCTAGTTTTCGGGCAATCTGATTGCGGTCAAACTGCCCGGCTTTAATCTGGTCTAATTTGGATATCTTAAACCCTTGTATAAATTCAAGCACCAATACACGCGGCGTTGTAAACTCACGGTAAACCCGTGGTGCATGAATAAAACGGGAGTTTTCATCAGTGCCTGAAAAATTATTGTAAAAGCGCTGTGCATTAACCGATTCGTGAATAAAATCAAGTTCTTTTAAAATACTTTCTTCAAAATTGCGCACCAGGCCCACGGGGTCAAAACTGCGCACCGACGGAACACGGCGGTGCAGAATTTCAGCCACAGTATACATGACTTTAATGTCTTCTATAATAACCTCTTTAATACCGGGACGTTGAATTTTAACCGCTACCCGCTCACCTGATTTTAAGGTTGCTTTATGCACCTGCGCCATAGAGGCCGATGCAAACGGTTCAGGTTCAAACCAGGCAAAAAGATCATCGGTTGATTTTTTTAGCTCGGTCTCCACTACTTTGCGGGCTACCTGACCTGATAACGGGGGAACATTGTCCTGCAATTTCTCAAACTGAACAATCAGATCAAGCGGCAGCAAATCAGGCCGGTTACTTAATATTTGCCCGAATTTGACAAAGGTTGGCCCCAGCTCTTCACACACCAACCGCATTTTTTCATATTTGGTATAATGCGATGCTGCCTTTCGAAATGATTTTGGCAATAATTTCCGCAACCACGCAAAACGCTTCTGATCCTCCATGTAAGAAACAAGGTCATCAAACCCATACTTCACAAACACGCGAAGAATCTGGTTGTATCTGCGCACAGATCTGTAGCGCCTTGCTATAGAGGAAAAAAGACTCATGCTATTGTTCGTTTTCGTACCGGTTCAGGCGCGCCTCCTGCAATGCAACCTGTTTTGACAAATCGTCAATTTTTGCGTGAAGTGCTTTAATTTCATCCGTGTGGGCAATGTTTACCTTCTGATAAAATTCTGCCACCATCTCACTAATTTTGGCTTCCAGTTCTTCTTTTACCTCGTGTGCTTTATGCGCTATTTTCTGCAAAAAGGCAATTTCGTTTCCATCTTCATCCTTCTCAGACGCCATAAACGAATTGATTTTATCCTTACCTTTTTCTGTCATGTTATGCAGCTTTTCCATCAACTCCTTGTCTTTGGACATCATGTACAGATTAGATGATAAAGTGAGCAGTTCTACCAATGTTCTTGCTTTCATACCCTGTTTTTTTAGTTTAGCCAAAGATACACTGCCGGTGTTATGACCCGGCTGAGAATAGTCACCCGATCACCAAACAAATGTTATATTTGCTGCTGATACACTTATACGTCAAATGACTTAGTTTTGTTCACTACTTAGACCTTCCTATGAAACTAGATGCCCCTGTCTCAGGTATTATGACCACTAAAGTGGCTGTTGTCAGCCCTGATCAGAAACTTGTAGACGTTAAACACCTCTATGAAAAAACACCTTTTCACCACCATATACCGGTTGTTGAAAACAAAAAGGTAATAGGTATGGTGAGCCTGATTGATTTTATGCGTGCCATTGGCAAAGCCAGCCTGAATGATAACGACCAGGTTTATCAGACACTGCTTGTAAAAGACATTATGACCGAAAAACCGGTGACCATAAAGCCTGAAACCAAAATCAACAAGGTTGCCAAAGACATGATTAAAGGTGAAGTTCATGCTTATGTTGTAACAGAACGCGGTGTGTTAAAAGGCATTGTTTCCTATACGGACGTTATTAAATACCTGCTGCGGGTACTTGACTAGTACCTTTTCTCCTTCTGAAACCTGATTCCCGGCCGTAAATTGGAGATTAGCCCGCTTTTTGCTAATTTTAACCTAATTACCTGTTCAGCGTGCGCAGATTTTTAATCATCACATGCCTCTTTATTTTTTCTAACCCGCTGTTTTCTCAAACAACCGGAAAGAAAAATTATTTTGCCGTTGGTTTATTTGCCGGTGCTCATTCAGCTATGATAACCTATGCCATTGTTTCATTCAGAGACGGTGCCATTATAGGGGCTCAGGTACTTACTGAACAACGGTTTATGTACGAGGCCATGGGCTATTATCCAAGCATTGTCAACCTGAATAAAGAAAACCTGTTTGAAAAAAACGGGGTTGACTCGTGTTTTCTGCTCAGCAACGATCTGAATAAAATAACCGGCTACTATTGCAAACCATTCCTGGACCTGTGGAAAATACGATTCTATGAACATCCATACCAGTTTGACACCCCGGGCTGGAGCCAGGGACAATTTAAACCCTCTATCTACCAGATGAAAATTCTGCGTGAAGAGTATGGTATTACAAACATTATGACGGATTATTTTTACGGTGATTCCCTTTACAAACTGCTGCGTGATGTGCAGGATCCTGTTTGGGTAGAATCATACCGGTTTGCCGTAAAAGATACCAGCGTAACTGCAACCAATACCGGAAAACCCTGAACATGGCGCTTTCAAAAAACCCAGATAAAAAACAAATTAACCGGCTGGTTGAACTGAATAAGAAACACCATGCAGCCAGAGATCCAAAAAAGATTTTTGAAGGGCTGCGCAAAGGTGAAAAAACAGCATTGGCTGAGGCAATAACACTTTGTGAAAGCGCACGTGCAGATGACCAGCAGTCAGCCCGGCAACTGCTTCAGCATTGCCTTCCCCATACCGGAAAATCATTGCGCATAGGTATTACCGGCGTTCCGGGAGTGGGTAAAAGTACCTTTATTGAAAGTTTTGGTCAGTACCTGGTTAAACAGGGAAAAAAAATTGCCGTGCTTGCCGTTGATCCCAGCAGTGAAAAAACCGGAGGCAGCATTCTGGGAGATAAAACGCGGATGGTGAACCTGTCGGTTAATCCCGGTGCTTTTATTCGTCCAACATCCAGCCGCGGTTCCCTGGGCGGTGTTGCACAGCGCACCCGTGAAAGCATATTGCTGTGTGAAGCTGCCGGCTATGATGTTATTTTGATTGAAACCGTTGGGGTTGGCCAATCTGAAACGGCCGTTCATTCCATGACTGATTTTTTTCTTCTGCTGATGCTGGCCGGTGCCGGTGATGAATTGCAGGGAATTAAACGCGGAATTATGGAAATGGCCGATGCCCTGGTAATAACCAAGGCTGATGGAGACAATACAAAAAATGCAACCCGGGCAAAATCACTCTACAAAAATGCGCTGCACCTTTTTCCTGCAAATGAAAACAACTGGATTCCGCAGGTAGATGTTGTAAGCGCGGCAGAAAACAAAGGCATTGAAAAGGTATGGGAAACCATTTGTTCGTATGAAAACCTGACCAAAACAAACGGACACTTTCAGAAAAAACGAAAAAATCAACAGGAATATTGGATGCATGAAGCGCTGAAAGAACAGTTGCTGCATGAATTTTACAACAACCCTGCAATTACAAAACAAATCAAACAGCTAACCAAAAAATTAGCGGGCAATGAAATTACATCATACGATGCTGCCCGTTTGTTAATTGAATTATATCAGCATGGAAAAAAGAACATTTAAATTAAAAAAAGATTCCCCTTTTATTGAACTGGTTAAACTTTTAAAAATTGAGGGACTTTCACAAACCGGCGGACACGGCAAAACACAAATTGAAGAAGGCCAGGTAAGTGTTAACGGCGATGAAGAATTCAGAATCCGCCGCAAACTCTACAAAGGCGACATTGTAACCCTGGACGAAGTGCAGATAGAAATTGTTTCTTAATTTCATACTGTCAAATAAACAACCGCATGGACAATTACGAAGACAGACTTGCAGCACAGGTGAAAGCCATTGTTGAAGCTGGTGAAACAGATCATAGCATTGGCGAGCGTCCGCTTACCCTGGATGAGCTGAAAGAGCTTGCTATTAGTATGGGGCTGAATGAAGATCAGTGGCAGGCATTACTTGTTAGAGCGCAAAAACACCTTCGGCTGGCGGACGACCATTTAAAGGCCCGCAACTATAAAGATGCAATCAGCGAAGGTGAACAGGCAGTGGCTATAAACCCTTACCTGGTAAACTGCAATGCCATTCTGGCAAAAGCCTATATGATGATGTGGTTTGATGACCACCTGCCTGAAACACGCCAGAAAGCAGAATACTATGCCAAAAAAGAACTGGTGGTTGATCCGCGTGATCAGCAGGCGGTAATGGTATTAAGCACCCTTAATAAAAAAGCGTCGGTGCTGGAACAGGATACCAAATCACGAAAGAAATTCATTTACATTATTGCCGGTGTGGTGGTTTTGGTATTCCTTCTCGTTTTTTTTTTAATTAGCCGGAATAGTTTAAACGCACAGCAGGAGAAAAATCAGCAGGAAACCGCTGCCTATAAACAGGTGCGCGATGAACTGATTGAAGCAGAAGAAGACGTGGCATCCAAACTGGACCTGGTGCAGGTTGCCATTGATCAGCGCAACAGCATGATTCCCGATTTATTCAGTGTAGTACAAACATCTCCGGCTGAAATGACGGTACTGGATTCTACCATTAAAGACCTTCAGCTGCAAATCAAAAATGCCGAAGGTGAAGCACGTTTTGAGCTGGAAAACAGCCTTGATGCCAAAGTAGACGAAGCCAAAAAACTGGTACAGCTGCATGCCCAATCATCTGCCATTGAAAAACTGCTCGTTCAGATTGAAGGCTCTGAAAACCGCATTGCTTTTGAAAAAAAGAATTACAATGAAGCGGTAAAAAATTACAACATTCTTGTAAAAAAACACGGAGACCAATTCCCGGAATATGAAATAAAACCATACTACAATGAACACTAACCTGTTTGCTGCAAAAAAGTTTCTGCTCTTTCTTTTTCTTGTTTTAACGTTACAGACACAAACTGCTTTTTCAAAGCAAGACCGTGTTTACGCACCCGAAGATTTGCCGGTACCCGTTTTTGACAGCACCGGTTTTATTATTGATCCCGATCACCGCATTATTGAAGAATGGTATCGTGAAATTATCGGTACCCGGGAGACCTATTTCTTCTGCCGGTACATTGAACCGGTTTGTGTCCGCGTTGACAATATCCGTGATCCGGATGATGCGAATGCCTATGCTGACAAACTGGTAGAGCTGTGGAATCTTGAAGAGCGCACCAACGGACGTTTTGTTTTTCAGCTTCACTGCAAATCAAAACAAACGGTTGTTTTCAAAATAGGTTCACGGCTCAAATCTTTTTACAAGGCATCGTACCTGCGTGACCTGGCCAATGAAACGGCAGAAGTGCACCTGACCGGGCAGGCAAACGGAACCGGTGATTTTGTCTCTTTTCAAAAACTGGGTGATCACATTTTCAAAGAAATTGCATTTGATACCAAACTGTCAACCTATGAAGGAAATACTGGCATCCACTCCATTTACCCGGATAAAGTTGAAAAAACCGGCGGCGACCTGGAGATCATGTCTGAATCACACTATGCAGACAATGACCCCATTTTTACCACTTCAGGTACAAACGAATCAGTAACCGATTCGTACGGTGAAAAAAATTATTTCACTGGCCTGACGCAGGAAGAAATCAACCTGAATTTTTACAACATAAACCGCGACGCCGCCATTGCAGATATAAAAGCAGTTCCAAATGAGCGTGAACTAAACGGTAAAGCAGTAACTGATCCACACACCATTCTTACAGAAGATGCGAGGCAAATGATCAATGCACTGCTGAAAGACCTGGAAGATTCACTTGGATACCAGGTGGCCGTAGTGTGCCTCAATTCAATTGGTGACAATGACCCGCACCTGTGGGGTACAGATTTGTTTAACCTGTGGGGAATCGGAGACCGCAAAACAGACAACGGCTTACTGATGTTACTGGTGGTAGACCAGCACGCCATTGAATTTATAACCGGCCGGGGAACAGAAGGTATTTTAACGGATGTTGATTGTTACAACATTCAGCAATATGAAATGGTGCCTTACTTTAAATCAAACGACTATGTAACCGGTATGATTCGCGGAACACAGGCCACCTGTGATTTTTTCTACGGCGCACCGCCTGTTTACGAAGCCTACAATGATTACAGTTCTGAGACCAGTGATTATACCCTGACTACCGAATCGGATGACCGTGAATTCAACCTTTGGAAATCAAACCTTTTTATTGGATACCTGATTAGTATCTCCATTTTCACAGCAGCCTGGATGGTTGTGCTTTTGTTTTCGTTTTTTGTACCAGACCTGCACAAACGTTATCATATCCTGAAATTTTTTTCACTCACCATCTGGATTTTTCTTTTTCCCGTTCCGTTTGCACTGCTTTATTTTGTTACCAAAGGGTTGATGAACCGCTGGCGAAATACCGTTCGTTTCAGCAAGCGAAACGGTGAAGAAATGCATAAACTGGGCGACCTTGACGAAGATAAACACCTTTCAAAGGGCCAGGTTTCAGAAGAAAAAGTAAAATCCATTGATTACGATGTATGGGTTTCGTACGGCGGATCAGAGGTATTGATTCTATCCTACAAAAAATGGTTTTCAAAACACGCCAAATGTCCAAGCTGCAGTTTTAAAACCTATTATAAACTGTACGACAAAACCATTACTGCAGCTACGTACACTTCGAGCGGCACAGGCGAACGCTGCTATAAATGTGAAAATTGCGGACACATTAAAACAGAACGGTATACAATTCCACGCAAAACGCGCTCCAGTTCAAGCTCCGGCGGATCATCCGGAGGTTATAGCCGCAGCTATGGCAGCAGTGGCGGATCATCGTACGGCGGTGGCAGTTCACGCGGTGGCGGAGCAGGAAGCCGCTGGTAATTCCATTCGTTTTCTGATTGGCACAATAATTGGATTTTAGCGGGTATACCAACTGAATTTATATGAAAACCACAGCCGGAATTTTTGCTTTCTTTTTTGGTCTCTGTCTGACCGCACAAACACCTGACAGCATTTCTGTGCGCCAGGTATCACCGGTAAAATATGCAAACAGACCTATTCAAAAAGTTGACCGCATTGCAGTACCTGTAGACTCCCAGGTCGGTTTATATGGTGATTATACCGTCACAGGCTATTCTATTCTGAGCACAAAAACGCCTGGCAGTGAAGAGCTGAATATGCTGATTGGTACCATTGTAAAATTCCAGGCTACGTCTATTACCGGAACGGCCATTGACCCGCTGACATTTGAAATTTACCAGGTTGAACGGCAGCGGAGAGATGATTATATCTACCGCGTTTTTGGCCGCGAAATAAAAGCACCCGAACCCAATTTGCCTGAAAGCTTCAATGTTCACAAAACAGATAATGAAAACTGTTATGGTATTGTTGAAATTGGAAATGGTGAAATTGCGGTTCCTTACCGTGGTGTGCTGCTTTACCTGAAACACAACTGATTCTTTAAAAAGGCCTGACCTGCCGGCGTTGGAGATTCAATAATTTCTGCCCAGTTCTTTTAGCAAGGTTTCTTTCTCACGTAGCACCAGTTCAAGGCGCTGCCGGTTACGTTGTTTTTCATGAGACTCAAGTGCCAGTGAAATAAGCTGGGCAATGAACATTCCAAATTTGCGTTCTGTCAGGTCCCATTTACGAGGCGCACCCACATGTTCAAAACAAACTACACCAATCATTTCACCCTCAATACGAATTGGCACATCAATCATAGACGTAATGCCGTACCGCTCCAGGTAAGGTTCTACCAGTTCTTCTGTCCGGGTATCTTCCAGCGCATAATTGGTGGCTATAATCTCTTGCGTGGCAAGCAGCCTGAAATAGGCAGGCATATCTTTACGCAGCAAAATGAGCTTATCATTAAAGGTATTGGTGCTGCGGGTATAATTGCCTATGCATTCAATCATGGTAAAATCTTTGTCCGCTTTCCAGGCATTCACGCGTTCTACTTTCAACACATTGGCAGATTCCAGTAGAATCTCCTGAATGGCTTTGGTTAACAGGCCATCACGCATGTAACGTGATTTGGTCAGTTTCTCAATTACGTTGATTTTTTCAATCAGGCCGTTTTGCCCGAGTATTTCCTGCGTTATGTCTTCAATCATTACAATAACCCGCTCACCGCTCACCGCCTTAACCAGCACAGCATTGAAATAAACCGTGTCTCCGAATTTATTGCGGATTGAAATACCTTTCAAAACAGCCTTTGAATCCGTCATCTTCTCCGGATTAAACTTAAAATCAGGTGAAAGATCATTTACCTTTTTACCGACCAGCTCATTCAGGTGAAATGCAAAATAACGTGCCGCGTAGGGATTAACAAACTCAATGGTGCCGTCATTGGAACATACCACCACCCCCTGCTCCATCTGCTCAGCAATTAAAGCAAGCTCCTGAAATTCCAATTGCATAGGATTGATTTTTGACACTTACCAATTTAGCACTATTTTTGTAATTCGCATAAAATGAAGTGGTTATTTACTTTTACAACGGTGTAATTGTTTGCAATCGCTTTATCCATCTCCGCTGAAGAGCCGGCAAATTTTTCCAAAGCGTAAAATCATTTTCCTGCGTAGGGAGAATCAAAATACCTTCTGTTAAGTAAAACGCCGCGTTGGGAAGTTGAGGCTTCGAATACTGCCGGTACTTCCATTCCTTTGAGATGTCTTTTCAAATGACCACGACTATGAAAAACAGAATTACCCTGCTGCTGGTTTTAAGCATTGCTTCTATAACAACCAACGCCGCAGAAATAATTGATTCAAAACGCGTTTATAATCCAGGATTAAATGAGTGCATTTCAGCGCTCCAGGTTAAACTTCCAAGGTATGCTTTTCTTGAAAAGCGGAGTTCAGTTACCGATTTAACAGAAGTGGAAACCATTTTTAAAAATTGGATTGCCGATGGACAAAGCCCTGCGTACCTGACTGAATTTGATACAGGCCAGTTTCATTACCAGTTTGTTGAAAGCCGGTATTTTGGCAGTTCTAAAACGGGCGTTTTTGTGATTGTACCTGATACAAAAGTCAACGACAGTTTTTATACGGAGTTGGGTGCAGGACTTGAAATACCGGGTACGCGCTGCGTGAGTGCGCACTGTTCTTGGATCAATGACGGTGAAATTTTTTCATTTATTGTAGACCGCGAGACAAAAACAGTTGAAAATTTCAGAAACTGGCGTTTTGAGCAGGAGGATCCGGATTTTGATCCGCTATTGGCCTATTATTCACAGCTTACCATTCACTATAAATGCAAAAATGATAAAGCAGAAGAAACCACCATTGTACAATTTGTAGACGGTGAAGCACGGGCTGAAATTCCGGCCTGGGAAAATTACCCGATTTTGCTGCCCAAAGGAAAAGTATCTGTTCTTGTTTTCTACTGCAACAATCACGTAAAAGGAGTGTTGTGTTTTGACATGAGTCAGATTACAAAAGGTTGCCCCATGAATTTTGAAAGTACCGTTTACATGAAGGACCGAATGGGATATGAGCGTATACTTTATACCCAGCCGCAATGTGATGATATTTACCCAATGACTATTCTTCAGAAAACAGCATTTGAAGAAATCAGCAACCTGAAATGGGATACCATTACGGAATTCAAAGACGACGTAGCCAGTAACTAACCGGTTTTGGTATTGTGCTTTTCACGGAATGATTTCCGGAAGCGGATAAAACCCATTGCTACCGTGTTGACAAAACCAAACCAGATACCGGCTGTTACAAATTCGTATTCATAAAATTCAGGCGAATAATCACCGTCACCAAAACCAAGCCAGATTAAAAACCCGGCTACAATCGTACTCAGGCACATGTACACCCACCCCATACCGTAGGACACCCTGGCTACTTTCATAAAAAAAAGCGGTGTGATTGCCGCGTAAATGAAATAACTCAGCAGCACATAAAACAGGGCCAGCATGTTGAGGCTGCGATAGGTTGGTTCAAGATCTGTAATCAAAAAATGAAATGTACCAAAGGTGATAATCACCAGCACCAGATAGAGTGCCCAGTAAATTATACCTGATAGACTCATAGCTATTTTAAGGTGGCTAAAAACTGAAGTACATTTTTTTCAATGCGCGCTTCGATGTTTGAATTGTCTGCTTTCACAAACTTTTCGCCGGTAATTTTTTCGTAAAGTTCAATGTAACGTTCTGTAACCGTATTGACAAATTCATCGGGCATAGCGGGCATTGTCTGCCCCTCAAGCCCCTGAAAATTATTGGCAATTAACCATTCACGCACAAACTCTTTGGAAAGCTGCTTTTGTTTTTCACCTTTTGCCTGACGCTCAGCATAACCGTCTGCATAAAAATAGCGTGATGAATCAGGTGTATGAATTTCATCAATCAGGTAGATTTTTCCATTCTTTTTACCAAACTCATACTTGGTATCAACCAGTATTAATCCACGCTCAGCTGCAATTTTTGTTCCGCGTTCAAACAAGGCGTAAGTGTATTTTTCAAGCTGCTCATAATCGTCTTTGGATACAATGCCTTTGGCAATAATATCTTCGCGTGAAATATCTTCGTCATGATGACCGCTTTCAGCTTTGGTTGCCGGTGTAATGATGGGTTGTGGAAATTTGTCATTTTCTTTCATGCCCTCAGGCAGCTGAACACCGCATAAAACGCGTTTTCCGTTTTTGTATTCACGTGCCGCATGACCGGCCAGGTAACCGCGGATAACCATCTCCACTTTAAACGGTTCACATTGGTGCCCCACTGCTACACTTGGATCTGGTGTGCCCAGCAGCCAGTTTGGAACAATGTCTGCCGTAGCACTGAGAAATTTAGCCGCAAGCTGGTTCAGTACCTGACCTTTGTAAGGAATTGGTTTTGGCAAAATATAATCAAACGCAGAAATACGATCAGATGCAACAATGACCAGATACTCCTTTTCCAAAAAGTATACATCACGCACTTTTCCGTTATACACTGATTTTTGCCCGGGAAAATGAAAAGCTGAGGTTTTAATGGTTGCCATGGTTGTATTTTCTACATTTAAAACCGCAAATTTAGTGAGAAAATCGGGTTTATTAAAGTTGTGAATATCTAATGCCAAAATGTGAATGAAATGTCAGAATCAGACGGGCAGATCTTTATCCGTTTCACCCGTCAAATCAACGCATTCGTATGCTATACACCCATCACCTTCAGAACACAGCTGATACGGATTTTTGACGGATTTGGCCTGAAGCAGACCGGCTTGAAGAGAGCAAAACTGCTTTAACTAAAAAAAATCCCTCTGAAAAAATCAGAAGGATTTTATGTTAATCAATCGCCCGCCTCTATGAAAAAGATCGTATTTGCAATGACAGGTCGCTACCCGTCACTGCAAATCAAAAATTACTGAACCGTTACCCATTGTCCTTTGACGCGGCCATAAACATTATTATCATACATCGCTTCAACCGTTATACCTGGTAAATAAAATTTGCCCAGATAACTTGAATTAAGCTGTACACGGAATGTTTTCTCTTTGCCGGAACTCAGATCAAAATAGGTATAAATCCGGTCATCACGAATATCCTGGTAGGTGAAGAATGACGATTTATCGGAACTGAATTCATCCATGCGTGAATTGTGAATTTCCCAGCCTGAAGGTACAATCTGAACCAGTGCCAGTTCCTTCAGATCACCCCTGATGCCACTGTTTTTCACATTCAGTTCGGCAATAAAATCAGTTCCCTGTTTCAGAGTGGTGACATCTATTTTTTTGTTGTTCATGTCATAATAATTCACACTCAGCGTAATGTTTTTAGCCTCATTCTGCTCATTGCCGCTTACCGGAATTCCCTTGGTAATTAAACGAACGTAGAGAATACCATCACCGGTATTTTTAACAGTTACGTCTTTTGATTTTTCAGTCAGTTCAAAACTGATCATACTTAATGCTGAATTCCGGCTTCCATCAGTTCCGTTCACGTTGAAACTGAATTTCAGTTTGGTGTCACCTTTGTATGCACCTAAAAATTTGCTGACTGCAAGCAGGCTGTATGCCGTGGTTTGCGTGCTCATCCACTGCTCATCATTGAGCCGGTTTGCCAGTGCGCGGGCCATTTCAGCCGCATCTGTTTTCATGTTGAGCAATACCAGGGTTTCTACAATCATGGCTTCATCACGCGTATTTGAGCCATAGGTGTATGAAAGTTCGGTGTATTCCGGAATTGATTTTCCGTATCCCTGAACCAGTTCAAGCGCCACTTCTTTTTGCCCCGCTACTTTATACGCAGCAGCCAGTCGCCAGCGGGCCGGCAGTGAAAGATCAGTCCGTTCACGCATGCGGTTCATCAGGCCCAGCTCTGATTTTCCTGCCAGCGCCAGCGTATATAGGCGATAGGCTTGTGTCAGGTCATCGTAATAATAACCATCAATCGTCTGGTTGGCTTTGCTCCAGTTTTTAGCCTGTTTTTTCTGAAAACTAATCCAGTTATTTTTCATACCGGCCGGAACCGAAAATCCTTTTTTCTCAGCTTCCAGTAAAAAATGTCCGGCATAGTTGCTGCCCCATTCATTGTCATACGATTCTCCCGGCCAATAAGAGAAACCACCGTTGGATGTCTGGAATAATTTGATGCGCTCAATACCGGCATTGATGTTTGCCTGAATTTGTGCTTTTTTAGTGGCATCCAGTTCCATCACATCTGCCAAAAACAGTTGCGGAAAAACAGAAGAGGTGGTTTGTTCAATGCACCCGTGCGGATACTGCACCAGGTAATCGAGGCGCCGGCCAAGGTCAATTGCCGGGAAATTGGAGACTTCAAGGTAAGCCTTGTTGGTTCCCTGAACACCAAAATAATTGACATCGCCCTCAAACGATTCGCCCGGATTCAGTACTTTATCAACGGTCACAGTCTGTTCGGCATTGGGTGTGCGCACATCCAGCTCAATGTCAAAACGTGCTTTTTCACTGCCGCTGGTAGCGACAATGGAAACGGTTGCAATACCTGTTTTCTCTGCTACTTTCAGTTTAAAGCTGGCAATCTTGTCACCTATTTCTGAAAATGTCAGCGACTGTGTTTTTTCACCTTCCACTTTAAAAAATTCATTGGTAGAAATGGTGACAGACACATTTTTTACATTTTTTTCCATGGCAAAAACATTCACCGGCAAGGTGACTGTTTCACCCGGACCAACCACGCGCGGTAATGTTCCAAGTACCATCAGCGGATTGCGGACCGGTACCGTTTTTTCAGCATGACCATACGCCGTGCTTTCACCGGCAACAACCATCACACGCACTGAACCCACGTAGTTGGGAATCTGAATGGTATGTGCATTCACCTTACCGTTGGTTTCAAAAGGCCCCAAAAACCGAACCATGGGTTCAAACCGGTTCGCTTTTACATTTTTACGGTTCAGCCCGTCTTCATCCCCTCCAATGGCAAGCAGTTTATCCATTTCACTGGCATAGGCCCCAAGCACATAATCATACAGGTCCCAGGTTTTTACACCCAATGCCTCACGCTGATAAAAATGATTCCACGGATCCGGCGTTTTAAAATTGGTCAGATCCAGTAATCCTTCATCGACAATAGCCAATGTATAAGTCATAGGCTTGCCGCTTTTTTCGCCCACTTTGATGGTGGTGGTTGTTTCAGGTTTTAACGCATCAGCCATTTGAATAACCGGCTGCAGGTGTGATGCGGGATCTTCTACCGTAATGGGAACAACGCCGTACATGCGGATCGGCAAATCGTTTTGCGTATTGGCATAAGGCTGAATGAGAGTAACATGAACATACACATTCGGATCCATTTCTTCAGTTGTGGTGAAAGTACACTTCGTCTCACCCTGCTCTGTATCAATCCAGAATTTATCAACGATCCGTGTTCCGCTTTCAAGGCTAACCAGTGCTTTTCCTTTTTCAGGTGTTGGAATGGTTAAGGTAACCTGCTCTCCTTTTACATAGGTTTCTTTGTCGGTTGAGAAGGTAAGCATGGTTGCGTTCTCAGCATTTGAGCGGTTTGAACGGTCTTCATACGGCCAGTCAACAAATACTATTTTGCCGGTCGTATGGCCCGATACCTGATCTTCTGCCACAATTAAATAACGGCCCCATTCAGGCTGGTTAATGCGGAATTTAAAAACAGCTTTTCCACCGGTGGTAGTAATTTCACGCTGCTGAACCGGAATGGTACTTTCACGTGAAATATAACTTGCCAGGTCGTTGTCATAATTATCCCACCACCAGCGCCACTCCAGTTTATATACTTTTACACTGACCTTACTGCTCACAAATCCGCCATTTTCATTGAGGGTGACAATTTCAACCGGGTGATCTTTACCAGTAACAAGTGTTCCTCCGTACAGGTCTCCTTCCGGAACGCGGATACCGGCATACTCTGAGTACGGTGAATATAAAACGGAGGTACGGTCAATACTAAAATCACCACCGTTTTCAAATACTTTGGTTGTAAAGTAGGCTTTCAGCATACCCGGTGCGGCTTCAGTCAAAGAAAGACCATGATCAAACGTTAATTTGCCATTTGCATCAAGCGCGCCTTCATAAACTGTTTTGTCTTCTGATACAAATTGTTTCAGCGGATCATCAAATACAAACCCGTTGAACTTTTTAAATGTGGTTGCGGTTGCCTCCAGGTGAACATCTACTTTTGCTTTGAGACCGCCGGCAACAGCGCCGTGAAGCCAGGCCACTTCCATATTCACATTTCTGCCCGAATTCGGGTTCAGTTTTTCGGCCGGAAATTTCAAATTAATTTTTAAGCGGTTCGGCTTAACGGATTCAATCTTCAGCTGTTTGAAGTAGGTACGGTTACCGACAGATACTTTGGCGGTATAATTTCCGGTAAGGGCTTCCTGCCGGGTTCTGGTTCTGAAATCATAGAGCCCGTTTTTAGAAATGGTTTTTATTTTTTCATAGATTACATTACCGCGCGGGTTAATAATCTCAAGCTTTACCGGATGAGATTCAGGGAGTACATCTTCTTTATCTTCCAGCATAAATGAAATGAAAAGGCTGTCGCCAGGACGCCACACGCCGCGTTCTGTATAGATAAACCCTTTTATACCGTGCTGCACGGTTTCACCCGATACATCAAATTTACTGAGTGACAGACTTTCACCGTCATTGAGTTTCAGGTATCCTTTTTGCCCGTTGGATTCAGCAACCACCACAAATGGTTTACGGTCCATCCGCAACTCACCCATACCCTCTTCGTTGGTTTTGGTTTCACCCAAAAGCTGCTGCTGAAAATCATAAAATTTGAGGCTTGTTTCAGCCAGCGGATCAGTAGTATTGAGATCAGTGGTGAAAACATGCATGGTTTTGTCACCACCGGCTTTGGCAATCATACCAATGTCTGAAACAATAATATTACGCGCTATTGAAAAGTCCTGGTAGAATTTTTCATGACAGGGATTTTTGCGTTCCTGCTGATCGGTTTCATAATCGTAATCGTACTCATAATAATCGTAGTAGTAATAATCGTCGTAATAGTAATAGTCCTCCCAGTCTGACTCATTCCATTCTTCCTGTGAACTGGTAAATGCAAAGGCGGTAAGGTCATCATCAAAGGTTGGTTTTTCAATACATTCGTAGAGTGAATATTCTTTTTTTGCGGTAAGTTCAACGCGGTAAATGGCACCGGGGTCAAGGTCTACGTATTTACCCAGGTTGATTGAAAAATTATTCCAGTCATGCAATTTGAGATCTCCGTCAGGGTTCAGGTCAATTTTTTCCTGGTGTACTTCACGCCCAACCCTGCGCAGCTGATAGGTACCGTCATAATCATTCTCCTGCAGAAACTGGAGCACATTGTCTTCAAAAATTTTGGTGATGGTAAGATCAACTGATTTCAGGTTAATGGCCTTAAACGGAAAATGGCTGTCGCCGCTACGCGGCACAATATTTCCTTCACCAACCAGTTCAATTTCCGGTGCTATATCATCAAAATATACCTTGAATGATTCATTGGAAGTGAGTTTTTGCCCGCGTGCATTTTCAATGGTTCCGTCTACCTTAACACGTTCAGAACCAACCACCCGTTCTGTCGGATACAGGGTTACCACCTGCCCGTCAACCACCATTGTTACATCATGACCATCCAGGTAAATGAGTCCGTCAAAAATCTGGGTTGAATTCAGCGGATCAGAAAAATGAATTTTTACATGCTGTACGGGTGCGTGTGTTACCTCAACATCCATAACCACAAACTCATTTTTTGACGGAATTTTGATTTCTTTGTTACCTGACGTTTCAATACCAGCCTCTTCGCCTGTCCAACTGAGGGCGAGTGATGAACGCTCATCTTTACGCAAAATATTTTCTACGGCAAACTTCCATTTGAATTTGGATTCTTTGGTCAGGGTTACCGGTAATTCCTCCCCATCTTGTGTCGCTTGCAGAAATGTGTAAACGAGTGATGAATCAACAACGTCATTTAAATGAATGTGTCCGTTTAATTTTTGTTTGGTAAAATCGGCAGCATTGTAGGTAGCAAATTGTTCAATTTCAACCCTGAAATCTTTTTTTATGGTTCTGAAATTAAACTCAAACAATTCAAAACCGGCCTCAACCTCCATTAATTCAGCCAGGTTAACGCTTCCTTTGTAACGCACGCCGGAATGCAGCATTTCAGACGGGTCAAACTGAAGTGTTTGATCATCGAGCCAGCTAACGGCACCTTCTGTTTCAGGATAAATGGTAAACACCGGCGCCATGTTTTCATCTTTCCGGTCGGCCCCTACTGCATCAGTAAACTGTACCTTAACGACACCTTCTGACGAAATTGTGCCGCCGGTAAAGGCAGTGACATAACGCGAAAATGCGGGATCTATCTGAACAACTTCAGCATCTTCTACTTTGCCTGACCCGCAGGCAGAAATCAGGATGGCAATACAGAGGTATAACAGATTTTTCATAGCGTTAGAAAAGGTTGAATCAAATGTAAAACAATTCACCTCCTCCTCCGATGAAAATCAGAAGTTTACTTTGAATAATTATTATCTGTTATGTGAAACCAATTATTTGTTTCAGGGAAAAAAGAAGGGATAAATTCCAGGTACGATTCAAACGCTGGTTTGAATCGAGTGCTGGCTTAGCATCCTCTTTTTGCAACCGGGCTCTAATGCAGAAACCTATCAGCCCGTAAACAGCCTGGAAAGCCTAAAGAACAAACATGGAAACTGTTTAAATTTTAGCAGCAGCTTCTTCGCTGTGCTCAGAAGGACAAGGGCCCCGAAGGATTATTTTGGTTGATGTGCGTTATGCGCTGCAGGCGCATAACGCACATCAACCCTGGACTTACATCTGAGGCCCTTGTCTTTCTGAGTGAAGTGTAACGGAGCGAGGAAACCCTTCCTAAATCAATCCGGGCAGATCCCGACGAAACTGTCGGGATAAATTCCACTTACGATTCAAACCAGCGTTTGAATCGAGTGTTGGCAATCGTTAAACCTGGGCAGATCCCGACGAAACTGTCGGGATAAATTCCACTTACGATTCAAACCAGCGTTTGAATCGAGTGTTGGCAATCGTTAAACCTGGGCAGATCCCGACAATTTTGTCGGGATAAATTCCACTTACGATTCAAACTAACGTTTGAATCGAGTGTCATTTACATCTCAGAATAGGACTCTATTCCATCTTCCGTTACAATGTATGTACGGCGTTTACCGGCCTCGCGTGAAAAGAGTACATCAAACACAATCTTTTCAGTAACATGCATTTTAATCATTGCATAATCTTTGTACTTATCGGAGTGTACCTGGTTGCCGCAGGACGGGCATACAAAGGTAACCACCTCACCCGGAGGAAATTCAATATCAGGATCATGCCGGTACTCATAATTTCCAAACGAAGTGGCAAGGCGAATATGGCCTTCTTCACCCGAGGGACGCTTTGTACCAAGCACGATAAAACCTTCATTATTCAACTTTTCAGAACAATGGGGGCAATGAAAATTGCATTTTTTAAAGTCCATATCTGAGCCAACGGTTAGTTAAAAAGTAGGCACTCTTTGTGGAAAAAACAAAAAAATTAGACGAATGGGAGATTTTGGCAGATCAACCAAAAATTTACACCTAAATCGTTTAAATTTTAGTAATTCGAATCAAATTACAATCTCAGTTTCACGCACATCACTCTGGAACTTTCCACCCGGATAAGCGTCATTGTAATCAAAATTCAGCCAGATGAAGCCTTTGTTGTCTTCGTAATAGAAAATTGATTTGCCTTTGGCTTCATCTACAAAAAAGACATTTTTTATCAGGTAAACCACAGTTTCAAGGTCTTTTGAATCGCCGAATTTTACCTCGGGATACATGTGACCGCTTCGTTTACCATCCCGTTCTACAAATGTCCGTACGAGTCTTACCTCACCCCCAATTGCTTTAATGCAGGCGGCCATCATAATAGAATAATCATCACAATCTCCCTTGAAATTATCATCGTACTGCAGCTGCCCCAGGGTTTCACTTGCCCTGGAATAGTACTCTTCACCAACCGGATCAAATACGTATTTCCAGTGTCCGTAAATCTCTTTGAATACACTAAAAAACTGAACCCATTTACGGTTTTTAGACAGGTAAGCCTTTTCATCAAAATGTTTGACACCAATACTGGCTGCATAATTACGCACCTCCGGATTATCATAATCAATGGCTTCACGCAATTCGGCCTCACGCCCAAATTCACCCTCCTGAATCATAAACTCTGAACTGAATGAATTTTCAGACAGGTTGTACAGAAACTGGGCATAATCGTGATAGAGGTTTTCCATGGTATAAACGCCCGAAAAATTGGTCACCGTAAGTACCAGGAGTCCGCCAACCATGCCTATGTAAACAATTGTGCGGAACTTGCGAAGCAGGTAGTACGTAGCAAAAAAGACAAGCAGGAAAAGGATAATGTGATCAAGCCGGATTACTTTGCCTGAAAGGGTAACCTCCAGTGCAGGCACATACTTGTACAGCAACATAAAAAGCGGCATGGTCAGTATTGCGGCAAGAAGCCCCAATATAACCACCGAATACCCATGGTGTTTGTCTGATTCCTGGTTTGAATCAGATTCATTTTGCCGGGTATTTTTTGCGACTTCTTCGTTGGCTGGTTGATTCATGATTCAAAAGTAACGATTGGGCGGAACAAATATTTGTCTGGTTTATAAAAAATGCTAAAGAATTATTATTTGCCCGCAGTTGGTTCTTATGCCATAATGAAAGAATTTTAAAATGTAACATAAAAACAGAAACCCGGAATATAAAATACCCGGGTTTCGTTTTTTTCATTTCAAAAGTTGACGATAAACGTCAGAATTAACAGTATAAACGGGCAGGCGCCCGAAAGGGTTGGGTATGCTATAAAATAATTATCTTTAGACCCTCAAATCCGCTTAAATCATACTTATGAAAAATGTTACAGTTATTGGCGCAGGTACCATGGGAAATGGAATTGCACACACCTTTGCACAATTCGGCTATTCAGTTAACCTCGTAGATGTTTCAGAAGATACCTTAAAAAAGGCACTTGCAACCATTTCAAAAAACCTCGACCGTATGGTTGAAAAAGGAAAACTGACCGCAGACGAAAAAAACAAAACACTTGCCAACATCACAACCTGCAGTGATTTGAAAACCGGCGTAGCCAATGCTGAACTTGTAGTAGAAGCTGCAACAGAAAATGCTGATCTGAAACTGAAAATTTTCAGAGACATGGATGCCGCAACAAAACCAACCTGCATTCTGGCAACCAATACCTCATCCATTTCTATTACTAAAATAGCATCAGTCACCACCAAACCGGACAAAGTGATTGGTATGCACTTTATGAACCCGGTTCCGGTAATGAAACTGGTAGAGATTATACGCGGTTACTCTACCTCAGACGAAGTCACCAATACCATTATGGCGGTGAGCAAGACGCTGGATAAAATACCGGTTGAAGTCAATGATTATCCCGGGTTTGTTGCCAACCGTATTTTAATGCCCATGATCAACGAAGCCATCATAACACTGAATGAAGGTGTTGCCGGTGTTGAAGAAATTGATACCGTTATGAAACTTGGAATGGCTCATCCCATGGGCCCTTTGCAACTGGCTGATTTTATCGGGCTCGACGTTTGCCTGGCAATTATGAATGTACTTTACAGCGGCCTTGGAAATGACAAATATGCGCCATGTCCTTTACTCGTGAATATGGTTACCGCCGGAAAGCTGGGTGTAAAATCAGGCGAAGGTTTTTATTCCTGGACACACGGAACCAAAGACCTGGTTGTGGCGGCAAATTTTAAAAAATAACCCGGCTGCATGTCCCGCCACTCCGTTCGTAAATCAAGTAAGGCAGGTGCTCCCCCCGGTACCCTTATTCACATTGGGTCACAGCGGACTGATGCCGTAAAAATAACGGTATTTGATTACACCGCAGATTTAGTAAATGAACGGGAGTGCCAGGTAGAAGAACTCTGTAATTACTGCAACAATAAAACCATTACGTGGATTAACGTTGACGGCTTGCATAATGTTGAAATTCTGGGGAAAATCGGTGAGCAGTTTCACCTGGATAAATTATTGCTGGAAGACATTCTCAACACCAATCACCGGCCAAAAACGGAGATTTTTCAAAATTACATTTTCGTAACACTGAAAATGGTTGACATGAACACTGACCGAAGCGGAATCACCCATGAACAGGTAAGTTTTGTAATGGGTGACGGCTGGCTGATCTCATTCCAGGAAGAAGGCGGTGATGTCTTTGACGGAATCCGTGACCGCATACGTAAACTACAGGGTGAAATACCCAAACGCAAAGTTGATTTTCTGCTCTACCGGATGCTGGACACCGTAGTGGACAATTACTTTTTTGTGACCGAATATTTCAGTGACAAAAACGCGGCCATTGAACGCGATATTTTCAAAAATCCAACGCCTGAGGCACTGAAAGAAATTCAAACCCTTAAACGGCAAATCGTAAACTTTAAACGGGTGGTTCTGCCACTGCGCGAGGTTGCTTCAGGCCTTGAGAAAGACGGCGGAAAACTGGTCGAAGAAAGCACACACCGGTATCTCCGAGACCTTTATGAACACATTATACAGGTGAATGACAGCATTGATTCTCAACGTGAGGTGATTGCCAGTATCCAGGACTTGTATTTGTCCGGCACCAGTAATAAAATGAATGAGGTGATGAAAGTACTCACCGTAATTTCTACCATTTTCATTCCCCTTACCTTTATTGTTGGGGTGTACGGAATGAATTTTTCAAATATGCCTGAAACCGAATGGCACTATGGCTATTACGTCATCTGGGGCATTATGCTGATTATTTTGTCAGGCATGGTCATCTATTTCAGGCGTAAAAAATGGTTCTGACTCAAATAAGGAGTCAGAATATAGAAATTAGGAGTTAGTGACAAGGTGTTGTTATTACTGGACTAACTCCTAACCCTCCGACAAACTTTTCTTCCTTTAACCAAACTTCTGGCTAATGCATGTGTTAATTATTTGTTACAACATTTAATGTTCAGACACTTATTCGTACCTTTGATCTGAAATTTGTAACATGAACCGCAGAACTTTCATAGCTTTAAGTTCACTCACCGGAGCCGGACTTATTTTAAATCACACCACCATGGGATCTAATTTTCTGAATTCACTGACCGAAGACGGCAACCGCATGCCGGTCTTATTTATGGGGCACGGCAGCCCGATGAATGCCATTGAAAACAATGCGTATACTGAAGGTTGGAAAAGCCTGATGAAAGACATTCCCACCCCCAAAGCCATACTTGTTATTTCGGCTCACTGGGAGAGCAAAGGCACCAAAGTGGTTGCCGTTGACAAACCCAAACTGATTTATGACATGTACGGTTTTCCAAAGGAGCTTTACGACGTAAAATATCCGGTGGATGGCGCTCCTGAACTCGCCAAAGAAATTTCAGAAAATGTAAAATTTACTGAGATAGGATTAGATCATGAATGGGGCCTTGACCACGGAGCCTGGAGTATTCTGGTACACATGTACCCCGATGCATCAATTCCCTGCTTTCAGTTGTCCCTCAATTATACCCGTGACATGCAATGGCATTATGACCTGGCCAAAGAGTTAAGCTATCTGCGCAAAAAAGGCGTATTGATTGTGGGCAGCGGCAATATTGTACACAACCTTCGCTACATGGCTTACATGAACAGCAAACCGTTTGACTGGGCCCTGGAATTTGATGCCAAAACAGAAGAGCTTATGAACAGCGGAGACCATGCTTCCCTGATCAACTATAAAACCCTTGGATCGGCGGCTGAAATCAGTGTGAACTCAGCCGAACATTATATTCCGCTACTTTATACCCTGGCACTTCAGCAAAAGGATGAAAAAATAATTTATGCTAATCATGATTCCAAAGATACATTGATCGGGAGTTTTATGCGCAGCCTGAGGATCGGCTAGATCGTGTTTTGAATGACTTGGTCAGATTGGATGCCTTTTGTACATTCGTAACATAAAATCCAAAATAATGAAAGTAGTTCTCTCCTTCTTTGTCTGCCTTGTTTTACTTTCCTGCAATCGTCCGGTAGATGACACGTGTGAAGCATGTGATTTGACAGACAGCATTCCGGCAGATTCAACAACAGCGGAACTCAATGCGTATGATTCTTTGTACGCGCAAAAGCTGGGCGCTGATGAATACGGTATGAAAACCTACGTAATGGCTTTTCTGAAAGATGGTCCGAATAACGATCTTGATTCTGCTGAAGCGGCTCAATTGCAAATGGAACACATGGCCAACATTAACCGCATGGCTGAAGAAGGAAAACTGGTTTTGGCTGGTCCCTTTTACAGCAAAGAAGGAAGTGACCTGCGCGGCATTTATGTTTTTAATGTAGAAACCATTGAAGAAGCAGAAGAACTGACAAAATCTGACCCAGCAGTTCAGGCCGGCAGTCTGACCATGGATTTACAAATGTGGTACGGTTCAGCCGCACTGATGGAAGTGAATGCCATTCACAAACGGGTTGCGAAAGAAAATCATTAAGCTGTTATGATTAAACTTAACCGGAACAGCATCTACCTTCTGGCACTTTTGCTTTTTGCACTAATTCTGACCGGCCCCCAATTAATACGTTACCTTTTTCAGGACACATGCATTTGTCATGTTGAAAGTTTTGAGCATTATGCCGTTGTTCGGCGCAATTCAGGTAAGTATTCCGTTGGTACGCATACGGATTATTATTCATTACCTGTTGCCAGATGCAAGACTGAAACTCTTGATTTTACAGTTGAAGGCCGTTTCAGAGGCAACTATGGTTTGGGAGATCCTGTAACGGTGCTCTATTCAGCCAACAATCCTTATAAAGGTGTATTTCTTTCGTTTCATGCATTCTGGTTCCCCTATTACATTCCTAAATTAGTAGCGTTGATGGTACTAACAATAGCCGTTTATTCTTTTGTAAGCCCGGGACAATTTCTGATAATCCGTTACAAAAGGCAGCCGGGAGAAAAAGTGATTGAACTCACCCGCACTGAAAAAGACACGGCTATGCTAAATAAGTTGAAACGGGCACGGGCCGCCATGTTTTCAAAACGCCTTCGATCAAAATGAACCTTATGAAAATTATCTCTCTCAATATCGGCGAAAAAAAAACAGTGAACTGGCGTGACACACTGGTTCAAACCGGTATTTACAAATACCCCGTTGAAGGGCCGCTGTATCTTGGAAAAACAGATGTGAAAGACGATGTGGTTTACGACCGGAAATATCACGGAGGTATTGACAAAGCTTGTTATTTATTTTCAGCCGAACATTATCCGGAATGGCAAAAACTGTTCCCGGACCTGGAATGGAATTATGGTATGTTCGGAGAAAATTTAACCATTGAAGGGTTACAGGAATCTGATTTTTTTATCGGGGACATTCTTCGCATCGGCGGTGCAACGGTTCAGGTTTCACAACCGCGCCAGCCCTGTTTTAAACTCGGAATCCGTTTTGAAACACAGACAGTTTTAAAAACATTCATTCAAAAAAATCAACCGGGTATGTACATCCGCGTACTGGATGAAGAAAACGTATTCAAAAATGATTCGGTTGAACTGATTGAGCGACCGCATAACTCCATTCGCTTGCTGGAAGTGTGGGACCTGCTTTACAAACCCAATCCGGATGCAGAACTGCTCCGGTTTGCGTTGGATTATCCGCTGCTTTCAGATGGGTGTAAAGAATCACTCAGGCAGATTCAGAAGGTGAATTTTGGATGATTTTCCCGCAGATATACGCTGATTTCGGGCGCAGATCAACGCTGATTTTTTCGATGATCAGCACAGAGTTTATTACCGAATTATACTAAGCCGTTTTTTATCAGCGAAAATCAGCGACTTTTTTCTGCGTCGTGGGACTTCGCGATCCGCGGGAAAAAATTTCAGAGACCAAAAAAAAAAATTACTTCTCCCCTTTTTTACCTTTCAGATATTCATCTGTAAAATGTTGCCTGGATTTGGGCTGATCAAATTTTTCCTTGTTATACACATCTGATTTTCCCCTTGGTATAGAAAGTGAATTCCAGTTTTCTGCCTGCACTAATTTCCCTATAAAAACAATCTGGCCTACATGGTATGGATAATGCGCCAGCTGGCGGTTAATGGCTTCCAGCACGGTATGCCCCTGATTGCGGATGTAAATAATTCTGGCCAGATCATCTTCTTTTAAAGAATCCAATGCCGCAAAAAGACAGTCCCAACCCTCATTCCATTTTTGCATCATGGCCGCACGGGTCTGAACGTCGTTGTCAAATTCAGCATCACGCTGACGCCATTCTTTTTCACCGTCGGTGGTCATAAAATCCGTCCAGCGGCTCAGCATATTTCCCCACAGGTGTTTGACAATGGTGGCAATGCTGTTGCTTTCTGAATTGGCTTGCCAGAAGAGTTTTTCATCAGCAACCTGGTCAAATGTTTTTTCGCCCAGTTGTTTGTAATAGTCAAATTGTTTGCGGGTAGAGGTTAGAAAATCGTTCATAGGCTAATCTATTTCAACTTTAACTGGAATACGATATTTCACGGCAACCTTATTTCCGTTGCAGATTCCGGGAATCCAGTCAGGCATTAATGCCAATACACGTAGAACCTCTGTTTCCATTTCTTCCATAAAAAATTTGCCTTCGCTTTTTACTACTTCTAAATTCAGAATTTTTCCTTCTGCTGACACTACAAATTCCACAAAAACTTTTGAGCTTCCACAAACATTTCGAGCTGACTCAGGATATACAAGATTCTGATTTATGAAAGTTACCATCTCAGAAAAGCCGCCTGGGTAAGAAGGTTCGACCTCAGCAAAGTCATAAACGTTCATAGACAATGTCGAATCAAAATATCCACCCGGACACTTCAGCGTATCTGTTGCAAACGACTGCTTTGATATACCTGACAAGAATATGAAAATCCAAATTGAACGCATTTGATTTCTATGAACGGATAAAAATTCAAAAAATTACTGCAAAAATTCAGCCACTTTAATCCCAGTTGTAAAATTAACCGCAGAGAACACAAAGGAGGCGCAGAGGACACAGAGAAAAGCAGCTAATACTCCACCAACCGCAGCAACTTTGCTTCAAAGCGTTCTTTTGGTATAAAGTTTTTCTCCAGGTCAGCCTGAAACGGAACAGGTGTATCTAAACTGCCTTCACGCATAACAGGAGCATCCAGGTATTCAAAAATCCAAATTGAACGCATTTGATTTCTATGAACGGATAAAAATTCAAAAAATTACTGCAAAAATTCAGCCACTTTAATCCCAGTTGTAAAATTAACCGCAGAGAACACAAAGGAGGC
>JACPUU010000002.1 GCA_016192075.1 Bacteroidota bacterium | reverse complement strand
TCACATAGGACTAAAAAAGAAACCAGCAACGTAATTTCTATGTGTCTTTTCTATGTGAACTATGTTCCTATGTGGTAGATTTTTAGCCTCCCTTTGAAACACATAGGCACAGTAGTGAACATAGGTTTCACATAGGACTAAAAAAGAAACCAGCAACGTAATTTCTATGTGTCTTTTCTATGTGAACTATGTTCCTATGTGGTAGATTTTTAGCCTCCCTTTGAAACACATAGGCAGAGTAGTGAACATAGGTTTCACATAGGACTAAAAAAGAAACCAGCAGCGTAATTTCTATGTGTCTTTTCTATGTGAACTATGTTCCTATGTGGTAAATTCAAACTCCCTTTTGAAACTCAGGGCACAATAGAAAACACCATGCTTTCAAAAACAGAAACCAGCATCCGAAAATCAGATTGAACCCACGTTAAAATAAGGGCGAATGAATCTTCACCCCGATTGCAGAATCTACAACCCCAGGTACATTTTCACCTCGTCTTCAGACAAAAATTTGACCTCGTCGTATTCAAAGACAAAACTTTTAGATTCCAGCCAGGTAAGATGATCTGCAATGATTTTACCGGTTTTGTGTTTGGTGTCTTTGATAAGTTTCTGATAAACATCAGATACATTTTCATCCAGCTGCTTTACCGTTTCATCTGTCCAGTAATCAATGATGGGGGTGTTATCAAGTCCCCACATTAAAAAGTTCAGATTTTCCATGTAGTCAGCCAAAACCTGATCAGTATATTTTGAATCGCGGTTTTCGGCCAGGTACTCTTCACACACCAAAATAAGCTCAGCAAGCTCAGACCATTCAATAACCAGTCCGGCATCACTGGTTGTTTGAATACATGTTTTTTTGTAGACATCCAGGTAATCATCAAGCTCTGCTGAAATGTCTTTTTTGAATTTCGCTTCTACAAATTTCAGATCAGGCATGGCATAAGGGTATCCTTCTTCATACCAGATTTCAAAACCGGCTTTGTTGTATTTTTTCTCAATTTCTTTTTGCTTTTCTTCAGACAAATCACCTATTTCATCATCTGATATATCAAAAGACTGCATAAAGCCGACGGTCACAAAAAAAGCAGAATCTTTTTGCTGCGGCGTAAAGTTTACCTTCGCATTTTCATACCGGGCAAAAACGGAATCTACATTTTCAACCGTCCGGTCAAGTTGGTTTACATACACCTTAAAATCTTCAAAAGCATTACCGGCAGATAACGTGTCAACCGACACACCGGTGGTATCTTCGTTTACGGTTTCGGGGGCATTACCTGCACATGAAAGCATCAGACCTGTCAGCGCGATGAAATAAATTTTTGTGGTTTTCATGAAATATCTAAACTTTATCTTTTTTGCCACCTTAGATTCTTCTCCTGTGGAAGAAGTATTACATTGGCATGCCGCCCATTCCCTTCATCCCTTTCATTTGCCGCATCATGTTGGCCATGTTCTTTTTATCGCTCATCATGTGCATTACTTTTTTGGTCTCCGTAAATTGTTTGATGAGTTTATTCACCTCATTCAAATTAGTACCGCTACCAGCTGCAATACGTGTTTTGCGTGATACGTTCAGAATATCAGGCTGCGCTCTTTCTTTGGGAGTCATGGATTGAATAATTGCCTCAATTCCCTTAAACGCATCTTCATCAATGTCTACATTTTTCATGGCTTTACCCATGCCCGGAATCATGCCCATGAGGTCTTTCACATTCCCCATTTTTTTGATCTGCTGCAGCTGCGCATAGAAATCATCGAAATCAAATTTATTCTGGGCAATTTTTTTCTGCAGTTTTTTAGCCTCGGCTTCATCAAATTGTTCCTGCGCTTTTTCAACGAGTGAAACAACGTCACCCATTCCCAGAATACGGTCGGCCATACGAGCCGGATAAAAAACATCCAGCGCATCCATTTTTTCACCGGTACCAACAAACTTAATTGGTTTGTCAACCACTGATTTAATAGAAAGTGCCGCACCACCGCGGGTATCACCGTCTAATTTGGTTAAAATGACTCCGTCAAAATTGATACGATCGTTGAATGCCTTGGCTGTATTTACGGCATCCTGACCGGTCATGGCGTCTACCACAAACAAGGTTTCGCCCGGATTGAGTGCTTTTTTAATTTCAGCAATCTCATTCATCATTTGTTCATCAATTGCCAGACGACCGGCCGTATCGACAATGACTACATTAAAACTTTTGCTTTTGGCATAGGCAATTGCATCTTTCGCAATTTTTACCGGATCTTTTTCTTCTTTATTGGAATAAACATCTACGCCAAGCTGCTCACCCAAAACATGCAGCTGATCAATTGCCGCAGGACGATAAACGTCACAGGCAACCAGCAACGGATTTTTGCCCTTTTTTGTTTTCAGGTAATTTGCCAGTTTACCAGAATGGGTTGTTTTACCCGATCCCTGCAAACCAGACATTAAAATAATGGCCGGATTTCCTTTGATATTGAGTTCAGCCTGTTCACCGCCCATTAATTCGATCAGCTCTTCATGACAGATTTTGGTGAGTAACTGACCTGGTGAAATGGCAGTTAATACGTTGCGGCCAATGGCTTTTTCTTTAACACGTGTTGTAAACTCTTTGGCTGTATTAAAACTAACGTCCGCATCAAGCAACGCGCGGCGAACTTCTTTCAGTGTTTCTGCAACGTTGATTTCAGTAATCTGACCCTGACCTTTTAATACTTTGAGCGCCCGCTCAAACTTATCGGTTAAATTTTCAAACATGATTCTTTCCTTTTTTAGGGAGCACAAAGATATGAAAAACGCCTTTAACCTGCACTTCTAAAGCCTGAATAAGGCGGTATCCGTTACCCGGAACGAAAATCATGTGTATTTTTAGTGCATGAATCTGCGTGAACGTGTTTTAAAAGAAAACTCCCGCAAAAACTGGGAATCAGTTGCGGCCTATGTGGGAACAGACAAGAAACTGCTGGCTGAACTGATGCAGCTGTTCTTTTCAACAAACAAGCGTGAGGCCCAGTTATCAAGCCAGGTTGTGAGTGACATCAGTGATAAGCATCCGGAATTAATGCAACCTCACCTTGAAAAAATGATTCGTCATTTAAAGACAAATCCCATTGATGCCTTTAAGCGGGTTACCATACGGCTCTGCCAGTTTCTGGAGGTGCCAGAAAGCGTTGAGGGCGAATTGTTTGAGATGGGTATTGACTACCTGAAATCAACCGAAGAACCAATTGCGGTTAAAGCCTTTGCCATGACAGCCCTGCGGCGCATCTGTGAGAAATATCCTGAACTGGCGGCAGAACTGATTCCGTACATTGAAATTCTGGTAGAAGAAAAAGCAAGCGCAGGCATCGTAAATCGCGGAGAGAAGGAATTGAAATTATTGCGGAAACTGACCGGTGTCGGGCATCCCTGAAGGAGCTGATTTGCCTTTGATCAGAAACAAATTGTCAAAAAAAGGTACACTTTCTGAGTACGAAAAACAACATGAAAAGCAATCATTCAGAAAACCATTGTGGATTAATTTCTGAACAATCGCTTTAACGCCATTCAGGCCACTTTAATAATCCGGAACTGTGTCAATACATGTTCACTGGTTACGCTCCCGATTTTAGTGCGGCCGTTGTAATTGAGTGACATGGATTCAGCATACGCACCGCAGCTGCGGATAGTCAGAATATCACCTCTTTTCAATTCAGGCAGCGGTACGTTTTTTCCAAAAAAATCACTTGATTCACACAGCGGACCTACCACGTCGTATACTCCGCCATTGCTCAACGCAAGCGCATTGTTGTATTTTTCAATTTTATGGTATGCGTTGTACATGGCAGGTCTCAGCAGCTCAGTCATGCCTGCATCAACTACAGCAAATGTTTTGGCACCTGATCTTTTGATGTACACTACTTTTGTGCGCAATGAACCGCACTGGGCAACAATCGATCTGCCCAATTCAAAATGCACCGGCACATTTACATTTAAATTTTGTCTGAACGTTTCAAAGTAATTTCTGAAATCAGGAATTGGATTTACATCCGGATTCTGATAATCAATTCCAAGTCCGCCGCCTACATTCAGATAATGCAGTGTACCAAAATATTTTTCATACACCGGAACAAGCTCATTAATGCGTTCAGAAAGTTCTTTGAAAACAACCGTGTCGGTAATCTGGGACCCCACGTGAAAATGCAGCCCGACAATTTCAATGTGCTGCAGTGACGAACCCTGTTGTGTCAGCTCAGCAAATTCTTCGGGTGAAAAACCAAATTTATTCTCGTATTTTCCCGTTGAAATTTTTTCATGCGTGCGGGCATCCACATCCGGGTTCAAACGCAAAGCAACCCGTGGTCTGCGGTTTAATCGCCCGGCTATTTCATTAATCACCTGTATCTCTTCAAGTCCTTCACAATGCAGCATTCCAATGTTGTTCAGAAGCGCGTATTCAATTTCTTCGTCTGTTTTACCCACCCCGGCAAAAACAATGTCAGCCGAATTGAATCCGCACTCCAATGCAAGCATAATTTCGCCCGCACTTACACAGTCTGCTCCAAAATTCCGTTTAGCGATAAAGGAAACCACCTTCTTATTATTATTGGCCTTAATAGCATAATGAACACGGAATGCAGAGTTGCGGATATTTAACTCTACTTCGTTGATTGTGCGGTTCAAAAGATCAAGATCGTAAAAATAATAAGGCGTGTTTTGCATATAATTCAACATTTTTTACCAAATTTAGGTTATAAGTTGATTACTGCGTTAAATTAATTATATTTGTAATCGAATTTTAACGAATTGTTATATTATTAACATGGATAGATTAAGTAAGATCATTGACAAGCTGGTGAACCAATCTCCCTTTATTCAGGAGGCGATTGCAGAAGGACTCATTAATATCAGTTCACTTGCCCGCAAACTAAACCCGGAAATTCAGAAAATACTGGGTAAAGAAGTTTCTGACAGCGCCATTATTATGGCTATCAAACGTATGCCGCCGGGTGCAAATCAGAAGATTGAGCTCAAGATTAAAAACTTTATGCGTGAACTGGGCGACCTGATTGTGCGCAGCAATCTGATTAAATACACCTTCAAAAACTACGTTGGAATTTCACAGGATCAGGCTAAATTTTTATCACAGATTAAAGACATCAGTGATAATTTCTACACAGTTTCACGCGGTGTATCTGAAACAACGATTATCACCAATGCCCAGTTTGCTGAGAAAATTGAAAAAATGTTTCAGCAGGACAGCCTGATTTCAGAGCTTGGAAATCTATCTGCCATTACCATGAAACTACCGGCTATAAATACAGAGATTTCAGGCGTTTATTATTACCTGCTGAAAAAAATTGCCTGGGAAGGCATTAACCTGGCCGAGGTTATTTCTACTACCAACGAATTTACCGTTGTTGTAGACACCAAAATTGTCAGCCATACCTTTACCGTGTTAATGGATTTGAAAAGCGAGACGGGAGCGGGGATTTAGTGAACTGGTGGCTTCGGCTACGCTCCATCGGCCGCCAAAGGCTTGCCGTCGGCGAAGCAGCCACCAGTTGCAGCAGTTTTAACCCTGGTATTTATTCAGCAGAACCACACACCGGGCGCTGCCGAAGCCAGGACTCCCGGATTTAGTATTCCGTTAACAAATCTTGACACTTCCCGTATAAGACTTCATTATCTTTGATGTTTACTTAGCAAATTAATGAATCAGAACCCGCAAATAAGTATCGTTGTTCCGTTGTATAACGAAGAAGAATCTCTGCCTGAACTGCACCAGTGGATTGTTCGTGTTATGACCGCAAATAAATTCAGTTACGAGGTTCTGTTTATTGATGACGGCAGTACTGACTCTTCCTGGTCGGTGGTTGAAAAAATCAAGGCTGTAGATTCCAATGTGCGGGGCCTTAAGTTTCAGCGCAACTATGGCAAATCTGCAGCACTGCATGTTGGCTTTCAGGCAACACGGGGTAATGTTGTAATTACTATGGATGCTGATCTTCAGGATAGCCCGGACGAAATTCCGGACCTCTATAAAATGATTACCGAAGACAAATTTGACCTGGTGTCAGGCTGGAAGAAAAAACGCTACGATCCCATTTCCAAAACCATACCCACAAAAATTTACAACGGCGTAAACCGCATGATCAGCGGCATTAAATTGCACGATATGAATTGCGGGTTAAAAGCATACCGTAAAGAAGTGGTTAAATCTGTCGAAATTTTCGGAGAAATGCACCGTTACATTCCGGTAATTGCCAAGGCGGCCGGCTTTCCAAAAATTGGTGAAAAAGTAGTACAGCACCAGGAACGTAAATACGGCGTTTCCAAATTTGGATTAAACCGCTTTATCAATGGTTTTCTGGATTTGTTTACAATCACCTTCATTACCCGTTTCGGTAAAAAACCAATGCATTTTTTCGGGCTGTTGGGAACACTTTGCTTCATTCTTGGTTTTGGCCTCACCCTGTGGATGATTATTGATAAACTCTTTTTTGAAACAACCGGCCGGCTTATCGCTGACAGGGCTGAATTTTACATTTCACTGGTTGCAATGATCATTGGTGTGCAATTATTCCTGGCCGGATTTGTAGCTGAACTTGTTTCCCGAAATTCATCAATCCGGAACAATTACCTGGTTGAAAAAGAAATCTGATCACCTTGGAAAAATCGGGCAAAAAGAAAATAATTCTGCTTGGAACCGCGCATCCGTTCAGGGGTGGACTGGCATCCTACAACGAGCGACTGGCGCTGCAGTTTCAAAAAGAAGGACACGATGTGGAGTTGTTCACCTTTACAGTTCAATATCCCAATTTTCTTTTCCCGGGTAAATCTCAATTTTCTGAAGAACCTGCTCCGGCAAATCTGATCATAAAACGAAAAGTCAATTCCGTTAACCCGTTTAACTGGCTAAAAATTGGCAATGAAATTAAACGCCTGAAACCCGATTTGCTGATTTTCAAATTCTGGCTTCCGTTTATGGGCCCCTGTTTTGGAACCATTGCACGACGGGTAAAAAAAAACAAATTCACCCGTATTATTACCATCCTCGACAATGTCATTCCGCATGAACACCGTTTTGGAGACAAGGCCTTTACGAACTACTTTCTAAAGCCGGTTGATGCATTCATTTCCATGTCAAAAAGTGTGGAAGATGATTTGAAAAAATTCGACACAACAAAACCGAGAGATTTTAATCCGCACCCGCTTTTTGACAATTTCGGAGACCCGATGTCCCGTGAAAAAGCTAAAGAAATTTTGGGGCTTGACAAAAGTTACAGATACATTCTTTTCTTTGGTATTATTCGCGATTACAAAGGATTGGATTTGCTATTGAAGGCTTTTGAACAAATGCCTTCACGCAAAAAAAATGTGCGCCTGCTGGTTGCGGGAGAATACTATTCCAACGAAGAAAAGTACCAGCAATTAATTAAAGATCTGAAACTGGACGCAGACGTGAAGGTGATCAATCAATTCATCAAAGATTCAGAAGTGGGTCGTTATTTCTGTGCCGCCGATATTGTTGCGCAGCCTTATAAAAATGCAACACAAAGCGGTGTTACCCAAATTGCCTATCATTTTGAAACCCCCATATTGGTAACTAACGTAGGCGGACTTCCGGAAATGGTGCCGAATGGAAAAGTGGGCTATGTGGTTAAACCTGATCCGGCAGAAATTGCAGCTGCACTTGAAGATTTCTTTACTTCAGACAAGGAAAAAACATTCCGTGAAAACCTGAAATCTGAAAAGCAGAAATACACCTGGGATAAATTAACGGCAAAAGTATTAGCGTTGTAATAGTTGGAATTTTCACTCCCTCCTCTTCCACTCATTAAGATTGGTGGTGATGCTGAAAACATTAGAGATACCTGCCGCAGAGTGAATAGCAATTCCATAATTGAACGCAAATTTCTTCACTTTAAACCCTACTCCAAATGAGAATCCGGCAATGCCCATACGGTCTACCACACCCATTGCATTGCGTCGCTGGTAATTAAAACCAACACGGATGAAAAAATTCTCAGTGGGTAAAATTTCCAGTCCAAAATTGGTATGATATGCCAGTTTCTGAACAAAACCAGCTGTCGGCACCGGAATGGTATCACCCGTTAACTGATCAATTGTAGGCTGCAAGTTGGGGTCGTTGTACGTCAAATCCCACCGGGTTAAATCAGTACCCACCAGGCTGAGTCTGAAAGGTGCGTGATGAAACTTATAGGAGATTCCTGCCAGTACTTCGGTGGGCAGCGGTTCATGATTTTTTTTGGTAAACCCCTTAAACTGGTACCCGACATTGCGCGCAACCAGGCTTATAGAGATGTTTGATTTATCGTCGTGAAACAGGGTAGCAATATCTGCCGCCACGCCAAAAGACGTGTAGGATTCATAGTGTGAAAACAGCACATTAAAATTTCCGCCGATTGAAAAATACTTGTTGAGTTCTTTGGCATATCCGGCTCCCAGCGCATAATCTCCGGCAGTAAACGTTCCCTGCTGCACGCCGTTAACATCAGTACGGGCAAATTTACCGTATGACACGTAGCGCAGGTGACCGGTAAACGTTCCCAGCTTTTCAAAATTTTTCCCATACGCCAGCATGCCGTAATTGATGCCTGCCGGGTAGATAAAATGATTCATGGACAGGTTATTGTCCATTTCTTTGGTGATGCTTGCCGGGTTTGTTACCGCCAGGTTAATGTCACCGTCTTTCAGCGGAATAAAGTCTGACCCCAATGCCAGTGAACGGGCGCTGAAATCAAGATCCAGAAACTGCCAGGTATGTGTTCCTCCGGTTTGGGCGGAAAGAAGCAGGGAAAAGAAAAGCGCAGAGAAAGCAAAGCTGATTTTCATACCATGAGATAACGCAGGCAAAGGTAGTTTATTTTACCTATTGTCAAAAGCCTCATCAACGCTGACCCTTGGCCCCAGCTCAATGGCTTCCATGTTCTTTACCTCATGCCCGTGAATTTCAAACCGAAGCAGGGTTTTTACTTTATGAAATCCCTTGTAACCGCAGGCACCGGGATTAAGCCAAAGACAATTGAGCTTTTTATCAAACTGTACCAGCAGAATGTGCGAATGGCCGCAAACAAAAATTCCGGCTGTTTTTTTTGACAACTCATCAAAGGCTTCATGGCTGTATTTACCGGGTCTGCCACCAATATGCGAAATCAAAACCTCCATGCCTTCACACTGAAAACGATTGTGTTTGGGCCAGATTTGTCTGACCGCAGTATCATCAATATTGCCATAAACACCCCGCACAACAACTTTACCTGTCGGCCGGGAAGCTGCAAATTTTTCAAGGTCTTCAATCACTTTAACAGAACCTACGTCACCGGCATGCCATATTTCATCTACCTGCTCAAAATACTTGTAAATTTTGGGATCCAGGTAACCGTGTGTATCCGATAAAAGCCCAATGCGTTTCATGGTTCTAAAGATATTGTTTTTTGGAAATTCAGGGCTTATCAATGATGTTCAAGCCCGTTACCGGATTTTAGGCATAATTAGGATAGCAGGAAATCGCTCTATACCTCACTACCTGAAAATGTCAGCCTGGTTTAATCAATTTCAGCTATTTTTGCCCAATGTCATCACACCGCTATTTCATTCACCTGGCTTATAAGGGAACCCGCTATTTTGGCTGGCAAATTCAGCACGGACAAATTTCTGTGCAGGAAGAAATAGAACGCGCACTGACACAACTCAACAGCAATCAGAAAATAGAAATTACCGGTTGTGGCCGCACCGATACCGGCGTACACGCAACAGACTATTACGCCCATTTTGATTCTGAAAAAGAACTGGATACCGCACAAACCAGGTATAAATTGAACCTGATGCTGCCAGCAGACATTGCCATCAAAACCATTTTTGAAGTAAATCAAAATCTTCATGCCCGGTTTTCTGCCATTTCACGATCATATGAATACCGGATTCATACGGTAAAAGATCCATTCATCGCTGATACATCCTGGTATTTTACAGTTAAACCAGACCTTGAAAAAATACAGGAGGCATGCCGCATTATTGCCGCGCATACAGATTTTGAATGTTTCAGTAAAGTTCAGACAGATGTAACAAATTTTAACTGTACCATTCATCAGATTGATTGGGTCCAAACCGATAACGGTTACCTTTTGCGGATCAGTGCCAACCGGTTTTTGAGAAATATGGTACGCGCCATTGCAGGTACATTGCTGGATGTGGGTACCGGAAAAATTTCACCCGAAGACCTTCACACCATTCTGGCCTCCAAAAATCGCAGCAACGCAGGCACTTCAGTTCCGGCACAGGGCCTGACACTTACCCGGGTTGATTACCCTGCCGGTTCTTTTTAAGTTTATCTGCGACAATCAGGGTACCGGAAATAATCAGCAATAGCCAGGGAGCACCGTGCATCAATAAGTCCATCCAATCCATTAACTGCATGGGCTGCTCGCCATGAAAGGCTCCACCACCGGCAATCCACTGCAGTTTACCCCAGATATGCGGCGGTGTAAATGGTGCAAGTCCCAATGTCAGACTTGCGATTGCAAACAGTCCAAAATTTTTGACCAATAATTTCTTCATACAACAAAGCTATACCTATTTCAAACCCTTTGCTGTGCCAATTGTCACAAAACAATCAATCAGCATTCCCGGTCAGGCAATTCCTGCCAAATCCCTGAATAAAAACCAAGAATATTCGCTATTTTTGCGGAAAGAACACCCTAATGGTATTACCGATTGTAGCATACGGATCACCGATTTTAAAAAAAGAGGCTGAAGAAATTGATGAAAATTATGAAGGCCTTGACCAGCTGATTGCTGACATGTTTGAAACCATGTATGAGGCCAGTGGCGTTGGGCTTGCAGCCCCACAGGTGGACCGGTCTATCCGCCTTTTTATTGTTGACGCATCCCCGTTTGCCGAGGTGGAAGAAGGAGAAGAACCTGACCCCATGGCCAAAGGACTCGAAAATTTTAAAAAGGTTTTTATTAACCCCATTATTGAAGATGAAAGCGGTGAAGAATGGGCCTTTGCAGAAGGCTGCCTGAGCATTCCCAAAATCAGGGAAGAGGTTATGCGCAAACCAAACATTAAAATCACTTATTACGATGCCGCCTGGAATTTTTACGAAGAAGAATACGAAGGGTATGCTGCACGTATTATTCAACATGAATACGACCACATTGAAGGAATTTTATTTACCGACCATTTAAGTCCTCTTAAACGGCGCATTCTTAAGAAAAAACTGACGAATATTTCGAAAGGGGAAGTAGATGCCCCGTATCGGATGAAATTTCCAAATCTCCAGAAAAAAAGATAATGAAAATCACCATGAACTATTCCATTAAACCGGTACATCTCATTCTGACTGCATTTGCGTTTCCACTTCTAATGACCGCCTGCGGCTCTGATGAAGAAGAAGTTATCTACGATGAAAAACAGGATGATTATGTTTCTCACGTTGATTATGCAGCGTTCTCAAAAGAACTGGAAGATCTTGAGAAAAAAATTCTGTCTCAAAACCCGGCCGATGAAAACCTGCTGAAAGAAGCAACCACCAAGTTTCAGGATTTTGCCGGTTATTTTCCCGAAGATCCAAAAGCGCCGGATTACCTGCTCAAAGCATCTGACTATGCACTTACGCTCGGACAAATTGAAAAGAGTGTCAAGATTCTCGATCGCATTATCACTGAATATCCAAACTACAACCGGATGGAAGACGTGATGTATAACAAAGCCGATCACCTGGATTTTAACCTGCGTGATACCACCGCTGCCAAAATAGCTTACCAGGAATTTATTGATAAATATCCGAACTCTGACCTGGTGGATGATGCCCAGAGTCGTATTGAAAATATTGCACTCTCACTGGAAGACCTGGCGGATAAGTTTATCAAGGACATGGAAAAAAAGCCGCAATAACCTGTGACCAAAAAATTCTTTAAAACCTACTTTGGCATTCCCGATAAACAAAATCGTGTCGATGTGGGTTTTGAACGCGGTTACCGCAACATTGTTGTGCGTTTTAACGGTAATGACGTAGCCCTGTTTAACTCAGCTGCAGACATTTTGACCACCCGGGAAATTACCACCCCGGACAATCGGCTTATACATCTGAAATTTCTGCGGGAAAGTACCGACTTTGAAGTATTCCTGGATGGCATTCAGATTGACAACTCTGAAACAAGTCCCAAAAAAGTAATTGCGCACCTGAAATGGCCCATTTATATTAGCATGAGCTGGTATATCATTGTGCTTTTATTCTCTTTCTACTACGCTCCGTTTTTGTATTCAATGGTGCTTCAAAAGCCCTTGATGCTGCTCACAAACATTGCCATATTCTACTTAATCACCAGCACTATGCTGGTACTGCTGACAATGATTATTTCACTGATCTGGCTGAACAAAGGGAATACGGTATTTTATATGATTGCCTTCATTGTTGTAGCTGGCGATCTTTTCTTTGGTGCCTTTTATCAGCTTACAACCATGTTTACCTTTGGCGGAGGATTCCAAATTTTAATGCTCTTCGCATTGCTGCTGCCTGTTCTGTTTAAATCAGCCGCGGTTGGGTCTTTCTACCGGAACAGGGCTAAATTCAAGCAATACGTGCACATGAGCTCACTCACAAAACAAAAAACCAATCCTGACCTGGTGGATATCTGATGCGCATTTTTCTCACATACGACTACGAGCTCTTTTTTGGAGAACCTGCCGGAACAGTTGAGAAATCGATTATTGAGCCAACCAACCTGCTGCGCGCTATTGCATCACGCACCGGTATCAAAATGGTTTTTTTCATTGACGTGGGATACCTGAAAAAACTAGCTGAATACAAAGACCTCTTTCCAAAAGTCAAAGCAGAATATGATGCCGTCATTGATCAGCTGAAAACCCTGGTGGCTGAAGGACATGATTGTCAGCTCCACATTCACCCGCATTGGGAAGACTGTACACATACCGGCACGAACTGGAAAATGAATACCAGCCGGTACAAATTGGTTGATTTTCCGGATGCCGAAATTGAACGCATTGTATTGGAATATCAGCACATTTTGAAAACCATTACACAGCAGCCTGTCACTATTTTTCGTGCGGGGGGCTGGTGTCTTCAGCCATTTTCACGCATTCGTCCCGCTTTTGAAAAAGCCGGATTAAAAATAGATTCATCTGTTTTCCCTGGCGGTAAGTTTACAGCAGGTAATTACTATTATGATTTTACGGTTACGCCCCCCAAATCAACCTGGAAATTTGGAAGTGATTTATGCATCGAAGATGAAAACGGCCCTTTTACCGAATACCCGATTTCAGCATTCAGCTACCGCCCTGCTTTTTTCTGGAAACTATTTCTGATGGGGCGGCTTGACCCTAAAAATCACAAACCTTTGGGAGACGGGTACCCGATGCCATCACCGGGTTTAAGAAAAAAAATGCTCACCCGGGGCATGCTGCTTTCTGCTTCTGCTGATGGTTATTTTGTCACTAAACTCGATGCCGTTCTTCGAAAAAACCAGCAGAAAAACTATGCTGAAATGGTGGTACTCGGACACCCGAAAGCATGTACCCGTTTTGCATTGAAAAAACTTGAAAATTTTATTCAGCGGCACAAGAATAATCATCAGTTTACCACGTTCACCCGGTTACCTCAGCTATGAAACTGGTAGAACGCAAAAATATCGACATCAAAAAATGGGACAATGCCATTTCAACAGCTGCCGTTGAAAATGTCTTTCAGTATTCGTGGTACCTGGATGCTGTAAACCCTGGCTGGGCCGGGCTGATCACAGAAAATTACACCACCGTTTTACCGGTTGCCTTTACCAGCAAACTTGGTGTCAGGCAAATGATACAGGCCCCGTTTACCCGCGAATATACCCTGATTGGCACTGAATTTGGCTGGAAAGACGTACTGGAATCACTCTCCAAAAATTTTAAGGGAATTCATTTTCGCAGTGAAGAAAAAGGATTGGTTAAAGCAGGCAAAAAAAGACAACATCAGTGGATAGACCTGAAGACAGATTTTCAAAAAAATTACAGCACCAATGCCCGGCGCATTTTGAAAAAAACAGGTTCATTCAGCCTGGACTTGTCAACCGATCCGGCTATACTGCTCACCCTTTTCAAAGAGCACGTTGCGCATAAAATTGAAACCATTTCGGCTGCTGACCTGGTATCACTTGAAAAACTAATGCAGGCCGCGCTCAAAAACAAATCAGGCGAATTGCTGCTTGTCAGAAAAGAAAATGAAATTGTTGCAGCCGGTTTTTTTCTGCACGACAAAAAACGAATTACCTATCTCAAAGGAGCTTCTACCGAAACAGCCAAAAAAGAAGGAGCCATGTATTTTCTGATGGATCAGGCCATGCTGCGTTATGCCAGCCACTATTCCACCTTTGATTTTGGCGGATCAGATGTTGACACGATTGCCGGATTTTATCATAAATTTGGCGCGCAGGACAGAACCTATTACGATTACTCCATTGACGATTTACCCTTCTGGTTTAAAACACTTAAAAAACTAAAACGATGAGCAAAACCATTCTTTTGATTGGAAGTTCCGGCGGACTTGGAAATGTCATTTCATCGTGGTTTTCAGAACGCGGCTATACCCTTGCCTTGCATTATTTTCAACATGAGCCCAACAATGTAAAAGGCACTTTTAAAAAGTATAAAGCCGATATTACGCAGGAAGATCAGGTTAAACAATTAATTGACCAGGTAATTGCCGACTTTGGAAAAATTGATGCCGTGATTAACAATGCAGGTGTTTCAAAAAGTGAAATCAGCTGGAAAACAAGTACTGAAAACTGGAATCATACACTGGCAGTAAATCTCAACGGCCCTTTTTATGTAGCTAAACACGTGCTGCCGCACATGCGTGCAAACGAATCAGGACGAATCATTTTTATGTCATCCGTTGTTGCGCAAACGGGTTTTATTGGCACCGCTGCTTATGCTGCTTCCAAAGCCGGTTTAATAGGTCTTACGAAAACACTTGCAAAAGAAGTGGCACAAAAAAACATAACCGTAAACGCCATTGCCCCGGGTTATTTTTCGGCCGGTATGATCAACGATGTGACACCGGAATTGCAGGAGCAGTTAAAAAAACAAATTCCGGTCAGCACACTTGGTAAGCCTGAAGAAATTGCTGCACTGATGGAATATATACTGTCTGACAATGCATCTTACCTGACCGGGCAGACCATTGGACTGAATGGCGGACTTGCAGTCTGATTTACGATCAACCTTTTTCCTGATAAATCCGTAATTCAAGATAAAGCCGTTTTGCAACACCAACGGCCGTTAGAAATGACTTATCTTTGAATTGTTCATGCCGGCACACACCAAACATTTCCTCTCCCTTACGCTCTTTCTCGCGTTCCTGGTTTCTTGCCGGCACGACAAGCCGGTTGATCTCAACTTTAAAACAGAAAAGGTTGTTATTCTGGTTATTGACGGGCCGCGTTATTCTGAAACCTATGGAGATCCGACACATCAATACATTCCTCATTTAGCCAATGATCTGGCGCCGCAGGGTGTTGTTTCTGAATCTTTTCGCAACAATGGTCCCACTTATACAACCGCCGGACACACAGCCATTACAACAGGCTTTTACCAGGAAATTAACAATGCTGGCGCTGAGCTTCCCCTAAACCCGTCTTTGTTTCAATATTACCTTATGAATTCTGGCAAGGATTCAACAGCTGCCTGGATTATTGCCAGCAAAGACAAACTCGAAATTCTGGGCAATACAGCTCACGCTGACTGGGAAAACAGATACCTTCCGGCAACTGACTGTGGTTTAAACGGAGCCGGTGTTGGCAGCGGTTACCGACATGACAGCCTTACGTATATAAGAACTACTGAAATTCTCTCGACGTATCACCCCAACCTGGTGTTGATTAATTTTCGGGAACCCGATTATTCAGGCCACCAGAATAACTGGACCAATTACCTGCAGGGAATCATAGACACAGATACATACGCCTGGAAACTCTGGAATTTTCTCCAGGCCGACCCGTATTACACCGGCACAACGTCACTTTTTATTACCAATGACCACGGCCGGCACCTGGATGGTGTTTCGTCCGGATTCAGCGGCCACGGTGATGATTGTGAAGGCTGCCGGCACATCAACTTTTTTGCTGCGGGACCTGATTTCAAGCAAAACTTTGTCAGTACAACCCAGCATGAACTAACCGATATTCCGGCAACGATTGCTTATATGTTTGAATTCAGAATGGCAACCGCAGACGGAGAAATTATGCACGACCTTTTCAAGTAAAATTTGAATCCGGATGAAATCAATCACACTGAAGGAGGTAGGTATTGTAACCGGATACATCATCTTATTAATTGGAATTATAGTGTATGAATGGAAACCATTCAGCCTGTTTCTTTCATTTATTGTTGAGTACAGTATCATTCTTGTTGTTTACGCCTTTCTGTGGCTGCACCGGGGTGTATCTAAACGCTCAGACGAACCTCCTTTGCTTTATGTGCTTTTAGCCGGTTTTGCCTTTGGCCTTTTTCAAGGCGGACTTCTATTGTTTATTGTACGTGAATCTGAATCCGGTGCTGCATGGAGAGATGACCAATCTGATCTGGGATGGACCATCACTGCCCTTGCAATACCCATCGCCATTTTTCACTTTGTGCCGGTTATTTCAAGATTAAAGGATCCAACCATCATGGATGAACGGCGTTCATTGATATTCACCTCCGCCATTGCTTTTCTGGCAACCAATTTTGGCGGACTGATAGCTTTCACCATTTTTAAAGATAGTTTTCCAAAGGCAGTAGTTGTTGTGATGGTTTCCCTGCGTATTTTTTTTGAAGTTTGGATGACCCATTTTCAAAAACCCAACCGAACCTGATTTTTCTTTTCAACGATTTAAAATATCTGTTGGTTATTTACGACCTTTGTAATATAACCCATTCCAATTGAGTCTAATTGCTTTCTATGATCCACGAACTCAGCAAAACCAATTCCATTCTGAATCAGTTCATTGCTGAAATCAGGAACAAAGACATTCAGAAAGATCCGCTTCGCTTCAGAAAAAACATGGAGCGGATGGGTGAAATTATGGGGTATGAACTGAGTAAAAAACTGGATTATGCTGAGACCAGTGTACAAACCCCTCTTGGCGTGGCCCGCGTCAACCAATTAAAAAACCAACCGGTTATAGCGTCTATTTTACGGGCCGGGCTGACCATGCACAACGGCTTGCTTAACTTTTTTGATCATGCTGAAAATGCATTCATATCAGCCTACCGCGAAGAAAAAGAAGGTGGCCAGCTTAAAATTCATGTTGAATACCTGGCCAGTCCTGACCTGAACGGAAAAACACTCATTATCGCTGACCCCATGCTGGCTACAGGTCAATCCATGTCACTTGTATATGAGGCCATTCAGCGAAACGGAACGCCGGCAAAAATTCATACCGTTTCTGCCATTGCAAGTAAACAGGCCATTGATTACGTGAGCAAACACTTACCGGCAGGAACCGAAATATGGGTTGCCGTGATTGACGATGAACTGAACGCCAATTCATACATTGTGCCCGGTATTGGTGATGCGGGTGATTTAGCTTTTGGTTTAAAACTTTAATGATGCTGAATATCCCGCTTTTTTTGACCGGATTCTTTTTTGGAACATTCAAGTTTCTGTTTGCGCACTGGACCACCTTTGGTGCCGCAGCCGGTATGGGATATGAACCGCACTATTATGAAATTTTTATTTCAGTTACCAGCGGCGGCTGGGTTAGTATGACTGTTTTCTATTTTCTGAGTGAATTACTGATGAAACGTGCTGCCAAAAAAAGGCATGAAAAATACCTGGCATCAAAAACAAGCGGTATCCCCATCCCCTTCAAACGCAAATTTACGCGCATCAATAAAATACTGGTAAAAATGAAACGCGGATTAGGTATTTATGGCCTTACTGTTTTTGCACCCCTGTTCCTTTCCATTCCAATAGGTTCCATTGTCTGTGCCAAATTTTTTGGGCATGACAGACGCACCTTCCCGTTAATGCTGCTGTTTAGTGGATTATACAGTTTTCTGATGTGCTTTCTCATCTGGCTGGCACAATGAAAAACGTCAAACATATCTTTTTTGACCTCGATCACACCCTCTGGGATTTTGAAAAAAATTCAACCGAAGCCATTCTGGAATTATTTCATCAGCATGAATTGCATAATCACATTGAATCGTTTGACTTGTTTATTGCCGATTACCAGCGCATAAACATTGAACACTGGGACAAATACAACCGCGGTGAAATTGACAAACGAACCGTGCGTTACGGCAGATTTTATGAACTATTTGCCAAATACCAGCTGCCCGATCACATTGCTTTTGCTGAACAGTTTGCTGATCAGTACATTCTGATTTCACCCCATAAACCACACCTCTTTCCAGGGACGCATGAAGTGCTTCAGTACCTGAAACCCAAATACAAATTGCACCTGATTACAAATGGGTTTAAAGAAGTGCTTGAAATAAAAATCAGCGGTACCAACCTCAAACCTTATTTTGACCTGATTCTGTCAGCCGAAGAAGTGGGTGTTAACAAACCCAACCCGCTTGTTTTCAAAACTGCACTTGAAAAAACCAGCGCACTGCCGCATGAATCACTTATGGTTGGTGACAGTTATGAAGCTGATATTCTTGGAGCTAAAAAAGCCGGAATGGCTACCCTTCATTTTAACCCGAAACGGGAACCCAAAAAGCCGGATACAAACGAAATTTTCACCTTAGGTGAATTGCTGCATTTGCTTTAGTTGGAATGCTACCAATGTTACTATTTAGAATAATTCTAAACTATATAGAATCATTCTGAAAAAAGGTCAGAATTGAGTAGCAGATTTCTACATTTGCTCCCTAAATAAACTCAGGAATCGATATGTCTAAGACTATCATTATCAGGAAAGGTCTTGATATTAAATTACTTGGTGAAGCAGAGAAGGTTAAAAGCGGGGTAGATTTTGCCAGTGATTTTGTTATCAAAGCAACCGATTTTCACGGATTAACGCCCAAACTTGTAGTTAAAATCGGGGATAAAGTTAAGGCAGGTACTGTCCTTTTCTTCGATAAAAACAGAGAATCCATTAAGTTTACGTCACCGGTGTCGGGTGAAATAACAGACATTGTGCGTGGTGAAAAACGAAAAATTCTTCAACTGAACATCCGCGCAACAACGGAAACGCAATACGAAGATTTTGGTGTCAAAGATGCGGGCAAGCTAAATGCCGATGAAGTTAAAAATCACATGCTGACAGGCGGTGTATGGCCCTTTGTCAAAATGCGGCCGATCGACGTTATTGCAAACCCGTCAGACAAACCCAAGGCTATCTTTATTTCAGCTTTTGATTCGTCACCGCTGGCACCTGACTACGATTATGTGCTTCACGGTGAAAATGCTGCATTTCAGGCAGGAATCACAGCACTTTCAAAACTTGCTCCAAAAGTTCACCTGACTGTAAACGGTGCCGGCGCGCCCGATGCCGTTTTTGCCAATGCAAAAGATTGTCAGATCAACAAAATAACCGGTAAACACCCTGCAGGAAATGTGGGCACCCAAATTCATCACATTGACCCAATCAACAAAGGAGAATTTGTATGGACCGTTAATGCACAGGATGTTGTCATCATTGGCCGCTTATTTCTGACCGGCAAATTTGACGCTTCACGCGTTATTGCACTGGCGGGTTCTGAAGTAAAGGCTCCTAAATATTACAAAGTAACCCTTGGTACACCGGTAAAAAAACTACTGGCTGATGCATTGAAAGACGGACAAAACCGGATTATCAGCGGGAATGTACTCACCGGCGATCAGATTTCAGCAGACGGCCATCTGGGCTTTTATCACAACCAGATTACCGTTATTCCTGAAGGTGCCGAACCTAAATTTTTAATGACCAAAGGCTGGATGGAACCGGGCTTTGGAAAATTCTCAACCAACCGCTCCTATTTCTCATGGCTGATGCCAGGCAAAAAATACCGCATGGATACGAACCTCAACGGGGAGATCCGGAATTTTGTGGTAACCGGTGAAATGGAGAAAGTTTTCCCGTTTGATATTTACCCGATGCAACTCATCAAATCTGTTATGTATAAAGATCTTGACCTGATGGAAAAACTGGGTATTTATGAAGTGGCTCCTGAAGATTTTGCACTGTGTGAATTTGTATGCACTTCCAAAATTGACATTCAGGATGTTATCCGCAAGGGACTCGACGAGGTTTATACAGAATGCATGTAATATTATTATTGTCCAACTCTAATACTCAATCAAATTGAAGGCAATTGAAAAAATGATGCGTAAGATGGAGCCCGACCATCACGGAAAATGGGCTAAATTCCACCCGGTATGGGATGGTTTTTTCACCTTCCTCTTTACGCCCGGAGAAACGACTAAAAAAGGATCACATATCCGCGATGGTATTGATTTAAAACGGACCATGTTTGTGGTGGTAATGGCTTTAATTCCATGCCTGCTGTTTGGAATTTACAACACCGGCCACTGGCATTACGTTGCGGTAAGCGGCAATTTTGATTTGCCCTACTGGGATCAGATCGGTGACAAAATTATTTACGGAGCCCTGCAGGTGCTGCCGCTGGTCATTGTATCCTACGGTGTTGGTTTGGGTGTTGAATTTGCCTTTGCTATTAAAAACGGGCACCCGATCCAGGAGGGATTCCTGGTTACTGGTATGCTTATTCCGTTAATTGTTCCGGCTGACGTTCCGCTCTGGATGGTTGCTTTTGCTACAGTGTTTGCGGTAGTGCTGGCTAAAGAAGTTTTTGGCGGAACCGGAATGAACGTTGTAAACGTTGCATTAACCGCCCGTGCTTTTTTATTCTTCTCCTATCCTACCATGATGTCAGGAGATAAAGTTTGGATGAGCGGCTTGTCTGATGTTGCAAATTCACCGGAAGGATTTACCGGTGCCACTCCGCTTGGAGAGTTAGCAACCATGGCAACCAATGAACCAATTTATTCATCCATTGATGCTTTCTCCGCCAAATGGTCGGTATGGAATTCCATGATGGGCTACATTCCTGGTTCAGTAGGTGAAACATCATTCATTATGATTATGCTGGGCGCCGCTTTATTATTGTATACCGGAATTGCCAGCTGGAAAATTATTTTCTCATTCTTTGCCGGTGGACTTGCTATTGGTTATTTGCTGAACGCAACAGCCGTAAACGGATACATGGAACTGGACCCTGTTCATCACATTATGCTGGGTGGCTTTGCTTTTGGTGCTGTTTTTATGGCTACCGATCCGGTAACTGCTGCGCAAACCTCTACCGGAAAATACATTTATGGATTTCTGGCCGGAGCCATGGCCATTGTAATCAGGGTACTGAACCCGGCCTTCCCTGAAGGAGTGATGATGGCTATTTTATTAATGAACGTGCTTGCTCCGTTAATTGATCACTATGTGATTCAGTCAAATATCAAACGTAGAATGAAACGACTTAAAACTGCGTAACCATGAAATACGATAAAAACAGTAATAGCTACACGTTCATTTTTGCCATTATACTGGTTATAGTAGTTGGTGCAGCGCTGGCAGCCGTGGCCGTTGGCTTAAAACCAATTCAGGATGCAAACGGCGTAATCAAGAAAAAAATGGATATCCTGGGGGCCCTGAGTATCGAATCTACCCGTAAGAATGCGAACGAACAATATGACAAATACATTGTGGAAGAAGAATGTATTGTACTGGACGCAAATGGTTCACCCATTGCCGGAAGCGATGCCTTTAATGTAGATATTCAAAAAGAATTCCGCGACAAAACACTGCCTGCTGAAAAACGTCAGTATCCGCTTTATGTAGCCGACATAGACGGTGAAAAAAGATTTGTACTTCCCCTGGTTGGAAAAGGTCTTTGGGGACCTATCTGGGGCTATATAGCCATCAAATCAGATATGACTTCGATCTTCGGTGCCAAGTTTGACCATAAAGGTGAAACACCAGGTTTGGGTGCTGAGATCAAACAGGCTTTTTTCTATGATCAGTTTGCCTCAGAAGCCATTTCAGAAAATGGGGTTTACAAACAAATCAAAATTGTAAAAGACGGATCCGGAACACAGCCTTTTAAGGTAGACGGAATTACCGGTGGAACTATTACCTCAAAAGGCGTTGAAGAAATGCTTGACAGAACATTGAAGGTATATGTCACCTATTTTGAGACTCTAAAAAAACAGCAATAGCTATGAGCGAAAAAGAAAAAGAGCCCTTGTTCTCAAAGAAGAACAAAAAACTCATCACCGATCCTTTATCAGAAAACAACCCGGTTACAGTTCAGGTACTTGGTATTTGTTCTACCCTTGCCATTACTGTTTCTATTGAGCAGGCGGTTGTAATGTCATTGAGTGTATTGGTTGTTGTTGCTTTAGGTAACGTGGTTGTATCTGCTTTACGTAACCTCATTCCTGACCGCATACGAATCATTGTTCAGTTGGTGGCAGCGGCATCGCTGGTAATTATTGTAAACGAAGTGCTGAAAGCGTTTATGCCGGACATGGCTGAAAAACTTTCGGTGTTTGTTGGTTTGATTATTACCAACTGTATTTTGATGGGCCGCTACGAAGCATTTGCAATGGCTAACAAACCATGGCCTTCTTTCCTGGATGGGATTGGAAACTCACTGGGATATGGCTGGATTCTGATCGTCGTGTCATTCTTCCGCGAATTATTTGGAGCCGGTAAACTGGCCGGATTTGAAATTTTCGGAAACAGCATTGACAAAACCGGACTTTACGCTTACGGCTACATGAACAACAACTTCATCATTCTGGCGCCGTTTGCACTTTTCTGCGTAGCCATTGTCATCTGGATTCAGCGCAGCGTTAACAAAAATCTTATTGAACATTAATACCGGAAATCATGGTTGACTATATCAATATTGCATTAAAAGGAATCTTTGTCGAGAACATGATCTTTGCCTACTTTTTGGGTATGTGTTCGTATCTCGCTGTTTCCAAAACCGTAAAAACAGCTACCGGACTTGGTGCTGCGGTAATCTTTGTTCTTGGTGTAACAGTTCCGCTGAACTGGCTGCTTGAAAACTATGTGTTGATGGAAGGTGCGCTTTCATGGCTGGGGCCTGAATTTGAAACTGTAGACCTTGGCTTTCTATCATTCATTATGTACATAGCCGTTGTAGCTGCCTTTACCCAATTGGTAGAAATGCTGGTAGAAAAATTTATGCCGGCACTTTATGGTGCGCTTGGAATTTTCCTTCCGCTGATTGCTGTAAACTGTTCTATTCTGGGGGGTGCCCTTTTTATGCAGGAGCGCCAGTATTCAACAGTTGGTGAAGCTACGGTGTTTGCATTCTCCTCAGGTATTGGCTGGTTTATTGCCATTATCGCAATTGCCGCTATCCGTGAAAAAATTAAATATTCACACGTACCTGCGCCGCTTAAAGGATTGGGTATTACATTCATCATCACCGGTTTGATGGGAATTGCATTTATGAGTTTCAGTGGAATTAGTTTATAAGATTTGACCCATGGGAAAAGTAGTAATCATTACAGTCATTGTTTTCACCGTTGTAATCCTGCTGCTGGTGAGTCTCCTGCTTTATGTAAAAGCGAAAGTTTCAACAGCCGGAAAAATAAAAATCAACATCAATCACGGACAACGTGTTGTAGAAGTAGATGGTGGTTCAAGCCTTTTAACCACACTGAGTACACAGGGAATTTTCCTTCCGTCAGCATGCGGCGGCGGTGGAACCTGCCTACAGTGTAAATGCCAGGTTTTAAAAGGAGGTGGCAATATTCTGCCAACAGAAGAACCGCATTTTTCACGTAAAGAAATTGCAGAAAAATATCGTTTGGGCTGCCAGGTAAAAGTGAAAGAAGACATGGAAATTCATATCCATGATGAAATTCTGGGTATTAAAGAGTGGGAAGCAAAAGTGGTTTCAAATTACAACGTTGCTACCTTCATTAAAGAATTTATTGTTGAGCTGCCGGAGGATATGAATTACAAAGCCGGTGGATACATCCAGATTAAAATACCTGCCTGTGAAGTTAAATACAGCGACATGGATATCACCGCTCACCCGGTTGATCATGCCGGTGCACCGGACAAATTCAAAGCAGACTGGGATAAATTTGGTCTGTGGCCGCTTGTTATGAAAAATAACGAAGAAGTGGTGCGTGCTTATTCCATGGCTTCTTATCCGGCTGAAGGAAGAAAAATCATGCTCAATGTACGTGTTGCCACACCACCTTTTGATCGCGCCAAAAATGGCTGGATGAATGTAAACCCGGGTGTTGCTTCGTCGTATATTTTTAACCTTAAACCAGGTGACAAAGCCATTGTATCAGGTCCATACGGTGAATTTTTCATCAATGAGTCAGACGCTGAAATGCTTTACATTGGCGGCGGGGCAGGTATGGCACCAATGCGCTCACACCTGTATGAATTATTCAAAACGCTTAAAACAAACCGTAAAGTTACCTATTGGTACGGCGGACGTTCCAAAGCTGAACTTTTCTACATTGAACATTTCCGTTCGCTGGAACGTGATTTCCCGAACTTTAAATTTTACCTGGTACTTTCTGAACCGCAGGCTACTGATAACTGGCAGGTAAAAGCAGATGTTAATGCAGACGGAGATGGCTTTTTAGGCTTTGTACACATTGCAGTTATTGAACAGTATCTGAAAAAACACGATTCGCCGGAAGATCTTGAAGTTTATTTTTGCGGACCGCCGATGATGAACCAGGCCGTTGTAAAAATGTGCGACGAATGGGGTATTCCACCAGAAAATGTACGCTTCGACGACTTTGGAGGATAATCCTGATTGATCAAAAAATCCTGAATCCCGTTTGTTAAATTACAAACGGGATTTTTTATTTGTGATAATCCGGTGTCCTGAAAAAATTCCCTTTCCGGCTTTCAAATTCAAAACACGGGGTATCCCGGTTGGTTTTCTTTAAATTCATACTGATAATCCTAAAAAAACACGTGTATGAGTATTGTAAAAATGCATGCATTTCATCGCACCCGTCCCGGCCGGATCATTTGCTATTTAATGGCGCTGGCAATCTTTAACCTGAACAGTTGTACGTTTTATAAAAGTGCTGAAACCAACCTGGATTATGTAAAATCCAACCGGCAGATTCTCGAAAACCTGGATACCTACAAATTCTATGTGCATGATCCGTATGGCAGTTACCTGCTGCAAAACCCGGTTTTTAACCCGGACGGAAGTATTTCAGGAAACCTGAGTGTTACTGCTTACCAGACACCTGACAGCACCTGGAGCCAAAAAGAGCGCAAAACTTACTGGCAGAATCACAAATATGACATTGGCATTTATACCAGCCAGACAGTTGCCGATTTGCGGGCTGACCTGAATGGCAGTGAAAACCTGTCGCCGGTAATTACCATTCAAACCGGCATGATTGAACGAATGACCATAACCAGTATTGATAAAGAAGGTGAGTTGGGTGCAGCCGCACTTGTTTTACTCATTGTGCTGGGTGTCATTGTTGCCATTGGACTTTTAATTATTCTGATAACCGTAACTGTCGCCGCCAGTTCTGACGGAGTCAACAGCAGCTCGGACGGAAGTTCTGATGGAAGCGGTAGCGGTAGCAACGGAAGCGGCAGCAGCGGTTAGAAAGAAACAGGTTTATGAGAAAAATTCTTTTTACCCTATTGGTTTCAGCAGGTACAACGACTGGTTTTGCCCAACACAATATCAGTGCTGAATTTGTCGGTTTTACGATCCATCCGGCCGGTGATCCCACTGCCCCGCTTCAGCCCAACAAGCTGGATAAAGATGCACGCTTTGTGGTTAATTACGGTGCCGTTATTACCTATGAACACTATCTTGTGGGTGATGTAGTTGCCCTGAAAGGACTTCAGGCCATTGCTGCAGACTGCTCAGCCGGATGGGCCAGCATTACACATGTTGCCCTGAAAGGATTGGTGTTGCGCCAACCCAAACACCGGCTTGGTGTAAGCGTTGGTCCTGCTTTTATGGTGCGTGAAAGTTGGTTCAGGTTTGAATCGTATGTACCATCCGGATTTCTGAATGAAGGATACTCAAAGTTTCTGGGACCGGTACAATACAAATTTTTTCCCCTGGCGGCTGAAATTGAATACGAATATTCCCTTACCCCAAAAATTGATTTTGAACTCAGCCTGACGCCTGGTTTACCCATGGCAATTACTTTTGCCGCCGGATTCAAATACTGGTTCAACAAAGATTTTGAGCACAAATTGTACCTGCCCAAAATCAACTAAAACATCGCAAAAAAAAAGGAAGCCCGGTCAAAAACCGGGCCTCCCTTTACCTATTTAACTCGGGGCAAACTATTGTTTTGCTGACCTTGCTACGTGAAGGCTAAGGGCTACGCGAAAGCAAGAAACTATGGGAAATAAAACCAAAAGATCCCGCCACTCCGCAGTTCTTCTCCTTCGTAGCACTGCGGAGAAGAAGCTACGGTCGGGATCAATTCGACTTTATTAGTATGCATCGGCAAAGCCTCACATACTAATAGTCTCATTGATTTAACTCGGGCAAACTATTGTTTTGTCCAGGTAGCATCATGGTTATACGTCATCGTACCATTAAACGTCTGGAATGTAATGTGAATGGTAACCGGTCCGTCACTGTTGTCCAGAAAACCGTTGGACCCAAGCGTAATGGTATTTCCGTTGGAAGACTGATCCGAAATATTGATTTGTGTGCCGGTTGCTGAAATGGTAGCGTTCATAACCACCGGCGCCGTAAAGGAATTGGAATTGTCCAGCGTAACGCTTACAATGTCTCCGGTTCCTGCTGTTATAGTAGCCGAATAAATTTGAGTACCACCGCCGTTGTTGGTGTATTGTTCAACACTGCATGTACCTGCCAGATTGGTATTTTTAAACCCGCGTGAAACCACTCTTTCACCGGTGGAGGAATTGCCTTTTTTATCATGTACATTATAACCGAGGGTATATGTTCCTGATTCTGCCCCAACAGATCCAAATACAACAATGTCATCGGTAATATCGCGCCCTTTATAGTCTGTAGCAGTAGCACCCGGATCATTAAATGTTTCACCCACATAAATGGTCATTTGTTCATCACCGTTTACAATCACTTCAGGATTTGCCTGTTTTGCACAGGAAAGCAATAACGCCAGAGGCATCATTAAGAGAGCAACTGTTTGTTTTTTTACGTGCATCATGTTCATTTTAGTTTGCAGTTTTTGCCGGGTTTAATAAATTGACAGGGCAAATATTCAGAAAACAGGTTTGCGGTGAATCCTCCCTTTGGAGGGTTCATCAAAAAATACATCAAATGGGGGAGAAATTAAAAACCCTCCAAAAGGGGGAACGATTTACGAGGTTAATTTATTATCGAATGCAAAACGGGTAAGTTCTACCTTGTTTTTTAACCCCAGTTTACTCAGAATGTTTTTGCGGTGTGAAATAACTGTAAGCGGACTTAGAAAAACCATTTCTGCAATTTGTTTATCGGTAAGGCCCTGGGCAATAAGTACCAGAATTTCCTTCTCGCGCCGGGTGAGGCTTTCCAGCGGCGAAGTCAGCGATCCGCTTTTGTCATTAAAATTATTGACCAGCGTATCTGCAACCCCTTTGCCCAGAAATTTTTCACCGCGCATAACGGCGTAAATGGCTTCAATCAGTTCTTCTTTATCTGCCGTTTTTATAATATAGCCATGAGCGCCTGCTTCAAGCATTCGTTTAATGTATAACGACTCATTCAGCATGGTAAGCCCAATTACACGAATTCCAGCATTTTGCTTCACAATTTCTTTGGTTACTTCAATACCATTTTTTTCAGGCATCTGAACATCCACCACTACCACGTCAGGGTTTAACAAGGCACAAAGTTCAATTGCACGAACACCGTTTTCAGCTTCGCCTATAATTTGAAAATCGGCTACTTCCCTGAACAACGCCTTTAACCCGTCCAGGAAAATACGATGATCATCTACCAGTAGAATACGAATCATGCGCTTTGCTTTTCAATTGGAATTTCAATAAAAATAGTTGTTCCTTTTCCAGGTCTGGAATCAATGGTAATGTTTCCATGAAGCCACTCTGACCGTGCGGTAATGTTACGGAGACCGCGCCCGGACATTTTAATAGTTACCGGGTCAAACCCTACTCCATCGTCTTCAATCATAATTGAAATAGTATCTTCCAGTTTAACAAGCTGAATCGTTATTTCTCTGGCTTCAGCATGTTTTATAATATTATTGACTGCTTCCTGAACTATACGGTAAATGTTAAATTCAGTTTGCTTTTCAAACGGAACTTTTTCCATGCCATGCACCTGGACCATGATTTCATACAAGCTGGATCGTTTTATTTTTTCAGCCAGTTCATAGAGTGCAGGCACAAGCCCGGCATCTTCCAGTGTTTGCGGCATCAGGTTAAACGCAATGCTGCGAATTTCAGCAGAGGCCTGATTCAGCAGCAAGAGAGACTCAGTGTAATAATGCTGCTGGGCCTGGGGCAAGGTTTGTAAATTAATTTTTATAGTAGAAAGCAGCTGCCCCAAACTGTCATGCAAATCTTCAGCAATCCGTTTTCGTTCCTGTTCCTGCGTTTCCATAATAACCGCAGCCTGCATTTTCTGATGCATTGCCAGCTTTTGCTGGAATGAGCTTTCCTGCTTCAGTCGCCGGCGGTTAAATGCCAGGAAAAGAGACGTAAGAACCAGGACAAAGATAGCTGCAAGTGTCCAGGCCAGGTATTTTTGCCATTTAATTTTCTCCCGGTAAATTCCTTCCGTTTTATCGCGGTCAGCCCGGTCTTTAATTTGCTGCTGTTCAAATTCAAAATTCAATTTTGCCTCCAGGGTTTGACGAATGTTTTCTTCATTCAGCATGCTGTCTCTGAAAAAGCCAAAAAGCTTTCGGTGTTCGTAGGCTGACTTCCAATCTCCGCGGGCACTGTCAGCAGCAGCCAGCCCTATGTAACTGAGTTTAATATCATTGACACTGCCTACCTCATTGGCCAACCCAAGCCCTTTGTTTAGAAATTTCAAGGCTTCTTCCGGTTCACTTTTTGAAACATGTACCGTACCAATGCTGTTGTATGCCATAGCCATGGCTTGTTTATCCTGCATCAGTGTAAATATTTCAAGTGACTTGTAATAGTACTCGTGCGCTTTATCCATCAGACTGTCGCGCTGCGCCAGGTTAAATTTTTCATCACCAATCCGCACATAATAAACATTGCCAATATTCAGGTACGTTTGACCAATACTCATGTAATCTCCAATCTCTTCTTTTATTTCAAGCGCTTTCAGAAAATTTTCCATGGCTTTATCTAACCGCGACTCATACAAATAAACACTGGCTATGTTGTTGTAAGATCTGCCCATACCCATTTTATCACCCAGCTGCTGCTGAATGCTGAGTCCGTTTTCAAAACTTTCAAGGGCATTGATGCTATCACCCTGCTGCAGGTATATACTCCCTATGTTGCTGTATGACCGCGCAATGCCATTCTGGTTGCCCAGTTCTTTCAGTATCTTCAGTCCGGCCAGGTAGCTTTGCAGCGCTTTCTGATAATCGGCCCGGTAATAATTGATAATTCCAATGTTATTAAAACAATCTGCTACGCCTTGTCTGTCACCTAGCTTTGAGCGAATTTTGAGTGCAATTTTATACTGCTCATAGGCACCATCATAATCTCCCTGGCTGAGCAGAATATTTCCAAGACTGTTGTAGGCAGCACCTACTCCTTTAAAATCTGCAACTAACCGATAGTTCAGCAGCGCCTCCCCAAAGTAATAGTTGGCGGTATCAAAGAGGCCTTTATTCATATTGGCGCTGCCCAGATTAATAGATGCTGCTGCCAGGCCGCGTTTATAATCCAGCTGCAGCGAGAGATCCATTGCCTTTTGTGAAAAATAAATTGCCGAATCAAATAATCCCAACAGGTAAATTTCACGACTCATGGCATTGAGCGTATTTACCTCCGTATAACTGGTAGAAGGATTTAAGAGAACTCCTTTGAGTGAATCAATTTTCTGGTTTTGCCCCAGCGACACCAGGGAAAGACAAAAGCACGAAATACCGATAAAAGCTAAACGCATGCGTTTGATTTTTAATTTTTTACCTCAGCCGCAACAATCAATAACTGGTCTAAATATAGCCAATTTTACCTAATGAGTTATCTAACCAAATGCAAGCCAGTCAGTTTGTATGTTACAACGTCCAATTATTTTTACAATTTTTCCGGCGCATGATACCAACGATTTGTATTCAGACTCGTATATTTAAACAAATATAATCTTACTTGTATGTTAAAACTTTTTACTCTCTTTTTTGGATTTTCTGCCGTGCTGCATGCACAGGTACAAACCACCACCGGTTCCGGTAATTTTTACAATCCTTTGTTGTGGGACTGTTTTTGCGTACCCGCTGACGGTGATTCACTGGTTATTAATCACGCCATGGAAATGACGGCGCCTATTTATTACACCTCAGGCCAGATTAAAATCAATGCTTCAGGATCACTGCTCGAAGACGGATCAGACCGTGATGTATGGGTTGACGGCAGCGGATCACTGATCAACGCAGGTACCTTCAACTGTCACCGGTTGTATATTTCTGATGTGGCATCTTTTGTAAACAGCGGCAACACCGGAAACCTGGATAGCCTCTGGAACCAGGCGACCATTAATAATACCGGTACCATCAGTGTGTATGATTATCTCAACGATGAAACCAGTGTTGCACACAACGATGCCGGAGCCGATCTGAATATTGCCAACAACTTCAACAACCAGGGACACTTTATCAACGATGGTACCATTGACCTGGTCAACGATTTTTCAAACTGCAACATTCAAACACTGAGCGCGCTTTTTGTAAACAACGGTACTTTTTGTATTGCGCAGGATATGACCAATTGCCTGGATGATACATTAACCGGAACCGGGACCTATCACACGGCCAATTCAAGTTCTAACTTTGGCGTTTTTGGCGGAACCTTTACTTTTAATACACCTACCGGATCTATTGGATTCAACAGCGGAACAATTGCTCCAACGGTGGTTTTTGATAATGTTCCCTGCGGTTTAACGGTTGCTGAAACAGAAAATCATTTTGACATTTATCCGAACCCGGCCAACACTGTTCTTTATGTTTCAGAAAGCAACCTGGCGTACCAGGTGGTGGACCTTAGCGGAAAACTAATTGCAACCGGTTCAACCAATTCTTCAGGCATTGATCTCTCGGGTATGACACCGGGAATTTATACCATTCGTTTGCAAAACCAGGACGGAACCATTTTTATCGAAAAATTTGTTAAGCACTAATACACCATTTATCTTGTATCTTTACGTTGCCATTTCATGAGTTTGAAATGGCAACGATTTTTTTAACCCATTGCCTTTTGTTTGATACACTTGAAAATATTGACCGGCAGTTGTTCCTTCAGTTGAATGATGTTCATACTCCCTGGCTGGATGTGGTCATGTGGTATGTCAGCTGGGCTATTACCTGGGTTCCGCTCTTCCTGTTTTTTTGCTGGTATGCCTATAAAAAGCGCGGTAAGAAATTTTTACTGGTCATGCTCATTTCAATTGGTGTCTGCATCACGCTTACTGATCTGATTTCAGTGTATGCGTTCAAAGAAACAGTGCAGCGATACAGGCCTACGCACAACACCGAAATTGGTCACCTGGTTAAAACGGTTATTAAACCCAACGGTGATGAATACCGCGGCGGACTTTACGGTTTTGTTTCATCCCATGCCGCCAATTTTGGCAGCGTGACTTTTTTTCTCTTTCTGTTTTTCAGGCGTTATTCAGCCTGGTGGTACCTGTTGTTTCTATGGCTTGGAGTTATTGCCTACAGCCGTATCTACCTGGGTGTTCATTACCCGTCCGATTTAATTGCGGGAGCCATATTGGGCGTTACAGTTGGTTACTTTGTTTATACCATTGCAAACCGCGTATCAAAAAACTTTATCATTCCCAAACCTGACTGAACGGCTCATGAACCTTATAACGCTTTTACTTGTTTTTACCGGCGGCGGACTTGGAAGCCTCTCCCGTTTTGGCATTGGAAAACTGATGCCCCAGTTTTATGCCGGGAAATTTCCGCTCGGCACACTTGTATCAAATGCAATGGCGTGCCTGGTTTTAGGTTTTTTAATGTACCTGTTTAAAGAGAAACTGGTAGCGCATGAAAATCTCAGGTACTTTGTAATTGTTGGCTTTTGCGGCGGATTCTCTACCTTCTCAGCATTCAGTTTAGAAACAGTTAAACTTCTGCAGGACGGCCTGTTTTTAATGGCATTTGCAAATATCCTGGTCAGTCTTTTAATTGGATTTGGAATTATTTATCTGCTCGTCAAATAAGCGGCAACTATTTTTCAATCAACACCCCGTGGTGTAATGCCAGCCCACAATTTGCAGCAATGTATTTTTTCCGGCGCCGGATGATAAATAAAGTGTCGGATTCGTTACGTTGTAATGCCGGGTATTATTCAATAACATGTCCGGTATTCCGTCTTTATCCAAATCTGCAATCAGCAGAACATTGACCATAGATTCATCAAAATTAGTATGCTCAACCAGCAATTGGGTTACGGTTTCTCCATCTTTGGTACCAGAAAGAAACAGTTTGTAATTTTCAACCTGGTTGTATTCCGGATTATCAGCCGTAGTGATTTTAGTACCTGATGCAAACAGCGCATAATTTACGTCACCAAATGAAAAGGTAAGGGAATCTCCGGGTATCAGTTCCTGATCTGGCGCCGTTACATGCGGCAGGTTACTTTCAGAAAACTCAAGACCGCTGATCAGTGCAAGCGATGCGCCCGGGTGTGAATCACTTATTTCCCATCCGGTACGTTCGTTTTCAGTTTCATCCACAATGGGGTCATTTACCCGCGCTGCACGAATAGCTGTTTCCTCTACAAAATAAGCGCCGGCGTCGTGGTAAATGCCATACCAGGTTTCCTGTTCCACACCATCCCATAATTCATCGCTGTGAAAAGTTCCCGTTGAAATCAACTTTATGTACTGATTGGTATCTGTTGCTGAATACGTTTGCGGCGGATCAATTGTCAGCGAATCAACAACCGGTTCTGTAACTGTATCAATTACTGGTTCTGCAGAGGCAGTATCGCTTGATCCGGCTGATTTTTGACTACAGGCGGTGAGTGCAATACATGCCGGAATAAAAAATACAACCAGGGGTTTAGTTTGTTTCATGCGCATTAATTTTTACAATCGATGTGTTTCCAAATTTTGTTCTCAACCTCCTATGTGAAACCTCTATTTTCTAATGTATCTATGTGTTCCAAAAGGAAAGCTGAAATTCACCATATAGGCACATAGACCACATAGAAATCTCCCTTTTTGTTTCAAAAACCCTATGTGAAACCTATGTTTTCTAATGTGTCTATGTGTTTCCAAAAAGAAAACTAAAATTCACCACATAGGCACATACTTCACATATAAAAAAGCTCCTGAAGGTATCAATTTCTGTTTCAAAAAACCTATGCTTTCTACTATATCTGAAAGATACATAAAGCACCGATATTACAACACCTATTTCTTAACAAATCGAAAAACCAGGTTATTATCAGCCAATTGCTCTATTGATTTGAAAAAAAGATTGGGATTAACACCGGTAATTTTCCTGTACACTTTTGAAAAATAAGCCTGGTCATAAAAATCACTTTCATACCCTATTTCGGTCAGTTTTTTGAACCGGGTTGCAAACAATTTGTTCCGGAGTGAATGCCGGAATTGTGCAATTTTACGGTAAGAGGCAGGTGATATACCCACGTGCCGGGTAAAAAGGCGGTTCAGCGTGCGTGATGAAACAGCCAGCTTATCTGCTATCTGCTGAACAGACAACTGTTCTTCTCTATTCTGCAAATGCTGAATGGCACGGCTCAAAAACTCATACTCCTCAAAATGGTGGAACCGCTGCAGCAAATACGATTCTAAAAAATTAACACGGCTGGCTGTATCGGTGGTTGCAAAAAAATGATCAAGCAGGTTCAGATAGGCCGGATCCTGATTCCATTTGGTAAATAGTTGCGAATGAAATGGTGCCACCTGGTGAAAGGGTTCATCCAGAAAATGACAAATTCCAAGCGGTTTAAACACAATGGTAACCTTGTCCAGGCGTCCGCTTAGCTCGGCCATCAGGGGTTCCTGGTATTTTCCCTGGAGAATGGCAACGCAATTGTTTTTTGCCGATTCCTGAATGCGGACTGATTTTTCGCTGATTGTTACATCTACATTCCGGTGAAGGTTAAGCGCGTGATTGGTATTTGGAAAAAAGTAATAACTGCTGGTGAATTCCGGATCATCAGATTTCAGAAAATAATAATAATCAATGTATTTTTTGAGGAGTGGATTAACCGGATAAGCCGTTTCTGGATTCATACATTACTGCCCATACCCGAGCGACACTTGTACAGACGGGCCAAAGTTCAGTAAAAATTCCTGATCCTGAACAGAACCGGGATATGAATTGCAAAACAGGAATTTAATCCCTGTCTACGTTTGATTTTTTCACCGCATAAGTAATTCAATTACCTCGGCCTGATACTTCTCAAGGTCCGTATAACCAGCCGGATCAAGATTGAGCTGCCGGTAATAAAAAGAACCATCTGCCTGCGGGTAAACCAGCACCGTTTTGCCAAATTGCAAATCAAATAATTTCATATTCACAAACAGGTAAGCATTTTCCTGCGGACTTTGAACAAAGATCCAGTCAAAGGTATACTGGCCAAAACACATCATGCCCTGCGCGGTCAGGTACGGATAGTTGCGCGACTGCACGAACGAATTTTCAGATGTCAGTGAATCATCCGTAACAACAAAAAAGGCCATTTCCAAAGACACTTCGTCTGAATCAGGATTGGGATAAAAGCCAATAGAAATTCCTTTTGCACGCAGGCTGTCGGCGTTCAGTTCAAGCGGAAAACTTGCTACTGCATAATCGTAATCTGCCACCGGAAAAGGACTCAGCGTAAGCGGAAGATCAGCAAAATAAGCGGCGTAGGTTGAATAGGTGGCCTTGTCTTGCTGCAGCAATGTATCGTTCCACAAAACACTGTCTTCATTCTGAATTTTGCGGTCAACCAGTTCAGCCGCACCATTTTTTCTGGCTGAAACACAAGCTGTGATAAAAGAAGCCAGGAGGCAAAAAAGAATTGTACGCATTTGTTGAATCTGTTTAGTTTGTTGGAGCAAGCGTATCCAGGTACTTATTCCATTCCTTTTTTTCAGCTTTGCTGAGTGAGGCAGATTGTTTAATCAGCCGCTTTGCCTCTGCTATTGATTTTTCACCGGCGGCCACCTGGTTCTGTTCAAATTGCAGTTCGGCCATCCAGGCATAAAACTCATACGAGTCCGGAAAATCAGCAACGGCCTGCATTAAAACAGCCAGGCACAGCGTGTTTTTTTCGGCACCGAAATACCCCTGGTAGTCGTTCGCGTAAGCTGATGCAATGCTGTTGTAAAATAACAGATCCGGTTTAACGGTATATCCCATTTCTACAGAAGCATTTTGGTAAACGGACTGAAAAAGATCAACCGGAACATGCGTTGAAAATGCAGAATCTTTTACCAGTTCAAAACACGATTGCAGCGCCAGCCGGTAGGGTGAAAACAAATCAAGCAATGCATGGTTCAATGTAAAACCAGGCGTTGAATTGTGGCCCCCGTTTTCATACAAAACAGACCAGTAAAAATTATCCGGCAGATTGGAATGCGCGTTTAAATACTGTTCCATTTCTTTGACAGATGCCTCGTGAAGATCTCCGTATTGTTCACTTCCGGCTGAAAAATAATAGTGGTACTTTTTAACCTGCCCGTTGATGGTGGTGAGAAACTTTTCAAACTGCATTTTCTGGAGCGTATCTCCAAAATCAAAATAAGCCGAACTGCTGCAAACTGCTGCTGAAAAATAAGCCGGATTAACAGACAGCGCATACGAAGCCAGTATGGCGGTGCGTGAGTGCCCCACCAGAATTTTCAACGGCGCAGCATGGTACAAACCAGTTAGAACGGAATCCAGTTCTATGCTCAGAAAATTAATAAAATCAGTTGCCCTGCCGCCCGTTTGATCCGGGTTTGTCCAGCTATTGCGAACAGCCGGATCAAACGGTATGCCCACCACCAGGCACTGGGGTATTTCACCCAAATCGGTCAGGTATTGAATGGTTGAAAGGTTGTAGGTATAGTTCACTGTATTCTGCGCATCAAGCAGGTAAATGACCGGAAATGTCTGTCCGTTTGCTGTGAAATTAGTATCCGGCAGTATCAGTTCAAAATCAACCCGGGTGCCCAGTTTTTTTGAATCAAGCTGTTTTTTCTGAGCCGGTAAATAAGACCCATCAGCATGTGCCCACACCCGGAAACAACTGGTAAACAAAAGCCCTAAAAACAAAACGGTTCGCATGGATGGATTGATTCTGACGCAAAGGTCTGAAGAATTTATTGGATAAACTTGTATTTTTCGGACAGGGGTTTGATTTATGGGATCGACCTGCTACCCCAACAAAAAAACCGCCCCTTTGCAGGAAGCGGTTCTAATCCATTTTTTTTTGATCTAAAAACTACTTACTCATGACCAGGCAACCGCTCATGGTATCATGCAGCGCTTGTTTCTTCTCATTAAACGCAGCCATGATATAGCCGATACCAATGATGAGTCCGGAAATAATTTTTCCAAAATGTCTGCCGGTGGCTTTTGCAAAATTGATGCGCTCCCCGTTTTCACCGGTTACGTAAATACCAACGGCTAATTTTCCAATTGTAGCTCTGAGCGGTGAACTTTCCATACCTGCAAAATAGCACCACTGAATTATCAGCATGTAAAAAGACCAGGCATAATCAGCAAGTTTTTGATAGAATAGCTGGCCGGATGAATCAGAATAACCATAGAGATAGTCATCCTGGCCCTGTGAAATTATTTCATCCATAAACACCCATTTGAAACCTGCGGTGATGAACAGGATAATAACACCATCAATGGTTATTGCAGCAAAACGCTTCCAGAATCCGGCATATTCGACTGTTGAATTTTCCATAACTCTTGTTTTAATTAAAGGGATTTATTCATTACACCAAACCGCTGTCTCTCTTCACCAACGCCGTTCTTAATCGTTCATTGAAATCAAAAACTCTTCGTTTGAAAGCGTGCGTTCCATGCGTTCTTTAATGAACTCCATGGCTTCAACCGGATTCATATCGGCCAGGTATTTTCTCAGAATCCAGATACGCTGCAGGGCATCTTTGGACATGAGCAAATCTTCACGGCGCGTGCCCGATGCAAGAATATCAATAGCCGGATAAATACGACGGTTTGAAATTTTACGGTCAAGCTGAAGCTCCATGTTACCGGTACCTTTGAACTCTTCAAAAATAACCTCATCCATTTTGGAACCGGTGTCAGTAAGTGCTGTTGCAAGAATGGTCAGCGATCCGCCATTTTCAATTTTACGGGCTGCTCCAAAGAATCGTTTTGGTTTGTGAAGGGCATTGGCATCCACCCCGCCGGATAATACTTTTCCCGAAGCCGGCTGAACGGTATTGTAAGCCCGTGCCAGACGGGTAATGGAATCAAGCAGAATAACCACATCGTGTCCGCACTCTACCAGACGTTTTGCTTTTTCAAGTACAATATTGGCCAGCTTTACGTGTTTTTCTGCCGGTTCATCAAACGTAGAAGCAACCACCTCTGCATTTACTGACCGGGCCATGTCTGTTACCTCTTCCGGTCTTTCATCAATCAGCAATACAATCAGGTATACTTCAGGGTGATTCGCTGCAATGGCATTGGCCACATCTTTCAGTAAAACTGTTTTACCGGTTTTTGGCTGCGCCACAATCATACCACGCTGACCTTTGCCAATAGGTGCAAACAAATCCATCACACGGGTAGAAATAGATTCATTTTTATGACCGGTAATTTTGAATTTTTCGTTCGGGAATAACGGTGTCAGGTATTCAAACGGAACGCGGTCACGTACATAACTTGGCTCACGCCCGTTAACGCTGTCAACACGAATCAGCGGAAAATATTTTTCTCCTTCTTTAGGAGGGCGGATTGCACCACGAACGGTATCACCGCGTTTCAGTCCAAATAACTTTACCTGGCTCTGAGATACATAAACGTCATCCGGCGAAGCCAGGTAATTGTAATCCGACGAACGCAAAAATCCATATCCGTCCTGCATCAGATCCAAACAACCTTCACTCACTACCAGGCCGTCAAAATTGTAGCCGTAAAAATCTTCCTGCGACTGTTTTTTATGCTGATGCTGGTGCTGATGTTGTGGTTTCGGGTGCTGATGCTGGTGTTGCTGTTTGCCGTTTGATCCGTTTTGATCTCCCGCAGCAGCCTCTTCTGAACGGGGCTGTTCAACCGGTCTTTCCTGTGAAAGTTCTTCAGATGCAGCAACCGGCATATCGTCGGTTTCTGCCGGTATTACCGGATCAATGTTGTCATCGTTATCATCGGCTTGAAAATCGGCGCCAAGATCAACGGGTGCTTTTGACTGTCCGTCAGTTGGACGGGGTTTATGTTCTTTCTGAAATGTTTTTTTAGGGCGCTCTTCAAATGTTCTTTTCGGACGTTCCTCACGCGGTTTCTGATCATTTGATTTCTGAATGTGAACCGGCTTTTCAGATTTTTCTTCCGTGGGGTTGCCAAAAAGATCAGATGCTGCAGTAACTTCTTTCTGTGCCGACTCTTTCGGAGCTGTTTCTTTCACGACTGCTTCAGCCGGAAGCCGTTTGCGTTTTGGTTTATTTTCAACCGACTCTTCAGCAGCGGCCTTTGGTGCAGTTGACGCTCCGCCGGTGATCGCCGAAATCAGTTCATTTTTTTTCATTGAATCCGTTCCGGTAATACCTAAAGTATCGGCAATAGCACGTAACTCGGGTAATTTCTTCGAGTTTAACTCAGAAAAATCAGTCATAAATTAAAATTGGATAAGTGTAAGGTGTTGGATAAACGTAAACTGTTGGTGATTAATTTGCCGGAATGAGTATCCCGACGCTTGAATACGGTGCAATATTACGAATATTATTTAATATCCAAGCCTGCCGAAATTCTTTTTTAACACCCGCCTTTGCTTTTTACAAGGCTGAAGCTATGCGAAAGCGTGTAGCTTCGGCAAATCAAGGGAGTTTCTATGTAACTGTCAGGAAATTTTATTTCGAGAAGTAGTACTATAATCAACTTTTACGGTGTCCATCCTTTTGACTTCCCACAGATCGCACAGATTTTTCCGCAACGCTTACGCTGAAGCTTTAGCGTAGGCGCCAGATAAGGCGCAGATTTGGTTTGGTCGTAACAGTAATCTGCGTATTCTGCGCATTTAATCCGCGTCGCGACATCTCGCGATCTGCGGGAGAATAGACCTCTTCTTTTGAAGGTTTAAAAAAATCCTAACAGTTTCTAACAGAAATCATGCCTTACCTGATATCCTGAACAGGCATAAAAGACTATATTTGTTCATCTTTTGGCGGTACCGGCTAATCCGGTATACTCCTGAAAACTGCACTAAAAAAGAACATTGTGACACTTATAAAATCAATTTCCGGAATCCGCGGAACGATTGGCGGAAAAGTGGGTGAAGCCCTTACCCCTGTTGATACCGTAAAATTTGCTGCTGCTTATGGAACCTGGCTTAAACTGCGGTTCAAAAATCAGCGCGTAAAAGTTATCCTGGGGCGTGATGCACGCATTTCAGGAAAAATGATCTCAGACCTGGTTATTTTTACACTTCAGGGACTCGGAATTGATGTGGTGGATCTTGATTTTTCAACCACCCCAACGGTTGAAGTGGCAGTGCCTTTTGAAAAAGCACAGGGCGGAATTATTATTACGGCCAGCCACAATCCCAAACAATGGAACGCGCTGAAATTATTAAATGAACGCGGCGAATTTATTTCAGACAAAGATGGAAAAGAAGTGCTGGACATTGCCGAAAAAGAAGAATTTGATTTTGCCGATGTGGACAACCTGGGTACTGTCAGCGAAATTGAAACCTACATTCAGAAACACATTCAGGCCATACTCAACCTGAAACTGGTGAACCGTGAACTGATCCGCCGCTCTAATTTCAAAATTGTGGTGGACGGTGTTAATTCCACCGGCGGAATTTTTGTTCCGGCCCTGTTACATGCCTTAGGTGTTCACGAAGTGGTTGAATTATATTGCGAACCAACCGGAAATTTTCCACATAACCCCGAACCGCTGCCGGAACATTTAACAGCCATTATTGAAAAGGTAAAAGAAACCCAGGCCGATTTGGGAATTGTTGTGGACCCGGATGTGGACCGCCTGGCATTTGTATGCGAAGACGGAACCCTGTTTGGTGAAGAATATACACTGGTGGCTATTGCCGACTATGTATTGCAACACACACCGGGCAATACTGTTTCCAATTTATCATCTACCATTTCACTGCGTGAGATCACTGAAAAACACAACGGCTGTAAGTACAATGCCGCAGCCGTAGGTGAAGTAAATGTGGTGACCAAAATGAAAGAAACCAATGCGGTCATTGGCGGTGAAGGAAACGGCGGTGTCATTTACCCCGAACTGCATTACGGCCGTGATGCACTGGTGGGTATTGCACTCTTTTTATCACAACTGGCCAAAGCGCAGTTACCGGTTTCAGAATTACGCGCGCAATACCCGAACTATTTCATCTCTAAAAACAAAATTGAACTGGAACCGGGTATGAATGTCGATGCCATTTTAGATGCCGTTGCCAACGAATATGCCAGTTTTGAAGTCGACAAAACCGACGGTGTAAAAATCTACTTTGGTTCTGAATGGGCGCACCTGCGCAAGAGTAATACCGAACCTATTATCCGCATTTATTCTGAATCTGCTACCGAAGAAAAAGCAAATGCCGTGGCAGCTAAAATAATGGACAAGATCAGGGAGTTGGCTTAGTTCTTTTTGGGATTGGGGTACTGAAATGGTTGCGGCATGCAAAGCTTTGAAGGATAAAAAATAAAACCCGACAAACTTGTGGTTATTCCCCAATATGGGGTGAATAAGTGTGGAAAAGGTGGGGGTATAAAGTAGTTATGGGCAATTTTGACGACCGACAATAATGAAGATAAACTTGAAATCAATATTTGGAATTAAACCTACATCGACAGACAAATCAACAGTCGACAAAGAGCATATTGAATATGACAAGCAGGTTGACTTTTATTATACAAACTTGATAAACTCAATAATTCTATTTTCACTGACATCAAAAGAATTGGAGAAGCTTGCCGGACCTGTTTTTAATCCAATGACCGAACTTGAAGCAGAAATTGACTATGCGTTTACACCAGTTTGTTTTGACACTATATTCCGAAATGGATTAATTGACAATTCATTTAAGGCCGAATTGTTAGTATTTAAAAAATTGACTGACGATATCCCAACTGAAATTTGGGACTGGGAATTTATCGACAATCACGAAATTTGGGTTACGACAAGACTAAAAGCAAATGCGCTGCTTGACAAACTTGGCGTGACCAGTCGGACTTACAATGACGACTATACAACCATTTATGACAACGAAGGAAACATAATCAAGAAAGGAAAAAACTGCCCATAACAAAGGGTAACAGCGCTATAGGGGTTGTGTAGCGGGCGTTTCACGCTGTTCTCGTGGCAAGTTTTGTAACGGGGGATAAGTGCGTGCTTCGTTTTCCCCTACAGCGTGTACCCTCGACCGTTGGCAACAACCTTAAAAGACGTCATTTCAGCTAAAATATAACTAAATTGAATATGGATATTCCACCAATTGAACTACAAAAAGATTTTTATAGACCAATCTGCAATGAAAAAGAGATTGATAGAATATTCAATGTTCAAAATGCAAAAGACCATTTATTAAAATTAAGGGCTGATACGATTGTAGACCATATGCGATTATTTCGGGTTTATAGAAATAAAGCTCTTGCAAAACAAGGGAATTGGTCACTAGAGGATTCATTTTGTGGTTATCACTATATTCATTTCAAAAATAGACTTCCTGATGACTTGATGAATAAATGTAAAAAAGTAACCTATGGGAACATTTTTGCTAATGAACCGAATGGACTCATTTTCAAAACTGATTATGGAATTATTTCAACTCTAAGTGATTCGCTAAACTACTTTTTTGAGTTTATGAATCTTGGTTTGTTAGATTTTGGAAATAAAGTACCCAGACATGTACAATTAAATGCCATAAGAATAGCATTAAGAGTTATGCTCCAAACAGAATCACTGGATTTTCTAATGGACCCAAGGGGTATTATTCCGAAGAAAATTCAGCAAAAAATGCATCATACAGTGCCCTTTCAGATGCAATTTATTGCTGGTCATGAATATTCCCATTATTTACTTGAACATTTGTCAGATACAAATACATCAAAACAATTTATTTTCAAGGCTGTTTTTAATTCACAATCTGATTATAAACCACTTGACGTATATAATACTTCCCAAAAGCAAGAACTTGAAGCTGATATAGCATCTCTTAATTTACCACTCTATTCTCTTCAAGAAAAAATGTTGGTTTTAGAAGGAGCTCTTCTATGGTTTGCTTGTCTTGATATTTATGAAGGAGTTCACGATTCAATATTTCCACCTATAGGATTCCAATCGCATCCACCAGCAAGAGATAGGTATTTTAATCTATTGGATAATGTAGAAACACATTCAGATTTTGATTATAAATATTGGCGAGAAAATTTACCTCTTGTCTTGGATTTTTATAGAAAGTTTTTTATTGAAGACGTATCTTTAAATATTGAAACATATGAAATGTATGGTTCTTTATATTTAGATGCTCCAAACACAAAATGGAGAGGCAAAGAATTAATAGATAGAGTTGATTATTATTAAAAAAATAGAAAAGGCAGTTGCCAACACACAATATAGTCAATAAGGGTTTCAGTGGTATGCGAAGGTTTGTAGTACGCTTCAACTTTTCGTAGAACCTGATAGGAAATTGCCCGCAATCCCTTACTGTCCATATTGTCAAACGTTAGGGTTAATTGAAGATGACAAAGACACTTATTTTAATATTGTTTATTGGAACAATCAACTTTCAAGATGATTTAAGTATCGATATTAATTCCTGCTGGTTATTAAAGGAGATTCGAACTCCTGATAGTGACCCAATAAAAAGTTCGACAATGGATTGTATTCCATTCATATCACCTGATGGTCTAGCTGGATGCTACTCTCCAAGTGAAAATGAAATATTTATCAATTCATATTGGAAAATAAGTGAAGGACAAATAACAATGTCATATGGTATAGACTCCGAAACCTATAGAATAAAAATTTGGAATGAGGAAGAAATTATTCTGTTGGACGGACCATCAACTAATGCAATCTATCTATACCAAAAATAGGGTGTCACAATATTCATCTGTTGGCTAGAGAATTTAAAACTAACCCTAACATGGGCTAAAAATTAATTGTGCCGGCTGGGGGTTAATTAAGGTCTTGTTTTATAGAGAGTGCACCAAGCAAAAAAAATATTAATCCGAACAACTTAAAAAATTTGTTCGCTTGGTTTGTCGGTTAACATCAACTTACTATCTTTAATCAAGGGCGGCGCAACTAATTTTAGCCCGTCTCCGTTATAAGCAATTCATGAAATCACGATTCAACGTACTCTTAATTATATTTATCTGCGCTTGCAACGGTCAAGGGACTGAGCAATCTGAAACAGACTCAAGGACTCCAGAGGAATATTACGAATTGGGTAAAAAGGAGTTAAAAAATGAGAACTACGCAGAAGCAAAGTCACATTTCTACTCCGCTATTGAAGGAGATCCGAATTACTATAATGCATACAATGAATTAAGTCGTTGTCTATATGAAACAGGGTTAATTGATTCTGCAATATACTGTCTAAAAAAGGCCGTAGAAATTGAGCCAACCTATTTCAAAAGCTATAACAACCTGGCATATATTTACGAGACAAATTTTCAAGACTATGATTCCGCTATTTATTATTATTCTAAGGCCATAGAAGTCGATCCGCTGCCCTTGGAAGAAACTGATAATGCTGCATTCCAAAACAGAGGCAGACTATTTTCTAATCTTGGAAGGTTTGAAGAGGCAATCAATGACTTAACCAACGCTATAAAAATTGATAGTCTAAACAGCGACTTGCTAAATGAAAGAGCAATTGCGCTAAATGAAACCGGTAAATATAAAAGTGCGCTTGTCGATTTGGAATTGGCCATTTCCTTAAATCCGGATAAAGCGTCCTATTACTTTAACAAGGGCATTTCTCTATTCTACTTGAAAGACTTCGAAAAATCAATAGAGGCAACCTCTCATGCAATTTCTTTAGACCCTGATTATTCCTCATCGTATTCAAATAGAGCTCAGGCTTACGCTGCAAAAGACATGATTGATTCCGCATTCATTGACTATGATAAAGCGATTGAATTGAATCCTGAAAATGCAACTGCATATTGGAACAGGGGTATACTATTTCAGGAATTGAAACAACTTGACCAAGCCTGTGAGGATTGGAATTCTGCTTTAAAATATGGTGATAACGACGCTCGGAAAGCGATAGATAAGTATTGCAAATAACTGCTTATAACATCGCATAAAAAGTAATAGCGCGGCGGTTACATCAAGGTCTGTTTTTCATAGTTAGTGCGCCGCACAAAAATTTTTTAAACACAGAAATTTATTAAAAAAGTTTTTGTCCGGCTTGGTGGGTACTTTTAAGTTCAGTACATTTAATCAATGATCGCGCTACTACTTTTATGCGTAGTCCGTTAGCATTAATTGTAAAAAAAATCACGCACATGAAGTTTCTTATAGCAGTCCTTATTCTGGTGTCGAACGGAACAATAACTCACAGTCAAATAAATAACAATGTCATACAGGACACAATTGGAAAAGGACTTCTTCCTTATTCTATTGTGAAAGGAAACGCATCATTAAAATTTTTCCTTCCAGATGAAATTAAAATGGAAGTTACAGATTCAGTAACTTATGTGAGCGGGTTGAAAAAGAACATGAAATTGTATGTTAATGTATTTATCGAAGGACGGGACAAGGATGAATATACTTTATCGGGTTCGGCATGCTCACTATCGCACATCGGAAACAAGACTTTTTCTATACAGTTCGGCGAAAAATTGTCCGACTTCACATTAATAATTAGTGTTAAAAAGCGTAATGGCTCGAGTTCTGCAGCTGGAATTTTTCGATTCCGACTGAGAGCAGAATAACTAATGCTAACAAAGGCTAAAATGTAATTGCACTGGCGGTGCATTTCTCTCCGTTTAAATTTCAATTGCTAGCACCAAGCAAAAAATTATTAATCAAAAAAATTAAAAATTTGTTTGCGTGGCTTGTTGGTTAACATCAATTTAGTACCTTTAATCAAACGCCAGTCGCAACTACATTTAGCCAAGCGTTAGCACCAATATTATGAAAGAGGCTAAACGACCGATAATAATATTAATTATTTCCATAATAAGCGTATTGGTAATTGATACGATAAATTATTATGAGTTTAAAAAGATAGAGAGTATAGGAGAATATTCAACTATTTATCGGGTATACAATTCCTTAACTGATAACTATGATTATTATTTTAAAACTAAAAAAGGCGAAACGATAACAGTCTTCAAATCATTTAACAGCAAAAAAAATCCTGATTTATCATCTAGACAAGTAATTTATGATCCTAAAAAACCGGTAGATTTCAAATATACTCCTTATCGCAATTCATGGCTAGCCATGGTTACAAAGACTTGTTTAATTGGAATGGTACTGTCAATAATTATTGCGATAACTGGAGTATTTTTACGATTGTTTAATAAGAAAAAAGACGAATTTGATAATTGGGAAAAATATAAAAATTCAGACATAAATTATAAGGGCTTCAGATGGATCATTAAGAAACATCCTGTATTCAATTTTTTCGTTCTTAACCAATTGATAACTCTATTCTATGTATTCGGATTTTGTGCAATTCTCACTTCTTTTGGATTTAGTTCATTTAACATTATCGCAGTTTTGATTTTTACTATATCGTTGATTGGAATAATTACATCCATATTAATGAATTTGAAATTTGTATTAGTTAATGGAGATCGGATCGAAATTCATTTTTGGGTTTTGCCTAGAAAAAGAAAAATTATAGAATTTGAAAATTTAAAAACATTAAGCCTTATTGAAAAGAGAGATCGATTTGTGATTAATTATTCACTTGTAGATAATGATAAAAAAATAAGACTAAACCTACCTTTTTCAGATAATGAGATTAAAGACTTACATAGCATGATGAATGAATTGAAAGAAAATACTGGTGCTAACATCGCATAAAAAGTAATAACGCTTCGGTTCTCCAATTTTAAGTGTTTCATAGCAGCAGCGCTGCACAAAAATTTTTTAAACACTGAAATTTATTAAAAAAGTTTTTGTCCGGCTTGGTGGGTTAGCATTAAGTTCATTACATTTAATCAAGTTCGCGCTACTACTTTTATGCGTGAAACGTTAGCACCAATGCAAGGACGACAACCAAATATGAAATTATACATTCTAATATTGTGTTTGCTTAGCGGACAATTTGCCTCTTCACAGACTATTATAAAGCTAAAATCTCCTGCTCAGAATCGAGAAGAATACCAATTTATCAACCCTTCCGACACAACCTTTATTGAAGTCGGACATAAAGAAGATATGGGCGCTTGGTATGGACGTTATTATAGATTAAAGACCAATATTCCTGATGGAGAATACAACTTGTATGTTGACGACACATTACAATTAAAAGCATTTATTAAGAACTTTCAAAGATCCGGCGCTTGGACTTATTTTTACAATAATGGACAAATTAAAAAAAACGACACATACTCAAATGGAAAATTAGAAAGTGAAAAGCAAATTGTACAAGAAACTTCGGACAGCATTAGTTCATCAAAGTTCGATTGTAATGAAATAAAACCAGGAACCTATCATGTGACATCAGGAACTTGCGCAGATTTAGTTTTAAATAAAGACGGGACTTGTTATTTTAAAAAAACTTCACATAAAAAGAAAATTGTTGGGACTTGGAAAGTTTCACATTGTACTTTATTTCTCAGCTTTGATGCAGTTCGTGAAAAATCACCTATAGAGAGTGTTGTCGGAAAAAATGGCAAACAACCTAAAAAAGTGAAATATAAAATGACGATGAATTACAAAATATATAATGGCACCTTGACTGCAAAAGAAAAATATGAAGGAAATTATAATTGCGGAGTATATACGTTACTAAAAGAATAAATAATAGCACTGGTGCTAACACAGGTTTCGCGTTAGTGGGCGGCCAGTGCGAATAAAAACATTTGAGCAATTAATAAACTTTAGTCCGGCTAGAAAGTTTGGTGTTCCAAAAGCCCACCAACGCAAAGCCCGAAACCGTTAGGTACAATTCGTTTAAATAATAGATATCAATTGTTGTGATTATAGAGTGGTTTTTTCTATGAAAACCATAAAGTCATTTTCGCAAGAATCATTCACAGAAAAGATATTTACAAAGTATTTCCATAAGGGCCTATGTGTTATTAGGTGCAAATCATCCAGGGGATTTTTGAATCCGAATCGTTACCGGTCATTTACGTTAGGGCAATACAAGTGCCCGGTGTTCTTCTTTGGCGCAGGATGCAGGCAGTTACTGCCTGCGGCTATAGCTTAAGTTCTGATAGGCTTTAGCGGTTTCTTCATTTTCCTTCGGTACCAAAAAAGTCTCCACTTATGATTTAAAGTACCAAATTGCCAATGAATATCAAACTTTCCTTCCCGCTTATTGTCTGGGTCGAACCTCCCGCAATATATTGGAGTAGCTACTTTGCAATGAAGCATTGGTAAGTTAGATTCAACTTTTTTTCTATATTCTGACTCCAACGAAATTCGTGAATAGTAGCAGATGTCAACAATGGTCACGTCCTTTTTAGCTCTGTAAACATAAAGATTGACGTCGTAAAAATTGTCATACAATCCTTCTAATTCCAGCCTGATATTGGTGAGTGTTTTTGGTACTTTCAACTTGTTCTCAGCAATTTTTAGTTGGAATTGTTCAGCAAATTTCAGTTGCGAATTCCTGTCTTCAGAAATTATATATAAACAATTTTCCGAGATTTTATTCCAACACGAATTTCTTGCCATTTCAAGCAATTTGGTTGTCGCAGTCGAAATGTCCTGCAGAATTGATTCCTTTTTCATGTCTCACAGCTATTACCGCTAATGTTTTCGGGCATAAAAGTAGTAGCGCTAATTTGATTAAATGTATTAATTATCCACGGGACTCCTTACCTGTTGAATACCTTTTGTTATTACCACAAGCTATTATGCGGTTCAGAAATTTTACATCAGATGGTAAATTCCAATCGTTACCGGTCATTTACGTAAGGGCACTACAAGTGCCCGGTGTTCTTATTTGGCGCAGGACGAATATCCTGCGCAGCATGCAGCACGGGTTTAATTTCTAAAAGGTCAAGTACACGTTCTTTAAGTTTGTCCTTTCCCGGTTTTGTTAGTTGTCATTTAATCCTTTGAAAAAGGACTGTTTTATCTTTTAAGGAAATTTTTTCCACCCTGTAACCATATTGAAGCAACTCCTTTTTATAATTCAAAAAGGAGTGGTCTATTGCAATTCCTGCAATACGCTTAATTTCATCAAAGGATAATATAAATGATTGCTTACCATTTTTCTTAATAAACTCCCACAAGGTATTATATTTACTCATGTTACAAGGTTGTATTAAAATGACCGCTAACTTGTTTATACCACCACTTTTCTTCAGGTTATCTTTCCGTATTGTGCGGATAACCTAACTTTTGAAGTTTGTTAAAGCTACTAAATTTTCTATCGATTATCCAGGGGAATTTTGAATCCCAATCGCTGCCGGTCATTTACGTTAGGCACTGCAAGTGCCCTTTGTTCTTCTGTGGCGCAGGACGAATGTCCTGCGCAGCATGCATTTTACGTCAGATGGTAAATTCCAATCACTACCGGTCATTTACGTTAGGGCACTACAAGTGCCCGGTGTTATTCTTTGGCGCAGGACGAATGTCCAGCGCAGCATAGTGCCTAGCCTTCAGTAGCATTTCCGCGCAAGATAATCATACTTCCCCACACCAACCCGCCAAAATTGCCGGTAGTGTCGAATTTCGTGTAAATCCCCCTTTTGGGGGTACTATCCGGACACGCATTTTTTAACCTTTGTCCAACCTATTATTAGTATTAAATTAAAAAAACAGAAAAATGAAAAAATCTACGTTAGTTTTGATGGTGGCCGTTCTGGCGATTGCATCTGCGTGTTCAAAAGAGAAAAAAATTACAAAATCACTTTGGAAAGGTGAAGGTACATGGAACGTTACAACTTCAAGCTATGCCTTCTACTCAATGGGGACCTATAACACATCAACAAGCAGCTATGAAGATTCTTTGACTGTTTCGAGCGGAAGCTATACCGGAAGCACCTTTGTTTTTGAAAAAGTTGACAACGCATCTCAGGAAGGCAAAGGAACTTTTACGACAACGGATACCACCGTTAATTTTACTTATTTTGTTTCTGAAGACGTGGATTTTAATACCGGAAAAACTACCGGTGAATATGTATTGACGCTGGAAAACGATCCTCCTGCAGGTGGAACATCAGAGCAGGAATTTTATGATATCGTAAGCCACGATGATACAAAAATGAGCCTGGAACGGGTGAATAACTCAGGCTGGTCAACAACCCCTTACGACGTAATGCACTCCTACATTACCATAGAAATGGAAAAAAAATAACCCGTTCTCACACGACTATTTTTTAGAACTTTTATAAAATCCTGCCGGTTGAAAACCGGTGGGATTTTTTGTTTCCAGCAATTGAAATTCAGAGCTTTCTATTTACCATGGCTCCATAGTTCACATCCATTTGCAGAACCGGATTTTTAGTTCGCTGCGGCGTGTTAAACGTACTATTTTTTCTTTGCAATATACTCATCCATCCGGCTGAGCAGCCTCCACCATTCACTCTGATCTTCCCGATAGGTCCGGATTGCGCCCGCGCGCACCAGGATTTTTCGAAGTTCGTCGTCTTCAAAACCTCCCAGGTGTTTTTTTAAGGTTTCAAAAGAGCGATCGGTATAGTTTTTATGACTCAAAAAATGCAAGGCCGTTTGTTCTGCCTGGAACTCGGTTTTATTTTCTTCCCGCACTCTGATCATTTCATTCCTGAACTAGGCCTTTTGCATAAAATAGGTAATCAGTCCGCCAACAATGACACCAATGATTCCTATTGCTGCTGCTATAATTTCTTCCATACGAATAGCTATTCTAACGCGTTTAACAATTTCCGCTAATCCGGAGATACAATGACTGGTAGAGGTTCGTCTAATTCCTTTTCCCTTTGAATTCCCAGGTTTCGATATCCCAAACCTCTTCAGCATCTGTCCAATTCGAAAAAGCCATATACATACTGTCTCCGGAAAATCGCACATAACCACCCAGCGGACTCAGGTATTCATGATTCTCAAATGACTTTTGGCTTAGCTGAGATATTTGACTATAGGGGTTATTAAATACCCTCAGAAACGTGTATATCTTTTTTTTGGAACTGATCGCTTTCTCATAGGTAATATCAATTTCCTGTACGTAGGTAGAGTCAATGCTCGGTGTAGTTGCGCCGGAATCAATATAGGCATATCTTTCTTCTCCGACGTAATACCCTTCATAGCGTTCGTCTTTTTTACGGCACGAAAACAATGAAATTAAGCAAATTAAGCCCAATGCGAAAAAATAGTTGTTCTGTTTTGAATGCCTCATGATATCTTTTTAATTACTTATAACGTTCCGCAGCTACCCGCAGGCAAGTTATTCACTGACCTGGTTACGAAGCACCGCAATTTAAATGTAGTGATTTATTTGATTAATTGCTCTAAAGAACCTGCTTGTGGGTAGGTGTTGTTATGAGCTGTTATTTTAGTCTGGGTACATCATTCCATTTTCCAGGTCCGACCATTTTGGTGTTGGTAGGTCTTTCGATCTTTCCAATAAACTTTCTAACCCTACTTGCGCAATATAATTTTCTGCGGCATCAAAATAGTTGAAAAAATCGGAGTGTTTAGGATCCGTCTTGAACTTACCCGTCCGCGGAAAGATTCCAATTATTGGATACTTCCCTCCACCTAGACCTGTAAATGAAAGCAATTTATAATCTGAGTCTTTTGGCAAATTTGGAATGATGGTGTCCAAGTTTCTTCTAAAGTATTCATGCACTTGGAGTATTTTTTTCATGTCCCAATCTAGGGGCTCATGTACTGGAATTTCGAGTGGAAAGTAATCGTGCCCTTCAGGATAAATCATTTTTACTATAATTGCTCATAACTAGTATATATCCTCACCTTTTACCCTCCCATACAACCAAACTTGATGTATAACACTACTTTTTTGCAGCCCTATCAAATCTACAGAAAAATTATAGATCATCCAAAGGACTTCTTATCTTCAGTGCGCTTCTTATTCTAATCACAAACTACTGTACACCCCGTGATTTACATCAGGCGACAATCCTGATAACGATGAAGTCTCCTTTAGCGTGCATTAGCGCAGGACAACAAATCCTGCGCAGCCTGTAGGTGCCATAAACAGTTTTTTTATTGCATTTCTACATTTAATATTCCCTCTCCGTCTTTTCCTAAAAACTTCACAAGTATATCTGAGAAAGCACTTGTTCCATTGTCAGAGTTTGTAAAAATTAAAAGAGCTTGTTTCGACTTTGGAACAATAAATACTATTGCATGAACTCCAATATCATCACCACCGTGTACAAGTGCAAAATCTTTGTCCGGGTTTATATTTTCATCAATCCACCAACCCAAACCAAAATATTTGTAGTTGTTTATTCTAACTTGTTCAGCTATCATTTCATTGTACAATTGTTTCGACAAGCCTGCACCATTCAGGATATGAGCCAAAAACCTGGAATAATCTCCGACTGTTGTCAGCAAATTGTCTGCTGCGTTGGCAATTGCGTTTTTTTGGGTTGTATAAAGTTCTCCTTTTTCATTATGCCATTTTGCAAACCGGGTACTATCCATTTTATGGTCCCATACAAACCTTGTGTCATTCATTTTAAGGGGCTTGAACAGTAGTTCACTTGCCAATTGTTCCAATGACTTATTAAACTTTTTTTCCAGCGCTTTCCGCAAATATTCATACCCTTCACCTGAATATTGATAGTTTGTTCCGGGTTCGAACTCAAACGAAAGCTTTCCATCTGCCTGATCACCTCTCCAATTTGGAAGGCCTGTCTGATGACTTAAGACGATTCGTGTTGTTAATTTTTGCGTATTGGTGTCGCTGGCTATATCGGGGTCAATGTAGTAATTATAAAGGGGTTCGTCTAAGTCCCATTTGCCCGCATTTATTAATTTTAAGGCAACCAATGCTGTAATTGGTTTTGTCAATGAGGCTACATTCCATAGCGTGTTTAGGGGTGCGGGCCTGTTTACTTCCAATTCTCCAAAGACACTGATTTGCTCAATCTCTCCATTCTTTATAAAACCTATACCCAGTGCTGGAATTTGTTTTTGTTTCAGCCATCTTTCTGTCTCCGTTTTATCAATAAACAAAAGGTTTTCATCAAATGGCTTTTCAAAATCCTGATGATCATAACTCAACCCTTTTGCTAATTTCCAATTGCCATTTTCAATAATCCAGACATGTGTAAATTTTGCAGTGCTTGTCAGATATTCAGGTTGGTCATCGACAATGGCATAAAAATTATGCGTTCCGTTTTGAATTGCTCCGTACAAAACACCGTTTTTTTCTAATGGATAAACTTCCATTGTGTTTTCGGCTAAAACTCTTTTTGGCTTATAGGCTAACTGGCAAAGTCCATTTTTAATTCCTGAAATAAATTCTTCCTTTGAATTTGAAAATCCAGCCTGGTCGTGATAAAAATCAAAGCTATCGCTTATAAGGTTCTCAAATTGGCTGATGTCGCAGGTATTGAACCCAAGATTAAAAAGAAGACTGTCTTTTTCCTTGATTACGTTATATAATTCAGAAGTTTTCGCTACTTGTCCAAACGTTGTACTATTTAAAAATGCGAGAAAGAATAAAACTATTTGTCTTTTCATTTTTGTCTTTTATTTGCTTATCCGGGTTTCGTTGTAGTTATTGTTAATGGTTTGGGGCTTGGCGAAGGCAGGGAATTCACAAAACCTACTACGGAGTACAAAACTTTAAAGATACAAATATTATTGACTATGAAACACTAAAAACCTGCTTGCGGTAAGGCGCTGATAGCGGTAGTCTTTTACGGATATTTTGGCTGGTCCAGCAGCGATAAAAGACTAGTCGTTTTGTGATTTGTTTTTTGTAGAATTTTCCGATTGACCTATTTTTTTTTCGATAAGTCGTCCAATAGAAACCCCAACAATTCCGATCAAGCCAGCTCCAATTGTTCTATAAGTTCCAGTCCAATTAAAAATATAAATTACGATTAGTTCGTAAATTAAGACGGCTGCGATACAAGTTACAATTGTTATGATACCTTTCATGTTCTATCCTTAATGAGCATTTATTATAGTCAAGTAATTATTTATACCGAAATACTGCTTAGGTTAAAGTTAGGAAATTTATTTTTAGCCATTGCGCATGCTGGTTTTCTCCTCGGTTTCTTTTACACCTCGTTTCCAAAACATGTATAGAATTCTTGGCAGGTCACCGCTATAACCTGGTGTCGTTGATAAGTCTGCAAACACAAAGGTAATTGGGCGCCCAGATTTTAGTTTAATACTAATGCTCGGTGGCATATCTGAGTTTATGCTGTTTGAGTAGTAAATTATGTGCATGTTCTCCACCTCAGACCAATTAAATGCTTGTCCATTTACAATGATCCGATCACGAAAAAGAGTAATTTCTGTTCGAGCAATAATTTTGTCCCGTGCCATTTTTATTATAATGCCAAAAGTGACAAGCGAGATTAAAAACGGAGCGAGTTGAAAAGAGGTCTCCCTTGAAATTAATTGAGTGAAATATACGGCATACCCGAACAATATTAATGAAATAATGATAATCCAAATGTATATATAACCTCTTACTTTGACCTGCTCGGGCATTGATTCAAAATTTTCATAGTTTTTGAACCAGCCATTATCCGTATGAAATTTTATTTCTTCGACTCTTTCGACTCTCATGGAATTACCGCTAACGTTTGGCGGCTACCCACAGGCAGGTTATTCAATGGTCTGGCTACGAAGCACCGCAATTTAAATGTAGTGATTTATTTGATTAAATGCTCTAAAGAACCTGCTTGCGGGTAGGTGCTGTTAGCGCTAGTAATTCTACCCCTCAGCGATGTTAAACGGGTGAAAGTCAAGGATACTGCCAGTTGGTTCAATTACTAGTCTGTAATAGTGTCCATCAACGTAAACAGCTCTTTTTCCCATTCTCCTAAACGGTTGGTCAGTGCTAGATCTGAAATGTTCTTGAATCTCATCGCTTACACAATCAACGACCATTTTTAATAAGTATCTGATGTCGTCAAATTTGTACTGGAATACTGTTTTGCCAGCAGAAAATCTTTCGCCGATCTGTGTTTCCGAAACGTGCCGAGCGTAAATATGCACGAATCTTTCGTAGGTAAGATAAATTGGCCGATCGCCGTATCTAATTACATCTTCTTCAAATGAAGAACAACATTTCCTCAGATCATCAATTTTCTCCTTGTAGGTGGCCATGACTTTCTTTACGTTATCTCCTGACATTTGAATCTCCTTGTCTATAACAGCGTTTTTATAAAGAATCTTCGCTAATGTCAGATCAACAAATTCATTTATTTGTTCTTCCGTTATGGTTAATTCGTGGTACTTGCACTCCAACTCTAGCAATCTGACTTTTTTAATAAAACTGTCTTGGCCATTGCTAAATCTTTTAATGTCGGTTTTGTTCATTTTGATTCCGAAATGACTGTGTAAGCCCCAATATTCAATTTCTTGATAAGGAGTGAACGGTTTTTCGGACTGATAAATGGAATTCAATTGCCCAAGGCGCATTCTATTTAGCTCTTGCCAACCATTGATTGGAGGAAGTTGAATTATTATTTGATTGGGAATTTCTTTCGTTCCTTTTTCTATAAATCTGTTTTTTCGCGGCAAATTGAGTGAGGAAACAGCACTTAAACTACTGGCCTGGATCCCATATTTGTCCAGTTCTTCTATATTCTCGGGGGTAAATCTTTCAAGGTCTGAAGGAGTAAATTTTATTTTAACATCAGTCCTAGGGACTTCTTTTTGATTTATAACTTTTTCTAATTCCCTTCTTTCTTCAAGAGTATAAAGAAAGACACCCATCAATCGGCTTCCAAATTTTTCGAATTCTTCCGAATTGAAATTGAACTCCAACGTGACAAAGGAGTCATATTGACCATACAAAGAATAAATTTCTTCGGAGGAAAAATTCATCTTGGTGCGATTTAATTATTAGCGCTAACGGTCGGCAGCTAGAAAGTCGTACAGCTCTTTAACCACCATTTTTATTTAAAGGTAAGAATGATTTTCTAACCACGTTTGATTTTACGAAGCATTAATCCGTATGCTTTTTAGGTGCTGTTATACACATTCAATATTTTTCAGTTTCTTAATGATTTCGATCAAAATGAACTGAGATTACCAATCATATCCAACACCGACATACTCTATATCCTTTTTTCGAAAAAAGTTCTTGTAGAATATTGCTTCCTTTCTCACAGTCCTTAATTGGTCAAGAACAGATGTTTTTTCAAATGTCCAATTCTCATTATTATTTTCATTTGTCCATTTTATTTCAAGGTCATTAGTGACAACATTAATTCCTTTATACCATCCGCTACATTCTGGCTTTCCACAACAACAGGAGAAGATTTTATATTCTCCGTCTTTTTCTATACTGTTCAACAAGTTTTCTACATCGATGATGTCGGAAGACTCGTCATAAGGCTTCTTTTGATTTATATAGATTTCAAGTTGACCTTGCATATGAACTTCATCATTGTAGCCCTGACATGCTACAACAACCAATTCAATTCTGATAGTGTCTAGAACTTGTTGCTTCATCTAGGTTGTGATTTTTATTGTGTATAACGGTTTCGGGCTTTGCGTTGGTGGGCTTTTGAAACCGTAAACTGTCTGCCTTAACCAACCTTTATCTATTGCTCAAATGTTTCTATTTGAACTGTCCTCCCACTGACGCAAAACCCGTGTTAGGCAATGTTTTTTATCAATTGGAGTCCAGAAAAATATTTCGATTTTTTCCAACAGCCGAAACTGAAAGTCCAGATACTACCAATTCAGCTGCTGAATTATGATTGTCCGCAAATCCAGTTAAATGATGCCATGGATTCTCTTGCGCTGCGGTTATTTTATAATGCTGTGTTTTATTTATTTCAATTATCTGCACCAAAACTTGCCAATCTTTGTAATCATCTTTGTTGGTAAATAATAATTCAGCATGAGATGTAAAAACCCAGACAGGTTCGTAGTCAATTGATTCAAGTGTCGTTATTAATTGACGCATCATTTCAGGCATTTTACCCCATTGAGATGGCCATCCTTTTGGGTCGTAAAACTCAAATAAAGTTTTACTTTTCTGTCCTGATATTCGTCTTAATTCCATTTCGATTAAGTTTCTTAAATGTTGCCTAACCCTGGGCTAAAATTAGTTGCACCGCTGGTAATCGAAGATACTGAAATTGATGCTAACCAACAAGCCATGCAAACAATTTTTTTAATTTACCTGAATTAAGAAATTTTTTGCTTGGCGCAATTTCTATGAAACACAGACCTTAAATAGCCCACAGTCGGCATAATTAATTTTTAGCCCATGTTAGCAATTGTTTTTACGTATTCATTCTAACTTAGTGTAACGTTATCTTTTTTCTTCGTTTAATAATGGTGAGATATGCATGTGTATTAATTTGCGGATTCGTCCTTGGTTCCATAACTTTTGGTCAATCCACAAGGCTGGATAGCTTGTCATTAGCAAATCATAATTTGGATATTCAAATATTGGACAATCTTAAAAAACTTCAAAAGGATAAAAGTGACTATGTCTTTTTAAGAGTTCGTGATTCTGCAACCATCGAAAACAATTACTGCACTTTTTTAGTCAACAAGGACAGTTGTACATCGATGTTTAAATTGGCCTTGAGTTATGATTTTTCCATAAGGTATATCCATATTGGAGATATTGAATACTATGATCCTAAAAGGCCATGTTCCAAAGAGTTTTTTGAGATTGCAGGAGAATTAAAAGGAATGGAAGGATTATTTGTTGAAACAATTCAACCAGGTCTTGATTTGGAGTCTTCCGATCTAATTTTCTATGGAAAATGGAATGAATATTTTTTTGTCCAATATTTGGATTCTGATTTTATTCAATCCTTTCATTCCGGTTTGATTTACGATGTTATTTGTTCCGTATTTATTTACAATTGCTCTAAGTAAATAATTGCTAACGTTTGGGGCTTTGCGATCGTGCGGTTTTTTAACTAAAATCACAATTGCGAAGTCTGTATTTCAAATGTACTCAAATTTGTCTTGCAGAGCTAGATGCCGCATGGCACCAGACCGCTGTTATAAGTTGACCGTAGCCCACAGTTTCTAAAGCTTAGGTCCTCGATAACCCTTTAAAAATGCCTAACCATTGGTTGTCTTCCGGCAAAAATGAAACAAATTTATTCTCATTCCCTTTTTGAATTTTTATTCGCCCACAGTTTTGGCATACAAACATCTCGCTTTCGAATTTTACATTATATCTTGAAATGATGTCGTTAACAACCGTAGCGTCTGTGAGAGTTTTGTATATATCGGATCCAAAATAATTGTTAAGCCACTTGTCTCGCTGACCTTTTCGAACGGCCTCAATAAAAGCTTCAATGTCTGTAGTTTGTTCGCCAATTGCTTCTTTATCTTGGTCGCGAACAAAGTGTGCCTTATAAATAATATTGTCAGTTTGGTCAACTATTGTATGTCCGCATATGCAACCTAATTTGCTCATATTTGTCGATGTTGATTAATGTGACGTCTTTCAACGGCTTACTTATAACGTTTTGCAGCTAGAACTTGTGCGGTTTTGGAACACTCGTCTACCGAAACGGTTAAATAAAGATACTATGTTTCTATGCATTTGCAAAATGAAAATACGTTTCGCGGAGCGACCTTGAAATTTGCAAATGCTTTGATGTCGCCCGCATAAGTTTTAGGTGCGGTTAGCAGTAGTAGGTTTATTCAGGTTTTATTTGTCCAGAAGAAAATTTATCAAAAAAGTCAGATGGATTTGAGGCAAACTTAAATGCATTTGATGTCTTTATGCTATCTATTAAATTTTCAATTGTCGGCTCAAATAACCTGTCTTGTTTATCTATAAATAAACAGTCTAGTTGCTTAGCTAAGTTTAAAATTAGGTTGATGAAGTTCTTGTCTAATAGGACAACATTTATGCGGCAATCAAATTCGTCAATATATATTTTGTCGGCAAGGCTAATGGAAATATCATTGTCGTTTTTGTCACCGTAAGATTTGATGTCGTCATATTTTTCTGTCCACTCAATGGGTCTTAACATTGAAGAAACATTTGGTTCGATGTCTGTAAATTTGATTTTGTTGTGTCGCCACCAATTAACTGTAAGGTCGTCTTCAAAGTCAAATTCAGCCTCAAAGTCTTTGTCAAAATGCTTTTGTCGGGCTGCGTGGTCTACAAACAATTGTGTCGGCACACTACCATATTTGTCTACAATTGGTTGTCTTGGAATAAGTGTAATATTAAATTGATTTATTGCCATTTTGTTTTTCAACCTATTACTGCTAACGTTTTGCAGCTTTGCGTTATGGCGGATTTGGAATACTAAACTGTCTTTACACACCAAAGTTTATTAGTTGCACAACTGTTTATATTCTCACTTCACCCGCCATATCGCAAAGGTGCTGTTAGGCGTTGTTTTTTCTTACTGCCAAGTCATCAAGTGTCGCAACAGGAAGTTTTTTAAGTTTGCGTGTCTCATTAATTAGATTTTTAATTTTTTCTTGAAGCGTGTTTTCGTCTTTAAGCCAAGATAAAATTTCGTTCGCTAATTGTCTCCTTTTAAATTCAAAGTCATGTTCACATTTCTTAGAAACGAGTTTGTCTAATTGTTGTCCCGCCCGGTCAAAGTTTTTTGATAGGATATTTAGCAATGCAAGATTATAAAGTTGCCATGGGTCATCGCTGTTTTCCTTTTCATTTAATGTCGTGGCTGCCCATACGTCTATGAATAGATTATCAAGTTCTTGAACCCGTTTAATTGTCAAGTCACATAAACCATTTACTAAATCCTCAAACTGCTTCTCGTCTGTAAACTCTTCAAATCCTTTTTCTCTATATCCGTGACCAAATGAAAAGTAGTCCCTCGGATAAAGATTCAAATCAACTCCGATATTAAGGAATGTTCCTTTTGACCACTTTGAAGGTTGAAATTCAATAACAGTAGTATACCAACCTTTGTCGTGGAGAAAAATCCTTGATTGACTTTTCTGAAATATTCCAAAAGGTTTAAGTCGCGCTTTGGCGATTTTCTTTAGCAACTTATTATGGTCTATTTCTGTCGTCATAAAATTACACCTAACTAGTTTATATCAGCACCTTTTGTCCTCCTATACAACCAAACCTGTTGTATAACATTACTTTTTGGTACCTTATCAAATCTAATAATAATTCAGAGATCATCAAAAGGACTTTTTTAGCTGCAGCGCGCCTCTTGTTCCTACCACAATCTACTGTACTCCCCGTGATTTTACACCAGCCGATAATCCCGATAGCTAACGAACAATATTTATTTTGAACCCGATTTGTTAAATGTTTGCCGCTACCATTTTGTAAACGGGTGTATTGATAAATTCGAATTGTAATATTTTTCATCGCCGGTTACTTCTTTATCTATCCAATCCGGCAGTTCAAAAATCTCAGATTCGCTTTTTAATTCAATTTCAGCAACAATCAATCCCAGGTTGTCTCCAAGAAATTCATCCACTTCCCACAATTTTCCATTGAATAGAATTTCATACCTGATTTTTTTTAAATCGGTAACTGAAAAAGTATCGAGTAATTGGCTGGCTTCATCCTGGGGTATTTCGTATTCAAACTCCGGTCGTGTTGCACCTACAGAAAGTCCCTTTATTGTCAGAAACCCTGCTGAATCAGTCAACCTTACCCGAATGGTTTTAGTTGGATCAGTCACCAGATACCCCTGCCGGAATAAATTTCCTTTCGGTTTTTCAACAATATTCCATTTGTCTCTGTTCACAAGGTATTTTCGTTCAATTTCTACTCCCATCTATTGGTCTTTATTGGTATTGAATAAGAATTAAATCCAGCAGACTTAACAATCAGTATCTGACAGCCGGTTTGGATGCCCGGGAACCATTCACCGTCAAATCAGCAGAACACTTCAAATAAACCGCAACGCATGAAAAGCCAAACCAAAATACTTTTCAAAGTCCTTTGGTTTTTTCATCAGGTAACAAATGCAAACGTCTGCAACATTTTCTTTGTGCAAATAAACCATAGAGCAGTATTTATAACCCTCACTGAAGGTTGAATTTACTTCAAAAAAAGCTGTTGCTCCATATTCACAACCAAACTCCTGCATGACAGATTCACTGTTAAATGCTGCCGCTTTTGGAATGCCTTCTTTACTCAAATTCAGTTGAGAAATATTCAGGATATTGACCACCATTAGCGATTTATAGAGGTTATTCGGATTCAACATAGTCCTGCTTGTATCTTTTTTGCTCTCTTCATAATCTAAAAGCATTTGTTTCAATGAAAAGATGGAATACCTGACCTCCAAATTAGCGGTGATATGTTTCATGGCATAATTGTAATACAGATCCGGATTTTCTTTCACCGGCACTTCTTCAAAATCCGCAGGTTTTTCAAAAGTCAGTTGATTCTCTTCAAGAATCTTCAAGAAGTCAGTTTGCGCAGAAGCGCTTAGCAAACCTTTCAGCAACAGCCCAAAGGTTATTAGTTTAATAATCATATCGTTATTTTTAAGGCATTTCCAAATACATCTCCAACGCATTCAAATAAACCGAATACCCCATCATCACCGGCACCTCAGCATGATCAGCCCCCTCAATGCGATGTGCTTCTTTATAGGTACCGCCGTGGTTGTCAAAGATCAATTCACCGTTTGAAATGTTCACATACGTATCCTCAACTCCATGCAGCCACATCAGCGGAACGGTTACGTCTTTAATTTTTTCGGCATTGTCAAATTCCAGGTTGGTCACAAATTTGGAATTCACGTTGATGACGGTAGAAGATTGCGTGAGGTTTTGTACCGATGCCAACGGGGATTCGAGGATAATTTTCTTTGGTTTAAAATCAGTGCGGTAGGCAGCACGGTCAATTGCCGGAATTGCTCCCAGGCTGAATCCGTAATAGAATGTTTTGTTCTGATCAGCTCCTTTAGTTACCAACCAGTCAATGGCTGCATCGGCATCTTCATACAGGCCTTTTTCAGTAGATGTACCTTCAGACATGCCATACCCGCGGTAATCAATCATAAAAACACCGTACTTGTATTTTTGCGTAATGTTGGCCAGCAGCGATGCACGGGTCCAGTAAAAATCATTGTGCCGCGACTGACCATGCAGGTACAGAATCACAGAATCAGTTGCAAGGGTGCTGGTGTCACCGATGTAAACACCGTAAATGGTATAGTATTCACCGGTTTCTTCACTGTATGACTGCAGCGGAATCAGATGCCGTTTGAATGCATCCACTTTGAATGAATCGGGAATGGTAATCTCCGGGTCTGTATACGCATCGTACTCATAATGATGAAGCGCCTCTGACGGAAAAGCCAGCCCATCCAGGTTTACTTTTTTGCACGAAACAACCGTTGAAATCAACGCTAAAAAAATAATTTTTCTCATCCTATTTTCTGTTTATGAACCAACGAAATCCTAAATAAATACCCGTAGCACCCATGTTGCCGGTAATGCCTGAATAGGGAATAAAGGAATATTTGCTGTCCAGGTTTATTCCCAGCAATTTTACCTCAGTGGTGAATTGAAAGTATTGTTTTTTACCTTTAAGGATATGCCCAATCTGCGGACTGAACAACCAGTGGTGTGCCTGTGGCTGATCATTGGCCATGGTTTTTGACAACTCAAAATAGTTGTTGAATCCGGCGTAAAAATAATTGCGGCGCTCCCCATAATTCCAGTAAGCATTTACATCAAGCACCGGCCAGAATTTACCCACCTTATCATACACATCATACACTAAATTGAACGAAGGCGATACCGAAAGATTGGGAATGTATTTACGCTGATTCAGAAATTTGTAAGTCACACCGGCATCCATGTGAAAATTACCAAATGCCATTGATGTCAGGTTTAAACCACCGTGAACGGTCAGGTTGGAATCAAGTCCGTACCCCACTTCAGCATCCAGGAATGGAATTGGAATCACCGCCGGAGGATATTCAATGAGCGGACCACCAAAATTTCCACCCACGCTGAGCTGTCCCTTATCAAGCGGTTCAACAAACCTGCTTTGGGCACAACCAAAAACAAATGCGAGCAACGGAATTAAAAGCCGGATTCTTTTCATAAAAAAATGGATGAGTAACAAATATACACGGATATAGTCTTGAACCAACTTACTTTGCCCGGCCTTTTGTTCCTTTCAAACGCACCGTGCATGAAACAGTTCCGGCGGGTTACCCTCCGCCGGCCTGATTCCAAAGGTAATTTCACAGCCATTATTTCGTTGGTCAGCACCACCGTAACTTTAGTTACACTCAAATTCCGGGTGATTTTGCAGTTTTGCCTACATTTACACCCAATGGCATTCGCTGAAAAAATACTCCCGGCAATTGGCTGGCTCAAAACCTACAACAAAAGTCAGCTCAGGGGAGACTTGTCTGCCGGCTTAACAGTAGGCATAATGCTTATTCCGCAGGGAATGGCCTATGCCATGATTGCAGGTTTGCCGCCGGTGTATGGTTTGTACGCCGCTTTGGTTCCACTGGTAGTTTATGCACTGCTTGGCACATCGCGCCAGCTTTCGGTTGGACCAGTGGCCATGGATTCACTTTTTGTAGCTGCCACTGTATCTGTAATGGCTATACCGGGTTCACCACGATACATTGAACTGGCCCTGATTCTGGCCCTGATGATTGGCGCAGCCCAGCTTTTATTTGGCCTCATCCGCATGGGATTCCTGGTCAACTTTCTTTCAAAACCGGTTATTGTCGGGTTTACCACCGCCGCCTCTATTATCATTGCCTTTAATCAACTGGGGAACCTGCTTGGCATTCAACTGGCTCAAAATAATCAGCTGCACATTTTGATAACTGATTTTATAGATCAGATTAATGTCATTCACACGCCCACTATACTCTTTGCAGCTATAGGCATTGCCTTTGTTCTGATTTTAAAAAAATACCGCAAAAAATTTCCTGCCGGACTGCTGCTCGTTGCTTTGGGGACACTGATTACCTACCTGCTGCACCTGGAGCAATACGGAATCAGTATTGTAAAGGAAGTTCCTTCTGGTTTACCTCATTTTACAACCCCCGCTTTCACGTGGGAAGAGTTTAAAATTTTGCTGCCCTCTGCCCTTGCCCTTGCGCTGATTGCCTTTATGGAGGCCATTACGGTAGCAAAAGCCATTGAAGAAAAAAAAGCTGTTCAGGAAGTAAATCCAAACAAGGAACTGGTGGCCTTAGGTGCAGCCAATTTTATAGGGTCATTTTTTTCATCGTATCCCGTTACCGGCGGCTTTTCAAGATCAGCGGTAAACAATGAGGCCGGGGCAAAAACGCCGCTGGCTGGTTTAATTGCTGCTGTTGTTATTCTGGCGGCACTGCTTTTTATGACGGACTTATTTTTTTACCTGCCCAAGGTGCTGCTGGCAGTGATTATTATAGTTGCCGTTGTCGGTTTAATTGATCTGAAATCACCCCGTGCCTGGTGGCGGACAGATACGGTTGAATTTGTAATGTATGCCGTTACATTGGCAGCAACACTCTTTATTGGCATTCAGCAGGGCATTTTTCTGGGCGTGGTACTTTCCCTGATTGTTTTGATTTACCGGGTTTCGAATCCGCACATGGCGGTTGTGGGAAAAATTCCGGGCACCAATTTGTACCGCAACGTAGAACGTTTTGAGAATGTAGAATTAGATCCAGAAGTACTGATTGTTCGTTTTGACGCCGGGCTTTTTTATGCCAACGCTGATTATTTCCGCGAAAAACTAATGGAGTTTGAAAAGGCAAAAGGCGGAAAATTAAAAGCCATTATTGTAGACGCCAGCGGAATTAATTCAGTAGACTCCACGGCCATTTACATGATCCGTAAACTGCTGATTCATTATAAAAAGCAAAAAATTCAATTAATTTTCTCAGGTCTTATTGGTCCGGTACGTGACAAATTCAACCAGAACCGGATTTATACCGAACTGGGAGAAGCATTTTTCTTTGTGAATATTGACGATGCTGAAAAATACCTGCGGGGTGAAAAACTTACTTTCAGTGGTGATGTCTCCAGGCAGTCGAATTTCAAGCTGCGCGTAAAACGTTAATAGAGGGAAGCGCCAAGGAGGGAACGAATTCTTCCTCATCCCTCATCCCGTTTGCCTCTTCGCTTAAAAGTAGTACCTTTGCCGCATGGAAGGTGATAAAAACAAATTTGGCGGTGACCGCCGCGATTACAAGCATTGGAAAAAAGACGGACGCTCTTTTGGCGGACATCGTGACAGAAAGCGTGAAGATGAGCCGGATATTATATACGGTGTCAGGGCTGTAATTGAAGCTGTTCGGGCTGATCGTCCCATTAATCGCATCTTTATTCAGCGCGGTATGCAAAAAGAGCTCTTCAAGGAATTAAAAGAAGAACTTGCCAATAAAAAATATTCCCTTCAGTTTGTACCGGTTGAAAAACTGGATCGCATGACGCAGCAAAACCACCAGGGTGTTGTTGCCCAGGTATCACCCATTCAATATCAGAACTTAGAAAACATCATCACCCGTCTTTTCGAACTGGGTGAAATTGCCAATATCCTGATTCTTGACCGCCTCACCGATGTGCGTAATTTTGGCGCCATTGCACGTACGGCTGAATGTACCGGCGTTCATGCCATTGTTATTCCAGACAAAGACAGTGTATCCGTTACATCCGATGCCATTAAAACTTCTGCCGGAGCCCTGAATACCATTCCGGTTTGTAAAGTACAGGATTTATCTTCTGTGATTCATTATCTGAAAGAAAGCGGCGTGCAGGTTGTTGCCGCTACTGAAAAAACAGAGAACCTGGTATACAACATTGACTTCACCCTACCTACCGCGGTGATACTGGGTTCTGAAGAAGACGGCGTTTCGCTGAAGCTGCTTGCCGATGCTGATTTAAAAGCAAAAATTCCAATGTCAGGTACCATCTCTTCACTGAACGTTTCGGTGTCTGCGGGAATTATGATGTATGAAATTATTCGTCAGCGAATGACTGAATAAATGCAGTCCCTGAAACGCAATATCGATCTTATCCTGATCCTGGTGATTGGATTTGCGCTTCGGTTTTCGGTTTCCATCACGCACTCTTACACCAATGATGAACTCAGTGCCATAAACCGGTTACGGTACGATTCTTTTTCAGAACTTATTGAAAAAGGCGTCAAACAGGGTGATATGCACCCCGCTGGTGTACAGGTTTTTGAAAAGATCTGGACATCATTTTTTGGAACTTCTGAACTTGCCCTGCGTCTCCCTTTCGTACTTTTTGGCACAGCATCCATCTTCCTGATTTTTCTATTGGGGAAAACATGGTTCAACCGTCAAACGGGAATTTATGCAGCAGCCATTTTGAGTGTGCTTTATTTCCCCATCATTCAATCAGAACTCGCAAGACCTTATTCACCGGGACTTTTCATTGCACTGGCAACGGCCTGGTTTTATCACAAAGTACTTTTTTCTGACGTTAAAAAATACAAAGACGCCATACTTTTAGGTTTGTGTTTTGCAGCCGGTATGTACACCCACTATTTTTTGTTTCTTTCATTATTAGTTATTGGATTCACCGGCTTGTTTTTTTTGAAAAAAGACAACCTGAAATTTTACGCTCTTGCAGTTGTTCTTGCGGCGCTGCTATTCATCCCTCACATTCCAATCACACTGTTTCACCTTGGTGTTGGCGGACTGGGCTGGCTGGGAAAACCGGATCATACTTTTTTATTTCAGTTCATTTTCTATGCCTTTAATGAATCGTGGCTGGTGATCTCTTTTTTGACCGGTCTGATTTTTTTCTGGTCCTTCCGCAAAGGAAAATCCGTTGTTTTTTCAAAAAATTTCTGGCTTCTGACGTGTTGGTTCCTTGGAATTTATACCATTGGTCATATCGCCAGTCTTATTTCTACACCAATACTCAAGTTTCCGGTCATGTTGTTTGCATTTCCGTTCCTGGTATTGATCATCGCCAATCTGATCGCCGCCACTAAATTCAAGCCCACGTTGATTTCGATTTTATTACTGTTAACCGCTTCCACTCTCTTTCAGAAAGATCTCTATGGCATTAAACACATGGGGTATCGAAATACAGCACAGCACCTGGTTGAATGGAATAAAAAATACGGCGACGAAAATATCTATACCGTTTACAACCTGAGTAATCCGGCTTACATGAATTTTTACGCAACCAAATCAGGCGACACGGTAAATTTTGACTGGAGCCTGATTGAATTCGGAGACTCCCATAAACTTTATGAAGACCTGCGTTTTAAAATGGAAAACCTTTGTGTGGTTGGCTATTCTGAGCGGCTGACGCTGCCCCAGGTTTTTGAAACCGTGCGGGAATTTTATCCGGGTATTGTGGAATATCACCGGTTTGAAAATTCGGGCGTATTTCTGATGTCCAGGGAAGATGCAGAAGCAAACGCTCCCAAAGAGCAACTTTTTTCAGCAATGGATCTCTATGAAACAAATGCTCCCAGCTGGAAAATTGATCCAAACGCGCTGGTTCAGGATACGCTAAAAAACAGATGGCTTTATCAACTCAAAGATGACCTTGTTTACGGACCCGATTTTACATTCCGGAAATCGCAGGCGGATAAAATGCCGCACTATTATCTGAAAATTAAACTCAAAGCGCGCTGCCCGCACAATGCTCAACTCACCGCCACCGTAACAGCAACACGAAACGGCATTCCGCTCGAAAATAACGGCGAAGTATTCTGGCTGGGACACGATCTTGAACACATGCTCATCAGCACCCGGAATGTATTCAACGGAGAAGGTGAAGCTTTTTGGGCATTTGAAATTCCTGATTTTGTAAGAGATACCGATGAAATTAAAATCTCACTCTGGAACCGGAACGGAAAACAAGTGCAAATTTCTTCCTTTGAAATCTGGCTTGTGGAGAATATCTGGAACTGATTTTTGCTGCCACCTATTCACGAATAGATTCTCGTATTAGTTTGGAGTTCTGCTCTTCTTTCCCGCTGATTGGCGCTGATTTATTTCGCTGATGTACGCAGATTTTTACCACAATCGTGATCTGCGTTTTTTTCTGCGTCAGCGTTAGCGAAATTTGCGGGAAAACCTCCCGATGTCTCTTGTAAAACTGATACCTTTTTTGTTGCCACGAATTCACGCATAGATTCGAAAAAAATTCGTGCATTCGTGGCGTTTTTTTTATCTGTAGTAGCGGAATTTGCGGGAAAATTTCCTGATCTCCTTAGTAAAAATACTGCTTTTTGTTGCCACGAATAGATTCTCGCGCTAGTTTGGATTTTTGCTCTTCTTTCCCGCTGATTGGCGCTGATTTATTTCGCTGATGTGCGCAGATTTTTTACGGCAATTGTGATCTGCGCAAATCTGCGTTTTTTTTCTGCGTCAGCGTTAGCGGAATCAGCGGGAAAACGTTCTGATCTCCCTTGTAAAACTGATACTTTTTTGTTGCCACGAATTCACGCATAGATTCTCGTGTTAGTTTGGAGTTCTGCTTTTCTTTCCCGCTGATTGGCGCTGATTTATTTCGCTGATGTACGCGGATTTTTTGTTACGCAATGGCGATCTGCGCAAATCTGCGTTTTTTTTTCTGCGTCAGCGTCAGCGGAATCAGCGGGAAAATTTCCTGATCTCCTTAGTAAAAATACTACTTTTTGTTGCCACGAATTCACGCATAGATTCTCGTGTTAGTTTGGAGTTCTGCTTTTCTTTCCCGCTGATTGGCGTGGATTTCTTTCGCTGATGCGCGCAGATTTTTTATCTCCTCAATCCACGGAAGATATCAGAACTCTTCGATTCAGAAATTATTCTACAATCACTTTTCGTGGTTGAAACCCATCGGTTTTTGGTGCGGACGTTTTTTCTGAAGCAGCTTTGATTTTCTCACGGTATTCTTTAGCCGCTTCAACACCTGCGTCAAATTTAGTCTCGGGTTGCTCACCGTCCTGGAAAGGAGTTTTGGGTGTAAGACCTAAAATGTCAAACAATTCTTTGTCTTCATTAAATGCCGGGTTAGGTGTGGTTAGCAATTTATCACCGGCAAAAATTGAGGATGCCCCGGCAAAAAAACAAAGAGCCTGTGCCTCTTTTGACATTTGTGTCCTTCCGGCCGAAAGGCGGATAATGGACTCCGGGAAAATAATCCGTGCGGTTGCAATCATGCGCACCATTTCCCAAACGGGAACAGGTTTCTGATCTTCCAGCGGTGTACCTTCAACGGCAACCAGGGCATTGATTGGAATAGATTCAGGCGGTTGCTCCATCATCACATACGTCATCAGCAAACCTATACGGTCTTCAACACGCTCACCCATTCCTATAATTCCGCCTGAACAAACAGAAATTCCGGCATTGCGCACATGACCAATGGTTTCAATGCGTTCTTCGTATTCACGGGTTGAGATAATGTCTTTGTAAAATTCTTTGGATGAATCAAGATTGTGATTGTAGGCATACAATCCGGCATTTTTTAAACGCTCTGCCTGTTGTTCATTCAACATTCCCAGGGTTGCGCAAACCTCCATGCCCATGCCGTTGATTTGCTGCACCATTTCAACCACTTTGTCAAAATCACGGTTATCACGCACATTTCGCCAGGCTGCTCCCATACACACCCGCGATGATCCATTTACTTTTGCATTTTTTGCCAGGCCCACCACTTCATCTACCGACATCAGCGGTTTTACTTCCAGCTCGGTATTGTATTTGGCTGACTGCGGACAGTAACCGCAATCTTCAGAACATCCGCCGGTTTTAATGGAGATCAGCGAACTCATCTGCACTTCATTTGGATTGTGAAACTCGCGGTGAACTGTAGCCGCCTGGTACATCAGATCCATTAAAGGCGTGTGGTACAATTTAAGCGCCGCCTGCTGCGTGGCGTAGGTGTGATTTATTTTCATGATCGTTTATTCTGTATCGTCAACAACTTCGACTCCGTTTACATATTCGCGTTCATAGTTAACCGTTCCGTCAACTTTATAGTAAGTAAAGATACCATTTTCTTCTCCGCTTACATAACGCCCTTCGAGTTGTTTTTTACCGTTGTCGTAATACCACGTTAAAACTCCGTCTTCCAGGTCATTGACAAATGCCCCCTCAAATCGTTTGGCTCCGTTTTCGTGATAGGCTACCGCCGGACCGTTTAATTTTCCGTTTTTATAGATAGAGTGATCCTGAAGGTTGCCATTTTCATAATAAACCAGCCAGGTTCCTTCTTTGAGATTATACAGGTAATTGCCCTCGGTCATTTTTTGACCATTTTCATAATAGCTGATAAAAGGTCCTGAAACAGTGCTGTCAATATAGTGTTGTATTTGTTCAATCTGGCCGTTTTCATACCACCAGATCCATTTCCCCTCTTCCCGGTCCTCATCGTATTGTCCTTCCTGAACTCTGTTTCCATTGCGCGAATACCAGGTCCAGACACCGGTTTTCTGATCCTGATCATATTGCCCCCTGTATTCTACTTCACCGTTGTTGTGATAAACGGTTATGAGTCCCTGCACTTTATCGGCTGACCATTCACTTACTTCTTCCAGAATACCGTTAGCATGATAAAATTTCCATTGCCCTTCTGCCAGGCCGTTTTTATAGTTTCCTTCAGATCGCAAACTATCATTGTCGCGGTAAAATTTCCAGTATCCCTCGCGTTTTTCGCTTACGGTTTCACCAACGCCATAACCACCGCCAATAACAGGAACGCGATCAGAATGCTCACAGCTGGGCATTGATAGAAACACGAAAAACAGAATACCTAACCTCATTGGCGGATGCGCTACAGTTTTGTAAAGATAATGAATTGAGGAAATGGCGGTGTTCATGATTTTAACGTGAACGCAGAAATAGAACACGGATGAGACGGATGCAACAGATAAAAGCAGATTAATGCCCCATTAATTATGATCTAACAAAAATCCGTGAGAATCTGTCAGATCAGTGTCATCAGTGTTCCAAAAACAATACCAGTGTCGTTTTATTAATAGAATCCATTTGAACACGGATGAGTCGGATGCAACAGATAAAAGCAGATTAATGCCCCATTAATTATGATCTAACAAAAATCCGTGAGAATCTGTCAGATCAGTGTCATCAGTGTTCCAAAAATACTACTGAAAAAGACTACTTATGCAACTCTTTCCAGATCAAATCTTTCAACTCCATCAAACCGGATTGTGCGGCAGCTGAAATAAATACGTATGGAATATCGGGCAGTTTTTTCTCAATATCTTCTTTGATTTCATCATCAATCAGGTCTGATTTTGAAATGGCCAGAATTCTGGGTTTATCAAGCAACTCGGGGTTATACTCTTTCAACTCACGCAGCAGAATGTGGTATTGATCATACACTGAGTCCACATCAGCCTGCACCAAAAAAAGCAGCAGTGAGTTGCGCTCAATGTGTTTCAGAAACTGAATTCCGAGTCCTTTACCCAGGTGTGCTCCTTCAATAATACCCGGAATATCGGCCATAATAAAAGAGCGGTAATCACGGTAAGCAACGATGCCCAGGTTGGGTGTGAGTGTTGTAAATGCGTAATCAGCAATTTCAGGTTTGGCGGCAGATACAACCGAAAGCAGGGTAGATTTTCCGGCATTTGGAAAACCAACAAGACCAACATCTGCCAGCACTTTCAATTCCAGGATAACCCATCCTTCCTGACCGGGTAAACCGGGTTGTGAAAAGCGCGGGGCCTGAAGCGTTGCAGTTTTAAAAAAACTGTTTCCCCGGCCTCCTTTACCACCCTGAAAAAGGACCAGTTCCTGCCCGTCGGCTGAAATTTCGCCAATCAGTTCCTGCGTGTCAGCATGGCGGGCAATGGTTCCAAGCGGTACATCCAGGTACACGTCTTTTCCCTCAGCACCTGTCATGTTGTTTTTACTGCCACCAACACCAGGTTCAGCAACCACGTGCTTTTTGTATTTAAGCGGAAGCAGGGTCCACATCTGTTTATTGCCACGCAGAATAATATGTCCGCCCCGGCCGCCATCCCCTCCGTCGGGTCCGCCCTTAGGTACACCTTTGGCCCGGAACATGTGTTGCGAACCAGGTCCACCTTTTCCGGACTGGCAATGAATTTTTACGTAATCAATAAAGTTAGACATGAATGGTGGTTGAATTTCAGCGAATCGATTATCCGATCACTGCATCAATTTCAGCATATAAACGGTCGGTGATGGTATCTATTTCACCTACTCCGTTTACCAAAACTGCTTTTCCCTGGGCACGGTAAAAATCAAGCACCGGGGCTGTTTCTGAATTATAAACCTGGATTCTTTTCTGAACAACAGCCGGGTCAGCATCATCCGGCCGGCCGCTGTCAATTGCTCTCAGTGTGAGGCGTTTTTTTAATTCTTCTTCTTCTACTTCCAGCGCCAGCATCATGCCAATGGAGGTTCCGCGCTGCGTCAAAATCTCATCCAATGCTTTTGCCTGCGGCTGTGTGCGGGGAAAACCGTCAAATATGAATCCTTCTACCTCAGGGTGTTTTTCCACTTCTGAAATCAACAATTGAATGGTAACGTCATCAGGCACCAGCTGCCCTTTGTCCATATAACTCCTGGCCAGTTTACCAAGGTCAGTTTCATTCTTGATATTAAAACGAAAAACGTCACCGGTTGAAAGGTGAAAAAGGTTGTACTTTTTCACCAGGCGACTGGCCTGCGTTCCCTTACCTGCCCCCGGAGGGCCAAAAAGCACAATGTTAATCATGATTCTATTCGTCGGCTAATTGATAAATCTCTCTCAGATTGCGACCCAATTCGTTGTAATCAAGGCCATATCCGACCACAAATTTATTCGGAATATTTTTACCGACATACTGTAACGGGTACTTTTTCTTAAAAACATCTGGTTTCAAAAGCAGGGTAACCACCGAAAGGCTAGCCGTATCATGTGTTTTCAGAATCTCCAGCAAATACTCCAGTGTTTTACCGGTGTCTACAATATCTTCCAGAATAACCACATGCCGGTCAGTCAGCTCATCATTCAACCCAATTAATGCATTGACCATTCCGGTAGATTCGGTACCGTGATACGAAGCCAGTTTAACAAAACTCAGTTCACAGTCAATGGTAATTTTTTTCATCAGGTCAGACACAAACATGAATGACCCGTTCAAAACACCCATAAAAACAGGCTTTTTGCCCTCAAAATCACGATTGATTCTTTCTGCAATTGAAGCAATAGCCTCATCAATTTCTTTTTCTGAAATGTAAGGGACAAATTTTTTATCGTGGAGTTGAATGGTTGCCATACTGTAATTGCAAAAGTACGGTTTTTATTTCTGGGTTTCTTGTGGGGGCGCGATTAATCGCGCCCCCACAAGAAAGACTATGTCCCCGCAAGAAACTCTATGTCCATACAAGACATACTATGCCCGCAAATAATACAATACTCCACAAGAAACACTGTGTTCCCTTAAGAAATGCTATGCCCCAAAAGAAATAGTATATCCCTGCAAGTAATACAATGCTCCACAAAAATACTGTGCCGCACAAGGCATACTATGCCCGTAAAACACACTATATCCCAAAATGAGAACCCGGGCAATCTGCAAATATGACGCGAATCATTTGTAAAACCTGCTAATTTGACACAGCTCCTGATCAAAATCAGCCATCTTTTCAGGAACCCGCCGTTAATTTGGAAATGGAATCTTATTTGACGGCTAAGATTGGCGAATAAAACGAATTTATGAATATCGAAAAATTAACCTCCAAATCACAAGAAGTCTTGCAACAGGCCCAGGTGATTGCTGAAGGGCACAGACAACAAACCATTGAACCAGGACACCTCTTAAAAGGAATTCTGGAAGTAGATGACAATGTGATTCCGTTTCTTTTGAAAGAATTAAACATTAATGACAAGGTTGTAGCCAAAACAGTTGACAGCATTGTGGCCTCATACCCCAAAGTTAGCGGCGGGCAAATGCACCTGTCAAACAACGCCAACAAGGTAATTGGTGATGCTTTCAAATTAATGGAAGGATTTAAAGATGAGTACTTATCCATCGAAATTCTGTTCCTGGCCATGGTGGACATCAACGACTCCATTGGAAAATTTTTGAAAGACTCAGGTATAACCAAAGACAAATTAAAAAAAGCTATTATGACATTGCGAAACGGAAACAGTGTGAACTCCAAAAGTTCAGAAGACACCTATCAGGCACTTGGTAAATACGCCAAAGACCTGAATGGCCTTGCCAAAGCAGGAAAACTGGATCCGGTTATTGGTCGTGATGAAGAAATCAGGCGCGTACTTCAGATTCTGACACGAAGAACCAAAAACAACCCCATACTGATTGGTGAGCCCGGTGTTGGTAAAACAGCCATTGCTGAAGGTATTGCGCATCGTATTGTCAATGGTGACGTACCTGAAAATTTGAAAACCCGGCGTGTATTTTCACTGGATATGGGTGCCCTGGTAGCAGGTGCCAAATACAAAGGTGAATTTGAAGAGCGCTTAAAATCTGTCGTAAAAGAAGTTATTGCATCAGACGGAGAAATTATTCTTTTCATTGATGAAATTCACACACTGATTGGTGCCGGTGGCGGTGAAGGTGCCATGGATGCCGCCAACATTCTGAAACCGGCCCTGGCGCGCGGTGAATTAAGAGCAGTTGGTGCTACCACCTTAAATGAATACCAGAAATATTTTGAGAAAGACAAAGCATTGGTGAGACGTTTTCAAACCGTACTGATTGATGAACCTACATCCGATGATGCTATCTCCATTCTGAGAGGTATTAAAGACAAGTATGAAGCACACCACAAAGTGCTGATTAAAGATGCGGCCATTATTGCTGCCGTTGAATTATCACAACGCTACATTACCGACCGTTTTTTGCCGGATAAAGCCATTGACTTAATTGACGAGGCAGCCTCCAAACTGCGCATGGAAATGAACTCCAAACCCGAAGCGCTGGATGAAATTGACCGCCGGATTATGCAACTGGAAATTGAGCGCGAAGCAATCAAGCGTGAAAAAGATCAGAAAAAACTTGAACACCTGCAGCAGGAACTTTCAGAACTGAACGAACGCAGAACCGGTTTAATGGCCAAATGGCAGGCCGAAAAAAACATTGTGGAAAATGTACAGAACGCCAGTGAAGAAATTGAAAATTTAAAATTGAAAGCAGATCAGGCTGAACGTGAAGGTGATTATGGAAAAGTAGCTGAAATACGTTATGGATTGATCAAAAATAAAGAAGAAGAACTGGCTAAATTCAAAAAAGAACTGGCAGAAATGCAGACTGATTCCAAAATGATCAAGGAAGAAGTGGATGCCGAAGAAATTGCCGAAGTGGTTTCTAAATGGACCGGAATTCCGGTTTCCAAAATGATTGAAAGTGAACGCTCCAAACTGCTTAAACTAGAGCAGGAACTTGGACAGCGGGTTGTAGGGCAGGAAGATGCTATTGCTGCAATATCAGACGCTGTGCGCAGAAGCCGTGCCGGTTTGCAGGATATGAAAAAACCCATTGGATCATTCATCTTTTTGGGAACAACCGGGGTAGGAAAAACCGAACTTGCCAAAGCACTGGCAGAATACCTGTTCAATGATGAAAATGCGATGACCCGCATTGACATGAGTGAATACCAGGAAAAACATTCGGTAAGCAGACTCGTCGGTGCGCCTCCGGGGTACATCGGATACGATGAAGGCGGGCAATTGACCGAAGCCGTGAGACGCAGACCTTATTCCATTGTATTGCTGGATGAAATTGAAAAAGCAAATCCGGATGTATTCAACATTCTGTTACAGGTACTGGATGATGGCCGTTTAACCGATAATAAAGGGCGGACCGTGAATTTCAAAAACACCATCATTATTATGACCTCAAACATGGGTGCTCATATCATACAGGAGAATTTTGAAAAACTGACAGACAAAAATAAAGACCGGATTGTGGAGGAAACAAAACGTGAAGTTTTTGACCTGCTTAAAAAGTCTATTCGTCCTGAATTTTTAAACCGGATTGATGAAACCATCATGTTCCAGCCACTGAGCCGCAAAGATGTGCTGCAGATTGTAAAAATTCAATTTGGAATGCTGGTCAAACGTTTGAAAGAATCAGACATTGAAATTGAGGCAACCGATGAAGCATTGGAATGGCTGGCACTTGAGGGCTATGATCCGCAATTTGGTGCACGCCCCGTAAAACGGGTTATGCAGCGTGATTTGCTGAATCAGCTTTCAAAGTCAATACTGGCCGGCACCGTTCATGCAGGCAGCAAAATTCTGCTTGACCTGAAAGATGGTAAGCTGGATTTTGAGAATGTGAAAGCTCCAATGGTTCCTTAAAAATAACAAATCGATAAAAACAAGGGGACGGAAAATTCGAATGATGTAAAAATGCAAAGGGCGGAAAATCGAACGTTATAAAATGCAAGGGGCGGAAAATTCGAATGATGTAAAAATGCAAGGGGCGGAAAATCGAACGTTATAAAATGCAAGGGGCGGAAAATTTTCCGCCCCTTGCATTTTGTCCGCTTGCGATTCTGGCACGATTTTTATCCATTGCCCATTCAATCACCGATTACAGGGATGTGTTGCAACCCACCTCCGTGCACGGTTATTAACAATTGTTGAAAATTATAAACCCGTGTGAAACCTGGCCGAAATGGAATTTCCGCTATTTTCATGCTCCATTAAAAAAAGTAGACTGTGAAGAAACTTATACTAACCCTAACTGTCACAGCGTTTGGATTATTTTCCTACGCACAGGACGACCTGACACCCGATGAAATTAAGTACCGTGATTCCATTGCTGCATTAAACCAATCCAACGCTGCCATTGTGACCTCTCAAAGTGCCTACAATGCCGGAATTGAATTATTCAAACAGGGAAATTACGCGGGTGCTATCTCCAAATTTTCGGAGTCCATTGCCAACGACCCAAACTTTACACCGGCCTATTACAACAAAGCCATTGCTGAGAACAAAGCTGAGAAATACAATGACGCCATCAAAACACTGGATGCGCTGCTTGGAATGAAACCCGGCTATTCAAAAGCCTATTTCCAGCGTGGAAGAGCTTACCAGGGACTAAACAATTACCTGCAGGCTGAAAAAGATTACCAGAAATCGATTGAGCTGGACCCGAAGAATCCAAAAGCGTATTACAATTTCGGGACCTTGCGTTTTATGCAGCAGGATTATGCCGGTGCCATTGTGCAGTTCACTAAAGTCATTGAACTTGATCCAACAGATGCCTATGCTTATAATGACCGCGGATCATGTTACCGGATGATGGAAAAATACCCGGAAGCTGTTCGTGACTACGAAGAAGCTGCAAAGAAAAATCCAAACCTGGCCTTTGTTTTAAATAACATTGGTACCACCAAACTCAAAATGAAAATGTACGATGAAGCCATTCGCGCTTTTAACCGCGCATTAAGTGTAGATGCCAATTTCTACCTGGCTTACCTGAACCGCGGTGTTACCAATATGACGATCGGGCGTGTTGATGATGCCGTGAGTGATTTTACCAAATGCATTGAAATTGCACCCACTTTTGCTCCCGGATACAGTAACCGCAGCGGTGCCTACTTTCAGAAAAAAGAATACGAAAAAGCAAAAGCCGATGCTGACAAAGCCATTCAGTTAGATGCCAACGACGCAGACGCATACATCAACCGCGGCAATGCACGTGAAATGCTGCGCGACATGGACGGTGCCTGTGAAGACTGGCACAAAGCGCGTGAACTTGGTTCTGAAATCGGAAAATATTATCATTCACAAAACTGCTCAAACTAATTGGTTGAACTAACTGTAAAAAATTATAGAAAATGAAAACACTTTTTACAATTCTGACATTGGCCATCACATTCAGTTCTGTTGCACAGGATGTGGAATTCAAAGCAGCCAATTTTAAAGACAATAAAGAAGCATTTCAAACAGCCCTGGCGGCTTTTGAAAAAGGAAATGAATACTGGACCCTCGGCAACGAACAGGTTTTCCTGGTGAAAGATCCTAAACTCAACTACTGGAAAGCATTGGAGCAATACAACAAGGCCTATAAGTTTAACCCTAAAAGTGCTGAGCTGAATCTCAAAATGGGAATTTGTTATGCCCATTCCTCTTACAAAGAAAAATGCATTTCATACATCTATGAAGCATTTAAGCTGAACCCGGTATGTAACCCGTTTATGAACTATTATATGGGTGTTGCCTGCCAGCTTGATGGCAAATTTGATGAAGCACTGAAATATTACATTGCATTTGAAACCGAATACCGCAAAGCCGATTTGTTTAACAAATTTACCGGTCAGCGTAAAGACGAGTGCAACAGTGCAAAAACGTTAATGGCAAGCCCTATCCGCGCGTGGATTGATCACGTGCCGGAACTGTCTTCAGAAAGCGATGATTATGCGCCCTCAGTAACACTCGATGGTGAAGAAATCATTTTCACCTCTACCCGTTCCAACGGACATACCCCGGATGAAGTAGGCGGATACGATTCTGACATCTACAGCTCCAGCATGGTAAACGGAGTCTGGCAGACACCAAAAGCGCTGCGTGGGTCAGTAAACACTACCAAAGATGACATTTCCAACAACCTTTCATACACCGGTACGCGTATGCTGTACAGCGTACAGAATGAAAACGGAAATTACGATATCTACGAAGCATTTCTGAAAGGTGCTGACTGGACTGGTTCGGTCAATTTCTCAACCAACATCAACCTGAAATCAAATGACATTTTTGCATCGTACGATTTTGATGACAAGCTGCTTTATTATGCGAAAGACAGTGAAGGCGGAACAGGCGGGTATGATATCTTCGTATCAGGTCCGGTAGTAAAAAGAAACCGTGAATACTCCATGCCTACCCGTGTTAACGAAGTGAGTTCCGGATTCAACGACGGACCAATTTACCTGCACCCTGATGGCAAAACCATGTATTTTGCTTCAGAAGGTTTTAACTCTATGGGCGGTTACGATATTTTTATGTCTAAGAAAAAAGGAGGAATCTGGAGTGCACCTATCAATATGGGATATCCGGTAAATACACCGTATGATGATTATTTCTTTGCAGCAACCGCAAATGGAAAGTATGCTTACATTGCATCAAACCGCGCCGGTGGAAAAGGTGGTTTTGATATTTACAAAGTGACTTTCTGGGGACCAGAGAAAAAACCCGCACTGGCTACACAGGATTACCTGCTGGCATCGGTAGCTAAACCAATTCAGGATCCTGAATTGGCAGGTGAAGTGAAAGTTGCTGCATCCATCAATCTGACCGTTTTCAAAGGGCTCACCATTGATGCGCTGACCAAAAAACCTGTTGAAGCAAGCATTGAAATAACCGATAACGCAACCGGAAAAATCACTGAAACAATTGTTACCAACAGCGCAACCGGAAAATTCCTGATCTCGTTAAATGCGGGAGGGAACTATGGTATTGCTGTTAAAGCTGACGGGTATTTATTCCACTCTGAAAACTTTGATATTCCTTCTAACTCTGATTACAACATGGTTAACAAAACCATCGAATTGAAAAACATCAAATGTGGAAGCAAAATTGCGTTGCGCAACGTTTTCTTTGATACCGGTAAATCAACTATCCGGCCGGAATCTTATCCTGAACTGGATCGTTTGGTGAAACTGATGAACGATGTTCCAACCCTGAAAGTGGAATTATCTGGTCATACCGATAATACCGGTTCAGCTACCACCAATTTACAATTGTCACAAGACCGTGCCCAGGCTGTTGTAGATTACCTGGTGAGTAAAGGAATCAGCAAATCACGCATGATTGCAAAAGGATATGGTTCTGACCGTCCCGTAGCAAGCAATTCAAGTGCCGAAGGAAGACAGGAAAACAGAAGAACTGAATTTGAGATTGTCTGCAATTAGTTTTGCAGGTAATTTCCTGACTGCCTCAGAAAAAGGGACTACGTCATTTCGACCACCGGGAGAAATCTGTCTGTTTGGATTCCAGATAAACAGATTTCTCACTTCGTTCGAAATGACAGCCAATTTTCTGAGGCAGTTTTTTATGGCTAAAAACGACCTGAATGAATCTTCAACCTACTTTAGAAAACGAAATTATCCGGCTTGTTCCGTTGCAGGAAACTGATTTCGAAACGCTCTTTGCCGCTGCCGCTGATCCTTTGGTGTGGGAACAACATCCCAACAAGGACCGCTACAAACGGGAAGTTTTTGAGAAATTTTTTGAAGGAGCAATGGCGTCCAAAGGTGCTTTCAAAGTCATTGATTCTAAAACAGGAAATGTCATTGGAAGCACGCGTTTTTATGACTATGATCCAGGCACCGGAACAATTCTCATCGGGTATTCTTTCCTGGCTAAAAATTATTGGGGAGGAATTTACAATCCCGCTATGAAAAAGCTAATGATGGATTATGCGTTTCAGTTTGTTGATCACGTTCAGTTTCATATTGGCGCAAACAATATCCGCTCACAAATGGCCATTCAGCGACTGGGCGCAAAAAAAGTGGGCGAACTGGATCTGGCCTATTACGGCGAGCAAAAGAACAGGAATTTTATTTTTCAGATTGACAAAGTCAACTGACATTAAATTCAGAAGAGTAGAAACAGGCAACACAAATCTCAATTGTGAAAATGTCATGTCGAACGCAGCCTCAGTGAAGAGAGACATGACTGTCCCGTAATCAGGTGCATCAAAAACCAAAACGCTGCGGTAAAATTCACCCCAAAGAGACTCCTTTTAAAGAATCCTCAAAAATATTTCCCGCTGCCGCAGATAAAAAAACGCCACGAATGAACCCTGTCTGTTTGACAGCAGTCAGGCTGGGAATTTTTTTCGAATCTAATCGTGTATTCGTGGCAACAAAAAAGTACCGGTTTTACAAGGGAAATCGGAAGGTTTCCCCGCTGATTCCGCAGCTGCGGACGCAGAAAAAAACGCGGATTCACGCAGATCTCGATTAGAGTAAAAAATCAGCGCCTATCAGCGGGAGAGAAAAACAAAATTCCCGGTCACCCGCGAATCTATTCGTGTATTCGTGGCAACAAAAAAGTACCGGTTTTACAAGGGAAATCGGAAGGTTTCCCCGCTGATTCCGCTCCGCGGACGCAGAAAAAAACACAGATTTACGCAGATCACGGTTATAGTAAAAAATCAGCGCGCATCAGCGAAATAAATCAGCGCCAATCAGCGGGAAAAATAAATCACATCCTACCCTTTAAAAAAGTGATTTGGTTGAAATTCCCCTGCTCATTCAGTGCAATTTGCCCACCTCATTTTACCCAATTTTAGCCTTTGGGCTCATCCATTAAAAAAATCATTAAAAATTAAATGTCTGATTTTAAATAAGTTAAATCTAATTTATGAACTTTAATAGTACCTTGTATTGCATAGTACTATAATTATTCTATATCTTTGTCCCATCACTTGAGAAACTGTTATGTTAAATCCTGAAAATACCAAAGCGCAAATGCGAAAAGGCATTCTGGAATATTGTATTCTGACAGTACTTTCTAAAAAAGAAGCATACCCATCAGACATTATTGAAGAACTGAAAAAAGCAAAGCTGATTGTGGTGGAAGGAACATTGTATCCATTACTGACGCGATTAAAAAATGACGGTCTTCTGAAATATAACTGGGTTGAATCCAGCAGCGGGCCGCCGAGAAAGTACTATGCCTTAACCGAAGACGGAACAAATTTTTTAACCGAATTAAAAAAAACCTGGGATGAATTGCAGAATGCTGTTCAGCAAATCTCCCAACTATAAATGAACGAGTATGAATAAGACCATTTCTATAAACATTGGCGGATTTGTTTTCAACATTGAAGAAAATGCCTACCAGAAACTGTATCATTACCTGAACAGTATCCGGAAAAATTTTACCGAAGAAGAAGAGCGTGAAGAAATCATGAATGACATTGAAGCGCGCATTGCTGAAATTTTTCAGTCAAAACTTTCTTCAGCCAAAGAAGTAATTCTGGATAAAGATGTGGAAGAAGTCATTGAAATTATGGGCCGGCCTGAAGATTATGTTTCAGATGAATTTGCACAGGGCGGACAAGACCAGTCGCACACCAAAGATCAGGCACAAAATCAAAACACCTCTCAGAAAAGGCTTTTCAGAGATACTGAAAATGCAACACTCGGCGGCGTCTGTGCAGGTCTTTCACATTACCTCAATATCGATGTAACAGTGATCCGCATCATCTTTGTTGTACTTGCCGTCATGGGTGGATCAGGAATTTTCATTTACCTCGTATTGTTGTTCGTTATTCCTGAAGCAAAAACAACATCAGACCGCATGCAAATGAAAGGTCAGCCGATGAACATTGAATCCATTAAAGAGCATTTTAAAAAATTCAAAGACGACATTACTGAAAATGCGCGGAACGGAAAAATCCGCAGAACCTTCAACCAGAGTATAAATAAAGGTTCTCAGATAGGTTCAACGCTGGTAAAGACTTTTTCAAAACTGATCGGGTTTGCTTTTGTTGTCGGCGGATCATTTGCCCTGGTGGTACTCTTTGTGGTGCTTTTCAGCAGTACAGGCATTCTGCCGGTTGCGGGCACCGAACATTCTGAAAACCTTTCTACCCTGCTGACTATTATTTACCCCGGAGATTCGCAGGGCGGACTGGTTTTCTTTGCCGTACTGATTGTAACATTGATTCCCATTCTTTCGATTATCATAAGCGGTATAAAAATTCTGTTCAGCATCAAACAATCGTTCCGCACCATTGCCATTACATCGTCCATTATCTGGTTTTTGGGGGTTGCGGTTCTGGTCATTACCGGTATCAATTTAGGAATGAGCATGCGCGCTGAAACCGAAATGAAATACGAAATTCCGTTCACCGATTCAAGCAATGTATTGCTTATAGATGTAGCCGAAGACAACATTTTCTCTGATCATATCAAATACGAAGATGTCTGGAACAGTACAGAACTGATTCGCCTTAAAGACGATCAGATTTTTCTCGGATTTCCGCAGTTATACCTGACCAAAAAAGCAGATTCAAGTAATTTTGAAATTATTCTGCACAAAAAATCAAACGGACTTTCCAACAAAGATGCCATTTTGAAAGCGGAAAATATTGAGTATCCGGTTACCGTTTCAGGTAATAGACTTATTCTCTATCCCTACTACGCTTTCCCGGTACAAGACAAATTGCGCGCCCAGGAGGTAGAAGTTGAAATCAAAGTGCCGTATGGTAAAAAAGTGCTGTTGGGCAGCAACATCGATCGTATTGATCTTGATTATTCCGGCTATTCCCGGTACGATGAAGATTCGTATGCCAATACAAGCTGGAAATCTCAGCCTCATGCCATGATCTGTGAAGGATGCAAAGAGCGCCGGCGGGGTCACTGGTGGTAGCCCGCAACAGTATTAAAAAATTCGTTTTCATCTGTTGATCACAGCAGGGATCACAAAGAGAAAAAAAAGTAGATTTTTCATGGTTACTTCTCTTTGCGGATCCTTGCTTTTTTTGCATCCGCAACAATGCATGTTGCTCTTATAGCTCTTTGTGTCCTTTTCTATGTGAACTATGTGCCTATGTCGTAAATTTCAGTTCTCTTTTTGGAAACACATAGGCACAGTAGAAAACATAGGCTTCACATAGGGTTTTCAGAACAAAAAGTGATATCTCTATGTGCCCTTTCTATGTGGTCTATGTGCCTATGTGGTAAAATTCAGTGCTCTTTTTGGAAACACATAGGCACAGTAGAAAACATAGGCTTCACATAGGTTTTTTCGAAAACAGAAACAGCATCGTAGTCTCTATGTGCCCTTTCTATGTGGTCTATGTGCCTATGCGGTAAAATTCAGTGCTCTTTTTGGAAACACATAGACACAGTAGAAACCATAGGATTCACATAGGGTTTTCAGAACAAAAAGTGATATCTCTATGTGCCCTTTCTATGTGGTCTATGTGCCTATGTGGTAAAATTCAGTGCTCTTTTTGGAAACACATAGACACAGTAGAAAACATAGACTTCACATAGGGTTTTTCGAAAACAGAAACAGCATCGTAGTCTCTATGTGCCCTTTCTATGTGGTCTATGTGCCTATGTGGTAAAATTCAGTGCTCTTTTTGGAAACACATAGACACAGTTGAAAACATAGACTTCACATAGGATTTTTCGAAAACAGAAACAGCATCGTAGTCTCTATGTGCCCTTTCTATGTGGTCTATGTGCCCATGTGGTAAAATTCAGCGCTCTTTTTGGAAACACATAGACACAATAGAAACCATAGGATTCACATAGGGTTTTCAGAACAAAAAGTGATATCTCTATGTGCCCTTTCTATGTGGTCTATGTGCCTATGTGGTAAAATTCAGCGCTCTTTTTGGAAACACTTAGACACAGCAGAAAACATAGGCTTCACATAGGGTTTTTCGAAAACAGACAATATGGCCCATACTCCCTTACTGAAAATAATTTTACTTTTAAGTCCGTCAATTATAATACGATGAAAGCTGATAGCAAAATAATCACCCAAAAAGACCTGGACGAGCTCACGTTTGAAATAATCGGATGCGCGATCGAAGTACACAAACAACTGGGACCCGGACTGCTGGAAAGTGTTTATGAAAAATGCTTCATTCATGAACTGAGCCTCAGAGGCCTTTCTTTTAAATCACAACAACGCGCCCGGATTAATTACAAAGGACTTGACCTGGACGCCGACTTACGCTATGACGTACTTGTAGAAGATCTGATCGTTGTGGAATTAAAATCAAATGACGGAATTCTTCCCATCCACGAAGCAGTTTTGCTGACCTATCTGAAAATGCTTGAAAAACCGAAAGGAATTATGCTTAATTTCAACTGCACGAATATTTTCAGAGAAGGGCAAAAAACCTTTGTTAACGAATTTTACGCAAAACTTCCAAAAATCTGACTAAATCAAAACCCCATATCCTGGTTCTGCCCCGCTGGTATCCGAATAAAGAAGATATTCAGCTGGGAACTTTTATCCGCCAGCAGGCCGTGCTGATGAAAGATGATTTTGACATGCACGTTATTTATGTGCAGGCTGATGCCAACCTGAAGCAGGAATTTGAACTGGTTGAAAACTCGGCAAACGGCGTGCATGAAGTAGTGATCTATTTCAAATCAGGCAACGGCATTTTTACTAAAATCATTAACGCGCGCCGCTACAAAAAAGCGCAACAGCTTGGGTTGAAACAAATTCACGCAGCCATTGATTTGTGCCACGTACACGTTCCCTACCGTCCGGCATTTCTGGCATTAAAACTTTTGCGTGATCAAAAGACGCCCTTTGTCATTACTGAACACTGGTCGGGCCACCTGACCGGCGAATACCTGAAAAAAAATGTGGCAGACAAAAAACTGTACAAACAGGTACTGAAAAAGGCTACAGGCATTAGCTGTGTGAGTCAGTTACTAGCCAGGCAGTTCAAATCCAACACCGGCTTTGATACTGTTGTTATTCCAAACTACATTGAATTTATTCCGGCAGAAAAAACGCAGATTCCGACAGACCGGATTCAGTTACTCGCTGTCGCCGATATGATTGATACGATCAAAAATATCAGCGGCCTGATCAGCGCATTTGCGGTTGCCTTGAAAGATCAACCAAACCTCCACCTTACCTTAATAGGCGGCGGACCCGATGAAGAAAACATACAAAAACAGGTTGCACAACTGAAACTTGAACAACACGTTTCACTGAAAGGACGGCTGTCACACGAACAGGTTTTAGCTGAAATGCATCACTGCCATTTCTACGTTTGCAATTCTAATTTTGAAACTTTTGGCATGACCGTAGCCGAAGCCCTGCGTTGCGGAAAGCCGATTATTTCAACCCGCTGCGGCGGGCCGGAAGAGTTTTTGAATGACTCTAATTCAATACTCATTGATCCCAAAAACCAAAAGCAACTCACTGATGCTATTTTGAAAATGGTTCGTGAATATGAAAAATACGATTCAGAAAAACTGGCTGATGAAATTGAGCAGCGCTTTGGAAAAGAAGCGGTAAAAAGAAAACTTGTTACTTTTTACTCTTCCTTTATCTGAGTACGTCTGAGAAGGGGTAATATTTATCAATGTAAATATCGGAACACCGATGACGCGGATTAAATGCCTGCCTGTTGCATGCAGACAGGGATTCACACTGATTTCTTTTTGGAAAAATTATGCACTGGGTACAAGATCAAATCCGTATTAATCCGTTGCATCTGTAAAATCCGTGTTCAAACCCCAAAAGGTGGATGAAGATTCGTCCGCACTGGTTTTGTCTAAGTATAATACCCTACTCTGTGCCACACATTTTTCGCTATCTTTGATTATCAAAAATTTCCCGCATGAAAAAGATATTCTCGCTTACGTTGCTTTTCCTGACGCTGCATTCTTTTGCAAATCCTGATTCACTCTTCATTCGTAAAATCTACGATGAGGCATTGGTCAGCGGCCAGTGTTATGAAAACCTGCGCTCACTTTGCAAAGATATTGGCGCCCGCATTACCGGTTCAGCAGAGGCTAAGATGGCTATCAAATGGGGACACGATTTGCTGGAGTCGTATGGTTTTGACAATGTCTACCTGCAGGAGATTAAAGTACCGCATTGGGAACGCGGCACCACCGAAGCCGGCTGGATCATGAACGAGAGCGGCAAACTTTCCAAACTCAATATTCTGGCTTTGGGCGGATCTGTTGGAACCGAAGGATTACTGGAGGGTGAAATAGTTTTGGTTGAATCTGTTTCAGACCTTGAAAAAGTAGGGAAAGAAAATATCAAAGGTAAAATCGTTTTCTTCAACAAACCGTTTGATCAAACACAGATCAACACGTTCAAAGCCTATGGCGCATGCGTTGATCAACGCTGGGATGGCGCAACCAAAGCAGCATTGTATGAAGCCAAAGCGGTTATCATCCGTTCACTCGCTCAATCTACTGATGATCATGCCCACACCGGCTCCATGCATTATGAAGAAGGTGTGATACAGATACCGGCAGCTGCTATCAGTACAGTAGATGCAGACAAATTAACCGAATGGCTCTCAAAAGGAAAAGTGTTTGTAAAAATGGAAATGGATTGCCGGTATTATGCCGACGAAATTTCATACAATGTCATTGCTGAAATGACCGGACACGAAGACGACAAAATCATCACCTTTGGCGGACACCTGGACTCATGGGACATTGGAGAAGGTGCGCACGATGATGGCGCCGGAATCGTTCACAGCATTGAGGCGATCCGTCTATTGAAAAAACTGAATTATTACAACAACCATACGCTACGCTGTGTGCTTTTTATGAATGAAGAAAATGGCAATTTTGGCGGAAAAAGTTATGCTGAAATAGCCAGTGAAAATAAAGAACAACACATCTGTGCCATTGAAAGTGACCGCGGCGGTTTTTTACCCATTGGTTTTGACATTCAGGGCACACCGGCCCAGGTAGAAATGGTACAACAGTTCCGCGACTTGCTTTTTGACTTTGAACTGTACAAATTTGAACCCGGTTACAGCGGTGTTGACATTCGCCCACTAATGCAACATTACCCTGACATGCTTCAGTTAGGCATGGTCATCAACTCACAGGAATATTTTGACTACCACCACGCCGAAACCGATGTTTTTGAAAGCGTCAACAAGCGTGAACTGGAACTTGGTTCTGCCGCCATGGCGGCCATTATTTATTTGATGGATAAGACGTTGTAGGAGATTATCTGATGAACCCATTTTTAGATAGATACAAAAATCTTGATCTAATAGAATTACTGCGGATATTAGATAGGCAAGAAGACTACGAACCTTTAGCGATACAAGCAGTCAAAATAGAATTAGATAGTCGCAATGTTTCTTTGGAGGAGTTGAATGAAGCAAAAATGATTCTTGCAAATGAAAAGCTCCTAAAAGAAAAATCTGCAGAACGAAAGAAGGAAATCAGGTCTGCTATTATAAACAGTATTAATCCCATACAATCTGCCCACCCTAGTCTTTCGAGAAGCATCATTATAATTTCAATAGCTTTTACGATACTTTCTGTTTATTTGATTTACACCGACTTGCCATTCTTGATGTTCCTTCTTGAAGATGAATATATGGAGTGGGATCTATTTTCAGTCTTTTATTTCCTTCCAATCCTGATTGTACCAGTTGCAACTGTACTTTTCTGGAGAAGAAAAAAATCAGGGTGGACAATATTATTTGTCTACCTGATCTTTTCGTTGGTAAATACAATCGGGGTTGTCAGCCTCTCTTTCATAATTGAATCCTCTTATTATGGCGGTACTATACCTAAGTTTCTATTTTTCATAGGATCAATCATAGCTATCCTAAAGAAAGACATCCTGGGCATATATGTCGTTGATAAAAGGTACCTGTATAAAACCGGTATCAGCACACTTATTGCCTCTGTCATACTGGTAATTTTCTGGATCAACGGATTACTTATCTCTTAGTTTATACGTTGACAACGCTACAGTTTCCCCCTCTGTTCAAATTATAAATTTCATTTGCGTCATCGCTTTCATCCGTGAAACGGCTTTATTGACACCGATTTTACCAGTCTTATGTCAATCTGCTTTTGCGATTACCGCAAGTCTGGTTTATCTCTTGCTCCATTCAATTTTTAAACCCACCCTGCAGACTATAGCTTTGTCTCATAGATTCTAAAACAAACAACTATGAAAATTATCCTTTTAACCGCCTTTGTAGCACTATCAATAAACGCCTTTTGCCAAAATGACGACACCGAATGGGATGATTATTTTATGCCCGGCGTAGGATACAAGATGTATGTTCCCAAAAACACCACCGACCTGGGTGTCTATCATGGTGTCATGACCGAGTTTGTCATTTATGCACGCGCCAAGGGGTTGAAATCCTCCTCTACCGGACCGGCGCGAATCAAGACGTATGGAAACCTCAGCATTATGTCCAGTACACAATCTGAAGCCAAAGATATTTTTTACTGTAATATGGGTTTAAATCTGTCGCTGGAAGGAAAGACCGACCGTAAATTTCTGATTCCTTATTTCGGCCTGGAAACCGGTGGTCTTTTTCAGCGTGATTTTTCTACCATGCAATTTTCACCGGTAGTTGGTTTTCAATTGGTGTCCACAAAAAAAATACTATGGAATGTGCAGGGTGGTTACCAATACACTACCAAAAAGTTTGATGAATACAGCGGCTACACGTTTTCATCTACCTTTAATATTTTGTTGTGGAATGACTAAAAAAGTGAATCAGGTTTTACTGATCCGCTCTTCTCTAAAAATCAAAGACGGAATTTCTGCGTCTTTCACCCCGCAATCAGGACGGCTCTGAGATCAATGCCATGCCCCCAATATAGCTCCCATCAGCACCAAAAATGCTACCTGGTAACCAGCGTCAATGGCCCACAGCAAAAATGATTTGCGCTGGTAGAGGTAATTGATTCCGGTAGACGCTGCCACAAAACAAACACCAATAAAAAGGCCGTGCAGCATGCCTTCTTTCCAGTTGATCATACCAGCACCGTGCCCCTGAATCAGCATAGCCATTCCAAAAGCCATCACGGCGGTCAGAACCAGGCAGGTTCCAAAAATTTTAGCCATGTTGGCACCTTGTTTCATGGCCTCTTCAGACATACCTACTTCACGTATCCAGGTATTCTTGAACAGAAGGCTATACCAGAGTGCGCCCAGCGCAAAACTTGCCAGTGTTGCTACGACAACGGCAAACCAATTAATTGTTGAGAAATCCATACTTAAGTTTTTTTGGTTGGTCTAATTTACAATTTCTGATTGATCTGCCTGCACCGCTTATCATAACAGTACCGGACAGACCACCTAAAAAATAACACCAGACGAAGTATGGAGAGCTTGTACTAAAAAAAGACAGCCGCCTGAACTGTCAGACGGCCGTCCCCTGGTTTTCCTTGCATCGAAAAAATATGCGGTTAATGCCAGAATGCAACCTTTTATTAAAAGTAACAAAGAATTTTCAGTTAGTCAAAAAACAAGCACGTAATTTGTTGATTTTTAAACACTTTAGCACTCGTTATTCTTGGATTTCACGGTAGTGCCAAACCCTGAATCCGATAATACTGACAGGATAATCCAGTTTACATTGGGCAGATCCTGACTGAAAAAGTCAGGATTGTGATGTCTAAACGTGTATTTGTAGCACGCTGCACCTATGCTGATTTTATACCCTTTGATATATTCCAATAAAGAAAAACGTGGGCTCCGGTGCAAAAATTAAACGCGCACTCCAACTACACAGACATCATCAACCTGTTCGAAGGGGCCTCGCCAATCGTTGAAAAAACCGTTGAGTTTTTGCTGTAGCTCAGTCATTGATAAATGGTGGTGGTTCACCAGGAAATCCTTGAGCGGCTGATACTTTAATTTCTTCCCTTTACTTCCGCCAAACTGATCTGCAAATCCATCTGAAACTAAAAACACCAGGTCTCCTTTTGCCAGACGCTGCCGGGTTAAACCAAAAGGCCGGGCATTGTCAAATTTTCCAACCGGTTGCTTGTCTCCTTTCAATTCGCGGAGTTCACCATTTTGAACCAGGTAGATTGGGTTATTGGCCCCGGCAAACATCAATTCACGGCTGCCATCTGTGCCAACCTGACCTAGGGCAATCAATGCGCAATCCATGCCATCCTTCACCTGTTCTTCACTTTTTTCAAAGGTATCAATGACCAGGTCACGCGTTTTATCCAGTATTTTTTCAGGAGAGGTTAAACCAAATTCACGCATGCTCCGGTTCAGTGAATTGTGACAAACAACGCTCACCAGGGCTCCCGGAACCCCGTGCCCGGTACAATCTGAAACCGCCAGAAAAAACTGGTCACGTGTTTTCTCTGCCCAGTAAAAATCTCCGGCAACAATGTCTTTAGGCAAATAAAGTACAAACGAATCAGGTAATTCAGACTGAATCAGTTTCAGCGGGGGAAGTATGGCTGACTGAATTCGTTTGGCATAGGTAATTGAATCAGTTATCTCGGTATTTTTTTCTTCCAGCAGGTGTTTTTGATTTTCTACTTCTTCCTTTTGCTGTGAAATTAATTCATTGTCTGCCTTACGGCGCTTGTTAGCCTGGTAAAACACCAAAGCAATTCCAGCTACCAGAAGTACCAGCACCACGGAGGCTATCTGAATGACAAAATTGCGCTGCTGCACTTCTTTTGAAATGGCCTCCTGTTTTTCCTGTTCTGCCTGAATGGTTGTCAGCGTATTTTGATAATCCAGCGAATCCTGCAGTGTTTTTCGGGTAAACTGAAATTTCATTTCCTGCTGGGCAAGCGCTTTCAGATTTTCTTCACTGTTTAAACTATCACGCAGCAGAATATACAACTTGTAATTCAGGTAAGCCTCTTTGGAATTGCCGCGCTTTTCATAGACTTTCGACAACCCTTCATGCGCCTGCATCTGGTCAATCAATGACGAAGATTCTTTTGCATTGGTAAGTGCCAGGTTGTGATAAAACAGGGAGCGGGCCATATCATTTTCAAGGTAACTGATCAGTCCCAGAATATTGGCTGCTGACGAAACAGCCGATTTATCCTGCGATGCTTTCATAATTTCAAGATCACGTGTGGCATAGTATTTTGCAGAGTCCAGCATGTCCAGTTTCACAAAATTATTGGCCAGAATGTTGTATGAATTTCCAAGACCTTTAATGTCATTGGTACGCAGCTGAATTTCAACTGCCTTGTCAATGTAATAATCAGTCGAATCGGGTTTATCCAGCTCCAGGTAAACACTGCCAATGTTGATGTAACAGATTGATTGGATGTATTCATTCCCTCTGCTGGTGGCGGCAGCCAGCCCTTTGAAGTAATGTGTCAGCGCGCTGGAATATTCTCCCAGTTTTTTATGTATTACACCAATGTTGACAGATGCACTTATGATTTTAGTGGTGTCCTGCAGCGACTCAAAAATAGCCATGGACTGATACATGTAATCAAGCGCTTCATAGAGACGGTCTTCACGCGCATAAATAGCCCCAATGGTTGATTTGGAAACTCCTGCTGAACTCATTTCACCCAGGCGTTCCATCATGGCACAATTTTCTTCCAGGTAATAAATGGCTGAATCTGTCTCACCCTTCATCATGTGCGCTGTTCCAATGGTGTACAATGAAAATGCTTCGAATTTGTAGTGTTTGGTTTTGTGACCAAACGATCCTTCCATACGGGCATAGTAAATAGCTGAATCAGGATATACTGAAATATACGACCAGGCAACATCGTGTATGGCCTCCAGCCTGATTGAATCATTCACCGTTTGAGTATTCCAGATCTGCAGCAGCGAATCTTTATTTACAGTGGCAGACAAATTCACCCACACGGTAAGCAGAACAAATGTTATGGCATACTGATACCTCATGCTGTTACTCTGAATCCGATTATACAAACATCATCTATCTGCTCATACCCACCGCGCCAATCATTAAAAAAACGTTGCAGTTTAGCTTCCATTCCGCTCATTTTTACGGTATGATAATTACATAGAAAATCTTTCAGCGGCTGGTACTTTAGTTTTTTGGCTTTGGGGCCGCCAAACTGATCTGCAAAACCATCTGAGAATAAAAAAACAAGATCTCCGGGTTCCAGCGTTTCGGTTTGCAGTGTAAAAGGTCTGGCATTTTCAAATTTTCCAACGGGTTGTTTGTCTGGTTTTAATTCGGTCAAAATTCCGTTACGGATAATGTAAAGTCCATTGTTGGCCCCTGCAAACTGCAGTTTGGTATATACACCTGCTGCATTTTTGCTGATTGCAATGAGTGCCATATCCATCCCATCTCTCACCTGGTCTTCGCTGCGCTCAAATGTTTCAAGAACCAGTTCGCGCGTTTTATCCAGAACCAGGTTGGGAACGGTTAGTTTATATTCACTCACGCTGCGCGTAAGGGCATTGTTGCATACTACGCTGACCAATGCACCCGGAACACCGTGCCCGGTACAATCTGATACACCAAGCAAAAGTGTATCACCCGCCTGATGGCACCAGTAAAAATCTCCGGCTACGATGTCTTTTGGCTGATACAGTACAAATGAATCAGGCAAATAGGATTGTACCAATTTTACCGGTGGCAGTATGGCTGACTGAATTCGTTTGGCGTAAATAATAGAGTCTGTAATTTCGTCGTTTTTTTCTTCCAGCAGGTGTTTTTGTAGTTCTACTTCACTTTTCTGGTGACTGATTATTTCATGATCTTTTTTACGCCGTTTGTTGGAGCGATATAAAATAACTGCGATAACTCCTGCGAGAATAAGTGCCGCCAAAACGCCTGAAAGAATAACCAGGTTTCTGCGTCCCGCTTCCTTGGCAACAGCTTGCTGCTTTTCACCGGCCAGCTGAACAGCGGTTAATTCATTACGCCGGTTCAGTGAATCGTGCAGGGCTTTTTTATTGAACTCATACTGCATTTCCTGCTGCGCCAGTGCCTTAAAATTTTCATCACTATTGAGGCTGTCTGAGCAGGCAATAAATAGTTTGTAGTTTTTCAGCGCATCCGCATAGCTCCCCTTTTTTTCATAAACCCTGGCAAGACCTTCGTAAGCTGAACTCTGTTCAATGAGTGAAGAAGACTGTATACCGGCCCTTAAGCCCTCGTTAAAATAATACAAGGCACTGTCATACCGTGCAAGTTCAAAATGAATCCGGCCTAAAAGATTACTGGTTGATGCAATTCCCTGAATGTCATCTATGCGCTGACGAATAGATATTGCCGTGTAAGCATGTACCTTTGCTGAATCAGGCAGACCAAGCAGCAGAAAATTATCGGCAATGATGTTGTGTGAACGTCCCTGTCCTTCTATATCTCCAAGGGTGACCTGGATAGCCAGTGCTTTTTGAATGTAATAACCCGATGAATCAATTTTTCCAAGTTCTTTATACGTGTTGGCGATGTTGGCATAACTCAATGATTCCATGTCCGGAATGTTGTACTTTTTACAAGTCTCCAGCGCCCTGAAATAATGTTTCAGCGCAACATCGGTCTCCCCCATTTTTTTGTGTACAACGCCAATATTAAAAAAGGCTTTTACCAGCAGCACCGAATCTTCTATCTCTTCAAAAATTTCAGCGGCCTGGTAAAAATAATCGAGCGCATTCATCAGTTTGTCCTGCCGGCCATAGATTGACCCGATGTTTATTTTGGCAATGCCCGCTTTGCCTTTTTCACCTATCTGCTCCAGCAGCTGTGCGCTTCGTTCCAGATATACCAGCGCAGAATCGTACTCTGCTTTCATGAGGTAAGCAACACCGGTGGTATTCATGGCATCACTCTGCCCTACCGGAAATTTTTTACGAACACAAAAATTATATTCGAGCTTTGAATAATAAACTGCGCTGTCAGGATTTGAATTGACGTAAGACCAGCCTAAATCATGAATGGCGTCCCGCCGGAGGGTATCATGAAGTTCCTTGTTCTGCCATGCATTCCACAGTGAATCACGGTTTGCTGCATGAGAAGCAAACTCCCCGTAAAGCAGTATCAGAAAAAAGATATAACCTGAACGAATCACCCGAATGCGTTGAATTGCAACTTAAATAGAGTACTATAATACATCTTAGCGGTCTAAGTTCAAAGCAATATTCAATAATTCTTCACGAAAAGAAAAGGCCCGCCGGAAAATCCAGCGGGCCTTTCTCAAAAAAAATCCGGTTTTAGTGTTTCACAATTCGCTTAACAACCACATTGTTGTCTTGCTGAACAGATACAAAATAAATTGCAGATTCCAGGGATGACATATCTATCTGAAGATTGTTATTCCCTGATTTTTCAGCTACAATTCGTCCGCGTGAATCCTGAATCATTACATTGAAATCACCATCCAGCATAACGGTAATCATTCCGTTGGTTGGATTCGGATAAATGGTCAGCGTTGCGCTTAACGGATCAGACTCGAGCCCAACTGTTGAAATTACATTGAAGGCCAGGTAATAGCTGCATCCGTTTGCATCGGTTACATTAACGCCGTATGACCCTGCTGCTAATCCTGTTACATCTTCTGTTGTCGGACCATGATCCCATGCATAGGTATACGGTGCTGCACCGCCGGTTGCTGTTACATCAATTGCACCGTTTGTCGTTCCGTCATCATTTGTAACAGTACCCGTTAATGTCGGGTTGGCAAACACGGTAACACTTACCGGAGCGGATACGCTCTGGCAGGCTCCTGCCGGTGTTGTATAAATAACATTGTACGTTGTTCCAAGCATACCGCCGGTAATCATACCGGTTGACGGATCAATTGCAGATGTATCTGTACCATCATAGGTAAACGTTCCGCCTGATACAACAACTCCGGTTACGGCATTCACCGCTCCTTCACAAATGTCTGTACTAACAAAAGAAGCGTCATCCAGGTTTGTTACCGTTACGGTTACCTGGTCTGTATTCTGACACAGGTTTGCCCCGGTGCCGGTTACGGTATAAACCACAGATCCAACGGCCGGGTTAAACGAAACACCATCTGTAACACCATTGTCCCATGCATAGCTTGCAGCGCCTGAACCAGCCAGGGTAACAGATTGACCTACGCAGATTGTCTGATCAGATCCTGCCTGAACATCTGGCAGTGCTTTTACGGTGAATGTAAAGTTCTGAGGTGTTCCTGAACAAGAGCCAAGTACCGGTGTTACGGTTATTGTTCCGCTGATATCTGAACCACCGGTTGTAGTACCGGTTGCGGCAAAGGCAGCAATGTTGCCTGATCCGCTTGCGGCAAGACCAACTGCGGTATTTGTATTTGACCAGTTGAATGTTGAACCGCCTGTTCCGCTATAAGTAACGGCTGTAAAGTTTGAACCTTCACAAACGGACTGACTGCTGACCGCAGATACCGTTGGCGTAGGATTTACTGTTACAGAAACCGGTGCCGACACCGACTGGCAAACACCAGCTGGGGTGGTATACGTAATCTGGTAGGTAGTACCTGAAACACCGCCGGTAATTACACCGGTTGATGCATTGATTGAAGATGCATCTGCTCCGTTATAGGTAAATGTACCGCCCGGTGTTGCAATACCAGTAACCGCATTGGTGCCGCCAGAACAATAACTTGCCGTTGTGAACTGCGGATCATCAACTGTATTTACAAACACCGTTTGTGTACTTGTATTTGCACAAACTACGCTTGATGAATACTGAACTGTGTATGTTGTACCAACCACCTCATTGCTGATTTCACCTGTAGTTGCGTTGATGGTTGCACCATCGCCGGGAGCAGGATTGAATGAGAAGGTACCGCCCGACGTTGCAATATTTACTGCAGCATTGGAAGCACCAAAACAGAAATCAAAGAAATCAAATGTTGCATCATCCAGCGGGTCAACGGTAACTGTTGTAGTTACGTTAGCCTGGCATCCTGTACCGTTTGTAACGGTGCAGGTATACGAGGTGGTGACAGACGGCGTTACATTGACCGTTGGTGTGGTACCAATAACGGTTGCACCATTTGACCAGGAATAAGTAGAACCTCCGCCAGCAGTAATGTTCGCATTTCCGCCCGGGCAAATATCCTGGTTCAGAGATACGGTAGCTGTGGTGAAAGCGGTTGAAGCGGCAACGTTGGCCGCAAATGAATAATCGCAATTATTTCCGATTGTTGTACGCACATAAACGGTATAACTTCCGGATGGAAGATTGGAGAACACGTTCGATGTCTGCCAGCTTGTTCCGTTCAGGCTGTATTCATACGTACCTGTTCCGCCGGATGCACCGGTTACTGTAATAACACCGTTGTTATATCCGCAGGTGGTATTGGTTACTGTTGCACTTGCTGTTACTGCAGGGTGAACAGTTACCGGTAAATAGATGGCGTCTGTTTTACAAGACCCGTCAGCATACAGGAAGATGTTGTAATCACCAGCCGGGCCGGGGAATGTAAATGTAACACCGCCCGCTGTGCTGGATGCAATAACCGTTGTCACCGGTTCATCAGTCTGGTACCAATAATAATTGGTGGTGTTGGTAGACGATGCACCATTAACCACAATCTGTCCACCCGGACACACTTCTGTATCTGAATAAATCATATCTGCCACTGGTGCAGCTCCGTTAGACAAAAGTACATCCATGTACAAACTGGTTCTCCAGGTTGAGCCGTACAAATCCTGCGGCTGATAATAGGTTCCGTTCACCATCATTTTCATGGTATTGACATTGGTCGTGAGTGCACGGTCAGCCATGTCCACACAGGCAAAGATGACTGTATCCTGCGGGCTGCCATAGAAGAACTCAAACGTTACCCAAAAGGCACCTGTTACCGTAGCGGGATTTGTAAAATCAAATTCGTTCCAATAACCGGCATTCATGTCTGCGATGTACATGGTATCCGTAGTGAGTACAGCCCCCGGTGTAGTACCTGTTTCAGAGTGTACACGTACTTTTACAAATCCGGTGGTGCTAAGGTCATCCGCCTGTAAAACCGGAATGCGGATTCTGCGTACCTGCGATGTAGCAGAAGCAGTATAACGATCACCGTAACGGGTAATATTATAAAGCGGCGGTGCCACATCATAAGCGCCGTGCCCTGGCATGTAGCCCCAGTCAGAATAACCTGAAAACTCAAGAATATAGGCAGCAAGATCTTCTGTAGCGGATGTATAATTGCGCAAGGTATCACACGCCGTTCCGGACGAGGCAGCCACCACCTGAATATATCCCGTTTGAACGGCTGGTGTGGCATCTGCCCCATAACTATTGGATGCCGTCAACGTGACATTGTAGGTTCCAACAGTTAAAAAGGTTACGGATGGATTCTGAGATGCAGCAGTTGTTCCGCCCACATAATTCCAGTTCACCCCGGCTGTTCCCGAAATCACCCACGACCATCCGGTAGGTACGTTGGTAGACTGATCAATCAGGTTTACTGTTCCGTTTACCGGAATAATAATAGGAGAACCTATATCCGCCGTAAATGCAGAGTTTGGTGGTGTATTGGTTGGGTCACAACCAGTAGACAATAAAAGTGAACTGCGGATACCGGTTAATACAGAAAGCATAAAGTTGGCCTGTTCAGTTGTGAACATGCAGGTACAATTTGCATAATCCATGTAGTTTTCATACTGGGTTTGTGTACTGCCGCAAGTTGTCTGATTGCCTGAGCATGAACCGGCGTAGTTAAACGATGGTCCTGCAGTATTGGGTGTGTCGGTAAATCCGTCATCCAGGGAGCATGAACCTGATCCACCCCAGGTGTGATCCAATCCAAGGTAGTGACCAACTTCATGGGTCAGTACATTCTCATTGTTCATTCCCAGGTTATAATCCAACACAATACCATCAATGGTAGAGCCAGGCAAAACCCCGCCGATTGGGCGATAGGCATACCCTGCTGTTCCGGAACCGGCACCGTTTGAGATATCACAGATCCAGACGTTAAGGTATTTATTACGATCCCAGATGTTGGCTCCGCCGGTTATGGCAGATTTCATTTTGTTCTCTTCCCCGTTATCTGAATCATACCAAACTTCGGTGGTTGAAACACGCTCAACCCCTACCTCTGTTAATGGAGCACCGGCTGGTGTTTGAGTGGCGAGACAAAAATTGATGTTGGCATCTGCCGGAACAAATCCAAAACCGGTGCGGGCGTTTACCGCATCAGCATTCAACAACTGGTAATCTTCCTGCAGATCATTAAACACCTGCATGATCAAACCATTGGATACGTTCTCAGACGGGGTGTTGTAAACCACGTGGAAAATAACCGAAATGGTATTGGTGCCAGGCGTTTTCTGCTGTGAATTTACAGCTTGTGAATTGGCTATTTCCTGCTGATTTTGCAGCAGCAGCTGATCGTAATCATAGCCGAGCTCCGCATAATGAGCCTCTTCCAGTTCATGCGTTTTACAGTTGTGGGTATACGTGCCACCGCCCAGGTAATCGGTATTGATGGTTTGTATTTTGGTTGTTGCCGGGAATGTCTGAGCGGAACTTCCGCCCTGAATTGCCTGCTGAACCTTTTCCTGTCCCTGTGAATACGCCGTAGCAATCATCAAAACAGATGCTGCCAATAGGTACACTTTTTTCATGTGATAGGATTTTTAGTTTATAAATGACGGATAAATTTATAAAAAAAAACCTGCCTCCCGACAAATGTTAAGAACTTGACAAAAGGTGATTTAGAGAGCGTTTGTGTCGCTTTTTTGCAGGATTTGTGATGCTGCGTCAAGCGCTTTGTAAACGGTGCTTTTTAAAGAAAGCATCCCAGTCCCAAAGGTAGTTCAGCATAATTTCATCCATGCGTTTCAGAAAAAGCGGATTGGGTGCCCGCATGCTTTTAAAGTAGACCTCCTGGTAATCATTCAGGTTAAATTTATGAAACAGGGCCTTTGACATACCATACAAGGTATTTTTAGACGGATGATTGACCCGTGAAATAAACGAATCCTGTTCGTTGACAATTTTTTCAAAATCGGCAGTGTTCATTTCATAGACGGCAGCTACCTTTTCAATTATTTTAGAACGGATTTCTCTGGCATCTTCCGGCTCAAAATGGGTATCGAGGTAACGCAGGTTTCCAACCATCACAATAAGCAGAAAACCATCTGCAAAATCAGCATTAACACCTGGATGATGAACAAAGGCCGGATCGTCGTTAATCATATCGGCAATATCCTGAAAGCCACTTTCAACCGCTTCATTCAGCGAGTTTACGAACACATTGGCAAGCCGGTTGTGATCGAGTTTTTTCTTAACAAGGAGTCCAAACATAAAATGGGTTTACGCACCTGTCTGCCTGTGCTTGTCTGTTTACACAAACAAATGGCATACCGGCAGGGAATAATAAACGAAGATAAAGCGAAGCCTAAATGCTTTAAACCCAAGCAGCGCGGAGTTATTCACACCTGAAAGTTGAGAGGGATTAAGAAATTGTTAAGAAATTAACCCTTTTTATTTGCGCGATTTTACCTGAATTCCTTTTGTTTCTGCCTGTTTGAGCAAAAATTCATAAGCCTGGTTGTACTCATTTTTTATCTGCCCTTCCAGGATCGCTTCTTTGATCTCATTTTTGAGAATACCTACCACTTTGGAGGGTTCAAGTCCAAAAATAGCCATGATTTGCTCACCGGAAATGGGCGGCTGAAAATTGCGGACATGGTCTTTTGCTTCGACTGATTTTAATTTCTCACGCACTTTTTGAAAATTCTGGCGGTAGCGCACCATTTTAAATTCATTCTTGGTGGTGATGTCTGCATTACAGAGTATCATCAAATCATCAATATCATCACCGGCTTCAAACAACAACCGTCGTATGGCTGAATCTGTAACGGTGCCGCTGACCAGTGCAATGGGGCGCAAATGAAGCCGGACCAGTTTTTCCACGTATTTCATTTTGGCGTCAAGCGGCAGTTTCAGTCGCGTAAAAATTCCTTTTACCATTCGGGCACCCAACTCTTCATGCCCATGAAAAGTCCAGCCGACCGGAGGTTGAAATTTTTTTGTTTTTGGTTTGGCAATATCATGTAAAATGGCAGACCAGCGCAACCACAGATCGTCGGTATCCAGTGTAATATTATCAAGCACCTCAAGCGTGTGGTAGAAGTTATCTTTGTGTGATTTTCCACTAATGGTATCAACACCCTGCAGCGCTACCATTTCAGGAAAAAACTCATGAAGCAACCGGGTGTCAAACAGCAAACCAATACCACGCGATGGTTTTTCAGACAGTACAATTTTATTGAACTCATCCATGATGCGCTCAACTGAAATAATTTTTAACCGCTCTGCATTTTTCTGAATAGATGCCAGTGAATTTTCATCAATGCGAAAACCGAGCTGTGATGAAAAACGAATGGCTCGCATCATCCGCAGCGGATCATCTGAATAAGTTTGATCGGGATCAAGCGGCGTGCGGATTAATTTATTCTTCAAATCTTCAAGTCCGTCAAACGGATCAATCACTTCACCAAAACTGCTTTTTGCCAGGCTTATGGCCAATGCATTGATGGTAAAATCACGCCTTTTCTGATCGTCTGAAAGTGACCCACCTTCAACCAGGGGTTTGCGTGAATCACGGCTGTACGATTCTTTGCGCGCACCTACAAATTCAATATCCAGATCATCACACACAAATGCAGCGGTTCCAAAATTTTTATAAAACGCCACCTTTTTTATGCCCAGTTCATCTGCCACTTTCTGCGCAAAATCAAGTCCGTCACCCAACACTACAAAATCAATGTCTTTGGAAGGTCTTTTAAGTACCATGTCACGCACAAAGCCGCCAATAACAAATGACGATTTTCCTTCACGGGCAGCAACATCAGACACTGCCTGAAAGATGCGATGATTCAATTTATCTTTTAAATTCAACTTACTTACGGATAATTTTTAATTCCCCCTTCAGCCCTATTTTCACAATTTGTGATGGCACCCCGGCTTTCTGATCACGGTACAAATTTACAACGTAATCAACCTGGTTCAGAATTTGCGGATCAATATCACGGAATGCAGCCGGAAAAGGCTGACCCGAAATATTGGCCGATGTTGAAATAAGCCCGCATTTGGTTTTTTGCATCAGCGCATCGCAAAACGGGTGATTTGTTTTACGCACGGCTATGCTTCCATCTTCTGCCAGTATTTTTTTTGATACCTGAATGCCTTTGGGGTAGACAATGGTAATGGGTCTTTCAGCCATATCCATTAAATCATAACAAAGATCAGGAACCGTTTCTACGTATTTATTCAGCAGGTGTTCACTGTTTACCAGAACAATAAACTGTTTTGATTCATTACGCTTCTTGATGGCCGCTATTTTGTCAATGGCTTTTTCATTCTGCGGATCACATCCAAGACCCCATATTGTGTCTGTAGGATATAAGATGACACCGCCCTCACGAATTACCTGTGCTGCTTTTTCAACTTCTTCTTTCACGGTCCAAAGGTACAGTTTAAACATAAAAAAACTGCACCGGAAACCGATGCAGTTTTTGAATTTCTGAATTTATCAATTATTCAATAACCAGTTTATCTTCTGTTACCACACCGTTGTTGGTAACCTGAATGATATACATACCCGGTACAAAATTTGTTACATCAATTGTTTCAGTGGCAGCAGGATTAATCACTGAAGCAACCAGCTGGCCGGATGTGTTGAACACATTCAATTTATCAGCTGTACCATCTGTGGTGATATTAACCACGTGGTTTGCCGGATTGGGGTAAACTGAAAAATCACCGTCATTCAATTCTGCAACACCGGCATAATCAGGTGTAAATGCGTAATAAACCGATGTGAAATTGTCATTGATCAATGTACTGGTAATGGTCACTGTTCCATGCATAAAGATTGCCTGTTTATCGGTTCCCAACTGGTAGTATGAATAAATTGTTCTTACTACAGTTCCGTTATCAGGAGGGAACGGAGTAATGGTAATGCTGGTTGAGATGTTTTCAACCAGTTTAACACGAATCACATTGGTATAAGTATCTCCACCTACTTTCAATGTTCCAAAACCATCCACAGTAACGTTGGCTGAACCGGTGGTTGTACCGGTAGCAGTACCTGAATTTACATCTACTGTTCCTTCTGTATTATCAGAATAGGTAGCCCCAACTGAAATCGGATACGTGAGTGCTTTCAGCGGATCAATATCATGGTGCATTACCACTTCATAAGCGTCTACTGTAAAAACATACCCGTGAACGGTTGTTGAATCAGGGCTGTTTGAAAAATAGATCGATGCAAATGTAGCCAGGTCATCGTTATACTCTGCCTCTGTAAAGGTAGATGCAAACGGGGCTGTTGAAGCGTCAGTAATGTTGTCCTGGTTTGTGGCAACACCCAATTCGCCGTAAACTGCTGAATAATCCCAGGTAACTCCCGTGCCGGTTGTGGCGTCCAGTGTGGCTGCGCTACTATCCATTACATAATAAACGGTAGACATACCGGGAGCAAGTGTGTCAGCTGCTGTAAAAGTCTGGGCGTTTGCTCCAACTCCCAGAAATACCGCAGAAACGAGTAATACTTTTCTCATAATTTCTTTGTTTTTGTTTTGAATTAGTGACTAAATGTACAACTTTGCTAACGAATTAAAACTACAATTGGTTGGAAGGCATCAGGAAATTTTCAAAGGTCAGTCTGGCTGTTGCCCTGCTTTTGTCCGTTTTTTTAGGTTATTTAATTAAAGACCTCCGCTTTGATTATGATTTTGAAGCGTTTTTTCCGGAGAACGATCCGGAAACAAAATTTTTTGAGGCACACCGCAAACGGTTTGAATCAGACAATGATTTTGTTTTTATTGCCATCCAAAATAAACCTTCTGTTTTTGAGGCATCGTTTCTGCAAAAGGTAGATCAGTTTGCTGATTCACTTGCCAACGACACACTGGTGCGTGAAGTACAGTGCCTGACAAACATGAGCGAGTATATCAAAACGCCGTTCTCTCCCCTGGTTTTTGAAAAACCCTACCTGAACCCTTATACCGGAACAGATTTTACAAAAGATTCTACCCGCATTTTTAAGAAAAAAGAACTGGTTGGTTTCTTTATCAATCAAAAGGCAGACGCATTGCTGCTTTTTGTAAAACACCAGCAATACATGTCCAAACGGAAATGTGATCAGCTGAAAGCAGACATAACCAACCTGTTGGATTTTCATGGGCTGAAAGATTATAAAATTGCCGGGCGCGCCGTTGGCCTGGGTTACTATATTGACAAAATGCAGTATGAGACCGGCTTATTCATTGGACTCTCTTTTATACTGGTCATTGCTTTTCTGGCGCTTACGTTCAAATCGTTCTGGGGCGTTTGGGTGCCGCTTACCATTGTTACCCTGTCTATGGTTTGGGTGGTTGGTTTCATGGTATTGGTAAATCAACCCATCAACCTCGTGCTTACGGTTCTGCCATCTATCATTTTTGTAGTAGCCATGTCTGATGTTATTCACCTGGTTTCAAAATTCCTGGACGAAATCAGAACCGGCAAAACCAAAACCGATGCCGTAAAAACCGCCTATAAAGAAGTAGGGCTGGCAACCCTGATGACTTCAGTAACAACCGCCATTGGATTTATTACGCTGTTAACCGTTAACATGGAACCGGTGAAAGACTTTGGCATTTATACGGCCATTGGCGTAATGCTTGCCTTTACCCTGGCCTATACCGTTCTGCCGGGGTTACTGCTCTTTACCAAAACACCAAAAATTGCTGATACGTCACTGACTGATACAGCCTGGTACAAGATTCTGCACAAACTTTTCCGGGGACTTATCCGCAAGCGGCGACAGGTATTTATGGCTTTCCTGGTAACAGCCGTTATCAGTTTGATTGGTGTGTTTTTTATAAAGGCAAATTATTTTCTGCTCGAAGATATCAGTGAAGACAGCACACTGCGGCAGGACTATGAATATTTTGACAACGAGTTTATGGGACTGAGGCCTTTTGAAATGGCTGTTATTGTAAAGGATTCTACAAAAACCATCTACGACTACGATGTGATTTGTGAAATGGCAAAGCTGGAAAATTACCTGACCGAAAACTATGGCCTGCGCCAATGTTTTTCACTGGTGAGTGTATTGAAAATTGCCAACCGGGCTGAACATGGCGGGCAGGATTCCTATTTTACATTACCTGATTCAGCTGACACCAAAAAATTCATATACCAGATTCAGACATTTGATAAAAAAAATCAGATGGCAAACCTGGTTGATTCCACCTCGCGTTATGGCCGTATTTCAAGTACTATTGGTGACATTGGTCTGTACGCCATACGTGAAAAAAATGCAGGCCTGAATGCATTTATTGAAGTCAACATTGATCACAGCCTGGTAGAATTTAAAATGACAGGAACAGGGCATTTACTGGATCTGAATATGAGCTACCTGTCAAAAAATCTGCTCTATGGCTTACTGATTTCAGTAGGACTGATCGGATTGATTATGGGGCTGCTGTACCGGTCTGTAAAAATGGTGATTATAGCATTGGCGGTTAACATTCTGCCATTACTGATGATTGCAGCCTTACTCGGTTTTGCCGGCGTTGACCTGAAGGTATCCACAGCCATTATTTTTACCATCTCATTTGGAATTGCCGTGGATGATACCCTGCATTTTATGAGCCGGTTCAAAATGGAATTGAAACGCGGCAAATCATATCTGTACGCTTTGAAACGCACCTTTCTTTCTACCGGAAAAGCCATTGTGCTGACATCGGTAATTCTTTGCGCCGGATTTTTACTGTTGCTCTTTTCTGATTTTCTGGGCACCTTTTATGTGGGACTGTTGATTAGCTTAACACTGCTTTTTGCCCTGCTTGCAGATTTGTTTTTGCTGCCCGTGCTGCTGATGATTTTTTACCGGAAACCGAAAGCGTGATTGGAACCACTATCACTTGTTTAACGTGAGTTTGTTCTAATTGCCGTGATAATTTTTTCCGGATTTTCAAATTGTCATGGCGTTTCTTAATTACTGACCTCGCACGATTCAGATCAGATTGATCAGAGCACCGGATAAAAAGCAGTACCGAAAAAAATCTGTGGTGATCTGTAAAATCCGTTTCATCCGTGTTCAATTTGCCTTTAGATGTATCCTAAATAAACACAGAATAGAATGTGAATTTTAACCGCAGAGATTCAGAGAATCTATCTCCGAAAAAGCTGCCATTGATAAAAAGGCGCCGAGGGCCGCGGAGTAGAGCAATAGAGAGAATGACGCCAGCGGACCTTTAACATTGTAGTTACGTGGTGTACTTATGTCAGAGTTCCATGACGTGAATAGATTTCACACGAAAAATCAAATCGAATTATCTTGTCATGTTTTGATGCCCGAACAGGCTTTGTGCACTATTTTACCCGGATAAAAGGTTTATTAATTTTTTCCTTACAACAATGGCAAAACAAAACCTCAAACGGGTACGCTCACCTCACACTCGACTCTTCCAGCACCGTTTCATCGATCTTACTCATGACCCGGGTAACCGGGTATTGGTTGTGTGACGGTTCATAATGATCAGACCCTTTGTAAATAAAATAAAGTTGTGCAAAGGTGTTTGCTGCAAAATCGGGATCATTCTCTTTCTTCTCTTCAAAGGCTTCTTTCAGGGCCGGATTTGCGGCAAGTACACCCAATGCTTCATCTTCAAAAACATACGCTGAAAACCATTCTTTTTGCTGCAATACGGCATCAAAATAATTCCAGGCCAGATAACTGTCACCGGCTTTTGGTTCAAGTGTTTCTATTATAAAACGTGCATTGAGGTTTCGGGTTGGAATTACGTAATCTCCCTTGCGGTATGTAACGGTTTGAATCTCTTTGTCTACCTCTATGGAATGATGCAGGTAATGTCCTTCGTAAGGCCCGTTCACGGTTTCAAAATGAATAATGTCATATACCTCTGCCTCCAATGAAATTTCCTGGTTGAAGCGATACACTTTAACCATGTTTCGTTTTAATTTTTCAATGGCAAAATCCCACGCCTGCGGAATGATATAGTACTCCGGACGCTTTACCTGGTCACGCGGTGTATAGGTGTTGTAAAACCGTACTTTTTTGGTGTAGGGTTTTTGCTGGTCATAAAACAAGCGCTCTGAACCGGTAACGTCACTTTTTTTATACGCCGCTTCATATCCTGAAAAAGGAATCATTTCGTAAGCAGTGGTGTCGAGTTCCCAATTCAGCGCAAAGGTTTCTGTAGCCATGAGTTGTTCATCTGCTTTCTTTTTAAGTTCTTTCAGTTGCCGGTGATTGGCATCCATGTATTCAATAACGGTCATTAACAGATCATACGTTGCTTCTACCCGCTGATCAAAAGGTTTCAGCATGTGCGTTTCGGCCACATAACCAATGGTATTAAACAGGTTGGTATAGCCGGTTGAATAACGCGGTGTCTCCATAAAAGCAACAATGCCGTCATCCGGAATTTCAGTCAGCGTGTTTACATACGGAACCATTGGAAATCCTTTTTTCTCCATTTTTTCATAGAGGTAAGGGTCCATTTGATTTGTCACATAATCAGCCAGCACCGGGTTCATTTTACTCACCTGGCTTGTGATCAGGGTCATTACATACTGGTAATCGGCGCCGTCAGAGGTATGGGTATCAATAAAAACAGCTGGTTTCAGGGTGTGAAAAATGGTCCAGAATGCATAGGTATTTTTGCTGTCTGATTTTATAAAATCACGGTTCAGGTCGAGGTTTTTGGCATTGCCTCTGAAACCATATTCCTGCGGACCATTTTGATTGGCACGGCTGCAGCAATTACGGTTGTGTGCGCCGCCAATGTTGTAGATGGGAATGATGGCAATGATGACATTATCGGGAATTTTTGCTGTATCAGCCAGCAGGTCTTTGCTTAGTTTTATAGATGCATCTACCCCTTCCGGCTCACCCGGGTGAATGGCATTATTGATTAAAAGCACCGTTTTGGATTCAAACTCACGCGGATAAAATTTGCCTGATTTATTGATCAGAAAAAGTGAAACGGGCAGCCCGTAATCGCTGAGGCCAAATTCCTGGTAGGCACATAATTTGGGGTATTTTTTAGCCAGTGTGGTGTATTGCAGAATAGCTTCTTCGTAAGTATACGTCTGGTTAGAAAGATAAGGTTCTACCTGCGCCGAAACAGGCAGCATGAATAACACTACAAAAGAGATTCCAAAAAATCGTATCACAAAAAACAGAGTTGGTTCAAAACCGAAGGTACAAAAAAAGCACCTTCTTTTGAAGATGCTTTTGGTATGAGTTCAGCAAACAAATAATGCCTACTCACTTTTTGTAAAGAAGTAAACCGATTGGTAAGTATCATAGGTCCGTACCAGGCAAAGCTGCGTTTCAGTAATTGATGTTATTGTAAAAATGCTGGTTTCACCAACCATCAGGCTATTTTCTTTTGAATCAAAAACATAGGGGTAATAGTGCTGTTCCCCGTCTTCTTCCACATACATATCGCATGCTGATTCGGTATTGGTTTCACACGATGAAAAGTAATACACGGTTGTTATTTCATCAGCGTGCGCCACCGCTTTCAGGCTGTCATTTTCATAAAGTTCTGTCTGAACCAGGTTCCATTTACCGGGTAAATAATTTACCGTTGTCATTTCTTTTTTGCAGCTCGTTATCAATGTAAATGCCGCAAGTAAACACATCATAATTTTCATTTTAGGGAGTTCGCTTTAATTGTTCAGAAATAAAAGTTGAGTGCAATTTTGCTGTAGGTTGGGCTTAATGCAAAATTATAATCATGCTCATGCGTTGCCGGTGTTGAGGCACCTGAGAACGGATCGTAAATGGTTTCATCGTGTTCAGCAGAATACCTGAACTTCATATACCTCAACCCAAACTCACCCCCTATACTGAAATTAGCATCAAAAAAATACTCCATTCCAAAACCACATTCAGCCGCAAAAAAATGCATGTTCCGCAGTTCCTCTTTCACCTGCTGATTAACCGTTCCGTCTTCAATGTATTTACCGGTAAGCATGGGCTTGGATGCCGATACCGAAACATACGCCTTCAATTTATTCCGGCTCACCAGGAATGTTTTAAGCCCGATTGTTGGCAGCATAAAATTGACCTTTGCCTCATCGGTATACTCCACCTGATTGATTTGCCCGGGAACAATGGCTGAATACTCGCTTCCGGAATAGGTATAATCCATCGAAGCACGCATGTATCTGAAACCGGCATAGGGAACAAAACGATCTGAAATTTTGTATCCAACCGTTGCCCCGTTCAGATTAATACCCGGTGAAACACTCAGCGTCAGCTGTGAAAAACTAACCGCATTCAACAAGCTGATTAACGCACAAAGTAGAATTGACTTTTTCATAGAATTATTTTTTTGGTTTTTATTTTTCAGGAAAATCCGTTACCTAACTTTTTTCCCCTGATTACAAGACCAAAAGTAACCGGGTGCTGCGGCCGGTTATAATTGAATTTCACAAGAGCCGTCAAAATACTTGCGCAATTCGCAAATAATGAACGTGTCGCCAAAAACCGTTGCATGAGTCGCAAAAAAGGGTCAATTTTTGATTGACATAAAGCTGCTTTTGGTAGAACTGATTTCGGGGTTAATTGAAATCCGGACGAATCAGAACCAGTGCTTAGCGTGTCTCTAAAACATTCTGCCTATTTTTACCTCCAACATCCCTACCTCAATTATGAAAATCAGACACATTGTAATCATTGCCTCTTTTGTACTTGTGAATGCGCTTATTCTAATAGCCCTGCTAAACGCCAAGCCCAAAGAGACAGAAGAGGAAAAAGACAAAACATTTATTCCGCACGTGGAAGCTATCACGGTTACCAATACCGAAGAAGATTTGACGGTAAGCGGCTATGGAACACTTTCATCGTACAACACGGTTGACCTGGCAGCGGAGGTACAGGGGAAATTATATACCGGAACCAGGGCGCTCAAACCGGGCATAAAATTCAAAAAGGGCGAGCTGCTTTTCAGAATTGATGATGTAGAAGCCCGCTATACAAACAGGGCGCGCAAAAGTGCGTTCATTAATTTACTGGCCAATATAATGCCTGATATAAAAATAGATTTTGCGTCAGAATACCAGAAATGGAATGAATACATGGAAAGCATCAAACTCAATGAAAACCTGCCGCAGCTTCCGTCGTGGAATTCAGAAAAAGAAAAAATATTTTTATCAACCCGCAACATCTTAAGTGAATACTTTAACATCAAAAGCCAGGAGGAGCAGCTGAAAAAATTCTCAGTCTATGCGCCGTTTAATGGTATGATCAGTGAGGTGTACATGCCTGAATTTTCATTTGTAAACCCCGGTGCCAAAATCATGAAAGTGGTACAAACCGGAAATTATGAAATTCCGGTTGCAGTGCCGGTAAGCCAGCTGCACCTTGTTGAGCAGGGAACGGAGTGCAGCATTTATTCAACGGATGGTACGCAGCGCGGTGTCGGATCGGTAGTGCGTATTTCTGAGGTGATCAACCGCACCACTCAAAGTGTCACCATCTATGTAAAACCAGGCTCTGAAAATGAGCGTCCGTATATAGAAGGAGAATACCTGCTGGTAAAAATCAACGCAAAAATTACCCAGAAAGGAATCAGGCTTCCACAATCTGCCATTAAAGACAACCAGGTTTACGTGTATTCCAAAACAGACTCTCTTTTGTACAAAAAACCCATTCAGATTCTGAACGAAAACGAACTTGGTGCCTTTGTATCAGGCCTGCAGGATAATGAAACCGTAGTGATTCAGGAAGTAACCAACTATTCCGATTCTACCAGATTTGCCATCATTTTAAAATAGCCCGCCATGAGAAATCTTATACGCTATTTTATCAAATATCCAATTTACGCCAATGCGTTCATTTTTGTAATTACCCTGTTTGGTATTTACAGCATGTTCAGCATGAATAAATCCTTTTTTCCGGAACTGGATCCGCGCCGGGTGATGATCAACGTTATGTATCCGGGTGCCTCGCCGGAGGAAATGGAAGAAGGTATAACCATCAAAATTGAGCAGGCACTCAGGGGTATCAGCGGTGTTGAACAAATCAACTCCACCTCGTCTGAAAACGTAGCCACCATTACCGTTCAGGCATTTGAAAATGCTGACATGGATGAGGTTTATAAAGATGTAGAGAATGCCGTAAACAGCATTAACTCTTTTCCTCAGGGAGCTGAAAAACCAATTGTAAGACGGCTAAAGGCAAACCCCATGTCTGAGATGGTAAGCACTATTGCCCTGAGCGGTGACTGTGATTTTATGACGCTGAAAAAAGAAGCAGACCAGATTGAAAATGACCTGTTCAATTCCGGCCTGATTTCTACCATTGAGATGCGCGGTTTTCCGGAACTGGAACTGGTGGTTGAGGTAAAAGAAGAAAATCTGCTCAAGTACGGAATACTCATAGATGAGGTTTCGCTGGCCATACAGCGGAATAACCAGGACCTCACCGGCGGCATTCTGCGCAGTGAAAAAGAAGAACTCGTGATCCGCTCACGGCAAAGAACTACGGATCCCAAAGAAATTGAAAACATTGTGGTGCGCACCACCCCATCGGGGCAAAAAATTCTGATTAAAGATGTGGCTGACGTAAGCCTGGGATTTGCCGAGACATCTTCGGAAGTATATTACCTGGGTAAACGTTCCATCAGCATTGAAGTCAAAAAAACACCCGACCAGGATTTGGGTGCCATTACCGATTACGTGCGTGACTATACCGCAAAATACAACACAGAAAACCACCCGGCAAAAATAGCCATTCAGTACGAAGCAGAAGTAAATCTGCAGGACCGGATTGACCTGCTGACATCAAACGGTATGTTTGGATTGGTATTGGTTATACTCATGCTGGGACTGTTTTTGAGCACACGCGTTTCCATTTGGGTGGCTTTCGGTATTCCATTTGCCTTTTTGGGAATGTTCATTGTTGCCGTAATGATGGGGCTTACCATTAACATGATTACCCTGTTTGGAATGATTCTGGTGGTGGGAATTCTGGTAGACGATGGTATTGTGATTGCTGAAAATATTGTGGTTCATTTTGAACGTGGAAAATCACCTCACCAGGCCGCGCTTGATGGTGCCATGGAGGTGCTGCCAAGCGTTATCAGTTCCGTATTAACAACCATTGCGGCATTTATGATGCTGCTGTATGTAGATAAAATGGAAATGATGTGGGAAATGCCAATTGTGGTCATTCTTGCACTTGGATTCTCTGTTCTTGAAGCCTTTGTGACATTACCGGTTCACATGGCAAGTCACAAAGTACTGGCGCGCGCCAAAGAAGGATCAACCCGCGGTAAATTCAGAAATATACTCAACAAAATAGTTGACGTTACCCGTGACAAATTTTTCTATGACATCCAGCAATTTATTTTTAAACGGTATCGCGCATACGTATTGCTGCCATTACTATTTACCATTTTCATTATTGTTTTCAGTGTAAAGGGAATTATCAACTATACCTTTTTCCCTGAAATCAAACCTGAAATTCTGAATGTTGAAATTGCTTTTGTGCCGGGTACCTCCAAAGAAATCACCAAAAGCTGGCTGCTGCAAGCTGAACAGGCAATTCTGAAATCAAACCAGGAAATTATTGATTTAACCGGTGATACCCTGATGACGAAATACAGCATGTCACTGGGTATGTCACAGATGCTTGGAGAATCAGGTTTTCACACCGGTATGTTTTCACTTACCATTGCCGGGGAAGGCAAATCTGTTCCGGTAGATTCATTGCAGCGGCGCATTATGGAAAAACTTGACCGTATTGAATCTACCAAACTGGCTGAGTCAATCTATGTCGGCGGCATGGCTATGCAATTTGGAAAGCCAATCGAATATTCCATAACCGGTAACAACGATGTGGATGTCAGAAATGCCCGTAACCTTTTCAAACAACTGGTTGCTAAAATTCCGCTGGTCAATAACCTGAAAGACAATGAACCGCTGGGCCGCAAAGAAATTGACCTGCACATGAAACCCGAAGCAGATTTTTACGGACTGGGAGTATTTGAAGTGACCAAACAGGTGCGCCAGGGTGTTTTTGGACAAGAAGTGCAGCGGGTAATTATTGGAACCGACGAAGTCAAAATCTGGGTGCGGTATGACAAAGCCGGACGTGAAGATCAGTTTGACCTTGAAAACATGCGCATTAAAACGGTTGATGGAAAACAGATTCTTTTATCAAGCCTGGCAGACTATGACGTGGCCCGCGGCCCTATCAGCCTGAAACGGCGTGACGGACGAAGAGAAATTGTCGTAGACGCCGGTGTCGATGACCCAACCAAAGTGGGAAGTGTAAACTCAACCATTGTAGACGAAGTTATTCCACAGGTAAAAGCACAATATCCCGATGTTGAAATTATTCAGCGCGGGCAGGGTGAACGCAGTACCAAAGCACTTGCATCAATGCAGATCAACCTGCTGATTTTGTTTGTAATTATGATTCTGATTATTGCTCTTTCTTTCCGCTCTGTCTACCAGTCTTTACTTATTATGCTGGTTATACCTGCAGGTGTTGCCGGTGGAATTCTGGGTCATACATTGATTGGTATTCCGGTTTCCATTTTAAGTGCTTTTGGAATGATTGCACTGATTGGAATTCTGGTAAATGATGCTATCGTGTTCCTTGATCAGTACAACCGCAATATCCTGGACGGTATGAGTATCAACGACGCTGTAGCCGAAGCAGCCAAATCACGTTTCAGACCCATTATGCTTACATCTGTTACTACAGTTGCCGGTATGATGCCGCTGATTATGGAAACCAGTTTTCAGGCACAATTTCTGATTCCAATGGCGGCCTCTATTTCATTCGGAATTTTGTTTGGAACCATTTTCATTCTGCTATTTTTCCCTACCATTATTATGGCCAGTGCTGATTTCAGAAGAGCATGGAATCATGTGCTCAACCATGATAAAAATATTTTCCTGGGAATTCTGCGCCTGAATGCCTCTTTCCTGCTTTACATTGTTGCTATTATACTGGGGCCTATTACAGTATTATTTCCAAACCGGGGATTCAGTCGTATTCTCAGCGCCATTTGGTCGTTGCCGGATATAAAACCTGCGCTGGAATCAGAACCGGCCCTGATTAATAAAAAAGCAGAAGACGAACGAACCATTTAAACACATGAAAAAAATACTCTCACTCGTCGGATTTTTTTTAGCACTGAATCTTTCAGCACAGGAAGACCTGAGTCTTGCCCAGGCAATTGAAAAAGCGCTTGCCAATAATTACCAGATCAAACTGGTAAAGGCTAATTATGACATATCGCAAATTCAGAATACCTGGGGAATGGCGGGCATGGTACCTACCATTTCACTGAATGCAAACAATTCAAACAACCTGACGGATAACACCAATAACCCGGCAACTTTTTTTCCGGGAGTGGTACTGACTGATAATTTGAACGCCAGCCTGGATATGTCCTGGACGGTTTTCTCAGGCTTTGGAATCCGCATCAATAAAGAACGCTATGATCAGCTGGAAGAACAAACCAAGGGCAATGTTATTGTTGCCATCGAATCTACCATTTACGATGTGATTATTGCTTATTTCAGCGCTGTAACACAAGGACGAAAACTGGATATTCTGAGACAGATGCTCAACTTTTCAAAGTCTAAATTTGACTATTTTCAACTCAAATCAGACATGGGTCTGCAACCCTCCATCGAACTACTGGAATTTAAAAACCAGGTGTTAACTGACTCCAGCAATTTTCTGATGCAGCAGCTTGCATTCAGCAATGCAAAACGCAACCTCAACCTGGAAATGGGTGACCTGGTGGAAACATCCTATAATCTTACCGACTCCATTGAATTTGATGTCCCAACAGCTACCTGGCAGGAACTGTATGCCTATATGATTGCCAATAATCAGAATATCAAAAATCAGTACATCGCTATGGAAATTCAGCGGTTGAATACAGAACAGAAACAAGCCGTCCTGTATCCTACCCTTACCTTAAATGTAGGAGCCACCCCCTCTGTCGGACGTATTGAGTTGTTTGGTGATCAGGCCTTCACTACCAACACCAACTCCATGAATTATTACGGGAACTTTGCACTTCGTTATACCCTTTTCAACGGTTATGCACGGCAGCGTAATATTGAAATTGCAAAGGTCCAGGAAAATATAGCCAGCCTGCAAACGGATGATTTGATACTGACCCTATCGCATAACCTGAGAGCTATTTTTGAACTGTATCAAACCCAGTCCAAAGTAGAAGATATGTCTCTTGAACGGGTAAAAAACGGCAAAATGTTCTGGGAAATGGGAATTGAAGATTATAACATGGGCAACCTCCGCTTGTTTGAATTAAACGATATCAAACTGCGTTATGAGCAAGCCGTTCTGAACTACTATGACCGGTTGTTTGATCTTTTAAAAACGCACTTTGACCTCATGCGTTTAACGGGATCTATATCGCAGGAATATAACGTTGCGGAAAAAGTAACCCCGCAGGAATAGTAGTTTTTGGCGGATGGGGTTGGGTTGAATTTTTCAAACAATCCATTCTAAAATGGTTCTCCGCAAAGTTACCAGTTAAAGGTTAAAGCATGTTCAAATACCACGCCCCATTTGACTTTATGAAATCTATAGTTGAATTTGAAACAAAACTCGTCAAAATAAAGTTGGGCAAATTTTGAAGAGACGTGATGGTAAATTCCATTGATCAGTCTTTTCACATTTTCGATGGCGGTGTGTACCCAGGGCAGAATTTTATACGATTTGTTTGTTGAGACAACACTGGGTTCATACCTATGCGGCTCCAGAATTCTGACTTTTCTATATCCGGTGGTTTTGGTTTTAGGCGATTTTCCAGGTTTTTGATGCTGCATGCGCCACACGGTATCCGTGTCGATTACCTCAGTTCTGAGCATTCTGATTTTGCCATATTTTCCTTTGTGTGTTCCGGCTGCAGGCATCATGGATTCTACCATCACAAATGCCTTTTGTTTTGTTATTCTGCGACTCGTTTTTGAAGTCTCCCGAATAAGGTTGTCTGAATGGTCTTTAGGGTTTTCAATGGTCGTGAAGAATGCATCATCCATTTCTATTTCACCGGATACCTGCTGCTTTTCATTGATCCGGGCCATAGCCTTGCGAATCTTTTGCATCATGTACCAGGCGGGTTCGTTTCTTTTGAGACCAAGCTGCCGCTGGAGCTCACAGGCCGAGATCCCCTTTTTTGTATTACACACCAGGTAGAGCGCCTGAAACCACAATCTCAATTTTAGCTTACTGGCCTCAAAAAGAGTTCCGCTTAACAACGTGGTTCTGAATCCACATGTGCTGCATTGCCATTGTTCTTTTGACTCCAGCCAATAGTGTTTGGTACACGAACACCTTTTGCATGAAATCCCCTGATTTTCGCGCATGCGTTTTAAATGTTTTCTGCAGCTGACTTCGGTTGGAAAAAGTCTATAAAATTCTGAAATTGTCATCGCCCCTGTCTTTTTAGAGCAATGCTCAACGTTCAGATCGTAATCTATTTACGTTCTGGTATCAATGCGGAGAATCATTTTTTTCAAACTCCGAAACACAACAACCCCCCACCAAATCAGCCCCCATAACAAACATTTACATTTAAACCTATAAAACAAAAAAAGAGGAGCCATTTCTGTACTCCTCGTTTCACTTTTATCTCTTTAATTCTATTTCAAAACTGTTACGTGTCCGCTCCAGCTAATTTTTCACCTGAGAAACTTGTCTCTGGCTTTAGTAAACTTATAGAGCAAAAAAAAGAGGAGCCATTTCTGTACCCCTCTTTTCATTTTTATCTCTTTAATTCTATTTCAGAACAGTTACGTGTCCTCTCCAGGCTAATTTTTTATCCGAGAACTTGTCTTTGGCTTCAATCACCCAAACATAGGTTCCGGTTTTAGATTCCGTGGTACCATAAGTTCCGTTCCATGAAGCCTCAGGATTGTATGATTCCCATACAATTTCACCCCAGCGGTTAAAAATGGTAAGGTGGAAATCATAAATATCAATTCCCGCAATGTATACTCTCCAGGTTTCATTGAATTCGTCACCATCTGGTGTAAATGCGTTTGGAGCGTAAAGCAGAATGTCACTTTGTACATCTACAACACCCGCTACCGTATCAGTGCATCCCCATTCATTTGTTACAATCAATTGAACCGGATACTGTGCTGCAAATCCTTCAGGATAAACCACTGTTGGTGATTCTTCAACTGAAGAAGTAGGATTTCCGCCGGCGAACGACCATTGGTAAGTATTAATTCCAGGCGTTGAAAGGTTATTGAATTCAACCTCGGTATTAAATACAGTGGTTGGATTTGGATTTGCATAATACAACGCTTCAGGATTTGCATGAATGGTAATGTAATCATCTACTGTTACCGAATTGTGGCATCCGTAATTGGTGTATACCTCAAACCAGATATCATAAGTACCCACATTTATAAAATTATGTGTGAATGGCACCATGTCATGAGAAATAATTCCGTCAATCATCCAGGTAACTGAATCTACTGTAGCCGGCGCCACAAGTGTTGTCAGATCGGTAAATTCAATTTCTGTCGGAGAGCAGCCTTCAACCAGGTCACTTGTAAAGATTGGATTAGGTACTTCACGCATCAGTGTACTTGTACAAATATTGCGCGGTGTAGTTTCACAAACGTCAGTTACAGTAACACAATAAACAGTCTGTACAACAGGGTTAACAGCTATCATATCAGACGATCCGGCCATTGCGGCACCATTGGCGGTCCAAACATAGTTATAACCGTTATAACCTCCCACAGCAGTCACTGTATGAGATGAAGCATAACCTGGGCACACGGTATCATTCGCTGTAATTGCCAAGGTAATCGGGTCGTAAAGACTAATTGCAATATCCTCAGTATTTGACTGGCAGTTAAATTCATTCATGGCATATACCGTTACGGTTTCAGGTACAACTGGTGATACTGTCTGAACCGCACCCGGATCAGCAGTCATTGACCAATAATAGGTATAACTTGTTCCACCTGTTGAACTGGCAGATACAGTTGCAGTACCGTTTTCACAAACAGTGGTATCGTTTGAAGGTGTCAGAACAACCGGAGCAGGATCAGTTAATGTAACGGTGCTCTGGAAAGTACAGCCAATAGCATCACGTGAAATTACAGTATAGGTTCCTGCCAGTAAAGTTAATCCGGATGTATTTGAACCAACAAACGTTGCTCCTCCGTCATAGCTATATTCGATAGCCCCCGGGTTACCGGTTGACGTAACAGAAATTGATCCGTCAGCGTAACCGTTACATACAGGATTTGTAAACGATGTTGTATGTGCTTCTTTTGCAAAAAGAATTGAAACCTGATCAGTTGCATTCGGGCAGACACCGGTTGGATCTACTTCTGTCCAGGTATAAGTATAAGTACCCGGATAGTTTACCGTAGCCATTGCATTCGGGTTTGTATTATTAGGTGAGTAGACAGTATTTGGCGGAGCAGGTGTTCCCGGAGGAACTCCGGTCATTGACCAGCTTCCTGTTGTTCCTACTCCTGACAAACTTCCCTGCAATGCGTACCCGGCACCCGGAAGGGTTGAGTGACAGATAGAGTCATCAAGACCAGCGGATGGGGTAAGCGCCGGATTTACAGTTACGCAAACTACGTTAGAATAAGGTACACCAGCACATCCGCCACTTGGCTCATACGCTCTGTAGCAAGTACTTGTTGATAATGCACCTGTAGGATAAGGTGAAGTTGTAACACCGGTTGGAGCCCAGGTTGTACCACCATCTGTTGATACTTCCCACTCAAATGCACTTACAAATCCGGCAAGGGTTACTGTTGTTGCTTCGCCTTCGCAGATAAGGTTATCCGCAATAGATGCACTTGAGCTACCACCAGTATATGTAATGGTTACGGAACCGTTACCGGTATTAGCACCCTGGGTACATCCGGCTCCCGGAGGGACCAGACTTGATCCACCACCACCACCGGCACCGCCGTTGGCTCCTGTACAGCATCCGTCATTACCGCCGCCGCCGCCGCCAAAATAGCCGCCGCCGCCGCCGCCACCAGGTGCAGTATTCCACATACCCCCGTTACCACCAGTGCTACCAATACCTGCATATCCACCAGTTGGAACACCAGCCCAAGGAGCACCACCGGCTCCCGGTGCAGTCTGCGTTCCACCGCCACCACCTACTCCAATCCATGGAGAACCAGGACTCGGAGCCTGACCGGTTGTACATCCGCCATCTCCTCCTACGTTGGTCTCTGCTCCAAATGAATACGATCCACCACCGCCACCGCCACCGCCAGCAGCAATGATATAAGGAGAACCATTTATGTTAACATTGGTTGATCCACCTCCGCCAGCGGAAGCATTTACTAATTGACCATCCAGCGAAAAATTACCTAAACCACCACCGTTGAAGCCGGGAACGTTACCAAGACCTCCCTGACCTCCAACAATTATATCTAAAACATCACCCGGGGTGACAGGTATTGTTGCTGTAACCACAGCTCCTTCACCACCCAGAACCGGTGTTCCGGTTGATCCGGTTGATCCGGCACCGTCTAATGAATTACCACCCTGAGCACCCGCAACTGTAATTGTAATACTTGTTACGCAGTTTGGTACGGTCCATGAATCAGCTGCCCCCGTAAACGGAAAGGTAACTGTAGTTTGGCCAAAAACAGCCACGCTTCCTAGTAGCCAGGCAGCAAAAAATGCTAGTTTTTTTGATATATCCACTCTTTTTTTCATAATTTCTTAATTTCCAGATTAGAAATGATCCTTACATTTGAAAGAATCCCGGCAACTCTAATCCTCAGCAGTTAATAACAGAACGTAGTACAGTAAAAATGGTTGCTTCGTCGATTTTTTTTTTGGTTTTATTTTTTTTCGACCAAAACTAACCCTAAATGGTTGTAAATGGTTGTTTTACAGTTAAAATTTTCAACATTCGAAGATAAAAAATAACCTTTTTAGCTCATCTTGTTAAAAAAAGCGACCAGAATTGCCCCCACTGTAATTTCCCGGGTGAAATAACGAATCCCACACAGGGCCTGATTTTCAGAAACCAGTGTCACTGTTTTGACAACTTTTGCAACGTGCTTTCAGTGTCTGTTTCAACACGAAGGTAATACACCCCTTTTGGCAGTTTACTTACATCCAGCTGCAATTGATTACTGGTATCATCTGCCATAAGAACAATATTACCCAGGTTATCTATAAGCTGAACCTTTACGAAAGAGGCACTTTCGGCAACAATCATAACCTGATCAGCAAAAGGGTTTGGATAAACAGAAATGTTATCTTTTTTATTTTCAGAGAAGCCTATTCCGATATTCTCTTCAACAAAATAACAGTTTGTGGTATCAACACAAGATCCAAGCGTAATTTCACAGGCATAGTTTCCATCTGCAGATGGCAGAAAATCCTGATCCGTAGCACCGGCAACAGGTGCATAGCCATTGTCACAGTCAAGCCATTGATAGACTGCACCCGATTGCTGGGAAACAATAACGCCGGTAAAAACAACCACTGCAGTACTGATTTGATCTACGATGGTAAGATCAATGGTAATAATACTGTCAACACCCGGGCAGGCAATACTTGGAATAACATCGGTAATGGTATAGTTTCCTACCACATTATAAAAGGTCCCGCTTGGTGAAGTATAATCGTTGCATGCAAATACGGTAATAGAAGAGACCGGTTCTGTAATGGTAAGGTTAACTGTAATGAGGCTGTCGCAACCCGGGCATCTGATACTTGGAATGGTATCTACAAAATTGTAAAATCCTTCTGTCGTATAATAATTACCTGCCGGTGAGGTATAATCACCACATACGGTGACATTAATAGTCTCCGTTAAATCAGCTTCTGTATCCCAGGTCCATAACTCACCTCCGGTAATGCCATCATCTGCCATCCAGTACATAATGGTACCCATGGCTTTCATACCTGTAGGGGAGGATGTCCCGGTTCCGGGTACAATATCTTTACTTAAAACGGCCGAGGTTCCATCGTATCGCCACAATTCATTTCCAGCAGTGCCATTATCTGCAACGATAAAAACATTCCCGTTGCTGTCCATGGCTCCAAACTTCTCAGCACCCAATGCAGGCATTGAGCCGGATGATCCCGGACGGATATCTGCAACCAGCGAAGTTGTTGTTCCATTATGATGCCACAGTTCAACACCGTTGACACCATTATGCGCTGAAAAAAACAAATCTGTTCCGTTCACAACCGTAAAATTGCTTGGTGTTGAGTTACCTGTTCCGGGGCGAATATCCATTACCATGGAAACGGACTCTGTTATTCCATCATATTTGCAAAACTCATAACCAGCACCTGGAATAACCCCTCTGAAATAAACATTGGTGCCCATTGCTTTCAGCTCCCACGCTGTAAAATCAGCCGCACCGGGGTTCATATCATAGTTGGTCAGGGTAGTTCCATCATACATAAACAGTTCGTATCCCAACGTACCATCAGTTGCACGAAAAACAAGTTCATTGTCACAGGCAGTGAGCTCATTGGCATCTGACCCGGTGGTACCTGGCCAGATATCGGTAACAGTAGTTGTAACACCGTTATATTTCCACAATTCCTGTCCGTATGAAGGGTGTGTGGCTACAAAATAGACATTACTTCCTACTCCTTCAATGTCAAAAGGATTTGAGCCTGTACTTCCGGGATAAATATCTGCAACCATGGTAGCAGAAACACCATCGTATTTCCAGGGCTCCATTCCATTCACACCGTCATTGGCAATAAAATACAATTCAGATCCGTGGACTGTCAGTTTATTTACATAAGACCCTCCTACACCGGGTACAATATCAGCAACCAAAGACACGCTTACACCATCATACTTGAAGAGCTCCATGCCTGTTGTACCATCATTTGCAGTAAAATAAAGGTCAGAACCAAATACGGTGAATTCGTTTGGCAGGGAGCTAAAAGCACCCGGGTTAATGTCTGCCACCATTGAAGGTGTGCCATTTTCAAATTTCCAGAGTTCTGCTCCCTGAGAATTACCGGTTGCCGAAAAATAAAGAACACCATTATAAATGGTCATGGCACTTGGCAACGACCCGTATGACCCGGGATAAATATCACTGGCCTGATACACGCAGTTTGGTCCCTGACTAAAACAAGTTCCTGCAGTTAAAAGCAAACCGGCAATAACACTCTTTTTCATTGCAACTCTCATTTTCATTTCGTCATTTTATACTCTGGTTAATACGTAAAGAAGGTCCCTAAGGTAAAAAAAAAGATCTTTTTTTTTGAACATGGTGTTTACACACCTGAGGTTAATGCTCACCGTTTTCCTCTACACAGTTTTTGAGGACATGCGGTGATATCATCATATCTACATTTTGCATACCTCTACTGTAGCACGAAATGGAATACCCCATTTTTGCAAACCAGTTTTCAAAATCTTCACGCGCGTAATCCGCATCAGCACTGAGCAGGCAGAAATAGGTGCTGGTAATATAATCTGTGCGGGAATCCAAAATACCCGCTTTAGAACTCATTTTTTCATCTACCTCTTTGGCCGATTCACTGTCGGGAACAGCCATAATACGGAATTGTACAAAGTATTGAACCGACTGGAAATAAAAGGAAGTGGTTGTTAAAAAAACAATGCTGCAAATACCAATGCGTATGAGGTGTGTTTTCATAATACACTCAAATTTAAGACATTTCCATTTTATGTTTGCTACGCCGGTACAAGAATTATTCCTGTATAACGGTTGATATCAACAAAAGTTAATTTACAAACCAAGTTGCTGAATACTGTTAGATAACAGCCGTTTTTTTGGCTTTCAGGCCTGACCTTTTTGTTTTTTGAGGCGATGTCTGATGTATTCTATCAGAATCGGGAGAATGGAAATAAAAATAATACCAAGGGCCACCAGTTCGATATTTTTACGGATCCATGGAATTTCACCCAAAAAATATCCGGCAAACACCAGGCTGCCAATCCATATTGCCCCGCCAATGATGTCAAAAAGTAAAAAGCGGCGGTAAGTCATTTCTGCAATTCCGGCTACAAAAGGGGCAAACGTGCGCACGATAGGAACAAAGCGTGCCATGATAATGGTTTTGGTTCCGTATTTTTCAAAAAAGGTATGTGTTTTATCCAGGTATTCCTGCTTGACAAGTTTCTTTTTCCGAAACTTGATCTGAACCGCTTTTAACCCGATTTTCCGGCCAATCCAGTAGTTGGTATTGTCACCAAGTACAGCAGCAACAAAGAGCAGCAGAAACAGAAATGAAATATTGAGAAACCCCAGCCGCGCAAATAAACCGGCAGTAAACAACAACGAGTCACCCGGCAAAAAGGGCATAATCACCAACCCGGTTTCAATGAAGATGACCAGGAAAAGGATGACATAGACGGCATCGTTATAGTTGGCAAACAACCATTCAAAATCAAGGTGAATGATGTGTGTAAATAGTTCTACCATACGAAATAGGCGGTTACCTGAATAAAGGAGTTATTTTAAGCGAAATGATACGGATTTTACGAAATAACTATTCGTCGTCTTCAACCTGCTGGCTTTGTTTCAACTCAGCCCCAATTTCTTCAGGCAAAAACTCAAAGAATGTATCTCCCCTTAACCCAAGGCGCAGTGTTTCTAACGAAATTACTTCGTTGGGAGCTATGTTTCCAAGATTCACATTGGCACCAAATAAACGAATAAACCAAACCTGCTGTGTTTTTTTAGGAGCCTCCCACAAAATATCTGCAGGATCAACTTTGGAAATAATTTTATTGATCAGGTAGGTGTGTGCATTTCCGTTTGGTCTGAAAACACCAACGTTGCCGCTCTCACGCCCTTCGGCAATAACTTTCCAGGAACCGGCCTGCAGTTCAGTACTCATCATTTTGATCCATTTAGCCGGGCTGATAATAATACCGGCATCTTTAGACCCTACTTCTGAAAGTACGGTTCTGTCTTTGGAAAGCTTTTGAATGTATTCCAGTTTTTTGTCATGCGGTATAATGATTGATCCGTCTGAAACCTCACACAAATCAAGATCATATTTATCAAGTAATTTACGGTAATCATTGAACTTGTTACGCGCCAGAAAAATTTCGAAAAGGGTTCCGCCAAAATACGGCCGGATGCCTGCCTCTTTGTATAATTTGATTTTCTCTTTCAGGTTGGGTGTGATCATGGATGTTCCAAATCCAAATTTGGCAAGGTCGGTCAGATCACTGTTACCCTCAATAAATGCGGCGGTTTCAGATAAGCTCATTCCTTTGTCCATCATCATGGTAACACCGGCTTTACGGGGTTTAACGGAACGTTCAGGAATGTATGGAAGTTCAAAATTTCTAGTCATTGTATGATTCTATTATTTGCACAAATTCCGGAATTGTTTCTGCTTCCGGAAGGTACAAAAGTAAGGTTTTGGCTGAATTGACATCCTTTTTCATTTCGGCAGCAAACAATAACAGGGCATCAGTATGGCGGCCGGCTTTGTAGCAGAGCGCCACAAGGCTTAACCTGACTTTGTTTTCAAGATTCTCAAGATCAGGCAGACTTTCCAGAAAGGTGAGTGCTTTTGCAGGGTCTGACTCTTCATAAATGGCCGCCAGCAAAACAATGGCGTCACTGTAAGCGGGATCAAGCTCAATGGCTGTTTCAAGCTCCTTCTCAGCCTCTTCTACAAAGTTGTTCTTGTAAAGACATTCGGCCAGTACCAGCCGGTAATTGGCATTTTCAGGCTGAATGCTGACTGCATGTTTTATAAATGCCGTTGCATCCGGATAAGATCCCTGAACCTCTTTAATAATTCCAATTCCTATCCAGGGTTCAGCCAGTTCAGGGTTCAGTTCTTTACTGCGTTCATAATAATAGAGCGCCTCATCATACCGTTCCAGCCGCTCATACGCCTCAGCCAGGTAACTCAAAGTCAGGGCCTCTTCACCATCAATTTCAATACAGCGGCGGTATGATTCTACTGCTTTGGCATATTCACCGGTTTGCATGTAGGTATTACCCATGTTAAAATGAGCTGACGAAAAATCTTCATTAATAACAATGGCGTAATCATAAGCCCAAATGGCCTTTTCAATGTTATTTTTCAGAAAATAGATATTGCCCAGGTTGTACCAGGCCGTAAAGGAGTAGGGATTATTGTCAATGTACTTATTGTAAAATTCAATGCACTGATCAAAATTGCCGGTTCGTTCATAACAATAGGCTATTTCATAAATTGCTGCCTCATTGTCAGGTGTATTTTCCAGTATTTTTGTCAGTTCCCGGATGGCGCTTGAATAATCCTGCACATTTTCATATTCCAGCGCCAGGTCAAAACGAATGTCATCTACCTCTTCCATTTCAAATTCACCCGAAACTTCAATGGCCTTTTCAAAGTACTTGATGGCTTTTTCATGATCACGCAACTGGCTGAAAACCGAGGCTTTGGTAATGTATATTTCGGGATTCAGGGTATCGGTTTTCTCGAGTGCCTGTAAAATTAAAAGACTTTCTTTGAGCTTACCAGTGGTTGAAAAAATCTGGGCCTTGCGCAGGTCATACACCAGGTTATGCGGGTGCTGACTTTTTGCAAAATCAATAGCATTCAGGCCGTTTTTCACCTGGTTTTTAACAATAAAATGGTCAATGATTTGCTCCAGCACCTCAGGATCAAAATAATACGATTCCCTGTTGCGGATCATTTTTTCGTATCGCTCAAGCTCAGCATGAAAGTGAGCGTCAAAAAGTTCTTCTTCGTCCTCGTCGTCAAACATAGAATCTTCCTTTTTATGTTTTCCTCAATTTTTATTCCAAAGTGACATTGTCAGTTACCCGGCCTAAAAAAGATCCTAAACAAAAATAGAATTATAGCTAAATGGATCGGCTAAACTGACCCAATATTATTAACACGCTTATGAACAATTTATTTCATTTTTAAGGCCTTGCTACGCAAAGGCAAGGAAGGAGGAAGAGTCATGAACGCTTGCGCCTTAGCTTATGCCTGCGCGCTGGCGCAGGCAAGGGCGGTGATCAGAGCAGCTTTAAAATGCCCCCTCTTGCCCTAAAAACTATTTGCCGGCACGTTTACGCTCATGTTCTTTCAAAAGAACCTTGCGGATACGGATGTTCTGCGGTGTTAATTCAACATACTCATCTTCCTGAATATATTCCAGCGCCTCTTCCAATGAGAATGATTTAGGCGGAGCAATTTTCATCTTTTCATCGGTTCCGCTGGCACGCATGTTTGTCAGTTTCTTTGTTTTGGTAACATTTACAATCATGTCACCGGCTTTGGAATTTTCTCCAATTACCTGGCCTTCATAAATTTCAACGTTTGCCTCAATAAAGAATTTACCACGGTCCTGCAGGTTGTGTAATGAGAATGGAATGCTTTTACCCATTTCCATAGAGATCAATGAGCCATTTTGTCTGCCCGGTATATCTCCTTTATAAGGTTCATAAGCAATAAAGCGGTGTGACATGACAGCCTCTCCGGCAGTTTGGGTCAGCAAATAACTTCTCAAACCAATTAATCCGCGTGACGGAATTTTGAATTTGCATATCATACGTTCCCCTTTTGGTTCCATGCTCAGCATTTCTCCTTTTCTGCGGGTTACGGCATCAATTACGGTACCTGAATTAACTTCAGGCACATCAACCGTTAAATCTTCAATCGGCTCACATTTTACACCGTCAATTTCTTTCAGAATTACCTGTGGCTGACCAACCTGCACTTCATATCCTTCACGACGCATGGTCTCAAGCAATACAGACAAGTGCATGACACCACGGCCAAACACATTCCATCTGTCTGCCGAACCTGTTGTGCCGACTTTCAGTGCCAGATTTTTTTCAAGCTCTTTCTGAAGACGCTCGTAGATATGTCTTGATGTCACAAATTTTCCTTCTTTACCATAGAACGGTGAATCGTTAATGGTAAATAACATACTCATTGTTGGTTCATCAATGGTAATAGATTCCAGTGGTTCTGGTTTTTCAAAATCACAAATACAATCACCAATTTCAAATCCTTCAATACCGGTTACGGCACAAATATCTCCTACCTGAACGGATTCTACTTTGCGTTTTTCAAGCCCTTCAAATACAAACACTTCTTTAATGCGTGATTTCTCATGCGTGCCGTCACGTTTTACCAGAATGATGGGCTGATTTGGTTTTATTTCACCGCGGGTCAAACGGCCCACCGCAATACGGCCTACAAACGAAGAATAATCCAGTGAGGTAATAAGCATCTGCGTATTTCCTTCAGCAAATTTACGCGGCGGGAAATAGGTAATAATTTTATCCAGAATGGTTTCAATAGAGGTTGTTGGTTTTCTCCAATCAGTACTCATCCACCCTTGTTTGGCCGAACCATAAACAGTTTCGAAATTCAGCTGATCATCGTTGGCATCCAGTTCAAACATGAGGTCAAATACTTTCTCATGCACATCTTCAGGATTGCAGTTTTCTTTATCTACTTTATTAATTACAAGCAATGCTTTTAAGCCTAACTGCAACGCTTTTTGCAATACAAAGCGGGTTTGCGGCATAGGTCCTTCAAAGGCATCCACCAAAAGACAAACACCATCAGCCATGTTCAATACACGCTCCACTTCACCGCCAAAATCAGAGTGACCCGGGGTGTCAATGATGTTGATTTTAGTGTCTTTGTAAAATACAGATACGTTTTTGGCCGTGATGGTGATTCCACGCTCACGCTCTAAATCGTTGCTGTCCATAATAAGGTCACCGGTGCTTTTAATTGGATTTTTACCGGCTTCGATCATACGGTCAACCAGGGTCGTTTTGCCGTGGTCAACGTGTGCAATAATTGCAATGTTTCTGATATCCATTTTTGTAAATTATGCTGTTATTGATTTGTTGGGCCGATCGCGATCGGCCGCTACTTTATTTTCTTTTTACGCGTGGTCTTTCGGATGAAGAGCTTGATCTGCGGGGAGATTTAAATGCGCCGCCATCTTCTTTTTTAAATCCGCCGTATTCTCTTTTCGGTTTATCGTCAAGGCTGGTGCTTTTTTTTGCGCCAAATTCTTTTTTGGGTCTGTCGTCAAAACGATCACTGGTGCGTTTTGAACCAAATTCACGTTTTGCCCCGAACTCACGTTTTGCTCCAAATTCTTTTTTTGGTTTATCGTCACGGTCTCTGTAAGATCCAAATTCTTTTTTGGGTTTACGGTCATTGAACCGGTCATTTCTGCGTGAACCAAAATCACGGCTTCCACCGCCTTTGCTCTCACCAGCACCACGGGTATCCCCTTTACTGGTTTGTTCAACCGACATGGTTTTTCCTTCAAAATCAGTGCCTGATAATTTGGCAAGAATGGTTTCTGTCTGTGATTTCTCAGCATCAAAAAATGAAAAATTATTCATGATGTCAATTTTACCAATACCTGATTTATCCATACCGGTATTGTCACAAACCATGCGTAAAAGTGCTCCCTGATTAAAGCCGTCTTTGCGGCCCAGGTTTACAAAAAAGCGCTGGAAATTTTCATCGTTTCTGCTGTTTGATTCACGACGGCCTTTCTGGAAAGAGCCCGAATCTGAATTGCGATCCTCTCTTCTTCCGCGGTCTGAATTGCGGTCTGATTTACCATCTGCATTCAAATCATGCGCGGCGCCGTTGTAATAATCCAATAATTTATTGAATTCACCTGAAACAAAACGCTGTACCAATTCTTCTTTTGAAAACTGATCCAGCTTTTCCATTACGGCCGGCATGTATTTGTTCATTCTGTTTGCATCAACTGGTGCCTCTGCTACTTTGTTAACCATGTGCATCAGGCGGATTTCACAAATCTGGTCAGGTGACGGAATAGAACGCGTGCTGAAGTTTGATTTAATGATACGTTCAATGGCTTTGATCTTGTACATTTCTTTGGTATTCACCAAAGCAATAGAGATTCCTTTTTTACCGGCACGGGCAGTACGTCCGCTCCGGTGTGTGTAGTTTTCCACATCTTCAGGCAGGTTGTAATGAATAACGTGTGTGATGTCTGTTACATCAATACCTCTTGCGGCCACATCAGTAGCTACCAGAATCTGAAGTGTGCGCTGGCGGAATTTATCCATAACGCGGTCACGCTGTGCCTGTGAAAGGTCACCGTGCAGTGGTTCAGCATTATACCCTTCGGCCATTAATTTATCGGCTACTTTACCTGTTTCCATACGGGTTCTGCAGAAAATCAAACCGTAAATATCAGGGTTAAAATCGATGATACGTTTCAGAGCATCATACCGATCACGTTCACGCACCACATAATAATCATGCTCAATGTTTTTATTGCCTTCGTTTTTACCACCTACGGTAATTTCAAACGGCTGCTCCATGTAATTTTTAGCAATGCTTGCTACTTCACGGGGCATGGTGGCTGAAAATAACCAGACACTTTTTTCTTCTGGTGTTTGTGTCAGAATCTGATCAATGTCTTCTTTAAAGCCCATGTTGAGCATTTCATCTGCTTCATCCAAAACAACGTACTGAATGGTTTGCAGTTTTACTTTTTTACGCTCAATTAAATCAATCAAACGGCCCGGTGTTGCAACTACAATTTGGGCACCTCTTTCAATCTGGCGGATTTGTTTGACGATGTCTGTACCCCCATAAACCGGTACTACATTAATACCACTCATAAATTCAGAATAATTCTGAAGATCGTTGGTGATTTGAATACAAAGTTCACGTGTTGGACAAAGTACCAGGCCCTGTGTGGCTCTTGAATCAGCATCAATCAGGTTTAACATGGGTAAACCAAAAGCGGCTGTTTTTCCGGTACCGGTAGAAGCAAGACCTACAAGGTCACCTTGTTGCTCTAATAAATACGGAATAGCTTGTTGTTGAATGGGTGTTGGATTTACAAATCCAATTTTTTCTATGGCTGAAAGAATCTCTTTCTTCAGACCAAGTTCTTGAAATGTCATTATGTCTTATTTAGTTAAAATTCGCCTCTCCTGATCCTAATCCGTTAACTAAATTCTCCAATTTACGCGACATGAATTATTATCAAGACCGAAGTCGATTCACCTTTCTCTTACGGTGAATTGTGGTGCAAAGGTACGCTCTTTTTTACAATTGTGCGCTAATTTCAAAAATTATCATTTTAAAACATTGAAAATCAATGTAGTAACATTTTTTAACAGCATTAAACCCACACACTGGCCGGAATTACCGGGAGAAATGCTCTATCTTAGGCAGTCTTAAAAAATTAAGTCTGCATAACAATGAATCGATTCCTGGTAGCTGCATTTGCCATTCTTAGTCTGACAAGACTTGAGGCCCAGAGTTTATATACCCCGATAGACACTTTCTACACCGATCACGGAACTGTGCTGCTATACCCTGACCGTTCCTGGACTTACCTGGAAGACATGTTTTTTGACGGAATCATGAATACATCCCTGCATGAATACATTGCAAATGACACCAGCTACGGGTATCTTCAAAAATGGAAAACAGATGTAACCATTACCTGCAACCAAAATGATGTTGGAGCCATGCGTGATACAATCTGGATGTGTGTGCTGGATTCAGCACATCAGAATTTCTGCATTCCGTTTGATGGCAGAATAACATCCGGTTTTGGTTACCGCCATGGCAGAAATCACAACGGTGTTGACCTTGACCTTGAAGAAGGTGACACCATTCGTGCCGCTTTTGACGGCAAAGTACGCTATGCCATGTATCACGAAAATGGTTTTGGTAACCTGATTATTATACGGCATTACAATGGTCTTGAAACCTATTATGCACACTGCTCTAAAGTACTTGTTGGGCCTAACCAGGAAATAAAAGCAGGTGACCCGATTGGTTTGGGGGGAAACACCGGCCATTCATACGGTGCCCACCTTCATTTTGAAGTGCGTTTTTACGACGTACCCATTGATCCTGAACTGATTTTTAATTTTAAATACAAAGAGGTTCATGACAATTTGCTTGTACACAAAGGTGTTTTTGTTGACGGCGGATACCGTTCAACTGCCCGGGTAGATGACGCACCGGCAACTGTTGGAACCGGCGGTGGCACTGCCAACACAACCAGCAGTTCTGGCACAGCAGCAAAAACGCACAAGGTCAGAAGCGGCGATACCCTTTCTAAAATTGCAGTGCAGTATGGCACCACGGTTACAAAACTCTGCCAGCTGAACGGTATAAAATCAACCGATATCATTCACATTGGCCAGGTATTGAAAGTGCGCTGATTTTGGCTAAACGACTTATCATATCTATTGACGGCGGCGGAATCAGGGGAATTATACCACTGGTAGTTTTGCGCGCCATTCAAAGTCAGCTTAAAAAACCTTTACCTGATTTGACAGGTAGCTGGTATGGCACATCAACAGGAGCGTTGATTGCCGCCGGTTTACTGATTCAGGACGAACCTGATTTTACACAGGCCATTCAAAATGTGCTGGATATTTATGAATTCAGATCGGCCTCATCAGCCAACCCGCTTGGAAATTCAAATCCTGCGAGGGCACTTCATAAAATACTCGATGAAAATTTTGATGAATTCAGTTTTGAGCGCTTGCCCAACCTTCATGTAGTTACATGCAGGCTACCGGCTTATGAAACTGAAATTTTTAACCTGAAAAACAATGTGACCCTGGCTGATGCGCTCAAAGCAACGTGCGCTGTACCGGGTATGTTTGACCCGGTGAAAATAAGGGATCATTATTATGTAGATGGTTTTATTAAAGCTAAAAATCCGGCGGCAATTGCCGTTGAAAACGAAAATCAAAATGCAGATCTGATATTGCTTAGCCTGGGCACCGGTATTTTACGTGAAATAGACGAAACTGAAATTCAGGTAAAGGCAACACATGTTGAATGTGAAAACCTGAGTCAAAAAACGGGGTTTCATTATTTCCGGTTTAACCCTACGCTGGAAGAGGCGGCTGACAGCATGCAGGATACCCGCTTAAAAAATATTTTCGGGCTTAAGAAAGATACTGAGAATTACCTTCAGCGTAAAAAAAGTAAAGTAGATCAGCTGATTCAGTTACTGACGGCTTAAACCTCAACGCCCATTACGCAAACATCATCAATTTGTTCGAACTCCCGTTTCCAATCATAGAAGGCATTACGCACTGCTTCATAATGCTGATTGATTGGTTGATTCTGAATTGACAATATCAGTTCTTTCAGCGTTTTATATTTGAATTTTTTTCCCTTTTCACCGCCAAACTGATCAGCAAAACCATCACTGTATAAATAAATGCGGTCACCCGTTTTCAGTACAACATCATTGTTTCTGAAAAGAACGCGCGTTTCAAAATAACCAATGGGTTGTTTGTCTGCCTTGATTTCAAATAATTTATACCCGTGAGCTACCAGGTTAGGTTCAAGCCTTGCACCATTTACCTGTATATCGGCATCTTGCTCTGCCCTCACAATCCAGCAGGAATTTTGTGCACCGGCATACTGAAATGCAACCTGGCCCGGGGTTGAATAATCTACAGAGCAAAGTGCAATGTCCATACCGTCTTTTATAACCGTTCCGGTTGCGGTGTCTGTAAACGACTCTATCATGGATTCATTCACATTGTCCAGAATTTCTGACGCCCTGGTAATACCCGATTCACGCAGCGCACTGGTCAGGGCACGGGTACCAATCAATGAAACCATAGCACCCGGAACGCCGTGACCGGTACAGTCTGCAACAGCAAAAAATGTCTTTGTTTTATCAAGCGATTTTTCAGCCCAGTAAAAATCACCTGATACAATGTCTTTTGGCCTGAAGAAAATAAAATAGTTTGCCAGCAATTTTGCTACTTTTTCTTTGGCCGGTAAAACGGATCGTTGAATGCGGCGCGAATAAAAAATGGAATCGGTAATCTCTTTATTTTTTTCCTCCAGCATTTCATTCTGACTTTTTACTTCAGCTGTACGCTGCTCTATAATGGTTTCGAGTTTTTTCTGATTCAGCCTAAGCTGCCTGGTTCTCCAACGTGTAACAAAAATACCGGTCAGCAGCAATACAATGGCAACCAGTATGCGGAACCACCAGGTTTCCCAATACGGTTTAAGAATAATAAATGTGAGTGTTTGCTCATTGGGTTGAATAATGCCAAGTTCGTCTGATGCACGTACCCTGAAAGTGTATATGCCCGGCGGTAAATTGGTGTACGATACATGATTTTCACTTGCCGGGGCACTCCAATCTTCATCAAAGCCATCCAGTTTCCAACTGTAACGGATTTTTTCAGGCGCTGTATAATTGAGGCCTATGAATTCAAAGTCAAGATTGTTTTTGTTATACGGTAAATTCAGGTTAACCGGTAAATTATAATCTCCCCAGGTGGTATCACACCAGGCTGACTCTTTCCAGTTTTCATGCTGCGTATTTATTTTCAGACCGGTGAGGTAAATGATTGACGGGGTACCTTCCAGAAAACGGCTTTCTTCTTTTGCATTTAACCGGTAAAGCCCGTTTATGGTTCCAAACCAGATATTGCCGTTGCTGTCATGCAATGCTGAATTGGGATAATTCTGGAGTCCCTTAAACCCGGTTTCAACGCCGCAGCGCAGAATGCTGGTAATTGAATCAATGGTACCAACCAGCACATCAAGCCCTCTTTCATGTCCCAGCCAGATTCTGTCTTTTGTGAGTAAAATGGAATAAATATAATTGGATGTCAGCTGTTCATGCGTTGAAAAATTTTTCAAATCAAGTGACCGGTTTGCCGCGTTGTAGGTGCCTGCAAAAAGTCCATTCCCGTTTGTTCCTATCCAAAGATTGCCAAGCGTATCAACGGCAATAGACAAAACCATTTCCAGACTTTTGGGAACAACGGGTGTAATTAGATGCGCCTTTTCATACACACTTATTTTACCGTCTGAAAAACCAATCCAGATTCTTCCCATACTATCCGGCGTAATGCACGAAACTTCTTTACCGGCCAGCTTGTTATTGTCAGACAGATTGACAATTTCAAAACTATCATAGTCACCCACCACACCAATCTGAAACAGCCCCTGGGTAGTACCGACCCATATTTTGTCATTAAAACCGCAGAGAACCTTTACCCCAACATTGGCCTCTTCAGGATCAAGTGACCGGAATACAATTTCTTTTTTATACTCTCCCTTTAAAATAGTTATGCCGTGTGCATTTCCAAGCCAGGTGTACCCGTTCTTATCATAATAAACCGCTTTTATGGAATTGGTCAGGTAGTTATCTGATAATTTGACGGTGGAATAATTGTAGAGTTTATTATCAATTACCTCCAGGGTTGTAAATCCTGAACTGGTGCCAACCAGCACATCCCCATACTCATCTTCACAAATGCTCTGAATCTGATTACTGCCCAACCCTTCAGTGGTTGTAAAACCAATAAAATCTTTGTAATTAAAACGCATGATACCGCCATAGAACGTGCCCACCCACATGTTTTTGAAACTGTCTTTCATAATGCACCGCACACGTTCGTTGGTCAGCCCGTTTTGCGGTGTCAGGGTTGTAAAATAGTCCCCGTTAAAAAGACTTATGCCGCGTGAAGTTCCCAGCCAGATAGTGCCGTACTGATCTTGCTCAATTGACCGGACCCGATTATTCACCAGGCCCTCGGCGGTTGTCCACTGCTGAACACCGGCTGTATCAATTTTATTTACACCATTTGCCGTTCCAATCCACAGGGCGCCGTCAACATCGGCAAACAGTTCCAGAATGCGGTATGACGATAGTTTTGGCTGAATGGTGTGCGGGACCAATTTTGACTGGTTAAAAGTATAGAGGCCCGAATCAGTACCTACCAGCATTTGATTCTCATACCAGAATAAGGTACGCACTGTGCTGTCTGTAAAATTCTGCTCAACTGCAAATTGGGTATCCAGTTTTTTTGCCTTTACATCAATAAAACTCAAGCCCTGATCAGTGCCCACCCAAAGCCGGCCAGAAGCATCCTGACTAATAGCCCTGATACGGGTATCGGTTGCTGTATCCTGCAGGGCTACCCGGTTAAAAACGGCACCGTCAAAATAACAAATACCTTCATCGGTAGCCAGCCAAATGGTTTTATCTGAATCCTGAAAAATGATGCGCACATTATCGGAGGGCAAACCGTTGCGGCGTGTATAGGAATGAAATTTAATGCCATCAAAAATACAGACTCCGCCGCCCTCTGTTCCAATCCAGAGAAAGCCTCTGTGGTCCTGATGCATATCATAAACCCCTACACGCGGCAGCCCTTCTTCCAGTCCGTACTTTTTAAAATTAAACTGCTGCGACATTCCAAACGCCGGAAAAACCAGAAAAAGGGATAAGAAAATTTGCCGAAACATATCTAAACAAATATAGCTAATCAAACAACGTGCAAAACTTTTGAAACAAACCGTACAAACGATTTAGTAGAAATATACACTTAATTTGTCGTACGATACTATCAATTTATAGAACAATTCATTAATTTGGACCTGAAAAACATTTAAAGACCTATGTCATTCTTAAAAAAAATATTCGGGAACGGTGACGAATCTTCTGTCACTACTCCGGCCGCAACGGCAAATGCAGGCAATGGTTCTTCCAAAGAAGTAAAATTCGGGCGTTATACCGACTGCAACAAAAACAAGAAACAAATTGAATTCTGGAACACCTCTGTGAGCAAGTTTAAAGAAAAGGCTTACCTGGATTCATTTGAAGCTTTTCTGAACTATATACGTGATGAAGAGGCCAACAACGTTAAAATTACCCGGGGCAGTGACAGCATTGATTTTGAATTGCTGCAGGGTTCAAAAGTAGTACGGGGCAAGGCAACCGCTTCTAAAATATGGGCAGAGTCACCCATTATTCAAATGGATAACCCAAGCATACCGGTAATGCGCAAATTAATGGCCATTAACTATACGCTGCTTTATTCCAAATTTGCACTGAAAGACAATGTGCTGGTTATGAAATTCAGTTCAAATGCCATTGATGCATCTCCCAACAAACTCTACGCGGCATTAAAAGAACTGGCTAAAAAAGCCGATCAGCAGGACGATTTGCTGGCAGCAGAATTTGCGTCTCTCAAAACCATTGATACGGACCAGATCATAGCCTTGTCAGACCATGACAAAGAAGTGAAATACCAGGCCCTGGTAAGCTGGATCAATGATACCAAAACTGAAATTGCCAAACATGATCCGGCTTTTATGGCCGGCGGAATTGCATTTATACTACTGAACCTGTCTTACAAAATTGACTACCTGATTGCTCCGCAGGGAACATTAACTGACTCACTTGAAAAAATTCAGCAAATGTTCTTTGCCAAAGACAACCTTACCACCACTGAAAAGAACAAAAATATTATGGCTGAGTTTGACAAAATTGCCAACTGGCCAAAAGAAAAAGTACTTGCCGGACTCTATAACGTGAAATGCACATTTGCCATTGCTAACCCGGCAGCGCACAAAACGGTTATGGACATGATGTTTGACGAACGCAATAAAGTGGGCTGGTATCGTGACAACAACTATCCGCAAATTGTTGAAGCCATATACAGTTATATGACCAGTTATGCTTTTTTCAACTATGGAATGGTTTACCCGGTTTCAGATATGCTGAACCTGGCCATGCATGTAATGAATCATGAATACTATGAAAAATTTGGGGCACCGGTAAAACTGGTTGACGCCGGCCGGGTGTTGAACACGGCAGCGATTAAGAACGAAATTAACCGGCTGGTTAAGAAAAGTAATGCAGAATACCCCTTTGTTAAACTGGATCCAAATGTGCTGAACTATACCAGTGTGACCAATTTTATTGACTCACTGATTGTTGAACTTGACAAATTTGATTTACGAAAAAATTAAAGCCCCCTTTAAAGTATGAAAGACATCATTAACACATACCAGGATATTATTGTACAAATCCACACGCCAGGAGGATCAGGAAGCGGATTTATTGTAAAAGAAAAAAATCTGATTGTAACAAACCGTCACGTTATTTTTGGTAATGAACGGGTGGTAATACGCGGTGAAAAATTCAGCAAAACCATGGCAAATGTTATTTACACGGACCCGTTGAATGATATTGCTTTTTTGCGCGTACCTGACGGATACCAGAATTCAGGCCAGGTACAAATCTCTGACAGGAAAGTAGAAGCCGGTGAAAAAATTATTGCCATTGGTCACCCGCTTGGATTGCGGTTTACAGCCACACAGGGAATTGTTTCAAAAGCCGAACGGAAGTTTAATAACGTGGATTATATTCAGGTAGATGCAGCCATTAATCCCGGCAACAGCGGCGGACCACTGATCAATGAACGCGGAGAAGTAGTAGGTGTAAACACGTTTATTTTCAGAGATGGTGAAAGTCTTGGATTTGCACTGCCATCGGTTAAACTGAATGAAATTTTACGCGAATTTTCAGAAAAATCAAACAATGAAAGAGCATCCAAATGCCCATCATGTACAAACATTCTGACCAAATCAAGCTTACAGGATGGCTATTGCCCGCATTGCGGAAATCAGTTTGATGTAAAGGAATTTGAATCAACCCCGTATCAGCCTGAAGGAGTTTCTGCCACCATTGAAAAAATTCTTGCAGGCATTGGAAAAAATGTAGAACTTTCACGTGTAGGCAAAGTGGGATGGGATGTAGAAAGCGGCAGTGCCCTCATCAAAGTATCTTACAACACCAACAACCGTTTTGTTTATTGTGATGCAACGCTTGGTTCACTGCCTAAAGAAAACATTGGAAAATTATACGAGTTTCTGCTGCGCGAAAATTATACGCTGGAATCACTCACCTTTTCTGTTGACCGCCAGAATATTGTTTTGGGCACCATCATGTATGACGAAGACCTGAACGAAGAAACCGGAAAAACAATACTGGATGATTTGTTCAAAAAAGCAGATCATTATGACCATTTGCTGTCTGAGCAATATGGTATGGAGTTAGCTGAAAATTGAAACAACACCCCCCACGCTCAGCCCGGGAATTAATTCCCGGGCTGAGCGTGGGGGTAATTTAAAACGCAACGGGATCGCTATTCTATTGAGAGAATTTATCTGCGATCAAAAAAAATTCCCAGACGAATAATCTTCTATTTAATGTTTGCGATGTCACATTCGTTAAGCAAAATATGGGTACATGCCGTTTGGACAACTAAATACCGTGAACCTGTTATTACACCTTCCCTGGAGAAAATTCTGTACCCGAAAATGCGTGCTGAGTTCATGCAATTACGGTGCCCGGTGAAAATTATTAACGGAGCCCCCGATCACGTTCATTGTTTGTTTAAGATGAATGCGTCAGTTTCCATTGCAGATACCATTAAACAGGTTAAAGGAAGTTCATCCCGCTATGTAAATGAATACGCATCAGTACCGGGTAGATTTAGCTGGCAGGAAGGATATGGAGCATTCTCAGTCAGTGAATCTGCGCTGGAAAAAGTGTTTGAATATATTCAGAATCAGAAAGTGCATCATGGTATCCCCCACACCCCATATCCCGGGATGTGGGGTGTGGGGAATCAGACAGTCTCCTTTTTTTCGTTGCGGAAGAGTACGTACGAATAAATCAACCCAAACAAACAACCACCGAGAAGGACTCCCACCGCACCTGTTGGCGCCAGATTGGCCGGGAGTATAAACAAGAGTGGTATGCTGGCAATGCCGCCGTAAAAAAGAATGCGGCCGGTCACCAGGTGTGTTTTTCGCCAGTTAGTTTCACTATTCAGCGTCCAGGGAGTTCTGATTCCGATAAAATAATTGGTTTTTACGGCCTGTAAATAATTACCCAGAAAAACACAAATCAGTACAAAGAAAACGCCCAGCGCAAAAATTCCTTTCATCGGATCACCATTGGCCAGATAAACCATCAATACACTTAATGCCACAAGCAGTAAAGCCATTCCGATGCGGATGCGGAAATAGATTTTTTCATGTGTGGTGGCAAATTTTTTGGGATCAATAAACGGAATTACCAAGAAAAGTAAATACCCCAGCCCGTTTAAAGCCAGCAGTATCCATATCAGCGATTGCCGTGAACTGAATCCATCTGCCTCACCGGCTACATTAAAATGAGTAGGCACCATTTCAGGCAGCGACGCATAGTTAAGCGCCAGGTAAATAAAAGGGACTGAATGAAGCAGGATAAATAAAATTTCCCGACTGATTTTTTTTGTTTTCATAACTGTTATTTTTAGTTCGGCAGATTGGTACCTGCACTTATTTTTTGATTTTCAAAACCCATTTCAATAAGTCATCAATGACTGTTGTATTAATACTGTATACTACAAACTGTCCTTTTTTTTCAGCTGTAACAAGGTCCGACTGTTTTAATAAATCCAGGTGATGTGAAATGCTTGGCTTGGTCATATTGAATTGCTCTGCAATTTCACCCGCAGTCATATCGCCCTTGCGCAAAAGTTCCAGAATCCGGCGCCTTGTTTTATCATTCAGTGCTTTGAAAAGACGATTCATTTGATTAGTTATTTAAACAAATGTCTAACTATCTAACTTAATTTCCAAATTTTTTTGAACTTTTTAGTATTGTCTCCAGCCGTTTGTATCCGAAATAAACACGTTAACTTATTGATGTTAAGCAGATTAAAATATCTACTGAAATCCAGACAACCATTCAACGCAACGATTTGTATCTAACAAAAACTAACTACGATGAAAACAAAATCTCTTTTAATAGCAACCGCTGTTTTGTTGCTGGCCTATTCCTGCAACAAACCTGAAGTTATTCCTCCCCCAACACCGGACGGCAGCGCATTAACCGACCTGTTTACCTCAAACCGCAACGGAGCCGTGCAGACCTATACCGTCAATGCAACTACCGGCGACGTGATTACTGGAACTCACGGAACAACTGTGGAAATTTTTCCGAATACATTGCTTGACGCATCAAACAACCTGGTGAGCGGAAATGTAACCGTAGAGCTTATTGAAATTTTTGACCGCGCTTCCATGTTGTTTAACAACAAGCCTACTATTGGCGTTCAACCAGGAGGTGAGCCAACGTTATTGCTTTCAGGCGGTGAATATTACCTCAACATTACACAAAACGGTAATCAGTTACATACAAATTCGTATGTGCTGGTGAATGTTCCGGCTAATTTAACCGGGGGAATGGACCCGAACATGGAGCTTTTTCGCATGGGCGGTGATGTAAATACCGGCGAAGATTTGTGGGAGCTTGATGTTGCCGACACGGCTATGGTTGTAGACACAACCGGCAGCGGTTCTTACGGAATCATGGACGGTGAATGGGGCTGGACCAATGTTGATCGTTTCTGGTCTGACCCTAATCCAAAAACAACCTTACTGGTTGAAATGCCTGAGGGATATGACCTGTCAAACTGTGAAATTTACCTGGTATATGATGATATGCCTAACTGCCTGGCCAGGCTGGATGCTTTTACCCCTGAAGGTTATTTCTCAGAACACTACGGACAAATTCCAATTGGTTTGCATGTTCACGTGGTAGCGGTTGCCATCATTGATGATGAACTGCATCACGCTATTAAAGATGTTACCATTACGGATGGACAAATTATAACCATATCAGAACTGACACCTACCACACAAGGTGAACTTACTACCACCATCAACAATTTTTAAATTGCTGACGACAATCGCCCGGGACTCAGATTCCGGGCGATTTTTTTTTGACCTGAAATAACCAGTTATTACTTAAGAATGGTTACATGCCCGGTATATTCAGCTGGCATTTCTGAAGCTGATTCTTTAAGGCTGATTCGCCAAACATAAACGCCGTCCTGAACAAGCCCCTTATTCTCATACGTTCCATCCCACCCTATGGCTGCGTTGTATGATTCAAAAACAATTTCTCCCCAACGGTTAAAAATGGTTAAGTGAAATGCATAGGGATCAAAACTCTCTGTAAATATGGGCAGGAATACCTGGTTAAATGCATCTCCATCCGGCGTAAAACAATTCGGCACATAAAACACCGGATCTTCCAGAATGGTGATCATTACCTGCGCAGTATCAGCACAGGAACCATTAAACGAAGAAACAATAAGCGTTACAAGGTAAGAGCCGGGAGAATTTTCATAAACATGAGACGGATCTGTTTCATTTGACGAACCATCAGAATCACCAAAATTCCAGGCGTACGAATCTGCAAATTGCGAGGTATTATTAAACTGCACTGTTGAATGCGTTACATCAGGATCATTGGGACTATATGTAAAAGAAGCCACCGGTTTTGGAAAAATCTGCAGGTAGTCTGCAACCGAAAAAGTATGTTGGCACCCCGAATCATTGACCACGGTTAACGTTACATCAAATGAAGAAACAACCGCAGATAAATTGGTAAAACAGGGAACAGGATCAGGTGTACCAAAGGTCTGGCCGTTGCCAAAATCCCATTGCCACGATGCAATTGGAATGTCGACGAAGGTTGATAAATCAGTAAAGGGTATACATGCCTGTTCACACGCTTCAGTGATACTGCTGAAATTGGCAACCGGTGCTTCAAACCTGTTTATTACCTGTGTCACACTATCCTTGCAATTGGCGTCAGAAGTAACAACCAGTTGAACGTTAAATGTTCCGCTACCCGAATATAGATGCGTACTGTTCTGCAGTAGACTTGTTGATCCATCTCCAAAATTCCACTCCCATTGATTGATTGAACCTGACGAAACGGTTGACAGATCAGTGAACGCTGCTACATTGTAATAACAATCGTTGACAAAACCAAAATCGGCAACCGGTAATTCAGGAACCAAAACAGAAAGGGTTACCGAATCCTGGCATCCACTCAGCGTGGTTGCAAAAAGTGTTACAGGGTATGTACCGGAGTTTGAAAAAACATGCTGCGGATTTTGGTCTGTTGAAGTGGCACCGTCACCAAAATTCCACGACCATGAATCCGGAGTGCCGGGTGTTAAATCAGTAAAGCTGGATTCTGTTCCCGGACAACCGGGTGTGAAATCGAAATCTGCAGTCAGCACACCTTCTGAAAGCGTTACGCTGGTTGTATCAACGCAAATTTTACGAAATGAAAAATCATCCAGCGCAAAATCATTTCCGAAGCCATTTGTTTCGAGGTTTACAATACGAATTGTAACGGATGTGTTAGCCCCTGAATTCCAGGAAGAAAATCCGTATTCATCCCAATCCCAGATACCGGTATAAACCACGCCCGTTTGCGTTGCAACAACAACATCACCGGTTACATTGCCAATCAAATGCATTTCATAAATGGGTTGATTATAATCTACCTTGGTGCCCCAAAACGAAAAGTCATAGATTTCAAAAGGATCAATGGTTGAAATTGTTTGTTCCCACAAAATGGTTGCAGGGCCGCAGCCGTCAACAGACATGAAAAAATTATCAGCGGTGGGTGTATGATCCGTAAGGCTGTATGCGGTTGTAAAAAAAGTGGGGGCCACATAATAATTGCAGGGAGAATACCACGATGAATATATTTGCCCGCTGATAAATCCAGTATTGCCCAAAGCAAAATCACCATTGAAAACCAACTCAGGCCCCAGGGTTGTGGTAATTAAGTTATAGGTTGCACCTATATTCAAAAGAGCCATTGGATTTTGAACCGTGGAATCAGAAAGTCCTGCAGCGGGAAACCAGGTATAGCTGTCAAATCCCGGGGAGGCCATCAATTGAGTTGAATCAGCTCCGCAATCAGCGGTATAACTGATCACCGGCAGAGGGCATCCGCCAGGTTGTGCAGCACCAGACAAACATAACAGCAGGAAAACTCCTGAGAAAATATACGTTTTCATGTATACCGGATTCTTATACTCTTAGCTATTAACGCTGACTAAACGCTACAGTTGCTACCGACGTACACTAAAATGACTGAATTTTGAACTTATTTTTTTATCACTACCACAGGGAAAGTTTTTGGCACATGACCTCAGTGCAAAAAAAAACTCCGGCAACGATGAGGTTGCCGGAGTTTTATACATCAGCTAAACTGCTTTTTAATGATTCAAAATCAGTTTTTCTGTTTTGATGAGCTCATCACCTTCAAATAAATTGACAAAATAGATTCCGTTTTCATTGGCCATCATATCCAGTTTAATTGTACCGGTATTGGCAGACAGAACCAGTGTTTGAACTGTTCTTCCGGAGATGTCAGTGATTGTTATTTTTCCGCTGACGCCTTCGTTGAATGAATAGGTCAGGTTTACCAGGTCGTTTGAAGGATTCGGGTAAACTGACAATGTTGTTTCATCCGCTAACGGAAGCAGACCATTTGCAGATGCCACACCGCTTACATCATTCATTAAATAGCTGAAATCAGGTGCGTTTTCATCTTCTACAATCACTACATTTCCATCGGCTGTTTTTGCGGTATAAACCAGGTATGACATTTGGGTCCACGGGCAATTATCTGACCATGTACCACGTGTAATACGGTAGTTTGTATTGTATTTGAATTTACCTAGTGACGGTGAACAGCTTGTGCTTAATGTCGGGGTTGGTGTTGTACCGTCAAACCCGTCAAAATCTTCAGCGCCAGGGAATGTCCACCAGCAAGGAATCAGGTTTGGATCACTGCTGTTTACCGTATAAATGGTGTTGTAAGATCCATCCAGTTCTTCAACAAACCATACAAAACCAAAACCGGACGGAAGGTTTGTTGTTTGAACAGGAGTCCCTTTAAAAGTCTGGTAGGTTGCTGCCGTTGGGGTAACTGATAAACTGAAAGCCGGATTTGCCGTTTCAACATATACCGTTGTACACGTGGTTGTCGAGCATCCGGTGAGATTGTTTGTAACAGTTATGCAATAGGTTGAAGTCTGTGTTGGACAAACAACTACTGAATTCACAGTACTAATAACAAAAGGTTCATCTGACTGGTAAGTCCATGTATAGGAATGATGTTTTAACGGACCCGGAACAGAGAGTGTCACACAATCTCCGTTACAGATTGTCTGATCAGCAAGACTGTATGAAAGTGGCGGACAGTTTAAATAAATAACCTGCGTGGTTTCAACCCAGCCATAACAGTCATTGCCCACAGCTAATTTTATACGGTAGTATTTTCCACAAGCCAATGCCGGACCATTCACAGAAGGCAATGTGTAATAGCCAGGATTACCAGTAAACCAAGGGCTCCACCACTCTGTTGCACCTACTACCGGGGTTCCAAACTGATCACTCTCAACTACGGTCCATACATTGTAATTTGCTGTACCGGTCGATGATCCGACAAAACTGATGGGAGATCCATAACAATACGTTGAAGCAACAGCAATGGAAGGTGTAATTGGTCCGCAAACATACGTGAGTGAAACATCATCTACAAAATAGTACGAGAACACACTGTTTGCTGTACCTACCGGAAGTAAACTGCTCAATGTTGTTGCCGCATTGGTTGAATAATTTCCAATAGTAATGTATGAAAAACTTGAGCCGGTTGGTATTACCACATTTGCGGTTAATTGAACCCAACCGGTTTTGTTTGTGACAGGACTTGTACTAAGCGGAACCAACAGATCACCCGCTGCCGGATTAATTGGTAAACCAATGGAACCCGATGTACCCTGAACAGCAGGCGCGTTTGAAAATAAAACAGACAAATTCTGAATTCCATACTGGCTATCCGGCGACAATCTTACCCAGGCGCTGAACTGATAGGTAGCACCTACCTGCAATGTTGAAACCAACTGAGACGTTATGTATTCACGATGCTCGAAACCTGAGGTACTTTGACACACTGAAATTCCTGAATACCCGTTTCCGGTATGCGGACTTACTGCCATAAACGCTGTGGGCGGGCTACCATAGCTGAAATTGTGCAGATTAAGTGATGCGTTTACAGAATTACCGGCCTGAACATTTGTTGTTGGTGTTGGCGCACACGCGTTGTAATAATCTGACGCCAGAATAGAGCTGGTTGTATTGCTGGACAATGGGTAGGTCCAAAAACAACACGGGTAAAAAGGGCCGTTGTTGATCTCCAGATTGGCGCATGGCTTCGAAAAATATTCCATGCCTCCGTTCTGAACCAAATCATTGGGTGGTTGCACATAACCTGTACAGGTTTGCCCATTTGCGGACGAAAATCCGATGAGCGCCGCTAAGGCTAAAGTTGATTTAAGATTTCTCATATATATTTTTTTTCAGGACAAAGCTCAACCATTTTGAATCTCAAAAAAAACCACTGGAAAGGTTTTTGACACAACGCCCTGAAATTGCAGAAAATTCACCTCAAATTCATGAAACAGCGCGGGTTAAACGTTTCGAAAAACGATGCAGGAATTTTTAGTTGGTTGTCAAAAAAACGATCGGAAACCTAATTCGCCAACCCAACGATTTTTGCGCAGACTTACTCCAAAATAAATAATTGATTCTCAAAAATTCAGCAATCGGATTCTTGAATGATATACCTCTCAGAATGGATAGGTGCAGTAAAGTATTTCTTAAATTAGCAAAATAAATCCACCGGTTCTGCGTATTTTTTTTGAATCATACAGCAGAATTAATGGTAACTGCATTTAAATAATTTCAACCGGAAAGTAGCTGCGTAATTGCCATACTTGTAAAATGACTAATACATACCAAAGTACTTTTTTTGTATTTTTTTGTCTGGCGTCTTTTTTCTTTTATCCATCGTACGGACAAACCTTACGATTTGAACAACTGACCGCTAAAGACGGCTTGCCCGCCGCCGAATGTTACAACGTAATTCAGGACAAACAGGGATACATTTGGGTTTTCAGTGAATACGGTATTGTAAAACACAATGGTTCAAATTTTTACCCGGTATGTACCAACCTGGAGCCCAAAGAACAAACGGCATACGCCGTTTTTCAATCACCCGGGGGAGAATTGTATTTTGCCAATTCACTTTGCAAAATATATACGATTAAAAATGATTCTGCCTTCAGCATTAAGGCCATTGAATCATTCAGCCCTACTTTTAATAAGATGAATGACCCCATTTTGCAGCTGGCTATTGACAGTTCCGGAAACATTTTCTTTTCTACCATTAACCAGAATTACAAATATACTGCGCTGACAAATGAGATAAGTGAACTGACGCTTGAAGATTCAGTACATGACTTTGTATTTTCTGCGTTAACTGATACTTATTTTTTTTCATCGCGGCCGGATCTTTGCCAATACGGATTGGTTAATGCAAAAATCAGGGATCATGACAAAACAATTTTCAGCAAGGTGGTATTTGATACATACTACGACCGCCGGACAATGAGAAAGATGAACAATTTTTACCTGCTTTCAACCAACCAAAAAATTTACCGGATAGCGCCTGACGGTTCCAATATAAGTGCTGAACTGAACGATATTGTTACGTTTGAAACCGATGACAATAACCTGATATGGGTGCTAACCACGCAAGGACTGGTGGTTATGAATTCAGACCTGAATGTGCTGGCAACGTACCTTGGCTCCAGAACCATTTCTGACATTTGCTTTGATAACAAAGGAGGAATATGGGTATCAACCATTGGAGAGGGAATTTATTACTGTAAAGACAAGCGCTTTATATCGTATGAAAACAGTGTTCCGCGGGAAGAAATATTTTTTATTAAAAATGACGGAAAAACAATTTACACCTGTGATTCCAAAGGAGGATGCTACGTAATCAACAAGGGCAAACCTGAACTGATTCATTCTTTTACCCGGCAACTTTTTTGTGAAGACATTTCAAGATACAAGAACGGATATTTAATTGGTACAAAAAAAGGTGTTTTTCACAAGCCGGATAATGGCCCTGTTAGTGAAATAAAAGGTCCGCTTGAAGGCAGCCTCTATTCCAACACTTTCTGGATTATCAATGATCGTGAATTTATAAGTCTTGGAGCCTCTTCAGCCGTCCACTTTAAAGATGACCGGGTGGCCTCTTATGTGTATATGAATTCCAAATATTGCTGCTCGGTCCCAAAAGACGAAGATGAGTGCCTGCTTGGAACGACATACGGTATTTATGTGTACAACTATAAAAAAAATACCATTGTTCCCTGTTTGCCATTTTTTGCTGACCGTTTTATACTGAAGCTGGCGTATGATCAAACAGGTAACTTATGGGTGTCAACCAGCGGAAATGAATTGTTCATTGTTACACCCCGGCAGGAAATAATGTGCTACTCCTACCTTCCGTCAGTTACCGTTAAAGACATTGATTTTTTTGGTACCGACGGCATTATTTTTTCTACCAACAAAGGTGTTTATTACAACCATTCTACCAAAAAAACCAGGGCAGAAGACTGGCAGTTGTTGTTTGACCATGAAGTAAATGCAGTAGAAACTGACTCAGCCACAATCTGGATAGCATCCAAATCAGGCCTTTATTCAAAAGCCATTCAGCACCTGAACCAAAATCAAACCTATCCTGTTTTTATTGATGCGGTTTATGCCAACTCACAGCTATTGCCATCTGATTTTTCTGAACTGGCCCATTCTGAAAATGATCTTCGTTTTAACCTGCATTTTCTGAACTATCAGTCACAGGTACAGCGTTTCTGGTATACACTTGCCGGCCCCACAGAATCAAGCGGAATCATTAACGGAAACGTTCTTCAGATTCAAAACCTCAGCCCCGGATCGTATGAGTTAGGTGTGTTCCCCTTCAACGGTCTTAGTACGAAAGAGGACACGTTTGTTTCAAAATCCTTTATCATTCATCCGGCTTTCTGGCAAACGTATTGGTTCAGAATCCTGGTTATACTTGCCATTGCCATTATTTCAGGGGCCCTGGTACGGTTTTACTATCACCTGAAACGAAAGCGCGAGCGCAGACAAACTGAATTTGACAACCGGGTTGCCACCTATAAATTAATGGCGCTCAAAGCACAGATAAATCCGCATTTTATCTCAAATTCACTGGCTGCCATTCAACTTATGATTGATTCCGGAAACGCAGACCGGGCAAACTTATACATTGCCAAATTCGGGCTTTTGATCCGTTATATTTTAAAATACAGTGATCGAAGTGTTGCGCGCCTGAGTGATGAACTGAAAATAATTGATTTAAATATTGAGCTGGAACAACTGCGGTTTCCAACAAATTTTTTGTTTATCAAACAAATTTCTGATGACATTGACCTGGCTGATACCTATGTGCCGCCGCTGATTACACAGCCGTTCATTGAAAATGCAATCTGGCACGGACTCGTTCCCCTCAAATCTGAAAGAAATCCAAAACTGATTTTGACCATTACCAAAGAGAATGACTTTATTGTGATTTCGATCATTGACAATGGATTGGGCCGGGTAAAAGCGGCAGACAGAAAACCCATTCATGTAAATGAACATAAAGTAAGTAAGGGAACACAGATTATTCAGGATCGTATTGACAGCATTAACCAGTTCTACACAAACACTGCTGCAGAAGTAACAACGATTGATTTGTATGATGATTTTATGAACCCGGTTGGAACGCAGGTAAATCTGAAATTACCGGTCTCTCTGCCGGACAAATTGGAAAAAGAATATGATGAAAGCAATTCTTATCGATGACGAGCAAGACAACCAGATTCTGCTGTCAAGTCTCTTAACAAAACACTGTCCCCAGGTTGAAATAATTGGCATTGCAGATTCAGCTGACAGTGCTTACCGGTTGATTTGTGATACAAACCCTGATGTAATTTTTCTGGATATTAACATGCCCGAAAAAACAGGATTTGATTTGCTCCGGCTCTTTGATGAAATTAATTTTTCTGTCATTTTTGTAACCGGATTTGACGAATATGCAATCAAAGCATTTGAATTTAATGCAGTAGATTATGTACTGAAACCCATTGACCATCTCAAATTAATCAAGGCTGTCAAAAAAGCGGAAAAGCAACTTGATGTCGGATCTAAAAACCTCATTCGGTTTGTTCACTCACTGGAAGAAAAAACAAACTACGTCAAAAAAATTATGATCCACGGCAACGACAAGGTTCATATAATTGATTTAAACGACATTGTTTACATCACTGCCCACCGTGTTTACAGTGAAATACTGGATGTAAAACAGCAGCATTATATTTCAGCAAAACCACTGGGAGACTATGCTGAATTGCTGGAACGTGTACCTAATTTTATACGCGTAAACAAAAGTTGCATTATCAATGTTCACCACGTAAATTCGTACACCAAAGGGCAGGAATGTATTATTCTCATGCAGGGAAGTAGCCTTGAAATTGAAGTAAGCCGCCGTAAAAAAACCGAAATTATTTCCATACTGAAATCACATGAATAAACTTTCACTTAACCCCGGAATTCATTCCCGGGTTAAGTAATGGATCAAAGTGTCTTCTGCCAAAATCCCACGTCGCACCACTGGCCGAATTTCAGCCCCACCTGCTTAAAATGGGCTACTTTTTCAAAGCCAAATTTTTCATGCATGCGAACACTGGTTTCATTGGGTAGTGTGATAACACCAATAACCTGTTTGCATCCCTGGTTTTTGAGTTCTTCAAATAATTTTTCGTAGAGTTTGTTGCCGATTTTTTTTCCGAAATGGCCTTGTCTGACATAAACACTGCTCTCAAGCGCAAACCGGTATGCTGACCGTTCACGCCATTTGTTACCATAAGCAAAGCCGAGTATCTCACCCTTTTCTTCATAAACCAAAAAGGGATAGTGTGCTGAAATTTTCTGAATGCGTTCTGCAAATTGTGCAGCAGTCAATTCTTCTTCTTCAAATGTAATCAGGGTATGGCGGATGTAGTGGTTGTAGAGATCAACCAATTGAGCTGCATCTTGTGTTGTTGCGTTGCGTACCATCTGTTTTTGGTGACAAGGGCCTTTTTACGCAGGGCTCCCGCCGCTTATCTAAACTATGCCAATGCCTCAGCCAGTGAATTATCGTAAACGGTTCTGAAATCATCCAGGAATCCAAACTGATTTTCATCGACGCAAATTTTGCCTTTGGTTACGTGTCCTAAAAGCGTGTAAGGCGTTTTTTGTTTCATCATAAACTCAATGAACTCATCTTCCTGCGCTTCACTCACACCAACAATAACCCTGCCTTGCGCTTCACCAAATAAAAAGGCATCCTCGCGCACTTCAGAATCGGTAACAATGTCAAAGCCCAGTTTATTTGGAATTGCCATTTCAATTAAGGTGGTAAATAAGCCACCATCAGCACAATCATGCGCCGCATTGATCAGTTTTTTATCAATCAGCCCTTTAATGGTGTCCTGCATGGCGTATTCCTTGTCCAGGTCAAAATAAGGCGCCGGAGATTCATTAATACCATGATACGATACCAGGTATTCTGAAGATGAAATATCATCTTTGGATTCACCTACCAGAAAAATCAGATCTCCCTTGGTTTTAAAATCCAGCGTCATAATTTTAGACTTGTCTTTGATAACACCAATCATTCCAATAGTAGGGGTTGGAAAAACGGGTTCTTCTTTTCCGTCTACTTTTGTTTGATTGTAAAAAGAAACATTTCCGCCGGTAACCGGTGTTTCGAATTTGAGACAGGCTTTGCCCATTCCTTTAATTGCACCTACAAACTGCCAATAGCATTCAGGGTTGTAGGGGTTTCCAAAATTCAGACAATTGGTTACTGCACTTGGCACGGCGCCGGAACAAACCAGGTTACGTGCTGCTTCAGAAACCGCTATTTGTGTTCCAACTTCAGGGTCAGCATTTACATACCGTGAATTGCAATCAACTGTCATGGCCAATGCGCGGTTTGATCCTTTTAAATTGACAATACCTGCATCTGCCGGACGATTGGTTGTCATTGTATTTGTGCCAACCATCGAATCATACTGTTCATAGATCCAACGTTTAGAAGCAATATTCGGGCTCTTCATCAACTGCATGGCCACTTTTTTCAAATCGTCGGGTTGTTTGACTGATTCAATTTTGAATTTTTTGTATTGCTGAAAATAAGCCGGTTCTTTATATTCTCTTTCATAAACCGGGGCACCGCCGCCCAGTACCAGTGAATGAGCCGGAACAGATGCCACTTTTTCACCGTGCATAAAATAATTAACGGTGCCGCCTTCTGTTACAACACCAATTTGTACAGCGTGCAGGTCCCATTTTTTGAAAATAGCTTCTACAATTTTTTCTTTTCCCTTGTGAATAACAACCAACATGCGTTCCTGCGACTCAGACAATAAAATTTCCCAGTCTTTCATGTTTTCCTGGCGGGTTGGCACTTTGTCCAGGTCAATGTCCATACCCACGCCACCGCCGGCACTCATCTCAGTGGTTGAACAGGTGATACCTGCCGCGCCCATATCCTGCATACCAACAATGGCATCTGTTTTTGCAAGTTCAAGCGTAGCTTCCAGCAACAATTTTTCCTGGAACGGATCACCCACCTGTACTGCAGGCAAGTCAGCCGCTGATTCAGCTGTCAGATCTTTACTGGCAAATGCTGCACCGGCAATACCGTCTTTACCGGTAGCTGAACCTACTATGTAAACCGGGTTTCCGGGACCTTTTGCTTTGGCAGAAATCATTTTACCTTCCAGTATTCCGGCTGAAAAAGCATTCACTAATGGGTTTGTATTGTAACATTTATCAAAGAAAACTTCACCCCCTATAATCGGAATTCCGAAAGCATTTCCATAATCCCCTATTCCCTTTACCACACCTTTTACAAGCCATTTTGTACGGGCCTTATCCAACTCACCAAAACGCAGTGAGTTTAATTGGGCAACCGGGCGTGCACCCATCGTAAAAATATCGCGGTTGATTCCGCCAACACCGGTAGCTGCACCCTGGTAAGGTTCCAAAGCACTCGGGTGGTTGTGTGATTCAATTTTGAATGCGCAGCCCACGCCGTCACCCACATCTACCAGTCCGGCATTTTCTTCACCGGCTTTCACCAACATGTGTGGTCCGTCTTTGGGCAGTGTTTTTAACCATTTGATTGAGTTCTTATAAGAACAATGTTCTGACCACATGACAGAGTAGACTGACAGCTCGGTAAAATTGGGAGTACGCCCCAGAATTTCTTTGATCTTATCAAATTCTTCAGGACGCAATCCAAGTTCCTGTGCTTGTTCTACGGTTGCAAGTGATGATACTTTTGAACTCATAACGGGTGATGGTTGTTGATTGATGCGCAAATTTAGTCATTCTTCTGAGGGTATTGCGCAAGGCCTGGTTCATGTTACCTGAAATTTTCAACAATTGCCCCGGGCTCAATGTTTATAAGCATTACCGAAACAGTTACCCAGTGCAGATCAGGCAAGCCCCGCCTTCAAAATTCACCGGAACTGATTCTCAGAACATACCGTACAGATTCAGCCCCCCTGCCGCACTCCCTTTAGGATCAGCGAGCCGGTGATTTTGTGAGGCAGCGCTGAAATATAATCACATAGCCGAATTGATTAAATTTGTATTTTGGCTACACGGCACATTTTTAGTGGGAAATATCATTTTCATAGCATGTATTCTGGCAGGATTTTTCCTGGTGCGCGTGCTATCCCGTAAAATGCAAATTCCGCAAAGCTGGTTAGCCCTGGTGTGGACCGCAAAACTGGTCTGCTCATTGATTTATGTCTACATTTTTACAACCTATTACGGAGAAGGTTATCGCATACAGGGTGACGCACTCCATTTTATGGAAGACAGCCGGGTTTTAGCAGATCTGGCCGCTTCTGATCCTCAAAAGTACGTGAGCGTGCTCCTGGGCTTTCAGGCAGATGATCCCGGATTACTGAACGGACCCCTGGCCCAAACCAATATCTGGGATTATGGTGACAACGGAGACTGGATCAACGATAACCGGCTCATTATACGGCTGAATTCACTGGTTCATTTTATTTCTTTTGGAAATGTGTATGTGCATGTAACACTTTTTTCAATGCTCTCACTTTTGGGACTGGTACTCCTTTATAAAGCATTTGCAAATTTTGTGACCGCACGAAAACTTTTTTTCTTTGCTATTTGCCTGTTACCTTCTATTGCCTTTTTTGGCAGCGGCTTAACCAAAGAAACCATCCTGATTTTTAGCCTGGGTCTTCTTTTCTGGTCCGTTGTAAAACTGGTTCATGAAAAGTTCAGCCTGCCCGTACTGATCAGTTTTCTGATTGCCGCCATGCTCTGCTTTTTTAATAAACCATATACCGGACTTGTAATTGTTCCGCTAACATTGATGTTGTTTGCCGGATCGTATTTCAACTGGAAAAAAAACCTTCTTTGGGTTGGTTCGCTGCTAATTTTGGGTTCGGCCATTTTTCTATCCTATATGCCGGACAAATTTAACCTGGTAGAAAAAATTTCATACAAACAAAAAGACATGACGAATCTTGCGCGGGGTGGTGTGTTTTTTGTAACTGACTCTTCTTTCTGTGCAATGGATTTCAGCTATTTTGAAAATTTTGACACCGTTGGAAACAACAAAATTGTAGTAACCGCTGAAACACCTGGTGAATACAAATTATTTGGTGAAAAAATTTTTCATCCTTTTAAGATTAAACCAGCTGCCACACCGTATGAAATTTACCTGGTGGCAGAACCCTCGAGCAGTTATTTTGAAACAACGGCTATCAACTACCAGGGCATTAACCTGGTTAAAACCATTCCTGAATGTTTGCTGAATACCCTGGTGAGGCCTTTCCCCAACGACCCGGGGAGTATACTCAAGTTTGTAACTATTTTTCAAAACTGGGCCCTTCTTATTTTTACCGGTTTGGTTTTTTTCAGAAAAAAAGTGCTTTCTGCTTTTGAACGTTACTGGCTTTTTATTCTGCTTACGGCGTCGTTCATTTTACTTTTGGTAATTGGGTGGACAACCCCGGTATTTGGTGCCATTGTCCGTTACAAGGTACCGGTAGATATTTTTTTACTGATCAGTCTTTTTATACTTTATAAGCCACTTAAACCTGTCAAACCATGAGATTTTTTTTCGCTCTGATTCTTATTGCCACACTGAGTTCATGCTACCAGGGTCAGCGTGCTGACCTGATTGTTTATAATGCCAGAATCTACTCATGTGATGAAAATTTTACCATTTATGAAGCCATGGCGGTTAAAGATGGTAAAATTCTGCAGCTGGGTCCTGAGCGCGAAATTCTGAACGGTTATGATTGTGACAATATCATTGATGCACAGTTAAAACCGGTGTACCCCGGGTTTCACGATGCGCATTGTCATTTCTGGGCCTATGCCCAAACACTGGCAGAAGTTGATTTGACCGGTTCAGCATCGTGGGATGAAGTTTGCACCCGCCTGGTTGACTACAGTCAAAATTATAAAGGAGATTGGATTACCGGCCGCGGATGGGATCAGACCCTTTGGCCGGGTGGTGAATTTCCAACAAATGAGGCACTGGATAGTTTGTTTCCCAATCGCCCGGTTCTGATACGACGCATAGACGGCCATGCTGCACTTGCCAATTCAAAAGCGCTTGAGATTGCCGGGGTCACAACAGAAACAGCCATTTCAGGCGGTGAAATCAAAAAAAATGAATGGGGAAAACTCACCGGAATTTTGCTGGACAATGCCTTTGATTCAGTGACTAAATTTGTGCCGGAGCCTGATGCTGCACTCAAGCTTAATTACCTGCAGGATGCGCAATACAAACTCTTTGAGCAGGGACTAACTTCCATTAATGATGCCGGTGTTGCAAGTCATGACCGTGATTTGTTCATGCGCTGGTATGCCAATGGTGATTTGCTTATAAAAAATTATATGATGCTTTTTCCGGATGAAAACAACCTGAAATTTGCAGCTGATACCGGTATTTTTGAAAGCGGGAACCTGACTATTCGCTCGTTTAAAATTATTGCCGATGGTGCTATGGGATCACGCGGCGCCTGTTTATTAGAACCCTATCACGACGATTCAGCCAATTACGGAATGCTCTTGCGCAACCCCAATGAAATTTTAGAAATTGCTTCGTTTGCCGCTGAAATTGGTTACCAGGTAAACACGCACGCCATAGGTGATTCAGCCAACCGGGTAATTCTGAAAATTTATGCAGATGTTGTTCAGGGCAAACAGGATCACCGCTGGAAAATTGAGCATGCACAACTGGTGGCACCTGAAGATTTTCATTTTTTTGAAACCGTTCGCATTATTCCATCGGTTCAACCCACCCATTGTACTTCAGATATGCGCTGGGCTGAAGAGCGATTAGGTAAAACGCGTATCCTGAATGCCTATGCCTATAAAAAACTGCTGCAGCATGCCGGACTTATTGCCCTGGGAACTGATTTTCCCATTGAGAATATTTCACCCCTTGAAACATTTTATGCGGCCATAACCCGGCAGGACAAAAGCGGAAACCCGGCCGGCGGATTTTATGCGGACCAGGTTTTAACCCGTGAAGAAGCGCTACTGGGTATGACCCGCTGGGCGGCCTACTCCAATTTTGAAGAACATAAAAAGGGATCACTGGTTGCCGGACACGCGGCAGATTTTGTAATACTGACCAAAGACATTATGGAAATTCCTGCAGCTGAAATTCTAAAAACGTTTGTAGAAAAAACCTATTTAAATGGCGTTGAGGTTTATAGCGCAGAATAATTTTAACTGCGGATTAAACCTTTCTCTTTAATTCTGGTCTGAAAAATCAACCAATACTTATTCCTATGAAAAAAAGACTACTTGCACTGGCTGCCATAGCTGCGCTGACCACTGCAAAATCACAAACCGTACCCATTTACATTTATTTTGCCAGTCACAATGAAATGGATGATGTGACCTACCACGGGCTGAATTATTCTAACCCCGTTGATTTTGCTACCATGAAAACCTATGTGCAGAAAGCCTGTGACACCATTAGCTACTACCAGGCTACGTATGAAATGATGCTGGAAAGCAATTTTATTCTGGCAACGCTGTCCAATGACAATGCCTATCTTTCATCAACCGATATTATTGAATGGGCCGATAATCAACCCAACATTGAAGTTCAGAGTCACAACCATTTTGCCCCTACAGATGTTCCACCAAATCCGTATAATTCAACAGACCTGGTGTACCTGCTGGACAGCTGCGGTGTAGATACAGCATACGTGTTAGGTGGTTTTATCTGGAAAGATTTTACCAGTCCGGCAGTAGCACCTGAAGATTGGACGCAATGGCAAACCCCGCAGCCCGGTGCTGTTTTTGCCAATGCCCCGTTCTGGCAGCCTACTTTACTTTGGGGCGGGGGTTCTCCCATGCACGTAAATGATTACGAGGCTTACGGTATCTGGAGACCAACTGATGCCACCGATGCCGGATTTGGAACACACAATGAATTTGGAACGCTGGTAAATTTTGGTACCGGCTGCGGTCAGGATTTTGTGATTGATGACACCACCGATGCTACCCTTTTTGCATACCGCGTTATGAATTTTGTGGACAGCCTGCACACACACTATGATGGTAATCCGGACGCATTTTTCAACATGAAAATCATGTTCAATTTCAGATACCTGCCCGAAAGCGGATACATCGATAAAATCGGAACGGTGCTCAATCTCATCAAGCCCTATATTCTGGATGGGCGAATGGAATACAAAGGTATCATGGATATTTATTCAGAATGGCAGACACTGCACCCGCTGAACAGTGAGTCTTTTATTTCACAATGTGACACTACCGCCATTATCTCAAACGCTGAACCAACTGAACTTTCGATACCGGATAATGCAACGGCTGATTCGTTTACTGTTTATCCAAACCCTACAGACGGGTTGGTTAACCTTGTTTTCAATGATACTGAAATACACCAGTGGATTGTTACCGACCTTACCGGAAGAATTGTAATGCAAAACAGTGCGCAGGGAATGTCACAACTTGATCTGAGTACTTTCCAAAAAGGCACTTATTTACTTTTTGTCGATCAGCAAACAGCCAAACGGATTGTTGTGCAATAGCAATCAGAGTAATTCACGTGTTGAACTAAAAATTGTTGAAAGCAGATTGTTTAACGCAAGTTTGATTTAATTGTCCTGATTAAGCTCTTCCCGGGCATTCAAATGTACTGCTGTTTTTAATTGCTGATCGCATGTGATTTAGATCAGGTTGATTGGAACGTGGATAAAATGCAGGGCAAAAAAATAGCCGTGATGATCTGTAATTTATAGAATGAAACATAAATTTTAACCGCAGAGATTCAGAGTGTCAATCCTCACTAAAGCTGCAATTGATAAAAAACACTGTGATTGCAGATTTAGACTGTAAAAAGAAAACCATCGCCCGCAAAGAATCCGGGGAATGCAAAGAACATACCTGGAAACTGTTTAAATTTTAGAAGCAGCTTCTTTGCTGTGCTCAGAAGGACAAGGGCCCCAAAGGAATATATTGGGTGAGGAGTGTTATGCGCCTGCGGCGCATAACACTCCTCACCCCTTGGACCTACATCTGAGGCCCTTGTCTTTCTGAGCGAAGTGTAACGGAGCGAAGCCCCCCCTAAGTCAACACCCGGGAAGTTCCGTCTTTAATTAACCGATCAGACGTCCGGCTTTTTTGTTTGCAAACAGGAACTTACACAACTAAAAAAATCAGACTGAAAAAATACGGTGATTGCTTAGTAAGAATATACAAAAAAGAAAAGCGGTGTACTGAAACTTCAGCACACCGCTTTTCACAAAACAAAGAAAACCATCCGATAACAATCGGAACAGGGAACCACCCCTGATTTACATAGCAATTAACAGAGCAGTAGTTTTTTGTAATTGCCAGTCTTTTTTAACCGTTATTCAGCATTTCACCGTTGTGAATGCATTTACTAGAATGACGGACATGAAATTGTTCTGAATCTTTTTACCGGTTCTTTACAGTTAAACAGGAAACCCATTGATAACTCATGTGAACCACCTGATGCGTTTGTCAGTTTAGATACGGTTACGTCATAGCTGTATCCGAATTTAAATGATCCGCTATCAATACCAATCAGCAGAATAAAGGCATCACGTGCACGCAGCCACGCACCTGCTGTGAAAGCACCGTATTTAACATAGGTACCAACATTTAACTGCATAAAACCATCCTGGTATGAGTAAATTATGTTTGGAGAAATTGCAGTTACATTCTGATATTGTGATCCTTTACCAAAAACAATATTTGCCCCCATGTGACCAGTGAAACGCATTGGAAGGCGGCTGTCTCCCTGTGGATTCAGAATCAAGCTTTCTTCAGGCCGGTTCAGGTGTTTTGCTGCAAAACCAAAGTAGAAGTTTTTTGAATATCCTACAATTCCGGCCTGTGCATCAAAAAATCCTTTGGTACCCCAACTTCCGTTCAGTTTACCGCGTGGCAAATCTCCGGTCTGGTAAATAAATCCTCTGTGCGGATCAATCATATCTCCAAAACTCAATTTGCTCCAGTCCAAAAACTTCTGATTCCAGCCTGCCTGCACACCAAAAAGGAATGAAAACTCACGCGTCACCTGAAGATGGTAGGAGTAAGCCAGGTTAACGGTTGTCCAGTTCAGGGTGTTTTTTCCGGCCATGTCATTGGTAATCAATAAGGCCACACCACCTTGCATGGTATTGACAAACTGGTCATACGAAATACTGTTTGTAATAAACGCACCACTCAGTGATGGCCACTGATTGCGGTAGTTCATGTTCAAACGCGGACAACCATGTGTACCCGCTAAAGCCGGATTCAGGTAAATCGGATTAGCATAGAATTGAGTGAATTCAGGGTCCTGCGCCAGGCTTTGGAATGAAATCAAAATCGCGAATATGTATATTAACTTTTTCATCGTTCTAATGTGTTAATCTCTGATTTTTACGTTTTGCATTGAATCTGATTCCGACATTGTGTGATCCCATGTGGGTTTGGGTAAGAGCGGATTCAGTATAATCGTAGTGATAAACAAGTTTGAACGTATCAAACTTCATTCCTACCGATGCGGTAAATTCCTTGTTGGTTGAGAGGCCTCCCCCTACAGTCATCCAGCCCAGGCGGTAATTCATCCCGGCCCAGAGTTCAGGCTGATTTCCATATTGCTGATATGCCACAAACGGACTGTAAGTCATGGTTTTTGTCTTGGATTCGTAGTCAGTACCTATAATTCCGGAAAGTTTAACCGGAGTTTTAGCCGGTGAATATAATTCATTTCCATAAACATTTTCATAATGCCTGCTTAAATTATCGGAGCTGAATCCGGCATAAAACCATTTGGTATTGATCATAAGACCAAGGCCATAGTCTTTGTACCACTGAGTGGTGATGCCATTCATCTGATTATCGGCAATGGTGTTCAGCACCCGTCCGCGGTCCATTTCAAATGAGCTGTTTGCTGATAACTTGTCTCCGTTTGCTATCATTGATCCCATGGTCAGTTTAACGGAAGGTTCAACGACAATGTTTCTTCCAACCACCAGTTTTGGGGAATAAAGCAGACTTACATTATAATCACCAAACCGGCCATAACCATAATCCTGCGCATTGATGAGAATTCCGGCACCACCGCGGATACCATACGAGTAATTGTCATACGACACATTTAGTTCAGACGAGTTTTGGTCAGACCCCAGCCATTGGTTGCGGTAGTTCATTTCAAAACGTGGTTTCAACATACCGCCGGCAAAGGCTGAGTTGAATGACAGCAGGGTGCTCTGCGGCAGCAACAATTCCGGGTCACGCAGGTTAGTCAAACCAACCGGATAGCCCAGCATGCGTTCTACACGGTGATATACTTTTTTAAGGGCGCTGAAAGAAGAACCGGATTTAACGGTTGTTTTTTTGGTCACATCAAAAGCCAACCCTTTCGAATCCGGATTGCCGGCATATTTTCCAACATGCGTTTTACCTTCTACTTTATTGGCCTCCAGATCAATCAGCCCGGCCTGCGATTTTTTAGCCCCGTTAGCATAAGGCAAATTGTCAGCATGCGTTGAATTGGCAAGGTTTGGATCTGAGCCTGAAACCACATTGCCTGACACCGCTGCATTTAATTGATTTTGAGCCAGCTGATTGTTGTTTCCGGTAGTGTTTCCGGCATTGGTATAGGAATCGGTTACTCCATCGGTCAGTTCACTGAAAAGTATCCCGGCGCGGTTATTGATCGAGTTGAACGAATCAACCAGCGGCAAGGTACGGTCGTTATGATGACCTGATAAACTTTCTTCACCGGTAACGGCGCTTTCCAGTTGATCGGTTGTATTAAACAGGTAAAGTGAAGATGAACCAAGGAGCAGTACCAGCATGGCTGCAGCACTCCAGTAGTACCAGCCCGCCACACGGCGTTTTTTCTCCAGTTTTTCAGCATACGGGTATTCAACCGGTTCATTCTGAACAAATGCCATATCCCAGGCATCAGCGTCAACCTCGTATTCAGGATGGTTTAAAAGGAATTTTTCGAACTCTTCCACCTCTTCAGGTGACAGATTTCCCTCCTTGTAATCAAACATCCACCGATCAAAATTATTCGATATTTTCATATCACCAGGGTAAGATCTTTAAGCTGTTTTTTAATTTTGTTACGGGCCCTGAAGAGATAGACTTTCACCTGGGGCTCAGACAGCCCAAGGATCTCACCAATCTCAATGTAGTTGTATCCTTCCAGATCTCTCAGAAGAACTACTGATTTTTGAACCGGAGGCAGCGTGGCTAAACAACGCTCAACCACCTCGTTGATTTCAAAAGCTTTTGACTGACTTTCTGAGCTTTCCTGAGCTGTAAACTTGTCAACGTAAGTAATCTTACTGTTCTTTTTGATCAAGTTAAGCAGCGCATTGTGTGCACAGGTAAACAGCCAGGGTTTTGCCTTTTCAAAATCAACCTTTTTCCTGTTCTCCCAGAGTTTTTCAAAAACATCCTGTACAATATCACCTGCATCTTCTCTGTTCTGAAGATACTTCAGGCAATAGCCATAAAGCCTTCCGGAGAATTCTTTTACTGCGATATTGTACTCTGTTCTATCCAAAATCTGGTTTTTAAATCAATACTACAGGTCCCTTTCAAACAGCTAAAACAATCTAACTTCTTAAAAAGTTACACCTGGTACATTTTTTTTAACGATAATTTTTTGACAAGTTACGAAAATATTAAAGAACGGTACGCTGGGAAAGTGATTTTATCCTATTTTAGCACTGAGCAATCCTCCCAATTTAAACGTTATGGACGTAAAAAGACTTTTCGATGTTGCATATTACCAGCTGGAAAAATACCCTCAGCCAGATGCCTTTTGTGACAAAAAGAATGGTAAATGGCTAAAAACCAGCACCAAAGAATACATTGAAAAAGCCAATGCCATGAGCCGCGGGCTGATTAAAAAAGGAATTCAGCCGGGCGACGCAGTTGCCATTATTTCCAATAACCGTTCTGAATGGAACATCTCAGATATTGCAGTTCAGCAGGTTGGGGGTATTCTGGTACCTGTTTACCCAACCATTACCGAAGATATTTATGCCTATATTTTTAATGATGCCCGTGTAAAACTCTGCATTGTCAGTGACCAGGAACTTTTCGATAAGGTAAACCGCATTATTTCCAAAGTACCAACCCTGAATGAAGTATATTCCTATACATCGGTAAACGGCGCAAAACCATGGACAGAACTGCACGCTGATGCAGACACCGCTCTTGACCAGGAAGTTGAAAAACGCAAAGCGGCTATTAAAGCGGAAGACCTTGTTACGCTGATCTATACCTCCGGCACAACCGGAAATCCAAAAGGGGTGATGCTTTCACACAACAATATTCTCAGTAACGTACTGGCCTGTGAAGAGCGTCTCCCTGTTGGCAAAGACGCAGTTGCCCTGAGTTTTCTGCCGGTTTGTCACATTTACGAACGCATGCTGCTTTATTTGTACCAATATACCGGTGTTTCGGTCTATTTTGCTGAAAGCATGGATACCATTGGTGACAATCTCAAAGAGGTTAAACCAAATGTTTTTACCGCTGTTCCGCGGTTACTGGAAAAGGTTTTTGATAAAATCATGGCAAAAGGGGAAGAACTCAGCGGAATAAAACGCAAACTGTTTTTCTGGGCTCTGGCATTGGGTGAAGAATACGATGTAATTGGAAAATCAGCCATGTATAAATTCAAACTGGGGATTGCCCGCAAACTGGTTTTCAGTAAATGGCAGGCGGCACTGGGTGGAAATGTAGAGGTGGTGGCATCAGGCAGCGCCGCATTGCAACCCCGCCTGGCACGTATTTTTATGGCGGCAGGGGTGCCCGTTATGGAAGGCTACGGATTAACTGAAACATCTCCTGTTATCAGTGTAAACTGGGAAAAAGACAACCTGGTGCGTATTGCAACTACCGGAACCGTTATCAAAGGTGTTACTGTAAAAATTGCTGAAGACGGTGAAATACTTGTGAAGGGTCCCAATGTCATGATGGGGTATTACAACATGCCAAAAGAGACAGCTGAAGTCATTGATGCCGATGGCTGGTTCCATACAGGTGATATCGGAACATTTGTAGAGGGAAAATTTTTAAAAATTACCGACCGTAAAAAAGAAATTTTTAAAACTTCGGGCGGCAAATACATTGCACCGCAGCTAATGGAAAACAAGTTCAAGGAGTCACGCTTCATTGAACAAATCATGATTATTGGTGAAAATCAAAAAATGCCGGCAGCCTTTATTGTACCGGCTGTTGACGTTGTTAAAGAATGGTGTAAACACAATGCCATTGATTGCGGCGCCACCCAGCAGGAAATGATCAAAAACGGAAAAGTGATTGAACAATTCCAGAAAGAAGTAGATCATTACAATACCTTTTTTGGCGACTGGGAAAAAGTAAAACGCTTTGAACTGACAGACTGCCAGTGGAGCATTGGTACCGGTGAAATGACCCCAACACTCAAGTTAAAACGCAAAGTCATTATGGCTAAACATGATGATTTGTTTAAGAAGATTTACGGGTAAATTGTCTTTGGTTTAAAACGAATCTAAGCTCGAAAAGCAGCGGGTTGGATCAAATTTATACCAGACCTCCTGGAAAATTGATTCTCACGGAAGTTGCCATTCAGAAATAACCCGCTATCAAAATTCCGCCTTCAAACTCAGATCCATACTTTTGTAAGAGTGTGTTATGGAACCGGATGAAATAAAATCCACGCCTGTTTCAGCGTACTCTAAAATGTTGTGCTCGTTAATTTTGCCGGACGCCTCTGTTTCGTATTTGGTACGATCAATTAAGGTCAACGCTTCTTTCAAATGATTGGGTGAAAAATTATCCAGCATGATGCGGTGTACATTTCCAACACCCAAAACTTCTTTTAATTCATGCATGTTGCGTACCTCAATTTCTATTTTTAGATTTTTGCTTTTCGCTTTCAGGTAGTTGTTGGTACGTTCAATAGCCTGTTTAATTCCGCCGGCATAATCAACGTGATTGTCTTTGATCATGATCATGTCATACAACGCAAACCGGTGGTTGTTTCCACCACCGATTTTAACTGCCCATTTTTCCATAAGCCGCACGCAGGGTGTTGTTTTACGCGTATCCAAAAGCCGTGTTGGCAAATGGTTGATGATAGATGACAGCTGATCTGTTTTGGTAGCAATACCGCTCATGCGCTGCATAAAATTCAATACCAGGCGCTCGGCACTTAAAATAGAACGCGATAATCCTTCTACTTCAAAAGCAACCTGACCCGGCTCTGCTTTTTCGCCATCTTTTAAATGAATGGTCAGTTTCAGCTCAGGGTCAATGCGGTGAAAAATCAGTTCAGCCAGTTCAACACCGGCCAGTATTCCAAAATCTTTAACCAACAGCCTGGCTTTGCCTTTTGCATCAGCTGGAACGGTTGCAAGTGAGGTATGATCTCCTTCACCAATGTCTTCACGAATGGCAAAATCAATTACTTCCAGAATTTCTTTTTTGGTGGATTCGGTAAGTTGGTTATCGGAGGTAAAGCTTAACATAAGCAGAAGTTCTATTCAAATTCCTTTACTAATTTTTGCGCAACCGGGACAGGTTTCTAACTGCGCTTCACTTCGTTCGAAATGATAATTGTACCTATTGCCTTTGTCCAACTCTTATTTAGAAGGTACAAACGTTTTCACGTCTTTATCAGAAATGGTATTGCCGCAGAGAATAATCAAACGCTCTACAATATTGCGCAGCTCGCGGATATTTCCGGTCCAGTTTACGTTTTGCAATTCTTTCAGGGCTGCATCTGTAAATTTTTTAGCCGGCATACCGTGCTCTTTGCAAAGCATGTCAATAAAATGATTCGCCAGCAGCGGAATATCATCTTTACGCTCATTTAAAGAAGGTACCTCAATGACAATTACACTCAAACGGTGATACAAATCTTCACGGAATTTCCCTTCTTCAATCATCTGGCGCAGGTCTTTATTGGTTGCTGCCACCACCCGCGGATTTACTTTAATGTCTTTTTCACCGCCTACCCGGGTAATCCTGTTTTCCTGCAGGGCACGCAGTACTTTTGCCTGGGCAGAAGCGCTCATATCCCCAATTTCATCCAAAAAAAGTGTGCCGCCATCGGCTAACTCAAATTTTCCCTGTTTGGTTTTAACGGCAGATGTAAAGGCCCCTTTTTCATGACCAAATAATTCAGACTCGATCAGTTCAGACGGAATAGCCGCACAATTCACTTCAATAAACGGCGCTTTTTTGCGGTTGCTCTGTTCATGCAGCTGCCGTGCAACCAGTTCTTTCCCTGATCCGTTTGGACCGGTAATCATAACGCGTGCGTCCGATGCGGCTACTTTGGTAATCATTTCACGGATTGCCAGAATAGGTTTTGATTCACCAATGATATTTGAGTTGGCAATTTGTTTTTTAATCTGTGATTTTAACACAGCCGTTTCTTCAATCAGGCTGTTTTTCTCCAGCGCATTTTTAATGGTTACCAGGATACGGTTTAAATCCAATGGTTTTTCAATAAAATCGTACGCTCCGTTTTTGATTGCCTCTACAGCCGTTTCAATGTTACCATGCCCTGAGATCATGATAATAGGTGTTTGAAGGCCGTCGTTTCTCAATTTGGCAAGCACTTCCATACCATCCATCTGCGGCATTTTGATGTCACAGAAAATGACATCGTAATTTCCGGATTTGGCTTCGTTAACGCCTGCAATACCGTCTTCAACAGCCTCTACATCGTATTTTTCAAACTCCAGAATTTCCTGGAGCGTTCTCCGGATACTGCGCTCGTCGTCAATAATGAGAATTCTTGGCATATTCAACCCGTTTTTAAAATCGTAAAATGAAGGGCTAAAGATATAAAATTTTCAGTTACGGCCGGATATTCCGCAAAATCAGGGGATTCGTATATTTGGGCAGAAACTGGTCCTTATGATTTCTTCCTACATCTCACTGATTATTCTTGCCGCAATGGTCCTCTTCTGGCTGGGGCTTGTTTTTAAAATAACCGTGGTTCGCTATTTCAAAATACGAAAACAGGCAGATGATGCTGAAAGTGGAAGGCCGGTTCAGGGAACGATTGTCTCAGCTCAAAAATCAGGCGGGCGATTTAAAATGATGCGGCTGAAAATAGAATTTCCGAATCTGGCGCAAACTCCCATCCAGGAAGAATTTCGTTTTGTTGACAGCAAGCCTGAAGAAAACCGGTATGATGAAGGGCGCCGGGTGACTATCCTGATTGATGAAAACGCAAAAAACGGTCCTGTAGTTAAACTGGCCGGCGGAAAAACAGTCATTGGCAAAGGATTTATTTTGCTTTCAGCCATTTTACTTTCAACCGCTTTGTACGGATCGTGGTTTCTCTACAAACTGACGATTGCCAGAATTCAGGGTGACTGGAGCCGGATTGACGAATTGTTTGCCACCAATGAAGCCATGCCCGCTATTGGAATTGCTTTTACAGCAGCATTAATTTTTCAGTGGTTTCTGTTTCGTTTTATTCAAACGATAGGATCGACAAAGAAAAAAGTGTCTGACCGTGAACTGAAATTTTACGGTGAAAAAACCATGGCCACTGTTACCCGGTATGAAGATACCAATGTGACCATCAACGACAACCCCAAGGTAAAATTCTATTACACCTTCACTGATAAAAACGGAAATAACCACCAGGGTGAAGATGCTATTGTAATTGGTAAACTTGAAATTGGTCTTTTACCAACCCTGAAAGCGCGTGAAATTTTTTACATGCCGCAATCGCCTGAAAATTCAAAATTTACTGAAAACCTGGGTACACCGCCGCTAAAAGGATGCCTGAATGGTGTACTCATTCTGGAAGCGCTTATTTTCACCGGTATACTAATTGGCAGTTACGTGGCAGCGTTGTAGTAAAAACCACTCCAGGTGACCAGCATCAGCGAATTGAAATAATTTTTACCGGACAGGCTTCAGCTGCGGCTTTGGATGAATCTGAAAAAAGGTCGTTGACACGAACGGTGTAAAATCCTTTTTTATCTACGCTCTTGAGCAAAACTGATTTTCCATCTTTTTTGGACATGCGGAATAATTCAGGACACAACTCCACACAATAATTACATCCAATGCATTTTTGCCGCTGAAGGGTTATGGCTATCATGTGGCAAATTCAGTTTTTACCAGTTTGTAAAGTTTGTCTGATTTGCGGATACGCTCTGCAACCGGAAATGTAAATTCATCACCCTTAACCGCTTTTTCAACCTGTTTATCATTGACCATCAGCGAGGTAATTTCATGCTCAATAACTCCGGTGGTAGGACCCGTAATCAGAATTTTATCACCAACTGAAATGGATTGTGCTTCTACTTTAAATTGTGCCACTGCCGCTTTTGGAAAATAATGCAGCGCATTTGCTATAAACACCTTTTTCTGTGTTGCTTTGGAACCGTTGGTGTTATTAAATTCTCCCAATTTCTGACCCAGGTAATACCCCGCCCAGAAATCACGGTTATACACCCGCCGTAAATCTTCTTTCAGGGATTCACCCAGTTGCACAGTATAAACACCTTTTGTATAAGCATCAATGGCTTTGCGGTAATTTTCAGTTACTGTTTTTACATACTCCGGTGCACGGCCGCGGCCTTCCATTTTCAACACTGAAATACCAGAATCCAGCACCTGGTCTAAAAAATCAATGGTACACAAATCTTTGGGAGACATGATATATTCATTGTCAATCTCCAGCTCTACACCTGTTTCTTTATCAATAACCGTATAGGTTTTACGGCAATTCTGCAGGCAGGCCCCGCGGTTAGCTGAGGCGTTGTAGGTATGTAAGCTCATGTAACATTTGCCCGATACCGCGACACACAAAGCACCGTGCGCAAAAATTTCAATTTCAATCAACCGGCCTTTGGGTCCGCAAATGGCTTCTTTTTTAATCTGATCTGTAATTTTTTTAACCTGGCTCAGGCTTAATTCACGGGACAATACCATCACATCTGCAAAATGCGCATAAAACTTTACCGTTTCAATGTTGGTGATATTCACCTGGGTAGAAATGTGTACCTCTACCCCTTGCGAAAAAGCATAATTAATAACAGCCTGGTCTGATGCAATAACGGCTGTAATTCCGGCATTTTTACAGGCATCAACCAGGGTTCTTATCACCGAGAGATCGTGATCGTAAATAATGGTATTTAATGTGAGGTAGGTTTTTACCTTTTTTTCACCACAAATCCTTGCAATTTCAGGTAAATCATCCAGTGTAAAGTTCATTGACGCGCGGGCACGCATATTGAGCTGTTCAACACCAAAATAAACCGAATCAGCGCCGGCATTCAATGCTGCTGCGAGCGATTCCCAATTACCTGCCGGTGCCATTAATTCAACCTGAGTCATGCTGTGAATTTGTAAGAATAACCTGCAAAGGTCGCAAATCCTTATTAAATACAAATGACATGGATCATTTTCTATGTGATTCTCGTCACTATTTTTTGGTATAAAAACGTTATATTTGGGAAAAAATCAAACCATTCCAAATCATGGACAAATTTGAAGCAGCGTTTAATGACATTATTGCAAAAGATCTGAAAGTTGAGCCGCGCGACTGGATGCCTGAAGAATATAGAAAACACGTTCTCAGACAAGTATCACAGCATGCGCATTCAGAAGTTATTGGAATGCAGCCTGAAGGTAACTGGCTGTTACGTGCACCGTCTCTGCGGTCTAAACAGGTATTACTGGCTAAAATTCAGGATGAGGGCGGACACGGACTCTATTTATACAGTGTTGCAGAAACGCTTGGCATGTCCCGTGAAGAAATGATTAACCAATTGCATGCAGGTAAAGCCAAATATTCCAGCATCTTTAATTACCCGGCATTAAACTGGGCAGATATGGGTGCTATTGGCTGGCTGGTTGACGGCGCCGCTATTGTAAACCAGGTATCCCTTCAAAAAACGTCGTACGGACCGTATTCACGGGGAATGGTGCGCATTTGCAAGGAAGAAAGTTTTCACCAGCGCCAGGGATATGAAATTATGCTGCACATGGCCCGCGGAACGAAAGAACAAAAAGAAATGGCGCAGGATGCCCTGAACCGTTTCTGGTTTCCGTCACTGATGATGTTTGGACCACACGATGCAGATTCTGCCCACTCTTCCAAAGCCATGGAATGGAAAATCAAACGTGAATCAAACGATCAGCTGCGGCAAAAATTTATTGATAAAACCGTGCCGCAGGCTGAATTTTTAGGACTCACTGTGCCTGACCCAAACTGCAAATGGAATGAAACAACCGGGCATTATGATCACAGCCCGTTTAACTGGGACGAATTCTGGGCAGTAGTCAACGGTGACGGCCCATGTAATACCGAACGGCTTGACCACCACAAAAAAGCGCACAATGACAATGCGTGGGTCAGAGATGCGGCAGTTGCCTATGCCAAAAAAACAGAAGGTTCACTCGTTTAATTTATAATTGAGAAATAAAGTATATGGAATCAGGAGATAAAGTTTGGGAAGTATTCATTCAGAAAAAATCAGGACTCCCGTTTAAACATGCAGGAAGTGTGCATGGATATGATAAAAAAATGGCTGTACAAAACGCACGTGATGCGTATTGCCGCAGAGGTGAAGGCCGTGAGTTGTGGGTTGTGCCGGCTAATTGTATTGTTTCAGTTCCAATGGACGAAGCAGAAGCCTATTTTGATCCGCAGGAAGATAAAATTTACCGTCACCCGACTTTTTATGTCATCCCTGATGGCGTTGAAAATCTTTAATTAAGACATTTTACATGGCAATTACGATTGATAAAGAGCAAGCACAATTCCTGGTCAGACTTGCTGATACAGAAATGATTCTTGGACAACGGCTCTGCGAAATGTGTAGCAATGGTCCTTTTCTGGAAGAAGATATTGCGCTTTCCAATATTGCGCTTGACCTGATTGGCCGGGCCGAACAGCTTTATATTCTGATCAGTGAAATTGAAGGAAAAGGATTATCTGCTGATGACTATGCCTATCGCAGAAATGAGCGCGAGTACTTCAGTATAAAACTGGTTGAACAGCCTAATACTGATTTTGCGTGGGTTATTGCCCGCCAGTATTTACACGATGTGTATGTGAAAGAAATTTTCACCCAGTTACTCAGCAGTAAAATTGACAAGGTTGCCGGTCTTTCTGAAAAAGTTTTGAAAGAAATTACTTACAGTCATGTGCATGCCAGAGACTGGATGTTCCGCCTGGGAATTGGTACACCAGAAAGCAACCGGCGTTTGCAGGCTGCAGTTGATCACCTGTTCAAATACGCGGGTGAACTGTTTGCCTTCGACAGTATTGACAAAAAATTTCTCAGCGATATTACAAAACTGGAACAGGGATGGAAATCAGCCGTTGCATTGACGCTGGCTGAAGCCAATGTCAAACAGCCTGAAATCCACAAGATTTACATGCGTGATTACCGCGAGGGATTCCATTCAGAATACCTGGGACATATCCTGAGCGAAATGCAATTTTTGCCGCGTGCGTATCCGGATGCCAAATGGTAATTCAAAAAGAATTCGGCCATCTCTGGGAATTACTTAGCCAGATTCCTGATCCCGAAATACCGGTGATCAACCTGGTAGAGCTTGGAGTTATCCGGAAAATTGAAGAAAAACCCGACCAGGATAAAGTTGTTATCACCATTACACCAACCTATACCGGCTGCCCGGCCAAAAAGCTATTCAACGATCTGATCCTTGAAAAACTTTATGAAAACGGGTATAAAAATGTGGAGCTTGTTTCACAACTTCATCCGGTATGGACCACCGATTGGCTGACCGAAGAAACCAAAGCCAAACTGCTGAAAGAAGGTATTTCACCGCCAACCGCTGAAAACAAAATCATTCAGTGTCCGCATTGCAAATCAACCGATACACGCATGATTTCAGCATTTGGATCCACACCGTGCCAGGCACTCTATTCCTGCAACAAATGCCTGGAACCGTTTAATTATTTTAAATGCCATTAGGGTAAAACCAGACACCTTGCTGCGCAAATGCAGTATCAAAATTTCCGGTACAACCCAGCGCAGTTATCACCTTAAAATCTGTGTTCATGAAAAATCCGGACAGACATTTGTTTATTCACTGGATTCTGAACTGTGCCCTGGGTGAACTGATAGGTATTGGAGCCGCCGGGGCCATTGCTGTAGGCACAACCGTGTTAATGGGTGAACCCGAATCACTGTCTGAAAAATTTGTGGTACTGTTTCTGATGATGCTGGCCGGTGCCCTGGAAGGAACAGTGCTCGGTTATTTCCAGTGGCGCATCCTGGTTCGTAAATTCCATTCGCTGCCAAAAAAAACATTTATGGCCTGGACAATTTCAGTAGCCGTTTCAGGATGGTTTTTGGGCATGCTTCCATCACTCTTTTTTATTCCCGAAAACGCACAGGCAGCTGAAGCCCCGGTGCCGGAAATTCATCCCCTGCTCTTCATTGCACTGAGCATGGGAATGGGACTAATCCTGGGAGCGCTGTTTGGTTTGTTCCAGTTTTTTGCCTTGCGAAAATATGCCACACCGGCCAACCGATGGATTCTTGCCAACGCATTGGGATGGGCACTGGGTATGTGCTGCATCTTTATTTTTGCAACGCTGCCGGATGAAAACACGCCGCGTTACCTGATTATTGGCGGTGGCATTTTGGGCGGCCTGCTGGCAGGTATTTCTGTAGGACTAATTACAGGCATTTTTCTGCGGCAGCTAAAACCGGTTTCTGAATGATCCTAAAATACCGGACATCAAATTCAGAGACTCAATGCAGAGCTCTCTTATTGAAAAAACTCCAGGTGAAATCAGGCTTTTTTGGAACTATCCGGGCGCAGTAGAAAATTCAGGTTTCTTTTTAACCACTCTTTGAAACACATAGGCACAGTAGAGAACATAGGTTTCACATAGGGTTTCTCAAAAACTAAAAACCAACAACGTAATCGTTATGTGCCTTTTCTATGTGAACTATGATTCTATGTGGTAAATTTTAGCCTCTCTTTGAAACACATAGGCACATGAGAAAACATAGAGTTCACATAGGGCTAAAACTGAAACCAGCAACGTAATCGCTATGTGCTCTTTCTATGTGAACTATGATTCTATGTGGTAAATTTTGGTTCTCTTTTTGGAAACACCTGAACGTGCGCTAAAAAAATCAAGCCATCTTCTGCAAATAATTTTCCAGGCGACGCAGGTGTTGTTTCCCGCCTTCAACAGCGCCGTACTTCTCTACCACAAAATCACGCGCTTCTTTGGTTTTGAAAATGCTTCGCATCGTCAATTCTGTTTTTCCATCTTTTTCAGTGAACAAAATAATGGCTTCAAACATGCCTGCGTTGTCCTCATCAGAACCTTGCCTGTATTCCAGGCGTGATGGTTTTTCCACTTTGGTAAAGACAATTTTGTTCGGATAATCGGTTCCGTCCGGTCCGTGCATTATAAAACGCCATACACCACCGGGCTTTAGTTCAAATTCATGAAAGGTATTGGTAAACCCGTCAGGACCCCACCAGATCTTAACATGTTCCGGGTTTGTCCAGGCTTCCCAAACCAGCTCCCGGGGAGCATTCAGGGTTCGTGACAGAACGATTTCACGTTCATCTGTGTTACTTGCTGTAATCATATACGTTTGTTTTTAGGTTCAATTCATTTTTTTTAGTTCAGTCTCCAGCCGGTCAAAATTTTCTTCGTTGGCTTTTGGGACATAGGCCTTTACTTTTTCCCATTCTTCTGCGGCATCAAAAATCATCCTGAAACTCAGCTGCGTCTTTTCGCCGGATTTTTCAAATGTTGCAGTGACTCTGAATTTATGCATGCCTCCTAAATGATCAAAAACCAGGCTTTGATTTCGAATAATTTCCACAAATTGACAGGTGTTCGGGAAATCGCTACCATCCGGACCGTGCATTGTAAATTCCCACAAGCCAGCGGGTTTGAGATCAAAAACGTGAAACGTATTTCTGAATCCGTTTGGGCCCCACCAGTTTATTAAGTGAGTTGGATCAGTCCATGCTTTCCACACCAGTTCAACCGGTGTATTTATTAAGCGGGTTGTTGTGACCCCGTTGTTTTTTTGGTTCATGTCCATTTATTTTTTATAAAACATGCCATAGGGTCAGGTCGCTCCCGATAGCTATCAGGACTGATCCCTATGGATAAATTATTTCTCCACATATTCCGGTAGAAGTTTTCCGATCAATTCGGTCCAGCCGGCTTCAAAATTCTTCTTCGCAAAATCCGGATTATTTTCCGGGAAGGTTTCAAGTCCGGTGTGCGTTAACCGGATTCGTGTTTTATCACCTTCAGCAAAAAGTTCAAACGTCACTTCAGATTCGCCGGCATATCCCTCATACGCCCAGGTATAGGATATTTTCTTAAACACCACCAGTTCGGTTATGCGGCAATTGTGTTTATACTGCATTTCCGGTGTGCCGCCTGTGAAACTGAATTCAAATCCTACCTCAGGTTCAAACTGTGCCAGGTCAAAATACCATTGTTTCATTTGCTCTTTCTGTGTAATGGCATCCCACACTTTTCTGACGGTTGCATTAAGTGTCCGTTCAATCACAAACGGTTCTGCTTTTAGCTTGTTCATGTTAGTTCTTCTTTAATTTTTTCTTTTTTCCCGGTGATTTTTTTGGTTTTGCCGCTGCTGTTTTCTTAGTCCTTCCCTGAACCGGCGCTGTTTCTTTTTTTTGCAATTGCTCCAGGTAAAGTTCCAGCGCATCCAGTTTCTGATTCCAGAATTTTTTATACTGCGTTACCCAGTCTGACACTTCATTCAGTTTTTCAAGTCGGGCTTCGCAATAGCGTTCGCGCCCCTCTTGCCGGATAGTCACTAACCCGCATTCAGTCAGAATTTTGATGTGCTTTGAAATGGCAGGCCGGCTGACATCAAAATTTTCTGCCACGGCATTCAGGTTCAAATCCTGCGAGGCCAGCATGTGAATAATAGCCCTGCGGGTGGGATCGGCAATGGCCTGAAAAACGTCTCTTCTCATAAAGTATTTTAAATCAGATTCAATATGTAACTAATCGGTTACAAATATATAGGAAACCTTTTGGTTACGCAATAGAAAAATTGAAAAAATTTATTTTTCACTGATTTTACAGCCATCTGCAAGCAAAATGGATAATCACCATGGGGTAAAAAAAATCCTGCCGGAATCACCGGCAGGATTTTCGAAACGATTGTTTCTGAACTTACTTATCGCTTTATAAGTTTTTGGGTCTGTGTAAATGTATTCGTCTGTATGGTCATAAAATAGATTCCGTCTGCGCAATCTTCTATTGAAAGAGAAGACGTTCCTGCAGCAAAATTACGCTCCAATATGGTTTGACCGGCGGCATTGGTCACCACCACATGAGCCCCGGCAGAAAGGTCAATCAGGTAATTTCCATTACCGGGATTTGGGTACACCCGCACACCAATTCCCTGATTTTCGTTTATTCCAATCGTACTGATGGTTACACAATTACTGGTATCACTGCACGAACCGTATGAAATAACTACAGCATAACTTCCGTTAGCCGACGGTGTAAAAACGGAATTTGTTTCTCCGGTGATTTCAGCACCTGCGTTGTTGCAATCAATCCACTGATAAGCTGCAAGCGTAGCGTTTGCCGTAATTGTAATACCGGTTACGGAAGTAGAAACATCAATTGTTCCAACAGCATCCACGGTAGTGGTAACGGTACTGTCACAGCCTGTTAAAGCGGTCAATACATCCGTATAGACACCCGACGCGGTATAGGTATTTGAGCCTACAGTAACTGATTCACCTTCACAAAGCGTAACATTCTGCGCAGTTGTCAGGACAGGATTGACAGTCAGATTTGTGGTAACTGTACTGTCACAACCGTTCATTGCGGTGAGTACATCAACATACGTTCCGGACACTGTATAAGTATTGGAACCAACGGTTACTGATTCGTTGTCACAAATAGTTAATGTCTGCGTATTTGAATATACCGGCAGCACATTCAGTGTTGTTGTTACGGTGCTGTCACATCCAAAAACAGAACTCAAAACATCTACATACGTTCCTGCCGTAGTATAACTGCTAGCACCGATCACATACGTTTCACCATTACAGATGTTGATGGTTTGCGCAACCGAATAATCAGGATTTATAGTCAGGTTTGTATTAACCGTACTGTCACAGCCGTTAACCGCCACAAGCAAATCGGTATATACACCGGTTGTGCTATAGGTATTTGTTCCAACCGTAATAGATTCGCCAGGACATAAAACGGCAACCTGGTCAACAATAATTTCAGCTGGTTCTGTGATTACAAACGTAGAATCAAACGGGCATCCATTGTCATCAGTCAGAGTAAAATTATAGCTTCCTGCAGCCAGCCCTGAAATGGTAATAACCGTTGATAAATTTACCTCAAGTCCAATCGCATCAATTTCATTCCAGCTACCCACTGCAGGTGAGTTAATGGCGAGCCGAACCGCATCAATTTCACCGATAATGGTCGGAATCGGATATTGCTGAATTACGGCTGCAGATGGTCCGCCTGCGGCGGTGGTTGTAAAAATAGTAATCCATGTACCGGTGCTTACCTGGCGCACATAAACTGTATCAACCGCGCCTACGGCAAATGTTTCATAACTTAATACATTTTGAGCAAACGTTGGAGCAAAACCCAGCACCAGGTATTCACGCTGATTATCTGCACCTGCACTGGCCCATGCGGAAGGAATATCTCCGTAGGTTGGGTAAGTATCCGGAGCACCCAACGCCTGCATTGCTGCCCAACTGCCGGTCGTATATTGTGTACTGTATTCGATCACACTGCTTGCCCAAACGGTATCTGTAATACCGGCCAAACCAGATTGAATACCGCCAAAATCATAGGTATACGGACCAACGCCGCCTGAAATTTCAAATTCTACAGCTGCCGTTTCGCCGTTACACACGACTGGTGTTTCAACTCCATTTATCAGCCCGGGACCGTTTCCAACGGTTACATTTTGTGAAGCGGTGGTAGTATTTCCGCTGCCATCATCAAAGGTCCAGTTAACAACATACGCACCGGGAGTATCATAAAATAACGGATCACCGGTTGTGCCATTAATGGTTATTGCCATGCAGGCATCTGTTGTTGTAGCTGTAGGAATGGTGAATGCACATGCACTGGTCAAATCAGGTAACGTGGGTGTCAAAATTCCGCTGGTGATACAAACACCACCCAAAGCCGGCGCACCACAGACATAATTGGATGTACACCCAATCCGGGCGTAATTGGTAAGTGTTCCGTTGTTGCCTGTTCCACTCAAATCATTGATCGTAGTTAACGCAGTATTGTCACCAAAAGAAACACCTTCCTGAAACTGGTAATGCAATACCAAACCTGGCTGCGGACCGCTTAACGAAACAGCATAACTGGATGCAATTTCTGACGGTGTGCGTACGTAATTCCAGATGCGCACATCATCAATGGTTCCGTTAAATTCATAGGTTCCACCACTTGCCGCACCAACTCCCATAACATCTGTATTACCAATTGGATCACCCGAGGGTATATCCTGCGCCTCAAGTACACCGTTCAGGTACACTTTGCGTGTTGTTCCATCCCAGGTTGCGGCAAAATGATACCAGGTGTCTGTCTGAAGATCTGTTGTACCCCAAAGTTCAACCGGCCCCCATGCCCAGGATGCCAGACAGATTTTTGTTCCTTCAGCCGGTTTGGGTTTGATGAAAAAAAGCCAGTTACCAACCCAGCGTCCTTTTTCAACCAATACCGTTTCATTGAGCAGTTCGTTGGTATTAAACCAGCACTCAACCGTGAAGCTATTTTCAACGTTGAGTGATGGTGAATGCGGAACCGATACGCGGTCATTTATTCCGTCTCCGTTCAATCCGCGTGATTGAGCCGAAGCACTTTGTGAATTCAGCAACAGTGCAAAACTGAGCAAGCCACAAATTCCAATCAGATGTAGTTTTTCTTTCATACTTTTTTTTATTACGAATCAAATGTAGGTGAACAATGCTGCCCTCTTTTTTAAATGTTGAGTTCGACCGGGATATGTATGAGTTTGACACAAGGCTGTCATTCTTAGTGTAAACCGCTAAAAAAATCTACCCGGTTTTACGGGTGAATTTCCAGCCGCAGGGTGAAGACTGAAAGCTGATCTGTTTTGGTGTAAACCAGCCGGGTGTCAAGCTGGCGTGTCAGAATCTGCAACAGTTTAAAACCAAATCCGCCTTTGCCCTGAGCTGCTGCTTCACCCAAACCCGGCCCATTGTCTGAATACTGAATTTCCAGAACGTTGGCACGTTGTGTAAGGACTACCTGAATTACCGGGTTTTCAACTTTCTGAAATGCGTACTTCAGCGAGTTGGTACATAGTTCATTCATGATCAAACCCAGCGGAATGGCTTGTGAAATTGTCAATTCATCACAGGTACCACTGACCTTAAATTCAATTTCAGGATCTGACCGGTCAAAACCTGTCATCAATTCAGCGAAAAGACTCTCCAGAAATTCTACAAAATCAAGCCGGCCATTGTTGCCTTCTTCATAGAGATTTTGATGCACCAGGGCCATACTCTGAATCCGTGCCTGCGTCTCAGCCAGAATTTTTTGCGCAAATTCATCCTGTGCTGATTTAGCCTGCAGGTAGAGCAAACTTTTAAGCATGGTAAGGTTGTTTTTTACCCGGTGATGGATCTCATGTACCAACATTCCTTTTTCAACAGCCTGCTGCTCTACTTTCTTTTTTTGTTCCTGCAATTCTGCATTGATGCGGTTCTTTTTCTGATTGGAAAAATACAACAGAACTGTCAGCGCCAGAAACGCTGCACCGGTAAAAATAACCAGCACAATTGTATAAACCAGGTTTTGATTTTTGTCAGAGAGGTTTTGATTTTCTACTGTTTTTTTTTCTGTTTCGTATTTGATTTCCAGTTCCTGCCGGGCCAGTTCGGCTTTGAGCTCAACATTGGCAATACTTTGTTCACGCCCAACTTCAAAAACGCTGTCATTCCACACCTTGTATTTTTCAAAATAATCCAGGGCGGTTTTATAATCCCCTTCAATGCGCGCAATTTCAGAAAGTGCTTTATACGCATCGCGGATATACAATTTGGCTCCCTGAAATTCAGCAAAATCCAACATACGCGCGGCATAAATACGGGCTGAACTGAAATCACGTTTCTGCACATACAAATTGGTCAATGTTGAAAGCGGGCGCAGCGCATTGGCCGGTCTATTCAGTTCTGTCATACCGCTTAGCGATTTCAGTGCCAGAAATTCAGCCCGCTCCAGACTGTCAAGATCAAAATAAACCGAAGCCAGTATATGACAATTGGTAGCAAACTGATAGCGGTTTGTGGTATCCCGGTAAACCAGATCAACAGCACGTTTCAGTTCCTGCAGGGCAAGTACCCTATTTCCTGAATTGATATAATCCTGCGCCAGGTTGGCTGAATTCATACCCGCCAGCGGCCAGTTTTCAATTTGCATGGAATTGGAAAGTGCCTGTAAAAAATATTTTTGAGAAAGTTCAGGGTTGCGTCCGGAACTTTGAAATGCCTCTGCCAGGTTATTACTCAAAGAGGCAATCAGTGCCGGATCCTGTAACTTTTCAGCCACTTCAAGCCCCATGGAATAATATTCAATGGATTTGTGAAAATCACCGTGATCACCATACATACCTGCAATTAAACTATAGCAGCTGGCTTCAATGGCGAGACTATTCGCCTGGCGGGCATAGGTCAGGCTTGAATCGTACAGGGCCAAACCGGCTACTATTTTTTCTTCAATCACATAAGCCAGTGCTTTGATCCGGTACCCGTCTGCCAGTAATAGCGGGTGATAATACTGCCTGCCTGTTGCCAGTTCACGGTCAGCATAATCTAACGCCAATGCCGTATTGATAAACCGGTATTCCCATGCGAGCAAACCATAAATGCGGGCCCGGCTGGTATCATGATCAACCAGCTCCAGCTGGTGGAGAAGGTCTTTGGTTTTTTCTGTCTCAGCCTGCGAAAAAACAGCCGGTGAAAAAAGCAAAACCAACAACAGGGTGTTGCCGCACTTTAAAAAAGAACCGGCTCTGAAACCTGTTGAATATAAATTATACCTGTACACCACCTGACCTGCAAACTAAATCATTAATAGCCAATGAAACCGGTACGAAGTTGAGAATGACTTTTTTTTGTACACGTTTGACCAATTATTTTTTGAAACGCTCCAGAATTTCGTCGCGGAACTTGCGTGACAGGGGTATTTTTTCTGAGTTCACCACCAGGTATTGCCCGTTTACTGCTTTTACATGCTGCAGGTTCACTGCATACGACCTGTGCGTACGTGAAAAAGAAACATCATCAAGTTGTTCCAGAAATTTATCAAGGCTGCTGCGCACCAGGTATTTTTTCTGTGCTGTTGCCAGCTCCACATAAATATTATCAGACTTAATCCAGAAAATGTCATGGCGATTCACTTTCACCGTTAGTAAGCCGTCTTTAATCACCAGCGGCGGTTGGGTTGATTGCCCCGATACTTGTTTTTTACCGCGTACAATTTCAACCGTTGCATACAAATCAGTTTGTGAAAAAGGTTTAACAAGGTAGGCTTCAGGTTGATATTTAACTGCTTCACCAATGGTCATTTTATCAGCATAGGATGTCAAAAAAATAATGGGTAACCTGCTGCGGGATTTTACCTGTTCAGCCACATCAAACCCGTTTTTGACATCTTCCAGGTTAATGTCCAGGAAACATAGATCCAGGTTTGGGAAATCATTCAATGCCTGCAGCGCCTCGTCAAAATTACGCGCCACAAATGGTACTTCATAGCCCAGATCCTGCAACATCTCTTTGAGCATTTCAGCAATCAACAGATCATCTTCTACAACCAGTATGTTAAACTTTTGATCGGACAGAAAAACGGATTTTGAGGGTGAATTTACCTTAAATATTGGAAAACCTGTCTTCTCTATCCACGGGAGCGGAAGTGGTTTCATCGAAGATACCGGCAAAGAACAGTGAAGAGGCCCGCGAGGATGGGCGTTATTTTTAAAATTTATCCCCGTTTGTGAAATCTGCTCTAACGTATTTTATCGTCATCAACTAACCTTTTCCTTGCAAAACCGCACTATCTTTACCTGGTAAATGACTCCCATACTTCAGCATACATTTTACCAGCTTGCCGGCGCTTATTGCAGCAATTCCGGCATGATGGAACAGTGCCTGGCCGAAATCGAAAAACAGTATTCGGGTAAAAAAAGACATTATCACACACTCACCCACCTGGAGAATCTGCTGACCGAACTTACGGCTGTCAAAGCTGAAATCCGTGACTGGGACACCATTCTTTTTACACTGTTTTATCACGACGTGGTTTACCAGGCATCCAAAAACAACAACGAAGAAAAAAGTGCCGACCTGGCTGCAGCGCGTATGACAGCCCTCACCGTTCCGGCGGAATGTATTGCCAGGTGCAAACAGCAGATTCTCGCCACTAAAAGTCATCAGACCGATGCCGATTACGATACCAACCTGTTTACCGATGCTGATCTATCGATCTTAGGCAAAGATGCCGGAACCTACACCGCGTATTTCAAAAATGTGCGCAAGGAATATTCTATCTACCCCGACCTGCTGTATAAACCCGGCCGCAAAAAAGTGCTCGAACACTTTCTGAACATGTCACGTATTTTCAAAACCGATTTCTTTTTTAACCGCTACGAAAAACAAGCGCGCGAAAATTTGAAAATGGAACTAAATCTGCTCTGAAATCAGGGTGGAAATTCAATGTTTTAAGTTTAATCTTCCGAAAGCCGTGAATGGTTTGAAGAAGTGTTTCTGATGAAGCTGAAGAAATAATTCATAATTTTGAAAAAACGTATCACTCATGGGATGGAAAGCTTCAGCGATTATTGTTAGTCCCGTTTATAATGCAGATATTGAAACTGTACTCAGCCAGCTGGGGTTTAAAAATCTTACCCTCATTGACGATGAAACTGTTGAAAGTGCTATTTATCCGGACGACAATCAAGTTTATGTCGGATTTTATAAGAACAACCTGCTGATTTGCGCGCAAGAGTTTCCAATGCCATTCTTTGACACTCACATTTCAGAAAAGGAAGCTTACCTGAATGACCTGTTTCCTGGATCTGAAGTTTGTGCAATTGGTCTGCAAAGCGTTATTAATTTCTGGGCCTATTCTGTTTCAAAAGATGGACAGAAAATCAGGGTCCGTATGGGAACGGCTGACTCCGGAACAATCATTGACAGCGGAGCACCCTTGGCAGAAGAAAATGATTTATTGAATCAATCTACTGTTGATTCGAATGGAAAAAGAACGTATTGTTTTAACCCATCCGGGAATGAATGCTATACTGAAGACCAGGTGGGAGAAAATTTTGTATTTGCAATAACCGGCCGTTATTTTGGTGAACCGCTTGATCAGGCGGATGAATTATTATTTGAAACCTCGTTAACCGGATATTCTTTTTCATCTATTGGATCAGTTAATGCCACACAACAGTTTACCCCAACTCGTGCAAACAGCGTTTTAGCCAAAAAGCCCTGGTGGAAACTCTGGAGTTAGTACTCACTTAAAATCTCACAAAGAAATAATTTCCTCAAAACTTCCCCCCATGCCCAAACTCACCTCCACCCAATTCATCACCCAACTGAAAACCTTTCAGTCAGACGATGAACTGAAAAAAATCCAACGCTACTTTAAAACCGACGAAGGCCAATACGGTGCTGGCGATAAGTTTATTGGGGTGCGTATGGGAACGGTATTTGACCTGGCTAAAAAATTCCTGGACATGCCGGTGAAAGAAATAGAGAAATTGCTCGAAAGTCCGATCCATGAAGTACGCGCTGGTGCCGTGAGTATCATGGATAAAATTTCACGCAACAAAAAAACAACACCTGACCGGCTGAAAGAGGTCTACGAACTATACATGCACCGGCACGACCGTATTAACAACTGGGATCTCGTGGACCTGGGCTGCCTGCACATGACCGGGCATTATCTTTTTGACAAACCCCGCAACGTTCTCTACAAATTAGCCAAATCCAAAAACCTGTGGGAACGCCGCACAGCGATCGTCAGTACGACCTACTTCATTCGCAAAAAAGAAATTGATGATACATTTAAACTGGCTGAAATTTTAGTACATGACAAAGAAGACCTGGTACACAAAGGTACCGGTTGGATGCTGCGTTTTGCTGGTGATGTGAACCGTCAGCGGCTGCTGGAATTTCTGGATCAGTATGCTGCTACCATGCCGCGTACATTGCTGCGTTATTCCATTGAAAAGCTGGATAAAAAACAACGGGAACATTACATGAAGCTGAAAGGAGCGAAATGAATCGGGGGGCGAATGGGAATATCACGGCAGTAGAGGCAGATAAGGGAAATATCGAATATTGAACACCGGATTTTGAATATCGAAGGGTTAGAGAGCAGGGGCTACTGGGCGGACAAAGGGAATATCGAATATCAAATATTAAATTTCGAATGTCAAAGGTTTAGAGGGAGCGCAGTACAAGGGCTCCAAGGTAGACATGGAAATATCGAATATTGAACACCGGATTTTGCATGTTGAAGGGTTAGATAGTAGAGGGTATCCAGGGCAGACAAAGGGAAATATCGAATATCAAATATTAAATTTCGAATGTTGAAGGTTTAGAGGGAGCGCAGTACAAGGGCTCCAAGGTAGACATGGAAATATCGAATATTGAACACCGGATTTTGAATGTTGAAGGTTTAGGGAGCACAAGAGCTACAGGGTGGACGAAGGGAATATCGAATATCAAATATTAAATTTCGAATGTCAAAGGTTTTGAGGGAGTACAAGGCTACAGGGCGGACAAAGGAAATATCGAATGTCAAATATTAAATTTCAAATGTCAAAGGTTTAGAGAGCATCACCAAACAGCTGAAACCTGATTGATTTTTGTATCTTTAAGTATCACTGAAACGTTTGGATTATGCAAAGTATTTTCACCGGCAAATCAAAAAAACCTACGGACGCTGATCTTGCTGCGGCTTTGGGAACCACCTATCCATACTGGAATGAACTGGCTGAGTTTACCCGAAAAGAATATCCGGCAGCGACGGAAGACTGGCATTTTACCAGTGAAAAATACGGCTGGAGTTATCGGATCAGCGATAAAAAACGCGTGCTGGTTTACCTGCTGCCGCGCGACCGGTTTTTCAAGGTTGCCCTTGTATTTGGTCAAAAAGCAACCGACCAGGTAATGGAAAGCATTGTTTCAAAAAGCATCCGGGAAGAGTTAATGGCTGCCAAAGCCTATGCTGAGGGGCGCGGAATCCGCATCGATGTCAGGGACAAATCAAACCTCAAGGATTTGAAAGAACTGATACGGATTAAACTGGCAAATTGACCGGTTGCCGGAACTGATCTGAACTAATTTCAGGATACCCTTACCCCAATCACCAGCACATCATCAATCTGTTCGGTCTCCCCTTTCCAGGAAACAAACTCGTTGCGCAAAATTTTATGCTGTTCATCTGCCGGTTTGGAAGCAATGTTCATGAGCAGCTGTTTAAACCGTTTGTAAGTGAATTTTTTTCCTTTTCCTTTACTCTCCGGCAGACTCGTTCCGCCAAACTGATCGGCAAAACCATCGGTGAAAACATAAATCATATCCCCTTTCTGCACGCTGATTTTTTTATTGGTGAACGGAATCAGTTCTTCATCCATAAACGCACCAATCGGATGTTTGTCTCCTTTAATCTCATACAAATGCACCTCACCGTTTTCTGATTTCACCAGGTTTTTTTCGGTAATTTCAGTTCCGAAACAGGCAGCATCACCACTCTGCCGGACAATATAAACCGGATTTTTAGCACCGGCAAAATACAGCAGGTTCCGTTCCCGGTCAAGGGCACACAGCGCAATGTCCATTCCGTCACGCACCGCAGCGCCTTTTTCTTTCTGGGAACCATCCTGCCGCAGCGCTTTGTAAACACCCTGGTTCAAAAAGTCCAGTGCTTCAGCAGGTGAATTGACCGATTTTTCAGTCAATGATTGTGACAGGTAATTGTTGCCTACAATGCTCATAAACGCTCCCGGAACACCGTGTCCCGTACAATCTACGGCAGCAAATAAAACAAGCGGTGTCTGCTCTTCATTGGAAACATGGGTTGATTCAATAAAATAAAAATCACCACTCACCACATCTTTCGGCCGGTAAAAAACCAGGTATTCGCTGAGTAATGTTTTCACATACTCCCTGGCCGGCAAAATAGCTTCCTGAATACGTTTGGCGTATTTAATGCTGCTCAGAATTTCCTCATTGATTTCAGCCAGTTCTTCTTTCTGATGTTCAATTTTTGCGGTCCGTTCTTTTACCTGCTGTTCCAGTTTTACATTGATCTGGTCCATCATGGCATTCTTTTCTTCGAGCGATTTGTATGCCTCAGCCTGGGCCGCTTCTTTTTCACGCTGCAGATCACGGTATTTGTTGGACATGGAAATACTCAGAATAACCACCTCAATGGCCGACGAAAATTTAAGTACATTCTGCGCCAGTTCCGCATTACCTAAAATATTAAAATTACCGAGAATAAAAATGATGGCACCCAGAATCAAAACCGTAAAAGCCACGGTAAAATAATTGCATATTTTAAACCCTTTTGATTTAAGAATGTAAATAGAGACTAACGTGAGAATCACACTCAGCAGACTGGTAGCATTAATCAGCGGGTATGAAATAGTATAAGTGGCACCCGGAATCAGAGATAGGATAAAGGCCAGAATAACAAAGCCCAGGGTATACCGGTATACCCTCAAAAGTCGCGGGCTGTTCTCTTTCAAATGTAAAAAGGCGCTCACATAAAAGAGCAGAAAAACAATGGTCAGTGATGCCGATATAAGCACAATATGATTGGCCAGGTAACCTCCGTGCGGCAGAAAATACTGATACGAATAGCCATCAAGTGAAAACTGCATGATGGCCTGGCAGAACACATACATGATGTAAAATAAAAACGACCGGTCTTTCAGCAGCACATAAAAAAAGAAATAAATGAATACCACCAAAAGCATCATCCCGAAATAAAACCCGTACGTAAACTGGAAGAAATAATCAGACTCAAAAAAACTGATTTTGTCGTAGATTTTGATCGGGAGTGTAATCACCTCCCCGTCACTTTCCAATTCAAGGATGAACGACTGCGTTTCACCTGTTTCAATGTATATCGGAAATAAATTTTTGCGGTGCGGAATGGCTTTGGTGCTGAATTCGTAATCATCACCACTCACAAACGAATTCTCAATAATTTCACCACGCACCTGGTAAAAGGCCGCTTTATTGGTAATGGGCCGCGCCACCTCCAGGATAAAATTGGGGTTAGAACTCTGGTTGGTTATCGAGAACTTAATCCACCAGCGCGCAGTTGTAAAATCAAGGTTCGGAACCGGATCAGTCAGGGTTTCAAATTCGCTGTCTGGTTTTTGAATAACCTGCTCAACCGTAAGCTGATGCCCGGCATCTTTCAGAATAAGAACCTTATCACCAAAAGAATTCCCCAGGTTTTCATTGGTCAGAATAATGGTTCCCTTCTGTCCGTATGCAGACAGAACAATAAATACCACGATAAGAGACAAGCAGATTCTCATTGTAGTAAATATACGATTTTATGGGTTGAAAGGTTCGGGTTTTCCTTTTTTGGGATTCTGACAGATTGATTGCGCTGTTAGCCGGCCTGAGCCGGCGACCAGGCAGAAGGGGAATCAGGGAAATCCGGTACAGGCACCTGTTTTAATTGTGGTGTAGCATGGTTTGACCTGATGTCAGTCTGAAACACCCCGACTTTTCTTTCATTGCTCCTATTCACTCCAATAGGATTACTGCTTGCGGTTGTATTTTAGCCAATCAACAAGTTAATGGGTCTGCCAAGGCCGTGTTCGAATATCCGATAAAGTGTTGATAGTTGAATATCACATTTTCCATTTTCGAGTCTGGAGATATAACTTTTCTTGGTGCCAACTTTTTCAGCCAGTTCATCTTGCGTCATGTTTGCCTCTTTTCGCGCTTCTTTTAACATTTCGCTGATCACAAAATATTGCGCTTTTTCTTCGAATTGATCACGTTTAGATGTTCCGATTTTCCCGTATTTAATATCAAGAAGTTCGTCAAATGTTCTAGCTGATTTGATACTTTTCTTTGCCATTACTTTTTATTTTTAGTTTCAAAATATTCCTTTTTTAATTTTTTTGCAAGTTCCAATTCCTGTTTGGGTGTCTTTTGCGTTTTCTTTTGGAACCCGTTGAAAAGAACAACCAAATTAGTTTTATCGAAGCAGCAGAAAATCCGATAAATATCACTTCCTACTTCCACACGAATTTCATATATTCCGTCTGTTCCTGTCATGTGGTCGAGAAACTTCTTAGGAACTTTGTCTACTGTCCGGATAATTTTAAAAACATATTCTATTTTCTCTTGAACCTTTAACTTTTGATTAAGATAAAATTCTGTAAAATAGTGCTTATGGAAAATGATTTGTCTTTCAGTCTTCACTCCGCAAAGTTAACTATAAAGTTAACAAGAAGCAAGAACAATTGGATTTTTTTTGTATTGAAGATTTTGCTTGGTATTACCGGTAACTAATTGTATACCATAACATTTACACTTCCTACCAAATCTACTAAGTATTCAAATCATCCAGGAAACCTTTTAGCTGTTGCGCACTGCTTGTTTTTATCACACACTATCATGCACCCCTGGATTTTACCTCTGGTAATAAATACCATTGCTATTCGAATCTGTGTCAACCTATTAACTCATCCAGCAATGGCTGAATCTTTTCAGGATTTGCAACAGTCATAAAATGACCACCCCCTTCAATGCGGTAATCAGCCTTTACCTTTCTGAACGGCAGTATACGGTCAGCATTTCCATGAATGTGACAGGTGTCTTTAAATTTCTGATCGTTCTTCCAAAACAGGATCGTGTGAATGGCCCATCTCAAAAAATCCGGATCTGTGTCATGCAGAATTTCCTTCAAAAGCAATCGCTCTTCAGCCGTTTTAACACCAAAAAACCACCGGGTCACCCGGGTGGAAGTCAGCATCCATTTTACCGGAATCAGCTTATGGAATCTTAACCAACCCACCAGACGATAAACGTGCGGAATTTCATGATACGTTTTAACCGATGCCAGCAAGATCAATTTTTTGGGTACAACTTGTTTCGCAACTTCCGCCGCCATTAAGCCGCCAAAAGAAAGACCAATGTAAACTGCGCCAGGTTCTGAAATCTGCGCTGAAAGACGTTTGGCATAAGCTGTTATAGCCTCATTTGGATGTGGTTTTACCCAGTGAATAAATGTAGCATCAAACGCTGATAAATTCAACTTTTTAAAAACACGATGATCTGTTCCAAGACCTGAGAAAATATATACCTTGGGCTTCACTCCGAATGAATCTATTTGACTGCTTTTTTTGTAATAAATGTAATAGCCGAACTATCATCAAGCTCATACCACTTTCCGGTATCCCATGTTTCATTGTCTGCAAAACTGATAACATACCTTTCTACCGATCCGGACGGTGTTTTTTCATGAGACAGCCTGACCGATTTTACCTGTTCATAGGTATATTCTTTTTCAAAAAAACCGAACAAATCATCAATCACTATTCTGTCTTCATAAATAAATACCTTGTTGTCCATAGCCAGGACCAGCCATCCGAGTGAAAAAATACCGCAAATTAAGGTGAGTGGTCTTGCCAGTCTCCGGCCGTCAAAACCATGTTTTTCATTTGTATAATAGAGGTATTCTCCGTAACGCTGTGGCCCAACTATCTTTTTAAAACTAAATTCCAAAACATACGGTGTAATGGCAAAAGCCAGAATTGCTCCGTTCACATACCAGAAAAAATCTGCGCACTGAATAATAAAAAGAGCATCTTCCGGCACCAGGGTCGTAAAAACGTAGACCCACTCCAAAACATGCCCCACCAGCCACGCCAGCATTAAAATCAATGCTATGAAAAAAAAAGCAGCAAATTGTTCCCACCTCTTGTACAGTGATTTTAACTGATCAGTGGAAAGTCGCGTAAAGTTGTCCTCACGATGAAAAGGAAACAAAAACGCCAGCAGCACAAAAACCAAACCCAATATCGAAATAAAGAGATAGCCCATATCACTCAAAATAAAACACCTCGCGCTCAGTCTGCGTTAAGGGCTGATCATTATAATACCGTATTTTTTCTGTCCAGTTGTGCAGGCTGTCGTATTGATAGGTGTTTCTCCAGGTGGCGGCGAGGCTGTCGGCGGCGTTGTAGACCTTTATCTCCAGTTCGTTGCCGTAATCATCATACCGGTATTCTGAGCGCGAATCCATTACTGTTTCTGATTTAAAATGCCGGACATCCACCAACTGATTTTTTTCGTTGTAGGCCTGAATCCATTTTCCGGTCAGGTTATTTTCACCGTCGTAATGCCAGGCTTTTACCACATTGCCGCGCTTGTCAAAGGTATTGACAATTAGTTTCCGGCATTGCCCGTCAGCGGTATACCAATGTTCTGAAATGCGGTGTCCTTTTTTATCATTCTTGTAAACGTAGTACCGGTCAACCACCAGCGAATCAGGCGAACCGCGGTAACTTTCTGACCGCACCCGGAATCCTTTTTTGGAATAGGTATGCTGCCAAAGGTAAATGGTTTCATTGCTGCCATTTTTCATGCTCCAGCTGAGTTCACGGCCTTCAGCATCATACTGAAAAACAGAAACAGACAGAATAAAATTTTCATTCATGTACGATGTCTCAATTTTCTGCAAAACATCCTCCGCATAATCAACATGATAATACCATGAAAGCATTTCATTCTGGTAAAAATCAGCCCAGTTAATTAAATTTCCGGTCTCGTTAAATTCAAATTCAACGGCATGATTCATCTTGATTCTGGCCAGTTGCTGTTGTGTATCAAACTGCACTTCGTATTCTTTTTCACGCACCAGTTTAACCGCACCCTGGAAGTTTTGTTCTTCCCGATCGGTTTGAGAGAATCCTGAAAAAAGAAACAACAGGGTTACTCCAAAAAAACAGGTGCGCAGATTTAGTAAAATCATTTTTTGACGACTGATTAAAGACTCATTTCCGTTGCTTATTAAGCCTTAAACTGAATGGTAAAACGCGTCAGCTCTCCGGCATCTGTGCGATTGTTCAGATTGTCATCAATAAAGACAACCAGGAATAATTCAGGATACGGAAAATCGTTGACGGAATACGTCATATCATCTATGTAAAAAGACGCAATGGCAAAATCAAAATACGAAAAATCACGTCCGGCTGAAATTAATTGAACCCGGCGGTTTTGTTCATTCTCATACAAAAGGTAATGGTGTGCATAACTGCGAATGATAAATTCGGTGTAAAAACCGCTGCGATCAGGCGCCATTCCCGTTCCGGGACTAAAACACGGAATAAGATCGGTTTTCATACCCGTTCTGACAGCCAGCATTTCTGACTTATTTACAAAGCCGGCAATCTGTGCTGTGTAAAATTTTTTCGCCTTTTCATTCCACATCCGGCTGAAGTAACGAATGGAAAATGGATTACGCGGGAGTTGAAAAACGGTATCATTTTTAACCTGAAACTCTGCTCCATTCTGATAGATGAAAATGCCCGGGTGATTCGGCTTTTCAACTTTCAAAGCGCAAGCCGGATTGGCTGCCGTCATCAATGCACCAAAAACAAAAATCAACCGGATATAACTGTACATAACGTGGTATTAAATAGCGTTGGCTGTAACACATAATCAAATATACACTATTTGTATATCCAATGATCACCCGTAACAATCCAACGAATTGTTACGCCGTGTTAACAGACAGGGGGCTTACTCCATGTTCTCCAGCACGTAGGTCAGCACTTTGGTCATCAGGTGTACACGATCTTTACCGCGCACGTTGTGCGGATGCATCGGGTATGGAAAAAAGTCCATCTGAACCTCTGCTTCCACAAAGGCTTTTACCAGGGCATAGTTGTGCTGCATCACCACCACATCGTCAATGGTACCATGAATCAGCAACAAATCACCCTGCAGATTTTTGGCGTAATTCATCAGGCGGTTTTTGTCATACCCTTCTTTATTTTCCTGCGGGGTATCCATGTAGCGCTCACCGTACATCACTTCATAATACGACCAGTCGGTTACCGGGCCGCCGGCAATACCAACCTGGAATACGCCCGGATTTCTAAGCATCAGAGATGTTGTCATGAATCCGCCAAAACTCCAGCCATGAACGGCAAGCCTGGCCGGATCAACAAACGCCATGGATTTCAAATGCTCCACACCCTTCATCTGGTCAGCCATTTCAATGGTACCCAACTGGCGGTGAATAACACTTTCAAATGCAAATCCACGGTTTTCAGAGCCACGGTTGTCAACGGTATAAACCAGGTATCCCTGTTCTGCCATCCAATACATCCACAAACTGGCGCCGTCTAACCACGAATCGGTAATCATTTGTGCATGCGGGCCGCCGTATACATAAACCAGTACCGGGTATTTTTTGGTGGCGTCAAAATTGGCCGGTTTAATTAAACGGTAATACAAATCGGTGGTGTCATCGGCTGCTTTGATTGTGCCAATTTCAGCTGTTCCCATTTTATAGCCTTCATACGGATTTTTTTCTGTACGAATAGCGCGTACTACTTTACCGGTACTGTTTTTTATGCTTTCACTGTTTGGAACATCGTGTGACGAATACGTATCAAAAAGATGGGTGAAATTGGATGAAAAAAGAACGTCGTGTGTCCCCTTTTCAGGTGTCAGGCGCACCTGTTCACCGGAACTCAGATTTACTTTAAAATAATTGGTTTCCAGCGGGCTTTCACCTGTACCGGAAAAGTATACATTACCGGCAGCATCATGTCCTACAATGGCGTGCGTCACCCATTTGTTGGACGTAATTTGTTTTATCAGTGTTCCATCCGTTTTATAGAGGTACAAATTCATAAAACCGTCTTTTTCACTCATCCAGATAAACTGATCAGCACTTACAAAATACGGTGCATGTTCCGGCTCAACCCATTTATCATTTTTTTCTTCAATCAATACTTTTACCAGCGCGCCGGACTCAGCATCATACTGAAGCAGTTTTGCATGATTCTGCCCGCGGTTGAGTTCAACCAGGTACAGGTATTTGTCATCCATACCCCACCCAACATTGGTCAGGTAATCATCTGCATTTCCGGTTGGTTTGATATAGACCGTTTTACCGGTTTTGAGGTTAAAAATTCCGACAGCCGGTTTTTCGCTGCCCTGACCTGCCATCGGGTATTTGATGTTCATCAGGCTTCCGGTTGGAGTGGTGATATCCAGCAGCGGATAATCGGCCACATTACTTTCATCTTTTTGATAAAAAGCCAGGTAATTACCGGATGGTGACCAGAAAATTCCGTCGGCAATACCAAACTCATTGCGCGCAATGGACTGACCTGAAACAATTTCTTTTGGAAAATTGGTGATCTGTTGTTCTTCATTGGTGCCGTAATGCCGCACAAATAAGTTGTTTTCAACCGTATAAGCCATGTGTTGAAAATTGGTAGACCATTCTTCATTGGCTATTCCATCCGGTAATTCATAAATTTGGGTGGATTTTTTTTCTTTCAGATTTATCAGAAAATAGTTGCCTCCGGCAGATGTATAAAATGAATTGGCGTCTTTCCACTCCAATACGTTAACGGTTGAAAATGTCTCCCCGGTCAACGCATTCATTTCAGCAGTAGTGATGATACTTACAGGTGCATCTTTTTTGGCGGTATTTTTCATCAGCGTTTTGTAATCGTCTGACAGGTACGAATAGGTATCCGTCCCCGGAATCCAGTTTACCATGTTGGTATGTTTCGGGTAAAAAGACCGGTATTGCTGCATAACGGTTTCTTTCAGCGTAAATTCTTTAAGCTGTGCAGATACAGAAAGTGCGGTCAATCCTACCAATAATAAGCTGAAGAGTTTTTTCATGACGATTCGTTTAAGAGCCTAAAAATAGAAATAATAATGTCAGAACAAATGTTTTGAATGGACGAACGGTTTTTTTAGAGGGAAGAGGCATGGGGAAGAGCGATGAGGGGGAAATACAGGGAAGAAGGAAGAGGATCAGTACGGAAATTTATTTTTTGCCTTTTCCCTCTTGCCTGCGCCAACGCTGTGCGCCTATGCTGACCTTGCTATGCCGTGCGCAAGCGGCTGCGCGAAGGCAATGAGCTACGGCGTAAGCATAAGCTAAGGCGCAAGCGTCCATGGCTCTTGCCTCTTAAGAAATTCCTTATATTTGGAAAACTAAAACCGGAGCCAAAACATGTCTGCAACCGTTTCAAAGAAAGGTAAGTCAACTGACAAGACTGCTGTAAAAACAGATCCAAAAATAATTCTGCGGGCATTTGAGCTCATGTGCACAGCCAAAACCATGGCTGAAAAATACGAGGCCAACGCTAAAATGACGTCTAAATACGTACATGCCACCTCGCGCGGTCATGAGGCTGTTCAGATTGCCCTGGGAATTCAACTTAAACCGCAAGACTGGGTAGCACCCTATTACCGTGATGACAGCATTCTGCTCAGCATCGGTTTAAAACCATACGAGGTAATGCTGCAGGTTTTTGCTAAAAAAGACGATCCTTTTTCAGGCGGCAGAACCTATTATTCACACCCCAGCCTGCGCCGTGATGACATGCCTAAAATTCCACATCAATCATCTGCAACAGGTATGCAGGCCATTCCAACCACCGGCGTTGCAATGGGTATTGCCTATAAAGAAAAAACAGGACTGGCGCCTGATTACAAAGGCGAAAATCCGGTGGTGGTTTGCTCCCTGGGGGATGCTTCGTGCACAGAAGGGGAAGTATCAGAAGCTTTTCAAATGGCGGCGCTGAAACAATTTCCGATTTTGTACCTGGTGCAGGACAATGAATGGGATATTTCAGCCAACGCCAAAGAAACGCGTGCGCAGGACATTACACAATACGCCAAAGGGTTTAACGGAATTGAAGTACGTACCATTGATGGCAGCAATTTTGACGAATCGTACCAAACCCTGAATGAGGTGATTGGAATTATCCGTAAAGAAAGACGTCCGTTTATTGTTCATGCCAAAGTTCCGCTGTTGGGCCACCATACATCCGGCGTGCGTATGGAATGGTATCGTGATGATTTAAAAGAACATAGTTTACGTGATCCGTATCCAAAAATTAAACTGCTTGCAAAAGAAGCCGGTCTTACAGAAAAAGAACTGAGTTCAATCGAAGATAAAATCAGAATTCAGATTGACGAACAATTTGAAATGGCGCTGAATGCTGAAGAGCCTGATCCAAAATCAGTGCAGGATTTTTCATTGGCCCCTACCCCCGTTACGGAAGAAAAAGGACAACGTTCACCTGCCGGTAAAAAACCAACTGTGATGGTAGACAGTGCCTTGTTTGGTATTCGTGAAATCATGGAAAAACATCCGGAAGCTTTGTTGTATGGGCAGGATGTGGGACGCCGGTTAGGCGGTGTTTTTCGTGAAGCGGCAACACTGGCACAACAATTTGGTGATGAGCGGGTATTCAATACACCTATTCAGGAAGCATTTATAATTGGCAGCACCGTTGGAATGTCTGCGGTTGGATTGCGCCCTATTGTAGAAGTTCAGTTTGCCGATTATATCTGGCCGGGCCTCAATCAATTGTTCACCGAACTGAGCCGGTCGTATTATTTATCCAACGGCAAATGGCCGGTCAGTGCTATTCTGCGCGTACCAATTGGCGCTTATGGCAGCGGCGGCCCTTACCATTCATCCAGCGTTGAATCAGTTGTCACCAATATTCGCGGCATCAAAGTAGCGTACCCGTCAACCGGTGCCGATTTAAAAGGACTTATGAAATCAGCGTTCTATGACCCTAACCCGGTTGTGATGCTTGAACACAAAGGCCTTTACTGGAGCAAAATTAAAGGAACCGAAGGTGCCATGACCGTTGAACCGGATGAAGATTACATCATTCCGTTTGGTAAGGCCCGCGTGGTTTTAGAGGCAGATGATGCCTGTGTGAAGAAGGGTGAATCTGTGGTTGTTGTGACGTATGGCCGCGGGGTTTACTGGACACTGGAAGCAGCACAGCATTTTCCCGGACAGGTTGAACTCATTGACCTGCGCACCCTTTCACCGTGGGACGAAGAAACTGTTTTCAATGCCGTTCGCAAACACAGCAAATGTGTTTTGGTGACCGAAGAAAACTGCGAAGCGTCATTCACATTAGGTGTTGCCGGCAAAATTCAGAAAAACTGTTTCAACGCGCTTGACGCCCCGGTAGAAATTATCGGATCACTGGATACACCCGCAATTCCGCTAAACTCTATTTTGGAAGCAGCCATGCTGAACAATGCAGACAAAGTGAAACAGGGTATTGAAAATGTGCTGAATTTTTAGCTTTTTGCTTCACCGGTTTTAGTGAAAAAAACTGCGTCTGTCAGCGGGAGAAAAAACAAGTATCTGACCTTAAAAAATCATTCCGGAATTTTCAAAATTTACTATCTTCGGAGTCTATGATGAAATCTAAATTCATGGCCGGTTTGGTGGCCACCCTTATTTGTCTGGTATTTGTTGTGGCAGCCGCCATACTTATTACTGAAGCGCTGGAGTCACGCACCGGTGACCGGTTTATTAAAGTAGTTGCCTTTGCAACCATTGGAATCTGGCTTGGACTCTACTCCTGGTTCAAACCCAAAGCGCCCGCTGCAAATCAAAATCAGACAAATCCAAACGGCGAGGTGAAACAGGAAATCAAACCGCGTGAGGCTAAAAACGACCGCACCAATATACGGTAGTCATTCTGTCCCAAAACTTCGGGATTGTTTCAGAATCTCAACCGATCCATGCCTGTTCGCAGAAAAACCTGCGTATCTTTACCGGAAATTAATCTTCTTGAAAAACAGGCAAACCTTGTCTTTTATTTTTTTGCTTGTTTCGGTTTTAAGCCTTTCGTTTAACATCCATCCAACTGAAAATAAACCTGTCCGTTACCGGGAACTGGTTTTCGAAACTATTGAGATCAAACGCAATGTGCTGTATGGCTCCAACAAAACACAAAGTGGCTCACCGGTTGATTTGTATATGGATGTGTACATGCCTGCCGGCGATACCTGCGCAGCACGACCTGTAGTTATTTTAGCACACGGCGGTTATTATTTATACGGCAGCAAAGAAAATTTTTCACACGATTGTATCACTCTTGCCAAAGCAGGATACATTGCCGTATCTATTAATTACCGTCTGATTGATGTGTCTGAATCACAAGGTTCATACAAACGCGCAACGGCTGATGCGGTGAATGATATGAAGGCGGCGGTGCGTTTTTTCCGGCGCGATAAATCGAATCAGAATTTTTTCAAAGCGGATACCTCCAATATTTTTATCGGCGGTTATTCGGCCGGAGCGATAACCAGTTTGCATTATGCTTATTGCACCACACCTCGCGAAGTCTTTGCCATTGGCGGTCCGCAGCTGGTAGTATACATGACCATTCACGGTGGTTATGCCGGTGACAGCGGAAATCCTGGTTACTCGTCTGAAATACGCGGCGTACTTAATATTGCTGGCTCCATTCACGCAGCAAGTATGGCTGATCCAAACGAACCGCGTTTATTCAGCGTACATGGAACAGCCGATGATATTGTTCCATTCAACATAGGTAAATCCGGCGACTCCGGCGTTCGTACCGAAGGCTCTGGCCTGGTACATCTGCGTGCCAACGCCATTGGTTTGATCAATTACCTGCACGCCATTGAAGGAGCAGGTCACTCTGCATATTTTGAATGTGATTCCTGTCAGGCGGAGATGCGACAGTTTATTTTTGAGAATTTATCAAACTAAAATACATTGCCTCAATGTCCATAAATTCAAATATTTCCTTCATGTTAAAATTTGCGTCAGGCAATGAATCCTATTTTGTGTAAGGTTTTTTGGATAGGTTTTAAGTACTAAGCAAAAAAATTAGTGTCCTTTATAATTTTAAATTCACCCTTCTCCTTCTAGTACTTATTTCGCTATTCCTTATATACAATGCTGGCAGTAGTCTTTGTTTTTACAATGTATATTCCCGGATTAAGATTCGACAAATCGACTACTACTATTGATTCCGTCTTGTTAATTTGTTGCGTTTGAGGAGTAACATCCCGTCCCAGCATATCGCAAATTAAAATTTGACCCAATTCAGCTTTGTTATCTGTTAAGGTAATATGATTGTTAGTGGGATTTGGATATATCGTTATCTGAGTATCCTGAATAGTTACACTTCTTATTTCTGAATAGGAGGACTGTCCATCAAAATCAGTTTGTTTTAATCGATAATATGATATTCCAGAGAAAGGATAACTGTCAATTGCATTATAATTTAATACTGACGAAGAGTTTCCTGCCCCGTTAATCTTTTTTACTATTTCCCAGGTAATTCCGTCCTGAGACCGCTCAACGGTAAAGTAAGCATTGTTAATTTCAGAGGCGGTTGCCCATACTATTTCGACATCATTATTTTGCATTGAAATAGCATTAAAATTGATTAATTCTATGGGTAAAATTGCGCAGATATTACCTGCATTCACTTCGTCTGAAATACTGCAAAATATAGCCGGAGAGCTTTGATTGTTATATTCGGTTGTTATCCAGTCTAACGTGTGTGTAGCGCTTGAAAGTCTAAACTCATCAAATTTAGCATCTATATAGTGATCAGCCCCATATTTAGATCTTCCAAAATAATTAGCCGTGGAAGCCTCCATATTATTGGGTCTTAGAGTAACTCCGGTAGCTGTTCCATATAAAGCACCATTTCTATAAACAGATAGTGTGTTTGCTCCATGATCAACGGTCACTGCCCAATAAATCCAAACTCCTGTATTAGCTTCCGAATTAGCTATAATTGCTCCTTGTTCTGCGCCACCTCCTCCGGTTGTGATTCTTGCCCTGGTCTGTTCAGGTGATGCTGTACCTATACTGGGGGTAAAAAAGAAATTAATTGTAGTGCTTTGCCCAAAGTCAAAGATTCGCTCCCAATTGGTAGCATCTCTATCCATATACACCCATCCTGACCAGGTGAAATTCGTAATCCCGGTAAATACTCCGTTAGGAACAACCAGGTGTTGCCCGGCAGCGTTAGAAGACAGAACATCAGTATTGTTATTTAAATCTCTTCCTTCTCCAATAATGGAAGTGGCTAAATTAGTCGTGTTTACATTTGTGAGATTATTTCCGCTGGCAGCGCCATCATTTATGCTATTATTAAAATGGTATACACCAAAAAAATCAGCATTCCATGTGTTTGCAGTAGAAGGATCAACAGTGATGGTACTATTGCCATAATACATAACGATAATTGTATTAATGGTGACACTTAATACAGGTACTCTAACCCAGGCAATTAATTCACCTGTAGTTGGATTGTAGCGTTCTAATTGATGGTCAAGAATTGTATTACAGTCATCACCAGTAAATAGAATGTCAAATCCATTAGCGTTTTCAACATTGCCTCCATTTGCTGTAGTTCTAAGATCCGGATCGGTTAAGGAAACAAGAATTGGGAAATTTAAGTGGTCAATCGTTCCGGATACCTGTGAAGGATCAATTAAAATTTGTTTTCCAAAACCATAGCCTGCAGGTTGAGAGAACAAACCATTTGATATAATCAAAAAGAAAATCAGGAACTGGTAAATTCTACTATTTTTCATGCATTCCTATTTTTAAAAGTCTGACTAACGTTTTCACGTGAAAAATGAATTTATAGAAGTTTTCCCGAAAGGAAAAAGCATTTTTTCCCACCGAAAATCACCACAACCCATTCATTTCCAGAATATTTTTGACCTCTAAGTAAATTCACTCATGAAGCCTGTCAAAGCATTTATGCCTCATTAAAGGAATATCCTCCTGATCATCCCTTTCTGGTTGTACACACTTGCAGACTTCAAAAAAAGAAGGCCAATGGCCGCATAAAATTTCCCAACGAAGTCATCTTTCCCTCTCTTTGCTCCTTCGCGCAACTAACTTGTACCTACGCTAAATCTTCAGCGACACGCGGACGATTTGGCTAGATCTGCGCAAGCACAACCGGCTAAGCGAATACATGGATCAAGCAGATCAAAAAAGCTTCAAAAGCAATCTTCGCTTTTGTGTTTTATTGGAATGAAAAACTGATACTACATTGGATTTTTTCCTCTCCAAGGGAGAAGAGAAAGAGAGAAGAAACCCTACAGATAAGTCGCCGTAGCTTTGAGCTTAGGGCTCCAGTAAGTAGACTGAATAATGTTGGTAACAATAACCCCCTTGCTGGTTGAAGCATGCACCATTTCAAGCTCTGCTCCTTTTGCTGAAGTAACTAAACCAACATGTGTAATTTTGCCGTCTGATCCAAAGAAAACCAGGTCCGCTTTTTCAGCATTTTCAATTTTGACTTCTTTGGCTTCTGCCAGCTGACCAGATGCTGTGCGGGAAATAACGATGCCGTACTTTTTCATGACATAGCTGGTAAATCCGGAGCAGTCAAAACCATTTTCATCAGCCCCGGCCCAAACGTATTTAACACCAATAAACTGTTTGGCATACGTTACAATCTGATCACGCAGGTTATCAGCCGTTGTTGCCGTTTCATTTGTTTCTTTCGGATCTTTTTCAGGCTGCAGATCAGGTTTGGATTTAATTCCGTTCAACTGATTTTCAGTAAAGGAATTTACTTTGTCTGCCGTGCCATTCATGCCTTTATCACGGAATGAAGTCTCCAGTTTACCGAGGTATGTTTTTAAACCGGCTATTTCAAAATAATGCGCGTAGAGGTAATCTTTCACCTGCTCACTCTCCAGGAAATCATCATACGCTGCCACAGCGTCGTCAATTGCTGTTGAATGCCGTTTGAACCAGTACGGATCAGCGGAGAGCCGGAACAGGGCCATAGCGCGGTAAAAAGAAGGCAGGCCGCTGTAATCATAAAGCGGATCAGCCAGCAGTTTATCTGCCTTGCGCAGCACTTTGGCGTAATACCCCTGCGCATAAAACATTTCCAGCTGATCAATTTTTTTTTCCTGCCCGAAAGCTGAAAATACGGAAGATACAAGGAGCAAAAACAGAATCCGCTTCATGTTTCAAATTTACAAAACACTTCGGTTATGCCAAACTGTCAACACAGGTTTATTCCACACTGACCTGTTAATTCAATAGCCCTTAAGACACCAAAGAACGCGCTATTTTAAGCTAATTTTGAAAGATTAAACCAGCACGATCTGAATTCCGGGTGCAACCAAACAGGTATTCAGCGTTCTGAATTGAAGGGATAACTAATTTGTCAGACTTTGAAATTCTACATTATAGCCGGTGAAGCATCGGGTGATCTGCACGCCAGTAACCTGATGAAAGCAATGCTTGGGAATGATGCGCAAACCACGTTTCGTTTCTGGGGTGGTGATCGTATGGCCGCTGTTGCCGGAGCCCCGGCCAAACACATTCGTGATCTCGCTTTTATGGGTTTTTTAGAAGTGGTGACAAACCTGCGAACCATTTTAGCCAATATCCGGTTTTGCAAAAACGATATCCTGGAATTTAAACCAGATGCCCTCATTCTGGTTGATTACCCGGGTTTCAACCTGCGCATTGCTGAATTTGCCGCCGAACACCACATTCCGGTACTCTATTACATTTCACCCCAGGTGTGGGCATGGAAACAAAACCGCGTTTTCAAAATCAGGCGGATTGTGGATCAGATGTACTGCATTCTGCCTTTTGAAAAAGACTTCTATAAAAAATTTGACATGGATGTGCATTATGTAGGCCATCCGCTGGTTGATGCCATTCAACAGTTCAGAGCAAAGGCATTGAGCAGGAACGATTTTCTTTCCGTAAATAAACTTGATTCAAAAAAAATTCTGGCACTTTTGCCCGGCAGCCGCAAGCAGGAAATAAAAATTAAACTGCCGGTTATGCTGAAAGCTGCTGAATCTTTTGAAAATTACCAGGTGCTGATTGCCGGCGCGCCCAACATGCCGCAGGAATTTTACCAGCAGCTTGCCGGTAAACAACCCATTCACGTATTGCACGGACAAACGTATGACCTGCTGAACAACGCAAATCTGGCAATGGTTACTTCCGGAACGGCGACACTGGAAACGGCTTTGTTTAAAGTGCCTGAAGTGGTTTGTTACAAAGGCAGTGCGGTTTCTTACCAGATAGCCCGGCGCCTGATCAAGGTTAAATACATTTCACTGGTGAACCTGATTATGGATAAGCTGGTGGTGAAAGAACTGATTCAGCATGCCATGACAGCACCACAAATTGTCACTGAACTGAAATCACTGGAAGATCCGCAGCATCAAAAATCGGTTGAATTAAAAACCAATTACGCCATTCTTGAAGAAAAACTGGGTGGCGGTGGTGCATCCAAAAAAGTAGCCGACCTGATTTTTGACTACCTGCAAAAAACAAAATCTGACACGTGACAAAATGATAAAAAGAGGCAGGAACGAGTGGTGTTATCTGATTCCGAAGAATCTTTTTTTCGGGAAAGCGGTTCTGCTGGTGTTCACTTTTTTCTTCACGGTTCAGGTCTGGAGTCAGCGGCTGGATATTGGAATCATGCGGGGCTTTTCAGTTTCATCGGTTCAGTTTTCATTCGGTGACGGAGAATATGAATTCCTGTCTGACTCAAACCTGATCTGCAAACTCACCAAAGCTGATAAAATTACACTTACCCGGCAGGGTCCGGGAATCCGGTTTGACAAAAACGGAATCTCCATGGGTACCTACACATCTGTTTACATTCATGAACTCACTAAAAACAGTTGCCTGACCATGCAATGCCTTTTACCGGTCAGCAAAAAAGTACGCAAATACCGGAATGATTTCAGGGTTCATACAGAGGGTACCGAAAAACTCAAAATCATTAACGAGGTGGAAATGGAAAATTACCTGGCCGGTGTGATCGAAAGTGAAGGCGGCGGTGGAAAACATGCCGAGTATTATAAAGTGCAGGCCGTGCTGAGCAGAACGTATGCACTTGATCACCTGACCAAACATTTCAAAGATGGTTTTCAGTTGTGTGATGAAGTACACTGCCAGGCTTACCTGAGTATGATGCGCTTTACACCGGCTATTCAGCAAGCCGTTCATGCCACCAATGGTGTTATCATGATTGGCCCTGATTTCAAACTGGCAGACGGGTTCTTTTTTGCCAATTGCGGCGGCCAGACCAGTGAGTCTGATTTTGTCTGGAATGTATCAGTACCGTATTGTAAAAGTGTGCGTGACACGTTTTGTATTCACTCCAAACAAGCCACCTGGGAAAAACGGATTCCCCAATCAAAATGGCAGAATTACCTGGTTGAACAATTTGGTTTTCCACTAACGGATTCCCTGTTAAGCAGCGTTATGTTTTATTTCGATCAGCCGGTTCGGACCGCTTTTTACATTTCACCGCACTTGGGCATTCCGCTGCGCGATCTGCGTGAAGAATTCAAATTAAAATCCACCTGGTTCTCATGCTATCCGGAGGGAGAAGAACTTGTTTTAAAGGGCCGCGGTTTCGGGCATGGTGTGGGCCTCTGCCAGGAGGGAGCCATGCGTATGGCCGTACTGGGTTATCAGTATGAACAGATTCTCCGGTTTTATTTTACCGGCATCGAACTGTTTGATTATTCGCAATGGGCATTTTTGCGTCAAAAAAGTTCAGACGCGTATACCTTATAAAAAAAAATCCCCGCCTTTTCGGGCAGGGATTCTTTTAACAAAAAACAAGTTTAGTTTTTTACAAAACGTTCTGTCACAATTCCATTTCCGGTGCGCACCTGCACCACATAAATTCCGCTGTTCAGGGAAGATACATCGATTGTTTTGGAAGTTGAATTGCTCGTAAGCATCAATTGTCCGCTGCATGAGTACACTGAAATTTGCTCAACAGCAGCATTGGTAGAAAGCGTTAAAGCGTCAGTAGCCGGATTCGGATAAACAGTCAGGTGTGTGGTTGAATTTTCATCAACACCAGCCAAATCTGCCAGTTCATACGCAAACAGGGAAACACCCTGGTTGATTCCGCCAATGGTATTTTTACCGGGTACAAAATCATTTGCCACAAAAAGGCCGCCGCTCAAACCAGTGTTTGGAGGTGCAGTACCCAGGTCCATTTGTGTATCGTGTACCAATCCGGTTGGTGTTCCGCTCATAGAAAGCTGAACCAGCGTAGCCGTTGATGTTCCGGTAGCCTGATCGTAGGCCCACAGATACGGACCACTTGGAGAAACACCGTCGTACGCCATCCCGTAAACGCCGGTCAGGCCATGTGTGGCAGCTGTAATAGCACTTAATGTTGTTCCGGTAAGACTGACTGCTGTAATATCTGTTCCCCAGCTGCCTGCCCAAAAACCACCGGCACCACCATCTAAAGTAGGGTCGTAGGTTACATAGCGGCAGTTTGCCACCGATGTTGTAATTGTACTGGTCAGTGTTTTGGTCACCGGGTCAACTTTATAAATGTCTGTTGTATTAGCACCCAGGTACATATTGGTTCCATCCGATGTAATACTGCGGGTGCCTGACACACCGGCAACCACAAAGCTATCCAGCACAACGCCGGTGGCACTAACGGTATGCAATGTATCGTTGCTCCATTTAGCCACCCAGAACTCGGTACCGGTCCAATAGCAGGCTGCTAATCCGGCATTGATGGTGAGTACATTTACATCCAGCTGAATGGTCCAGAAAGCTCTGTCACCTGAAGTTTCAGCAGAAACAGTGGTAGTATGAGGAACAGACTCTCCGGTATAAACCGGGGCCATTTCACTGGTGTTTAACTGCGCAAATGATGCGGCAGAAAACAGGGAAAAAATAACGGGTAGATTTTTTTTCATAAGTTTCTAATTGGTTATGAATCAAATATACGGTATTCCAGAACCGGTTTCGCATTTTCAGGTGTGATTATTTTACGATGGGTTTTGTTTTGTTCAATAAAAAAAGCCGCACGACTTCCGGGATTTTCTTCTACCAAACCTCCCGGCTATCATTGCGGCTCTAAACCCTGCCCGGCCACCTGTTTGTCTGCGACAAGGCAGACAAACAGGCAGACAGACAAAATCAACTATGAACGTTCGTTATTCCGTTTTCTGCGGATTGATCAGCATAATTTCGTTCACCTGTATTTCGGTTACTTTTTTGCTCGATCCCGATGGATCTGTGAAAACCCGGTTCACCAATTTTCCGTCCACTGCAACGAGTTGTCCCTTTTTGATGAACTTCTCTACCAGCTCTGCTTTGACTCCCCAGGCAATCACATGATGCCACTGCGTTTTTATCGATTTACCGTTTGGCTCAATCACTGTTTCATTTGTTGCCAGCGAAAATTTAGCCAGTTTCACCCCGTTTTCGAACGTTTTTATGGTCGGCGTTACCCCTGTTCTGCCAATTAAATTGACTGTATTTTGAATCGTATTCATACGTTTATGATTTTTAGAAGTTGAAAAATTAGTTGTTGGTTTCGGCGTTCATTTTCGATTTCATCAGCATCAGTAATTTCTGAATATGGATTTCAGTACGCGTTCTTTTCTCGCCTGATTTGGTTTCGTAGGTGCGGTTCATCAGTTTGCCTTCCACGGTAATTTTTTGTCCGGGTTTGAGGTATTGCTCAATGATTTCTGCCTGACGTCCCCAGGCTACCAGGTTGTGCCATTGCGTTTCGGTTTGTCTTTCCCCGTTTGCATCTTTAAAAAACTCCTTTGTTGCAAGACTGAATTTTGTCAGTTTTTTACCGTTTTCGAATGAAATGATTTCAGGTGCTTTTCCGATGTTTCCGACTAATTGTACGTTGTTTCTTAAATTGTTCATAGCGATTTGTTTTTTATATCCTCCGAGGCTTTCGCCACCGCTGAAGTTATAGGCGGCACGCGGTCAGCGAAGGAGGGTCTGTTAATTATTAAATTTGTTTGTATTTAGTTATTGCTTATCCTCTGCACTCCCATGCTGAATCTCCAGCACAAGCTTCAGCGCAGCGGGGTATTTTATATGTATCGTTTTTCTTCTTCGCTGCGGGCAGCAGGGAATGTGCCCCACAGATTCCGGCTGTGTTGATGAGGAGCGTGACACCTTTTCACGGGCATCACACTCCGTCCCAACCTCCGCCCTATGCGCCCTTTTTCCCGATCAGCAGGAATTCGTGAGCGACGATTTCCGTCTTCCACCGTTTCTCCCCTTCTTTCGTCTCATAGGTGCGGGTCACCAGTTTCCCCTCTACCGCAATCTCTGTTCCCTTGGTGACAAATTTTTCAATGGTTTCAGCCTGTTTGCCCCATACGGTAACATTGTGCCATTGTGTATCTGTTACGCGCTCTCCTTTTGCGTTTTTATACGACTCGTTGGTGGCAATGCTGAATCTCGCCATTTTGTTCCCGTTTTCGAATTTCAGAATTTCAGGTGCCTGCCCCAGGTTTCCGATCAATTGTACTTTGTTTCTTAAGTTGTTCATACGTGTTTGTTTTATCCGCCTTAGCCTTAGCGAAGGCAGGTTTTGTTACTAAAAATTTAATTTGTTTCTTTTTTATTCATCTTGTCTGCAGCTGTCAGAGCAAATATGATGTCGGTAGTTGTTTGTTTCGACGAGGCAAAGGAATGGTGACTTCAAAACCCAAACCGTCTATTATTCGTTTGTTTACGACTATTTTACGATTGTAAACGATTACAAATGATTTTTCAATTGATTATTAGTCAATTATAGCAAAATGATTTTTCAGTTATTTTTCGAAAAAAAACGAAGAACGGGCAATTTTGTACCGGGATTTATATGCCAAAAGGGACTGTAAAAGAATAAAGCGTGTTGCTATTGAATTGTTTTTTGAATGGTATGAATACCCAGGTCTGTGCAAAAGCGTTCGAAATGCAGCTTACCCTTTTTAATGCCTGCGAAAAATGGTATATTTGAATAAACGAAACAAAACTTCTCATAGCTGACCATTTTTGGATGGGTAGGCGAAATGGGGGGTCGGGTATAAACTAGTTAGCAGGCATAACCAGAATGAATCGAATAAATAGAAATGAAATCAGAAATTTTGTACCTCGAATTAAAGTCTGGCTTCTCTGATAACGGCCCTGCGTGGATCGGGAAAGTAGAATTTTCAAAATCTGGAAGAACTCTATATTTTAATAATAGCGCTCTAAAAAAATTGAAGAAACCTGGAATTTACGCTAATCATTTCGACATTGAAACTGGTGAGGAATATTGGGTATCAGGTGTTAAGAAAAATGGTCAAGACAGACATTGGGCTGGGGGAGGAAAAGTAATGATTGAACACGACTCAATTGAAGATTACTTGAAATTAGTGGATTTTGGAACAGTGGATGAAAAATTCTTTGACATAGTTGATATTCCTAGGACCGATAAATCCCGTTTCAACGATATTGAAAATTCTCCGATAAACTGGGAAGAAACTAACAATACCATACAATCTTGGTACTGGGATAATAACAGAAAAAAATTCAGCAGAAACGACTAATATGTTAACTTACCAGAGCAGAGTTACGACCTGCTAACAGCAGCAGCCATTATACGGCATTCTAAAACGACACTACCAAGAAAAATATGAGTAGAAAAAATTGGACAGACGACAAATTAATAGCTCGACTTATAAATAATAAGACGGACAAATCTCGTTGGGTACTCGAAAATGGAAAAATAAGATTACATGAAGAGTGGAAATGGACATCGGGGGACCATTCAGAAGGGAAGTCAATAATTGAAGAACTATAACTTGTATTTGAGATGAAAATTGAGAATTGTACAATACCTGATTACACCCAAATACTGGAAAACATAGTAGATTTTTGGGGAAATGATAGAACTTTAAGCATACATCATCCAATGTTTATTCACGAATTTGGAAATACATCATACGTTATAAAGGAAAATACCAAGGTAATAGCTTACCTGTTCGGTTTTTTATCTCAAACCTCATCAACCGCTTATGTTCATTTGGTTGGTGTCCACAAGGAGCATCAAAATAGTGGACTGGGCACAATACTTTACAATCACTTTATTAACTATGCTAAGCAAAATGGGCGTAATAAACTTAAAGCGATTACTACTCCAACTAATCTATTATCAATTAATTTCCATAAAAAAATCGGAATGAGTCTTTTAGGAAATAAAAATCCGGACGGAGTTGAAATCATTCAAAATTATTCCGGACCCGGACAAGACAGGGTAGTATTTTCCATGGACATATAATGCCCTGCTGCTAACATGGGCTAAAAATTAATTATACCGGCAGTGGGTTATTTAAGTGATATTTTTCACCTCAAGTGCGCCAAGCAAAATTTAATTAAAAAGAAATTAAAAAATTTGTTTGCCTGGCTTGTCGGTTAGCATCATCTTTGTATCTTCGATTAAGAGCGGCGCAACTAATTTTAGCCCGTATCCATTAGCGGTAATTGTAAAGCACCACCCTGCAAACTTTGAATACACGCATGCAAGAAACAAACAAAAAATCCAAAGGCTTACTGAATGACAAGCTGAAGATTAAGGTTAACTCAAATGACAACCCTTATCCTTCTGCTGATATCCAACAAAAACTGCTTCAACCCCGCAGGTTGACTTCTTATTTCGTTGTATTAATTGACAACGGATCTATCACCTACAAATTGGACTTACAAGACATTACCATTATTGAAGGAGACTTGCTTTTTGCAATGCCCAATCAAATTTTTGTACCCCCTGCTAAAACAGACAATTTAAAATATTACAAGGTACTGTTTGACGAAAATACATTGGCTTTGCTACCGCAACGCTTTTCGTTTTTGGTTAATCCATTAAACTCGCAAACTATAACCCTGGACAATGCTGCCAGGGAACGGGTAAGAAAGGTTTTTGAAATTTTAAATCAAATACTCAATACAGATAAACAATTGACCGACTCAGAAATAATATTAGCCTACTTGAATTTACTATTATCAGAATTGAACAGTGCGTATTTTAAAAATGAACCCGTTACTGCCTTAAACGCTAATTTATCAAAGTTTGCTGAGTTCAAATTAATGGTGGAAACGCATCTTACGGAACATCCATCTATCAATACAATGGCCGAGAAATTGGCTTTAACTACAAACAGCTTATACAGAATTGTAAAAGAACATTCAGGAGTTTCGCCTAAAGATTTTTTTACCAACCGTTTAATGATTGAAGCACAGCGAAAATTACTGTACTCTCCTCTTTCTGTAAAAGAATTAGCTTACGAATTGGGTTTTAATGACCCTGATTATTTTTCAAGATTTTTTAAAAAATGTACTGGAAAAAGCGTAAGTGAGTTTTTAGAAGCTCAGCAAGATTCGTGAAGACAATAAATTGATTTGTCCATCTCCTCTGTTTTTCAGCTGTCTACTTTTGCTTCATCAATTTAAATAAAAAAAAATGAAATCAGCATTAGTAACAGGAGCTAACAAAAGTATAGGCTTTGAAGTTGCACGGCAACTTGCTCAAAAAGGGATTTATGTTTACCTCGGCAGTCGCACTTTAGGAAATGGTGTAGCAGCCGTGAATAAATTATTGGCAGAGGGGCTTAGTAATATAGAGGCTATTCAGCTTGACATTACAGATGATGAATCTGTAAAAAATGCCCGCACAGAAATAGGTAAAAAAACAAAAGCGCTGGACATACTCGTTAATAACGCAGGCATTTTCGGTGGCTACCCACAGGGTGCACTTGACACAACCATAGACCAGTTCAAAGCGACCTATGATGCAAATGTTTACGGTGTTGTAAGAGTTACTCAGGCATTTATTGATTTATTGAAAAAATCTCCTGAACCTCGTATTGTAAATGTAAGTTCAAGTCAAGGTTCACTTACGTTGCACAGCGACCCTTCATACAAGTATTACGACTACAAGGGAGCTGTTTATCTTTCTTCCAAATCAGCAATGAATATGTACACCGTTGTTTTAGCTTACGAACTAAAGGATACCAACTTTAAAGTAAACGCCATTTGCCCGGGATATACAAAGACAGATTTTAATGGACACCGCGGGACCGGAGCCGTTGAAGATGCCGGAAAACGAATAGTAAAATATGCTTTGATTGATAAAGAGGGGCCCACAGGAAAATTTTTTAGTGAAGAAAACAACCCTGAAACGGGAGAGATACCTTGGTAATAAAAAAAACAACTACCACTAGAAAAGGTATTGGCAATAGGGTGGCTTGGCATTAAAGGTTCTACAGTGTTACTACTATAGAGCCTTTGTGCTATATTTGGGCTGACGGAACACTATTGCCGCCTTCGGGTAGCGGCAAACCGTCAGCAGCTATTTAAAAAGATATGTCAGTTACAGTGAAATAGATAATGTTACGCATCCGCTTTTTGAATTGGCTGAAGAATACAATGGCATTTATGATGGATGGGAAACTTTCGTAGAAGAATAAAACCTGGAAAGGACAAATCACCTTAATGTGAAGTACCCATAACCGCTAATAAAAGTAATAAAGCATTTAAAAAGACAACCTTAAAACCGACATGTCAGCTTTGGGACAAGCATTTTAGTAAAAGTGATGTAGAAGATCTCTATGAGATTTGGAAAAATTTTGAACGAAAACCAAAATAAAAACTCCCCATTTAATTTAAACATAAACCAATGAATCGAAAAGTAATAATTTCAAGAAGCAAACCAAATTATATTTCCATTGCAGTTTCATTAATGATGTTTTACTACAGCTACAACCACTTCGTAAAGAACAACATGGTAATGGCAATTGTGGCGTTAGCCGTTGGGTTACTGGGACTGGTCCACACGGTATTACTGCTATCAACCCCTTTACTGATTCAGGAAAAGGACGCATTGGTTGTCAAGCCGAAAATACCTTTTGAAAGAAAAGTACTGTTAACCGATGAAATAACCGAAGTGAAAGCGCTATCTGACTCCATATTACTGATCATTACAGAAGGTAAACTGAAAATAAAACTGGACATGGGTGGGTTTAAAGAAAAAGAAATTACCGAAGCCAGAAGATACATTCAATCACTGGTAAAGGGATAGTTAGAATATCAGACTGAAGCTGATCCCAGGGTAAAAAGTAATTGCCGGGCTATTTGGGTTAGCGTTAAGTTCTGTATCTTAGGTGGGCGCTGCCGCTTTTAGCCTGTAGCCGATATGCTTAATTAAATTGCCATGAGAATTTTCAGAATATTCCTTTTTGTTTTAACAATAATCACATGTTCATCTATAAGTGCATCAAGCGATAAATGGGTAAAATATAAAAATCGGGAATTCAAATTTAAATTCGAATACCCTGAAGAATGGGAAGTTGGCTTTGGAACCGGCACCCAGACCATTTATGTTTCATGGAATAATGAACCAAGGGAGTACACAGAGAATCTTTCATTTTCTCTCATCAGTAATTTTTACGTTGACGTAGCGCAAAAAAAAGAACTTAGTCTTGAAGAAATTGGAAATAATTATGACTCATTAATTACCAATAATAGTACTTTAAAAAATGGACAAATCATATCCAGGCGAGAATTGATTTTCCGGGAATATAATGCGCTGGAATTTATCGGGACTGCGGAATTTATGGGTATGACTTCAAAGTGGAAAATAATCATGTTCCAGACCGCAAACTACTACTTTGAATTATGCTCAACGACTCAATTAGAGAAATTTGATAAAATGAAATCAACTATTGACAGGACCTTTGAATCTTTTAAATTGCTCGGTAACTGAGCATTATAGCAAATTAGCAAAAACAGCGAACGCCCTGCAACTAGTGTCATCTGCGCCCATTTGTCAACCGATATTTAGATGCACGGCATACGAATGTTTCGGGTGTAAGCATGTTATGGAGCATTAATAAAGAAAACTTGAAATATCTTAAAGCAACGTTAGAAGAAAAATGTTGTTTTTCTTATCTTTAGTACATGAACGGAGATTCGCTGAATAGCAAGTTATGGCAAGAGATTCTGAATTTTGATCTGGATCAACCAGCGGGTGAATATAGTTTTTCTACCCGGCTTGCCTGCGAAAACTTCTGGACACTTGACTTTACCAAACGTGCAATTATTGAGTATAAAAAATTCATGTTTCTGGCGGCTGGCAATGAATTGATGGTTTCCCCTTCAGAAATTGTAGACATTGTTTGGCATCAACATTTAATTTTTACCAATTCTTACACCGACTTTTGTCAGGTGCTTGGCAAACGTATTCAACACATCCCATCTACACACAACCGCGAAGAGCGTGAGAAATTTAAAGCAGCCAAAGAGCGTACCCATGTATTATATCTGGCTCATTTTGGAAAGCAACCCGCCGATATTTGGGAATACCGGGATATGCATGCCTCACTCAATCTGAAAAAAGCAAGACTAAAAATCAGAACGTTTTTATTGGTTGGAATTGCTGCCATGGTACTTGTATTTATACCGCTTTTCTACCTTTTGCGCCCCTTCTATCTGACCATCGATAATCCGGATTTTTTGCTCATCTTCATTGGCCTGGCTGTAGTGGTCATTATAGTTCTTGAATTGATTAACAACTCTTACCTCCGTACCATTTTCAGACGGTTTCACCCGGAGTCTTTTATATTCAGACTAACACCTCTTGAATTGGTTTATCTTAAATCAACGGATATATCCAAAGTGATTCACGGTACCGTTAATCAACTGATTAAAGAAAAGAAAGTTGAAATTACACATAACTCCATACAGATGGTTCCTGGGGCGCAGGCTCAAAATCTACGCGAGTATAGTGTACTGAATGCACTTCAAACTGAAAAAAAACTGACCTATCCGCCATTGCTTTATTTTCTAACCAAAAAGGCAATCTTTTTAAATTACGCCGGTTCCATGGAAGCCCTAAAAAAACACATTGTTAAATCACGCTTCTTTGGCAACTTGTTCTATGCAAATTTTGCTGCACTGGCCCTGGTTTTTATTCTCGGTGCTATCCGCATGACCACAGGTATTCAGAATAACAAGCCGGTTGTTTTTATAGGCATAGTGCTGGTCGGTTTTATTTTTGTGTCGGTGCTGCACCTGAGTCGACTGATTGGATTATTCGGAAAGAAAACCCTGATAGCGTATTATAAAAAAGAGGTTCCTGAAAAAACAGAAACCCGAACCTGGGAGTGGGACTATTTTTTAACCGGAAAAACGCTGTTTGCAACTGCATTCATTCCAATGGTAGTAAGGTCTGAGCGTCAAAAAACCAGTACTGACAATAGTGGTTCCTTTAGCGCTTGCGGCTCAGGCTGCGGCAGTTCGTGCGGTGGATGTGGCGGTTGCGGCGGAACCTAAACTATTTTCTAAATTTGATTGCATGAAATTTCTTCACCTCAGCCCGCTTTTTTTTGTCTTACTGCTGCTGTCATTTCAGTCAGATAAATCGACTGATATTGTTGAATGGAATTCACAGACACCTCTTCGCTGGCATGATTTCAGTGGTAATATTGATGAACAAAGCCCTTACGACGCATGGACCTTTTCAGGTTTTAATTATACCTATACCTGGAATTATAATGGTGATGAAATTGTGGTAGCAGCAGATGCCTATGCATTTTTTGATCCAGCTCAATCATGGGTCAAAACGGGTAAAATGACACCTGAGTTACTGGCTCATGAACAGCTTCATTTTGACATCAGTGAAATGCACGCACGCTATTTCAAAGACCGTATTGCCGGGTTTGAATTTACTGAGAATGTAGAAGCCGAGGTGGATTCAATTTACGAAGTGACATTTGCAGCGTTACTGGAAACACAACTGGTTTATGATGAGGAAACAGAACACCATAAAAATAAAGAAGGTCAGCTCAGATGGCACCAACGTGTACACAATGAACTGAACCGTTTTGAGTAAACCTAATTTTTAGCTATGAAAAAATCAGCAATAAAAGTTATTCCGTCATACGGGTTATACTATACCAACCTGGCCAGTGATGAAGATTTGATGGTTCAGCTGCCAACCGCCGGCATTTCACTTTTTACAGAGCATGCGGCGCAACTTGAAAAAATTGGTACCAAAACCTATGCCCTTGGAAAGTGGACCGTGCACCAGATCATTGAACACCTCACAGATGCCGAACGGGTATTCCAGTATCGCGCATTGCGTTTTGCCCGGCAGGATAAAACACCGCTTGCAGGTTTTGACGAAAATATATGGGCTGCTGTTTCAAAAGCCAACGACCGGTCAATTCACGATCTCCTGGCCGACTATCAGACGGTGCGACAATCAACCGTTGCGCTGTATAAAACCTTTGACAACGATCAGTTGTTTTTTACCGGAACGGCCAACGGCCAGGAAAACTCTGTGATTGCCCTGGGCTTTATGATGATTGGGCATGGCATACATCATTTTGGCGTGGTGAAAGAAAAATACTTTCCGCTGATTTAATCACCCGGACTCTGAATTGATCTCAACGCACAGGAACAACACCGTGTACCCGCCGATGAACTTATTCTACAATCAGATCTCTGAAATCTTTGGTATAGAAGGTCTCGAGCCTGCCTTTATCATTGTTGAAAATGAGGTAGACTTCAATGTTGAGCTCAGGATGTTCTGTCAAAAACTGAATGGCTTTGTCAGGCCCCATTACCATAAACGCAGTAGCCATGGCGTCAGCAATGCCGCAATTTTCTGCAACTACGGTAGCACTTAAAAGTGAATGCTGAACCGGGTAGCCGGTGGTTGGATCAATGGTGTGCGAATATTTGATTCCGTCTTTTTCATAAAATTTGCGGTATGATCCTGAAGTTGCCACACTGCGGTCTTTCAGCTGAATTATTTCCTGCAGTTCACGCTCATCAGCGGTGGAATTTTCAATAGGTTTATCAATTCCGACAGACCACAACTGGCCTTCTGTGTTTACCCCTTTTACGCGGATTTCGCCACCTATTTCAACAAAATAATTTTCGGCCCCTTTACTCTCCAGTTTCTCAGCAATGACATCTACCGCAATACCTTGTGCAATGGCGTTAAAATCAAGTTTTGCGCGCCCGTTGTGCTTAACTACTTTAAAATCGGGAATGATATTGCCGATAGAATCGGTATGGGTTTTGAATGTAAAATTCACCCCGTCTGCAAAACCAACAAGTGCGCGCAACGAATCTACGGTTGCTGAATCAGGGACATTTTCAATGTTTTTCATAAAACCCCAGCCTTCTACCAACGGGTAAACCGTCGGGTCAAACGTGCGGTTTGAGATCTGCCACATTTGCTGTGAAAGCAGGTAACAGCGATTGAAATAATTAAATGAATCACGGTATTCAAAAACACCTGCAGGGGCATCGTTTAATCGGGTAATGGTTGAGTTGGGAATGTAGGCGCTCAAGGCCAGATCAAAATTGTGCAGAATGGTTTCAATCTCTTCAATGGTCAGATCTATTTTATCATTACAGACAACCGTGAAGGTAGTGCCCTGGGTGTTTCCATAAAACTCAAGTCGTTCGGCAGGTTTGTTCTCAGGTTGTGTTGTTTCAGCGGTTTCATTCCCGGTGCAGGCAGTCAGGGCAATTCCTGCAAAGAGGATCAATAAGCGGTTTGTCATTGGATTAATTTCTGGTCAGTGTGGCAGCTTCTGTTTCATCTGTCCACTGGTATTCAGCAATTGGCTGGCCGTCGCGGGTGTAAGAAACGCCACCGTAACGGGTTTGAACTTTTTCGTAGTTATAACCGGTACCATTAATAACCACAATGCGGCGGACAATGTATTTTGACATCAGCCCGTTTTCATCATTCATGGTAAAAATTTCTTCGGTTACCCCTTCCGGATATTTGGCGCCCAGTTCATTTTTCATTGGAACGTTATCATTAATGGCGTCAATTTGTTTCAGTTCATCTACATAATCTTCAACCGCGTTAACCTCCTCAGTATTTCCGTCATCAATGGTCTTGTTTTCTTCTACAATTCCTTCCACAGCCTCATTGGTATTGTCTGAATTTTCGGTTGCTTTCACATCTGCCGCGGTATTGAATGTAAGCTGCTGATTAATTAATGTTTCAGTATCACCTTTGGTGGCATGGCTGTTATCTTCATTTAACGCACCCAGGTTTGTTTTGGAATCTTCTAACTCCTGGTTTAATGCCACCACATCGTTTTCATAATTTTCACGGGGTTTGTCATTCTGAACCATTTCATTTCCAATACCAATTTCAATATTATCCAGTTCGTCGTCTGCGTTATTGACAACCGAATTCTGGGAGCCGGACATGTCACTGATGTTTTCTTCAATCAGCAGTTCACTGGTTTCTATCTTGATTTCAGTTTGCTGGCGCGGAATGTCGTTGTCCATGTTATTAATCTCAATTTCAATGGACATGTTTTCTTCGTAATTTCTGGCACCAATGGTTTCATCGTATTGATCAGATGCCCTGTTTCTTTCTGCATCTTCTTTACTTAAGGTATAATCGGTAAGCTGAACAATGCCTTCTTCACGCGGAATGTCGTTGTTCACATTTTCAGCAATGCGCTCATCAATCAGCACCTCGGTATTGTCTTTAATGCCCATCACCTGGTCTTCCTGGTTCCAGACATCCTGATTGTTTCTGTTATCAAGCACAACATTCAGATCTTCTACATACACTTCAACGTTTTTGCGTTCGACGTCCATATTCGGATCATTGGAAACATGTTCAATCTGAATCTGCTCAACATAATTTGTCTGCTCGTGTACACCATCTGTCTGAACGTCTGCATTTGATTTATCCTCTTCGTTCACCTCTACTTTAATACGCTCTACATCTGCCAGGTATTCTTCACGCGGCAAATCATCGTTTTCATTTCTGACACTGATTTCGGTATTGAGATTGGTTACATTCTGATTGGTGTGCTGTACATCATTTTCATTAGCTGTTACCAGGTCACTTTGCCTGTCGTCCAACTGAATCTGCATGTCTATTACCTCCAGGTTTGCTTCTGTACGGTGTACCTCAGCACTCCAGTCTTTTTCTTCGATATCCTGGTCAATCCGGTTAGCTTCTTTCTCTGTAACAAACGATTCATCGGTCTGGTCAACCGCATTTTCCTGGTTGACATCTTCAGCCGTCACACGCTGCTGCTCTACCTTTTGGTTGGCCATGAACTGGCGCTGATCATCTGCCTCCAGTAACATTCCCTGAATGTCTACATCGGTTGAATTGACTGGTTTTCCATAATCGGGCAATCCATCTGAACTGGCCATATACTTGCCCGGATTCAGGATGCGGTCAATTTCATCCAGGCGTTGTTTCGGGTATGTATCCGATGGTTTAATGGAAAGTGCTCTCTCGTAAAGTCCCTTTGCCTTGTCATAGGTTTTAGAATCGTAATATTCATCTGCTTTTGCAATCAGTTTCTGGTACTGCTCATCCACCTCTTTTCCACTCTCTTCTTTCATCTTTTTATTGATGATGTCAATTTGATTTTTGCAGTAGGTATCATCTTTAACCGCCAATGCTTTTTCATAATACACCTTGGCATTTTTCCAGTCACCTTTTTCAAAATAGGTGTTTGCCTGCTGAACCAGGGTATTGAATTCGCCGTCGTCTTTTTGATTGGCAAGCAGCTGATTGATTTCGTCAATTTTTTTCTGAACCAGGGTATCGTTTGGACGAATGCCCAAAGCGCGTTTATAATATTCCAGTGCTTTTATATAATCTCCCTCATCAAATTTCTTTTGTCCGGCGGTAACGATTTTCTGATACTGTATTTCTTCTTCTTCTACAGATTTTGCCTGCTCCAGCCGGGTTGCTTCCTGAATCTGGTTGGTAGCATACGCATCGTTGGACTTAACGCCCAGTGCCTGTTTATAAACCCCTATTGCCTCCAGGTAATTTTTTTGTGCAAAAAGGGCATCTGCCTGAGAAATGTACTTGTTATACTCCACGTCAGTCTGGTTAACCTGCGTTTGCACGTTCATTTTATCATTGATCTCGGTAATTCGTCCCTGCGGATAAGGTTCTCCCGGTTTTTTAAGCAAGGCCTCTTTGTATTTGGCCAGGGCTACGGTCCAGTTTTGAGTATTAAAAGCAACATCTGCCTCTTTGATGAGTGCGTTGTATTCGGCCGTCAGTTTTTCCTGCGCCTGCAGGGCATTTGCCTTGTCTGTTTTTATTTTATTAATGGCTTCAATCTGCTGTTTTGGATACGGGTCAGATGGTTTCAGTTTCAACGCATTGTTGTAATAGATAATGGCCTCATCATAACGCTCTTCAGTTTTTAAGCCGTCAGCCTTGGTAATAATTTTCTGGTAATTCTGTTCTACTTCTGCATTGGTCTCAGCCTGCATTTGTTTCTCAATATCCGCAATGCGGCCGTTGGCATAGGTGTCATTTACTTTAATGGTCAGCGCCTCGCGATACAAGTTCCGCGCTGTATCCCACGACTTAGCATTGTAAGCTGCATCTGCCTCTGCTATTTTTGCCTTGTACCGTTCTTCTGTCTGCTGCTCTTGCGTTTGCTGAGCAATAAGGGTGTTGAGCTGACCTATTTTTTGGGTAATTGTTGGGTCTGGTTTTACCTTTAATGCTTCCTGGTAACTGGCCAGCGCCTTTTGGTACTCTTTTGCTGTATAGGCAGCATCACCGGCAGCAACAAAATCCTTGAACTGCTGATCTTTTTGTGCCTGATCCTGCTGAGCAGCAAGTTTTTGTTTGATTTCAGCAATTTTTTCTTTGGGATATACTTCAGCACTTTTTATAGCCAGTGCCTCTTCGTATTTAGCCTGCGCTTTGGTTAAATCACCTGCTTTGTAAAATGCATCGGCCTCTTTTATAGCAGCATCGTATTTAGCCTGAATCTGCTGCTCATTCTGACTTTTGGCAATGAGCTCATCAATCTCTTTGATTTTTGCCGTAAGCGTTGGATCAGCTTTAATTTCAAGGGCTTTCTGATAATTCATTTTAGCCGTTGTGTAGTCTTTTGCGTTGAAAGACTGATCTCCTTTGGTTACATAATCTGCAAACAATTTTTCCTGCTCAGCCAGTTTTTTCTGCTCATCCAGTATCTTATTAATCTCTGCAATTTTCTGCGTGGCAGTCACATCTCCCGGTTTAATCAGCAGGGCTTTGTTGTAACGGTCAAGGGCAGCCGTGTAATCTTTAATGTCTTTCAGGCTGTTTCCTTCGGTTATCAGGGCCTGGTAGTTTTTTTCCTGCAGGGCCAGTTTTTCCTGGTCGGCTAATAATTTGTCAATGGCAATGATTTGATTTTTTGGGTCAGCCTGGTCCGGTTTTACATTGCTTGCCTCCTGGTATTTTTGTTTGGCCTCTGCATACTTTTTCTGATCATACAGTACTTTGGCTTCAGCCATCAGGCGGTTGTAATCTTCATTCTTTTTGGTTTCCAGTGTTTGTTTTTCGAGCTCTTTATTGATCAGATCAATTTTGGCTAACGCAGGCGGATCGTTTGGTTTAATTTCCAGCGCGGCTACATATTTTTGTTTGGCTGCTTCCCAGTTTTTCTGTGTAAACAGTGTTTCACCTTCAGCCATTAATTTTTTGTAATCAGCCTCCTTTTTATTGGCGGCATCCAATTCTTCCTGTTTCTTTTTGAGAATTTCATCAATTTTTGCAAGCTGCGCCGTTGCAGTTGGATCACCGGCTTTTACAGCCAGAGCCTCTGTGTATTTGGTTTTTGCCAGTGTATAATTCTGCGCGTTAAAAGCCACATCGGCCTCTTTCATTAAGGCTGTGTATTTTGCCTCCAGTTCTTTTGCCTTGGCTTCACCCTGTTCTTTTTCAAGTTTCAGTTTTTTGGCATTATCCAGTTTGGTTTGAACGGCGGGATCTGCTTTGATTGCCAATGCAGCCGTATATTTGGTGATAGCGTCGTCATACAGTTTTGAACCAACCGCAGCATCCCCTTCTGCCACCAGTTTATTGAACTGTTCAACCTGTTCTTTTTGTTTTGCAATTTCAGCCTCAATGGCCAAAATACGTTCTTTTGGAAAAGCCTCAGCCGGTTTCAGCGTGCTGGCTTCTTTGTACAAGGTAAGTGCCTCTTCCAGCTTTTTGGAATCATAGGCTAGTTTTGCGGCAGCCAGTTTATCTGAATAGGCTTTCTGATCTGCATTGGCCTTTTCAAGTTCTGCTTTCTTTTTCTTTGCCTCTTCCAGTTTTGCAACAGCCGTTGGTTCGTTTGGAATGATTTTTAAGGCGAACTCATATTGTGAAATAGCCACGTCATATTTGGTCGCTGTCATGGCATCATTACCTGCTTTCATGTAAGCATTGAAATCTGCTTCAGCCTTTTTCTTCTCTGCTTCCTTTTTCTCATTCTCCAGTCGCTGAAGCTCCATTTGTTCCTTCAGCTTGGTGATTTTAGCCAGCATGTCTTTGGTATAGGCCGGATCATGCTCTACATAGCCATTCTGGGTAATTTCGAATTTAGCCATGGGCGTGCTTTCAAGGAATGAAAAATCAACTCCTTCCATGGTTTTGAAAATCGAAATTTCCATTTCCTGGTAAAGTACTTTGGGCAAATCTTCAGGATAGCTGCTATACGCATTGGTTTCTGACACCTTGGTGACATACCCGTCTTTTTTGATGTAGATGGTGTAGGTATGATTTAAGGGCATATCCACAATCGGGAACTTGCCGTTTGACGCGCTGGTAACCGTTTTAAATGGCTTGCCATCCTGCATTATTTCCATGGTGGCACCCGCAAGCCTTTTGCCGGCATCTTCATCATTTACCGTTACATTCAGCGCAATGATATTGTCCTGGGCAAGGGTAACCCCGCCAATCAATAACACTATGAGCAGACCTATTATACGCATCATTACTAGTATACCCCTGATATCAAAAAAGGTTCAACAAACACTGTTTTTACACATTTTCAAGGACTTAACAAGCCGGTGTTGGGAAATTACCCGGGCGAATGGCCCGCTAAAAAGCCCTTTTCTTCTACCTTTACCTGTTTGACCTTAAGTTACAAATATCCCAAAAAAAACTGAGACTTCTGACACTATAACCGCGTTTTGGTAAAAAGTTAAAGGCGTTATTCCTAATCTACCTGTTTATGGGCGAAAAAAATAAAAAAATCACCGAGTCTGCATCACGCTATGAAAACCTTGAAAAGATGCCTGTTGGTGAGCTTTTGCATAACATTAACCGGGAAGATAAAACGGTGCCCGACGCGGTTGAAAAAATTCTGCCTCAGATTGAATTATTTGTAACAGCAGCGCTTGAACGCATGAAAAAGGGCGGACGACTGTTTTACATTGGTGCCGGAACCAGCGGAAGGCTTGGAATTGTAGATGCCTCAGAATGCCCGCCAACCTTTGGTGTACCGCAGGGTCTGGTAGTTGGTATTATTGCCGGCGGTGATTCGGCCATACGCAAAGCGGTAGAGTTTGCTGAAGATGATCTGCAGCAGGGCTGGAAAGATTTGCAGGAACACCAGATCAACGCAGGTGACATATTGATTGGTATTGCAGCTTCAGGCGGCACCCCATACGTTTTGGGAGCCCTTGAAATGGCTAAAAAAAACGGTGTACTTACCGGCGGTATTACCTGTAACCCGGGCAGCCCGCTGACTGAAAAAGCCGATTATGCCCTGGTACCGGTTGTGGGACCCGAATTTGTAACCGGATCAACACGCATGAAATCAGGCACCGCTCAGAAACTGGTACTCAACATGATTTCAACCTCCCTCATGATTGGCCTTGGCCGTGTAAAAGGAAACCGCATGGTTGACATGCAATTGAGCAATAACAAACTGGTTGACCGCGGTACCCGTATGATTATGGATGAACTGGGTGTTGATTATGAAAAGGCCAATGCGCTGCTGGCTGAATTTGGCAGTGTACGTAAGGCGGTAGAGGGGTATAAAAAATAAAACTCCGGGCTGCAGCATCCTGCGGAAAAACAAAGAAACTCCAGCCAAAAGACACCGGGATTCCACCAGCAAGCTATTTAAAAACGAACCTTACCAGACGTTTATCTGGGAGGGATTTCTTCGCTTTGCTCAGAAAGACAAGAGCCTCAGATGTAAGTTCAGAGGAGAGGTGTGTTATGCGCCACTGGCGCATAACACACCTCTCCCAATATATTCCTTCGGGCCCTTGTCTTTCTGAGTGAAGTGTAACGGAGCGAAGAAACTCCAGCCAAAATTTAAACAGTTTCCAGATTTGTACGTTGTGTTTCCCAGCCTGCTTGTGGGCAGTTAGGTCTCTGCCTTCGCATCCTGGTGGCAAAAAAAGGATGCCAAAATTCTCCCACGGGCTTTGGGTATGATCCTTTTTAGCTTTGACATACCATTTTCAACCTAAAAAACATTCCCGAAAACACCTCCAAACCGGTGTTAAAAAAAAGCCAAAAAATCAGGTTAAAAAAATTCTGAAAACATCAGTATTTACAAGACTTTCCGTGCTTAACATTTTTTAACAGCCGGCTTCCCCGATACGGCGTACACACTTTGTAGTTTTGTAGTGATAGTGTATCAACAGCATTTTATGGAAGAAACTTCTTCATCAAATTCACCTCAGAGCATTGAGGTTATTAACGCAAAAATTCAGCAGGAAAGCGCCTTTCTGGATCAGATGCAGGCAGAGATCAACAAAGTAATTGTGGGTCAGCAGTACATGATTGAACGTTTAATGATTGGCCTGCTGGCTAACGGACACGTTTTGCTGGAAGGGGTGCCGGGCCTTGCAAAAACACTGGCCATCAAAACCCTGTCAGATACGATTGGCGGTAAATTCAACCGCATTCAGTTTACACCTGATTTATTACCTGCCGACGTTGTGGGTACTATGGTTTATAATCAGAAACAAGAGCAGTTTACCGTTAAACAGGGACCTGTTTTTGCAAACTTTATTCTGGCAGATGAAATCAACCGGGCCCCGGCCAAAGTACAAAGTGCCCTGCTGGAGGCCATGCAGGAACGCCAGGTGACCATTGGTGAAACCACCTACAAATTACCGCAGCCTTTTTTGGTGCTGGCTACTCAAAACCCCATTGAGCAGGAAGGAACATACCCTTTGCCTGAGGCACAGGTGGATCGTTTTATGCTGAAAGTATACATGGATTATCCAACCAAAGAAGAAGAAAAACTGATTGTTCGTCAGAATATTTCACCCAACGGATTTCCAAAAGCAAACAGCGTTATCAGCGTTGATCAGATTCTGCGCGCCAAAGACCTGGTTAAAGAAGTTTACCTCGACGAAAAAATTGAAAAATACATCATTGATCTGGTTTTTGCCACACGTAACCCGGCAGATTACGGATTAAAAGACCTGGCACACCTCATTGGATTCGGCGCATCACCACGTGCTTCGATCAACATGGCTCTTGCGGCCAAAGCATACGCGTTTATCAATCACCGCGGATTTGTAATTCCTGAAGACGTGCGCGCTGTTTGCCCGGATGTGCTCCGTCACCGCATTGGACTCACCTACGAAGCTGAAGCAGAAGATATCACCCAGGCCGACCTCGTAAGAAAGATTATGGACTTTGTAGAAGTGCCTTAGCAGATTTAAATTTTTCGGATTCATGTTCAACACTAAAATGCATATTGCTTTTCTGGGAATTCTGGCTACGGGCACTTCGTGCGCCAATGAATCAGACTATGGTAACGCCGGAATAAAAAAAGCTGAAACAAGTATCTACGCAAATGAGTACGGTGAAATAAGGCTTACGCAAATCAACAATACTGAAATGCAGGCGGTGTTTTTTGACAACGAAAAAGAAGTTTTTGATACACTGATGTCCATTGATTCTGATTTCAAATTACTGCCTGACCAGGACCTTCCTTTTTTAAAGCTACAGACAGGCGGAATTCAAATGTATGACAACCGGCTGGAGATTCACGATTTTACCGGACCGGCTTACATGGCTATGTATACCGGCATGAACCATATATATGACAAACCGTTCTACAAACTGAATGATACCGTTACAATCAAAGACAATGTAACACACCCAAAAGGCGGCGAACAAATTGCCGGCCTGTATGTCATTCCAAATTCAGGTTATCAGAACGAGTTTGTGGAGTTAACCGGAATTATTACCAAAGAAAAATATCCCCGTGAATATTATTCAACACCTGATAGCCCGCAGGGTATGTTCTCAGACACCACACAGATTTATTACCGGTTGGTGATAAAACCAATTTCCGTTAACCCGGTTAAAAAGCAGGTGTACGAAGGCCGAACCATGAACATTAATGGCCAGGCGGCCTTCATCTGGGATTTTGCAGATTCAGAAGCCTATTACCTGGACAATCACGCACCCTGGACCGAAGAAGATCTGGATAAAAAAATAACCATTGAAGCTGTCCTGGTTCAGTTCATAGACGGAAAATCAGTTTTGAAAAGCTGGAAAATTATTGATTAAAAAAAGCCGTGGAAACCAAAGAACTCATAAAAAAAGTACGGAAGATAGAGATCAAAACCAAGGGTCTCTCTAACCAGATTTTTTCAGGTGAGTATCACTCTGCCTTCAAAGGCCGCGGAATGGCTTTCAGCGAGGTTCGGGAATATGCCGTAGGTGATGAAATAAGAACCATTGACTGGAATGTAACCGCGCGTTTCAACGAGCCGTTTGTCAAAGTATTTGAAGAAGAGCGTGAATTAACGGTAATGCTGCTGGTAGATGTTTCAGCATCGGGTATGTTTGGTACACGCAACCAGTTAAAACGCGAAACCATTACTGAACTTTGTGCGGTGCTTGCTTTTTCTGCCGTATCCAATAATGACCGCATAGGGTTGATTTTATTTTCAGATCACGTTGAAAAATACATCTCCCCTAAAAAGGGAAAGTCACACATTTTGCGCATTATTCGTGAACTGATCAACTTTGAGCCCAGTGGACGTGAAACAAATATTGGAGAAGGGTTGAAATATTTCTCCCGAATGGTGAAGAAAAAAAGTATTGCTTTTGTGTTGAGTGATTTTCAGGTACCCCTGACCGAAGACAAAAAAAACAACCTGGCAGATGCGTTGAAAATTGCATCGCGCCGGCACGATGTGGTTGCGCTAAAAGTGCAGGACAAGGCAGATGCATCATTGCCTGATATTGGAATAGCTCACCTCCATGACCTGGAAACGGGTGAAGGCAGATGGGTAAATACCTCGTCAAAAAAAGTGCGGGAAAAATTCAGCGCAAAATCAAAAGAGCACGATGAAAAACTGCGCCAGCTGTTCCGCCGCTCTAAAACAGATTTTGCTGAAATACAAACCGACGAAGGGTATATAAAACCCCTCATGAACCTGTTTAATACGCGCGGATGAAAAAACTGGTAACCATAACGTTTTTGTTTCCGCTGCTGGCCCTGAGCCAGAAAGCAGTCATGAGTCTTGATACTGCCCGTATACGGATTGGTGAACAAACCGTGCTGCGAATCTTTTTTGAATACGCTAATCCAAATGAAGATGCACTGATTGGCTGGCCCCAGTTTGAAGATACGCTGACAAAAAAAATTGAAATCATTGACAAAACGGTTGATTACGAATCAATCCTTGACAGCAATACCCAAACCTATTTGCGTGAACAGCAACTTACCATTTCAGCCTTTGAACCAGGCGTATTCGAAATTCCGGCCATAGAAATTGAACTCAATGAATCACGTTTTGAAACCAACCCGCTGCAACTGATTGTTGAAACGGTAGAAGTAGATACATCCAAAGGAATTGTTGATATTAAACCAAATTACGATGTCACCTATACCTGGAGTGAAATGGCCAAAGACTGGCTCAAAACCTATTGGTATGTTTTTGCAATTGCCGGAACCATCATTGCCCTGTTTTTCCTGTTCAGGCTGCTGAAAAAATACCGCAAAGAAAAACCTGAACCTGAGGCACCCAAAATTCCTGCTCACATTACCGCACTTGCCGTGCTTAATGACCTGATGATGCATGAAAGCTGGAAAGCGGGCAATAAAAAAGACTATTATTCAACCATGACGGACACCGTGCGCAGATACCTGGAAGAGCGGTTTGACATTCATGCCCTTGAAAAAACCACGCGTGAAATTCTGACCGACCTTAAAAATGCCGACATCAGTGATACCGATAAAGTATACCTGAAAAAAATTCTCAACCAGGCAGATATGGTCAAATTTGCCAAATTCAGTCCGGCTGACGACGACGGACTTGTTTCTTTAAAACAGTCTATTGAATTTGTAGAGCGCACAAAAAAACACGATGATCAGGCTGAACTAAATCAACAAACCACCGGTGAGTAAGTATTTTGACATAGCCATTTTTGACTACGAGTTTGTTTACAAACAGGCTTTCTGGTTATTCCTGGTAATACCGGCAATTATTTTCTGGTATTTATACCATGAGGCGGGCAAATTCAAAAACATCAACTACTCATCACTTGAAAATTTTGAAAAACGAAAATTCAATTTTGTAGCCTTTTTCAGACATCTCAATTTATTTGTATTTATAGCCGGTTTAAGTTTTGTTATACTGGCACTGGCACGGCCCCACCTTCCAAATGACATTGAAGAGTACAAAAAGAAAAACATGGAGGGCATTGACATTGTGATGGCCCTTGATGCATCTGGCAGTATGAAAGCGCAGGATTTTAAACCTGACCGCCTTGAAGCAGCCAAAAAAGTAGCACTTGATTTTATTGCCAACCGCCCGTCAGACCGCATTGGCCTGGTGGTTTTTCAGGCAGAGGCCTACACGCAGGCACCACTTACCAATGATCACGAACTTTTAAAGGTCATGTTTGAGCAGGTTCAGAACATCAGCAATTCTGACATCATTTATGACGGAACAGCTATTGGGCTTGGGCTTGCAACCGCAACCAACCGCCTGAAAGAAAGCGATGCAAAAAGTAAAGTCATTATTCTGCTGACTGACGGTGTTAACAATGCCGGCGAAATTGATCCGCTGACAGCCGCAGCCATTGCCAAAGAAAATAACATTTGTGTCTATACCATTGGTGTTGGTAAAGACGGCACGGCACCCTATCCTGTTCAAACACCCTTTGGAACCATTACCCAGGAAATGCCGGTAGAAATTGATGAAGAATTACTGACACAAATAGCCAACGAAACCGGCGGAAAATATTTCAGGGCCAAAAATGAAACTGAACTGGAACTGATCTACAAAGAAATTGACCAGATGGAAAAATCTAAAGTAAAAGTGCTGGAATACAAAGTCAATCCGCCTGAAAAATACTATGGATTACTGGCACTGGGAATCTTTTTGATTTTGCTTTACCGCACCATTCATCACACCTTATTGAAAAGTATCCCATAATGGAACTGAGTCAGCATAAATATGATTTTAAGAACCTGGTCATTTCTGTACTGATCTGGGAGCTCGCTTTCTGGCTGCTTTATTTCAGTTTGTTTTATTACATGACTGAAGAGGTAGAAGCTTTTCAGTTTGAAAACCCCGAATGGTTGTGGGTACTGCTAATTGTGCCGCTGCTGGTGCTTGGCTTTTTCAGTATTATTCAATGGAAAAATGCAAAACTCAGCATGCTGGCTGATGAGCGTTTACTGCGTTACCTCACCTCACCGGTTTCCAACATAAAATCATTCATGAAATATTTTCTGTTCCGGAACGGAATTGTTTTTCTGATTCTTGCAATGGCTAATCCACAATACGGACAGGGAAAAAACAAAGCAGTAGCTGACGGTATTGAAATTATGATTGCGCTGGATATTTCAAATTCCATGCGTGCGCTTGACCTGGATTCAAAAATGGACCGGCTTCAGGTTGCCAAACTTTCAGTTGAACGTTTGCTCAACAACCTGCATGGTGATAAAGTAGGTATTGTCATTTTTGCCGGTGATGCTTTTGTTCAGGTACCGCTTACGAATGATTACCGCGCTGCCAAACTGTTTTTGTATTCTGTACGTCCTGAAATGATGACCAACCAGGGAACAGATATTGGCCTGGCCATTGACAAATGCATGAAAAGTTTTGACATGGAAAACGGTGTAAACAAGGCTATTATTGTCATTTCTGATGGTGAAGATCACGAAGGAAATCCGGAATCAGTAGCCAAAGGCGCTTTTGAACACAATGTCATTGTCAGCACCGTTGGTATGGGCACAAACAACGAAACACCCATCCCCAATTTTGTAGATGGAAAAGTGGAAGGGTATAAAAAGGATGACGAAGGAAACACTGTACTGACAAAACTCAACGCAACCATGCTGCAGGCAGTTGCAGCCGCCGGCGGAGGCGCTTATGTGCAGGCTGAGGGCACCTACGTTAACCTGGAAGGTTTGCTTGAAACCGTGCGTGAAATTGAAAAAACCGAGATGGAATCAGTGCTGTATGTTGATTATGAAGATCAGTATCAGTGGTTCCTCGGTATTGGATTAATCTTTTTATTCATTGAATTTTTTCTGACAGAAAAACGCTCAGGAATTGTTCACAAACTACAAGAGTATAATGGTTAGGTTGATAGTAATGATCGGGATTGGGCTTGTATCGCTGAATGCGGTTTCGCAAGACCTGGAGAAACGGAATCTGTATTACGGAAACCGGGCTTTTGACGAAGGTGACTTTGATGAAGCTATTGGTTATTATGAAGAGGCGGTGAATGCATCACCACTCAGCTTTAAACCTAATTATAACATGGCCAATGCCTATTTCCGTAAAAATGATTTTGAAAAGGCAGCCAATCTATACGGGTCTATTATTGACCTGGCACCAACGGCATACGACCGGGCCCTTGTATATCATAACCTGGGCAATTCGTATTTTATGAATCAAAAACTGGACGATGCCATTGATGCCTATAAAGCTGCGTTGAAACTGAATCCAAAAGATGAAGATTCACGTTATAACTTGGCCTATGCACAACTTTTGAAAAAGCAGCAGCAGCAAAACCAGGATAAAAATGAGAACCAGGACAAAAACCAGGATCAGAATGAAAATGAAAACGAGGGCGATAATCAAAATGAATCTGATCAAAACGGAAATCAAAACAACGAGGGTGATCAGCAAAATGACAAAGAAGAAGATAGCGGATCTGATAAGGATGACAAACAAGACGGCACGAACGATTCAAAAAAGCAGCCAATACAGCCTAAAATATCCAAAGAGCAGGCTAAGCGTATATTAGAAGCAGCGCTCAAAAGCGAAAAAGACACGCGCAAAAAAATGGAAAAAAACAAAGTTGTAGGCACAGGAGAATCCAAGAAAAAAGACTGGTAAGTGAAATTCAGCATCGCCATACTATTTTTGTTACTGACCCCGGTTTTGTGGAGCCAGGCTCCCGCAATTGAGGTGAGTGTGAGTAAAACCACCGTAGAAGAGGGAGAAATATTTACCTACCAGATTATTGCCAACCAGGATTGCCCGGTAACTGCGCCCGATTTTGGTGAACTCGAAGTAGTAGGCGGACCTGAAAAAGGATACTCCAGCAGCTCATACACGGTTAATAACGTTACCACCAAACAAAATCAATATTCACTGACCTTTTACCTGCGGGCGCCTAAAAAAGGAACGTACAGCATTCCGCCGGCATCCATGAAATGCAAGCTGAAAAAAGTCAATTCCGGAGACGCAGTAACAATAAAAGTAGTAGCCGGTGGAAACCCCGGAAACAACTCATCACAGCAAAACACGTCAAACGGAAACTACTATCTTAAAATCACAACCGATAAAAATTCAGTGTATGTGGGTGAACCGTTTCTACTGACATTGAAATTTTACAGTGTCAAAAAACCGACACAAATTGAAAGCATTGAAGATGGCAATGCCAGCGGAATATGGAGAAAAGACCTGAACCCGAACCGGCTGAACTATACCATGACACAGGAAACGATCCGCGGGCTAAAATACTATGTGCTGGAATTAAAACAGGAGTTGTGCATTGCTGAGCGCGCGGGCAAAATAATTATTGATCCTTACTACGCGTCGCTGATTCACTCGCAGGATATTTTTACCTCCGTGCGTGAAGACGGTACTTCTAATTCACTGACCATTGATGTAAAAAAATTGCCCGTAGAAACACCGTCAGATTTCAATGGACTTATTGGCCGTTTTGACCTGGTGCATGAAATTGATAAAACAAGCCTCACACAGGGCCAGTCTTTTGAACTCAATATCCGCATTACAGGTACCGGAAACTTTAATGCCTTTGATGAACCCAAACTGAGCATGCCCGCCGGATTTACCCTTGTTGACCCTGAGGTAACCGATGAAACAGAAGTGACAACCAGTGGTTTAAGAGGTAGCATCAATTATAAATTTATTGTTACCGCCAACGAGCCGGGTGACTTTGAAGTACAACCTTTTGGTTTCTCGTATTTTGATCTTTCGTCCAAATCCATGAAACAATTGTCTACTGAAAAATTTACAGTTCACGTTGAAAAAGGAGATGAAAATCACGGTGCTGTTTACAAGGGGCAAAAAGTCATTGATATTGAAAATACAGATATTCATTTTATTCATGACAAACCAAATGCTGATGTAAACCTGAATGACTTTGTTTTTGGTTCACTCCCCTATTTAACGCTCGTTACTGTTCCACCTGTACTGGTGTTCCTGGTTATGCTGCTGCGCCGGAAAAAGCAAAACATCAGCCCTGAAGATAAAGCTGAAAGTACTAAAAAGGGTGCACGCAAAACTGCACAAAAATCACTTTCACAGGCGTTGCAGCTCTTGAAATCAGGTGATGACAAGGGTGCGCTGAAACTGCTTCAGAATACGCTGATTACCTACCTCATGGCCAAACTGAACCTGTCTCTTTCAAATCTTTCGTTAAAATCTATCACCACTGAACTGGAACATAAAAAAGCCCCTACCCAGGTAATGCTGGAGCTTTCACATGTCTGGAAAAAAATTGAAATGGCACAATACGCACCTATTACGTCTCAAAACCTGGGAGACACTATTCGTGAAACTCAAAAACTGGTTGATCAGCTTGATGAAAACATCTAAGATTCTATATTGCCTGCTTTTTGCCGTTTGTGCATCAACCGCACTACGTGCGCAGAACCTGTTTACAGAGGGGAATGACTACTACGCACAGGAACATTATAAAACTGCCGCCAAATCATACGAAGAATACCTGGACTCAGCACACCAGAACTCAGAGGTGTATTACAACCTGGGCAATGCCTATTACAAAAGCAAACGCATTGGCCTCGCTATCTGGGCTTATGAACGGGCATTGAAACTGGACCCGCGCAATGAAGATGCAAAATTCAACCTGGAATTTGTAAACCTGCAAACTGAAGATAAAATTGAACAGCCTGACCCTGCCCTTTCTGAATGGCTGAAACGCTTGCTGTATGGACCGCAGACAAATCTCTGGGCGTATGTGAGCATTGCTTCCAGTTTAATTTTCAGTTTAATTATCCTGGTATTTATTCTTACCAGATCACGCCGCATCCGCAACATGAGTATGATGGGCGGAATGTTGTTTGGATTACTCTTTGCCGTAAGTACCCTCACCGCCTATTTTCACAAAGAAGCGGTGCTGGACAACTCTGAGGCAATCATTGTATCAGAAAAAGCAGAGGTACGCCTTTCACCACTTGATAAAGCCAATATCAGTTTTGAGCTGCATGAAGGCGCCAAAGTAAAAGTGCTTCAGCAAAACGACAGCTGGACACAAATTGAAGTGAATGGAAATTCAGGCTGGGTTCAGGAAGAGGAATTAAAACGGATCTGACCAATACTTGTTACTTCACAATAAAGAACAACTTTTTCAGCGCTTTGGTTTCAGTAATGCTGAATTTAACAGCACTCTGCTCTTCCTCATCGGCTACGGATGTAGATGTGGTTACGGTAGAGTCAACATACCCACCCCCAAATGTTGTGCTCCGGTAATTCTTCTCGGTATCTTTATCGTTCTCAGCCACCTCACCTGTAACCGTTACTACCGGCCCGGCAGGCAGAGTTGTGTTAGCATCATCACGGTCACGTTTACCCGTGCTGTCTTCAGTTTTATATGCCTCATTGCGTGAAACGCTTTCTTTGTTATCTGTCACAACTACTCCATCATTTTTCTGCTCTTCAGCCTTCTTAAGTGTAGTGCCGGTACCCAGCCTGTCTGACGATGCCACATTATAAATACCACTGTTTACATTGGTTTTCTGATCTGCCTGGGATTGCTGCACGGCCGGTATATCTTCCAGCTCATCCAGGTTGTTTGATAATTTCACTTCTTCAGCAACGGATAACTCACGGTAATAGGCATCCGATGAAACTGCGTCTCCTGCTCTTTCCAGTTCAGGAACCTCAGTAGCCGGAAACTCTTTGCCCGCAACCGCATCTGCCGGAGCATCGGGGGCTTCAACGGTTTGCTTTTCAACCACCGCTGTCTGATCATCAGAACCGGAACTGATAACAGCTGATTCTTCAGGCGGAACAGGTGTAATATGCTGATCGTTTACAGCCAGTTCAGGCTGCATTGGATTATTGTTATAAATTAATACCACCGTCACAATAACTGCGGCAACGGCAGCTATCTGAAACGCCGGAAACCGGTAAAACCTTTTTTCAGAAGGGAATAAAAAAGCACCTGCACCATTCAGCCAGATTGTTTTGGGTGCAGCGGGTTTTTGCTGCAAATGGGCCAACACACCTTTGCGCAGGTCGGCTGAAGGCTCAATTTTATTTTCATTAAACGAATCCCGGGTACTGATCAAAAACCAGCGCATCGCCTCATAGTCCTCCTCATTCGAAGCATATTCTTTAACCACCTCCTTTTCAGAAGAGCTAAGCTCAAAGAACCGCTTTGAAATGATTATTTCTTCTGCTGTTTTCATTTTTATTACTTATTTCAATCGCATCAATCAACTGTCATTTGTAAATACACCTGACAAATTAATTGGTTCATTCTTTCACTATTATTTTTCTGAAAATTTCCAGTTTTTCAGCCACTGTTTTGGTTGCATGATGCAGGCGTGATTTTACGGTGCCTGTATTTATATCCAGCGCCGCTGCAATTTCTTCCAGCGCAAGACCGTCAAAATGACGCATCATAAAAACCTCTTTGTGTTTGTCTCCCAGTTTATCCAGTTCACGTTTCAATACCTCATTAAAACTGGCTTTGTCTACTTCTTTATCCGGTGCATCAGCCGTATCTGTTCCCTGGTAATGTTCAGGCACATCATACGATGTGTTTTTGCGGATATCCTGCTTTTTGTATTCATTTTTACACATGTTGTTTGCTACTGAAAACAACCAGGCTTTAAAATTGCGTTCCGGGTCAAAAAGTTCCGGATTGTCAATCAGCTTTGTAAATAAATCATGTGCAAAATCTTCAGCCTTGATACGATCATTCCAGAGCTTGCGGTTAAAAAAATTGACCATAAACTTTTCATAGCGATCATAAATTTGCTCAAAAGCTGACTTATCACCCTTTGTATAAAGGCGCATCAACGCTTCGTCGCTCATTGTTTTATAATCTTTCCGAAACAGTTTCATCAATCTGTCTGTATCTCTTTCAGTATTTCATCAACCTCTTGTGACTTGCCTACTTTTGCCGCAATTGCCTGAATGGTGGTTTTTAAAACCTGGTCACCCGGCTGCATCATATAAAGGGTAAGCAGCGGCGGCAGGTAATTGCCGTAAAGTTTATTTTCAGATGATTTGGTAAGTGTAAACTGAGACATGTCTTTTGTTTTAACCTTTGACCAAAAATTATTCAATGCCGTAAACTGATCTACATTGCCATACTGGTATGAAAGCCCGGTCAGATATATTTTGTCTGAAACCAGTGACAGATAGTCTTGCGGAACGGTTGCCGAAACCTGTATTTTTTGTGATGACGATGTTAAAACAGTTTTCAGGTATGCTTTTTCATTCCCCAAAAAAGTCATGTCAGTAATACCGGCAGCATTTGAAACCATTTCACGGTAGGTTTCATTTTTCATAAAGTCAAGATTCATAATCTGAACATCTGTACCAATACCGTTGCTTGTTTGTGCCACCATAAAACCATACATATCTTCCTGGTTTGAGGTAAACAAAATTGTTTTGCCTGATGGCATGGCATCTGCATAATACGCCAGTTCAGCCGGTGTATAAAATTTCTGTACCTTGATCAGAAACTCTTTTTGTTTAGCGGTGTTGGACGTGATCACATAAAAACCCAGCATTTCTTTTACAACTTCTTCTTCAGAACTTTTTAAGGCATAGGCTTTAAAAAGCGATTCTTTTAAATCAGTATTGTAATTACTGTTGATGTAAGCTACCAGGTTGTATTCATACGATTCAGCATCTTTAGCCTCCAGTTGTTTTACAAGTGCATCCAGTTCTGCCTGCTGCTCTGCCGGAATTTTTTTGCCGGATGAACTGAGTGAACTGTTCCGTTTTTTAAGGTATTCGGTCTTCAATTCAGCCAATGACAGATCTGCCGTTTGCGAAAATGCAAAAAGCCCCGTTGTAAAAAGCAGTAAAAAGCAAATGAGGTGCTTCATAGGTCAACTGATCCGGCATTAAGTACAACCGGTTTCTAAAAAGGTTCAAATTAAGTTGAAGGTAGTTGATTTTGTTGAGATTGCAAAATTTGCAACGCTCTTGCAGTGATTTTATATCTTAGCTTCCAAATCAACTTTTATGAACCGTACTTTTTACGCCCTGATAGCTATAATGGCTTGTGTTTTCTCATCCTGCGGGGTTGGGGAGGCTGAAGATACCGCCAGTGAGTTTCACAAAAAACTGGATAACCGCGAATACATGCACATTGTTGAAAATATGATTGACAAGGAAACGCTGGAAGAGACCGGTGAAGCGGAGTGGTTTGAGGTATTTGAATACGTAGAAGCAACCTGGGGAACCGCTGAATCACGCAATGAAGATTTTGATTTTGAATCTGCCATTAACAACGGCATTACCACGGTGGAATTAAATTATACCGTTAATTACCCGTCAAAAACCATGTATGAAAGGCTTTTTCTGGTTGATCGCGGATCAGGGTTCAGGGTTACAGGCTTTTTTCTGAACGAGACCAAAGCCGGGCTTGATGAACAGGCAGGGAATCAGTAACCTTACGATTCAGCCGCAAAAAGGAACTTGTTGGGTGTTGTGTATTTCTGCTTTACAGCAAACATCACAATACCGGCTGTATTTTTAACACCCAGTTTGGCCATGATGTTTTTGCGGTGCGTGTTAACGGTGTGTTTGCTCAAAAACAGTTTATCACTTATTTCTACGTTGGTAAGCCCTTCTGCAATTAAAGTAATTACCTCAATCTCACGTTCAGACAGCACAATAGGCTCACACGAGAATTCAAAGTCAGAAATGGTTTCTACATCAATACCCTCTTTCTGGATAGTTTCAAGAATCTGCCCGCAGAAAAATTTATTGCCGTTGTAGGTTTCTTTTACCGCATCTACAATTTCACTTAAACCGCAATCTTTTTTAACGTATGACATAACGCCGCTTTTAATAGCATGCGTCAGGGTTTGGGCTGATTGCTCAGGAGTGATGGCCACAATTTTTACCATGGGCATGGCGTTCAGAATGGTTGGTATCACATCAATCGAAAAACCCTTGCTGGTATAGTCAATCAGAATTATTTCAGGCGGAAAGGTTTTGATTTGACTCAATAACTCTTCAGACGATTCAGCCTCACCCACAATGTGTACCTGCTCATCTTTTAAAATGGTGCGCAACCCAATACGAATCAACTCGTTACTATCTGCCAGAATGAGGTTCACTTATTTAGAATGGTTTTAAATAAAAACAAATATAAAGATTTGGCTCAAATACAAAACTGATTTAACCACAAATCGTCCCTGTATTTTTAACGAGATATAAACAGAACTGCCGCCGGGCCGGATATGTAACTGGTACGCAGCCCTCAGCGGCCTGATTTACCTGTTTTGAAACGATACCCCAGCCGGAATCCGCCGGTTATTTTATGTGACGAAAAGGTGTTTTGCTGCCAGGCCACCTCTACTGACCAGCAGAAACCGTTCTTTTTTATTTTATGAATGCCGGCAGGAATATAAATGCCGTAATTCTGCAGGTCAGACCCGTTGTGGTGAAAGGCCGTATAAAGGCCAATGTATGGGGTCAGGCTTAGAAAAGTTTTTCCAAAAAAATGATACCTGGCACCCAGGGTGAAACCATTGTTCAGGTTCTGATCACGAAAGCCTCCCCCTAACTCAAGGGCAACTTTGGGGGTAATAAAATAATCAACCGTAAGGGCAAGACCGCCAACAGGGCCAAAACCATATGCGTTAAACCCAACCGGAAATGTTGCACGGCGGTTGAAATCAGCCAGCTTTTTGAATTTTGACAAGTCCTGCGGATATTCTGCCACCGCGGCCGAAGCTGCAATGGAAAACAAAAAAATCAATGTGCTTAAACCAACCCTTTTCATCCCTGTTTTTCAGCTATTGCTGCAAACCACGTACCAGATCAGAATTTCATGGTAAAGGCCAAACTAGGCATAATAGGCAACTGGTATACCTTTTCATTGGTAACACGGTTTACGTAGAAAATATTCTGACGGCTGTAAATGTTGGTTACACCGGCAATAAGCTCGTATTTGATATTCTTGTATTTTTCAGGTTTAATGGTTTTTTTGATGTTCATATCCAACCGGTGATAGGTTGGCAGGCGGCCATTATTCTGATCATCGTAAAGGAATGTCAGTGAATTGGCATTACCGGTCCAATAATCGGCATCAATGTCACTGATGGTTGGTTTTTCATAAACCCCGTTGGTTTGTTTAAACGGAAAACCGGTTCCCAGGTTCCAGCGTGCAGTAATTTCCCAGCTTTCATTTTTTCCAAAGGTATAGGTAGAAATGAGGTTAACGTTGTGACGGCGGTCAAAAACCGGTGAGTAATACTGAAACCCATCCCAGCGGGTAACTTTACCAATGGCATAAACGGCCCACAGGTAGAATTTTTTGGTGGTGAATGTAAATACAACATCTCCGCCGTAAGCGGTACCGCTTTCTACAATAAAATCTTTTTTGTAAACATCAGCCACATCATAGTTAATTGCATTGTCTTCAAATATTTTGTTGTTGTTGACATTGGTCATTTGTGAAAACCATTTGTAATATCCTTCCACATTAAGGGAAAGCCGTTTGGTCAAATCCACTTCAAAACCGCCAATGATGTGCCATGCTTTTTGCAATCCGTTATTGATGGGTTTCTCTGTTCCGTCAGGTGTTACAAAAGTACCCGGCAGGTTTTGCGGTGCGGTAATGAAACCCGAGAACAGGTTTACCACATCTTTGTCTGACGTGGTTGAAGTAAAATTCTGGGTAAAATAACCACCCGCCAGTTTCATACGAATTACTTCAGTAATGTTGTATTTTCCACTCAAACGCGGTTCAGCAGTAATTTGCCCAACAGAGGCGTATCCCTGAAAACGAATGCCCGGCTCAATGATCAGGCGGCGGTTTTCTGTTACGTGCCGGTAGGTTACATAAGCCCCGGCCTCAATAGAGCTGTTGTTTTGCTCAATGGCCCGGTTAACTTCATTGAATGTTTTAAAATCTGTCTGAAAATAATTGAATCCAAAACCGTAATCAAGTTTACTTTTACCCGGCAGGTGATAAGTGAAATCAAATGCCAGTTCAGACCCCAGAATGCCACTGCTGCGATCAGGCAGATTTTCTTCCTGCAACAGAATGTCGTAGGTTGAAAAGTTAAAGCGGCCTTTCATGAATAACTCAGAATTATTCGGTACAAAAATGAAATTACTTCCCCCTCCGAAACTGTTCCATTTCAAATTAGAAACAGCCTGGTAGGTTACCTGGTCATTGAATGAAAAACCAAACACTGAAAATTTATTGGCCTGGTCACCATGAATGGTCACTTTTCCGTAAAAATCATAAAAATTAAACGGTAACCCCTCACCGTCGTTGATATAGGGATAAAGTGTTTTGGATGTTTGTTCAAGAACCGATGCTTTACCGGTAAAAACAAATGAAACATTTTGTTTTTTGGTGAGCGGCCCCTCCAGCAAAATTTGTGATGTAAATGGTGATAAGCTAATGCCACCGCCAAACCGTTTGGTATTTCCGTCACGGTATGAGATGTCCATCACCGATGAAATCCGTCCGCCGTATTTGGCATTAAATCCACCGGTATAAATATCTGCCGAACGAATGAGTTCAGTTTCAAAAACAGAGTAAAAACCAATGGAGTGAAACGGGTTGTAAATGGTCATACCATCCAGCAGCACTTTGTTTTGAATAGGTGTTCCACCGCGCACATACACCTGGCCTCCCTGGTCACCTGTTGAAATAACACCCGGTACGGTTTGGAAATAACCTGCTATATCTGCCGTACCACCGGTAACAGGCACCCGTTTAATGTCTGTATTGGTAATTTTTACAACCGATGTGCGTGGATCTGTGACCTTGTCTTTGTCATCAAAAACAACATCAACCTGGGTCAGGCTTTTACCGGCAATCATTTCAACTTTTAAATCAATAATTCCGTTTTGTGTAACCTGAATTTCCTGTGTATATTCTGTAAACGCAGCTGATGTGATACGAACGGTGTACTTTCCAACGGGTACTTCAGGTATTGAAAAAAGTCCGTCAATATCCGTAGCGTCAAATTTATCAGTACCTAAAATCAAAACTTTGGCAAAAGGTATGGCATTGCCGTCCTCACTGTTTTTTACAATTCCGCGCACAGTTCCGGTTTGGGCCAGCAGCAGATTTGAGGTAAAAAGAATAAGGGCAGCAGTAATGATTAAACGCATTGGTTTGGTATTAAAAGCTCAAATATAATGGATTTAGGCGGATAGCGCCCTCAAACCGGGCGTGACTGATTAAAATGTACAAGTGGCAGATTAAACGGGAATTAATGCAGCAGCTTATAAATGAGCTCTTTCAGTAATTCAGACTCTGGTACACCGCTGGTTCCGACCCCTTTACCCAGCATGTCATATTCCCTGAGAATGCCAAAATTGCGTGAAATTACCTTGGCCGGATGTTTGCGCTTGTTTTGAACCAGTTCTTTGGCTACAAACGGATGCACTTTCAGCAGGGATGCTATTTTTGACGGATCATCGGTTTGGGCAAAATGGGCTTTGAAAAGCCGCTGATACAACCCGTGTAAATTAGACAGCACCACTACCAGCGGGGCCGCTTTTGGATTGTGCCCGAAATAGGCAATGATTTTATTGGCTTTTACAATGTCTCTGTCAGCTACGGCATTTACCAATTCAAAAATGTTGTAATCTTTACTGATACCAATATGCTGCTCAATGTGCTTTTCATTGATCTGTGTACCAGCCGGAATAACGACTGCCAGCTTTTCAATTTCATTGGCAATGCGTGACAGATCATTACCCACAAACTCAGCAATCAGTGAAACCGCTTTATCTGTACACTGGTATTTTTTGGCTTTCAGGTAATCTTTGATCCAGGCTCCCAGCTGATAATCTTTTACACCTGTTGATTCAAAAACAATCCCTTTTTTACTGATTACTTTGAAAAACCGTGAGCGCTTATCAATGGTTTTGTATTTGTGCGCAAAAATCAAAATGGTTGAATTTGACGGACTGTCTACGTATTTTTCAAGCTGTTCCCACTGTGTTGCCTTTGTATATTCCTGCGCTTCTTTAACAATCACCACCTGGTATTCACTCATCATGGGCAAACGCAGGGCCGTATCTACAATGGACATGGGTTGTGTATCCTTGGCGTAAAAAACGGTTTGATTAAAATCACGTTCACCCTCACCCAAAATAGATGCAGCCGCATGATCTACAATCTGATCAATGTAATAAGGCTCTTCCCCGTGAAGAAAGTAAACGGGCTTGAACTGACGGTTGTTTAATTGTTGAATAATTTCTTCAAAGGTCATTTTGTACGCAACGTATAGAAAGACGAAGTTGATTGCGAATTTAGCGCAAAGTTCTGTTATAAAATAGTACCAGGTGAAACTTCGTGGATTTGCAGCTATGTCGTTTGTAAACAAAAGAAAATTATGCTAATGTTTGATCAATTGTTGGAATAATCACAAATACTTGACAAGAACTTTTCGAACCGAAACAACTATGAAGCTAAATTTCTATTTCTGTTACAACAGAATCTGTATAAGCATCCAGATCTTTCTCTTCAATTATCTCCTTATGTGACCTAGACTCATTTAAAAGGTCGATTGCAAAACTGTATGCATCAAGAAACCTGGAATCGGAAGGTTTACTAACTATCAAATCAACACGAGCTTTTAACTCATTGACTTCTGATTCAAGATAATTTAGCTGATTTTGAATCAAGAGCGCTTTGTCTGTAATATCATTCTCGTCTTTAAAATCAAAACTTACGCCCTTGATCAAATTTAACGTCCCATTTTGCCATCGCAAATCTGGCCTAAAGACAACCTTGTCATGATGCAAGACAAACTTATCAGTATACAAATGACCTTCAATTTCGGGACGTTTATTCAAAATAATTCGTTTACAATCCTGTACAATCGACTTGTCGGTTTTACGCAAATCAATCCCCAAAGCTATAGGCGCATCATAATTACTAAGATAAAGTTTATAATAGTGAGTCGTTGTATTCTCAATATCCCCGATAAGAAGTGCGTGATTAAAAGGCGTAAATTGGAGAGAGGATCCGTCTGTAACAAGGAATTGCTCAGAAATCAATTCATCATAATTAAAGACATATTGATCAATGTGCGCACCCAGGGTCTCAGCCTTTCTTCTAAAAGCAGTCAGGTAAGACTTTAATAAATCAACGCTAACGCTCGGATATGTTCTCCGAATTCTGATAAGCGAACGGGGATATACAAAAGCAACTTTTCTGCTCTCAGGAAAGACAAAAAGGATTCCCACATTCAACTCCTCTCCAAGAAGTTTTGAATGTGTATATTTTAAGATACTATATGAAACAGATTTACTCACGAAATTGACCCCCTCAGCATTTTTACGAAGTTAGGAAAATTTCGTTTCATATCCTCTAGATATATTTGCCACAGCACACACTCCTCAGTGTTATACTTATAATCAGATAGTTGCAACCTTAATTGATTTAGATCTGCTAAACGCAATTGGCGAAAATAATCTTCAAAAGTTTCAAACATGTTCCCCGCTCCATTACGCTTTGCATATTGATGAAGCGTTTTGAAAAACAAATGATTGTTAGTGTACTCACAAATCAATCCTGCCTTAAATCTATTCAAAGCATATTCTGTTCCCTCAAAGGCCTTCTCGTGATCAATTAGTACATATCCACTCTTATCACGTAGAATATTTGGTTTAATTATTTTACGATCTTCATTCAAAATAAGAGTATCAAACGCGAAGATAGTTTCAAGCTCATGAGTCTCCAGCTTTTTTTTAAGTAAAGCAGGAGAAAATGTAGGCAAATTTCCAAGGTATCTTGTTGCAAAACACGGTTTGGTATAATCTCTGGTTAGAATCTCTTTATATAGATCAGGATTGTTTTTTTTTATCAGTTTAATTAAACCCGGAGGCAACAAAATAAGAGCCGCCTCCGGAACTCTCAATTCAAATTTTTTAGCTATTAGGTGGCCAAAAGCCTCTGCAGCTGTATAACAGCGCTGTCGGGCATGAATCTTTTTAAAAAGCTTTATTACATAAGCGTTCCCGTCTTCTGCAACGACAATAAAAGGCAATGTTGTGCCACCCTCAAGCTTGGTAGGACTTATTTCCACCGCATTATGTACTGGAAGTAAAGACATTTTCAATACATAAAGTTAACAGAATCAATTATTCACTAATCCTGCCTTTGAATAATTTTTAAAACAAGGTTTATTCAAGTCCTGCCAATCCTTTCTTCCTGTGAAACAAAAAAATAACTAACCGAAAAAAATCGACAGGTCTATTTTTCCCTGAAAAAAATGCGGACGGGAACGCCTTCAAAATTAAATTCAGCACGCAGCTTATTTTCGATGAAGCGTTTGTAGGGGTCTTTCACGTATTTTGGCAGGTTACAGAAAAAGGCAAACGAAGGAGCGTGGGTTGGCAGCTGGGTTGCAAACTTCACCTTTACATATTTTCCTTTAATAGCCGGCGGCGGGGTGCGTTTCATAATATCCAGCACAAATTCATTCAGCTTGTGTGTAGGTATTTTTTTGGTACGGTTTTCATAAACCTCCATGGCTTTTTCAAGCACTTTATGAATACGCTGTTTGGTTATGGTTGAGGTAAAAATAATTGGCACATCATTAAACGGTGCCAGCTGGGCTCTTAATTTGTCTTCATAGTCTTTGGTGGAATTGTTGCTTTTTTCAACGAGATCCCATTTATTGACAACGACAACCACCCCTTTGTGATTTTTTTCAATCACATAAAAAATACTCAGATCCTGGCGCTGAATTCCTTCAGTAGCATCAATCATAAAAATGCAGACATCGGAATATTCAATGCTGCGGATAGAACGCATGACAGAATAGAACTCGAGGTCTTCATGCACTTTAGCCCGTTTGCGGATTCCGGCCGTGTCAATCAATCTGAAATCAAATCCAAACAATTTATACCGTGTATCTACGGCATCACGGGTGGTTCCGCTGATAGGCGTTACAATATTGCGGTCTTCACCGGTAATGGCATTTATAAAAGACGATTTGCCCACGTTGGGTTTACCCACTACGGCAATTTTTGGAACACCGCTGTCATCTTCCGGCGCACCTTCAACGCTGAACTCTTTCACAACCTCATCCAGCAACTCACCGGTACCGGCACCATTGATGGCTGAAATGTTATGTAGTTCACCCAGACCCAATGAATAAAATTCAATCGAATCATTGGCACGTGAATGGGTATCTACTTTATTGGCAACAATGAAAATTGGCTTTTTGGAGCGACGCAGCATGTTGGCCACCGCGGTATCCAAATCAGTAACACCGGTTGTAACATCTACCACAAAAAGAATGACGTTGGCCTCTTCAATAGCAATTTCAACCTGTTTGCGTATTTCTTCTTCAAAAATATCGTCTGATCCTTTTACGTATCCGCCGGTATCAATGACACTGAAATCAATTCCATTCCATTCTGAAACGCCGTAAATCCGGTCACGGGTTACACCTGAAACTTCTTCCACAATGGCAACGCGTGAACCTATCAGGCGATTAAAAAGCGTTGATTTACCCACATTGGGCCTGCCTACGATTGCAAGTATATTTGACATGTTTCTTTCTTTTTTAGGAGTTAGCTCATTAGGAGTCAGGATTTAGTTGCCCTTACTCACATTTAAATTGCCAATCCATTGATTCATTCTTTTTCTCTCCACTCCTTGTACTGAATACTATTGCCTGACTCCTAAGAGCTATATCCTCAACTAATATCCGTAATTCTTCAGTTTTTTCTCATTCTGGCGCCAGTTCTCATCTACTTTCACAAACATTTCCAGGTGAATTTGTTTTCCCAGAAATTTTTCAATTTCCTTGCGGGCTTCGATGCCTACTTTTTTGAGTTTTTCGCCTTTATGACCTATGATAATTCCTTTTTGTGTGGCCCGCTCTACATAAATAACGGCACGCATGCGGTCTATTTTAGGCCCCTCTTCGTAGGTATCAATTTCAACCTGCGTTGAGTAGGGAATTTCTTTGTTGTAATTCTGAAAAATCTTTTCGCGTATCATTTCACTGATAAAAAAACGAAGCGGTCTGTCGGTCAGCTCTTCTTTATCATAATACGGCGGGTTTTCAGGCAGCAGCTCCACCACCCTTTTCCAGATTGGTTCAAGGTTAAACCCTTCGAGCGCTGAAATGGGTAAAATTTCAGCTTTTGGCAACTGCTCATGCCAGTAATTGGCTTTTTCTTCTGCCTTTTTCTGATCTCCCAGGTCAATTTTATTCAACAACAGAATAACAGGTTTGCTGGTATTCTGCAACCGCGTTAATACATCGGGGTGGTTAATGGTAGATTCATAAATATCTGTCACAAATAAAATAACATCGGCATCCTGCAGGGCAGTATTAACAAACTGCATCATGTTTTCATGCAATTTGTAATGCGGCACCAGCACACCCGGTGTATCTGAAAAAATCACCTGATAATGTTCATCGTTGACAATTCCCAAAATGCGGTGGCGTGTTGTCTGGGCTTTGCTTGTAATAATAGAAAGCCGTTCACCAACAAGGCGATTCATCAACGTTGATTTACCAACATTGGGGTTTCCGATAATATTTACAAAGCCTGCCTTGTGTTGCATAGAGGGGTGCAAAGATACGAATAAATGCAGAAAAGACGGCTACTGAACTATATCATTCTGTGTTAAAAAAGCCTTTAACCTGCTTTCATCTGCCACCATCCAGACCGTGTCATTTGCCTGAAATACAAAGTCAGACTCGGGGTTAAGCAGCCGTTTGCCGTTGCGTTCAACCCCTACCACCAGGCCACCTGACAGTTCCCTGATTGCAGAACTGCGAATGGTTTTACCAATCAATGCACCGGTTAGCCCAATCTGAAACTGGTGAAGTGCCACATCTGCGTCAACAGGCATACTTACGTTTTGTCCAAGGCAGGTATTCATAAACGCCATAAACTGTTCCAGCTGCTTGTCTGAACCAATGAGTGAAAGCACATCATTTGGATAAAGCCGCTCATTCCGCCCGGGGACATTAATAACCTGGTCGCCCCGTTTAATCATGGCTACATTGACACCAAATTTTTCCCTGAACTGTACTTCACGCAGTGTTTGGCCTATAAAGGGCAATGCGGGGCTGAGTTCATAGGTTGTGAGGTGAGAATCCCAGGGTGTTTGAATTTTGGGTCGCTGCAAAGTCTCCCGCTCATTCAGGTTAGACAAAAACCGGTATTCTATTTTGCCGTAAAAGCCTTTTATTCTTTTTCTGAAAATAAAAACAACTGCACTCGCAATAACAACACCGCCAAGGGCCGCGGCAGGTGAAAACAATCGCTGAAACAAAAAGCCAATAAAAAATATAGCCAGGAATACGCGTGAAAGCATTAACATAATCAGCGGACCGCGCTGCACCGGTTTTTCCCAGATACGGGTATACGATTTTTTGTCGGTACGCCGAAACGCAAGCGCCCACAAAAACGGCGACAATACCAGCAGTGTAACTGTTGTCAGTAAAACATCATTCAGCAAATTTCTGTTCAGCAGCGGATAAACATAGGTGGTCACCAATAATATAATGGTGATTATGATAACGGCGAAAATAATCACATTCACAGCGTAAAAACGCAGCAGTTTTTTCCAGTCTCCGGCCACTGAAATTTTTTGTGCACCCGCGCCGTAATTATTCAGCGCACGTTTCCATTTACGGGGTAATTTTCTTTCAATAAAATGGTAAGCCGGTTCTGACAGCCGGATCATAAATGGTGTGGTAAAGGTGGTCAAAACAGATACTGCTACCGCAATGGGGTACAAAAATGCGCTGGTAACATTTAATGTTAAGCCAAGGGTGGCAATGATAAATGAAAACTCACCAATCTGCGATAAACTCATGCCCGATTGTACAGAAACCTTCAGTGGCTGGCCTGCCAGCAATGCACCGCAAATCACAAAAAAAGGTTTTCCTATCAGCAGAATCAGGGTTGCTGTTAAAATGGGCAGAAAATAAGCTGAAAGCATTGCCGGATCAATGAGCATACCTACTGAAACAAAAAAAATAGCCCCAAACAAATTTTTCAATGATTTAATACCTTGTTCAATACGTTCTGCCTTGGTTGTTTCTGCTAAGACAGACCCCATTATAAATGCGCCCAGGGCCGACGAAAACCCCGCCCTGGATGCAAGCACAACCATAAGAAAACAAAGTGCAACTGAAAAAATGAGCAGGGTTTCATCATTCAGATACCGGCGCAATGCCTTAAAGAGTGTTGGCAGAAAATAAATGCCGGCTATAAACCAGATCACCAGAAAAAAGATCAGTTTAAAAACCGACATCAGCATTTCTACCCCCTCAAACGAGCGGCTTACAGATACGGTTGAAAGAATAACCATCAACACAACCGCAACCAAATCTTCTATCACCAAAACACCTAAAACAATGCCTGCAAATTGTTGGCTTTTAACACCCAGTTCATCAAAAGCACGAATGATAATGGTGGTAGAGGCAATTGCCAGAATACCGCCCAGGAAAAGACTGTCCATGTTGCCCCAACCCAGTAGCAGACCTGCCAGGTAGCCTGAAAAAAGTGTAAATACAACACCGGTTAATGCTGTGACCATAGCTACCCCGCCAACCCGGGCCAGTTTTTTAAAACTGAATTCAAGCCCCAGACCAAATAATAAAAAAAGTACACCAATTTCGGCCCAGGTTTTTATACCCTCAATTTCAATCACTGTTGGAAAAAAAGCAATGTTTGGACCTACAACCAGGCCGGCAACAATGTACCCCAGCACAACCGGTTGTTTCAGCATTTTAAATACCACTGTCACAACAGCTGCAACACCCAAAATCAGGGCCAGATCATAAATCATTGCGGACAAATGCATAAACGCGTTGTTGTGTTTTTACTCGAACCTACCTGTAAATTTAACAATACAGATTTATAACAGGGCTTTCATTTGACACAAATCAGCCGTGTTTGTGCCGGGTGAACTGAAACCACCATTTCCGAACGCAGCAAACAGATTGATTATCGAAAATTTGTGTCAGAAAAACAAACGGAAGGACTTTGAAAAAAAAATTTCAGCACTTTCTGATGAATCTCATTTCTTCCCCTCCCCGTTTTACGCGTTTTAGTGCCTGTTTAATGACTTAGGTCAATAACCTGATCCATTGCGCACTGCACTCTTTGGGAAAGTAGTCCTAAGTACTCGTAAATCACGCACATACCTTTGTTAAGGTTTTAAAATAAAGCCGCCATCAAATTGCTTAATGATTACACGAATGAAACGGATTAACAACTTCATAAAAAAACAAAGTCTTGCCAGGGCATTAACCTATATGCTTATTATATACAACTTCCTGGGATGTGTTTTCAGCTCATTTAACATTACTGCTTATCCGGATTCAACCCCCAATACTGTTTCTATTCAATCTGAACCAGATCCATCAACTGACGCAACAACCACTTTTGAACAAAACACCATTCGTCTTCGCGGACACCTGACCATCTTAAAATAACCTGTTACTTCTATAATTCTGTAAACCAATGACCCGAAACAAAAGTATCGAATTTGAAACGGCTAAACTGGAGATGCTCCCGGGCAACATTGTGCGGCTTGAATTTAAAGAGGGTATCCTCATTGATCATCAATTAAATTATAAGATCAGGGAGATTTGTGCGGCACTGGGTATTGACCGGGTAGAAAAACTTTTGATCTGCGCAGAAGATTTTATAATGACTGAACGCCTCTTTTGGGAATACTGCCGTAAATCAGAACGCTTTGTCAGGGGACAAATGATAGCTGCCGTAGCACCAACACTTGCGCAAAGAATTCTTGCCAGAAATTATCTTTACAAATACAAACCTGAAAATCCGTTCCGGATTTTTGACAGCGAACCGGCTGCTATTTTATGGCTTACCGGTGGAGAAAAATAACCGGCTGATTGAATGAAACAGCTCTATAGCACTTTTTTGTTCTATTGGATACTGGCAAAGCGCAGTGGAGAAATTTCTCATTTGCAGCATAACGGAGAAAAAACTGCGATCAGGATTATTCCGATAGCTATCATAACAACTTTGTGATTCGGTTTATCCTCCAATTGGGGGATAAACAATGATGTATCGTTGATTTAATCCGATTCTAAAGTGAACGATGGGAAACTAATCATTTACAAAACCCATCCAAAACATCCCGTTGGGAAGATGAATAAACAGCCCATTTTTATTTGGATTAATTTTAATGCTTACCAAACAATTACCCAAAACAAGAGTTGATGAGCAAAAAATTCTGATCCCTTTTTAAACTACGAATCAGGACATCCGGATTTGGCTGATTTTTATTCAGCGCGGAAATAAATTGTGCCCCGGGAGGAGAATTGTTTTGGTGTGCTTACTTAATAAAGTTAACACACTTACCTGGATGGACAACACGTATACAAAAGCTGCTATAAAAAAACTGATTCCCGCCTTATCAGCCCGGGATAAATCCAACATTCGGTCATACTACCGCGTTTACGAAAAATACCACGATGAAATATCCGTAAAAGCACTGGAAGATTTAAAACAGCATCCTGTTTTTGGTGAGCTTATACGGTCAACTCCCAAAGATGTGATGGATGCGCAAAGTCAGCTTTCCAGAAAACTTCAGCGGGATGCCATTGTAAATGAAAACTGGGAGCCATATATCGACCATCAGGTTGCGCAAGGTCACGTTTATGCCAAAATGGGCTTTGATTTTAAATCATGGTATGAAATTGTTGCTCTCGTAAAGGTTTATCTCACCCCCTACCTGATTAAAGAATATGGCAAGGGTGAAAAATTTCTGGCCGCACTTGACGGAATGAACCGCTTCATTGACATGGGAATGGCTATTATTGGAGAGGCTTACCTGGATGAAAAACAGCATCGCATTTTAGAGGAACGTGAAGAACTGCAAAAAACCCTGCAGGAGGTAACAGACTATAAATATGCACTGGATGAATCAGCCATTGTTGCCATTACAGATCAGAAAGGTATTATCACCCATGTGAATGACAACTTCTGCAAAATTTCAAAGTACAGCCGGGAAGAACTCATAGGACAAGATCACCGCATTATCAATTCAGGTTATCACCCCAAACCATTTATAAAGGGAATATGGACAACCATTGCCAAAGGCAAAGTATGGAAAGGTGAACTTAAAAACAAAGCCAAAGACGGTACCATTTATTGGGTAGATACCACTATTGTTCCGTTTCTGAACGATCAGGGCAAACCATTTCAGTATGTGGCTATCCGGTCAGACATTACCGAGCGGAAAAAAGCGAAAGAAAAAATCATTCATCTCAATGAATCACTGGAGCAAAAAGTACAAGAAAGAACTGCCCAGTTACAACAAAGTTTAGACACCATTACCAATTTTCAGTCACTCTTTGAAACCGTTCCGGGGCTTTACCTGGTGCTGCTGCCTGATTTTACCATCAGCGCGGTCAGTGATGAATACCTGCAGGCAACCATGCTTAAGCGGGAAGCAATTCTGGGCAAGCATTTGTTTGATGTTTTTCCTGACAATCCGGATGATCCGAATGCAGACGGGGTCAGCAACCTGCGTAAGTCGCTTGAAATAGTTTTGAAAACAAAACAGGCACACGAAATGCCACTGCAGAAGTACGATATTCGTAAACCTGACGGAACTTTTGAAGAGCGTTACTGGAGCCCGCTTAACAAGCCTGTCCTGAATGCTAACAACGAAGTCATTTACCTGACACACCGGGTGCAGGATGTGACACAACGCCTGATGGACGAACGCGAAATTGTGAGGATTTCAAATGAAAACAGTGACTTGTATAACAATGCTCCCTGTGGTTATATTGCCATCGATGCCGGGCTGGAGGTGTCCAATATCAACCTTACCTTACTCAACTGGCTTGGTTACTCGGCAAATGAGGTGGTGGGTAAAATGAAATTTGAAGACCTGCTGTCACCTGAAAGCCGCGAAATTCACCGTAAAAATCTCCCGATCAATTACCAGGAATTTATAAGTAAAGGTTTTGTAAATGACCGTGAATATGATTTTCAGCGAAAAGACAAAACCACTTTTCCGGCGGCCATTAATGCAACCGCTATGTTCAATGAAAATGGTGACTTTGTTAAAAGCCGCACGGTTGTATTTGACAATACCTATCGTAAAAAATCAGAACACCGGCTGAAAGAGGCGAATGCTGAACTTGAAGCCCAGGCACAAAAACTGCAGGCCTCGGAAGAAGAACTACGAGCCCAGCAGGAAGAGCTGATGCAGGCAAATATTGAAATGGAAGAAAAAAGCCTGCTGCTTGAAGAAAAAAATCAAACCGTCCTTGAAAAAAATGACGAGCTCACCATTGCCTCGCAAGAACTTCATTTAAAGGCGCAGGAACTTGCCCTGAGTAACAAATACAAATCTGAATTTCTGGCCAACATGAGCCATGAACTCAGAACGCCCCTGAACTCCATTTTACTGCTGAGTAAATTACTCTCTGATAATGCGATAAAAAACCTGACTGATGAACAGGTCGAATTTGCAACAATTATTAACAATTCCGGCAACGGGCTGCTTGAACTTATTAATGAAATTCTTGATTTATCCAAAATTGAATCAGGCAATATGTCGCTTGATATTGAAGAGGTAGGTGTGCTGAGTTTATGCAAAACCACGCTGGATATGTTTAGCCCGCTTGCCCAGGAAAAGGGAATTGAATTCAACATTACCAGTGAACAAAATGTACCCCGCACAATCAAAACAGACCGCGTAAGGGTTGAGCAGGTAATCAAAAATTTCATGTCCAATGCCATTAAGTTTACCGAACAGGGAAGCGTTAGTATGCATGTGCGGTTACCACATGATTCAGAAATAAAATCATTGAAACATAACCCTGATCAGTTACTTGTTTTTGAAGTTAAAGACACCGGCATTGGTATTCCGGAAGATAAACACAGCCTGATTTTTGAGGCCTTTAAACAAGCTGACGGTTCAACACGGCGCAAATATGGCGGTACCGGGCTTGGACTCTCAATCAGCCGCAAAATATCACAAATGCTGGGCGGTGATGTACTACTGCAAAGTAAACCCGGGCAGGGAAGTTCGTTTTCACTGATTATACCATCAGATGGTACAAAGGTTGATTACAGCAAAGCAGGTGTGTCTGAAATGCACATTGCCCGAAAAGAAAAAAAACAGGAAAGCACCATACTTATACCGGAAGATTATTCAGACTATGAAATTGCTGATGACCGCCAGACAATAACGCCTTCTGATAAAATTATACTGATTGCTGAAAGTGAAAAACCTTTAGTGTCATCATTCACCGATCTGCTGCACCAGAAAGGGTATAAGGTAATTGTTGCCACAAGCGGCGCACATGTAAAAGATTTTGTGCATAAATACAAGCCTGAGGGAATTTTACTGGATCTGAAACTTCCGCACAAGAGTGGCCTGGATGTGCTCAAAGAACTTAAATCTGACCCGGTAATCCGTCACATACCGGTATGTATGATGTCAGCCGATCAGCTAAATACCAATGGGCATATTGATCTTGGAGCCATTGATTTTATTCAAAAACCGGTTATTGCCGGGATGCTTGATCAGATGCTTGACCGTATAGCCTATCTGCGCGGTACTTCACCAAAAACGGTGCTGCTGGTTGATGACAATGAAATACATGTAAACGCCATCAAAGATTTTATTACCTCACCCGGTATAAAATGTTTAACCGCACGCACCCGGGAAGAGGCCATTGATCTTTTATTAAACACGGCCATTGATTGCCTGGTGCTGGAAATGGAATTACCGGATGACAGCGGGTATGAAATTCTGGATGTGCTGAAGAAAAATCAGGCACTTAAATCATTACCTGTAGTTATCTATACCGGCAAATCACTGTCACACCATGAAGAAAAAAAGATCCGGCAGCTAACCGGCGAATTGATTGTAAAAACATCGGATACGTTTAAGGACTTAGCTGAAAAAATTTCTTCATTTCTGCACGTGGCAACCCCGCAGGATGAAGATGGCCGGCTGAAAAAACCATACCTCCATGAAAATGCACTGGGCGGCAAACACGTGCTTATTGTAGATGATGATGTGCGCAATATTTTTTCACTGACCAAGCTGCTTGAGAGCAAAAAAATGAATGTGAGTTCGGCCATTGACGGAAACGAAGCGCTGTCGGTTTTAAAAAATGACCCAACCATTGACCTTGTGTTAATGGATATGATGATGCCCAATAAAGACGGGTATGAAACCATCTCTGAAATCAGGGAACACAACACGCTGAAAAAAACAAAAATAATTGCCGTTACAGCAAAGGCAATGGTGGGTGACCGTGAAAAATGTATCAGAGCGGGCGCCAATGACTATATCACCAAACCGGTAGATACAGATCAGTTGGTATCACTGCTGAAAGTATGGCTTTATAAATAAACGCGTATGCTGAAAGGAAAAACAATATTGCTTGTAGACGATGATGACCGCAACATTCTGGCACTTGCAGCTACCCTTAAACCAATGGGGCCAAATATTATTACTGCCCGTGACGGCACTGATTGTCTTGAAAAAATCAGGCAGAACGCTGAAATTAACCTGGTGCTTTTAGACATGATGATGCCGGTGATGGATGGTTATGAAACATTGAAAATACTGCGCGCGCATGCTGAGACTGAAACACTGCCTGTTATTGCTGTAACAGCTTTAACTATGCACGGTGACCGCGAACGGTGCCTTGAGGCGGGTGCCAATTGTTTTTGCCCCAAGCCGGTTAATATCGATGAATTGTTAGACCAGATCAGGGAACTTTTAGTACGTGATAAATAACAGGCAAAGAAGGCGTAATGGAAGAAGATATTCTCATACTCACTGAGCAGATTTACCTCAAATACGGGTATGATTTTTCTGATTATTCAAAAGATTCTTTTACCCGAAGAGTAAACAATGCCATGATTCGTTTTAATATCCCGGATATACATCAGCTCCGTTCCCGCATTCAGGAAAGCGATCTTTTCTTCAATACATTTCTCGAAGAAATTACGGTCAACGTAACAGAAATGTTCCGTGATCCGGAATTTTACAAAACACTGCGTAAAACAGTTCTGCCTGAACTTACTGATCAGCCGCTTATCCGCATCTGGCATGCCGGCTGCTCCAGCGGAGAAGAAGTTTATTCCATGGCCATTCTGCTCAAAGAAGCAGGGTTGCTGGAGCGCTCCCTGCTTTATGCAACAGACATTAATCAACGCGTGCTGGAAAAAGCATCTGCTGCAAAATTTTCACTCGAAAACATAAACGGATACGCTGAAAATTATAAAAAAACCGGAGGCACCGGAAATCTTTCAGATTATTACACCCCGGTATCAGGCATGGCTTTGTTTCATGAAGAATTTAAAAACAGAATGGTTTTTTCTCCCCACAACCTGGTAGCTGATCAAAGCTTCAATGAATTCAATCTCATTTTGTGCCGGAATGTACTTATTTATTTTAATCACACCCTTCAGAACAAAGTCGTTCAGCTTTTTTCTGACAGCCTGCCATCTAACGGATTCCTTGCCCTTGGTTCTAAAGAAGGAATTGATTTCAGCCTTTACGGCAGCACCTTTTATCCGCTTAACCGGCGACAACGAATCTGGAAAAAACTGCCCGCCAGCTAACCTGCCCATGAACAACTTTGTCGAACATATTACTGAATATAAAGACCGGCATTCTACACCGGGCAATTTTACTATTTCCGGCGGCGGTTATTGTGCCACCTCTAATCAACACACGATTGTATGAGTGATCTCCGAAACTATAAAATTTTACTGATTGATGACCTGCATGAAAACCTGCTGGCACTTTCAGCAACGCTTAAACAAGCGGGGTATGATTCAGATTCAGCCTTATCTGGTGTCGAGGGGCTTTCATTACTTCGCAGAAACAAATACGGCCTCATTATTCTGGACGTTCAGATGCCTGAAATGAATGGTTTTGAAGTTGCTGAATTAATTAAAGGAAACAGTAAAACCAAAACCATTCCCATTCTCTTTTTGTCAGCCAATGTAATTGAAAAAGATTTTTTCAGAAAAGGACATGAGGTGGGTGCACTGGATTACCTGACCAAGCCGGTTGATGAGGCCCTGCTGCTACTCAAGGTGAAAAATTTTCTGGAACTGCATCATGCTTCTGTTATACTGGAACAGGCCAACCGGAAACTGGAAAAAAAAGCACTTGACGCTGAAATATCTTACCAGGATCTTTACTGCTCACTTCCGCAAGATGTTATACTGCTCAATACAGACGGCGTAGTTGTCAACATTAACCGGTCAGGGATGCTTTCATCAGGCATTCACTCCAAAGAACTTTTGGGGCGCCATTTTACAAAATCTGCTTTTCTGACTGAAATAATAAAGAACCTTCAGATTGATCTTGACCTTCAGAACATGTTTGACAAACCAGATATGAAACAGAAGGTGGAATTCAAAATAGAAAAAACATCACGCACTTTTTTTTATGGTGAGGCACTGGTGTGTGTAGTTTTGATTGATGGAAAATTTCACTCACAAATCAGCCTCAGCGATATCACCCAGGCAAAACTTGCTGAATTGCAGTTGAGCCATGAAATAAGAGCAACTAAAAAGTACCAGTCCATGCTGCTCAGTTCACAGATTAATCCGCATTTCATGTTTAATGCATTGAACTCAGTGCAGTATTTTGTGCTGATGAAAGAAGATGTTGAAATGGCATTGCATTTTATTGCAGATTTTTCTCACCTGATGCGGAGCACACTTACCAATTCAAGATCAGAGTTCATTCGCATTTCAGACGAACTTAGTTTTTTACAGTTATACCTTGCGCTGGAATGCAAACGGCTTGAAAACAAATTTACCTATACCATTGAACTGGGTGATGGTGTTGCTACCGAAGAACTGTATATTCCACCCATGCTTATTCAGCCCTACCTTGAAAATGCCGTTATTCACGGCCTGGCAAATAACCTGAAAGACAGCCGTATTTTGATTCGGGTACTGAAACAGCAAGACCAGATTGAGTGTTCGATCCAGGACAATGGCATTGGTCGTGAAAAAGCAAAAGAACTTAGTAACCTGCGCTCGGGCAATAAAAAGCACCTCTCCATGGGTATGAATATTACCGAAACCCGCATTAAATTACTCAATGAACTTTACGGTGATTCATTTGTGGTGACGGTAAAAGACCTGAAAGACAAATTTGGGTTGCCACGCGGTACGCTGGTAAAAATAACACTGCCCGTTTTGACGGATGAAATGATTTTTGATATTGAGGATTGACGTTTATTAAAACAGAGGGCACATTGATTTTTTCAATTCCACAGGTTTTGGACTTGATCCCAGAAAAATCTACGATCAAAAAAAGCAAAGAACAGTTTAACCAAAAACGGGAACGGATGTGAGAGCAGGTGAACAGGCAAAATTTGAAAATTCCCTATTCCAGAATGATTTGCGCCAGCGTGAGAATGAGTGTGAGCGCGAAGAAAAATCAGCAACAGTTTCAGCAAGAGCAACAGGGTCCTCGTGCTATTGCTCTTGTTCTTGCTGTTTTTGTAGAAGCAACACAGGGAGTGTCGGACAATGGTGTCTTTAGCAAAATTTGAAAATTCCCTATTCCAGAATGAGTTGCAGCAGCGTGAGAATGAGTGTCAGAGCGAAGAAAAACAGAATAAAAAACTCCGCTCTCGCTCCGTTTCTCATTCTGTTTTAGTAGCCCCCCCAGGAATCGAACCTGGATCTAAAGTTCCGGAAACTTTCATTCTATCCATTGAACTAGGGAGCCAAAAATAAAGCAATCAGTGTTAGTAATCAAAAACAACAAAGCGAGTCGATCGCTCTCGCTTTCATACTCGCTCTGTTTTTTAGTAGCGGGGGCCGGACTCGAACCGACGGCCTTCGGGTTATGAGCCCGCCATACATTATAGCTTTTCAGTATTATCAAAGGACTTAGGACGGCAAAATTAATCATTTTATTACAAAACCCAGCATTTTGACACACCAATTTGAAACACCTGTTTTTTACTTCTTTTTGGGCGGTGATGAGGGTTTTGCCTTTGGAGGATTATTCCCACGGTTTCCCCCCGAAGGATTACCCGTTTTTGAAGGGGCATTTTTCGGGGCTGGTTTAGTCGTTTTTGCCATATACGTTAATTATTTCTTTTTTGTTGATTTACTCGGTTTCAAGCCAGGGGTGTTGCCAGGGGTGCTTTTATTATCTCTCCGGCGTCGATCTGGCTTGCCAGTTGATGGAGCAATTGGTTTCGGTCCTGGTTTAATGGCTTGAATTTTCATGTATTTAATTTTAAATTAATGGTGCAATATACTGAATATAAGCAAGAAAGTCAACCCCATTTCCTAGTTTGTTATGATTAAATTGAAGTTCTCTTTTTTACGTAAGTTTAGCACTTAACGTCTTCTTACCATCAATGAAAGAAACTAACCTCATATCCATTCTAAGCGCTTACAACAATCTAGACAAGGATTCTTTTGACTCATACCTGAATTATCACGGAACCAAGATAAAAAATAGTGAATTGAAGGATTTGCAAGTCTTTGTAGATCATTTGAAGGGACTAAGCAAGAGTATTGCCCTGTTTGATAAATATTTCATTGGCTATTCAATTCCTCAAATTGGTAAAGAATTTGACCTTTTAAGAATGGATCAAGAAACAATTGTAAACATTGAATTGAAAAGGAATAGTACTGAAGAAGCAATTGCTGCTCAATTGCAAAGAAATAAATATTACTTAGGCTTCTTAAATAAGACTATCAATTGTTACACTTATGTTGCTGATTATAAAAAGCTGTACATCCTTGATCCTGCAAACATTTTGCAAGAGGTCAGTCTAAGGCAATTAATAAGAGAATTGGTTTCTCAAAAGGTAAAAAGAATACCCAATCTTGACAGTTATTTTAACCCAGCAAACTACTTGGTTTCTCCATTCAATTCAACTCAAGAATTTGTTAAGAGGAAATATTTTCTGACTAAGCAACAAGAAGAAATTAAAAATGACGTTTTGAAGCAGCTAAGTTCACCTAAACATTCAATACTCGCAATAAAAGGAAATGCCGGGACCGGCAAAACCTTGCTAACTTATGATATTGCAAATGAGGTTTTAAACACGAAAGAAATACTGGTCGTACACTGCGGTTATTTGAATGATGGACAAATCCTATTGCGTGATAATTTTGCTTGGGATATTATTCCGGTCAAAGTTGTCATGCACCAGGATCTATCTAAATACCACTTAATCATTGTTGATGAAGCGCAAAGAATATATACGAGTCAATTGAACCACTTAATTAGTCAAGTTAAAAAGTTGTCAAATAACATTATTTTTTCTTACGACGGTCAACAGACTTTACGCAAAGGAGAGATAAACAATAACGCAGCAGAAAAAATAGAACAAGAACTTACATCTAACCCCTATGAATTGACCAATAAAATAAGGACAAATAAAGAAGTCGCTTCGTTCATTCAGTGCTTATTCAGTAAGAAAAGGAGTTTAGAAAAATATAAATATGATAACATTGAGCTTAACTATTTTGACAATTACGAAGAGGCAAAAGCTTATTTGAAGCAACTTAGAGATGAGGATTGGAAGGTAATCAATTATACGCCTTCAACGGTAAATGCTCTACCTTATGAAGCACATAATCTTGAAATTGAATCCGATAATGCACATACTGTGATTGGTCAAGAGTTTAACAACGTAGTTGCGGTAATTGATGGACATTTTTATTATAAAAGTGGTTACTTATCCACAAGAAACTACAAGAATAATCCTTACTATCATCCAACAAAAATGCTGTTTCAAATTGTTTCTAGAACGCGACTAAAACTCGGAATTGTAGTAATAAAAAATCAAGAAATATTGGCAAGATGTTTAGAAATATTGAATCAGAAATAAATTTCAACTAGACTCACGCATCTCAAGTATTTGCAATCAGTTCGACAATGGCGAAGTTCTGATCAGTGATTATTTGACCAGTATGTTGGCGCATAAATTCTTCGCCAAAGGTTAACCGAAACATATCAATTTTTCCAGCTTCTTTTGCCTTGTCTTTCTTTTTCTTTGCGTCATAATGGACTACTAAGTATAGTTTTGTTACTGCACTAACATTTCATTATTCTATCGATTAAACTTTATAAGATCAAGTTTTAAATCCGGTTCAGTGATTTTAAAATCTGTTCGGTTACTTAGTTCATAAAACAAAATATTCGGTTCTTCGGAATATGGGCAAATTTGTCTTAATCCTTCTGCAAGCAATTCCCTTGCATTATCCATAAAGTAATTTGTCTCATTCTCATCCCACGCTCTAATATTCTCAACAATTGAGTTTAATCGCGCATTTAACTCCGATTCAACAGAGAGAATTCGATCAGCCTCGGTATGTCCGCTCAGCAATTTGAGATAAATACCACCCGGAACAAAGTCAAGATCATTTCGTACCAGGTTTTGTCCCACAGAAAGCACTAGGGTCACGCGCAATGACGGTAAGTCTTTATCCCATGAGATCAGCATGATTTGGGTAATTCCTGGAACAGATTTATGGGATAATAAAATTGACTCTTGCAACAAGGCTATTTTTGCAGGTTCGTCTTTAAAGAATTCAAGGACATCATTCGTCCTTAAGTATCCATTTTCATCAACGAATCGGGTCAACACATTTTTTAATTCATTTATTTCATTTGAAAATCCAGATTCAGCGTTATTAAAAGCAAAATCCAGGTCATTCAAAATAGATTCATGAGAAATTTCGCGCCCACTTTCAAGAAGTCTAGAAAGATAATTATTTACATCTGTCACCCTGTAAGGGCTACCGATACCGGCAATGACAATAGCGTCGGCTAATTTGAATACCTTCTTCGCTGCTGGCATTTTCACAGTAAATGGCCCGGTATTAATTTCGTATCGCGAGTCGACGGCTATTAGCGCAAAATACTGATTGATTATAAATGCCAAACTTTCCATGAAATCACTATTTAGAACCAGCCTTGTGTACCAACTACTTAGTTGATATAAGCAAGTCTTTGATGTCCACATCTAAGGCCAACGCAATTTTCTTAAGCAATTTTAAGGTTGGTTGGGATTCATTCCTACATATCCTCGAAATCGAATCGGGATTTCTATCAACCAGCTTGGCCAACTGAGCCATAGTCATATCTTTTTCCGAAAGAACGACTTTGATGCGGTTGATTTTCTCGGGTTTATCAGGCATATTCCAAAATTATCATTAAATGCCTTTCTGTTTACTTCTAATTCTTAGGCTATCAGCCATCTAAAACATTAATTACGATATAATTTCATTGATATACGATAAAATTTGTCGTATTTAAGTATTATTTTGTAGTTTTGAATTGTTGAAAAAAAATTTTGATATGCGCAAAAAGAAGAAGCAACGGTTGGTCTTGTCTATGATTCAAGACGACCTGGTAAATACTAAACTGCTCATAATTCTCGATCAGCTCAGCCCAGATACAGCTTACTATTGCTTGAACATTAGCTCAAACATCTTTGAGCTGATGGGGCTTGACAAAGACAACCCCAAGAACGAGCGTATTTATGAGCAATATCTAAGGTATTGCAAAAAGGTTCACAGGATTGATCTAAAAAATGGTCGGAAAAAATTAGAAGATCTCGCTAAGAAAATTTACGCTTTCCTCTGTCTGCAAAATCTCTAAAAAATGAACAAGGACAAAGAATTAAAGCCACCCTTTGAGAATAACAGTTGTAAATTGCAATACGAACTGCCAGCACCGGATGAGCATATAGAGGATGAATTTGAATTCAATTATCATTCCCCGTCGAAAGGACCATTTTGGAACTTTCCTATTCAATTTGAGGCTTACGTATTGCGGAAACCATTTGAAAACGGCATTTACCGACATACCGTAATAATTATAACGGGAGATCCATTCCTCTGCCATCCAGGGAATTTTCAATTCTACATTTCATGCGAGAGGCTCGAATATCAAGGCTTGAGCTGCATCCCCTTTTTACCCAAATTATCTAAAGCACAATTGATTGATTTTGTTCGCTACTTGGTGAAAGCATTTTTTATAGAATATGCAAACAAGCGAATTGAAAACCTGTAATGGCTGTATATGGATCTCACTCAATTCCGATCAGATTCAAAAAGATTCAGCGATTTAACCCGCAAACCCCTTGTGCTGGATGAGTTTATGACATGGGTATTCATGCGGCCTATAATTGACATTGTAAAAACAAACAAGCCTTTTGAAAGATACCAGGACGACCATAATATTTCAATGAAAGAACACATGAATCTATTTGATAAAGAGGCAAACGAAATTATAGAGAAATATTTGCCCCAATTGGATGAGATCCTGGGAGAGGATCAATAATCACGCATTTTTGCAACAGCAACCTTTAAAACGTAAATCGTTTACGTTTTTATTCGTAACTTTTGGCGTCGTTTGAAGAAAAGGTTATGTTTGATGAGATAGAATGGAGAGCGGCCAAGGGTTCTTCAAAAGAAATTGAGGGATTTTGTCCTGAGTTACCGGACAGTTATAGTCGTTTCGTTATCCAACAAACTGAGGATAGACGATGTTGGGTAATTCTTCCAACGCTGGCAGATGTAAGCACGACCAATCGAATTATTCTTGATACGCGACCAGAAGCGCAAAAATTTTGTGTCACCTTTCTTAAAGATAATATGCAGGAAGTTATTAGACATCAAATCCGGAAAATGAAAAATGTTTATAACCTGAAGACCGAGAAACCGATTAAATATTATGAAAATCTGCTCCAGGATTTAATAAACCAGGAAGCGCTTATCAGGGTTAGAAAATCAATAAAGACAAAAGAAACATCTGGTTCAAATTTCCCCATTTCTACCAATGATGATTTCGATCTCATGAAGTAAAACTCTCGATTAAACTTGAATAACATCTTTAAGTTTTAAGAAATGAAAAAAATAAAATATGTGTTGAATTTTTTTGTGATTGTTCTATTCACAAGACCGTCTTCGTGGAAATATGAAATTAACAAACTCCGACGTCCAAAATGAATTCAACTGAGATAAAGGAGAGTATTAAAATAGGATTGAGGAAAGGATATAGACAGAATATCCTTCTTATAGGTTCCTATACAAACTTTACTGATCAGGTACGTGAATATTTACTCACCGTTAATGTCGCTCAACAATTACTTGAGTGGAATCAGGATTATTCTTTCAAAATTCGAATTGAATATCCAGTCCTGTATTTTTTTAACAATGCTTTTAGTGAAATGGACTGGAACATAAAGGATTTTTATGATAGAGAACCGACTTTTAGACAAGATGGGCATTCTCCTACCAAAAACCATCACCAAAAAATTGACATTGCAATAACGAGGGAAGAGTTAGGGAATAGTACGTTCATGGAAGAAAGAACCTTAGTAGGAATAGAATTAAAGGGTATAAATAAAGTCGCAGGGGATATTATTCATGATGTGAAGAGAATGAGTGATGCAATGATAAGATCGGATAATATTTCTCCAAATAGCATCGAGTATTGCTTTTGCGGTTTTCTAAGGCGAATTGATAAGGACAATATTCTTGTCACAGATGATTTTATAAAATCAAGAACAGCCGAGGAGCAAAGTTATTGGGAAAAAAAGTGCGAAGATCTTAAGCTAATTTACCCGATACTGAATTTTAATGTAGAAATGTTTGAAATTATTTATGCTTCCCTGGAGGCTAATGGTGGCTGGCACGAAAGATACAACTATGATTATTATGACCAAATAAGAGATACTGGCATGGTAGTGGGGTATGTCTTGACAATATCAAAGAATATCTGCTAGGTTTGTTTCTATCCATTTTTTAAAGCTTTGCAATTTTGCCAGAAAATAAGGAAGTCCCACTCTGGTCTTCAATGTTGACAAGATATATTCCCGTTTGAAGTCCTGAAACATCAATTCTGTTTTCGTTCTCCGATTGTGCCACAGCCCGGCCACTTAAATCATAAACCGTAACAATGAAGTCTCCACTTGCTCCAAGAATTGAAATAAAATTTTCAGTCGGATTAGGATAGACCAAAATTTCGGTTTCTTCAACCTGATTTTGATCCTTTGAAAGTGTATAATTTAAGTCTGTTGAAAATACCGGACGAATGAGCAACGAACCCTGGAAAGAAGAGGTCAGCCATGTTCCCGTATTGTTCCGGTATATTTTGGAACCGTTATTAATGTTTCTGTCCATCCCCACATTTAAACTAATGGATTCAATTTGTTCCCATCCAACGTAGAAAGTTTGAGGTACAACAACATGCTGTTCATTCATAAATTTGTAGTACTTAAATGCGCTGATACCTCCACTATAAATTGGTGAATGCGTATTGAAATAATCGTCCTGATAAATAATGTTTCCGGGAACGCCTCCATTGTCATCCCAAATGGTCAAAAGAAAAGTCTCATCACTTACATCATTTACACTCGGAACAAAGTGCATTAGGATTCCGGTAAGTGTATCTTCTTCATACGCGGTAAACTTGTAAGCAAGGAGCGCGTGATCGCCGGTTATGCCGTATGCTGCTTCTGCTGAACCATCGTCATAAGCATAATAGTTATCAAACCTCTGAGAAAAATAGGTGGTATCATTTTCTGCATACACATTTGAACCAGCTACCGCCGCCGCGATGTTCAGCTTCACATCAAATCTGGCTTGGGGATTTGAAGTTACTGACTGATCGTAAATGTAATTTGAAGACAAGGCATACGGGTATTGATTCATACCAATCTCCCAATTCCCTGTCCAACCAGGAGCGACTCCAGGATTTGGTAATACAAATGGACCACCACCCTGGAGGATTCCTGAATAAGTTACTTCCAATTCTCCATCGTCAAAATTAGTAGGTGTTGTTGCACTGTTGAATGCGGTCACTTTGAGGGTTGTCAGCATCTTATCTCCAGAGGTAGTGTTCTGGAAATGATCCCAGGGAACTGCCGTATAGGTATTAAGAAAACTTTTTATTGGTTCTGAAATAGCAAGATCATTGATAATTGTATCTCCAGCAAATTGATTGTCCTTCAGTATCACATAATCAATATGCCAGTGATCCAGGGCACCGGAAGTCGAAGCAACATTTCTGAATCTAAATCTGAATCCGTTGTCCAATGCTAATGTGGGAATGGCTTGATGTCTGAGTTTCCACACGTCATTTGGTATATTTCCCACCACCCACCACGTACTCGGTAACCATGCGTTGTAGTCTGGCAGCCACCATTCAAGGATTAAGCTGTCATTGGGTTCCGGATCATCACCATATCCTTTGGCCTGGTATAAAAAAGTCAGCCACACATTTGTTTTCCCGGCAAGATTTATTGGCTTTGAGGTAAGAACATCCGCCGATCCCTGGGCAGACAAATTATCAAAATCATAAGGCCACCCATTCTCATCAACACCGTCCAAAGTAGCAACGCCAAGTGACCAGGGAGCAACTGAAAAAGTGTAATTGTGATACGCGTAATTATCAACCCAGATTCTATCCTGGGCATCAATATCAACAAAGAAAACATTTGCGGAGTCCTGAATATAATCAGGCAATGATGTATAGAAAATAGTATCCTGATCCGGGTCTGGAATTCCATCTATAACCGTATCTCGAAGCGTATAGCATTCCTGAAACACATTTTTGATTTCGCCTTGAACAGGAAACAAACTAAGATCATTTACCCAAATTGGCATCGCGGCAGAAAAATAATCAATGCTTGTCGTTGGAATTCCTGCAACAACTGAAACTGTTTCATGACGATTGTGCGAAGAATCGCAGAATATAGCCGTAGGATTTTGAGGAATGTCATTGGTGCTATTCATTAAATAGAAATATTGCTGAGAAGTAACATTGGGATCGATATAATTCGCATCATATTTTTCAAATCTGCTCACAGAAAAATCGTCATAAACAGGCAAATTGAGTGTATCAATATGATATACAAACGTGCTGTCTATGCTCTCACCGGAACGCATCTGAGTGGGAGTTGCTTGTATATTGGGGTTATTCAAAAGTGGAGAGACAAATTCGGTTTGTGCATTCGCAACAAATGTCACAAGTCCCAAAATGTAAGTGGCGCAAAATTTCATACTTCTTTTCTAGTAAAGCTATTAACGGTTTCATTGGACGAATATTATTACGGATTTTCAATTAAGGGTTTTCCCTAAACAAATCAGGTTATTTTATTGCGGGTTTCCGCTAAATTTTTCAATTTGATATGCGGGTACCCGCAATAATTGAATGCGGGAATTACGTCCCTTTGTTAAAATCCCAATTGTATATTATTCGTTTACAATCGATAGGCTTTTTAATTCTAATTTAGACCTTCCTTCATGGATCAGAATTCCGTCTTCATGAAGTAAATTTCACCGCGCTGAGTCTTTAGAAAAAGACTTTTTATTTTTTAAGAGCCCCGTAATTTTGATACTATGAACGCTGAAAGATATTTTTCACATAGGAAACATATTCAGTTGGTTTTGTTTGTCAAACGTAAAAACTGTCCCCCATGACTTTGGGTTTTCTTTGGAATGAGTCAAACATTTACTTTCAATTATTCACTAAAATTTTTATCAATGAAACGAATACTAAAAAGCGCATGGCTTTTGGCGGGAGGCATTTTTGTAACTTCCGGCGGCTTTGCACAAATGAACTACACCAACCTTGAATGGGTTGATAGGACGCCTATTGTCGGCAATGCCCTGTTTCATACCGCATCTATTGTGCAATCGGGTAAACTGATCGTAACAGGTAACACCATTAACGGAAATGGTGATGCTGATGTATTGACCATTAAGTACGATTCCAATGGAGACACTTTGTGGATGGTGACCAGCAGTGGATCCGCCAACGGAGACGATTACGGAGTTGACCTCAAGGCCGATGCCAGTGGAAACGTATACGTGGTGGCGGCGGTTAAAAATACTTATACCGGCTATGATTACCGCATTTTAAAATACAATTCAGCGGGTAGTTTGCAGTGGAGTTATACGTGGAACGGAGTCGCTAACGGGGACGATGTGCCAACGGCAATTAACATTGACGGAGCCGGTGCAATCGGCTCCTATGTAGTTGGTTTGTCGGAGTCTTCCAATGGCCTGTCTGACTATGGTATAGTAAAAATTTCCAGCACGGGATCACTTGTATATAGCCAGTATTACGATTACGCCCATTTGCATGACGGGGCGTCCGGTTTTGCTGGCGGTGGGTCAACTACCTACAATGTAACGGGGGTATCTGCCGCTGATGCCGGAGATTGGGACATTGCTACCGTTACTGTAAACAAATCCACCGGAGTTATTTCCAATACCAACCGGACGAACGTTACCGGTGCAACAATGGAAGAGGCTTTTGCCATGACAACTGATGCACTCAATAACGTGTACATTACCGGGTATGCACTTTCCGGGGATAAGGATTTACAATTAGTAAAGTTGGACTCAAATCTTTCCTTGGTCTACATCGTCAATTACCAAGGCGATTACGATGACATCGGAAAAGACATTGGTGTAGATGCCAGTGGAAATGTCTATGTAACCGGGGTTACCTATCTGCAAAACGGTGGGTCAAATTTCCTCACCATTAAATTCAACAGTTCAGGCACGCAGCAATGGGTTCGTGAAATTGGAAATTCCGGGCCACTTGAAAATGCGCGGGCTGAAAAAATGAGTGTAGACAGTAACGGTGATGTTTACCTGACCGGAACATCAACTATTGGAGGCCAAAGCAAAATGTTGTTTGTGAAATATGATACAGATGGTGAAATAAAATTAGTACGAGATTACCAAAGCGATACAGTGAATTATGAAGCGTATGATATTAATGTTTACGGAAAAGAGGTGTATATCACCGGACTTGAAAAAACAGTAGGTATCAACCGCTTGAATATTTTGAAATATTCAATTGATGAAAGGACAATGACGCCTGTTTTAGATACCAACGATGTAGCAAACTATATAGGTGATGAAGTAATTATTTCATTTAATCCTGATTCAATAAAGCATGAGATTATTGATAACAAGGAAATCACATTTGGCACATTGGATGAATTTGTAGAGCCAGGTATAATTAATTTACTCGACAATAAATATCCAAGTGTGGATTGGAATAAGGTTCGGACTTACAAAATTTTCATTGGGCTAACAACTACAGATACACTTGCAATAACCCGTCAAGGCCATGAAATTCCCTTTCCAAGTTTTTGGTCAACCCTTGTCTTATCAGTTCCAGGCGAGAATGAATTAGCAATTATAGATTCAATTGATTCTACTCTTTCACCTCACATTGAGTATGCGCAAACTAACTTTCTTTTTGCCTTTACTACAAACGATGATCTTTACACTGATCAGTATTCACTCTACGGAGGCGACTACCCCAATTGCGATATAAATATCCTTCCTGCATGGAGCCGCGAAACAGGTAAATCGACTATAGAGATTGGAATTTACGATTCAGGGATAAAATATTCTCATGTTGATTTTCAAGGAATCATTAGTGGTACTACAGTAATTAAAGGTGGTAAAGACTATGGAACCGGCGGAGATCTTAGTTCGATAGCAAATGGAGGAGACCCGATTACGACTTGGTATAACGGACACGGCACTTCAGTTGCAGGAATAATTGGCGCGTACCGCCATAACAGCGAAGGTGTTGCGGGTGTTGGCGGAGGTGCTGGTGGTATGGATGGATTATCACTTTATGGATTCAGGGTCTCCCAACCAGGCAACCTTTTTTTATACGGTGTTGATGTCATTACCTCAGCTCTGTTGGAAGGCTCATCCAATACAACCGAAGGATATGGATACGGTTTACATATTATGAATTGCAGCTTTGGTCAAGACTATGATTATGATTCATACTCTGAAAGTTTAATGGCATCTGCACAAAATCAAATTTTTAGAAATGGGACATTATTGGTTTGCAGCAAAGGCAATTCAGGTTTTGGAGATGAATTATATCCGTCACATGCCAGGAAAGAATATTGGGTAATGTCTGTTGGAGGAAGTGATTCCCTTGGAAACCATCATCCACAGTCAAGTTGGCATGATAATGTCGATCTTATGGCTCCTTCCGATCCGGTTACCATTATGTCAACACACAACACCTCTAATAATGCGTATGCTGCATTCTCAGGAACATCAGCATCAGCACCTTTTGTCTCAGGTGTAGCAGGACTGATGCTAAGTTATATCAACGACCAAACAGCTACACCGAGCAATTTAACGCCTGAAGACGTTGAGTTTTTGATGCAACGTTATGCAGTTGATAATGCTACAGCTCCTGCAACAGCTGGATATGATAACTATACAGGCTGGGGACTTCTTAATGCTGGGGCAGTTTTTGACAAAATAGACAAATCACAATACGTCATAAGACACTACTATGGTTCAGCAACATTTAATACAGGATCTTCAACATGCTTAAATTGTGGTGGTACGTTGACTACTTTTTACGGTATAAGTCCAGGTGGCGGATATGCTTATGGCACTTATAAGGGTGAGGTATGGGAAGCTACAGGAACACATTCACATGTCCTCAATCCGGGCGATATAATCCTTAACTCTTGGCCATTGCATTATCACACCAACCTGTTGGCTCTTAATACTTTTTCAAACAACAAGCCAAATTACTATGGTCAAATGAGCCTGTCTGGAGTTAATAATTCAACTGCAACATGGACTGGTAGAATAATCCATTTAACCGAGGATGAGGATGGAAATCCGGTTGATATATGGTATCCTTTTGCACCAGGAGCAACAATTAATTACGCATATACCTTACATTTGGAATCGGACTATGCAGGTGTCGGGGAAATTGTTGCAAATGAATTCCATTACTCATGTTATCCGAATCCAACGTCTAGTAACCTAACAGTTATGTTTATGCCTGTACAGGATTCTCAAATTTCGATTGAGATGTTTGATCTTCAAGGCAGACTGGTTCGATCAATTGAGCAAAGATCCTATAGTCAAGGACAACAATTTGTCAATTTTGACGTGAACAACCTTTCCAAAGGTACTTACGTTGTAAAGATTGCTGTTAATGATGAGTTCTATTATGAAAAATTCATTAAGGAATAACATAACATTTATAGTAATTACAGTAGCAGTACTGGGGTGTCGCAAAGACACCCCAGTACCTGTAATTCCAAATCCTCCTGATGGATGTACAGAAGATTGGTGTCATGACTTTCCACCGGAGCCCGGTTTCGGTTACGTATTCACATCATCAGGTACACAATACCTATCACCGTGTTTTAATCCAAACAACAACGATGAATTTGTTTTTCTTCGCACGGGTGTCTCTGCTAACGCTGAGTTAGTAAAATACACAATCTCTACTAAAGAAGAAAGTGTATTGTGCAATTCAGTTCCAATAGCCACAGCCCCCAAATGGGGAAAACAAGGTTGGATCGTATTCTCAACAACAAATTGGAAAGTTTGGAAAATTAAGGATGATGGTACGCAATTAACACAACTAACGTTTGATGTAAATGACCAGTTTCCAATGTTCAATTTTGAAGGTGACAGGGTGATTTATGCCCGAATGAAAAATTATACCAATTTTGAACTTGAGGCCAATCCTGATTTATACAATGAATATAAAATGATGGTTATTGACCTGAACGGCAATTTTGTTGATTCAGTGATGGCGCCGCACGTGGTTCCAGGTAATTATTATCAGAATTGGACGACTGCGGCTGTCGATGAGAATAACCAATTTTTTTTCGTTGGCGAATTTGAAGGAATATACAGTGGGATTTACAGAGTAAGCAGCGATTTGGATAATGTTACTTCCAGCCCTGTCGTTTCATTGTATTCATCTTCTCCTATTGGTTTGGTTACTGATATAGTTTATGCCAACGGAAATGTTTATTACACCAGATTCCGGGAAGCACTTTATAAAGGAAGTACTTCTGACGGCTCACGGTCCAAAATAAAAATTGGTTGCCGAACGCGGTATTATCACCATTTAAGCATATCAAATGACGGCAGTAAATTGTTAGTACAAAAAGTTATTTCTACTCCTTTGGACGAAGTTAATATTGATGTACAAAACGAAGTATGGCTGCTTGAAATTGACGGGTGCGGCACTGAACAGGTGATTGGCGAATAAGTTCGTGATCACTTCAAATTATCAGAATAAAATTTACGCAATCTGGGGATTGACCGAGAAAAATGATCTCTAAATAATCCCTTTTGAAGGCTTTCAGTTTACAGAGCTTGTTTATAGTCATGCACATTGAAATATACTGCATTTTAGTCGAAATTATAAGAACGGGGCAGGAAAAAACCGTAGTACTGACTTTAGAAACAGGAGAAACCGAAAAGGATTTTGAAAAGCTACTTGCAAATTTCAAATCTGGACTTGCAGAAGAATTATGTTTTGAACCTCATCGAATACTGACGTGCAGACGCGTGGCAAAAATATTTCCTAAGGAATGGTAACCTTTGACGCCCCTTCTAATTAACCTATCCGATATAGGTGATTGTAGCTGCCAAATGAAATCAAAAAAATTTCTCGATGTTGCCGTAACCCATTTTTTTCATGATACAAGCGTTGACTGAGAATTCTGAATTTTTGTCACCGTATTTCCCGCAGTTGTCAGGTGGAAAATACGTTTTTTGTCATGTGGAAATTACGTTTTTGTGAATGAAACCCTGGAACTTTCAAAAATAAATAAATGCAATTCTCAATATTGACAGAGTATGGAGAAGAGATGTATACAAAAGGTATAATTTAGAATTTTTTTGGTACTCATAATTTATTTTGTTGTTTTATCTTGGCGAACATTTTCACAGATCAAATTAAGCAACTGGTTCAACAATTACGCCCATTTAAACATTCAATATACTTTTAATCGTAAAAAATCATGAATCCAAAAATCCAAAAAATTCTCTTTTTGCTATTTAGCGTGTTAGCCTCTATGCAAAGTTATTCTCAAATTTATGCCAACCGCGAATGGGTAGAAACTGGTCCTGTCGTGGGAACGGGCTATTACCACACCTCTACCATTGTCGTGGCTGGCAAATTGTATGTTACTGGTAATGTACTCAATGGAGGCGGTAACACGGATATTTACACGCTCAAACTGGATTCCAACGGCGATACACTTTGGAGTGCTACCTATGCAGGATCAGCGAGTGAAAATGATTACGGGATTGAGTTAAAATATTCTTCCGATGGATACATTTACGTTGTGGGTACGGCAAAAAATACCAGTACAGGATACGACTACTGCCTGCTAAAATACGATGCCTCTACTGGAAGCCAGATTTGGGCCAGGAATTGGAACGGTGCAGGTAATGGTGATGACATTCCTGCAAATTTAATCATTGACGGGACTTCGGCTATTTATGTAACCGGGGGATCTGAAGCAAGTAATGGCTTTTCTAATTACGGTACAATTTTGGTAAGTAATTCGAATGTATTGGTTTGGTCTTCCTACTATGATTATAATTCCCTTCATGATGGAGCAACTTCGCTTTCATTTTCCAGTTCCTATTTGCTTGTATCTGGCGGGTCAGCTGCTGCTGTAAATGATTGGGACATAGCTACAATAAGATACAATAAAACAACCGGCGCTGTAATAAGTTCAAACCGCACAGGAATTACCGGAGCAACGATGGTTGAAGCAAATGCAATGGCTACTGATTCTTTGAACGGTATTTACATTACCGGGTACGCCACCGTTTCAGGGAATAAGAATATCCAAACGATCAAATTAGATTCCGCACTTTCTCTCAAGTGGATTGCGGATTACGAAGAAAATCTGGAAGACGTTGCGAATGACATTGGAATTGATGCTAGCGGTAATGTTTATATTACAGGATACACGGAAGAAACTACCGGGAAATATAAAGGGATTACAATTAAGTACGCGACCAATGGAGATACACTATGGACAGAGCTGTTAGGAAACACTGTTACCGAAGACGGTATCAAATTCCGCAAAATGGCGGTGGAACCATCAGGTGATGTTTATCTGACAGGAAGCCAAGGGCGAGACAATCTTAACTCCTTTGCGTTTGCAAAATACAACGCTGAGGGAACAATGAAGATACTAAAGTCGTATCAGGCAGACACATTGGACGATGATGGTTTCGACATTCAGGTTGATGGAAATGACGTTTACATTACTGGGTTTACGGAAACAGTGAGCGGAACCCGGATGACAAGCATCAAGTATTCGTTGCAGGAAAAAGATACTGCAATGGTTTATGATACAATACCAGAACCGGTCTACAAAAGGCGTGATCTGCTTGTGTGCGTCGACACATCACACATCAACTTTGACCAGGTGAACAAAATGGAAATAGATTTCTGGACGCCTGAAGAAATTTTTGAACCAGCGTTTGTCACTTCGCTTTATCGTAACCTTGAAAATGTTTGTGACGACCCCGAATGCAAAATAACAATTTATCGAATGTATCATAAATTAAAAACCACCGATACTCTCACTACTTCACGCCTTGCAAAACCAATAAAAATTCCACAATTTTGGTCAACTTTTGTTTTTGAATTTCCTGAAGGAGTAGACATTAAAGAGGCATCTGATACTTTAATGCTGTTATTTCCAGAAATACACTACGCCGACCTGAACCTGATTGTTCAAATGGCGGGCGTACCTGATGATCCAGACTATATTTATCAAGGTAATTTGCATACGTTCGACCCCTTTGATTCATGTCACGTCAATGTAGAACCAGCATGGGATCATGCAGTAGGAGAACCATTTGTAAAAGTCGGTGTTTTCGATACTGGCATTTCATTAAATCATCCTGACTTCCAAAATGGAACAGGCTCAACAAAAATTGCAGATGGTTGGGATTTTCATGGTAGCGGATACTCTATATTTTCAACTCCCTATGGTCCAAGTTACCACGGTACCTGGGTCACAGGAATTATTGGAGCCACCCGTAACGACGGGATAGGAATGGCTGGAATTGCGGGCGGAAATGACTCTATCGGCAACAAAGGAGTATCCCTGTATGATTTTAGGGTTCAAAGTGATGAAGACCTGTTATATCCGGCAGATATTTCTGACCTATGTGATGCAATTATGATTAGTTCAATTGACACCAGCGCTAACCTTGGGTATGGAATTAATGTGTCTAACAATAGCTGGATTCTTAAGAGTGAGAATCAAACAATTGATAATATGATTAGTTTACGAGAAGCTATTCGGTTTGCAAACCGGGCGCAAGTCACTTTTGTTGCCGCCCGTGGAAATTTAGGAACCGCTGCTCCGGTGATGCCAGCTTGTCTCGATGACAATTGGGTATTAAACGTTGGAGGCACTGGAGGCGACGGTGAATATTGGGATGGTGACTACTATGCTGATGGAGGTGGTGGTGGTGGTCCATACACATTGCCGAGTTATGGCCTAGGCGTTGATGTCGCAGCTCCTGCTTCCGGATTGTGGACATGGACAACCAACGCTCCTACTGGATATACCATCATGGAAGGAACATCTATCGCTACTCCACACGTCACGGGTGCAGTTGCACTGTTAATGAGTTACCACAATCAACCGTTCGCTGACCCGGCCAATTTGGCTCCAGAAGATTGTGAATACCTTATTCAATTGAGTGCATTTGATACTGATGCTCCCGGATATGACGATTATACCGGCTATGGAAGGCTAAATATAGGAAATGCGGTAAGTATGTTAGCAGAAGATAATTGCTACATAATTCATTACGGAGTGAGTGATTCAACAAGTTATACTACCTCAATTACTATGATTGGATCGGATTCTGTTCGTTTTACGGAATTCTATAAAAACGAATCAAATGTGAGTTTTCTCCCTTATGACCCGAACAATCTTGAGACTAAATTTACCGCAGATGTTTATGAAATTACGTTCAATTTCACTTATCCGTATGCTATTGTGACTGATACCCTTAGGGCTGCTTGGGAAAGACATAGTTCATCCAATTTATTCGGAGAATTGGAAACTGGGAATAAACTGTACCCAAGAGAAAGAATTGAAATTATTGATGTGGACGAAAACTCAGCGACTATAAAAGGATACGCTTATCGTATTAAGAAATTTGGATCCTTTTATGGCTGGGCACCATTTGATCCATCAGGTTCAGCTATCGAGCCTGAGGCTTCATTTACTGTTTTTCGCTGTGATACCAATTTAATCACAGCAGATGTTCCTGAAACGGAGTATAATTTTAATGTAGCCGTTTACCCAAATCCAACGGATGAAAGTCAGGTTTTACTTATTGAGGGGTTTGCACATGCTGATTTAACAGTTGAGCTTTTTGATTTAACTGGAAAACTAATCAAACCTGTCTTCGCAGGAAGAACTTATGATACCAAAGTGCAAATACCCGTATCATTAGCAAATTTGCCCAAAGGTTTGTACATTTATAAAATAAGTCTGGGTGATGAGGTGCAACACATCAGAGTTGTGAAACAATAAGCTATGAAAAAGGTATTAATTGTTCTTTCAGTATTTCTTCGTATTTATTCAGGATTCACTCAAGAACGTAACTGGTTTTCATTACCTCAAGAATTGAGTGGTGGTAGCGTTTTTGATCTGGTCGAATTTCAAGGTCAGCTTGTTGCCTGTGGAACATTTACAATGGCTGGTGACGAACCAGTAAATGGAATTGCCGCCTGGGATGGTAGTTCATGGTCTGTTATGGGTAATGGTTTTACATTGTATGGAGGACTTGCATATCCCCGCTACATGAAAGTTTATCATGATAGCCTTTTTGTTATTGGTAGCTTTGATACGGCTGGTGTAGTTTCTTGCTTCAATGTTGCTGGATGGGATGGAAATAGTTGGTTCTCTTTAGGGAACCAAAGCTATATTTTTACCGAATCAATTGAAGTATTTAATGATGAACTATATGTGATTGGGACATTTGATTCGATTGGGGGAATAGAAGCCAAAGGCATAGCCAAATGGACCGGAGGTGGTTGGCAAAATGTAGCACAGGGTGTAAGAAATGGTTCAGGTCACGGAGGCGGTCGAAATTCAGTAGTTTATGACAGTAAACTTTTTGTATCTGGTAACATTGATAGCGCAGGGGTAATTGAATGTGAAAATATTGCATATTGGGATGGTCTTGCATGGGGTACAATTCCTGTTACCTTGCCCCCCTTTCCCGTCTCAATGGTTGAATGGCAAGACACTTTACTTTTCTGTTATGGTGCTTCTGATATGGGCAGTAACTACATGAACGAAATTCATTTTTGGGATGGTATTAACTTCGACTGGTATACATGGCAAGCTATGAGTGGATTTGGACCCACATTGATTTTTGAAGGAGAACTCTACGGAGGTGGCGGGGATCAAAGTTATAACTACGGGAGCACAGTTTGGAAACGTGGTAATGGACAATGGGAAATGGCCGGAGATGGACTTAATGATTGGGTTCAAACCTTATGTGAATATAACGGTGATCTTTATGCCGGAGGAGGTTTTACAGAAGGAGGTGGAAGTGAGCACAACTATATTGCTCGCTATGCAGAATTGAATTCCGTTCCGGAAAATCAAAATCAATCATTCAACATTTACCCAAACCCGGCTAATTCAACAATCACTTTATCATTGAGTCGGTCATTGTCAGCAGACATTCAGATTGAATTAGCTGATGTTCATGGCAGAAAGCTTCTATCGTTAGAAAACGTAAATTCTGATATGCAAAATAGCCCAATAACATTGGGTATTGAGCATCTAAGTCCGGGCATTTATTTCATCAGAGTAACGGACGGGAATATGGTGTTGTTATCAAAGTTTATCAAGGATGATTCCCTTTATTAGATCATATTTTTTATCGAATGATTTTCTGATCTTTCACTCATTGAGATTTGGTCAAAAATTACAATTGGATTTCGTTACGAGTGGAATTAATAAGATGAACCATAAGTTTGACTCCTAGGTCATAAATAAATTTATACAGAAAAGAATAAATATGATAGAAGAAAATGAAATAAGCGACGATCAGCGATATGAAGGAGACAGTGACCCCCAAGATAGCGACACAAGCTTCACTGAATACGAAATTTCGGCTTCACCGAATGACTTTAATATTAGAACACTATACGATTTTATTAATTCAGGTATTGTAAAGATACCGGGCTTTCAAAGAAATTACGTTTGGGATATAAAACGAGCTTCAAAATTAATTGAGTCTTTGCTCATAGGGATTCCAATTCCTCAAATTTTCCTGTACGAACAGGCGAAGAACAATTTTTTGGTTATAGATGGTCAACAAAGATATTTTACAATATACTTTTTTAAAAATAAACGTTTTCCAAAAAAAGAGAAGCGTTTTGAATTGAGGAGAATTTTTGAAGATAGTAAGGGAATTCCAGAGAGTATTTTAGCTGACAATGATTATTTCGTAGATTTTAATTTAGCGCTGCCAGAACAGTTGCCAGACAAGAAAAATCGATTTAACAAAAGGAATTATGCTACCTTGGATGAAGAGGACAGAATAGCGTTTGACTTAAGAACTATACGAAACATTATTATAAAACAAAATACTCCGGACGATGGGGATTCGGTGGTTTTTGAAATTTTTAATAGACTAAATTCTGGCGGTGTAAATTTAAAACCTCAAGAAATTAGGACGAGTTTATATCATTCCAAATTCTATGATATGCTCTATCGTATTAATCTGGACGAGAACTGGCGAAAACTAACTCCACAAGGCACTCCAGATTTAAACATGAAGGATGTTGAAATTTTGTTGAGGGGTTTTGCTATGTTGGTTGATCATGAGAACTATAAACCAAGTCTAACCAAATTTTTAAATAATTTTTCCGCTAAAGCTCGAAAATACTCCGATCAAGAAATTGACTATTTTGAAAAGTTATTTGTAAAGTTTGCCGATACCGCCGTAAGGATAGATCCTAAGTTGTTTTTCACGAAAGCGGGTAGATTTAATATTACGATTTATGAGGCAATATTTGTTGTATTAACCGAAGGTGGGTATAGCGCAAAATCTTTATCCATCAAAACTACAATCATGGAAAAGGTCAGAAAATTAAAGGAAGATAATGAATTTGTCGCGGCGAGCCAATCCAATACCACAAGTTCGGCCAACGTGATTTTAAGAATTAATAAAGCGGCAGAAATTTTATAATGGCTGATCCTGTACAACAACTAAAGGAAGAATATGATGCGTTGGTTGAATATCTAACTTCGCAACAGCCTTCTTTGGTTAATGATCTGAATAAGAACTTTAGAAAGGTCCTGCTCCTTTCTGCAGGAAGTTATTTTGAAAGTCAGATTACATCAATCCTAATTTCTTTTGTCAAGGCAAAATCAAATGAGGATCAAAGAATAATTAGCTTCTTAGAAAAACAAGCCATTAGCCAGAAGTATCACACCCTATTTAGTTGGGGAAAAAAAGACACACCAGACCAACCTGAAAAAAGTGCTGCGGCATTTTTCAGACTTTTTGGGGATAGTTTCAAAAGAGATGTTGAAAACGAGTTGAAACCTCAAAAAGATGATGACGAAAATGCGATCGGAAGACGTGCGGAAATAAAAATCTCAATCGAAGCTTTCCTTGAAATTGGACACCTTCGTAATATTTTGGTGCATAGCAATTTTGCAGCTTATAACTATGATCAAAAGACAACCCAAGAGATATATGATTTATATTTGAAAGCAAAGCCCTTTTTGGAATATATAACTCAAAAGTTGAATTAGTCAAGCAGGTAATCCTCTCAAATCCTGCCTACAGGTTATCAATACATTGAAAATTAAATTACGCATAAACGACACAAACATTTCGCTTTGAATCGGTCTTTTTCCATAATCGACCTGGCTAATTTGTTCTTGGTATCATTGGAAAAGTCAGGATGCACTCCTATTTCACAAGCGCAATTTTCTCAACCACCGAGTTGTTATTATTCTCAATCCGCACAAAATAACAGCCACTTTCTAATCCAAGATCAGGAAGGTTAATCGGGTTATCTTTTCCAGCTTCCATTCTGAGAATAATTCTCCCCGAAATATCCATCAGTTCAATGAATGAATTTCCAATGGTTCCTGTTAATCTTATCGTTAGCATTTCATTTGTCGGATTTGGAAAAATAGAATAGGAGAAATCGACTGCATTTTCGGCTACGCTTGCCAGGTTATCTATGGTTATACACGAACTTGTTCCCGAGCATCCATTTACATCATTAATTACCACCTTACATTCTCCTGGGCAGAGGGCATTGATCGTTTGCGAATTCCCATAACCCGCACCAGAACAGTCAAACCAATAATATGCAAGGGGGCCTGTGCCGCCCGTATTGGATGCCGTTGCAACTCCATCGCACGCCGATAGAGATGTCGCATCGCTGATCCAGGTCGCCGTAGCTTGGATCGGTGCCGGATCGACAATGGTATAAGTTTGTACGTAAACATTCCCATTAGCGTCTGTTATTGTGAACTCATAAGTTCCTGCACTCAGATTCCAACACGGTGGTCCCGAAACGGAATAAGGAGGCGTTCCTCCAACAGGAATTTCAAGGTAAATATGACCATCACTAAAGCCGTAGCATGTTGGACTGTGTGCATAACCAACACTGTCACTCCAACAAGTTCCATAGGTTGGCTGAATCCATGCCAATTCGTCCATTGAAAATCCATGAATAAACGCCCACTCACTTAAAACCGGATATTGTTTATTTAAATCGTGAATGTATCCGTAATTATTCTCGTTTTGGATTTGCTTTGCAAAATTACCGTAGCCTGTTTCTATTACAAGGTGTCCAACTGCACAAGCTGTTCCGAGATGATCAATAAAATAGGGAGTACGTTCTGAATGGTATAAATTGACCGGAAAAACTCCTCTTTGCCAATACACACTCAGAATATCCAGACATTCACTTCTTTTTTTCCTTTGTTCCCGTGTTAAATGGAAAACATCTTTACTCCGCAAGGTTGTTTCAACTAAACTCAAATGAAGTTGAATTAATTCCTGATCGGTTTTTATCAAAACGGTTTCATAAAGCAGCGGAACATCAATTTTGTTATTCAGCCATTCTTTGTTTAGCAAGCATAGTTGACCATAAACGGTTGGGTAATTTTTTGAATTCGCGTGAATTGCAAAAAAGTAAATCCCAACCATAAGTGAAATTGCATTTTTCATAGCATAAGTTATAAAGAGTTAATGTCAGTACGGATTTAAGACGAGACTCTGAAAGGAAGGTTGCAAGGCGCTTCCTCCATCCATTAGTAAATTCGAGAATTTATTAAGTTGAACAAAGATTATTATTGGGCATTTCAAATTGCTCCTTTACATGCAAATCTTGACTCTTGTACTTCAATGGGCCTTTATATTCATTAGTTACCCGACAAGTTTTAGGGTATATAACTCAAGGTTGACTGCTAGACTTTTAGATCAATTCTAAGGAAAAAATGTCTCAAAGAGATTCTCTTCTTTCAATTTACCTCACTCTCTTTTTCATGTTCCTTCCTGATCAGTCTTAGGTTTTCTTTAGTTGACCTCGACAAATACGTGAATTCATTTGGTCGCTCTGTCATCAGATCATACAAATACTCCCCTGCAAAGTAATTATCACTTACCAGGGTCAGGTCATTTTTCCGGTACATGATCGTACTCCCGTTCATATCCCCTTCCTGCATGTTTACAAAGAAAATGAAATCCCCTGTTTCCAATGATCGGTGATAACGGCCAAGGAGATTGATGATCCGTTTTGTATCCTGGTATATCCTTTCCGGTGAATGTTCGCTGGTTGATACTGTCAGCGTGTGGTTAGATTTTATTTTCATATTTGAAAAATGTTTCATATTTTGTAATAAATAATCCAAAATATGTGCCAATTTTCAAAAACCGCATCATTATTTGACTTACAACCATTTGAAAATCAAACATTTGTTAAAAAGTCGGGCAATTTTCACTAATTAAAACCTGTATGAAAAAGAAGTCCAAAGACAAACTGGAAATAAACCGAATCCGGTTTGTAATGCTGGAGAAAAAAGTCTCTCCTACGGAGTTAGCGGAGATCGTTAAAAAGACACCGGCCTCCATTCGCAGGATTTGCAGAAATGAAAGTCAGCCTCCATTGGGACTTTTATACAAAATAGCTCTGGTGTTGGACGTGGATATACGGGATTTATTAAATTCTACTCCGGTTTCAAGTCAAAAACGGGCAAAATAGTCGGACTCAAGACCAACATAAAGACTTAACATTTTATAAGGTAATATGACTGTTTTATTCCGTAATATGGAATTTCAGTGCGATTTGGAAAAAGGAGATTATTTCTTAGGAACCGGTTTCTTTTTGAGATTCTCAAACCCGGCTTCGATTCGTCTTACGCGACTAAGCAGATGCTCATTGTGCGCCTTTAAAAAATTCTCAAAACTCTCCTTTTCAATTTCCAGGACAGCCGTATTGTCTTCCCGGTGTTTATTGATAAAAAGATCACCATCAGCGAAAGCGCCAATATGCTCTTGTGTCCAACCGCGTTCCATGATAGTAGGATAACGCTCAAAGAGCTGTTCAACAGTATAATAAGTTGGTTTTTCGCCTGACATATTATTTAGACCTTTTTGGTCTTGCAAAGATACGACATTATTGTTTTCGGTCATATTAACTTTTATCTTATTTGACTGATTATTATTGGATTGGTTTATTTCCTATGTCCATAAATCGCTGGTGGGTGAATTTGGCCAAATTCTCTGCACTCCGAAGTGTTACAAGGTTGCGCGATTCCACGTGGCTTTTTTTTCCAACCAGTAAAGCTGAGTGAAAAAATACACCAATAACTGTTGGCGTCCAATGATAATATTCTGCTTGTGGAACTCTTTCGATAACCTCATCATAAGACAGATATTCGGGTTTTTCGTCTATAAGTGCCATCGTACTGTATGCGTAAGAAATCAATTTTGTAAAACTTTCTTCCATAATAATGACTCTTTTGTTTTTTCCAAATTTTGTACCCTGAAGTAAATAACAGTTATGGAAAGTGCCGATTTTTGAAACGTTCCAGCGTAGTAGATCAACATCTTTCCGATACCGGTTTACTAATTCCTGACAAGTCAAATAATTGTAGTTAGCCATAAGTTTTTGGATTAAAAATTGGGCCTCAATAAAAGTTAACGCAAATATTTCAAAATGTTTCACAGCCTTTATTAAATGGGGCTTGTCGCTTATTTATTGATGCTGAAAACTACTAAAAAAGTAACCAGGGTTTTCCCTAAAGAATCTTAACGTTTCAAAAAAAACCTCGACCTCCACGTGGTCACCACGGCATCCGTGTGTTGCTGGTAACCCCCATAAAACCTACGGAAATTTGTAGAAAGGTTGGCAGAAGCCCTGGGCTGAAAAACCAATCCGAAACAAAAAAAGAGGCTTTATGAAACTGGATAAAAACAAATTCGACTTGCTTCTGGGCAACTGGATCAAATGGGATGGCGACCTCTGGGCGGTACTGCGCGAGATAGAACTCAAACTTCTCTTTGACCGGATCGTGACGGAAATGAATGATGCAGACCTGGCTAAAAACTATCGCACAACACCAGAAAAAATCAGAGAGTTTTTAGCTGTCATTTATTTCAAGATCGAAAAATCACATGGTAAAAAATTGGCTGGCCTCATCAGGCAAATTGACGCTCATGTGCAAGCCAAAGCACAGGGTAAAAATGAAAAACCAGAACAGGGTTTTGACTTTGAAAAAGTTTTCCTGAATTAAAAAATGAACACAAAAAAGTATGGAAGCATTACTCATCATCAACAGTTTACTCATGGCAGTCTGCCTGTATTTCATCAAAGACTTTCATGGGGATTTCAAAGAGGTAACGCGCACCGTGAATGCGCTGAAAGAAAAATTTTCCGAAATGTCTTTGAAAGTGAACACGCACATCAAATCGGTAAAAAAAAGAATGCACAAGCTGGATAACGAAAACAAAACAAAAGCATGAAAGCATTAGGGATAATAGTAATCGGAGGAGCCGTTTTTTTAGGCGGCAGATACCTCTTTTCACTCAACCGGGCGCAAAACAAAGCAGTTGTTGAAGCCAGCGGAAAAGTGGATAAAGTGGCCTTGAACGGGGTTTGGATTGAACTGAGATTCAACATCAAAAACCCCACCAACAGCAATATCGAGATGGCTATCCCATTAGTGAAGCTCTCTCATAACGGCAAGATATTAGCTTCCAGTTCAATGGCGCTCGTGGAGATTCCGGAAGCGGTGAGAACCGCCAACGGGCGAATCAGAATAGTACCGTACAACGAGACAGGTATTATTTCCACGAAGATACTTCTTCCACTTATTTCACTGGTTGGTACAGGAGCCAACCTGTTAACCAGACTCAAAAACAAGCTTGACCCGTCCGCAGAGCAAGTAGCAGTTAAGTTTCAGGCAGAGATCAACTCGACCGTGTTCACCGCAGTTGGCAACTACCCTTACGATTCTATTTCAACAATTGAGGTGTGAAAACTGGTTGGAGAAATATCGTCAATGGCAGAGAATTTAACAGCTACTTTCCAAAGACTGAAGGAGACTTCATTATGGTCAAAAAAGGAGCGACGTTGGATGATACCATGTCGCTTATCAAAAGAGTCATCGAAGAGACGCTTGATGACACAAAAAAAATCGCACACCATTTACAGGGAGCGGGTGTGTTACCGACCTGTAAGAAAATCTGGAACTTCTGCTTTTGGCACTTCCAGTACAAGAAGGACGAAGAGCGGAAGGAACAGGTGCGGCGACCGGCACGTTCCTGGGCAGATCGCGGGGACAATATCCGCTTAGACGTTGGAGTGGATTGTGACTGCTTCACAGTTCTTATCGGGTCAATTCTGACCAACCTGGGAATACCATTTATTATGCGAATGACCCGCTACAAGGCGGCAGATTTTGAACACATCTACCCCGTAGCAATAAGCCCCGATGGACAAGAAATAATCATCGACTGTGTAGTGCATCAATTCAATTATGAAGTGCCATACACACAAAAAAAAGACGAACAAATGGATTTACAGTATTTGAATGGCATCGAGGGAGAACGCGACAATGATTTTGGCGAAAAGGTCAAATTCATTCACGAGCTGCCGATAGATGCCGAGGATTTGTTTCGGGATGAAATAGAATTCTATGGACTTGGTGATGCAGCAAAAAGAGCTGAACGCCGGGAAAAAAAAGCAGAGCGCAAAGCGAATCCTGGACAGGTGAAAGCAAAAGTAAAAGCGGCGCTCAAAAAAGGAATAAACGCGGTGAACAAGCTCAACCCTGCTACGGCTTTGCTGCGTGCCGGAATCCTGGCTTCAATGAAGCTCAATTTATTCAAGGTCGCAAGTAACCTGCGCTTTGCCTACTGGACAAAAGCAGAAGCAGAAAAGAACCAGATGGACATGGAAAAATTTGACCAGCTCCAACAGATCAGGGTGAAGCTGGAAAAAATTTACTATACCGCAGGTGGAAATGCAAACGCGCTGAAAGAATCAATCCTGAAAGGAAAAGGAAACCAGGACAAACTGGTTCAGCTAAACGGATTGGGTGCAATCATTCCTGAAGTGCGCGACGAAGACGACTTACAAAAAATCCTGGGAGACGATATTTTTTACCAGGAACTTGCCGGGTTTGACGGGCTGCATGGCCTGGGCAACCTTGGATCAGCGATAGCAGCCGGTGCAGCGGTAACCGCAGCAAGTGGTGTGCTTGCCTCCATTTCTGCCCTAGTTAAAAAGTTGGGTGGCCTGTTTAAGAAGGGGTCAATCGGTGAACAGAAAATGCAGATCAAAGCGAACACCGACAACGCTGCCGAAGCGACCCGCAAGTTCAGCGTAAAGAACATTGTAAGCAAGGTGAAATCCAAAATCCAACAGCGCCGCGAAAACAAAGCGTTGAAAAAATCAGAATCACCCGGGTCAACCGATACCGGTGAACAGATCATTGTAACCGAAGAAGATCCGGCTTATGAGGACAATTTGGAAATCATCCCCGAAGATGAATATACGGGTGGAGATGATACCGCAAACGCAGACGAGACTGGTAGCGGTGATAGCCCAGTTCAGAACCGGGATGCCGCAGCAGACGGTGGTGAGAAAAAAGGCTTGGGGCAATGGATCTCAGATAACAAAGTGACAGCTTCCCTGATCGGTTTGGGATTAGCAGCCGGGGCATTTTTTGGAATCCGCGCTCTTGTGAAATCTAAAAAGGGAAAATCCAAAGGAGCAAAGAACGGCGTTGACGGATTACCCAAAGGCAAGAGCAAAAATAAAAGCAAGTCTGCCACAAAACAAAAACCTGCTAAAAATAAAAGTAAAAAATACACAGCAAAGCGAATTGAGCTGCTGTAAAAAACAAGTCATTAACACATTGAATTATGGCTAAGAAAAAAGGAAATGGTAACGGCTCGAAAGGCAAAAAAATGTACGAGCGTTACGTGGAGGATTCAAAAGGAAAAGTCGGACACTCGGCAATTAAGATGGTTGTCGAAGGCGCTTCGGCTACCGTAGCCGGAGCAGGTGCTGGCGCATTATTCGGAGTATGGTCTCCGCTATTGGGTCTGCTGCTCATCGGAACCGGTCATTATTTTGGAGACAAAACCGGTTTACTGCGAATTACAGGTGCAGCCTGTATTGGTTACGGAATTGCCAAAGCAAAAGAAAACCGTGCATCTGCTTCAGCAGCAGTAGTTGAAGGAATCACTCTGGGAGCAATTGCAACCGGAGCAAAAGAACGGTTGATTGATCTGAAAGACAACTGGCTCAAAGCAACCTTTCTGGACAAACTCATCGGGCCAAAAACCGATGCACCAGCAGAGGATGCGCCGGTAGGTGCAATTGACCTGACGGAGTTAGATGCCTTTGAGACCCTCAACAAAGAAGCTGCAGTGAAATACGAATTGAAAAAAGCACAACAGGAAGAAGGATCAAGTGAAGGGGAAATTTTAGAAGGATTGAACTATGCTCTGATGGAAGAAGAGCTGGACTTCAATACCCTTTAACGGCAACAGCTGCCAACCTAATCACAAGGCAATAACAACCCCAAAGGAGTTGCTGGCATAGCCAGCGAATACTAACCGCCTACCCTGATTCAAAAAAAAGGGAAAGCACAAAACAAATGTTATGATTGATGAAATCATGGATTCGGAGTACAACAATGTGGGAGAATTGTTTGGCTTCGGAGAGATCGAAAAAGCGACACGGAATATGTCGCCCGAACAACGTGTAAAAGCTATCTCCCAAATGTCAAAGCAGGTCAAAAACTCGCGCCGTTCACGCGGCGAGATGGAAAAGTTCTTTAAACAATTACCAGACAATGTAAAACAAGAATTGATTAAGGGAACTTTGCGCCTGGCAGACTGGACGATTTATTCAACAAAACGAATCACGTCCAAAACGATCAAAATGTTTGAATCGCAGGACGACAAAGAAGTCGGGGTTCGCAATATTTCCAATGCAAAACTTCCGAAAAATTCGGTGTTCATGGTAAGTGGTTTGATTCTCCTGACCGGGGTAACAACCAACCTCGCCGACCCGGAAGCGAATAAAGCAGTCAACTACCGGACTATTTCCGCAATACCGGCAATTGCCAACGGAGAGTTCAGTCTCAAAGCAAACAAAAAACAGATCATCCCGGAGAATCAGTCTAACCGCCGGTTCATTACCGACAATGACACCACCGTTCAGATGGGTTACTACAAGCTTGACAATCCACGATTGATTCGGGACGAAGAGGTCATTGAGTTCGTGGTCGAGTTGGGAACAACTTTCTCCATTCCACCAGAACAGTATCTCTACTGCGCGTTGGACGGAACAGCCACTACACCCTGACGGGTAAGTGAGAGGCGGCGGGTGGTTTTTAGAGAAGGGGTTTTCCCACTCGCCCGCCTTTTTTTTCAAAACTCAATCACGAATTAATAACACGCTTTATGAGCTACAAGCACAATACATTAAAAGAGAGGTTCGACATTTTGGTCAGCACCGCAGGTGAGGTTAAAAAAGGAGAATTTGAACTGGATAAAAACGCAGACCGCCTTTTTGGTATTGCAGTAACCAGTGACAACGATGGTCATCTGTACTACCGGGGTTCGCAAAAAATCCAGATCAATGACCAGGAACTTTTTCCGGAAGATTTTGAATCCAAGCTACTCATGTCGGGTTTAGGTGTTGCACCTAATTCACGGGTGGTTAAAATCGGCTTCATTTCAACCGGCAACGGAAAAGTTGAAGTGTGGTTCAAAGACACTGCACACCCAAGCGCACCATTCAGTGCCTATCGCGTGAGCTTCTACTTTTTTTCAACAGTGAAATCAAAAACCATTTCATGAAAAAAGTGATCATCCATATTGAAGAAATTAAAAGCCGTCAGTCCAAAATACAGTTCCAGGTCAAGTTACCCGTCACGTGCAAATGTATAACAGGCTTGCTGGCAACGATCAGCCCCAACACCGAATATGTACCGGTTGAAGGCGAAGATCCGCGCGTGGAAAGTACCGGTTCATTGTGGCTGCGCATCCCAGAATGCCGGGATGTATTCTACGCAGAGGATGTAAAAGAATACAACCATTTGCAGGTTGAATTTCACACCATCACGCCACCGATCCTGACTACACAACCCGAATGGTGGTTCAGCGGCTGGAAGCGCGACTTCTTTACTACACACGTTGCCATCGAAGAAACAATTATTGAAGGTTATTACGTGGACGAAACACCACTGTCGGCGGTCAGCTATTCACTGAGAATTTACATAGAACTCGAAATCAATGACTGAAGGAGCTGCCATAGAAATTATCCGCTACCAGATGTGCGAATTAGGTGTGATTGATTACATCGTCCGCTATCGCCATCTGCGCCTGAAAGAAAGCGAAAAGCGAATTATTAAAGCAGAGAATCACCTCTTTGTTTTGATAGATCCGCAAGCCAACATCAAAGTGGAGAGTAAGGCCGGGATTTACGATATGCGTGATCAGACCATCAACGAGCAACAACATTTGCATCGCGGAATCATCTCTGTAACAAATCAAAGCCTGGTACAAAATGATGCCCGATTCATCCAGGCAATACCCAGGCAAAAGAAAAAACAAAAATCATAAATCATGGAACAACAAGAAAACACAAACGAAAAAGACATTGAGGTAAGAGGAAACGGAACCCAGGTCTTTACCGAGCCATACAGCAGAGCTGCTATCGCACGGCTGAAAAACTTAATCCTGGCTTTTTTTAACCAGAGTGAATACAAATATTACTCCATCAGTGTGGACGGTGAAACAGTTGTGCAGCGTACCTGTGACAGCCGGAAATTTGATGACTACGAACGCTTCCTGTGCGAGTACACCCGCCATGTGGAAGTTAAAATGTTCCAGGGTACTTCACCCAACTGCAACAAATATGTTTTCACTATTCCGAATAAATCTGCAAGTGGTTTAGGCATGGTTGGAGCAACCGACATGCAATCACAGATTGACCGTGCGGTGGAAGAACAACGCGTGAAAATGGAATTGGAAAACACCAGGACCAAGTTGATTGAAGCGCAGGAGGCCATCCTGAAAAAGGATAAAAAAATCAAAAAGCTCAAAGAAGAAATACCCAGTGGTGCAGACACTGCCGAAAAGTGGGTAAACACCATCGGCGGGGTATTTTCAAACATCGCAGCCGCCAAAAATTCCGGCTTAGCTGGTACGCCAGTACAACCGCAAGCAGAGGCAAGTATCGAGCCGGACGGGGAGGAAGAAGAAGAAACGGATGAAACCGAATCATTAAAAATCTACAAACGCCTGCATGAAAAGTTTGGAGAGGAAACGATCATAAAAGCCTTCACCTGGCTGGCGGTATTAGCAGCTAACCCGGACATCGGGGAGAAAATAAAAGAGGCGTTGGATCAAAAAAAGACAGAAAATGGAAAAGCATAGTTTCAAAATTACCATCAGTGGTACTAAGCAAGAAGCCGGACAAAAGGCAGAAGCATTGGCAACATTGGCAGCTTACTTAGATGCTGCAACGCTAAAGAAGTTAGCGGAAGTTGTAAAATCTGATCCTGGCAAAGTGGCATTGGCTAAGAAGTTTTTAGGAGTGTGAAATCAACTTAGCAGATGACATGAGCCAGTCAAAAGCCATAGCACAGCAGCGGGAAGATAAGACCACCGTAGTTGTTCAGCAAGCAGGTAAACAATCCTGGTGGACAAGTCTTACCCCAGGGCAGCGCAAGATCATAACATCAACTGCGATCGCGTTGGGTATCTCTGTGATTGCTGTGGCTGCTTTTTATTTTGGCAACAAGATCATCAAAGAAAAAGTTGCCAGCCACGAGCAAAGTAAAAGTTTGGGTGAAGATCAGCACGCAACCTGGGCAAAACAAATCAGCAACGCCTTTATCAATGACTACAAACCCGGTACAAATGAACCGCTCCTGCGGAAAACACTCCGCGAAATTCCTTCGCGTGAGGACTTTGAAAAAGTCAGCGATTCATACCGACGCATGACAGAGGGTAAAGAGTTAGTGTCAGATATGACTGGTGAGCTTTCGCAAACTGAATACACTGAAATGCTTGCCATCATCAAAAGCAAACCGGAAAAAGCAAAGGATGCAAAAAAAGGAGTTGCAGTTTACGATCCGAAAGGTTGGGCGCAGCGCATTAATGCCGCCGTGAATTACCAGACCTGGGGAATGTTTTGGGGAACAGACATAGATGCCATTGATGCTGTTGTCCTGGAAATACCCACGCAACAAGCCTTTTTAGACACTGCCAAAGAATATGAGATTGAATATGGTGTAAAAATCATGGACGATCTGGGAGGCGATCTGTCAGCGGAAGAAATGAATAAATACCGACGCATGGTTTTAAGCAAACCAAGAAAATAATACTCACTAAAAAAAGGAGAGATGGAAAAGAAAAAAGGGAATACGAAACAGCTGGAGAAAAAAAGCAATACCGGAAAATATATTCTGATCGGATTTGGTATTGTGGCACTTGCCGGAGGCATCTATTATATGGCCAACCGGAACAAGTCAACGAGTAGTATGGTGTCGGATGATCTGCTTTTTCCAACAGCAGAAGAAGATGAACCAAAATCGAGCGCATCATCCGGCGGAAGCTCCAGCGGCTTTCCGCTGAAAAAAGGCAGCCGTGGAGAGCTGGTGAAAAATATTCAGCAGATGCTGATTCAAAAATACGGCGCTGCGATTCTGCCAAAATACGGAGCAGATGGCGTATGGGGTTCTGAAATGGACACGGCGTTGATAGCAAAAGGTCTTCCTACGAATATTGATGCAGATGCTTTTACGCAACTCATCACCACAACAAATATTCCGGCAACGACTACCACAACCGACAAACCCAAATTTGATCCGGTGTTGCTTGCTACCAATTTGCGCCTGGCGATCCTGGATAACAACCTGGACAAAGCACTCACCTCCCTGAGTAAAATATTCACGGTAAAAGGATATACAACAGTCAATGAAGAATTCAAGAAAACAAGAATTAACGGTGTACGAAAAACAATTGTAAACGCCTTGCTGACAAAATTCTACCAGGACGCTCAAAAGAAAAAACTCAACGAACAATTTTACCGCATGGGTTTGAAGTACGACGGCAGCCAATGGTCATTGAGCGGTGTAGGACAAATTCTGTGTGACCAGATCAAATCCATTGCACCTACCCGTGTTTGGAATGCCAAAGGAACTGCTATCAACGTTCCGCGCCATACGGTCCTGGGTGAATTTCTGGACGGACGAAACGGTATCACCCGCTTTCAGACATTGGACGGACAAATTCTTTACACGAACACAAAATGTATCTGTTATGTTTAAGCCAACTATCAAACAAATCAAACGGGTTTTTGCTCACAAGAACTTTGTGTTGCACGAAGAAAAATCCTATAAGCTGAACGTTATTGGCATTCGCTGCGGACGTACATCAGACAACTCGTTTCACGAAATGGTTGTTGTTGTTTTTCAGGACGATTATGACGAACAGCACATCGTTTATTTTCCATTTACCATGCAGGAGGCATTGGAATATATTAAAACGGAACTAGGTTTGGATGCTTGTTCATTCATCGACCGGAAGCCACACGCCCGGGACAAAATTCTGTATGACGCACGAATCAGTGAAGACATAGCTAACCCTTGTGACGCAGAAGAAATCATTGCACAAAAGTACGATCTGATTTATGGCCTGAGAGCGCACCAGATCGAGTTAAATCATCCGTCAGAAAAAGGTGTCGCAGTTCAGGCATTCGGCAAATTTCGCAAAGGAAGCTGCGGATTTGAAACCCTACTATTCCTTTTTACCCAGGCGATCAGTCACGGCAATTTATGTGCCTGTACCATGCTGGAAGAAATCGATTTTAAACAGGAAAACGCGTGATCGGGAAAATCAGAAATATTGCCCGTAAGAATAATTTCGTGATCTATCGCGAACCGTTCAAATTGAATATTTGGGGAATCCGTTCAAAGAACGAAGAACCCAACAAGTTTGATGATGAGCTGCACGTGTTTTTCAATACTTCTAAAACACGGATTGCAAAGTGGGCGTATTTTGTTTTTAAATGTACAACTGATCCGGGAACATACTGGCTCAGAAACCCGCTGCACCCGCAGGGAACGGCGATGCTTGCACCTGGGCAGTACGTGGACACCTATCAAATTGATCTGCACCTGGGCAAATACAAAGCGCTGTGTCAGCGGTTGCAAAAGGTGAACGTTTACCGTGATTATAATCGCAATGCCATTCTGGATTTTAATAACGGCAAACTATATAGCGGAATGTTTGGGGTAAATATTCATCGTGCAAAAAGGACCGGAACAACCTACGAAGTTGAAAGTCATTCTGCCGGTTGTCAGGTCTTTCAAAAGGCAGTTGAATTTGAAATTTTTATGAAACTCTGTGAGGCTCACCGCAAATTGTACGGCAACAGATTCACCTACACGCTGATCGATCAGCGCATGGAGTTTAAAGCGACAATGCGCCGGGCGGCAATTGGTCTTGCCGTAGTGACCATACTCACCCTTGGTTATCTGTGGCTGGAACAATTGGATCAAAAGAAGCCCGTGAGAGCCTGACAAAAAAGAGAAGGATATGAAGACGAAGGAAGGAAAAATAGCATACGACAAAGCCACGTTCATTTTATCAGTCATTGGATTTATTGGAAGCATCGGATTTTATGTGGGTGTGCTGCGCCAGGTGTATAGTGGAGAGGATGAAAGGATGGAGCAGCTGGAACACGAAAATCGTGAACTCAGGCAGGAAGTGGATGAGTTGAGGGCAAATATGGTGTATCATGAATGACGCAGAAAACAATAGCAGAAAAATTGAGATACCTGAAATCACCCTGCATTACAATTGGGAAGTCGCTAAGGGATTTAAGCAGGTCAATACACCAGAAGATTTAGCGGTTGCGCTCCGATCTTTTTTTGCATCGGGCGAAATTCAAATGAATGAAAGTATGTTCGTCATTTACCTGAACAACAATTTTTATCCTATCGGGTATTACCGGCATTCAACCGGAGGAATTGATGCTACTTCGGTTGACCGCAGAATAATCCTTGCCGCAGCGCTCAAGGGGTTGGCCACAGCAATGGTTATTTGTCACAATCATCCAAGCGGAAATTTAATCCCAAGCCCGGCAGATCTGAATACGACAAAACAATTAAAAGTGGCGGCTAAACTTCTCGGTATTCACCTGCTCGATCATATCATTGTCACGAGGGATGGTTTCTATTCGTTCGAGGTTCAGGGTTTGATGGGACATACATCCAGCCCCTATCCGATTATTCCAATAGAAACTGAGCTTATCCGGCAAAACCACAGTAGCGCAGAATCACAGAAGACCAATAGTGCAGTGCAAGAAAAAAAGTATGTGGAGGCAGTGGTTTTATCACTGGCCAATAAGGAAAAAAAGTCAAGAACGGATTTAGAAAAACTTGCAAAATCTTTTTCCATTGCGGATAAAACAAAAATCAAAGAGCTGACTGAACTGGCTATTGTAAAAGTTACGCGATCCATTGCTCGGGGATCAGGTTCATTCCGGGAGCGGTATACTAAAATTGCCGCCGTTTATCAGCAACAGGCAAACTTATCTTTCCGCACGTCAAAAAGTATTTTATTGCAACAATATTCTACACCCGCACCTATTGCATTTTTAATGGGATTGTTCACGGAAATACACGAACCAAAATCCGTCTTTGAACCTTCCGCAGGAAACGGTCTTTTGACGATTCTTTCCGATCCGCAAAATGTGATTGTCAATGAAGTTGATCCCATCCGGCGCAAAAATCTGGAAGCACAGGATTATCAATTGGTCACTGCGCAAGATGCCTCGCAACCATTTACAGAATACCAAAAAAAATTCGATGTTGTATTAACAAACCCTCCCTTTGGAACGCTGGATAAGCCCGTCATGTATGGATCATTTCCGATTAAGGAACTGGATCACCTGATGGCACTGATAGCCCTGGACACCATGCAGGATGACGGAATGGCTGCTATCATTATCGGCGGGCATACCAAATGGGATGAACAGGGAAGAATTCAAAAAGGAAAAAACCGGATTTTTTTTAATTACCTGTACAGTCATTATAATGTGCTGGATGTTATTGCCATTGATGGCGCAAGTTTATATTCCCGCCAGGGAACATCGTTCGATACGCGATTGATTCTGATCGACAGCCGCAAAGTAATTCCTTACGGGGCAGCTCCACTCAGAACGGATGAGGCAGCACATGTTGTCCGGTCCTTTGACGAGCTGTATAACCGGATTATGGCGGACGAAACCACTAAGCATGAAAATACAAATTCGCTGACTGACCTGGAATTGGAAGCCCTGGAACTGGAAGCGGAATTATTAGCACAAACCCTGGACGCACCATACGTACCCGCTTCTGAATCCTGCTTTACACTGGAAACGCAAGTACCCGATGCCATGAGTTTTGAAATGCACGAAGCGGTGCGTAAAATAAAAGAAGAAGTCGGTGGAGACATGGATAATTTTGTGCGGCATCGGCTGGGTTATCCAACCAAACTAAAATTATGCAAAGCTCTCTCGGCTGAACAGATTGATGCAGTGGGTCTGGCTATCTACAACATTGAAGCCTTAAATCAATCAGTCATCATTGGCGACCAAACCGGAATCGGGAAAGGGCGCGTAGCAGCAGCGGTCATTCGTTATGCGGTGCAGCAGGGCGTGACGCCGATATTTTTAACGGAAAAGGCAAACCTCTTTTCTGACATTTACCGCGATTTAAAAGCGATTGGCTCTGCACACCTTGTTCCTTTTATTGTCAATGCGCGGGATGCAAAAACCCAGGTCAAAGATGAAAACGGAGAGGTCATTTATGAAGCGCTAACCACACCTGAACAAAAGCAGGTTTTTGAATCCGGGGCTGTTCCTTCACGATTTGATTATGTGGTGGCGACTTATTCTCAATTTAATTCACCAGAAAAAAAATCAGAAAAACCAAAATGGCTCAATGAAATTGCCAACGGGGCAATTGTCATCATGGATGAAAGCCACAACGCCAGCGGTTCATCCAATACCGGGGTGTATATGCAGTCGGTTCTGGAAAAAGCGCGAGGTGCGGTTTTCCTTTCTGCAACCTTTGCCAAACGCCCGGACAACATGCCGATCTATGCGATGAAAACGGCTATCTCCGAAGCCAATATGACCAAAGAGGAACTGGTGATGGCCATTCTCAAAGGGGGTGTTGCACTTCAGGAAGTATTAGCCAGCCAGCTCGTAGCCGAAGGTCAGATGATCCGCAGGGAACGCACCTATGAGGGCGTGGAAGTGAACTATATCACGCTTACCGAATTAGCACAGGCACACATGAGTATCGCAGACAACATCACCCGGATTATCCGTGCCATTATCGCCTTCCAGGAAAAATATGTGACCACACGGGTGAGTGAAATGGATGAAATTGCCGCCGCCGAAGGAGAAGAGGTTGACCTGCGTGAGGGAACCAACAAGGCGGGTGTAGACAACCTGCCTTATTTTTCCAAAGTGTTCAACATCATCAACCAGATGTTGTTTTCGATCAAAGCGGAAGCGGTGGCAGAACGTGCCATTGTCCGCTTGAAAGAAGGCAAAAAACCGCTGATTGCGTTTTCCAGTACAATGGGAAGTTTCATTGAGAAGATGGAAGATGAAGCGGGTGAACATGTGGTGGAAGGTGATACGGTTCGTGCTGATTTTGCCATTGTCCTGGAAAAGGGTTTGGAAGGAGTGCTGCGTTATACGGTGATTGCACCGGATGGGTCAAAAACCTACAAGCTCTTTGACCTGACGGAGTTTTCCATCGATGCACAAAATGAGTACGCACGCATCATGCGCGAGATCCGCACCGTCTCCACCGGAATTACAATTTCTCCAATAGATGTAATCGTTCAACGGATTCAAAAGGCGGGCTATTCGGTTGCCGAAGTAACGGGAAGAAAAGTGAGGCTGCAACTCAACCTGGAGACGGGAATGGGTTTAATCAAACCACGCAAACGGGTGAACACAAACGATGCGTTCCGGCAATTTAACGACAATGAAATTGATGTGCTGCTGATTAATCAATCCGGTAGCACCGGAGCTTCTGCCCATGCTATCGTAACTGACAAAGTACCGGCTGACAAAGTTCGCCAACGGGTTATGATCGTGCTGCAACCGGAACTGGATATTAACACCGAAGTACAAAAGCGCGGACGCATTCACCGCACCGGACAAATTTTAAAACCGATTTACGATTATATGAACTCGGCCATTCCAGCCGAACAACGATTGATGATGATGCTGCAAAAGAAACTCAAAAGTCTCGATGCTAATACTTCATCCAATCAAAAGCAGAGTAATGACATTTTAGACGTACCCGATTTTCTGAACAAGTATGGCGATGATGTGGTGGTTGAATACCTGAAAGAAAATCCTGAAATCAATCTGCTCTTAGGCGATCCCCTGGGCATGGCTGAGGATGGTGATATGCCGGTAAAAGAAGGTGCTGCGCACAAAGTCTCTGGTCGTGTAGCGGTTCTTTCTACCAAGATGCAGGAAGATTTTTACCGGGAGATCAAAGAACGATATGATACCTATGTAGAATACCTCCGGCAAACGGGTGATTATGATCTGGAAGTGGAACAGTTGGATTTAAAAGCCAAAATGATTTCCAAATCGGTTGTTAAAATTGGCAAAGGGGGCTTTAGCAGTTTTGGCGAGGATAGTATTCTGGAAAAATGCGAAGTCAACATTTTAAAAAAACCGTTCAAAACAACGGAAGTGAAAAACCTGATCCAGGATAACCTGGATGGAAAAACACCAGATCAAATTATGAATGCGCTGGTGGAAGAACATGAAGGTATTGCAGCAAATTTACTCCAGTTAAAAATCAATGAAGTAAGCGATCATTACCATGACCTCATCAAAGAAGTTCCCAATGAAAAGAAAGTTCAGAAACTTTACGAAATGGGAAAGGCTGCACATGCCCAGACATTGATCCAGGAACGAATCAAAGAATTGGAGACAGCTAAATTAAAACGCATTGATGACGAACAAATCCGATCCACGAACCAAAATACCTTTTTGCGGGGGCTTTTCAAATTCTTTACCATTGGCCGCCGGATTGAATACCCGGTCGATTTTTACGAAGGAGCTATTGCAAATCAACTGGCCATTTTTACCGGATTTCATATTGATCGGAAGAAAAAAAATCCTTTTGCGCCAAGTGCAGTACTGCTAAAATTTGCCGTTGCAAGTAGTCAGAAATTTGTAGCAATTCCCGCAAGCTACATCAAAGAGCTGAATTCAATTAAAGGTGCAACATTCAACATAGCCGATAATGGATTAGAAGCTACGCTCAAAGAATGGGAACAGCGCATTACGCGCAATACCAAAGATCGGGGTATCCGGCACATTGTTACCGGAAACTTGCTGCAAGCATTTTCTGATTTCAAAGGCAAGCTGGTCAGTTTTACAACGGCTGATGAACAAGTGCGAAAAGGAATTCTGCTTCCGGAATATTGGGAACTGGAAAAGGAAACGGACGGCAAGGTGATTGTTCCAATTGCAAAAGCCATCCGTGTTATTCAGTCCCTGACAAAAGGTTCGGTGGTTGAGGCCAGTGGCGACATTGCTTTTTTCAAACAAAATGATGAGGAATACAAAGTGAATGTTCCAGCTTCCAAAAAACGGGGCGGTGACATTTACCTGCATCAGGGTTTGTTATCCCTCGTCGAGCGAAACATTTTTGAAAAAGTTTCTGACCGGATGGTGGCAACACTGCACGAAAAAAATCTGGTTGGGTTTACTGAAATACTGCAAAACGACCTTGGAATTACAGTTGCGCTGTATCAGGCTCAGATTGATGCAGTCGGCTTGGTGGAAACCCAATCAAAACGAAAAATAAAAATTGATCTGCCACCCCAAGAGAGTGCAAGTGAAGACGAGGGTGACGATATGGAGCTTCTGGAATTGGAGGCGGAAGCATTGGAGTTAGAATTGGAGCTGTTGCTCCTGTCATTTAAATAGTAGAGTTATGATTACGCAACGGAATTATTTTGAAAAGGTAGAGAAGGGTGAAATTAATCGTAACGATTTACCACCAGCCCTCCAAAAGGGATTTGACTTTGTCAGCAAAGCTACCCAAGACGGAACAACCTGGCAAAAGTATGACACGAGCGAAAATATTAATCGCATCGTTAATACCTATTTCAAGACACTGGATGAGTATTTTAAAAGCCTGGAGAAACCGAAAGCGGCAACAACCAAAAAAGAAACCGAAAAAAAGTCGGAGGATAAACCCAGGACTGCTATACCAAAGGAGCGAAAAACAGCTTCACAGGCAAAGAAGGAGCCAGCGAAATCACACCGGTCAAACCTTGTGGAGCTGACCAGCCTGGAACTGAAATTCATTCGCAGGTTCGTTAATCTCAACGACAAAAAGAAAGACCGGAATCAAATCCGGCTGTTCATCAATGCCCTGCAAAAATCAATCCGGGAACGCAAGATCACCAAGACCTCGAAATATGCTCCTGAGATCATGCGCATACAGGAACTGTTATTGAAACTTCATTCCAAATTCCGCAATGACCGGCATGGAATTGTGGTGGAGCTGAATGAATCGCTCCTGAATGAATTGCGTCCTCTGCTTGGAAATGAAATCGAATATCCTTCGGTCAAATTCATAAAGAGCTATATCAGTCTTCAGGGAAAAGTGATTGAAACGCAAAAAGTAAAAAGTCTTGCTGCACGAATTAAAAATGCGATCCCGAAAAAGGTTGACGAGAAAGACAAATACTGGCCGGAAATTCTCAAAATCACGAAACGTCTTGAAGCCTTTATCCGCGAGAATCCGCGAACAGGTCTTTTGCGGATTGACCAACGTGAACTGAATGGTCTGAACGGAATTTTGAGTGATTGCGGTTGTGAAATAAGCGGTGTCCTGAATGGTATTAGCCGAGTACCTGAAAAAACCATAATGAATAGTCTTGATGTGGTGGAAATGGATTTTCCAAAACTCGGTTTTACCGGAAAGTGGTTAGAATTAATTGGCGATCCTTCACCTGATTTTACCGCTATGATTTCAGGCAAACCGAAAATGGGCAAATCCTATTTTGCCGTTGAGTGGGCAGGTTATCTTGCCCGCAATCACGGACGTGTATTGTATGTCGCCCAGGAAGAAGGAATTGATGATACGATTAAGGAGAAGTTGCAAAGCGTCGCCCATGAAAAACTGGACGTGTCAAATTACCTGCCGGAAGATTTGAGTGCATATCAATTTATTTTCCTGGATAGCGTAACGAAACTTGGGCTACGACCATCAGACCTGGACGAATTAAAAGCACAATATCCTGACAAGGCTTTTATCTACATTTTCCAGGTGACAAAACAAGGAATTTTCCGAGGTGGAAACGGATTCCAGCATGACGTTGATATTATCATTGAAATACCGGAACGCGGAAAAGCAATTCAGTATGGCAGGTTCAATGCCGGTGGATCAATGCAAATTGCTTTTAACGAAGTCGTATAATTTTAAAAAAGAGAGATATGAAGAGAGAGAAAAAATATGCACTCGTTTTAAGCGGAGGGGGCTTTAACGGTGGGGAACACGCGGAATTAATGGCAAAGCTGGGTTTTAATAGCAGGGTATTATGAGTGGCAGAGAAGTAAATACGGCATTTATCAAAAAATTTGTTAGGCAAGTTATTGAAAATGAGGATTTTGGCATTATATTTGATTGTTGTAATTTCAAATCAAATAAAAATAACAAAATAATAGAATTTATGGAACAATTTGGAATATTATTATTGGAAAGCTATATTAAAAAGACTGAAACGGTAAACGAGAAGTACCTGGATATAGAAGAAGTCAAAAAATCGCTCAACTACAAAGACCTGAGATCAGTCGCGCAATGGTGTAAAAAACATGGTGTCTTTATTCTTGAGCAAGGCAAGCGACATCTGGTTAGCAAACTTGAGTTCCTCGCCTCCTTTCATAAGCCTTTAATGGAACACTTAAAAAGCATCGCTACTGTTAAACCAAAACTCACGACTGCTGAAGCTTCCGAAAAAACTTTGACATCCAAAATTTATACGCCAAAAAGTGAAACCGGAAAATCGTTTTTGTCAACCCTAAAAAAACTCTAAACTATGGAACCAATAATAGTTGCAAAAAAAGACAAAGTGAAAGGGCTGTTTGTCTTTTGTAAGAAATGTGATCGTGTCATCGAGAAAGGCAAATGCGGTGACACAGGAAAAAGACTAAGTTCGTGTGAAAACACAAACCAACACGGATTCCGTGCATTTATTGCGGTTCCGGGCACAGGTGGAGCAAAAAGAAAAACGCGATTTTTCAACACCAGAGATATAACAGAAGCGATTCGGATGAAACTCGAATTTGACGAAGAAATGAAGGCAAACGGTTACCAACAAACTACTAAACATTTACCGCAACCTGAAATGGAAGCACACCTGCTAATCGAATGTATGGCACATTATATTGACTTTCTCAATAATGTTGGAGTACCAGAACATAAAGTTAAGGTGCGATCCAAAAAACACATCGGCGACTTTATCAGGTACTTTAAATATGTCTGCCTATGTTTAAAAGCAAATGACCTCGATCACACGATTTTCAGAATTGACCAATTGAATGATGTGGTTGTCGGAATGCTTCATAAGTACCTTATTGAAGACTTAAAATACCAAAACAAGACATACAACAAATTCATGAGTAGCCTTGGTCAGTTTGTTGATTGGTTGATCAGCGAAAAAGGATATGAGATGAAAAATGCCTTCTCTGATGTGACGAAAAAGAGGGTAACAACGAAAGTGGTTACAGCAACAAAGGATGATGTACAAAAACTCTATGATGTAATTTGCCCGGAAAACGGAGTTAAAACCTTTGCAAATGGAGACCAAAGAAATTATTATCGAGAATGGACAAAAGATGCCCTAATAATTGCACTCAATACCGGTTTTAGACGTGAAGAGTTTATGACATTGCGTTTTTCGGATATTATTGAAGGCGACAATCAGCTACCCGTGCTAATCAAGCAGCAAAATTACAAAGTCAACAGAGCGCAAGGCTCTGAAGATAAGGAGGGAGGACAAACAAAAATTGTTCCTATTACAGGCGATCTTATGAAGGTATTAGATCGGTTAGACTATAAAACACATAGAAAAACTGATCGCTATCTTATTGGAGCCGAAGATCCTGCTAATAGAAATACGCTCATTCAACTTGTGACAAAGTCGTTTTCCCAGTTCTGGGCGCATACCGGAATTGACAAGGAAATTTCACTTAAAAGCTTACGTAAAACGTATATCACTGCCCTGGTTGAAAATTTCGGAGAAAACGCTAAGATCATTAGTAATCACTCAGGCATTGAAGTAATTAAAAATCACTACTTAAACCAGCAGCAACTTGTTCAGGCGGTAACCAGCTTTTCTGTCTTCAAATGACAACGAAAAGTTGATACTTTGAAACACCACTTTGAAACACCTGACCAAAAAAAGGGCTCCATTTTACGGGAGCCCTTTTTTTGTAAACAATTCTAAGTGCCTTGCGGCGAGAGGATTTAACTCTCTTTTTGTATTAGTAGCGGGGGCCGGACTCGAACCGACGGCCTTCGGGTTATGAGCCCGACGAGCTACCACTGCTCCACCCCGCAATATATCTTCTTTACTTGTTTGCTTCGTTTGCGGGTACAAATATAGCGCTTGTTTCTTGCCTGACCAAATATTGTCAAAAAATTATTCTGCCCTGTTTTAAAGTTATTTAACGCGCTCTATGACATTTGTCACAGGCTTTTTGGTTTCATTCTTATATCTTTGTCCTGTGAAATTTATCCGGAACATAACCTTTGCGCTCGCAACACTCATTTTAGTGTTGCACGTGCTCGTTCCGCATGAACACCATTTCAGTGAGGGTGATACGATTGGTTCCGGCCATAGCCCTGAATCTATTCTAGGCCATATTGCACTGGGATTTCACCTGTCACAGGCAGATGGACAACTGGAACATTTTCCGGCTGAAGTAGCAACTCCTGAACCTGGTCAGCAGCAACTCATTGCTGTTATTTCCGTTGCCCTTTTTGGAATTCGTACCGCTGATTTTCAGCAGCCCCAAAGGGTGTATTTTGCCCCCAACACTGCGTTCAAATCACTGAACGTGAATGGATTCTCACACAGAGGTCCGCCAATCGCTTAATTCCCGCTCAGCATCCGGCTGAATAAATGCACCCTTTCAGGGTGTTAATACCCTTTTTTTCAATTCAAATTCATTTGCAATGATCAAAAAAATCATTGAGTTTTCGGTAAACAATAAGTTTTTCGTACTCTTAGGAATTTCCGGTATGATTTTCTGGGGCGTTTATGCCCTGCGGAACATACCCATTGATGCGGTACCAGACATCACAAACAATCAGGTACAAATTATTACCACCAGTAAAAACCTGTCTACGCAAGATGTAGAACAGTTTCTGACCTATCCGGTTGAACTGGAAATGGCCAATATACCCGGCGTAAAAGAAATACGCTCTGTTTCAAAATTCGGACTCTCCGTAGTAACCGTTGTTTTTGAAGACGAGATTGGAACATTTTTGCCCCGGCAGCTGATCACTGAAAAACTCAAAACAGCTGAGGCAAATATTCCGCAGGGATTTGGTACACCATTTATGGGCCCCATCACCACCGGGCTAGGTGAAATCTATCAATATACGCTGGATGTAAAACCCGGTTATGAAGATACCTATTCTTCTACCGATCTACGAACCATTCAGGACTGGCAGGTTAAACGCCAGCTTTCCGGAATTCCGGGTGTGGTGGAAATCAATACATGGGGCGGGCATCTCAAGCAGTATGAGGCCGCACTTGATCCAAACAAACTTAAAGCGCTGAACATTTCTGCCACCGAAGTATTTGATGCCATTGAATACAATAACAGCATTGGCGGCGGCGGTTATATTGAAAAAAGTAACCAGGCTTATTTCATTCGGGGTGAAGGTTTAATTACATCTCTTGAAGACATTGAAAACATCGTTGTCAAAACCCAAAACGGTCTCCCGGTTCTGGTAAAAGATATAGCTGAAGTGCGCTTTGGAACAGCGCCGCGTTTTGGAGCTATTACAGGAAATGGTACAGGTGAAAAAGTAATGGGCCAGATTATGCTGCTCAAAGACGCCAGCTCAAGCAATGTGCTGGAACTTGTTAAAGAACGGGTTAAAGAAATTCAAAAAACATTGCCTGAAGGGGTTTACATTAACCCTTTTCTGGAGCGCAGTGAACTGATTGGAAAAACAACCTTCACGGTTGCAGAAAACCTGATACTTGGTGCACTGATCACCATTGTCATTGTTATTTTGCTGTTGGGCAATTTCCGCGCCGGTATCATTATTTCATCACTCATTCCATTGTGTCTTTTATTCGCCATTGCACTCATGCAGCTTTTTGGAATCTCAGCCAACCTGATGTCACTGGGAGCCATTGATTTTGGAATTATTATTGACGGCGCCATTATCATTGTAGAGTTTGTTTTTTTCTCCATGAACTCAAACAGAAAATTGCTGGATAATCTTTCAGACAGCGGTGCACTTGCTTCAAAAAAAGACGAAATAACCGTTAAAAGTTCAGCCAAAATGATGCGTTCAGCCATGTTTGGCCAGTTAATCATTCTGATTGTATTTATTCCTATTCTGGCACTTAGTGGTATTGAGGGCAAAATGTTCAGACCCATGGCGCTTACCTTTTGTTTTGCATTGATTGGCGCACTGATTCTTTCCTTAACCTATATACCGGTTATGGCGGCTTTATTTATCAAACCACCTAAAAAAGAAGAATCTGCGTCAGACCGTTTCATGAATTTTTTGGCGCGGTTATACGACCCTGTTATTAAACTGGCACTCCGGTTCAGAATGGGTGTGGTTGCACTTTCTGTTTTCTGGCTGGGTGGTTCATTTTACCTGTTCACTACCATGGGTGGTGAGTTTGTTCCCACCCTGGATGAGGGAGACATGGTTATTCAACCCATTATACCTACCGGTACATCGCTCACTGAAACAATTGAATTAACTACCAAAATTGAAAAGATTCTGGTAACCAATTTTCCCGAAATTGAGCAGGTAGTTTCCAGGATCGGAGCGGCTGAAATTCCTACTGACCCGATGAGTATGGAAGAGGCGGATGTGATCATTAAACTGCGCCCCAAATCAGAATGGGAAAACGGAGGCACCAAAGAAGAACTGATTGGCCGGATGCGTGAAAAACTAAGTGTAATGACTGGTATTGATTATGAATTTACACAACCCATTGAAATGCGTTTCAACGAACTGATAACCGGTGTGCGCGCTGACCTGGCCATTAAAATTTACGGGCACGACCTTGAGATATTAGCCCGGAAAGCCAATGAAATTAAAGCCTTGATTTCAGACGTTGAAGGGGCTGAAGATATCAGTGTTGAAAAAACAGAAGGATTGCCGCAGATGCTGGTGCGTTATGACCGGAAAAAAATTGCGCAGCACGGGTTGAAAATTCAGGAATTAAATGACCTGATTGAAATTGCCTTTGGCGGAAAAAAGACCGGCGATGTTTTTGAAGGAGAAAAAAAGTTTGACCTGGTTGTCCGCCTGCGTGAAGATGAACGAAAAGACCTGCAGGATTTATCAAACCTGTTTATTGATTTGCCCGACGGAAACAAAATACCTTTGCGTGAAGTAGCCGAAATTACCTACACAAAAGGTCCGGCAAAAATTTCACGCGAAAATACCAAACGGCGGATTGTAATTGGGGTGAATGTACGCAACCGCGACCTTCAGTCTGTAGTAGAAGAAATTCAGGGAATTTTAAATGAAAAACTGGATTTACCGGATGGTTATACCCTGACGTATGGCGGCCAATTTGAAAACATGAATCACGCCAAAGAAAGGCTTGCCACCGCTGTACCGGTTGCACTTTTGCTCATTTTTATTCTGCTCTATTTCACCTTTACCTCAGTCAAAGAAGCACTGCTGGTTTATGCCGCCATTCCGCTGGCCGCCACCGGAGGCATTCTTTCACTCTGGCTCAGGGATCTGCCTTTCAGTATCTCTGCCGGTGTTGGATTCATTGCGCTTTTTGGCGTAGCTGTTTTGAACGGCATTGTTTTGATTGAGCATTTCAAAGAGATGAAACAACATCGCAATGAATCACTGAAAGATATCATCATACTGGGAACCAAACAACGTATCCGGCCGGTATTGCTTACTTCGCTTGCACCGGCTTTAGGGTTTATACCAATGGCCGTTTCAACTGCACCCGGGGCTGAAGTGCAACAACCCCTTGCAACTGTTGTCATTGGCGGGTTGATTACCGCAACACTCTTAACCTTAATTGTGCTGCCGGTACTCTATCATTTAGTGATGAGCAAACCGCAGAAAAAGAGAAAAATCAAAGCCGCTAAAGTAGCCGGAACAATGGCGCTGCTGATTACTGCCGGTACCCTTTCAGCACAGCAAAACAGCGGATCCATTGATGATGCGGTTACCATTGCCATTGCCAACAATCCGTCGGTCCGCATCCGGAATCTGGAAGCTGAACAGGTGAACTACATCAACCGGAAATCATACGAATCAGATAAACTGGCAGTCACTTTTGGCTATGGTCAAATCAATGCGGCGGTAAATGATTACCAGTTAAACTTCAATCAGCAGTTTTATTTTCCAACTGTATATGCAGCTCAGCAAAAAGTGAATGCTGAACGGACAGATGTTGCAGATGCGGCTCTTGATCTTTCTAAAAAAGAACTGGAACTTGAAGTAAGAGCTACCTGCCATCAACTGATCTACCTGAACCAGTTAATTGCTGTGCTCACCAATCTTCAAAATGCGTACATTAATTTTGAAAATGCCGCACGCATAAGATTGGAGGCAGGCGACGGAACCTTACTGGAGCTGAGTCTTGCACAGGCTAAAAAAGAAGAAGTTGCGTTACAGATACGCACTGAAATCAACAACCGGGCTATTTACCAAAACAGTTTACAAACCCTGTTGAGAACATCAGATGTGTTTGAATTAAGTGATACCGGTTTTCAGTTAATCAATTTTATTCAGCCTGATACCGGCAGTCTGCAAAACAATCCAATGCTAAGTTATTACACCCAGTTGGCTGAAATGACCAAGCAGGAAATCAAACTGGCCCGTTCAGGCTATTTGCCGGATATCAGTATTGGATATACCAATCAACAAATTGAAGGTGTTAAAGGATTGAACGCTTATAGCGTAGGACTTCGTATTCCGCTTTTTGTGCACGAAAAAAGTGCCGGTGTTCAAATTGCAAACCTCAACCATGAGATCATTCTGCAGGAACAGGAATTAGTTCTTACACAACTTCAGCGTGAAATTTATCAGCTCTTTGAATCGTATAAAAATGCCAGAATATCACTTGACTATTACGAGAATCAGGGACTGAAACTGGCTGAACTTTTAAACCACACCGCCCAGGAGAATTATGCCCGGGGTGAAATCGAATACTTTGAATTTATTGACGGGCTGGAGCGCTCTAACCAGATCAGGCAGAATTACCTGCTAACGCTTAACACGGCCAACCAGATCATTTTACGAATTAATTATTTAATGGGAAATTAAATCCGCACGACTTATGAAAACAAAAAATAAAATAACCACCCTTGCAGCTACGCTGTTTCTGGTTTCATGCGGTGGAACAGTATTACAGACATCAACTGATAAGACGGTTGCTGTACCTCAAAACACCGTTGAATTGAGTGATGAGCAAATAGCTATGATGGAAATAACCGTGGCACCTGCTGAAAAAATGAACATGGCCTACACCGTTGAAACAAATGGTACGCTGGAATTGCCACCGCAAAATAAGGCAAGCCTGAGCGCCATTATTGGTGGACGGGTACGCAACATACAGGTAATACAAGGTGATAAAGTGAAAAAAGGCCAGCTGCTGGCAACCCTTGAAAATCCAGAATTTATTACACTGCAGCAGGATTATCTGACCTCCAGAAACCAGGTAATTTACCTGGAGAAAGAATACGAGCGGGCAAAAATGCTGCGTGATCAGCAGATCAATTCAGAAAAATCATTTGCAAAAACAGAGAATGAATACAACGATGCGCTGTTTAAATTCAAGGGTATAAAAACACAACTTGAACTGATTGGTATTGATTTGAAAAAACTGGAACAGGGTGATTTGCTTTCGGCAATTCCGGTACGGTCACCCATTGATGGTTATATACGATTGATTGAGCTAAACCTGGGTCAATACATTGAACCGGCGCAATCACTTTTTGAAATTGTTGACAACGATCACCTGCACCTGGAACTTTTGGTGTATGAAAAAGACATTGCCAGAATCAGGGAAGGTCAGAACGTTCATTTTTACACTTCATCAAATCCTGAAAACATGTTCAGCGGTCAATTGTTTGCAGTAGGTAAAGCCTTTGAAAAAGATCAAAAAGCCATTAAAGTGTATGCTGATATTTCAGGACCTAAAGATCACCTGATACCGGGCATGTATGTGAACGGGCACATTGAACTGGACAGTAACATGACAACCGTTCTCCCGCGGGAATCACTGATTGAAGAAGGAGGACTTTATTATGTATTCTGCCAAAAAGAAGGCGTCGCAAACACCTTTGAAAAAATAGAAGTGAAACCGGGCGCATCGGAGGGAAATAAAGCTGAAATAATTTTTCTGAACCCTGAAGATGCCGGCCGGCAATTTGTTATCAAGGGAGCTTATTACCTGAATGCTGAACTGAACAAGCAGGCTGAATAGCGGTCAGGTACTTTTGTCTCAGCACGCAGATCCCGGGAGCGTAAACAAGAACTAAACAGTTTACTATATTTGGGCAACCGCGATCTATGAAAAAAGACATTAGCACCAATCCGTTCAACATCGTTGTCATTGTGGCAGCGCTTGGTTACTTTGTAGATATTTATGACCTGATATTATTTGGCATTGTACGTACACCCAGCCTGACAGATATTGGTGTGGCAGAGGCTGATATAACGGCCATGGGGGCTTACCTGATGAACATGCAGATGTTTGGTATGCTAGTGGGTGGAATTGTCTGGGGAATTCTGGGTGATAAAAAAGGGCGCATGTCAACTCTTTTTATGACCATTTTACTTTACTCACTGGCAAATATTGCCAACGGTTTTGTCACCAGTGTTGATCAATATGCCATTCTGCGGGTGATTGCCGGATTTGGGCTTGCCGGTGAATTGGGTGTGGGCATTACACTGGTATCTGAAGTACTTTCCAAAGAGCAGCGTGCCTGGGGAACCAGCCTGGTTGCAGGTGTCGGAATTGCCGGTGCGGTGTTAGCGTATTGGGTGGCATCCTGGGGATGGCGTGAAGCCTATTGGATTGGTGGTGTGCTCGGCCTTTTACTTTTGCTTTTAAGAGTTTATGTTCACGAGTCGGGTATGTTTCACAAGGTCAAAGAATCGGCCGTCAAACGCGGAAATTTTCTGAGTCTGTTTACGAACCGGAAACGGTTTGTGAAATACATGGCCTGCATACTGGCCGGTTTACCGGTTTGGTTTGTAGTGGGTATTCTCATTATTCCGTCCAGTGAATTTGCACAGGCGCTGGGAATAACCGGCCCCATAAGCGGTGGAAAAGCCGTTATGCTTCATTATACCGGTGCTGCTTTTGGAAGCATACTCACCTCCTATATCAGTCAGCTGCTCCGCTCACGCAAAAAAGCCCTGCTCATTTCAATAACTGCGCTGGCCCTGTTATCAACCTGGTATTTTCTTTCTGCCGGCGCATCACCCACCACCTATTACCTCATTGCCTTTCTGCTGGGTATAGCCATGGGCTACTGGGCCGTTTTTGTGACCGTTGCGTCAGAACAGTTTGGAACCAATATACGATCTACCGTCACCACCACCGTTCCTAATTTTGTACGCGGCGGATTAGTTATTATGAGTTGGGCATGGCTTGCTATGGCAGATGACCGCGGTATTCTTCAATCAGCTATGATTGTTGGGGCGGTTGTTTTTGTGCTGGCCATTGTTTCTATTTTTGCCCTGGACGAAACCCATGACAAAGACCTGGATTACCTGGAGGATCAGCATTAATCAAAATACAATCCATCAAAGTCCGGCAACGCGCAAAAAGCCGGATAAACCCGTGCCGGCCAACTCGTATCAGGCTTTACTGCCGGTAAGGAGCAATTAAGTTTCCTGTAAGTATTCCGTTTCTTTCACGACAAACATGTACCTTTAATACCTATTATCCTTAACCAAAAAAAATGAAAACGTACTACAACCCGGACGACCTGAAAAAATTTGGAAATATCAGTGAATTTGAACCCAACCTGGCTAAAAAATTCTTTGATTATTACGGTGATGTTTTTAAAGAGGGTGCATTAACCGCGCGTGAAAAAGCGTTGATTGCCCTTGCTGTTTCACACACCATTCAGTGCCCTTATTGCATTGATGCGTATACGCAGGATACGCTTGAAAAGGGATGCGATGAAGCCCAGGTAATGGAAGCCGTTCATGTGGCCGCAGCTATTCGGGGTGGCGCCTCCCTGGTTCATGGTGTTCAGATGATGAATAAATACAAAGAACTTTCGATGTAATGAGCACCAAATCTTTGTTTGCATTAAACCATGAGCTGGCCACGGCAAAAAACCAGGTTCAGTTTCTGGAAAGCACGCTGCAGGTACCCTTCAGTGAAAAACTGAAAGCGCAGCAGTTGTTTCCGTTAAGCGTTAAACCCCTTGAAATTTTTCAGGTAAACGTGGGCAAAATGTGCAACCAGGTTTGCAAACATTGTCACGTAGACGCCGGACCTGACCGCCGTGAAATTATGACCCGTGAAACCATGCAGCTTTGCCTGAATGCCCTTGAAAAATCAGGCGCACATACCGTTGACCTCACCGGCGGAGCCCCTGAAATGAATCCTGATTTCAGGTGGTTTGTAGAAGAAATTTCGAAGCTTGAAAAAAAGATTATTGTACGCTGCAACCTGACCATTATTGTTTCAAATAAAAAATACCACGACCTGCCTGATTTTTTCAAAAAACACAAGGTTGAAGTAGTGTCATCACTCCCCTATTACTCCTCTGTAAAAACAGATTCGCAGCGCGGTGAAGGCGTTTTTCATAAATCTGTTCAGGCGCTTAAAATGCTGAACGATGCAGGGTATGGAAAAGAAAAATCAGGGTTGATTCTGAACCTGGTATACAATCCGGCAGGTGCATTTTTGCCGGCAGATCAGTTGGCCCTTGAGCGGGAATTCAAATCAAAACTCAAATCAAATTTTGACATTACATTCAACAATCTTTTTGCCATCACCAATTTACCGGTGAGTCGTTTTCTGGAATACCTTGAACGCAGCGGCAATTATGTGTCCTACATGGAAAAACTAATCAATGCCTACAACCCGGCGGCGGCTGAAAATGTGATGTGCCGCAGCACACTTTCTATTGGCTGGGATGGTTATTTGTATGATTGTGATTTTAACCAGATGCTGGAATTAAAAACCGGTCTGCCGGAAAGCAAGCAGCACATCTCAGCGTTTGACCCTGAATTGCTTCAGCAGCGGCACATAAAAACAGGGCAGCATTGCTACGGTTGTACAGCCGGTGCAGGATCAAGCTGCGGCGGAACGGTTGCCTGAAAAAAAACAATATGAAAAAAGAACTGCTTATTCTGTTTATCCGCAATCCGCGGCTGGGAAAAGTTAAAACGCGCCTGGCAGCAAGTATCGGCAATGAAAAAGCACTGCGCATTTATCAGCTTCTGCTGGATCACACCTTAAAAATCACCCAAAAATCAGATGCCGATAAAGTAGTTTATTACGCCGATTTTATACCGGCCAATGATGCCTGGCAGAAAGCGGGATTTAAACAAGCCATTCAAACCGGCAGTGACCTGGGCGAGCGTATGTCAAATGCTTTCAGATCTGCTTTCATCCGGGGGTATGAACGGGTTGTACTTATTGGAAGTGACTGCTATGAACTCACTGAAAAAGAAATTCAGGAAGCCTTTGAGCAATTGGTGCAAAAGCAGGTAGTTATTGGTCCGGCTACAGATGGTGGTTATTACCTGGCAGGACTTTCTGAACACGTTCCGGCACTGTTTCAGAATAAGGCCTGGAGTACTCCGTCTGTTTTTAAAGACACCCTGGGCGATATCGAAAAACTGGCACTTACATTTCATTTACTTACAGAACTGCCTGACATTGATGAATTAAATGACCTGCTGAAATACGATGATTTGTTTGCACTGATGTAAAGGTTAGTACCATGAATAATCACCTCCGTTTTTAATTTCCATAAATTTGTTTTTCCAAACAACCAACCATGAAATCGTATCTTGAAACTACTAAAAATGTATACAAAGAAGCCGCACTGAAACCGGATGTGGGTCTTTGTTGCACCACTACCCCCATCTGGCAGCTGCCGGGGCTGAGCATTCCGCGCATCATGCAGGAGATGAATTATGGCTGCGGAAGCACCGTTAACCCGCGCGACCTGGTTAATGACCCAACCATTTTATACGTTGGTGTAGGAGGCGGCATGGAACTGCTGCAGTTTGCCTATTTCAGCCGAAAAAAAGGCGGTGTAATTGGTGTGGATATTGTGGATGAAATGCTGCAGGCAAGTACGGCCAATTTTAAAATTGCCGAACAGGAAAACAACTGGTTCAAATCAGAATTTGTTGAATTGAAAAAAGGAGACGCCCTGAATTTACCGGTGGCTGATGGCAGCATTGATGTGGCAGCACAAAACTGCCTCTTTAATATTTTTGAGACCGAAGAACTGAAAAAAGCGCTGACTGAAATGTACCGCGTTTTAAAACCACACGGGCGCCTGGTATTGTCTGACCCAACCTGTGAAACGGAAATGCCTGAATCACTTAAGCAGGATGAACGTTTAAGGGCACTTTGTCTCAGCGGTGCATTACCTTTGAACGCATATATAAAAATGATCACCGATGTTGGATTTGGAACCGTTGAAATAAGAGCCAAAAGACCTTACCGGATTCTGGACCCCAACCATTACAACACAGACAAACTGATTTACATTGAAAGCGTTGAAGTGTGCGCCATAAAAGACCCCATGCCGGCTGACGGCCCTTGTGTTTTTACCGGAAAGACAGCCATTTATTACGGTGATCTTGATTTTTTTGATGACCAGAAAGGGCATACACTCCTCAAAAATCAACCCCTGGCGGTGTGTGATAAAACGGCAGCAGCATTGGCGGCACTGACTATGCCTGATTTGTTTATTTCTGAATCAACCTGGTTTTACGATGGCGGCGGATGCTGCTAAACGGTCCGGTTTTTGATAACACTTTGGTATGAAATCAGCCATCTTTTCGATCTGCTTTTTCGTTAGTATTCCGGTCACTTTTGCACAACGGGTAACAAGTGAATCGTATGACAACATGCTCCAGTCATTGTTGTCACATACCGTTCAGGAAATCAGTGTGGCAGATGCCGCGCAACTTAAAAATGCAGCCTTTATTGACGCACGTGAACTAAATGAATACAACGTATCACACCTTAAAAATGCCTGGTGGAGCGGGTATGATGATTTTAATGCCGCCCGGTTAAACGGTGTATCCAAAGAACTGACGTTGATCGTATATTGCTCGGTGGGATACCGTTCTGAAAAAATTGCTGAAAAATTAATTGCTGCTGGCTACAAAAACACGCATAATCTTTACGGCGGTATTTTTGAATGGAAAAATCAGGGTCACCCGGTTTATGACACCAACGGCAATGAAACTGAAAAAGTACATGCCTACAGCAAATCCTGGGGCAGCTGGCTTACAAAGGGTATAAGGGTTTATGATAATTAGTTTTTCATGGCAACCTGATAGCGCAGCGTAAAAATGGCAGACTCTTATAAAATTACGCCAACCTGTTTTTAATTACCTTTGCTGTCACAATTCAATTTCGTTTATTTGCCGCTTATGAGAACTTATTTTGTCATTGCATTTCTTTCATTCGCACTGATTTCCTGCAGCGCCGACGGATCAAAAAGTACGGGTGAAACTACCGCTGAGCCGGTTGATTCATTTTATTGCAACTGTACAGAATTGACTTTTGATCAACCGTACAATCATTTCTGGAGATTTGAAAAACGGGTCGGGTTTACCGGTAAATGTGAAGAGTTTTACCCTGACGGAACGGTAAAAATTTCTAAGAACCTGGTAGAAGGGAAGCTCCATGGCAAAGTAATTACCTATTATGACAACGGCCAGGTTCACGACGAAAAAGAATTTGACATGAACCTTCAGACCGGTGAACAAATCACGTATACCAAAAAAGGCGAGGTTAAATTTCACGCGCTGTATAAACGCGGAACGCAGACACAGGTTTTAATCAACAAGCCGGATATGGTAGAAGAAGATCCGTGGTCAGCTAACTGATTTTAATTCCCATCAGGCAAATATCATCGGTTTGTTCACGTCCATTGGTCCAGGTGCCCAGGTGCTCTTGCAGAAAGACCTTTTGATCAGTCCCGCTAAAACGGGCAATTGATTTCAGCATGGCATGTAAACGGCTGCTTCCGAATTTTTTTCCCATCAATCCGCCAAACTGATCCTGGTAACCGTCAGACCCCAGGTACACCCAATCGCCCGGGCAAACGTCAATGGTATGCTCCCTGAAATCACGGTATTCTTCAAGCTGCCAGCCACCAATGGGGTAACGGTTTCCGGGCAATACATGACTCATTTTTTCAGAAATCACCAGGGCTTTTCGGTTAGCCCCGCAAAACGTAAGGGTCATTTTTCCCGGATCAAATGCACACAGCGACATATCAATCCAATCATTGGTGGTGTGAGCCGTTCCGTCAAAATCAAATGATTCAATGAACTTGCAATCCACCTTCTGCAAAATTTCTGAAGGTGATGCCAGGTCAGCGTTGTATAACGCGTAGTTTAAAAGTGAATACCCAAGTACTGAAAGCATTGCTGCCGGTACACCATGCCCGGTGCAGTCAGCACTGGCAAAATACCGGATTCCGTTTTTTTCACCAATCCAGTAAAAATCACCGCTCACATAATTCTTCGGTTTGTAAATGAGAAAACTCTCTTCAAAAATGCGGTCAAAATGCCTTTGGCGCGGAAGCAAACCCTGCTGCAAAATTCCGGCATACATCAATTCATCTTTGTGTTCTTTTACGGCCAGTTCGTTATTCCGGATAGTTTTTAAAAGTTCTTTTACGTCTTTCATCTGTGTCTTTTTTCTGCACAAATAGACCGCTTTTATGTATCCTGAATATTAGCCTGAGACAAAGGCTGCGTTAAGAATTTGAACTCCCTGTCAGCAAGGGATTGTACATCATCACGGCGTGGTTTTCGGTAACTAACTCTTCACCAATCACTTCACCTGAATGGGTCTGTATTTTCCGCCAGATTTCATTGTGCCGGGTATAGCCTCCCCACCACTGCAGTTCAAACCGGTGCGCCCGTTCAAAAACCTGGTAATGCCAATCTGATTGCTGATTTGACAGAATGGACCCGTGCAGATTTTTTTCACTCAGCCATACCTCTATCTGAAAGGTTTGATCGGTATCGTTTCGCAACTGCAAATCAATGTAATTGTATGACAAGGTTGCACCGCTTCCAAAGGGCAATGTCCGGTTGCTGTCAGGGAAAACATCATAACTGTGCCGCCATCGTTTTGTAACCGTCAGTGGTGAGTGCAATGCCATCCAGTACAAGAGGTTTCCCAGCTGGCACAAACCACCACCGGTACCTGATCCAACCTGTCCGTTGTGCAGTGTCATTCCGGGCAAATACCCTTTTGAGCGGCTGGGCCGCCCAACCAGTTTCCAGACAGAAAACGTTTCACCTGGTTTAATCAGAATACCGTTCAGTTTTGCAGCAGCCAGCCTGAGATTGGTAATTTTATTATACTGCAGTTTCATGTCTACATCTTTGAGTTTTCTAAGTAAAACACTCTGATGTGAAATCAGCTCAAACGGCAACTTTTTTTCTGTCTTTTCAGAGGCAAAGTGCTCTCCTGAAAACTGCCATTTCCAACGTTCTTTCAGGCAAAAATATTCCTTGCCTAAAATACGCCTTAGCTGACCGCGGTATTTGGGTTTTTCAACAGAAAACATACCTGCTTTTTTTTCGAAAGATATTCAAAATTTGAAGGCCGGGGCGGTAAAATGTGTGTGATTCCATTGCTTTCTATTTAGTGCTGCCATTCAAAAATTATCTGCTTCAGCCTATGAACGTCAGCCGTTTCATAACTTGTTACCCATGGCCGCGCTACAATACAGGATCTTTCTAACTTCGCGGCATATAAGCAGTATCCAGATGATCAGCCGCAACGTCAATCTTAAAGCATACAATACCTTTGGCATGAATGTTACGGCATCGTATTTTGCGGTGTTCAGATCGGTTGATGAAATTACGGCAATACTGCATTCCCCTGAAATAAAAAACCTGCCGCTGCTTATACTGGGTGGTGGTTCAAACCTGCTGCTTACAAAAGATTTTGACGGCCTTGTTCTCAAAAATGAATTGTCGGGAATTGTACCTGTAAAAACTGATGCGGATACCGTTTATGTGAAATCAGCCGCAGGTGAAGTGTGGCACAACTTTGTGTTATTTACCATTGAAAATAACCTGGGCGGTGTAGAAAATCTATCCCTGATTCCGGGCAGCGTTGGTGCTGCTCCCATGCAGAATATTGGCGCTTACGGCACCGAAATCAAAGACACTTTTTATGAACTGGAAGCGTATGAAATTGCAACCGGACAAATCAAAACCTTTGGTTTGAATGACTGCAAATTTGGTTACCGTGAAAGTGTATTCAAACAGGAATTAAAAAACCGGTATATCATTATCAGTGTCACGTTCAGGCTCACAAAAAATCCGGTGCTCAATACCGCTTACGGGGCAATTAACGACGAACTGCAAAAACAAGGTATCAGCCAGCCCACCATTCGTGATGTCAGCAATGCTGTAATTGCTATACGCAGCAGTAAATTACCGGATCCGAAAGAAATTGGAAACTCAGGGAGTTTTTTTAAAAACCCGGTGGTTTTGAAATCGCATTTTGAAAAATTAAAACAGACCTATGCCGATATGCCGTCTTACCCGGTAGACGCTGAGCACGTAAAACTGGCCGCCGGATGGCTCATTGAAAAAGCCGGCTGGAAAGGCAAAACACTGGGGAATTACGGCGTTCATAAAAACCAGGCCCTGGTGCTTGTGAACTACGGCGGCGCATCCGGAAGCCAGATTTTTCAATTATCTGAAGACATTCTTCAATCAGTCAAATCACTTTTTGATGTAACGCTTGAGCGTGAAGTAAATATTCTCTGAAAGCCGGGTTCTGCATTTCTTTTCTTACCTTTCCTGAAACCTCTTTTATGAACCTGTTAAAACTGGCTGTCTTTGGTATTTTTATAACACTGACCGCAGGCGCATTTGCCCAAAACAATGACTGGTATGTTTATTCAGAAACCGGAAAGGTTTACAAAAATGACATACTCATTTCAGATGGATTCTCCGGTGCCGGGGACATTGCCGTAAGCGGTGATGACTGGTACGTAATTTCAGCTACCGGCAAAGTTTATAAGAACGATGTACTGATTGCCGAAGGTTATTCAGCACAGTGCCGTATTGCCGTTTCGGGAACCGACTGGTATGTTTATTCTGAAACCGGAAAAGTGTACAAAAATGACGTGCTGATTTCAGATGGGTTTTCAGGCTATGGTGATATTGCTGTTAGCGGAGATGACTGGTACGTAATTTCTGCCACCGGCAAAGTTTATAAAAACGATGTGCTGATTGCTGAAGGTTATTCAGCACAGTGCCGTATTGCCGTTTCAGGTGCAGACTGGTACGTTTATTCTGAAACCGGAAAAGTGTACAAAAATGATGTATTAATTTCAGATGGCTTTTCAGGCTACGGTGATATAGCGGTGAATGGCAGTGACTGGTATGTGATTTCTGCCACCGGAAAAGTGTATAAAAATGACGTTCTGATTGCTGAAGGCTATTCTGTATCATGTGCTATTGCCGTTAACTAAGTGCAGCACTGATTGGCCGTACAAAATACTTTTTTTCGTAAATTACCGTTTGCTTGTATTACCTATGAAAACATTAAACGTTTTTTCACTTGCTGTTTTGCTGCTGATTGGTTCAGGGGCAGCTGCACAAACAGGTGTTATAGCTCACCGGAGTCACAGTGGCAGCATGTGCAGTTTTAACGCGTTTTCAATGCCTGACAACCTGGGGCTTCCGCCAATGTCGCTGGACTCGATTATCTGGCTGTCTGATACATCTGTGGTTGAAATTTCATCCATGGGTAATGGCTGGCACCGGATCACAGATACGGTAGTTCATCACCCCTACTGCAACAACCCGGCAATTGGTTACGATAGTTTGAAAACGTATTATCCCTACTACGTGCAGTTGGTTGGTTTTGATACCACAAAAAAAAGTGAACCCGTGGCCGACTCATTGGCTAAACAGCGTGAACGCATTAAATCAGACGAAGAGCGTAAAAAAAACAGTACACCGCTGGTGCCGGTAAATACCGATAACAACACACCCCTGCCCGATGCAACAACTAACCTGTTCGGGTATTTCATCACCGCTTTTTTCGGATGCCTCGCAGTGGTTGGATTTCTGATTTGGTTCACCGGTAAAAAACAAATTGCACTCCCGTGAAATGAAACACACCCTGCTGATACCCTTGATTTTTTCAGGACTGATCGCACGGGGGCAGACAAAACAGACTGCGTTCAGATACCACCCTAATCTTTTACATTTCTTTCCCCGGAACAAGGAATACACAACGGGACCAGGGCCCTGCCAGGTTACAAAGCGTCATTCAAAAAACGGATTTGTATGAAACCATTGCAATCGGCCGCATTTTATTTTGCCCTCTTTTTTTGCTGTGGCTTTTTACTCTTTTTCCCTGTTCCCTATTATTTGTTTCCGGACATCGGAAAAATGACTGAACCGCTTTTGCAGCCGCTCATTCAAACTGTTGGAATAAACTGGTTTGGCCTTGATCCGCATTTTACCTCACAACTGCTTTCTGATTCACCCGGACTCTATGTTTTTGTATTCCTGCTGACCCTCTTTTCAACGGTGTGTTCGCTCTTTTTCACCATCCTTTCTAAAGCACCGGTAAATCCCAAACTCAAATTATGGTTTTTTACACTGATGAGTTATTACCTGGCATTAATTTTATTGAAATACGGCGCTGACAAAATTTTCAAACATCAGTTTTACCTGCCTGAACCTAATACACTCTACACTCCGGTAGGGCAACTTACGCCCGATATTTTGTTCTGGAGTTCGATGGGTACCTCATACAGCTACACCGTTTTTAGCGGACTTATTGAAATTATACCGGCGCTGCTGCTGCTTTTCAGAAAAACACGCCTGGCAGGTACTTTAATTGCAACCGGTGTACTTTTGAATGTGGTTATGCTCAACTTCGGGTTTGACATTACTGTAAAAGTTTATTCGCTTTTTTTACTTTTTACGGCGCTTGTTTTGCTTGCACCACACCTGCCATCACTCTACCGTTTTTTTGTAATTGGCAGAGAAACTGTAAAAATACAGCCAGAACCATTGATTGCATCCAAAAGAAGCCTGCTGGTTTATACACTGCTCAAAACACTTGCATTCGGGCTGCTGGTATATGAGTCGTTCGGAATTTATTTTGAACAAAACAACCTCAACGATGATACCGCCCAGCGCCCGCCGCTCCATGGTGCATATGACGTAACTTCATTTACCGATAACGGAACCCTTGTACCGGCCAGCATGTCCTGTCCTGATCGTTTCAAACGCATTTTTTTTCACCGTAGGTCCTACTTTATTATTCAAACCATGGATGACCGGTTTATTGACTTTAAACTATACCTTGATACTGCGAATCACAAACTCCGGCTTGAAGATGAACGAATACCTGAATCAAACCGGGCCTTTGCTTCATTGAATTATTCTACCACCGGTAATGAGCTTATCATTTACGGCTACCTGTTTGACTCAAACATCAGCCTTTCTGCAACCAAAACAGATCTGTATTCATTACCCTTGCTGCGTGAACCCATACATTGGACCATTGATGGATTTAAACATTCATCACCTCAGTGACCAAAATAGAAAGAGCACCTGCATTCACGTGGTATGACTGAAATATAAGGTTTTGTTGTTTCATTATTTTTTCTCCTTACCTTTATTGAAATTTTAACGCACATGACACAAATCACCCACGAAAGCATTGAGAAAGCATTGGATAAAATTGATAATTTGTCTGACGATGCATTGGATAATTTAATAGAAACATACACGCTTTCTCAGCAAGACCTGGTTGATTATATCATGCAGGCAGGTGCTGAATATGAAAATGAGGACCTGAACATTTACGGTATCTATTATTTTGCCATTATTTATGAAGCATTTTTGCAACAGGGATTAACCCCGCGCAGAATTACCGAGGCAGATGTGGATGAATTTCAGGAACCGTTTCTGGAAGCGCTGGATGCCATTCACCAAAAAGAAAATCACGAACCCTTGCAGGAATTAATTTCTCAGTTTAATCTGCAGGAATTTATGGTTGCCGAAATTGAAGCAAAAGACGAAGACGGCGAAGAACTCACAGAAGAAACCAAAACACAACTTTTCATTGTAAGCGCTGCTATTATTGGATTGCTGAATGAAGCAGTAAGTTAACGCGTATACCCGGCTTGCAATTTTAACCCTTCAGGAAACCCGAAATGACCCCCAAAGAAATCATCGATAAAATGATGGCCGAAGACAAAATGAGTCAGTGGCTGGGAATTGAAATACTGAATTACGACCCCGGATCTGTGAGTGTGCGAATGACCGTACGTGCAGAAATGGTCAATGGTTTTAATGTTACGCACGGAGGCATCACCTATTCACTTGCTGACAGTGCACTGGCTTTTTCAGCCAATTCGCATGGCATTCGTTCGATGTCAATTGAAACATCCATTTCTCATTTGAAAAGTGTGCATGTAGATGATGTTTTAACCGTAAAAACAACCCAACTGACACTTACCCGAAAAACAGGCGTTTACATGATGGACGTTACCAATCAGAAAAATGAATTGGTGGCCCATTTTAAGGGGACTGTTTACCGGTCAGACAAGGTTTGGGATTAGAAACAACCACCCCTGATCGATTTGTAGCCTTATAAAATTTTACCCGGCTGTCAAGAGCTCTTTTTTGTTCTAAAAACTGTATATTTGGTTCTAAAATAGACCGTTTATGGGCAAAGAAATTGGAGTGAAAATTCGCCAGCTGAGAGAACTGAAAGGTTTTTCACAAGAGTATATGGCAGAAAAACTAGCCATTTCACAACGGGCCTATAGCAAAATTGAACGCAACGAAACCAAGGCAGACTGGGACCGGATTTCTGAAATTGCAGCACTTTTTGAAATGGATCCTATGGACCTGGTAAGTTTTGACGACAACCTTATTTTCAACAATTGCACCCAATCAGGCAAATTCAATCACTTTGTAAATAACTATCCTGAAAAGCTGATTGACCAATACGAGCAGCAGATCAAACGCATGGAAAGTGAAATTACCTTTTTGAGAGAACAACTGAAAAAGGGAAAATAAGCCTCTGGCAAAAATTCTACCTCCATTTCCTGATTTTTTTTTGCGAGTTAACGAAACAAATAAACCGGAAAAAGTTAAACCTATGCAAAACCCCATCTAACAAATCTTTCAGTAACTTTTAGTGACATAGTTCTTTTACCAGCTTTTTGTCTCAATAAAATCAACGTAAGGCCTAAAATATGCGAATAAATTTTCGGAAGACAAAAAGCAGAGACATACTATTGTCAACAATTTCCGATGACTGGAAGTCTCAAAAAAATCTTATCCTGATCAAATTTAGGATGCTAGAGGTCTATCAGATTTGGCTTTATCCACCATCCAAGTTCTACTAATTTTTATGAAAACAGGGGTTCATAAATTTAAGGTTTATCTCATTTGATTATTACTTATAAATATTGAAAGACTGAATGCAGCATAGAAATCAGCAGGCTTAATCCGCTACATTGTATTTTCAAAAAAAAACTTAAACCCTATTGGCCTGGATTTAGGACACCAAATTGTAATCTATCTTTTCCGGAAGTGAGCGTTTTGTATCCTTCAAGTGATATAATACCTCTTTCTGCTTCTCTGTTCCATATCATGAAGTCGCAAAATCTACGTTCATCAACGTCTGCAACTTGCTGCCTGCTAATAACTTTTCCAGTATTCAGATCCACTAAGGAATATCCGAAAATATCTGTATCCCCTTTTGATCCGCTCAGCTGATAATTTCCATCCGGATAATTTGTCCGCTTTGCTTTAAACGCTATTACCATTTCATTTTTGGCTGTTATACCAATAATTTTGCTAATCTCTCCAGGAAGGTGGTCGTGTAATAAGGTCCACTTTTGTTCACCTGTTTCATCCAAGCATACGAAATACCAGCAATTTTCAAAAATTTCATTGACCTTCTCATTTCTATAGGGGTCCTCATATTGTCCAGCTAAACCATAATGCCCAATGAGGTAACTATTATTTTGCAATTTATAATGCACTGCCCCATAGGTTACAGAAAGTGATGGAGTAGTTCTTAACCTTGGGTAAAGTGCATTCGCATCATACTTTGCCTTTGGCAATAAAGCAGCAAGAAAATCATTCCCCCCACTGCTAAGTATATCTCCATACGTTATTTTTTTTGTACTAAAATTTTGGATCTCTCCAGTTACCAGGTTCCACTTATACATGGTTACACCCAATCCCTTTGCTTCGTCATAAACACTTTTTCCCAATTCATGTGTTGTATATAATCCAACCAACGTGCTATCCAGAGCGTTAAAAAAATACTTTGAATTACTATAAATCAATCCTTCTTTAAACTCCGGAACAAAAACCTTTTTTTCACCATTCACCCCATAAATAATAATTCCTGTTTTTGAATCCGTTACTTGCTTTTCTCTGTCAAAAAAACCGCAATCATCACAATTTTTGAGGTTAAGGACATAAATCAGGTTATGATTTAACGAATCGTTAAAAATTTGCTGCACTGCAGATCGCTCTTTTGGGTAGAAAGCTGCATGATTTTCACTCCAACGTTCTTCCAAAGAACTATCAATTCTTTTTATGTAATCACCATCCGCATTCCCTTGATCCTGCCCAACCATATAGATTCCTTGGGAATCACCAAATACTTTTAATTCAGGTAATGTCTCTGAATTAAAAACCGTTTGCTCTCTGATCAACTTTTTTTCAGTGAGGTTAAACGTTTCAATATTACGTTTTGCAACATAAATGTAACATTTGGTGGTAAAAGCCTTGAGTACAACGCTATAAACCTCCATTAACTCACCATCCACAATACAACTTCCCAATAAGCTGCCATTACCATCACCCATTTTGCTTTGCTCCGGCTCAAAAACTTCCAACTTGCCTGTTGATGTAAACACCTTCAGGTATGTCAATTGTTCTGCGCCTAAACCCAGTGCTTTTTTTACCACGTATACCGAAAAGTCCTTGGTAGACCCTACATAGTTCCAGTCATAGAGGTTCATTTCAACAGGATCCGAAAAAACCATTTGCCCGTAAGACTTAAACGGAATAAAAAATACCAAAACAAAATAGAAGAATATAAATTTCATAAAATAGTTTTCTGTAAAAGTAACTGAAAGAAATAGAAGAGAAATATGGCTCTCAATGGTATTTTTGCCCAATCTTTATAAAAGCTTTACATCCTTTTTGCAAACCTTACACTGGAACTTTTGAATTCCTCGCTCAAAATAAAATTCAACAAAGTCAATCCTTTCGCACGACCGATGGATTTCAAATGCACTCCGGTAAAACCCAATCCAGCAGTCCTCTTCCTACACAATAGTAAGCAGCATTACTATAATGGTAATCTTCCGGGCTGAAAATATAACCCTCTTTAAACAGGTTATTGTGCAACTTGGCCATATCTGAAGCGGATATATGAATGGCCTGTTTTAAATTCCACCTCATTCTTCCATCTGTAATTCTTCCTCTGTTTCATTGGCATACCGGTTACGCTAAGCTTGGATTGTGAGAAAAATTATTCCCGTTTTGCATAAAAAATACACAATTAATTCTCATATTTGTAAACTATTGTGTTTATTATCCGGGAAAAATGAGCAAAAATCCTGTTCTTAAAATACGGCAGTTGCGTGAGCTGAAAGGTTTTTCACAAGAATACATGGCTCAGAAATTAGCCATGTCACAGCGCTCCTTCAGTAAACTGGAACGCCAGCAAACGCGCATAGACTGGAGCCGGATTGCAGAAATTGCAGCCATTTTTGAAATGAATCCAATTGACCTGATTGCCTTTGACGATGACCTTGTTTTTAATGCCAGTTCACCCAACAACGGTACTGTTTCAGTTTATAGCCGGCTTTCAGATAAACTCATTGAACAATACGAAAAACACATCAAATCACTGGAAGATGAAATTCGTTTTTTGCGGGGGCAGTTAAATCATTCCGTGCGCAAAACAGAGTGAGAATGACGAAAAAACAGAACGTACATAACAGCACTCTAACTGAAGTTCCGTTCTGATAGGTACAAACAAAAAAGGAATCCGTTGGATTCCTTTTTTGTTTTACTATTAATTCGACTGCTAAACCTCCAGATTCTGTGTCACTATCCACTGTCCGGTTTTCACCAAAGCCTCGGCTTGTTTGAATTTCATCTGTTTGGTTTCTCCGGTCTGCAGATTTTTAATCTCTACTTTATCATTACGCCCTGCTTTAGGCTGAACAATAATAGGCTGGCGTTTTGGAATCTGTTGTCCGCTTTGCTGACGGGCCTGATTGACCTGGTCTGTTCCACCATCGGTTGGCTGGCTTTGAACTTTGGCTTTATCAAAAGCGTGGCCTACTTCTTCTACTTTAGGCTGTTGTTTCTGCTGCTGATTCTGGTTTTGATTTGGTGCCGGTAAATTTGCACGTGTCAAAAAGGACACCACCTCTTTACTCATTTTTTCAAGCATCACACGGAAAAGTTCATACGACTCTTTCTTGTAAATCACCAGCGGATCTTTTTGCTCAATAGACGCATGCTGAACCGATGTGCGCAAATCATCCATCTGACGCAAATGTTCTTTCCACTCGTTGTCAATAAACGACAGGTTGATCAGTTTTTCAATGGTTCTTGGCAACAATTTGCCTTGTGTTTTTACCCCTTCTTCAAGACTGATAATGGTGTTGATGCCTTTATGTCCGTCTGTTATCGGGAATGCAATGGTTTTGTATTTATCACTTTGTGTTGTAAATACCTGCTCAATAACCGGCCTGGCCTGCAGCGCCAATTTTTCTGACTTTTTCTCATACGCAGTCATGGCATTGTCAAACAGGGTATCAATCAACTGCCCCGGATTTGCTTCACCAAATTGTTCACGCGTCACCGGCGATTCAATCGAGAGGTATTTAATCACATCTACTTCAAACGAATCGTAATCTTTGCGCGGGAAATGTTCATTCACAATTTCTTCAGCAACATCGTAGAACATATTCTGAACATCGAGGTCAAGCCGTGAACCATAAAGTGCGTTGCGGCGTTTTTTGTAAATGGCGTTTCGCTGTGCATTCATGACATCGTCATATTCCAGCAAACGCTTACGGGTACCAAATGCATTTTCTTCCACTTTTTTCTGAGCACGTTCAATCGAACGGGTAATCATGCGGTGCTGAATTACCTCCCCTTCTTTATAGCCCATCCGGTCCATTATTTTTGCAATACGGTCTGATCCAAACCGGCGCATCAACGGATCTTCCAACGACACAAAAAACTGGGACGATCCCGGATCTCCCTGACGGCCGGCACGTCCGCGCAGCTGCCTGTCTACCCGGCGTGAATCATGCCGCTCAGTACCAATAATTGCCAGTCCGCCTGCCTTTACAACTTCAGGACTCAGTTTAATATCTGTTCCACGACCAGCCATGTTGGTTGCAATGGTTACCTTACCGGCAAGTCCGGCCTCAGCAACAATTTCAGCCTCACGTTTATGTTGTTTGGCGTTGAGTACGTTGTGCTGCACTTTGCGCATGGTAAGCATACGGCTCAGTAATTCTGAAATTTCAACCGTGGTTGTACCAACCAGCACCGGTCTTCCCAATTTCACCAACCGATCAATTTCATCAATTACTGCCTGGTATTTTTCACGTTGTGTACGGTAAACCAAATCCTGCTCATCTTTTCTGGAGATTGGGCGGTTAGGCGGAATAACAACCACGTCCAGTTTGTAGATATCCCACAACTCCTGTGCTTCTGTTTCAGCAGTTCCTGTCATACCGGCAAGTTTGTGGTACATTCTGAAAAAATTCTGGAGCGTAATGGTTGCGTAGGTTTGCGTAGCCGCTTCTACCTTTACATTTTCTTTGGCTTCAATGGCCTGGTGCAACCCGTCAGAATAACGGCGGCCTTCCATAATACGGCCGGTTTGTTCATCTACAATTTTTACCTTGCCTTCAATAATAACATATTCTACTTCTTTTTCAAAAAGTGAATAGGCTTTCAGTAACTGGTTAATGGTATGAATGCGTTCTGATTTAATGGTATAATCTGAAATCAACTGTTCTTTTTGTTCCAGCAATTCTGGTTTTGAAAGTCCTTTTTTCTCCAGGTCGTTCATGGTTAAACCAATGTCCGGCAATACGTAGTAATTCGGATCTTCACCTTTTGCAATTAATTCAATTCCCTTTTCAGTCAACTCAATGGAATTGTGTTTTTCATTGATTACGAAATACAGTTCCTTGTCGCATTTAGGCATTTCACGTTCACGGTCCTGCAGGTAATAATTTTCTGTTTTCTGAAGCTGGGCTTTCATACCCGGCTCACTCAAAAATTTAATCAGGGCTTTATTTTTAGGCAACCCTCTGAATGAACGTAAAAGTGCCAGGCTTCCCTCTTCAATGTCTTCTTTTTTGGCAGATCCGTTTTCAAGATCTTTCAGTTTATTTTTGGCATCAATCAGGTAGTTGTTGATCAATTTACGCTGTGCGTCTACCAGGCGTTCTACCTTTGGTTTGAGTTCCATAAACTCATGCTTGTCACCGCCTGAAGTAGGACCGGAAATAATGAGTGGTGTACGTGCATCATCAATCAAAACGGAATCTACCTCATCGACAATAGCAAAGTGATGTTTTAACTGAACAATCTGATCAGGGTCAGACGCCATGTTATCACGCAAATAGTCAAAACCAAATTCGTTGTTGGTTCCAAAAGTGATATCAGCACGGTACGCATTTTTGCGGGCAGCAGAATTGGGCTGGTGACGGTCAATACAATCAACCGATAAACCATGAAACTGATACAGCGGGCCCATCCATTCACTATCCCGTTTGGCCAGGTAATCATTCACCGTTACCAGGTGAACCCCTTTGCCTGAAAGTGCATTTAAATAAACCGGCAATGTAGCTACCAGTGTTTTACCTTCACCGGTTTGCATTTCGGCAATGTTTCCTTTGTGCAAAACAGATCCACCGTACAACTGAACATCGTAATGAACCATGTTCCATTTCACCATGGTTCCGTAAGCATCCCACGATGTTTTCCAGATGGCTTTATCACCGTTAATTTCGATGAATGTTTTTTGTGCTGCAAGTTCTTTGTCATACGGTTGTGCCGTAACTTCGATCTGGTCACCGGCAGCAAAACGACGCGCCGTTTCTTTTACAACGGCAAATGCTTCAGGTAGAATTTCATCGAGCACTTTCTCAATGGTTTCATCAATTTCTTTTTTGATTTTATCAATTCGGGTGTAAATGCCGTCTTTTTCCTGGAAATCCATTGAGGCAGAATCTGCCATCTTTTTTTCAAGTTCAGTGATTTCGTTTTCCAACCCTTCTGTACGGCTTTTGATTTTAGCTTTAAACTCCTGCGTTTTATAGCGGAGTTCATCGTTTGAAAGATTTTTGAGCGATGCTTCAACCGCCTTGATTCTATCTACATAAGGCTGGTAAATTTTTGCATCTTTTTTCTCTTTGCTGCCAACCAGTTTTTTTAGGATTCCAAACATCGTCGTCGTTGTAAAAAATAATTCGCTAAAATTAGCGAAGTTCAGGTGAATATTAAATCGTTTAGCTCTTTTTGTCAGAAATCATTCCAAAGGCGAAAACACTGCCAAGATGGCTGATTCTCTTTGAAACGATAGCCATTCCGGCTGGCTGATTCAACTAAATCTGCCATTATCACCTCAGGTGCGGAATTAAACCGGGGGCCTGAGGAGAAAAAAAAACCACGCTGTATGGCGTGGTTCTTATGCTTTCAGTATTCATCTTCATTAAAGAAGAAGTCGTCCTTGGTAGGGTAATCGGGCCAGATCTCTTCAATACTTTCGTATATATCGCCCTCATCCTCTATTTCCTGTAAATTCTCAACTACCTCCAGTGGCGCACCGGTACGAATCGCGAAATCGATCAATTCATCCTTAGCCGCAGGCCACGGAGCGTCTTCTAAGTAAGAAGCTAATTCCAACGTCCAATACATAATTCCAGTTTTTTACTTTTTCGCAAAAATAGATTTTTTATTATTAAAAGCAAGTTTATTCCCTGTTTTATTACACACAGCTTTTAAAGTCCTTGTCAATGCTTGGGTTTCCAAGGAATTTCAATGGCACCTGTTTTATGTGAAACATACCGGCCATAAACGAACAAATAATCACTTAATCGGTTTAAAAATGCCAGAATTATGGGATTTTGCGGTACTTGTTCATCTAATTCGCACACACGCCTTTCTGCCCGCCGGCAGACACACCGGGCAATGTGGCAAAATGAAACCGTTTCATGCCCGCCGGGCAACACAAAAAATTTCATGGGTTCAAGTTCTGACTCCATGGCGTCTATTGACTTTTCAAGGTATTCCACGTCTGTTGCATGTACCTGGGGCAATTCCATTTTTGATTTTGCCGGATCAACGGCCAGCAAAGACCCCAGGGTAAATAAACGGTCCTGAATAAAAATAATTTCTTCTCTAAATTTCTCTGATACGGCACGGTCTCTTAAAATGCCTAAATGTGAATTTAATTCATCTACTGTACCGTAGGCTTCTATCCGCACACTGTGTTTGGGAACTCTTGTCCCTCCTATCAGTCCGGTTTTACCTGCATCTCCTTTTTTGGTGTAAATTTTCATGCTTTCGGTTTCTTTTTTGCCCAGTTTTTGGGATTATTAATAATATATCGCTGAATGTTTTTAAATGCTCTTTCATCCCTGACAATATGCTCATGAAACCTGCTTTGCCAGGCAAATTCTGCATCTCCATTAATTCTGGCATTTGTTGTAACTGCTGATTTGAATCCCCGGATAATGGATGCCAGATTTTTGGACTGGGGACCAAATCTGTTATTTGATTTTTCTTTCAGGGCAATTAATTCATCCAATTCATTGGGAATTTCTGATTCTGAAAAAATATCCTTTTCAAAATCTTTATCCACCCTGGCATTCAATGGAACATCATCTTGTTTGGCTGCACCATCTTTTGTGGCTGCACCATCTTTTGTGGCTGCACCATCTTTTGTGGCTGCACCATCTTTTGTGGCTGCATCATCTTGTTTGGCTGCACCATCTTTTGTGGCTGCGCGATGCGTCGCGCAGCTACTACCGGGATTATTGGGGTCATTGGGATTACCCGGATCAATTATTTGGGTGTTGTACTGATTCCATCCAATTTTTAAAATGGCATGCATGTGGTTGGGCATAATGACAAAATCAAACAATTCCAAATTCATGTCTTTTCTTATTTCTTCTGTCTTTAACCATTCAAAACGGGCAATTTGTCCCAATTCATTTAATACCATTTTTCCTTCCTGAATTTTTCCAAAAAAATGGGCTTTATTTTGGGTACAAATGGTTATAAAATAAATACCCTGCCCACTATAATTCCAATTCTTTAACCGGATGGTTCCTCTTTTGAATTGATTCTGGTATAACCGGGGATACATTTTCTTTTCAATATTTTAAAACAAAATGCTGTTTGGCTTGTCCCGGGCGTTTGCACACAATTCCCATTCTGAATAAATCAAGGCTGACATTAATTTTGGGCGATGCGCAAATCTCCTGCCAGGCCCGCTGCATACCCTCACTCCAGTTAATGTCATCAAAAACAATAAAAGCAGTATCGTGCATGTGTTCCACAAAAAAATTAAAATAGTCGAGTGTAGGTTGATACTGGTGATTTCCATCAATGTAAACCAGATCAATTTTATCGGTTTTTTTTACAATATTGGCCAACTCGTTTTCAAATTTTCCGACAATCAATTCACAATTTCTGGCGCCAAAATTTTCAAGGTTTTGCTGCGCAATTTTTGCAATTTCAGGTGACCCTTCAACAGTGATTAATTTTTTGACACAGTTCTGCTGCGACAAATACAAACTTCCAATACCAACAGAAGTGCCAAGCTCAACTACTTGTTTCAACTGATACCGTTCAATCATTTGAGCCAGCAATTTTCCATACTTCCGGTTGATGGCCGCATTTTTTACAATGTCTGAAATGCGCCGCTGATTACCCGATTTGGTTTTAGAACCGGCACCAAAATCATGCACATGAATGTGGCTTTTATTTTTTTTCAGTTTTGACCGGAGACGCTGAATGGCTGCATCATTTATATCATCTGACTTTAACAGAACGGTATTGTAAAAATCAAATACAAACGGTGAATGAATGCCATGTGCATCTACCCGTTTGCGCCAGTAATTATAATATGCCTTTAGCTGCATCATCCAAAAATACCTCAAAAGAAACTTGTATCTTTATTTTTCGTATTCTTCTTATGTATACTAAAGATACTAATCTGAGCGGTCAAATAGAAATTCAACGGGCAAAACTTCTACAAGGAAATCCGAACCTGCTACTTTCAGAGGTATGCCGCATAGGAAACGGGATTTCAGTTTTGACTGATGAGGCAAAAGCAGCCTGGATTTCAGCCTTTAACGAACATAAAACCAGGGTTTCCATTGCCTACTTCATTCCGGCAAGTGGCTCAGGTTCACGCATGTTTGATACGCTTTACAATTTTCTTCAAACAGACAATCCGGATAGCCAAACAATTGAATTTGTAGAGCATTTGCTTAATTGTGCACCTGATTTTGCATTTTATGAACTACTTCCACATTCAATCAAAACGGATCTGAAAACAGGTGCAATTGACCTGAAAAATTTTATCCGTCTGCTTCTTTTTTCAGATAAAATGGCTGATCAGCACACTGGCTTTAATTACGGCAATCTTCCAAAAGGCCTTATTCCATTTCACCGCTATGGAGACAAAATCACCAATCCTTTTCAAGAGCATATTCTGCAGGGAATTGAAATTTCGGGACCTGATTCAGTTTTTCATTTTACAATTAACGAGACCTTTAAGCGACAAATCAATCAGTCTATTGAGAAATTAATATCCGGGCGGAACATTAAAGCCACGCGCCATTTTTCTGTTCAAAATCCGGCAACTGATGCTATTGCATTTGATGAAAACCTGAATCCGGCCGTGGACGAAAAGGGCTCTTTGATTACACGTCCTTCAGGCCATGGCGCACTTCTTGAAAACCTGAATGCAGTCAAGGCCAATCTCATTTTTATCCGCAATATTGACAATATTCAGCATCAGTCCAAATCTACACACTCTATTAAAAGTCGCATGGCATTGGGCGGCATTGCGCTGCACCTGCGTACTGAAATTTTCAGTATTCTGACGCTGCTTGAAGAAGGATCAATCCCCGTTGAAAAAATAAAGGCTCTGAACGCAATATTTGATTTGCGCGTTCCGGTAGAAAAAATGACGGACGTTTCAGCTATGATTGACTTTTTTGATCGCCCGCTTCGTGTTTGTGGCATGGTGAAAAATGAAGGTCAACCCGGTGGCGGACCATTTTGGGTCAAAGACAAAACAGGTACTGTGCGCCGGCAAATTGTTGAAAAATCACAAATTTCAAACTTGCCTGAACAATTAGAAATTCTTATAAAATCCACTCATTTCAACCCGGTTGAACTTGTTTGTTCTACCCAAAATTTCAAGGGTACTTTTTTTGATCTTAAAAATTTCAGAAATGATGATCTCTATTTCATTGTACAAAAAAACCACCAGGGAAAATTCATTCAGTATATTGAAGAACCCGGACTCTGGAACGGCGGCATGGACAAATGGCTCACCCTGTTCTATGAAATTGAAAGTGACTGTTTCAGCCCTGTAAAAACGGTTTTGGATTTACTGAAACCGTTGCATCGTGAATAACATTAATTGCACTTACAATCTTCACCCCCACATGATTTTTTTTTGCGAGATCTGACCGCACGGTATACGAGGTACACTACCGCCAGGGCAAAAAGGGTAAAAACAGCTATGGTTTGAAAATCGATCATCAGCTCAAAATCTGGTAAGCAATAAGGGCAGCAAAATACGCAAGGGCTGTCATGTAAAAAAACTGAATAAGTGTCCAACGCAATGACTGGGTTTCTTTGTAGGTAACAGCAACCGTACTCAGACACTGCAGTGAAAATGCATAAAAAAGCAACAGTGATACACAGGTGGCAACGGTAAATACCGGCAGGCCGGTGTTGCTGTTTTTCTCTTGCCGCAAGCGGTCAGTAATCTTCAGCTCTTCTTCACTGCCAATGGAATAAATGGTTGAAATGGTACCAACAAAAACCTCCCTGGCTGAAAGGGATGATAGGATGGCGATCCCTATTTTCCAGTCATAGCCCAGCGGCCGTATGGCAGGTTCAATACTCCGGCCAATCATACCCAGGAAGGATGTCTCCAACTGCCGGGCGGCAATAAGTACCTGCAGCTCATCAGCCGGAAGTTGTGTATACGTTTCAGTCACCTGTTTTTCAGCATTTTTAAAATCATCGAGACCATTTGTGGCCAGTACAAACAGAATGATAGAAGTAGCCACAATAATTTTACCGGCATTCCAGAGAAAAGCCCTGACACTTGTCCAAACACTGATGAGTATATTCCTGAGCCCGGGCACCAGGTATTCAGGCATTTCAAGGATCAGGTAACTTTTGAATTCATTTTTAAGCAGTTTATGAAAGACCCACGCTGCAATCATAGCCATCAATGCGCCCAGCAGGTATAGTGCCATAAGGGCAATGCCCCGGGCGTTAAAAACACCCATCATTTCATCGGGCACAATGAGCGCAATTACCACTACATAAACGGGGATACGTGCTGAGCAGGTCAGTAGCGGGGTTACCAGAATGGTAATAAGCCGTTCTTTTTTATTCTCAATGGTTCGTGCTGACATGATTGCCGGAACAGCGCATGCAAAACCAGAAATAAGCGGAACAATGCTTTTTCCGCTCATACCAAACCGCTGCATCAGCCGATCCATCAGGTAAACAATACGCGGCATGTACCCACTCTCTTCCAGCACTGAAAAAAGCAAGAACAAAATAGCAATCTGCGGTACAAAAATGACCACACCGCCAATGCCGGGAATTAACCCTTCGGTCACTAAACGTGAAAAATAACCTTCAGGCATCCAATCATTCACCAGGCCTGAAAACCATGAGAATGCTGAATCTATCCAATCCATCGGATAGGCTGCCAGCCAGAAGACGGACTGGAAAATAGAAAACAAAATCAGCAGAAAAAAGGCGTACCCCCAAACAGGGTGCAGCAGTACTTTATCTGCCTTTGTGGTAAAATCACGCGCGTTTTGTTTTTCTATAACCACTGCCCTTTTTACAATGGCTGACAGATACCGGTAACGGAGAATGGATTCATTTACTTTCCATTTTCGTATATCAATTTCATTGGCATTTATAAAATCAATGCGCTGACGCCGAAGCTCAGGTGTTGTAAAATGAAATTCCTGCGTGAGAAATAAAAACGCCCGGTACTCATTTTTGCAATGAATAATTTTAGAAAACTGGTGAATCAGGTCCCGGTTATCTTCTTCGGCGTAATGAATTGTTTTATTGACTGACGCGGCTTCAGGTAGAAGCAGTTGTTTTAATTTATCAATTCCCTGTTCTGACCGGGCCGAAATTTTGATGACCGGTACACCCAGTTCAGCGCTTAGTAAATGCGCATCAATGGCAATTCCTCTTTTCTCTGCCAGATCAGTCATATTGATGGCCAATATCAGTGGAATACCGAGGTCAGACAACTGATCAAACAAATACAGGTTGCGCTTCAGGTTAAGTGCTGAAACCACCATTACAATGGTATCGGGAAAATCTTCAGAAGAATTATTCAGCAGGTAATTTACCACCAGTTCTTCATCACCTGAATTTGGATAAAGGCTGTTGATGCCGGGTAAATCAATAATTTCAATTTTATGATCTGCGAGCTGAAGCTGACCGCGTTTTTTATCAATGGTAACACCGGGATAATTACCGGTTTTCTGATTTAAACCGCAGAGTTTATTAAAAAGTGATGTTTTTCCAACGTTTGGATTACCGACCAGGGCTATACGCCTGAAATTTTCCACACCTTGTTTTGGATCTGCCACACTTATTCCACAATAACAGCTGCTGCCTCTGTACGTCTAAGCACAATGCGGTTTGAACCAACCCTTATAAAAATGGGGCCGTTAAAGGAAGCCTTGTTTAAGACATAAAAACTGGCGCCGGGTAAAATACCATACTCCATCAGTTTTGATGCAACCGGGTTATCCAGAATTTCTGTTATAATGCCCTTTTTGTTTACTTCAAAATCTGTCAGCTTCACAAGGTCTCAATTATTTAGAACAAATATAAATATTAATCTCCCCATACCATCAAATAAGGGCCCCAAGAAAAAAGCAGGACACCAAAAATACCACTTTTAGGGTATTCAGACACCGGAACCCGGTTAGCAGGGGAACTGCCCTGAGTGCACTATCAATCAGCAGGTTTTAGCATTCAAACCGGTTTTATTGCTGCCAATTTCAGGATTATACCGTTTTTTAGGTTTATCAGGCAGGGGTTTGCGATCATTCAGGAACGAGGTAACCAAAATGGGCTAAAAACAAAAAAACGCACAGGGTTGCTGTACGTTTCAAATTCATTGTAGCACATGCTAAACGCTGAATTATTCGTAATACTGAATGATCAGGTAACTACCGTCTTCGTAATAATGAATCATGCTCAAAAAATCTTCAAAGAGCATAATGGTAATTTCACCGCCGTCTCCGTCAGTAATATCCATTTCCTGGTAAACGTCACCGTCATCATTGGTGCCTTCGGTAATTTCTGACGCCTGTTGGTAAACATCACGTTCACCATTGGCATTGTATACCACCACATCATTTTCATCGCCGTAATTCAATACAAAACGATTGGATGCTTCTACCATTTCACTCCACTCTTCAGCTTTAAGCCCCATTTCAGGAATGTCAACTGAACAAAACATGCGCACCTGGGTATAGCTACGCTCAAACTGGTCTTCGTCCTGCGCCATTGCGGCAGGCCCAAATAATGCGCCTATGATCAGCGCTACAGAGAATAAATATTTCATAGATACAGATTTAAATTGCTTTAACGAACCTACTAAAATCATGCCGTATTATCGCTAAAATATCCTTGATTTTTGTCAGGTTAACCCCAAACTGAACTCACTTATGCACCAACTAAGGGCCTCAAAGAGCCAAAATGCTTTTTACAGAACACAAAAAAACGCGCTCAAAGCGCGTCTTCCTGATAAGGTCATTCATTCTTTTTCAGCTATGAAATAAACTTGAATTGTTTTCCGGGATAATGGGCCATATTGCCCAATTCTTCTTCAATTCTCAGCAATTGGTTGTATTTGGCAATCCGGTCTGAGCGGGACGCTGACCCTGTTTTAATTTGCCCGGTATTCAGGGCCACGGCCAGGTCTGCAATAATACTGTCTTCGGTTTCTCCGCTGCGATGACTCATTACCGAGGTATACGAATTGCGGGTTGCCATATTCACGGCCTCAATGGTTTCTGTCAACGAACCAATCTGGTTTACTTTTACCAATATAGAATTGGCCGTTCCTTTTTTGATTCCTTCTTCGAGGCGTTTTGTATTGGTTACAAACAAGTCATCACCAACAATCTGTACTTTATTGCCAATAGCATCCGTCAGTTTTTTCCAGCCATCCCAGTCATCTTCAGCCAAACCATCTTCAATTGAAATAATCGGATATTTTTTGGTCCAGTCTTTCCAGAAATCAACCATTTGAGCCGATGTTCTTTTTTCACCGGTTGATTCAAATACGTATTTGCCGTTTTTATAAAACTCGCTGGAGGCTGCATCAAGGGCAATATAAATGTCTTCACCGGGCTTATAACCGGCTTTTTCAATAGCCTCCAGTACCACTTCAATGGCCTCTTCATTTGAGCCCAGATTTGGAGCAAAACCGCCTTCATCGCCTACGTTGGTACTGTGTCCTTTTTTCTTCAGTACGGCTTTCAGTGTATGAAATACTTCAGTACCCATGCGCAAGCCGTCACTGAATGTTTCTGCACCAAAAGGCATTACCATAAATTCCTGAATATCTATTTTATTGTCAGCATGTGAACCGCCGTTCAGAATATTCATCATTGGAACGGGCAGTGTTACTGCGCCAACACCACCAACATACCGGTAAAGCGGCATGCCACACTCGGCTGCGGCGGCCTTTGCAACAGCCAGTGAAATACCCAAAATTGCATTTGCGCCAAGCTTTGCCTTATTCTCTGTGCCATCCAGCACACGCATGTAATTGTCCAGGGCAGCCTGATCAAACACCGATTGTCCGACAAGGGCTTCCTGCAATACAGTATTCACATTGTTTACTGCATTTAGTACCCCTTTGCCCAGGTAGATGTTTTTATCGTTGTCACGCAGTTCAACCGCTTCATGAACACCGGTTGAGGCGCCCGAAGGTACCGCTGCACGCCCAAAAGCGCCGTTGGTTGTATACACATCTACTTCAAGCGTTGGATTTCCCCTGGAATCTAAAATCTGCCGTGCCAGTATTTTTGCAATAACACTCATGGTATTTTATTTTTTTGATATCACTTTTTCAATTTTCCGATCCCGTCCCTCCATCTTTGCTTCAGCCATATTTGCAATAAACTGGTCAAACAAATACCGGGAATCATGCGGCCCTGCCGAAGCCTCAGGGTGGTATTGAACCGAAAAAACCGGTTTGTTTTTTAAACACATACCAGCCACTGTTTCATCATTCAGGTGTATGTGCGTCATTTCTATTTCGCTGTTTTTATCAATGGATTCTTTGGTAACCATGAACCCATGATTTTGAGACGTAATTTCACCTTTACCGGTCAGCAAATTTTTAATAGGATGGTTAATTCCCCGGTGACCGTTGTGCATTTTTGCTGTTTTGAGTCCCTGGCTCAGTGCCAGAATCTGGTGCCCCAGGCAAATTCCAAAAATAGGTGTACCAGACTTTACCATTTCAGCTACGTTGGCAATTGCCACCGGCATGGCTGCAGGATCACCAGGCCCGTTGGAAAGCATAATCCCGTCGGGGTTAAACTGGTTTATTTCAGCCAATGTTGTATTCATTGGAAACACTTTTACAAAACAATCACGTTCAACCAGGCAGCGGATAATGTTTCGTTTTACACCAAAATCAACCAGTGCAACCCGATATCCGGCTGATTCGTTACCTGCCAGGTACGGTTTTTCGGTGGTTACAAAAGACGATAATTCAAGGCCATCCATACTGGGTACGGTTTTTAACCCTGCCTTGAGCTTTTCTACATCCAGTTCGCTGGACGAGATGATGGCATTCATGGCCCCTTTGTGGCGAATGTGTCTGACCAGGGCACGCGTATCAATATCTGAAATACCTACAACGGCATCACGTTCCATAAAGCCCTGTAACGATCCGTTTGCAGAGGCCCTTGAAAAACCGGGAGAAAATTTTTTGGTTACCAGCCCGGCTATTTTCATTGAATCAGATTCTATTTCACCCGGATGCACACCGTAATTACCAATGTGCGCGGTTGTCATGATGAGAATCTGTTTGAAATAGGAGGGATCGGTAAATACTTCCTGATAGCCGGTCATTCCAGTATTAAAGGCAATTTCACCGCTGGTGGTACCTATTTTACCTATGGCCTGACCTTTGAAAACTGTTCCGTCCTCAAGGACCAGAACTGCCGGATTTTTATCCATTCTTAAGAATTTTGTGAACCGGAATACAAAGTTAGCAGATTATTATACCAGAATGTCATTTTGTTCATAACTGGACATTCTTTTTAACAAGATTTCTGAATTGACTGACCCGTATGGTCTGACCCCGGTACTAATTGAATTATACGAAACAAGATGACATAAAAAAAGGAGTAATGAACCCATTACTCCTTTTATATCTTTCAAAAATCAGAAGACTATTCTTCGTCTTTTTTCCCTTCTTTTGGTTGGGCAGGTTTTTTAGCCGGTGCTTTTTTAGCTTTTGGAGCAGCAGCTTCGTCTGTTGAAGCAGCAGCATCAGTAGATTCAGCTGAAGCTTCAGCGGCGCCTTTTGCACCACCTTTACCACTGCGTGATCTTCTGGTTGTTTTCTTAGCAGTACCTTCAGCACCGTAAAGTGTATTGAAGTCTACCAGTTCAATCAAACACATTTCAGCGTTATCACCAATTCTGTAACCGGTGCGAATGATACGGGTGTATCCTCCGGGGCGGTTAGCTACTTTAGGTGCAACTTCTCTGAACAATTCAGTTACCGCTTCTTTTGATCCAAGATAGCTGAACACTGTTCTTCTGGAGTGAGTAGAATCTGTTTTTGATTTCGTGATTAAAGGTTCAACGTAACCTTTAAGCGCTTTCGCTTTTGCAACCGTGGTGCTGATTCTTTTGTGCTCAATAAGAGAACATGCCATGTTTGACAGCATTGCCTTTCTGTGAGCTGATTTACGACCTAAGTGGTTAACTTTATTCCCGTGTCTCATTGCTTAATGTAATATTCGCTATTATTCTTTATCCAATTTGTATTTAGAAACATTCATGCCAAATGCAAGGCCTTTTGCTTCTACAAGATCCTCTAACTCAGTCAATGATTTTTTACCAAAATTTCTGAATTTCAAGAGGTCATTTTTATTGTATGATACCAGATCACCCAATGTCTCTACATCTGCAGCTTTCAGGCAGTTCAGTGCTCTTACAGAAAGGTCAAGATCAACCAGTTTTGTTTTAAGCAACTGACGCATGTGCAGTGATGTTTCATCAAATTCTTCAGTTTCTGATTTAATTTCAGTATCCAGTGTGATGCGCTCATCAGAGAACAACATGAAGTGGTGAATCAGAATTTTTGCAGCTTCCTGCAAAGCATCTTTTGGAGAAATTGATCCATCTGTCTGGATGTCAAAAACCAATTTTTCGTAATCTGTTTTTTGCTCAACGCGGTAATTTTCTACCGTGTATTTTACGTTTTTAATCGGCGTAAAAATAGAGTCTGTAAAAATAGTGCCGATAGAAGCATTGGCTGCTTTATTTTCTTCAGCCGGAACATATCCGCGTCCTTTTACAATCTCCACTTCCATGTTCAGTTTCACTTTTGGCTCCATGGTACAAATTACCAGGTCAGGATTCAAAACCTGGAAAGCGGTCGTAAATTTTCCGATATCACCGGCAGTCAATTTTTCCTGTCCGTTGATTGAAACAATTACTTTTTCTGAATCAGTTCCGTCAATTTGCTGTTTGAAACGCACCTGTTTCAGGTTAAGGATCATTTCAGTCACATCATCAACTACTCCTTTAATAGTAGAAAATTCGTGGCTAACGCCTTCAATTTTAATTGAACTGATGGCAAAACCCTCCAGAGAAGACAATAAAATTCTTCTCAGCGCATTACCAACTGTAACACCATATCCCGGCTCCAAAGGTCTGAATTCAAACTGACCACGAAAGTCATCAGATTCAATCATTATTACCTTATCCGGTTTTTGAAAATCTAGAATTGCCATTTTTTATCTTCGTTTTAATTGGACTTCAGTTGCGCGGTTCACTGGATTGAAGAGGTCCTGCAAACCCTTTAGCTGAAATTCAATGATTAAATTTATTATGTGTACTAATTCTTATTTAGAGTACAACTCTACAATCAATTGTTCCTTAATGTTTTCAGGAATCATATCACGTGCAGGCACGCTGATAAATTTACCGGTCATAGAACCTGCGTTCCAGTCAAGCCAGTCAAATTTTTTGCTGCCAGAACCAAGTGAGTTAGTGATAGACTCAAGTGATTTTGATTTTTCACGAACAGCAACTACATCACCAACGCGCAGTGAATAAGAAGGTACGTTAACAACCTCACCATTCACGGTAATGTGTCTGTGAGTAACCAATTGGCGTGCACCTCTTCTTGTGGTTGATAATCCAAGACGATAAACGGTGTTATCCAAACGAGCTTCACAAAGAGCCATCAGGTTTTCACCGGTAATACCTCTCATACGTGATGCTTTTTCAAACAAATTTTCAAATTGTTTTTCAAGAATTCCGTAAGTATATTTTGCTTTTTGCTTTTCCATTAACTGGATAGCATACTCCGACTGTTTACCACGGCGTTTGTTTGGACCGTGTTGTCCCGGAGGGTAGTTTTTTCTTTCGTATGCTTTATCGGGTCCAAAGATGGGATCTCTGAATCTTCTTGCAATCTTTGAGGTAGGGCCTGTATATCTTGCCATCGCTTCTTAATTTATCTCGTAATTAATTAAACTCTTCTTCTTTTTGGAGGTCTGCATCCATTGTGCGGCATTGGTGTAACGTCAACTATTTCTGTTACCTCAATTCCTGAGTTGTTGATTGATCTGATAGCAGACTCACGTCCTGAACCAGGTCCTTTTACAAAAACTTTTACTTTTCTAAGACCGTACTCATAAGCTTCTTTTGAGCACTCTTCAGCAGCAACCTGTGCAGCATACGGAGTGTTCTTTTTAGAACCTCTGAAACCCAATTTTCCAGCTGAAGACCAAGAAATTACTTCGCCAGCGTTGTTGGTAAGTGAAATAATCACATTGTTAAATGAAGATTGTACGTGGGCTTGTCCAACAGCATCAACCTTAACATTCTTCTTTTTTACCTTGCCTACTTTTGCCATATTCAGCTATTATTTAGTTACTTTTTTCTTGTTAGCGACTGTTTTTCTCTTACCTTTTCTGGTACGTGAATTGTTTTTTGTATGCTGTCCGCGCAATGGTAAACCAGAACGGTGACGAACTCCACGGTAACATCCGATATCCATCAGACGTTTGATGTTAAGCTGAACTTCAGAACGAAGCGCACCTTCCACTTTAATCTCAGCAACCATTGCCCTGATCTTTTGTGTCTGGTCGTCATTCCATTCGCCAACCTTAATATCTTCGCTTACACCGCATGTTTCCAAAATTCTTGCAGCAGTACTTTTTCCAATACCATAGACATACTGGAGTCCTACAACTCCTCTTTTATTCTTTGGTAAATCAATTCCAGCAATTCTCGCCATAGTCGTATACTATATCTTATCCTTGTCTTTGTTTAAATTTTGGGTTCTTTTTGTTGATCACGTAAACAACCCCATTACGTTTAACAATCTTGCAATCTGCTGATCGTTTTTTTACAGAAGCCTTAACTTTCATTTGTTCTCAGTTTATTTTCATTTGCCAAATGGAATACGCCATGTTTTTTGTTCTTCTTACTCGCAGGCGTCTGCCAGGTATGGCTATTTCATTTTATTCTTTATTTATACCTGTATGTAATTCTCCCTTTTGTTAAATCGTAAGGAGACATTTCCAATTTCACTTTATCCCCGGGTAAAATTTTAATATAGTGCATTCTCATTTTACCCGAAATATGCGCAGTGATCACGTGACCATTCTGCAATTCAACCCGGAACATTGCGTTTGACAACGCTTCCACAATTGTTCCATCGAGTTCAATAGAAGACTGTTTTGCCATACTATGCGATACCCGTCATTTCAGCTGTTGACCGTCTTCCCCGTATTTTTCCACCTTCCATTAAACCGTCATAATGACGATTCAACAAATACGTTTCAATCTGTTGCAATGTATCTAAAACCACACCCACCATAATCAACATGGATGTTCCGCCCATAAACATTGCAAATGCGTCTCCCACTCCAAACATCATGGCAAACGCAGGTATAATTGCAATTGCCGCCAGGAATAAAGACCCCGGTAATGTAATACGCGAAAGAATATTATCAATAAACAAAGCTGTATCACTGCCCGGTTTAACACCTGGTATAAATCCGCCATTACGTTTCAAATCGTCCGCAATTTGCTTTGGATTAATGGTAATAGCTGTGTAGAAATAGGTAAAAATGATAATCAGCAATGCAAAGATGAAGTTATAGGTAAACCCTCTGTAATCAGACAAAGCAATCAGAACCACATTGGATGTTTCAGGATTAATCATGGTTGGAATGGTCATGATTGCCTGCGCAAAGATAATCGGCATTACACCTGAAGCATTCACTTTAAGCGGAATGTAGCTTCTTGCTCCCTGATCAGCTGCAGCACCTTTTGCACCAACAACACGTTTCGCATAGTTGATCTGAACACGGCGAACACCCTGAACAATCAATACTGTTAACATGATAATGGCAAAGAACACCAGCAACTCAACAATGAACATGAAAATTGAACCTGCACCCTGATTTCTGATACCAAACTCAGAAATAATAGCACCCGGGAAACGGGCAAGGATACCAACTGTAATTAAGAGCGAAATACCATTTCCAATTCCTTTGTCAGTGATTCTTTCACCCAGCCACATGGCAAACATGGTTCCGGCAACCAGCAGCATAATGGATGAAACCCACCACATCATACCCGGTTCTACGATACCACCTTTACCGATAACATACATCTGAAGGTAGCTTGGAGCCTGGAATGCACAAATCACGATTGTCAAAACACGGGTGTAACCGTTAATCTTGCGACGTCCGCTTTCACCTTCTTTCTGGATTTTCTGAACAACCGGAACAGCCATTGCCAAAAGCTGCATGATAATAGATGCCGAAATGTAAGGCATAATACCAAGAGCCATGATGGATGCTTTTGAAAAGGCTCCACCGGCAAATAAGTCAAGCAGTGCAACAAGGCCGGTTGACTGGCCACCGCTGGACAATGCTCTCTGATCAATTCCCGGAATGATAATGTACGAACCGATTCTGTACACCAGGATCAGACCCAGTGAAAAGAGGATACGGTTGCGCAGTTCGTCAACTTTCCAGATATTCTTTATTGTTTCTACAAATTTTTTCATTTCTGAAAGCTGGTTTAGGCGTTGAGTGACTCTGCAGTACCACCGGCAGCTTCAATAGCTGCTTTTGCAGTGGCAGAGAAAGCATGAGCTGTTACTTTAACTTTTGCTTTTAATACGCCTCTTCCCAATATTTTTACATTATCTTTTTTAGCAATCAAACCGTGCTCAGCCAAAATTGCCGGATTGATTTCTGCAAGGTTTGCAGATTCAGCCAGTTTTTGAATAGAGTCAAGATTAATGCCTTTATATTCAACGCGGTTAATATTTTTAAAACCGAATTTTGGTACGCGACGCTGTAATGGCATCTGTCCACCTTCAAATCCAATTTTAGATTTGTAACCTGAACGTGATTTAGCACCTTTGTGTCCACGGGTAGATGTTCCACCGTGACCTGATCCCTGACCACGTCCGATTCTTTTTCTGTTTTTAACCGATCCTTCTGCCGGTTTAAGATTATTTAAGTTCATCGTAAAGCCTTTCAAATACTTATTTTACTTCCTCAACCAGGTGAGACACTTTTTTAATCATTCCAAGGATCTGAGGAGTAGCTTCCTTCTCAAGAACCTGGTTCAATTTTCTGAAGCCAAGAGCTTTGATTGTACGTTTCTGATCAAGCGGTCTGTTGATCGCACTCTTAACTTGTTTTATTCTAATGGTTGCCATCTTATTTCTGATTAACCGTTAAATACTTTTTCCATTGAAATGCCGCGATCGTGAGCAACAGTAACAGCATCTCTCATTTTCCCAAGCGCATCCATTGTTGCTTTTACCACGTTGTGCGGGTTAGAAGAGCCTTGTGATTTAGCAAGGATATCTTTAATACCGGCACTTTCCAGAACTGCACGCATTGCACCACCGGCAATTACACCGGTACCGTGTGAAGCAGGTTTAAGGAAAATCCGTGAACCGGAAAATTTACCTTTTTGTTCGTGAGGCACTGTACCGTTAATAATAGGCACACGGATCAGGCTTTTCTTTGCATCATCTACTCCTTTTGAAATAGCATCAACAACTTCTTTTGCTTTACCAAGACCATGACCAACGATTCCAGCTTCGTTTCCAACAACCACGATTGCTGAAAAGCTGAATGTACGACCACCTTTTGTAACCTTTGTAACACGATTCAAAGCGACAAGTCTGTCCTTTAGTTCGATATCTGCGGCTCTTACAATATTCATTTTCATTTCTTATTAAAATTTTAACCCTGCTTCACGTGCTCCGTCTGCAAGAGATTTTACACGACCGTGATACTGATACCCGTTTCTGTCAAAAACAACTGCAGACACTCCGGCTTTCACCGCTTTTTCAGCCAGCTCTTTTCCAACAATAGCGGCTTGTTCTGATTTGTTTTTTCCTTCAACGGATTTGTTTTTGTACGATGATGAAGCTACAAGTGTAACACCTTTTACGTCGTCAATGATCTGAGCATAGATCTCTTTATTGGATCTGAAAACACTCAATCTTGGTTGCTCAGTTGTTCCGAAGATATTCTTGCGGATTCTGCGCTTAATTTTTGCTCTTTTTTCAACTTTACTTAAAGCCATAACTTATCTTATTTCGCAGCTGATTTACCAGCTTTTCTTCTAATAAATTCATCTGAATAACGAATTCCTTTTCCTTTGTATGGTTCTGGCTTACGGAAAGATCTGATCTTTGCCGCAACCTGGCCAAGCAATTGTTTGTCGTGAGACTCAAGTGTAACAATTGGGGGTTGTCCTTTTTCTGTAACTGCAGAAACTTTTACTTCTTTTGGAATTTCAAATGAAATACCGTGTGAATATCCAACAGACATTTCAAGAATTTGTCCTTTAGCAGCAGCACGGTAACCTACTCCGTGGAATTCTAATTTTTTAGCGAATCCTTTTGATACTCCAACAATCATATTCTGAACCAATGAGCGGTACAGACCGTGTTTAGATCTGATTTCTTTGTCTTCAGAGCTGCGTTTGAAAACCAGCTGGCCTTCATTTTGCTCAATAACAATAGCTGAATCGATATCTTGTTTCAGTTCACCTTTTGGTCCTTTAACAGAGATTGTATTGTTGTCGAATTTTACTTCAACTCCCTTCTCAATCTGAACCGGTGCATTTCCTATACGTGACATATACTGTTTGTCTTGTTAACTAATTAATAAACGTAGCAGATTAACTCACCACCCACACCCTGTTGTCTTGCTTCTTTATCAGTCAATACTCCTTTTGAAGTGGAGATAATGGCGATACCGAGTCCGTTTAATACACGAGGCAATTCGGTTGCCCCGCAGTATTTTCTCAAACCAGGAGTTGAAACACGTTCAATTTTGCGGATTGCCGGTGTATTATTTGCGTACTTCAAAGCAATTTTAATGATGCCTTGTCTACCATCATCTTCGAATTTATGGCTAAGGATATAACCTTTTTCTTCAAGGATTTTAGTAATCTCTTTTTTCATATTTGACGCAGGAATCTCAACCACTTTGTGGCCGGCCATCTGTGCATTTCTGACACGTGTCAAATAATCTGCTATCGGATCTGTATTCATTGTAAATCTTATTATCTTCTTATTACCAACTTGCTTTTGTAACCCCCGGGATTTTTCCAATCAAAGCCATTTCACGGAAAGTAACCCTTGAAATACCAAACTGTCTCATATACCCTCTTGGTCTTCCAGTCAACTGGCATCTGTTGTGGATGCGGATTTTCATGGAATTTTTAGGCAATTTCTGAAGAGCAAGCATTGCATCCCAGTCACCTGCAGCAGAGGCTTTTCTCAGTTCAGTTCTTTTTTTGTCGTAACGAGCAGCAAGTTTTGTTCTTTTGCGCTCTCTCGCTTTCATTGATTCTTTTGCCATGTCCTTAGTTTTTTACGAATGGAAATCCAAATCCTGACAACAACGCTTTTGCTTCTTCATCATTTTCAGTAGAAGTAACAAAAGTGATGTCCATTCCGAAAATTTTATTCACTTTATCAATATCGATCTCAGGGAAGATAATATGTTCTTTTACGCCCATATTAAAGTTTCCATAACCGTCAAAACCTTTTGGGTTAACGCCGCGGAAGTCACGTGTTCTTGGAAGAGCGATGTTAATCAAACGATCCAGAAACTCATACATTTTGTCTCCACGCAGTGTTACTTTAACTCCAACCGGCATCCCTTTTCTCAATTTGAAGTTAGAGATATCCTTTTTAGAGTTCATAGCAATTGCAGCCTGGCCAGAAATGCTTGACATGTCTTTAATTGCAGACTCGATCAGTTTTTTATCAGAAATTGCATCACCTAATCCCTGGCTCAATACAATTTTCTGCAGCTTTGGTATTCTCATTACTGATTTAAATCCGAATTGTTTTTGCAATTCCTTTGCAATCTCGTTCGAATACTTCGCTTTAAGTCTTGGTGTATAGCTCATTATTTAACTACCTCCCCGTTCTTTTTTAAAAATCTTACCATTTTACCATTATCCGCTTTTTTGCGGCCAATTTTGGAAGCAACACTTCCTACAACCACCATCACATTTGAAATGTGAACTCCGGCTTCTTTTTCTTCAATACCACCCTGAGGATTTGAAGCGCTTGGTTTAACGTGTTTTTTAACAACGTTTACCCCTTCAATAACCACGCGGTTTTTTGCACGGTCAATACGCAGCACTTTTCCTTCGCTTCCACGCGATTCGCCAGTGATTACGCGAACTGTATCGCCAACTTTTATGTGTAATTTCTTTTGCATTGTGATCAAGTATTAAAGTACTTCAGGCGCCAGAGACACCACTTTCATATATTGTTTATCTCTTAATTCACGGGCAACAGGCCCAAAAATACGAGTACCTCTCATTTCACCGGCTTCATTCAAAAGAACAACTGCGTTATCATCGAAACGGATGTAAGACCCGTCCGGACGACGAACTTCTTTTTTCGTTCTTACAATAACAGCTTTTGAAACCTGTCCTTTTTTTATGTTACCTGAAGGAAGTGCATCTTTTACACTTACTACAATTTTATCACCCACCGAAGCATATCTTCTTCCGGTTCCACCCAGAACCCGGATGCATAACACATCCTTTGCTCCGCTATTATCGGCTACTGTGAGCCTGCTTTCCTGCTGAATCATTTGTAATACTTATTTAGCTCTTTCAACAATTTCTACTAGTCTCCAGCATTTTGTCTTGCTCAGGGGACGGGTCTCCATGATGCGAACTGTATCCCCAGGGTTACACTCGTTTTTTTCATCGTGGGCGACAAATTTAGTAGTTTTTTTCACGAACTTACCGTATTTCGGGTGTTTCACCTTTCTTTCTACCGAAACCACCACTGATTTTTCCATCTTGTTGCTGGTAACGACACCGATACGTTCTTTTCTTAAATTTCTTTTAGTTTCCATTACAGAATCTTTAATTGACTTTTATTATGCCTTTAACTCTCTTCCTCTCAGTTCTGTTTTCAAACGTGCAAGATCTTTGCGGTTTGAACGAATCTGCAGCGGGTTCTCCAATTTAGTAACTGCATTGGTGAGAACAAGTTTCTCATGCTTTACAGTCAACTCAATGATCTTATCTTTCAGGTCCTCCAGGGACAACTCTTTTACTTCTTTTGCTTTCATGCCTTTCTAATATTATTCAGCGTAATCAGCTCTTACTACAAATTTGCAACGCAATGGTAATTTCTGAGCAGCCAGACGCATTGCTTCTTTTGCTGTTTCAGTTGAAACACCATCTGCTTCAAAAATCACACGGCCTGGCTGGATAACAGCAACCCAGTGACTAGGAGCTCCTTTACCTTTACCCATACGAACCTCTGCAGGTTTCATCGTAATTGGTTTATCAGGGAAAATGCGGATCCAAACCTGACCTTCACGTTTCATGTGACGGGTCAAAGCGACACGGGAAGCCTCGATCTGACGAGAAGTCAACCAACCGGCATCCATTGATTTTAATGCGAAAGAACCGAAAGCCACGGTTGCTCCTCTTTGAGCAACGCCTCTGTTTTTCCCTTTTTGGGTTCTTCTGAATTTTGTTCTTTTAGGCTGTAACATGATTGTACTGCTTTATCTTAATTAATTCTTTTTTCTTGGTGCTGGTTTTGACGACTTTGGAGCAGGTCCTGAGTTTTCAGTAGTTGATCTGTTTTTTTGTGTCAAACCAATGTTTGGAGAAAGATCTCTTTTACCATAAACCTCACCTTTGCAAATCCAGGTTTTGATTCCGATACGTCCGTAGGTAGTGTGTGCTTCACCTAATGCGTAATCGATGTCTGCTCTGAACGTATGAAGTGGTGTTCTTCCTTCTTTATACATTTCATTTCTCGCCATCTCTGCACCGTTCAAACGACCTGAAATTTTCACTTTAATTCCTTCAGCTCCCATTCTCATGGTTGAAGCAATTGCCATTTTAATAGCTCTTCTGAATGAAACACGGCCTTCAATCTGGCGGGCAATGCTGTCAGCTACCAATTGTGCATCGAGCTCCGGACGTTTGATTTCGAAGATGTTGATCTGAACTTCTTTGCCGGTGATTTTTTTCAATTCCTCTTTCAGTTTATCAACTTCTTTTCCACCTTTTCCGATGATAACACCCGGACGGGCAGTGTTAATAGTAACTGTAACAAGTTTAATTGTTCTCTCAATGATAATTTTTGAGATGCTCGCTTTGGAAAGACGTGCCATCAGATATTCTCTGATTTTATAGTCTTCCACAATTTTTGAAGCGTAATCTTTACCTCCAAACCAGTTTGAATCCCACCCGTGGATGAATCCTAATCTGTTACCAATTGGGTTAGCTTTTTGTCCCATTCTGTTTATTTTTTACTGTCAACAATAATTGTTGTATGATTCGATCTTTTTCTAACTCTGTGAGCTCTTCCCTGAGGGGCAGGTTGAATACGTTTCAGCATTCCGGCCTGGTTAACTTTGATTTCAGAAACAACCAATGTTGAATCTTCAATACTTTTCCCCTGGTTTTTTTGTTCCCAGTTAGCAATTGCAGAGCGCAATAATTTTTCAAGACGGCCAGCTGCTTCTTTCGAATTGTGCTGAAGGATGTTCAGCGCCTTGTTTACTTCTACTCCACGTACGATATCGGCTACCAAACGCATTTTACGCGCCGAAATCGGGCAGTTGTTCAGATGAGCAATAGCAGTTGTGCTTTTTTTCTCTTTAATCTGATCTGCTTTTAATCTTTTTCTAGCTCCCATTTTTAGTTCTGTTTAGCTATGAATTATTTCTTTTTCTTCTTATCCGCGTGACCTCTGAAGGTACGTGTAGGAGAGAATTCACCTAATTTGTGTCCTACCATGTTTTCAGTCACATATACCGGTATGAATTTGTTTCCGTTGTGAACCGCAAAAGTTAATCCGACAAAGTCAGGAGTGATAGTCGATGATCTTGACCATGTTTTAATCACTGCTTTTTTATCAGCACTTTGAGACGCTTCAACTCTTTTCACCAATTTGTAGTGAACAAAAGGAGGTTTTTTTAACGATCTGCTCATACCTTATTTCTTTCTTCTTTCAATAATATAGTTGTTCGAATACTTAACACGTGATCTTGTTTTGTATCCTTTAGCCGGAATACCTTTTCTAGATCTAGGGTGTCCACCTGAAGCGCGGCCTTCACCACCACCCATTGGGTGATCAACCGGGTTCATTACAACACCTCTTACGCGTGGTCTGCGACCTTCCCATCTTGATTTACCAGCTTTACCGGCAATTGTCAGCATGTGTTCTCCGTTTGAAACGGTTCCAACAGTTGCCATACAGGTTGTCAGGATCATGCGGGTTTCACCAGAAGGCATTTTAATTACCGCGTAATTTCCTTCTCTTGCAGCTAACTGGGCAGAAGCACCTGCGCTTCTTGCAATAGCAGCTCCTCTTCCTGGTTTAAGCTCGATGTTGTGGATTACAGTTCCCAACGGAATTTCACCCAGGAAAAGTGCGTTACCGGTTTCAGGAGCAACTCCTTTTCCTGATAAAAGCACATCTCCTACTTTCAGTCCTTGCGGCGCAATGATGTATCTTTTTTCACCGTCAGCATAAAACACAAGTGCAATATTTGCAGTTCTGTTTGGATCGTATTCGATCGTTTTTACTGTTGCGGGAATACCGAATTTTTCACGTTTAAAGTCAACGATACGGTATTGTTTTTTATGTCCACCCCCGATATAACGCATGGTCATTTTTCCGGTATTATTACGTCCACCGGATTTTTTTCTTGTCGTCACGAGCGATTTTTCAGGAGCTACTTTTGAAAGCCCGCTGAAATCCTGCGCAATTTTGTGACGCTGGCTTGGGGTGATAGGTTTTAGTTTTCTAACTGCCATTTTTCAGCTTCTTAAATATTATCGTACAAATCTATTGTTTCACCTTCGGCAACAGATACTACAGCTTTTTTCCAGATCGGGTTAGCCTGTTCAGAAACTCCTTTTGAGGTGAATTTCTTTTTTGGTTTTCCGCCGCCGTATGTTGCAGTGCGTACACCTTTTACGTGAACACTGTACATTTTTTCTATTGCACTTTTAATTTCGATCTTATTTGCTTCACGAGAAACCACAAAGGCAAAACGATTTTTTGTTTCGCTGTCGTTTGTCGCTTTTTCGGTCAGGATCGGTTTAATAATTATATTGCTCATCGCTCCTCTTATTAATTCAGAATTGATTCAATTTTTCCTACCGCTTCTTCAACAATCACCAGTTTGTTTGCATTCAGAATCTCATACGTGTTAAGACCATCAGCCGTTACCACGTTTGCTCCCTGTATATTGCGTGAAGAGAGTAATGCGTTTTTGTTTTCTCCGGCAACAACAAACAAAACTTTATCAAAGGCCAGATTCATATCAGTCAACACTTTCATGAAATCTTTCGTTTTTGGCGCTTTCATTTCAAGGTTATTCAAAACGATGATTCCGTTTTCTTTTGCCTTGTAAGTCAATGCCGATTTACGAGCCAGAGATTTTACTTTTTGGTTTAATTTGAACTCATAGTTTCTCGGGCGTGGACCAAATACGCGTCCTCCACCTTTGAACTGAGGGTTTTTAATGCTACCTGCACGAGCTCCACCAGTACCTTTTTGTTTTTTCAGTTTGCGGGTTGAACCAGAAATTTCACCACGTTCTTTGGATTTGTGAGTACCTTGTCTTTGGTTGGCAAGATATTGTTTCACATCCAGGTAAATGGCATGGTCGTTTGGTTCGATTCCGTAAATTGAATCTGTAAGCGAAACGCTTTTTGCGGTTTCTTTACCTTTATTATCTACAACTTTTACGTCCATCTTAGTTCTGAATTAATACGAATGCACCGTTGTGACCAGGAATAGAACCTTTGATCAAAATGATATTCTTCTCGGTTAATACTTTAACAATTTGAAGGTTTTGAGCTTTAACACGGGTGTTACCTAATTGTCCGCCCATTCTCATTCCTTTGAAAACGCGTCCAGGGAATGAACATGCACCAATAGAACCAGGAGCACGCAGCCTGTTATGCTGACCGTGTGTAGCTTCACCAACTCCGGCAAATCCGTGACGTTTTACAACACCCTGGAAACCTTTACCTTTTGTGGTTCCTACTACATCTACGAAGTCACCTTCAGTAAATACAGTTGAAGTTACAACATCACCCAGGTTCAGATCTTTGAACCCTTTAAACTCAGCCAATTTTTCTTTTGGCGTTGTTTTGGCTTTTTCGAAATGCCCTTTTAGAGCACCCGGCGTGTTTTTAGCACGTCTTTCTCCGAATCCAAGCTGGATAGCTTCGTATCCATCTTTTTCGAGGGTCTTAACCTGCGTTACCACGCAAGGACCAGCTTCTATCAACGTGCATGGTGTTGCCTTACCCTCGGCACTGTAGACGCTAGTCATCCCGATTTTTTTTCCAATTATTCCTGGCATACTTTATTTATAATTAAACTTTAATTTCTACGTTAACTCCGCTTGGAAGTTCTAATTTCATCAAGGCATCAACTGTTTTTGATGACGAGCTGTAAATGTCAATCAGCCGTTTGTAAGCACAAAGCTGAAACTGTTCTCTTGCTTTTTTGTTTACGTGTGGTGAACGCAAAACGGTATAGATTCTTTTGTGAGTTGGCAATGGAATAGGACCACTGACAATTGCACCAGTTACCTTCACCGCTTTCACAATCTTCTCGGCAGATTTATCTACCAGATTATGGTCGTACGACTGTAATTTTATTCTGATCTTCTGGCTCATTTTGTATTTTATTAAGCTTCAATTTTTCCTTTAATTTTTGCTACAACATCATCCGCAATATTTTTTGGACAAGTAGTGTAATGCGAGAACTCCATGGTTGATGTAGCGCGTCCTGAAGAAAGTGTACGGAGTGTGGTTACATAACCGAACATTTCAGAAAGCGGAACGTCAGCGCGAACAACTTTGGCTCCCAAACGGTCATCCATACCGGTCATTTGACCACGACGACGGTTCAAATCTGCAACGATGTCACCCATGTTCTCTTCTGGTGTTACCACTTCTACTTTCATGATTGGCTCAAGCAATTCTGGTTTAGCCAATCTTACAGCAGCACGGTAAGCCATTCTGGCGCAGATTTCGAAAGACAATGAATCTGAATCCACATCGTGGTAAGAACCATCATTCAATTCTACTTTCAGGCTGTCCATCGGGAATCCCGCAAGTACACCGTTTTTCATAGATTCTTTGAATCCTTTTTCAACCGGTGCAATAAACTCACGTGGAATGTTACCACCTTTAATGTTGTTCACGAATTCCAAACCAAGTTTTTCTTCGTCAGTTTGCGGCATTACCTTAATCTGAATGTCGGCAAATTTACCACGACCACCGGTTTGTTTTTTATAGGTTTCACGGTGCTCAACAGCAGCAGTGATTCTTTCTTTGTAAGCAACCTGAGGAGCACCTTCGTTTACTTCAACTTTGAACTCACGTTTCAGACGATCTACCAGGATCTCCAGGTGAAGCTCACCCATACCTGAAATGATTGTTTGTCCTGAATCTTCGTTTGTGTGAACTTTAAAGGTTGGATCCTCTTCAGCCAGTTTGTTCAGTGCAAGACCCAGTTTATCAACGTCAGCCTGAGTTTTAGGCTCAATAGCGATACCAATAACCGGTTCAGGGAAATCCATGGACTCAAGAATAATTGGATTCTTTTCATCACACAATGTATCTCCGGTACGGATATCTTTAAACCCAACACCTGCAGCAATGTCACCCGCTTCAACAAATTCAATTGGATTTTGTTTGTTGGCGTGCATCTGGAACAGACGTGAAATACGCTCTTTATTCTCTGTTCTTGTATTGTAAACGTAAGAACCGGCATCTACTTTTCCTGAATACATACGGAAGAAGCAAAGTCTTCCTACAAACGGATCGGTAGCAATTTTAAACGCCAGGGCAGCCATTGGCTCATCCGGGTTTGGATTTCTTTTTACAGTTTCTTCTGTATCAGGGTTAATACCTTCAACAGCACCTTTGTCATACGGAGAAGGCAAATAAGCCATTACCGCATCCAACATGGTTTGAACACCTTTGTTTTTGAAAGCTGAACCGCAAAGTACCGGTTGAACTGTCATGTTGATTGTAGCAACACGTACAGCAGCCATAATTTCTTCACGGGTAATTGAATCCGGATTTTCGAAGAATTTCTCCATCAGTTTTTCATCTGACTCTGCAACTGATTCAATCAGTTTATCTCTCCACTCTTTAGCCTCATCAAGCAGTTCAGCAGGGATATCAAAAACTTCGTAAGTCATTCCTTTATCAGCCTCATTCCAGGAAATACCTTTCATGATCAGCAAATCAATAACTCCTTTAAATTCGTCTTCAGCACCGATTGGAATTTGCAAAGGAACCGGATTGCCGCCCAGTCTGCCTTTAATTTCGTTGATGCAACGGAAAAAATCAGCACCGGCACGATCCATTTTATTAATGAAACAAAGTCTTGGAACGCCGTATTTGTTTGCTTGTCTCCAAACTGTTTCAGATTGCGGTTCAACACCTGAAGCAGCGCAGATAAGTGCAACTGCACCATCCAAAACACGCAATGAACGCTCTACCTCAACGGTAAAGTCAACGTGGCCCGGAGTATCAATAATGTTAATTCTGTATTCTTTTGTATCAGCAACTTTCTGACCTTGTACAGTCGGATATTGCCAGAAACAAGTTGTAGCTGCAGAGGTGATGGTGATACCACGCTCTTGCTCCTGCACCATCCAGTCCATTGTAGCTGCTCCTTCGTGAACTTCTCCAATTTTATGGCTGATACCGGTATAATAAAGGATACGCTCAGTAGTGGTGGTTTTACCAGCATCTACGTGGGCCATGATCCCAATATTTCTTGTATATGATAAATCTCTTTTAGCCATTTGTATTAGAATTTGAAGTGCGAGAAGGCTTTATTTGCCTCTGCCATTTTGTGCATGTCTTCTTTCTTTTTGAAAGCTGCACCTTCTTCTTTCGAAGCAGCAATAACCTCACCAGCTAATTTAGAAGCCATGGTTTTTTCATTTCTTTTGCGTGAATAAGAAATCAACCATTTCATTGCCAAAGCCTGTCTGCGGTTTTCACGAACCGGAGTAGGAATCTGGAATGTTGCTCCACCTACACGGCGTGAACGAACTTCTACGTTTGGAGAAACATTCTCCAATGCTTTTTTCCAGATTTCCAGCGCGTTTTCATTTTCAAGTTTGGTACCAACGATATCCATTGCCTCATAGAAAATGCGGAAAGAAGTACTTTTCTTTCCGTGCTCCATCATGCTGTTCACGAATTTAGTTACTACCACTTCCTTAAATTTAGGATCAGGCAGAATGTTGTGTTTTTTAGCTTGTCTTCTTCTCATGACTAGTTAAGCTTAAGATTTTTTTGCTTTAGGGCGTTTTGCGCCGTATTTTGACCGTCTTTGTAATCTGCCTTCTACACCAGCAGTATCCAAAGCCCCACGTACAATGTGGTAACGAACTCCCGGAAGATCTTTCACCCTTCCACCTCTTACAAGTACAATCGAGTGCTCTTGCAGGTTGTGTCCTTCACCTCCGATGTAGGCATTTACTTCTTTTTTGTTAGTTAATCTCACCCTGGCAACTTTTCTCATTGCTGAGTTTGGTTTTTTTGGTGTTGTTGTGTAAACACGTACACAAACACCTCTCTTTTGTGGGCAAGAGTCAAGAGCAGCAGATTTGCTTTTATAAACAGACTGTGTTCTTCCTTTTCTTACTAACTGCTGAATGGTTGGCATAGTTAATATCGCTTATTTTCTAATGTTTTCACTCTAAAAATGTCCCAATTTCGTCAAAAATCGGAGCGCAAAGGTATATAGTTTTTTTTATAAAACAACATTTGTTTAAAATTAATTTGAGTTTTTTCACCGTCCGTTGTTAGAAGAATTCGGATATTTTACAATTTTGTTTGATTATCAACAACTTATATATTGCTCAAAATTGTGAAAAAAAATTCAGTGATTCATTTCTCAACGCCCGCCAGGCCCCCTGCTCTTGTCAGTACAAATTTCGCATTTTGATTTCAGAACTCGTGTTGAAAAAATCATTTTTTTTAGATTTTTAAAGGGTAAGGTTCGTTCTGACAGGATCCGATAAACATCTCCCCTTAAAATACCGTTTATCATTGAAAAGTCATTGACTGTGCCCTATTGCTTTTAAAAGGGTTTCTTCACAAAAACAGGACGAATAGGGATTCGTCCCTACGTATAATAATCACTAACTTTGTTACATGGACTTTTTATCATCCTTAAATCAGGAACAACTTGCCCCGGTAAAAAATATTGATGGACCAACCATGGTCATTGCAGGCGCCGGCTCAGGAAAGACAAGGGTTTTAACGTATCGCATTGCGTACCTGATCAACCAGGGCGTTGATGCCTTTAATATTTTGGCCCTTACCTTTACCAACAAAGCGGCCAAAGAAATGAAAAGCCGCATTGCCTCAATCGTTGGAGATTCTGAAGCCAAAAACATCTCCATGGGGACTTTTCATAGCGTTTTTGCCCGCATTTTGCGCAACAATGCAGATAAAATCGGGTATCCAACCAACTTTACCATTTATGATACACAGGATTCAAGGAGCTTGCTAAAAACCATTATTAAGGAACTAAACCTGGATGATAAGATTTACAAACCGGCCATGGTGCACGGGCGCATTTCAAGCGCAAAAAACAACCTGATTTCTGCCCCGGAGTATGAAGCCAATGCTGAAATTGTGGGGGAAGACCGCATGAGCGCCAAACCACGCCTTTTTGAAATTTACAAAACCTATGAAAAGCGTTGTTTTATGGCCGGCGCCATGGATTTTGACGATTTACTTTTTAAAACAAATATTCTTTTCAGAGATCATCCTGAAATTCTGCTGCGTTATCAACGCAAATACAAATACATTCTGGTAGATGAGTACCAGGATACCAATTATGCGCAATACCTGATTGTGAAAAGCCTGGCCGCTCTTTATGGCAACATTTGTGTTGTAGGTGATGATGCGCAAAGTATCTACTCATTCCGCGGTGCAAACATTGAAAATATTCTGAATTTTAAAAACGACTACCCCGATTATAAAATTTTCAAGCTGGAGCAGAATTACCGCAGCACGCAAACTATTGTAAATGCAGCCAACAGTATTATCGAAAAAAACAAAGACCAGATTCAAAAAACGGTATGGACAGCCAATGACAGCGGAAACCTGATAAAGGTAATACGAACGCTGACAGACAATGAAGAAGGGAAGGTAGTGACCAATCACATTTACGAAACCAAGGTAAATGAACAGGCCAACAATTCTGACTTTGCCATTTTATACCGCACCAATGCCCAGTCGCGGTCATTTGAAGAGGCCCTTCGCAAAATGAATCTGCCGTATAAAATTTACGGCGGACTTTCATTTTATCAACGCAAAGAAATTAAAGATTTGCTGGCTTATTTCAGGTTAACCGCCAACCCTACCGATGAAGAAGCGCTTAAACGGGTAATCAATTACCCAAAACGTGGAATTGGCGATACCAGCATTGAAAAAATAATTATTGCGGCCAGCCAGTACGGTGTTTCATTGTGGGATGTTATTGCACGTCCGCAGCAATTTCCAACCGATATTCCGGGTGGAGCCATGAACAAAATTTCTGCGTTTGTAACCATGATTGAAAGTTTCAGCGTGCAGTTGAACAAACTGGATGCACATGACCTGGCTCAGACAATTGCAAAAAATTCCGGCATTCTGAAAGAACTGTATGATGATAAATCACCCGAGGGCGTTTCACGGTATGAAAACATTCAGGCATTGCTGGCGGGAATCAAAGAATTTACTGAAGGGGTAGGTGAAAATGAAGTGGGTTACCTCAACGATTTTTTGAGTGATGTTGCCTTGCTGACGGATGCTGACCAGGAGAAAGACGAAAACAAAGATCACGTTACGCTGATGACTATTCATGCCTCCAAGGGACTTGAATTTCCGTTTGTCTATATTGTTGGATTGGAAGAAAATTTATTTCCTTCACAAATGGCATTGCACTCACGCCCTGAACTGGAAGAAGAACGGCGTTTGTTTTACGTGGCACTTACCCGGGCTGAAAAACAAGCAACACTTACCTATGCTACCAGCCGTTACCGGTTTGGAAATATTATTACCAGTGAGCCCAGCCGTTTTATTGAAGAAATAAATGCTGAATTTTTAGATGTTGCCAATCCAACACGCGGCGGTGGTGTTTCACTGAACCAATATACACTTGAACGCAAATTAGGGCGTACCAAAGAACCTTTATTCCGGTCGAAACCAAATCTCCGCAGGGTAGAAGATGTTGAAACGGAAACGGATACCGATACCGCGCCAAAAACAAAACAACCGGATACCACCACTGAAATAACCCCGTCTGATTTGTCTGATTTAAAAGTAGGTTACAATGTGGTTCACCAGATATTTGGCAAAGGAAAAGTCATTGGCCTTGAAGGTACACCTCCTCAAAAAGCAACGGTGTTTTTTCCAAAAGTAGGCAATAAACAATTGTTGTTGAAGTTTGCAAAACTGGAGATTTTGAGATGACCTCTCCTCTCTTTCTCCTCTCCGAGGGAGAGGAGAAGTCGCTTCGTAGGGGGATTGGGAGGCAAAATCGCTTTGCTCTTTGGCGGTGATGGTTTTCTTCGCTCCAAGGAGAGGAGAAGTCGCTTCGCAGGGGGTTTGGGAGGCAAAATCGCTTTGCTCTTTGGCGGTGATGGTTTTCTTCGCTCCAGGGAGAGGAAAAGTCGCTTCGCAGGGGGGTGGGAGGCAAAATCACTTTGCTCTTTGGCGGTGATGGTGATTCCACGCTCCAGGGAGAGGAGAAGTTCTTTCAAGGATACTTTCGGGTAATTTTTAACCGTGTGAATCTGCCCATTTATTTGCAAAACCCCATTGAAAATGTTATCCCGACCGCAGGGAAAGATCCGCTCAAATTAACCCGGAATTTATAATCTATCAGGTGTAAACCTCAGCAGATCCCTCTCTCCGCTTTGCTGCGTTCAGCATGACGGCTTCGGTTGGGGCTTTTGTTTTGATCAGATTTCCAATCTCAGAATAATTTTAGTCCCTGACGGTTCTCCGTCCTGATCTTTCAAATCAATAATTTCAAACGGCACAAAGGTTGATTTTTTATTCAGTGAAGCCAGACGTTCTTCTGTAACCTGCAGCGCGGTTGACTTGTGATAATTTTCTTTTTGTGCTACCAGTTTAGCTGCATGTTCGCGACCGCGACCGTTGTCTTCAATTGAACACTCCAGTAAGTGTTCGCTGATCAGCTTGAATCCAACTTTAATAACGCCCCTTTTATCCAGGTTTTTGATACCGTGAATAAGTGCATTTTCAACAAAAGGCTGAATCATTAACGGGGGTAATATTTCTTCTGCTGAATCAAGGTTTTCATCTACCTCAAAATCAAGGTCTACCTCTACCCCGCTTGTTAACCTTTCAAGCTGGACATAATTCTCAAGTGTTTCAATTTCATTGTCTACCGAAATCATTTTTTCACGGGAATTTTCCAAAACACGCCGCATCAGTTTGGAGAATTTGGCAAGGGCATAACGGGCCTTATCCGGATCATTCAGAATAATCAGGTTGTGAATTGAATTAAGCACGTTAAAAATAAAATGCGGATTCATTTGCAACCTGAGGGCTTTTTGTTCCAGCTCAATCAGGTTTTTTTCCATCTCCAGTTTTTCACGCAGCCGTTTATTTTTGCGCTTCAGCCTGAACAAAACGACCAGAAAAACAATCAATACTACCAGAAAGATGGCCGAATAATACATGAACTTAAATCCCCATTTTTGCCAGTAAGGCTGATCAATTTCAAATGCTATTTCAATGGGTTCAACCTCCCAGCTATCGGTAATGGAAGCCTTGACACTGAACGTATATTTTCCGGGTAATAAATTACCGTAAGTTGCCTCATGGCTGGTAGACGGCGGAGTCCATGATGCATCAATTCCACTAAGTTTCCACCGGTACCGGATACTGCCGGCATGTGTATAATGAATGGCCTTAAAACTAAACCCAATGTGGTTTTTGTCATACGGCAGCAGCAGTGGTTTAGTCATTCTTCCATGCTCAAAATACGAGGCAAATTCTGTTTTTTCAATAGACTCATAAAAAATCCGAAAGTCATTCAACATCAGGTACGGCGGATCTTTTTGCGCATAGTTAATGCCCCCGCCTTTGTAAACATAGAGGCCATTTACGGTGCCAAACCAAAGGTTTCCGGCTTCATCACGGTACGATGCGTTGCCGTTTGTTTCAACGCCCTCAAAACCTTCAGCTGAACCGTAATGAACAATTTCAGTGATTTCAAAACCGGTATTTAACTTCAGCCTATCTAACCCTTTTTCAGAACCAACCCATAAATCACCATTGTCCCAAATAAGCTGGTAAATGGTATTGGATGCAATGCCGTCTGAGGTGGTAATCCACTTTTGCGATTTAACAGAATCACCATCCATGGTCAGTTGCAGAATGCCATTATCAAATGAGCCAATCCAGATATGATCATTATAAACCACCGCATTTCTCAAATTAACATTGGATAACGAAGTTGTATGCACGTGCCCTTTGGAAATAAATCCATAGCTGTTTTCATCACCCAGGAACCACAGTTTATCGTTGAACATAAACAGGTGACTGATGCGGTCAGGTAACTTACCCGAAGTTATTTTGAGCTTTGAAAAATACACGCCCGGCGGAAACCCTTTTTCTTTATTAACCCGCATAATGCCGCCATTCACCGTGGCAATGTAAATTTCACCGGTTGTTTCATTCTGAGCAAATCCCTTAATCCAGTTTGAGGTAAGCCCGTTGTTTTGTGTAAAATGAAAAATGGTGTCCTTGTTCAGTGCCGGCGAAAAAATGCCCAGTCCGCTCCCTTCTGTTCCAAACCATACATCACCGTCGTTATCCAGTAAAATAGACCGAACTTTATCTGAACAAAAACCAAAATCTTCATCAAAAAGTGTTGCAGATGTGTCATTGATACGCAACGCCCCGGTCCCCTCTGTTCCAAGCCAGATGTTGTTGTTGCGGTCGTTCACTACGCTGTATACATAATTTCCGTTAAGCCCTGATTCGGTTGAATATTTGATAAAAGGGCTGTTTTGAAAAATGGATATTCCGCCACCGCTTGTACCAATCCAGATATTGTTCCACCGGTCAGCTAAAATGGTTTGCACATTGTTGTTGGCCAATCCGTTTTCAGTCCGGTAATTTTTAATGCTTTTGTCTAGCATGGAATACTGATAAACGCCGTTGTTTTGTGTTCCGATCCAGATTTCACCGCCGCCGGATACAAACATGGTAGTAATGATTTCAGAAGAATACGGTTTTAATTCATCGGGCTGATAAATTCCCTGGTTTTTATCGTAGAACAAAACACCGCCGCCATAGGTACCTATTAACCATTTATCTTCAAAGCTGACAACACACTCCACCTCATTAACCGGTAGCCCACGAGCCTTATTTATTTTGGTAAACGGATCTGAAAAACTCAGCAAACCATCCTGGGAGCAAATCCATAATTTGCCCTCACCATCCGTAAAAAAACGTGTGAGATTTGCCTCCATTAAATTGACATTGCCAGAATAGGCAACCAGTTCGTGATTCTCTGACTGATACAGTCCCATATCTGTGGCGGCATAAACCTTGTCGTCAAAAAAAATCAGATCATTTACAATGGCTGATTGCTGTGGAAGGCGGTAATTGCGTATAAATTGTGCATCCGTATTAAACACAGATACCCCACCGCGCTGACCTACCCAAATTTCACCCTTTATCAGTTGCAATGAAAATACGCGGTTTGATAACAGGGAATCATTCTTTGTGAGGTAAACAAATTCAGAACCGTCATAGCGGCACAAACCGCCGCCCTGGGTTCCAATCCATGCCCGCTGGTCTTCATCAAACAAAATGGCATAGGCCTGTGACTGGGGTAATCCCTGCTGAATTGAAACCTGCCTGAAATTATAAGCCTGACTCCAGTTTATAGTTACCTGAATGGCCAAAACAACAACCCAAACCAATCTCAGGTAAAAACGATACATGCAGTTAAAAGACAAGTGGAGACGATTAATAAAACGAATTTTTGGTTCCGTATTTTCTTAGTAGCTTTCGGAGAATAAAGATAGGAATTGAAGTGGATAAAAAAAATAGGAGCTGCCTGCTGGACATTCATTAAGCGATACCGGTACATTTTAGGGAGTACTTTTCTCATTATTTTCCTGGTTTGGCTTTTTTGTCTGCCTGAACAATTATTTAACGACCCCACCTCAACCGTACTTTATGACCGCAACGGAAATTTGCTGGGTGCCACCATTGCAGATGACGGGCAGTGGCGTTTTCCTCAAAATGATTCAGTACCCTACCGGTTCAAAACAGCCCTGATTCAGTTTGAAGACCGCACTTTTGAAAACCATTGGGGAGTAAGTATTCGCGGGCTTTCACGCGCCGTGTGGCAAAATTTAAAAGGAGGCCGCAAGGTAAGCGGTGGCAGCACCATTACCATGCAGTTAATGCGCCTGGCCCGCAAAGGTAAAAGCCGCAATATCTGGCAAAAAACCGTTGAAATTTTTTGGGCAACCCGGGCAGAATGGCGCTATTCAAAAGATGAAATACTGGCCTTGTACGCAAGCAACGCCCCTATGGGAGGCAATGTGGTGGGACTTGATGCCGCAAGCTGGCGCTATTTTGGAAGGCCACCCTATGAACTCACCTGGGCTGAAAGTGCTACCCTGGCAGTACTCCCAAACGCACCGTCACTGATGCACCCGGGCAAAAACCGCAATGAATTAATGGCCAAACGAAACCGCCTGCTTGACCGGTTGTATGCGGTAGGTGAAATGGATTCCACCACCTGGCAGCTCTCAAAACTGGAGCCCTTGCCTGACGAACCGCACCCCATGCCTATGATTGCCCCGCAACTTATGAGCCGGTGTATCAACGATGGCTTAAAAGGCCAAATTATTCACTCTACCATTGACATGAACCTTCAGGTACGTGTCAACGACATTGTACGTTTTCACCATGAACAATTGCGCACAAACCAGATTTTTAATGCCGCCGTTTTAGTAATGGATGTTACTACCGGTGAGGTGCTGGCTTATACCGGAAATGTGCCCGAACTGGAAGAAGAGCATGGAAAAGATGTAGACATGATTAACGCCCCGCGCAGCACCGGCAGTATTTTAAAACCCTTTTTATACGGCGGCATGCTGGCCGGCGGCGAAATTACACCCCAAATGCTGATACAGGATATTCCCACTGTCATGTCAGGTTACAGCCCCAAAAATTACAACCTCAAATACGATGGTATTATACCGGCTGATGCAGCCCTGTCCAAATCACTCAACGTTCCGTTAGTGCGCATGCTTACCAAATTTGGTGTGGCCAAATTCCAGTTCATGCTTCATAAATTAAAATTCACAACCATTACCAAAAGCCCTGATCACTATGGTCTGTCACTGATTTTAGGCGGAGCAGAAGCCACCCTGTGGGACCTTGTTTCAGCATACGGCATCATGGCGCGGGGATTAAACCAATATCCAAATTATATGCCCGGTGTTAACCGCAAAGCGCACTATAATCAGGAAAACACAACGTATACTGCTGAACTTCCCGTTCTGGACCCTGCAGCATGCTGGTACACCTTTGAAGCCATGAAAGAACTTGCCCGGCCTGAGGAAGATATTAATTGGGAAATGTATTCTACCTCACAACAAATTGCCTGGAAAACAGGTACCAGTTTTGGGTTCAGAGATGCATGGGCAGTTGGGCTTACACCTAACTATGTTGTGGGTGTGTGGGTTGGTAATGCCGATGGTGAAGGCCGCCCGGGACTGATCGGACGTGAGGTTGCCGCCCCCGTTTTGTTTGATGTTTTTTCTGCCCTGCCAAAATCTGACTGGTTCAGCAAACCATTTGATTTAATGACCGAGGTGGATGTGTGTGAAAAAAGCGGATACCGTGCCGGTGATTATTGTGAGCAAACAAAAAAAATGTGGCTCCCCAAAACATGTCTCAACACCGTTTCATGCCCCTATCATGAAATTATTTACCTGGATGAAACCGGACAATTTTCAGTTAACGCATCGTGTTATGACATGGCGCTGGCACAAAAAAAATTCTGGTTCACCCTGCCGGCCGAAGCGGCCTTCTATTATAAAAATCATGATCCCAATTACCAGGAACGGCCCCCTTACCTCGACGGCTGTGCTGACGAACATGAACTGAAAGAACTGGTTATTTTATACCCCAAACACCACAGTGAAATTTATGTGCCGCTGAATTTTGATGAAGAGCGCGAAAAGGTAATTTTTGAAGCAACACACAAACGCCCTGATATGAAATTATACTGGCACCTGGATGAAACGTATCTTGGTTTTACAGAAAACATTCATCAGTGGGAACTTATTCCTTCTATTGGAAAACACCTGCTTACCCTGGTTGATGAAAATGGGTTAACGGCGGCAGTAGCGTTTGATGTTGTAGGGAAATAGGGCTACTTGTTGTGCTAATTTTTTCCCGTAAAGCGTGCAGAAATAATGAATATCAAACAAGGAATAATGAATGTCGAAGTAATTCTACCGTTCTATTGGTTCTTGCTGTTGGAAAACATTTGCTGACAGTGGTTGATGAATGGGTTAACGGCGGCAGTAGCGTTTGATGTTGTAGGGAAATAGGGCTACTTGTTGCGCTAATTTTTTCCCGTAAAGCGTGCAGAAATAATGAATATCAAACAAGGAATAATGAATGTCGAAGTAATTCTACCGTTCTACATCTGGTGTTCAGTATTCGCTAGTCAGGTTATGCTACTTTGTAAATTAATGCCGTAGCGTATGCCTGAATGCCTTTGCTCTCTCCCACATATCCCAGCTTTTCACCGCGTGTGGCCTTGATCGAAACAGCATCGGTGTCAACCTCCAGTATGCCGGCAATGATTTTCTGAATTTCAGGAATGTGTGGATTTACTTTTGGAAATTCAAGCATCACCGTACAATCAACATTACCCACCAGGTATCCTTTTTGTTTTACCAGGAGAAATGAATCACGCAGCAGCAATTTGCTGTCAGCACCTTTGTACGCCGGGTCAGTGTCCGGAAAATGAAAACCAATATCTCTCAGGTTTGCTGCGCCAAGCAGCGCATCACAAATAGCATGTAAAAGTACATCGGCATCAGAGTGTCCGACGGCTCCAAACGGTGCTTCAAATTTTACACCCCCGATAAAAAGATCATAGCCGGGTTGCAGTTGATGGATATCAACCCCAAATCCAATTCTGAATGGAGGTACTTTATTCACCTGCTGGAGCGGATGCTTTATTTGTGTTTCCGAATTTGAATTTTAACGAGAAGCGCACGGTATTAGCCAATGGATTGGTGCGGGTAAATGCGGCCAGGTACGACACATCTATACCAAAAACGCTGTAATACACACCGGCACCAAAAGTCAGGTACTGACGTGCCCCTTTAGACGGGTGTTCGTGAAAATAACCCATTCTCACCGCCAGTGTGCTGGAGTACCAATATTCCAAACCGCCGCCGATATTAATTTCACGCAGCTCTTCACCAAAACGGGAGTTTTTTTCTACCGAATACGTACTGTCTGCATTCTGATAAACGTTACCCGGTGCATCGTAAAATGATTGCAAAATACCTGATACCACCGGTACATCCGGATTCATACCTGAAATAATGCTGCCATCAATACCATATTCAGGCGGTGTTGGCACCAGCAGTTTATTAAAATCAACCGTTGCAGCCAACGAGTTGTATTTGTCAAAACGCATGTTCAGGCAAGTTCCAACGCGCAGATTGGTTGGTAAAAAATCACGATACGCATCAACTGTATAAGCAATCTTATTTCCAATGTTGGAGATGGTTGTTCCAACAGAAAGGGTAGCATCCATGTTTCCCAAACGCACCTCATCATTCACGTAAGCGTATGAAAGATCAACTGCGCCGGCAAGGCCTGCTTTCGATCCGACAGATCCAACATTCACACCACCCGTCAGGTTTGAATAAACAAATTTCGCATTCAAACCAATTGAATTTCTGTCTGACAATCTGAACGCATAACCGCCCAATACTTCAAATTCATTGGGTGAAAAATCACGGATAGGGTTACCAAGTGCATCGGTAAACGAAATGTTACCCAATGAAAAATAACGCAGTGATCCGCCCACCGCATGGTTTCTTCCAAATTTGGTATAACCTGCCAGGTAGGATAAATGAATGTCATCAACCAGCTGTCTCAGCCAGGGAGAATAAGAAACCCCAAACTCAGCCTTTTCTTTGGAAAAAGAAAGTTTTGCGGTATTCCAGTGAAATGAGTTAACATCGGGTGATGTTGCCACACCCGCATCACCTAACGCACCGGCACGTGAATCAGGTGCAATAATCAAAAACGGAACAGCGGTGGTAATGGTATTCAACTGAATGGTAAATTCCTCGTCGTCTTTTTGGAGATTCTGAGCCTTAGTCACTGAACCAAAAGCAATGGCTGCCAGTAAAAATGCAGTTTTTTTCATTTAATCTGTATTGATACAAATATACGCAAAAGGCGCGCTTATATTGTCTATAACTATAAAATAACCAGTTTTTCGGTTTTTTCAGCCTTTACTCCCTCAGGGGTTTTGACGGTGAGCCGGTACACATAAACGCCACGGGCCAGTTTGTCACCAAAATCATCACGCCCGTCCCAAACTATACCCTCACTGCGATAGGCAATGGTATTTACATTGTCAAAAATGGTTTTAACCAGTTTGCCTGAAACCGTAAATATTTCTATGCGCACCTCCAGGGCTGAGCAGCATTGATTGTGCTCAAAATAAAACTCGGTATGGGTGGTGAACGGATTCGGATAATTCAACACATGGCTGATTCCTAAATCTTCTTCATCAACCACTGTAAATTCAAGTGTCTGTTCTGAAGAATTGTTGTTGACATCCCATACTTTTAAGGTGATTTCATGAGCGCCCGGTTCAAGTGCAGAAAACTGGTAGGTTACTTTGCCGCTCTGATAGGTATCCAGGTCTGCCTCGTAAAAATTATTCAGCAAAATGGGTGATGCTGAGTTTCTGTCAAGAATCAGTGTAATATCATGTCCAATACCGTTTCCGGTAGTATTGATGCCGTTTTCATCTGATATTTCTGCAATCAGAAGCGGAATGGTGTTGGTAATGCCGCCGTTTGCAAAATTGGCGTCATTCATGTACAACGTTATCTCAGGCCCGGTTTGATCATTAATTCCATTGGGGTCTACCCCGCCAACCACAAAAGACGTGTCATACCCATAGCTGTTTGAATTGGTGTTGTGTGAATAGTAACTGGCTTTGCCTTTACCATAATTGTAATCAATGTCTTTGGGTACAATAAAGGTGAATGAAAAATATCCGTTGGTGACAGTTGATTTTCCTTTGTAAATAATGTTGTTTTGGGTGTAAAATGCCTTAACCGGTGATTCCGCGTCTTGCCCAAGGGTATAACGCGTTTTGATTTTATCATAAATGGTTGGGTAGGCAATTCCGCTATAGGATGACATCAGATTTCCGTTTACATCTTCCACGTGACCTGAAATAGTAATTTTAGAAAGCGCTTTGAGCGTATCAGGTGTCGCGGTAATGCTAACCCCATTAATACTGTCTGTAACAATAAACGGCTGCGGTTTACCGAGTCGCAGTGCCGGATCACCCAGCAGCGTAAAATTACGGATATTGTCACTGCCTGCTGACAGGTTTTTGGTTTGTGAAATAATATCACCCAGCGACAAGGCCTGACCATTCACCTCATTAAACAATACGGTATACAGGTTTTGCACCATGGTGGTATTCACCGTTATCTGAACCAGGCGCGTTGTGGTAAGCAAACTTACCGCGCCGCCATAAGGTGCCAGCAATGTTATTTCACCCGCAGAAATACGTCCCGGATCATCAAACCGGCTGAACTCACACGTTGCTGAAATAAACACGGTCAGGTTATTTACATTGGTCCACGCCTCAATCATTGGAATGGTAACAACGCGTTCAAGCGACAAACCTGTTTCACCGCCGTGACCTACGTAATTAAAAATCAAAGCCCCTTTATTTATATTCTGATTAATGGCCTCTTCGGCATCCGGGAAACGCTGTCCGCCTGAAGTTACCGTTTGCTGGTAAGCATCCAGGTATATTTTTACAACATTTATTTCAGGATGATATTTGGCAGTAGTATCACTGAGTGATTCACAATCATTCACAAACGTTCCGTTGTTCTCATCATCTGCCATTAATACAATGCGGTTTCGCCAATCACCAAACGAACTTGAATACCCGTCAGAATTACACTGAACACCGGTTGCATTGCTATACAACGTAGAACCAAAATTCATGTAATGCTCAATTTTATTCACCACATCTTCAGCCTCTTCAGGTGTAGTAACCGGAAAACGGCCAATACCAATGTCAAGCAGGTTGAATGCAGAAATACCTTCATTGTCATCAAGCATTCCAAAAAAATCATCTGAGGTAAAGGACGAGGTATATTCAATATCATCATTCCGTGGATTGTTATAGGTTGGCACCAGGTAATTATTATCACTCAGGCGGTTAAGCGGGTCATACGTTCCGTCACCAAACAGGCAAAGGTATCGCGGCATTAAAGCCGGATCACCTGCGGCGCGGTCATAAAACATTTTCATAAACCACCTGACAGCAACCGGATCAGCAGCACCGCCTCCAAATTCATTGTATATTTTTTGAACATCTACCACATGTACATCAAGCCCCTGGTTGCGGTGCAGATTTGCCAGGCGATCAGCCGGCGCCAGCAAAGATGCATGCGCCACAATGATATAATCAGCCTGACTCAAGGCATGCAAATTCTGATTGGATACGGCACCCACAGCAACCGGCGAAAGTGCCTGACTCACATAAAAAGAAACATAGGACCGCAGCGAATCTGAATTCTGAATAAAAACATAGTCAGAACCCGTGAGTGTTCCATTCACTTTTTGCACCGCCGTTGGATCTGTAATTTCCCAAACCTGGACCGCAGAACTGGCAGAAGAAATAGTAAACTGTGCCGTGTTGCCCACCCCCACCGAAGCAAAATTACGCACAAACAACTGGCTTGATCCCATGGCCAGGTTGCGCTGGTAGTTAAGCAAAATGTAATCAAGCCAGGCCTCACTGGCGGCACTTGAACGCTGAAATGTCAGGCTGAAATTCAGGAGTGAGGTGGGTGATTGAAACAATGCTGTTGATGTGGTATACTTTGCTTCAATATAAGAGCCAAACATGGTTGGACATACGACTAAATCCTGCTCAGTTCCATTTACAACAACACTCATGCTTCCGCTGCCGGATTTTACAGCAGAACCGATTGCTGTTTTCATGCTGATATCTGTACCTGAAACAATACTTCCCAAATCAGCCGTAAATGTTTTTGTAAGTTCAATGTCAAAATGTTCACCTAACCAGGTATCACCAGATTTCAGCAAATTCAGTTCATCCAGTTCATGTAAAAAATAATCTGCCGTACTGTTAACCGTATGACTTACCGGCGAACCTGAGTTTGAAATGGATGAAATACGTTGTGCCGGGTCACCTGCGTCAATGTGTATAAAATAATATGACAGCGAGTCAATATCATTTTTTGAAACGGCAAAATCCGAACTTCCGGTAGTAACCACATCGGGCCCGGTGGCATAAAACAGGATATAATCAGACGCATCAAAAACACCGTCTCCCTCGCCTTCAATGTAGATGTTATTTTTAAGCAAATCATCCGGATGATAGGCATTGTTCATGGTTGGGAGTTTTGGCACGTGATTGCCATAAATATTAATGTGTGTGGGATTGAGACCTGAAGTTGACACACCAAGTGATTGCAGCATCGACAGATCAATTTTATGTACCCCTGATTGCGAAACGCCAATTTTATACCAGCTACCAGAAGCCAGAATTGAATTTGGTACAAACGTTGCCGCCCGCGTTGTCATAAGCGGTGTAGCCTCTACCTCCACCTGTATTTCACTCAGAATCTGAACCTGCCCGTTACTATTGATTAACGGATGATAATAAACAACCAGAAAATTTTCAGTGCGTGCCTTTTCAAATTTCACAACCAGTTCAGGTGCTGTTGAAAGATACTTTTTATCATATTTTGCGGGCAGTTCAACAGGGGTATAAACCAGATTACTGACCGTATAACTGTAACTAAAGCGGCCCTTTTCAGTTAAAAGGATAGATTGATTTGAATAAACATTACCCAAAACTGCGTCGTAGTTACAGGGTATACATATTCCCTGCGCCGTGTTCCAGGTATTGGAAATAACAACCTGGTAAGCCTGTGCACCTGTTGGAACCATTATCAAACTACTGATCAGGACAATGGCAGAACGGAAGAATTTAGATGTTAAAAGGGGCATATTTTCGAACGATCACAGACGTAAGTGTTAAAAAAACGCCTAAAATTACTTATTATTGCAAAACTCGGGAAAAATTCAGAATTTTGAAACCTTATGCACGGGTGAGCCGTAACACCAGGCGATATCATAATTATGAAAAGATTTACGAATCGGATTTTTAAAACTTTTTTGCTGGCAATAACATTTGCCGGCTCAGTGGTTTCTTGGGCCCAGGACCCTGAGTTTACGCAGTTTTATGCAAATCCAATTTACCTGAACCCGGCTATGGCCGGTACACATGGATGTCCGCGCCTGAATATGAATCACCGCAATGAGTGGCCTTCTATTTCAGGTTCTTTTATTACCAATAGCATTTCGTATGATCAGTTTGTTAACACCCTGCAAGGCGGCATTGCATTTATGGTCACCAATGACATGGCTGGTAAAAACACCATAAACTGGTCAACCGTAAGTGTTGCCTACTCTTATCACCTGCACGTAACGCGCAAATTTTCTTTCCTGTTTGGTGCACAGGCTACCTGGAATCAGAAGTTTCTTGACTGGAATAAACTGACCTTTGGTGATATGATTGACCCGCGCCGTGGTTTTATTTATCAAACCGGTGATGTACCGCGCGGAACGCTGATGGACAATGGCTGGGGAACACGTGGCTTTTTTGATGTTTCTGCCGGACTTGTCGGGTTTTCAAAAAATTTCTATTTCGGTTTTGCCGCAAAACACCTCAACATGCCGGACGAATCATTGATTTTGGGCAACTCACGGCTTCCAATGCGTTTTACAGGCCACATGGGGGTTAATATTGTTTTTGGCAGCGGCTCTCAATACCAAAATGTTACATCCATTTCACCCAATATTATCTACACCTACCAGGATGGTTTTCAGCAGTTAAACATTGGAACCTACCTGAAATACGGTGTTTTCACAGCCGGAGCCTGGTTAAGGGCCCGTGATGCATTTATTTTGTCAATTGGTATTGATTCCGGAACCTTTAAATTCGGCTATTCCTATGACATTACGGTTTCTCCGCTGACCAATGCTTCAGGCGGATCACATGAGTTATCACTGGGGCTGAATTTTAGCTGTACAAACAAACCGCAAAAGTTCAGAACGATATCATGTCCATCTTTTTAATTATGTTTGTAACCTTTTTAGAAAGACCAATTATATACCAAAATAAGAATTGTTAATTAAACCATATACAATGAGAGGGAATAAGTTAGTTGTAGTTATGTTAGCCGCTGCTGGTTTCATTGGCTCATGTGCCCGTGAAAGATCCAATGCAACAGGTTGGGAATATAACAACCCACGCAATGGCGGTTTTCAAAAAGTGCCGTATTATGATCAGGAAACAGGCCCTGGTCTGATTCTGGTTGAAGGCGGTACCTTTACCATGGGGCGCGGTGAACAGGATGTAACTTACGAGTGGAACAATACACCAAGAAGGGTTACCGTTTCTTCATTCTACATGGATCAGTTTGAGGTTACAAACTTTAACTGGCTGGAGTATTTGTACTGGACCAGAAGAACCTATGCAGAATTCCCGATGGTTTATAAAAATGCGCTGCCGGATACCAATTGCTGGAGATCTCCTTTAGCATTTAACGAGCCGTATGTTGAGTACTATTTAAGACACCCGGCTTACCAGAATTACCCGGTTGTTGGCGTTAGCTGGAACCAGGCAAACGATTTCTGCAAATGGAGAACAGACCGTGTAAACGAGTTTATCCTTATCCGTGAAGGTGTTTTAACGATGAATCCCGATCAATCCGGTGAACCATTCACTACAGATACCTACATGGCTGACCAGTATCACCCGGGTGAAGACAAAGAACAGAAATTGATTGACCTTGATCCTAAACAGGGATGGAGTGGAAAAAGAGCTGACCTTGGACAACGTATTGTGCGTATGGAAGACGGTATTCTTTTACCGCGTTACCGCCTGCCTACAGAAGCTGAGTGGGAATTTGCCTACTACGGTCTCATTGGATCTATGACCAACGAAGCTGACCCCGGTGTTATTGAAAACAGAAGAACTTATCCATGGACCGGACACTGGGTTCGCCAGGATGACGAACAATTCCAGGGTGATATTCGCGCAAACTTTGTTCGCGGACAAGGTGACTACATGGGAGTTGCCGGTGCATTGAACGATGCTGCCGACATTACTGCTCCGGTTGATTCATACTGGCCAAATGATTACGGTTTGTATCACATGGCCGGTAACGTTTCTGAGTGGGTAATGGATGTTTACCGCCCATTGTCACATGAAGATTTTGATGAGTTCAGACCTTTCAGAGGGAACGTATTTACAACAAAAGTGCTTGGTAACGACGGTGCAATTGATGAAAAAACCAACCAGGTAATTTATGACGTGTATGGAATTAAAGAATACCTGCATGAGTTTGAACGCGTTCGTTTTCAACGTATTTCTGCACAAGATCACGTTCAGGGTATGACTGAAAGAGATTCACTTGATTCAACCGGTTTATACCGTGGTATGTCTATGAACGTTAAATCAAGAAATGATATTGATTATTACAACAGCCCGCCAGAACAGGTATATCTTTCTAAAAACAAATCAAAAGACTCTATGGAGCTTGAATTGCTGAAAGAACTGAATCGTGTGGTGGATATGGCAATTGATGCTGCCAACCAGCAATTCTACATGGAAGCTTCAGAGATTATTCAAACCAACATTTTTGACGGATTATTTGAAGGTGTTGATCCTCGTTTTATCCGCACAGATAATTTAGGTAATGAATACCCGCTTGAAATTATTCCGATTCTGCGCAAAGGTATTTCTGACTACATCGTTAACACGCCTGGTAACCTGAAATGGCGCCAGGTAACAAACGAGGAAAACATTGACCGCACAAACTACAAAAACTCAGACTACCGTGATTATATTGACGGTGATTTTGAGTCGTCTAAGTTCTTTGGTGATGATCAGCGTAAGAGTGATATCAATTCCGGTATCCGCGATGAGTCATTGGTCATGTATCAGAATGATCACGAAGCGTATGACCTGGTAGGTAACTCTATCAGACCAAATGACAGAACAGGCTGGCCTACAACAATGGTATCCGATAAATCACGTGTTTATAAAGGTGGTTCATGGAAAGACCGTGCATACTGGATTGTTGGTTCAAACCGCCGCTTCCTGGATGAAGATCAGTCAAGCTGTACCATTGGTTTCAGATGTGCTATGGATCGACTGGGAAGCCCTAAAGGTCTTGGTCGCTACAGATAGTCACAGACAAAAATTATTTTTAAAAAATCCCGCTGAAAAATTTCAGCGGGATTTTTTTTTGAACCTTTTTTATAACCCGTTGTACCGGATAAAAACAAAACGGGTTATGAAATTCAGTGCCGGCATTAAAGACACTTTTACTGCAGCCGGAAATTTCATACGACCACTTTAAACAAATACGCGTCTTATGAAAAAAATTATGTTTCTTCTCCTCTCCTTCACTGCAATTACCTCTTTTGGTGCAGATAAAGGAACCGTCATAAAATCGGCTATCAGCAAGGTTACGGTTTACATGCAGGGAGCACAAATTCAGGAAAAAGCTTCGTACAGCATTACCAAAGGCATAACAACTCTTGTTATTGAAGGTATCAGTCCGAGCATTGATCCAAACAGCATTCAGATTAACGCCTCAGGCAGCATTGTGTTGCTTGAAACCAAATACTCTGTTTATTACCCTGAGCCTGATCCTGTAGAAAATTCTACCAGCGAAATTCCGGTCAAAATTCAGCGCGAAATTACCCTGCTTCAGGATTCGCTTTTTGACCTGGAATATGAAATGTCAACCATTCAATACCAGATTGACGTACTCAACAGCGAAAAACGAATCATAGAGAACAATGGCACCATCAAAGGTCAGGGAAAAGTAAATGATTCCATTCCCTTATTAAAAGATGCCCTGCTGTTTTATCATGAAAAAATGAATCAGATTAACAAAGAACTTCTGCGGCTTGGAAGAGAAAAAGTAATTCTGGGCAAAAAACAAACCCGCATGCAAAGCCGTCTTAACAGCCTTTACAATTATAATTCAAACAACAACCTGGTTGATCAGCAATACAAAGAACCTATTCACCGCATAGAAATTACCGTATCTGCAGAAGAAGCGGCAACGGGTAAAATTGAAGCAACTTACCTGGTCAATAACGCCGGCTGGGTTCCAATGTATGATTTCAGAAGTTCAGCAGCTACCAGTTCAATTGATCTTACCTACAAGGCACACGTTTATCAGAATACCGGAATTGATTGGGATGGCGTGCGCCTGAATCTTTCAACCAACAACCCCTATGCCAATAAAACAAAACCTGAACTCTACCCGTGGTATCTTGATTATTACACCTACCGCAATGATGTCTATTACGACCAGGGTAAACGAACCACCTCAGACATGAACGGGTTTGGTACTGCCATGCCATCGCTTTCCGAAACTGAAAGCTCCGGCAATATAAACCAGGATGATTACAACGCACAGACATCTTTAAACTTCAGCACCATGGTAGAACAATTGCTTTCAATTGAATATGCCATTGATTTGCCCTACAGCATTAAATCAGATAATCAAATGAACATGGTTTTGATCAATACCAAATCACTGAACACCGAATATATTTATTATGCTGTTCCAAAACTTGACCTTTCTGTTTATATGGTGGCGCGCATCACTGACCTGGGAAGCCTGAACCTGATACCGGGAAAAGCCAATTTATTTCATGACGGGGCCTACATTGGCGAAACATACCTGAACCCTACAACACTTGAAGATACCATGAACCTGAGCCTTGGCAAAGACCAGAACATTGTGGTTACCCGAAACCTGCTCAAAGATGAATCAAAAGAAAAAGTGGTTGGCGATAAAATTGAAAAAACTGTTTCATACCGTATCACCATTAAAAATCAAAAGGCTAAAAATATCCGGTTGATACTGCAAGACCAGTTACCGGTTATACGAAACTCTGAAATTGAACTGGAGGTAACTGAGCTGAGCAAGGGTGAGGCTGACCCTATTACCGGAATCATTGACTGGAATGTTCGTATGAAACCTAATGAATCACAAACATTCAACCTAATTTATACCATCAAATACGACAAAACGAAAAGCATCAATCTGGCCTATTATTAAATTTCCTGAAAACTAAAAACCAGGGTTGATGAGGAAAAGCGGGAGACACTAGGTCTCCTGTTTTTTTATTTTTTCCAGTGTGTTGAATTCAGGTGTCTGCTCAATGGCGGTCATCATCTGATGCATAATCTCTTCAACCGTTTTTGAATAATCAATTTCAAGCGGGGCTTTTACGCGCATCCGCAATTCTGAATTTTTTTTCCGCGTGCGGATTCCTTTTTTGTCAAACGACCGCCTGAATCCGTCAATAACAACCGGTACTACTACCGGTTTGTGTTTCTTAACAATAATAGCCGTTCCTATTCTGCCCGGGGCATAGGGCGTTGTTGTACCCTGTGGAAACGTAATGAGCCACCCATCCTGCAGGGCGCGGTCAATGTTTTGAGTTTCACTCCGGTCTACTTTCCTGCGCACATTCTGCCCGTTGGCACGCCAGGAACGGTTAATGGTTACTGCCCCTGAAAATGCCAGCAATTTTGGCAAAAAACCTGCTTTCATTGTTTCTTCTGCAGCCACATAGTAAATATTGTGCTTTCTGCATTTGAGAAATCCCGGGTACTTAATGCTGTTCGGATGCCCCGTAATAGCCGCATGAATGGTGTGAAAGAAAAAAGACACATCCGCAAAATACGTCTGGTGATTTGAAATGATCAGTACATTTTGATCAGGCAGGTATTGAAATAATTCAGCCCCCTCAATACGTGCCTTGTACCTGAAATTAAATCTGAAATAAACAACCGAGCCAAAAAACCGGATTGTTGATTTTTTCAAAAAAACAGACTGATTGAAGATATTTCTTTTAAAAAGGGCCAAGATTGGTCAAAAAACGATACAATTCAGTACAAATATACGCAATCTGATCAGACTCTGCTATACCTGTTACCCCGGCCTGTTTAGCGATACTTAGCAGATTTGGAAAAATTTCGTACCTTTAAGAATCGAAAAGCAACTAATACCATGAAAAAAATTACTACGCTCTATGTAGCGATTCTGGCAGGATCTATCTCTTCCTTTGCCCAGAATCAGGAAGAGAAAATTGATGTGAAAATCACACATGACCAGTGCACCGGCTTTATGAAGACCCAGCCGTTGAAAGACCTTCTGAAAAATGCCACCATCATTGAAGAAGGGTATTATGATAACTGGAAACCAAAAGACAGGGACTTTAAACCCGATTATTCGGCTATTTCAGATATTGGAATTCCTGAAAACCAGGGGATAGACCCTGCTCTTCAGTCAACCAACGGTACCCGTGACGGTCAGGGATGGCTTAAAGCCAACTGGCAGGCTCAATCCGGCGCATTTCCACCAGACCCAACCGGAGCAGCTGGCCCTGATTACTTTGTACAGGCTGTAAACTCAACCTACCGCGTTTATAACAAAGATGGTTCAGCTGCCACCTCCCCTGCTTCACTGGCTACATTATGGCCAGGCAGTTCGGCTGATGGTGACCCTATTGTAATGTATGACCGTTTTGCTGACCGGTGGTTTATCAGCCAGTTTCAAACCGGATCGAATGAAATTCTGATCGCTATTTCTGAAACAGCTGATCCGCTGGGTTCTTATTTTCTCTATACGTTTGCATTTACTGCTTTTCCGGATTACCCGAAATTTGGTGTATGGTCAAATGCTTATTTCATGACCTGCAATACATCAGCCAACGACTGTATTGCTTTTGAACGTGAAAAAATGCTGTTAGGTGACCCAACAGCTTCAAAAATCAACATGTCATTTCCAAGTTTCTACCAGTTCTTTAACAGTGTTGCACCGGCATACGCTGAAGGCCCAACTGAACCAGATGCCGACGAGCCCGGTTATTTCTTTGCCGTTCAGGACAACTCCTGGTCCGGAATTTCAACCGACCATATTAAAGTATTAAAAGCAACTATTAACTGGACCTCTCCGGGTAGTTCTTCTGTTGTCAGTCACCAGACATTAAATACCACAGCATTTAACTCCGTATTTACAAATACCTGGGATGATATTTCACAACAAGGCACCACACAAAAACTTGACGCAGTTACCGGTATTTTTATGTATCGTGCACAATACCGCCGCTTTACAGATTACAACGTGGTAATGCTTTGTCACACGGTAGATGTGGACAATACCAACCGTGCCGGCGTACGCTGGTATGAACTTCGTGAAAACAATGATGCCGTATGGTATATTTACCAGCAGGGCACGTATTCACCGGACTCTCAAAACAGCCGCTGGATGGGTAACGTAGCGATGGATCAGCAGGGTAATATTGCACTGGCCTACTCTTTCTGCGGACCAAGTGATTATGCCGGTATCCGTTACACCGGACGTTTTAAAGATGATCCACTGGGTGAAATGACTGTTCAGGAACAAATTGGTGTTGATGGTGCCGGAGCCCAAACTACCGGAAACCGTTACGGTGATTATTCTCAAATGACCATGGACCCATCTGATGACATGACATTCTGGTTCACCGGAGAATATTTAGGACCATCAGGTTCCAGAAGAACCCGCATTATGTCATTCTCAAGCTGGAACCTGGCCGGTGAAGAAGAAATTCAGGAAGCCATTCCGTTCTTTAACGCTTACCAGCCTTCACCAGATGTTGTACGCGTAATCTGGAACGGAATTAAAGACCAAACGGTAAATGCCACCATTGTTGATATGAACGGAAAACTGGTTGCAAATACACAGATCAATACGCAAAATACACAGGAAGATTTTGATGTTTCAACTGTTGCTTCAGGCATTTATTTTATCAGTCTGAAAGGTGAACAAACAAACCTGAGTCAGAAAATTTACCTTGCGCGATAAGCCAGTCATAGCATATATTGCTGCCCTGGTTCTGGTAACTGCCTGTCACAGCAGAAAACAGGCTGAGACCGCAAGTGCCCCGGCTACTGAAACCGGAATGGTACAATATGATACGCTTGTTACGCCTCAAAACGGCTCGGTTAATTTTGTATTGAATTACACGGGCATTGTGCGCGACATGAGCCAGCACGAGGGTTGCGGTTTTATGATTGAACTGGATGCGGGTAATGGAGAAAAGCTACTGCTTGAACCATTAATGCTCGATGAAAAATATAGGGTTGATGGTAAAAAAATTGAATTCTCGTATACTGATTCAAGGCGACCCAGCCAGTGTACGCTGCCATCTAAACCCATAGTGATTGATACCATTATAGAATAAGAAAAACGATCCGCCGTGGGCGGATCGTTTTTTTTGATTTGTACCTTTACACAACATGCTGATTGATTCACATAACAGAAAGCACACATACCTGCGTATATCGCTTACGGAGCGATGCAACCTGCGCTGTACCTATTGTATGCCTGAAGAAGGAATTCAACTGCGTGACCGTGCCGAATTTATGACCCAGGAGGAAACCCTGGAACTTGCCAAAAAATTTGTAGCGTTGGGTGTGACCAAAATACGCCTGACCGGTGGTGAACCGCTGATCAAAAAAAATTTCAGGGAACTGCTGCAGCAACTTTCAAAATTGCCGGTTGAAATTTCCATAACCACCAATGGTATTTTGCTGGACCTGTATTTTGATGACCTGGAAAAGGCAGGCGTAAAATCACTCAACATCAGCCTTGATTCATTGATTGAAGAAAAAGTAAACCGGATATCGCGCCGGAATTATTTTGAGCGGATACAGACCAATATCCACGAAGCCCTGCGGCGCAACTTTGAAGTGAAACTGAATTGTGTGCTGATGAAAGGAGAAAATGACGATGAGCTGATTGATTTTATTGAACTCACCCGTGAAAAAAAAATAAGCATCCGGTTTATTGAATTTATGCCTTTTGACGGCAATCAGTGGAATTGGTCGAAAACCGTTTCGTACAAAACCATTCTGGACCGGGTAACAAATAACTACGGCGAATCTTTTATTGAAAAAGCCATTGAAGGTGCCAACAGCACATCACGCAATTTCAGAATTAAAAATTTCACCGGTGATTTTGGAATTATTTCGTCTGTTACAAATCCTTTTTGTGATACCTGCAACCGCATTCGGTTAACCGCTGACGGCAAATTAAAAAACTGCCTGTTTTCAGGCGATGAAACAGACCTGTTAAAAGCGCTGCGAAACGGAGACGATGTCACGTCATTGATTCAAAAATCCATTGCCGGCAAACACAAAGAGCGCGCCGGATTAAAAGAATTTGACGACGCCGGTTTCACATTTGAAAACCGCAGCATGATTCGCATTGGCGGATAGAAATCTGCTGCGCAAACTAAATTCACCTTTGAATCAAAATAACGTCAGCTGATCATTCGGTCTTTTAAAAAGTGACGTGTTGAGAGGATGCTCTTTATAGGTCATAAATTTTGCCCGGTGAACACAAAAAAGCTGATGAATAATTTCGGCCACATTGCCATTGCCCGACATGCGGTTACCTGCAATGGTATTACCCAATGCCCCACCGTTTACTTCCCTGATCTGGTTGAGCACTTTTTGAGCACGATCCGGAAACGTGGTTTCAACCCAGCGTTCAAAAATTTCACCAATAGCCCCGTTTAACCGAACCATGGTATAACTGCCCCAATCAGCCCCTGCATTTGCAGCCGCTTCAAGAATAGCCGGTATTTCGTGCGAATTCAAACCGGGTATCACGGGTCCCATCAGAATTTGAACAGGTATGTTATGCGCATGCAGCAATGCAATGGTCTTCAATTTATTTTTTGCGGTAGATGTGCGCGGTTCCAGTTTTGAACGAAGTTCTTCATCAAGCGACGTAAGGCTGATCACAACCATAACCAAATTATCTTTGGCCAGTTCTTTCAGCAAATCCAGATCGCGTTCAATTAAACTGTTTTTGGTGATGAGACCAATTGGATTTTTATAGTCCAGGCAAACCTCAAGCAGCGAACGCGTGAGTTTTAATTTACGTTCAATGGGCTGATAGCAATCTGTGTTTCCCGATGTCATAATTGCCGCAGGTTTCCATGATTTGGAATCAAACGTTTTACGCAGTAATGCCGCCGCATTTTTTTTGTAAAAAATCTTGCGTTCAAAATCAAGACCAACTCCAAGTCCCCAATATTCATGGGTGGTACGCGCATAACAATAAACACAACCATGCTCACACCCCTGGTACGGATTCATAGACCAGTCCAGCTTAATATCAGGGCTTTTAACAGCGTTGACAATGGTCTTTGGAAAAATTTCAGTATACGTGGTTTTTACCTCTTGTTCCGCCTCATGCAAATTAAAATCTGCATAATCCTGGTTGGGTTCGTAGGATTGTGACAGAAACCGGTTTTTTACCTCGTGCTGGGCACCGCGGCCTTTGATATTTTTTTCAGCAGAATTGATAGGGAAATGGCTTTCTTCAAAAGTAGAAAAACCAGCTCCCAGAAACAAGCATGTTGAAAAGTTCCGGCCCTGGTTTTTGTTAACAAATCCAATCTGAAAACCAGGCCTGTGACACCTGCCCGGGCGCATTGCCTGCTGCGTTTCCATACCTGCAAACCACTGTTCACAAAATAAATCATGGTACCATGCTGAACCTTCAAATAACCTATCTTTGAAATATGGTAACCGTTGAAGAAGCCCTGGCCCTTATTGCCGAAAATTGCAGGTCGCTGCCTGTGCAGCACATTTCACTGGAAAGTGCCCTGAACCGGGTTTTGGCCAGTGCTATTTTTGCGCCCATTCACATGCCGCCGTTCAGACAATCTGCCATGGATGGTTATGCGTTAAATTACACTGAATCCATTCATACCTATACACTAATTGGCGAAGTAGCAGCAGGTTCAGGTGAAGCGTTTATTTTAAAACCGGGTGATGCCGTGCGCATATTTACCGGCGCAGCAGTGCCGGATTTTGCCAACGTGGTTGCCCAGCAGGAAATTGTTAATCGTGCCGAACGCACCTTTACACTCACGGCGCCCGTTAAGCCGGGGCAAAATATCCGGCTAACCGGTGAACAAATAAAAAAAGGAGAATTGGCTCTGCCCAAAGATACACTACTTGGGCCCGCTGCAATTGGTTACCTGGCAACACTGGGTATTGAAATGGTTGATGTCATTGCTACGCCTAAAATCGGATTGCTGACAACGGGGAATGAACTGGTAAAACCGGGCAGTGAACTTAAACCCGGGCAAATTTATGAAAGCAATTCGGCCATGATTAGTGCCGTGCTCCAGAATTACAATTTTGAAAAACCCGAGCGGGTAAAGGTCAAAGATGATTTGAAATCTACCCGCGAAGCGCTGGAAAAACTAATTGCAAAAAACGATGTGATTTTAATTTCAGGCGGAATTTCTGTAGGTGATTATGATTTTGTAAAAACCGCATTGGAAAATCTGAACGTTCAGCAGCAATTTTACAAAGTAAAACAAAAGCCGGGCAAACCCATTTTTTTTGGAACAAAAACCGGCAAACTCATTTTCGCGCTGCCTGGCAACCCGGCATCTGCGCTTACCTGTCTTTACATCTATGTACTACCCGCACTGTATAAATTAAGCGGAAAAAATTTTTCAGGTTTGCAGCAGGTAAAACGAAAACTGAGCACCACATATCAGAAAAAAGCAGGACTCGCCCATTTTCTAAAAAGCAACGCCGGTGAAACTTCAGTAAAAATTTCTGATTCACAAAGTTCAGCCATGCTGAATTCTTTTGCGCTGGCAAACGGGTTGATTTATATACCTGAATCTGTTGAAACAATTCCAGAAAATACATTGGTAGATGTGTATCTCTTTTGATTAGTCTATGACCGGATTTGACCAGGTACCCCTGTTTTATTTTTTGCTACCCCTGGTTGCTTTTCTCTATGCTGCTGTTGGCCACGGCGGTGCAAGCGGCTACCTGGCACTGATGATTCTTTTCAGTTTTCCTGATGAAGAAATGAAATCAACGGCACTGATTCTGAACATTTGTGTTTCTGCCATTTCATTTGTCAGTTATTTCAGAAAGAATTATTTCAATTTTAACGTCTTCATGTTAGTAGGTATTATTTCAATTCCGGCTGCTTATTTAGGTGGTAAAATGGACGTGGAAGATGCACTTTTCAAAAAACTATTGGCTGTGTTTTTACTGCTGGCTGTCTTGAAATTGCTCGGCGTTTTTAACCTGCGGCAAAAGCCAGATGAACAGCTGCGCGCACCCAATTTGCCAATTGCGCTGACACTGGGTGCGGGTATTGGCTTTTTATCAGGCCTGTTAGGTATTGGCGGCGGAATTTTGCTCACCCCTGCACTGCTTTTTTTACGTTGGGTAACACTCAGGGAGGCCGCGGGTATTTCTGCCCTTTTCATTTTTGTGAATTCCGCTGCGGGTTTACTGGGTCAGGTATCCGAAAACAAACTGATCATTCAGGATCATATACTCCTGCTGATTGCATGCGCCGCTGCGGGGGGCTTTTTAGGCGGATACCTAGGCAGCAGTAAATTGAATACGGCGGCTTTACGTTACCTGCTGGCAGCGGTTCTTTTGATTGCCACCTACAAATTATTTTTTGGTTAAACCCGAAACTCCTTGCAAAAACAGGTTGTAAAAGCCTGGAAAAAGGGTTATACAAACCGCAGATTCTGATTATCTTTATATACTGAATACCAATGGCTATTTTTCAACAAACCGGCATTATTTTGCTTGCAGGCGGCAAAAGTTCGCGCATGGGGCAAGACAAAGGGCTTATGTCCCTGAATGGAAAACCCATGGTTCAATTTATACTGGATACAGCAAAAAAAATATCAGACACCATTTTGATTGTTGCAAATAACGCTGACTACAATCAGTTTGGTTACCCGGTTTATGCCGATGATTTTTTTGAAAAAGGTCCGCTGGCGGGTTTGTATACCGGACTTAAAAATTCAACGGCTGAATACAACCTGGTTTTATCCTGTGACATTCCGTTCATTCATGAAGGGGTGCTGGAATTTTTGATTGAATCATCTACCGGTTATGACTGCACTATTTCAGAATCAGCCGGAAAAATGCACCCGCTGGTAGGTGTTTACCGCAAATCATGCCTGCCCGTTATTGAACGCAAATTGCATGCAAACCAGCTTAAGGTTACCGGTATTTTTGATGAGCTAAGCATTCGCATTGTAGACATGGCTAATTTTTTACCGGAAAATTTTCGTAATATTAATTCCCCGGCCGACCTATGACAATTACGTTTAAATATTTCGGACAAATTGCAGAACTGCTTCAAAAAGCAGATGAAAAACTCGAACTTGAGGGCCCGGTTTTGGTTTCTGAATTAAAGAAAATGAAAGAAACAGAATACCCTGCGCTGGCAAAAACAGACTACCGGATTGCCGTTAACCAGGTTTTGGCCGATACCTCACTGGAGATTAAAACTACCAGTGAAATTGCTTTTTTACCACCCTTTGCAGGAGGATAAACGATGCTGAGTGAAAAAGAAAAATACCGTTACAGCCGCCAGCTAAAACTGGATCACCTGGGCCTGCCCGGCCAGGAAAAGCTAAAGGCTTCCAGCGTACTGGTAATAGGCGCCGGTGGTTTGGGCTGCCCTGTTTTACATTACCTGGCTGCAGCCGGTGTCGGGCAAATTGGAATTGTGGATTTTGATACCGTTAATGAAACAAATTTGCACCGGCAGATTTTGTTTACACATAAAGACATTGGCAATAACAAAGCATTTGCTGCTGAAGAAAAACTGAAAATCATTAATCCGTTTATAGCGGTTGAGGCTTTTCCAAAAAAGCTGGACGCACAGCTGGCATTGACGCTGATTGGGAAATACGATATGGTAGTAGATGCTACTGATAATTTTACAACGCGCTACCTGATCAATGATAGCTGCGTGCTGCTTAATAAACCCTTTGTTTACGGTTCCATTTTTAAAACAGAAGGCCAGGTAAGCGTATTCAACTACCAAAACGGACCAACCTACCGCTGCCTTTTTCCACAACCGCCTGACTTTGTACCATCTTGCGAAGAAGTAGGCGTAATGGGTGTTTTATGCGGCATAATCGGGGCAAAACAGGCAAATGAAGTTCTTAAAATAATTACCGGAACCGGTGATGTCCTTTCAGGAAAACTGGAAATTTATGACTCACTGAAAGCTGCAACCCATCAGTTTTCATTTACGCGGAATGAAGCACTGATTAACGCTGCTGCGTTAACGAAAGATACCATTCTGAATTTCAATTACGCGCTTTTTTGCGGGGAGGAAGAAACAAAGTATACGGTGACCCGTGAAGAATTAAAACGTCTTATCAGCGACCAGGCAGTGCAGATCTTTGACATCCGGCAGGAATGGGAAGACCCAAAACTCGATTACCAAAACATGATTGCTGTACCCATGCAGGAAATTGAACGCGCTACTGCTATGCTGGCCCGTGATCAGAAAATTGTGGTGATATGCCAGTACGGTACCCGTTCAACCGTAGCGGTAGATTATTTACGCATCAAACACCATTTCAGAGATGTGGCACATTTGAAAGGAGGCATCCTAAATTTTATTTCAGAGAACGAATGACCGATTTGCTTGAATTACTAAAAGAATATAAAACATGTGAAGCTTCTTTTGACCGTGTTGCGAGCGATTCAGGTGTACCCGAAAACCACCTTGCCTCTGAGGCTAAACTGGCCATGAAACAGGCCTACAAAAATTTAAAGCTCGCCATTATCGAAGAGCTGCGTACATCCAACGATTTTTATCAGAAAATACATGAGCAGAACATGCAGCTGATGTGTAATACTTCGTTTGAACTTAAAGTAACCCGGGTTAAAGAAGGCGAAGGTGCTTTTGATAAATTTTCAACGCGGTTTGAAGGAGGTATTTTATCTAACGGATACCTCTATTTCAGATCAGTTGCTACCAATACGGATTTTACATTTGAATCATACGCCAGTTATTTAAAAGGTACGATAGATGAACACGGCGCCGGTGAGGTGGAACAGACAGATACCGAAACGGCCTTGCTGCTGACATTGCCTGCCCAATATGAAGCTAAAATAAGCCTTGATGGCAGCATTCACCTGAAAGTAACCGAACTTGACCCTACACTGGAACGGAAATTAATTGCCTTTGAACTGGCAGGTGACCCTTTTAACCGGAGTGAAAAAAAACGCAATCTTTTTTTACGAAACCGGTCTGAAATGAATCGCCTGATTGCATTGCGGATAGAGGAATTACAAAAAAGCCTCTGATACCTGGCACAGAAATTGAATGTGTAAACAGACACGAATTCAACAAGATGGATTAAACCTTCTGCCTTTTTGAGTGTCAAACCAACAGAAGTAAATCGTTAAACTAAAAATAGACCTATGAAAACTACACTGCTTGCATTACTAACCCTGGTTGGAGTATCAGCATTCTCTGCCTCACAGGCCGGCCAAAGCCTGGCAAAAGTTTCCCAGGCATGGGAACAATTGGGATCACGCATTGTCAGCATGACTGCTGATCACGATGAAATAATTGTTACCGGCAATGAAGGTGTTTTTACCGCTGTTCAACTGCGCATTGCAAAAGCACCTATTCACCTGACCAATATCAATATAATTTTTGGAAACGGTGACAATGAAAACATTGTTTTTGATAAAGTATTTACCGCCGGTTCAGAGACACGGGTTATTGACCTGGAAGGCAACAAACGGATTATTCATAAAGTAAACCTGAACTACAAATCGGCTCCCACACAAAAAGGCCGCGCTGTAATTTCACTTTGGGGAAGACATTAAACCGTTGTCCATTTTATATTAAAAAGCGAAGCTATAAAACGGCTTCGCTTTTTTTTTACTCCAAATGATGTGCGAAAGCAAATACGGCTGATTACTTAACCACAATGCGTTTGGTACCCAGCGTTTGACCGGATACCTCAGAAATTAATACCAGGTACATCCCATCACCCAGATCAGACAGATCAATTAAATTTTTTTGACCGCCCTGAATTTGTTTCCGGATTGCAACTTTACCCTCCATTCCAACAACCTGAAGAATTAGATGTTCATCGTCCCAATTGGTAAGATCAATTAAAACAGAATCAGTTGCCGGATTCGGATAGATGGAATAAATTCTGTCAGCCCTGGATGCTTCAAAAATACCAACTGAATTGGTGCGGTAACCAAATGCATATTGTCCCGGCGCAAAAGTATTTACGGTTATGTATCCTGATTTGTCGGTATGTGATCCGGTATAACTGACGGTGTAATTTGTGTGAACCCCCCAGCTTGATTGTGCATCAGGCCGGTATAAAAGCACCAGACTATCTTCCGTGAAAGCCTGATTTCCTAAATCAACCATGAGCGCATTGTCAAAATTGCCGCTTGGAATTGGTTTTCCGTTGTAATCAAACCGCAGGTTACCTGTTACGTTTTCAAGGTTTACACCATGAATATTCCAATAACGATCCATTGAAATCTGAATATTGTCAGGTACTCCAACTACATCAGGGTATACCCAATTGTGTTCAATGCGCACAAAGGCAGAGTCAGTCAACCCGGTAACACCCAATCTAACGTTGGCATAATTCCACAGAAAATTTCCGGTTGATGTGATGGTTTCTGACACCGCTGTGGTGGCATCATTAATTCGTTCGTTCAGATTAATACCTACAAAAACCGGATTAATGGGAATATCAAAATTAAATACAGCGTAACCGGCAGGCATTGTAATAGTTTCAGTATGTACATTAAAGCCGGCATCCATAAAGGTAATCTGCAACGGAACATTCTGATGATAATCAGCCCCGCCTTTCAATTTCTGATCAACAATCACCTCAACCAAATAACTACCAGTAGTTGGTGTCACATTAAAATCAGCTACTGAAAAATGAGCAAAACCCGGTTGAAAAATCCAGGCATTAAAAAAATCAGTTACGTTAATACCGCCTAATGAATTGAGATGATTCATAAACTCCACACTGGAAATATTGCCGCCACCATACGTTGCCTGAATAGATTGCAGCCCTGCAAAAAAAGCAGCATCTCCCATGTATGAACGCAGTGTGTGTAATACATCAGCGCCCTTGTTATAACTGTGATCACCATAGGTGTATTTTACCGGAACGGCGTTGAGCGCATAATAGCCGCTGTCATTAATGTGTGCTTTGTGCAGCACGTCATAATGATTGTCACGCACCAGGTTCATATAAGCGTCATAATCATACACCCATTCGGTAAAAAGATGTTCTGAATATTTGGCCATTCCCTCATTGATCCACATTTCTTCTGCAGTCATACAGGTCACCCAATCACCCCACCAATGATGCGAAAGTTCATGTGCCATAAGCGTTTCATACGCCGTGGTTCCGTTTGCGGTGAGCAGCGGGTAAGCAATGTTGGTAGCATGCTCCATGGCGCCTGAATTAAAAGGCACCAATACATAACCAACCCGCTCCCAGTTATACGGACCATAATAATTTTCAAAACCTGCCAGTGCATTGGTCAGGTTAATGAATGAGGCCTTGAGGTTAGTCGTATCAGCCGGTTTTGCGGCAAGCCATACCGGAATATTCTGACTCTGCAACACTGAAAAATAATTCTGCACAACGTGGGTGTAAGAAGACACCGCAACAGACGCCAGGTAGGACGGAATTTCTGTTTGAAGGTTCCAGACTGTGAGCAGAGAATCTGTTCCAACGCTGGTGACACTTTCACGCGTGCCGTTGCAATAGGCAGTGTTTCCTCCGTCAGTTAAAACACGAAACTGATAGGTGGCCCGCTCTACAAAATTATCAAAACAAGGATGCCAGGCGCGGCCAAAATTATGCGGGTCAGACTGAAAGCCCACACCCAGGTTATAATAATACCCGCCGGTCATATAAAATCCGCCCCAGCCAGATGGATCCATTGGCGGTGAACCCTGGTAATAAACGGTAAGACTGTCAGCCACACCGGCATTAACAGTTGCCGCCAACTGTGCCACAAGTAAGGTATCGTTGTGTGAAAACGGAATTGAGTTACCATGCATTACAACTGAATCTACATTCAACTGAAGTAAATCAAGACTGATTGAATTCACATTAAAAAAAGGTGAAAACTTTACTTCACAGGACCCTTTCAACAAGCCTGCATCTGCATTGGTAAAATCAAGGTAAATGTCATAATTGAGAACATCAACAGTATCACTGCGCAAACTTTCATTGCCTGATTTAAACTGTGCGCGAATTTCATGCTGATGGCGATCCTGGCAGGATGGTCCCTGGGCTTTGAGAAAATGAATACCAACAAAAAAAATAACAGCAGTAAGGGTAAATTTCATCCGTGACAAGTTTGTAAACTAAGTTACGAAAAAAAGGACAGAGTGGTTGATCACTGAAATTATATCATTCTGCGTAAACGGTATCAGAACCCGCATTAATCTTCATGATTCCGGTAAACGGACCTATTGAGGACCCTCAACCGCACCCTGTGGGTTAAGTATAATGTTCTACGAGTTTCACCAGCTGATCAACCGGAACAACGCCCGATTGTCTCCAGACCTGGGTTCCGTTTTTATACAGAATCAGTGTAGGCACACCGCGAACATTTAATTTAGCCGCTACCCCCTGATTTTTATCCACATCTATTTTGACAACTTTTACCTTGCTTCCAACTTTTTTAGAAACCTCTTCCAGTATGGGGGCAAGCATCTTGCATGGACCACACCAGGTAGCAAAAAAATCAACCAGTACAAGTTTTTCAGAAGCAATCAACTCACCAAATTTGCTCATTTCGCTGCCGTTTTTTGGGGTTCATAATGATAGAAAAAATTCATCCACACCAGGCGGCTTAACCGGTAGGTTACCGGCATCAACACTACAATTCCGGTCAAAATAGCAATCAGGTATACATAATAAGGCGACTGTGGAAACAAAACCCCGATAGCCACAAAAATAGAAACTGAAAAAGCGACAGACAGCGCATAACTCACATACATGGCCCCGTAAAAAAAGCCTGTCTCCATTTCAAACTTGTGATTGCATACACTGCAGCGCTCATAGTTTTTGCTGAAATTTTTAAGATCATACGGATTACGTACCTCGTAAAATTCACCTTCATGACAAACAGGGCACTTATTATTTAAAATGCTGTAAATTCTTTTTCCTTTTAATGAAGCAAACATAACGTTCATTTTATACCCCAAAATTACGACAACTTAAGAAACCGGAAAGTGACAAACGTCACATCAGCCGCGGACAAATTGAAAACTATGCTTAACTTTACCCAATGAAGCGTCAGGCCCTCTACCCCCTCAAACTTTTTCTGATCTGGTTGATTCTTTTTACGTTTCAGCGGTTACTCTTTATTTTTCACTTTTACGGTGAATTTAAAGGACATTACAGTGACCTGTTTGCCATGCCTTTTCATGCCCTGCGGCTGGATTATGCCGGTTTCAGTTACATTATGGGCATTCCGTTTCTCCTGAGTGTGCTTGCTTTTATACCAAAAACTGAAAAAGGGATACGCATCTTAAACCGGGTCATTGCCATTTTTATGTGGTTCATGATTCTTGTTACCTCACTTATTGCAGCCGGCGAAATTGTGAGTTATTATGAATGGCAAACCAAGCTCTCTTCCAAAATCTGGATTCATTTTACCACCCCTTCAGAAATTTTCAGAACCTCATCCGGCTCTTATACCTACTGGTTTCTTTTTTACCTGGTTATTCAACTGGTTTTTGCCTGGCTTATTTATACCCGGCTTTTCAAAAAAAATTACCTGGGTGTGATTGAGTTGTCCGCAACAAAAAAAATCGGATCAGCACTGATTTACCTGTTCATTGGTACCGGCATTTTTGGTGTAGGCGTGCGCGGTGGCTGGCAGGAAATTCCGGTAAGTGCCACCGATGCCTATTACTCAGACGCCCGTATTGTGAATGATGTAACGGTTAATTCTGCCTGGAATTTTATACACATGTCATACACTTACATGAAAGTTGACCTGGAAGAATATTTCAACAACCTTTCACCGGAAGAGGCAGAACAAATTAAAAACGAGGTTTATGCTACTGCTCCGGCAGATTCACTGGTACCGGTTTTTTCTACAAACAGGCCAAATATTGTTCTGGTTACACTTGAAGGCTGGTCAGCCCAAATGATTGAGCCGCTGGGAGGTGAAAAAGACATAACGCCTCATTTTAATGCGCTTTGCAATGAGGGAATTTTGTTCAGCCAGGTGTACGCAACCGGCGGAACATCTGAAACAGGGCACTCTTCTATCATCAGCGGATATCCTACCATTTCCGGAATTTCCATTTCCACCGAATCTGCCAAATGCCGGAAACTGCCAAGCCTGAACCAGGTATTGGAAGAACAGGGGTATGCTACATTTTACACATTTGGCGGATCACTTTCATACGGGAATATTGGCGGTTACCTGGGTGATGTGGGCTTTGATAAACTGGTTGATGAAAATGATCTGAATCTTGAACCCAAAGGACAGCTTGGCATTCATGATGAAGCCATGTTCCCCTATTTTCTGTCTGAAATTCAAAAAGCCAAAAGACCTTATTTCTATGGTTTGTTTACCCAAAGCACACACGCACCTTACGACATGCCGGCGCAACCCTACCCTGGTTATAACGGAGACGGTTATGTAACCAGCATGCATTATGCCGACGAGCACCTGGGAAAATTTACAGAAGGTATAAGGGCATTGCCTGACTTTGAAAATACACTGGTCATTTTTGTGGCTGACCATGGTAAAACCAATATCATCAATGACGATACTTACCAAGAAGACTTTTTTCACATTCCTCTCCTATTCTGGGGTGGAGCCATTAAACCGGAAATGCGTGGAACTGAAATTACTAAAATAGGATCACAGGCTGACCTTGCTGCAACCCTGCTGAATCAATTACAGCTGGACGCTTCAGCGTTTCACTGGAGCAAAGATTTGCTGAATCCAAATTCTCCGGAATGGGCTATTTGCACCTCAACACTTTCTTATGGCTGGAAAGACAGCTCAGGTTATACGGTCTACCAAATGATTGAAGACCACCTGATCAATACCGCCTATACTGACCAGGCCCAAACAGACCTGGTGTTGAAAAAATGCCGTGCCGTGCTGGAATGCATGTATCGTGAATTCAAGGAACTGTAAAGGCTACAGCCCGGCATTTATCTGTGAAATTTTAAACATTGCCTGTCAAGACTTTAGAACGTATTGGGTTCCCCGTTTTTTTTCGTATTTTAGCCATGAAAAATTTACTAAATCTTGAACCATGAAAAAATTTCTACTAAGTGTAGGTGCTGTGCTATTGGCCTTTGTCAGCTCCTCGCAGATTATCTGCTATGTGGAGGCTCCGTCTCCAAACGAAGGCAATTATGATTTTACTTACGCATCCGGAACAACCTGGGCTTCTCCTGATATGACAGACCCATTGAATGCCGTGTCGGGAATTATGGCATTTGCAGACGATGGAACATCCGCTGACTCTCTGGCCTGCAATGCCCTGATCAATGACCTTACAGGCAAAGTAGCGGTGCTTTACCGCGGAAGCTGTGAATTTGGTCTTAAAGCCAAAAATGCGCAGGATGCAGGTGCCATAGCAGTGGTTATTATTAACAATGCTGCCGGTGCACCCGTTGCTATGGGCGGCGGTGCTGAAGGACTGAATGTAACCATTCCCGTTGTTATGATCTCCAACGCAGACGGTGCTTTATTGCGTCCTGAAATTCTGGCTGAAAGCACATCCATTTTTATCGGATCAAAAAACGGTCTTTATGCTGACGACCTGGGCTTCACAGATGCTGATGTACTGCGCGCTGAAAGTTTCTCGAATGTTCAGATGCTTTGCCAGGATAACACTGAATTTGAAGTACAAATCGGAACCTGGATCCGCAACTACGGAACCAACGACCAGACCGGAATTACGGTTAATTGTATGATAGACCTGGGTGCTACCAATTTATACGACGCTACTTCGGCCCCGTTTGATTTGGTATCCGGCGACTCGGTTTTTGTTTCCCTGCCAACGTTTTCACAATCTACGTATGCAAACGGCTACTACGACATGGTTTATTCAGTTGACATGACACCACTCGATGAATCAACCTATGACAATGTCCGCGAAGCTGATTTTATGATCAATGATTCACTCTGGTCATATGCCTCAATGGATGAAGTAACACTTAAACCAATTACTGATCTTACCCAATTCAACGGGTCTACTTCAACCCTCGAAATCTGCCTTGCTTTCCAGGATCCAAATGCCAGCCGTATTGCTGCAAGAGGAATTAATTTTTCTGCCGGTACTTCGCAAAACCCAACACCAACAAGTATTGATGGTGAATTTGTTGAAATTTCACTTTACGAATGGAATGATGTTTTTACAGACATCAATGATGTTGCACTTGACCTGAACAACATTACCCTGAATGAAATTGCTGCGTCAGAATATATTTATACCGCAGATCTTCAGGCTGAAAATGTTTATGCAGAATTTGATACCTACCTGGCCCTGCAAGACAATCAACGTTACCTGTTTTGCCTGAATATTTATTCACCAACCATTTACCCGGGTTATGACTCAAAACTTGACTACAACTGGAATTTTGAAACCTATCTGCAGCCAATTAACATGATTCGCATCGATGGTGGTCAGTGGTATCCTGCAGGATACGGAACAGACCAGTCTCCATCTGTTTCAATTAATTTCTTTGATGCAACGACGCTGGGATTGGTTGAACTGCCAAAACCTGAACTTATGCCATTCCCGAATCCGGCTAACCAGTCTATCAACATTCCACTTGGAAATTGTGAAGGTGATGTACTTGTTTCAATCATTGACATTACCGGAAAAATTGTAGCTGTTCAGAATGTAAGCATGAACTCTTCTATGCTCACACTCGATGTTACTTCCCTGGCAACCGGCACGTATACGTTAAAAGTTACGTATGCTGACGGAACATCAAAAGATGTTCAGGTGGTAGTTAACCGCTAAGAAACACTATTACGTTTGAACGAACCGCCGCCGGAAATTCCGGCGGCGGTTTTTTATTGGGGTAATTTTTAATATCATCTGTGTTCAGGTCAGGAACACCTGTTATGACTCAAAACCCAAGCCCGCCGGTGTTTGACGCTTGCATCATAAGCATCCGGTAAATTTTGCTTATCTTTAATTTCTCTTTTGTGTAAAAGGGCCTAACAAGGCCTTTAACCAGAAGAGGGTTCGCTTACTCACAACAAGGAAAGAAACGTTTATAGACTAAAATCATGAGAGCTCTTCTACTCACGCTGGCAGTTATCTCATTCTCACTAAAGGGACTTTCACAAACTATCTTGCACACTGAAGATTTTGAATCAGGCAGCTCAGGTGTTTTGTTAAATACGCTGGATCTGGGAAGTGTCCTGAATGGTGAAAATCCCTGGACGGTGAATAACATCTATATTGGCGGGCTGGACCTGATACCCTGCGTTCCGCCTCTGCCACTTTTTGTTCCGCCAACACCCCCGCAGCCGGCCGGAATTACCAATTTTCCAAACAGTACCTACCTTCACGTAACACCTCAGGCTGCTCTTGATATTGGTGGTCTTTTACCTGCTGCATCCTACGTCACTGCAGACGGACTTTGTCTTTTTGGAGGCGCAAGCACTTTTTCAGGAATGAGTTCAGACATTAGTACAATTGGTCAGGATTCTGTTACGTTTGACCTGTGGTGGATGTGCGGTGGAAGCACACTTTATTACGGCGAAGTTTACTACAGCACCGACGGCGGTTTGGGATGGACACCGGTAATCAATCCGCAGAACGGCACCACCCAATGGATTGACCAGGTAACCTGGACCAATACCATACTCACTGATCCAAACTGGGACAACCAGGCAACACTGCGTTTTGGTTTCAGATTTGTTTCGGGCGCCACCACCACCGGCACTGAAACCAATCCTGGTTTTGCCATTGATGATATTGCCATTACGGGTTATGATATCTGCACACCAACAGCAAGTACAATTAATCCGGAAGTATGTTTTACATATACCTCACCCAGCGGAAATTATACCTGGACCAATTCAAATACCTATTCTGACACCATTCAGAATGTGGAGGGGTGTGACTCTGTCATTACCATCAACCTGGTTATTAATACCGTTGACATTTCAGTAAACCAATCGGGTACTATACTTGAATCCAATGCTACGGGCGCTGCTTACCAATGGCAGGATTGCGGCAACGGTCACATCGCTGTCACCCTGGCAACCAATCAGACTTTTGCACCAGCCTACGACGGAGATTTTGCTGTTGAAGTAACCCAGCATGGTTGTGTTGATACCTCTGACTGTTTCACCGTTTCGGGTGTTGGATTGTATGAATCAACCACTGGTTCAATCGTTATTCAGCCCAACCCGGCTCATGATTTTATTACCCTTGAAACCGGCCCGCTTTCATCGGGTCAAATTGTTATCACAGATGTTTCAGGCAGAGTTGTTTTACAGGTAACCCTGGTTTCCGGTTCAACACAAATTTCAGTACAGGGTTTGAAAACGGAAGGGACTTATTTTGTGAAAATTCTGAGCGCAGATGGTACGATTGTAGGTGTTGAGAAGCTGGTGCTTTTCTGACGTGGTAAATGCTGTGCCGCTTGTAAAAAAAATTGCGTATTTACGGCAAATCATCAAAAAAAAGGAGTGCCTTGTAAAGCACTCCTTCATTCATTAAAAGTTGTTCCGTTATTATTTTACAATTTCAAATTCAGGCTTAATTTCAGTTGCCTCTTTAGAAGCTTCAAATTGTTTCAGTGCAAATTCAAGCCATTCTTTAAACGCTTCCGGATTACCATGTGTCTGATAATTGGCCTTGCCTGAAATATTATTTTCATTGTGATCCAATACAACATACATCGGTTGAGTCACTTCTTTATAACGGCTAATCTGAAGATCCATCCATTTGTCACCGATCGTTTTCATTTTATCACCATTACTCATTGGCGTTCCAACTTCATCAGCCGGTAATTCACCCCGGTCATCCACATAGAGTGAAGCAACGATAAATTTATCAGCCATTAGCGGAGATACCAACGCGTCTGCCCATACACTTTCTTCCATCCGGCGGCAATTCACACAGGCCCATCCGGTAAAATCAAGCAGCAACGGCTTATCCACTTTTTTAGCGTAGGCCAGCGCATCTTCATAATCACGAATGGTATTGATTCCATGCCCGTGCGGATGTGTGGATTCAGGCCACCCGTCATCTACCACCGGTGCTTCTCCGTGAATTCCATAAGGAGCCTCAGCATAGGTACCCGGAGGAGGGAAACCAGAAATTAATTTCAACGGCGCACCAAATAATCCCGGTAACAAATAAATGATAAACCCAATTACTACCGTTGCAAACATCCCGCGTCCGACAGAAAGTTTTTTAACCTCATCATCGTGCGGGAACTGAATTTTGCCTAACAAATAAATGGCCAGTACCAGGAATATGCCGATCCATATAGCCAGGAATAATTCTCTTTCAAGTAAATGCCATTGTTTAACCAAATCTGCATTTGATAAAAACTTCAGTGCAAAGGCTAGCTCTAAGAAACCTAAGGTTACTTTAACCGTATTCAGCCAGCCGCCGGATTGTGGCAATGAATTTAACCAACCTGGAAATGCAGCAAATAAACCAAATGGTAAAGCCAATGCAATTCCAAATCCTAACATGGCTACTATCGGACCACTAAGTCCGCCGCCGGCTGATTGAACCAAAACACTGCCAACAATTGGACCTGTGCATGAAAATGAAACCAATGCCAGTGTAAATGCCATGAAAAAAATGCCGATCAAACCACCTTTGTCTGCCTGGCGATCTGCTTTATTAACCCAGGACGATGGCAAACGAATTTCGAAGGCGCCCAAAAAGGCAAATGCAAAAACCACAAACAGCAGAAAGAAACCAATGTTCACCCATGGGTTGGTAGCCATGTCATTCAATATCGTTGGTCCCAGAATGGCAGCAACCACAACCCCTAAAAGGAGATAAATAAGAATAATAGATGCCGAATAAAATGTTGCCTTACGAATTCCCTCAGCCTTGGTTTTTGACTGCTTGGTAAAAAATGTCACCGTCATTGGAATCATAGGGAACACACACGGGGTAAATAAAGCAATTAAACCACTCAAAAAAGCAATAACAAAAATCCACCAGAGCGAGTCTGTTTTAGTTCGGGTTCCGTTATCAAGTGATTGTGAAAGATCGTAGGAAAATGAAACCGTTTCTACAGTCTTAAAATCATTTTCACAGCCCATCAGAAAAATATCAAGGCTGGCATCCAGAACCGGGAATTTAAGTGTGTCTTTCAAGGTAATTTCCTGCTTAACAACAACCTTTCTTTTATACCCTTTTGTTTCTCCGTACTGCACCGGCTCAGATGCAGTTATCTCCATTTCTTTCATGGACGCAACATTATCATTGGCTGCCAGGTTAAAGACAGATTTTCTACCCGTAGCATTATCAAACGCATACATGGTGAAAATAGAATCAATCTCCAGTTCAACCGCTATCGAAAATATTTTCTCATCAAGCCGTGTTGCGTTAAACACTTTCACTTTTACCGGATCAAAAATTTCAGCGTATGAAAATCCTTCGCAGGTACCAGCCAGATCAGCCAACCAGGCCGCGCCGCTCAAGGTAGCGGTTGTGTCTGCCGTTGTACCCGTTTCACAAGGAAGGGCAGCCGGATCAACACCCTTAATCAAAATCTCTACCTCACGTTCATCAGGTGGAAAGCAAGCCGTTTTACAGGCCATGAAATTGTAGGTGAGTTTTATTTTAAAATCTTCTTTTGATTTGATTTTGATTTTTTGTTTGAAGACCGCTTTTTTCCCGGGAAAATATTTTTCAGGAAATCCTTCGTTCACATGTTCTTCAGTACCAATTTCAGTGGCTTTGCCAACCAGTTCAAAGTTTTTACCGGGTGCAAATACAAACGAAGTTGGTAACGACACCGCTCCGCTTGGTTGTTGTTGTGCATAAATATGCCAGCCATCTTTCTGGTCAACCGTTATGGTAAGTGTTGCGATATCGCATTCGTAGGATACATCAAAATTCCATTTGATAACTTCATCAACTGAATTTGGCATGTCGTCTTGTGCTGCAAGTAAGACTGGAAAAGCTATTGCAAAAAATAGAACAAGTTTTTTAAGCATAAATAGGAGCGGTAGCCATTAGTGGCCTGTCAAAGTTAAATTAATTGAGAAACAATTCGCACATAAGACCTTTGACATTCTTGAATTTCTAAAACAAAAAAGGCGACCCTTTGGGAATCGCCTTTGAACCAAATCAGAATTGGGTTTAAATTGATCTTACATCTACAATGTTTGCTATTGGAATCCACACGCCTCCTTTGAGGCAAATAAATTTGGTTCCGGTTGCCCAAATCGTTGTCTGGACAGTTTTCAGGCCTGAATCTGCATAAAAGTCGATATTGAACTTCACTTTGGCCGTATTACCAAGCCGTGTAGCGTGTTCAAGTTTCTGAATGAGGTCAGGGACCTGTTTGAATTTTACGGTATTGCGGAATGAGAAACTGGCTATAGCTTCTTTTTCCACACGGGTAGGGCTGATTGTTTCTTGCATAGGATTTAGGTTTTGAGTCAGATCCAGGCTTTGTAACCATTACTGCAGGTGGTTTTACAAAGTATAGATTAAGGCTATAACAAACAGCAATTTAGAAAATAATTTTAAGATTTCCTAGAGTGTTTAAAAGAAAAAACCCCGGAGCTTGTGGCACCGGGGTTTCTGTATCGTTTAACAGCCCTGAATCAGAGCATAATGTAAGTTGTCATAAAATCAGGAACCTTAACATAGGCACCGTTTACAATGATGTCCTGCACTTCAAGGCTAACAAAGAAGCGGGAAATAACACGTCTTGACATTTCATTGTCTTCAACCAGTTTAATATCTACATTGATTGTTTCTCCAACCGGAGTTGCGGTAACAGTAAAATACGAGGTATAAAACGCCGCGTTACTGTTAATCTGTTCAACGGTGATTTTTGACGGAAAGCTAAAATGGAATGTTTGCGCTGTAGTCTTATCATAGCCTTCATTTGCATCCATAAAGGTAACTCCGGACTGAGCAATTGTAGCAAAGGACAGCAAGATTCCGACAGCCAGACCTAATATCTTTTTCATAACTTTGGTTTATTAATTAATGTTTAATACTGTTTACCATCAGACGCAATTCATGTGCCAAAGGTGTCGCTAATTTAAAAAATAATTTTCACAAAAGTTGCAAACCGGCATCAGGCCTGGGAAAATTCTACGAAAAAATTCAATGGCGTTAAAAAGTTTCCATGTAAAAGGGCAGATTGAAGCCGGCTGCGATGAAGCCGGAAGAGGCTGCCTGGCGGGTCCGGTAGTGGCTGCTGCCGTTATTTTACCCGCTAACTTCAGGCATAAATTATTGGATGACTCCAAAAAAATGACTGAAAAAGACCGCGAATTGCTGGAACCCATCATTAAAGAAAAGGCATTGGCCTTTGCTGTAGGCGTGGTTGATTCAAAAACCATTGATACCATTAATATCCTGAACGCCTCTTTTCTGGCCATGCACCGGGCCATTGACCAGCTTACACAAAAACCTGAATACCTGTTAATTGACGGAAACCGGTTTACCAAATACCCGGGCATACCGCATGCCTGCATTATCAAAGGCGACGGAATTTATAAAAGCATTGCTGCCGCCTCTGTTTTAGCCAAAGTTCACCGGGACAGGTTAATGACCGGTTTTCACCTGGAATATCCGGAATACGGCTGGAATCAGAACAAAGGATACCCCACCATTGCCCACCGCAAAGCCATTGAAAAACATGGCCCTACCGTACTGCACCGCACCACTTTCACCCTTTTGAAAGAGCAGCAGCTGACGCTTGATTTTTAAGATTCACATTCTGCTGTGCATATTCTTATTCAAATGAGCCTGTTTCAGGCCTTCACTACGCCTATTTTTGTAATATGATCTCTGCCTCTGCCCGCTGGACACGTTTCATTCTAAGTATACTGCTTATTCTGGTATTTATACTGCTGGCCCGGGTGCTTTACAAAAAGCAGCAGGAAAAATACAACTACAATTCTTTTCATGTTGAAAATGAACTTTTTTCAGCACTATTTCCAAATGCTGACCGCCTTGTAAAAAAACTCAGCAGCACAGATGCCTTAATGTTACCTGTAATGCCTGCCAATCTCACTAATGCCATAGAGCAGGTATTGAACCACCCGAACTTCAGCTTCAGTGAAAACCTAAGCAAAGATTGTTACCTGTCATGCAGTGAAACAGATTTTTTAATCGCATTCAAAACCACATCTCCCGATGCGTATGACCTGGCAGAAATGCTGCAGACCTATTTTGACGTAACGGCCAGTGCCTCAGAAAGCGGACTTTCGGTGGATGGAAAAAATTACCTGGTGTCGCAGTTTAATCATTACCTGGTCATTAGCACACAGCCACTTACACCCCAAATTTCAACCCAGCGTGAGAACTATGGAAATGCTGATTTTGTTTTATTCTCGAATGAATTTCCGCGGGGCCAGCGTCACATACTAAGCAGCAACCAGCACCAGCTGGTTTGGGAAGATTCTGTTGCCGGACCTTACAGCCCCCCGATACTGCACGCCGGGTATCTGCCTTTCGTTCCGGCATCTTTTTCAGAACTTCATTTTTACGGCAGCCACGCGTTTAATGAAGACAGTAAATACTTTTTTGCTGAGCCCGATGAACAGGCATTTTCATGGGTTGACGGAGGCTTGTTTTTTATCAAAAAAGACTCTTTCAGCTTATTGATTGCACCGCAAAACACAGACGCTGATTTAAAGCTTATGCTGGAAGAGCAAACGCTGGCAGCAAGGGGAGACACCAGCCTTATTCCTTTTTTCACCATTGGTTCACATGAGGTTATGCCTTTTGAAACCACCATTGACTGGCGTAAATCACTCCCCGGTTTATCTGAAAATTTTCATTTGTTTACATGCATTGATAACTTCAATGTACTGGCAAACAGCATTCCTGCTATGCGTTGGTACCTGGGTGAACTGCAGCTGGGTAATCTCTTTTTGAAAAACAACCGGCTGCGTACACTCTATGAACAAACCTTACCCCAGCGGGCACATCAGTTCTCTATCATTCATCACAACGGTACAAACTACAGCCTGTCTTCCAAAATCTGGAACAATGCTCAAAACTGCATATTTACCGCTTGTGAAACAGGCCAAACGGCTCAAAGCACTGAAACGGTAAAACTCATTGCTGACTTTGAGGTTGAGATTATACCAACTGCCGTTCAGACATTGCGAAAAAATGACAGCGTTTTTGTACTCCTGAGTAACCTCAACCAGGTAGTTCTTTACGATACGCTGGGAACAAAAATCTGGCGCCTGAACCTGTCATCTGATCTCACCGGGGTACCGCAGATCATTGACCTGGAAAATGACGGAACCGATGAAGTGGTTTTCTTTCAGAAAGATCAGATCGATATAATCACCCAGAGTGGAAAATCATGCAGCGGCCTTCCAAAAAAATACAATGGTATTTCAAAAGGCGGTATTGCTGTAAATTATGACAATGCCTTTAATTACCGTTTCCTGGTAAGTGTCGGAAACCAGGTAAAAAGTTTGGATGAAACCGGTACAGCTGTACAAGGGTGGTTATTTACCGGTATGACAGCAGACCTGCAGGGGTCCGTTTCATATTATGTTACACAGGGCAAAGACATGATTTCATTTAAAGACATGACAAACACCCAGTATGTAATTAACCGCAGGGGTGAATCACGCCTGAGCAAGCCGGTAAAGGTAACCCTGCCAAACGAGTCAGGTTTTGTGGTTGGGGCTTTTGATGAGTCCTCGTTACGCAAACTTGGATACCGCAATAACTATATTTTCAATTATTACCTGCTTGATGGTCACAAAGACTCTGTTAAAGTAGATCGTGAAGTTAATGCGCTGAGTGCCAAATGGGTGTTTAACAATAATCAACCCTTGCTGGTAATTGAAGAGGTAGAACGCGTGGTGGTGCTGGACGAATTCGGGTATGAAAAAGAGTCTGTTTTAAAGCCTGAACCAAACCAACTGTTTGCCGGCCTCGTTATCACTGACGGCTTTGAATATGTTTTTGCCGATAATTCACAGAATGCCTTATATTTGCTCGACGGATTCGGAAAAATGATTTTCCCGGTTCCTGTTACCGGCACAAGTGTCTTTCATTTAAAAGACAGATTGTTATACACTTTTGTGGGTACAAAAATTAAAGTATATAAAACAGAATGATGATGAAAAAAACAAATCTGCTTACGGGTTTATTTTTGGCCGCCACCATGACTTCTGCCATTGCGCAGGACTTTAGCGGTTTCCGCCAAAGTAACTACTCAGGTGTCTCAGGCGGAGACTGGAATCCGGCCATGATAGCCGATAACCGCATGGTAGTTGATGTCACGCTTGGCGGGGTATCCTTCACCGGGTACAACAATCACCTTTACATGAACACGCACCTGATGCCTTATTGGTGGTCACAATCATTTAAAGCCGGAGACCCGGCTGTGGATGCATGGCTTAACGATACTACCGGGCCTGGGTTTAACATCATTCACCCTGATTCTACCGATTATTACATGAACCGCGGTGAGGGTAACCTGTTTCAGTTCACAAACCCCAAAGGTACACCGCGTACTGCTTTTGTTGAAACAGAAGTAGACATTCTGAACTTTATGGTTTCGATTAACCGTACAATGGCTATCAGCGGCGGTGTAAAAAGCAGAACCTTCCTGAACGTGGATCACCTTTCTTCTGAACTCCTGACACTGGCTCAAAATGGGCTGGACTACCAGGATCTCTGGAACCTCGACCTGGATGATCAACTCCTCAACATCTCCTTTAACAGCTGGATGGAATATCACGCTGGTTTTGCCATGGTGGTTCTGGACGACGAAGAGCACTTTCTGAAAGCTGGTACCAAACTGAAATTCCTACAGGGATTAGGTGCATTCTACCTGTATACAGATGAAGTGCGGTATAACGTCTACAACGACGATACACTTGCCTCCATTTCAGGTAATTTTGACTACGGTTATTCTTCTAATATTGATGAGCGCTTTGATGCCAGTTCAAGTACCTACCTGGGCGGCTCCGGAACAGACTCAGCCCTTACATTCAATGACGTTTATAAACTGCAGTCTAAACTTGGATTTGGTGTAGATATTGGGTTAATCTATGAATGGAGACCTGATTGGCAAGACTATAAATATGACATGGACGGTGAGACAAACCTCTGGCGTCGTGACAAAAACAAATATTTACTGCGTGTAGGTTTGGCGGTGAATGATATTGGCGGTATGCGTTATGCAAAATCTGAAAATAGCCGCAACTTCAGCGTTAATACAGGTGTTTTAAGCCTTTTCCAGTTTGATGACAGCGAAGGTTTGGAATCATTCAATGACAACGTTGACACACTGATCTCAACAGGTGCAGCTACCCGTATCAATGATGCCGGTACTTTTTACATGAACCTGCCAACACACATCAATGCAGATGTTGACTGGCATATCTGGAATGATTTCTACCTGAATTTTAATTCCATGATTGGATTCCAGATGAATAAAGATGCACACAAAGTACGTTATCCAACCAGCTTTACACTTACTCCACGTTATGATTTTGCCTGGGCAGGACTTGCTGCACCGGTTTCTTACAGCGGCATTTACGGCGTTCGTGCTGGGCTTGGTTTGAGAATGGGACCAATCATTATTGGAACCGGTGATTTGAAATGGGTTTTTGCTCCGGGTAAAGACAAACAAATCCGGGGAGCAGATATTTATTTTGCATTAAAAGTTCCAATTCTGTATGGTCATCCCGATGATCTTGACTTAGACAAAGTTTCAGATAAACTGGACGTTTGCGTTGAAACACCGGGTGTATGGGCGTTTAAAGGATGTCCTGATACCGATATGGATGGTATCCAGGATTCAGAAGATGCTTGTCCGGCTGATCCGGGTCTGGTTGAATTCCAGGGATGTCCTGACCGTGACGGTGACAAAATCATTGACAAAAATGACGACTGTCCGGATGATGCAGGTTTAGCTGAATTCAGAGGATGTCCTGACAAAGACGGTGATAAGATTATTGATAAACTGGATGATTGTCCTGAAGAACCAGGTCTTGAAGCATTCAAAGGATGTCCTGACCGTGATGGTGATGGTTTGAAGGATTCAGATGACTTGTGCCCTGAAGTGGCAGGTCCTATTGTAAACCAGGGATGTCCGGATACGGATAACGATGGTATTTTTGACTACCTCGACGGCTGTCCTGAAAAAGCCGGTCCGGTTGAAAATAACGGATGCCCTTGGCCGGATACAGATGCTGACGGATTGTTGGATAAAGATGATCAGTGTCCATACAACGCCGGTCCGGTTCAAAACCACGGTTGTCCGTATATTGATACAGACGGTGACGGTGTGCTTGATAAAGATGACGAGTGCGTTAACACACCTGGACCAGTTGAGAACAAAGGTTGTCCGGTTGTAAACCTGGAAATTATCAAACGTGCATTTGATAACCTTCAGTTTGAAACTGCGAAAGCAATTATTCTTGAATCATCTTTTGCTTCGTTGGAAGATCTGGCAAAATACCTGGTGGATAATCCTACCTACCGTATTATCATTGCCGGACACACCGACAATCAGGGTGAAGCACAGAAAAACCTGATCCTTTCTAAAAAACGCGCTGAGGCAGTGAGAGACTTCCTGGTTTCACGCGGAGTAGCTGAGGACAGAATTATTGTTCAGTTCTTTGGAGAGGAAAAACCTGTTGATACAAATGACACTCCTGAAGGACGTCAGCGTAACCGACGTGTTGAAATGGAAATCATTTTCCAATAGTTCTAACTCATTAAACGAAAAAGGGCTCTTCCAACCGGGGAGCCCTTTTTTTCGTTTACAAGGTTGTAACCCAACTTTCTAATCTATGCGTATCTTCTGGTTCTTACTTGTTTTTACAGGCGCATTGGTGGCAAATGCACAACACTATCCGCAGCACGAAATTTCTGTTTCGTTTAATACCATTGAAAAAGCACTTCCGCCCGGCGGTTATGATGACGTTACCAGTATTGGCTACAACGGCGGTGATGTCAGCAATCACAGTTTTGGCCTGGGTATCTGCTATAAAAAACACCTGAACACATCCATGGCTTTTCGCATACGCGGTGTTTTTATGCAACGCCATTTGCGCGTAAACTATGCACTTACAAATCCCATTTCTTATTACGATACAGAAACCATCAGCCAGCAACTGCTCAAACTATGCCCCGGCATTCAGCGGACTTTTTTAAGCCGTGAAAAAATTAAATTCTTTGGCGGAGTTGAAATGCCACTTGGCTATATCGGAAACCTGACCGCTTATCGTGTTTACCATTACAAATACGAGTGGGGGCAATACGCTTATCGTACAACCAATACACATGTGCCGGGAGGCTTCAGCGCTGGTTTGGGAATTTACCTGGGTGGTTCAGTAAACCTCGGAAAACGCCTGATGCTGGGTGCTGAAATTTACAGTAACTACAGTTACACCTACGCTGGCGGAAAAATTTCCAGGGCCGTAGAATCAGGTTATGAACCAGGTATTATGAATCCAACAATATCACAGTCTCCAACCGAGGAACGTGTTTCACAATTCATCTTTCACCCGTTTCAGGCAGCTGTTTTTATTGGATTTAAATTGTGAGTATCTCTGCTATTTAAACGTGCGGTCAAGGTTCTATATAGCAATTAAATCAACCCGTTACTTACTGCTTGTTTTGAATTATCTTTGAAAACAAAACCAAATTAATGGTCCGCTTCTTTATTTATCTGATAATTTCAGCCATCGCTTATTCCTGCACTGTTGCCGGTGAAAAACAATCGTTGGAAATTGATGAAAATTCAATTGATGCGTATGTAAACGAAAAACTGGATACTTCAGAAACGTACGATATTCTCACCGGTATGCGTTTTTCAAAAGGAGAAGGATATGCTTATTCAGCCGTACGGTTCAGCCAAAATGATACCGCTATTCTTTACACAGAACTGATTGAAGATACAACCGGACTTACTTACCGCAACTTGTTTTTTAAAGAGAACCTGCCGGTTTTTGTGGAAGAAAATATAATTCGTACTGAAAACAACGCAACTATTTTCATCCAACGCAAAATTTACCTGAACGGAGCCATTATTCTAAAAGCGCTCGAACGGTCAGCATCATCTGAAGAAGAGCTCGAACAGGTAGCCTTTAAAGAAATTACCATGACCATGGGGCAATTTGACTTTGAGCGGGCAGAACAGGCCGTAACACAATCGGGTGATTATGAAATGCAATTCGGCGAATTTCTGATACTGGATCCGGTGTCTTACCTGATTCTTGAAAATGAAGAAAGCGGTTACAGTGTGGCGTTATACCTGTTACAGGGCGATGCTTTGATCAATACGCTTTATGAAAACCAGGATGCCTACCAGGGCAAAACCATTCGGGCCTATCATGAATTTATGTTTATCGGCGGCATGGAGCAAATGGTTTATGCCGGTGGCGACGTGGTTGAATAAAACAACCTAATTCACTTCAATGGTCAGCGCAGTAATTTCTTTGGTTGTTTCTCCAACCTTGCTGTTGAGCGTTACCCTGAAAATGGCATCTGTACAAACCAGTTCACCAATAAAATACTCACTTTGCCCTGATTTTCCTTTGTGAACAATTGTAAATTCAGAGGGTTTATGTTTAATAAAAAAGTTTTTGAGAATTTGCTCAGCCTGTGATTTCGAATACAAATTCTCGGTCTCCAGAATCGACAAATCGACATTTTCAGAAAAATACCCGGCTATTTTGGTGGCATTACCGGCTTTGAAAGCAGCTACAATAATAGATTCATACGTAGGTTGTTGCTGCTGGTCTGTTGCTTTTCGCTCATGACGGGTCAACTCTTCTTCACCCGGCTCAAGCGGCTGACCAAAAGATACGGTTCCCAAAAAAATTGCAAGTATGGACAGATATTTTTTCATTCGTTTCGTAATGCTTTGTCAAAGGAATCTTTAAATTCGGTTAATCTCATCAAAAATTGAGCCATTTTTTAACTTTTCAGCCATGAAATTCAAATTAATTACAATTGGTAAGACCAACAAATCTTATTTCCTTGAGGCTGAGCAGGAATATCACAAAAGGCTTGCCAAATATATTCAATTTGAAAAAACAGAGCTGCCGGACGTTAAAAATGCCCGCAGTATGACAGAAGCTCAAATCAAAACAGAAGAGGGCAAACTGATTCTGTCAAAGGTTGATAAAAGTGGTTTACTGATTTTGCTGGACGAAAACGGACGGGAATTCAGTTCAGCCGGTTTTGCCAAATGGATGCGTGAAGAAATGAACCGCGGACACAAAACAATCACCTTTGTAATTGGCGGGGCCTATGGCTTTTCAGATGAAGTGTATGCCGCAGCCAAACTCAGAATGTCTCTTTCTCAAATGACATTTAATCACCAGATGGTGCGCATGTTTTTTATTGAGCAAATCTATCGGGCTTTTACCATACTCAACAACGAGCCCTATCACCACGGTTAGTTTATTAGCGGACACCGCCAAACCAGCGTTTGAAAAGATATTGAAAGAACCCCGGGTGATAATACTGCCCGCTTTCAGTTACCGGCCCGGCCGTTTCAGTTACCTGCTCCCCTCCATTGCTGAAAAAAGCGGATGCCAGTTCCAGCCCGGCAATAAACTGTAAAACCGGGTACGACGCAAAATTGTCACCGGCACCGGGTTTTATTCGTTTTTGTGAAATAATTTTTCCGGTATCAACCCCTGCGTCTACATAATGTAACGTAACGCCAAAATTTTCTGCATCACCCCTGTACAGTGCCCAGTAACCACCATGTATACCGCGGTATTTGGGTGTAATGCCTACGTGAATGTTCAGTACCGGAACCGCTATCTGATCCAGTATTTTTTTGTGGATAATCCGCGTTCCGTTGACAAAAACAAAATCAGGATTTATTTTTGAAATCAACGCAACCGTTTCAGCATCGTTGACACTTTTCACCCGAATTATTCCGGCAGAATCACACGGCTGATTTTTAAACCCCGCCGTTTTAACAATTTCGGCCATTCGCTTTCGGGCAGCACGTGACAGCATAGGCATCAGAAAAAACAAAAAAAACAGCTGACTCACTACCCTGAAAAATGAAAGTTTCCGGAAGCGGCGTTTTATTTTTACCCGGGCTGATTCATTTTCTTCCAGCATAACAGCCTCAACGGTACCATGCCTGCTTAATTCTTCACAAAGCAAATTGGTTGTAACACCTTCGGTGGCCAGTATAACAAATTTACGTTTTTGCATAGGCAGCAATTTCAGCCATGTTTCTTGAAACAAATGCATGTGATTTTTCCAACTGCTTAAAGTGCAGCAGTATTTTTTCAAGCTGGGCAAGGCTTTTTTCAGGGTGAAACGTAAAGTTGTGCGGGTGCCACCATAAATGATAGATGGTGCCATTCAATGCCGCCCGTGTCATCTCATTTGTGACCCGTTTGAGTTTGCGGTTCTCCAGAAAAAAATTTCCGCGGTGGGGTCTCAGAAACCGTGAGGCGGGAATATTTACTAAACCATTTTGAACCGGCAGTTCGTTTACCCTGAATACTTTGGTCGCTGATAATTTAAAATACGCATCCAATACACGTCTTATTTTTTGCTTCCGTGTTTCAGCCTGATAGGTTGAATTTGCCCAGTCAGCATTTTCCTGGTTTCCCCTGAAAGCTGCATAACCGGCCCTGGCAAGCAAGTCAAGATACGCCTGGTTTACCTGGTTCCTGGGAAAAACGATACTCCTGAACGGATGCTGCAGAGCCTCTCCCAAACGATTCATGGCAGCCAGGTCTGCTTTAAACTCCGCTTCCGTCTGCCCTACTTCCAGCGTATAAAAATGCGCATACGTGTGCGAGGCCAGTTCCTGGTTGCGGGCAGCACTGATTTGTTTTAATTCAGCCGCAGCCCCCAGTATTTCAAACGGAATCTGACCGTATTTTTCAGCCGTGATTGGAAAAGGGCTGTATTTTTTGTGGCGGTACGAAATGGTTTTGCCTTTGTTTTTTTCAATCAGTTCATCCGGCGAATTGGCCTCCAGCAAGCCCACAACAGCCCAGGTTGCATGAATTTCATATTTTTCAAACAGGTTTAAAATGCCCTCTACAACCGGTTTCACCTGTTTAAACCGGGCTTCTACCTGCTTGAAATCAGTAACATCCCGGACTCCCCAGAATTTTTCAAAATCAAGTGATATGCAAAAGATGCCGTTGATATGCGTTGGATGTATTATATTACTAAACTACAAATATACGTCTACGCAAACCCCGAAGGAACGTTGCAAAACCAATTTGTGCAGAATACGTATGTAATTCAGATATGGAAAGTGTAACCATCACATGGATTGACTGGGGAATATGGCTGACGTATTTTGCCATCCTGTTTAGCTTGCTGATGATCTACAAATGGTCAAGGGATGAAGAAAAGTACCGGTATTTTCTGCTGGGCTTTGTGATTAAAGTAGTTGCCGGCGTCACCTACGTCTATATTTTCAATTACTATTATACGTTTGGAGATACCTTTGTTTATGCCAAAGGAGGCAGTGTCATGGCTGAAACGCTCACGCACGATCCGGCCACCTATTTTCGCCTGTTGGTTGCTGAAAATGATAACCTGCCGCCTGATCTGTGGCAGTTTGAACAGCGCATTACCTATTCACGCGGAGCCGAAGAGTGGTTTATGGTGAAACTGTTTTCACCACTAATGCTGATTTCATTTCACTCATACCTGGTCAGTACGCTTTTTATGTCACTCATCTCATTCTGGGGCGGCTGGAAATTGTACCTCGTTTTCAAAGATATTCTGCCTCAGCGCAAAGATCTTGCTTTTGCAGCTGTTTTCCTGGTTCCTTCTGCGCTCTTCTGGGGAAGCGGTGTTATGAAAGATACCTTTACCCTGGCCGGAATTAATTACGTTATTTACTGCCTGTACTTTTCACTGTTCAAGAAAAAATTCAAACTATCTCTTTTTGTGGGAGCGCTGATTGCGGCCACCGTCGTTTTTCTCATGAAGGGATACATCATACTGGCTTTTTTACCGGCACTTTTATTCGGCATAAATGAAATGATCAAAGTAGAAATCCGCAACAAACTAATCAAACGCGGGTTGGGTTTGGTTCTGCTGCTCTTTACCGGTTCAATCATTTACATTGGCCCACAGTTTTTGCAGGAGGCTTCTGAAAAATACACGGTAGAATCTATTGAATCACGCATCCGCGGATTTCATACCTGGCATACCGATGTTGGCGGCTCATCGTACAACCTGGGTGAACTGGAATATACCCCGACAGGTGTTGCGCGGAAAATTCCGGCCGCACTCAACGTTACCTTTTTCAGACCTTATATCTGGGAAGCCCGCAACCCGGTAGTTATGCTGGCTGCTTTTGAGAGTGTTGCCCTGCTGTTACTCTGCCTGATGGTGTTCTATAAACTTGGATTCCGGTTTATGCGCTACATCCGTGAAAAACCAATTCTCTACACTTTTTTGATTTACAGTTTGATTTTTGGATTTGTGGTGGGCTTTACATCGTATAATTTTGGTGCACTTGGCCGTTATAAAATTCCGGTCTACTCTATCTTTGCCTTTATTCTGATTTACCTGAATTATTTTGGAAATCTGAACCTGGAAAAAAGGCGGTATACGGCCGAAAAAAGGCTCGATGAAATTCCGGGGTTTGGTAGAAGTTAGCCGTTGTGAATTTTAGTTTTGGAATAACTGAATCTGAAAATCATCGGGAATTCTTTGTGGATCTTTGTGCCTTCTTTATGGTGCTTTGTGGAACAGCTCTTTGCTTAAATTATTCCACAAAGGCTCACAAAGCAAATGAAGTTTCACAAAGGGTTTGCAGTTTCCGGCATTGTTCATTGTAGATCTTTGTGCCTTCTTCGTGCTACTTTGTGGAACAGCTCTTTGCTTAAATTATTCCACAAAGGCTCACAAAGCAAACGAAGTTTCACAAAGGGTTTGCAGTTTCCGGCAAATGTGGGCAGAAAAAGCAGGGCGTTATCAGATATTCGCGGGAATCTGCGGAAATCTGCGGGAAAAATTATTCCCCTTTTTGATCGAATATCTGAAATTGTAAAGTAGGAACTGAACAAATAAGTTCAATCAATTTTTTTCAAAACCGGATGATGAAAATTGATCCGTTTTTTTTGTTTTCGGCATTGTTCTTTGTGGATCTTTGTGTCTTCTTCGTGCTACTTTGTGGAACAGCGCTTTGCTTAAATTATTCCACAAAGGCTCACAAAG